>CBDFIA010000001.1:0-26200 GCA_965247935.1 Tepidiformaceae bacterium
CGTTCCCGATGGCCAGGAAGGGCGTTACACCGTTGATGTCGAGCTCGACGGTGACGAGGTCGTGCAGATCACGGTGCGCGAACGCGAGAGTGGGACGATCGTCTCGCAGCTCTCTGGTGATGAGCTCGAGCGCCGCGCGCACCGCCCCGGCGTCATCCTCGAGCGGAGCGCGTAGCGCATGACCGAGCCGGTTCGGATCACGGGGTTCTTTGCGACCTTCGATACCGAAGCGGTTCTCTCGCAGCTGCGCGCCGTCCGCGAGATCGCGATCTCGCGGCTCGAGGTGGACGAAGCGCGCGCGCAGGTGCGCCAGCAGCTGATCGCTGATATCAGCGCCGACCTTGCCTCGCTGCTCGGGCGCGCGAAGCTCCTGACGCTACCGAACTCGACGCTGGCGAAGACGGCCAGCGTTTCCGGTACGGCCGTTTCGGCTGCGGCCACGCCAACGTCAACGCTGGGCTCTTACACGGTCGATGTTACGCAGCTCGCGACTGCGACCACCGTCGATGGCTCCGCGATATCCGCCGGGGTCGATGCTACGGCCGCCCTGAGCGAAGGCAACTTCGGCACGTCTCCGACGAACGGCACCTACACCGTCGGTACAACCGCTGGTGGCTCGGCCACCCTCACGATTGGCGAAGCCGCCGTTGCCAATAGCGCGCTGCTCAACGCCACGAACTTCGGCACCGACGTGACGGACGGCACGTTCACGCTGGCAACGGTGGGTGGCGGCTCCCAAGCGTTCACCATTGACATTGCCACCGACTCGCTTGACGACGTGATCACGGACATCAACGGCAGCAGCATCGGCATCACCGCGACCATCACGAACGATGCCAACGGCCGTGCCAATATCATCACGCTCACCTCGACGCAGGGCGATATCACTGTCGGCGATGCCGCAGACACTTCGAACTTCCTGAGCGCAACCAACCTCGAAGCCGCGATCGGCACCACGACAATCGCGAGCACGGCCGCGTTCACGAAGCAGATGACCCTGAACGAGGTGATTACGGATATCAACGGTGCGGGCCTGGGAATAACCGCCACCGTTCAGAACGACGGCAGTGGGCGCCCCAACCTTCTCCAGCTCACCGCCGCGAGCGATATTTCGATCGGCAACGCCACCGATACCTCGAACTTCCTCACGGCCACCCATCTGCTCGCCTCCCCGGGGACCACTACGCGAGCGAGCACGCTCGGCATCGCCCGTCTCAACCCGTCTGAAAGCATGATCGATGCCTCGTTCTTTGGCGGCGCCCCCGCCTCCGGCTCGCATCACTTCACGATCAACGGGGTCCAGATCGACTACGACATCGCGACGGACTCGCTCAACGACGTGATCAGCCGGATCAATGGCAGCAGTGCCGGCGTGACCGCGCTCTACAACGCTGCCGACGACCGCCTCGAGTTCGCGCAGACGGCCACCGGATCGCTCGAGATCACCCTCGCCGACGATGGTGCAGGTGGGGACTTTCTCTCGAAGATGGGGCTCCTCGCGGCGACTCAGACGCTCGGTGACAACGCGGAGTACTCAGTGAACGGGGGCGCGACCCAATACTCCGCCTCGAACACCGTTTCGCCCTTGCCCGGCTCGACGATGACGCTCCTAGAGACGACCGAGGTAGGTAGCCCCGAGACGGTGACGGTGACGCAGGACACGGCCACGGTCATCACCGCGATCAGGAACTTCGTGGACGGCTACAACGCCGCCGTGCTCACCATCGACGATGCGACGAACATCGATCTGGACGATTCCACCAATTCTGGCGAGCTCACGGGTGACGCCACGGTCCGGCAGCTCAAGTCGACGATGCGGAGCCTCGTCACGGGCCGGGGTCTCAATGTCGGTGGTGCGTATCAGAGCATGACCCAAATCGGCCTCACGTTCGGCGAGTTCGGCTCGGAGCTCGGCAGCACCGATACGCTCACGCTCGACGAGAGCGCTTTTACGGATGCGCTCGCCGCCGACCCCGTCTCGGTCCAGGCCCTCTTTGAGGCGTTCACACTGGATGTCTCGCTCACGGGCGGGGGCACGGGCTCGATCGACAGCATCGCCGGAACCTACTCCGGCAACATCGCTGGGACCTACACGATCATCGATGACGGCGCGGGGAACCTCACGTCCGTCTTCCGCGATATCCACGGCGATGAAACGACAACGTTCGCCACGATCGTGGCGAGCGGCACCGAGACCACGCTCGTGCCGGGGATGACGTTGAACATCGCGGCGACGCTCCAGGCGGGCCAGCACACGATCGTCGTGTCCAACACGAGCATCAGCCCCATGCGCCAGATCCAGGACTTCCTGGAGTCGCAGGCTGGGACGGGGGATGTTCTGGACCTGCGCCAGGATTCCTATGACGCCATCGCCACTGATGTTCGTGAGCGTATCGACATCCTCCAGGAGCGGATCGATGGGGAGATGGATCGTCTCCGCGTGAAATTCATCGCGATGGAGCAGGCGCAGGCAGCCGCTTCGATCGCCTTCGGCGTGCTCGACGCGATGGCCGCCCAGCTCGCTTCGCTCAATGCCCAGAGCCGCCGCTAGCTAGGAATTCAGGGAGGCACCCAATCGACGAGCCCGTGCGCTCGGCGGATGCTCGACTCTCAGTGCGAGTGCGCGCTAAGGGGAGTCCATGAGTGCCACTGATGCCTACAAGAGCTCGAAGATTCGCACGGCCGAGCCCGTGCGGATCACCAGCATGCTTCTCGCCGGTGCATTGGGTGCGATGCGCAAGGCCCGCCTGAATTTCGAGGAAGGCGACCGCGAAGTCTTCGTCGATGAACTCGAGCGCGCGTGCCTCATCATCGGTGAGCTGCGCTCATCGCTCGACTTCGAGCAGGGCGGTGAGATCGCGACGAACCTGGCCGATCTCTACGCCTACTGCCTGCGCGCGCTAGTAGAGGCAGGTGTGGGTGACCTAGCCAAGGTCGAAGAGGTCGAGCTCCACATCGGTCGCGTCCGCGATGCCTGGGATGAGACCGTCGCGCAGCTCCGTCAAGCGAGCACGGGCGCGACAGGTACGGCCTAACTGTCGCCGTCTCCCGCGGAGCTGCTCGCGGTCGCGCTCCAGTGCTCGGTACGCCAGCTTGTCGCGCTCCGCCGCGATGATGTCGACGGCTTCCTCGATGGTGTTGAGGCCCACAGCGAAGCCTGTGCTCGTGCGACGGCGCTCGAGCCATCCACCCTCGATGCCGCGGCGCAACGCACCTTCGAGCAGCTGCACCGGGTGAGTAGCGACCTCAGCGACGCGATCGCGGCTTGGCAGGCCGCGGCCTCTGAGCGTCTCGCGGAACTGCGCCAGGCGCGCCTCGCGACCACCGCCTACAGCCCCCTGCCGCCCCCACCCTCGGTTCGCTCGCGGGGTATGTAGGCCCAGCCCCAGGCCGTAGCTCTCGCCCCCCGATTTCGCAAGCGACTGTGCGGCGCGCCGCACGGGTCTGGCGCCGATCTTCCCTTAGCCCGGAAGGTCCTAGGGGTCGGCCCCTATACGTGGGCCTGGCCCTCCGTGCCCTCGGGCCACGTCACGCTTGCCGATGAGCACGCTGCCCCCTAGCCGTTACCTGCGGGCGGGCTGTCACCGAACCGTCTGCGCTCTCCGCTCCCTTAGGGCCAAATCCCGTTCAAGATCAGGGTCCTCCCTGCCGACACTTAGGGCAGGTCACTCCTTAGGGGAATCCCCTCGGGAGGCCAAGGGGGAGGCGATGGCGAAGCCGAGACGAAACTCGAGCAGTCTTGCTACCTGGCTCGTCGCGGGAATGCTCGTCGCTGCAGCTGGTGGGATCACCTGGTACAGCACCGCCGGCAGTCCCTCCCCAGGCCAGCCGGCGGACCACGAGACGCAAACGCTCGCGGCTGCGTCCGACCCTGCAGAGAGTATCGACACAGCCCCGGCTGCTGCACCGTCGCGGGTCGAGCTCGGCGGCTTGCCCACCCGTGTCGTGGTCAGCTCAGCCGGCATCGACGCGGCCATCGATGAGGTTGGCGTGTTCGCCACCGACAGCGGGCCCCAATGGGAGACCGCCTGGGGGGCGGCCGGCCACCACATCGATTCCGCCCTTCCGGGCGAGCCTGGCAACGTTGTGCTCACGGGCCACGTTTCGGTTGCCGACTCGGCGAACGTTGCGGTCTTTGCGGGCCTGCGCGACGTCGAGGTTGGCGATGTCGTCGAGGTCTTCGCCGGGGAGGCGCGCCACCGTTACGAGGTGACCAGTGTTCGGGTCGTCGACCCAGCGCTCGTGGCGGTGCTCGAATCTGATCACCAGTCGCGGGTCACCCTGATCACCTGCACGAGTGACCTCGAGCAGCGGCTGATCGTCACTGGTTCGCTCATTCGGGACGAGGGGCACCGGCCCACCGTCCGCAACGCCAAGGCCGACAACATCGAGGCCGCGAGTTAGCAGCCATAGAGAGGGAGGAAGATCATGTCTCAGATGCGCAAGGTTAGCCGCCAGACCCCGCTCGGGAGCGTCGAGCTCGTTGGGTATCCGCGCGAGAGCGCGGGAGAAGCGCCTGCTTCCGCCCCCAACGATTCGCTCAGCGTGACATCCGCGGCGCGGGATTTCCTCCGCGCCCGCGCAGTTGTGGACGCAGCACCGGATCTGCGTGATGGCCGCGTGGCCGAACTGCGAGAGCAGATCTCCCGTGGCGATTACCGGCCCGACTCGGCGGCAATCGCGCGGCACATCCTCGACGGGGGCGTGTAGCGCCGGGCTAGACGTAGCTCGGGTGGGCGCGATCGATCCAGGTCCGCGCGAAGCGGTCCTGGTACGCGTCACCGGCGTCCACAGGAATGGCTTGGACGTACGGCCAGAACAGCGTGACCACGTCCTCGCTGACGAAGTTCGCGCCGACGTTGAGGTCGAGGAGGCGGCGCTGGACGTCGTAGCCGATCGCTTGCCGCCGGTCCGGGGACATCTCCGCACGCTGGTCCGCGATGAGCGCATCGAGGTCGTCATCGCGCAGGGCAAAGCTGTTCGTCGTTCCCTCGCTGTGGAAGTACGGAAACAGCCAGTCGTCGAGCTCGATCCAGCCGTCGTCTAGGCCCACGGCCCATGGCGCTTCGCCTGTCGCGAGCCGGATGCCGAGGGTCGCGCCCGGCACGGAGGTCACCGTCACGTCCAGGCCAAGCGTCTCGGCCAGCTGCTCGCGGATGAGTTGGCCCATGCCCAGGCTCTGCTCAACGTCGTCGGTCACGAGGAGCTCGAGCGGGTCCGGAAGCTCCTTGCTCTCCAGGTAGCTCTCCAAGGCGAGGCGTGCCTCCGCAACATCGGCCTCCCGCCCGCCGCTTCCCGGGCGGTAGCCGGGTCGTTGCTGGAGCTCCGCTTGCGGCAGCGACCAGCGCGTCACCGCCGCGCTGACCCAAGGGTTGATCGTTCCGGCGCCGTCGAAAAAGCGGTTGAGCATCGCGCGGCGGTCGAGCGCGGTGGTGATCGCGCCCCGCAGGCGTTCGTCGTCGTAGGGCGGAAGCGCCGAGAGGAAACGCATGCCGTAGAACTGGGCGAGCGCCGAGCGCGCCTCGCGGAGCTCTGGGAGGCGGCTCTTCAGCTCCCGGGCCGGCCCAAACCCGACCACTGCGGCGTCGAGCTTCTTCGCGCGAAAGTCCGCCTCCACCTCGTCGGCCGTGCGCGGCTGCACCGCTGAGACGCTGTCGAGGAACGGCCCGTCCTCCGGCCCGTGCCAGGCGGGGTTGCGCACGGTGCTGGCGAAGGCTCCCTCGGACCACTCGAGCCAGCGGAACGGTCCGCTGCCGATCTGCCGATTGGTCCCGAAGCCGCCCTCGAGTTCGGGGGGCACCACGAAGCCCTCGGGCGACGCAAAGCGGTCCAACGTGCCCGCGAACGGTACAGCGGTTCGCACCGTGAGCGTACGCTCGTCGCGCGCCTCCACGGACTCAATCTGCGACCAACGGGCCTTGCGCGGGAAGGACGTATCGCCCTGCCGTTGGCGCTCGATGCTCAGGGCGACGTCGTTCGCCGTGACGACCCGGTTGAAGAGCGGCGCCTGCTCGTGCCAGCGGGCTTCGGGGTTCAAGTGGAAGGTATAGGTGAGCTCGTCCGCTTGCTCCGGGAGACCGAGCGCGAGGTCCGGCTCGAGCCGACCTTCGACCTGGCTTTCGTAGGCAATCAGGCGGCTGTAGATCAGCGCCTGCTGACTCAACAGCGTCGTCGATCTTGTCAGATGCGGGTCGAACCTCCCGTCGCTGGAGACGAGGGCGGTGTAGCGCAGAGTGCCCCCGTGGCGGCCCGAAGGCGGCGGCCGCGTAGGGGTGGGCTCGGGCTCCCCCGGTTGGGTGGGCGCGACGGTCGGCGTTGGGCTCGAAAGCGCTGCGGGGGGGCCTCCGCTAGCGTTGTCGCCACAGCCGCCGATTGCCGTGAGGCCAACCGCTCCCGCAGAGGCGCCGAGGGCGCCGAGGAACCAGCGCCGGCTCCGCTTTCGCCGCCCCCGCCCTGCCGTCGTCACCCGTACTATCCTTGCTGACCAACGGCTTACGAACGGAAATGCCGGGTCAAGCCAAGGAGAGCTGCTATGCCCGAACGATTGAGTGCCACCCAAGTCGCCGAGGCCGTCAACGCCCTCTCTGGCTGGGCCGCCGATGGCGACCAGGCAATCAGCAAGACCTTCAAGCTTGACGACCATATCGCGGCCATGGGGTTCGTAAACTGCGTGGCCATGGCCGCCGAGGTGATGGGCCACCACCCCGAGCTTTCGATCGTCTACAGCACGGTCGCCATTCGCCTGAGCACGCACGATGCGGGGGGCGTGACCCAGCTCGATCTCGATCTCGCGGGGCGGATCGAGCACTACGCCTAGAGCGGTTGCGTTCCGAGCTTAGGAAACCTCGATCGCGTCCTGGGCCGTCTTCGCCTGCTTCACCAGCGCGATCTCCTGGTCGGTCAGCTCTTCGAGCGGCTTCAGGATCTCGTCCTTCAGCGGGAAGATGTGGACCGAATCCCAACCGCAGACGTCCTCACAGAGGCGACAGCCGGTGCACTTCTTCTCATCGACGACGCTCACGCCGAAGAAGTCGTCGACACGGTCCGTATGCTGCAGGCTGAGCGCATCGAAGGGGCAGATGTTGATGCAGAGCTCGCAGCCCGAGCCGATGCACTTCTCTTCGATCACGACCGCCTTCGGCCACTCGTTCTTCTTGATCGACTTCGTCACCTCGCCGAACTCGTCGAGGATGGATTCGGGTGGGCAGACAACCCCGCACGCCCCGCAATCGATGCAGAGGGTGGGGTCGATCACGTGGAGCTCGTTGCGCGAGCCCGTGATCGCGTTCGTGGGGCAGCGTTTCGTGCAGGCGGTACAGCCGATGCACGTTTCGATAATGCTGTAGGACATCGCCAGCCTTGGGATCGACGTGTGGCTCGCGCCAGGCTTGATCTTAGGTTCGGCCCCAGGCGCCCGCAAGCGCAGCCCGTTCGTGCTCCCTCTTTGAACTCTGAACCTTGAACTCTAGACTCAGCCCATGACGCTTGCGGACGTGCGCTTCGGGCCTACCGAACTGAGGCTTCGTCCCCTCGGAATCGGTACGAACAGTTGGGGGGCGCGGCGTGGCCAGGGCGAGGACGCCACCCGCCCGCGAGCGGCGTTCGAGGCGGCGATGAGCAATGGCGTACGTCTTATCGATACGGCCGAGGTTTACAACAGGGGCCGCTCGGAGCGGGTCATCGGCCGCATCCTCTCGGGGAGCAACGAGCCCGCGCTGGTGGCTACCAAGTTCGCCCCCCTCCCCTACCGCCTCACAAGCAGCTCCCTAGAAGGGGCCCTCGACGCCAGCCTGCGGCGGCTGCAACGCGAAACGGTCGACCTCTACCAGATCCATTTTCCCTTCACCCTCCTGGGCATCCGGAGCCTGATGAACCGGCTCGCGGATGCCGTTGCGACGGGCAAGGTGCGCTACGTCGGCGTGAGCAACTACAGCGCCGCCCAGATGCGAACTGCGCACGCCGCCCTCGCCGAGCGAGGAGTGCCGCTCGTTTCGAATCAGGTGAACTACAGCCTCCTCCACCGGGCGCCGGAGGAGAACGGCGTGCTCGAAACCTGCGGAGAACTCGATGTGACGCTGATCGCCTACTTCCCGCTCGCAAGCGGGGTACTCACCGGGAAGCACCAGGGAGGCTCGAGGACGCCGCGTGGCCTCCGCCGTTTCAGCGCTCGGTTGCGCAAGCCCGAACAGCTAGAGCCGCTGCTGCGAGCGCTCGACGAGATCGGCCAGACGCACGGTCGCACCCCGGGGCAGGTCGCGTTGAACTGGCTCGCGCGGCAGGAACGGGTCCTCCCCATTCCCGGTGCGCGCCACGCCCGCCAGGCGCGCGAAAACGCGGCCGCGATCGACTTTGCCATCAGCGACGACGAAGCTGCTCGCCTCGCGGACCTGAGCGCGGAGCTCCGTTAAGCAGTTGGGCGATCGGCGTCCGCGCCTTGGCACGGACGCCAACAGCCCGCCCTGCCCGCTATACTTCGGCGCCGAAGAACCCTGCTTTGAGAATCAGCACTTAAGGAGCCCTTCCATGAGCCTGTTGGCCCGCATCCTTCGTCCAGCGAACATTGCTTACGCCCACTGCGACGGCCCCTGCGGTGTTTACGACCCCGCTTCCGCTCGCATCGCCGCCGAAGCCGTCCTCTCGATGGCGAAGAAGCTCGGCGACCTCCAGGGCAACGACCTCGCCACGGAGAACACGCGAAGCCGCTTCATTGCGATCAAAGAGGAGCAGGCCCAGCTTGCGAAGCAAGAGTTGCTGATCCTCTGGACCGATTACTTCAAGCCGCCCCATCTGGAGGCGAATCCGGATCTGCACACGACCTTCTGGAACGCCGCCAAGCTCTGCTCGCAGAACAAGGTCGAGGTCAACGTCGGGGCCGCGCAAGCACTCATCGACACGATCAGGGGGATCCACGACATCTTCTGGGCCTCGAAAGATCGCAGCGACGTGCCCTTCTACACCGCAGGCTAAGCACGAGATCACGATCAGCCCGGACGAAGCCGGCCGCCGTTTGCGGGCCGGCTTCGTCGTCTCCGCCGCCCTCGCCCTACTTGCTGGGGCGATCTTCGCGCTCGTGCGACGACGTTTCGTGCGCTACATGGTCGAAGGCGCGAGCATGGCGCCCGCGCTCGCGGGCGGCGACTACGTCGTCGTCGATACCCGTACCCCGCGGCGCCCGCCCGCCGTCGGCGCGGTCGTGCTCGCGCGCGATCCGCGCGACCGCTCGCGCGTGATCGCGAAACGCGTGGCTGACGTTGCCGGGCGAGAGCGCGTTGTGCTGCTCGGTGACAACCCCGCCGCGAGCACGGACAGCCGCACCTTCGGGCCAGTGCGAACGGGTGATCTCGTGGGCCGTGTCGTCTGGCGGTACTGGCCACCGGAGCGCTTCGGCGCCTGCCGCTAGCCGTCCCCGCCGGCGAGCTGGGCGAGCACGACCGCGTCCGTGGGGAAGGCGAGGGGTGGCGGCGCGGCGGGGTCGAAGTAGCCGACCTCACTGAGCTCGCCGTCCGCGGGATGCGCCTCGCCCTCTGCGTTCACGGCCGCGAACCAGACCCCGACGGTCAGTCGCTCTGGGTCGTGGAAGTTCGACTGCACGGAGACGACTGCGCCCGCCTGCGCGCGCACGCCGGTCTCCTCCAGGAGCTCACGTGATGCCGCATCGCGGACTTCTTCGCCCCACTCGAGCGAGCCGCAAGGAACGCACCACTGGCCCGAGCCCCAGCCCACGGCGCGCCGTCCCAAGAGCACGCGTCCCGCTTCGTCGCGAACGACGATCGCGACGCCGACACTGGGTCGCCGCCGGCCCGTGGTCACGGCTGCGGCAACTTGCCTTCCGCGGCAAGACCGCAGAGCGTCATCAGATCCGATGCGACTTTCGCCAGGGCGATCGCAACGCTCTTGTTCGAAGGTTGGTCGCCGGGTCCCCAGTGGTCGGCCGAGCGAGAGATGACGACATCAGGCACGGCGGCAATGCCGCCGATGTGGCGTAAGACCCGGGCGATATCGGTCACGCCCGGCTCGGCATCGCCGCCGGCAATGCCGATAAGGGCGAAGGGCTTGCCCGCCACCTGCGGCTCGTCCAGGAAATCGAGAGCGTTCTTGAGGGCGCCAGGAGCGGCTCCGTGATAGGTGGGGACGGTCATCACGAGCCCCTCAGCGGCCTCGGCGGCTGCCCGCCAAGCGGCCGCGATCGCCGGGTAGTCGCCGTCGGGGCGGCCATCGAGGAGCGGCAGCGTGCCGATCTCGAAGGCCTCGCATTGGGCGCCATCCTGCGCGAGGAGGTCGATCACGAAGCGCAGTGCGCGGTCCGCGCTGCTCCCATCGCGGATGCTGCCGTTCACGCCGAGGATGCGGACTGCCACCGGTCGAGCGTACGCGGCCGCGCTCGCGGGGACCACGAAGGTGCCTTGCCGTTGGCCTCCTGCGATTCGATACTGGATCCCCAGGGGCGACGCTTGAGCGATTCAGCGCAGCGCTTCTGCCCGGTCTGCGGCATCGCGTTCTCGATTGGGGAAGCGGTGCTGCAGTGCTCCGGCTGCCACGCCGCCCACCACCCTAACTGCTGGATCGAGCACGGCGGCTGCGCGACCGTGGGCGAGCACGAGGGACAGCCCCTGCCCGTTCCTTTCGGCGATTCGCGCTCCCGGCAGCCCGCGCCCCACGCTGATCACGGCGAAGCCGATTCGCCGCCACCGATCATTCCCGCGCCCGAGGACCGCGATGATGATCCCGACTTCGACGAACCGCCCACCGTTGGCGGCTTGTCCGCACGGCCGGGTCGGCGCCGCCAAGGGCCGCACCCGGACCGGGCCCGCGCCGCGCCCCCCGCCCGACGTCTGCGCAATCCAGGCACGCTCGGCGCGCCCACGCAGCGTCTGCCCCGCACCTACGGAGGGCAGGGTCTGCTCCGCTATTGGTTCGTGCCGGCCGGGGCAGTGCTCGCCCTCGGGATCGCATTCGGCATCGTCTGGGGCGTTGACCAGTTGCGCAGTGGCGATGATGGCGAGCCGGCGGTGGCCTTGGAAACGGCCACGCCAACGGCTGCTGCCAGCGCGACGCTCGTGTCCGCACCGACCTCACCACCTCCCGAGACCCCGGGCGTGACCGCGACGGCCACCCCGGCGCCGCGTTTCGCTCCGGGCGATGGCGCCGTCGTCGAGGGCACGGGCAGCTGCCTGAACGTCCGCGCGGAGGCGAGCCTCGAAGCCGACGTGGTCGATTGCATCGCCGACGGCACGGGCGTCACCGTCTTAGCGGGACCGGTCGATGTCGACGACATCAGTTGGTGGCGAGTCGAAGCCCCGAACGTGAACGGCTGGGCGGCCGAGATCTACCTGGCTACGCCCTAGGCGATCTGCTCGCGCAGCCGAGCCATCGCGATCGCGACGGCCGCCGCCTCCTCGCCTTTGTTGCCCTGCGCCCCACCGGCGCGGGCGAGCGCCTGCTCGGCCGTCTCGCAGGTGAGGACCGCGAAAATAATGGGCACCCCAGTTGCCTGACTGGCCTCGGCGATGCCCTTCGCGGCTTGGCCCGCGACGTGCTCGTAGTGGTCCGTCTCGCCCTTGATCACCGCCCCGATCGCGATCACGGCATCAAAGCGCTCAGACTCCGCCGCCCAACGTGCCGCCGTGGGGACCTCGAAGGAGCCGGGCACCCACGCGACGGTGATATCCTCCGCAGGGAGGCCCCGCTCGCCCAACCCCGCACGCGCGCCATCGAGCAGCTTCCTCGTGACGAACTCGTTCCAGCGTGCCACCACGACACAGATGCGCAGGCCCGCACCGTCGTCGCTGCCCTCCAGCTCGGGCACGACGACTACTCCTCGGCCGTTGGAGCGGGCGTGGTTGTCCTGTCCAGCCCGTAGAGCAGGTGGCCCATCCGGGTGCGCTTCGTGTTGAGGTAGTCGATATTGAATTCGTTCGGCGTCGTCTCCAAGGGCACGCGCTCGACGATCTCGAGGCCGTACCCCTCGAGCCCCGAGAGCTTGTCGGGGTTGTTCGTGAGCAGTCGTAGCTGGCGGACCCCGAGGTCGAGCAGAATCTGCATGGCGATGCCGTAGTCGCGTCCATCGGCGGGGAAGCCCAAGGCGAGGTTCGCGTCGACCGTGTCGAGGCCGTCGTCCTGGAGCTTGTAGGCGCGCAACTTGTTGTGCAGCCCGATGCCCCGCCCCTCCTGGCGGAGGTAGAGGAAGACGCCACCCTGCTCCCCGATCATCTGCAAGGCGAGGTCCTTCTGCTCGCCGCAATCGCAGCGCATGGAGTGGAGCACATCGCCGGTGAAGCACTGATCGTGGACGCGTACGAGAACGGGGTGGTCGGGGTCGATGTCGCCCTTGATGACAGCGACCTCTTCTTGGCTTTCGTAACGGGCCTGGTAGGCCACGATCGTCATCTCGCCAGACGGCGTGGGCAGCCGCGTCTCGGCGACGCGTCTCACGAGGCGCTCGGTCTGGAGACGGTATTTGATGATCTCGTTCGTCGTGAGGATCTTCAGGCCGTGGCGGCGCGCGAAGCGCTTCAGTTCGGGCATGCGCGCCATCTCGCCGTCGCCCTTCATGATCTCGCAGATGACGGCTGCCGGCTGCATGCCGGCCAGCCGGCAGAGGTCGACGCTCGCCTCCGTCTGGCCGGCCCGCACGAGCACGCCCCCCTCGCGGGCCCGTAGAGGGAACATGTGCCCGGGCCGCACGAGGTCCTCAGCACGCGTGTCGGGATCGAGCAGGACCTTGACCGTGCGTGCGCGATCGGCCGCGCTGATCCCGGTGGAGACGCCCGTGCGGGCCTCGACCGATACGGTGAACGGCGTACCGAAGGGGGAGTCGTTCGTTTTCTCCTCCACCATCATCGGAAGCTGCAGTTCGGCGACTCGCTCCTCTGTGAGGGCGACGCAGATGAGCCCGCGGGCGTAGCGCGCCATGAAGTTGATCGTCTCCGGCGTTACGCACTCGGCGGGAATCGTGAGGTCGCCTTCGTTCTCACGGCTCTCGTCGTCCGCGATGATCACGAATTTGCCCTGGCGATATTCCTCGATCGCCTCCTCCACGCCGATGAGCGGCGGGCGATCATCGCTGGTCACGCCGGCTCCCCCGCAGCGGCGAAGCGCTCGTCCACGAACTGCTCGACGTAGCGCGCAATGATGTCCGTTTCGAGATTCACGCGTGCTCCCACTCCGCGGCTCACGAGGTTCGTGTGCTCCTGCGTGTACTGCACGAGCGATACGGCGAAGCTCTCGGGATCTTTGGCCACGATCGTGAGGCTGATCCCATCGATGCAGATGGGGCCTTTCACCACCGCGTAGCGCAACAGCTCGGCAGGCGCGGCGATGTGCACAATGAGCGCGTCACCTTCTCGGTCGAGGGCCGTGACCTGCCCTACGCCCTCGGTGACCCCACGGACGAGGTGCCCGCTCAGGCGGTCGTCGGGCCGGACGCTCGGTTCGAGGTTGGCGAGGTCGCCGGGGCGGAGATCGCCGAGCGCGGAACGGCGGTAGGTCTCGGGCATGAGGTTGGCGAGAAAGGTATCGCCTTCGATCTCGGCGACGGTGAGGTCGACGCCGTTGATCGCGATCGAATCGCCCGTCGCGGCGTCGCTCAGGATCTTCGGCGCGCGGATACGCAGCCGCCCTGAGCCGCTCTCGAGGACTGTGCCCAACTCTTCGACGATGCCGGTGAACATAGCCCGCCTCGCGCAACACCTAGACGAGCCGGGGGAGCGAGGGGAAAGGACGATCGACCGCTCCCGCGCGGTCGCGCAAGAACGCCGTTCCGTTCTCTCCCATCCGGACTTTGACCGTCGGCCCCGGAATTCCACCGGGTCAATCCGCCAGAAGCGGAGTCGCGGGCTTTCACCGCCGGTGAGGATTTCCACCTCGCCCCGAGAACGTGGCCTCGATCGTCAGCATCCCGGAAAGGATTGTCAAGGACCGTCGCTGCCGTCGAGCCCAGCGCGTTCTGACAGTTTGAGCAGCACGTCGTAGGTCGCGTAAGCATCCGCGAGCGCGCCGTGCTCGCCCAGGCGGCCGATGCCGAGCCGGTCCGCGACGTGGCCGAGGTTGAAGCGATCGACGTCGCCCTTCCCCAGCAGGCGGCGCGCGATCTGCTGGATATCGATCGCGACTGTGGCGAATGGCCAGGGGATCCCGACGCGCCGGGCCGTTTCGGCGAGGAACGCCATGTCGTTGCTGATCCCCCACCCGGCGACCGTTGCCCCGCGCCCCAGATCCACGACCCGCGCAAACGCTTCCTCGAGCGGGGCCGCCTCGCGCCAGGCCTTCGGCTGATAGCCGGAGACCTTGAGGGCGGCGTGATCGGCAGTACCGATATGGAGTGGCCGCACGCGGCTTCCCCACGAGCCCCGTTCCGGGAAGGCCTCGGCAGTCTTCGCGAGCACGCACCCGATGTCGATGACCTCGTGCTCGCGCGGGTTCGCGCCGCTCATCTCGAGATCCACGACGAGCAGTGCTTCGCCGGCGGCGCCGGTGGGGGGCTCGGAGGCTGGGAGGAGCGCCCCATCTTCGGCCAGGGCACGGACGCCCGGCTGCAGAAACGTCTCGATCGCGTCCATCGGCCCCGGAGCTTAGCGCGCCGTAGCCGGGCCCCGATGGCTCAGCGTGGTTTCCACCAATAGCGCTTCGGCTGGCCGCGGAGCCTGGGCTACCATGCCCCCATGCCCGACCGATCGCTCCAGGCCCAGCAGCTCTTCTCCGACCGATACGGGATCGACCCGGCCAGAGTTTCTTCGCTTCTTTCCGTTGCTCTGGCCCGTGGGGGCGATTTCGCCGAGCTCTTCTTCGAGCACCGCACGAACGGCTCGATCTCGCTCGAGGATCAGCAGATCAAGTCCGCCGCCCGCAGCGTGGAGCAGGGGGTTGGCATCCGCGTGGTGAGGGGCGACAGCATCGGCTACGCGTACACGGAGTCACTCGACGCGGAGGCGATGGCGCGAGCGGCCGAGACGGCCTCCCGCATCGGCACGGAGGACGAGCGTCCGACGGCGATCGACACGACACCCCGGGGCGCGACAGGGAGCTACTACGGCGAGGAGGCGCTGCTGAGCGACGAGCCGCCCGCAGCCAAGGTCGCGCTGCTCGAGCGCGCCGACCGCGCGGCCCGCGCCTACGACCCGAGCATCACCCGGGTCGACGCCAGCGTCGCTGACGAGACGAAGACGGTTCTAGTGGCGCGGAGCGACGGCCAGATCGTGGGCGATGTCCAACCGCTGATGCGGATGAACGTGATGGTGCTCTCAGAGAAGGGCGAAAGTCGCCAGACCGCGCGTACGGGCGGGGGCGGCCGGCTCGGCCTGGAGTACTTCGAGCGGGTCACGCCCGAGGACACGGCCCGTGATGCCGCGCGTCAGGCGGTGCTCCTGCAGGATGCCGTGGACGCACCCGCGGGCGAGGTGCCAGTCGTGCTCGCGGCGGGCGATAGCGGCATCCTTCTGCACGAAGCCATCGGCCACGGCCTCGAAGCTGACTTCAACCGCAAAGGCACGAGTAACTACAGCGACCGCATCGGGCAACCGGTCGCGAGCGACCTCGTGACCGTGATCGACGACGCCACGATCGAAGAGTCGCGGGGCTCGATCAACGTGGACGACGAGGGCAACCCGACCAGGCGCAACGTCCTGATCGAGGGCGGCGTCCTGCGGGGCTACCTCCAAGACGAGATCAGCGCGCGCCACTTCGGCGTGGAGCCGAGCGGCTCGGGCCGCCGTCAGTCGTTCAAGCATCCAATCATGCCGCGGATGACGAATACGCTGATGCTGCCCGGCCCCTCCACCCGGGATGAGGTCGTCGCGAGCGTCGAGCGGGGCATCTACTGCGTCGCGTTCTCGGGCGGGCAGGTCAATATTTCGAATGGCGACTTCACCTTCTCCACGACGGAGGCCTACCTCATCGAGAACGGCAAGGTCACGTCTCCACTGCGCACGACGAACCTCATCGGCAACGGCCCGGACGCGCTCTCCAAGGTCAGCATGGTCGCCAACGACTACGCCCTCTCGGACGGCCGCTGGACCTGCGGCAAGGAGGGGCAATCGGTGCCGGTGGGCGTAGGCCTGCCCACCATCCTCGTCTCCGCGATGACGGTGGGCGGTACCCAACTTGGCTGACGCGACGCCGCTCGAGCTCGCCGCTCGCGCGGTCGCGCTCGCCCAGGCTCAGGGGGCCGAGCAGTGCGACGCGATTGCCTTCGCCCACACGGAGGCGACGGTCTCCGTGCGGCTTGGCGAGATCGAGAAACTGATCGAGGCCGGCTCCAGCTCACTGGGGCTGCGGGTGATCGATGGTGGGCGTACGGCGGTCTGCTCGACCTCCGATTTCGCGCCGGAGATATTCGAGCAGTTCGTCGCCGATACCGTGGAGCTGGCGCGGATCTCCGCTCCGGACGCACACGCGGGCCTGCCCGAGCCAGAGCTGCTCGCGACCGCGGGCGCGGAGGCGCTCCGGCTGTATGACGAACGCATCGACAATCTCTCGACCGAAGAGAAGATCGTGATGGCGCGCGACTGTGAGGCCGCAGCGCTCGCCCTCGACCCGCGGATCACGAACTCCGAAGGGGCGAGCCTCTCCACGCGCGTGGGCGAGCTCGCGCTCGCCAACTCCCAGGGGTTCGCGGCGGGGTATCCCGCGACATCCGTCTCCCTCATGACCGAAGTCCTCGCGGACGACGCCGACGGCAAGAAGCGGAACGCATATTGGTTCAGCTCCGAACGCAGTCTGCGGGGGCTCATGGAGCCCGCGACGCTCGGACGGATCGCCGCCCAGCGCGCCGTCGACCAGCTGGGCGCGCGAAAGGTGGAGACGACGCGCGTGCCGGTCATCTTCGAGCCCATGATGGCTGCGCAGCTCGTCGGTGATGTCGCGCGTTGCGCGACCGGTGGCGCCCTCTATCGCGGCGCCACCTTCCTCGCGGGCAAGGTCGGCGAGCAGATCGGCTCAACGCTCGTGACGCTCGTCGACGATCCGACGGAGCCCGGCCGCGCGGGCTCCCGTCCCTTTGACGGCGAAGGGGTAGCGTCGGCTCGCCACACGCTCTTCGAGAAGGGGCGCTTCGAAGGCTTCCTCTTCGACTGCTACACCGCCCGCCGGGCGGATGCGCGCACGACCGGCAGTGCTCAGCGGGGCGTCGCCTCGCTGCCCGAGCCCGGTGCCGCCAACCTCGTGTTGGCGCCGGGCCCCACCCCGGCGGAGGAGATCGTCGCTGGCACCACTGAGGGGCTCCTCGTCACGGCGCTCATGGGTTTCGGCTTCAATCCCACCACGGGCGACTACTCCCGTGGGGCCGCTGGTTTCTGGATCGAGAACGGCGCGATCGCCTACCCGGTCGCCGAGGCGAACATCTCGGGCAACGTTGCGGAGATGCTCGCACAGGTTGATGCCGTTGGGAGCGATCTCACCTGGTTCGGCGCAACTGCGGCGCCGACGGTCCGGATCGCGGAGATGACCCTCTCCGGTACCTGATCTCTTTCGGCGCCCCCTACTGCGTGATCGGGAGCGCTACCGACCCCAGGGTAATGAACCAGTAAGCGTCGCCGTGGCGCAGCATCGTCAGGTCGTTGACGTAGCCCGGGAGGTTGGGGCCGAAGCGGTGCCAGAGCTTCGTTACCGGGTCGTAGCCATAGACCGCGACGATCGGCCCGTTCGCGTTGTTCAGCGCAGCGCCCGGTGCGGTGTCGTTCCCAGGCCAGGTGGTGAGGTTGGCGCCCGGGCCGAGGTCGAGCATCGTGCTGGCACCGCCGTCGCTCGGTGGCTTCGTTGGCGTTGAAGTTGGCGTCGCCGGGGCGTTCGTCGGCGTCGACGTGGGGGCGGCCGGGGGGCTCGTCGGCGTTGGCGTTGGCGTCGCCGTAGGCGGGATGACCGTGGTTGGGGTCGCAGTTGGCGGCGGCGGCGTCGCAGTTGGGGGTGGCGCTGGTGGGTCGGCGGGCGTTGCGGTGGCGGTCGGCGCGGGTGGTTGGGTGGGTGTGCTCGTTGCCGTGGATGGCACCGCCGTCGGTGTGGCCGTCGGTGGCGGGGGCGCACCGCTATCGTTGACATTCCCGAAGCTCGTGGCCCAGTACCAGCCGTACTCCGAACCGCTTACCTGCTCGCGGGCGATCCCAATGACCAGGTACGAGGGGCCCAACATGTTCGCGTTGTGGCCGGGCGAACTCTGCCAGGCGTCGAACGCCTCCTGGGCAGAGTCCCAGACGGTGCCGGCGGCGAGGTTCTCGCCCGCACCCGATGGGTACCCGCAGTCCTGAGCGCGCTCCGAAGGCGAGCGCCCGAGCGAGTCGGTGTGGGCGAAGTAGTTATTCGTGCCGAGGTCGTGCACCATCCAGGCGGCGGCGCGATTGAGGCTGTTCGAGACCGTCAGCGGTCCGAGCCCGTTCGCGGCCCGATAGTTGTTGATCAGCGTGAGGAACGCAGCTTCCTCGCCGTCGAGGGCGTCCGTCGAGGTGGTGCAATCGCCGAGCGCCCGCGCCAGTCCGGTCTCGTTCGCGCTGAGGGAGCCCAGGGTCACCATCGCCAGCCCGGCGAAGCCCAACACCACGCCGCCGAGCGACAGGAGGAGATTCGCAGTGGTTGGTCGCCCGCGCCATAGCGAGCTCCTCCCTGGGTCGCTTCCCGTAGGGAAGGTCCCTAGGTGATGAGTCGGCTGCCCGCGCTCTTGGCGAAGGGCGGGACACCGGCTGTTCCCGCGGCTGTAACCTGATGCGATGGCCCCTCTGCTCTACTTCGCCTACGGCTCGAATATGTCCTCGGCTCAGATGGCGGAGCGCTGTCCGGGTGCCACGGCGCTGGGTGCGGCGCGCCTCGTGGGGTATCGCCTGGCCTTCGATAAGTGGAGCCAACGCGGCGGCGGCCGGGTCGCCGACATCGTGGTCTCCCCTGGTGACGAGCTCTGGGGCGTTCTCTGGCTCGTGAGCGAGGCGCATGGAGCGGCGCTCGATCGCTACGAGGGGGTGGCCCGCGGGCAGTACCGGCGCTCGGTCGTGGGGGTCGAGACCCTTAGGGGCGCAGTCTTACAGGCTTTCGCCTACGTCATCTGCGAGCCCGCCGAAGAGGGTCCCACGACTGTTGCCTACCGAGCGCTCCTGCTCGAGGGTGCGCGCGAACACGGGATCCCGGTCGGCTACGTCCGGCTCATCGAGTCGGTCGCGGTCGCCTGACCCCCGTCCCCGAACCGTGGGCGCTCCTCGCCCGAGCGCAAGTCCCTCGTAGACTGGGGGGGTGGCACAGCCCGAGACGCCCTCGACGTTCACGCGGGCCGACATCAAGCGCTTTCGCGCGAACCTCCAGGAGGAGGTCGACGGCCAGGCGCTGTACCTGCGTCTGGCCGAGGCCGAGGACGATCCGAGTCTGAAGGAAGTCTTTCGCCGTCTCGCCGAAAGCGAGGGCGGCCACCTCGAGCTTTGGCGGGGGAAGCTGCGCGAAGCCGGTGCTGCAGTCCCCGATCCTCGGCCTAGCTTCCGCGTGCGTGTCCTCGGGTTGCTCGCGCGGCGATTCGGCACGCAGTTCGTGACCCCGATCGTGGAGCGGATGGAAGCGGGCGCGGTCACGATGTACGACAACCAGCCCGAGGCGGTCGAGCACGGCTTGCCCCGGGCGGAGCGCTCACATGCGCGGCTCTTTCAAGAGCTGGGGCGCGAGCCTGGCCGTGAGGTCAACGTCGCCCGGATCGAGGGGCGCCATCGTTCTGCTTCGGGGAATGCCCTGCGCGCCGCCGTCCTCGGTGCGAACGACGGGCTCGTCTCGAACCTCAGCCTCGTGATGGGTGTCGCTGGCGCCGACCCCGGCCGCGAGTTCGTGGCGCTGGCGGGGATTGCGGGGCTCCTCGCAGGCGCCATCAGCATGGCCCTGGGCGAGTGGGTGAGCGTGCTCAGTAGCCGCGAGGCCTTCGAACGCCAGGTTGGAATCGAGCGCGAGGAACTCGCGCTGAACCCTGAGGAGGAGCGCGAGGAGCTGGCGCTCATCTACCAAGTGAAGGGCCTTTCGGAGGCGGACGCTCGCGCCACGGCCGATCGTGTGCTGGCGAACCCCGAGACGGCGCTCGACACACTCGTCCGTGAGGAGTTGGGGATGGCTCCGGGGGAGGCTGCCAGCCCCTGGGTGGCGGCGCTCACCTCGTTCTTCCTCTTCGCTCTTGGTGCGGTGCTCCCGGTCATCCCCTGGCTGTTTGTCGATGGCGCGCTCGCTATCGGCCTTAGCGTCGCGCTTGGCGCGATCGGGCTCTATATCCTCGGCGCGGCGGTGACGCTCTGGACCGGACGCTCCGCGCTTTTTTCAGGTGCGCGAATGCTCGTCTTGGGGCTGGTGGCTGCAGGCGTGACGTTCGGCATCGGGGCACTCGTGGGGCTCGCGGTGGATGTGTAGCCAGCGCTTGCCACAGGCCCCGCGCCCACCGGATACTGATGCCTCTGGTGGCTAGAGCGAGGTGGCCCCACCCGTTCCCATCCCGAACACGGAAGTGAAACGCCTCAGCGCCGACGATACTGCCTGGGTAACTGGGTGGGAAAATAGGCCGCCGCCGGGCTATTCTCCTTCTCATTCGACTGCTGCGCGAGGCGCCAGAGGCGCCAAGACTCCGCGCTCGTTCGTTTCCACATCTGCGTTTGACCCTGATGCCTCCAGCTCCACCCATCTCTGAGATGGATCCTGGCGCTGCCGGATTTGTCTATCGCTGTCGCAGGGTGGGCCTCGCCGAGCGAGGGATCGCTGCGTAAAGACGCGGTGCGAGCGGAGGGCTGACCGGAGCGCGGCGGTGCCCGCATGGCTTCGCACCTTGATCAGGGCACTGCTACACTCTTCCTATCCATAAGCACAGCGGCCGTCCTTCCCATCACCCAGACGGGCAACGCGGTCAGACGGAGCTCACCAGTGTCCACCGACGAATCGGCCCCTGAGGCCGGCAAGAGCGACGCCACGGTCCCTGCGACCGGCGCCGTCGCGGATCCACCTTCTACCCCCAGCGAGACCGCCCCGAAGGTGGTCGAAGTGCCCACGCCAGAGCCTCTGACTGAGGCCGCGGCTCCCGAGCCCGAGGCCGTCTCGGAGGCGGTTGAGGCAGCGCCAGAACCTGTAGCTGAGGCGGCGGCCCTCCCGGCTGAGGCCGCCCCGGAAGCGGCTGACGTAGCCAGACCAGAGCCTGCGGCTTGGCCACCCCCGTCCGAGGACGCCCCGGAAGCGGCTGACGTACCCACGCCAGAGCCTGTAGCTGAGGCCCCGGCCCTCCTGGCTGAGGCCGCCCCGGAAGCGGCTGACGGACCCACACCAGAGCCTGCGGCTGCGCCACCCCCGTCCGAGGACGCCCCGGAGACCGTCGAAGCCGCGACACCCGAGGCTGCGTTTGCGGCCGCGCCTCCCCCGCCAGAGGACGTCCCCGAGCTGCCCACGCTAGTGGAAGCAGCGGTCGAGCCCGAGACGGCGGCCGCCGTCTCGGGCCCCGAACCCTCGGGTGAGGAAGCGTCGGGTGAGATGGACATGGCCGCGCTCCTCGAAACCGAGGCCGCGCAGCCGGGCAATCTACGCCGCGGCGAGATCATCGATGGCGTCGTCATGGGCGCCTCCCCGGACGGCGTGATCGTCGATGTTGGCACGAAGACCGAGGCCGTCATCCCCCAGGCGGAGATGCTCTCGATGGGCGCCGAGGGGCAGAGCCGCCTGAAGACGGGTGACACCGTCCGCGTGATGGTCCTGCAGCCGATGAGCGCCGAGGGCCATGGCATCGTCTCGCTCGACCGTGCCCGCGGCGAAGAGGGCTGGGATATCCTCGCTGCGCGCCTCGACAGCGGCGAGACCTTCAGCGGCGAAGTGGTGGGCCACAATCGCGGTGGCATCCTTGCCAATGTCGAAGGCGTGAACGCGTTCATCCCGCTCTCCCAGGTGGACAGCATTCGGCGCGATGATCCAGACGCGAACAACGCCCTCGCGACGCTGGTCGGGAAGGAGATCCGGCTCAAGGTCATCGAGCTCAACCGGCGCAAGAATCGCGCCATTCTTTCCGAGCGTGCGGCCATGGCCGAATGGCGACGCGAACAGAAAGAACGGATCATCGAAGACCTCCAGGAAGGCGAGATCCGAGACGGCCGTGTCTCCTCTATCACGGACTTCGGTGTCTTCATCGACCTTGGCGGCGCCGACGGGCTCGCCCACCTCACGGAGCTCACGTGGGAGCGGGGCAAGAAGGCCAAGGACCTCTTCACCGTCGGTGATGAAGTCAAGGCGTACGTGCTCAAAGTGGATCGCGAGGCCCGCAAGATCTCCCTCTCGCTCAAGCGGGCGCATCCCGAAGAGTGGGACAACGCCGTTGACCGCTTCGTCATCGGCCAGGTCCTCATTGGCCGCGTGACGAAGCTGATGCCCTTCGGCTCGTTCGTGCGCCTCGATGGCCCGATCGAAGGTCTCATCCATATCTCTGAGATGACCAACCGTCGCATTCAGCACCCGAAGGAGGTGCTCAATGAAGGCGATGTCGTACCGGTCAAGCTGGTGCGAATCGAGAAGGACCGCCACCGCCTCGGCCTTAGCCTGCGCCAGGCGCGGAACGACGCTGAGGCGATGGGCTTTGGCTTCAACCGGGACGGGTCGGTGATCGACTGGCCAGACGATGTCCGCTCCGAGTTCGGTCTTCCGGAGCGTGACGAGTCTCAGCTACGAGCGCAGGCGCGCACCGCTCAAGAAGCGATCGAGCAGGCGGTAGCAGGCGATCCCGAACCGGTTTCGGCGTTCGCCCATGCTTTCGCGCAAGCCATCGAGAGCGCGGATGGCAGCGCCACCTTCGCCGAGGATGAAGGAGCCCAGGCTGAGACGTCTGCGGGCGAGGCGGACGTTGCGATCGCAGAAGCCGGCGAGACGCCGGACGATTCCCCCGAGGCGGAGGCTCCGTCTGAGGAGGAGGTCGAGGCCACTGCCGAGGCCTCGACGGTAGCAGAAGCAGAGGCAGAGCTAGAGGCGTCCATCGACGAGCCGAGCGGTGACGCGGCTAAAGTTGCGGAAACGCTCGCTGCTGAAGCTGAGCCGATCGGCGCTAGTACAGATAGCGCAGAAAGCAGTGACGACCCGGAGGAAACTCAGGACTCCTCCGAAGTGAGCCTTACAGCGGAGGAGACAGACGATGAGAACAGCCGCGCGGACGCCGACGCGTCCGAAGCGGAGGCGGTGACAGCATCTGGCGAGAGCGGCGCCCAGTCGCAGTAGCCGGCGAGCAGCTGAGGGGAAGGCCATGGCCGATCGATTTGACAAGTTCACGGAGCGCGCTCGCCGCGTGCTTACGCTGGCCCAGGAGGAAGCGCACCGCTTCAACCACAACTACATCGGGACCGAGCACATCCTGCTTGGCCTCGTGCGTGAGGGCGACGGCGTCGCCGCCAAGGTGCTCTCCAATCTCGGCGTCGAACTCAACAAGGTCCGCTCGGCGGTCGAGTTCATCATCGGCCGCGGCGACCGCACGGTCCTCGGCGAGATCGGTCTTACTCCTCGCGCGAAGAAGGTCATCGAGCTTGCCGTGGACGAGGCGCGACGCCTCAACCACACCTATATCGGAACCGAGCATCTCCTCCTCGGCCTCGTACGCGAGGGTGAGGGCATTGCCGCCGGCGTTCTCGAGAGCCTCGGCGTCAACCTCGAGCGCGTGCGCGCCGAGACAACGCGCATCCTCAGCCAGTCCCCGCCGCAGGCCGCGGCTGCCGGTGGCACCCGCCAGGCCAGCCGCACGCCCACCGTCGATCAGCTTGGGGCCGAGCTTACGGCCGCTGCTCGCGCTGGGCAGATCGACCCGGTGATCGGGCGCTCGACGGAGCTCGAGCGCGTGGTCCAGATCCTCTCCCGGCGTACCAAGAACAATCCCGTCCTGATCGGCGAGCCGGGGGTCGGGAAGACCGCGATCGCGGAGCTGCTCGCCCAACGCATCAACTCCGGCGATGTCCCTGAGACGCTCAAGGACAAGCGCCTGCTTTCGCTCGATATCGGTTCGTTGGTGGCGGGCACGAAGTACCGGGGGGAGTTCGAAGAGCGCCTCAAGAAGGTCATCGAGGAGATCAAGACCGCGGGCAACTGCATCCTCTTCATCGACGAGCTGCACATGCTCGTCGGCGCGGGCGCCGCCGAAGGCGCCGTCGATGCGGCCAATATCCTCAAGCCTGCGCTTGCGCGCGGGGAGCTGCAGTGCATCGGCGCGACGACCCTCGACGAGTACCGCAAGCACATCGAGCGCGATGCGGCGCTCGAGCGGCGGTTCCAGCCGATCGTGGTCGAAGAGCCCACGGTGGAGGAGACGATCGAGATCCTGCGCGGCATCCGCGGCCGCTACGAGGAGCACCACAACCTCAAGATCAGCGACGACGCCCTGGTGTCGGCAGCGCGGCTCTCGGACCGCTACGTGACCGAGCGCTTCCTCCCGGACAAGGCGATCGACCTGATCGACGAGGCCTCGAGCCGCGTGCGCATCCGCCGCGCCGCCACGCCGCCCTCCCCGCAGGAGGCGCTCAAGGGACTCGAGAGTCTGCGCCGCGAGCGCGATCAGGCGACCGAGGCCCAGCAGCTCGAGTACGCGTCTGAGCTGACGGACCGCGAGGCGAAGCTCGTGATCAAGATCGACGAGATGGGTGAGTGGGAGGAAGGCGAGGGTGGCGTTGCAACCCCCCTCGTGAGCGACGAAGACATCGCCGAGGTTGTGGCGATGTGGACCGGTATTCCCGCCGCGCAGATTGCGAGCGAGGAGAGCGCTCGCCTCCTCAAGATGGAAAGCACCCTGCGCACGAAGGTGATCGGCCAGGACGAGGCGATCGAGTCGATCGCGAAGTCGGTTCGGCGCGCGCGGGCGGGGCTCAAGGACCCCCGCCGCCCGATCGGCGTGTTCCTCTTCCTTGGCCCCACCGGCGTGGGCAAGACCTACCTCGCCCGTCAGCTCGCCGAGTTCATGTTCGAGTCGCAGGACAACATGATTAAGCTCGACATGAGCGAGTTCAGCGAAAAGCACACCGTCGCCCGGCTGATCGGAGCGCCTCCGGGCTATGTCGGTTACGACGATGGTGGCCAACTGACGGACACCGTGCGCAGGCGCCCGTACTGTCTCATCGTGCTCGACGAGATCGAGAAGGCACATCCGGAGGTGTTCAACCTCCTCCTGCAGATCTTCGACGAGGGTCGCTTGGCCGATGCCAAGGGTCGCAAGGTCGACTTCCGCAACACCATCATCATCATGACCTCGAACGTCGGCTCGGACCTGATCAAGCGCGATTCGTCGCTTGGCTTCGCGATCAGCCGCGATGACGCACAGACGCACGAGGAACGCTACAAGCGCATGAAGGACAAGGTCCTGAACGAACTGAAGAACGTCTTCCGGCCGGAGTTCCTCAACCGCGTCGACAGCACGGTCGTGTTCCACGCGCTCGCGCCGGAGCATATCCGCCGGATCGTCGACCTCGAACTCTCGCAGGTCGAGCGGCGGCTGGCCATGCGTGCGGTCACTTTCGAGGTCACCGATGCCGCCAAGGACTGGCTCAGTGAGAAGGGCTACGACCAGGTCTTCGGTGCGCGGCCCCTGCGCCGCGTGATCGTGGACAACATCGAAGACAAGCTCAGTGAGATGCTGCTGAGCAACGAGTTCGGGGCAGGGGATCGGCTCGTGATCGACCGCGACCCCGATGACGATGGGCTCACGATCAAGCCACTGGAGGCGCCGGCGCCGGTCGGGTAAGGGGTCCTTACCCGGGATCAACGTTGAAGGCCGTCAGCGCTTGACGCGCGCGCCTGCGTATGGGTACTATCAAGGCTGGCGTGCTATGCCCTGCGCATACTCCCCGGTTCACCGACCGTATTTTGTGCTGCCATTCAGAACCTAGGCCCCTGAAGGAGTCGCTAGATCATGACCGCGACGCTAAACGGGACGCGGGCGGGCGATCGTGCTCCTCTTGCCGTCCAATCGTTCGGCAGTATCCCGAATGTCCTCGAGATCCCCAGCCTCATCAAACTGCAACTCGATTCCTTTGACTGGTTCAAACGAGAGGGCCTGCGCGAGCTCCTCAGTGAGCTCTCGCCAATCCAGGATTTCAGCGGCGCGAAGATGGACCTCATCTTTGGCGACTACGAGTTTCGCGATCCAAAACACACCCAAGACGAGTGCAAGGATCGAGATATCACGTTCGCGGCGCCACTCTTCGTCGACGTTGAGCTGCGGATTAAGGAATCAGGGGAGATCAAGGAGCAGCGCCTTTTCTTCGGCGAT
>CBDFIA010000002.1:0-3324687 GCA_965247935.1 Tepidiformaceae bacterium
GGATACCGCCACTGCCACGCCCACCGGTGGGTTACCCGCCGCGCCGGAGAACCTTCTGGCGAAGGCGGGCAACGAAGAGGTGGAGCTGAGTTGGGACGATCCCGACGATGCGTCGATCGACAGATACCAGTACACAACCGACGGCGGCACTAGCTTCGTCGTCGTCGCCCTCAGCGACATCGAGGACATCGACGAGAACACCATCGGATACACGGTGATCGGCCTGCTCAACGGCACTACGTACACCTTCCAAGTTCGGGCAGTGGACGATGACTATCAGGCCCCCGGCCAAGGCGCCGCTCTGGGCAACTCCGCGGTCGACGCCCCTATCCCGCCCGAGGACAGGCGACCAGCAGCACCGGAAGGGCTCACCGCGAACCCGGGCGATACTCAAGTGCAGGAGCAGTGGATCGACCCCCGAGACTTCTCGCTCGACCGACATGAGTACCGGCCGGAGGTGGATAACAGCGATAGCCGCACCGACTTGAGCGAGTGGACGAACATTCCTGACAGCCGGGTCACCGCCACCGCAGACACGATGTCCGGCCTGACGAGCGGCGTAACGTACATGTTCCAACTCCAAGTGGTGAGCCCAGGCGCTGGTCCTACCTCGAGAGAAGTCGAAGCCATGCCCCTGCCACCTGTACCAGGCAAACCGGACGGACTTACCGCGGCTGCAGGCGACAGGAGGGTGACGCTGAACTGGCGGGACCCCGGCGATTCTTTGATAGACAAGTACGAGGTATTGCATCTGCTCCGGACCAGCGAACTTCACGCCTCGAGCGGCTCGACGAACGACAAGTTCGGCTATGCCGTCGCGGTGGACGGTGACACCGCGGTGGTCGGGGCGTACCGGGACGACAGCTCTGGCGATGATTCCGGCGCCGCGTACGTCTTCACCAGGAATCCGGTAACCGGTCTGTGGGGCGGGGAGGTCAAGCTGACCGCCTCGGACGGCGCCGCGTACGACAACTTCGGGATATCCGTGGCCGTGGACGGTACCACTAACACCGTCGTGGTTGGGGCGTCCGGAGAGGACGCTGTCGCTACTGATTCCGGCTCGGCCTATGTATTCGTGAAGCCCGCCGCTGGGGGCTGGGCCGCCACCAGCACTCCGACGGCCAGGCTGACCCCCTCCGATGGGGCGAGGCTCGACTACTTTGGTCATTCCGTGGCGGTGAGCGGTGACACCGTGCTGGTAGGGGCCTACCAGGACGACGACGAGGTCGCCGATTTGGAAGATTCCGGTTTGGTCTACGTATTCGTGAAGCCCTCGGGGGTCGAGTGGACCACCGCCAGTACCCAGACAACCAAGCTGATGGCGGCGGCCCCTGCCGCTGACGATTGGTTCGGGGTTTCCGTAGCCCTGGACGGTGATAGGGCGCTGATAGGGATGCCCGGGGACGACGCCAATGGCGTTGACTCCGGTTCGGTGTACGTCTTCACAAAAGATTCGCAGACTCGCAATTGGGACGCTGGGAAGAAGCTGACCGCCTCCGACGCTGCCCCTGGCGACTGGTTCGGGTATGCCGTAGCGGTGGACGGCGACACCGTCGTGGTTGGTGCGTACCGCGACGACAGCACCGACAACGACGGCAACGTCGTCACTGATTCCGGTTCGGCGTACGTGTTCGTGGAGCCCTTCGGAGGCTGGGCGCTCTGGGACGACAGCACCGACAAGGAGAGGGCCAAGCTGACCGCCCCCGACGGCGCGGCGTTTGACTACTTCGGGTATGCGGTCGCGGTGGACGCTGACACCGTGCTGGTAGGCGCCTACCAGCACGACTCGATTGACCCGCAGTCAGGTTCCGTCATCGCGAATTCCGGTTCGGCTTACGTCTTCACTGAGGATTCGGAAAGCGGTGACTGGAGCCAAACGAACAAGCTGACCGCAGACAGCGGCGAGGCAGACGACTGGTTCGGGTATACCGTAGCGGTGGACAGGGCGTCTCACACCGCCCTGGTAGGCGCCGGTTCGGCCCATGTGTTGGACATCCACGACTGGGCGGAGCTCGAGGGAAGCGGATCAGGGACCACCTCGGCCACCGTGGATGACCTCATCAATGGCCGTCTGTACGATTTCCAGGTCCGCGCGGTGAACCTCGCCAGCGAAGGTCCCGAGTCAGACCAACTATCTGCCACGCCTCGAGCGCCGCTCGGGCCGCCTCCGTCAGTTGGTCAAGAAACCAACAGTGATCCCTTCTTCAGCGACGGCGACAGTGTCACGTTCAGCGTCGCCGAGAACACGACGGCCGGCGGCATCGTGGGCAACGTTGCCGCCACCGACCCGGACGACGACACGCTCACCTTCTCCCTATCAGGGGACGACGCGTCGTACTTCGACCTCGACGTCTCTACCGGTCAGATCAAGGTGGGTTTGGAGACCGAACTCGACTACGAGTCCGACGCCACCAGTTACAGCGTCATCGTGTCAGTTCATGACGGCAAGAACGCGGGCGGCAACACCGACCCCACGATCGACGATTCCATAACCGTCGCTATTGACGTTACCGACGTGGAAGAGCCGCCTTCGCAGCCAGGAGTTCCGCAAGTAAGCAGCGTCGGCCCCACCGCCCTGACGGCTAGCTGGACGGCGCCCGAGAACCAGGGGCCGGAGATCAGCGATTACGACGTGCGGTACCGGGAAGCTGGGGCAGGGTTCCAGGACGCCGGGTACAACGGCATTGGCACGTCTGTGACCCTGGATGGCCTGACACCGGGGACAAGTTACGAGCTACAGGTGCGGGCCATCAACGCTGAGGGAGCCAGCCCGTGGTCGGAGTCGGGCAGAGGCGAGACCGAAGAGCCGACGCCCGAGCCCACGCCGGAAACGCCGCCCACACCCACTCCTACCGCCACGCTGGAGCCGACGCCCGAGCCCACGCCGGAAACGCCGGCCGTTGCGGACACCGGCAACGGCGGCTTCGCGGCCGCTGGCAACTCCGGTTCGCCGGTGCTGGCCCTGCTGCTCGGCATGCTCGCGATCGTCGGCCTCGCTGGCGCGCGCGCCTCGTGGAGGCGCGTGAGCGGGAGAACCCGTACGTCGAGTCGTTGAACAGCCGGCTGCGCGACGAGTTCCTCGCCGTCGAGCAGTTCGACAGCCTGCTCGAGCCGCAGGTGCTGATCGAGGACTGGCGGATTGAGTACGACACGAAGGGCCCGCACAGCAGCCTGGGCTGGCTCGCCCCGGCTGCCTGTGCCGAGCGCTGGGGGCTCAGCAACATGCTGGATTCTCATAAGCGGTGGACTCGCAAAGGGGGTCTGGGAATGACAACCCGATCTGGCCCCACCCCGTGGTCGTGATCAGCTCGTGTGCGCACCTCCGTTCGCGGACCTGGTGACGCGGAGGCGGAAGGACTGGGCGCCGGTCTCGATGATGTGGGCGCGGAACGTGAGGCGGTCGACGACGGCGGCGGCGAGCCGGGGGTCGGCGAAGGTCTGGCCCCACTCGGAGAACGGTGCGTTGGAGGCGACGGCGACCGAGGCGCGCTCCTCACGCTCGGTCAGGATCTGGAAGAGCAGCTCGGCGCCGCGCGGGTCGAGATGCACGTAGTTCAGCTCGTCGAGGCAGAGCAGGTCGAGCCGGCCGTAGCGGGCGACGAGGCGCGAGAGCACGCGCTCGTCGGCGGCCTCGGCCAGCTCGTTCACGAGCGCCGCCGTCGTGACGTAGCGCACGCGCAGCCCGCGCTGGCAGGCGGCGATGCCGAGGCCGATCAGCAGGTGGGACTTCCCGGTGCCGCTCTCGCCGAGCAGCACGACGGGCTCGCCGGCGTCGATCCAGGCACCGCGCTCGAGTGCGGTGAGCATCGCCGGGTCGACGGTCGGCGCCGCCTGGAGGTCGAAGTCGGCGAGGTACTTGAGGCGGGGGAAGCGGGCCTCGTGGATGCGATGCTCGCGGCGGCGGGCGTCGCGGTCCTCGAGCTCGGCGGTGAGCACCTCGGCCAGGTAGGCGCGATGGCTGAGCCGGTTGCGCAGCGCCGCCTCGGCGAGCGGGCCGGCCTGCTGGCGTACGGTCGGGAGGTGCAGCGCGCGAGTGGTCGCCTCGATCTGAAGCGACGCCGCCTGCTCGGTCAGGGGGGCGCTCATCGCACGCTCCCGGCGAGCAGTCCGTCGTAGCGGGCCAGGCTCGGCGCCGGGCGGTCGAAGCGCCTCAGCGCCGGCCGCTCCACGACGCCGGTCTCGCGGGGGCGGTCGGCGATGCGGCGCGCCTCGATGGCGACGAGCGAGGGGTCGACGGACCCGACCCGCGAGACCGCGTCGAGCGCGGCATGCACCGCGGTGAAGGCAGGCGCCGGTGCAGCAGCAGCACCTCGATCAGCGCACGCGTGCCCGCGGCGTCACCGAGTCTGCGGCGGGCGCGCTGCCAGAAGCGCTCGTGCGCGGCGGTGAAGCCACCGCCTGAGCGTGCCTGCGCGAGCGCGCTTGAGCCGGGCAGCGCCCCGGGCTTGCGCGCCAGCACCTCGAGGTAGTGGTCGAGCACGAGCACCTCGGCGCCCTTGCGTGCGCTGCGCTCGTGGCGGGCGACGACCGCACCACCCGAGGTGCCGGTCACCGTCGCACCGCCCAGGCGCACCTCCACCGCCCGGCCCGCGCAGGACGCCGGTACCGAGTAGCGCGAGCCACGCACGGCGATGCGTGCCTTGCGGTCGACCTTCGCGCGCAGCGGGACCGTGGGGTCGAAGGGCTCGGCGGGGAGCGTCCGCAGCGAGGGTCGCTCGGCCTCCGCCATCTCGCCGACCGCGGCGAGTCTGGAGGAGATGTGCCGGTCATCGTCTGAGCGGTCGGCCGCCTCCAGCAGTGCGTTCAGCTCGGCCAGGCTGGCGACACGGGGGACCGGCACGAGGTGGCGCCGGCGGAAGCGGCCGACCTCGCCCTCCACACCGCCCTTCTCGTGGGCGCCCCCGGCGCCGGGCTCGCAGAAGAAGGCGTCGAAGCCGAAGTGCGAGCGCAGCGCGAAGAAGCGGTCGCTCTCGGTGCGCTCACGCCCCACGAGCACCCGCGTCACGGCCGCCTTGAGGTTGTCGTAACGGATGCGCTGAGGCACCCCGCCGAGGCGCTCGAAGGCGAGCGTGTGTCCTTCGAGGAACGCCTCCTGGCCCTCGCCCGGGAAACAGATGTGGACCGCCCGCCCCGAGTGCGAGAGCCGCAGCACGAACATCGACAGCTCGGTCAGCACTCCGTCCAGCCAGACGCTCACCCCGCCGAAGTCGACCTCCGCCTCCTCCCCGGGCGGGTGCAACTGGGGGATCGTCACGACCGCGCGGCCGGACTCCAGCTCACGGCGCACGCGGCCGACGTAGGCGCGCACCGTCGATTCGGCGACGGTGGCGCCGCGCTCGTCCACGAGCCGCTGCCAGATCCGCCGCGCCGTGTGGCGCTGCTTGCGCGGCGCGCTCAGGTCCTCCGTCAACCACTGGCGGATCTGAGCGCGGTGCGGACCGAGTTGCGGTGCACTCGCCGAGGTCGGCTTACGCGGCGGCGGCAGCGCCGACCTGAGCGCCTGCCGCACAGTCCGCCGGTGCACGCGGTGACGGCGCGCCAGCCCGCGTATCGACGCGCCCACCTCGCGTCTGTCTCTCCGGATATGCTCAAACAGCTCCACTCTCGACAACTCCTCTGCCTTCGCTACGGGGAAGTCTTGCTCCACCGAGCGTAGTCACTGGATCGGTCGGGGCTGGGGCCACTTTCGATCATCACTCGGCCCCGTACTGGGGCCATTTCAGACTGTTATACCCACGCGAACCGCTGGGCAGGAGTGGCGACGCCATCAGCTCCTGAGGCAGGCTCAGCTTCTGGGTTCGGCCGTTTGCTTCAGGACAGACGCTTCATGAGGCCGCTGGGACGCTGTCAGCGGCATCCTAGCACCAGTAGCCTGCTAGATTCGGATCAAGGAGGGGGGCTGATGGAAGTGAATCTCTGCCCGGAGCACCGCCACTGCCTGACGTTCGAGGCCGCCGGCTCCGACGTCCTTCACTGCACCGTAACGCCGGCGACATGGTACGGCGCCTGGCTCGTCAAGGCCGCGGAGGATCTCCCCTGACGGGCGTCTACGAGCTAGCGCGCCGCAACAGCGTTTCGGCGTCCAGGTACGCCGTTGGCCCGGACGTAGCTGCGGACGGTGACGCGGGAGATCCCGAGCAGCCTGGCGGTTGCCCGCATCGAGAGCCCCTGTAGCTGCGCCTGCTGGATGGCCTTCCAGCGGGCGAGCTGTCGGGGCGTGGGAGCGCGGAGCTGCTTGCTCCCGGGCTCGGGCTTCACGGCGGCCCCGTTGGGCGCACCCTCCACCGCCGGGACGGCAGGCGCCACGGGGAGCCGCCGCGGTGCTCCTCCAGAGCCGAGCCCTGAGGCGATGCGCTCGTGGTCCGGGCGCCGGGCCAGCTCGGCGCGCGCCGCCCTCAGCACCCCGGCGCGCGGCGGCGCCTCGCGCGAGGGGATCGTCTCCCCTGGTGCAGGACGGAGAGCTCGCCGCCCGGCCGTTCCACCACCTCGACCCTCGCCCCGGCGTAGCTGGTCCGCTCGCGCCCGGGCAGCAGCTGGAGCGTGCGCCAGCGGTACTTGACCGTGTTGTCGCGGGCGACGCTGCGGGGGTGCCGGAAGCTGAGGATGGAGGCGAGCGGAAGCGCGGGGTCGAGCGGGCGGTAGGCCACCGCGGGCTCTGCCGCCGGGACCCGGAAGCGGGCGTTGAAGCGCGGCAGGAAGCGCTCGAGCACGGTCTGGGCCTCGGCGATGTCGGGAGGTTGAACTTCTCCTCGAGCTCCAGGCTCCACTGCTTACGGATCGACGCAGGGCAGATAACGAGCAGGCGCCGGCGCCGTTCCGCCCAGTGCTGCGAGAGCACCAGGCCGGCCTCGATTGTCTTCCCTAGCAGGGTGCTGATAAATACATGATCCTGGGCCTGAGGCCCTGACTGACCATCCGGCAGTCTCTCGTAGAGCCCAGAAACATTGGCTTTTTCGATTTCGAGAACGGCGCAAAATCAGCCCAAAACGACCGCTGCGGACTTTTTCAGCACCCTGCTAGCCCCACCTCGTCGGCAAGGACGACCCCCTTGCTGATCGGAGACCGCAGCGCAAACAACGCGGCCTCGATCTGGTGTGGGTTCAGATCGACCCGTGCGTCGAACAGCGACATCGAGAGGCGGTCGATGCCGGACGGCGGGCGGCGGCGGGTGAGCTCGTGTGCGAAGTACCGGGCGTGGTAGGGGGTCACTCCAGCCGCGTTGCCTACGTCGCAGGTGAGAGTTACCAAGCTCATCTCCCCGCATCCTGTCCGGGCCGTATCACCGAAGGGGCATGCCCTGGAATAGGCAGGCGTGGTGCTGAGTCCAGCTCTCAGACCCGGGCGCCGCGAGGGCCCCCACCAGGGTGCTTTCAGCCTCAACGTCGTCCTATAGTGCAAGTTCCAAGTCGAAGGTGGTACTGCCTACCGTCAAGTCCGGCCCACCCAAGTGGATTCGAACGGTTGCGCGCCCAGGCCGACTGGCCTCGAGTCGCTACTTTCGATAGCCAGGACGTTCACCCCTCAGAAGGTCAGCACCACATAGAACTTTGCGCAGCCCTTCGCACGAGCCCGTCGTCATGCCGATGTTCGTGCGGCTGTGAGAAACGGCGCTGTCGACCCGACAGGGCCAGTCTTGAGAGTTCCAGCCCCTACCCGCCTCGTGGAGGCAATGAGGCTCCCCAAGAGTAGCGCAGCGTTTGGTGTCGATTGGGAAACTGGGAACGTCTCGAGAGCGACGAAGGAATCGGTGCTGGCTGAGGTCGAGCGCCGAGCCCTGCAGATCGCCAACGAACTCCAGCCCCGCGAGATCCCCGCCGACGTCACAGCCCTGCGCAACGTGAGGGCGACCGTGGACCTCGCCCAAGTGCGATCGGAGCGCGAGTGATGCTGTTCGGCCCCTTCACCATCACCCAAGACAAGAACGTCGACGAGAACGGGAACGGCCAGGCGCAGCTCGTGTTCGGGCAGCACCCCAAGACCGGCGCCTTCCTCGTCGAGGACGCAGAAGGCCACTTCGAGTACGTGGATGTTCGGCGGTGCCGGGTTGGAGCGGTCTACCGCGACGCGCTTGAGCACATCTGGTGGGAGCAGCTGAAGGAGGCCAAGCCGCCTGCGGATAAGCCGGCATGACGCTCCCTGGACCGGTCCCAGATCCAAGCCCGCCGTTCGCGCCCTCGGGGGCGCCGATCACCTACCGGATCACTCGACCGACGGGGCGGCCCGACGGGTTCGATGTCCACGTCGAATGGCGCAAGGACGGCAAGCTCATCCTCGTGGCGACGCGCCTCGTGAGGGCGGACGCGCAGGGCAACGCCCCGACGGCAGCTGATGTCGAGACCGCGATGCGCGAGTGGGCCAAAGAGCTCGTGGCCGAGCACTACGGCCCGGCTCCGCTCGAAGTCGACCAGACGATCCTGGATCTCGTTGGCTCCGAGACCGAGATCGACCTCGCCGACCTCCAAACCGAGATCCGTGGAGGCCGCGCATGACCCAACAATCGGAGCCCGTCGAGCCGCAGCACATCTTGAGGGCCGTGGAGCGCCTCGAGGACACCCTCCACGAAGCGCGGCGCGAGTCGCGCGAGGACCGCAAGGAGGTCCACACCGAACTCCAGGCCATCAACGGGCGCGTCCGCGGAACAGAGCAGGGCATGTCCTTCTTTCGCGGTGGGCTTGCCGTCGTAGCGGTGGTGCTGCTCCCAATCGCCTTCATCGTGATCGGCCAGCTGTTCGGAGCGATCCCGTGACGACCTGGCGCGGGATCGCGATCGGTCTGCTGCTCGGGCTAGCGAGCTCGCTGCTGATCGTCTGGGGAACACTCATTCGGGAGGGACTGCGATGACGCCAGCGATCCAGCAACTCCTCCTCACTCGCCGCGAGAGCCGGCCCAACGAGCCGTTCGCCGGCGGTCTCGCCGAGTACATCACGATCCACCAGACCGGGAACCGTAGCCGCGGCGCCGATGCGCACTCGCACGCGCTGTGGTTGGCGGGCTCAGCGCCCTACTCGTGGCACGCGACCATCGACGATTCCGAGATCTGGCAGTCGCTGCGCTGGGACGAGCAGGGCTGGCACGCCGGCGACGGCCTCAACGGCCCCGGGAACACGGGCTCGCTCGGTCTCGAGATCTGCGTGAACGAGGGCATCGATGCCGAAGCGGCCGCAGCGAACGCCGCCTGGCTCGTCGCCCACCTGCGCGAGCAGGGACATGGCCGTGGGGGCACCGTCCAGCACCACCACTGGACGGGGAAGAACTGTCCCGAGCTTATCCGGGGCGAGCCCGGGCGCTGGGAACGATTCCTGATCCAAGTCGACGAACACGAACAGGAGGAAGACATGACCCAACTCGCCGACCTCAACCGGTTCCTCCGCATCCGGGAAAAACTGAGGCACCTCGCGTCAGCAAATAGGCCCGAGGAGGAGGCCAAGATGATCGAGGCCAATCGACTGCTCACCGAAGCCGGCATCTTTGAGGAGGAACAGCCATGAACACCCCGCAGTACAACTTCCAACTGGGCCCGGAGACCCTCTGGGCCGCCTTCTTGGCGGGCCTGACCGCACTGGCGACTCTGCCGACCCTTGGGGTCGACGACTGGCGGGCGTGGGCGGCGACCGCCGTAGCAGCATTCGCGCGAGCGGCGATCGCGGCGCTCTTCGCCGTGACGCCGACGAAGCCCCCGACCATCGGTGGGCCGGCGCCCGAGGAGGAACCCGCATGAACACCCCGCAGTGAGCTCGCCGAGGGGCACGGCTACCGTGCGGCGCCCATGGACTTCGAGCGCCGCAACCGCATCCGGCACGTCTACGTTCTCGGCTGCTACCTGCGCCGTGGCGGCACGGTGTCCTGGCGGGAGCGGCGACCAGGCGACGGCAGCGGCCTTCGCGAAGACCAGATCCGCTACGAGATCACGTTCGATGCGCCGCTCTACTGGACGACGTGGACTGAGATCAGCCGGCGGCGGGGATGGGGGAGCTAGCCGTTGTCAGGGCCAGTCTCCCTCCTACGCGCGAGCGTAGATCCACTGAGATGCGCCCATCGCGGTGCTCACAACCATGTCGCTGGCGGACGCAGTGCTTCCGGATGACAGCGGCATTGCGGGCGGTGCGCTCTCAACTCGGACGCGGTGCCACTGCTGCGAGATTTCTTCAGCATCTCCACCGCTAAGAACGAGCTCGCCGCAAGAGGGGCACTCAAAGCCGTCAATCTCCATGTGCAGGGAGCGCCCGCCTTCGTCGACCCTCGAAAAAACGAACGTCGTCGGCTGGAGCTCGCCCTGTCTGCATGCCGCACATCGCATTATGGAATCCTCCTGCGCAGGTCTGGTGACCAGCGACTACGATCGACGCACAGACGTGCGCCCCGTAGGGGGTCTCCGACTCGATCGTAGTCGCAGGGGTCAAGCGTTTCAAGATTCACGCAGCGAGCGACCAGGAGCCCCTGAGTCTCCGCTGCCCTAGTATTCGATGGGTCTCTGGCGTGAAGCCGGAGGAAATGAGTAAGGGTATTAGTGGTTTCGTATCTTGTGGTCGAACACTTGTGCCGATAATCTTCCCCAAGGCGAACCTCTTGCCTGTGGGGGTTTCGATGTCGGCGTCTGCGCTTCTTCGCCTTGACCCTAGCCTCAGCGAGGCTGAAGAGATCCGAGCCTTCTGGGAAAAGCACCACGATGAGCTGGTGCGCGACTACCCGGAGATGTTCGTTGCTGTCAAGGACGACGAGGTCGTCGCTTCGAATGCCGACCTCGCGCTGCTTGTGTATGCCCTGCGCGATCTGGGGTTCGACGCGAGGCACGATGTCGCGATCGAGTTCATCACCGCAAAGGCTCGCTCGCTGCTCTTGTGATCTCGGGGTTCTTTGTCGCGGCCTTCCCCCAGCCGCTCATGCAGGTCGCAGTCAAGATCGGCGATGACGACTGGGTCCTCGTCCCCTTTATCGTCGATACCGGCGCTGCTTTCACCTCGATCCACCACGGCCCCAACCAGACCATCACGATGGAGAAGATCTAAGCTGGGCGGCCCTCCCCGAGCCGCTCCAGAGGGCTCGAGCGCTCGTGGGCCTCAAGGGCCGACTGCTGAAGTCTTTGACGGGCGTAGTGCCTGACCATCTCGCTGCTCTTCCAGCCGTAGAGCTCCATCATCTCGCTCTCGTTCAGCTGGCCCACGCTGTGCGAGGCCGACGTGTGGCGAAGGTCGTGCGGTCCGACGCCCTCGACGCCGATCTCGCCAAAGAGCCGTTTCACGAGCTGGAGGACGCCTGATGTAGTCATGCGGCCCATCCGTCCCAAGATGAGTGCCGAGTGCTGGTCGTCCCGTCGGCGCAGGTAGCGGTCGACGTACACGAGCCCCTTCTTGGAGATGCGCACCATCCGGGCGCGCCGGGACTTCGAGAGCCGCACCACAATGATCCCGGTCCGCAGATCCAGGTCCTCGAGGTCGAGCGCCACGAGCTCGCCCGCGCGAACGCCGGTGTCGTAGAGGATCGCGACCACGCACGCGTCCCGCCAGCGCTTCCCCTTTTCCAGATGGCGGAACATCCGCACGAGGTCTGCCTCAGGCACGATGTCCTTCACGACTTCATCGACCGCAGGCTTGCGCACCCGCAGCATCGGGTTCGGGCCCGCGAGCTCTTCCTCTTCCTCCAGCCACCTGAAGAAAGCGCGCAGCGCGGTGTAAAGGCTCCGCACGGAGTGGGGGCGCATGCGCTGGTGGAGGTCACGGAGCCAGAGCTCGACGTGCTCGCGGCGACACTGCTGGGGCTCGGGCAGACCGCGGTCTCGGCAGAATTTCACGAAGGATCGGGCCGTTCCGAGGTACTGCGTGAGGGTTTTCTCGCGCCGATTTTCCGCCTCAAGGCTGATTTCGAACGAATTCAGAAGTCGCTCTACCAGACGCTCTTCATGCAGCTTGCCGTCGTTTCCCATGAGGACGGCGATCCTACCACATCCCCGTAGAGCCTGGAATGATGGGCTCTACGCGTTGTTTGGTACCCCCGGCAGGACTCGAACCCACAACCTTCTGGTCCGAAGCCAGACGCTCTATCCATTGAGCTACGAGGGCGCTCGACCACCTTACCCAGCCTCCCCGTACGGCCGCAATTCGATCCGCCGGGACCGCGCCTTTACCGGCCGAACGGGGGCTTTCCGGTGGCCGCTCTACGCTGAATCTCATGGCTACCGCGACTGTCGCTCACAGCCTCACCATCGTTTGTGCGTGGTGCGAGCGCGTGCTCGTGCAGGGTGGTGGCGACGTCTCGCATGGCGTCTGCGAGGCGTGTCTGTCGCAGTTCGAGCGACAACGCGAAGCGCGTGGCCGCGCGACTGGCGAGCCGGCGCCGACACGAGGCCAGCCGGGCTAAGCTGAGCCGATGGCCGTCCCGTCTCCGTTCATGCAGCGAGCGATCGATGCTGCGCGCGCCGTGCGCGGGGACACGAGCCCGAATCCCTGGGTGGGGGCCGTGCTCGTCCGTGAGGGAGAGGTCGTCGCGACCGGCGCCACCGCCTCCGATGGGGGGCCCCACGCGGAGGCGAACGTGCTGGCGAAGGCCGAGCCGGGCGACACGCTCTACGTCACGCTCGAACCTTGCGCGCCGTTTGAGGGGAAGCGCACCCGTCCTTGCGCCGAGGCGATCGTCGAAGCGGGCGTCGAGCGCGTCGTCGTCGCGCTCCTCGACGCCGAGCCGCGGGTGCGCGGCCGGGGTGTGGCGCTGCTCCGCACTGGCGGCGTGGCTGTCGACATCGGCGATGGTGCTGAGGCGTCGACCGAACTGCTGCGGCCCTACCTCAAGCAGCGCGAGACGGGTCGCCCGTACGTCAGCGCGAAGTTCGCAGCGAGTCTCGACGGCCGCATCGCTACGTCAAGTGGCGATTCCCAGTGGATCACGGGTGAGGCTGCGCGCATGCGTGCACACGAGCAGCGTGCCCGGGTCGATGCCGTGCTCGTCGGCAGCGGCACGGTCCTGGCGGACGACCCCGCGCTCACGGCCCGGCCTGCGGGCGGGTTGGTTCAGCGCCAGCCGGTCCGGATCGTGCTCGACGGTCGCGGGCGTATGCCCGCGACGGCGAAGCTTCTCGGCGAGCCGGGCCGGACGATTGTGGCGACCTCGAGCGCTGCCGGTGCTGAGTGGCGCGAGCAGATCGCAGCGGCAGGCGCACAGATCATCGAGTGCGAGCGGAACGAGGTGGGCGTGAATCTCGACCAGCTCCTACCCATCCTTGCCGAACGGGGGATTACCTCGATCTGGGCCGAAGGAGGCGGCTCAGTGCTGGGCTCGCTCTTGGCGGGCGCCCACGTCGACGAGGTCTGGGCCTTCCTCGCGCCCGCTATTATTGGAGGAGATGGTTTGGCCGCGGTCGGGGCCGCGGGCGTGGTCGGTGTGGCTGACGCCATCCGGCTCCGCGAGCCGGTGGTCGAGCGACTCGGCGACGACATCCTCGTCCGCGGTTTCGCCGGCGACTGGTCGCCCCAGACGATCTAGCAACCGAACCCCAAGGAGCAGGCGATGGCGAACTGGATTGTGGTGACCGGTCCCGAGATCTTCGAAACCACACGCGAGCTGGGGTTCGCGCGACACGCCTTCAAGAGCACCCGCAGCAAGATGGTGCAGCGCATCGCCCCGGGTGATGCGCTCATCTTCTACGTCACCGGCAAGAAGCAAATTCGCGGGCGCCGTGCGGGTGACTTCTCCTGTGGTCGAGGAGGGCACGCGCATCTGGCAGAGCAAGAAGAAGCCGGACGAGATGTGACCCCTTCCGTGTCGGGACGGAGCCGCTGGTCGAACTGGGCGAGCGGCGCTGGATAGACGCCGAGCCCTACCACGATCGTCTGGAATGGACGCAGAAATGGCCGCGCGAGCACTGGACGCTCGCCTACCAGGGCAACAGGATGCCGCCAAGGGCGCACCGGCCGAGGCCTAAGCACTCCCTTCGCGACGTTTCACCCAGTCTCCAGCGAGGACGGCGTAGCGCAATTCGTCCACGCGGGTGCCGTCGGGCGAGCCGCGCTGAGCGAAGCAGCGCTTCGCGCGTCATGCCCAGCTTCTCCATCACCCGTACCGAAGCGACGTTGCCCGCCTCGGTGGTCGCGAACACTTTCGCCAGAGAGCGCGTTTCGAAGCCGTAGTCGACTACGGCGGCCGCGGCCTCGCTGGCGAGGCCCTCGCCCCAAAGCCTGCGCGCGACGCCATAGCCGAGCCGCGCGAGGCCCGCCGCCACCACCCGCAGCGACGTCGCTCCGGCGACGCGGCCCGCGTGAACGATCGCGAACGAGGGGTTCTCGTCCCAGTCGACCAGGACCTGGCTCGCGACGAACAGCTCGGCGTGGCGCCGCAGGTAGGGCAAAGGCACGAACGGTGTGTAGCGCGACCATTCCGGGTCGTCGGCGTAGGCGAGAACGTCATCGACATCGGCGAGCGAGAACGGCCGCAAGGTCAGGCGCTCCGTCTCGAGGACCGTAGGTTCTGGCAAGCGCGGCTCCCGGCGCGGCTCTGCGCCTCGGTCAATCATTGCCGAGGGTAAAGGCGGTTGGTAGTATCCGCGCTCAACAGAGGCTGGGGTGGTGGGATGGACGTGCTTCCACGGTGTCGTCGCTGCGACGATGGCGATCTCGTTCCGCTTTCGGATTTCGGCAGCCAGGGCGCGCCGATCCACTACAAGGCCTGGGCCTGCACGAACCCGGACTGCGGCTACAACATCAAGATCCGGAACGGCGATCTCTACATCGACGAACCGATCAACGATGGTGCCTACCATCAGAGCCGGCGCTGACGGCTCGCCCCGACCCTTCGTGATAGGCTGACCGGCGATGCCCGAGCACCCAACGAAGGTGTACGCGCCGCTGCAACTCCACGACCTCACGAGCGTCGAGGACGAGGTGCAGCAGAACATCCTCATCACGAGCGTCGACCAGGTGCTGAACTGGGCGCGGCGGTCGTCGCTCTGGCCTGCGATGTTCGGTCTCGCCTGCTGCGCGATGGAGATGATTGCGACGGCGATGCCGCGGTACGACATCGCCCGCTTCGGCGCCGAGATCTTCCGCGCCTCGCCCCGGCAGGCCGATCTCCTCATCGTCCCCGGGACGGTCACCTGGAAGATGGCGCCCGCCATCCGCCGCGTCTGGCTGCAGATGCCGGAGCCGAAGTGGGCGATCGCGATGGGCGGCTGCGCCACGATGGGCGGGCCCTTCGCCTACGCCTACAGCGTGACCCCGGGCGTGAACGTGCTCCTGCCCGTCGACGTCTACGTACCCGGCTGCCCCCCGCGGCCCGAGTCGCTCCTGACCGGCCTAATGCTCCTCCAAGACAAGATCAAAGAGGACACGATCGCGAACGGCTGGCAGCGTCGCGACGTCGAGCCGCAGTTCCACCGCTACCTCCCCGACGGCGATCCGATCCGCCAGGAGCTGGAGTCGCTCTGGCCGCCGTACATGGACTACGACAAGCCCCCGACCGACCCCTTCGACGATTGATTTCAAGCAGGCGCGGGTGCTTGTGGAGGCTGACTGACCTCTCGTAGGCGTCCAGCCTGAGGCCAGGAAGATTGCGCCTCGCAAAGGGGAGCTTTCGCCGGGATGTCTGATCCTATTGGCGCAGGCATGCGCGCTAGCGCTTCGGCACGCTAGGAGGGGTGTACACTCCCGCGCCATGGAGACCGAGTGAGTATGCCGCAGGTCTAGAGCCTTATTTCGATCGGAAGGACCAGCTCGACAAGATGAGTCAGCTGGTTCTGCCCGGCGAGACGCTCCACATGGTCCTGGACTGCAAGGGCGGCGGCACGGGCTATATCGGGATCACGGACAAGCGCTTGATCTTCCAGGACGCCAACTGGCGACGGACGAAGAATGTGCTTGTCTCGGTGCCCTTCGACCGGGTCCACGCGGTTGGCATCTCCACGGGTGTCAACTTCATCGGCAGGAGTTCTGGGAGCATTGCCGTTCAGGCGGGTGAGGACGACTGGTCATTCGAGTTCCGCAACGCTGAGAAGGTCCGCAACGCGTATCAGACAATGATGAACTTCGTCCTAAATCGTGACACGAACACGCCAGACACCGAACTGCCTGCGATCCCGATGCAGGAATCGAGGAGAAAGGGTAGTGGGGCTTCTTCAGAGGGTTCGATCGGGGTTGGAGCGAAGGCGTGAGGAGAGCGCTATGAGAACCGCCGCTCGGGCTTCATACGGGTCTGCTCCCGCAGGACTCGATTGGGAGTCTGCAGCGGCGGTAGGCGCTCTCGTGGATGCGTTGCCCATGGGGGCTTTCAATGAAGCAGAGCTGAAGCGACTTCACGATGCGACCTTTCGTCGAGGGGCGGACGAAGCCGCTTGAAGACGACCTCCTAACCGAGGCTGAGGAGCAGAGGCTGCTGTCACTCGGGGAGCAGCTCGGGATAACTACCGAGCGGCTGAGCGCTGAGTTCGCAGATGTCAGGGACCGCCTGGCCGTTGCGAGCGTGGAATGATGGCCGCCTTCCGTCCCTTGATCCTGAGAACGTTCCGATCGTCCTCAAGAAGGATGCAGTGCCTCACGCGACGATCCAAGCTGAACTCCTCAAGGAGAAGGCGGTCCGGGAGTACCAAGCGGGACATTCCGGTTTTAGCTTTCGGGTCGCGAAAGGAGTTCGATATCGGACCGGCCAGACCCGGGGGCGGATGGTCACCGTAGGGACTGATCTGGTTGCACAGGACCAGGGTGTTCTCACGATCACCTCGCTGCGAGCGGTTTTCAGCGGACGATCGAAGTCGCTGGAGTTCCCGTACAAGCGCCTCTTGAGCATCCAGGTTTTTGGAGACGGGATCCAATTGGCCGTCTCCAACCGGCAGACCAACTCCACGCTGCGGCTCGCGGGTACCACCGGAACCGTTGCTGCTGCTCTGATAAACGCTGGAGCCCAAGAGGCGCTCTAGGAGCGCCCGAGGTCCGCGTCTGCCCCATGTTCGCGGGCTTCCCCCGCACCATCGTGGCCCCTCGCCCGCCGCGTCGATATACTGGCCAGGCGAGGCAGCGACCACGCGCCGAAGGGCGGCTCAGCCTTTGAGCGACGGGAGCGACCATCCGCGCGAGGCCTGTGGCGTTTTCGGCGTCTACGGGCCTGGAGAGGATGTCGCGCGCCTCACCTTCTACGGGCTCTACTCCTTGCAACATCGCGGCCAGGAAAGCGCGGGCATCGCCGCCAGCGATGGCGAGGCGATCCGGCTGAGCACCGGCATGGGTCTGGTCGCCCAGGTCTTCGACGAAGAGGACCTGGCCCAGCTGACCGGCCACCTCGCGATCGGGCACACGCGCTACAGTACCGCCGGCGGCTCTTTCGCCCGCAACGCCCAACCGATCGTGGTGAAGGACGGGGAGACCGGCTCCGAGATCGCCGTCGCGCATAACGGCAACCTCGTCAACGCCGACGTGCTGCGCGACGACCTCACGGCGATGGGGGTAGCACTGAAGGGCACGGCCGATACGGAGCTGATCGCCCACCTCCTCGCACTTGCACCCGCCGGCGATTGGGAGAAGCGCTTCCACTACCTCATGCGCCGCATCCGCGGGGCCTATTCGCTCACGATCCTGACGCAGGACACCCTCTTCGCCGTGCGTGACCCGCTGGGGGTGCGCCCGCTCTGCCTGGGGCGGTTAGGCGACGGCTGGGTGGTCGCGTCCGAGACCTGTGCGCTCGAACACCTCGGCGCCACCATCGAGCGCGAGGTCGAGCCCGGCGAAGTCATCCAGATCGACGCGGCGGGCCTGCGCAGCTTCTTCCCGATGGGGCGCGCCGAACGCACCGCCGACTGCACGCTCGAGTACGTCTACTTCGCGCGCCCCGACAGCCATCTCTCGGGCGAGCTCATCTACCTCGCGCGCGAGCGTATGGGCGAGGAGCTCGCTCGCGAGCACCCCGCGCCCCCGAGCGCGGATCTCGTCATCGGGGTTCCGGACTCTGGCATCGCCGCCGCCATCGGCTTCGCCCGCGAGGCCGGCCTCGCCTATCGCGATGGGATCGTGAAGAACCGCTATGTCGGCCGCACGTTCATCCAGCCCGACCAGCGCATCCGCGAGGCGGGTGTCGCCCTCAAGCTGAACGCGATGCGCGAGGTGCTCGAAGGCCGGCGGGTCGTGGTCGTGGACGACACGATCGTGCGCGGCACGACCAAGCCGCACGTGGTCGACCTCCTGCGGCGAGCCGGCGCGGCCGAGGTGCACGTCCGCATCGCCTCCCCGCCCATCATTTCGCCGTGTTATTTGGGCGTGGACATGGCCACCCCGGCGGAGTTGCTCGCCGCGAACAACACGGTGCCCGAGATCCAGGAGCACATCGGCGGGGACTCGCTCGGCTACCTCAGCGTCGGGGGGCTCGTGCGCGCCACCCGCCGTCCGGAAGGGGCCCTCTGCAACGCCTGCTTTACGGGCCGCTACCCGATCGACGTGCAGGACCAGCTGCCGCTCATGGCCCCGCGCCGGGAACGAGAGCTCACCGCTCCGAGCGTGACGGGCAACTAACCGCCGTTCACGGCGCGATCGCAAGCACTTCTAACCTGCTGCGAACGGCCGAAGGCCCGCCCTTCAAGAGCAGGACTTCGCCACGCCCTACGCCCCCTCCAAGCCGCGCGGGCTTTATGTTCGACATACGGCGCGAGGAGCTATGGCACGCGCAGGTGCTCGGGAATACGCTCGGGGCCGGTCGAGCAGCGCGAGGTCGAGGAACGCGGGATCGGTGGAGCGGGGGATATCGGGGAACTTGGGGAAGCCTTCGGGCGGGCCTTCGCACGCGAACTCGTAGCGGATCTCGCGCTTCAGCAGCTCGATCAAGATTTCGCTCACGCCTGGCCCCGCGCGGGCCGACAGGTGCTGAGTTGCGTCGACCGTCCGGCCTGGCAGGGTCCGGATCGGGGCGTCAATCAGGGCGCGCGCGAACGTCGTGCTCCGGCGGCGCGTTACAGCCTGGTGCGTCAACGCTCCGGACCTAGCGTGGTTTGCAGCCTCGCCTCCTGGGCGAGGCCGATCACCGCGCCGAAAACGGGAGCTATGACGAACATCGCGCTGAGTCGCGACGCTGATGGGTATCAGCAGCTGGCCGAGCCCGCACCGCTGGCCGAGCCTAAGCGCCATTCATTCCGCGCGAACGCGCGGGCCTTGGCTGTCGGGCAGGGCTCCACCTGGCTGATCACCGCCGTCACACTCGCCCTCATGCCGCGTTATCTCGGTGCGGAAGGGGATGGGGGCAGTACAGCATCGGCTTCATCTTCGGCCTGCTGCCCCCCGTGGGGGGGATCGTCTACGTAACTGCCGCGCTGCTTCTGCGTGCCTACCGGCCGGCGGAGCTGGCGCAGTGGGCACGGTGGATCCTGGGTCGGAGCCAGACTGAGGACGTGCCCGGGGGGACCCAGACCACCGACGCCTCGCGCGCTCTGCGCCCTCAGCGCGCTGACGCGCCGCCGTCAGTGGCGCCGATCGGCGCCCTCGCCCAGGATCGTGCGATGCCCGTCCGCGCCCTGCTTGTGTTGGCCTGCGCTTTCGCTGGCTTCGCGATCGTGGCCTGCACCGAAAGCGACGAGCTGTCCGTGGCGACGGCAACGGCCACCCTTGCTTCCGCGGACCCCAGCGCGTCCGTAGCGGAGGGGAAGACCCGGACGTTCCGTCTCGGCCTGACCCCCTTCCCCTACGCAGGTACGCCCGAGTCGTTCCAGGAGGCGTTCGTCTTCATCGCTGAGCACGCGGACCTCATCGCCCACCACTTCGACGATGGCGTCCCTTGGGACGAAGCGCTCGCGGGCGAGCCGTACGCCGAGAGCTTCCAGCGTGAGCTGGACGCGCTCGCGCGTCCTCTCCCCCCGGGGAGCGCTGCGGTACCTGGCGATCACGCCCATCGCCTTCTCCCGCGATGGCCTCGCGCCGCATCGAGGCGCCGCCGGGAACGAGCCCCTGGCGGCGCCGTGGACCGCGCGTTCCTTCGATAGCCCGGAAGTGATCGCGGCCTTCCTCGCCCACGCGGAACGGTTGATCGCTCAGCTCGAGCCCGACTACCTCGCGTACGCGGTCGAAGCGAACATGCTCCTCGACCTCGCCCCGGAGAGTTGGCCGGCCTTCGTCACGTTCGCGGGCGCGGTCCATGCGGCCCTCAAGTCGGCCCATCCCGATCTGCCCGTCTTCCTCACGCTGCAGGCGGACTGGTTCCACCGCGACCCCGCCCGCCACGCGGCGGCGCTGGAGGCGTGCTGCCGTTCACTGACCTGATCGCGCTGAGCTCCTATGCCTACACCGAGGCGAGCGATCCCCGCGCGAACGATGAGTACTTCGCCGCAGTGGCCGCGCTCGCGCCGGAGAAGGCGGTCGTCATCGCGGAGACCGGTTGGCCGGCCGAGGATGTCGCCGATCCGTATCCGCTGCGCATCCCTGCAGACGAAAGCGCGCAGCGCGCCTACCTCGAGTGGCTCCTTCTCCGGGCTGAGGAGCTGGACGCCGAGTTCGTGATCTGGTTCCTGCCGCGCGACCTCGACCTCTTCTGGGAGAGCACCCTCGCCGGTCTTCAAAACGCGCCCACGCTGCGGCTCTTCCGTGACATCGGTCTGCTCGCCGGCGACGGCACTGCCCGCCCCGCGCTGAAGGTCTGGCAGGACTGGCTCAAGCGGCCGCTCGCGACTGAATAGTGCGGGCGCTTCAGCGCGGCCAGCCGCCGACCCCAAGCCACATCGCGGCGGAGGCGACGAGCGCCGTGATCGCCACGGCCACGCCCGTCCAGAAGAGCGCCGCGCCCTGCCCCACGAGGCCAGGCGCGCGCCGGCGGCGAGCGGCGATGGTGCTGAGAACGACGCCGGGCAGCACGAGCGCCAGCCAAGCCGCGGAGACCACGAAGAGCGTCGCTGCCCAGGCTTTGAGGACCGTGCGCGCCCCGTCCTGCGCCTCGCTGCCGAAGGCCCCGCCCCAGGCCGCGAGGCTGACCGCCGCTGGCAGCATCACGACCAGGACGATCAGCCACTGCCAGAGCGGCCCAAGCAGGATCCGCCGTGCTCCCGTGGGGAGGGCTCGTTCGCTCATGCGGGCGCCGGATGGGGGTGCGCCAGGTCGGTCATTCGAGGAGGGATCGTAACGCCGGATGCGCTAACGAAGGGGGGCGGACGGCCGCATCGGCTCCGAGATGCAGACCGCCGTCAGCGAGGGAACGCGTCCGGAAGTCCGCCATCGACCGTGAGGATGTCGCCGGTGGTGTAGCGGAAGCGCTCGCTCGCAAGCGCCACGGCCACCTCGGCGACCGCCGCTGGTGGTATCAGGGAGACGCCAAGCGCGTTCCGGTCGCGGTAGCGCTCGAGTTGTTGCTCGACGCTCACGCCGCGGCGCTGCGCGCGCTCTTCGACAAAGCGGTGGAAGAGCGGCGTATCGACGTGGTCGGCATTGACGGCGTTCACGCGGATACCGTGCGCTCCCAGCTCCAGCGCAGCCACCCGCAGGGCTTGCAGCAGCGCCGCTTTGGCGCCCCCGTAGGCAACGGCCTCGCGCCCCGCGGAGAGCGCCGCCTTCGAGACGGAGCAAACGATGCTCCCGCCCAGGCCCTGGCGGGCCATCACCCGGCCGGCTTCGCGAATCGCACTCAGAGCGCCGAGGTAGTGCACGTCGAGCTGCTGCTGGAGGTCTTCGCGCTCGATTTCGAGCAGCGGTGCGAAGCGGGGGGCGAGGCCGGCGCTGTAGAAGAGGCAGTCGAGGCCCCGAACTCGAGCACGGCACGCTCCACGAGCGCGGCCACGCTCCACGAGCGCGGCCACGCTCACTTCGTCGCGCACGTCGACCGTGTGAGCGACAATCTGCCCGGGGAAGCGCACGGCGAGCGCCTTGGCGACGCCGTTCGCGCCTGCCTCGTCGATATCGGCGATGACGACGCTCGCGCCCTCCTCGGCGAAGCGGCGCGCCGAGGCGGCGCCGATGCCGCTCGCCCCGCCGACAACGATCGCGACATGGCCCGCCAGCAGGAGATCCTTCCGCTCATGGGCGATCGTCTCCTCGACCTTGCGCCGCTCGAGTGGCCAGTGCTCGAACTCGAAGACGTCCGCTTCCTCGAGGAAGCGGAAGCCGGCAGCCGCCTCGGCGTTTTCGATCGTCTCCATGCCCGTGCGGTAGCAGACGTTCGCGGTGATGGCACTGCGTTTGTCTCGGAAGGCGGTCACCATCCCGAGGCCGGGCACGAGCACGACCTTCGCCCAGTCGGCGATCGGCTCCTCGTTCACGTGTGCGTTGCGGGTGTGGTAGGCGGCGTACTCGTCGCGCGCGGCCGCGATTTGGGACCGGGCCACGCCCGCAAGCTGGTCTTGGGTGGCCGCGAAGTCGAGGTCGAGCCAGAGCGGGAGACGCCCGGCGCGGAGGATGTGCTCGGGGGTGACCATGCCGCGCTGCGAGAGTTCGCGAGTGCGTTCGGAAGCGAGCCAGCGGAGGACCTCCGGCGAGTCATCGAAGTGGGTGATGACGCGCTCGTCCCGGCCAAGCTCTCCCCGGATGATAGGCAGCAGCCAAGTCGCCATCTCGCGGCGCCGCTCCGCTGTCAGTGCGGCCGCGACCGGTGCGCCCAGCACCGACCGCGCTTCGCGGCGTTCGGCGAGGAATTCCTCGATCCGATTGACGATTTCCAGGAGCCGCTCGTAGCACTGGCGAGCGTCGTCGCCCCAGACGACGAGGCCGTGATGGGCGAGCGCCAAGCCCTTTGCGGCGGTGGGAATTTCGACGGCGAGGGCCTCGACCGCGCGTGCGAGGGGGAAGCCGGGGCGGGCATAAGGCGCGTAGGCAACCGCCTCGCCGAAGAGTGTGCGCAGCAGCGAGGCAGCCGTCGCGTCCTCGACGTTCGTGATGCTCATCGTGGCCACATCATGTGTGTGGAGGACGACGGTCTGGGGGAGGCTGGCGTGAAGGGGCGTCTCGACGCTTGGAAGCGGGTCCTGATCGGGGGCGAGCATGCTCGCCCGCATGAGCCGCATCATCTCGTCGTCGCCGAGGTTGTCCGCTTCGCGCAGCGGCTCGAGACGGGGCGACGAAAGGCGGGTAAAGCCACCTCGCTCAATCGTCCGAAGGTCGGTCCCGCTGCCCTTGACAAGGAGGGTCGTTTCACCGCCCTCGCTCAGCTTGAGCGAGGAGTTGCCCCCGCCTGGCTGGACGAGGCGGCTGTCGAGGCCGACCAGGTTCGAGAGGAAGACGAGCTCATCGACGGGATCGGCGCCCGCGGGGGGACCGCTGCCCCAGCGGTCCCTCATCGTTGGCATCTCGTGCTCAGCGCCCCGAGCCCTCGCCGAGCCAGCGGCGTCGCGCTCGCCGGTCCGCTGGGGCGTTCTCCCGTCGGGGTCTCCTTCTGCGGCTAGACCTCGACTCGGTCCTTGAGATTCTTGGCCGCTTTGAAGGCCGGGTACTTCTTCGCCTGGATAAAGATCGTGGCGCCCGTGGCCGGGTTGCGTCCCTGCCGGGCGCTGCGCCGGCGCGTCTCGAACTTGCCGAAGCCCCCGATCGAGACATCGCGGTCCGCGTCGAGCTCCACGGCGATGATGCCGTGACCCGGCACGGTGCTGAAGATCGCGTCGACGACTTCGGTGGCCTTTGCGGTGGTGAGGTCCGTCTGCTTGGCCAGTTTGGCCGCCATCTCGGTCTTGTTCATTGCGTGCGACTCCTTCCGTGAGCGGTCGATGCTCGCAGTAGCGTAGATCGCTACCACGCTGTAGGCACGGGCCCCAAGCGAAGATTTCGACGCCGAATTCGGACACAGAATTGCCCGCGGACACCTGCCGCCTACGATCGTTCACCCGTTGGCAGAGCCGCGGCTCGGCCCAAGACAGGCAGGAGGGGCGAGCGCGCGACCGACGAGTGACGAACTGTTGGTGGGCATCCGCCACTGCTCGACCTGTGGGTGGGCCATTACGAGCGCTACCGCTACGCACGTGAGCCCTCCTGGACGAAGCGATCACCGGGCTGCGGCGCAACGTGCCCGAACCGAAGCGTCCGGTGCGGCTCAACCAGCGCCACCTAGGTGCACGGTCTGTCCACCAAGGGGCGACTCCCGTGGGCAAGGGGGTATCCCCGGGAGCACCTCAAAATATGGGGTTGACGATGATCGCTTGCTCGCGTTCGGGGCCGACCGAGATCAGGTCCACCGGCACGCCCAGAAGCGTCTCGACGCGGCGCACGTAGACCTGCGCCTGCGTGGGCAGGTCGTCGAAGTCGCGCACACCCGAGGTGGGCTCGTCCCAGCCCGGCAGTTCCTCGTAGATCGGCTTCACCCGATTCAGCGCGGACGTGCTCGCGGGCATCGTCTGGAGGAGGTGGCCATCGACTTCGTAGGCCGTACACAGCCGCAGCGTGGGCAAGCCGTCCAATACGTCCAGGCGTGTGAGTGCCAGCGCGGATAACCCGTTGAAGCGCACGGAGTAGCGCGCGGCGACCGTATCGAGCCAGCCGATCCGGCGGGGACGGCCCGTCGTCGTGCCGTATTCGCCGTGCCCGAACTCCTTGCCGTGGTCGCGCAGGCGCTCCGCCGTCTCGTCGAAGAGCTCGGTCGGGAAGGGGCCGTTGCCGACGCGCGTGCAGTAGCTCTTGAACACGCCCACCGCCCGCTGCACGTCCGTAGGGCCGATCCCGATGCCGAGCGTGGCGCCGCCGGCGGTGCTGCTGGGAACGCTCGAAGTCACGTACTCGTAGGTGCCATGGTCGAGATCGAGGAGGGAGCCCTGCGCGCCCTCGAGCAGTACGTAATCGCCTTCCCGCAGTGCATCGACGACGATCGCTTGCGTATCGGCCACGAACGGCCGTAGCTGCCGGCCGTACTCGCGGTACTGCTCGTAGCACTCATCGAAATCGAGGGGCTCGCCCCCGTAAACGCCGCTGATGACGCGGTTCTGATAGGTCAGCACCGAGCGCATCCGCGGGATCAGGTCTTCGCTCTCGAGCAGGTCGGCGACGCGCACACCGCGACGCGCGACCTTATCCGTGAAGCAGGGCCCGATGCCTTTGCCCGTCGTGCCGATGGCGTCGTCGCCACGCAACTCTTCGTCCAGCCGGTCGATGAGGCGGTGCCAAGGCATGACGACTTGGGCGCGGTCGCTTACTGCGAGCTTGCTCGTGTCGATCCCTTGCGATTGGAGCTGGGCGATCTCGTCCAGCAGCACCTCAGGATCGACCGCCACCCCGTTCCCGATGAGGCAGGTCTTCTCGGGGTAGAAGATGCCCGCGGGCACGAGGTGAAGCTTGAACTCTCCGCGTTCGTTCACGATCGTATGGCCGGCGTTGTTTCCGGCGGAGTAACGCGCAACGACGCGCGCTTTGCGGGCGAGCAGGTCGACAATCCGGCCTTTGCCTTCGTCGCCCCACTGCCCACCAACAACCACGACAACTGGCATGGGGGACTCGCTCCGAGCGCTCCCGTTCCGGGAGCTGGCCCGTCGGCGAAGTGTACAGGACGAGGGCGCTCAGCGAGCGCGGGGTCGGAGCAGTCGAGCGCGGGGGAGCGGCCGCAGCGCGAGTGAGCGCGAAGCTGGGCGCGACAGCGCCCTGCGAAGCAGTCGAGGGAGCAAGAGAATACCCGGGAGGGGCCCGAGCGCAGCGAGCTGTAACCCAGCACGGTAGAGTCGCCGCCTGGGAGGAACCGATGGCGCTGTTCGATATTCCCTCGCCCATGACCGGCTCGGTCTTCGAAGTCCTCGTTGGTGTGGGCGACGCGGTGACGGCCGGGCAGGAGGTGCTCGTCCTCGAGTCGATGAAGATGGAGATCCCGGTCGAGAGCCCGCAGGCGGGCGTGGTAACGGAGCTTCTTGTGGCGACCGAGCAGACCGTCGATGAGGGACAGACGCTCATCCGCGTCGAGACGTCCTAGGGGGCGCGCTCGCCTTCCTGCGCTTCGAGGAAACGACGCCAGAGCCGGTCGCGTTTGCGCGAGCCCACGCGATACCCCAGCTGCCCGGCGAGAAGCGGTCCGAAGATCTGTGCCAGCACGTATCCGCCGCCGATGAGGACCAGAAAGGCGACGCCGGGGTGGCCCAGCAGGCCCGGCGCCCAGACCACCAGCACGACAAACAGCGCCGCTGCGACCATCAGGCCGAGGAGCGCGCCGCTGTAGACCCAGGTCGCCTCCGTGCGCTTTTTCGCGCGGTAGGCGAGCAGCACCTCGCGCGGCACCTCGCCGGCGGCCGCCCGTGCGGCGGTTTCGGTGCCGCAGTAGGGGCAGCGCTCCGTACCGGCGGCGAGCCGCGCGAAGCAGAAGCCGCAGAACGTGCCCGCGTTCGGCACCTTGCGGTCGATGATCTCGTCCATGCGGTCCTGGAGGCGGGGTGCGTAGGGGTAGGGCGATGCGTACCCGGCCACTTTTTCCAATGGCGCCACGCCCGTTCCCGAGCCGTCATTGTTGGCCGTCCTCGGGTCGCCCTCGTGCTCCGTCATTTGTGGGTGAACGACCGGCTCATCGGCTTCAGGCCGGATGGATGCGCACGGTGCCGGCGAGGCCATCGATCGTGACGAGGGCGCCGTCGGGAATGCGCTGCGTGCCGAACTCCGTGCCGACAACGCAGGGGAGCCCGTACTCGCGCGCTTCGATGGCGGCGTGCGAGAGCACGCCGCCCTGGTTCGTGACGATCGCGCCCGCCGTTGCGGAGAGCGGCATCCAGCTGGGCGCGGTGAACGGGCAAACGAGCACCTCGCCGGGCTGGAGCCGCGCGGCGTCGTCGAGGCTGAGGATGACCCGCGCCCGTGCTTCGACCGTTCCGCGGCTGGCGCCGACCCCCTTGAGCAGCGTGGGGTCGTCGCTGCGCTCGGCGGGGCCGCCGAGCATGAGCGTCATCGGCTTGGGTCCGGGTGGCGGTGCCTCGGGGGGCGGGCCGAGGAAGAGCGGCGCGTCGAGCGTGCTCCAGTTCGCGAGCTCGGTCGTACGCTCGGCCACGGCCGCTGGGGCCAGGGCGGACCGATCGTCCGTGAGTGCCGCCAGCTCTTCGAGCTTGAGATGAAAGATGTCCTGCGCCGCTACCAAACTGCCCCGCGCCGCCAGCTTTTGGCCTAGCGCGAGGCAGACCGGGCGCAGCGCGCCGACGCAGTTCTGCTGCCAGTGCGCGCGTCCCTCGACGACGGAGACGTAGTCGCTGGCGGCGGCGAGAAGGGTGCGGAAGCGCTCGCGGTCTTCGTCGCCGGGAAGGTTGGCCTCACACTTCGCGATGGCTGCGTCGCGCTCAGCGACTGCGCGCTCGCGCGAGGCAGCGGGCCCACGCTGCGGGTCGGCCGCGTAGCTCGAGAGGAGGCGCAGCGCGAGGCTGGGATCCTCACCCCAGGTCGGCTCATGCAGTTCCCACCAGGTCGGCGAGCCGCGCCCGTAGACCTCCAGATAGGCGTCGAGGGCGGCCGCGAAAGCCTCGCCTCCGTCAGCCGCCTGCGCCCTCTGGAGGTCGCCCTCGCCCACGGCCCCAAGAACCTGCGGCGAAGCCTGCGCGAGCGAAGCCAGCTCCTCGAGGGCCAGTCCGCGTGCGGCCGAGTCGTTCTCGAAGCCCTGCAGAAGCGTCATCCCGATGCGGGGGCCATCGGGCCCGAACTTCTCCCCACAGAAGGCCAGCAGCTCGCCCATCGGCGCGACGACCGACATGAGCGGCTGCATCGTGTAGGCGAAGGCGCGCGCGGCTTCGGCGAAGTAGCCCGGGAGCGCCTTCGCCAAATCGTCGATCGGCCGGGCTTTGTAGTCCTGTGACCAGAGGCCCTCGCAGATCTCGCGACAATGCGGCGCGTGTTTCTCCCAGGCCTCGCGCCCATCGGTATAGGGCGAGGGCTTGAGCGGGTTCGGCGGCTCGCCGCCTCCGCCGGGTGCGATGTACGCAAAGCCGTTGATGTAGATGGCGCGCCCGCCGAAAGCACGCATGAAGCCCTCGAACATCTCTTGGGCGAGATAGGGCACCGGGCGCAGGGCATGGGGCAGTAGCCGCAGCGAGAGCCCTTCCGCTTCGGGGGGCGGCGCGAACGTCGCTTCGGTGGTCATGAGCGCTCCAGGAAGGGTGGCGGCATTCTAGCCGAGCTCGTGCGTCAGCCGCCGAGGTTCGCGCGCAGCCGTCGCAACCCTGCAGAGAGCGCGACCGGGTAGCTGCTGGGCCCTGCAGCGAGAGCCCGCGCTGTCTCCGGGAGGCGGGCCACGGCCCGCTCCCGGCGCTCCCGGATCGTGCGCAGGGTTTCCGCTGCGTAGAGACGACGCCCCGCGGCCATCACCTGCGCGAGGAGGGGTCGCCCCGCGACCCCAGCCTCGCCGGCGAGTGCGATCGTGTCGGCCGTGGTGAGGCCGTTCTCTTCAGTGCGATAGACCTGCTTGACGCCGGGCAGGCTCGCTTTGCCCGTCGAGCGCTTCATCTTTGGGCCGCGCGCGTCTGCGACGAGTTTGTACACACCGCCCAGCGACGGGGCGTCCGCGCTCGTGCCGAGTCGTGTGCCGACCCCGAAAGCGTCGATTGGGGCCCCCGCCTCGACGAGTGCCGCGATGCGGTACTCGTCGAGGTCACCGGAGGCGAAGATGCGCACGTCCTGGCAGCCGCCGTCGTCGAGGACGGTCCGCACGGCGCGAGCAAGTTCGCCGAGGTTGCCGGAGTCCAGCCGTACCGCCTGCAGCGTCACGCCCTCGGGGCGGAGCTCGTTCGCAATCGCGGCCGCGCGCTCCGCTCCTCGGACCGTGTCATAGGTGTCGATTAACAGGACTGCAGCCTCAGGGAAGTCGCGCGCATAGGTGCGGAAGGCTTCGCTCTCGTCTTCGAAGGAGAGGACGTAAGCGTGCGCCATCGTCCCGCTCAGCTCGAGGCCGTAGATCCTCCCCGCCAGCACGTTTGAGGTTGCGGCGGCGCCGCCGATGAAGGAGGCACGAGCGCCCTTCAGGGCCGCGTCGGCGCCATGGTCTCGCCGCGAGGAGAAGTCGACGAAGGTACGGCCGGCGCAGGCGAGATCGATGCGCGCGGCCTTCGTCGCGATCATGGTCTGGAAGGTGATCGTGTTCAGCAGGAACGTTTCCACGAGCTGCGCTTCGACCAGTGGCGCCGTCACCCGCAGGAGCGGCTCCTGAGCGAAAACGGTCTCGCCTTCGGGTACAGCCCAAACGTCGCCCCTGAAGCGCAGGGTGCTCAAGGCCTCGAGGAAGGCTTCGTCGAACGTTCCCAGCGCGCGGAGGTGTGCGATCGCTTCACCGTCGAACTCGAGCCCCTCGAGGTAGGCGAGCGCGTCTTCGAGGCCGCAGGCCACGAGGAAGCCGCGGCCGGGTGGGAGTTCGCGCACCGAGAGCTCGAACGTCGCGGCTTCGTTCAGTCCATGGCCGAAGTAGCTCGCCGCCATCGTCAGCTCGTAGAGATCGACGAAGGAGGCCACGTTCCGGTCGCTCACCCACTCCATCCCGCGAATTATGCGGCTCCAGGCGGTGATCCAAACGGGGGGCGCGATCGAAGTACTTCCGACTCAACAGAGCGGAGGAGTTCATGCAAACGCATTCGATACGATCTGGCCGCCGGGGAGGGGCACTGCTTGTCCTGCTCGCGGCGGTCATCGCCTTTGGCGCGATCGCCGTCAGCGGTTCGGCTGAAGCCGCCGACCACGGCGACGCGCCCGCCCTCGCCGGTGATGGCCAAGCGGACATCAACGACGTCTACGCCTTCCGCGCCTCGAGAACAGCGACAACCTCGTGGTCGCGGTCACGGTCAACCCGCTGACGGCGCCCCCGCAGAACGCAGGCGCGACGTTCGGCAACGACGTGAGCTACAACATCCATGTCGACAACACCGGCGATCTCGTCGCCGATGCGACGGTGACCGTCACCTTCTCTGGTGACACGTTCACCGTGAATGGCCTCGGTGACCCGATCACGGGCAGCGTCACGCCGGGCAACACGAGCGGCACGGCCGCCGCCCCGATCATCACCGAGGCGGGCGGGATCAAGGTCTTCGCCGGCCAGCGCGATGACCCGTTCTTCTTCGACCTCGTCGGCTTCAACAATTTCGTGGCCGGCCCCTTCACGCCTGCGAATGGCCTCCGGCCCGCCGGCGAGACGCCCTCGGACACGCTCGCTGGGCTGAACGTCTCGGCGATCGTGATTGAGCTGCCGATCACCGCGCTCACCGGCGCGGTGACCTCCGACACCGGCGTGATCAAGGCCTGGGCCTCGACGACGCGCGGCGGCGTGCAAATCGACCGCATGGCCATTCCCGCCATCAACACGGCACTCATCCCGAGCGACCAGAAGGACGCTTTCAACGCCGGCTCGCCCGCCACGGACGAGGCCGACTTCCGGGCCACCGGTCAAGCGACCATCGAGGGCCTGCGCGCCGCCGTGGCACCGTTCCTCGGCGACGAGAGCGGCGGGCCGCTCGGCGACCTCTCCGCCGCCGACGTGGCCGGGGCGTTGATCCCCGACATCGTCACCATCGACTTCGCCAACGCGCTCGCCTTTCCGAATGGCCGCCAGCTGCAGGACGACGTGATCGACGCGGCCCTCGGCATCGTGCTGAACCGCGGCGGCGCGGCCGGCATCGCCGATGCGATCGGTGCCAACGACAAGGCGTTCCTGGGGACCTTCCCGTACCTGGCAGCGCCGCATCAGCCCGCGCAGGTGGGCGCACCCCCGACCGGCAGCGGCCTCGCCTTTGACGAGGGCCGCTCCGGCTTCGCCTGGAGCCTCTGGCTGCCGCTCGCGGCTGCTGCGGTCATCGCTGCCGGTGGCGCTGCCTTGATGGCGCGGCGCAGCCGCTAAGCCATCAGGCCGACTTTGATGGCGCGGCGCAGCCGCTAGCCATCAGACCAACCAATCCGACCACCCAACCGAGGGAGAGGAGCGAGGACGATGCGCATACGGATTCCCACCGCCGCGCGTGTCGTACTGGCGCTCTCGCTCGTGCTGGTGGCCTGCGGTGGCGGTGGGGGAGCCAAGGCCCCCACCGCCAGCGCGGCCGCCGAAATCGACGCAACGGTCGCCTTCTGGGAGGCGCGCGCGGAGCGCGATCCCAGCGACTATCTCAGCCGTAACCGCCTCGGCGACGCGCTCCTGCGCAGGGCCCGCCTCAGCGGCGATGTCGCGGACTACCGGCGGGCCGAGATCGCCTTCGGCGAATCGCTCGCAACGCTCCCCGAGAACCTCGACGGGCTCATCGGGATGGCTTTCGTCTCGGTCGCCCAGCACCGCTTCGCGGAAGCGTTGCAGCTAGCCGAGCAGGCCACCGCTACCGACCCCGGCGAGCCCGCTGCCTACGCGGTGCAGGGCGACGCCCTGCTGGCGTTGGGCCGGTATCCCGCTGCGCGCGAGGCCTACGCGCGGCTCCACGCGCTCGCGCCCAGCCTCGCGTCGTTCGCGCGTCTCGCCGAGCTGGCCGAGGTCACGGGCGACATCGAGAGCGCGACCATCGCCTGGCGCAACGCCCTCTCCTTCAGCCAGAGCCGCCCGGACGATCGTATCTGGGCGCTCGTCGGCTTCGCCGACTTCCGCTTTGCCATCGGCGACCTGGACGGTGCCTCCCAACTCTACCTAGAAGCGCTGGACGCCCAGCCCAACTACCTCCAGGCGTTCGCGGGCAGCGCGCGCATCGCCGCGGCGAACGGCGACTTCGACGCCGCGATCGAGCGCTACGAGACCGTGGTCCGTCGCCTGCCCACGCCCGAGCACGTCCTTGCCCTCGCCGACCTCTACCAGGCCACGGGCCGGGCCGAGGCGGCGGCAGAGCAGCGCGCGCTCGTGTTCGCGATCGCCGATCTCTACGCGGCCAACGGCATCGCCTTGGACCTCACGATGGCGCTCTTCCTTGCCGACTACGGTGATCCCGGGGAGGCCGTAACGCTGGCCGAGAACGCCTACGCCGCCCGTCCGAGCGTTCACGCTGCCGATGCGCTCGCGTGGGCGCTTTCTCAGGCCGGCCGCCACGGGGAAGCCGCCGCCTACAGCGACGAGGCTTTGCGCTTCGGCACGCCCGACGCGCGCTTCCTCTATCACGCCGGCGTGATTCGCCTCCGGCTCGGCCAGCCCAACGAGTCCCGGACGCTGCTGGCCGCGGCTCTGGATCTGAACCCGCACTTCTTGGTGACCGAGGCCGAGCACGCCCAGTCCCTCATCGATCGGATCGACGACGAGCTGGTGGCTGCGCGATGAGCGCCGTTTGGGGTAGCGCTCGCTGGCTCAGCCTCGCTGCCGTGGTGGCGCTGGTCGTCCTCGGCCTCGGTGCCATGCGCCCACAGGCGGCGAGGGCGCATCCGTTGGGGAACTTCACGGTGAATGTCTTCGCCGGGATCGACCTCCACGCCGACGTGATTCGCATCCACTACGCCGTGGACATGGCCGAGATCCCTGCGTTCCAGGAGATCCAGACCATCGATACCGACGGCGACGGCACGATTAGCGAGATCGAGGCCGACCGCTACTTCGAGGAACGGGCGCCTGCGCTCATCGGTGGCCTGTCTCTGATCGTTGACGAGCGCGAGGCGAATCTGGACCTGTTGGACCGCGCCTTGGTCCTGACCCCCGGCGAAGCAGGACTCCGAACCCTGCGTATCGACCTGGTCCTGCAGACGGCCGCCCCGTTGGGTCTTGCGGAGGTTGCCTTCTCCGACGGGAACTACGCCGATCGCCTCGGTCTGCGCGAGATCGTCGTGCGCCCGGGCGAGGGCGTGCCGCTGCTCAGCAGCACCGCGCCAGCCGTCAGTGCGACGGACGAGCTGCGGGTGTACGGCGACGCCGCGGCGGCCACCACGCCAGCGAGTGCGCGTGAGGCGCGGTTCACGTTCGAAGGTGGGGTGGGCGCGGACGCGCCGGCGGTTATCGCCATCGCTCCCACCGGAGCAGAGCGCGAGACGGGAGGCGGCTTCGCCTCGCTCCTCAACCGCGACACGATCACCTTCCCGGTTGTTCTCGTCATGCTGCTGGTCGCGCTCGGCTTCGGCGCGGTGCACGCGCTGGAGCCCGGGCACGGCAAAACGATCGTGGCCGCCTACTTCGTCGGTGCGCGCGGGACGGCGCTCCACTCCGCCGCGCTCGGGCTCATCGTCGCCGTGACGCACTCGCTGGGCGTGCTCGCGATCGGCGCGCTCACGCTGTACGGCTCGCAGTACATCCTCCCGGAGGACCTCTACCCCTGGCTCACCCTCTCCTCGGGCGTGCTCGTCATCGCGCTCGGCCCCGCCTTGCTGGCGAGCCGCGTGCGCGGACGGGGCGGGCTCCGCCGGCTCGTCACAGGCCACTGGCGCGCCCACGATCACGGGCACGATCACCCACACGACCACGATCATCCGCACGCGCACACCCAAGCCGATGAGGGCGCGGTTCGCACGGCCGTGCCCTGGCGCTCGCTCGTCGCCCTCGGCCTCGTCGACGGCCTCGTACCGACGCCCTCGACCCTGGTGGTGCTCCTCGCCGCGATCTCGCTGGACCGTTTCGTGCTCGGGCTGCTGTTGATCGTCGCCTTCAGCGTGGGCCTGGCCCTCGTGCTGTCGGGGATCAGCTTGGCCGTGTTGGCTGCGCGCAGGCTGCTCGATCGCTTCGGCTTCGAGCGCCGCGATGGACCGCTCGGGCTGGCTGCGGAGCGTGCTTGGGCGCTGCTTCCCGCAGGTGCGGCTTTGGTGCTCATCGTCGTGGGCAGCGTTGTCGTCACCAAGGGTGTCGCAGACACCACCCTGCTGGGGTAGCGACGATGCCCCCACCGCTCAGCCTCGCCGCCTTACGCTTCGGCGGTCGTGCCCCGTATCCTTCCGCAGGCGCGGCGTATGCCCCGAAGCGGAGCGGCCGCGACGGAGGCGGCCCGCTGGCAGAGCTAGTCGATCCCGATACGCTGCTCGACGCTATCCAGCGGCGCGATCCGGCGGCCGTGGGCGCGCTCTACGATCGCGTCGGCGGTCGCGCCTTCGGGCTGGCCTATCGCATCTTGGGTGAAACTCCAGCGGCCGAAGACGCGGTCCAAGAAGCGTTCCTCACCCTTTGGCGGCAGGCCGACCGCCTCGATCGGGCGCGCGGTCGCCTCACCTCCTACTTGCTCACCGTCGTCCACCACAAGGCCATCGATCTCGCCCGTGCGCGCAGCGGGCGCGCCGCCCGCAACCTCCCGCTCGAGCCAGAGCTGATTACGATCGTGACCGATGACCTCGCGCGGGACGTGCTTGCCTCGCTCGACGCCGACGCCGTTCAGGGCTGCCTCGCGCAGCTCCCGGATGACCAACGCCATCCGATCGAACTTGCCTACTTCGAGGGCCTCACGCACGTCGAGATCGCGGCGGAGCTGGGCATCCCGCTGGGGACGGTCAAGAGCCGTCTCCGCCTCGGCCTGGCGAAGATGCGCACACAGCTGGAAGGCGCCGGCTACCCGTGAACTGCGAGCAAGTCGACGAGCTGCTCGGCGCGTACGCGCTCGCTGCCCTCCCTGACGACGAGCGCCGTGCGGTCGAGGCGCACCTCGCCTCATGCGATTTGCACGAGGAGGCCGCGGCCCTACGGCAGACCGCGGAAGCGCTCGCAATCGCCCCGCCCCTCCGCGACCCCGGCCCCGGCCTGCGGGCTCGCATACTCACCGCGGTCGCCGAAGAGGACACCGCGCCCCGCCGGCTGCGCGCGCTGCTGCGCCCTCCCCGGCGGCTCCCTCTGCCCTACGCGTTGGCCGCGGCGCTCGCGATCGTCGCCGGCGGCCTGCTCGCGTGGAACATCGTGCTCCAGGCAGACGACGACGGGCCGGCAGTCCTCGTACGCGCCTTCGCCGGCGAGTCGGGCTCGGGCACCCTGGTCGTGCTCGAGGATCGCGCCCAGGTGGTGCTGATCCTCGACGACCTCCCCGCCCTCGGCGCTGAGCAGGACTACCAGGTCTGGGCGATCGTCGACGGGGCGGCGCACTCGCTCGGCGTCGTCGACGCCCGCGCCGGTGGCCGCCTAACGGTTGCGCTGGGCGCCGACTTCGCCGAGATCACCGCGGTTGCCGTCTCGGTCGAGCCGGCCGGTGGCAGCCCCGCGCCCACGACCACCCCGATCCTCACGGCGACGTTGTAGCGCGAGCGCCTGCCGCTCACCCGCTCCGTTTGAGCTTGCCGCGGCGCTTCGCGTAGCGCTCACCGCGGCCGAAGACCCAGACACCCATGGGCACGAGAACCAGACCGGAGAGCAGGAGCCCGCTCAGGAGCAGGCCCATGTCTGCCACCGAGCGCCCCTCCATGAGCGCATCGCGCATCCCTTCGAGGACGTACCGAGCGGGGCTGATGACTGAGAGCGAGCGCAGGGGCTCGGGCATCTCCGCGGGCACCGCGTAGACGCCAGAGACCAGCACGAGGGCGGCCTGGACCACTGCCGCCATCTGCGCGCCTCGCTCCGGGTAGAGCAGGGGCAAGACCGCGCCCATGATCCCGATGCCGATGAAGCTGATGCTGCCAACGGCCAGCACGGCGAACGCGGCGAAGTAGTCGGCGCCGGCCATGTCCAGGTCGAAGACGAGAACGATGAGCACCAGGATCACGGCGGTGTGCACGAGGCCATAGACGAGCGAGAAGAGCGTCGTTCCGATCATCTGGGTGCCGCGGTGGATGGGGGCCATGAAGGTGTATTCGATCGTCCCCTCCCAGCGCTCCCAGGCGATCATTTCGCTGACCATCTCGAAGATGATGACGAGGTAGTGCCAGACGAGGGCACCGATCGTGAGAAAGAGCACGAGGTTGTTGATCTGCGCCTGGTTGAGGGCGTCGGAGCCGGTGGCCGCGTTCACGCTACGCGCGATGAGCACGACGGCCATGGCGTTGGCGGCGGTGTAAAGGAGCCAAACGATCTCCCAGCCCCAGTAGCGGCGCGTGAGGTTGATGTTGCGCTCGACGAAGGCGTAGCTCGCCTTGAGTTCCGCTACGACGGTCACGTGGGTTCCTCCTCGTGGGTGGCGAGCGCCTTGCCGGTGAGCTCGAGAAACACGTCCTCGAGCCTGGCTTCGCGCCCGATCGCGGCGGAGGTCGTCGCCTTCAGCGCCGCGGGCGTGTCGAGCGAGATGATGCGTCCGCCCTCGATGATGGCGATGCGATCACAGAGCGCGTCCGCCTCGGCCATGTCGTGCGTCGTGAGCACGACCGTCGTGTCGTGGTCATCCCGCAACGCCCGGACGAAGGCCTGCACCTCACGTTTCGAGTGCGGATCGAGCCCCGTCGTCGGCTCGTCCAGGAGGAGAAGCACGGGCGAGGTGAGGAAGGCGCGGGCGATCGCCACCTTCTGCTGCATGCCGCGCGACATCTGGTCCATCGGCGCCCGCCACGAGCGGCGCTCGATGCCCAGCCGCGCCAGGATCTCGTCGATTCGTGCCCGCGCCACCGCCGGCGTAACGCCGTAGAGCCGGGCCGCGTACATCAGATTCTCCAGCGGCGAGAGCTTCTTGAAGAACGATGCCTCGACCGAGACCCGGTTGATCAGCCGCTGGACGGCGAGTTCCTCGCGTTCGGGGTCGAGCCCAAACACCCGCACGCTCCCCTCGTCGGGAACGAGCAGCGTCGAAACCAGGCGGATAAGCGTGCTCTTGCCGGAACCGTTCGGGCCGAGGATGCCGAAGATCTCACCCCGCGGCACGCGGAAGCTCGCGCCCTCGATGGCGCGGACGCCTGCCTTCCGCGGCTGCGCGCGCCGCCGCAGGCGGAGGCCCCGGCCGCCGCCACCGAACGTCTTCCCCACCGACCGCAGTTCGAGCGCGGTCGCGGGTTCGGGGAGCGCGTGGTCAGACATGGGACCCTCCGTGGGATCGGCGACGCCCGGAGGCGGGAGCGCCGGTTGGGGCCCACGGCGGGTGGCCGGAAGTTGGGTGCGAGGGAAGCCGTGGGCGCTCGTTCGAGTGCGCCCGCGGCCCGTAGCGGAAGGCTACGTCAGCAGCAGATGGGGCGACTCAACGGTGGCGGTGCAGTGCGGACGGGGGAAGCCGGCCTACGCACGTTCGAGGTCGGGGAATACCGCTCACGATGTCGCGTCCTTTCATCAGCTTCGAGGGAGCATTCAAATGCCCGAATTCGACACCATCATCCGCGGCGGCACCGTCATCGACGGTCTACGCACACCGCGCTTTCGCGGGGACATCGGAATCAAGGACGGACGTGTCGCGTCGATTGGGCGGATCGCCAACGATGAGGGCACGCGCGTCCTCGACGCCGAGGGCCTGATCGTCGCGCCGGGCTTCGTCGACCTGCACACGCACTACGACTCGCAGGTCTACTGGGACCCCTACTGCAGCATCTCCGGCTGGCATGGGGTCACGTCCGTCGTCATCGGCAACTGCGGCTTCGGCTTCGCCCCGGTCGCGCGCGAGGACCAGGACCGCGCGATGCTGACCATGGCCCGGAACGAGGCCGTGCCCCTGGAGTCGATGAAGGAGGGCATGGCCTGGGACTGGGAGACCTACCCTGAGTTCCTGGACAGCCTCGACCGCACGCCCAAGGGCGTGAACGTGCTCAGCTATGTCGGCCTCAATCCGATCATGTCGTATGTGATGGGGATGGAATCGGCGAAAGGCCGCACCGCCACCGACGCCGAGCGCGAGGAGATGTGCCGGCTCTTCGCGGAGGCCCTGGAAGTAGGCGGGTGCGGTTTCTCCGTGCAGCTCGGTGGTGAGGACAGCGTCCAGCGCGACTACGACGGCATGCCGATGATCACCGACCTGATGTCGGAGGAGGACTTGCTCGCCTTCGCTGCGGTGATGAGGAAGGTCGGGCGCGGCTTCGCCCAGATCTCCGGTTCGTTCGAGACCGCCGAGAAGGTTGCGGAGGTGAGCGGCCGGCCCGTCATCTGGAACCTCCTCGCCCCGGCCACCGACCAGCATGGCCAGGACACCCCGCCCCATCGCTTCATGATCGACAAGCTGGAGGAGGCGAACGCTCGCGGCCTCCGCATCTTCGCCCAGGCCCTGACGGTCGACGTCGGCTTCGAGTTCAACCTCGAAGACTGGAACCTCTTCGATTCCAGCCCGATCTGGCGCGAAGTTACGATCGGCACGCGCGAAGAGCGCATGGCGAAGATGCGCGAGCCGGAACAGCGCCAAGCCCTGCGTGACGAGTACGACGCCGGCGACGGACCGATCGCGGGGGGCGGCACCGAGGCCGCGATGCGCGCCGCCGGCGGTGGCGCCAACGTCTCCGGCATCGCCCAGCTCACCGTCGAGGAAGTCGAGAGCGCGGAGCTGAAGCACTACGAAGGGCTCGCGCTGACCGAGATCGCCGAGCGCGAGGGGAAGCACATCATCGACGCCTTCCTCGATCTGTCGCTCGCCGACGACTTGCAGGCGACATTCGTGACACCCCCGCGCCCCACCGACCCCGAGGCCATGGCGGAGGTCGCCAACTCCTCCGTCGCGCTCCCCGGCGTCTCCGATGGCGGCGCCCACACGAAGTTCATCACGCTCGGCGCCTACCCCACCGAGTTCCTCGCCCGCTGGGTGCGCGACGCCGGCATCATGGATCTCGAGCAGGCGCACTGGCGGCTCTCCGCTTACCCGGCGCTCGCGGCGGGCTTCAAGGATCGCGGCTGCATCCGCGAGGGCTCGCCCGCCGACATCGTCGTCTACGACTACGAGAAGCTGGCGATGCTGCCTATCGAGAAGGCCTGGGACTTCCCCGCGGGCGCCTGGCGCCGCGTGCGCAAGGCCGAGGGCTATCGCTGGACGATCGTGAACGGCGAAATCACGTTCGAGGACCGCGAGTGCACCGGCGCCACGCCGGGCGAGCTCCTGCGCCACGGGGTCTCCGCGTAGGTTGCGCTGGCGGCTCCGGCCCTACGCCTCGTAGCGGACCAGGACGAGGCAGCTGTTCTGGCCGCCGAAGCCGAAGCTGTTCTTGAGGACCGTGCGTCCGTCGACCTGACGCTGGCCTTCGGGGACGTAGTCGAGGTCGCAGGTCGGGTCGGGCGTTTCGAGGTTGATCGTGGGATGGGCGATGCCCGTCTCGACGGTCTTGATCGCGGCGACCGTCTCCATGCCCCCGCTCGCCCCGAGACCGTGCCCGATGAGGCTCTTGGTGGCGCTGATGGGGATGTCGTAGGCGCGGTCGCCGAAGACGGTCTTGATCGCGTTCGTCTCGGCAGTGTCGCCAATCGGTGTGCTCGTGGCGTGGGCGTTGATGTAGCCGACCTCGTTCGCGCCGACGCCGGCGTCGTCGAGCGCGTCCTGCATCGCGCGCGCTGCGCCTTCGCCGTCCTCCGGCGGCGCGACGACATGGAAAGCGTCGGTGGTGCAGCCGAAGCCAGCGACTTCCGCGTAGATCCGGGCGTCGCGCCTCTGGGCGCGCTCCGCGCTCTCGAGCACGAGTGCACCCGCCCCCTCGCAGGGGACGAAGCCGTCGCGGTTGGCGTCGAAGGGGCGGCTCGCCTTCTGGGGCTCGCCTTCGGAGCTCGTGACCGCCCGCATCACGCAGAAGCCGCCGAGCCCCAGTTCGCTGATGCCCGCTTCGCAGCCGCCCGCGAGGATCGCGTCGGCGCGGCCCGCGCGGATCATCATCGAGGCTTCGCCGATCGCCTGCGTGCCGGCGGCGCAGGCGGTGACGATGGTGCCGTTGTAGCCGCGCAGGCCGAACTGCATCGCCACCTGGGCGCCCGCCATGTTCGCGAGCTGCTTCGAGAAGAACAGAGGATCCATGCGCATGCCACCGCGTTCGAACAGCGTGTGAGCCGCCTCTTGGATCCCGGGGTAGCCACCGCCGCCGTTGCCGATTACCACCCCGAGGCGGTTGCGGTTCTCGGCCTCGAGGTCGAGATCCGCATCGCCGATCGCTTCGCGCGAAGCGGCAACCATCAGTTGTGAAAAGCGGCCCATGCGGCGGGCTGCCTTCCGGTCCATGAAGTCGGACGGCTCGAACTCGGGGATCTCGCCTGCGAACTTGCAGGGGAAGTCGGTCGTGTCGAAGTAGGTGATGTGGTCGATCCCTGAGCGCCCGGCGAGCAGGTTCTGCCAGTAGTCGGCGACGTTCAGCCCGGCTGGGGTGATCGCCCCGAGGCCGGTCACGACGACACGCGTGCGGGAGCGCAAGACCTCGTTCATGGGCTGGTAGCGTAGCAGCCGTGGCCGGCCCCTCGCGAGGGCTCTGGCTGCCCGCCTCGCGAGGGGCTGCTACGCTTCGCGCGATGGTCGACGCTGCCCTCCCGAGCCACGTCGCTGTGCGCCGTCGCGACGGGCGCTACGAGGTGCTCTTGCACCGTTCGCTCGCGCTTATCAGCGACAACAGGGTGGAGATTCGCAGCGCTCGCAGCACCGTTCTAGTTCCCGCGATCGGGGTGGTGCTCGCGTGCGCGGCCGGTGCGCTGATCGCGATCCAAGGCGGCGCCCTCCCGTTCGGGCTGCTCGTCGGCCTCCTGCTCTTCGCCATCTTCGCCTTCCCCATCTCGGTGATGTCGATGGTCTCGGCCGTCATCGGCGCTGACATCGTCGTCGACGGTCGTAAGGGCTCCGCGACCTGGCAGCAGGGCTACCTCGGGATGGGTGTGGGGACGCGTGAGCTGGTCCCCTTCGCCAAGATCCAGCACCTCGAGGTCACGATCGAAGGAGCCGAGCGCGACCGCTGGCAGGAGGAGACCGACACCCTGCGTCAGTTCGCGCTGGTGCTCGTGAAGAAGTCGGGCAAGCGTCTCACCCTCGCCCAGGTACCGGTCCCCGCAGACGACCAGACGGATGGCATGGACCGGACGCTCGCGGTCGGGAACGCGATCGCGGGGGTCACCGGTGCGCAGCTGGTCCTGCCCGAGGGTTGGGAGCTCGTGGAGCTGAGCGAGGAGGAAGCAGCGAAAGGCCTCAGCGATGGATAAGGCAGTAGCGGCCCTGCTCGCGGCGAAGACGATCGCGGTCGTTGGGCTTGATACCCGCAACTCTCGCCCGGCCTACGAAGTGGCCGAGTACCTTCAGAGCGTCGGTTACCGGATCGTGCCCGTCCCCGTGCAACGCCCGGCCGAGGAGGTCCTGGGCGAGCGCGCCTATCGCTCCTTGCGCGACATTCCCGAGCACATCGACCTGGTCGACGTGTTCGTGCGCTCGGAGCACACGGACGCGATCGTCGACGACGCGATCGCCATCGGTGCGGGGGCGGTCTGGCTGCAGATCGGCGTCAGGAACGACGCCGCCATCGAGCGCGCCCTCGCTGCGGGGCTCGCCGCCACCCAGGATCGCTGCACGAAGATCGAGCACGGCCGGCATACCACTGGACGTGCCAGCCGCTAGGCTTGCGCCTCTTCCTCGCCCGCAAGAACGCGCAAGTAGTCCTGGATCTCGTCGTATACACGCCAGAGCTCGCGGTCCTTGGCGAGGGGGTGGGTCGGGGGCGCGATTCTTACCCCGGGGAACGCGTCAATGACCTCCTGGTGGTCATCGATCACGTAGTCGGGGGTGAAGGGGATGCCGAGCTCTTCGAGCCGCTCATGGTGGCGGTAGAGGGGCTTCCAGAAGCAATCGAGGATGTGATCTTGCAGCTCGAAGCGGCGCACGATCTCCCAGCGGGGTCCGTTGCCGCTCCAGAGGTACACCTCGTGCCCCTCCTCGCGAAGGCGCGCGAAGACCTCGATCACGCCCGGTCGCAGGCGCACGTCCCACGTAATGATCGTGTCGTCGACATCGAAGAAGATGCGCATCACCCTATTTTGAGGGCGCTTGCGGTTGGGCGCAGGTGGGACGATTGCCGCCGGCCAAGATTGGTTGCCAGGCGCCTTCGAGGGCGCCTGCTGCGGTCCCCTCGCGACCACTGCCGCCGGCCCAGGTCTGGCGCAGCGACGGGCAGCTGTCCTACTCGGCGGCGGCGAGCTTCGCTGAGGCCTGGAAGACGTCAGCGAGGATCTCGGCGCGTACCGCGCCTTCGGCGAACACCGGCCGGTACTGGTCTGCGATGACGTACGGCCGGAACCGCAGGTTCACGAGCTCCGCCCCCCAGAAGGTCGCTTCGAGGAGGTAGCCCTGGGTCTGTTTTTCGAGTACCTGATCGTAGATGAAGTTCCCTAGGGCATAGGCGATGAACGCGTCCGTGCCGGGCTCGATCGCCTGGACGTGGTGGGCCTGGTTGCCGACGACAAAGGTGGCACCCGCTGCGACGGCGGCGCGCAGCGCCTTGAGGCTGCGAGGGCTGGGGTCGTGTGTGTCCTCCGTGCCCGACTGCACCTGCACGATGACGACGTCCACTTGCAGCGCTAGTTCACGAATGCGCTGGCCGAAGCGCTCCAAGCCGAGCTCCTCGGCGGGGCGGAAGTAGGCGGGTTCGCCGCTGGCGAGCTCGTTGCTGTAGTCATCGTCGAGCGGGGCAGTGCCGGGGTGGTCCTCGCCCGCCTCGAGCTCGTAGGCCGCAACGTCGTCGAAGCCGAGGATGCCGAAGGTCGTTTCGCCGACTGAGATGATGGCGGGCGCCATCGCCTCCTCGAGATCGCGCCCACCGCCGACCACCGCGATCCCGGCTTCGCGAAGGAGGGCGATGGTACGGAGCATCGCCTGGGCGCCGCACTGCGCGGTGCCGCAGTCGAAGACGTGATTCGTGGCGACGGTCACTGCGTCGAAGCCGGCTAGGGTCAGCGCCTCGATGACCTCGGGCGGGGAGCTGAGGTTCGTATGTTGCGAGCAACCCAGGACGGGGGCGAGATCCTGAATGCTGCCGTCGACCGAGCCGAGCGTCAGATCCGCGCTCGCCAGGTACTCGCCCACGGGTCCGCGGAGGGCTGCGCCCCAATCCCCGGTCGCCTCGATCGCCGCGAGCGAGCAGCGCGACTGGAGGATGTCGCCGGTCGCAACGACGGTGATCGGGTCCGGGAGCTGGGCCGAGTGCTCCGCGACGAGCACCTCCGCCGTTGCCCCTCCCTCCGCGGTGAAGGCCACGATCGTCAGCGAGTCGGTGAAGGCCCAGCGGGCCGGGGAGCCGCGCCCGCGCACGAGGTCGACGCCATCGACGGCGATGGCCATCACCGTGGGCCCGACTTCGTCGAGCGGCAGGAACGCGAACGCCCCTGAGTCCAGGGTGAGCGCGGCGCGCAGCTCCGCGTACGAGTCGAAGGTCTCGGCGGGGGTGGCTCCGGTGGTGAAACTCGCCACCAGGGCGAGGTCTTCCGCCGGGCCGCCCGCAAAGAAGCGTACCGGTCCAGGTACCCCTCCGACGTCTTTCCAGTCGCTGATTTCGCCGTGTGTAAGGGCGATGAGCTGCTCCGAGGTGAGGGCATCGACCCCGGTGCCGATCGCGGCCACGGGGAGGAAGTAGCGGCGGACCATGCGGTAAACCTCGCCTTGAACGAACGCGAGGTCGGGGCCCTCCGGTGCGGGAACGAGACCGGCGCTGGACAGCCCCGGGGGGAGTTCGCCGGAGTAGGTGATCGCAGCTGGCGTCTCGGTGGCTGCCGGCGAAGGGGCGCCCGCGGGTGTGGTTGTGGCGCTTGGCGGCGGGCTCGGGTCGCTGACGGCGGGCGCGTCTTGGGCATCGTCAGATCCCACGGCGCTGAGAAGAACGACGGCCAGGGCGCCGAGGCTGGCCGCCAGCACGACCAACGACCCGAGAAACGCCGGGAACCAAGGATGTCGGCCGGCGAGGATCGAATCGCGCACGAGGTCGATGTCAGCGCACTTCCAGCAGGCGGTCAATCGGTCAACGTCCTGCGGGCGTTCCGCTTGCTCGGGTTGCACGCCAAAGAGCCGGCCCCGAAGGGCCGGCTCTTTCGAAGTCGTGGAGGAGTCGCGGGGGCGGCTACTGGAGGAGCGTGAGTGCAGCCTGCGGCGCTGCGTTCGCCTGCGCCAGGACGGAGAGACCGGCCTGCTGCAGGATCTGATTGCTCACCAGCTGGCTGGAGAGCTCGGCCACGTCGGCGTCGCGAATGCGACTCTCGGCGGCACTGAGGTTCTCGACGGTAACGCCGAGGCTGCGCACGACGCTCTCGAGGCGGTTCTGAGTCGCACCGAGCTCGCCACGCTGGGCGTTCACGTCTTCGATCGCACCGTCGATCTCCGTCAGGAGCGTCTCCGCGAGTGTGATCGTGGCGACGTTCTGATCGTTCGTGATGGGTGTGTTCAGATCCGATGCATCACCGAGCTGGGCGGTCTGCATGTCGTTGAAGCTGATCGACAGGTTGTCGCCGTTGTTGGCACCAACCTGAAGCTGGGCCGCGCCCGAGCCCGTCACGACGATGGTGTCGTCCGCGGCGGCGGTCAGGTCGGTGATCGTATTGGCGATCGTCTTCGCTGCCGGGCCGGACTGGAGCGTGATGCTCACGCCGACGTTGGAGAAGTTGAAGACCTTCGATTCGTTGGCGGCGAAGTCGGTGAGACCGGTGAGGGTCTGAGCCGAGCCGTCGGCGCCGGTCAGGGTGAGGCTTCCCGCACCACCAGAGGTGATGGTGTAGGTCTGCGCCGAAGCGCCGCTCACGTCGATCGCCGTCGCCATCGCGTCACTACCCGTCGTGAGGGTGTCGCCGACGACGAGGTCCGTCGCCGTGGCTCCACCGAGGGTGCCCGTGAGGGTGCCCGTCAGCAGGCTCTGGCCGTTGAACTCCGTTGCACCGGCGATCCGGTCGATCTCGTTCTTGAGCTGCTCGATCTCCTGGCCGATCGAAGTGCGCTCCGCGCCGTTCTCGGCATAGGTGCCGTTTGCGGCCTGGACGCCCAGTTCGCGCATGCGCTGGAGGATGCTATGGATCTCGTCCATCGCCCCTTCAGCGGTCTGCAGCATCGAGATGCCGTCCTGCGCATTGCGGACAGCCTGCTGGTTGCCACGGATCTGGGCACGCATCTTCTCGCTGATGCCCAGGCCGGCGGCGTCGTCGGCAGCGCGGTTGATGCGGAAGCCGCTGGAGAGCTTCTCCAACACCTTGCCCATCTTCAACCCGGTGACGGCCAGGTTGCGCTGCGCATTGATCGCAGCAACGTTGGTTGCGATCTGCATAGCCATTGGTGTTGTCCTCCCAATGTCGCCCCACCGTGACCGGCGAAGCCTCCCGCCTTGATTGATATTTGGCGGGTATCCCCGTGTGTATCGGGGTGCAACCCCGGGACCTGGGTATCAGGCAGGTGGTGGTGGGGTTGCAGGGCGGTGACAAGCTCTCGGCCTCAGGGCTTCTCCCCACCGCGGCCTGGCAGCCCCCCGAGGGCCTGACCCTGGGGAAGGTTCAAAGTTCAAGGTTCAGAGTTCAGAGCAGGAGCGAGGGGTCCGGCTTTCGGTGAGGCGTGTGGGTGGCGCTCGTAAAGCTGCGCTGGAGAGAGCTCGCCCGACCAGCACTCCCGGTGGCGCCGCCAGAAGGAACTGCGCCGGGGAGAGCGTGCCCGGCGAGCATTCCTAGCAGGCGCCCTAAAAGAGTAGCGAGCGGGTGACAGCTGGGGAGAGACCGTTGGAGGCCCGTGAGAACAGCCTCGATTTCGATCGACAGCGGGTGAATCGGGGGGGAATAGTGGGTGTCCAGTTCGTTGCAGAGGTGGACGAAGCGATGCAAGCAGCCCCCGGGATCTTTGTGATCGACGACGACCAGATGTTCCGCGAGGAGATCTGCGAGACCCTCGCCGAAGACGGTGTTTCCGTCGCCTATAGCGCGCGGCACGGGATCGAGACGCAGTACCGCCTCGCGGCCGCGAAGCCGGCGGCCGTGCTCATCGCCGTCGAGGAGCCGTTCGCGCGGGCGCTACTGCCGCACGTCCCGATCGTCGCCTACAGCACGAGCAAGGACCCGAAGATCGCGCGCCGCCTCATCCAGGCGGGCGTGAGCGATCTGGTGTCCCTCCCTGCGACCCGCGAGGAGCTCGCGACGCTCGCGGCGAACCTGCCCCATTGCCCCGCGCTAGGATCGGGCGCTCGCCCATCCGGGGGGCTGCCCGGCCCGCGGGAGGCGACTGCGACTGCGACCGTCCTGGCCGTGGTCGGCCAGAAGGGGGGAGTCGGCAAAACGACGCTTTCGACGAATCTCGCGTCAGCGATCGCACGCAGCACGGACAGCTCGGTGCTGCTCATCGACGTCGATATCCGCTTCGGCGATGTCGGCGTGATGATGGACCTTCAGCCCGAGGTCACGGCCGCCAGCGCCGCACGCGAGATCGCGGAGCTCGATCGTGAGACCTTCCGCGATCTGCTCGTGGAGCACGAGTCGGGCGCCTATGTGCTCGCCGCGCCCGTGAGTCGCCGCCACTGGGTGACCGCGGAGGCAGCTGATGTCGAGGCGCTCGTGGACTTCGCCGCCCAGATGTTCGACTGCGTCATTCTGGATACCCCCGGCACGATGAACAGCATCGTCGCCGCCGCAATCGGCCGTGCCACGCAGGTCATCGCGGTCACGAGCGCGGATGTCACCAGCCTCAAGAACACGGATCTCCTTCTCCACTACCTCGAGGCCCAGCGGAAGCCGCGCCACCGCGTCCTCGTCGCCCTCACGGAGACCGTCGCGGGCTCAACGGCCGACAAGGCGCGCGTCGAAGAAGCCCTGCAGACGCCGGTCGATTGGCAGATTCCCTACGACCGCGCGACCGCCGTCGGCTGTCAGACGGGCTCGCCGGTCGTGCTCTCGCACCCCCGATCGCGGGCGTCGCAGAACTACCTGGAGCTCGCGGCCGGCCTCACCGGCCGCCCGATCGCGGCGCGCCCGGAGCGCCAGCACCGCTGGCTTCCATTCATCCGCCTCGGGCGGGCGGGTGCTACAGCGCGGCGGCGCAGCCTCGTCTCGGGTCGCGCCTAGCGCGCGGATCTTGCGCCAACCCAGGGCGGTGGCCAGGATGCGCGGCCCCGGACGTCATCGTCACGACCTCGATCGTCGAGTGCGAGATTCCACTCGAAGCCCGCGGCGGTGTTGGCTATGGACTGGACGCGGTCACCCAGCTCGTGTCCGGCAAGACCCTTGCCGAACTCCCCGCAGCCGACCGCAAGCGCCTCGGCCAACGCGGGAAGGCCGTGCGCTCGATCATCCCCAAGTTCAGCTGACCTGAGCCGCTCTAGCTCTCCGTCGCCCGCGCCTCGCGCCAGCGAGGCGCGGGCAGCGTTCCGCTGCGATAGGCTCCGAGCGCTTGCGCGATCGCTGCGTCGATCTCCGTCACGAACGCCTCGGTCGTGCCGTCGTTGTGGAGGACGCGGTCGGCCGCAGGCGCGCGCTCCCGCCAGTCGCGAGCGGAGGCGAGGCGTTGTTCGGCTTCGCTGCGTTCAAGGTCCCGCGTCTGCATCAAGCGGGTGATCGCGGTCTCGTCCTCGGTGACCACCAGCCAAGCTGCGTGCGCCTTCCTCATGTACGCGTTCTCGAGCAGGTTCACGGCCTCGAGGAGCGCGATCGCTTCGTTCGGCAACTCCATCGCCCAGCGGTCGAGCATGGCCATGAAGTAGGCGGGGATATCGCCGATGGCCGTGCGCAGCGCTTCCATCCGCTCCGGCTTGCCGAAGACCTGGCTGCCGAGCAGGCGCCGGTCGATGACGCCGTCGGCGCCGACGATCTCCGCGCCGAACTCGGCGACAACCCGCTCGAAGCCCGGCGTTTCCGGTGCGTACATGCGATGGACCTCGCGGTCGGCATCGACATGGAGGGCGCCGTGGGCTTCTGCGAGGTGCGTGCAAAGCAGGCTCTTTCCGGCCGCGATCGAGCCGGTGACGCCGATGATGAGGGGCACGCCGTATTCTAGGCCGCCGAGTGTCGATGGATGCGGGCGATGCCACCGGAGCGATCCGGAGCTGCTTCTCCGAGTTGGGCGATCATGCGCTGCGGCCACTTGAGGAGAGGCTGGTCGCACTGGACCTTCGCCTACGGCGACAGCGTCTTCCGCCGATGCGGTCCTTCTGGGCCGCGACGTGCAGCTCCTGGCGCAGCTTGCGCTGCCGCTGCCCATCTCCAGGCCACCGCGCGGGGGTGATCGACTTCAGCGCCGCCGCCCTCGCCGATCCGGCAGTCGATTTCGCTGGAATGCTCTCCTGGGCCGGCTGGAACGGTGTCGACGATGTCGCCCGCTTCTACGAAGGGCCGCTCGGCCCCCACTTCGAGGAGCGAGTCGAGTTTGCCTACTGGACTCTGCCGCTTGGCTGGCTCGCCTTTGCTGTTAACCGTGAGAACGAGCCGATGGTCGGTCGCGCCCGCTCCGAGCTGAGCGTGCGCATGCAGCGCGCAGGCGTGATGCCCGCGGGCTGAGAGCGCTGGCGCTAGAATGCCAAGACCGGGACGGCACCCGGCCCGCCTCGTGGCTGCTGCCTTCGATCGAGCGTGTAGGCGACAACATCCTGCAGCCGGCGGCGATCGCGGAAGCGGTGCTCGACTTCATCCGGGACGACTCCCAGGCGGGCGTGGTCCGCACCGTTAGCGGCCCCTAGCGCCGCGGTATCATTCGGCGAGCGAGCGAGCGGCGAGGTCATGTCAGGGCTACTCGACGATGTCCGCGTCATCGATTTGAGCGAGGGCCCGATCGGCGGGCTCGCCACGATGGTTCTCGCCGACTTCGGTGCCGACGTGATCAAGATCGAGCGCCCCGGAGGCGATCCTTGGCGTTCGCTCGCGAACGCACCTGTGTGGCTGCGGGGCAAGCGCAGCGCCGTCCTCGACCTGAAGGACGACGCCGGCCGAGCGGCGCTCGCGCCGCTCGTCGAGGGCGCCGACGTCCTCGTCACCGCGATGCGCCCGGGCAGGGCCGCTGCCCTCTCCTGCGATTACGAGCGGCTTGCCGCCATCAACCCGGCACTGGTGTACTGCTCGATCACAGGCTTCGGGCGCGAGGGCCCGTACGCGAACTACCCAGGCTACGAAGCAGTGGTCGCGGCGAAGATCGGGCGCATGCTCAACTTCAGCGGCCTGCCCGACCGGGAAGGCCCGGCCTACGCCGCGGTGCAGGCCGGATCGCACGCCTGCACGCAGGCGGCGATCCACGGGATCCTCGCGGCACTCCTCGCCCGCGAAACGATCGGGAAGGGCCAGCTCGTCGAAACGAGCATCATGCAGGGCCTTTTCGCCTACGACCTCGGCGGCCTCTTCCGCCATCAGCTGGCTGAGCGCCTGCCCGATCTCTTCGTGATCGACCCGCGGGCGATGGCCTCGATGATGCCGACGCTCAACTACCACTCCCTGCAGACGAAGGACGGCCGCTGGCTCCAGTTCGGGAATCTGATGGCGCACCTGTTCGACAACTACGTCGCGGCCGTGGGCCTCGATGACATCTATGCCGATCCGGACTACGAGGGTCCGCCCGCGCTCTGGTCGGAGGAGGCGCGCGAGCGCATGCGTGACCGCATGTTCGGGCGCATGCGTGAGCGCACTGCCGACGAATGGATGAGCCACTTCATCGAACACGGTGGCGTTGCCGCCACGCCCTTTCAGAGCACGCAGCAGGCGCTCGACGACCCGGATCTCGTGCTCAACGGTCACGTCGTCGAGCGGGACCACCCGAGTTTGGGCCGCGTTCGCCAGCTCGGTCCCCTCGCTCGGCTCGCCGAGACGCCCGGCAGGGCAGGCGAAGCCGGCCCCGAAGCCGGCGTGCACACGAGTGAGGTGCTCGCGGAGGCTCCACGCCCGCAGCCTGGAATAGGGGGAGTGAGTGACACGCACGGCGCCGCCCCGGCGCCGCCCCTCGCGGGCGTCACCGTCCTCGAGTTCGCCACGATCATCGCCGCCCCGCTGGGGGTCGCCGTCCTTGCCGATCTCGGTGCGCGCGTGATCAAGGTCGAGCCCGTGGGCGGCGACCCCTTCCGGGGGATGGGGATCGGGTCGCTCGGCGCCGCCCGCGTGAACGGCAGTAAGGAGAGTATCGCCCTCGACCTCAAAACCGAGGCGGGCCAGAAGATCGTTCACGAACTGGCGCGGGATGCGGACATCCTCATCCACAACTACCGGCCTGGTGTGCCGGAGCGCCTCGGTATCGGCTATGAGGAACTGCAGGCGATCCGCCCGGAGCTGGTGTACGTCTCGGTGAACGGCTACGGGCGCGATGGCCCCGGGGCCCACCGCCCCTCCACCCACCCTATCCCCGGCGCGGGCCTTGGGGGCGCGTTCCTCCAAGCCGGCGTGGGCATGCCCCCGGTCTGCGAGACGATTCCCGAGATGCGCGAGGTCGCGCGCAAGCTCTTTCGCGCGAACGAGCTCAACCCCGACCCCAACACCTCGATGGTCGTTGGTTCGGCGGCGCTGCTCGGGCTCTACGCCCGGCGCCGCTCGGGCGCCGGCCAGGAGGTCTTCGTCGACATGTTCGGGGCGAACGCCTACGCCAACGCCGATGACTTCGTTTCCTACGAAGGGAAGCCGCCGCGTCCCGCTCCCAGCCAAGACCTCTACGGGCTCGGCGCTACCTACCGCCTCTACCCCACGGCCGCGGGCTGGGTCTTCCTCGGGCTCGTGCAGGAGCGCGAGTGGGATCTGTTCCGCACGCTCGTGGACCAGCCGGCGCTCACCGGCGACACGCGTTTCGCGACGGCGGCGGGCCGTTCCGAACACGAGGCGGAGCTGGCGGAGGCGCTCGCGGCGCTCTTCCTTGAGCGCCCGGCGGACGACTGGGAAGCCTTGCTCGCCCCTAAGGGGCTGGGCTGCGTACGTGCAGACGGAGCGACGGTGGGCGAGTTCATCGCGACAGACGCACACGTGAGGGCGAACGGCCTGCGCGTGCCGGTTCACAACGCCAACTTCGGCGAGTACGAGCGCTATGGCCCCCTCACCGACTTCAGCGCCACGCCCCTCGAACTGGGCGGATTCCCGCTCGCGGGGGAGCAGAGCGATGCGATCCTGGGTGCACTCGGATATTCCGCCGAAGCGATCGTGCGGCTGCGCGAGGCGGGGGTCGTATGGTCTGAAGCGCCCGCGCCTTTAGGCGTAATGGCGGCAAAGGCCTAGATCAGCGCTGGATCAACTCCGCTCAGTCCCTTGAACGCCGCTCACGTGTGCCATCATTCGAAGCGCATGTCACAGCCGGCTACCGGTCGCCTCCTGGTCGCTACACCGAACCTGGAAGAGCCAAACTTCCGCCGCACGGTCATCCTTCTCTGCGCGCATAGCGAGGAGGGCACCTTCGGACTGGTTCTCAATCGCCCCCTGCCGGAGCGGGTCGCCGATCACCTCCCCGAATGGGGCGAGTTCGTAACCGAACCGCCGGTGCTCTTCCGCGGCGGGCCCGTCGAGCAGGGCGCGGTCTTCGCGATCGCTGCGGGTGACGATCTGCCGGTCGATCGTTGGGGCCTCCGCGTGGTGCCAGGACTCGGGCTGATCGATCCCGCGAAGGGCCCCGCCGCCTTTGAGGGCCGGCTCGCGCGAACGCGGTTCTTCGTGGGGTACGCCGGTTGGGGTGGAGGGCAGCTCGAGGGTGAGATCGCGGCGCATGGCTGGTTCGTCGTCGATGCAGACTTGGGCGACCCGTTCCACGAGCCCGAGGCGCTCTGGCGGGATGTTCTCCGGCGTCAGCGTGGTGCGCTGGCGCGCTACGCCAGCCACCCGCAAACGCCGGGCCTTAACTAATACCGTGCTGGGCCCGCGAGACGGTGCCGCGCGCGCGTGGGTCGCCTATTATCCGCTAGCCCGACCGCTCCGAGTGAGTCATGAGTACAGGTGACCGATCAGGCTCCGGTCCGCCGGAACAGCTCTCCCACTATGAGCTTGGCCGCCTGCTTGGGAGCGGGGGGATGGGCATGGTATACGAGGCCACCGACCGCCGCGATGGCAGTCGCGTCGCGGTCAAGCTGCTCCATCCGCAGGTCTCGGTGGATGAGGCTTTCCGGGAGCGCTTCGAGCGTGAAGCGCATGTCGCGGCCCTGCTGCGCTCGCCCTACACCGTGCATCTCCTCGACTTCGGTGTGGTCGATGGCACTTACTTCCTGGCCATGGAATTCATCGATGGTCAGACGGTCGCGGAGTCGATCGCGGATGGGCCCCTGCCCGCGGATCAGGCGCTGCCGATCGCCATCTCGGTTGCGCGTGCCCTCGAGGAGGCGGAGGCGCGGGGCGTCGTCCACCGCGATATCAAGCCCGAGAACATCATGCTCACGAGCGACGGCATGATGAAGGTCGCCGACTTCGGTATTGCGCGCCGCATGGACACGCCTTCGATGACGGTCACCGGTGGCTTCGTCGGCACCATGGCCTACGGCGCTCCGGAGCAGATGGGTGGCGAGGTCGATCACCGCACCGACACCTACGCCCTGGGCGCGACCCTGTATTGCATGCTCACGGGCCGCCCGCCGTATGGCGGGACGACGTTGGACGTGCTCCAGCAGCACCGCGACGCCTCCCTTCCCATGGCTCCATTGGAGGGACTGCCCGACGCGGTGGTCAACCCCATCCGCCGTTGTATGGAGAAGGCCCCGGTCGATCGTTACCAGAGCGCGGGCGAGCTCGCGGGGGCGCTCGAGCGGGCACGTGAGGCGTTCGCGCGGTCGCAAGCGGCAGCGCCTGCGTCTCCGCCTGCGCCAGTTCCGGCCCCGACCCCTGAGGACGCCCGCCCGACGGCCGCGCTGCCAGGGGTGGCGCCCCTCGTCCCGGACGCTGCCGCGGCCGAGACCGTGCCGCTCACCCCACCCGGCCCCACCGAGCCCTCGCCGGAGGCAGTGCCCACACCACCACCCGCCGCTGAGGAACCCACGGTCGCCGCCCCCCCGCCCCCCGCCCCAGCCGAGCCAACGCTCGAGGCAACGCCTACACCACCCCCCGCCGCTGCGGAGCCCACGGTTGCCGCGCCGCCCTCGCCACCACCCGCCGCTTCCCCAGAGGACGCGCCAGCGGGGACTATGCGCCTCGTCCCGGACGCCGCCGAGGGTGAGGCCGCGCCGACGAGCCCGGTAGCCGCGCAAACGCCCGCTCCCTCCCCTCCGAGCGGGGGCCAGATCAGCATGACCCTGCGGCCCCGCCGCCGGCGCTGGCGCCTCGCGTCGGCTATCTTCGATCTAGAGATCCGCAACGACGGCCTCGAGCCGGTCGAGGTCGACCTCTCCGCGGTCGATCCCGATGGCGCCCTCCGTTTCGATCTGCCCGAACGGGTGACCGTGCCCGCCGGCCGGACGACGGTCATCGAGCTGCGCGCCAAGGGGCAGCGACGGCGGTGGCTCGGCCCGGTGCTACCCATCGCCTTCTCCGCTGACGGTACGCCGCCGCGCGGCGGGCCGCCCGTGAGTGCGAGCGGGACCTTCGAGGATGCCCCCTTCGGCTGGCCCATCCTCGGCGGCGGGGCGTTGGGCGTCGGCGCGGTATGTGCGGTTGCAGTGGGGGGCGTCTTCCTAGCGATGGGTGGCGGGGGCGATGACGGCGGCAACGGCGTTGCCCCCGTCGTACCGGCAACGGAGACCGCGGAAGTCTCCGAGAGCGCCACCGCGGCGGCTACGGGGAACGCCACGGAGACCGCGACCGAAACCGCGACGAACACCCCTCGCCCAACCGCCACGAGGACCCCCACGAGGACGCCTACGGTGCCGCCCAGGAACACGCCAGGCGCCACTGCCACGAGCGTCCCCGTGGCGCCCTCGCCGACATCGACGCCGACGCCACTGCCGTTGGGGATCGCCGCGGGCGAGTGGTTCTACGACTTCCTCGTCGTCGAGAACACGTGCCCCTTCGGTGAGGCCGTGAACGATTCCTTCACGGTTTCGTTCACCTTGTCGGAGGTGGGGGCTGGGGACGGCTTCATCGCGGTCGGCGAGGCCGTGGACATCCTGCAACTCGGGAGCGGCTTGCAGGTCGGCCGCTTCACCCTCACCTACCCTTTCTTCAAGTGGTCCTATCCGATCTTCGCCGGCGGAGCCTCGGGGTCGGCGGTGCTCCAGAACGAGTTCTTCGACGCTGAGAGCGGGACAGCTGTGCTCACGGAGCTCTTTACCTTCCCGACCGGCGCTCAGTGCACCATCGTTGGCACGGACTGAGGTGGGCGATCGGGCCCGGGATGGCTTCTCGATGGGAGCGTGACCATGAGCGCTGAAGGCTCCGATGCGCCAACGCTCGCGTGGCGCGATCCCGACGCCGGTGAGGGCAGCTATTGGCTGCCCGAGGGCGACACCGTCGCGGGCCGGGACGAGAGCGCCGACCTCGTTCTCGCGAGCCCGACGGTTTCGAGGCGGCACGCCCGCTTTGAGCGGATCGCGAGCGTGGTCCGCGTCCACGATCTGGAGAGCCGCAACGGCACGTTCGTGAACGGCGAACGCGTCACGAGCCGCGAGCTCGGGCATGGCGACGAGCTGCGTTTCGGCAACCTTGCCCTGATCTTGAGCTTGCCCCGTCCTGAGCCGCCTGGTGGGTCCCCCACGTCCACCCTCACCGTGGCGGCAGGTGTGCTTATCGAGGACGCAGGCGATCTCACGGTCGCCCTGCCTGCGACGATCGCCGTCCCGGCGCCGGAGGCGCTGACGGAGTCGCCCGAACCCGCGATCGGGATAGTTCCCGAAGCACTCCTGCGCACGCCCATCGTGGCCGAGGCCGACCTCTCGGCTGAAGGAGTGGAGGTGCAGGAAGCCGAATACGTCGCCCTCGGCGGGGGGATGGGCAGCTTCGTTTTCAGCGATCTGCTGCGCTGCTCGGGCGTCCCCGAGCACCGAGTTGCGGTTATTGGTACCGAGCGGGAGCCTTATGCGCGCTACCAGCGGCTTTGTCTAAACTCCCAGATCCCGGCCCATGAGCGCCTGCGCTCGAACTCGGACTCGTGTCCGGACAACGTCTGGGGCTTCCCCGGCTACGCCAGCCGTGAGGCCTGGGGCGCACTCAAGCAGGGTCGCCTCCGCGCGGCCGGGAGCGTCCTCTGGTCGGTCTTTGGCGAGCCCGCGGTCGCCCCCACCTACACCCCCCGCTCGGGCTATGTCTTTGCGTCCGTCGATCGGGAGGCTGAGCGGATCGGCTGGGGGTCGATGCTGCGCGAGGGGCGAATCCGCGCTGTGCGCAAGACCGATCGCGGGCGGCTCGCGATCGTGGTTTCCCACAGTACCGCCATCGAACGCCGGCACTCGGTCGTAATCGGGCGCTTCGTCCACCTCGCCCTGGGCTATCCCGCGATCCAGATGCTCCCCGACCTCGCCGCCTACCGCGAGGCGACGGGCGACCAATTCCGCGTGGTCAACGCCTACGAGGACCACGAGGCGGTCTACGCTCATCTCCGTGAGCACGGCGGGCGCGTCGTCCTGCGCGGGCGCGGGATCGTCGCTTCGCGCGTCCTCCAGAAGCTCTGGGAGGAGCGGCGCACCAATCCCGACATCGCGATCGTCCATCTCCACCGCTCGCGTCTCACAGAAGGGCATCGCTGGCGGCGGGGGCGGCGGGCGGTCGCGGAGCAGTTCGAGTTCCAGCCGTTCAACTGGCCGAAATCCGCCTGGGGCGGCGAGCATCGCGCCATCCTGGAAGCCGCGAACGACGAAGAGCGGGCGGAGCTGCTCGGCCACTGGGGCGGCACCACGACCGCCGCACGGGACGACTGGCAGGAGATCTTGCGCGAGGGGCTTCGCGACGGCTGGTACCAGCCCCAATTCGGGGCCGTGCGCGAAGTCGTCCAGAGCGACGATGGGCGCGTGGTAACACGCATTGCCAGCGCCGTGGGTGAAGGCAGCACCCTCGAAGTGCTGAGCGATTTCGTCATCGACTGTGTCGGGCTGGAGCCCGGTCATCGCGGACCTCATGGAGACCTACCAGTTGCCCCTCAACCCCCTCGGGCGGCTGGCCGTGAGCAACGACTTCGAGGTCCTTGGGATGCGCCACGAGAACGCCCGCCTCTACGCCGCCGGGGCGGTCACGCTCGGGGGCCCCTACGACGCCGTTGATAGTTTCCTCGGCTTGCAATATGCCGCGCTGCAGAGCGCCGCCGCCATCCGCGGGAGCGGGCTGAGTCCCCAGGGCTTGCGGCCCCTGCGCGGGCTCTACTCGTTCTGGCAGTGGCTGCGTTGGGCGCGTGGGGTGAAGCCGTGACGCCTTCGCTGGGGGGCGCTGGCAGTCGCGGCTGTTCGTGCTTGCCACGATCGGCGTGATCGTGAGCGCCTTCTTCACGTTCGCTTTCGACGATCGCGGCGTGGACCGGGCCATCTTTTTCTACATCCTCGGGTACGTGGCCCTCTTCGGCGCCGTTTGGGATCTGCTGTTCATCGGCCTCCAGCGCCTACGTTGGGATCGTGATTGGCCGGCGGCGTTCCAGGTTGGCGCGGGCGTCGTCGAGGGCATCGTCCTCTGGCTCGTCATCGATTCTGTGGGCCTGCCGGGAATTCCCGAGGGAGGGGTGCCCGTCTTGAGCCGCTTCCTTCCCCACTACGGAAGCGTCTGGCTACTCAGCTTCCTCTGGCTGCAAGGCCCGATGCGGGTGCTCTCCACGAATTGGCGATTTAACGGGGGCCGCCTGGCCTAGCCCTTGCGGAGGATGCAGAGATAGTCGCTCCCGTCGACCGTCGTTACCACGTCCCCGCTCGCGAGGGTGCGTTCCGCCTCGAGCTGGGCGCCGTTCATCGTCACCAACGCCGCCTCGGAAACGGCTGCGACGACCGAGTTGTGGCGGGGCAGAATCGCGGTCGTCCCCTCGATCTCGCCCCCCGCAACCGCGAGCGTGGCCGCCCCCTCGGCATCCAGCAGCAAGGTGTTGCTGGCGGTGAGGTCGTGCGCGACACCGTCCCTGCCGATGACGCGGCAGACGATCATCTGCCGACCGGTGATCGTCTGCCGCGTTCACGAGCGACGAGCCGCAGTACCAGCAATCGTGCTGGCCCAGCGGGTTCTCGCGGCTGCAGTGGTGGCAGGGCACGCCCATCTCCCGGGCCGCCGCCTTGAGATCGTGGAACGTCAGCGTGAGCGTACCGACTTCGATCGTGTTCCTGTCTGCCAGCGACTTTCGATCCGCCACCGGGTCGCCGTTGAGGCGCGTGGGGTTCGTACGGCTCAGGTGCTCGATGGCGAAGCCCTCGCCGTCCGGCGCGATTCGCGCGTGTTCGCGCGAGACCGTGGTTTCGTTTCCGATGCGGACGGCTGCCTGCGCCGAGCGGCCAATGACGGTAGGTGCTGCGCCCGCAACTGGGGCGTAGCGGAGCTCTGCCTCCTCCACCAAGGTGACGGCCGCTCTCGGCATAGGCCCTTCCTTGTCCGCCCAGCTTGGTGGGTTCCGAAATGATAGCCCAGCGTTACGGGGCTGACACGGCGTCATGGCCCCTGCTGAGATGACCTCGGAAGAGGGCGGGGGCGAGCTCTCGGTCCGCTTGCTCGATGATGGTGGATCGCGCCCGGCGGTAGTGCTGCCGGCGGTCGTGGGGCGTGAGGCGGCCGATCTGATCCTTGACGACCCTTCGGTGAGCCGCCGCCACGCCCGCTTCTCCTCAAACGGTGGCGAGTTCGTCGTTCAGGACCTGGGTAGTGCGAACGGCACCCACGTCGAGCGCGGCGGGACCGTCATCACAGTGCGCGACACACTTGTCCTGCGTGCCGGCGACGTGATTCGGATCGGCTCGCACCGTCTTGCCGTGGAAGGGGCCGCACGGCGCGACCCAGCTGCGGGAGAGCCGTGGCAGCGCGCCGTCAACCCGCCGACCGTCATCGCTGGCTTTGCGAATTTCTTCGCCGGGTTCCTGATGTGGGCGCTCGTGCCCGTTTTCGCCAAGAGCATGGCCGCGGAGGTGGGGTACAGCGCGGACGGGCTCGCACCCCTGTTGATCGCCTCCGTACCGGTGCTGAGCGGCGCCGTCGCGAGGATAGTCTTCGGCCTCTGGACCGATACCCGCGCCCCCGCGCTGCCGGGGACGATCAGCCTGGCCATCGGGGCGGTCCCGCTCACGGCTCTCTGGCTCGCCGGCGACCAGGCGGTCGTGGTTTGGGCGTCGGCAGCCTTATTGGGCGTGGGTCTGGCAGCCCTTCCCATTTCCATTCCGATGGGCGCGCAGCGCACCGCGCCGCAGAAGCGCGGCGTCGCCCTCGGCGTCATCAGTGCGGGCTCGATCGGCGTGGTTGTGGCGGCACTGGGCGGCTCGCAGCTTGCGGCGGCGATCGGCTGGCGCGACACCTGCGCCATCGCGCTTGTCCCCCTCGCGCTCTGCACCGCGATCTTCGCCTGGGGGAGCCGCGGGGCCTGGGTAGCGCCGTCCGCGGCCGCCCGCTCGGGCCTCGTCGCGAATCCGGGTCTCTGGTATGTGGCGGCGCTCTACGGCGTCACCTTCGGAGGCTTCGCTGCGCTCTACTCGTTTCTGCCTACGCCGCTCCAGGAAGGCGATTTCGATCTGAGCGGGCAGGAGGCCGCGCTCGTGGTGGCGTTGGGCGCGCTCTTCGGCAGCATGGTGCGCCCCATCGGCGGCAGCCTCGCCGACCGTTTCGGGACGCTCTCGTTCCTTCCCTTCATCTACGCGCTGACGACGGTCTTCCTGCTGTTCGCGGGGAACCTTGGTGCGGCGGGCGGGATCGTACTCCTCATCGCCACGATGACCGTGCTCGAAGCGGGCACCGGCTCCGTCTTCAAGCTCGCGACTCAGCGCTTCGGGAGCGCCCTGGGCACCGGCGCGGGGCTCGTCGGCTCGGTGGGCGGGTTCATCGGGTTTGGCATCTTCGTCCTGCTTCTCGTCGTCTTTGAGACGAGCGATGATGCGGCCGTCACCTTCGCCGTGCTCGTGCCGATCCCGGCGGCGGCTGCGGCCGCGATGGTGGTGCAGCGGCGGCTAGCGCCTAGCACCAGCCGCCGCTACGCCCCACCGCCCGGCCCCCGCTTCGAGCTGCTCGACGCCTACGGAGCGCCTGTCGCTGGGTGGCCCGCTGGCGAGAGCCTTATGATCGGGCGCACCGCCGAGAACGGCGTGCAGCTCGCGAACGACGACTTGGTGAGCCGCCGGCACGCGGGCGTCTCGCTCAACGAGGGGGCCTCGGAGATCACGGATCTGGGCAGTACGAACGGCACCCACCTCTGGCGAGGTGACCGCTGGCTGCGCGTGTCGAGCGAGCACCTCGACGACGGCGACATCGTGGTCATCGGTGCGACGGTGCTCCGCTTCGCTGCGGGGGAGGGGTAGGCGATGGCCGTTGTCCGCTACCGAGTCGGCGGTGCCGAAGGACTCCACGAGATCGGGAACGAAGTGGTGGTGGGCCGCGGTTCGCGCAGCGACCTCATCCTTGACGATGCGGATGGCGTCAGTCGCAGTCATGCCCGTATCCGCGGCAGTGGTGGCGTCTATTTGATCGAGGATCTCGACAGCCGTAACGGCACGCGCATCCGTCGTGGCGAGCACACCCTGGAGGTGACGGTGGCGGTTGCTCTCGAGGATGGCGACGTCATCCTCCTCGGTGCGGTGGAGCTCACCTTCGACGTGACGAGCCCCGCGGCCCTGACCGCCGCTCCCCTCGCGGCCACCCACGTGCCCGCGGAGACTCGCGTCGGGGGTTCGCTGCCAGCAGCCCCGCCGCCCCCGCCGGCATCCCCGCCCCCACCCGCTCCCGCGGGCAGGCGCTGGCCGCTCGTCGTGGGCGTTGCCCTGGTGGCCGGCGTTGCGGCTGCGGCTGTCGCCATCGTGCTCTAGGAGCACTCGTGTCGGGGGCGCTGACTGGTAGCATTGCCGCTCACTCCAGACCGCTAGCCGAGGAGGAAGCGATGCCGGCATACGTGCTCGCCCAAGGAAACGTCCAGGACCGAGAGAAGCTGAACGAATATCTCGCCGCCGCGGGCGCGACGCTCGCCGGCGTCGATGTGAAGGTCCTCGTGCACTCCGAGAGCCCAGAGGTGATCGAGGGCGAGGTCACGAACACCCGCCATGTCCTGATGGAGTTCCCCGATGCGGCGGCGGCCAAGGCCTGGTACGACTCCGCTGGCTACGAGGCGATTCGCGGCCTTCGCATCGAGGGGGCGCCGGGCACCCTCGTGATCCTCGAGGGGCTGGGTTAGCCCCACCCCGAGGCGGCGCCGACTCCTACGATCTGGGTGGGGGATCTTGGGCCCGCCCCGCGCGACCTCGAGCGAGTTCGGTTGGCGGTGGATGGCCAGGAGCTCGCGGTCGATCTGCGCATCGTCTGTGGCGCGGGCGACCCCGGGTGCAACCAACACAGAGTCGCTCGATTCAGGCTTCGCCTGGGGCTCGCGCGTTGCCCGGCGGAACGCTACGCGTCGATGGACGCGCGCAGGGCGGCTAGGCGACGCTTGTCGCGGTCGGCTTTGCCGCTGGCGATTGCGCCCTTCTTGGCCGCCCGGTCGAGAACGGAGTAGGCCCGACTGAGGGCCTCGTCGTACTGATCCCCGTCGCCGGCGGTGGCGGCCTCACGCACCGCGCGGACCGCGGTCCGTGCTTCCGTGCGTGTCGCCCGCCTGCGTCCGCGTCGCTTGATCGATTGGCGCCAGCGCTTCAGCGCTGACTGTTTGTTCGCCATGGTCCCCTTCGCCTTGGAGGCCCGCTGATCTTAGGCACGCCATCGCGCTCGCGCAAAGTGCCGACAGGGTGGCAGGGGTTGCTTGCCCTGTTGACGGTCGGCACGTATTCTAAGAAGGCGCTGGTCCATGAGCCCGGCTTCCCGTCGAAGCGCTCACCAGCCACACCTCAGATCCGAGGTCTCGCACCTAGCAGTCCCGCCACGATCGCGTACCGCTCGCCGCGGGCAGTAGGACTATTTCGATCGCACGCGCACCTGAATCCACCGCTGAATCCGAGAACGTCAGCCCCGCTGTTGACGCTCCTAGTGACGACCGCAAGCCGGCCGACGACAAGCGGCCCTCGCTCGACATGGCCGAGCTCGAGGGCAACACCCGCGAAACGCTGATCGGTATCGCGAAGGAGTTCGGCGTCGAAGGCGCTTCGACGCTGCGCAAGCGCGACCTCATCTTCAAGCTCCTCCAGAGCCAGGCCGAGCACCGGGGCAACCTCTTCTCCGGCGGCTTCCTCGAGGTCTCCGACGACGGCAACTACGGCTTCCTCCGGAGCGACTCCATGCTGCCGGGACCGCACGACATCTATGTGTCGCAGTCGCAGCTGCGGCGCTTCGCGCTACGCCCCGGCGATTACGTCACCGGTCAGATCCGTACGCCCCGAGACAACGAGAAGTATTACGGGCTGCTCAAAGTCGAGGCCGTCAACGGTCTCGATCCGGAAACCGCCAAGGGCCGCCCCTTCTTCGAGAACCTCACAGCGGTCTTCCCCTATGAGCGCCTCGAGCTCGAGACCACGCCCGAGAACCTTACCCATCGCCTGATCGATCTGATCGCGCCCGTCGGGCGCGGGCAGCGCGCGCTCATCGTCTCGCCGCCGAAGGCGGGCAAGACGATGCTGCTGCAGAACATCGCCAACGGCATCACCACGAACCACCCTGACGTACATCTGATGGTCGTCCTCATCGGCGAGCGCCCCGAAGAGGTCACGGACATGCGCCGCAGCGTGCGCGGCGAGGTCGCCAGCAGCACCTTTGATGAGCCGGTCGAAGACCACACGCGCGTTGCGGAGATGGCCTTCGAGCGCGCGAAGCGCCTGGTCGAGGGTGGCCAGGACGTCGTCATCCTGATGGATTCGATCACGCGCGCGACGCGTGCCTACAACCTCGCGCTGCCGCCCAGCGGAAAGACCCTCACCGGCGGCGTCGATCCGGTCGCGCTCTACCCCCCCAAGCGCCTCTTCGGCGCCGCTCGCAAGTGCGAGGAGGGTGGTTCGCTCACGGTCGTCGCGACCTGCCTCGTCGATACCGGCAGCCGCATGGACGAGGTCATCTTCGAAGAGTTCAAGGGCACGGGGAATATGGAGCTGCGGCTCGACCGCAAGTTGGCCGACCGGCGCTTTTATCCCGCGATCGACATTCAGGCGAGTTCCACCCGCCGCGAGGAGCTTCTGCTCGACGAGAACACGCTGAAGGGCGTTTGGCTTGTCCGCCGGATGACGGCGATGATCTCGCAGAACTCGCCGAACTCGCTCGAGGCGACCGAGCGGCTGCTCGAACGCCTCGGCCTCAGCGAGACGAACGAGGAGTTCCTTGCGAGCCTCCGCACCGAGGTCTAGCCGCCGCTCCATCCATCGCTTGCCCCCGGCCCCGCTTCTGCGAACCTCTGCCCGCGCGGACAGCGACTTCTTGGCACTCCCCTATTGCCTCTAGGGACGCCCTCTGGCAGTGTTCACGGTTGGCGCTCCATGCGCTGATTAGGAGGCTATGCCTAGCGTGATCTCGACCGCGGTGACTATGAGCACGTGCTGAGCGCACGTCCTCTCGTGATCCCGCAGATGGCGCGCCGCACGCGCGCGCGCTCCCATGCCCACGTCCGGCTGCCTGGGCGCTTGGCCGTGCACGTCGTCGTGCTCGCGATTACCGCGCTGGTCGCCGTCTTCGCTGTCCGCGTGGCCGCCGACACCTCCGCCCCCAGGGTTGGTTCCGTGCCCTCCTTCCCGCTCTCCGGCGTCCGCGCCGCCGCCGCGACGACGGGTGACAGCTTCCTCCGCGCGGGCGTGAGTCACGGCACGAGCGAGTCGGTCGCGAGACTCAAGCTGAGCTCCGATGTGGCCGGTATGCGCGCCACCGAGAACGTCGCCCCCCAGTCTTCGTTCACCGCGGGCATGGCTGCCGCGGCCGCGGTCTCTGACGACGAAGATGCGGGCGTACGCCCGCTCGCCGAGATCATCGATCCGCTGCGGCCCTACACCCTCTACACGATTCGACCAGGCGACAGATTGAACGCGATTGCCGAGCGCTACGGCGTCCTCGTCGGCACGATTCTCGATAACAACCTCGAACTCGACGACAGCGGCCACGTCGAGGTGGGTCAGGAGATTCTGATTCCGCGCGCCGATGGCATCCTCCACAAGGCTGCCCACGGTGAGTCGATCAGCTCGATCGTCGACCAGTACGACAACATCGACGTCGACACGGTGGTCGACTATCGCCCGAACGGCTTCCTCGACAGTAACGATGTCGAGGCGGGCCGCTTCGTCCTCCTCCCGGGAGCAGAACGGAAGCCGCCACCACCACCGCCGGTCACGACACCGAGTGGGCGGGTGATCATTGATTACGGCCCGCCGCCACCGGGCGATGGCATCTTCGGCTACCCCCTGGCGAACTGGAGCACCGTGAGCGATTCCTTCGGGACCGGGCGCGGATCCGGTCGTATCCACGAGGGCATCGACCTCGACCTCTGGTCCTTCCCCGCCTCGCCCGTCTACGCCGCCTGTTCGGGCGTCGTCACTCGCACGGAGTGGCTGACCTACAGCTACGGCTATCACGTCGTCATCGACTGCGGTGAGGGCTGGACTACCCTCTACGCGCACTTCTCCGAGATCATCGCGGTGCAAGGCAGTTTCGTGTCTGTGGGGGAGATGGTCGGCGTCTCCGGCACCACCGGCTTTAGTACCGGTGAGCACCTCCACTTCGAGATTCGTCAGAACGGCGTCCCCTACGACCCCGCCGCCTACCTCGGCTTCTACTAGCGAGCCTCCGCCTCTCGCCTCTCGGTCTCGATACACTGCGCGAGCGCGCTTGCTTTGAGCAAGGCGCTCTGAGGAGCCACGAACTCGATGCGTGTTGGCACCGTGCGCGAGCGCAAGGACGGCGAGAACCGGGTCGCGCTCACGCCGGAGGCGGTTTACGCGCTGGTAAGCGCCGGCAGCGAGGTGGTCCTGGAGGCGTCGGCTGGCGTGGGCGCTGGCTACGGGGACGCTGCTTACACGGCCGTTGGTGGAACGGTGGTCGCGGACGCGTCTGCGGTTTGGTCAACCAGCGACTTGGTCGTCAAGGTCAAGGAGCCGGTCCCCGCGGAGTACGACCAGCTCGTCCCGCGCGATCCCCAGCCAACCCTCTTCACCTATCTCCATCTTGCCGCCGACCGTCCTCTCACCGAGCGACTGCTGGCTTCAGGTTGGACCACGCTCGCCTACGAGCTCGTGGCCCGTCCCGACGGCTCGCTGCCGCTCCTTGCGCCGATGTCCCAGGTGGCGGGGCGCATGGCCGCTGAGGTCGGTGCCGGCCTGCTCAAACAGCCGGGCCCGGGGAAGGGCAAGCTGCTCGGCGGAATCGCAGGCGTGGCCGCAGGGAAGGTCGTGATCCTGGGCTCGGGCGCGGTCGCCACGGCGGCGGTCCGCGTTCTCCTCGGGAGCGAGGCGCGGATCGTCGTCATGTCCCGCGATCTCGCGAGGCTGAGCTACCTTCAGGAGCACTTCGGCGGGCGCATCACCACGCGTACCTCGTCGCCCCAGAGCGTGGCTGAGGAGCTAGAGGACGCGGATCTCGTGATTCTCGCGGTGCTCGTGCCCGGCGCCACTGCGCCCCGCGTGGTCACGCGCGAGATGCTGCGCCGTATGGAATCCGGGGGTGTCCTCGTCGATGTCTCAATCGACCAGGGTGGTGCGGCCGAGACGAGCCGTCCGACGACGCACAGCGACCCCACGTATGTCGAAGAGGGAATCGTCCATTACTGCGTGACGAACATGCCTGGCGCCGTTCCCCACACCAGCACGCTCTCCCTGGCGAGTGCGACCTTGCCCTACATCGAAACGCTCGCGGCGCTCGGCACCGAGGCCGCCCTCGCGGCTGATCAGGCCCTGGCGCGCGCGCTCAGCACGTACGCGGGGAGGCTCACCTCAGCCCCCGTCGCCGCTGCGCTCGGCCTCCCCGCCGCGGCCAACCCTTTCCTCGCGGGCTGAGCCGGGGCGGAGTTCAAAGTTCAGAGTTCAGAGAGAGACGGGCGACCGTGGCGCGGTGGCTTTGCCACCGGTCGAGCGCGCTGGTATTCCAACCTTGCGGCACCATCGGCCTCGAGGATTCTGGGCAGTTCTCGTGCGCTGCACCGAAGGATCGTCGTACGCTGGGCCGAGAGAGGTACGGCTCAGCGGAGGTCCGCGTGGGCTAAGCCGAAGGAGGCTCCCATGGCCGACTGGTTCGATGCAATCGACGAGGAGCGCCGCGCGCTGATCGAGGGCCAGCCCCTCTTCTTCGTCGCGACGGCGCCGAGTGACCCCGGCGCTGGCTTTGCCAACCTCTCGCCCAAGGGCCGCTCGCCCCTGCGGGTGCTCACCCCGAAGCTCATCGGCTACCTCGACTATCCCGGGAGTGGGAACGAAACCGCGCGCCACACGGATGAGAACGGCCGCATCACGCTGATGGTCTGTAGCTTCGGGAAGCGGCCCGGGATCGTGAGGCTCTACGGCCAGGGACGCGCCGTGCCGGTCGATGATCCGGAGTTCCTGCGCCACCTCGAAGCGTTTCGGGCCGAACTGCATCCTTATGTGCGGCAGGCGTTTCTGATCGATATCGAGCAGCTCCAGACCTCGTGCGGCTACGCCGTCCCGCGCATGGACTACGTCGGCGAGCGCGATACGCTCGACCGCTGGTGCGAGCAGAAGCTGGAGCCGCGCGAGATCGTCGACGGTGTGCCCCAGCCGGGGGAGCTGCGCGAGCGCGTCGGCTGAGGGGTCGGCGGTAGGTTAAACGGGGGCGGCGGCCCCGCCGCTTGCGACTCCGGCACGAGCTTGGCCACAAGGGTGCGTTCCGCGGACTGCCCTCCCGCGTGAGGCTACGGCCTAAGAGCGCGAGGCGGCCAACGCCTGGACTAGGAATTCCCGAACACGCGCCTCCGCCACATCCTCGCGGTGACCCGTCAGCCGCAGTTCTTCGTACCCGACGAGCCATTGCTTGAAGAAGGTCAAGGCCAGGAGGCCCCTCAGAAGGTCGAAGAACCAGATATCGCGGACCGGTACGGATGCGGCCGACTGATATGCCGCGAGAAACTCGTCCGCGGCCTCGTGCCCTTCGAGCAACGCGATCTCCGAGCGGCATTGCGCAACATCGATCCGTGGATCACCGACTTGGGCCTTGGTCCAGTCCACCACCGCGGTCAGACGTCCGCGTCGCCAGAGCGTGTTACCTGGGTGGTAGTCGTCATGCGTGAGGGTCAATCCCTGCCACTCAATCTGGTCGATGCCTCGGCGAAGGGCGGTGCTGACCCGACGTGCCAGCGCGTCATGCGCTCGTGCCGGAGGCAGGTCCCTTCTGACCGCTGCTTGGATGTCGTCGCTGCCGGAGGTTGGCAGATGGTCGAGGTCGTGAGTTGTCGGCCGGATCGCGTGGATCGTGGCAAGCGCACCTGCGAGGTCGTTGAGCCAGACGCTCCGCCGTGGTGGCGCGACCAGGGGTCGACCCGCAAACGACATCATGATCGCGGGTTGCCCAAAGAAGTGTCCCTCAGCGTCGAGGTAGAGGGGCTTCGGCGTGGGGACACCCGCCGAGTTCACCGTCACCAAGGTCCGGAATTCGCGGGCAGTCACCTCCGGTGTTCCGAACCGCTGTTCCGGCCGTTGTCTTCGCAGAACGACACGCTCGCGTGCTCCGTCGCCTGTCCGGAGGTCGATCGCGTGGGTGATCGCGCTCAGCCCTCCTCGGAGCGGCCGGACCCGAACGATGGTCGCGCCCGGGCGTATCGATGCCAGCAGGGCGCTGCGATCAACAGCTGTCTCCCGCGCGGCCACGCAGGGACTATAGGACGACGGTAGCTGGCGCGACGCTGATTTTAGGGTGCGCGACACGGACCATCGCCGCCCCCTGACCGCGCTCCTCTCGAGCTTCCGAGGGCCGCGCCGATCGCCGCTGTACGCGGCTAGGCGGGGAGGGCCTGGCGCAGGCTGTCGATCGTCAGCCGCAGGCCCTCGTGGAGCGATATTTCGGGCTCCCAGCCGAAGGCCTGCTGCGCCGCGGTGGCGTCGACGTAGATCTTGCGAATGTCGCCAGGCCGGGGCGGCCCGTGGACCGCTCTGGTCGCATCGCCCGTGGCCTCTTGCAGGGCCCGGTGGAGCGCGTTCACGGACGTGCCGCGGCCCGTGCCGAGGTTGAAGACGCCGCCCGACCCCGCCGCCAAGGCGAGCACGTTCGCCCGCGCAAGGTCGCCGACGTAGACATAATCCTTTGCCTGTTCGCCGTCGCCATCGATCGTGCAGGGCTCGGCGCGCAGCATGCGTTCGGCGAAGATGGCGACGACGCCAGCTTCTCCGTGAGGGTCCTGGCGCGGGCCGAACGCGTTGCCGTAGCGCAAGATCGTCGATTCCAGCCCGGCTGTGCGGGCGACCATGCGCAGGTACTCCTCGCCGGCGAGCTTCGAGACGCCGTAGGGCGACTCTGGCTGCAGCGTCGCTCCCTCGGGTACGGGGAGAACCTCGGGCTGGCCGTAGGCCGTGCCGCCCGAGGACGAGTAGATGATCTTGCGCACCCCGTGGGCCGCAGCGGCGAGGGCGAGGTTGGCCGTGCCGCCGCCGTTCACTGCGAGGTCGTACTCCGGATTCTTCGTACTGACCTTCACGCTCGCCTGGGCGGCGTGATGGTTGATGACCTCCGGCTTGAGCGCGGCCACGAGATCGGTGAGCTCGGCCGCGCGGATGTCCAATTTGTGGAGCGTTGCGGCGTCGTTCACTTGCTCGCGTCGCCCGCTCGAAAGGTCGTCGACGACGTGGACTTCGTGTCCGGCTGCGACGTACGCGTCGACGACATGCGAACCGACGAAGCCCGCGCCGCCCGTAACCAGAATCCTCATGCGATCCCTGTCCTTAGACCCTCGCACATGCTAGTCGCCGGCGCCTGGTCGGGCGAATCCGTCAGGCCTCGCGGAGCTTCGCCGCCCCCCAGCCGATGACCCCTGCCGTCGCCCCCGCCACCAATCCTCCCAGCACCATTGGCGCGATGAAGTCGGACATCGACGCGTCGGTCGTCATCTGCGCATATTTGGCGACCGCGGCATTGCCGGCGAACCCCGCCGCGAAGCCCCAACTCGCCCAGCGCGTCTCCTTCGCGGAGGCCGAGAGGTCGAGCTCGGCGAGCAGCTGCCGCAGGACGGAGGCAGAAGGTTGTCGCGCCGCCGTCTCTCTCTCGGTCCGCAGCAGTTCCTCTGCAATCTGGTCAAACATCTCCGGCGGGAGATCGCCTACCCAGGCCTCGTCGTCAACGGGCGCCCGTGGGACCTCAGCCGGGCCCGGACCGACGACGTAGTCGATCGTGGAACCGCTCTCGGCGGCGCAACGCCGGCACCGCGCCGCGCCCGAGGCCCAGCTCTCGAAGTCGAGGCCGTTCGCGCAGGCGTCGCAGCGGGCCGTGATCGGGCTGGGTTGCGACACCTAACCCTCGGTCGGAGCGCCGGTGGGCGTTGGCGTCGGGGTCGGTACGACGCTTCCGCCAGGTGTCGGCGACGCCTCGGTGGGCGGACCGGGCGAGGGCGTCGGACTCGCTTCGGCTGGGATCGTGGGGAGTGGCGTTGGCGTTTCGGTTGGCGTGGGGGTCGGCGTCTCCGTAGGCGTGGGTGTGGTGGTGGGGCTGACTTCCGGCGTTTCGGTTGTCGAAGGCGACGCGCTCGCATCGGGCGTGGGCGTTTGCGTGGCACCGGGAACGCGATCGCCGGCCACGGCCTCGGTGGGTGTGGGCGTGGTTGAAGGGGGCGCGGTCGCGGCGGGCTTGGCGTCCAGCGGTTCGGCGGTCGCCTCCGCGGTTGCGTTCTCGTCCTGCTCCGCGAGCACCTCGTTCGCGGAGGAGTCCAGGACCTCGACTTCCGCGCCGCCACCCTGAAGCTGTTGAATCAGCGTCGGCAGCCGCGAGGGCGAGGTTTGCTTGGGCGCTATAGGCGTGACCGCTCCATCGAGAGGAACGCCGAGGCATCCGCTCAGCAAGAGCGCGAACGCGACCGCGGCGACTGTCCCCATCGTGGCGCCCGCAGCCGGTCTGGATTTACCCCGCATAGGTTCGAGGCTAGCTCTGGCTCGGGGCTGCGCCTATCGGGCGCGCCCCTGACCCGAGTGCCGCCGAGACTCCATCCGCTATCGGACCGTTACCTCGACCGGCGCCTCGAGCACGTAGGTGGTGGTGGCCTCAACGGCCTGGATCTCGACGGACAGGGTGATGCCGGCGAACTGGCGGCGGGCCGCGCCCGTGACGTTGTAGCGCCACTCGCCGGCGCCATCGTCGACGCTCGCGTTCGCCGCTACATCCGCCTCCCAGGCCTCAGTCGTGCCGTTCCAGTACATCCCGTCGGCGCGCTTGATCGTGAAGCCGACGCTCTCTGGTGTGAGCGAACCGACGGTCGCGATAAACGCCAGCCGGCTGCGCGATACGGGCATCCCCGAGGGCGGCCCGCTCAGCAGGAGCTGGTCCGAGGTGACCGTGGTCTCGGAAGGTGTGGGCGTTTCCGTGGGAGTGGGCGTCTCCGTTGCCGTAGGCGTACTCGTGGCTGTGGAGGTGGGGGTCGGGGTGGGCGTGTCACTTGGGGTGGCCGTTGGGGTCGGAGTCGTAGGTGTCTCGGTGGGCGTCGGCGTCGGCGTTTCGCTGCTGCATCCGGGCGTCGGCGTGGGGTTCGGCGCGCCCGTATCGGCCACGTATTCGATCGTGAGCACTGGCCGGTCCGCCGCGCTCGCCGCGTTGAAGCTCCAGAGGCTCAGGTCGCCGCTCTCGGTCCCGGTCTGACGTAGGCGGAAGCCGAGGTTGGCCTCCCCGTTCGCCCAGGCTTGCACAATCGCCGTAACGTCGAACTCGATCGTTGCTGTGCTGTCCGCGGGATAGGTGTATGTAGCCGGCTGAAGCCCCGCGAGGGCCGCGGCAACACCGTCGTAGGTTGCGCCGGTGATGGCGCCCGGCACCGACAGCTCTGGTGGCCTACAGATCCGCTCGACCACCAGGGTCCGTGAATCTCCTTCCGTGGCCACCTCGAAGAAGAGCGTTGCTTCCAGGATGACCGATGCCGAGAGTGGAGGGATCTCGCTCGCGAGATCGAAGCGAAGCAGCGCGTCGCGGCGCTCGCTCGTGGAGATGAGAGAGATCAGCAACTGGTCGTCAGGCGTCCCGTGCTGCGTGGTGGGCGCTGTCTGGTTGATGTAGGTGTCCTCGTAGGTCCCAGGAACGCCCCCAGCGACCGACGGGGTGAGCGTGCTCGTACTCGTGCTGTAGGTGACCTGAAGCGCGGGTGCGATCGTGCCTTCGCGATCGTCGAAGGCCAGTGCGTCGCTCTCGAGTGTGCACAGTGACCAGCCGTTGTTGGTCTCTCCGGCGACGAAAGCCTCAACGTCGGCTGTTACGTCGAACGTCGCCTCCGTGTCCGTACTGGTCACAGTCAATGGAGAAGCGCCCGCGCAAGCTGCCCAGTTGCTGCTCGAGCCGTCGTCCCAAGTCGCTGCCTCGGTCCAGGCGGCGCTTCCGCTCCCCAGCTTCGCGATCCGGATACCCACGTCCCCGGTGGGGGAGGCGGTGACGCTGAGCGTAAGTGTTGCGCTGATGATCGCAGCGTCGTCAGGGATTTCAGCCAGGTCGAACCGGATCCCGGCCCACTTCTGTGCTCCAACGGTCCCGATCTGAAGCGTCGAATCGTCGTGCGAGGCTGCGGGGTCGCCTTCGTCGATGTAGGTGTCCGCGCTTGGGCTGAGCGGTACCGTCTCTGTCGTGGGGCTGGCAGCCTCCGCGCGATCCCCGCCAACGGAGACCAGCACCGCGAGCATGCCGAAGACGCCGAGGGCGATCGGAGCGGCGGCCGTGGCCGCCCGCCAGAACGCCGCGCGCGGGGCGCGTCTAACTGATCGTGTATGCGATCGAGACGCCATGCAGCTTCGAATCGGCTCCACCGGTCAGATCGACGATGAGGAAGTACACGTTTGCGGTGTTATCGACGGTGTGTTGGAAGGCCTGCACGGTCTGCGGGGAGGGGCCGTCGCCGGAGCGGATCTCCACGAGCTTGAAGACCTGCCCACCGTCCGTGCCGTTGGAAATGGGGGTGTAGTCGAGGCGCAGGTGCACCTCGCCGCTCGTGACCAGGTAGGCCCCGGTCATACTCGTGACGGTGGCGCCGTCGGGCAGGACCACCGGCGCGTAGTAGCGCTGCGAGGCGATATCGGTGCCCACCGGGCTGAGCTCGTTGAACGTCTTTTCGTAGAGGGCGAGGTCGCTCGCGGGCTGGAAGGTGCTGGCCGCGATGGATGGTGCCCTGGTCCGACATGATCGCGCCGCCGCCCGGGCCCTGGAGGTCGACGCCGTCCTCAGTCACGCGCAACCAGATCGCGTCGCCGGTGTTCAACATGGTGAGCGTGCTGGCGAAGCTCGGGGCTTCCGGCGCGTGCACCTCGTAGGCCCCGGCAATCGGATCCCAGCGGTACGCGATCGCGTATTTGCCAGCGATGCTGGAGAGCGCTTCCGCGGGTGGGGCGCTCGGGCCCATATAGGCGACGTTGTTCCAGCCCTGCACCAAGGGCGTCGCCGCTCCGGGCGAGACCATCGCTCCTGCGAGCGCGATCACGCCCAGAGTTGCTGCTACTGCCAGTGCGGTCGCTCGCCGCATCCTGGACCCCCAAACGACGTCCGCAGGCGCGGACATCCGGCTCAGCGTGAGCCTATGAGGTAGCGGTGACGCGCTGAATGCGGGCTCGCCCTAGGTTCGCCCTGGCCTTCCCCTACGTGCGAAGGGGACGACCTGGCTGAGCCGAGAGACGGCGATCGACGAGCTGACCGCGGAGGGGCTTAGGCGACCCGCTTCGCGACGACGACATCGCGGTGGAGGTATTGACCGGGACCGCGACCGTCAGCTGAGTAGGCACGGAATTCGCCGCCGCAGGTAATCAGCGTGATCCACTCCTCATCCTCGGGGCGGTCCGGCGGCCAGATGAGGTCGCCCATTGGGATGGTGTTGACGTTATAGCGCTCGCGGAAGAAGACCTCGTAGACGTACTCCCGGCCGTCCTCCATCACCACGATGATCTGGTCGCCATGCTCCAGGTCGACGAGATCGTAGAAGGGGCCGTGGATGTCCGGGTAATAGTCGACATGGGCCGAGAACACGGAATTCTGGCCGAAGCCCGGCTTCTCGTAGATGTCGTACCAGCCGACATTGTGCGGGTTCTTGGGCACATCGAGCTGATTCGTAGGCAGAAGGCCGATGTCCTCGATCTCCGCCTCGACATCGAGGGACGGCAGGCGCATCGCGATGACCGCGCCATCGAACGGCGTTGGCGTAGGCGTGGGGCTGGGTACGGTGGTGGTGGTCCGAGTGGGCGTGCTCGTCGGACGAGCCGTCGGCATCGCCGTCGACTCGGCGGCCACATCCGAACCTACGCTGTTCGCAGTTGGGCTGGGGTCGGGGGTCGGGTCACCGCTGCCGCCGCAAGCCACGCCGACGAGCAGCAGAGCCACGAGCAGGGTCGGGAAGGCCGCGGCCAGACGCAAACCTCGCACGAAAGATCCCCCCACGAAACAGCGGACGGCCGGCGACCGCTTACGCAGTGTATTCGACGGCTCAGTTTCAATCTGCAGCCCTCGGTAAAGCCGTGATGATAATCACGAAGATGCTCCCCTCGTCCGCCTACGGCCGACGACGACGCCTGCGGCCACCCCCAGCGACGTGAGCACGATCACGCCGATCGCAAGCGGCAGCACCAGATCCGATCCGCCCTCATCGTCCCCCGGGCGGCTGGCCGCGCTCGCTGTTCCGGCGCGAATGGCGGGGTCGTCGGTGGGCAGGGCGGTCGCGGGGAGGGGCGTGAAGCGCGCCTCCGCGGTCGCGGTCGCGTCGCTATCGATATCGCCCGCCGGCGGAGGGCTCACGGTCACACTTGGGAGGGCCAGTGGGTCGCCAGCTCCGACGTTCAGGTCGAGCTGCTGCGCAGCAGCCTGCCAGACGCCGGTTTCGTTCGCAGCGCGTCCATCGATCGTGAAGGTGACGGCCGCGCCGCTTGTCCCGCAGCCGGCGCGCTGCGATTCGTGCACGACCAGCACGCTGTACGCCGATACGCCGTCCTGCGTGATCGTCCCGCGCCCGCCCTCGGGCGACTGCGTGCAATCGATCCCGTCGACGAACGCTCGGACCTCGGTGCCGCTGGGCACAGGTGCGCCGTCGATCGCGGCTGAGCCGAAGAAGGTCGCGGGAACGCCGGGCTGCGCGGCTGCGGCGTGTGTGCCGGTGAGGAGCGCGAGCGCGGCGATAGCTACGAAGATCCGGGCCACGCGCTCCTCCTGGCCCACCACGAGCGTGATCGTACGACGCGGTTTCGGCCCAGCCCATCGCCGCCCCCTTTTCGGGCCGGGGGATCCCCTAGGGCTTCGCCCATGCTCCCCGGGGCCGGCTCCCTGAGCTCAGGGCGGGCGGGCGCCGATCGGTCGCACCTTTGATGAAAGCGCCCTACCTTATGTTGAATCTCGCCCGAGGTGAACGCGGCGTGGCACCCATCGGTGAGGCCCTTCGCGGAGCGCGCGAAGGCCTCGGACTGACCGTCGAGCAGGCAGCTGTCGATACCCGCATCTCCGCGCGCTTCCTCGAGGCGTTGGAGATGGAGCGCTTCGAGGATCTGCCGGCGGATGTCTACGTGCGCGGCTTCATCCGCTCCTATGCGGCGTACCTTCGCCTTGACCCCATCCCCCTCCTCGCCACCTTCGAGTACGCAGGCGACAGCCCCCCCCACCCATCGGTACTCCCATCGGTGCCCCCTTTGGCGGCCACGGCCGGTCCTCGCCGCAGCGGGCGGCCCCCGAGCCCTTGGCTCCGCCGCCCCCGGCGGGCCGCCGCGAGCGTGGCCCTGGGGTCGTTCCTGCGCAGGATGCCGGCCTGTTCGACCTGCCGAAGGGCGATCCTTGGCGCGGTGGGGGCTCGTTCGACGGCGGTGGGAGGGGCGTGCTCGGCCCCCGGGGGCGCCGGGCAGGCGCCGGCCTCGCCGGAATGATCGCGTTGATCGGCGCCGGTGTCGTCGCCCTCGGCGTCATCGTGATCGGCCTTGTCGTGCTGCTCTCCGGAGGCGATGGCGGGAACGAGCCGGTGGGGGCCGTACCGACGGCCACGCCCTCCACCGCCGCGACCGAGCCCGTCACGGTGATCGTGGTGGGCACAGCCACGCCCACGCCGGGGGCGGGTGCTAGTGAGACGCCGGCGACGCCGTTGTCAGAGACCACACCCACACGCACGCCCACACTCGAGCCGGCCACCGCGACCGCGGTGCCGGCGCAGCCGACCTCCCCGCCCCCGCCCCCGCCGACCGCCACGCCGACCCCGTCCCCGACCGAAACGCCCACCCCGACGCCGACGGTGACACCGACGCCGGTGCCTCCGGGCCAGACCGATGAGTGCGATCGGAGCGGCGCAACGGTCGACTGTGGCCCGGCGCCCTACTTCGTCGTCTGCTACGGCCCAGGGGCGTTCTTCTTCGATGTGAACGGCGACTACCCGCTCCAGCCGGCTGGGACCGTCGCGGCCCGTTCACGACGCAGGGTGCGGCCCTCAACGCCGGCCTCGCCTGCACCTAGCCTCCCACGACCACGCCTCCACCCACGCCCGACCCTGAGCTGGCCTCCTTAGCGCTGCGGGGCGGCCCAGCGGCGATGTGCGCGCCCTGCAAGGGGGCGCATGGCCGTTCGCACCAGCTCGAGGATGGGCGGGACGGCAGCGTTCGTCCTGGCCCTCACAGCCGTGGTCGTGGCCGTGCTCATCAGCCCCGGGGAGGCCGATGTTCGCGCGAGGACTGACCCCAGGGTCGTCGCCCGCGAGGTCACCGCCTCAGATCTCCTGTCGTTCATTGCCGCCGCGACGGTCCCGCCAGACGAAGGACCGGAGCCGCTCGCGCGGGCCGTGCCGGCCGTCGGCGCGCCGGACGCGACCGCGGCGCTTGCCGCAGCCGTCGCAACCGCTGGGCACGCGTCCGAGCCGGTCGCCGCTGCGGTCCCCCGTTCCTCGTCGGCTGCGGCTTCGGAGCCGCCTCTGCCGACGCCCCTCCCCACCGTCGCCGAGGCCGCTCATGGCACGCCCCTACCCGCGACGCCCGTGCCCGCAACCTCAACCGTCGCGCCCCTGGCCGACCTCTACCTCCCCGCCCCGAACGAAGGTCCGCCCACTGATCTCGAAGCGCGGCTGCTCGCGGCGGCGAACGCGGCGCGCGAGGGCGCTGGGCTGCCCCCGTTGGTGCACGACGCAGACCTGACCCGGATCGCGCGTATCCGCTCTCAGCAGATGGCCGAACGGGGCTACTTCGGCCACCACGACCCCGATGGCTATCACGTCTACGTGGAGCTCCTCGCCCGATTCGGCCATGCTTACGCCTGGGCAGGCGAGAACCTTGCGCTCAACAACTACGATCCGGCGGAGTCACCGGAGCGCGCTCTGGCCGCGCTCATGGCGAGCGCGGCCCATCGTGAAAACATCCTCTTTCCGGGATTCGAGTGCGTGGGCGCCGGCCATGTCACCGATGCCACCGGCCGGCACATCTACACGCTGATCTTCCTCGGCTGACGCGCGCCGGCGTTTCGCCGCGGAACCAGAGCCGGCCGGACGGCTAACCGTCGCCCTCCGGCGCGAAGAACTCCGTGAGGTCGCGTAGGCTCGCCTTCGGCGACTGCACGGGCTCCGTTGCCGTTTCGGGCCACGGTGGGTTCAGGAGCTGTTTCTCGAACGACACGTGGATGACGTCAAGGTCGGCGGTGGCGTGAAGGTGCCGCGCGGCCACGTTCTCGACGCCCGTCGAGAAGCGCAGGAAAGCGGCGCCGCGCTCACGGGCGAGCGCCTCGGCCATAGCGACCATCTCGGTGCCGATCCCCTGCGCTTGGTGTGTGGGCAGGACCGCGATCGCATCGATTTCAGCGATCCGGATCTCGTAGCTGGGCACGTCGGTGAAGGCGACCCAGAGGTACGCGATGGGCACGCCATCGCGCTCCCGGACCTGGAGGACCGCCTCGCCGCCTGCCAGCGCTGCGCCCAGCGCATCCAGGTAGCGCATGCGGCTGCCCGCTCGCGAACCAGCTTTCGCGGTGGGCCTCGAAGCCGTTCGGCGCGGGCGTGGGGCGTGTCGCTCTCGTAGTTCCTGAGCGCATGCAGTTCGAGCAGCAGATCGGGGTCGCGAGCGAGGCCGGGAGGGCGTTGCGTGAGCATGGGCCGAGCATACCGCCGGCGCGCCACCGTCGATTCGCGATGCGCTACGGTGCGCAGATGTGCGGGCTACGCCTCGGACGTCGCTCGGGGCCTGTCTCGAGCCCGCGCGTCGCGTTTCTCGGGCTCGCCGCCGCGCTGGTGATCGCCTGCGGCGGCGGATCGGGCGAGCCCGCGGCCACCCCGCCCACGGAGACCCCCGGGAGCACGCGCTCGCCGGTAGCCGCTGGCGGTCCCGTAACGCCCACCCCGGCCCCTGATGCGTTCGCGATCGAGATCAGCGAAGTCGAGAAGGCGTTCGTGCGCCTCGAGTCCGCGCCCGGCGAGCGCATCAAGGAGACAGCGGGGCTGTTCTTCCTCGATGTGGCCACGGGCGAGGTCGAAGGCTGGCAGCTGCTGGGGCAGGGCAGCGGGTGGTTCCAGCTCTTTACGTCACCGAGAAACCGCTACGTGTACGCGCCCGACGGCCCCCCAGGGAATCTCCGCGAACCGTTGTTGCTCGATCGCCGTACGGGCCGCTCCTTTACCTGGGATCCGCGCGAGCTCAAGCCGGCGCTCTCCGAGGTGGCGCTCGTCGTGGTCGGCGAGCGGCTGATCTTTGAGCGCCTCGGGTCCGCGGTTGGCGAGAACTCACGGCTGTTTGTGGTCTTCGACAGCACGATGGAGCCGACGACCTGGTTCGACCTTCCCTCCGCAGGGCCAGGAGCGGGCTTCTGGCCAGACCGAGACGGACGCCATCTGCTGGCCTTCATCGACACGACTTATTACGTCATTGACCTCCGGCAGGATCCGACCGTGCCCATCGCCCTCCCGATCGAGCTCGGTGTGAGGGTCAGCCTCTTCGGGCGGGGCGACGGCTTCGCCGCGATCGACATCGCGGGCTCGAAGGACGATGACGCCGGCGACTGCCGCGTGACCCGCTACGACTGGGACGCTGTGGTCCTGTCCCCGATCTCGGTCGGCTGCGCGGACTCGTCTCTCGGGGCCAGGGCCGTACTCTCGCCCGATGGGAGCCTGATCGCGGTGGCTACGGCGATTCATGGTGCCAGCGGGCCCGGCCTGAACCCCGCCCTCACCCAGCTCGCGATGTTCGATGCCGTGACGGGTGAAGAGCTATTCCGTGCCCATGGGGTCGTCCTCCCCTATCGAGGGGATGTGAGCGCGGGGACGAGCTGGCTTGCCGACAGCTCCGGGCTGGTCGTCGATACGACCCAAGGCCAGCAGATCCTGAGCGCCGCGGGACAGTGGATTCCGGCGCCGGCGGCCCTGCTCGCGAACGAGAGCCGGCTCGTGCCGGCGCCTGACGATCCCTCGCGCTTTGCCGTCGCGGCCACCACCGTCGTCGACGGTCGCGGTGAAGTCCTCGCCAGCCTCAGGAGCGTCGAGTATCCGGGGCACGTCCTGCCCTGGGGCGCGAACAGCCGCGAGCTGCGCTTCTTCCTGCCGCATGGCGGCCACGATGGGGCTGCCGTCATCCCCCTGCTCCCGCCCGTCATTGAGTGGCCCCCTTTCACGGACCGCCTCGCAGTTGAGGTGGTGGTCGACGGCTGCCTGAACCTCCGCGTCGAGCCGACGACCTTGTCCGAGATCGTGACCTGCCTGCTGGACGGGGCCCTTCTCGACCCCACGCCCGGCTCGCTCACCGGCCCGAACCACCGACTACGTGACGTGACGCGAAGCGGGCACCTGTGGCGAGCACGAGCCCTGTCTCTGGCTGCACGCCCGGAGCGCGGGCGGTGGGGAGGGTTGGGCGCTAAGCCGTTACCTGCGCTGGCCATCGGAAGCGCCCGAAGTTGTCGGGCCGCTGGTGGTGTACCAAGCGCAGCGCCGCGACGTGGACGCTCGCGACGGGCTCTGGCTAGAGGCCTACGACCTCGGAGCCGAGAGCCTCGTGGGCTCGATTCGACTCACCGGGAGCACGGCAATCGTGCACCAGACGGCCCTCCTCGGCGAGCGCGCCGTCCTCAATCTGGGCACCTCGCTGGTGGCGATGGCCTTCGACGGCACGGCCCCGAAAGTCCTCGTGACGGTGTCGTCGGGACGCGAGTTCGGCGACGTAGTGGTCTCGCCCGACGGGATGCTGATCGCGGCCATCGTCCACGGATCGGGGGACTACTACCAGGACTCGCAGGTCACGGTCTTCGAGGTCGCGACTGGTTCGCCGGTCGTGACGACTCCCGTGATGCATCCCACGCTGACCTACCTCCGCGACCTCATCTTCTTCTACGGCCTTCGATGGACCGGCGACGGCAGCAGTCGCATCCTCTTTGGTGTCAGCCCACACCCAGAAGATCCGGGCATCCTGGCCTCGGTCGATGTAAGCGGAGACGTCCAACTGCACGTCGAGCACGGGTGGCGATGGATCTCGCCGGATGGCCGGTTGGTGCTCGTGGTTGACTTATTTCGCTCAGCCGAGGTGCGCTGTTCGCTCTCTTCGTCGCCAGCGAACGGCTCTCGATCGTCGACCTCATAACGAATGCCGAGACTGTCGAGGTAGACCGGCCCGGCTTCGCACTCACGCCGGCTGGGTGGTCGCCCGCGAGCGACGCGGTGTTGTTCCGGACGCGCGTACCCGATGCGAGGGACGACCGACGCCGCCTGTGGACGCTTGAGCCAGGCGACATCTCGCTCCTTTCGCTCGATGGAGCGGTGTCTCCGGTGCGCGACCTCAACGCGCAGCACACGTCGTGGTATGGCCCAACCGATCTCGCCTTGACCTGCTCGGACCGGAACTTCCCGGTTGGGTTCGGCGCGACGGGCGAACGCTCCACAGCGAGGCGTACGCGGTTTGCACGGAGGCGATGACGCTCACCGTCGCCGATAAGCCGATCGCAACAGGCGAGGAGCTTCGCCTCATCGGCCTCGTTCCCTCGCCCTGAGCGCTACCCCAATCGCGCCAGCGCCAGCGCCTGCTACAGTGATGATGGGCCTTCCCCCGGAGTCAGACCCTTCGCCTACCTGCGGCGCGACGATCCATTCCTGAACCGCCTGCGCGAACAGGTCCTGTTCGCGGCTGGGCCGATCGGCTCGACCATTCTGGGACTCAAGCCGACGCCCGAGGACTACGACGGCCTCGACGGCTGTAACGAATACCTCACGGCCTCGAAGCCGGAGCTGATTGCCGGCATTCAGCGGAGCTTCTACGCGGCCGGTTGCGACGCCGTCGACGCGGCCACGTTCGGGGCGAACCGGGTCGTCTTCGCGGAGTACGACATCGAAGACCGAGTGCGCGAGATCAACCGTCTCGCGGCCGAGCAGATCGGCCGCGTGCGCGACGAGTTCGCCACGCCGGAGTGGCCACGCTACAGCTTCGGCACGATGGGACCCGGCACGAAGCTGCCCTCGCTCGGCCACATCGGCTACGACGAACTGGTCGAGAGCTATCGCGAGCAGGTGCGCGGCCTGATCGACGGCGGCATCGACGTACTCAAGGTCGAGACCTGCCAGGACCTCCTCCAGACGAAGGCGGCCCTGGCCGCGATCGAAGACGTGTTCGCCGAGATGGCGGTGCGTCTCCCGGTGATCGCGAGCGTCACGATCGAGACGACGGGCACGATGCTGCTCGGCTCCGATATCACCTGTGCGCTGACGACGCTTGAGGCGATGGACGTCGTCGACGTGATCGGCATCAACTGCGCGACCGGCCCCGAGCAGATGGTGGAGCACGTGCGCTATCTGGCGCAAAGCTCGCGCCGGCCAGTCTTCATCGGGCCCAACGCCGGCCTCCCCAGCATCGTCGACGGTGAGACCTGCTACGCCCTCACGCCCGACGCCTTCGCGAAACACCAGCGCATCTTCGTCGAGGAGTTCGGGACCAGTATCGCGGCGGGTTGCTGCGGGACGACGCCCGAGCACCTCGCGCGCGCAATCGAAGTCATCGGCCGGCCGCAGCCCAAGGCGCGCCCGGCAAGCCTCGTCGCCGCCTGTAGCTCGCTCTATTCGAGCGTGCCCTTCGAGCAGGACACCTCGTTCCTCGTGGTAGGGGAGCGGCTGAACGCGACGGGCTCGAAGGCCTTCCGCGAGCTTCTCCTGGCGGAGGACAGCGACGGCGTGGTCGCGCTAGCGCGTGAGCAGGCCGCCGAAGGCGCCCACGTGCTCGACCTGATGGTGGACTACGTCGGCCGCCAAGGGCCGCCCGACATGGTGCGCATGGCGACCGAGCTGCGCACGCAGGCGACGCTCCCGCTGATGTTCGATTCGACCGAAGTATCGGTCGTCGAGGCCGCGCTCAAGTTGTACGGCGGCAAGGCTATCGTCAATTCGATCAACCTCGAAGACGGCGAGCGCAAGATCACGCGCTTGCTCCCGCTCGTGAAGCGCTTCGGGGCCGCGGCCGTCGCGCTCGTAATCGACGAGGAGGGCCAGGCGCGTACTGTCGACTGGAAGCTGCGTGTGGCCCACCAGATCCATGACCTCGCGGTTGACCGCTTCGGATTGGAGCCGGGCGATCTGCTCTTCGACATGCTCACGTTTCCGCTCAGCGGGGGCCAGGAGGATCTGCGCGGCGACGCGATGGAGACGCTCGAGGCGATTCGCCGCGTGAAGGCGGAGCTGCCAGGCGTGCACACCATCCTGGGCGTCTCCAACGTCTCCTTCGGTCTCAAGCCCCCCGCCCGGCGGGTCCTCAATTCCGTCTTTCTGGCGGAGGCTGTGGAGGCGGGGCTGGACGCGGCGATCGTGAACGCACGCCAGATTCGGCCCCTCAATCGCATCCCCGACGAGCAGATCGAAACCGCGCGGGACCTCATCTACGACCGCCGTCGCGAAGGCTACGACCCGCTCATCCACTTCCTCTCGCTCTTCGAGAACGTGGAAGCGACGGTAGCCCCGGCCGAGCTTCGCGCCGCGCTGCCGGTCGAGGAGCGGCTCAAGCAGCGCATCGTCGACGGGGATCGCCGCGGTCTCGACGAGGATCTGGACGAAGCTCTCGGACGGCACGACGCGCTCACGATCGTGAACGAATACCTCCTCGACGGGATGAAAGTCGTCGGCGAGCTCTTCGGCGCGGGGAAGATGCAGCTCCCCTTTGTGCTTCAGAGCGCCGAGACGATGAAGGCCGCCGTCGCCCACCTTGAGCCGCACATGGAGCGCGTCGAGGGGTCGGGGAAGGGCGCAATTGTGCTTGCCACCGTGCGCGGCGATGTGCACGACATCGGCAAGAACCTCGTTGACATCATCCTCTCGAACAACGGCTATACCGTGCACAACCTCGGCATCAAACAGCCGATCGCAAACGTGATTGAGAAGGCCCTGGAGGTCGACGCTGACGCGATCGGCCTCAGCGGCCTGCTCGTGAAGAGCACCGTCGTGATGCGCGAGGATCTCGAGGAGCTCAACGCGCGCGAACTCTCGCACTTTCCGGTGCTGCTGGGCGGCGCTGCGCTCAACCGCCGCTACGTCGAGGACGACCTGCGCGCGGTCTACCGGGGCGATGTCTACTATTGCCGCGACGCGTTCGAGGGGCTCGATCTGATGGAGCGCCTCGCCGCCGGCGACGACGCCCTTCATCAGACCGAGCCTCCGGAGCAGGAGCCGGCCGCAAGCGAGGGCTACGACCGTGTGCGCACGCCGGCCGAGCCCGTCGCCGGCCACGACGAGTACGTGCGCTCTGCGGTCGCGCGGGATGCGCCCGTCCCCGAGGCGCCCTTCTGGGGGAGCCGGGTGGTGCGTGGGACGCCGCTCGGTGAGGTCTTTCCCTTCGTGAACGAGATCGCGCTCTTCCGGGGGCAGTGGCAGTACCAGAAGGGCGATCGCAGCGATGAGGAGTACGCCAGCTTCGTCGAAGAGGAGGTCCGGCCCGTCTTCCGGCGCTGGCAGGAGCGCGCGGTCAGCGAAGCGCTGCTCGTCCCCCAGGTCGTCTACGGCTACTACAAGTGCCAGGCCGAGAAGAACGACCTCCTCGTCTGGCCCGAAGTCGAGGGCGGTGCGCCCGTGGGCGAGCCCGTACGATTCGTCTTCCCCCGCCAGCCCGCCGGCCGGCGCCTCTGCATCGCCGACTTCTTCCGCGACGCGGCGAGCGGCGAGTACGACACCGTCGCCTTCACGCTCGCAACCGTGGGGCCGAAGGCGAGCGAGTTCGCCGCCGAACTGTTCGCGTCGAACGAATACCGCGAGTACCTCCACTTCCACGGCTTCGGCGTCGAGAGCGTCGAAGCGCTGGCGGAGCTGTGGCATAAGCGCGTGCGGGAGGAGCTCGGCATCGCTGGGCAGGACGCGACGGACGTACGAAAACTCTTCGCCCAGGGCTACCAGGGCTCGCGCTACTCGTTTGGCTATCCCGCCTGCCCCGATCTCGAGCAGCAGGCCGGCATCGCCGCCCTGCTGCAGCCGGGGCGTATCGGCGCCGAGCTCGGCGAGACCTTCCAGTGGCACCCGGAGCAGACGACGAGCGCGATCGTCGTCCACCACCCCGAGGCGCGGTACTTCGTGATCAGGTAAGCGTTCGCTGCACCCCTTGGAGTTCAGCGTTCAAGGTTCAGAGTTCAGAGAAGGGCGGCCGCGGGGATCACCGACCTCACTGCCTCCGGGAACGAACGGCGGAGGAGGCGCAGGAACGGCTCCAGGCGGCGGGCGTGCGCACGCACCCGGTGGCGACGATGGCGGACGTGCAGCACGACGGGCAGCTGCGGGATCGGGGCTACTTCTGGAACACGGACCACCCGCTGATCGGTCCTTTGGACTACGACGGCCCCGCCTATCGGCTCGGCGAGACGCGTGCGGGCCCGGGAGAATTGGCCCCACTCCTCGGCCAGCACAACGAGCGCGTCTCCCGGGAGCTGCTCGGCTACAGCGCGGACGAACTGGCGGAGCTCGTCGCGGAGGGCGTCGTGCAGTAAGAGCGGTTCGCCCGGAACGACTGGCAGGGCCTGCGTTGGCCAGAAGACTGCCATCGTCCCCTGCGAGGGCGTTAGGCTTGCGGTCTCCTAAGGGGTGATGGATGCGTGAGGAAGCGGAGCTCGGACGGGCGCTGCGCGAGGCCCAGAAGGCGCGAGCCGAGGTTCTCGACAAGGCACGAACACTCGGCGATCGCGATCTCGGTAAGGGGCTCGGTGGCGCTTGGACGGTCCGCACGGTCTTTGGACATCTGGTCCTGACCGACGGCGGGAACGCAGCCGAGATCGCCCACCGCAAGGACGCCAACGCCCCCGGGGCCGACGAGTCGTACGGCCGCTTGATGAGCGAGGCGCCGCACGTCCGCTCAGCTGCGGATGCCGTCGCTGCGCTCCAGCAGGGGCGCGATGCCCTCCTCGCCGCCTGCGACGAGATCGCACCAGAGGGCGCTGCGCGAGCGTAGGCCTCTCCGGCCCGAGGGCGAGCCGCGCTCGGTGCTCGACCTCCTCGATATCACATCGAGCCACGACCGCGAGCACCTTGCGCAGATCGAGGAGTTTCTCGCGGCGGGCGTCGAACGCTCCGAGGAGTGGGCTGCAGGCTTCGACGCCGGGCTGCGCTATGCCCTCGGTGAGCTGGAGATGATCGCCGCGGACGGCGGAGCGGGCACGAGCGGCGGCGCCGCCCTCGGCCGCGCCTACGTACAGGTCCGCTGGATTCAGCACGAGCCAGGACCAATCCCGGATGTCCCGAGCAAATCCTAGGCCGCAGCCTCAAGCGGATCGGTATCGCCAACCCAAGCGGCGAGGCGAGGGGCTTCGTTCCGCCCCTGCTGCCGGAGCAGACTGGCTGCTCGCCTACCCTCCGGCCGTCACTCGCATTTCTCTGGGCACGACCGCTAGCTCTGCCCGCCCGGGCTCCCGGGCTCGTCGAAGTAATCGATCTGATCGACGGGCATCACCACCGCCGAGAGCAAGTTCATCAGGTGGGAAACCGTCCGTTTCAGGTAGCGGAAGAGCAGCGCTCGCGCGACCGCGCCCTTGGGTGGATCGGAGGACGTGACGAGCGCCGCGATGCGCGCATCGAAGGTATCCAGGAGCGAGTCGCCCTCCGCGATGAGGGTGCGCGTCGCCTCGAGGTTGTCGTCGCCGAACGCACCCGCGGCTTCGGTAATCATGCGCGAAACGCGGGCGGCGAACTCGCGCAGCTCCTCTGCGTCGGGGGCGTCAACGAAGTCGCGGCGCTCTGCAGCGAGATCGTAGATGTTCTTGGCGTAGTCGCCGATGCGCTCGGCGTCTTTGACAATGCTCATGTAGACGAGGATGGCGGGTACGTGGACAGTGCCGTGCACGCTCGCGTGAACGATCAGCTCACGCCGGATCTCGCGCTCGTCTTCGTTCACCTTCCGGTCCGTAGCATGGAGCTCGGGGCCGACCACGGTGGGATCGGCGCCCGCCAGGAGCGCTGAGGTCGCGAGATCGAAGCTGTGCCGGTCGTTCGCGAGCATCCCCAGCAACAGGGTCTGGACGTGTTCGAGGTTGTCGGCACGATCTCGGCGGAAGAATCGGAGCACCATGGGTTTGCCTCCTATCGGAACGCGAGGAGCGCGGTGAGGGGGAGCCCGATGAACACCCCGAAGACGTAAACGGCAACGATGAGGCGATTGCCGACCGCCAGGGCGGCGAGGCCCTCGGCGAGGCGCACCGGCAGATCGCGAACTGCGCGGATTGGGTAGATCGCGAGGATGCCGAAGAGGTTGAAGAGGGTGTGCGTGAGCGCCACCACGAGCCCCGCTCGGAGATCAACCGCGAGCGAGGCCAGGAGCGCGGTCACCGTGGTACCGAGGTTGGCGCCTAGCGTGATCGGGAATGCGTTGCGCAGCGTCAGTACGCCGGAGCCGACCATCGGTACGAGGATAGAGGTCGTGATGCTGGAGGACTGGACGCCGATGGTGATGACGATCCCGGCGGCGATACCCACCAGGCCGCCGGCACCGGAAACGATACGATTCATCGCCGATTCGATTCGTCCCGCGATGAGCGCTCGCATGCTTCGCGTGACGAAGGCGAGCGCGATGAAGATGAAGAGCAGGCCGATCGCGATCAGGAGCGCGCCCAAGAAGTCGCTGGAGCTGATCGGGCCGTCGAGGAGATCCTCGATCTGCTTCACCGGCTCTTTGATGTACTGCTTGATGGGGCTATCGGCCTTGCCGCCTTCGACGTTCCCGCCGAGGAGATCCGCGAGCTCCTCGGCGATGTTGGAGAGGAAGTCGGTGGCCACTTGGAGGGGCAGGAAGATCGCCACGCACATGAGGTTGAAGAAGTCGTGCATCGTTGCGCCCGCGAAGGCCCGGCGGAACTCCTCGCTGCGCCGGGCGGAGCCGAGCGACGCGACGGTGTTCGTGACCGTCGTGCCGATGTTCGCGCCCATCACCATGGGCACGGCCGCGTCGAGGCTCAGGGAGCCAGCGCCGACGAGACCGACGATGGTCGCGGTCGATACCGACGAGGATTGCACGAGCACGGTGGCGAGGACGCCCGCTGCGAGGCCCGCGACGGGGTGGTCGACGTTGTTGAGCAGGTCGTTCTGGAAGTCTGCGCCTAGGGCCTGGATGCCCGCTTCAAGGCAGGAAACACCCACGAGGAAGAGATAGAGAAGGCCGACAACGAAGAGGGCCCGGAGGACGGGCGGTGGTCCTCCGTCGCCCCACGTGGGACGGCGGGAGAGCGCTGCTTGCATCTGCCGCGCAATCGTTGCGCAGCGTCAGCATGTGGGCAACGGACGCTTGGCGTTGTTGGCGCGCGGCCGTGAGGTTGGAACCACCACCGGCCGCCGAGTCCAGCTCGAGGTGCGGGCGGTGCTGCTACGAACCGTGATCAGTCGGCGCCGATGCGTTCCGCCGTGGTCGCGCGCAGTTCGGCGGCCTCCGCGGGGGTGAATGACGTGCCGCAGGTCGCACAGTCGAAGTGCGTCGCCTTGTCGTCCTTGCCGATGTCCGCTGCGTTGTCCCATTTCGGCACGAGCGTGACGTGGGGGCACTCCGCTTGCCCGATTTGCGCGTCGGCCTTGAGCCCTTCGTCGCCGGCCGAGGAGTCTCGACGCAGGAGTTTGTCCAGAAATCCCATTCTCGCCTCCTTCGGGATGAACAGCGTGGCCTCAGTGGTTCGCGATGATCCTACGATCCGCGTCAAGCCCGTTGCGGATCGCCCTGGCGATCCACCGACATCGATCCGTTCCGGAGGCCTTGGCCGCGCACACAGAAAAGCCGGAACGTCTAAGGCCGCGCCGGCTTTCATGATCTTTGAGCTCCGCCAGGCGAGGACTTAGCGATCGGAGCCGTAGATGTAGGTGTCGATGACCCTGTTCATATGGCGAATGCGCCGCTCGCGGTAGTTGATGAGGAGGCCCTTGTAGGCCCGTGAGTTCATCCCCTTCTGCACGCGCGGCAGGTTGTAGGAGTCCTGGTCGAAGACCAGTCCGAGGGAGAGCTCGCCGTGTTTGTGCTGAGAGTGCACGGGTCGTGGTGGTGCCTCGACCCCTTCGGGCAAGCGCGCAAACGCGTAGAGGTCGAAGTACATCTTGTTTGGGTCGCTCTCGTGGGGCCGCTGGCGGAAGAGGGCGAAGCCCGCGCCGCCGGTGATGTTGAACGTCAGGCTCGGGAAGAGGTAGTAGTGGTAGTCGTCCGAGAGCTGATCGTCGTTCAGATCGGAGACATCAAGACCGCGGGCGGCGGCCTGCTCGCGCGCGGCCCTCTGCATCCTTGGGCGGATGTCGCTCATGCCGCCCTCGTAGGCGTCCGGATCGATCCCGGCTCTCTGGAGGGAGCCCTTGAGCGCATCGGTGATCTCGTCCTGATTCGGGTAACGCGGGCTCACCAGCCCGAAGGGGACGAGATAGCGGTTGTGGCGCTCGTATAGGTCGATCTGCACGTGGATATCGTCGAGCGACTCGAGCAGCTGCGGATGAATGCCCTGAACGTGGTAGACCTCGTTGAAGGCATCGACCGACGTCTTCCAGTTGCAGTCCCACTCCATCGTCATGTCCTGGACGAGCGCGTACTCGTCCATGTGGTAGGGCGCGAGGTGCTTGTCCAGCGGATCGAGGAACTCGAGCAGCGGCTCGGCCTCGGGGTTCAGGTTGAACCAGATGAAGCCGCCGTACGTGTCGCAGGGGACTTCCACGAGGGCCGTCTCCTGAGGCACGCCCTGGGTGAAGGTGTTTTCGTCAGGCACGAACTTCTTGAGCCGTCGAGGTTGAACTCGAAGAAGTGATAGGCGCACTGGAAGCTCTCGGCGTGGCCCATGCCCGCGTTCCGGATCTGGTTCCCGCGGTGCGGACAGACGTTGTAGAACGCGCGCACCTGGTCCGGCTGCTCGCGGACGATCAGGAGCGACTCGGTGCCGAGCTCAGTGGTGAAGTAGTCGCCCACGTTGGGAGTGTCGGACTCGCGCCCGGCCATGTTCCAGACCTTCGTCCACATGTGGTTCCACTCGAGCTGCATGAACTCTTTCGAGATGTAGCGCTCTTTGGGGATGAGCTCCGTGCCCATTAGGGGCTCCGGGGCCTTCTCCGTGGGGGTGGTGTGGCGCGTGCTCGTGGTCATGTAAAGCTCCAGGGTGAGAACTCGCGCGGGTGCGCGGGCCGGTGCTCAGACGGTAATAGGATTCGCCGCACGAGGGAACCCGAAGCGTGGAGGATGAGCGTATCGGGCGTTGACCGCTAGGCCGGTTCGAACTCGATCAGGAGTCCACCGACCGATCGCGTCCCGCCGCTCTTGCGCGAGCTCACGAGGCGCGGCTCCGCGCTCCCCACGAGGCGCGGATTCCGCATCGCCTCGAGGAGCAGTTTGGAGCCAACAATCGCCTCGACGCGCGCAAGCTGGTAGCCCAGGCAGAAGTGCTTGCCGAGCCCAAAGCCGAGGTGTGAGGCCTGGCCGTCGGCGAAAACGCCGGACCGCAGTTCCTTACCGAAATAGAGGTCATCCCGCCAGATATCGAAGCGATCCGGATCAGTGAAGACGCGCTCATCCCGGTTCCCCGAACCGTAGTTGAGGTTCACGCGCACCCCGCGCGGCACGAGCACGCCACGGATCTCGATGTCCTCGGCCGGTTCGCGGGGCTCGACATGGACCGGTGGCGAATGTCGCATCGTCTCCGTGAACGCCCGGTCGAGGAGGCTCGGGTCGCGCGTGACTTCCGCCATGAGCTCGGCGTCGGCGAGCAGATTCGACCACATGTTGGCGATCGCCTTGTCCGTGGTCTCGCCGCCGCCTGCGAGCAGAAGGGCGATGAACGTCTTGATCTCGTCGTCGTCGAGCCTGCGGCCATGGAGCTCCGTGCTCACCAAGTTGTCCGTCAGTGTCCCTGGAATAGGGTGCGCACGGAAATCGGCGAGGAAGGGGTCGAGGTACTCGTCGAGCTCGCGGCGTGCCTCGATGCCGGCCACGCGCGCACCGTCGTCCCAGCCCATGCCCGCTGTCATCTGCTTGAACAAGCGCTGAAAGAGGAGCTCGTCCTCCGTCGGCAATCCGAGCATCGCGATGATCACGTGCAGCGGGAACCAGTTCGTGAACTGCGCGGTGAGTTCGACCTCGCCGTCCTGCGCGAAGCGCTCGATCAGTCCGCGCGCGGCGCGCTCCACGAGCGGCTCGAAGGCGCCGAGCTTCGAACCGACGAGTTGGCCCCCAACGATGTTGCGGTTGCCCGTGTGCTCGCGCCCACCCTGGCTGAGGATCGTCGGCCCGATGACGCCGTCAGTCTCGTAGCGGTGCGGGCGCGTGTTGAAGCGCTCGCCGTCCCGCGCGATGGCGAAGATATCCTCGTAGCGGGTCACGTGGACGAGGTTGTGCAAGCGGTCGTGGTAGACCGGCGAGTGATCGCGGAGGCGCTTATAGAAGGGGTAGGGGTCGATGCGATACGCGTCCGAATCGAAATCCTGCGGATTGAACGGCTCGGTGGGTGCGCTGGTCATCCGCGGCCTCCTGGCCCTTGGCCTCCGGCGACGCTACCACCAGGGGCGGGCCGCGTCACCGGTAGCGGCTACGTCTCCTTGCGCTGGATCGCACGGTGAAAGTCCTCGAGCGTCTGCCCGGCTCATCGACGAAGGCTCGATCGAGCACGTCCAAGGCAGCGATCCGATCGAGCCGGAAGCTGCGGAAGTCGGCACGTAGTTCGCACCAGGCGATGAGCGTCCAAGGTGAGCCCCAGAAGAAGAGTCCGAGGGGGCTCACGGCGCGCTCCGTCTGTACGCCGCTCGGAGCTAGTGGAACCGGACCCTGCGAATGGGCGACGCCCTGTCCCTCGAGACGTGACCGCTCCGCCGCAATGTCGTCGACGAAGAAGTTGATCGGTACGCGCTGCCGCGCCTGCGCAGCCCCGATCGTCTCGCTGTGGCCGTCGATGACGAAGACGCCGACGCCGACGCCGAAGGCGTCGGCCCCATGTCCTACGCCGGTGGAAGCTGCACGATGTCGCGGTGGAACGCGGTCAGCTTCTCGGGCCGCTCACTGGTGACGTTTGCGTGGGTTCAGACTACTGCCACCACTCTGTCAGGGGAACGTCGAAGCGAGCGCGGAAGGGGAGCGGCCGTGAGGCCGCGGAGCCGGAGCAGCCGAGCGCGGGAGGGAGGCCGGCGCGGCGCCCGAACGCAGCGAGCTAGATAGCGAAGCGAGCGCGGAAGGGGCGCGGCCGCGAGGCGGCGAAGCCGGAGCAGTCGAGCGCGGGAAGGGAGGCTGGGGCGGCGTCCGAGGGCAGCGAGCTCGTAAAAGCACGAAGCGAGCGCGCAGGCGTAGCGGCCGCGAGGCCGCGAAGGGGAGCAGTCGAGCGCGGGAGGGGAGGCCGGCGCGGCGCCCGAGCGCAGCGGGCTAGATAGCACGAAGCGAGCGCGTAGGGGGAGCGGCCGCAGGCCGCGGAGACGCGGCAGTCGAGCGCGGGAAGGGAGGTTGGGTGGGGCCCGAGCGCAGCGGGCTGGATAGCGAAGCGAGCGCGGAGGGGGAGCGGCCGTGAGGCCGCGAAGCCGGAGCAGTCGAGCGTGGGAGGGGAGGTTGGGTGGGGCCCGAGCGCAGCGAGCTATTAGACACACACAGCGCAGCGAGCTTTCCTACCGCCTATCATCCGTCGCCGTGGACCTGCAAGCGCGAATCCGAGACGTTCCTGACTTCCCCACCGAGGGGGTCCTCTTCTGGGACATCACGCCGTTGCTCGCCGAGCCGCTCGCCTTCCGTTTCGTCGTGGACGAGCTCTGCCAGCACGCCGCCCGTCGCGACGCCGCGGTGATCGTGGGAATCGAGTCGCGCGGGTTCCTCTTCGGCGCGCCCATCGCGGACCGCATGAATCTGCCATTCGTTCCCGTACGGAAGCCCGGCAAGCTGCCGGCGGCCCACATGTCGGTCGAATACTCGCTTGAGTACGGGGAGAGCCAGCTCGATATCCACGAGGACGCCTTCAAGGTCGGCACGCGTGCGTACATCGTCGACGACCTGCTCGCGACGGGCGGGACCGCCGTCGCCGCGGCGAAGCTGGTCGAGCTGGTTGGGGGCGAAGTCGTGGGGATGGGCTTCGTGATCGAGTTGGAGGAGCTCGGCGGCCGCGAGAAGCTGGGCGCCTACGACGCCCTCAGCCTCGTCCGGTGCTAGAGAATGCGATGCGCGCGGTAGAAAAGCTGCGCACGCGCCCCATCCTGGACCGGTGAGCTCGCCGATCGAGCCCATCCGCATCCTCCCCGGCACGGGGATCGACATCCTCGACCAGACGTTGCTCCCGCACGCGGAGCGGCGGCTCGTCTTGGGTACGGTGGCGGCCGTTGCCGAGGCGATTCGATCCCTCCGCGTACGCGGCGCGCCGCTCCTGGGGGTGGTGGGCGCCTGCGGCATGGCGATCGCGGGCGAGGATCGCGGCGCGGGCGCGGCCGCGCTCGGCCAGGCCGCGGCGGAGCTGAAGGCGACGCGCCCGACCGCGGTCGACTTGGGGGCCATGATCGACGAAGCCATCGCCGTCGCCGAGGCTGCCGGCAGCGATGCCCGCGCACGACGCGACGCCCTCTGGGCGTTCGCAGAGAGGGCGCTGGGGCGGCAACACGCGCGCGACACTGCCATGGCGCGGCACGGCGGGGGCCTCCCCGGGCTCGCGGGAGGCGTGCTCACGCACTGCAACACGGGCGCGTTGGCGACCGGTGGGCGCGGCACGGCCTTGGCCGTGATTGCCGCCGCCGCGGAGCGGGGGCGCATCGAGCGCTGCTACGCCACCGAGACACGCCCCCTGCTCCAGGGCGCGCGGCTCACGATGTGGGAGCTCGCCGTCCTCGGCATCCCCGGAACGTTGCTGCCCGACACGGCCGCCGCCTCGCTCATCGCCTCGGGCCAGGTCGGCGCCGTGATCACCGGCGCCGACCGCGTCGCCGCCAACGGCGATGCGGCCAACAAGGTCGGCACCTACGGCCTCGCCGCCGTGGCCGCCCGCCACGGTGTGCCCTTCTACATCGCCGCGCCCACGAGTACCTTCGACCCTGCCGCCGCGACGGGTGCCGCCATCCCCATCGAATTCCGGGCCGGGGAAGAGGTCGGGGGATTCGGGGACGCGCGTTGGAGTCCCGAGGCGGCCGACGCCTACAACCCCGCCTTCGACGTCACCCCCGCGGAGTTGATCGCCGCGATCGTCACGGATCGAGGCGTTCTGCGGCCCCCCTACGGCCCCGCGATCGCGGAGCTGCTACGTAACCAGGGCTAGATGTGTAGTGACCACAGAGGTGTGAGACACGACTGAGGGCAGTTGACCACGTTGACCGTCGTACGAGTATAGCGAGCCCTGAGCTTGCCTCATTCGGGAGCGGCAGGGATTGGCCACAGTCGCTCGAGCTCTCGTCGGTCATCGGCGCTGAGATTGAGATGGCCGCGTGTCGCGACAATCGTCGTATCCCAGGCGCGCTGGCCGTCCAGACGGGGGGTCAGCAGCACCCTGACGCTCAGGAGGCCATCAGCCCACTGGTTAGTCGACGAGCTGTTAGTGGCGGAGCTCAAGGTACATCCCGAATGCTCCCTGGATCTCTTTAGACCAATGATTCACGGTCGCGAACACTAGCGGAGGCCTGCCCGGACACACTACGCGCCGGAAGCGCCACTTGAGTCCTTCTGAGTCACCCGGCGCGGTAGCGTCGAGCCAGCCCATTAGCGCTTTGCCGAGTTCCGTTCGCTCGCCGACCGGAAGGCTGTCGACCGCCGCGAGCACATCGACCACGTCGGCCTCCTGATACTCTTCTGCTCGAGGCGCAGTCGCTATGTCTTCCATTACCACCCTGAGAACCGCTTGGTACCGCCACTCATCAGGCTCCGCTAGCGAGAACGGCAGGACCGGCGTCGAAACTCCTCGCCCGCCGAGTGCCGCGATGGAAGGAAGCAACGGCGTCGGCTCGGCTGCTGCGTCTGCGGAGGCGAGATCGTAGTAGCGCACCGGCTCCTCGCCTAGCGCAACAGGGTCCATCGCACTGACGCGGTGGAGGTACCGGACCACCGCGTCGGTTGAACGGAGTTGGTCGAAGAGGAATTCCCAGTCGCGGCGCAACAGTACAACACAGGTTCTTGTGGCGGTTGGCGGAGGCAGATAGTTCGGAGGGGGCCGCGCGTGATCGAGAACGAACACACCGACCCACGACTTGAGCTTTCCATCCACGCGCACTCTTCGGCCTCGCTCGTTGACCAGCGTTTCCGATGAGTCGCTAAGTCGGCGGATCGTCCCGCCAGCCTGCCGGGCAGCCTTGTTTATGTTGCGATCGAACCATGCACGCTCCCGCCGTAGGTTATCGGACGGCACAGTGCGCGCCTTGACTTGGACGGCCGCGGCCACATCGCCGACGGTAACGATCGCGTCGCCCAGTTCGCGAATGCCCGACCCGGTCGGCCGCACGCTCGCGCGAAAGACGAAATCTGGGAGCCCAAAGGCTGCGGCAGCAAGCCGCGCAGCGTCCTCCACCGCTTTCCCGCGGGAGGTTTGCTCCGGAAGCGTTCTAGCGGGTTGGACGCGCCGGACGATCTTTACCGTCGGCGTGTCGATCACGTGCGTCAGCTCGCTCTCAACAGGTCTGGGAACGCCCTGCTCTGCTGGCACGTGGTTCCTTCCCTCGTAGTACCGGAGTAGGCGGCCTGGCGCCGCCGGGAGAGTCGGACCCGTTCTGGGCGTGGTTCGTCCTGGCGTAGTGTCTTGCTGGGCCTCCGCGACCTGCGCGGTGAGCGGTTCTTACACCCCACGAGCCGTGTGGACGGGACGGCGCCTTCAACCGGTGTGTTTTGAGAGCGGAGGAAGGGCGCCGGGATATCCGCGCGCCTTCCAACCTACAAATAAGCATACCAGTTGGAGTTCAGAGCCCGCCGCGAGCACGGTCGCATCCAGGTCTGCTGAGCGTTCCCTAGGCTGGCGCCATGCCTACATCACTCTTGGACAGCCTTATCGCTGAGATCGACGCGCGAGTCGCGGCTCGTATGGAGAACGGTCACTGGCCCGGCCTCGCGCTGGGCATCGAGTATCAAGGACAAACGACGGTTCGCGCCTACGGCCTCGCCGATCTCGAGCACCGGGTTCCGGTGCAGGCTGAGACGATCTTCCCCATAGGCGCGATCGCGAAGCAGTTCACCGCAGGGCTCATCCTGAAACTCCAGGAGATGGGCATGCTTTGGGTCGAGGACAAAGTCGTCCAGCATCTGCCTGATTTCCCCAGCCACGGCCATGCGATAACCATCCATCACCTGCTCACGTACACCTCTGGCGTCGCGCGGTACTCGCAGCCGGACTACGGGCGCCGCTCCCGTGAGGACCTTTCGCAGACGGAAGTGCTTGCGCTCTTTCAGGACCTGCCGCTTCGGTTCGAGCCTGGCACGCAGCACGAAAACTCTAAGTCCGGCTACTACCTACTGGGCCTGATCGCCGAGCGGGTGACTGGTCGTCCCTACGTGGACGCCGTCGACGAGTACGTTTTCCAGCCGCTGGGACTCAACCACACAACCTTCATGAGCACCTCGCGAATCACCCCGAACCGGGCCAGGGGGTACGTCTGGGACGAGGGAGGCCACCGAAACGCGCCCTATATCAGCGTCTGGGTGCCGGGGGACGGGGGCTGGGGGCTGGGTTCAACGGTCGCGGATCTCCTCAAGTGGCAGCGGTCGCTCACTGATGGCGAACTCTTGTCCGCGGACAGCCGTGCCGCCATGCGTCGTCCCACCGCGTTGTCCACGGGTGAACAGGTTCGATGCGGCTGCAACATTTGGATCGGGGAGTTCGAAGGTGAGCCGAAGTTCACGAACAGAAGTGCCGTTAACGGATTCTCCGGTGTTCTCTCGTCCTACCCGGCGCACGACTTGGCAATCGCGGTGTCGACCAACATCGACGGCCTCAGCAACGCCCCCTATGCGGTACTCGACGGCGAGACTGCTCGGCTCGTCCTTGACCTCCCGCCGCTGAAGCACGGCCCGGACTGCGCGGCCGAGAACCTTGACGCTTCGGTGCCCCAGCCGGACCTCACGCCAGCGACAAGGTTCTGTGGAACCTGCGTTCGGGAGTCGGCCCTACCCGGTACCGCCTTCTTCCGCTCCCGAGAGACCGCGTGAGGGTCCTGCCGGATGGCAGCCGCCTGGCTCGCTCGTTCTCGGGAAGCTCTCGCGGGCGGGATCGCCCGAGCGAGGGAGCCGTCACAGCGCCCGGATTGGAAGTGATCCGATCAGTTCCGACCCCGAGGGCGGCCTGATCGGGCCAGAGAGGTGGTGCTGCTAAGGGCGTCGAAACTGGGGATGTAACGTCGAGCGCGCGGCGCCCTGCCTCTATAGCATGGCCCCATGTCTTATCGCCGCTCGAAATGGCTCGCCTTGCTCGCCTGCTTCGCCCTAGTCGCCGCGTGCGGGGGCGACGACAGCGAACCTGTCGCCCCGACCGCCGCCGACGACCGGGGCGACCGCGACAACGACTGATGGCGACTCGGCCACGGAAACGACAGAAGCCGAACCTACCTCAACCCCCACGTCAGAGCCCACGCGCACGTCGGACCAGCCGGGGCCGGACCTCCCTGATTCGCGACTGCGCGCGCCCCTCAGGGGAGTCTTTTCCTACGGCTCGAACGAGAACCTCGAGCAGAGCGATGCGCCCGAAGGGCTACAGAACGTCTTCGCTCGGTGGTACCGGGGCGGCGGCCGCCTCATCGTCGTCTACGAAGGCCTCGATCTCGATGTGACCGGGCCCGTCTGTCCGGGGGCCGCCGCGTTCGTGAATAACCGTTTCGAGTTCCGGACGGTGTCCCCCACCGCGGAGGGCGCTTGCGACGGCGAACCGAACCAACAAGCCATCGCCCCTGCGGATGCCGGGGTGCGCATCTGCGACGGCGTCGTTTCTTACATCACGCTCATCCCCGACGACACCGAAGGCGACCTCTACTCGGAGGTGAATGCCCTTCCGGAGGGCGAGGACTGGTTTGTCGTTCACATCCAGGTGCTCCTAGACAAGGAGCTGCCGGAGATCGACCCCGCCATTTTGGAGTGCTAGCCGCCCGCGCGGTGGCGCCGTCGCTCTCGGGCCACCGCCATGCTGCCATCGGCGTGCGGAGGAAGAAGCGTAGGGAGGGCCGGGCAGCGGCGATCACGAGCCGGTAGCCGGGGTCGATCTCGGTGAGCGAGGTTGGGCGCCCCGCTGCAGCAGCGGGCGTACACTCGGCGCAGCCCGCCGGAAAGAGCGCCTTTGCCCGAACCAATTGCCCTCGCCGTCATGGGCGGATCCGGCTTCTACGCGATGCCCGGGCTTACCGGCGTCGAAGAGCTCTCGATCGACACGCCCTTTGGGGCGCCCAGCGACGCCATCACCGTGGGGAGCCTCGACGGCCGGCGCGTCGCTTTTCTCGCACGCCATGGCCGTGGTCACCGGCTGCTCCCCGCGGAGGTCCCGCAGCGTGCGAACTTCTGGGCGCTGAAGTCACTCGGGGTGAATCGCGTGTTGGCTGTCTCGGCGGTGGGCTCGCTCCGTGAGGACTACCAACCGCGCGAGTTCGCCGTTCCCGACCAGCTCATCGATCGCACGCGCGGCGACCGTGCGAGCTCCTTCTTCGGCGAAGGAGTGGTAGCCCACGTCGCCTTCGCCGAGCCTTTCTGCCCCGCTCTACGATCGAGCGCGCTTACCGCCGCCCGCCGTGCCGGTGTCACGGCCCACGACGGTGGGAGCTACGTCGTCATCGAGGGACCGGCTTTCGGCACGCGCGCCGAGAGCGAGCTCTATCGCTCCTGGGGCGCGAGCCTCGTGGGCATGACCGCGCTCCCGGAAGCGAAGCTCGCGCGCGAGGCGGAGCTCTGCTACGCCATGCTTGCCGCGGTGACGGACTACGACGCCTGGCACGCCGAGGAGGCGGCCGTCGACGCGGCCATCGTCTTCGAGACGCTGCAGGCGAACGCCGACCTGAGCCGTGAGACCGTCCGCCGCCTCACCGGCCTCCTCCCCCCTGACGAGGCTTGCGCGTGCGACCGCACGTTGGACACCGCGTTGGTGACTGCGCCGGGGGCAATCTCGGCCGCAGCCCGCGAGCGCCTCCAACCGCTGCTTGCCCGTCGCGTAGAGTTAGAGACAGCATGACGCTGCTGGTCGCGGGGTGGGTCGCGCTGGACGAGATCGAGACGCCCTTCGCGCGCGTCGAAGGGTCGCTCGGCGGCTCCGCCACCTGCGCGGCGCTCGCAGGCGCGCAATTCGCAGACGTGCGCCTGCTCGCGGCCGTTGGCGAGGACTTCCCCGCCGTCGAGCGCGAGAAGCTCGCTGGTCGCGGAATCGACCTCAGCGGCCTCACCACCGTCCCTGGCGGCGAGACGAGCCGCTGGGGCGGGCGCTACCACTACGACATGAACACCCGTGACACCACCTACACTGTGCTGGGCGTGAACGAGAACTGGCAGCCGGTGCTGCCCCAGGGCTGGGCCGGCTCCGAGACTGCCTTCGCCGCCGCGGGTGACCCGGCCCTGCAACGCGATCTCTTCCGCAAGCTCACCGCCCCGCGCGCGACGATGGTCGATACGATCCAGTTCTTCATCGATGCGGACCGGGAGGGCGTAGAGGAGTCGATGCGGGCCGCCGACTTCGTTTCCATCAACGAGGACGAGGCGCGTCAGCTGGCGGGGGCTCCAAGCATTGCGAAGGCGGGCCGAGCGCTGGTGGCCGGCGGGGCGGCGGCTGTTGTGATCAAGCTTGGTGAATACGGGGCGGCTTACATCGACCAGCACGACTACTTCGTCGCGCCTGGTTACCCGCTCGAGGAAGTCGTGGACCCGACCGGCGCTGGAGACGCCTTCGCGGGGGGCTTCCTGGGCTACCTCGACAGCGTTCCGGCCGCCATGAACGCGGGCGAGATCCGCCGAGCCATGATCTACGGCTCCGCGGTCGCTTCGTTCACGATCGAGGGCTTTGGGCCCAGCCGGCTGCTCACACTCACCCGCGAGGAAATCGAACAGCGCTACCGTGAGTTCCGCGCCCTCACCCATTTCGAGGCGGGCGAATAATGGCCGAAGGTGATCTCTCTTGCGCCGCGGGCAGCGAGCGACGAGAGTACCTCATCCGCGCGCTTTCGGATCGAGCTGAGATCCGGGACCGGCTCCAGCCACAGCTTGAGTACACGGCCTACGCGCTCGGCCAGCTCGAGCCCGGTCTCTTCGAGCGCGCGCGCTGGTTCCTCGCTCAGGGACCGAGCGGACAGGGGCTCGTGACCCACAGCCGCGGCGGCCTTGGCGACGCCAGCTTTGTTGTGGGCGACCCGCTGGCGATCGCGGCCATCCTCTCGATCGAGCCTGGACCAACGCAAAGCTACGTCACCTGCCAGCCCCAGCACCTCGACGCGCTTAAGCGCGTCTACCAGCTCGCGAACCGTCAGCCGATGGTGCGCATGAGTGTGCGCGCGGAGCGATTCCGGCCCCGCACCGGCATCCCCGCGGTGCGCTTGCATGGCGTCGACATTCGGCGGATCAATGCCCTCTACGGCTCCGACGGCAGTCCCACGTACTACAGTCCGGAACACGTCGATGGGGGGGTCTATCGGGGGGTGATGGTGGGCGGACGACTGGTAGCGATCGCAGGTACGCATGTCGTCTCCCCGCAGGAGCGCGTGGCGGTCGTTGGGAATGTCTTCACCCACCCCAGCTATCGCGGCTACGGTTACGCGACGGCCGCGACGAGCGCGACGACGGAGGCCCTGTTCGAACGGTGCGAGACGGTTGTGCTCACCGTCGACCCGATGAACGTCCCGGCGGTCGCCGCGTACGAACGGCTGGGCTACCGCGAATCGGGGCGGCTCGTCGAAGCCAGCGCGACCCGGCGCGACCCCGCCGGCCTCGTCGCCTTCCTCCGACGCATCCGCGCGAAGGTCCGCGGGCGGAGCCGTGGCGGCGCGCTCGTTTCGGTTCGAGCATGAGCGCCTGCGCCCTAAGCGACTCCCCTGCTGCCGTGGTTCGCGGGTCTCGTGTTGTTGACTATCCGAAGCACGGGGGCGAAACGGTGGGCAACGAACGATGACCGTCCTTTCTGACATCCGTGATGCGGCGCTTTCCGCGCAGGGGGTGGATCGCATTGCCTGGGCGGCTCGGGAGATGCCCGTCCTCGCCCTGATACGTGAGCGCTTCACGCGCGAGCAGCCCCTACGCGGTATCCGGATGGCCGCCTGCCTGCACGTGACGACGGAGACCGCGAACCTCGCCCTCGCTCTCCGTGATGCGGGCGCCGACCTGCGGCTCTGTGCGAGCAATCCGCTTTCGACGCAGGACGATGTCGCGGCCGCGCTCGTGGAGGAATACGGCATCTCCGTGTTCGCCCGCCGGGGTGAGGACAACGATGTCTACTATCAGCACATCCATCAGGCGCTGGACCACAAGCCCCAGGTGACGATGGACGACGGCGCCGACCTCGTCGCAACCATCCACAAGGATCGGCGCGAGCTCCTCGCCGATGTCGTCGGGGGCAGCGAAGAGACGACTACCGGCGTCATCCGCCTGCGCGCGATGGCCGCGGACGAAGCCCTCGGCTACCCGATCGTGGCCGTGAACGAGTCCGACACGAAGCACCTCTTCGACAACCGCTACGGCACGGGCCAGTCGACGCTGGACGGCATCATTCGCGCGACGAACGTGCTCATCGCCGGAAAGACGTTCGTGATCGCGGGCTACGGCTGGTGCGGGCGGGGCCTCGCGAGCCGGGCGCGCGGCCATGGGGCCCACGTGATCGTGACTGAAGTCGATCCCGTTCGCGCCCTCGAGGCCGTAATGGAAGGGTTCTCGGTAATGCCGATGGCCGACGCGGCCAAGATTGGCGACTTCTTCGTCACCGTCACGGGCGACTGCAACGTCATCGACCGGCCGGCCCTGGAGGTGATGAAGGACGGCGCGATCATGGCCAACAGCGGCCACTTCGATAACGAGATCAACCTTCCCGAGCTCGAGGGGATGAGCGAGAGCAGGCGCCGCAGTCGCGATTCGATCGAGGAGTACTGGCTCCAGGACGGCCGCAAGCTCTACGTCCTCGCGGAGGGGCGGCTCGTGAACCTCGCTGCCGCCGAAGGCCACCCTGCCTCCGTGATGGACATGTCGTTCGCGAATCAGGCGTTGGGGACGGAGTGGCTCGTCACGAACCACACGACCCTCGGGAAGATGGTCTACGAGCTCCCCGACGAGATCGACAAGGAGATCGCGCGCCTCAAGCTGCACGCCATGGACATCGCCATCGATGCCCTCACGGACGAGCAGCAGCGCTACCTCTCGAGCTGGCAGGAGGGTACGTGACCCTCGCGCATGCCCCCGAGAGAATGCGATGAGCGAGCGCCGCCTCGTGACCTCCGAGTCCGTGACGGAGGGCCACCCGGACAAGGTCTGCGACCAGATCTCGGACGCGATCCTCGACGAGATCATCGAGCGCGATCCCAGAGCCCGCGTGGCCTGCGAGACGGCAATCACCACCGGCTTCGTGCTCGTAACGGGGGAGATCTCGACCAGCGCCTATGTGGACATCGCCAGGATTGTGCGTGAGACCGTGCGCGACATCGGCTATGTCTCATCAGACATCGGCTTCGACTGGGAGACCTGCGGGGTGGTCACGGCCATCAACGAGCAGTCGCCCGACATCGCCGCCGGCGTCAACCGCTCCTGGGAGGCTCGCCATGGCAGTGCCGAGAGCGAGGAGCTCGAGACCGGCGCCGGCGACCAGGGGATGATGATCGGCTTCGCCTGCGACGAGACGCCGGAACTGATGCCCCTCACCATCTCGCTCGCTCACCGCCTCACGCGGCGACTGGCGGACGCGCGCAAGAGCGGCGAGCTCTCCTGGCTTCGCCCCGACGGTAAGTCCCAGGTGACGGTGGAGTACGACGACGACTGGCGGCCGCTGCGCGCCGAGGCACTCGTGATCTCCACGCAACACGCGCCCGACGTCGATAACGAAGTGATCGGCACGGATGTGCGTGAGCACATCATCGATACGATTGTCGAGAAGTCCCTCGTCGACGACGACACGAAGATCTACGTGAACCCCTCGGGCCGCTTCGTGGTTGGGGGGCCCAAGGGCGACGCCGGCCTGACCGGCCGCAAGATCATCGTTGACACCTACGGCGGCGTAGCCCGCCACGGCGGCGGCGCCTTCAGCGGCAAGGATCCGACGAAGGTCGACCGTTCCGGGGCCTACGCCGCCCGCTGGGTCGCGAAGACGATCGTGGCGGCGGGCTTGGCGCGCCGCTGCGAGGTGACCCTCTCGTATGCGATCGGTGTGGCGCAACCGACCTCCTTGGGCGTCGAGACCTTCGCCACCGGCGAGGTGCCCGACAGCGCCATCCTCAGCGCTGTGCGCAAGCACTTCGACCTGCGTCCCGGCGCGATCATCCGCGATCTCGACCTCCGCCGCCCCATCTATCGAGCGACCGCCGTCTACGGGCACTTTGGTCGCACGAGTCTCAACGTCCCCTGGGAGGACACCGGACGGGCTACGGACCTCGGGGCCACGGCCCGGGCGGGGTAGCTTCCGGAGCGAATGGACGCGATCATCCTCGTTGGGGGGCAGGGCACGCGGCTTCGCCCGCTCACCCTGACACGCCACAAGAGCCTCGTCCCGGTCGCCAATCAGCCCGCTATCGAGCACCTGCTCAACTGGCTCGCGGCCTCCGGAATTGAGCGCGCCGTTCTCGCCCTTGGCCAAAACAACGAGGACCTCGTCGATGCTTGCCCGGAGGGCCAGCGCGGCAACCTCACGATCACGCACGTCCTGGAACGCGAACGCCTCGAATCCGGCGGGGCGATCCGCAACGCTGTGCGAGCGGCCGAGGTGGAAGGGCGCTTCCTGGTGCTCAACGGCGACATCTACGCGGACTTCGATCTGGGCCGAGCCCTCGACGCGCACGCCGAGGCTGGCGCCCGGCTCACGCTCGCGTTGTGCCCGGTCGCCAACCCTTCCGCGTTCGGCGTAGCCGTCGTCGACGGAGACTCGATGGTCACAGGGTTCGTCGAGAAGCCGCCGCCGGGAACGGAGCAAAGCGACCTCGTGAATGCGGGCGTATGGGTGTTCGAGCCAGAGCTCGTGGACGAGATCCCACCGGGTGCCGTCAGCGTCGAGGAAACGCTCTTCCCGTCGCTTGTGGGGAGGGGAGCGGGCGTCCTCGGCTATCGCTTCGAAGGGCTCTGGGCAGACTTGGGCACCTCCGCGCGCTATCTGGAGCTCTCCTGCGCGCTCGCCCGGCGCAGCGGGGCCTCCTTTGTCGCGGATGGTGCCTCGCTCGCAGGCGCGGCTACGGCGGAGGACTCCGCCGTCGGGACCGGATGCGTGATCGAGGCGGGCGCCTCGATCATGCAATCCGTTCTCTGGGAAGACGTGCGCGTCGGATTCGACGCCCGCGTGAGCGACTCGATCCTGGCCGACGGCGTCGTTATCGGCGCGGGGGCAGTGGTGCAAGGGGCGGTTCTCGGGAGTGGCGCAAGCGTGGCCGCCGGCAGCACCGTACCAGCGGGAACGATGATCGAACCGAACGGCCGCTTCGAATGAGGATGCGATGACCGAGAATCCTGTCCGCTTCGGGACCGATGGCTGGCGCGCCATCATGGGCGAGGAGTTCACGTTCGAGAACGTGCGCGCCTGCGCCCAGGCCACTGCAGAACACTTCGCGCAGAGCCGTGGACGCGAGCAGCCCCTGATCGTCGGCTTCGACACGCGCTTCCAATCGGACGAGTTCGCCCTGGCGGTCGCGCGCGTGCTCGCGGGGAACGGCTTCGCCGTCCAGCTCGCGGACGGGCCCGCACCCACGCCCGCGATCAGCTTCCGCATCATCGAGGTGGGTGCGGCCGGCGGCGTGACCGTGACGAGCAGCCACAACCCCTTCCGCTGGAACGGAATCAAGGTGAAGCCGCACTACGGCGGCAGTGCGAGCCCAGAGATCGTGGCGGATATCGAGGCCCGGGTACCGGCGATCCTCGCCGACCCCACGAATCTGAAGCTCGCTCCGGCGGACTCCGAGGCGATCACCCGCTTCGATCCGATCCTCGGCTACCTCGCGGGACTCGGGCGCCAGGTCAATCTCGATCGCATCCGCGGGGCGGGGCTCCGCGTCGCCGTCGACCCGATGTTCGGGGCCGGCGCGGGCCTGATCACGGAACTGCTCGATGGCGGAAGCACGCGCGTCGAGGAGATCCACACGGAGCGCAATCCCCTCTTCCCCGGCATCCGCGCCCCGGAGCCGATCGCCTCGAATCTGGACGCCCTGCTCGCGCTCATGGCGGAGGGCGGCTTCGACGCGGGCATCGCCAACGACGGCGACGCCGACCGCGTCGGCTTCGTGGACGAGCGCGGCGGCTACGTCGACCAGCTGCGGACGTTCGCTCTGCTCGTCCAGTACGCGCTGGGCGCGCGGTGCCTGCGGGGAGCCGTGGTGAAGTCGGTCACCACCACCGATATGGCTCGGCTACTAGCCGAGCACTACGAGGTTCCGTACTTCGAGACGCCCGTCGGGTTCAAGCACATTGGGCCGGTGATGATGCGTGAGGACGCACTCATCGGCGGCGAGGAGAGCGGCGGCTACGGCTTCCGCGGCCACCTCCCCGAACGCGATGGCATCCTCGCCGCGCTCTACCTGCTCGATGCCATGGCGATCAGCGGGAAGCGCCCGACGGAGCTCTTGGACGAGGTCTTTGCGATCACCGGGCCCCACTTCTACGAGCGCATCGACCTCGAACTCGCGCCGAGCGCGAACGCCGCCGTGAAGGCGTCGCTCGACGCGGCCTCGCCGACCGAGTTCGCGGGAGTGCCCGTGACCAGCCTCGACACGACGGACGGCTGGCGCTTCATGTTGAAGGACGGCTGGCTCCTCTTCCGCCTCTCAGGCACGGAACCCCTCCTGCGCATCTACACCGAGCTCCGCAACGAAGCGAAGGTGGCACCAGTGATCGCTGCGGGGCGGGCCCTGGTGGGCGACGCCGCGGGCTATTGACCGCGTCGACCGCTGTGTTAACGGACGTAGACGGTCTTGTCGAGAACGCGACGGTAGTCGGCCTCTTCTAGTCGGTGGCACCACACGTTCTGCCCCGAGACGCGCAGCGGCCGGTTAGCACCGGCGAGGTGCCATGCAGCACATTCCGCCGCGACGCCGAGGCTCGGGCGCGCGAGTACAAGCTCCAACGCCGGGACCAGGTCGGTGTCGGTTGAGAAGATAATCCCTACATCGAAGGCTCCGTCGACCGCACCGGCCACAAAGTCGACGGCCAGATTGACATCGATTCCCTTCTCCTGAGCGGGTCGATCCGGGTAGTTCGGCGGATATCGGAGGGTCCTCTCGACCACCGTGACACCATTGGCGATCCAAGATGCGGTCTGACGGCGCGCGGCGGCGTAGCCCTTTGGGTCGCGGTGTTGGGATGGCCTCCCCGCGTATACCCGAACCTCGCTCACTTTACGAGAGGCGTCGGCACCGGGAGGGAGGGGGCGGTCGCAGATCAACTGAGCCAGGCGGCTCGGGTCGATTTGCCCAAAGGAGCTGGGATCGGAGGGCCGGCAGAAGGCTTCTCGGGCGGTCATGTAGACGTTCTGGTAGTCCACAAACAACGCAACTCGGGCTGACATGGAGAGAGCCTATCCCTTGGGCTCCGGTCGAGGACGAAAAAAAACCCGCCAGTGCGTCTCCCAGGGGAGACGGACGGCGGGGAGCATTAGGGCCAAGGCCCCGCAGGGATCGTCGACATCGGATCGCTCCGAGTCAAGATCAAGTTCCTTAGCCATTTCGAACGCCATTACCGAGGTGGTGTGATCTTCTATCCCCGGTTTGCCCCCGTGCGGCGTCTGCAGCAATACCCCTACTTCACGTAACGGCTGGTTCCGCCCTACACTCCCTCCAGGCTCACTGGAGATCGCGGCTTACCGGTCGCGCTCCGCTCGCCAGACGTTCAGGACGAGGCACCCCCGCCGAACCCTGGACCGCCACGACCGTATGGCGTGGCAGGCACCGGCCACCCCCCACCGGGGACCGGCCGGCAACCTTCGAGCCGACGGAAGGACTCAGACCATGGTTCGGATGACGGGATCTCAGATCCTGCTGGAATGCCTCCAGCGGGAGGGGGTGACGACCATCTTCGGCTACCCCGGCGGGGTGGTCCTGCCCCTCTACGACACGCTCCCCCAGTTCCCCGCGATCCGGCACGTGCTCGTGCGCCACGAGCAGGGCGCCGCGCACATGGCCGACGGCTACGCGCGCGCCTCGGGGGAGGTTGGCGTCTGCCTCGCAACGAGCGGGCCGGGCGCCACCAACCTCGTGACCGGCATCGCGACATCGTTCCTCGACTCGACGCCGATGGTGGCGATCACGGGGAACGTCGCGCGCACGCTCCTTGGTAAGGACGGCTTCCAGGAAGCCGACATCACCGGCATCACGCAGCCCATCACGAAGCACAACTACCTCGTGATGCGCGCCGAGAACATCGCCATGGCCGTGCGCGAGGCCTTCCACATCGCGCGCACGGGCCGCCCCGGGCCGGTCCACGTTGATATCCCCAAGGACGTGTTCCAGGAAGAGGCCGAGTTCGAGTGGCCCGAACAGCTCAGCCTGCGTGGCTACAAGCCCACGACGAAGGGCCATGCGGGGATGATTCGGCGGGCCGCGGAAGCCATCAACAACGCGGAGAAGCCGATCATCATCTCCGGCCACGGCATCATCTGGGGCGATGCCACGAACGAGCTCGTGGCGCTCGCGGAGAAGGCCCAGATCCCCGTGATCACGACCTTCCTCGGGATCGGGGGCTTTCCCGAGACGAACCCGCTCAGCTACGGCTTCCTCGGCATGCACGGCATGTACCACGCGAACATGGCGGCGGACGACGCCGACGTCGTCATCGGCATCGGTATGCGCTTCGACGACCGCGCGATGGGGCGTTTCAACGACTTCAATCCCAACGCGACGATCGTCCATATCGATATCGACCCCGCCGAGATCGGCAAGAATCTGCCGACGGCGATCCCGGTGGTCGGCGATGTAAAACGCGTCCTCCCCGAGCTCACCCAGCGGATCGAAGCCCGCGACCGTTCGCGCTGGTTCGGCTGGATCGACAACGTCCGGGACGAGCACCCGAGCCTGGAGATCCGCGAGACGCGGCGGCTGATCCCGCAACAGATCATCCGCTCCCTCTACGAAGAGACGAACGGCAGCGCTACCCTCGTGACGGGCGTGGGCCAGCACCAGATGTGGGCGGGGCAGCACTACTTCTACGACGGACCGCGCAAGCTGATCTCCTCCGGTGGCCTGGGCACGATGGGCTTCGAGCTGCCCGCGGCTATTGGCGCCCAGGTGGGCGCCCCCGGCTCCGAGATCTGGGCGATCTGCGGCGATGGCGGCTTCCAGATGACCATGCAGGAGCTTGCCGTCTGCGTCGACGAACGCCTGCCGATCAAGATCGCGATCATGAACAACGGCTACCTCGGGATGGTGCGCCAGTGGCAGGAGCTCTTCTACGACGAAAACTACGTCGCGGTGTCCGTCACCCAGCCGGACTTCTGCAAACTTGCCGAGGCGTACGGCATCAAGGCCCTGCGCGTCGAAACGAAGGCCGAAGTGCTTCCTGCGATCCAGGAGGCACGCGCCTACGACCGCGGCCCCATCCTGATCGACTTCTGCGTCGATCAGGACGAGAACGTCTGGCCGATGGTGCCCGCGGGCGCCGCGCTCTCGGAGACCATCGAGATGCCGGAGAAGGAGCTCGCACGATGACGTCCAGTAACGGCGCCCGACCCGCGCACCACACCGTCGTCGCGATCGTCGAGGACAAGCCCGGCGTGCTTCAACGCGTCGCCGGGCTCTTCCGCCGGCGTGGCTTCAACATCGAATCGCTCGCCGTCGGCCACAGCGAAACCGAGGGCCTCAGCCGGATGACGATCGTCGTCGATGGCTTGAGCGCGCCCGTCGAACAGGTCGAGAAGCAGCTGTACAAGCTGATCGACGTGATCAAGGTGAGCGATCTCACCGAGGAAGACGCGATCAGCCGCGAACTGGCGCTGCTGAAGGTGCGCTGCAACAACCTCAACCGCCACGAACTGCTCGATATCGCCACCGTTTTCCGCGCGGACGTGATCGACATGGCGACGAACTCGCTCATCCTTCAGATGGCCGGTGACGAGGACAAGATCGACGGCCTCGTCCAGATGTGCGAGCCCTACGGCATCCGCGAGCTCACGCGCACCGGCACCGTCGCGATGGCGCGCGGCACGAAGACCACGACCGTCCACGAAGGAGAGCCAGAGGCGATCGCGCGTGTCCACCAGAGCCAGGGCCGCCGCGTGGAATCGAAGGAGCTGCCCTTCTCCTCGGATTAGTTTCAATGGCGCCACGATGGGTCCTGACTGGACGGTTGCCGCCGGCTCAGTGGCTGCGGTGGGGTCGGTGCGCTGTCTTCGGGGCGAACTAGTCGAGTTCCACCAGCAGGGCGCCGGACTCGACGGTCTCCTCGGCGTGGATGTGGAGGGCGCGCACGGTCCCGGCGGCGGGCGCGGTGATGGCGTGCTCCATCTTCATCGCGTCGAGCACAACCAGCAGGGCCCCGGCGGCTACGGTGTCACCCTCCTCGACCTGCACGGCCAGGACGCGCCCCGCGAGCGGGGCACGAACCTTGCTCGCACCGCCGGCCGCGGCCTGGGCGCGCCGAGGGAGCGGGGGTGGGGGCACGAGGCGAACTCCGAAGGGTGCCGCGCCGCAATCGAGGAGGATCTGCCCACTGCACTCGCGAACGGCTTCGACCCTGGTTCCCGTTCCCCCGACTAGCGCCACCGGCCGTCCAGCTCCCGCGAGCGTGCGCTTGTAGGTCACGGGCTCCCCCTCGACCACAGCCACGCCGTCACGAGCGATCGAGACGGCGCGGACCCCCGCCCCGTCGTCGAGCCAGACGCTGCGAGGCCCGGCGCCGAGCCACGCCGACCCTCCGAATCCCATCGCCTCCTCCTCCAGCAGTAGGAGGGCCGCGGCCACGAGCGCCTCCGGCGGCGGGCGCGCCGCATGGAGGAGCGCGGGCAGCTCGCGCTCGAGCCACTGGATCGTCGCATCGCCGGCCACGAAGGTTGGGTGGCCAACGATCGCTCGGTGAAGCGCCCGGTTCGACGCGATCCCCTTGATTCTCGCTCCCGCTAGCGCAGCGGCGGCCTCGCTTAGCGCTGCTTCGCGGTCCGAACCGTGGACGATCAGTTTGGCGAGGAGCGAGTCGTACTCGGCGGGGACGGTGTCGCCCGCCTCGTAGCCGCTGTCCAAGCGGGCCGCAGCCGCGGTTCCGCCGGACAGGTCCACGAGCCGTCCAGGGGAGGGGAGGAAATTGTGCCACGGGTCCTCTGCGTTCAGGCGGAATTCGATCGCGTGGCCGCCAAAGGCGACATCCTCCTGAGCGAAGGCGAGCGGCTCGCCGGCAGCGATCCGCAGCTGCTCCGCGACGAGGTCGAAGCCGGTCACGGCCTCGGTCACCGGGTGCTCGACCTGGAGACGCGGATTCACTTCGAGGAAGTAGAACGGCCTGCGGCCGCCCTCCGCCGGGGCGCCGACCAGGAACTCGACCGTGCCCGCGTTCACGTAGCCGGCCGCCTCCATCAGGCGGAGGGCGGCCGACGTGAGCTCGGCGCGAAGGGCGGAATCGACGACCGGGCTCGGCGTCTCCTCGATCAGCTTCTGGTGGCGGCGCTGGACCGAGCAGTCGCGTTCGCCCAGGTGGACGGCGTTACCCTGGGCGTCGGCGAGGATCTGGACCTCGACGTGATGCGCCCCCTCGACGTACCGCTCGATAAACACCCGCCCATCGCCAAAGGCGGCCTCCGCCTGGCGGCGGGCGCCCGCGATCGCCTCCGCGAGATCGTCGCCCTCGCTGACGACGCGCATGCCGATGCCACCGCCGCCGCCCCGCGCTTTGAGCATGATGGGCAAGCCGACCTCATCGGCGGCGGCGAGCAACTCCGCGTCGCTCTCGCCCGAAGCACCGGGAATGACGGGCACGTCGTTCGCGATCGCAAGATCGCGCGCCGCGATCTTGTCGCCAAGAATGCGCAGGGTCGCGGGCGACGGGCCGATGAAGGTGAGGCGCGCCGCCGCGCAAGCGCCGGCGAACGTTGCGCTTTCGCTCAGGAAGCCGTAGCCGGGGTGGACCGCCTCGCAGCCTGCGGCCTTAGCGGCCGCGATCACGGCCTCGATGTCGAGGTAGGTCTCGGCCGCCGTGTGGCCCTCGAGGAGCACCGTCGCATCGGCCCGCCGCGCGGCCAGGCTGTGACGGTCCGGCACAGAGGTGACCAGCACCGAGCGCACGCCGAGCGTGCGCAGCGTACGGATGATGCGTACCCCGATCTCGCCCCGATTGGCGACCAGCACCGACGCGAACATGCGCGCATTCTAGGGCGGGGGTGTGCGCGGGCGGTGGGCGCGACCATCGCTTCGAGTCGTGGCCGTCAACTCCCGCAGTTGCCGCCATGGCCTCCCGTCTCGCCCGTCGTTGCGTAGCGGTAGTCGGGCGACCAGCGCACGTCGATCGTCCCTATTGGGAGGACGGTCACGTACTCGAGCGTCTCGAGATCGAGGAGGGCCAGGGCGCCAAAGCCGTCACCGGTACCGAGGAGTCCGGCAGGGGTGAGCTCGACCCACGTGTGGAAGTCCAGCTCGACGATCTCGCCGCTGGCCCGATCGAGCATGCGTGTCGTACCCGGCCCGAAGCAGTAGCCTTCGGCCCATACGACGTAGCGCTCGTTCGCGGCGAATGGGACCACCCCCAACGGCGCAGCTACTGTCGCCACGAAGATCACGGCAGCCGTGTCGACATCGATCAGATAGAGGTTGAGCGTGGCGTTGAGCGCGCTCGGATCAGCGGGCGTCGTCCCCTTCAGGAGCGAGGTTGCGATGATCTCGCGAGGCGCCGCAAACGATGCGCTGAGGCCTGAGATTCGCAGCAGCACCCCGTGGGCCCCTCCTTGTTCAATCTGGAGAGGGCTCCTGAAATTCCGGGAGGCCCGTGTGAGCACGAGGTCACCCCGCCGTTCTGCGAAACGGTCGGCGAAGCGGCAGCAGCCCTCGACCGGCAACTCCTTGCCTGTTTCCAGGTCGTAGAGTCGCCGCTCGTCCTGCATGAGGGTCACGAGCGCGCCTTCGTCGACGACTCCGTTCAGCTGAACCTCACGCCCGGTGACCAACTCGCGGCGCTCCAGGGTGGTCAGGTCCAGCACGCTCACCGTGCGGCCTTCACTGTGACGCTCGAACAGGATTCCATAACGAGGATCGGTGGCGAAGGTCAGCTGCGTGAGCGTGGCCGAGCCGAGGTGGGTGACCCGTCCCGTGTCGAGGTCCAGGAGCGCCTGGATGGCTGAGTCGGACTCTACCGAGGTCCAGGCGAGCCAACGCCCGTCCGGACTGAACTCGCCCATGCTGCCGGGGCCGTAGTCGGTGACCGTGCCGGCCTCGATGTCGTAGAGGCGCATGCGTCCGTCCCTGGGGTCGGCGACCTCGAAGGGGGAGGGCGGGCGCGGTGGGACCGCGACCGTGCGGTCCACGACTGTCTCCCGGGGTTCGTTCTGCAGCTCCACCTCGGGGGGCGGGGGAGCGGCGGTTGCAGTGGGTGTGGCGACGGCGGTTGACGGCACCTGGGTAGCCGTCGTGCTCGTGGCCGTGGGCGCATCGGGAGCCGTGGCGACGGTGGGCGTGGGCGCCTCCCCACCCCCTCCGCAGGCGAGCACGACGATCATCGCCAAGGGCAGGGTCACCCGAGCGAGCCGCACGCCGTCTCCTTCGCTACATCCGGAAGACGCCCCAATCCGTCTTCGGGATGGGGGCGTTGAGCGCGGCGGAGATGCCCATCGAGAGGACGCGGCGGGTGTCGAGCGGGTCGATCACGCCGTCGTCCCAGAGCCGGGCGGTGCTGAAGTAGGGCGAGCCCTCGCGGTCGTAGCGCTCCAGCGTCGGGGCCCGGAAGTCGCGCTGCTCTTGGTCGCTGAGCTCCTCACCCCGGTCGAGGCGCACCTGGAGGAGGACGTTCGCGGCCTGCTCGCCGCCCATCACGCTGATGCGCGCGTTCGGCCACATCCAGAGCTGGCGCGGTGAGTAGCCGCGGCCGGCCATCGCGTAGTTGCCCGCGCCGAAGCTGCCGCCGATGACGACCGTGAACTTGGGCACGGCCACGCTCGCGACGGCCGTGACCATCTTCGCGCCGTCTTTGGCGATACCGGCGTTCTCGTACTGCCGCCCAACCATGAAGCCGGTGATGTTCTGGAGGAAGACGAGGGGCACGCGCCGCTGGCCGCAGAGCTGGACGAAGTGGGCGCCCTTGAGCGCGCTCTCCCCAAAGAGGATGCCGCTGTTCGCGACGATGCCGACGGGGAAGCCGGTGATGCGCGCGAAGCCGCAGACGAGCGTGCTGCCGTAGCGCGCCTTGAACTCGTGGAAGCGCGAGCCGTCGACGAGACGCGCGATGACCTCGCGCACGTCGTAGGCGCGGCCGTAGTCGGGCGGGACGATGCCGTAGAGCTCGTCGGGGTGGTGGATGGGGGCCGCCGGTTCGGTCAGCTCCCAGGGTGGCGACTTGGTGGCGGGGATGCTCGCGACGATGCTGCGGACAATTCCTAGCGCTTCCCCGTCGTCGTCGGCGAAGTGGTCGGCGACGCCGCTGATGCGGGTGTGGACGTCCGCGCCGCCGAGCTCTTCGGCGGTCGTCTCCTCTCCGGTGGCCGCCTTCACGAGCGGTGGGCCGCCGAGAAAGATCGTGCCGGTACCGCGCACGATCACGGTCTCGTCGCTCATGGCGGGGACGTAGGCGCCTCCAGCCGTGCAGGAGCCCATGACGGCGGCGATCTGGTAGATCCCCTTCGCGCTCAGGCGAGCCTGGTTGTAGAAGATGCGGCCGAAGTGGTCCCGGTCGGGGAAGACATCGTGCTGCAGCGGCAGGAAGGCTCCACCCGAGTCGACGAGGTAGATGCAGGGCAGATGGTTCTGCTCGGCGATCTCCTGGGCGCGGAGGTGCTTCTTGACGGTCAAGGGGTAGTAGGAACCGCCCTTCACCGTCGCGTCGTTGGCGACGATCACGCACTCGCGGCCGCCGACGGGCCCGATGCCGGTGACGATGCCGGCGGCGGGCACGTCGTCGTCGTAGACGCCCTCTGCGGCGAGCGGGCTGAGCTCGAGGAAAGCGCCATCGGGGTCGATCAGGCGCTGCACGCGCTCGCGCGCGAGGAGCTTGCCGCGCTCGCGGTGGCGGGCGACGTAGGCCTCGCCGCCCGCTTGCTCGACTCCGGCCAACCGCTCGCGTAGGTCCGCGACGAAGGCGAGGTTTGCCTCGCGGTTCTCCTTGTAACGCGCATCGAGCACGTCGACGGAAGTCGGCAGCTCGGGCAGGTCCTCCCAGGGCATGGGCGAGAGCGTACGCGGCGGGGTGGGGCGCGGCGAGAGGCTATCTAACTCACAAAGGCCGTGCCCAGCGCGACCGTGGCGCTGACGAGCAGCAGGGCGATGACCGCCCGCCGGAACCAGCGCTCGCTCGTGCGGCCCGCGAGGAGGTAGCTGGCGACGCTGCCGGCGGCGATCCCCGGCAGGCCTGCGAGTACGCCCAAACCGACGTCGCCATCGACGCGCCCCGCGGCCGCGAAGATGGCCACCGCGATGACGCCGCTCGCGGCGAAGTAGGCGGAGATCGTCGCGCGGAATTCGTCGGCCGGTCGGCGCAGCCCCTGGAGATAGATGATGACCGGAGGCCCGGCGGTGCTCGTGCTCGTGCGCAGCACGCCGCTGGCGATCCCGACGGTCGCCTCGAGCGCGGTGCCGCCGCTGAGGGTGAGGCCGCGGGCAAGGACCAGGGTGGACGCGATGACCGCCATTGCTATGAGGGCCTGCAGGAGCGACTCATCGGCGACGAGCAGCACTGCAAGCCCTAAGGGCATGCCAGCGAGCGAGGCGATCGAGAGGACCCAGGTCGTCCGCCAGGCGATCTCTTTGCGCAGGCGGAGGGCGACTATCGCGGCCACGATCCCTCCGAGCGCGGTCACAATGACGACCGTGTCGTCCGCATCCAGGACGAGGAGGAGCACGGGTGCCAGGAGGAGCGCAAAGCCGAAGCCGGTCACGTGTTGGGGCGTCGAAGCTAATGCCGCGAAGACCGCGACGAGGCCCAGATCGAGGGCGCTCACGCCCCCCGCCTCGGCCGGTTGACGGCGCCTCGGCGCGGCCACATCGTTAGGGCATGGACGTCGCCAACGAGCTCATGGTGCGTGGCATCGTTGTCGGCGTGTTCGCCGAGAACTGCTGGGTGGTCGGGAACCGCCGTACCGGTGAGGCGATCTGCATCGATCCCGGGGACCAGCCGGAGGAGGTGCTGGCCCTCGCCAAAGACATGGGCGTGACGATCAAGGCGATCGCGAATTCGCATGCGCACGTGGACCACATTCTCGGTGTTCGTGGCGTCCAAGCGGCGACGGGGGCGACCTTCCTCCTGCACGAAGCCGACCTCGACCTCCTCCAGAACGGCTGGCGTGGCGCGGCCGCCCAGTTCGGCATCGATGAGGGCCAAAGGCCACCCGACCCCAGCGGCTTCGTCACCGCGGACGACGACGTTGAGGTTGAGGGATTGAAGCTGAGGACGATCACGACCCCGGGCCACACCCCGGGCAGCGTCAGCTACTACACCGAGGGCATGCTCTTCAGCGGCGATACGCTCTTCCGTGGGTCTATCGGGCGCACGGATCTGCCTGGTGGGGACTTCGACCAGGAGCTGCGCAGCATCACCGGGCAGCTGCTCACGCTCCCCGAAGACACGATCGTCCTGCCCGGGCACATGGAGCAGACGACCGTCGCCTTCGAGCGAGACCACAACCCCTTCGTCCAGGACTGGCAGCGAAAACAGCGCGAGGCAGCGGGCGAGTAGGCCGCGCGCGAAAACTGCTCGTAACATTCGGAGCGTACCCTCAGCGCATGGCTGAACCACGAGACGGATCCCCGAGCGAATCTGCCAGCTACGTGATCTCGGCGTGCCGTGAGAATGACGTGAAGTTCGTGCGCCTCTGGTTCACGGACATCGTGGGGGCGCTCAAGAGCTTCCAGATCACGGTCGGTGAGCTGGAGAAGGCGCTCGCCGAGGGCATGGGCTTCGACGGCTCGAGCATCGAGGGCTTCGCCCGCATCGACGAATCGGACATGCTCGCACGGCCCGACCCGGCGACCTTCCAACTCGTGCCCTGGCGCCCTCGGGAGCAGGGCGTCGCGCGCATGTTCTGCGACATCTACCGTCCCGACGGCGAGCCGTTCGAGGGCGACCCCCGCCAGGTGCTCCGCCGCCAGCTCGAACGGGCGAAGGCGCTGGGCTACACCTTCTACGTGAGCCCCGAGCTCGAATATTTCTACTTCCGCGACTCGGAAGGGACCGAACCCCTCGACCGCGGCGGCTACTTCGACCAGATCACGGACGCGGGCATCGATCTCCGCCGCGATACCGTACTCACCCTCAACACCATGGGCATCGAAGTCGAGTCGAGCCACCACGAAGTGGCGCCCAGCCAGCACGAGATCGCGCTCCGTTACACCGACGCGCTGACGATGGCCGATAGCGCGATGACCTACCGCGCGGTCGTGAAGGAGATCGCTGCCACCAACGGTGTCTACGCTTCGTTCATGCCGAAGCCGCTCGCCGAGGAGAACGGCAGCGGCATGCACGTGCACCAGTCGCTCTTCAAGGGTGAGCGCAACGCCTTCTTCGACGCGAGCGACGAGTATCACCTGAGCGCCTTGGCGAAGGGCTACGTCGCGGGCCTGCTCGAGCACGCCCGCGCGATCACGCTCGTCACAAACCAGTGGGTGAACAGCTACAAGCGGCTACAGCCCGGCTTCGAGGCGCCGGTGTACCTGAGTTGGGCGCGCCGCAACCGCAGCGACCTCGTGCGAATTCCCGAGTACTCACCCGGCGACGAGGTGCACACGCGCATCGAGTACCGTTCGCCCGACCCTGCTTGCAACCCCTACCTCGCGTTCGCCGTGATGCTGGCGGCCGGCCTCGACGGGATCGAGCGCGAACGGCCGCTGCCGCCGCCGGTCGAGGAGAACGTCTTCGAGATGTCCGCGGACGAGCGCTCGGCCCGCGGGATCGCGACCCTGCCCACGAATCTGCTGCAGGCGATCGAAGCGACCGAGGAGTCGACGGTCGTGCGCGAGGCGCTCGGCGATCACGTGTTCGAGACCCTGCTCAAGAACAAGCGCATCGAGTGGGATCGTTACCAACGCCACGTCTCCGACTTCGAGCTGGCCGAATACCTGCCGATGCTCTAGGCGCCGCTCGCGACGACGGCCATCGCCGCCGCTTGGTCGATACTGACCGTGCGGTCGCAGGCGGTGACGCCGTAGCGGCGCAGGAGGGCGACGCTCTCGTCCTCCCAGGCGCCGGGCACGCGGAAGACCGCGATCGCCTTCGCCGGATCGAGGCCGGCGTCGAGGCAGCCGCGAATCACGCCCCGCGCGATGAGGTCGGCGCGCGTGTTGTTGACCACATTCATGATCACCGCCATGCGCTCGACGTTGGGCTGACTCAATAGCAGGCGGGTGAGTTCGGCCACCTTGCGCACGCTCGGGTTCCCGCCGATCTCGCAGTAGTTGGCGGGGCGCCCTCCGTGGGCGCGAACGGCGTCGAGCGCGGTCAGACTCGCGCCTCCACCCCCGATGAGCAATCCCAGCGAGCCATCGAACTGAACGACGCGTCCGGCCACGCCGCGGTGGTCCGATCGGTCGATGCGAGCTGCCTCCAGTTCGAGCGCGCTCGGCTCGTGGTCGGCGCGCGTCGTTGGATCGACGCCCAGCTCCCGGAGCAGCTCGGACTCGCGATCAAGCGCATCGTCATCGAATTCGATGTGCGCATCGAGCGCAATCCAGCGGCCGTCGGCGATGCGGGCGAGGGGATTGATCTCCGCCAGGAGCAGGCTGTGGTCCACGAAGAGCCGCCAGAGGCGGGCGAGGATGATCGTCAACTCGACCAGCTCCCGACCGCTGACGCCAAGGCCAGCGAGTAGCTCTTTCAGGCGGAAGTTCTGGGTCGGCGAGAGCGTCGAGAGGGGCATGCGCGCGGCTGGCGCCCCGCTCCCATCCTCCACTTCGACGCCGCCCGCAAGCGACACGACTGCCACCGGCCCCCGTGCCTGGTCGTCATATGTGATACCGACGTAGATCTCGCGCTCGACCTCGAGCGCCTCTTCCACGAGGAGGCCGGTGACTGGCTGGCCCCCTACCCGGCCTGCGAGCACCGCTCTGGCAGCCGCTTCGATTTCGGCGGTGCCTTCGGCGAAACGCACCACGCCGGCCTTCTGACGTCCCCCGGACAGGACCTGCCCTTTGACGGCTACGCGCGCGCCGAGACCGCGGGCGGCGTGGGCCGCCGCCGATGGACTGTCGGCGAGTGCGCCTCGCGGAACCTCGAGACCGGTGCGTTCGAGGAGCGCCTTGGCCTCGTGCTCGAAGAGGCGCATCGCGCCGGCTTAGTCTTCGTATTCGCCGCCACCGCCGAGCCCGCGGCGTGGCGGCGGCGGCGGTGCGGGTGGCGTCCCATCGCTGGGCGCGCTGCGGCGCGTCCAACCCCGGCTGGCGCCGCCGCGGGGACCCCCGCGACCAGAGGGCGGACCGATCTCGCGCTGCTGTTGCGATTGGCGCGGGCCGCTATCGCGGCTGCCGCCCTCGCGGCTGCCGCCTTCGCGACCGCCACTCGGCCCGCCCTGGCCACCACGCGGGCGCCGCCGGCGCCGCCGGCGGGGGCCGTCATCGCCTTGGTCAGCTCCTCGATCATCGTCGCGGTCATTGCCGCGGTCATCGTTGCGTTGGGGCTCGCCCACTTCGGCCGCCTCGAATTCGTCCTGCAGCTCCTCGAACTCGTCTTCGTCCTCATCGATGAAGTCGTCATCCGGTGCTTCAGGTTCGGGGCGCTCGCGCCGGAGCTCGGGCCCGCGCGGGCGCTCCGTCCGCTCACGACCCCAGCCGCCTTCAGCCTCGTCATTGCGATCGCGATCAGTGGGTCGATCGTCACGCGCACGGTCCTCGCGAGGTGCGTCGTCGCGAGGGCGGTCCTCACGCGGTCGGTCGCGGTCGCTGCGGGGGCGATCGCGCTCGCTCCGCGGCCGGTCGCGTGGTCGGTCGCGGTCGCCGCGCGGCCGGTCCCGATCGCGGCCGCCCCGCGGCCGATCTCGGTCGCCGTCACGGCCGCGCGGACGGTCGCCTCCGCGGGGGCGCTCCTCCCGCGGGCCGTCGTCCCCGGAAGGAGCACCGACGCGCCCGCTGCGGGCGGTGAGATTGATGCGCCCGAGGGAGTCGATCTCTGTGACCGTGACGGTCAGCTCATCGCCGACCGACACAACATCGCCCACGTTCTCGACGCGGTCATCGCTGAGCTCCGAGATGTGGACGAGACCATCCTTGCCGGGCAGGATCTCGACGAAGGCGCCGAAGTTCATGAGGCGCGAAACGGCGCCGGTGTAGGTGTCGCCGACCTTCACTTCCTTGGTGAGGCCCTCGATCATGCGGATCGCGATGTCGGCCGCTTCGCCGGCGACGGCAGAGACGAAGATTGTGCCGTCCTCCTGGATGTCGATGTTGGCGCCGCCCGAGTCCTCCTGGATCTTGCGGATGACGCGCCCACCCGGGCCGATGACCGTGCCGATCTGCTCCTGGTCGATCTTGATGATGTAGACCTTGGGCGCGTGGTCGGAGACGGTCTCGCGGGGCTTGTCGATCACGTGGTTCATGGCATCGAGAAGGAACTCGCGCGCGTCCTTGGCCTGGCCCAGGGCGGATTCGAGCAGCTCGCGTGAGACGCCACCGATCTTGATATCCATCTGCAGCGCAGTGATGCCCTCAGCAGTGCCGGCGACTTTGAAGTCCATGTCGCCCATGAAGTCTTCCTGGCCGGCGATGTCGGTGAGGACGGCGTACTTCTCGTCCTCGCCCATGATCAGGCCCATCGCGATTCCGGCGACGGGCGCGGAAATGGGCACGCCCGCGTCCATCAGTGCGAGGGTGCTGCCGCAGACGCTCGCCATCGAGGTCGAGCCATTCGAGGAGAGGACCTCGCTCACCAGGCGGAGGGCGTACGGGAACTCGGTCTCCGGGGGGATGACCGGGAGGAGGGCGCGCTCGGCGAGGGCGCCGTGCCCGATCTCGCGGCGGCCGGCGCCGCGCATGGGCCGCGCCTCGCCGACTGAGTACGGCGGGAAGTTGTAGTGGTGCATGTAGCGCTTGGACTCGTTCGGCGAGAGCGTGTCGAGTCGCTGCGCCATGTTCATGCCACCGAGGGTGGCAATCGTGAGGACCTGCGTCTCACCTCGCTTGAAGAGCCCCGAGCCGTGCGTGCGTGGGAGCGCCCCGACCTGGATGTCGAGCGCGCGGATCTCCGTCGACGCGCGGCCGTCCGCACGGCGGTCGTCGTCGAGAACGCGATCCCGCATGGCCTTCTTGATGACCGCGTGGAGACCGTCGCCGACGTCCTTCGCCTCGAAGCGGCCGTCGAAGCGCTCGACGAGCTCTGTGCGAATCCGCTTGTTCTCGTCGCTGCGTTCGCTCGCCGCGTTTTCGACGATCGTATCGAGCTGGTCGCTCAGGGCTTCGCGGACGGCCTCGATCGCCTCTTCGTTGTCGACCGCGGGAGTGAACGGCTTCTTCACCGGCGCCGCCTCGTCGGCCATCTCCTGGACGAGCGCGTTGATGGCGGTGTTCGCCTCCATGGCGATCTCCATCGCCTCCAGGACGGCGCTCTCGGGAACCTCCGAGGCGCCGGCCTCGACCATCATCACGGCGTCCTTCGTGCCCGCGACGATGAGGTCGAGGTCGCCCTCTTCCGCCTGCTCGAACGTGGGGTTGACGAGATACTCGCCCTCAAGGCGGGTAACGCGGACGCTGCTCACGGGACCGTTGAAGGGGATGTCGCTGATGGATAACGCCGCGCTCGCACCGACGGTAATGAGCGTGTCGGGCTGGTGTTCGCGGTCGGAGGAGAGCGTCGTCGCGACGATCTGAACCTCGTTGCGGAAGCCCTTCGGGAAGAGCGGTCGCAAGGAGCGGTCCGTGAGGCGCATGGCGAGAATGCCGTCCCCGGAGGGGCGGCCTTCGCGCCGGGGAAAGCCGCCCGGGATCTTCCCGACCGCGTAGAGCCGCTCTTCGTAATCGACGGTGAGCGGGAAGAAGTCGATGCCCTCCCGGGGGTCGGCCATGCAGGCCGTGACGAGGACGACGGTATCGCCCTGGCGCACGGTCACAGCGCCATTGGCGAGACCGGCGAGTGCGCCGGTTTCGATGAGGAGGGGCTTGCCCCCGATTTCGATCTCGTAGGTGCGGACGGCGGATTCAGTTTCTAGCATGAGCTGGCAACACTCTCTTCGGCGGGGCGCGCCGCTGGGTAGGCCGGTGCGGGAGGGGCCGGTGGCAGGCTGCCGGTCGGCTCGGTGGAGCCGGACCGGGGACTGGGGAAACGAGAGGCTCGCCTAGCGGCGCAGCCCGAGGCGCCCGATGAGCGCGCGGTACCTGTTGACGTCCCGTTTATTGAGGTAGCGCAGCAGCCGCCGACGCTGGCCAACGAGCTTCAGGAGCCCGCGCCGCGTGTGATAATCGTGCTTGTGCGCTTGCAGGTGGGCGGTCAGGTACTTGATGCGCTCCGTGAGGAGCGCCACCTGGACTTCAGGTGAGCCGGTATCGCCGTCGTGTCGGGCGTGTTCCCGGACTAAGGCCTCTTTCGCTTCCTGGGCCAGCAACCTTGCTTCGTGCGACTTCCTTTACCTGTCTTCGCGGCCGAACGTACCACGGTGGGGGTATAGCAGCAATTAATGGCGGCGCTCGTGGTGCTTAGCGGCCTGCCCGCCGCGGGCAAGATGACCTTTGCGGCGGCCTTCGCCGAACGCTTCGGCGCCGGCGTGCTCGAAAGCGATCGCGTGCGCCGCGAGCTCTTCCCGGAGCGGCGCTATACCTCTGTGGAAAACGCCCGTGTTTTCGCCCAGATCAGGGAGCGGGCGGCGGCCCGCTTGTGCGAAGGTGGAATCGTGATCATCGACGCGACAAACGTGAGCCGGCGGGACCGGTCGGGCTTCGAGCGTTTGGCGCAGGACCGTTGCGCCCGCTACGTCACGGTCCGGTTGACGGCGCCGGAGAGCCTCCTGCGCGCGCGCCTCGCCACTCCCCGCAGTGGCGCCTCCGAAGCCGGCGTCGCCGTCTACGAAGGCATGCGCGGTCGGGCCGAGCCCTTCTCGACGCCGTGCGTGCACGTGGACTCGCGCTACGACCTCGGGCCGAGCCTCGTACTGGTCCACGGCCTCTGTGGGGAAGCGGATGGGCAAGCAGCGGGCGGGCAGTGCGCGTGAAGGGAGACCAGCCCTTCATTTTGTTGCGGGCGCGCGTGCGCGAGGAGCGAGGGGCCTTCGCCGCCTGGTTTCGCTCCCACCACCTCCGCGAGATCCGCAAGATCCCAGGGGTGACGTCGGTGTATTGGGCCGAGACGAAGGGCGACACCCAGCTCGGGATCTATTGTTTCGAGGACGCGCAGGCGATGCAGGGCGCCTTCGGCAGCCCGGAAGCCGCCTACGCTCGCGGCACCTGGGCGCGTTGGGGGTCGGTCCTCGAAGAGTTCTCGGTGGAGATGCAGTTCCCCCTTATTCCGCCCACGATGACCGTCTCTGTGAACTAGGCCGGCGGCAGGGATTGGTACGACATCCGGCCGCTCGTGTAGGTTCGCGCGCGCCCGCGCGCTTGACCGGTGGCCGGGTCCGCAGAATGCGATTGCGGTGGTCGAGCACCGCGGTCTAACTACGTTCGCGAGAACGAGCGCCCGGCGGGGTGCGCCGTCCAGGAGACTGGGATGGCCGCCGTTCGCCGGTTCCTTGTTTTTGGCGCCGTTCTCGTCACGGTCCTCCTGCTCAGTGCGCACGGCGTTCAGCACCTCCCTGCAACACCCAACGCGCACGCAGCGGGACCGGAGGCCTTCACGCAGGCCTTGCCTGACACGGTCTACGAGGCCGATCCTTCGCACCTCGGAGCGGCCCAGGCGAACCCAGCCCTGGGCTTGAATGGCTACTGCGTCGACGTGGTCACCGAGAACGCCATCCCCATTCCCAACGGCGCGAGCGGCTTCACCGTTACGGGTGGGGTCGTCCTCAGCCACTCCGCCTTCACGAACGGCAGCGGCACAGCGGTCGACGATTTCTACTGCGTCGTCGTCGCGAGCAACGTCGGCGTGACCAGTGTTGGCGTGGCCTGGAACTTCACCGACAGCGTCACCAGCATCCCGGGGTCGGCGAATCTCACCCTCGCTGTCGTCGCGGTCGTCCTCGAGGCCACGGACGGTTTCGTTGATCCCGGGCCTTTTGCCCAAGTTTGCACGCGGGGCTGGGGCGAGACCATCCTCACCGGTGCCGCCTCGAATCTGCCCGGCTCGCCTGATCCAACACACCAGGTCGCCGCCGCCGACTGGACGCCGACGCCGGGCCCTCCGGCCGTGCAGGTCTTTGGAGGGCCATTCACCAAGGGGATCGCCCCGGACATCGAATGGTGCGTGAACCTCACGGCCACCACGGAGCAGCTGAACGTAGCCGTGACCTTCGATTTCGTCTCGGTGAGGAACCTCTTGAGCGATCCCGACGACATCCCCCATCAAGTCGGGACGACGGTGAACATCCTCGCCGACCCAGGCTTCGCCGAGCTTCGCCACATCACCCCCGGGGGCCAGACGCTTGCCGAGCAACTGCCCGCCCCAAACATCGTCGGCGCAACGCACTTCGCCTGCATCTTCCCGTCGGTCACCGAGGATCGCCTCGGGCCCGACGCGATCGCCTTCACCGGCCCCGCCCCCACGGGCCTCCTTGTCTTCCACGATGGGCAGAACCCGTTCTTCGACTTCACCGGCGTAGCCGATGGGACCCTCTGCTTCGGATGGACATCTCGGGAGGCCGGGCTGCAGCGAATCTCGCTGACCTTCGAGAAGGAGATCGCGCCTGGGGTATTCGAAACCCGGCCCGCATTCTGGGACACCGATGGCGACGGGAACGAGAGCACGCCCGGCGATCCGGCCCTCCTGAAGGAGTGGGCCGAGTTCGATCGAACGGAGATCACGGACAACCCGGATCTGGCTGCCACGCTCCTCACGAATAGCCAGATCACGAACAGCCAGATAACCCGAACGCTTACGTTCAACGTCGCCGATGGGACGTATCTCATCGGTGGGGGCGGCTCCATCACGATCTTCGAGTGGGCGCTGGCCCGGCGACCGCCCGCTCGATGGCGTTCTGCTCGATGCGCGGATTACCTCCGCCTGCGGCCGGTTCGCCGATGACAACGGCTTGCCCATCGGCAAGGCTGTTTCGGGCGTGAGTCGGGCGGGGCGCCTCGACCGTATCGGCCCCGGCGAGCCCGCGGGCGATGGACCGGACGACCTCGTAATCACGACCCTGAACGACGGCGGCTGCCGCCCCGGCCAGATCATCCGGCTCGAGATCGATGCCTCTCAGCCGACCAGCGCACCAGGCGTGCCCGACTTCCTGGAGACCGAGTTCCTCGAGATCCAATTACTAGCGCCGCCGAGCCAGCCGCGGTCATCGGCGCCGCTGGTGGCTTGGGTGGGTGACGTCGTCTCGGTCACGTTCGCGTTTTCGTTCTCCGGCACCTGCGGCGATGCCAACAGCCCGATTACCTTCCTGCGTTCGGCGGGCCCCGGGAATTTCCTCCCCCACCCCGTCCTCACCCACAACGGAAGCGACAGCCTCGTTGGCGTCTTTGGCGACGACTGCACCCGCACCGTCGAGTACACGAGCGAGGACGAGGGCGATGCCACGATCGAGGTCCTCCTTGGTAGCAACGCCTTCAGCAAGGTCGTTGTGCCCATCTTCTTCCTCGCTATCGAGGACGTAACCGCCACGGCCGACCCGCAGCTCTTCGTCTCCGAACGAGGGGACGTTTCGGCAGTGGTGCGGGGCTGGTTCACCCAAGCGAATCCCTCCGGCCGGCCCGCTGAGACCAAACCGGATGGGCGGGCCCTGCCCGCTGACCGTTGGATCCTCCCTGACGACTGGGAGGTGTTGCGTGCCAGCCAGCCGTCGTGGCCCGGCAGCGCGCCCATGCCGATCACGCAGGTGACGTTCTTCATGGAGAACGAAGCCGTCGCGAATAGCTACCAGAACGGCGTGAAGGACGGCGGTTTGGGCTGGTTCGTTCCGGATGGAACGGAATCGAACTTCAATGTGAATCCGCGCACGGGCGCCATCGGTGTTCTTGGGAGCGCGGCGATGCCCCGCATCTTGACGGACGCCACGGACGGGGCGGGCCTTGCCACCGTAGATTCATTCGGTGACCTCAACGTGAGCTACGAGGGGTGTGCGCCCAATCCGCCTACGGGGAACCCGCACTGTGTCTTCGAGAACATCGCCGGGTTCACGCGCTACTTCGCCATCGCCGACGTACCTGACGGTTTCGGGAAGTGGCCGCCGGTGCGCTCGCCCACGGTTGTGACCGAGTGGCTCTGGGGCGGGCACCGGCGCGTGAGCATCGTCGACCACACGAACCCAACGCTGAAGTACGTGGTGGCCCACCTGCGCGACCGGGACGGCTTCTGCGACGCCGTCAACTTCAACAACACGCTTGGCGTCCAGGCCGAGTTCCTGATCGACGGCGGGCCAGGCCGCTTCGTCCAGGTCGCCTCGCAGCCGTCGTTCATCTCCGAAAACCAGACGAAGGCGACCGCGACGACCTTCGATATCCTCAACGACCGCGGCGAGGCCGTGCATCAGGATCTCGCCCAGCCGTCATTCGCCGACGACGAGTGTCAGGCCTGGGTACTCGTCGCGAACAGCACCCAGAAACCGACGAACGTGCTGGTGACGTTCCTGGCGACGCCGGAGCAGCTCCCCGCGCGCGTGGTGATCACGGAGTCTCGCTCGCTGGCTTTGGGCTCGAGAGCAGGCCCACGAACATCTTCGAGGCGAAGGAGCACCTCGGGCTGGACGGGCTCTTGCAGCCGGGCCAGTCGGCGACCTTCTTCGCGGGGCCCGCCGCTGAGTTCTACGGGTGGCTGAACAGCTCCAGCAACAGGATCTTCCAGAGCGCCCCCGATTTCGCCGATCTCATGTGGAACGGCTCGGTTCTCTCGACGGCCGACTGCCTAGGCAACCTCCCCGGGCCGATTAGTCAGCCATTGCTCCCGGACAGCGGCGAGGGCGTCACGGTCCTTGACGCGCTCGTCGCGATGGATGGTTCCGTGGTGATGATGCCGCTGGCGATCGGGTGGAATCTAATCACGGTGCCCAATACCACCCCGATCGACGATCTCATCTCCTCGAATCTGGACGATGTCCGGAGCGTGTACTCCATCGATCCACTGACCGGTCTTTGGCAGCGTTACCTACCGGGCTTGCCCGTATTCGTAAGCGACCTCGTGATGTTCGAGGCCGGCCGGGCCTATTGGATCGATGCTAAAGCGCCGTTTACCCTCTCGCTCCCGCAGTAGTCCAGCGTACGCGTGCGGTGCGCTAGGCTCGGTGCTGTGGGCTGGCGTGGAGGACCATCGCGAAGTGCGAGGCACTTGAGGCTGGCGCGATGGCTCGCTGGGCTCCTCCTTGCGGGAGCGCTCGGCCTGGGACTGGCCGGAGCAGCCGAAGCGCAATTCGGCCCCCCGGCGACGATCTTCGGCTCGATCAGCGACTCCGCGGGCGAGGTGCCCGAGGGCCTCGAGGTCCACGCCTATATCCGGGGAGACGCTCTGCAGCGATTCGCGCGCCGAGTATTTCGCCAAGACGATCCACACCGGCGAGGGCGCCGCACGCGTCGCTGTCTACGTAGTGAACGTGGTGTCCGACGATCAGGAAGAGGGTTGCGGGACCGATGGCGCCGAGATCCGCATCCAGGTCGGTGATCGGTTCGCCGACGAGACCGGGGTCTGGCGTCGCGGTCCTGCCCAGGTCGACATCACCTTCGGGAGCGCCGCCCCTGCTCCCATCCCAACATTCACACCGACCGCGACCGCGACCTCCACCCCCACCCCGGACCCCCAGGCGACCGCGACGGCGACGAAGCTCCCGACCGAGGCAACGGCGGCCGACGCCACCTCATCCGAAGACGCTACGAGCCAGGCCAGCGGCTCCGGGAACGACACCCCGACTCCCGGTGGCGCGAACGGGGGCTCGGATCCGGGCGGCGATCCGGACGACGATGGTGACGGCGACGTGCCCGCCAGTGCCGAGGACGAGGCCGAGCCGACCCTTGCCGGTGGGGTCACCACCGGGCGCACCACACCCGCCCCTAGCGACGACGGGGGATTCCCTGTCTGGCCGGTTGTGCTGGTCCTCGTCGGGCTGTTGGTGGTGCTCGGCGGGGGCGTCGGCTACATGATGTCCCGCACCAGCGGCAGTGAGCCACCTCCGGGCGACGATTAGCCGCCCGCTGAGATCGCCGAGGAGGCAGCGTAACCCGCTGCGGGCGCGCGGCGCCGAGCTGGCCTACGGTCGCCCCGCTTTCGAATTCCGCCCTAGCAATGCTCGGCGCACGACGGCGTAAGCTGCTCGACCGCCAGCCCTTGCGCCTCCTCGGGGCCACCCCCTACGATTGTTGACGGACTTACTCGACTTTACGGAAGGCGAGGCTCGCGGCGGGTGGCACCGCCGCAGCGAACGGGAGCGATGCGCGGTTCCACACGTGGCGATTACGGGCTTCGCGCCCTCATCGAACTGGCTGACCACTACGACCAGGGTCCGCTGCAATGCTCGGAGATCGCGCTTCGCCGCCACGTCCCCGAACAGTACCTCGACCAACTCCTGACGACGTTGCGCAAGGCCGGTTTCGTGCGTTCCCAGCGGGGCCCCGCCGGCGGGCACGAGCTCGCCCGCGATCCGGCGGAGATCCCCGTGATCGAGGCGGTCGAAGCGCTCGAAGGCAGCATCTCGCCGGTCTCCTGGCTGGATGAGCCCGCGGACCGCACCGATCATCCGCACCAGTGCGGCCAGCGCGAGATCTGGGAGCGCGTCCGCGACGCTACCAGCGAGATCCTCGCCTCCTACTCGATCGCCGACCTGCTGGCGAAGGAGCCCCAGGCGGTCGCCGGGCGGTACCGCATATGACCGCTCCCGCCCGGCCCAAGATCGCCGACTCGATCCTCGACCTCGTCGGGGGGACGCCGCTCGTGCGGCTCAACCGGGTCGTGCCGGAAGAATCTGCCACCATCTACGGCAAGCTCGAAAGCATGAACCCCGCCGGTTCGATTAAGGACCGCATCGCCCTCGCGATGATCGAGGAGGCGGAGCGTTCGGGGCGCTTGAAGCCCGGCGATACGATCGTTGAGCCGACCTCGGGGAACACGGGCATCGGCCTCGCGATGGTCGCGGCCGTCAAGGGCTACCGCCTCATCCTCGCGCTGCCGGACGACATGTCCATCGAGCGCCGCCGCCTCTTCGAGCGCTATGGCGCGGAGGTACACCTCAGCCCCGCAATCGAGGGCATGACTGGCGCCGTCTTTGCCGCCAGCCAGATCGCGGAGAGCGAACCCAACTGCTTCGTGCCGCAGCAGTTCGAGAACCCGGCCAACCCCGAGATCCACCGTCGTACAACTGCACACGAGATCCTCTCCGCGATGGAGGGGGACATCGATGCCTTCGTCGCCGCCGTCGGAACTGGGGGAACGATCACGGGCGTCGGCCAGGTGCTGCGTGAGGAGCTCGGCAGCGATCTCCTCATCGTCGCGGTCGAGCCCGCACGCTCACCCGTGCTCAGCGGCGGGCGGCCGGGCCTGAGCGGCATCCAGGGCATCGGCGCCAGCTTCGTGCCCGGCGTCCTTGACCGCGAGGTCTATGACGAGGTCATCCGTATTGAAGACAAGGATGCCTTCGCGATGACTTCACGCCTCGCACGCGAGGATGGCCTGCTCGTTGGCATCTCCGCGGCCGCCAACGTCGTCGTTTCGCTCAAGATCGCCGAGCGTCTTCGGCGGGGCAAACGTATTGTCACCATCCTCTGCGACACCGGGGAGCGGTACCTCAGTGTCGACCTCTAACTCGGCGGCCGACGCCGGCCGACAGCCATCCGAGGGCTCGCGGAGGGCGAGCCAGAACGCGAGCCCCAACAAGGGAGAGCCTGTGATCATCAACGTCTACATCCCCACCCCCTTCCGCCACCTCGTCGGCAACCGCGTGCGCGTCCACGCGGCTGGGGCGAATCTGCGTGAGGTCATGGACGACCTCGACGAACAGTTCCCCGGGTTCGCCGCGCAGGTGCGCGACGCCACCGGAGAGCTGGCCACGCACATCGGTGTCTACGTCAACCGGATCGAGATCGAGACGCTCGATGGCGAAGCCACGCCCCTTGCCGCTGGTGATGAGGTCGCCTTCATCCCCGCCCTCGCCGGTGGTGCCGCGACGGCGCTCACGCCGGAGATGGTGGAGCGCTACAGCCGCCACTTGATCATGCCCCAGGTCGCCAGCATCGGGCAGCGCAAGATCATCGAGGCGAAAGTCCTCGTCGTCGGGGCCGGCGGGCTCGGCTCGCCCGTCGCGCTCTACCTCGCCCTCGCCGGAATTGGGACGATCGGCCTCGTCGACTTCGACATCGTCGACCGTTCGAACCTGCAGCGGCAGATCCTCCACCAAACGGCTGATATCGGCCGCCCGAAGGTCCAGTCGGCGAAGGAGACGCTGCTCGCGCACAACCCCAACATCAACGTGGTCCTGCACGAGGTGCCGCTTACGAGCGACAACGCTTTCGAGATCATGGGCGACTACGACATCATCGTGAACGGCGCGGACAACTTCGCCACGCGCTACCTCGTGAACGACGCCTGCTACCTGCTGAAGAAGAAGCTTGTGGACGGCTCGATCCTTATGTTCGACGGCCAGGCGACGACCTACCTGCCGGAGCAGGGCTGCTACCGCTGCCTCTACCCCGCGCCGCCGCCGCCGGGCATGGTGCCCAGCTGCGCCGAAGCGGGGGTCCTCGGGGCGATGTGCGCGACGATCGGGAGCATCCAAGCGACAGAGGTACTGAAGCTCGTGCTCGAACAGGGTGACCCCCTCGTCAATCGCCTGCTCCTCTACGACGCCCTCGCCCTCGAGTTCCGCACCGTGAAGATCCGGCGCGATCCGGAGTGCCCGCTCTGCGGCGACAACCCGACCATCACCGAGCTTATCGACTACGAGGAGTTCTGCGGCTCGCCCTTCCCCCATCCGGAGGAAGAGGAAGTTGCCGCCGTCTAGCCTCGGACCAGCAGCAGGAGACCGATCGTGACCTCAGCCACCGCACCCGTCGTTCGCATTCGTGTGACCGCCGTCCTCCAAAAGCTCATCGACGGGCACAAGGAGATTGAGGCGCGGGGCGCAACCGTTGCTGCGGTTGTCGATGACATCGAGGGCAACCACCCCGGCTTCAAAGCGCAGATGTACGCCGAGGATGGCAAGCTCCAGCGCTTCGTCAACGTCTACCTCAACGACGAGGACATTCGCTATACCGACGGCGTCGAGACCGCCCTCAAGGACGGCGACGTGCTCGACATCCTGCCCGCGCTCGCGGGCGGCTAGCGCTCGGCAGCACCGCCGACGTGGCCCTCTACCGCTCGATTCTCGACCTCATCGGCGATACCCCGCTGGTCGAACTGGCTTCGTTTGCGCCGCGCGACGAGGTCCACATCTACGCGAAGCTGGAGGGCCAGAATCCCACCGGCTCGGTCAAGGACCGCATCGCCAAGGCGATGATCGAGGCGGCCGAGGCAACGGGCGAGCTCGCGGCCGGCGACACCATCCTCGAACCGACCTCGGGGAACACCGGGATAGGGTTGGCGCTCATCGGCAAGCTCCGCGGTTACGGCGTCGTCTGCGTGATGCCCGAGAACGTGAGCGAGGAGCGCTCAGTCCTGCTGCGCTCGCTCGGCGCCGAGATCATCTACTCGCCGGGCGAGTTCGGCTCGAACGGGGCGATCGCCAAGGCCAAGGAGATCGTCGCGGCCAACCCCGGCGACTACTACTTCCCCTACCAGTACGGGAACGAAGCGAATCCCAAGGCCCATGAGCTGGGCACGGCCGTCGAAATCCTGCGCGACCTCCCCGAGATCACCGCCTTCGTGGCTGGCCTCGGAACGGGCGGGACGCTGATGGGTGCAGGCCGCGGCCTGAAGGCCGCGAACCCCGCCATCCGCGTGATCGCGGCAGCGCCCCATCCGGGCGACAACGTCCAGGGCCTGCGCGCACTCGAGGAGGGCTTCATCCCCGAGATCCTCGACGAATCCATGCTCGACGGGAAGATCGTGGTCGATAGCCAGACGAGCTTCGCCATGACGAAGGCGCTGCTCGAGCAGGAAGGCATCTTCGCCGGCGTGAGCAGCGGGTCGGTCGTGCGTGCCGCGCTCAAGGCCGCGGAGCGGCTAGAGGGCGAGCAGCACATCGTCTGCCTCCTTGCCGATGGCGGCTGGAAGTACCTCAGCTCGGGTCTCTGGACGACGGACTGGGAGGATCTCCCCGAGGACATCGACGAGAAGATCTGGTGGTAGTCGTCGGCGCCTAGAGGTCGAAGATGAACCAGCCGTGCGGCAGGCCGAAGAGGTGCTTACCGACGGATTCGTAGCGTTGGTACGACTTGGAGGCGTGCTGCGTGAGGGTGAGCGCGTCGCGGATGTGGCGATCGAGGCCGCTCTCGAGGAGGACCCCGCTGGTCCCGGCCTCCTGGTGAACGAGGAGCACCGCCTCTGCGCAGGCTTCGGCGGCGTGGCAGGCAGCGAGCTGGCACGCAACCTTCGCCTCCATCGAAACGGTGCCCGCCTCGGCGTCGCGGTAAGCATCGCTGATCGAGCTGTGGAGGTAGGCGCGGCTGGCGTCGAGGAGGGCCTGCGCTTTGGCAGCATGGTGTTGCGCCATCTCGCGGTCGCGGAGGAGGTTGGCCCCACCGGATGGGACCTTCGTCGTTGCAAGCTCGACGAGCTTGTCGATGGCGCCGCTGGCCGCGCCTAGCGATGCGATCGTCTCGCCGTGGAGGCCCATAAGGAAGCCGAGCCGGTAGAGCGGTCCCTCGAAGCCGGGCAGTGGGCTCGCGATCGGACCGGGGGCGATCATGCGGTGGTGGGGCAAGAAGGCGTCGGTGACGGCGACATCGTTCGAGCCCGTGCCCCTCATCCCGAGCGTGTGCCAGGTATCGAGCACCTCGCTCTCGGCCTTCGGGAACATGGCGAGCAGCGGGCTCGGCGCGCCCGTTTCAGGATCGAGCTTCGGCTGACCGCCTTCCATCTCGATGACGGCATGCCCGATCCAGTCAGCGCGATTCGAGCCGCTCGCGAACCGGCCCCGGCCCGTGACCCGCCAGCCGCCATCGGCCCGGGTGGCGATGCCGGGCTGGAGGAAGGATCCCGCTTCGACGACATCTGGGCCGTGGGCAAACACCTCGTCTGCCAGTTGTTGCGAGCCCATACTCACAAAGACAGGCGCGATGCTATTCAGTGCCAAATTCCACCCTGCGGCGGTATCGATGCGAGCGACCGCCTCCCACACCCGGTAGGTCTCGACCGGATGCAACTCCAAGCCGTCGAGGGCCTTCGGGACCGTGAGGCGGAAGAGACCGGCCCCGATCATGGCGTCGTAGACGGGATCGGCGAGGCGGCGCTGTTCTTCGCCGTCGGCCGAGCGCTCCTCGATTATGGGGCGGATGCGGGCGACCTGTTCGAGGAGTGAGCCGATGGTGGCGACAGTTGCGGTCACGGGGGCCTCCTGTGAGCGGAGCGACGCGGGTCGAGGAGTGCCGTGGACTCCGTTACGCGCTCTTGTACGCGTAGAGTACAAACGCGTTAAGCGTTGTTCAAGATAGCATTGCGCAGATCGGACTATCCGGGGAGACTACGCGCATGCCAGGGAGCGACTCTCCGGAGATGGGACAGGAGTTGGGCGAGGCCGAGATCGCGCAGGGCCCCTTCATTTCGGCGATCTCGCGTCAGATCCACCAATGGCGCCATGTCTACCCGGACATGGCAGGAGTCGGGACCGACTTCCTGTTCCTCTGCTTCCTGAGCGAGTGCTCCCACTTGGGCCGCTTCGAGTACGGGCCGATCAGTATCGAGCTCCGGGTCATCGAGGACCTCTTCGAGCGCTCCTACCCGCGCATCCCGCCGGGCGGTGCCCCCGTCGCCTACGAGGAGTCAGGCCACCGCTTCTATCGTGAGCTGTCCAGGGAGGTCGCCCGCAGCGAGCGGCGCCGCATTGACGAGCTGCACTGGCTCCTTACGTTCATGCGCATGAACGAAGGCATCCCTGCCAAGGTGTTCGGTGAGCTTGCCGTGTCGCCAGAGGAGATTGAGCGGTTCAGCAGAGGCGAGCGGCGGCCAGCCAGTGCGATCGAGGGGCGCGAGCGGCTCTTCTCGCCGGAGGATGTGGCGGACTACCTGGGCGTCCACGTCCAGACGGTGCGGTCCTGGGTGCGTACCGGGAAGCTGCCGGCGAGGCGCCTCGCCGGGCAGCGGGCCCTGCGGATACGCGAGTCCGATCTTGAACGCGTGCTCGAGGCCGTGGAGCCAGAATCAGCGAAGGAGGAAGCCACGTGAAGCTCTATGCGATCCGCCGCAATCACATCCCGCCAGAGATGACCTGGACCGAAATGGATGGCGCCGTGATCGAGATCCTCATGAATCAGGGAATCGGTCTTGACGAGGATGCGGTGCCGTGGGAGCCCCGCGTCCTGGGCGTGGAGTGGGTTCGCACCTACTGGGCGCCGGGCACGAACTGGGGGCTCTGTCTCTATACGTCGCCGACGGACCAGAAGGTGAAGGACTTCCATGAGCTCTGCGACGTGCCGTACGCGGAGATTCGCGAGATCGACCAGGTTGAGCCCGAGGCCGCATCAACCGACTACCGGCGAGGCTTCCACGAAGCCCTCGAGGAGCCCCCGCTCCTCGCGATCACCGGCACCAAGGCGGGCATCGAAGATGCGATCGTCGGCTCCAACGGCGCGGTCCGGTGGATCCGGACCTACGCAGACAAGAATGGGGAGTCGGCGACCGCTCTCGTCGAGCCGGCGTCAGCGAGCAGAACAGACCTGGAAGCCGATCTCGTGGCCGCTGGCTTTGAGATCCGACGCGTCGTCGAGTTTTCGCGGAGCGACTACGCAGGCTGGTAGTTGATCCCGGTCAGCGCCCACGGAGGAATCTCCCCCGCCCGCTATCCCGCTAGACTCCCCCTATGCAATTCGGTGTGGACCCTGACGAAAAGATCTGGTGGTAGCAGACGGTACTCCGAATCGAGCAGAACGAGCGGGGTTCAAGTCACGTAGCGATAGCCGCGACCGCGGACCGTTTGGACGTGCTGCGCGTATCCGCCGAGCCGCCGCCGAAGGCCGCTGATGAGAAGCCGACGGCTTCGCCTTCCCGCCCGCGCACCATCTTCACGGAGTCCGGGTTGTAGTCCCACCAGGCTCTCAGCGCGCGCTGAGACTCCGGTCCTTCATGGGCTGCGAGGATCGCCTCGAACGAAGCCTGGTCATCGGGGGTCGCGGGCTCGACGACCACCGGCTGGTAGCCGACAGGGAAGAAGCATTCGCGGAGATTCGGCTGCTCCAGGAGGTAGAGGAGGTCGGCCGTGTGGCGCCAGAGACTGGCCCTGGTCGCGCCTGCCAACGCGCTTCGGAGGTGCCCCCACGTGCCGACTCGATAGCGATGGTGCCGATCGGGATCGGACGAGCGCAGCGCCGTGACGATCGCTTCTTTCACTGCGTCGTGGACGACTAGGCCGTCACGGCCGGACTCGACGAAAGAGAGGCCCCGGAGTCCCTCGATCGCCTCGTCTGCTGAAAGGTCCGGCGCCATCGCCCGCAGGAGGGGGCTGGTCAAGCGGCGAACGACGCTGGCGGCATCAAGCGCCTCCCTCGTCGTCGCGTCGGCCGCCTCGGCTTGGAATTGCACTGCGAGTTCTTCGACGACCGCTTGCGTGGCGAGATCCTCGATGTCGTGGTCAGGGCGGCTGAGCGCGAGACGCGCAGCAATCGTGAGGGCGAGCGGATGCCCGCGAGCGACGCGGTTGACCCGCGACGCGTCCGCGCCCACGACGCCCAGATCGGCGAGCATCGCCAGTGCTTCCGACTTTGGCAGTGGACCGACCGGTAGCGCGAGGAACTCGCCATGCGACCTCGGGGCCGTCAGCCACGGGCTGCTCGGTGGCTCGCGCCCGGCGAGTACGATATGCGTGCTCGCGGGCAGACCGGGGCTAAACGTGAGCCGGAGCCACGTGTCGAGAGCGAGGAATACCTCGTAACGGTCGAGGACGAGCACGATGGGTGCCGGGAGCTCAGCGAGCCGCGCAACGAGGCCGTCGAGTCCTGCGGGGTCGACGCCCAGCTCTTCGGAAATCGCCGCAATGAAACCGTCGGCGGTCGGCTCGACCTCGCCGCAATCGATGGCCACAACCCTCGCGCGCTCAGTCCGCGCCTCGGCGGCGAACTGAGCCACGAGCCAGGACTTGCCGATTCCGGCGATCCCGTGGATGAACGCTACCCGCGGCCCCTGCTCGTCGAGCAGTTGCCGCAGGCGGTCCAGCGACTCACGCCGGACAGCGCGGGTGGCGCTCCCATTCGGGCGGCGGGTCTCAGTCGCTTGCGACATCCTGGCCTCGCTCGGCCAGCCTACGCCACCCCCACCTGCCCCATCCCGCGCGCCTGGCGGGAAGACGGGCCCGTGCTCGGTCGCCGCCGCGACCAACTCGTCGTGGGTCATTCCGTTGAGCTTGAAGTTGACGATGAGTACCTGCATTTCTGCCTCCAGCGGGTGATGTCCGGAGCGTAGGCGTCCGAGCCACGACGAAGATGAGCAAAACATGAGGAGATCCGCAGCCCGTGACGGACTCCCGTCCCCCGCCCGCTAGACTCCCGGGGTGCAGTTCGGCGTGACCCTCCCCAGTGCCGGCTACGCTGCGGATCCCGAGACCTTCGTGCAGTTCGCGGTCGATGCCGAGGAGGCCGGCTGGGACGGCGTCTTCGTCTGGGACACGCCCTACGCCGCCGCCCCGGACGAGCCCCCCTACTACCTGGCCGACGCTTGGGTGCTGCTCTCCGCGATGGCGGAGCGCACCGAACGCGTGCGCCTGGGGACGATGCTCACGCCCCTCGCCTGGCACCGCCCCTGGCTGATCGCGCGCCAGGCGGCGACGCTCGACCGGCTCTCGGGCGGGCGTTTTACGCTCGCGACCGGCCTCGGCGCGCCCCCGGACGAGGGCCCGTACTTCGGCGGCGACGAGCCCGACCGCCGCAGGCGGGCAGCGATGCTCGATGAATCGCTGGCGATCCTCGAGGGGCTCTGGAGTGCCGAGCCTTTCGCCTTCGAGGGCGCGCACTTCGACCTGCGCGAGGTCACCTTTCGCCCCCGCCCCCTGCAGCTGCCCCGCATCCCCATCTGGATCGTCGGGGCCTGGCCCCGTGACCCCGCCGCCTGGCCGCGGCGCAAGTCGATGCGACGCGCCATCCGCTACGACGGCCTCCTCCCCAACGTGTTCGGCCTCGATGGCAAGCCGGTGTTCGATGCCTCCTCGGATGAGGCGCTCGACGACCTGCGCGCGATGCGGGCCTGGGTTGACGCCGAATGCGAGAGCGGCGCGCCCTACGACATCGTCGTCGAACGCGGCCTCGGCGAGTTCAGCGACGCCGAGGCCCGCGCCGAGACGGCGCGGTGGGAGGAGGCGCGCGCGACCTGGTGGCTCGACGACGTGTGGCAGGAGATGTACCACGCCTCGCTCGACCCGAAGCCGCTGCGCCGTCGCATCCTCCGCGGACCGCCGCGCGCCTAACCGCCGCGAGGCCCCCTGCGCGCCGTGCTGCTGACGGGCTGTCTGCGGACATCGAGACTCGCTGCGCACGCCCGCTCAGTAGCCGTCCGCTGGCTTGAACCGCTATGCTCCCGCCAGCATATCCCTCATGGGAGCTTCGCCCTGACTGCCGCTCGCTCGCTCGCTGCCTTGACTCTTGCCGTCGTCGCCGTGGTCGCGGCGTGCGGTGGCGGTGCTGGTACGGGGGAGGGCGGGCTCGGCGGGACGATGATCCTCGCCACCACCACCTCCACCTACGACAGTGGCCTGCTCGACGAGCTCGTCCCGATATTCGAGGGCGAGACGGGCGTGACCGTGAAGGTGATCGCCGTCGGCACCGGTGCGGCCTTGCGGATGGGCAGCGACGGCAACGCCGACGCCCTCCTCGTCCACGCTCCCGAGGCGGAGGCGGAGTTCGTGGCGAGCGGCGATCTCGTCTCCGGCCGGCTGATCATGACCAACGACTTCGTCCTTGTTGGGCCTGCCGACGATCCCGCGGGGGCGTCGACCGCCGCCGATCTACCCGCGGCGCTCGCTGCGATCGCCGCCCGCGGCCGTTTCGTCTCGCGCGGCGACGACTCGGGCACGCACAAGAAGGAGCTGGCGCTGTGGGCGTCCGCCGGGATCGATGCCCGTACGGTGTCGCGTGAAGAGACCGGCCAGGGCATGGGCGCGACCCTCAACATTGCCGACCAGCGCAACGCTTACACGCTCACCGACCGCGCCACCTACCTCGCCCTCCGCGATGTCCTCGACCTGGTTGTGGTTGTTCAGGGCGACGCAGCCCTCCTCAACGTCTACCACGCCTATGTGGTCAGCCCCGAGCGCCACCGTGGTGTGAAATCAGCGCAGGCCGTGGCCTTCGTCGCTTTCCTCGTGGAGCCCCGCACCCAAGCGTTGATCGGCAAGTTCCGGGCGGAGGAGTTCGGCCGCCCCTTGTTTACTCCGGCGGCGACCAAGGTGACATCGAGCGGGGGCGGTGGATGAGCGAGCTCTGGGACGGTCTCCGCGAGGCTCTGCGTCTAATCGCGACCGGCGACGGCGAGCTCTTCGCCATCGCTGGCCGCACGCTGCTCGTCTCGGGCACCGCCACGGCGCTCGCGATGTTGGTCGGCGTGCCTCTCGGCTACCTCCTCGGGCGCGCGCGCTTCCCTGCCCGCACCCTCATTCTCGCGACGGTGAGCACGGGTATGGGCATGCCGCCGGTTGTGGCCGGACTCGTGATCTGGCTACTCCTGGTGCGCAGCGGTCCCTTCGGCGGCTTCGAGCTGATCTACACGAAGCAGGCGATGATCATCGCGCAGTTCGTGATCGCTACCCCGCTCGTCATCGCCTTTACGGCCGCCTCCATCCAGGCGCTTCCCCCGCGCCTCCCCGACCTCCTCCGGGTGCTCGGTGCTGGGCGGCTGCGGACGCTCTGGTTGTTGAGCCGCGAAGCCCATCTCGGGCTGCTCGCGGCGGTCATGGCCGGCTTCGGCGCCGTCGTCTCTGAGGTCGGTGCTTCGCTGGCGGTGGGTGGCAATCTCGCGGGCGACACGCGCGTCCTGACTACCGCGATCGTGACGGAGACCAGCCGCGCCGACACCGAACGCGCGATCGCGTACGGGCTCGTCCTGCTCGCGATGGCGTTCGCGATCGTGGCCGTCCTCACCGTCGTCCAGCAGCGGCAGCCGCGCTGATGGAAGCGTCTCTCGAAGAGCTCTCCTTCGCCTACGGCGAGCGCCCGGTCCTGGACGTGCCCTCCTTGGATTTCGCCTTGGGACGAGTAACCGCGCTCCTCGGCCCGAACGGCTCGGGCAAGTCGACCCTCCTGCGGCTCCTGGCGGCCCTCGAGCAGCCGCAGGAGGGTCGCGTGCTCATCGGCGGCGAGGATGCGCGCGCGGCCCGCAGCTCGGTCGCGTATGCCTTCCAGGAAGCCGTCTTCGTCTCCGGGAGCCTGCGCGCAAACCTCGATCTCGCCCTCCGCCTGCGCGGCCTGGCGGCGCCCGAGCGCCAGTCGCGCCTCGTGGAGGCGGCCGAAGCCTGCGGCGTCGCGGAGCTGCTCGAACGCCCTGCGAGTCGTCTTTCTGGGGGCGAGGCGCAGCGCGCGAATCTCGCGCGAACGCTCGCCCTGCGCGCCCCGCTGACCCTCCTCGACGAACCCCTCGCAGGCTTCGACGAGCCCGGCCGCCAGGCCCTGCTCGAGGAGCTTCCCGCGCTCCTGCGGCGCTTCGCCACGACGACGATCATCGTCACCCACGATCGCGATGAGGCCCTCCGCCTGGCGGACGACGTCGTCGTGCTGCGCGAAGGGCGCGTCTCCGCCGCTGGCCCCAAGCGCGCCGTCTTCGCGGCGCCCCCCGATCCCGATACCGCCGCCTTCCTCGGCTACACCCTCCTGCAAACGGATCTGGGGCTCGTTGGCGTGGCTCCGGGCGCTCTCCGCCCCGGGCCGGGAGACTTCACGGTGGAGTTGTGCGTCGAGGAGGTGATCGACCTCGTGACGAAGGTGGAGATCGTGGGCACGGTCGCGGGCCAGCGCCTCGCTGTCAGCGTCGACCGGGGCGTGCCCGCACCCGGCGATCGCGTCACGCTCGGCGCCCCTGCGAGCGCCACCGTTCAGTTTTCGACGCGCTCCCGCCGATAGCCGCGATCACGCCCGTTTCCGCATTGACAGGCCCGCGATCACGACCGTAGGTTGAGTGTCACGATGGATGCGGTGAGCGGCCTCGGGCAGAGCACCTAGCGGCGCCGGTCACCGGCGCCGTTTTCGCGTTCCGGCCGTTCTCCGCGGGAAGGTTATCCGGGGAATGCAGTCGAGCATCATCGGCAAGATCGAAAAGGCCAAGCGCTACGCCGCCGAGCGCGATCGCCTTCAGGTCCGGAGCTTGAGCGCGACTGTCCGTGGCGATCACGGCGATCACGCCGTCACGCTCGTGGACGACCGCTGGTCCTGCGCCTGCGACTTCTTCAGTGAGTGGTCTATCTGTAGCCACACGATGGCGCTCGAACGCGTGCTCGAGGGTCTGGTGACGCCGCAGGCGCTCCCCGCCGGGAGCCCCGGCTAACCACCGCAACTCTTACTGGATTCCTACGCTTCGGACCCTGTTCGGGCGCCGAGGGCGGCCGAGCCGCTGCTAGCATGCCGGGCACGGGGGCGCCGTGTTCGGTTCTGGTGGTCTCAACTTCAGCTGGCCAGCGTTCGTCGTCTACGTCCTCGCGCTCACGCTCGCGGTCGGGGGTGGCCTCTGGGGCCTGCTGGAATCGCGGCATCCCGCCTTTCTCGCGCCCGTGCTCTTGGGCTTGTTCTTCTTCTACCTGACCTGGGAGGCGGTGGTCGAGGGCGGCGACGATATGCCTCCGCGTGGTGGCCGCGAGTAGCAGCGGCGCCCCCGAGCGGCGCCCGCGGCGTGTCGCTAGACTGTGCGCCCGCTGCTGACATGCCCAATTTCCAGATTGCGACCCTGTTCGGAGTCCCCTTGCGGCTGAACGCCACCTTCGCGGTACCGTTCGTGCTCGTGGCCTGGGTGCTGACGTTCGAGGTCTACCCGCAGCTGCTCCCCCGCGGCGCTACCTCCACCCACCTCGCGATGGCTCTCGCCAGCGTCGTCGTGTTCTTTTCCGCGCTGGTCGCGCACGAGCTCGCCCACAGCCTCGTCGCGCGCCGCTACGACCTCAAGGTGAGCGACATCACCCTCTTCCTCCTGGGTGGGGTCGCCCGGCTCGAACGCGATCCCCGCGACGCCCGCACGGAGCTGCTCATGGCCGCGGCGGGCCCGCTCGCGAGCCTCGTTCTCGCGGTTGGCTTCGCCTCCCTCTGGCTCGCGCTCGGCGCGACGAACGGCTCAGCGCTTCAGGTGGTGGTCGCCTGGCTCGCCTGGATGAACGCGGTCGTGGCGGTCTTCAACATTCTCCCCGTGTTCCCCCTCGACGGCGGCCGCGTCTTCCGCGCCCTCCTCTGGATGGCGACGGGCAATCCCATCCGCGCGACGAGCGTGGCCGCCTGGAGCGGCCGGCTCGTGGCCTGGGCCCTCCTGGGCGTGGCTGCGGCCACCCTGCTTCGGGTTGGGCCGTCCCTCCTCGATGGGCCGGCGGAAGCCGCCTGGTTCGCCCTCATCGGCCTCTTCCTCGAAGTCGCCACCCGCCAGACGCTCGTGCGCAACCGCCTGGCGGCGATGCTGCGCCGCTACCGCGCGAGCGACCTCATGGTGGCGGACCCGCCCGTCCTTGCCCCGGCCACGCCCCTCACCACCCTCGCCGAGGACATCACCGAAGCCTGTTACGTCGGCGCCGACGGCGAGCTGGCGGGGGTCTTCACGCCACCGCGAGAGGATGGCTGGCAACGCTCCGGAGCGACCGCGGCGGAGGCGATGGTGCCGCGCGCGCGCCTGCGCGCGACGAGCCCCGACGCCCCCGCCTCGGAGGTGCTCATGGATATGGAGGCGGGCGGCCACGAGGCGATGCCGGTGGTCACTGCCGGTCGCGTCGTCGGCCTGATCTCGCGGCGCCGCCTCGTCGGCGTGCTCGAACAGGCCGGGCTCGTGCCCAGCTAAGATCAAGGGGTGCCGCCCCCTCGCCGCGTGCTCGCGCTGCTCGCCGCCAAGGCCGCGGCCGCGCTCAGCCCGCGCCTCGGGCGAGGCGGCGGCACCGCCCTCCCCGGCCTGATCGCGGAGCGCCTCGATCCAGGGATCCTCGCGGCTCTGGGGCAGGAGTTTCGTGGCGGCGCCGTACTCGTCACCGGGACGAACGGCAAGACCACGACCGCGCGCCTGCTCGCGGGGATGCTGGCGGCGGCCGGTCGCCCCCCGGTTCACAATCGCGAGGGCTCGAACCTCACGCGCGGCATCGCCTCGGCGCTGGCGGCGAACGCGGACTGGCGCGGCCGCCCCCGCGACCCTGCCGCCCTCGCCCTGATGGAAACGGATGAAGCGACGCTGCCGGCCGCCGTGCGGGCCTTCCGACCGCGCGCGGTGGCGTTCACGAATCTCTTCCGCGATCAGCTCGACCGCTACGGCGAGGTCGAGGGCGTCGCCGCGCACTGGCGCGCAGCGCTCGCTCTCCTGCCCAGCGATGCGACGCTGGTGCTGAACGCGGACGACCCTTCGGTCGCCGACCTTGCGAGTGATTGGCCGGGGGCGGTGCACTGGTTCGGGCTTGCGGGCACGGGTGCAGCGGACGATGCCCCGGGCCCCGCCGACGCGCGCTGGTGCCGTGCCTGCGGCGGCTCCTACCGCTACGCCCAGCGTTACGCGACCCACCTCGGCCTCTGGCACTGCTCGGGCTGCGCGCGCGCCCGCCCTAGCCCCGAGACCACGGCCGAGGAGATCGCGCTCGATCCCGCGGGAGCGCACTTCACGGTCCCTGGGCTGGGCGCCGTCGCGATGCCGCTCAGCGGGCTCTACAACGTGGCGAACGCGCTCGCGGCGGTTGCGCTGGCACGCGTCCTCTGCCTTCCCACGGAGGCGATCCGCGGGGGCCTCGTCGGTGCGCGGCCGGCCTTCGGCCGCGGCCAGGTGATCAGCCACGGCGGGCGGCTGCTGCGGCTCCTGCTCTGCAAGAACCCCGCGGGCGCCAGCGAAGCGCTGCGCTTGCTGAGCAGTGGCGCGGGGCAGGCGCAGGTCGCGCTCGTCCTCAACGATCGCTTCGCGGACGGGCGTGACGTGAGCTGGATCTGGGACGTGGACTTCGAGCGGCTCGCGGATCGCGTCGCGCGCTGTTGGGTGGCCGGCGAGCGCGCGGAGGACGCGGCCCTGCGCCTCCGCTACGCGGGCTGGCCCGCACCGTTGGCGGTCGCGCACTCGCCCGCGGCCCTCCTCGCGGCGATCGCCGCGAGCGCCGGCGAAGACGGCGAGATCACGGTCCTCGTCACCTACACCGCGCTGCTCGATATTTTGAAACCTTTGGGCGATCGGGCCCTTTCCCGCGCTGGTGCACCCGCGGGGTAGGGTGCGCGCGCCGGCGGCCGGGCCGCCCACTCAGTCTACACGGTACCGTGTAGACTGAGTCGATGGTCGCCGGAGCGAGCGGTAACGAAGGCGCCGGCGCTCCCGAGGGAGAAAGAACGGGAGCGTGGGTGCGGCGGCTGCGCGAGCGCTCCGGCCTCAGCCAAGCCGCCTTCGCCCGCCGGCTCGGCGTCCGCCAGCAGACGGTGAGCGAATGGGAGACGGGCCGCTACGACCCGCGCGGCGCCAGCCTCACCGTGCTGCGGATGGTCGCGGAGGAGCTCGCGCCCTACGACGCCACGCCCCCGGGGGCCGACGCGTGAGCGCGCCCGCAGCGGGCGGCGAGGCGGCCCTGGCCGAGCGCTGGTTCGCAGGCCTGCGCGGCCTCTCCCGGGTTGAGGACGGGCGCCGCTTGCGCGTCCGCTTCCCAGGCGTGCCCGCGCCCGGTTACGGGCCCGACGCCCGTGACGCCGTCGTGGAGCTCGACGGCGCCGAGCTCCGCGGTGACGTCGAACTGCACCTGCGCGCGAGCGGCTGGCGCGCGCACGGCCACGCCGACGACCCTGCGTACGGCAGGGTCGTCCTGCACGTGGTCGCGGAGAACGATGGCCGCGCGCTCACCACCGCCCACGTGAGCGGTCGGGCGATCGCGATCGCCGTCGCGCCGCGGCTGCCGCGGAAGCCGATGCTGCCCGCCTTCGTGCCGCCCTGTGCAGCGGCCGAACGCTCGCCCCGCGCGGCTCTCCAGCAGCTCGGGCGCGAGCGGCTGCAGGCCAAGGCTGCGCGCGCCGGCCACTGGGCCGCCGGGCGCGGCGCGGCGCCCGTGCTCTACGCCCCTCGCCCTCGAAACGCTCGGCGGCCGGCGCAACCGCGCCCCCTTCGCCGAGCTTGCCCGGCGCCTGTCCCTGCCCGCGCTGCTCGAGCGCGCGCCGCTCGCGGCCAGGGGGGAACGGGCGGCCGCGCTCGAGTCGGCGCTCGGCGCCGCCGCGCGCGATCTGGCGCTCGTGCACGGCGGTTGCCGTCCCGCCGCGAGACCGGAGCGCCGGCTTGCCGCCCTGGCGGCGCTCTGCGCACGGCTCTGGCCGGAGCGAGAACCTGTGTGGCCCGCGCTCCTCCCCAGCGCGGAGGCCTTGCCCCAGGCCCTGCGCGCCCCCCGGGATCGGTGCCGGTACGGCGCTCGAGCTTGCCGTCAACGCCGTCCTGCCGGTGGCGCTCGGTGCCGGGATCTGGTCCGAAGGCGCGTCGCTGGCACGTTTCGCGGCGCTGCCCGCACCGGCTCTCTACGGTCAGCTGCGCTCCCTCGCGGGCTGGCTCGAGCGCGGCGCAGAGGCGCCCTTCGCGCGTGCGGCCGCCCTCCAGGGCGGGCTCCGTCTGCACGCGGAGCACTGCGCCCGCGGCGCGTGCGGTCGCTGTCCGCTCTCGAGCTAGCTCGAGTCCCACCAGGTTGCCCGCGAGCGCTCTCGATGTCGGGGGTACCGGGGCACGCCCGCCTACGCCCCGTGACGTCAGGGCGGTTCGCTTCAACAGCCAACAGCCAAGGGCCAACAGCCAATGGCTCGCGCGACCTCAGGCGGTCTGGGCGAGCGCCGTCAGCAGGCGTTCGAGGTTGCCCGGGTCGGGTTCGAGCTCGCCCACCGGGAAGGCGTGGACGACCCCAACGACGGCGTCGTTATAGGGGGTCGGGACCTCCACCTCACGCCCGCGGTCGGCGACGTAGCCGTTGAGGAAGTCGATCTCGGTACGGCGCTTGCGGATCACGTCCTGGAGGAAGGAGGGACGGCCCTCGCCGAGCGCGCCCGCGCCGGCGATCAGTTGATCGTCCAGCTCGCTCACGTTGCGGCCCGCAGCGGCGTCGACGAATTGGTCCGCGGGGATTCCCCAGACGGCGTCGATCTCGTGGCCGTGAGCGCGGCCGACCACGATCGCTTCTGCCGCGATCCGGACGCAGATCGCGCGCGTATCGTCACGCCGGCGAACCTCCGCGGAGCCGTAACCCGTAAGTCCCGCGATGGGATTGGCCATGCAGTTCACGGCGAGCTTCGCCCAGCGTTCGCCCCAGAGATTGGACGTCACCTGGCTGCCTTCGACGTGATTGAGCAGATCCACGATCTCCTGGGCGCGATCGCTGACGTTCCCGTCGAGCTCGCCGACGGTGAAGCCGAGGTCGCGCGTATCCGTGCGCAACGCGTGCGCGGGCTCGTAGAGCCCCGCGCCGATCGTGATCACGCAGCCGAGCGTGCGCTCACGGCCCACGATCGCGGCGACACGCTCGTCGTTGATCCCGTTCTGGAAGTCGACGACGCCGTCAGGCTGGAGGTAGGGGGCGATGAGGTGGGTCGCCCACTCCGTGTCGTAGGACTTGACCGCGACGAAGGCGAGGTCGAAGGGCTCCGAGAGCGACTGCAGCTCGCTGATATGCAGCGCCTCTACGGGGATGGTGACATCGCCTCGTCCATCGATCGAGAGGCGCAGGCCTTGGCGCTTCATCGCCTCGACGTGCTCGGCCCACTGGTCGATCAACGTGACGTCGACGCCGGCTTCCGTGAGCAGGCCGCCGACGACGCTGCCGACGGCACCCGCCCCGATGATTCCGATGCGCGGTGTCATAGACTCCTCCCGAAGCGAGAGTCTAGGCGCTGCGCGACGCGACCGCGCCTCGCGCCCGTCAGGGGGATCACGGGCCGGCGTCACCGTAGGCCTCGCGGCGGAGGGCCCACTGGGCCACGGGTTCCTGTTGCCAGTGATCCGGGAGGGCGGGCGCCACCCAGAGCCGATCCGGCCGCCAGCGCTCCCAGCCGTCGGAGAAGGGCGGCAGACCGCCTTCGATCGCGGCGATGACGCGTACGGATTCCTTCCAGACGAGATCGGCCAGCGCGGCCGTGTAGGTCCCACTGCGCACGCGCTCCTCGAACGCTTCTTTGTCCTTCCAGTGCCACTCCAGCTCGGGGCTGACGACGATGTCGAGCATGTGGTCGTTCGTGTCGAAGCCGATGGCGGTGCGGCGAAACGGCTCTTCGAAGTTCACGTAGTAGCCCGCGAAGCGGCGCTCGCCATCCCCGCGGGACCAGAACAGCCAGACCGAGTGATTGCGCTCCGGGAACATCAGCCGGAGGACCTCGCGCCGCCAGTTCGCTTTCCAGCTCGCTTCGCTCGGCCCCCACCCAACCTCCCCTCCCACGCTCGACTGCTCCCCCTTTGCGGCCTCGCGGCCGCTCCGTCTGCGCGCTCGCACCTCAGGGCGTAGCGCGGGCAGGGACTCGCCCGGCACGGGCGCTCGCTGCCAGCGGAGGTAGGTGGTTCCAACCGGGATCTGGAGCGCCACGAGGTCGCTGCCGTCCTCGACGACGCGGAACGGCCACGACATCCCGGGCCGCCCATCGCGCGTGATGTAGCGAAGCACCACCTCATCGCCATGGCGAAAACGCGGCTGCTGGGCAGGGGCAGCGGTCATAGCGAGAGGATAGCTCCCCGCACGCGAGCCCCAGGGTGCGAGAATCTCCCGGAGCGGCCGTTCGCCGCACGATCGGAGGCCCGGGGATGGGCGACCTGTACCACGCCGGCAATCGCGAGCTGCAACGGCGTTTCGATACGGAACGGCTGGCAGCGCGGCTCGAGCAGTCGAACACCACCGCTGAGCTCGACGAGCGGGCGCGCGCGTTCATCGAAGGGCGTGACATGTTCTTCCTCGCCACCGTCGATGCTGACGGTCATGCGAACTGCTCGTACAAGGGTGGGGAGCCTGGATTCGTGCGTGTCGTCGACGGGCAGACGCTCGCCTTTCCCAGCTACGACGGCAACGGCATGTTTCTCTCGATGGGCAACGTCCTCGCTTCGGGCGAGGTCGGCCTGCTGTTCGTCGACTTCGAGGAGCAGGCGCGGATGCGCGTCAATGGCACCGCCTCGATCGATTTCCAGGACCCGCTCTTGGAGCACTATCCGGGGGCTCAGTTCGTCGTTCGCGTGCAGGCCCGCGAGGTGTTTTCGAACTGTCCCCGCTACATCCACAAGCTGAAGCTGGTCGAGCGGTCCGCGTTCGTTCCCAGTGCGCAACGAACGACGCCGATCGCGGAGTGGAAGGCCGGCATCGCCGCCGGCGAGCACCGCGATCTGTTGCCCGCAGACGATCCGGCGCTGGTCGACCCCGCGTAGCGAGTAGGGACCGTTCGACCTCACGAGTCGCGGTCACTTGCCGGGAGCATGGGGTTCGTCGTTTCTTCTTCTGCGGCTCCAAGGGCGACCCGACCTGGCTTTCAAGACGGCGGACAGCCGCTACCCTCGCGGTGGCACTCGCGCCTCTCCGCCGCCGCGAAGCGGCGGCCCGGCCGTGAAAGTCGGAGCCTGGACGGCGTGAGGAGCCACCCAATGGGGGCGACAGATGTACGACGCGATCACCTGGGAGGTCCGCGAGCGGGTCGGGATCATCACGCTCAACCGGCCTGAGCGATTGAACGCCATCAACGACGCGATGCGCCTGGAGATCGCAGAGGTGCTCCGTCATGCCGAAGACGATGAGGAGGTGTGGACGCTGGTCCTCACCGGCGCTGGCCGCGGCTTCTGCTCGGGCGCCGACCTGAAGGCGCGGGCGGAGGCGGGAACGGCTGCAGCCACGCCCCAACCCCTGACCGAAGGGCGCTACGCCTACCCGATCGGGTTCGGGGAGGTTTCGAAGCCGGTGATCGCGGCCGTCAACGGACCGACCCGCGGCGCGGGCTGCAACATGGCCTTCGCCGCGGACTTCCGCATCGCGAGCGAGCGTGCCGACTTCGGGGTGAACTTCGTCGAGCGCGGGTTCATGGGGGAGACATCCGCGTATTACCTCCCCCGGCTCGTCGGCCAGGCGCGGGCGAGCCAGATCTGCCTGCTGGGCGAGCCCTTCGACGCGCATCAGGCGAAGGCCTGGGGCCTCGTTAGCGCGGTCGTGTCCCATGAGCAGCTCCTGCCCGAGGCGCTCGCGCTAGCGGCGCGAATCAACGCGAAAGCGCCGCTCGCCGTGCGGCTTACGAAGACCGCGCTGCGGCGGGCCTACAGCCAGAGCGCCGAGCAGCACCTCGAGATGCAGACCGCAATGAACGGGAAGCTGCGGGGGACCGCCGACAACCGCGAGGCCGTGCAGGCGTTCGTGGAGAAGCGGCCGGCTCGTTTTGTGGGGCGCTGATCGGGCAACGTGCGCTGCACTCGTCGCGCTCTACCGCAGTCCGCCTGAAGGCAGCGAGCGGCACGAACCGCGATTGTCGCGGTCGATGTGGAGCCGTGGCGTGAACGCGCGCGGCCGGTGTGCCCTGTGTCGCGCGGTCCCCCGGTCGAGGCCCCGGCGATGTTGGGCTGGATCAGGCGCGGCGCACCGCCGACCGGGCCATCGCCGACCCCGAGTTCAACGCCTCCGGCGTGAAGTTCTCCGAGGGTGGGCTCGCCTAGCCCGGTGGTAGCACCCCAGCCCGAAGCCGCGGTTGTTTCGTCCTCGATCCTGAGCTCGCTGGAAACACGCCACTTTGGGCGCCTCTGGCTGAGCGGCTTCCTCTGGAATGTCACCCGCTGGATGGGACTCTTCATCAGCGCCTACCTGGTGAACGACCTGACGGACTCACCGTTGCAGGTCCAGCTCGTCGGCAGTGCGGTGTTCGCGCCCATGCTCTTTGGCAGCGCGCTCGCCGGTGCCGTCGCGGACCGTTTCGACCGGCGGCGGACGCTGGTGCTGGTGCTTGCGCTGCTCGGAGCTGCCTCGGGGTTGATGGCCACCATCGTCCTCATGGGCGCCGTGGAGGGCTGGATGGTCTACGTCTACGGGGCGACGCTGGGGTTTGGTGGCGTCTTTGACCTCACCAGCCGGCGCCCGTTCATCTTCGACCTCGTGGGCGAGCAGCTGGTCACGAACGCACTCGCGCTGGAGTCGTTCGGCCTGTCGTTCGGGAACGTCCTCGGGGCTGGTACCGGGGGCGCGATCATCGCCGTCTTGGGGATCGGTCAGGCGTTCGTCGCGATCGCTGTCTGCTACGTACTGGCAACGGCCCTGATGCTGAGCATGGCTCCCGTCCCTCGCTTGGTTGCGACCGGCGAGCGGGCCACGTCGATCCTGCAGGACCTTCGGGAGGGGCTGCGCTACGTCCGGGGGGACCGCACGCAGGTCAGCGTGATGGGCGTGACGGTGGTGTTTAATCTCTTCTTCTTCTCGTTCGTGCCCATCATTCCCGTGATCGCCGATGACCTCGGGGTGGGGGCGTTCTTGGCAGGTGTCCTCGGCAGCGGGATGGGCGTCGGGATGCTCGCCGGCTCGATCGTGATTGCGGCCCGGCCGCGCTGGCACCGCGGCGCGTGGTTCGCCGGTGGCCCCGTTCTGGCGATCGCCTGCCTCATTCCCTTTGCGGCTGTCGCCTCGTATCCCATCGCGCTCGTCGCCATCATCGCGGCGGGCGTTGGCGTGGTCGGCTTCGCCACCATGCAGAGCGTGCTCGTGCTGGTCGTCGCGGGCCCGGCCCTGCAGAGCCGCGCGATGGGGGTGATGGGCATGGCTATTGGCGCGCTCCCCATCGGCATGGCCTCACTCGGGTTCTTGGCCGAAGGGATCGGACCACGCCCGGCGCTGCTGCTCACCTTGGGGCTGGGGATGGTCGCCCTGCTCGCCTTCCTGAGCTGGCGGCCCGAGGCCGCGCGGATGCGCTAAACGGTTGGGCTCGCGAGTGCGAGCAAGTGAGCCGATCGCCGCCTCGTGCGCCGGATCCCCCGCCGTGTCTGCACTCGCGCCACGGCGTCGCGAAGCCGACCGGCTCGCTATCCTCTAACCGCATTCAGCGCCATCACCTGAGAGAGGCGGCGTGGGGTGGGGGAATTACATGACTACCGATCGAGCCTGGTTGGATCTCACTGAAGAACCGGTCCTCGAGCCCGAGCTGCCGATCATCGACCCGCACTACCACCTCTGGGATCGTCCCGAAAACCGCTACCTCCTCGAGGACCTCGAAGAGGACGCGGAAACGCACGCCGTGCGCCAGACCGTCTTCATCGAGTGCGGCTCGATGTATCGCGAAGACGGGCCGAGTGACCTCGAGCCCGTGGGCGAGACCGACTTCGTCGAGGGCGTGGCGGAGGACAGCCTCGCGCGGGCGAATCAGCTGCGCGCCTGCACCGGAATCGTCGGTTCAGCCGATCTCAAGCTGGGGCGTGAGGTGGGCGGGGTCCTCGACGCCCACCTCGCCGCCAGCCCCGAGCGATTCCGCGGCATCCGCCACCGCGCGGCCTGGGACGCGAGCGAGGAGGTGTCGCCGACGCGCGCGAAGGCCACGCCTGGACTCCTCGTCGATGACGCCTTCCGCGAGGGCTTCGGCGAGCTCGTGGCGCGGGGTCTGAGCTTCGAAGCCTGGCTGTTCCACCCCCAGATCCCGGAGCTGGTCGATCTCGCGGGCGCCTTCCCCGATGCCACGATCATCGTGAAGCGCCTCGCCGGACCGCTGGGCGTGGGCCCCTACGCGGGCCGGCGGGATGAGGTCTTCGCCCAGTGGAAGGCAGGGGTCTCAGAGCTCGCGCAGCATCCCAACCTCGTGATGAAGGTTGGGGGCATCCAGATGCCGGTCAACGGCTTCGGCTGGCACGAGCGGGCGCGTCCGCCGACCTCGGACGAACTGATCGCGGTGAACCGCGACTGGTACCTGCACGCGATCGACGCCTTCGGTCCGGAGCGCTGCATGTTCGAGAGTAACTTCCCGGTCGATAAGCAGTCCTGCTCGTACACCGTTCTCTGGAACCAGTTCAAGAAGCTGACCGCGGCCTACTCCCAGGCCGATCGTGCGGCGCTGTTTCACGACACCGCCCTCCGCACGTATCGGCTAGAGGCGAGCTGAATTAGATGCGCATGACGGTCGCACTGCGGCCCGATGCGCAGCCTAGGAGTGGCGGGTGACTGCGAACGATCAGGTTGCCTACGGCGAGACGACGCTTCCTGCGGGCATCCGCTCGCGTTTCGTCGAGGGCGCGAACGGGCTCACGGTTCACGTCCTGGAGGCCGGTTTCGAAGGCGAGGACCGGCCCCGCGTGCTGCTCCTGCACGGCTTCCCCGAGCTCGCGTTCAGCTGGCGGAAGATCATGCTGCCCCTAGCCGACGCGGGTTTCCACGTGATCGCTCCGGACCAACGCGGCTACGGGCGGACGACGGGCTGGGACGGCGACTACGACGGCGATGTCGGCTCCTTCCGCTTCCTCAACCTCGTCCGGGACACGATCGGGCTCGTCTTCGCCCTCGGCTATCGCTCGGTTGCCGCCGTCGTCGGCCACGACTTCGGCTCGCCCGTTGCCGCGTGGTGCTCGCTCATCCGCCCGGATGTGTTCCGCGCAGTTGTCCTGATGAGCGCCCCGTTCGACGGCCCGCCGCCGCTGAGCCTGGGCGCCGAAGGCGGGGTGCCCGCGTCGCTGGGGCCGGATATCCACGCAGCGCTCGCGGCCCTCCCGCGCCCGCGCAAGCACTACCAGTGGTACTACACGACGCGAGAGGCGGACGCGAACATGCGCGACTGTCCCCAGGGCCTCGGCGACTTCCTGCGCGCCTATTACCATTTCAAGAGCGCCGACTGGGCCGGGAACCAACCGTTCGCCCTTCAGTCCTGGAGCGCCGCTGAACTGGCCAAGCTCCCGACCTACTACGTGATGGACCTCGATCAGGGCATGGCGGAGACCGTGGCGGCGGAGATGCCGTCCGCAGCCGAGATTGCGGCCTGCGCGTGGCTTCCGGACGACGAGCTCGCTGTCTACAGCTCGGAGTTCGGGCGGACGGGCTTCCAGGGAGGCCTCCAGTGGTACCGCTGCGCGACCGATCCGCGCTACACGGCCGAGCTGCAGACGTTCTCGGGCCTCACCATCGACGTCCCCGCGTGCTTCATCGGCGGTGCGAGCGATTGGGGGGTGCACCAGCGTCCGGGGAGGTTGGAGCGCATGCAAACGGGCGCCTGCTCCGACCTGCGCGGTGTGCACCTGCTCGACGGGGCCGGGCACTGGGTGCAGCAGGAGCAGGCCGATCGCGTGGGTGAGGTCCTCGTCGATTTCCTTCGCGGCGCGGCTGGCTAGCGGCGATCGCGGCGCAGCCGCCACCAGCGGGTGCCGCCCGGGTGCGAGTTCGCGGCTCAGGCCCGACAATAGTGTGCGCTCACAGGACGCCGCTCGCGGACGCGAACGACGCGTCCCGTGAGTCGACGAACGAGCAGAGGGCACATGCAGACTATCGCCGAGAAGATCTGGGAGCAGCACCTGGTCCGCCGTGAGGACGGGCTTCCCGATCTGCTCTATGTCGATCTCCACCTAGTCCATGAGGTGACGTCCGCGCAGGCCTTCGAGGGCCTGCGCCTGGCGGGCCGGCGCTTACGCCGCCCGGACCGTACGCTTGCCACGGTCGACCACAACGTGCCCACCCTCGGGCGCGAGCTCCCCTGGGACGACCCCCTCTCCGTGCAGCAGGTGGAGACGTTGCGGGCGAACTGCGCCGAGTTCGAGGTGCCCTTCTTCGACATCGACGACCCCCGCCAGGGGATCGTGCACGTCATCGGCCCCGAGCAGGGCCTCACCCAGCCGGGGATGACGCTCGTCTGCGGCGATAGCCACACCTCCACCCACGGAGCCCTCGGGGCCCTCGCTTTCGGCATCGGTACCTCCGAGGTCGAGCACGTGCTCGCGACACAGACGCTCTCGCAGGCCCCCCAGCGCACCATGGCGATCGAGGTCAACGGCGAGCTCGCGCCAGGCGTCACCGCCAAGGACGTGATCCTCAACATCATCCAGACGATCGGCGTCGGTGGCGGCTCCGGCTACGTCGTTGAGTACCGCGGCGATGCGATCCGCGCGCTCTCGATGGACGGCCGCATGACGGTCTGCAACATGACGATCGAGGCGGGCGCGCGCGCCGGCCTCGTCGCGCCCGACGACACCACCTTCGACTATCTCGAAGGGCGCCCTTCGAGCCCGAGTGGCGCCGCTTGGGAGCGCGCCCTCGACCACTGGCGCGGCCTTGGCACGGATGAAGGCGCGCACTTCGACCGCGTCGTCAGCCTCGAAGGCGACGACCTCGAGCCCTGCGTCACCTGGGGCACGAATCCGGCGCAGAGCGTACCCGTGACGGGCCGCGTGCCCGACCCCGGGGACGCCCCCAGCGAGGCCGCCCGCGAGCAGACCGAGCGCGCTCTGCGCTATATGGACCTCGAAGCGGGGACGGCGATCGAGGATATCCCCGTCGACCGCGTGTTCATCGGCTCGTGTACGAATTCGCGGCTCGAGGATCTGCGCGCGGCGGCATCCCTCGTGGGCGGCCGTCAGGTCGCCTCCAGCGTGCACGCGATGGTCGTACCGGGCTCGGGCCTCGTGAAGGCCGCCGCCGAGGCCGAGGGCCTCGACGAGGTCTTCCGCGCGGCCGGCTTCGAGTGGCGCGACGCCGGCTGCTCCATGTGTCTCGGCATGAACCCCGACATCCTCCTTCCCGGCGAACGCTGCGCCTCAACCTCGAACCGCAACTTCGAAGGGCGCCAGGGCCCGGGCGGGCGCACCCATCTCGTGAGCCCGGAGATGGCGGCGGCCGCCGCCGTCGCCGGCCACTTCGTCGATATCCGCGACTGGGAGGTGATCTGATGCGGAAGTTCGAACCGGTCAAGAGCAAGGTCCTGCCGCTCAAACGGGCCGACGTGGATACGGACCAGATCATCCCCGCGAAGTATCTGAAGCGGATCGAGCGCAGCGGTTTCGGCGAGTTCCTCTTCGACGATTGGCGCAAGGACCCCGACTTCATCCTCAACGCGCCTGTCTTCGCGGGCGCGGCCATCCTCGCGACGGGAGCGAACTTCGGCTGCGGCTCCTCGCGCGAACACGCCCCCTGGGCGCTGGAGGACCACGGCTTCCGCGCCCTGATCGCGCCGTCGTTCGCCGATATCTTCCGCAACAACTGCGCGAAGATCGGACTCCTCACGATCACGCTCGCGCCCGAAGACGTCGATTTCCTCATTGCCCGCGCGGAGGAGCTCCCCGAGGCGGAGACCATCGTCGATCTCCAATCGCAGACGGTGGCGACCGCGGACGGCTCGTTCGTGCGCTCCTTCGAGATCGATCCCGCCGTAAAGCGCAACCTGCTCGAGGGCCTCGATGCGATCGGCCTCACGATCGAACACGAGGACGACATCGCTGCGTTCGAGGAGCGCCGTCCCGACCTCTATCCCTCCACGGAAGGCTCCCCCGCATGAGCGAAGAGCCTGCTCCGCGCGGTACGCCCGCCGCGGCGCGGGCCAACTGGCGCCGTTCCGAGCTCCCTTTTCGGCCGCAAACTCGGAGTCGCCCTGCGCAACAGCTGGGCGAAGGTACGCACGCGCAAGGGCTGCTGCGGGAACTACGGCGACCCGGGCTGCTGAGTGGGCCCCGAGCCGTCCGGTGCGGGCGACACTGACCCATCCTCGGACTAACGCGATGGCGCGGGTGCCCGCGCTCGCAATCGCCGTGCACACGCGCGGCGATCCCCAGCCTCTGCCACCCTGCCGTTATGGCTTCCCCGACCCCCGGGTCGCGGACGCTGCGGGCCTTACCGCCTCCGGCGGCGACCTCGCGCCCGAGACCATCGTCGCGGCCTACCGGGCGGGGCTCTTCCCTTGGCCCCACGAAGGGATCGACACGCTTTGGTGGTCGCCCGACCCCCGCGCCGTCCTTCCGCCCGATCGCCTGCAGGTCTCGCGCCGGCTCGCGCGCCGGGTCCGCCAGGGCCGTTTTCGCGTAAGCCTCGATGCCGCTTTCGCCCAGGTCATCGCCGCCTGCGCCGCGCGCGAGGAAGGCACCTGGATCACGCCCGGCATGGTGCGCGCCTACCTCCGCCTGCACGACCTCGGCTGGGCGCACAGCTTCGAGGTCTGGGATCTCGAAGGCAGTTTGGTGGGCGGTCTCTACGGTCTCCGCGTGGGCGGCCTCTTCGGCGCCGAATCGATGTTCCACCGGGCTACTGACGCGTCCAAGATCGCGATGCTCGCCCTCTGCCAGTACGCCCAGGGAGGCGAAGTCTCACTGATCGACGTGCAGCTGCCGACCCCCCATCTCGAATCGCTCGGCGCGGAAGCGATCGCGCGGAACGAGTACCTCCGGCGGGTCGCGGCGGCCGTGGCCTAGGGGCGATTGAGTTTAGCGTTCAAGGTTCAGAGTTCAGAGAAAGACGACCGAACCGGCGCCGCTCCGGCAAAAGCCAAGAGCCAGTAGACTCATTCCATGCCCTCCTATCCCATCCTGCTCGCTCCCGGGGACGGCATCGGCCCCGAGGTCCTCGAAGAGGCCCTCAAGGTCCTCGCCGTCCTCGAGCGGCGTTTCGGCCACGAGTTCCAGTACGTCAACGAAGCGGTCGGCGGCGCTGCCATCGACCGCTTCGGCACCGCCCTGCGGGACGAGACGCTGAACGCCGCGGCGAAGTCGCGGGCCGTGCTTTTTGGCGCGGTCGGCGGCCCCAAGTGGGACGATCCCCAGGCCTCGGTCCGTCCGGAGCAGGCGATTCTCGGGCTGCGCAAGGGCCTGGGCCTCTTCGCCAACCTCCGCCCCGTGCGCGTGAATCCGCTGATGCTCGACGACAGCACGATCAAGCCCGAGGTGCTCCGCGGCACCGACATGGTCATCGTGCGCGAGCTCACGGGCGGTGTCTATTTCGGCAAGCCACAGAAGCGCTGGACGAACAGTCGCGGCCGCCAGGCGGTCGACACGATCCGCTACAGCGAGCGCGAGTTCGACCGCATCCTGCGGGCGGGCTTCGATCTCGCCCGCGGCCGCCGGGGCAAGCTCACGAGCGTGGACAAAGCGAACATCCTCGATACGAGCCGCCTCTGGCGGGAGGTCGCGCTCGAGGTGGCGAGCGATTACCCCGATGTCGAGCTCGAGCACCTCCTCGTCGACGCCTGCTCGATGCATCTCATCCGCCGGCCGGCCGATTTCGACGTCATCGTCACGGAAAACCTGTTCGGCGACATCCTGACCGACGAGGCCTCGATGTTGGCGGGTTCGATGGGCATGCTCCCCTCCGCCAGCCTCGGCAAGCGCCGCCGGGACGGGACCGGCACGGGCATGTACGAACCGATCCACGGCACGGCGCCCGATATCGCCGGCCAGAGCAAGGCCAATCCCATCGCGATGGTCCTCAGCACTGCCATGATGTTGCGCTACTCGCTCGCCCTCGAAGGCGAGGCGGCGGCGATCGAGGCGGCCGTCGATGCCGTCATCGCGGAGGGCTACCGCACCCCCGATATCGCCTCGGCCGGGGCGAGCGTCGTCGACACCGCGCGCATGGGTACGCTCATCGCCGAGCGCGTCTCGGCGTAAAGCGCCGCGCCCTCTCATCGACCGCGGCGATGGTAGAATCAGTCCGCTGAATACCAAGCGCCCGCTTCGTGGCCGAGCCTGCCGCGTGAGCGCGAGAACGAGGACTCCCGTGACCACATCCGAGATTTCGCGCGGCCTTGAGGGCGTCAATGTCGCCGACACCAAGCTCTGCAGTATCGATGGGCAAGAAGGCACACTCATCTATGCCGGCTACGACATTTACGATCTCGCTGAGCACGCCTCCTACGAAGAGACCGCCTTCCTCCTCTGGAATCTTCGGCTCCCGACCAGGTCCGAGCTCGATGACCTCGAGGCGCTGCTGATCGCGGAGCGGCCGCTCTCCGATCTGAACCGCCAGCTCATCGCCGAGCTGGTCAATCACGCCAAGCCGATGCGCGCGCTCGAGATCTGTGTCACCGCCCTGGGCGCGCTCGATCCGAAGTCAAACGACTTCACTCCGGAGCAGCTGAAGTGGACGGCAGCGCGGCTCACGGCGCGCATGCCGACCGTAGTGGCCGCCTTCCATCGCGCCCGCCAGGGCCTCGACATCATTCCGCCGCGCGACGACCTCGGCCATGCGGCCAACTTCCTCTGGACCCTCAAGGGCGAAGAGCCGACGGAGCTGGAAGTCAGGGTCTTCGACGTGGCGATGACGCTCCACGCCGAGCACGAGATGAATGCCTCGACCTTCGCCGCGATCGTGACCGCTTCCACGATGAGCGACATGTACTCAGCGATCGCGTCGGCGATCGGCACCCTCAAGGGGCCGCTGCACGGGGGCGCCAACGACGCTGTGTTTCAGATGCTCCAAGAGATCAAAGACCCCGAAAACATCGAGCCGCACGTCGAGGCGATGCTCGGGCGCGGCGAACGCGTGATGGGCATAGGCCACCGCGTCTACAAGACGACCGATCCGCGCGCCATCATCCTCGAACGCTTAGGCGCCGAGCTCGCGGAGGTCTCACCCGATCGCAACTACTTCGACCTCTCGCGGCGTGTACGCGACTACCTCGCCGAACGCCTTGCGGGCCGGCCGCTGTTCCCGAACGTGGACTTCTTCAGCGCCTCGGTCTATCGCATGCTCGGCATCCCGAACGACCTCTATACGCCGATTTTCGCGGTTGCACGCATCGCCGGCTGGAGTGCGCACCTGCTCGAGCAGTACGCGGATAACCGCCTCGTTCGGCCGAATGCGGTTTACTCAGGCGAGGCCTCGCGAACCTACGAGCCAATCGAGGCGCGCGGCTAGGGCGAAGCTAGCCCCCGGTCGTCAGCTCCTCGTAGCCTTCGTCACCCTCGCGTAGCCGGAGCTCCTCTTCCTCCGCTTCGGCCTCTTCCCGCGCCTCCCGCTGCTCGGCGCTCTCGCCCATGAGGCCGCCCTGCGCGTCGACGTCGTAGACAGCCTCACGCGGATCGCCGACGACCGCGTACCAGCTGCCGCCGAGGAACGTCAGGGGGCTGAAGTTGTGCTGCTCGAGCAGCCAGCGTTCGGCATACGCCTCCTCCAGCGCCTGTACGCTCGTCACCTCACCCACGAAGAGCGTGTGGTCACCGGTGGGAATGACGTCACGCAGGCCGCACTCGATCCAGGCAAGGCAGCCGTCGATCAGTGGCGCTTCGATCCGGAGCGCCGCGAAGGTGTCCACCTTGCTGCTCTCCAGTTTGTTCTCGTCGAGGCCGGAGCGGCTCCCAAAGAAGGCCGTCTCGCGCAGGAGCTCGGGGCCAGGGATGTTTAGCGCAAACTCTTCGCTAAAGCGGATCATGTCCGCGGTGAAGCGCCCGGGATGGAGCACGCAGCCCACCATCGGTGGGTCCATCGAGAGCGGGGCGGTCCAGGCGACGGGCGCAGCGTTCGTCTGGCTGCGCCAATTCGCGGTGACGATGCTGACCGGGCCCGGGTTCAGGAGGCGACGGGCGTCTGCTGGATCGTAGAGGCGGCGCGCCACCGTGTTGCTCCCGTGGGTCTTCGAGGATCGGCTAGGTCTCGCCGTCGCGACACGGCTACTTGCTGGCGACGGCCCCGTGAGTGCGACGCCAGCGCAGGAACTCCCAGTAGGCGAGCAGCTCGGGGATGTCCTCGGGTCGCCGCTCGAGCTCGTCGACCATTGTCGCGATCTGGCTCTCGCGTACATACAGCATGGCGCCGTCCTCGCCCAAGAAGTAGTGCAGGGGGCGATTGAGGATGCGCGCCACGTTGAGGAGCATGTCGATACCCACGGAACGTTGGCCGGCCTCGTAGAGGCTGATCGCGCTCTGGGTCGTGCTCAGCGACTGCGCGAGCTGTCCCTGGCTCTTTCCAGAGTCCCTCCGCGCCTGCCTGATGCGCTCCCCCAAGAGCGCCGAAACTCGAACTCTGCCGTTGTTGTCGAGGTTCGCTTTCGCCATCGTTTCTCCACCGTGCACGGAGGCCTTACGGCTCGCCCGCTGATTCGATTGGGCAATGATTGTGAAAGAACGTACGAAGTGCCGCGCTAGGTGTCAAACCGCCTTCAGGTAGGCCTAGCGACCCAGTTCCAGCCTCTCGGCGAGTGGCTTCGGTAGCCCCGCCTCGGCTATCAGCCGCTGCGTCTCGGGCACATCGTAAACAACGCGATGATGCGTAACCGTGGCCGTGCTCGTGTCCACGAGCGCATAGGAGGCGCGCGGGTCCCCGTCCCGGGGCTGCCCCACCGAGCCCGGGTTCACGCAGAGCAGGCCCTCGCCGAGGGGCTCGTCCTGGTCTTCACCTGGCGGCGTCGCCTCGACCCCGCCCCCCTCGACTTTGCGAATCAGAAGGGGGACGTGGGTGTGCCCGACGGCGCTGAATGGGGTCTGCTGCCGCTGGAAATGTTCGCCCGCAGCCTCGACCGTAAAGAGGTACTCCCAGATGGGGTCGCGCAGGGTCCCGTGCACGCAGCTCCAGTCGCCCTCGCGGTAGAGCGTGGCGAGTCCGGAGAGGTGAGCCCTGGCGTCGTCGTCGAGCTCCTGCTCCGTCCAGGCAGCCGCTTCTGCGGCTACCGGATTGAAGAGCTCGGTGGTGATCTCGCCGTTTACGGCGGCGTCGTGGTTGCCGAGCACGGAAACCGCACCTTCGGTTCTGAGGCGAGCGATGACGCCGTTCGGATCTGGCCCATAACCGACCGTATCGCCCAGGTTCCAAATTGTTTCCGCGCCCTGCGCCTCGGCATCCGTGAGAACGGCGTCGAGCGCCACCAGGTTCGCGTGCACGTCCGAGATGAGGGCGATTCGCACAGGCCCGTAGCGTAGCAGGCTACGGGCCGCAGCCCGGCCCCGCGCCTATACTGCTTCGAGATGCTTGCGGCCCAGGAACGGACCCTCGAGAGCGACGGTGAGGAGGCGACGCGCGCCTTCGGCGAGCGCCTTGGCGTGTTGCTTCGCGCTGGCGACGTCGTCCTCCTCAGCGGTGAGTTGGGCAGCGGCAAAACGCGGCTTGCCCAGGGCATCGGCCGCGGCCTCGACTGCCCCAGTCCGATCACGAGCCCTACGTTCGTTCTGGTGAACGAGCATCCCGGTCGTGAAACGCTCTTTCACGCCGACCTCTACCGGGTTTCCGCTCTCGACGAACTCGAAGGGCTCGGCCTCTGGGAGGAGGCCGAGCGGGGCGTGCTCGCCGTCGAATGGCCGGAGCGCGGCGCTAGCGCGCTCCCAGGCGATGGGCTCGCCATCACCTTGCTCCCGGGCGATCGGGAAAACCAGCGCAGCCTGCGGCTCTCTCCGCGGGGTGATCGTGGTCGCGAGATCCTCGCGGGCCTGTGCCTCGAGTGAGCGTCCTCGCCATCGACACGGCCTCTCCCGCATTCGCCCTCGCGGTGCATGACCGCGCGACTCCACCGTGCGTCGTGGGGTCTGCGAGCGAGTTCAGTCACGCTTCGCTCCTCGCATCGGTGGAAAAGCAGCTTCGCGGCCGAACGATCGAGGCGGTTGTGGCCGTGTGCGGCCCGGGGAGCTATTCGGGATTGCGCGTCGGCATCGCCACGGCACAGGGTCTCGCCCTCGCCCAGGGGTGCGCGCTGGCCGGGCTCTCGACCCTCGAAGCGGTGGCGGCCGCGCACGACGTGCTCGCGTCCGCGGACGTGGCCCTGCCGTTGACCGCAATCCACCCCGCGGGTCGGGGCCAGTTCGCCGTCCAGGAATTTCTCGACCTCGCCCCCACCGGTGCTGTGCAGACGTGCGTAGCGGCGGATCTCTCGCGCCCGGGGCTCGCAGGTGAGGGTGCGGGCGATCTCGGTGGCGTCGAGATCGGACCGCGGGAGCGCGTCGCTGCGGCGTTGGCCCGTTACCTCGCGGGTGCGCTTCCCGTCGTCGAGGAGCTGGCGGCGATCTACCTTCGCGAGCCCAACATTACCCAGCCAAGACGCCCGTTCGCGGTCGCTGGCGCGGAGGGTCAGAGCCCAGCAGGATAGGCGGATGCCCGCCGAACGCACCCTCGTCCTCGTCAAGCCCGACGCGATGCAGCGCGGCCTCGCGGGTACCATCCTCGAGCGCCTTGAGCGGCGCGGCCTGCGGCTCATTGGTCTCAAGCTGATGCAGGTCGATGACGCGCTCGCCCGCCAGCATTACGGCGAGCACGAGGGCAAGCCATTCTATGCGGGCCTAGTCGAATACATCACGAGCAGCCCGATCGTCGCCGCGGTCTTCGAGGGAACAGCAGCGACCTCGGCGGTGCGCGTGAGCGTGGGCGTGACCAATCCCGCGGAGGCAGCGGCGGGCACGATCCGTGGCGACTTCGGCCTCGAAGTAGGTCGCAACCTCGTGCACGCGAGCGACAGCCCCGAGAGCGGCGAGCGCGAGGTCGCGCTCTTCTTCACCGCGGCCGAGCTGATCTCCTGGCCCCGCGATACGGATCGGATTTTCGAGGGCTAGATGCGTGGGCGCCGAGGCGCCGGGAATCTGCGTCGTGATCAGCCGTCTTCACGGGCGCTTGGGTGCCGCTGAGGGGCGTGCCTCAGGAAAATGAAGGTCGCGCTCCCGTATGCTGAGGCGCACTCAAGCCAATCGGAGTGCCTGTGACGCAGTACGACGCAGCTCCCGCCCTCAGCATCGATCCCGCAAAGACCTACACCGCCACGATCGAGACTTCGGCGGGCACGATGACCGCCGACCTCTTCGCCGAGGACGTGCCGAATACGGTCAACAACTTCGTCTTTCTCGCGCGTGACGGGTTCTACAACGATCTGATCTTCCATCGCGTGATCAAGGGGTTCATGATCCAGGGCGGCGATCCCACGGGGACGGGCCGTGGCGGTCCGGGCTACCGCTTCGACGACGAACCGGTGACCCGTTCCTACGACCGGGGCACCTTCGCCATGGCGAACGCGGGGCCGAACACGAACGGCTGCCAGTTCTTCATCATGCACGCGGATTATCCGCTGCCGCCGAACTACACCATCTTCGGCAAACTCACGGCCGGCGAGGACATCGTGGACACCATCGCGGAAGCGGAGACCGGTGCGAACGACCTCCCGAACGACCCGGTGACGATCACCGGCGTCACGATCGAAGAGCGTTAAGCTCAGCCGCTCGGGGTTCCGCTTGGTACCGCCGCCGCCGGTGCGTTCCCGTAGGCGCGACCGTAGGCAAGCGTGAGCAGCATGGTGCCGCAAGCGATCAAGGCGGCCACCCGGAAGACCGTGGGGGAATCGAAGGCGTTCACGAGGAAGCCGCCCAGCCCCGGCCCCGCTGCTAGCCCCAGGCCACTCAGCGCCACCGACCAGCCGATCAAGGTCCCGCGATGGGACTCCGGCGCGAGGTCCATCATCGAAGCGCTCAGCGCTGGTACCGAGAGCACGTTCCCGCAGAAGACCACGGCCGTGCCGAACGCCGCGAGCGGGACAAACGTGGTCTGCGCCACCGTGAGCGCGCCCACGATGATGAGGAGCTGGCCGATGAGCAGCGGCCGGGTGCGGCCGATGAGGTCGGAGAGGTGGCCGGCGGGAACGTAGAGGAGCCCGCCCGACACGACCGCGGGCATCAGCAGGAGCGCCAGCCTGGCGAACGAGATGCCGAGCTCGTCCTCGCCGTAGGGCCGGATTGCCGGGATGAGCGAGCTCACGCCAATCATTGCGGCGAGGATCAGGACGCTCAGGAAGAGGAGTCGCACAGAGAGCACGCTCCTGAGCGGTGGTCGCACGGCGTCGAGGGCCGGACCGAGCCCGCTTCGGCGATAGGCGGGGACGCCGACCTGGGCGATCGTCAACGCGATCAGCACGGCAGCGATGGCGATGACGAAGAGGGAGTCGGCGACGGTCTCGACCAGGGAGGCCCCGATCAGCGCCCCTAGGCCGAATCCGAGAAGCTGACCGACGTTGAGGAACCCCACGATTTTCCCGCGCTGCGTCGGTGGGTAGAGATCGGCGGTGATCGCGTAGGTGGCAGGCCAGACGAAGGCGGTCGAGACGCCGAGGATCGCGGCGAAGCCCAGGTAGGCGTACTCGTTCTGGATCGTGCCCATCAGGGCTAACGCCGGGATCATAACCGCGAACCCAACCAACAGCCCGTGCTTGCGCTCGATGCGGTCGCTGATCGCGCCGGTCGGCGTTTCGGAGAGGAAGCGAGAGCCACCGTAGAGGGCGAGGAGATAGCCCCCGAGCGCATCGCTCCCCCCCAGCTCGTTCGGCACGAACTCCTGGAAGATCGCGAAGAGCACGATGCCGAGCGCAACCTGCCCGGAGAAGATCGCGAGCCCGAGGGCATACGGCGCCTCCCGCAGCCACGAGCGCGTTGCAGCCGTCCAGGAAGCCATGTGCGAGACTCTACGGGGGCTCGTGCTTGTGCGTCGTGGGCCCCGGGAAGCCGCTTCGCAGTGGCGGCGCCCGGCGCGCGGCACTACGCTGGGAGGTTGTGGAGAGCACGCCCGAGAGCGACTTCGCGCTGGCGATCGCCGGCCGCGATCACGATGTCGATCTGTTCGGCGGAGCCGTCGCGATCGCCCGCCTCGGCCGCGATTCCGTCGACCCGCACGCCCTTGCGCGCGAGCTCGATCTGATCGCCGAGGCGGTCCGTTCGCGCGCGGGAGAACGCGCGGGGAATGAGGCACTCGCGGACGCGATCGGCCACGAGCTTTTCGAGGAACGCAGTTTCCGCGGGAACCGCGAGGCCTACGGCGACCCCGAAAACAGCTACCTCGACCGCGTTCTCGAGCGTCGCCTCGGCCTTCCGATTACCCTCTCGCTCGTCTACCTCGAAGTTGCGGAGCGAGTCGGCCTCGAATGTCATGGCATCGGCTTCCCCGGCAACTTCCTCGTCCGCTGTGGTGGTGAGGACGGCTTCTTCGTCGATCCGTTCAGGGGCGGTGCGCGGCCTTCGCGGGATGAGCTGCGGAGCCAGATCGAGCGCCTGGCGGACGCGGGCGCCAGCGGCGAGGCGCTGCTCGCGGCGGTGACGCGCCGCCAGATCCTCCAGCGGATGTTGTTGAACCTCTGCGGGGTCTATCAGCAGCAGGGCGACGCACCCCGCTGGATCGCCGCGCTCGGGCTGCGTCTCTGCCTCGAACCGTGGAACGCCGCCCTCTATCTCGAACGCGGGCTGCTTCGATACCAGCAAGGCATCGAAGAGCTTGCCCTGGCTGATCTCGAACGGTACGTTGACAGCGGCGATCCTGACCCGAACCCGCAAGCGGTGCGCGCCCTGGACGACCTCCGCTCGCGGCTCGGACGAGAAAGGGAATCGCGATGACCGATTCGCTCCCGAGCCCCCCTGCCGCCCCCAGGAAGCGCGCTCCCCTGCAGCGCCCCATCGCCTGGTATCTGCGTCAGCTCAGCAAGTTCATGAACGTCCTCTCCGATGAGGAGCTGGATCGCCTCGTTCCCCACCTCAGCGAACGCCGCTTCGAGCCCCGGCAGTTCCTCTACTCGGCCGGCGACTCGCCCGAGCGCGTGTTCCTGCTGCTCAAGGGCCGCGTGAAGGTCTATCACGTCGCTGACAACGGCAAGGAAGTCATCCTCGATGTGGCCGACAAGGGCGACCTCGTCGGTGACATGGCGATCATCGAAGGTGCGGAGCGGGCTACCTTCGCCCGCGCCCTAGGCGAGACCGTGGCGGTCAGCATCTCCTGGGAGGATTTCTCCCACCTCGTGCAGCAGTCGCCGAAGCTCGGCTTCGCCATGGCGGAGCTGATGGCACGCCGCCTCTCGGGAATGCAGCGGACGTTCATGAATCTGGTCTCGAAGCCCGTCTCGGGCCGCCTTGCCGATGCCCTTCTCGATCGCGCGGACGGTCGCGAGATCCACCTCGGTCTCACCCACGAGGAGCTCGCGCAGACGATCGGCACGAGCCGGGAAACCGTGACCGCCTTGCTCAGCCGCTTCGTCACGCTCGAGGCGATCGTGCCGATTACCGACGGCTATCGCCTCTCGGACGAGAGCACCCTGCGCGCGATCTCGAACGGAAACATCCCCGTGTCCCCACGCCACCCAGTGCGGGAGCAACCGAGCGCGGCCACGCCTTGACCCACCCCGGGGCGAGGCGGGCCGCGGCCCTCTCCCCCGCCCCAGGCCGGCCCGCCATCATCGCGCACAGCGCCGGCAACACCGCCTCGCGCGCCCGTGCGGCGATCGCCGAGTGCGCCGACTTCCTCGAAGTCGACCTCTGGGTCCACCGCGGCCGCTTCGAGGCGCGACACGAGCGCCGCCTGCCCGCGCGGGTGCCCCTGCTCCTCGAACGCTGGTATGTGACGCGCCCGCCGCGTGCGCCCTTCGGCTTGGCGGAGCTGCTTGCGGAGTCCGCCGGTGAGGCAGGCGTCTTCCTCGATCTCAAGAACGGCGGCGTCGTGGCCGCGCAGCTCATCCGGCGGTCCTTGCGGGGCCAGGACGGTGGCGCGCGGCTCGTGGCGTCGTCTCAGTCCTGGTCGCTCCTGCGCGAGGTCAAGGCGATCTGCCCTGAGGTCGACGTCTACTATTCGGTCGATGTGCCCGCCCAGCTCGATCTGCTCCTCTCGGTTGTGACTCACGACCGCGTGCCCGCCGGGGCCTCGTGTCGGCATTCGCTGCTCTCGGAGGAGGTAGTGGAGGATCTGCATGCCGCAGGCTTGAGCATCGTCGCCTGGACCGTCGACGACCCCAAGCGTGCACGCACGCTCGCCCGTTGGGGTGTTGACGCGCTGACGACGCAGCGGGCCGCCGACCTCCGCGCGGCGCTCGCCACTGGCGGATGAACCCGCTCGCGGTCTACATCCACATCCCCTTCTGTGTGCGTGTCTGTGGCTACTGCGACTTCAACGCCTACGCCGGGATGGATGAACTAAAGGGTGCCTACGCCGAGGCGGTGGCTACCGAGATCGCGGCTTGGGCGCCCGTGTTCGCGGACCGCACCGTGACCTCGATCGCGTTCGGGGGCGGCACGCCCGGCGAGATGGCGGCGGCCGAGATCGCGGCGATGATCGATGCGATTCGCGCGGTTGCACCGGTCCTTGCCAGCGCTGAGATCAGCCTCGAAGCGAATCCCGGCACGACCGCGGGGGCCGACCTCGACGAGCTCGCGGCGGCAGGAGTGAATCGCATTTCGTTCGGCGCCCAGAGCTTCGCTGCGGACGAGCTCGCCTTCCTCGACCGCATCCACACGCCGGAGGCTTCGGCGGCCTCGCTCGCCCTCGCTCGCGAGGCGGGGATCCGCAGCGTGAACCTCGACCTGATGTACGGCCTGCCCGGTCAGACACTCCTTGGGTGGGAGGAAACGGTCGTGCAGGCGCTCGCGCTCGCGCCCGATCACCTGTCGATGTATGCGCTCACGGTAGAGCCAGGCACACCCCTCGCCGGGCGCGTCGAACGCGGCGAGGTCGTGCCCGCCGATCCCGATCTCGTCGCGGATATGTACGAGGCCGCGGACGAACGGGCGGAGGCGGCAGGGCTGGCAGCGTACGAGCTTTCGAACTGGGCCCTACCGCAGCACGAGAGCCGGCACAATCGCGTGTATTGGACCTATGGCGACTACGTTGGCATAGGCGCCGGCGCCCACGGCTTCATCGGCGGCGAGCGCTTCGAGAACATCGCTCACCCGCGCGCGTACATCGATGCGGTAAAGCGCTCGGGACGTGCCATCGAGACGTCCTATCGTCCCCAGCCCGAGACGGCGGTCGCCGATTGGCTGGCGTTGCGCCTGCGCTTCATCGAGGGGTTCGCGCCCGCGGAGTTTCGGGCGCAGTTCGGCCAAGAGCTGGAGGCGGTAGTCGGTGAGCCCACGGCGCGTTGCCTCAGCGCCGGCCTGCTCAAGCACCATCGGGGACGCCTGCGCCTCACCGGCAGGGGCCGTCTCCTGCACAGCGAGGTCGCGGTCCAGATGCTGACGCATCTGCAGCAGGCCCCGCTGGCGCTCGCAGACTGACCGGGAACGGGGCGGCCGGCGCCAAGCAGCACGGATCTGCGGCTATAATCAAACCGAACAAATGTACGTCATCGGCACCGCCGGTCACGTGGATCACGGAAAGAGCGCCCTCGTGCAGGCGCTCACCGGCATCGACCCCGACCGACTCCGCGAGGAGAAGGATCGCGGCCTCACCATCGACCTGGGCTTTGCCTGGCTGACGCTGCCCTCCGGCCGCGAGATCAGCATCGTCGACGTGCCCGGCCATGAGCGGTTCATCAAGAACATGCTCGCCGGGGCTGGGGGGGTCGACCTGGCCCTGCTCGTGGTCGCCGCCGACGAGGGCCCGATGCCGCAGACGCGTGAACACCTCGCGATTCTGGAGCTGCTCGATGTGCCCGCCGGTGTCGTCGCGATCAGCAAGTGCGATCTCGTCGAGGAGGAGTACGTCGACCTGGTCGAGGCGGAGTTTGCCGAGATCTTGAGCGAGACGAAGCTGTTCGGCGCACCCATCGTCAGAACCTCGGCCACGACGAGGAGGGGGCTGGACGAACTGCTCACCGTTCTCGACTCCGCGCTGGACGGGACTCCGGCAAAGCGGGATCTCGGCCGGCCGCGCCTTCCGATCGACCGGGCCTTCTCGATCCAGGGCTTTGGCGCTGTCGTCACGGGCACGCTCCTCGACGGCAGCCTCGAGATCGGGAACGAGATCGAGGTCCAGCCCGGGGGGCTGCGGGGGCGGGTGCGCGGCCTCCAGCGTCACGGGGAGAAGCTGGAACGAATCGGCCCCGGCACGCGCGCCGCCGTGAACGTGAGCGGAATCCGCACCGAGGATCTGCGCCGCGGGATGGTCCTCGCTGCGAGAGGGACCCTCGCACCGGTTCGGGCCGTCGATGTGCGCGTGCAGGCCACGGATCTCCTGCGCCATCCCCTCGCCCACGATGCGGGCGTGACGTTCCTCTCCGCCACCTCCGAAGCCGAAGCGAAGCTTCGCTTTCTCGATCGCGACCAGCTCGAGCTGGGCGAGAGCGCCTGGGCGCAGCTCGTACTGGAAACGCCGGTCGCTGTGCTCCCGCGCGATTCGTGCATCGTGCGTACGCCGAACGAGACCGTTGCCGGCGGTCCCATCGTCGCGATCAACCCGCGGCGCCACCGCCGCAACCATCTTCCGACGCTGGAGGCCCTGGCGCGCCAGCTCGAAGGGACGCCCGCCGATCGCCTCGCCGATGCGCTCTCCGTCGCACCGCTCCTCCGAAGCGAACTCGCGGTCTCGCTCGGGATCGAGACCACCGAGGCGGAGGCCGCCGCCGCCGATCTGCTCGCGGCCGAGCACGCCGTCGAGCGTGGGCGGCTCCTCGTGGGCCGTGTCTGGCTCGAGAGCGCGGCCGCCGACCTTGGTGCAGCCGTGCGCGCCTACCTGGCCGCGCAACCCCTGCGGCCGGCCGCGCCGCGCGAGCACCTCCGCAGCGGCTTGGGGCTCGACGCGCAGATCTTCGAACTGGTTGCGGCGGAAGCGATCGCGAGCGGGGCGCTCGCGGAACGAGCGGGTGGCGCGCTCCAGCCGCCCGGCTACCTCGTTCAGCTCAGCGACGCCGAGCAGGAGGTTGCCGACGCTTTCGTGGCGGCGGCGAAAGCGGGCGGCGCCAGCCCCCCGACCGACGGACTGCCGCCCCCTGACCTCCTCGCCTATCTCGTCGACGAGGGGCTGGTCGAGGACACGGGCGCCGGCGTCGTCTTCGAAGCCGACACGTACCAGGGACTCATTCGCCGCATCCGTGACCACATCGAGGCGAACGGCTCGATCAGCCTGCCCGAAGTGCGCGACCTCTTCGGCACCAGCCGCAAGTACGCGCAGGCCCTGCTCGAACATCTCGACGCTACGCACGCGACGCGGCGGGTGGGCGACGTGCGCGTGCTCCGCTCGCCCGCGGAAGCGCGCCGATGAGCCTGCGCATGGACCTCGTTGCCGCCCAGTTGCCGGCGGTCGTCGACCGCTACCAGGCGGTACTCGTGGCCACGGGCGCCGCCCTCGACGAGGCGAGCGGCGCGCTGAAACGCTGGAACGCCGATCTCCACGGCGCCAACTTTCGCGTCGAGCAGGCGATGCGGGATCAGGCCGTCCCCTACGCGCTTGCGCTCGCCGAGAACCCGTCGGCAACCTTTGCCCCCGAGGCCTGCCCCCCGCTCACCGTCGTCGCGGTTGATGGATCCTCGATCGCCCCTGATCGGTTCGCGGCGGTGCGCTGCTATGCGCTCAACGTGGGGCATGCGAGCCTGCCCTACGGCGTCACGCGCGAGGCCGATCTGGGTGCGACCGCCGAGGTGGGCTTGGACAGAGAACTCCTTGACGATGCTGCCGATATTCGTGCGGCGCCACGGGGTCTCGCCGTTCGCCTCCTCCGCGATGTGCGCGAGCTGGAACGCGGCGCCGAGCTTGCGTCGGCCGCGATCACCGCTGGCGCCGCCGTCCTCCTGATCGACGGCACCTTGCTCCCGTGGGACCTCCACACGCGGCAAGCCTCGGAGGCGGCGCTTGCGCCATATCGTGACCGCACCTTCGAAGCGCTCGAGCGCCTGCGCGCGGGCGGCGCGCCCCTCAGCGTCGGCGCATACATCTCTGCATCGGCCGCCCGCGAAGTCGCGATCAGCCTCGAAACCCTCGGGGCGGCGCCCGCCCGCCCTGCGCCGCTCCTCGATGACGGCGATGTATTCAGACGCCTGCTCGGGGACGGCGAACGGAGCGCCCTCTTCGCGTCGCGGAGTAGCCGGCCGGGGCGGGTCGAGGAGCTCCTCCCCGGCCACGAGGTCGCCTTCTTCTATCTTCGCGTCGGCGACGACGTTGCTCGGGTCGAGGTGCCCCTGTGGGCCTCCGCGCCGGAGCAGATCGGGCAGCTGCACGCCGCCCTCGTCGACCAATGCGCGCGCTGCGACGGCTATCCCCGTGCCCTCCAGGAGGCGCACGAGCAGGCGGTGATTTCGATGGGCGATCGCAATCAGTTCGAGCGACTGCTCGTGCTGATTGCGGGCGACGCTGGCCTGCGTGCGCCCGCGAACGGCAAGGAGCGGAGCAAACGGCGGCGTTCGCTTTGAGCGAGATCGCGCGGGTCATCCGCGCCGACGTGCGCAGCTTCGATTGCGCTTACCCGCGCTACACGAGCACGCCCCACGCCCTCGGCCAGATGCTCGCCGTACGTGAGGGTCACTACCTCACCTTCGGTGTGGTCGCTGGCAGCGAGAGCGGCCCCGAGGACCCCAGCCGCCCCCTCGCCCCGCGCGGAAAGCCAGGCCAGAGCGGGGCCGCGGTCATGGCCGAGAACCCGGAGATCGCCATGCTCCTGCGGACCGAACTGACCGTCGTGATCTGCGGCCACATCGACCGCGAGGTTTCGCGTGCGTTGCTGCCTCCCCAGCCGCCGCCGCTCCTCGCGGAGGTGCAGCCGGCAACGGACGACGAGAAGCTCCGGATCGGCGCCGACGGCGGGTTTCTGGTACCTCTGGTCGCAACTCGCGATGCGGACGACGCTGTCGTCGCCGCTGCCATCCGAGACGTGGCTCGGGCCTTTGGGCCCGATGCCGGCGAGTTCACCATCAGCGCGGGCAAGGAGCTCGCGCGGCTCCTCAAAGCCGAGCCTTCGCGGCTCACGAGCATTCTGCGGGCGGTGGAGCAATGAGCGAGCGCGGAGCAGGCGAGCGACCGGTAGACGCCGAGCGCGGAGCAGGCGAGCGACGGATAGACACGGAGCGCGGAGCGGGCGAGCGGCTGGTAGACACGGAGCGCGGAGCAACTGAGCGCGGAGCGGACGAGCGACCGGAGCACCCGAGCGCGGAGCACCCGAGCGCGGAGCGGACGAGCGGCTGGCGGACACCGAGCGTGGCGCGGCCGAGCCGTCGCCAAACACGCGACTGGGGAGCGACGAGGCGATGCCGCGCAATCGACGAGACGGGCAAGGAGGGATGGCCCCGTCCTTGGGTCTCGTCGTTGGCGGTTCGCTCACCAAGGGACTGGAAGTGCGGCTCGACGCCGGTCAGGTGGCGCAGCTCGGCCAGTACGCCATGGCCCCCCTTGCCGACAGCGCCAGCCTGCTCGGAATGGTCACCGACGTCGTCCTCAAGTCGGTGGACGCGGGCACCACCGCCTGGCCCCCCGCCGAGAGCACCGGGCGGCTCCTGCGCGAGGTGTTGCAGGACACCGGGGTCTATACCGCAGTCTCGGTCGACCCCTACCTGGAGCTTGAGGACACGGGCGGCGAGCCAACCCGGGCGCGCCGCCTGCCTCGGCACTTCGCGCCCGTCCTCCCGGCGGACCAGGCCACGCTGGACCGAGCCTTCTCGACCGAGGGCCGCGCGGCCATCCCTTTGGGCTCGCCCCTAGGGATGGGGGATCTCGAGGTCGGCGTCGATTTCGAACGCCTCTTCGAGCGCTCCGCGGGTGTGTTCGGGAAGAGCGGCACAGGGAAGAGCGTGCTCGTCCTCCAGCTCCTCGATGCGATGCTCACGCGCTCGTCCGCGGCGGCGACCAACAGCGATCGCACGGTCGCCCTGGTCTTCGACATGCACAACGACTACGGCTGGAGCATGAAGTTCCAGGGGCCCGGCGCGCGCGAGCTGCGCTCCCTCAAGCAACGCCATCAGGCGGACCTGGAGCTGTACACCCTCGAGCCCGGCGTTGCCCGCTCCGATGGGCAGGTGCTCATCGGCACGCGCGACATCAAGCCTAACGACCTCGAGGTTCTGCGCGAGACGCTGCAGCTGACCGAACACGCGGTCGAGGCCGCGCGCGACTGCCGTCAGCGCTTCGGCCCCGGCTGGTTTGACGAGCTCCTCGCCGACGATCCCTCGCCAGCGGTCGTGGCCAAGCTCTGGGGCGCAGAGGCGCCGGAGGAGGATGTCACCTGGCCCCGTGTGGCTGCGCGGATCGGCTACCCGGGCTCGCTCGAGAACCTGCGGCGGGGTGCGCGGCGCATCGCGCGGAACGATTTCGTGCGCAAAGGCGAGTCCCAGTTCAGCGGCGTGATGGAGCACGTCGTGCAGGCTCTTCAGGGCGGCAAGAGCGTCGTCGTGCAGTTCGGCCGCTACGGCACCGATCTCACGAGCTACATGCTCGTTGCGAACATGCTCTCGCGCCGGATCTGGGAGCGCTATCGCGACCGCACCGAGCGCGCTCAGGAGCGTGACGCGCCGCCCAACCGGCTGGTGATTGTGATCGAGGAGGCCCACAAGTTCGTCGACCGCTCGCTGGCGGGCCAGAGCATCTTCGGGCAGATCGCGCGCGAGCTGCGCAAGTACAACGTCACCCTGCTCGTGATCGACCAGCGGCCGAGCCAGATCGACCCCGAGGTGCTTTCCCAGATCGGCACGAAGTTCTGCCTCCAGCTCGATAGCGATCGTGATGTCGAAGCACTGGTCGGCGGTGTCTCTGGTCGGGGCGGCCTGAAGCAGGTGATCGCGGCCCTGGAGAGTAAGCGGCAGGCGCTGGTGTTCGGACACGCGCTGCCGATGCCCGTGGTCGTCCATACCCCCGAGGCGACGAACGACGGTTCGAACCGCGGATCCCTGCGACGACGTCTCGGCCTCCCGGCGAGGGAGGAGGGGGAGTCGCCGCTTGGCCTCTACGGTGCCCGGGATCCGACAGGCACCGTCGAGGCGCCCGCGAGCGTCGACTCGGGCACGCAAAAGGGGACCGGCTAGGCGGGCTCGAGCTCGGCTTCGGGGGAGCGGTCCGAGCGGCCGCGCAGGCGGCCGAAGAAGCGTCCGAGGTCGTTGTTCTCCATGACCACGAGCACCTGAGCGGCGACGAAGATACTGCTGTACGTCCCCGCGATCACGCCCACGAGTAGCACGAGCAGGAAGTTTTGGATGGTAGCGCCGCCGATCAGGAACATCGCGATGATCGTGAGGACGGTGACGAACGATGTGTTGATCGAGCGTACGAGTGACTCCGTGAGGCTCACGTTGACGGCCTCTGCGAAGGGCACGTAGGGGTCGCGCGAGGTGACCTCGCGGATGCGGTCGAAGACAACGATCGTGTCGTGCACGGAGAAGCCGATGACCGTGAGAATCGCAACGATGAAGGCCGTGTCGACCTCCGTGCCCGAGAACTTTGCAAGGAGCGAGAACAGTCCCAGCACGATGATCGCGTCGTGGAGGAGCGCGATCACGGCGCAGAGCCCGTAGCGCCAGGGGCTCGCTTGGCGGCGGAAGGCGAAGGCGACGTACACGAGGATCGCCCCTGCGGCGGCGGCGACGGCGAACGTCGCGTCCCGCGCGATCTCCGTCGAGACCGTGCCGGAGACGGTGGCGAAGTCGAGCCGTTCGACGGCGCCGAATTCGGCCTCCAGCCCCGCGATGATCACGTCAATCTCGCCTGGGGGGACCGGTCCAGGCGCGCCCGTGAGGGGGGGTGCGCCCTCGAGTTCCCCGGTGCGGACGAGGTACGTATTCGATCCCGCCCCTTGGACGCGCGCCTCTTCATGGCCCAGCACGCTCAATGCGTCACGCAGTTCGTCCGGGCTCACCGCCTGCGACTCGAACTCGATGGTGAACGTCGCGCCGCCGGTGAACTCGATCCCCGCACGCAGGCTCGGCGGGATCGCGAGCGTGATCGCTGCCGCGGCGAAGACCACGAGCGAGCCGCCCAGGGTGAGCCAACGCCGCTGAGCGAAGTCGAAGAACGAGGGACGGGCCGGCGGTGGACCCGCCGCCTCGGCGTCGCCCTCCGCTGCAGCATCCCGCCCCATCCCGCGCGGCGTTTCCGCATTGAAGAGCCAGCGCGAACGCGCGATGCGTGTACCGACAAGCATCTTCAGGAACGTACGCGTAACGGTGATCGCGGAGAACATGCTCACCGCGACGCCGATGGCGAGGGTGATGGCGAATCCCCGTACGAACGATGCCCCGAACTGGTCGCCGAACCAGAACAGAATTGCGCAGGTGATGAACGTCGCGACATTCGAGTCCCGAATCGAGGGCCAGGCGCGCCTGAAGCCGATGTCGATGGCCGTGTTGAAGGGGCGGCCGCGGCGCAACTCCTCCTTCATGCGTTCGAAGATGAGGATGTTGGCGTCGACCGCCATCCCGATCGAGAGGATGAAAGCGGCGATCCCGGAGAGCGTGAGGGTGACCGGCCAGATCTTGAAAACGGCCAGCGTCATCAGCGCGTAGACGACCAGGGCCCCGGCGGCCAGGAGCCCGGGGAAGCGGTAGTACAGAATCATGAAGGCGAGGACGGCCACGAGGCCGATTTCGGCGGCGTTGACGGAGGCCTTCACGGAGTCGTCGCCCAGGGAGGCGCTGACCTCGTTCGCCTGGATTGTGCGAAGGGGCACAGGCAAGGCGCCCGCATTCAACTGCTTGGAGAGGTCGCGCGCGGCGGTGAAGCTATCGAGCCCCGTGATTATGCCGCTGTCGCTGATCTCACTCTGGACGACGGCGTTCGAGATCAGCTCCTCGTCGAGGAAGATGAAGATCTGCCGCCGTGAATCGTTGATGTCGAACTGCAGCGCCCGGCTCGTGATCTGACGCAGAAGCTCGCTGCCTGTGCCCGTCGTCTCGAAGTTCACCACGAACTGCGTCCCGAGCCGATCGGGGAAGGTGTTGTTCTTCAGGTGCTGGCCCGTCATCGCGACTTTGACGCCCTGGATGACGCCGACTGCTGGGATGAGGCTGCCCTGGTCGTCGAGCACGCGGTATTGGAGCGAAGCCGTTCGCCCGATAAGCGTCTCGGCCTCCGAGAGGGTCATGCCGGGAACCTGCACGTCGAGGCGGTTCCCGCTCGCGATCTGGATTTCCGGCTCGACGACGCCGAAGGCATCAACGCGCCGCGCGATCACATCCTTGGCCACCTCGAGCGACTCGTTGATGTCGCCGTCGAAGCCCGGAGGCGGCTCGGCTTGGAGGACGAGGTGCGCTCCGCCCTGGAGGTCGAGGCCGAGGCGCATCGTGGCGCGCTCGAAGCCACCGATGCTGAGGCCCCTGCCTTCCGGCCAGAAGTCCCCGGGGAGGTAGCGCCCAGGGGTGCTCGGCCACACGATCAGGAGACAGACGACGCTGAGAGTCATGACCCCGACGAACAGGCCGAGCGTGAGGGGGTTACGCATGCTGGTCGGCGGACTCTTCGCTGCCTACCGTTACCGCCTCGATCGGGTCGGCAGGCTCAGGTTCCAGGGTGGTCAGACGCCGCTCGATGGCGTCGGTGAGTGCGCGCACACGGACAGCGGGGGCGATCTCAAGGATGAGCTCGGTGGGGCCGTCCGGGGGCGTGATGACATCCTTCACTTCGCCGATGATGCCACCGGTCGTGACGACCTCGTCGCCGACCTGGAGGTCGCGGACCGCCTTCTTGCGCTGCTTCTGCTGCTTCAGGACGGGCTGCAGGAGGATGAAGTAGAAAGCCGCGACGGCCAGCACGGTATAGAAGATCACGCTGAACATCACGGCCATGGCGGCGCTCCCGGGCTAACGTTCGGCCTTCAGGTTTTCGAGGGTTCGGCGGGCCAGGGCGAGCGCAGTCGCGCGATCGTCTACCTCGCCCGCTAGCTGAGCCTGGCGCACCGATGTTAGGACAGCCCCCAGCAGCCGTCCACTTGGCAGGTCGAGCTCCGCGATCAGGTCGTCGCCGCTCACCAGCGGCGGCTCCTCGCTGCTCAGCGCATCCGCGCTGAGCAGTACCACCGACGTGAGAAAGCGGATGTGCCGCGCGAAGTGCTCGCGGCCGTAGTTGGGCCCGCGCGTGGCCATCCCGTCTGCGAGCTGGAGCAGCATGAGCGGTAGCACATGACCGTCGAGGTCGCGGGCGAAGCGTCGCAGGGCGCGGTCGGTGGGCGGCCAAGAGCGCGCGAACTCGCCGGGCCGAAGGTGGTAGCGCACCATCGTGGTCACGAAGGCGATGCTTTGAGGCTCGAAGCCGAGCTGGCCGAGCCGATCTTCGAGTAACTCGGCGCCCCGTGGTCCGTGCCGGGGGAACCGCAGCCGCCCGTCCGTCTCGATCGCGGTGCGCGGCTTGGCGACGTCGTGTACAAGGCACGAGAGACGCAGCAGCTGGACCAGAGGCAGGCCGTCGATCTCGTCGTTGAGCACGTCTGCGAGCGTGATCTCGGTGGAGGGGTCCGGCAACGTGAGGCCTTCGATGCCGTGGTCCAGCGCGCGTTCGAGCGCGCCCACGGCCGCGAAGTTGTGGTCGAGCACGGTGAAGTGATGGAGCGCCGGCTGCTCGAACCCGCGGCCCTCCTCGAGCTCTGGGAAGAGGGCGGAGGTGAGCACGTCCTGGTCGTCGAGTGCGCGCAGTCTTGCTTCGGCGTTGGTCGCTGCGAGGGCTGAGAGGAGTTCGCGGGGGGCCGGCACCCCCGCAGTCTAGCCGCCGCGGGGCCGCGAGAGTGCTCGGGTGGAGCCGGGGGTGCTCAACCCCGGCTACGGGGCACTAGGCGCGCGGATGCGCCTTGTCGTACTGCTCGCGCTTCTGGCGGTCGGTGAGCTGGGTGTAGATCTGCGTGGTCGAAATACTGGCGTGGCCGAGCGCCTCTTGGACATGACGAAGCGGCATACCGCCCGAAAGCATGTGCGTTGCATAGGTGTGCCGCAGCGTATGGGGCGTGATTCCCTCGAGGCCGGCCCCCCGTGCGTAGTTCTTGAGGATCAGCCAGAAGCCCTGGCGAGTCAGCCGCTCGCCCCGGCGGTTCACGAAGAGCGCGCTTTCGCGGCGGTTGCGCACCATCTTGGGGCGAACGTGGAAGATGTACTGGCGGAGCTCATCGACTGCTCGCTGATACAGCGGCAGGACGCGTTCCTGGTCGCCTTTGCCGACGCCCCGAACGGTTACCGGGTCGCTCTCGAGGGCGACGTCGGGCACATCCAGCGACACGATCTCGGTTACGCGCATGCCGGTGGCGTAGGCGGTTTCGAGCATCGCCTTGTCGCGGCGCGCCTCGGGGGTGCTTCTTCGCGAGGGCTGTTCGAGGAGCTCGTCGATCTCTTCTGGGCTCAGGGTCTTGGGCAGCGTTTTGCCTACCTGGGGTGACTTCAGCTGTTCGGTGGGGTCGCTCTCGAGTATCCCCTCGGCTGCCATGAAGCCGAAGAAGGACTTCACCGCCGCGACCTTGCGGGCGACCGTCGCGGCTTTGTACTCCCTCTCGCGGAGTTCCTCCACGAACCTCAGGAGAACCTCGTTGGAGACGGACTGCCAGCAGTTCTGCGCCACCGGAATCTGGCGGCCGACGCACTGCTCGAACTGCGAGAGGTCGTTCCGGTACGCGGCGATCGTGTTGTTCGAGGCGTTCTTCTCCACGGCCAGGAAGTTCAGGAAATCCGAGATCTGGGAGTTCATGCAGAGGAGCCCTTCCGGTAAGTCGTCAGCGGTTGGGTTTGCGAACCGGCGCTATCTTAGGCAGCGGCTCGTGGCCCAGTCCACAGCAATTGGGCCGTGCGTCCGTGAATTTCCGAGGCGTTGGCGAGCAGGGTCGCGCCTCCGGAGCCAGGCCACGGATTGTCATGGGTCGCGGCCGTTATGGCAAGCGCAGCTGGGGCATTAGTTCACCGGCGGGTAGACCCTGAGTGAACGACGTTTCCCGACGTTGAGCCGCAAAGTCCCGCCGCCCCAGACGAGCGCGTTTGGATCCTTGGTCGCCTTGTGGAGGTGCTCTGGTGAGTTCGCGCCACGCCAGAACACGGCGCTAGCAGGTCGCAGTCCCCCCTGCTCAACGAGGCGGACTGCCTCCCTCCGTGACTTGACCATCCCTGCTCTGACCAATAGAGCGGCGTACGTCTCGCCCTCGAGGAACGGTACGGTTACCGTCGCGTCAGCGTCTTCCATCAACTCCTTTCCCTGGATCGTGCGCTCGAAGTGCGCTTCGGCCTCTTCGGCGGCGGCTTCCCCGTGCAGCTCGGTGACGATCGTCCGCGCCAGCCGCTTCTTCTCGGCAAGCGGATCGCGCTCGCCGCGCGCGAGGGCGGCTACCGTTTCCGCGACGTCGGCGCGATCGAGGCTCGTTGCCAGCTCGAAGTAGTTGGCGAGAGCGCTGTCCGGGATCGACATAGCCTTGCCGTATTGGTCGGCCGGCGCCTCGTCCAGCCCGATGAAGTTCCCGGTCGACTTGGACATCCGCAGGACGCCGTCGACGCCCACGAGGATGGGCATGGTGATGGGCACGTGCTTGCGCTGGCCTGCGTCCTCCTGGATCTTGCGCCCCGCCATCAGATTAAAGAGCTGTTCCGTGCCGCCCACCTGCACGTCGCATTCCAATGCGTAAGCGTCATAGCCCTGGAGGAGCGCGTAGAGGAACTCATGCAGGTAGACGGCGTCGCCCGCTTGGTGCCGCTTGCGGAAGTTGTCACGACTGAGCATCTCCGCGACGGTGAACTTCGACATCAGGCTGATGAGGTCTTTCAGGTCGAGGCGCGAAAGCCACTCAGAGTTGTGTTTGAGCACTGTCAGCGCGGGGTCGATCAGACTGGCCGCCTGCTCGAAATAGCTGCCTTCGTTGATGGCGATGTCTTCGATCGTGAGCTGCGGCCGAAGTGCGTTCTTGTCCGAGGGGTCGCCGCCGATCATGGCGGTGGTGTCACCGATCAGGAAGATGGCCTCGTGGCCGAAGTCCTGGAACTGGCGCAGCTTGCGGAGCGGAACCGCGTGGCCGAGCGTGAGCGAGGTCGCCGTGGGGTCGATCCCCAGGTACACGCGCAGGGGGCGGTCCTCTTCGAGGCGCTCGCGCAGCTCGCCTGCGAAGGCACGGCGGAGACCCGTGTCGCCGTATTCGACCCCGCTCATGAGGACGAAGAGCTGCTCCTCGACCGGCGCCATCTGCCGGCTCATGCGAGCAGCTCGCGTGCACTGCGCACGTCCTCAGCGATCTGCGCGCGGAGTTCGTCCGGCCCCGCGAAGGCGCGTTCAGGCCGGATGCGTGCCACGATCTCGATCTCCATGCGCTCGTCGTACAGGTCGCCTTCGAAGTCGAGCAGGTGCGTCTCGATCGAGATATGGCCCTCATCGAAGGTAGGGCGCCGGCCGATGTTCGTCGCACCCATGAGTTCGCATCCGGCCACGTGTGCGATCGAGGCGTAGACGCCGAGTGCGGGCAGAGCGCGGTCCGCGGCCACGGAGATGTTCGCGGTGGGGAAACCGATCGTGCGCCCGCGCTCGAAACCGCGGACGACTGGCCCGGCGAGGCGGTACCTTCGCCCCAGGAGATCAGCAACGACGCCCATCTCGCCTCCGGCGAGCGCGGCCCGCACGATCGTCGAACTGCAGCGCTCGCCGCCCACCATGAGCGGCGCGATCTGAATGACCTCGAAGCCGAGCTCGGTGCCGCTGCGTTGCATGCGCTCAGGCGTATCTCCCGGCGCACCGCGGCCAAAGGCCGCGTCCGGGCCGAGGACCATGAGGCGCATGCCGAGCAGGCGCTGGAAGGCTTCCGCCAGCTCCTCCGCCGTGACCTCCGAGAGCTCGGACGTGAAGGTCAGCGGTAGCACCCAGGCGGCGCCGGCCTCGCGCATGAGCCTGAGGCGATCCTCCAGGGAGGTGAGGTAGCTGGCAGAGACATCCGGCCGCAGCACGGTTATCGGGTGGGGGTGAAGGGTGACGACGCCCGGATCGAGGCCGCGGCCCCCGGCCTCGATCCGGAGCTGGTTGAGGAGCGCCTGATGGCCACGATGGACCCCGTCGAGTACGCCGATCACGAGCGCAGTCCCGCCTGCCGGTGCAGCCGCCTCCAGCTGTGCGAGCGTGAGGGAGGGCAGGGTCATCGCGGGAACACCCCAGGGTTAAGCCTCGGCACGGCGGCGCGGAGTGGGCTCAAATGTCGCACGACGCTGCCGACTACACTAGTGATATGCCTGCGCTGCGGCTCGCTCCGGTGCTGCTCTGGATTGCGGTCATCGTTGCGCTTTCGAGCGTCTCGAACCCTCCGAACCTGGTCGAGGGCCAGGGCCTTACGCGCTTCGCCCATCTGTTCGAGTACGCAATCCTCGCCGTCCTCCTGGCGCGATACGTGAGTCTCGGATTCTCGCGAGCCTCGAACGTCGGCGTCTTCGTGTCCGTATGGATCGCGGTTCTGCTGCTCGGTATCGCGGACGAGTGGTACCAATCGTATATCCCCAACCGCACCGTCGATCCGGTCGACGTCTTCTTCGATGCGTCTGGCGCCGCGCTGGGGCTCCTCGGCTGGCGTGCGGCCACGGCGATCGGGGCGTTCCGTGCGCGCCGTGCTCAGCGCCCGCTGGCGACCGGCTGATCGATCGCTACGACCCTGATTTCGGCCCAGGGCTTCGCCTGTTCCACATCGCAGATACCGCGCTTGAGCAGTTCGAGCAGGGCGATGAACGTCACCACGACCTCGAGGCGGCTCGTGCAACTCGCGATCGCGCGGCGGAAGGAGAACGAGCGGCTCCTGCCCGCGAGCTTCGCCTCGAGCAGCGCGATCTTGTCGGTGACACTCACCTGATGCCGTTCGAGTACGCCCTCCGGCTCCTCGGGCACGCGCTCGAGCACCTCCAGCATCATGGCGTAGAGGGCGTCGAGTGTGACCCCATCGAGCGGGTCTCCGGGGGGTGGCTGCGGGGGCGGCGTGCCGCGTGCATAGGTGCGGAGCCCGGCCGCCTCACGCGCGCCGAGCTCGTCGGCGACATCGCGGAACCGCTGGTACTCGCGCAGGAGCGCGACCAGCTCTTGGCCGACCTCGTTCTCGTCCGGCTCCAGCTCCTCTTCGTCCGCGCGGCTGCGGAGGAGGGCGCGCGATTTCAGGTGCAGGAGCCGTGCGCCGATCGAGACGAAGTCCGCCAGCGCGGGCGCGTCCAGAGCCTCATCGGCGTGCACCGCTGTGAGGTATTGGTCGGCGACGGCGACCAGCGAAACCGTGGTGATATCGAGGTCCTGGCGCTGGATCAGCTGAAGCAGAAGGTCGAGCGGGCCCTGGAACACGGGCAAGCGAATCTCGGGCATGGCCTCCAGCAGGCTGTCGCTCCCCCGCCACGGCGCGCCCGCTCGGAACCAGTTGCCGTTATCCCGCTCCAGCGGTCGCCTCGGTTTCAGGCACCGTTCGCTCGACAGCGGCGGCGATACCGGCAACGGATTTCATCATCTCGGCGAAGTGGGCGTATGTCAAAGATTGCGCACCATCGCTCAGGGCTCGCTCTGGGTTCGGGTGCACCTCGATCATCAGGCCGTCCGCGCCGGCGGTGAGGGCCGCTAGGCCGACCGGCGCGACCAGGCCCCAGCGCCCCGTGCCGTGGCTCGGGTCCGCGATCACGGGCAGGTGGCTGAGCTCCTTCACGAGGGGAATGGCGTTGATATCGAAGGTGTTGCGATAGGCCGTCTCGAACGTGCGGATGCCGCGCTCGCAGAGCATCACGTTGGGGTTGCCCTTGGCGCTGATGTATTCAGCCGCGAGCAGCCACTCCTCGATCTCGCCGCTCATCCCCCGCTTCACCATCACCGGCTTCTCGCTGTGCCCGACTTCGTCCAGGAGGATGAAGTTCTGCATGTTCCGGGCGCCGATCTGGATGATGTCGGTGTGCGCAGCGACCGTTTCGATGTCACGCACGCTCATGAGTTCGGTGATGACTGGCATGCCCGTCTCGGCACGGGCGGCGCTGAGGTGTTCGAGCCCGGCCTCCCCCAGTCCGCGGAAGGAGTAGGGCGAAGTCCGCGGCTTGAAGGCGCCGCCCCGCAGGATGTTGGCCCCCGCCGCCTTCACCGCCCGCGCGGTGTCGACGATGTGCTCCTCGCTCTCGATCGAGCACGGCCCTGCGATGACGGCGATCTGGGGGCCGCCGACCGTCACCCCCTGCGCCACCTCGATGACCGTATCGGTGGGCTGGAACTCGCGGCTGACGAGCTTGTAGGGCTTCGTCACGCGATGCACCGATTCGACCTGCGGCATGGTTGCGAACATGTTCTGCAGCTCGGGGGCATCGGGCCCGATCACGCCGATCACGAGGCGTTCCGTGCCCCGCGAGACGTTCACCTCGCGGCCGGTTTCGCGTACACGCGTAACAACCTGGTCGATGGCGTCTTCGCTGGCATGAGGGGAGAGCACGATGATCATCGGCTCACCCTCCTGCGTTCGTGGCTGGCTGGCTTTCGGGTTGGAGATCGCTGCGGAGCGCCTTCGCGCCGCGGAGATAGATGTGCTCGATGTCATGGGGCCCCACGTTCGTGTTCACGTGGAGGAGGATGCGCACGCACATCGGCAGGCTGCCGGGCACGTTCATTTCGTGGCCGCACATCAACGGGACGTGCGTCCAGCCGAGCGACTGTCGCGCGGCGACGGCCGGGAATTCGGCGTTGAGATCGGGCGTCGTCGTGAAGTGTGCCGATGCGACATCGTCAGCCTCGACGCTGTTCGCTTCGACCATCGTCTCGAGCAGCTCCCGCGTGGCGTCAAGGATCGCTTCGCGGGCGTTCTTGCCCACGGTGATCGCGCCGCGAATGCCTCGAACCGGCATGCGCGCAGGTCCTCCTCCGGGAAGATCAGTGATAGCGGCGGTTTGTGCTAGCGCGCGGGGAGTGCAAAGGCCCCGGCCAGCGGGCCAGCGTAGACACGGCCCGGGCTCTGCCTCCGCGCTGCTGCGCGGCGGGCCTCACCCTGGGCCGGCTCCACCATCCCGACTGTGGCCGGTGACATGCTCCACGAACTCCCTGACGCGTTGCTCGCAGTCCTCTGCGTTGGCAGCGTCGATGGCCGCGATTATAGCAGAGCCCACGATCACTCCCTCAGCCAGCCGCCCCACCTGCTCGACCTGCTCCCGCGTGGAGACGCCGAAGCCAACGGCCAGCGGGAGGTCCGTGTGCCGGCGGATGGTGGCCAAGAACTCCCCCAGCTCGGGGGGCAGGTCTGAACGCTGCCCCGTGGTGCCCGTGACGCTGACACAGTAGATGAACGAATCGGCGACTGCCGCGACCGCCCCCATGCGTGCCTCAGACGTGGTCGGGGCGACGAGGGGCACGAAGCTGACGCCGTTCCGCTTGCAGGCGTCTCGGAACGTGGTCGCCTCCTCCGGGGGCAGGTCGACAACAATGAAGCCGTCCACGCCGGCTGCCGCGGCGTCCGTCGCCGCGCGTTCCTCGCCGTAGGCCAGGATCGGGTTGTCGTAGCCCATGAGGAGCACGGGCGCTTCGAGCCCCTGGGCGCGGGCTTCGCGCACCAGCTCGAGGCAGTCCGCGAAGGTCACGCCTTCGGCCACCGCCACCTCGTTTGCACGCTGGATCGTCGCACCATCGGCCAAGGGGTCGGTAAAGGGAACGCCGAGCTCGATCACATCGCCCCCACCCGCTTCCAGGGCGAGCAGGAGCGGCACCGTCAGGTCGCGGCTCGGGTAGGCGGCCATGATGTAGGGCACGAAGGCCGCGCGGCCCTCGGCCTTCGCCTGGGCAAAGCGCGCGCGCAGTCGCTCGGACAAGGTCAGGCCTCCGTCGCAACCAGCAGGGCGAAGCTGGTGGAGTTGAAAAGAACGTGAAAAATGATGCTCTCCCAGAGGTTGCCCCGCCGCCAGAAGAGCCAGGCCACGACGACGCCGATGATAAAGAACGGAATGAGGCTGCCCAGATCGAGATGCACGCCGCTGAAGATCGCGCCCGAGAGGAGCGCCGCCGGCCAGAAGCCCCATTTCAGCAGCCCCCCAAAGACAAGCCCGCGGTAGAACAGCTCCTCCGCGAGTGGCGCTCCCACCACCGCCGCTATCCCCGTGAGCGTGAGGGTGACGGGGTCTCGCACGATCTTGAAGGGGACGGTGCTCTGTGGCTCGAGTGGCCCCACGTTGAGCGCGTCCACAAGCACGCTGTAGATCGCGATCATCACGTAACAGCCCGCGGCGACGACGGCGGGTCGCCAGATCTCCCGCAGTCGATAGCGATCCAGGTGAAGGCCGCCTAAGAGGCTCGGGATCCGTTGCCGTGAGACGACGACCAAGATGGCGATGAGGCCGACCTGAAAGATGAGGGTCGCGCCGAGCCCGAACTTGAGCGCGGTTTGATCCGCGAGGATCGCCGGCGCTTCCGGGAGCCGCTGGGCCGTCGCTGCCGCGGCCAGGCGCTCGTCGGCGTAGCCGGCGATCTCGCCCGCCTTCTCGAAGACGTCGCCAACGTCCTGCGTGCGGAACTCCACGCCACTGACGGCGATGAAGATGATGAGGACGACGTTCGAGATGAGGAGGACGCCGGCGCCGAGCAGCAGCCCGATGAGGACCTGCTTCGGCCCCCAGGGAATCGCCCGGCCGTACGGCCCCGCAGGCGTGCTCGCGGCGGCGCTGGCGCTCAGAGGGTGACGCCCAGGGCCTCGGCGACGGTGTGCATGTCTTTGTCGCCGCGCCCGCTCAGTCCGATCAGGACATCCTCGTCCGCGCCCAGCTCCCCCGCGAGCCGCAGAGCGACGTGGATCGCGTGCGATGGCTCGAGGGCGGGGATGATCCCCTCGCTCAGGGTGAGCCGCTGGAACCCTTTGAGCGCCTCGGCGTCGTTCGCCGCGACGTACTCCGCGCGCTCGGTAACCTTGAGCCAGGAGTGCTCCGGCCCAACGCCGGGGTAGTCGAGCCCGGCGGAGATGCTATGGGTATCGAGGATCTGGCCCGCGTCGTCCTGGAGGAGGTAGGTGCGGGTGCCGTGGAGCACGCCCGGCCGTCCCGCCACGAGGGTGGCGGCGTTCCGCCCGAGGGTCTCGAGCCCCTCGCCCGCGGCCTCGACGCCGACGAGGCGAACGGGGTCGTCGAGGAAGGGGTGGAACAGGCCGATCGCGTTGCTGCCACCGCCCACGCAGGCAACCGCGACGTCGGGCAGCTTGCCTGCCTGATCGAGCATCTGTGCCCGGGCCTCGCGGCCGATCACGGACTGGAAATCGCGCACCATCGTGGGGAATGGGTGCGGTCCGATCGCGGAGCCAATGAGGTAGTGGGTCGTGCGTACGTTCGTCACCCAGTCGCGCATCGCCTCGTTGATCGCGTCCTTGAGGGTGCGGCTGCCGGAATCGACGGGGACGACCTCGGCGCCGAGCATCTTCATGCGGAAGGCGTTCAGGGACTGACGGCGGATGTCCTCGGAGCCCATGTAGACGACGCACTCGAGGTCGAGCATCGCGCAGACGGTGGCGGCGGCAACGCCGTGCTGGCCCGCTCCCGTCTCCGCGATGATGCGCGGCTTCCCGAGGCGCTTCGCGAGCAGCGCCTGCCCCAGGGCGTTGTTGATCTTGTGCGCCCCCGTGTGCGCGAGGTCCTCGCGTTTGAGCCAGATACGGGCGCCCCCCACCTCGTTCGTCAGTCGCTTCGCGAAGTACAGAGGCGTGGGCCGTCCCGCGTAGTGACGGGAGAGATCGGCGAGCTCTTCGGCGAAGGCGGGGTCACGCCGCGCCTCGTCGTACGCCTCCTCTAGCTCCTCGTGCGCCGCGACCAGGACCTCGGGGATGTAGCGGCCGCCGAATTCCCCGAACCGGGGCGTCAGCTCTGCCTGCGTCTCGCTGCTCAACCACCCGCTCCCTTCACCGCGCGGGTGAAGGCGCGGACCTTCTCGATGTCTTTCCTGCCTTCCGTTTCGACCCCGGTCGAGACGTCGACTGCCCAGGGCTCCACGGCGGTGATCGCCTCGCCCACGTTCTCGGGCGAGAGGCCACCCGCGAGCATGACGGGGAGGCGTGCCTGGACCTCGCTCGCGACCGCCCAATCGAACGTCTCGCCGGTCCCGCCGCGGGCCTGAGCCGAGCCGGTGTCGAGCATGATGCCCGCCGCCGCGCCCGGGACCGCGGTCTCGATCACGTCATCGCCCGTGGTCTCGGGACGAACGTGGATCGCCTGCAGCACCGGCCGCGTGATCGCGCGGACGAAGTCCTCGCCCTCGCCGCCGGAGAGCTGGATCAGCTCTAGGCCGGCGGCGTCGGCGATCTCGTTCGCGTCGGCGACCTCCTGGTCGGCAAAGACGCCCACGATCAAGGGTCGCCAGCGCGCGAGCGCATCGTCGATCGCCTCGTTCCAGGCGCCGAACCAGCTGGCGCCGCGCACCTCGCCGCGCTGCGGCCCCTCGATGCGTGCGAGCTCGCCGTTGCGGCGGGTCTCGCGCACGGCCTCGATGATGTCGTAGCACTGCTGGGGCGTGACCTGGCGCTTCGACTCGGCGAACATGATGCCGATGAAGTCGGCGCCCGCCTTCGTCGCCTCTGCGGCGGTCTCGGGGTCGCGCACGCCACAGATCTTCACGCATGTCATCGGCCGCGCAGCTCCGCGATCAGTGCCCCGGGATCGGGCGCGCGCATGAGCGCCTCGCCGATGAGCACCGCCTCCGCCCCGGCGGCCTCGAAGCGGGCGACATCCGCTCGCGTTGCGATGCCGCTGAGCGCCGCGAGCAGCGCGCCCGCAGGCGCCCCGCCCGCGAGCCGGTCGGTCGTCCCGAGGTCGACATCGAAGCTGCGCAGGTCACGATTGTTGATGCCGATCATGCTCGCTCCGCAGGCCGCCGCGCGTTCCATCTCGGCGGCGTTGTTCACCTCGACGAGGGCCGCCATGCCGAGGTCGTGCGCGCCGCGCTGCAGGCCGCTCAGGGTTGTGTCGTTAAGGCAGGCGACGACCAGGAGGACGGCGTCGGCGCCAGCGGCTCGAGCTTCGAGCAGCTGGTACTCGTCGATGAGGAAGTCCTTGCGCAGGACCCCCGGCCGCTCATCGCCCAGCGGGGTGAGCGCGGCTCGTACCTCGCGGAGGTCGTCGAGGTTGCCCTTGAACCAGGTCGGCTCGGTGAGGACGGAGATGGCGGCCGCGCCGCCGTGCGCGTAGCGCAGGGCCTGGGCGGGCGCATCCATAGCGGGGGCGATGTCGCCCTTGCTCGGCGAAGCGCGCTTGATCTCGGCGATCACCGCGGGCGGCGCTGTGCGCAGGCGCGCGACGAAGTCGAGCGGCTGCGCGGCGGCCTCCGCCTCCCGCTGGAGCTGCGCGGGCGGCCGCGCGGCCTTCGCCTCGGCGACATCGTGACGGCGTTGCGCGACGATCGTGTCGAGGATGCTCGTCTTTTGCGTCATGTGGCCTCCTGGGTTAGGGCCACGTAGGTTTCGGCCACCGCGCGAGCTTTGCCGGAGGCGATCGAGTCCCGGGCGAGGGCCGCGCCGCCGGCGAAGTCGTCGACGAGCCCAGCGACGTAGCACCCGGCGGCCGCGTTGAGGATGACGAACTCGCCGGCTTCACCGCCCTCGCCCGCGAGAACCTGCCGCAGAGTCTCGGCGTTCTCCTCGGGGGAGCCGCCGGCGACCGCACTGAGCCCGCCGCCTTCGAGCCCGAAGGAGGCGGGCGTCAGCTCCTCTTCCCGGATCTCGCCAGCCTCCAGGATCCAGGCGTGGGTGGCTGCCGCGGGGCTGATCTCGTCCAAGCCGTCCTCGGAGTGCACGACCATCGCGCGCTCGAGGCCGCGCAGCCGGAATGCTTCCGCAAAGAGCGGTCCCAGGGGGGCCGATCCCACGCCGGTGAGCTGCGCTCGTGGTCGCGCGGGATTCGAGATCGGGCCGAGGACGTTGAAGATCGTGCGCGTCCCGATTTCGCGCCGGGGTCCGCCCACGTGGCGCATCGCCGGATGGAAGCGTTGTGCGAAGAGAAAGCCGAAGCCGCAGGCTTCGATGATCGGCGCGAGCGCCTCCCCACCCAGATCGATGCGCGCGCCCAGCGCCTCCAACAGGTCGGCGGAGCCGCAGCGAGACGAGGCCGCGCGGTTGCCGTGCTTGGCTACGCGTGCCCCCGCCCCCGCCACCACGAACCCCGCGGCGGTCGAGACGTTGAAGGTGTCGGCACCGTCGCCGCCCGTCCCGCAGAGGTCGACGACATTGTCGACGGCGATCGGCTCCGCGTGCTGCTCCATGACTTCCCAGCAGGCAGCGACGACCTCTGCGGTCTCGCCGTACTCGCGCATACCGGCGAGGTAGGCGCCGATCTGGGCCTCCGTCGCCTCGCCGGACATGATCGTCTCGAGCGCCGCAGCTGCGACTGCGCCCGCGATTTCGCGGTCATCGAGGAGGGCACGGATTGCGTCCTGGATCGCCGTCACCACGTCCCTCCACGCACGCCGAGGAAGTTCTGGAGCAGCTCCTTGCCGTATTCCGTGGCGATTGACTCGGGATGGAACTGCACGCCCTCGACCGTGTGCTGTCGGTGCCGCACGGCCATCACCACCCCGCTTTCGGCGCGCGCGGTGACCTCCAGATCGGCCGGAAGGCTTTCCTCCACGCCCGCGAGCGAGTGGTAGCGCACGGCCGTGAACGGCTCCGGCAGGCCCGCGAAGACGCTCTTGCCATCGTGCGCGATCACGGAGGTCTTGCCGTGTTTGATCTCGCCCGCGCTCTCGATGCGTCCGCCGTAGGCCTCGCAGATGCACTGGTGGCCGAGGCAGACGCCGAGCACGGGCACGCGCCCCGCGAAGCGTTTCACGATCTCCCGGGAGATGCCGGCGTCGGCGGGCCGGCCGGGGCCGGGGGAGATCACGACCCGCTCCGGATCGAGCGCTTCGCACTCGTCCACGGTCACGGCGTCGTTGCGGTGGACCACGACTTCGGCACCGAGTTCGGCCAAGTATTGGTAGAGGTTGTAGGTGAAGCTGTCGTAGTTATCGATCAGGAGCGTGGTCATCGGTCCAGGCCCTCCTCGGAAGCGAGGTCGGCGGCGACCTCGTGGAGCGCGAGGGCCAGCTCCTCCGGCGCATAGCCGAAGCCACGGCGGTCGAGGTGAAATTTTTCCCCGAGGTAGGCCGCCTCGAAGGCGCTGGTGGTGCGCAGGTTCAAGGGGTAAGCCGTGCCCGGCTCGCCGAGAAGGACGACGAGGAAGTACCCATCACCAGCTGATCGGGTGAAGCTCGCAACCTCACTGAGGAGGGGCACGAGGGCGATGTCGATCGCGTTCGCGCGATAGAAGCGCACACCGACGTGTGCGACCTCTTTGGCGAAGGCGGTACCGGTCACGTCGTCGCTCCCGTGGCGATCCGTTCGACGTAGCGCAGGACCGCGCCGGGCTCAGTGGCGAGGAGGTCGGGTCCGGCGGCCTGCAGCCGCTCCGGGTCGAGTGAACCCCAGGCCGCGCCGATCGCGTGGCAGCCCGCGGCGCGCGCAGCCTCGATGTCTGCGAGCGTGTCGCCCACGTAGGCAACGGTGCCCGGCTCGTCGATGAGGAGCCGTTCCATCGCGATGAAGAGCGGTTCCGGCTCGGGCTTGTGGCCGTCGCTATCGTCGAAGCCGACGACGGCGGCGAAGCGCTCGAGCAGCCCTGTGCGCGTCAACTCCTCCGTGGCGCCCCAGGAGACCTTAGAGGTCACTACTGCCTGCTCGAGGCCGTGGTCCGCCAGGGCATCGAGCGTCTCGCGCACACCCTCGAAGGGCGCGATTTCGACGTCGAGGGCGTAGTAGTGGTCGCGATAGGCCTCGGCGAAGCGCTGCCAGTCGTGGCCGGCGAGGCGTCGACCGAGGTCCTCGAGCGTGCGGCCGTTGTGCTCGCGCCAGAGCGCGTGTGGATCCGTCGTCTCGCCCAGGCAGTGCTGGTAGGCGTGTGCGAGTGCCTCCATGCGGCCTGGTAGCGTGTTCAGGAGGGTGTCGTCGAGGTCCCAGAACACGGCCTTCATGGCGCCTGTTCCGGGCGGGGGACGCCGCGCTCCGCAAAGACCTCTTCCATCACCGGCCAGGCGGCGAGTGCCGCGGGGAAGCCCGCGTAGACCGCGACCATCCGCAGCGTCTCCACGACCTCCTCGGGGGCGGCGCCGTGGTTGAGCGCACCGTTGATGTGCGATCGCAGGGGGCCGGGCCGGCCCGTGAGGGCGGCGAGCATCGCCACGACCTCCAGGCTGCGTGTGCGCCGGTCGAGTCGATCGCTGCTCCAGACCTCGCCGAGGGCGAAGTCGACGATGTCGTCCGCGAGCTCTGGCGAGCTCGCGCGCAGCCCCGCGTGCCGCGCCTCGGGATCGCCGCCCCCCGAGAGGGCGCGGAGGACATCGCGGCCGGCCTCGCGGCGCGAGCCGAACGCGGGCGGTGCCATATCCGTTTGGGTCTCGCCCGTCTCGCCCCGCAACGCGCCCAGAATGAGCGCGCTGTCGTCGCCGCGCTGAGCCAGGCCGAAGGCCTGGAGAATGCCCGCGCGCACGTGCTCCTCCAGCGGCAGGGAAGCGATAGCGGCGGGCTCGTGCCAAGCCTCCTCGAGGGAGTCGCGCATCGCCACCTCGCCCTGCCATTTTGAGATGGCGAAGAGGTTGTAGACCGTGTGCCCCTCTTCGGCCGGGACGAAGAAGGTGTCGAAGAAGGCGTCGTCGATGCCCTCCACGGTGACGCCGATCTCGGCGAGGATGGCTGCCATCCCGGCCTCGACGTCGTCGTGCTCAGGGAGGAGCACGCCGCCGGGGAGGGCCCACCGTTCCGCCCCGCGTTCGCGCTGAAGCAGGAGCCTCCCCTCGCGTTCGAGGATCGCGGCGAGGTAGATCTGCTGAGCCATCAGCCGTACCCGAGGCTGCCGCTCGGCCCCTCGGCCGCCGCCAGCTCCGCCTGGTCGATCGCCCGCTCGAGGGCCCGCATCTTGTTCACGCTCTCCTCATACTCGGTGGCGGGCACGGAGTCGTAGACGATGCCGCCACCGGCCTGGAGGTAGGCAACCCCGTCCTTGACCACCATCGTGCGGATGGCGATGCAGGTGTCGAGGCTACCGGAGAAGCTGGCGTAGCCGACCGCCCCGGCGTAGATCCCCCGACGCTCGTTTTCGAGCTCGGCGATGATCTCCATCGCGCGCACCTTCGGCGCCCCCGAAACCGTTCCCGCAGGGAAGACCGCGCGGAAGGCATCGAAGGGCGTGCGGTCCGCCCGCAGCCGCCCCGAGACGTGCGAGACGATGTGCATCACGTGCGAGTAGCGTTCGATCTCCATGAGCTGGTCGACCTGCACCGTCCCCGGCTCGGCGACGCGGCCGACATCGTTTCGCCCCAGGTCCACGAGCATGATGTGCTCGGCGCGCTCCTTCTCGTCCGCCAGCAGCTCCTCGGCGAGCGCGTCGTCCTCTTCGGGAGTCGCGCCGCGCGGGCGCGTGCCCGCGATCGGGTGCGTCGTCACTACCCCATCCTCCACGCGCACGAGCATCTCCGGCGACGCGCCCACGACCTGGAAGCCGTCAAGGTCGAGATAGAACATGTACGGCGACGGATTCACCGTGCGCAGCTGGCGATAGATGCTGAAGGGGTGGACGGAGGTTGGGCGGCGGAGGCGCTGTGAGGGAACGGCTTGAATGACCTGCCCATCGATCACGTCTTCGCGGACCCGCTCGACCATGAGCTCGTAGCCTTCGCGCCCGACGTTCGAGGTCGTGGCCGCGCTTGCGCGCACGACCTCGTCGACCTCGTCCACTGGGAGCGCGAGGGGGCGGCTCAGCCGCTCGACGATCTCGTCGATCTTGACCGCGGCGTGGCGGTAGGAAGCCTCGATGTCGCCATCGAGGCGGCAGTGCGCCACGACCTTGATCGTGTGGCGGATGTGGTCGAACACGACCATGGAATCGCACAGCAGGAAGATCGCCTGAGGGATACCGATGGGATCGGCCTCGTTCGGCTGTACGCGCGGTTCGAAGTGGCGCACAGCCTCGTAGCCGACGTAGCCGATCGCACCCCCCGTGAGTCGCGGGAGCCCCGGCAACTCAACGGCGCGGAAGCCGGCGAGCTCTTCCTGGAGCGGAATCAGTGGGTCGCCGTCGTAGCGCTCTCCCGGGCCCGTGCGGATGACGCGGTAGGGTGTGGTGCCGATGAAGGAGTAGCGCGCGAGCTGCTCGCCGCCTTCCACCGATTCCAGCAGGAACGAGTAGGGCCCTTCGCGCACCTTCAGGTACGCCGAGACTGGGGTCTCCAGATCCGCGACGACTTCCCGGTAGACGGGCGCGAGGCTGCCCTCGCCCGTCTCTGCGAGCGTCTGCACCTCTTCGAGTGTCGGGTGGAGCACGCTCAGCCTCTAGCGATCCGGGCGTGCGGACGCCCCGCGTGCGCGCTCACTTCGGCGATCCGGCTGCGGCCGGCGTCGCCGCCAGGTCCGCGAGATAGTTAACGCCGAGGGCGTCCCGAACTTCCGCAATCGTCTCCTGGGCGATGGCTCGGGCCCGTATCGTCCCGGCCTCGAGCGCACCGCGCACCTCCTCGAGATGGGCCTCATAGTGCGCCCGGCGGTCGCGGAAGGGATCGAGGAAGTCGTTGAGCGCTTTCGTGAGCTTCTGCTTGACCTCCACGTCCCCGACCTTGCCGGCGAGGTAGCGTTCTTTGAGGTCGCTCACCTCATCCAGGTCCGGGTTGAAGGCGTCGTGGTACATGAAGACGGGATTGCCCTCGACGTGGCCGGGATCGGTCGCGCGCAGGCGCGTGGGGTCGGTGAACATGCCGCGCACCTTCTGCGTGACGGTGTCGGCGTCGTCCTTGAGGTAGATGGCGTTGTTGAGCGACTTGCTCATCTTCGCCTGGCCGTCCACCCCGACGAGCCGGGGTACGCGCCCCACGAGCCCTTCCGGCTCGGGGAAGACTTCGCGGAACTGGCGGTTGAAGCGCCGCGCAAGCTCGCGCGTCATCTCGATGTGGGGGAGCTGGTCTTCGCCCACGGGCACGAGGTGCGCGCGGGGCATGAGGATGTTCGCCACCTGCATAACGGGGTAGGTGAAGAACGCCACCGGTACGGACTTCTTGCCGAAGTCCGCCATCTCCGCCTTGAGCGTGGGATTGCGCTGGAGCATGCCCAGGGGCAGGAACCAGCTGAGCCAGGTCGTGAGCTCAGCGTGCTCGGGCACGAGGCTCTCGATGACGAAGCAGCTCTCCTCGGGGTCTAGTCCCACGGCCAGCCAGTCGAGCGCGACCTCCCACACCGACTCGCGCACGCGGGCGAGATCGTCGGCATAGTCCGAGACCTGGTAGTCGGCGATGAGGAAGTGGCAGTCGTAGTCGCCCTGCAGGCGAAGCCAGTTTTCAAGCGCCCCGGCGTAGTGGCCAAGGTGGAGGGCACCCGTTGGCCGGATGCCGGTCAGGATCCGTTTGCGCTCGCTCATCTGGCTTCTCCTGGAGGGATTGGTGGCGCTAGGCCGCGGCCGCGTAGCAGCCGTCGAGGAACGCGAGCAGCCGCTCGCCCGCGCGCTCCGTCGCGCTGACGACGCCGTCGCTGTTCTCGCACAGCTCCTCGATGGCGCTGAGCTCCGCCCCCGCGTGAGCAACGTCGGAGACGAGGTGCACGGAGAAGAACTCGAACTGATTCGGGAGCAGGCCGTACTTCTCGCTCAGACCCTTGATCTTCTCCCAAGCGATTGCCGGCACCTGCGATTCGTAGGCGAAGAGCGTGGCCAGCGCTTCCGCGACCGGCGCGCGCTCGGCGGCCTCGGCGAAGTGTTCGATCAGCGCCTCCGTCTCCGCGTGCGGAGCCGCCGACTCGACCTCGTCCGCGGAGAGGCCGACGGCGGCCGCGAATTCGAGCCAGAGGGCGGGGTGGTTGCGCTCGCCGTGCTCTTCGTCCCAGAGGTTCTCGAGGAGGAGCTGGCGGATGGCCGGCGAATGGGTGCGGGCGTGGATCGCGCTCAGGAAGCGAGGAAAGGCCTGTTCGAAGTGGTAGTACTGGCGGGTGTAGTCGCGCAGGCGCTCGATTTCGAGCGTGCCCGCGCTCCAGGCTCGGTAGAAGGGATGCTCGAGCAGCGAGCGGGCCGCGATCGCCCCGTGAACGCGCTCCGCCAGCGCCGATGCCGTCGTGGTCTTCGTCATCACTGCCTCCCTGGTCTCGTCGGGTACTTTGGATTCTCGTGCTGGCGGTGGAGCCTTCGTGGACCAAAAAACCCCGCCGCCCAAAGGACGGGGGGTTCCCGCGGTACCACCTTCGTTCCCCAGCTTTCGCTGGAGCACTTCGCAAGCCGCTCGCTCGTCGCCGAACGAAAGGCTCGGGCTGCAGTAACGGTGCCCTCTCCGCCCTCGCCTACACACCGTCTCCGGCTTCGGCGGGGGAGCTCCCGGGGCCATTCACCGTTCGCGCGCCTGCGGGGCTCTCACCGTCCCCCGCTCGCTGGAAAGGCCGCTTCAACGGCTACTCTTCCCGATCGCCGCTTCTCCGATTCACTTGTGATCCGAGCCTAGGTCCGCCCGCGCGGGCCTGTCAACTCCTTCTGAGGGCGCCCCGATCCGTGATGCGGTTCCTTCTGCGCCGGCTCAGGATCGCTTTCGATCTCCTCTGGGCAGGGCGCGACTATGCCGTAGGGAGGAACGCCATCAGGGCCGCAGCCGACTCAGGCTCCGTCAGCAGCGGCGGGTGGACCGCGCCGGGCACCTCGACCAGGACCGCGTCGCCGTGCACAGCTTTCATCTTCTCGGCGGTTTCGCGGCTGAGGATGTCGCTGCCCTCGCCCCGCAGGATCAGGACCGGGCACTGGATCGAGCGGAACATGCGCCAGAGCTCCTCGCTTTCCGGCGCGCCTCCGCCGACGTGGCGGGCGGCAGGGTCCATCTTCCACACGTAGATCCCAGTGTCGCTGAGGCGCACATTCCAGCGGGCGAAATCGGAAATGCGCTCGTCGGTCAGGCGTGCCGCCGCAGGGAAGTGCTCCTTGTAGTAAGCCACGACCGCCTTCAGGTCGGTGAAGGCGGTGGGGGTCGATTCCGTGCGGGTGCTGATCCGGCTTACGCCGGCGCTATCGAGGTCCGGGCCGATGTCGTTGATCACGAGGGCGGAGACGCGCTCCGGGTGGGCGGCCGCGTAGGCCATCGCGACGCCGCCACCCATGGCCGTGCCGATGAGCGCGAAACGCTGGAGGCCGAGGGCATCCCGGACCGCCTCGAGGTCGGCCGCGTAGGTGGCTTGGTTGTAGTCGTCCGGCGGGCCCCAGGCAGATTCGCCCCGCCCGCGAAAGTCCAGGGCATAGACGTGCTGGCTATCGGCCAGGGCCGTGGCGGGCGCGTCGAACATGCGCGCCTGGCCGACGAGGTTGTGCAGCATGACGACGATCGGCGTCCCTGGTGAACCGCGTGCGATGAGGTGGTGCCGGAGGCCGTTCGCCTCGACGAAGATGTCGCGCACGCCGAATGTGCTCGTCATGGCTGCCTCCGCGGCTTACAGCCGCCGCGGGGATTGTACGGAACCGGCGACGCCTCCAGGTGGCTGCGGCAGTCGGCGTTCAGAGCGGCTGGCGGCCGGCGAAGCCGGCGTCGACGTGGTGCCAATACCCCAGGTTCTCCTCGCCGAGCAGGTAGCAGAGGAAGACGACCTCGCTCTCACGCTCGTGGGAGAAGTCGATCAGACCACGTTCGGGGTCCTTCAGCTGGATGTCCCAGGCCACGAGCAGGTCGGTGCATTCGCGCAGCGTGGCGGCGAGGGCCCCCTCGTCCGCTTCCGTGGCGCCCGCTTGGGGCGCTTCGATCGGGTGGCCGTCGGCGAGAGCGGCGCGGCGTTGCGCCGCTTCGAAGGCGCGCGCTGCGCGCAGCGCCATGAAGGCGTCGCGCAGCCGCTCCAGCACCGGGATGACCTCCGGAAGGAGCGCTCGCGCCTCCTCCACGCTGAAGAGCCGCACGCTAGACGAACAGATGCAGCGGCATCTGCTCGGGCAGCACGGTCGCTCCCGACTCGAGCGCGCTCAGCCCCACGAGCTGCTCCTCGACACCCGGGCCCACGATCACGTTGCGCCCGATGGTCATTCCGGGAGGCACAACCGCGCGCTTGCCCGCGATCGTGATGCCGGTGTTGACGATATCGGGGCGTGCCTGATTTGGGACCGCGTCGCTTCCGGAGCCGACGATCGCACCAGCGCCCACGTCCACTTCCTTGTCCAGGATCGCTCGGTCGACGACCGCCCCCGAGCGGATCACGCTGTCGTGACACACGATCGAATCCCGCACCGTCGCCCCCTCCTCGACCAACACCCCCGGCGAGATCACGGAGCGCTCGACGGCCCCGCGGATGTCGGCGCCGGGTGAGATCAGCGCGTCGTGCGGTTCCGCCTTCGGCCCAAAGTGTGCCGGCGGCGATGCCGGCCCCGAGGTCCTCAGGGGGACCTCGGAGTTCGCCAAGTCGAGGGGCGAATGCGGGCCGATCATGTCCATGTTCGCCTGCCAATACGATTCGATCGTGCCGACATCGCGCCAATAGTCGAGGTACTGGTAACCGAAGACCCGCCGCGTCGAGTAGATGCGCGGCACGATGTCGCGCCCGAAGTCGTGTGCGCTCGCTTCGCCGAGGTCGGCATCGGCCTGGAGCTCCTCGAAGAGCACGTCGCGATTGAAGCAGTAGACGCCCATCGAAACCCAGGCCGACTTGGGGTGTTCCGGCTTCTCCTGGAAGTCGACCACACGACCGTTCTCGTCGAGCTCGAGCACACCGAAGCGGTGCGCCTCCTCGATCGGGACGGCGTACACCCCGATCGTCATGTCCGCGCGCTGGCTGCGGTGGTAGGCCACGAGGTTGCGGTAGGAAGTGAGGTAAACGTGGTCGGCGGAGAGGATCAGGACCTCTTCGGCCTGTGATTGGGCGATGAGGTACAGGTTCTGATAGACCGCGTCGGCGGTGCCCTGATACCAATCCATGTCTGCGCGGCCAAGGTAGGGCTGCAGGATCTCGACGTGCCGGTCCGGTGTGTCCAGCCCCCACGCGCGCCCCGATCCGATGTGACTGACCAGCGAGCGTGGCCGGTACTGGGTGAGCACCGCGACGCTGTCGATATCGCTGGTGGCGCAGTTGCTGAGGGCGAAGTCGACGATGCGGTACTGGCCGCCGAAGACTACCGCAGGCTTCGCGCGCTGCTCCGAAAGCACCGAGAGACGATCGCCTTGACCGCCCGCGAGGATGAGCGCAAGTACGTCAATCACGCCTGGCATTGTAGCGGCCGGTCGCAAGGCCCCGGTCGTAGGGGTCATAGCGCCGGGAAAGCTATCCTGGTTGGGTGAGGTCCTGTCGCATCGCCCTCGCCCAGCTGAACACGACCGTGGGCGATATCGCCGGCAATGTGGACCGTATCCGCTCGGCGATCGCGGATGCCCGCGAAGCGGGCTGCGCGATCCTGGCCGTCCCTGAGCTCGCGGTGACCGGCTACCCCCCCGAGGACCTCCTGTTGCGGCGCGGCTTCTGCGAGGACTCGCGCACGGCCACCGCCGCGCTCGCGGTTGAGACCGTGGGGATCATCGTGGTCGTCGGCTTCGTCGACTGGGAGAACGGCGATCCCGCCAACGCCGCCGCTGTCTTCGCGGGCGGCCAGTGGCGCGACACCTACCACAAGCGCCGCCTCCCCAACTACGGTGTCTTCGACGAAGAGCGCTACTTTGCAGCCGGCCGGCGCGTCCCTGTCTACCATGCCGGCGAGCTGACTTTTGGCGCCAGCATCTGCGAGGACATCTGGTACCCGGGTCAGCCCCTGAATGGCATGGCCCTGGGCGGCGCTGAACTCTGCGTGAACATCAACGCCTCGCCCTATCATCGTGGCCGTTTCGAAGACCGTGCCCGGATGCTCGCGACGCGTGCCGTCGACAACCGCATCGCGATCGCCTACGTGAATGCCGTCGGTGGCCAGGACGAGCTCGTCTTCGACGGCGGCTCGATGGTCGTGGACGCGCACGGCGCGATCGTCGCAAGCGGCCCGCAGTTCCGGGACGAACTCGTCATCGTCGATGTCGATCTGGGTGAAGCCGCGCAACGTCGCCTCCACGATCCACGCAGGCGGATCGAGCTTCGCCAGAGCGATGCGCTCGCGGATGTCGACGTGGTCGATCTGGAGATGGAGGCCGATCTCGGGGCCCGGGGCGAGATCGCTCGACCGCGAGCGGAGCCGCTCTGTGACGAAGCGGAGGTCTGGGAGGCGCTCGTCCTGGGTACGCGCGACTACCTCGCGAAGACGGGCTTCACGCCCACCTACATCGGCCTCTCCGGCGGGATCGACTCGAGCGTGGTCGCGGCCATTGCGGTTGACGCGCTCGGTGCGGAGAACGTCACCGGCGTCTCGATGCCGAGCCGCTTCTCGAGCGAGCACAGCCGTTCCGATGCGACGGAGCTGGCGACGAACCTCGGGATCGAGCTGCTCACGATCGCGATCGAGCCTGCCCACGGGGCCATGCTCGAGATGCTCGGCGAGGCGTTCGTGGGAACGGAGGACGGCGTCGCGGAGGAGAATCTGCAGTCTCGCCAGCGTGGGAACGTGCTCATGAGCCTCGCGAACAAGTTCGGTGCGCTCGTCCTCACCACCGGCAACAAGAGCGAGATGGCCACCGGCTACGCCACGCTCTACGGCGACATGGCCGGTGGCTTCGCCGTCATCAAGGATGTCCCGAAGACGCTCGTCTACGCCCTTGCGCGCTGGCGCAATGCGACCGCTGGGCACCCCCTCATCCCCCTCGCGGTGATCGACAAGCCGCCGAGCGCCGAGCTGCGTCCCGATCAGTTGGACGCGGACTCGCTCCCCCCCTACCAGATCCTCGACCCCATCCTCGAGGCCTACGTCGAAGGTGACCGCAGCGGCGCGGAAATCGTGGCGATGGGCTTCGAGGAGGCGACCGTGCGGCGCATCCTCGCGCTCGTCGATCGGAACGAGTACAAGCGCCGCCAAGCACCGCCGGGCGTGAAGATCACGCCCCGCGCCTTCGGCCGCGACCGGCGCCTCCCGATCGCGAACCGCTACGACGCCTGGTAGCGCCGCGCGAATGGGCGCTCAGCGTCGGGTCCCCATCCGCACCGACGTGTGGGAGTCGGCGGAGGCGTTCGAGCGCTTCAACGATGAGCGTCTGGGGTTGTGGGGATTCAGGGCGAGCCGCCGTGGAGATCCTGCCGGCGCATCGCATCTCTGATCTGGTGTCCGGAAAGGCCTGGTCCTAGAACCCCTAGCTAGCGCGTCCTTCGAGGAGCGTGGCGAGCTCGTCCTGCGAGGTGCCGAACGCCTGGTAGAAGGCAGGATTGATCTCGCCTGACGCGATCATCCCGTGGGCGATGATGAGCGCGTCGATGGTGGTACCGCCCTCGCGGCGAACGGCGCCGGCCGTCATGTTCAGCGCCTGCCGCAGGCTCGGGCCGGGCATTACGCGGTCCGTGAGGTCGGTGCTGCCCTCGCCGTGGACGCTGCGCAGCGCGCCCTCGAGGGCTTCGCCCGTGGGCAGGTTCGGCCAGCCCGTTTCGCGGAGGACGTTGAGCGCCCCAACCAGGAGGAACTCGACCGCCTCGATCGCAATGTTCAGGCCCGTGGCCAGCCGCTCGCCCTCGGCGAGCGCGCGTTCGCCGTCCGCAGAGAGCTTGATCTCCGCCACTAGCTGGCGGTCACGAGTTCGAGGGGGCGGCGCTCGGAGCTCGGGGCGAAGTCGAGCACTTCGAGCTCCATGCGCTCGCCCTTCCACTCGCGGCTGAGCGAATAGACGATGTCGAGCTCGTCGGCGAGTTCGGCGTCGCCCCTGCGGAAGGCGATGCCGGGCCAGGTCGCGGCGCCGTCGCGCACCTTCAGCTTCAGGTGGCTCTCGTCTGCGCCCACCCGGCGGCTGTCCACCAGCTTGACGTTGCGGCTGAGGAGCACCGGCCTGCGGTTGCCTTCGCCGCAGGGCTCGAAGCGGGTGAGGCCCTTCACCTCGATCCCGGTGAGGTCCGAGAGCGCGGTCTCGGCGTCGATCTGCATCACCCGGCGCAGGTCCTCGGAGGAGAGCAGCTCGGCCGCGGTGTTGACGATCCGTTCGCGGAACGGTTCGACGTTCTCGTTGCGGATGGTGAAACCGGCTGCGGCGCGGTGGCCGCCGTGCCGTTCGAGCAGATCCGCGTCCTTGCGGATCGCGGAGATGATGTCGAAGGCGGGGATGGTGCGCGCGCTCGCGCGGCTCTCCGTCGCGCCGCGCTCGTAGACGATAGCGGGGCGATTGCGTGACTCCGCCAGGCGCCCCGCGACGATGCCGACGATGCCGACGTGCATCTTCTCGCTGCCGATCATGATGAGCGGGTCGTCGCTGGCGCCGAGCAGCTCCTCGGCCTCGAGCTGGCCCTGTTCGCACTCCTGCTGACGCTGCCGGTTGAGGGCGTCGAGATGCTCGGCGAAGGGTCGCGCCTCCGCGGGTGTACCCGCGAGGAGGAGATCGAGGGCCGCCTGCGCGTGCGTGATGCGTCCGGCGGCGTTCATGCGCGGGCCGAGTCCGAAGCCGAGCGACTCCGCGCCCATGCGGCCCGGCATCACGCCCGAAACGGCGGCCAGCGCCTCGACCCCGGGTCGCGGGCTCGCGCGCATCTGCTCCAGCCCCGCGGCCACGATCGTGCGGTTCTCGTCGAAAAGGGGCGCGACATCCACTACTGTCCCGAGCGCCACGAGATCGACGAACTCGTGCTCGGGAAGCTCGCGGCCGAGCGACTCGTACAGCACCTGCAGGAAGCGGTAGGCGACGCCGACCGCGGCGAGCTCGGTGAAGGGGTAGCGCGAGCCGCTGGTCTTCGGGTTGATCACCGCCAGCGCGGCCGGCAGCTCGGGGGGCACGGTGTGGTGGTCGAGAACGATGACGTCCGCGCCGAGGTCGTTGGCGAACGCTATCTCCTCGACCGAGCTTGTGCCGCAATCGGCGGTGACCAGCAGCCCGGCGCCAGCGTCCCGCAGGGTCTCGACGGCTTTCAGGTTGAGCCCGTAGCCCTCGCTGAACCGATCCGGCAGGTAGGGGATCGTCTTTGCGCCCAGGCGCTCGAGCGCAAGTTTCAAGATCGCAACGGAGGTGACGCCGTCGACATCGAAGTCGCCGAAGAGCGCGATCGACTCGCGGTTCGCAATGGCCTCGCGGGTGCGCTGCAGGGCGCGGTCCATTCCCGGCAGCAGGAGGGGATCGTGGCGCGTCTCCAGATGGGGCTTGTAGAAGCGGTCCGCCGCCTCGCGCGTCGTGATGCCGCGGGCGGCGAGGACGGTGCCGACCACGGGCGGGAGCTGCACGAGCCGCTCCTGACGCGCGAATGGCCTCCGCAATCTCCAGCGGGGCGCCGTCCCCACCGCTGCGGTCATCGATTCGTGCTGGCGGGCTGGCGGAAGACGAGCGAGCTGTTGTGCCCGCCGAAACCGAAGGCGTTCGACATCACGGCCCGCAGGGGCGCTGCGCGAGCGGTGTTCGGCACGTAGTCCAGGTCGCAGTCCGGATCTGGAGTCTCCTGGTTGATGGTGGGCGGGATCGTCCCGTGCTGGAGCGCGAGGATGGCGATCGCCGCCTCCACCGCCCCCGCCGCGCCGAGGAGGTGCCCCGTCATCGACTTCGTCGAGCTCATGGGGAGCGTGTAGGCGTACTCGCCGAACGTCCGCTTCACGGCCAGCGTCTCGAGGCGGTCGTTCAGGGCCGTGGAGGTGCCGTGTGCGTTCAGGTAGTCGATGTCATCGGGCGCCGCCTCTGCCTCGGCGAGCGCCGCCCGCATCGCTTGCGCGGCGCCCGAGCCGTCCTCCAACGGCTGGGTGACGTGGTAGGCGTCACTCGTGGCGCCATAGCCTGCGAGCTCGGCGAGCGGCGTCGCGGCCCGTGCGAGCGCGTGCTCTTCGGATTCCAGCACGAGCGCGCCCGCGCCCTCGCCGATGACGAAGCCATCGCGGTTGGCATCGAACGGCCGTGAGGCGCTGGCGGGGGTGTCGTTCGCCTCGCTGAGCGCCTTGGCGGCGGCAAAGCCGGCCACGATGAGGGGTGAGATCGCGGCTTCGCTGCCCCCCGCGATCGCGATGTCGGCGTCGCCCCGGCGGATCATGTTCGTCGCGATCCCGATCGCGTCTGCGCCGCTCGAGCAAGCGCTCACGATTGCGAAGTTCGGGCCCCTCGTGCCCAAGCGGATACTAAGCTGGCCGCTCGCCATATCCGGCAGCATCAGGGGCAAGAGGAATGGGCTCACGCGACCGGGCCCGCGTTCGCGGAGGACATCGTGCTCTCGCTCCATCGAGTGGACGCCGCCGAGGGCCGTCCCGATGATCGTGGCTACATCGCGCCCATCGTCCTCGGGCAACGCGAAGTCCGACTGGCGGAGCGCCTCTTCGGCGGCGACGAAGATGAACTGCGCGAAGCGGTCGGCGCGTCGCGCTTCCTTGCGTTCCATGAAGGCATTGGGGTCGAAGTCCTTGACCTCGGCAGCCACCCGCGAGCCGAAGCCCTCCGTGTCGAACTGGGTGATGAGGGCCGTTCCGGAGCGGCCGGCAACGAGCCCCTCCCAGGTCGAGGTGGCATCGAGGCCCAGGGGCGTGACCATGCCCAAACCGGTTACGACAACGCGTCGGCTCACAGCGTCTCCGACGGGCGGCGTGATGGACGGTGACTATACATCAGGCTTCGCGGATCTCCCGGACGACGCCCGGGAGGCGCGCGGCCAGCTCGCCCGCGAGTAGGCCGGCGTCACCGTACTCGGTCCGCAGGGCTTCGCCCACGGCGGCATGGAGGTAGACGCCCAGACAGGCAGCGTCGAAGGACTTGAGCCCCTGGGCGAGGTAGCCCGCGACCATCCCGGCGAGCACGTCGCCGCTGCCGGCCGTCGCGAGCAAGGGGTTGGCGAAGGGCGAGATGCGGGCGTTGCCGCCCGGCTCAGCGACGACGGTGTGCGCGCCTTTGAGCACGACGACGCAGCCGAACCGGTCGGCCGCCTCGCGCGCCGCGCCGACGCGGTTCGCCTGCACGTCGGCGACGGTGCTATCCAGCAATCGCGCGATCTCGCCGGGATGGGGCGTGAGCACGGCTTCCGGAGGCACCCGTTCGGCGCCATCGCCGAGGGTGGCGATGGCGTTGAGGGCGTCGGCGTCGAGCACGACGTGGCCGCCAAGATCCTGCGCGACGTCGGCCAGGATGGCCCAGACCAGTGCCGACGTGTCGCCGCTCTGACCCAGCCCTGGGCCGATGACGCTCGCGTCGAACGCGGGCCACTCGTTCCGGAGAGCAGTCGCCGTCGCGCCCGCGAGGCCGCCGTCTTCGGCGGCCGCTTGCGGCAACCACGTTGCCTCAGCTAATGATGGCGCGATCGAAGCGATGATGGGCTCGGGGCAGGCGATCGTCGCGAGCCCGGCGCCGGCGCGGTAGGCGGCCGTCGCCGCGAGCGCGGGGGCGCCCCGATAGCGCGCGCTTCCGCCAACCACGAGTACCCGCCCGAACGTCCCTTTGTTCGCCTCTTCGGGGCGGGCCGGTAGCGCCTCACGCGCCCAGCGGGAGGTGATCAGCTCGAGCGCAGCCGCCTCTACCGCTGCGTCCGGGATGCCGATGTCGACAACCTGGACACGGCCCACGACCGCACTGCCGGGGGCTTGGTACATCCCCACCTTCGGCAGGCCGAAGGTGACGCTCACATCTGCGGGGACGGTCAGCGGGTCCACGCTGCCGCCGTCGGCGTCTAGGCCCGTGGGCAGGTCGACGGCGAGAAGCTTCGGCGGGCGTGCGCTCGCGCGGGCTCCGCCGAGCGCGCGCAGCGCCTCGCTGATCGGATCGTCTTCGTCGAGGGGCCGGGCCTTGCCCACGCCCAGGAGGGCATCGATGACAAGGTCGGCGTCCTCGAGGCGGGGGCGCATTTCGGCGGCGGCCTCGTCCCCCTGGAGCGGGGTCAGCTCGCGTGCGCTCAGCTCCTCGAGATTCGCGTCCGCCTCCCGCGCCTTCGGCGCGATCACGGCCACGTCGGCGCCCCAGTCGTGCAGGTGGCGCGCCGCAACCAAACCGTCCCCGCCGTTGTTCCCGGGTCCCGCGAGCACGACGATCTTACGTCCTTCGAGGGTGCCCAGGAGCATCCACGCTTCCTGCGCAGCCGCCAGACCGGCCTCCTCCATGAGCTGCGCTTGGGTCGAGCCGGCGTCGATCGCGGCGCGCTCCAGCGCCCGCATCTCGGCGACGGTGACCAGCTTCATCGCAGGCCTTCTTCGTGTACGAGGCGTTGCGCGGCTTCGCCGCGGCGGGGGGTGTCCTCAGCCTCGCTGAGGGCCCGTTCGCCGACCACGGACGCCATTGCATACTGCTTCGAATGCGTGAGGCTGATTTCGAGACCCCGCAGCTCGATGGTTTCGGCGCGGGCCGCGCCGCGACCGTAGAGGAAGACGAGGGGCTTCCCGCGGCGGTTTGGGAGCACTTCGATATCGCGCCAGCCCACGCCCCGTACCCCTGTCCCCAGCGCCTTCATCACTGCTTCTTTCGCCGCGAAGCGGGCGGCGAGCTCGGGCACACGTCCGCGGCAGTGACGCACCTCGTCCTCGGTGTAGACGCGCCGTAAGAAGCGCTCGCCGTGGCGGTCGAGGACAGCCTGAACGCGTCCGATTTCGATCACGTCGATGCCGTGGGCGAACTTACGAGGCACTGGGCGATCCTAGCCGCTCGCCCCTGCCTGCGCCCGGCCCGTACGCTGGGAGCGTGCCCGCGAGCATCATCGATGGCGCTGCCATCGCGGCCGAGCTGCGCGACTCGCTCGCGCGTGAGGTGGCGGCGCTCGCCGCCGAGGGCGTGCAGCCCGGCCTCGCCGCCGTCCTCGTCGGAGACGACCCCGGATCGGTCAGCTACGTCGCGGGGAAGGCCAAGGCCTGCGCGGAGATCGGTGTCTTCTCCGAGACGTTTCGCCTCCCCGCGGAGACCGCGCAGGCGGAGTTGGTCGAGCGCATCGCCGCGCTCAACGCCGACGGGCGCTTCCACGCGATCCTCCAGCAGTTGCCTCTGCCCCCGCACATCGATGAGCGTGCGGTTCTTGACACCATCGAGCCCGCGAAGGACGTAGACGGCCTCCACCCGGTAAATCTCGGCCGCCTTCTGCGCGGGGAAACCGACGGCCCCGTCCCCTGCACCCCCCAAGGCGTAATGCACCTGCTCGGACGTTCAGGTGTCGATCCGGCCGGGAAACACGCCGTCGTGGTTGGGCGCTCGACGCTCGTGGGGCGGCCGCTATCGGTTCTGCTCGCGAACAAGGCCGCGGGCGCGAACGCGACGGTGACGCTCTGCCACACCGGCACGGCCGATCTCGGGGCCCATACCCGCGCGGCCGATATTCTCGTCGTGGCGGCGGGCCGGCCCGGCACGGTCACCGCCGAGATGGTCAAGCCGGGCGCGACCGTCATCGACGTGGGCACGAATCGGATCGACGACCCCTCGCGCAAGCGTGGTTGGCGCCTCGTCGGTGATGTTGATTTCGCGGGCGTCGTAGAGGTGGCGGGGCGAATCACGAAGGTGCCGGGTGGGGTCGGGCCGATGACGATCGCGATGCTGCTCGCCAACACGGTGCGCGCTGCCCGAGAAGCGCGTTAGCGCGCGATCGGCACGAGCCGCCGATCTGGTCCCTGACCGGGATCCCTGCGAGACTCCGATCGTGCATGAACTCTTGAGCCAGGCCCGCGAACTGCTAGCGCGCATCTCTGACACCCTGGTGCGCCTTTGAGCTCCCTCTAGCGGAAGCGCACCTCACCGAGCTCGAAGAGCAATCAGCCACGGCCAGCTTTTGGGACGACGCCGAGGCCGCCCGCGAGGTAATGCAGGAGCTCTCTGCCCTGCGGGAGCGTGTCGACACCTGGCGAGACGTCGAGCGCCGTGCACGTGAGCAGGTGGAACTGCTCGAGCTGGCTCTGGAGGAGGACGACGATTCGTTCGCCGAATCCGCGTCCGAGGAGCTGGCGGCGATCGACGATCGGCTTGGCCGGCTGGAGTTCGAGCTGCAGCTCTCGGGCGATTACGACCAGCGTGACGCGATTCTGGCCGTGCATGCGGGAGCGGGCGGCACCGAGTCCCAGGACTGGGCGGAGATGCTCCTGCGCATGTTCCTGCGCTGGGCCGATAGCCACGGCTACGAGACGGAAGTGCTGGACACGACCGAGGGTGAGGAGGCGGGCATCAAGAGCGCCACGATCGAGGTCCGTGGCCCTCTCGCTTACGGCTACCTCGAGAGCGAACGTGGCGTTCACCGCCTCGTGCGCCTTTCGCCCTTCGATGCCGCCCACGCGCGCCACACGAGCTTCGCCAAAGTCGAGGTCATGCCCGAGGTGAGCTCCACCAGCGAGGTCGAGGTCAACCCGGATGACCTCCGCGTCGATGTCTTCCGTGCGAGCGGCCACGGCGGCCAGAACGTGCAGAAGAATTCGACGGCGATTCGCATTACCCATCTGCCCACTGGCATCGTCGTGACCTGCCAAAACGAACGCTCCCAGCACCGCAATCGCACGAGCGCGATGAAGGTGCTCGAAGCGCGCCTGCTCGAACGGGAACTGCTCGCGCAGGAGGATGAAAAGGCGCGGTTAAAGGGCGAGCACGTGGGCATGGGTTGGGGCAATCAGATCCGGAGCTACGTGTTGCACCCGTATAAGATGGTGAAGGACCACCGCACCGACTTCGAGACGAGCAACACCACCGCAGTGCTGGACGGCGACCTGGACGATCTCATCGGCGCGTACCTGCGCTCGCGCATGGGCGCGCAGGCATGAGATCGGCCCTTGGTGCCGCGGCGATCATCCTGTTCGCCGTCGCGGCGCTCAACCTCGGCGCCCCCGCTTCCGCGCAGACAGCCTCATTCGCTACGGACATCGAAAACGGCTACCCGAACCGGCTCACCTTCCACCTCAGCGCGACGGCCGGCGGCGAGATCGTGGACGTCTCCCTGCGCTACTCGGTCACCGGTGCGGGGGCGAGCGCCCTGGCGAAGCCGGACGCGCTATCGCCGGGCGCGAGGATCAGCACAGCTGTTCAGATCACCACCGGCGGCAACGACCACATCCCCGTCGGTAACGAGTTCGTCTACTTTTGGGAGCTCACGCTGGACGACGGTTCGCAACTCGTGAGCGAGACGAATACGTTCTTCTATCTCCCGCCGGGCAGGGTGTGGAGCCGAGTCGAAAACGAGTTCATGCACATCCATTACTACGGGGATCGCGAGACACTCGCGCGTGACTACCTCGCTGCGGCGGCGGCCACCTACGAACGCATCGGGCGGAGGCTCCTCCGCACGGAGCTCGAGGTCGTGCCCGTGAACGTGGTCCTCTTCGGGTCCGAAGCGGAGATGCAGGAAGGGCGTCCCTCCCGCGGCGAGACCTACGACGGAGCGACGTTCACCTGTGGCTCGCAGCTCGGGAACACCCTGTTCATGATCGCGGCGAGCTGCGGCACGGGTGATATCGCGGACACGCTGCGTCACGAGTTCACGCACATCCTGACGAAGGCCGCCGGTGAGGGCGCCCTGACGAAGCTCCCCGCCTGGCTCGACGAGGGTACTGCCGTCTACTCGCAGACCGTGCCAGGCTCGGGGTACACGGACTCGTTTGACGCCGCGGTGACGGTCGACCGCCTGATCGACTTCATCGAGATCGCCGCGCAGAACAGCAATCCCGTCGAGGTGGGGATCTTCTACGGGCAGTCGTACGAGATGGTTCGCTTCCTCATCGGCATCGGCGGCGACGCTCAGTTCGCGGAACTCTTCGCCACGATTAAAGCGGGCAACCGTTTCGATAACGCCCTCGAGATCGTCTACGGCTTCGATCTCGATGGATTCGAAGAGGCGTTCCGCCAGGCGAACGGCCTCAGCTCAAGCGCGACTGAACCAGAACCGCAGCCCACGACCCCACCGCAACGCGAACAGCCCGACCTGGCTACGCCCGTGCCGACCAACCCACCCGAGCAGATCGCGCCCCCCTCCCCAGGCGGCAACGCTGGTGACAACGGCCTCAGCGGTGTCGCCGTCGGCACGATCGGTGGCGCGGTCGTCCTCGCTCTGCTCGCTCTGCTTGCCTATCTGGTTTCGATGATGCTCGCGAACCGCGAGCCCCAGACCGCGGGCGCCCCGCAGAGCGCCGGTCGCTCGGCGGAGGCCGCCGCCCCACCATCCGAGGCCCCCGAGGCCGAACAGGATGAGTGGGGTCCGCGCTAGCTCGCCGCCTCCTCGCGATCCTGTGCGCGTAGTGCTTTCCCAAGGATCGCCCAGCGCTGCAACGCGGTCGCATTGGCGAGGATGGCGAGTATCACGATGACGACCGTCAGGCCGTTGGCGAGCAGCCCGATTCCGAGGAGCACCACGCGCTCCTGGCGGCGGAAGAGCCCGTCCCGGGCGGCGACACCGAACACCTCCCCCCTGGCGCGAGCGTAGCTCACGGCGATGCTCCCAAAGAGTGCGGCGTAGCCGAAGCCTGCCTGCACCTGCTCACCGCGGTCGGCGAAGTACCAGATGCAGGCCACGAGCACGAGGGCCTCGCCCACACGATCGAGGACTGCATCGAGCACGGCCCCGAAGGCGGTGGCCTTCCCGGTTGCGCGCGCGACCGCGCCATCGACAAAGTCGAGCGCGCTGGAGCCGAGGAAAACGATCCCGGCGCTCAGCAGGTGCTCCTGGACGATCAGCCAGGCCGCGGCAGCGGCTCCGGCGACGCCTGCCAGGCTGACCATGTTGGGGGTGATACCGAGCGCGCCCACGCAACGCCCAATGGCGTCGCTCGCGGCTGCGGGGATGCGCTGGGGGAGGAGCTGGAGACGGGGGCGGCTCACGCCCGCGCCAGCTCCGGTTCGGGGTCGGGGGTGGGCGTCTTCGCTTCGGCGACCTGACGGCGCTCATAGAGCAGACGCTCGTAGTAGGCAAGGACGCGGCGAGCCACGCTCTCCCAGCTGTAGCCGTTTGCCTGCGCCTGAGCCCGCGCCGCCAGGGAGGTCCGGAGCGAGGGATCGCGCTGCAGGCGCAGGACGGACCGCGCGATCGCGGCGTCATCCTTCGCCGGGACGAGCAGGCCGTTGACCTCGTCCGTGATCACGCCCGCGAAGCCTTCGATATTGCTCGCTACCACGGGGAGGCCCGCGGCCATCGCCTCCATGAGCGCAATCCCTTGGCTTTCGTTGCCGGTGGCGGGCGAGCAGAAGGCGTGGGCGCTGTGGTGGTACCGAGGCAGCTCGGCGTAGGGCACGTTCGAGCGAAAAACCACATTCGCGCGCGGTCCGATGAGCCGTTCGTAACGCGCGAAACTTCCGGCGCCGACCACGATCAGCCGTGTGTTCGGCTCCGCTTCGCGAATGCGCTTGAACGCCCGGAGGACGTACTTCAGCCCCTTGCGTTTCTCGGGCCGGCCTACGAAGAGGAGGTTGAAGCAGCCGTCCTCGAATTCGGGTAGCGGCGACGCGGTCGCGAAGTGGGCGAAGTCGATGCCGTTGGGGATGAGGTTGAAGTAGCCGGGGAAGTAGCGGCCCACCAGCCGCGCGGCGGCGGGAGAGACGGCGATCTTGCCGTCGAGCTTGCGAAACCAGCGGCGGGTGAGCGGCCGCGTATACCCGTAGATGCGGTTGCCGCCCTCTTTGGCGGCGTGGAAGGTGCCGACGTTCGCGGCGTTCGAGTGCCGCAGGACCTGGTACGGGAGCAGCGGCATGAGCGGCTCGTGCAGATGGACTACGTCGAAGTCTTGGCCTTCGAGCAGCGTTTCGATGGCGCGGCTCTTCCAGGTGAAGCTGATCCGCGCGAGCGAGCCGCTCGCCGGCACGGCGCGCGGCCGGCCCATGACTATGCATTGGCCTTCCGCGCCGCTCGGGTCGGAGGCGGGCGCGAGAATCGTGACTTCGTGGTCCCAGCGCCGAAACTGCGCGGCGAGCTGGCCGATGTGGCGGTTCACGCCGCTCGGCACCGACCAGTCATACGGCGAAACGAGCGCGATTCTCATCGGGCGCTCACCCACGTCCTTCGTCGCAGCATCTTACGCGGGGTAGCGGAAAACCCCCATGCCAGCCCCAACGCGGCGCGGCCGAACCCGATCTCGCGGATCGAGGGCGGACGCGAGTGCCCTTCCCGCACCGCCCCCGCCGCGATCGCGGCGCGGAGCGCGGCCGCGGTCGTCCCCTCGAACTCCGTCCAGCCCGTGCCTACCTGGACGAGGTGGTGGCCGTCGCTGCCACCGCAGACCGGGAGGTGCCATTGCGAGGCGTTGCGTGCGACGGCCTTGCGCGCCGTTACCCGGCCGGCGGGGCTGAAGTTCGCCTCGAGCGCGTCGAAGGTCACGCCCGCCTCCCCCCGCGCGACGACACGGTCGAGCGTCCGGCGACTGAGGGAGCGGGTGAGCCAGCTCATGGGGTGCGCGGCGATGGCGATGCCGCCCTGGGCGTGGATGTCTGTGAGCGTCGCTTCGACCGAACGGAAGATCGCTGGGGTGCGCTCAATGAAAAGCGCGAGCAGGTGGCCGTGCCGCGTGGTCACTTCCGCCCCCGGCACGATCTCCAGCCGTGATCCCCGTTTCGCCGCGAGTTCGCGCGCCTCGAGGCCACCCCGAACGTCCTCGTGATCGGTGATCGCGATGACATCGAGCGTGGTTTCTCGCTCGACATAATCAAGGACGCCCTCGATCGAAGCCATCCCATCCGAGATGCGCGTGTGGATGTGGAGATCGGCTCTACCCACAAGCGTGCACGCGCCAGTAGTCCTCGAGCACGGTCCACTGGCCGGGATCGCGGCGGAGGTGAGCGCTCAGCAGATCGGCCCAGCGCTGCGCCGCTGCGCGCACGTCTGTCTCGCGGTCGGCGGTCGCAGGCACGGCGAACGGCTCGTCGATGCGCACGGTGACGTCGTCGGCGAAGCCGCGCGCGAGAAACAGCGGCACGACGGTCGCGCCGGTGCGGCGGGCGAGCTCCCAAGGGCCGCGCGGCAAGCGCACGGGCCGCCCCACGAGTGTCACGCAGACCCCACCCCCGCCGAGATCGCGGTCGGCCAGGAGGGCCACCATGCCCTCGCCTCGCAGTTCCCGTAATGCCGTACGCGTTCCCGCCACGCCGATTTCCGCGACGCGGCCCCCGGCGGCCTCCCGCAGACTTGCCAGATAGCGGCCCACCCCCGGTGGCTCCAGCGCCTCGACCAGCTCCACCCAGCTGCGGCCGCGCTGCGCGATCGCGATCAGGGCGAGCTCCGGGTTTCCGGTATGCGCACTCGCGATGATGGTGGGCCGCGGCGCGAAGAGGCAGGGGACGTGCTCGGCCCCCACCACGCGCACGTGATCCCGCTCGAAGCTCGCGTGGTCTCGGTAGGGGAGGGTCGCGAGGTCGACGTAGTAGCGGGCGACGTTGCGGAAGCTCTGCAATGAAGCCTTGCGCGCACGCACGCGATCGCCTTCACAAGCCGGCAGCAGATTCCGGATCGTGCGGCGCCGGGCCGTGCGGCGGAGCCGCCAGGCGACCGCGCCCGCGAGCCAGGCGAGCGCGTAGAAGGGCCGCGGCACGCGCCCGGCGATGGGCACAGCAGCCCGCATCAGCGCGAGCGTCAGCACTCCCTTGAGGCTCTGGGTCCGGCTCGTGGTCGCCAAAACTCGCGGAACATATACCACTGGTCCGGATACGCGCGGACGAACGCCTCGTTCGCAGTCATGATCGCCTGCGTCAGCGCCTGCACGTCCCGCTCCCTCTCGCCGGTCGCTTCGAAGGGGAGTTGGAAGTCGGCGACGACATCCACCCGGCCCGGCGCGACGCGCGGAAACGCGACGGCGCCCGCTGCCGCGCCAGTCCGGAGCGCGAGCCGCGCCGGCCCGGCCGGCACCTCCACCTCTTCGCCGAAGAAGCGCACACGCACGCCTCCCTCTTCGAGGGGGCGGTCGATCAGGATCGCCGCGAGCTCGTTCCGGCGAAGCGCCCGCACCAACGCGGAGGCGGCGCGCTCCACCTTTACCAGGCGCACCCCGAGTCTCTCCCGCCCATCGACGATCATTGCGTCGAGGCGCGCGTCTGCGAAGGACTCGCCCACAGCCGTCACGGGGTAGCCGCGAGCGGCCGCGGCCGCGGCGCCCACGTCCCAGTTGCCGAAGTGCAACGATACCGCGATCGCGCCCTGGCCTTTGGCCAGGGCAGCGTCGAGGCTCACGAGGCCCGCGGTGTCGACGACGGCTTCGCGTCGCTGTGCGGGCGGGCGGCGCGGGGCGGCGGCGAACTCGACCAGGTAGCGGCAGTAGTTCCCGAGCGAGCGCCGCGCCACGCGCCGGCGTTCGGCCGGGGAGCTCGAAGGGAGGACGCGCCGGTAGTTGCGCAACATCGCCCGCCGGCCCCGGGGCCAGAGATAGAACGCCCCCGCTCCGGCGATCCCGGCAATCCCCGAGAGCAGGGGCAGGGGCAGCAGCCGCGTGAGCGCCACGAGCGTTCGCCAGGCCGCGTACTGGAGCGTGCCGGCCCCCTTCGGGCGCCTGCTAGTTCTCGGCGATGAACGCCTCGACCATGTCGCGCGCCTCGTCGTCGTGATACTGCACCGGCGGGGACTTCATGAAGTAGCTGCTCGGGGCGAGCAGCGGGCCCTTGAGGCCCCGGTCGAGCCCGAGCTTCGCGCAGCGGATCGCGTCGATCACGACGCCGGCGCTGTTGGGGCTGTCCCAGACCTCGAGCTTGAGCTCGAGGTTCAGGGGCACGTTGCCGAAGGCCGTGCCCTCCATGCGGATGTGGCACCACTTGCGGTCGTCGAGCCAGGGCACGTAATCGCTGGGGCCGACGTGGACGTCGTCGGCTTTCATCTCGTAGTCGATCTGGCTGGTCACGGCCGAGGTCTTCGAGATCTTTTTCGACTCCAGGCGCGAGCGTTCGAGCATGTTGAGGAAGTCGGTGTTGCCGCCGAAGTTGAGCTGATAGGTGCGGTCGAGATGGACGCCGCGATCGGCGAAGAGGCGTGCGAGCGTGCGATGCACGATCGTCGCGCCCACCTGACTCTTGATGTCGTCGCCCACGATCGGGAGGCCGGCCTCTTCGAAGCGGCGCGGCCAGTAGCCGTTCTCGCCCCGGGCGATGAAGACGGGGATGCAGTTGATGAAGGCGCAGCCCGCGGCCAAAGCCTGCTCGACGTACCACTTCGTCGCTTCTTCCGAGCCGACCGGGAGGTAGTTGATGACGACGTCGACCTCGTTTTCGCGAAGCAGCTTGACGATATTCGCGGTGGCCCCGGGTGCCTTTTCGATCACGCCGCTGAGGTACTGTCCGAGGCCGTCGTGGGTCATGCCGCGCTCGACCTTCACCCCTTGGTGGGGCACTTCGGAAAAGCGGAAAGTGTTGTTCTGGCCCGCGAACACCGCCTCAGAGAGGTCCTTGCCGACCTTCTCGTTGTCGATGTCGATCGCGACCGCAACGTTGATGTCGTTGATGTGATAGCCCCCGGCGACTGGGTGCATGATGCCCGGTACGTCGTCGCCCGCTTCGATGTGTTTGTAGAACTCCAAGCCCTGCACGAGCGAGGAGGCGCAGTTCCCCACGCCGATGACGGCCACGTTGATACTCAAGGTGTTCGACTCCAGACCAAATCGATGTTCAGTGAGCGCGAGAACGAGCCCAACGGCCGCGTTCTCGGACCAGTGAGGCCAGCACGCAGTGCGACACCATAGCACAGTGGCCTGCCGGACCAGCGCCGACCGCGGCCCGGCAGAGACCCGTTCCGCCCGTCCTACAATGGAGGTAGCCCCCGTAGCTCAGCGGACAGAGCGGGCGTCTTCTAAACGCTAGGTCGCAGGTTCGACTCCTGCCGGGGGCAAACGCCGCCCTCGAGGCCCTCGCCCCGGCCGCTGCGCCGCGACGGCTCTAGAATTGGGCCACTACGCAGCGAGGTTCGGACCACCCATGGCCTCTCGCTTCTTCGCTGGCTGCTGCGAGAACCTCTCGCAGCGTTTCGAGTCCAAGGAGATCCGGGCAGCCCGTGCCGCGCTCGTGGGCGACCTCACCGGGGACGTGCTCGAAGTCGGTGCCGGCGCGGGCGCGAACTTCCCCTTCTACGGGGAGGACGCGCGGGTTATCGCGACCGACTACAGCCCCCACATGCTCAGGCGCGCGCAGCGCGCGGCGGACGGGCTCAGCTCGATCAGCGCCGTCGAGCAGGCGGACGCCCAGAAGCTGCCCTTCCCGGATGACCAATTCGACCACGCCGTCGCCACTCTCGTCTTCTGTAGCGTCCCCGATGCGGAGGCGGGTCTGCGGGAGATCCTGCGCGTGACCAAGCCGGGAGGCGCTGTTCGCCTCCTCGAGCACACCCGCGCCGATGGCGCGATGGGCCGGCGGGTGCAGAACCTGCTCACGCCCGCTTGGCACCGCGTCTTCGACGGCTGCCACCTGAACCGCGAGACCGTGGCCGTGGTCGCGACCTCCGGCCTCACGCTCGAAGCCGTCGAAGGGCTCTCGATGATGCGCTCGCTCCTGAACCACGTGATCCGGGCGCAAGTGCCGGGCGGCTAACCCACGCCCTTGCGGCGCGCGTCCCGCGGCGCCAGGATCGCCGCGGAGGCGATTCATGCGTGTCTCCCCGAGCGTCCGCGCCGTCCAGGTTCCGGACGAGAACCCGATGCACCCCCAGTCCACGAACATCTACCTCGTCGGCGATGATCAGGTGCTCACGATCGACTCGGGCGAGGCGCTCGACCGCTATCGCTGGATGCTCCGCGGCTATCTCGCCGCCACAGAGAAGGCCGAGATCGCGATCGCCGCGATCACGCACCACCACTCCGACCACTCCGGCAACCTGAAGTGGGCGCGCGACATCTTCGAGGCCGAGGTGGCCATCCCCACGAACGGCCGGCGCCTGCTCAAGGGCCGTCTGCCCGCGCGCGGCGTGCGCAAGCTCGCGGATGAGGAGGTCGTGGAGCTCAACGGCGGTGTGAGGCTCCGAATCCTGGCCACCCCCGGACATTCCGTCGATTCCATCTGCTACTACCTCGAAGACGAAGGCGTGCTCTTCACGGGCGACACGATGCTTGGTTCGAGCACGACCACCGTGGGCGACCTCGCAGCCTACCGCGCCACCCTCGAGCGCCTCGTCGCGCTCCCGAATCTCAAGGTCATCTGCCCCGGCCACGGCCCCCTGGTCGAGGACCCGCGCGAGCGGCTGCAGGCCTACATCGACCACCGTAATGCGCGCGAAACGCAGATCATCGCCGCCCTCAACGAGGGTGAGGCGAAGTCGAGCTGGGAGATCATGCTCGAGCTGTATCCGGACATCGACACGCGCTTGCGCCGCGCAGCCGATGGCAACGTGCGCTCTCACCTGCGTCAGCTCGAAGAGGACGGCCGCGTGCGCGCCTATCCGGGGAAACCCCGCCGCGCGAGCGCTGCGAAGACGGAGCGCCAGGCGGCGCGCGAGCACGAGCGTGTGATCAAGCGCGCGCGGCGCCTCGAGAGCGCAAGCCAAAGGGCGCAGCTCCGCGCCCAGGAGAACCCGCCCGGAGAGGAGTGGATCGAGCCACCGCGCTACGAAGCGCGCTGAGCGAGCGGGGCGTCGCGCGGTGGCGTGGGCCAGGGTGCCGCGATCGTTCCGTTGCCGTCCGCGGTGACGTCCCAGAAGCCGAAGCGCGGGAGCAAGCGAGCGACCGTGCGCCTGCATGCCGAATCCTCGCGCTTCGCCGTGCGTGGAACTGGCGACGCTGGACGCGTTAAGATCAGCGCAGGCCGCCCCGAAGGGCGGCTTCGTTGGCAGTGCTATGGCAGAGACACACCTCGTTCACCGCAAGCTCGACATCAGCGTGCAGCCGGTGCCGAAGCAGAAAGCGGAGGATCGCGTCCGCAACTGGGACGAGACCTACCTCGGCTTCGACCTGAATTCGGCAAAGATCGAGGCCGAGCGCTGCATCCAGTGCCCTTCGGCTCCCTGCCAGGAGGCCTGCCCGGTCAGCAACGACATCCCCGGTGCCTTTGCCCTCGTCGAGGAGGGCGACATCATCGGCGCGGCGAACAAGTTCCGCGAGACCAGCAACCTGCCCGAGATGTGCGGCCGCCTCTGCCCCCAGGAGAGCCTCTGCGAGGGTGCCTGCGTCGTGGGCTTTGCGATCCGTTCCGATGGGCGAGCCGAACCGGCCGTAACCATCGGCAAGCTCGAGGCGTTCGTCACGGACTATCAGCGCCACGAGGTGGGTGGCTATCCGCTGCCGAAGTACCCGCCCACGCCGTCGGGACGCAAGGTCGCCATCATCGGCGCTGGTCCTGCCGGTCTTGCCGTTGCCGAGGACTTGGCGCTCAAGGGCCACGGCAGCACCGTCTTCGAGTTCTGGCCCGAAGCCGGGGGCGTGCTCGTCTATGGCATCCCGAACTTCAAGATGCGCAAGCAGATCGTCGATGACTACATCGTCTACCTGGAAAAACTGGGCGTGGAGTTCCGCTGCAACACCTATGTGGGCAAGGACATCACGGTCGACGAGATGCTGGACACGGGCTACGACGCGGTCTTCCTCGGCACTGGCGCCGGTGTTGGCAACGAGCTCGGGATCGAGGGCGAAGACCTCGAAGGGGTCCACCGCGCGACCGACTATCTCGTGCGCGGCAACCTCGCCGGCGAGCAACTGCCGAAGCATTTGCGCGAGCCGCTTGCGCTCCCGCACAAGGTCGCCGTCATCGGCGGCGGGGACACCTCGATGGACTGCGTGCGTACCGCCGTGCGCATGGGCGCCGAATCGGTCACCTGCGTCTACCGCCGGACCGAGGCGGAGATGCTCGGGCGCGGCGAGGAGCGCATCAACGCGCGCGAGGAAGGCGTGAAGTTCGAGATGCTCACTGCGCCCCTCCGGATTCTCGGGGACGAGAACGGCAAGGCGACGGGGGTCGAGTGCATCCATATGGAGCTGGGCGAGCCGGACGACTCCGGCAGGCGGCGCCCGGTGCCGATCGAGGGCAGCGAGTTCGTGATCGAAGCGGACACGATCCCGATCGCGATCGGCTACGGTGCCGACCCCGTCGTTCCTGAGACGACGAGCGGTCTGCGCGCCCGCGGCAACGCCCTGATCGAGATCGACGAGCAGGGCCGTACGTCGCGCCGTGGCATCTTCGCGGGCGGCGACAACGTCAACGGCGCCGATCTCGTGGTGACCGCCCTCGCCGATGGTCGGCGCGCCGCGGAAGCGGTCGCTGAGTACATCGAATCGCTCTAGGGCCCGGGCCCCAAGGTTTTACAGGCGTTTTACAGCCAGACCCTGCGCAGCCCCGCATTCGCACCCGTTAGTCATTGTGGGAGTGCGTGTAGCCATGAGCAGACCGGGGATTCAGCTCCTCTTCCCTTCCCTGGGCACCGCGAAGGAGTTCGGCTCCGTTGAGCCGCCTGTGCTCATTCACGCCCTGCGCCCCCTCAAGGTCCTCCTCTGGCTCGTCGTCTTCGCCATCCAGGGCTACGCGATCGTCGTGGGCGGCGGGACCTTCAGCTGGATCGCGCTCGTGCTCTCCACGGTTCTCTTCGTCGGTGTGCAGGTGCAGGCCTGGTACGAGGAGTCCGAGCAGGGGCGCCGCTTTCATCGCTCCCTCGAGCGACTGCGCGGCCAGATCTACGAAGACACCACGACGAGCCTGCCGAACAGCCGCCATTTCGTGTTCCAGCTGCGCCGCCAGATGATGCGATCGGTGCGTAACGGCGCTGGGTTCTCGCTCGTGCTCCTTTCTATCGACCATCCCGATCAGGATGGGGCCCCGAGTGAGGAGGCCCTGCGAACGACGGCGAAGTCGCTCCGCCACGCGATGAGCGAGGGCGACTTCGTCGCCAGGCTGCAGGGGCCCACGTTCGGTGCGCTCGTGCTCGATGACCCGGACCGCAGTGCGACGGTGAAGGCGCGCGAGATCGAAGAGCTGGTCGCGGAGAACCTGGGCGAAGCTCCGCGTTGCTCGATCAGCGGCTACGAGGGCGAACTCGAGGTGCGCGATTTCCTGAGCCGTGCGCAGCGCGATCTCCACGCCAGCGGCCTGGGAGGCTACCCGGTGGTCGAAGAGGCGCGCGCCTCCTAGCTTCGCTCGGCCCTGGTCAGAGGGTGCGCCGTCTCTTGTGGAGGGGTCGCACCATCGGGGTCCGCGGCTGCGTGGGTTTCGTGCACCTTGAAAAATGGAGCGGGCGAAGGGAATCGAACCCTCGTCTCAACCTTGGGAAGGTCGCATTCTGCCATTGAACCACGCCCGCCGGCGGCGCCGAGATCCTATCATTGCCGGACCTTCCGCCGAGAGGTCTGCTGGTGCCCATCCCGAAGGAACTCGCCCTCACGCCCGCGGAGCTCGACGAGATCATGAGCACGTCCAAGACGATGCGAATCGCGACGCAGGGCCCCGGCGATCGCATCAACCTGACCCCGCTCTGGTTCGGCTGGGCCGGGGGTCGCGTATACACCTTCTGCCGTGCCCAGAAGGTGGTAAATCTGCGCCGCAACCGCAACGCGACCGTCATCGTCGATCGGAGCGAGGTCTACGCCGAGCTCCAAGGGGCGATGCTTCAGGGGCGTGCGATCGTACTCGAAGATGAGGCGGCGGAGCGGGCCGATCCGCACCTCGAGGAGGCGCGTCTGCAGATGGGGGCGAAGTACTCCGCCGCTGGAGCGAGCGGCGACGAGCCCCCGCGGAACGCATCGACCGCGCGCGGCCGCACCGGTCGCTGGGTCGTGCTCGAGCCGAACCGCGTGGTGAGCTGGGATAACGCCAAGCTGAGCCGCTCTTAGCGCCTCGCGTTAGAGGTGTGCCGTCAGCCATTCCTCGGCGGCGCCGGCGACGTCAGGGCCGATGGCGAAGTGGCCGCCTGGCAGCGTCACGAGGTCTTTCTCACCGGGCAGTCCGGCGAAGAGCGCCTCGGTCGCGTCGCTGGAGATGAGTTCGTCCTTAGCCTTGGCGATGATCCGCACAGCGACATCGCCGAGCGCGGGAAGGTGGCTCCCCGCGCCCTCAGCGGGACCGCTCAGGGTGCCCGTTCCTACGGCCGCGAAGACGGCGGCGCGGAAGCGGCCATCGCGCGCGACGGCGGGCACGCCCAACATCGCGCCGAGCGAGTAGCCGTAGTACCCGAGCCCCGTCGTAGCGAGCGGATAGCGGGCCGCGATCTCGTCGATGGCCGCGCTGACCTCGGCCGCGAACTGGGTGGCGAGGGCGCCCGCCGCCTCGGGGTCGCGAAGCGCGCTCAGGGGGTCGGCGCTCGCGCGCTCGCCGTGGCCGGGCGCGTCCAGACCGAAGCAGGCCCAGCCGTGCGCCGAGGCCCAGGCGCGGGCCGGTTCGGCAACGATGGCGTCGTCCTTGCTGCTCATTCCGGGATGCTGGATGAGGACGAGCGGGAGGGGCGCCGCGGCCCCGCCCGGCAGCCAGAGGCGGCCCGGCACGGTCTCGCCCGAGACCGCGAGCGTGAAACGCACCTCAGCGAGGCCGCCGCGGTCCTCCTCGCTCGCTTCGAAGCCCTCCGGCACCGGCAGGAGCTTACGCTCCGGCTTCGCCCTCGGCGGGGGTGCCCATCCGCCCCCAGAGGAGGATGCGCTTGAACGTGAGGAGGTAGGGGCGCTCGTCCGGGAGTATCGCCAGCAACCGCTCGCGATAGTCGGCGAGGTAGGCCGCGTAATCCTCAGCGCTCATGCGCGCGCGGTAATCGGTGAGGAGCGAGCCCTTCACCCACTCGACCACCTCCTCGGGGGCGGCGAGCCGGTGGAGGTACACCTGCAGGCGCACGTGCTGCTCGGCGAAGCCGAGCCGCGCGAGGAGCGCCGCGTACCACTCCGGATCCTGGACCGAGTCCTCGCGGACGTACTCGTTCAGGGCGCGGGCGTGGCGTGGCTCGCGTGCGACCGCATGGGCGACCTTGTGCGAGGGGTGGCCGTGGTTCGCGGGCATCTGCACGGCCAGCTGGCCAGCGGGAGCCAAGGTTCTTGCCAGTCGCGCAAAAAGCGACGCGTGGTCTGGCAGCCAATGCATGGCGGCGTTCGAGAACACGAGGTTCAGACCGTCGCTCGAGAACTCGCCGATGTCGCCGCGTTCGAAGCGCAGGCCGCTACCCGCGTGCTGGGCGCTTTCGGCCAGCATCGCCTGCGAGCGATCGACGCCGAGCGTCGCGGCTGCGGCGCTGCGCTCGTGCACGTGTCGCGTCAGCTCGCCGGTGCCACAGCCGAGGTCGACCGCGCGTCCGCCCGGAATCGGTCGGACAAGGTCGAGCAGGTCGAAGAACGGCTGCTGCCGCTCGGCGCGGAAGCGGGCGTACTGCGCGGGGTCCCAGTCGCTACTCATGCCCCCAGCGCTACTTGATCACCCCGCCGGCGCGGAGCCCGGCGATGTCCTCGGGCGCCATGCCAAGCCAGGTTCCGAGCACGTCATCGGTGTCACCACCGTGCTCAGGCATCGGCTCGCCGACGACTGTGGGCGTGGCGGACAGCCGCAGGGGCGAGTTCGGCAGGGTGACGCTGCCCTCCTTCCCGTACGGCAGAGGGAGATCCACGAGCATTTCGCGCGCGGCCACGTGTGCGTCCTGAAACAGGTCGTCGATCGTGTTCACCTTGCCGAGCGAGCAGCAATTCGCCGGCTCGAGCAGGGCGAACCAGTCCTCGGTGGAGCGACTGCCTAGGGCCTCTCCGAGCGCGAGCTCAAGCGCGCCGACGTTCTCGAGGCGCGCGCGGTTCGAGCTGAAGCGCTCGTCCTGGCCCAGTGCGTCCTGCTCGATCAGCGAGCAGAAGAGCTGCCAGTCCTTCACGTTCGCGATCACGAGGAAGCCGTCCGCCGTCGGGAAGGGCCCGAACGGTGCGAGCAGGGCGTGGCGGCTGCCCTGGCGCGTGGGCTGCTCGCCGAAGGCAGAGCGCCGCACGATCGCGTTTTCGCAGAGGGCCATCTGCGTCTCCATGAGGGCGACGTCGAGCAGCTGCCCCTCGCCTGTCGTGTCGCGCGCGCGCAGGGCGGCGACGATGCCAAGGGCGAAGTAGAGCCCGCCCACCAGGTCGCCGATGCTCACGCCCACACGCAGCGGGGGACCATCGCGCTCGCCGTTGAGCGACATGGTCCCGCCCATCGCCTGCGCGACCGCGTCCACAGCCGCCAGCTGGCTGTAGGGGCCCGTTTGCCCGAAGCCGCTGAGGGCGCCATAGATGAGCCGCGGGTACTGCTCGTGCAACGCCTCGTAGCCGAGGCCTAGGCGGTCCATCGCGCCGGGCCGGAAGTTCTCCGTGAGCACGTCCGCCGCCCCCGCGAGGCGCCGGGCGAGCGCTTTGCCGTCCGCGTTCTTGAGATCGATGCAGATGCCCTTCTTGCCGCGGTTGGGACTGAGGAAGAACGTCGAGATCCCCTCGTGGTAGGGCCCGAAGCCGCGCTGCTTCTCGCTGATGTCGGGGTACTCGACTTTGACCACCTCCGCGCCGAGGTCGGCCAGCTGCATCGTTCCGAACGGTCCCGCCAGCGCCCAGGTGAAGTCGAGCACGCGCACGCCTTCGAGCGGTCCCCGCATGGCTAATGCACCCCGCTGCAGCGTGCGGGCCAGCGGCTCGCGAAGCGACCGGTCCCGAGGGCCATACCGCGAGCGTACAGCGGGCCCGGCCGGGGTTGAAGCGCCCGCGCCCGCTTCCGGCCGAGGTGGGCGAGGGGCTACGCTCCCCCGAACCCGCCACGGCAGGCTCGATGCTGACGCTCGACGACCTCCCCAACCTCGACCTCGATGCCGTCCCGGTGGTAGACCGCACCGGTATGGTCGAAGTCGATCGCCTGATGATCGAGGAGTTCGACATCCTCCTCATCCAGATGATGGAGAACGCGGGCTTGCTACTCGCGGACCTCGTGCGGCGTTACGGCGTCGCCACGCCGGAGCGCCCCGCCGTGGTGCTCTGCGGCCGCGGGAACAATGGCGGCGGGGGGCTGGCCGCCGCCCGTCGCCTGCACGCGTGGGGGGTGCCCACCCGCGTCGTGCTGGCCGCCGCGCCTGATGACTTCGCGGGCGTGCCCGCGACCCAGCTCGCCGCTGTCCGCGCGCTCGGCGTGCCCCTCTCTCAGGCCGTGAGCGTCCTGCCCGAGCACGGCATTCTGGTCGATGCCATCATCGGCTACGGACTGCGCGGACCCCTCCAGGGGGCCGCGCGGGAGCTGATCACGACCGCCTCCGCCTCGCCCGCCCCCGTGGTCAGCCTCGATGTCCCCTCCGGCCTCGACGTTGATTCCGGCGCGGCCCTTGGGCCCGCGCTCGTCGCCGACGCAACGATGACGCTCGCCTTGCCCAAGGCGGGGCTGCTCCGCGGGGGCGCCGAACGCTTCGTCGGCACACTTTATCTCGCCGATATCGGCGTGCCGGGCGAGGTCTACGCGCGCCTCGGCCTGGCGCCGGGGCCGCGCTTCCGCGAAGGTCCGCTCGTTCGTCTCCTGGGCGGCGCTTGACGCCTCTCGCCGAGCGACCGAGGGTGGCGGCGATGATCGCGTACGAAAAACGCAGCGCTCTCGTCGTCGTGGACGTGCAGAACGACTTTGCCGATCCCGCGGGGAGCCTCGCCGTGGCCGGGGCGCACGAGATTCTGCCGGTGTTGAACGAAGCGATTGCCGCAGCCGCAGCCGCCGGGGCCCTCGTCGTCTACACCCAGGACTGGCATCCGCCGGATACGCCCCACTTTGCGAAGGATGGCGGTATCTGGCCGGTCCACTGCGTGCACGATTCTTGGGGGGCGGCGCTGCACGGCGAGCTGACGGTCGCGGGCGACGTCGTGCGCAAAGGGACTGACGGCGAGGACGGCTACTCCGGCTTCAGCGTCCGCGACGCGGACAGCGGCGAAACGTGCGAGACCACGCTCGCGGCTCTGCTCCGCGATCACGGCATCCAGACCGTGGTCGTGGCGGGTCTCGCGACGGACTACTGCGTGCGCGAGACCGCCCTAGATGCGGTGCGGCTTGGCTTCACGACCTCGGTGCTGCTCGAGGCCGTGCGCGCGGTCGATCTCCAGCCCGGCGACGGCGAGCGCGCGCTCGAGGCGATGCAAGCCGCCGGCGTGCGCTCGCCCTGAGCGAATGGCCCTCCGCGAACCCGCTGCGCCAGGACCCGACGATGCCCTCGAAGGACGCATGCAGCGCTGGCTGGAGCAGGTGCGGGGCATCACCGCACGACGACGCCTCGCCCACGCCGACGAGGTGCGCTTGCTCGTCTCCCGCTTCGAGCCAGGCTTTGCTGCGCGTGTGGGTGAGGTCCTGATGCGCGTCGGTCTGCTCGAGGAGGGCGAAGGCCACATTGTGGCGGCGTACGACGCGCGCGCAGGCCTCGAACCCGGCTCGCTGCGGGTCGACGTCTGGTGCGCTGCCACCAGCCAGGTGGCACGTGAGTGCGCGCAGGCGCGCGGTCTCAGCGAGGATGACGCGGACCTCCTCGTCGCCGGCATCGAGTCGGTCGCGGCCGTCCTGAACGCGGTCCTCTGGAGTGGTCCCCTTGCGGGCCAGGCCTACGTTCCTGAGGGGAGTGAGGGCGACGCCTACCGAGAGGCGCTGAACGGCGCGGACCCAGCTGCGGACCTCTTCACGCGGCAGTACGGGACTTTCGAGGGCCGCGCCGTCGTAAGCCATTGCCCGGGAGCGCCCTATGCGCGAGCGCTGCTCGCTGCGGCCTGGAAGGCCTGCACGGGCACCGCGCCGCCCGCCTAAGCGGGCGCCAACGCCCGGATCGTCTCCAACACGGCGGCGTGCTCGCTGGGCACTCCACGGGCCGCGATGGGAAAGAGCAGCGCCTCGTCCAAGCCGGCGGTCAGAAGGCCTTGCGCCTGCTCGCGGCACTCCTCGGCACTGCGCCCAACCACTGCGTGGGCGCGCACGAACGGCTCCGAGATGCCTGCGATCGCCTGCTCCCGTTCGCGTGCGCCCCAGCGCGCGACGAAGGCCTCGCAGTCGTCCCCGTAGCCGTCCGCGGTAAAGACGCGCTGGTAGACCGGCGCCATGAAGTACGCCAGTAACTCGTCCTTGATCGGTGCCGAAGCGGCTTCGTACGAGTGGTCGATGACCGTTCGCAGGAAGGCGAGGATACGCACATCCGCCCGAGCGCGGCCGGCGCGGGCGATGCCGCGCTCGATCGCCGCCACCGAGCCCGCGATCGTGGTCACGGTGGGGTAGTTGAGGATGACGCCGTCGGCGATCTCGCCCGCGAGTTCGAGCATGCGCTCGCCCAGTGCCCCGAGATAGACCGGGATCGGCGGCTCCGCCGCCGGCAGGGCGGGGGCACGGGTCTGATACAGCCCCTCGTGGCGGAGGCGTTCCCCTCCGGTCATCCCCCGGAAGAGCTCGATGTATTCCCGCATGCGCGCCAGCGGGCGGTCCCAGGGGAGGCTGTGCCAGGCCGTGACGATGGCGGGGGTGCTCACGCCGAAGCCGGCGATCGCGCGTCCGCCGCTCAGGTCCTGGAGCGACCAGAACGACATCGCCGCCAGGTAGGGATCGCGCAGGCCGATGGGCACGATGCCCGAGCCGATGCGGATGCGTTCGGTCCCGGCGGCTGCGGCCGTGAGGACGGTGATGGCGTCCGGCTCCTGCACCTCCGTGACGAACGCGCTACCGAAGCCGAGGCGCTCCGCCGCTTGCGCCTGCTCGACGTGGTCGCGCACGTGATCGCCGTGCATGACGATGGCCGAATAGGTCATTTCAAGGCACCCCTCTTCCTGGTGGCGGCCGTCAATTGGTGGCCTTTCCGCGCACCCGGCGAGTTCGCAACATCAGGCGCGCCGTGGTCGCGGCTTGATGATCCGCCGCCGTATCAGGAAGCGCGAGAAAAGCCTCGAAATCGAGAGCCCAAGCATGCCCGCGACCACGACGAAAATGACTGTCATCGCCAGGCCACCGTTCGACGCAAAGAGGCCGAGGTACAGCCCCAGAAACAGCCCCAGGGAGAGGGCGAAGAACACGGGAAGGGTGCGCCACTGCCATTCCGGAAGGGGCGGAGCCGCCGCCTGCGCTTGGCTCTCGCCCGCTCCCTCCCCGCTGCCGCGGGCGCGCCGCCGCCGGCGCCTTGCCGGGCTCATCGCTGCGCTCGCTTGAGCGCGTCAACCGCGGCGCGGTCGAAGAGCAGGGTGCCGCTGCGCGTGCGGCGGTGATCGATCTCGCCGCGCGCCGCTACCTGTGCGAGTTGCGCTTCATCTATGCCGGCGATGCGAGCGGCCTCACCGAGGTCGAGCACTTCGTCCAGCTGGGTGCTTGCCGGCGGGGAGTCGATGAGGCAGCGGTTGCAGAGGAATTCGAGCGCGAGGTGCTCCTCGCTGATCGAGACGATGCCGCAATCGCGCCCCGGCAGATCCTCACGCTGGTTCAGGTGGAAGAGCCGGCCGCAGCCGTTGCAATAGGATTCGGTGTGGCCTTCGACGGCGTCGTGGCATACGGAACAGGTGTCCAGGGGTGGCGTTTCAGTCATACAGGGGCGGCGCCGCCTGAGGATAGCCTGTTTCTTGACACGCGGGAACGCCGGTCGATATGATCATGAAACCTTATCAATTCTTTGCTGGTGTGGGCATCGCCTTGGCCAAGGCACACTTGTGACCGCCCTCTCGCCGCCTTTGGGAGGCGATTTGGTGGAGCGTCTGGGGGTCAAACCCCTGCCAGACGACCTCCTCGGCGAAGCCCTCACCCACGCTTCTTATCCGAACGAGAGCGACGCGCGTGCCACCCCCAACGAACGCTTAGAGTTCCTCGGCGATGCCGTCCTCGGAATGGTGATCGCGAACGCCCTTTTCAGCGCGTTTCCCGAGGCCGAAGAAGGGGAATTGACGCGGATGCGCGCCGAGATCGTGCGTGGCACGGCCCTCGCCGAGGCGGCGCGGCGGCTTGACCTCGGCAGCCACCTGGTACTGGGGCGAGGTGAGGAGGCGGCGGGCGGCCGCGAGCGCGAACGGAACCTCGCCGGCGCCTTCGAGGCGATCCTCGGCGCGGTCTACCGGGCCCAGGGGCTGCGCGCCACGCGACCGCTCGTGCTCCGCCTGCTCAAGCCCGAACTCGACCAGGTTCGTACCCGCGGGGCCGTGATCGACCCCAAATCGGCGCTTCAGCACCTGGTCCAGGCACGCTGGCACCAACCGCCCGAGTATGTGACGGTGGCAGAGGAGGCGGGGGGAAACGGACGCCGCTTCGAGGTGGAAGTCCGGGTTGGCGGTAACGCGGTCGGGCGCGGGAGCGGCGCGAGCAAGCGCGCGGCCCAGCGTGAGGCCGCCCAGCACGCGCACACGGCGCTCATGGCCGACGCGGCGGCGGAGGCGTAGCCGATGTACGTCAAGCGCCTCACGATGCACGGCTTCAAGAGCTTTCCGCAGGAAACTGCCTTCGAGTTCGGCCCCGGCGTAACCGCCATCGTCGGGCCCAACGGTTCCGGCAAGAGCAATGTCGCGGACGCCGTCCGCTGGGTCTTGGGCGAGCAGGGCCTGCGTCTCCTGCGGGCGCGCAAGCAGGAGGACGTGATCTTCTCCGGCGGTGGCGAACGCGCGCCCCTCGGCATGGCCGAGGTCACCCTCACCCTCGATAACAGTGACCACTGGCTCCCCCTCGACTTCGCCGAAGTCGAGATCGGCCGGCGCGCTTACCGCGATGGCGACAGCGAATACCTCGTGAACGGCTCGCGCGTGCGCCTGCGCGATCTCGTCGATCTCCTGCAGAAGGCGAACGTCGGCCAGAACAGCTACGCGATCATGGGTCAGGGCATGGTCGACGAGGTCCTCAGCCTCTCGCCCCAGGACCGCCGCTCGCTCATTGACGAGGCGGCGGACGTGAAGCGCTTCCGCGCGAAAATCGCGGATGCCCACAACCGCCTCGCGGACACGCGCGACAATATGGCGAAGGTTCAGTTGATCATCGCTGAGCTGGAGCCCCGCCTGCGTCAACTGCGGCGCCAGTCGGACCGTGCGAGCGAGCATCGCGAGCTCTCCGGGCGCCTCGCCGGCCTCCTGCGCGAGTACTACGGCAACCGCTGGAGCGAGGCCCAGAATGCGGTCGTGCGTCTCGGCGCCGAGCTCGATCAGCGCAAGGCCGAGGACGGGGCAGCCGCGGCCCGCGTGACCCAGGTGCGGGAGCAGCTGCAAGCGCTGAACGACGAGATCGTGAAGCGGCGCGAGGCCGTGGCCCGGCGTGACAATCGTGAGGGCGACTTCGACAACCGCACGCGCGACCTCGAACATGCGATCGCGCTCGATCGCGAGCGCCACGCGATGACGAGCGCCCGCCATGCGGAGGCCCGCCACGAGGTCGAAGCCCTCGAGGGGGAGAAGGCGACGGTTGCGGCCGCCGACCTCGAGGAGGGCCGGCGCGCGCTGGACATCACCGACGAGGTCGAAGCCGCGCGGACCACGCTCGACCTCACCCGCAGCGCCCTCGACCTCGCCCAGCGCGAGGACGCGAGCCTGCGCGGAGGTGCGGAGGAGCTGCGCAGCCGGATCGCGGCGATCGACGAACGCGCGGACGAGTCCGCGGCCGACGCCGAGAGCGCCAGCCGCGCACAGGTCGATGCCGACCACCAGCTCGAACAGCTCGAAGCGCGTCGCAAGCAGCTCCTCGTCGAACTCATCGGCTACGGCCGCCGCTTCGCCGAGCTGCGTACGCATTCGGTCGATGGTGAAACGCGCCTCGACGAAGCGCGCAAAACCCCCGAGGAAGCACGCGCGCGCCTCACGCGCGTGCAGGCGGAGCTGCGCGAGCAGGAGCGCGCCGGGCACGACGATCTGCGTAAGTTGGACCACCTCGAGGGCCGCTTCGAGGCGCTGAGGCGTGTTCAGGCCGAGAGCGAGGGCGTCGCCAGGGGCACCCGCAATGTCCTCGTCATGGGCCAAGTCCTGATCGAAGGTGTAGAGCCGGGCAGTCTCGGTGAGGCCCCCGAGATCAGCGGTGTGGTCGGTCTCCTCTCGCGCCAGCTGAAGGTGCCGCCGGGGCTCGAAGCCGCTATCAACGCGGCTCTGGAGCAGCGCCTCCACGCGATCGTGGTGGAGAGCGAGGAGCAGGCCTTCCGCGCCATCGAGCTGCTGCGCAAGGGCACACGTGGCCGGGCTCAGTTCCTGCCGCTCGATACGGTGCGCCATGTCTATCCGCTCAATCTGCAGAAGGAGCGTGGCGTCGTCGGCGTCGCCTCAAAGCTCGTGAAGTGCGAGAACCGTTTCCGCGACCTCGTCGACACCCTCCTCGGCCGCGTCATCGTCGTCGAGGACCGCGCAGCGGGGCAGCGCATGCTCAGCCGTGGCCTCGGCTCGGTGGTCACCGCCGACGGGACCTTCCTGGAGCCTTCCGGCGTGATCGCCGGCGGCGCTGCCGGGGAGACCGAGAGCGCCTTCACCCGCCAGCGGGAACTGGACGAGATCCCCGCACAGATCGAAGAGCTCCGGAGCCTCGCGGAAGTGAACTCGACCCAGATGGAGAGCGCTCGCCAGACCGTCGAGAGCCTCTCCCGGGTCATCGGCGAGAGCGAGGGCGTCTACGACGCTATGCGACGCGAGCGCGACGCTGCCCGCGCCGACCATGATCGTGAAAGGGACCGCCTCCACCGTCTGCGGCGCGACATGACGGCCGTCCTCGGCCGCCGCCGGGAACTCACCCGCGAAGACCTGCGCGGCGAGCTTGCCGGCGATCAGGCGCGCGAGTTCGTCACCCGTCTCGGGCTCCGGCGTGGGGAGCTGAGCGAGCAGCTGGACGCCCTCGCTTCGGACCTTACCGCTGCCGCTGCAAGGTCCGAAGCGGCGATGGCCGAGGTCTCCGAGGCCAGCGGTCGTCTCGCTGCGGTCGATGGCGAGCGCCGGGCGCTCACCCTGATGCGGGAGCAACACGAGCGCTCGATCGAGCGCTTCGGCGGTCAGATCACGGCCCGTCTGCTGCGGGTCCGCAACCTCGAGCTCGAGGCTGCCGCCCTCGATGAAGCGATCGAGCGCCAGACCCGCGAACTCGAGCAGCTTCGTCTCGAGCAGGGCCAGGCCAGCGACGACATCGCGCCGGATCGCGATGAGCTCCACCGCCTCGAGTCGCACGAGCGGGCGGTCCAGGCCGAATACGAAGAGGCCCAAACCGCGCTCCTCGAGGCCCAGCGCCAACGGCTCGACCTCGAAGCAGAGCGCGCCCGCGCGCGCGAGCATCTGCAGTCGCTTCGCGGTGAGATGAGCCGCGAAGGGCTCGCCCCCGTCGCGAACGGCGAAATCGCTCCACAGCGCCCGCCCGGCTCCGCCACCAACGGCAGTTCGCCGAAGGAAAGCGGCGAAGCCGAGCCCGCCATTCGCGGAGGCGCAATCCTTGATGTCGCCGCCCTCGAGCGTGAAATCGATGGCATCCGGGTGCGCATCAGGCGGCTCGGTCCGATCAACGAGGAAGCCCCTGAGGACTTCCGCGACAGCGAAGAGCGCCACGCATTCCTGACCGAGCAGGTGCAAGACCTCACCGATGCCGGGGCCCAGCTCCAGGGCGCCATCGGGGAGTTGAACGGCGAAATCCGGACCCGCTTCAGCAGCACCTTCGCCGAGGTCGACGCGGCCTTCGGGAACTACTTCGCTGCCTTCTTCGGCGGCGGCAGTGCCCGCCTCCAGCTCCTCGACCCCGACGACGTGATCGATTCGGGTATCGAGATCGAGGCGCAGCCGCCGGGCAAGCGCCTGCGCAGCCTCAGTCTGCTCTCGGGCGGCGAGCGCTCCCTGACCGCAGTGGCGCTCCTCTTCGCGCTCCTCTCGGTCAATCCCGCACCGTTCTGCGTCCTCGACGAGGTCGACGCCGCCTTGGACGAGGCGAACGTTGGCCGCTTCCTCAATGAGCTCGCGCGGCTGGCCGACCGCACCCAGTTCCTGATCGTGACCCACAACCGCCGCACGGTTGAGGCCACCGACGCGATCTACGGCGTCTCGATGGGCCCGGGTGGGGCTTCGCAGACGCTCTCGCTGCGGCTCTCCGATCTGCCCGGCGAGGGCGGTTCCGCAAAGCCGCCCGAGGCGAAGCCGAAGGCGGCGAAGCCGAAGACGGCGAAGCCGAAGGCGAAAGCCAAGACAGCAAAGAAGGCGTCGACGAAGAAGGCTGCTCCGGCCCCCGTGGTGGGAAACTAAGCGCGCCCCGCGCACGTTCACTCCAGCGATGGATCGAGGCGCCGCGGGCGTGGCTGCGGGAATCAGGGCAGAATCGATGACGGCCGGGCGCCTCAAGCGCCAGCGGGCAGCTGAGAGGACAGCACCATGCGGTTCTGGCGACGACAGCCTGCCCAGGATGAGGCGCCGGCCGCCGGGGCCGAAGCGCACGACTTTACCCCCGAGCAGGCGGAGGAGCTGCAGCAGCACACGCAGCGCGCGGTCGAGCGCAGCCGCTCTAGCCTTTTCGGCCGCATCGGCTCGCTCTTCGAGCGCTCCGACTTCGACGAGGAGCTGTGGGAGGAGCTCGAGGAGCTCCTGATCGCGGGCGACACCGGCATCGCCACCACCGAGCGCATCCTCGAGGACGTGCGCGCGCAGGTGCGCGAAACGAGCGCGAAGCGCGCCGACGAGGTGCGCGAGATCCTGCGCGATGAGCTGATCGCGATCCTCGAAGAGCCGGCCGCCAGGCCCCCGCGCTGGGACGAGGCGTTCCCCGATCTGCTCGTGCTCCTCGTCGTCGGCGTGAACGGCGCGGGCAAGACCACCTCGATCGCGAAGCTCGCATCCGCATTCAAGGAGGGGGGACACGCCCCGATCCTCGGCGCCGCCGATACGTTCCGCGCGGCCGCGATCGACCAGCTCCGTGTTTGGGGCGACCGGCTGGACGTCCGCGTGGTCGCGCACCAACCCGGCGGTGATCCTGCGGCGGTCGCGTTCGATACGCTTGCCGCCGCGGAGAGCGACGGCGCGGATGTTGCCATCATCGACACCGCCGGCCGTCTCCACACGAAGTCGAACCTGATGGAGGAGCTGAAGAAGGTGACCCGCGTGATCCAGCGCCGTGACCCCGAGGCGCCCCACGAAACCCTCCTCGTGCTCGACGCCACCACCGGCCAGAACGGGCTCAGCCAGGCGCGGGCGTTTACCGAGGCGGTGGGTGTCAGCGGGCTCGTGCTGGCGAAGCTCGACGGCACCGCGAAGGGCGGCATCACGTTCGCGATTGCGAACGACCTTGGGCTACCGGTGCGCCTCATCGGTACCGGCGAAGGTCTCGGCGATCTCGCCCCCTTTGCCCCCGAGTCCTTCGTGGACGCGCTCCTCGCGTGAGGTCCGGCAGTGGCTGACGTGCTCGCGTTTTGGGCCGCCGCGCTCGTCATTGCCGCGCTCGCGCTGCCGCTCACTTTCTGGCTTTTCGCCCGGTTCCCGGATGCGGGCGCAGGCCTCAGCTTCGGCCTGGGGATGGTCCTGGTCGCCTACGGCTACTTTCTCCTGCGCGTGCTGCGCGTGCTGCCCCCGGGGCGTGCCGGCTTTCTGCTTGCGATTGCGCTCTTTGCGTTGGTGGCCCTCGCCCTTGCCGGTCGCGATCGGCGCTTCCTCCCGATGCTTCGCCGCCGGCTGCCCGAGGTGGGCCTCGCGGCCGGGGTGTTTACGGTGTTCTTCTTCGGCTACATCGGCTTCCGTGCCTACATGCCCGATATCGCTCACACCGAACAGCCCATGGATCTGCTCTACGTGAACGCCGTGCTGGCCTCTGCTGAGTACCCGCCGCAGGACCCCTGGCTGGCGGGCGAGCGCGTGAGCTACTACTACGGCGGCTACCTCCAGGCGGGAGTTCTTACAGCGACTGCGGGGGTCAGCTCCTCGGTTGGCTACAACCTCGCCCTCGCTGCCGTCTTCGCCTCGAGCGCCGCCGCGGCCGCTTCGCTCTGCGCGGCGCTGGCACGCTGGCTCCTGCGCCCGCGGGCGCTTGCGTGGTCACTGGCGGCGGCTGCGGGAGGCGTCCTGCTGCTGCTGTTCGCCGGTTCGCTGATCGGCCCCTTTGAGCTGGCAGCGGCCCACGGGGCCGCGCCCCGGGGCGTGTTCGAGGCCTTCGGGGTCGAAGGTCTCGTGCCCTGCGGCACTGGCGCGGCGGCCGCAGATTGCGTCGGTTCGGTGGCCCCTCCGAGCGGTAGCTGGTACCCGGACGAGTTCTGGTTCTGGTGGCGCGGCTCGCGCGTTATTCCCGGCACCATCACCGAGTTTCCCGCCTTCAGCTTCCTCCTCGGCGATCTCCATCCACACGTGATGGCCATCCCGGGTGTGCTGCTCACGCTTGCCATCAGCGCCGCCCTCTGGCGCGGGCGGGGAGCGCTCTCCTGGCGGTCGCATGGTCGCAGGCCGGTGGTGCTCGTGGTCCTCGCACTCGTCTTCGGCGGCCTGGCGTTCGTAAACGCCTGGGACGTCATCACCTTCAGCGCCGCGCTGGGGACGGCGGTTGCCGCTCGCAACCTACGCAGCCTGCGCTTCCCCGCTGCCGCCGCGGCCACGGCCTCCTACCTTCTCCCGGTGGCCGCGCTGGGGGCGGTCGCCTACGCGCCCTGGTACGCCGATTTCAGTTCCCAGGCCTCGGGGCTGTACGCCTACGTGGGCGAAGGCACGCGCCCCGAGCACGCCTTCCTCCAGTTCGGTCTGCCTTTGTTGGCCGCCCTCCCGATCGCCGGCTGGGCGCTCAGGCGACGGCTCGAAGGGGCGTTGCCGCGCATCGCCGGCCTCGTGCTTTGGGTGCCGCTCCTTCCGCTCTTCGCCTGGATCCTCCTCGCGGCCCTCCGCGGCGACCTCGATGCCGGCGTCGACGCTCGCGGCAGCGCTGGCTGGGCGACGCTCACGGGCTACGGCCTCGCCGTCTGGGTCCTCAGTAGCGCTTTCGTGCTGCTCGCGCTGCGCCGGCACCCCGCGGCCCTCGTGGCGGGTTTGGCGGCGCTCGGGGCGCTGCTGCTTTACGGCTCTGAGCTGCTCCTGATCCGCGATGTCTTCTTCGGCGGATCGCCGCGGCTGAACACGGTCTTCAAGCTTTCGTATCAGGCCTGGATCCTCCTTTCGGTAGCGGGATCGGTCGCGTTGGCGGCGGCTCTGAGACAGGCTGCGGCCCAGCCGCGGCCCGTCCTCATCGCCGGGGGCCTTACCGTCGCTGTCTTTCTCGGGGCAGGGTTGGTCTACATCGTCACGGCCGTGCCGAATCGCACGGACGGTTTCGACAACCCCACCGCCATCGACGGCCTCGCCTACGTTGCCCGCGAGGACCCGGGGGAGTTCGCGCTGATCCGCTGGCTGGGCGAGGCGGTCCCCCCGGACGCGGTCATCGTTGAGGCCACCGGCCGCGTCTGGCGGCGGGGCGCCGATCTCCAGCCGGAGATCGTGAGCAGCCGCATCGACTACAGCGACGCGAGCCGTGTGAGCGCGCGCACGGGCCTGCAGACGCCCATCGGCTGGTCCGGCCACGAGGTCCAGTGGCGTGGTAGCAGCGACGCCACGCACGCGGAGATCGGGCGCCGCCAGGACCTCGTCGATCGGGTCTACACCGCCCCCGGCGAGTCGGAGGCGCTCGCCGCCCTCGACGAGCTCGGCGCTGGCTACGTCGTCGTCGGCCGCGTCGAGCGCTCGCGCTACGTCGGTGACCTGATGCCGCCGTTCGCGGAGTTCCTTGATCTCGCCTTCGAAGACGGCGAGACGCGGGTCTATCGCATTCCCATCTTCGAGGTCGTCGACACCTCGTGAGCCCCCGCGGAGGAGCTCCCGACGGCCCATCCGCGCGCGGTCCCGCAATCTCCGTCGCAGTGCTGCTCTGGCTCTTGCTCCTCGTGCTGTTTGCGCTCCTGCGCGTGGGAATCGTGTGGCGGGCGCCGGTGGGTGGGGCAGAGCTCGCGCACCTCTCCGGCGCCTGGCAGGCCAGCATCGGCGTCGAGGACGACCGCTTCGTACCCACCCTCTTCCAGGCCGTGACCGCCCTCACGCTGCGGGGCACGGATTCGGAAGTGCCTGCGCGGGTGCTGGCCTTCGCCGCAACGATGACGGTGCCGCTGGCGCTCTACCTGCTGCGCCGGCCGCTCGGCGAAGCGGGGGCGCTCTTCGCCCTGCTGCTGCTCACTTTCGATCCAACAGGGATCGTTCTGGGTGCGACTGCTTCGGCGATCGCGTGGGATGGCGCGATCTCGCTGTGGTTTCTGGTTGCCCTGATTGCGTTTCGGCCGCCGCCCTGGGTGTGGCTGCCGCTCGGCTTCTTGGTGGCGACGGCGGGTCCGTTGCCGCTCCCTTTCGTTGCGGCAGCGACTGCGCTCGCTGCAGTGCGCGGGCGGTGGTCCCTTGGTCCGGCGCTCGCCTGGGGTGGAGCCGGCGTCGCGCTTGGGGTGCTTCTGACGAGTGTGCAATTCGGACTCGGCAGCGATGGCGTCCGCGTTGCGCCCTTCGAGCTTTTCGCGGCCGCCTTTGAGGAACCGTGGTCGACCGCGACCGCGGGCGAGCTCGCGGCGCTGTACGGCCTTCCGATCCTGATCGGTGGCGCCGCCGCGCTCGCTTCGCTGGGGATGCGTCTACGAGCGGCAGCCGAGCCGCCGCCTGCCCCGGCCGAGGCCCTCACCGGTGCGGCCGCGATCATCGCCGCGCTCTGGTTCCTGCTCGCGCTCACGACCCATTCCGCGATTCCGCTCGCGGCGGCCACGCTCGCGTTCAGCCTCATCCTCGGGCCCGCGCTGGCGAGATTCGCGAGCTTGCTCCTTGGCGCTCGCTGGCAGGCGGCCCGCTACCTCCTGCCCCTCGCTCTGGTGCTGGCCGCGATCGGGGCGTTCGTCCTTAGCGACTGGGCGCGTGTCGATCGCGTCGGCGGGACGATCGAGCGTACGCTCGTCGCCGCTCCGCTGACCCTCGCGGTCGCGGCGCTGGCGCTGCTCGCGCTGCGCCGCAGCACTGCGGCGCTCACGGCCGTTCCTGCTCTCGCGGGCGGGGCGGTCTTGCTTGTGGCAGGCGCGATGGGCGTGGCGCTCAGCGCGGCCGAGGAACCCCTCCCGAGCCCGGCGAGCGCCGAGCAGGGGCGCGAACTGCGCCGCCTTGCGTTGAACGCTACTGCGGAAGGCGGCCTCGTCGTCGTCCACGAGCGCTACCGCGAAGCGATCACCTGGCCCTTCCGCGATTCCGGCACGATCGTGCTCGCGAGCCGGGTGCCGCCGGACGCGGCCTTCCTCGTCTGGCCGCCGGATCTGACCGCCCCGCGTGGCTTCGTGCCGGTGGAAGGGCAGTGGTTCCTCGAACGGCGCTTCCACGCCCCCGCCGGCTTCCTCGAGTACGTCCGCTGGCTGGGCGACCGTAATAGTCTCGAAACCGGCCTGGAGGGGGTCGCCGTATACACTAGAACAGAATGACGGCTCGCCCCGCCCCGGCCGCCACTCGCAGCCTCCCTGAGCCTATCGAGCGCCTGTTCGCGAAGCGCATCGACGTCAATTGGGAGCTGGTCGCCTACCTCGCGATCTTCGCCGCCGCCTTCGCCCTGCGCTTCTGGGATCTCGGCTCGCGCGCCCTCCATCACGACGAGAGCATCCATGCGAAATGGGCGTGGGACCTCTCGCAGGGGAACTACCGCCACAGCCCCGTCTTCCACGGCCCGCTCCTGTACTTCGTCCAGGGCTTCACCTTCCTCGTTTTCACGGCGACGGACTACACAGCCCGGATCTCGCCGGCGATCTTCGGGATGGCGGTGGCGGCGATGCCGCTCGCTCTGCGTCGCTGGCTCGGACCCGTGGGCACCATCGCCGCGGTCGCGTTCATCGCCTTCTCGCCCACGGTCGTCTACTACAGCCGCTTCCTGCGGATGGATATCTATCTCGCGTTCTTCATGCTCCTCATGGTTGTTGCGATGTGGCGCTACCTCGAAGAGGGGCGTGCCCGTTGGCTCGTCGTGTTCGCCGTGGGCCTCGCCTTCGCGTTCAGCACGAAGGAGGTCATGTTCCTCGTCGCGGCCATGTTCCTGCTCTACCTGAACGGCCACCTCGCCACCGATCTGGCGCAAGCGACGCTACGCGATCGCGGCACCGACGCCCCTTGGCGACGCTTCGTTCTGGCGGCCGCGTACTTCCCCTACGCCTGGGCGGCGGCAGCGCTCTGGCCCTTCCTCGGCCGCCTCCGAAGATCGGCGGCCTGGGGCGAGCTGCCCCGTCCCGGCGACCTCCTCATCCTCACCGGCACGCTCACGCTGCCGCTGCTCGCGGCCTTCGGCAGGGACGCGCTCGAGGCCGGACTCCCAGGCTTCCGGGACCTGCCCCTCTTGGGCGCGGTCCCCATCCTCGGCGACGGCGTCGTCTCCGCCGGACGCCTCGACTATCCCGCAGTCTGTTCCAGCATCAGCGCGAGCAACGCGCTTGCGCTCGGGGGCGTCTTCGCCGTCCTCGGCGGCGCCGCCGCTTTCGTCGGTCTGCAGTGGAAGCCGCGCACCTGGCTGATCGCCGCCGGAGCCGCCGTCCTCATCTACACGACCCTGATGACGAGCTTCTGGACGAATTTCGAGGGCCTTTGTACGGGCCCCTGGGGCTCCCTCGACTACTGGCGCGCCCAGCAAGATGTGCGCCGCGGCGGCCAGCCCTGGTTCTACTACCTGATGCTGATGCCGGCCTACGAATTCCTCCCCCTCGCCCTCGCCCTCATCGGGGGCTGGTGGGCGGTCGTGCGAGGCAACGCCTTCTCGCGCTTCCTCGTGTTCTGGTTCGTGGCCTTCTTCGCCGCTCTTTCGTTTGCCGGCGAAAAAATGCCCTGGCTCAATACCCATCTCGCCATCCCCGCCGCGCTCCTCGCTGCGTGGACCTTGCAGCAGGCCTGGAGCTCCTGGCACCCGCGCTCGCTCAATCGCGAGGCGCTGCTGTCGCTTGCGGTGGTGGCGATCGTCGCGGGCGGGGCCTTGCCCCTGCTCGTGTACGACTGGGGGGTCGCGAGCGAGGTCGTTCTCTTCGGACGGACGGCCATAGCGGGAATCGCCCTCGCCGTGATCATCATCGTGGCATCGCGCCTGGGCCGTCCCGCGCTGCCGGTTGTGGCGGCGGTTGCGCTCATCGGCGCCCTTGCCTTTTTCTCGCTGCGCACGATGGTGCAGGTGGTCTACGAGCGGGGCGACGTGCCCGAAGACCTGCTGATCTACACCCAGAGCTCGCCCGACATCACGCGCCTCGCCGACGATATCGACCGCCTCGCCGTGGCTACGGGCCGCGGCCTCGATCTCCGGATCGCAGTGGATTCTCGGGATTCGTTCGCTTGGCCCTGGGTCTGGTACCTGCGTGACTACCGGGGCGTCTCGTATGTGGACATGGAGGGTGGGCTCCCGAACGGTGAATTCGACGTGCTGCTCGTGAACCAGGCGAATGCGGGTAGTGTGAACGAGCAGCTTGCGTCCTCTGGCAACGCGCTCTACGGCCCCCCCAGCCGCTATCCGCACCGCTGGTGGTTCCCCGAGACCTACAAGAGCTCACTGCGGGGCGAGCCGCTCGAGGCGGGGGCCTGGCGCGAGATTGGGAACGGCTTCTTTGGCGGCGGTTGGGCGGGCGTTGCCTTCGCGTTCTGGCGAGACCACGACGCGCCCCAGGAGATCGGCTCGATCGACGGCTTCGCCTACTTCCCCGCGAACTTCTACCGTGAGACCGGCCGCCTCGCCACGCGCACACTCGAGCCCGTGGCCCCGGGCGTTGACGCCGCCGGCCGCACGACCTTCGGCGGCCTCGGCGCGCGATCAGGCGAATTCTTTGCGCCCGTGGATATCGAGGCCGACGCGGCGGGCAACCTCTATGTGATCGACCGCACCACGCGGAAGCTGCAGAAGTTCGATGCCGCGGGCAACTTCCTCGCCGCAATCGACATCCGCGGTGAGCCGGGTGAGGCCTCGGAGCCCTGGGGGCTCGAGGTCGCGCCCGACGGGCGCGTCTTCGTCGCCGATACGTTCGGTTGGCGCATCCTCGCTTTTGATAGCGGCCTCCAGGCGCGGGTACTCGCTTTCGGCCAGCCGCCGCTCCTCGATGGCAATCCGCCGGGGCCGCTGGACCTGTTCGGCCCGCGCGACATGGTGATCGACGCGGCGGGGAATCTATGGGTGACCGATACCGGCCACCACCGCCTCGTCGTCTACACGGCGGCAGGCGACTTCATCCGCGAGATCGGCGCGCCCTTTACCGCCGAGAGCGGCGGGCGTGGCGCCGGGCCCGGCGAGTTCAGCGAGCCCGTCGGCATCGACATCGCCCCGAACGGCGAGATCCTCGTCGCAGATATGTGGAACGCGCGTGTCCAGATCCTCGATGCCAATGGCGTCTACGCCGGCGAGTTCGCGGTGGCGGGCTGGGGTGGCTTCGAGGCGATCGACAAGCCGTATCTGCGCGCGCTCAGCGACGGGCGCATCGCCCTTGCGTTGCCGCTCTCGAACGAGGTCCGGATCTACAGCCGCGGGGGCGAGCTGCTTGCGACGATCGCGCCGGAGGATGAACCGCTACGGCGCCCTTACGGAATCGTTGAGGCGCCCGATGGTAAGCTCTGGATCGCGGAGGGCGAGGCCGCGCGGGTGCGCCTCTTTGCGATCCCCTGACCCAATGGAGCTCTGATTAGCCGTGCTCCGTTCGCTTCGGTTCTGGGCCGGCGCAGCGATCAGCGTTCTGCTGATCGCCCTCTTCCTGCTCGCCACGGACCCCGGCGAGATCGCCGATGCCTTCGGCGAGGCGGACTACTGGTACATGGTTCCCGCGGTCGCAGTGCTCTTCGTCTCGCTCTGGCTGCGCTGCTACCGCTGGTCCGTGCTCATGCGGCCGGTGGCGGCAATCGCGCCGCAGCGCCTCTTCTCGTACGCCATCATCGGATACATGGCGAACAACCTCCTCCCCGCCCGCGCCGGCGAGATCATCCGCGCCTACGTCCTCGGCGAGCGTGAGCGGGTCTCGAAGGTGGGCACGCTCGGGACGATCGCGGTCGAGCGGCTGTTCGATGGCTGCGTGCTTGTCCTCATGCTCCTGATCGCCGGTGCCCTCGTGGGCCTCGGTGATGGCCGTCTGCAGGTCATTGCCGCCGCTTCCGCCGTGCTCTTCAGCGTCGCCCTTGCTGGGTTCTACTGGTTGACCTTCACCGCCGCGCGCGCGCACCGCTTCGTCGGCTTCGTGCTGCGGCGTCTGCCGGGCTCGGCGGGCGAGCGCCTGGGCCCGCACGTGGAGTCGCTCATCGATGGTATCCGTTCCGTCCACAGCTGGCGCACGTTCCTGCTCGTGGCGGTCTTCAGCGGCCTCGCCTGGACGGTGGAGGCTGGCGCCTACGCGATCATCGGACGTGGTTTCGGGATCGAGATCGGCTTCGCCCACTACGTCCTGCTGCTCGCCGCCGCCAACCTCGCCATCATCGTGCCCACCTTCTTCGGCGGCACCGGCCCCTTCGAATGGGCGGCGAAGCTGGTGCTGGTGAACGCGGGCGTCGCCGGCGGCCTTGCCGGCGCCTACGCGATCGTCGCGCACGCGGTGATCTTCATTCCCACGACGATCCTCGGACTCGTCCTCCTCTGGACGTTCGGTATTCCGCTCGCTCGTCTCGGCCGCATGAATCGCGTGCCCGCAGACGAGCCGGGCGCGGTCATCCCGTGAACGTCGGCATCGTGGGGGCAGGGGTGGCGGGGCTCGCTGCCGCGAAGCGGCTGCAGGAGCACGGTCACGCCGTCACCATCTTCGAGGGGCGCGATGAGCCCGGGGGCCAGGTCGTCACCTTCGAGGTCGGCGGCGAGCCGATCGAGTGCTTCTACCACCACATCTTCACCCACGACACCACCGTGGTGCGCTACTTCGAAGAGCTCGGCCTGGGCGATCGTCTCCAGTGGATCGAGCCCCACAACGGCCACTTCGTGAAGGGCCGCATCTACCCCTTCGTCACCCCCCTCGACCTCCTCCGTTTCGACGCCGTGAGCCTGCCCGGGCGCATCCGCCTCGGCCTCGCCAGCCTCTGGCTCAAGCGCCAGGCGGATTGGCGCAAGTACGAAAACGTGGCGGCCCGTGCCTACATGGAGCGCGCCGTCGGAAAGCAGGCCTTCGCCGCCTTCTGGGGGCCGCTCCTGCGGGGGAAGTTCGCCGACCACGCGGACGAGGTCGGCATGGCCTGGCTGCACTGGAAGATCCGCCTGCGCTTCGGCTCGCGTTCCGGCCGCCTCGCGACGAAGGAGACCCTCGGCTACCCGCGGGGCTCCTTCCGGAGCTACTACTTCGCCCTCGCCGAGCACATCCGCGCGGCCGGCGGTGAGATCCACCTGAGCACGCCGGTCGAGGCCGTCGCGACCGAGCTCGGGGCCGTGACCGGCATTCGCGCGGCCGGCACCCTCCACGAGTTCGACCAGGTCCTGATGACGACCCCGAACATCATCACGAAGCGGATCGCGCCCGACCTACCCGCCGCCTACGTCGAGATCCTCGATCGCGTGCGCTACCAGTGGGCCACCTGCCTCATCCTTGCCCTCGATCGCCCCCTGACCGACGTCTACTGGCTCTCCATCGCGGATGACCTGCCCTTCGTCGCCTGCGTCGAGCACACGAATCTCCTGCCGGCGGAGCGCTACGGCGACAACCACATCGTCTACCTCTCGAACTACGTCGCCCCCGACCACCCCGTGCTGCAGATGGAGGCGGAGGAGGCGCTCACGGCGTACGAAGACGGCCTGCGGCGGATCAACCCTGCCTTCGACCGCGCCTGGGTGCGGCAGAAGTGGCTGTTCAAGGACCCAGGCGGCCAACCGGTGATCACGACGAATTACTCCGCCTCGATTCCCACCATCGAGACCGGCATCAACGGGCTCTATCTCGCGAACACCACGCAGGTCTATCCCGAGGACCGCGGCCAGAACTACAGCCTCGAGCTGGGCGAGCGTGCGGCCGACCTGATGCACGAAGATGCGCGTGCGGTTGCTGGCGCGCGCGGCGCGCAGATATAGTAGTGCCGCATTTCACAAACGGATGCGCATGCTAAATGGCGGCTGAGCCCAGCATTAGTGAGCTACGTGAGCTCGTCGCCGGGTACGAGTTCGAGCGCGGTCATCTCCTGCCCGCGTTGATCGAGATCCAGGAGCGCTACGGCTACATCTCGAAGGACGCGATCGACGTCGTCGCGCGCCAGTTCCGCACCACTCCGGCGCTCGTGTATGGCACGGTCTCGTTCTACGCCGACTTCCGCACCGAGCCCCCCGCCGATCGCGAGATCATTTGGTGCAGCGGCCCGGCCTGTCGCCTCCGCGGCGGCGACCGCATCCGCGAGGCGCTCCAGCACACGCTCCGGCTCCCCCTCGATGGGCAGAGCGGCGACGGCGCCTATGCGCTCCGCCTCGGCCAGTGCAACGGCACCTGTAGCGAAGCGCCACAGGTCTGGCTGGACGGCAAGGTCGTCGGCGGGCTCTCCGTGGCGCAGGCCGTCAAGCTGGCTCGGGAAGTGGCTCGGGAAGTGGCTCGGGAAGTGGCTCGGGAAGTGAAGGACGGCGTATGAACGCCCGCTTGGAGGCCCTCGCCGCGGCGGCGCGCACGCGCTGGGATGCCGATCGCGCGACCGGCCGCGAGAAAGTAAATCTCTGCCTCGACACCTCCTCCCTCGCGCGGGGTGGTGCCGAGACGCTCGCCGCCCTCGAGGCCGCCGTTGCGGCCAAGGGCCTCAACGTCGACATTACGGCGACCGGCTCCTGGGGTTTCTGCTGGCTCGAGCCGACGCTCTCCGTGCGCTCCGCCGGGGGAACGCGCACGGTGCTCTACCACTCCCTCACGCCCGATCGCGTCGACGAATTCGTCGAGGCCACGATCGTGGTGGGCGGCGACTTCCCCGAGCTCGCCCTCGGCGTCGTTGAGGGCGTGGCTACGGATGAGATCGGCTTACTCGAGGACCATCCCTTCATGAAGGGGCAGGTCCGGCGCCTGATGGCGAACAGTGGCCAGATCGATCCCGCGAACATCGACCACTACCTCGTGAAGCAGGGCTATGAGGGCTTCGCCAAGTCCCTGGAGATGGAGCCCGAGGCGATCATCGAGCTGATGATCGAGAGCGGCCTCGGCGGCCGCGGCGGCGCCGGCTTCCTCGCCGGGCGGAAGTGGGACTTCCTCCGCAACGCGACCGCCGACCCGCGCTACCTCGTCTGCAACGCCGACGAGGGCGACCCCGGTGCCTGGGTGAACCGCATCCTCATGGAGGGCGATCCCCACCTCATCGTCGAGGGCATGCTCATTGCGGCGATGGCGACCCACGCCGTGGAGGGCTACATCTACGTTCGCCACGAGTACCCGCTCGCGATCGAGCGGATGAACATCGCCGTCGAGCAGGCGCGCGCGCGCGGCCTGCTCGGCGAGGACATCCTCGGCAGCGGCAAGACGTTCGATCTCGTGGTCTTCGTCGGCGCCGGCTCCTACGTCTGTGGCGAAGAGACCGGGCTGATCGCCTCGATCGACGGCTACCGCGGCATGCCCCGCATCCGCCCGCCCTTCCCTGCTCAGGCCGGCCTCTGGAACAAGCCCACGAACGTGAACAACGTCGAGACCTACGCCAACGCCCCCCTGGTTCTGCGTGAGGGCGCGGAGTGGTGGTCGAGCGTGAGCGAGGACGAGGCCAAGGGCACGAAGATGTTCACGTTCTCCGGGGCGGTGAACCAGGCGGGCTGCATCGAGATCCCCTTCGGCCTCTCGGTCGCGGACCTGCTCGAGCGCTACGCGGGCGGCATCCCCGGTGGCGCGGCGCTCAAAGGCTATCAGCCGGGCGGCCCCCTCTCTGGGATCCTCCCTGCGTCCGAGGCCGAGCTGCCCCTCACGATCGCGCCTTTCCGCGACCTTGGCATGTTCCTCGGCTCCGGTGGCATCGTCTTCTTCGACGAGAGCACGAGCGTCGTCGACCTCTGCCTCTACTTCGTCGGTTTCTGCGAGGACGAGTCCTGTGGCCGCTGCACCACCTGCTTCCAGGGCACCCAGCGCGCGGTCGAGATCCTTCGCCGCATCGGCAACGGCGGCGGTCGTGAGACCGACCTGGACAAGCTCGAGGACCTCATCCAGACGCTCGTGTGGTCGAACTGCCTCCACGGTTCGTTCGCCCTCACAACCGTGAAGCTCGCGCTGCGCTACTTCCGGGATGAGTTCGAGACGCTCATCCGAGAGAAGCGCGATCCCACGCGTTCGCTCCCCGGAATGCTTACGTACGAAGTCACGGCGCCGGGCGATCCGAGCATGGTGGAAGCGGTCGCGGTCTGCCCGACGGAGGCGATCGTGGCCGAGGGAACGGGCGGCTACGCGATCGTCGACGAGCTCTGCATCCGCTGCGATGCCTGCCGCGAGGTGGCCCCGGACGCGATCACCGTGCGCGACCGCTTCGCGATCGCCGTGGAGGCTTCCGCCGCGGGTTAGCTGCGGCGGTCCTCGTACTGCATGGCGCTGAGGATGTTGCCCTCGGTATCGGCGAACTGGATCAGCTTCCCGACCGTGGGAATCTCGCCCTCGTAGCGGATCGTGCCACCGTGCCCCTCGACCGCGGCCCGAGTGGCGGTGATGTCGGCCACGCTGATGGTGCAGGTGAAGCCGGTCGTGCCCTCGTTCAGGAGCGGCGCCTGCCGTTTCTCCAGCGCCCCCTCGATCCCCGGGCTCTCGGCGTCGCCGGTGAAGACGCGGAAGAAGTCCGGCGGCCCCCAGGCCTCGAAGCGCCAGCCGAACGCGCCTTCGTAGAAGGCGCGCGCCCGGGCCACGTCGTCGGCCTGGATGGCGAAGTGGACGATGTTGTTGGCCATGGGGGCTCCCTTCGAGCCTGCGACTCTACGGGACGGGCCGGGGCTGCTGGGGCATGCCCGAGCGGGCCAGCTCGGCGAGGAATGCGTACGCGCGTGCGCGCGATCCAGGGTCGCCCGCGACCGCGACCGGCGCGGGGTTCAGGTCCGTGACGCCGATGACGGCGAGGCGCTCGAGCTGGGCGGCGACCTCGTCCTCGTTCCCGATGATCGCGACATCGGCCGGTCCTTCGACCCCCTCGAGATCCAGCACCGCACGGTAGCTGGGGAGCTTGCCGTAGGTCTCGAACGAACGGCTGACGGACGCGCGCGCGGCCTCGCGATCGTTGGTGACCGCCACCGGCAGACCGCAGATGATGCGCGGCGGTGGCCGCCCCGCCTCCTTCGCGGCTCGCCTGATTGCCGGGATCGCGGTCTCCCCGAGGTAGCGTGGCCCGCCGAGCCAGGTAGCCGTGCCGTCGCTCTGCCCGCCCGCGAGACGCAGCATCTTCGGACCGAGCGCCGCCAGGATCAGCGGGGGCCGCTCGCTGCCCGCGTGGAGCTCAGCGGAGACGCGGAACTCCTCGCCGCGGAAGCGCGCGGCTTCGCCCGCGAGCAGTGGTTTGAGGACGGCCAGATACTCGCGCATATGCCGCAAGGGCTGCGAGTAGTCGAGCCCCAGGGCGCGCTCGATCACCACCCGGTGGCTGAGGCCGATCCCAAGGGTGAAGCGCCCCGCGCACGCGCTCGCGGCGGTCCGCGCCTGCTGGGCGAGCGCCAGGGGGTGGCGGGGATAGGTCGGTACGACGAAGGTGCCGAGCTCGATCCGCTCGGTCTCGCGGCCGGCGAGGGCCATGAGCGTGATCGCGTCGAAACCGAAGGCGTTCGCGACCCAGGCCGAGGCGAAGCCGGCGGCCTCGGCCTCCCTGATCCGATCGAGCAGCGTGGCGAGGGGCACGTCGCTGCGGGCGACGGAGCCAATCGCGATACCGATGCGCATGGCGCTATCGTAGCGGCCGCGCGCTTGCCCGCTGGTGGCCCTCCGCGCCCGCGCCTACACTCCCGCGATGCCTTATGCCGACCTCGATGGCGCGCGCCTCTACTACGAGCAGCACGGCGATCCCGAAGGGACCGACGTCGTCTTCCTGCACGGCGCCGGCGGCAACCACCTCTCCTGGTGGCAGCAGCTTCCTGCTTTCGGCGAGCGCTACCGCTGCACCGTCTACGACGCCCGCGGCTGGGGGCGCTCGCTGGCCACGGGTGAGCACGACCGCGGTGCCTTCGGCCGCGACCTCGCCGGCCTCCTCGAGCACCTGGCCATCGACTCCGCCCACGTGATCGCGCAATCGATGGGCGGCCGCGCGGTGGCGGGCCTCCTTCGTCTCGCTCCGGAGCGGGCGCGCGCGCTCGTGCTCTGCGGTACGAATGCCGGCGCCACGAACGAGCGCGTGCGCGCGCACCAGGCCGCGCTCCGTGAGGAGCGCGGCGAGGGCGGGCTTGGCCGCTACGCGATCGCGCCTGGCTTCGCCGAGCAGCATCTCAGTTGGCCCTGCTCTATCACCAGATCCGGCGACTCAATCCGGCACGGGAAGGGATCTGCTCGGCCCGCCGCCCGCCGACTACCGCGGGAGCACGCACGAGCTGCTGGTGGGCTCCCGCCTGCCGATCGCGTTCATCGTCGGCGAGCACGATCGCATCACCTCGCCCGCCCTCATCCGCGAGGCGCGCGGCCTCGTTCCCGGCGCCGAGCTGTTCGAGATGATGGGGGCTGGGCACTCGACCTACTTTGAGCAGCCCCAGGCCTTCAACGACTATGTCCTCGACTTCCTCGCTCGCGCAGAATCGCGCGATAGCGGGGCGGCGCCCGATTGATCACGGGCTGAGAATGTCCTAGCCTCGTTGATCCGATGGCGGACTGGGCGAATCACTTCGGTGCCTCCCTGCGGCGGCCGCTGCGCCACGATTGGGTGCGGCCCGGCAACGCCGTCACGCGCGTTATCGAAGCCGATCTCGACCTCAGCGGGGCTGCGGAGCGGGTGCCGCTCCAGGCCCGGCTCCCCCTCCCGGAGTTCCAGCCGGCACCACCGGCGGCAGTCGCGCGAGCCCTACCGCCGCCAGAGGAGCCAGCAACCTCCCCCCAACCGGGGCTGGACGACGATGCTGGCCATCCCTCCGCGGCGGCCTGACGCCCGCCTCAAGAGGAAGGACGCCCGCCCGAACTCGGCACCCTGAACGCGGGAGGGGCGCGCCGCAGCCGCCAACGCCTGCCGCCCGCTATACTTCCGCTATGGCCATCTACGAGTACTACTGTCCCAGCTGCCGCTCCACCTTCGAGCGCCGCCGACCGATGTCCGAGGCGACGACCAAGACGACGTGTTCCGCCGGCCACCGGGCCGAGCGCACGATCTCGAACTTCGCCGTCGCCCGGAGCGAAGGCGGCGCGGCCGTCGCTCAGCTCGAAGCCGATTCGGGCGGCTGTGCCTGCGCCGGCGGCGGCGCTTGCGGCTGCGGCTGAGCCTCGTCCGCACTCACACCGAGGCTCACCGCGGAGGGCCGCGGGCGCGAGAGAGCCAGGTAAACCGTCGCGCAAATCACGAGCGCGCTCGCCTGCACGAGGGTGAGCGCGCCCACGATCAGCGTTGCCTCCTCCCAGAAGGCCTCCGGGAACATCTGGATCAGGTGGTCCGTGTCCGGATCGAGCCGCCAGAGGTCGTTCGGGAAGACGAGCTCGTGGAACTGGTTCCAGGTGGCGTCGAAGCCGACGATCACGAGCGCGCCCACAGCGAGCCCCACCGCCCCACCGACGCCCACGCCCACGAGCGTGTCCCGGGCGAGCTGCCGCGGTGAGCGTTCCGCGCTCCAGAGCACGGTCCCGGCGATGTAGAGGAGTACGAAACCGAGGGCGACCTCGTTCGCGCGGTAGACCGTTCGCACGAGCCGCTTCACGTCCTGCATGTGGATCGTCTCCTGGCGGCTGAAGAGTGAGATCTCCTCGCCGTCCTTGGTCACGATGATGCGCAGGGTCTCGGCATCGTCCTCGAAGTAGTGGATGATCTCGGCGCTGCCGCGATCGAGCTCCGTAAGCGCGATCCCCGTCGTCGCCACCGCGTCGTACTCGCGCAGGCCGCGCTCGTAGAAGCGCACTTCGCTCATGAGCACGCGCACGTTCGTCGTAAAGAGGAGGATGGGCAGCGCGAAGACGAATCCGAGGGTTGTGAGGGGGGCGATGAACCGCATCGGCTGTTCCTTCATGGTGCGACGCGCCCCGGGGCGGGTCAAACGAGCGCTGCGCTGGAGGAGACGACGAGAAACGGTGCGCCGCCAGGCGCCCGCGGCGATCGTGAGCCAGTGGGGGCGCTTCCTACCTTCCGAATTGGCGGTCGAGCGCTGCGCGGCGCAGGTGCACGAGCGTCGGCCGTCCGTGGGGACAGGTGCGGGGCGCGCGCGTCGCCCCGAGGTCGTCCACGAGCCGGCGCAGCTCCTCGCTCGCGAGGGCTGTCCCCGCGCGCACGCTGCTGTGGCAGGCGACCGTCGCGGCGGCGCGGTCGAAGGGATCGACGACGCGGCGCTCGCCCCCGAGCTGGTCCAGGAGCGCGAGCAGCGCGGCCGTCACATCGCCCTCGCCGAAGCCTGGCGGCGCCGCGCGGATGAGGCAGGCGCCCTCGCCGAACGGCTCGAGCATGAGCCCCAATCGCTCGAAGTGAGCGGCGTGCTCCGCGAGCACGGCTGCGCGCGGGTGGTCCAGCTCGACCAGCGCCGGTTCAAGCAGCGGCTGGATGGCGTCCTCCGCGGGCCGTCCCTTGAGCCGGTCGAACACGATCCGCTCATGCGCCGCGTGCTGGTCGATCAGGTACATCCCGTCCGGGCCCTCGGCCACGACGTAGGTCGTCGCGAGCTGCCCGACGACCCGCAGCAGGGGGAGCGTCTCGCGTTGCGTTCGCGTCACGGCCGGCGACTCGCTCCCGAATCGCTCGGCCCCTTCGCCTCCGAGGGCGGCGCTGAGCGCCGCTTGCGCGCTCCCTGAGGCCCCGCCTGGCTGCAGCCGTTCGCGCAGCGAGGGCCGCGGCGCCTCGCCCGCGTCAACGCGCGCCAGCTCCCCTCCCGCCGCCGACCAGGCGAGCGGTGCCGCCGCCTCCAGCGCCGCCGCGATCGCGTGCCGCAACGCGCGCGCGACCGCGCGCTGGTCACGGAACCGCACCTCCGCTTTTGCGGGGTGGACGTTGACGTCCACCGCCTCGGCGGGCAGGCGCAGGGCGATGCTCGCGACCGGGTAGCGGCCGCCGGGCAGCTCCGACTGGTAGGCGTCGCTGACGGCGAAGCGCAGGGCCGGGCTCTGCACCCAACGGCCGTTGACGAAGAGCGCGATCCCGCTGCGGTTGCCGCGATGGAGCGAGGGCGGCCCCGCCAGCCCGGTGACGGCGATCTGCGCCTCTTCGTGCGCGACCTCAAGCATGGCCGCGCCCTGCTCCGCCCCGTAGACGGCGGCGACGGCGTGGCGCAGGTTGCCGTCGCCGCTGGTGGTGAACGGGCGCCGCCCCGCCTCCAGGCGGAAGGCGATGCCGGGGTAAGCGAGCGCGTAGTGCGAGACGAGGGTCGTGATCTGGCGCCCCTCGCTCGCGGCGCTGCCGAGGAAGCTGCGGCGCGCCGGGACTTCCGCAAAGAGCTCGCGCACCGTGATCGTCGTCCCCACGGGCGCGGCGCGGGCGCTGCGCCGCACGACCTCGCGATCCACGAGGAGCGCCGCGACCGCGACCGGCTCGCCCGCTCCGCGCGAAACGATCTCCAGCTCGGCCGCCGCCGCGATGGCGGGCAGCGCCTCCCCGCGGAAGCCGAGCGTGGCCACCACGCGCAGGTCGGCGGCCTCGGCGATCTTGCTGGTCGCGTGGCGTTCGAACGCGAGTTCGAGCTCGTCCGGGACGATGCCACGGCCGTCGTCGCTCACTTCGATCGATTGCAGCCCACCCGCTTCGATGGTCACGCGGATGTGCTGGGCTCCCGCATCGATGGCGTTGTCGATCAGCTCGCGCCCGACCGACGCGGGCCGCTCGATCACCTCGCCCGCGGCAATCCGGGCCGCCACCGCTGGCGTCAGCAAGCGGATCGGTCGCGCGTCGCTCATTCGCCTGCGCGCGCCCGCGCCCGCAGCTCCGCGAGCGCGGCCATCGCCTCGAGGGGCGTCATCGCCTCGAGTTCGAGCGCCGCCAGCTCCGCCTCGAGGGCGGAGGGCAGGGCGAAGAGGGGGGGCTCGGGTGTGGCCGCGGTTGGCGCCGCTCCCGTCGCTGGTGGTCTGGTGCGCTCCAGCTCGCCCAAGAGGGCCTGCGCGCGCTCCAGGACGGCGCGCGGCAGGCCCGCCAGGCGGGCCACGTGGATGCCGTAGGAGCGGGCGCTCGGCCCCGCCTCGATGCGGTGCTCGAAGACGACCTCGCCGCCCCCTTCGTGCACGGCCACGTGCGCGTTGCGGGCGCTCGGCAGGGTCTCTGCGAGGGCGGTGAGCTCGTGGTAGTGGGTCGCGAAGAGCGTCCGCGGCGCTCCCCCCGGGCGCGCGTCGAGGAACTCGAGCACGGCGCGCGCGATCGCCATGCCGTCGAAGGTGCTCGTGCCCCGCCCGACCTCGTCCAGGATCACGAGCGAGGCGTCCGTCGCCCGGTGCAGGATCTGGGCCGTTTCCACCATCTCCACCATGAACGTCGATTGCCCCGCGGCGAGGTCGTCCTGGGCACCGATGCGCGTAAAGAGGCGATCGAAGAGGGGCAGCTCCGCCGCTTCGGCCGGGACGAAGCTGCCCGCCTGGGCCATGAGCGCGATCAGCGCGACCTGGCGCAGGTAGGTCGACTTCCCGCTCATGTTCGGCCCGGTCAGGATGAGGAGGCGTTCCTCGCCCGCGAGGACGCAATCGTTGGGCACGAAGCGCCCCGCTCCTAGCGCCGCCTCGACCACGGCATGGCGCCCGCCCGTGATCGCGAGACGGGCACCGTCGCCGAAGCTGGGGCGCGCGTAGCCCCCCTGCGCGCCCGCCTCGGCGAGCGCGCAGATGGTGTCGATCGTGGCGAGGCCCTGGGCTGCCGCCTGGAGCTCGGCGAGGCGCGCCCGCAGCCGTTCGAGCAGCGCCTCGAAGGCCTGGCGCTCGCGCGCGACCAGCTGCTCACGCGCGCTCGTGAGGCTGCTCTCGAGCTCCTTCAGCTCCTCCGTCACATAGCGCTCTGCCCCGACGAGGGTTTGGCGTCGCTGGAAGCGCTCCGGGGCGAGCGCCGCGTTCGCGCTCGAGACCTCGAGGTAGTAGCCGAAGACCCGGTTCTGCCCGACCTTGAGCGTGCGGATGCCCGTGCGCTCACGCTCGCTCGCCTCGAGGCCGAGGAGCGCCCCCTGGGCCTCGCGCGCGGTACTCCGGAGGGTGTCGATCTCGGGATCGAGGCCGGCGGCGATCACGCCCCCCTCCTCGAAGGTGGGCGGCGGCTCCGCCGCCAGCGCTTCGTCCAAGGCGAGCAGCGGCTCGACCGCCCCCCTGAGCGCGGCCTGCGCCTGGGCGAGCAGGGGCGGCGCTTGCGCCCGTTCGATCAGCGCCCCCAGCTCCAGCGCGGCGCGTAGGCCCTCACGCAGTGCCGCCAGCTCCCGCGGCGAGGCGGCCCCCGCGCCCAGCCGCCCGCAGAGACGGGCGACGTCAGGGATGCCGCGCAGGAGGACCTGGGCCTGCTCGCGCGCGATCGGCTGCGCCAGGGCCCAGGCGACGGCGTCGTGGCGCTCCGCCAGCGCCTCCCGCCCCCGCAGGGGCCGCGCCAGCCAGGCCCGCAGGAGGCGTGCGCCCATGGACGAGCAGGTACGGTTGAGCACCGCGAAGAGCGAGGCGCGGCCGTCGCCCGCGGGCAGAACGTCGAGGTTGGCGAGCGTGCGTCCGTCGAGCGCGAGGGTTTCGTCGCTCGCGAGCGTGCGGATCCGCTGAAGCGCCCCCAGCGATTCGGGATAGACCTCGCTGAGATAGGCGAGCACCTGCGCCACCGCCGCCACCGCCGCCTCGCTGCCGACGAGCGTCTGCGGCGCGGCCTCGCCGTAGCGCTCCGCGACAAGCGCGGCGGCGACCGCCGCGCTCAGCCGCCGCCGCTCAACCTCGCAGCCCGCCGCCGCCCCCGCGACGCCGCGCTCCTCGACGAGCAGCTCCGCGGGCGTGGCGCGCGCGAGCTCCGCCGCCGCCCCCGCCCCCACCGCCACGCGTAGCTCGCCCGTGGTCACGTCCGCGAGGGCGAGCGCCTGCTCGCCCGCGCGCTCGATCAGCGCGGCGAGCTCGTTCGGCGCCTCCGCGGCGAGCGCGGCCTCGCTCGTGACCGTGCCCGCGGTGACGGTGCGCACGACCGCGCGCGGGACGATCCCCTTTACGCTCGCGGGATCGGCCAGCTGCTCGCAGATCGCGACGCGGTGGCCGCGCCTCACGAGCTTCGCGACGTGGCCCTCGATGCTCTGGCGGGGCACGCCCGCGAGGGGCACCCGTAGCCCCTTGCCCATCGGCTTCGAGGTGAGGACGATATCGAGCTCACGCGCCACGAGTTCGGCGTCGTCGTCGAACGTCTCGTAGAAGTCGCCCAGGCGGAAAAAGAGGATGGCGTCGGAGTGGCGCCGCTTCAGATCGAGATACTGCCGACGGATCGGCGTGGTCACGCGCCCCACCCCCGGCCCCAGCGGGCCCCGCTCAGTATACGGACATCTGTTCGAGTGCGGGGAGGGCTTGGCTGTTGGCTGTTGGCTGTTGGCCACCCTCGTCTTCAGAATCAGAGGCGGGCACGATTCGCCGCGACGAGCCGGTAGCCGAAGCTGATGGCCCAGCGCAGGGGCGGTGCCGAGAGGAAGCGCGCGAGGCGCCGCCAGCCAAGCGCCGCCAGCAGGGCGATACAGGCGTCGCCGCCGCCATAGGCCCGCCCCTGCGCGGTCACCAGCTGGAGCGCGTCGGCGGAGGCAAGGCGGAGCGCCGGCGTCATCGGCGGCGCCGGCGCCTTCTGGTAGGCGACGACGCTGAGCCGCCCCTCACGGTCATGCCGCCTGATCCAGGCGGCGCAGCGCCCGCAGAAGTCGCAGTCGCCATCGAAGAGCAGCCAGTGCGGCCGCTCGCGGGTCACGGCGGCGGCGGCGCGAACACCGTCCACCTGCGCCGGCCTACGTCGATCGTGCGATGGCTCCGGCCGGCCGCCCCGCGCGGTCCCTCTTTGAACTTTGAACTCTGAAGCCTGAACTCCTCACCTATTCGTCGATGGCCATCGCCCGGATCGCGGCCTCGTCGAAACGCAGCCCGAGCCCCGCCCCTGGGGAATCACGACCGCGCCCGCCTCCACGCGCGGCACCTCCTCGAAGAGGGTGAAGGCCCAGGGCACGTGTTCGAGCAGGAGCGTGTTCGTCGCCGCGGCCGCGTGCGCGAACAGCTCCGTGGCGAGGTGCGTGACGACGGGCAGATTGAAGGCTTCGGCGAGGTGGGCGGCCTTCAGGTACTGGGTGAAACCGCCCACGCGGAAGAGGTCGACCATCATGATGTCGATCGCGCGCGCTTCCACCATGTGGCGGAAGGGCACGAGGCCGTAGTGGTACTCGCCCGAGCAGACGGGCGGATTGAGCACGGCGGCGATGCGGGCCATGCCGGCGTAGTCCTGGTGCTGGGTCGGGTCCTCGAGCCAGTAGAGGCCGTATTCGCTGAGGGCGCGGCCGATCGCTATTGCCTGGTGCACGTTCCAGCCCTGGTTGATGTCGATCATGATGTCGATGTCATCGCCCACGGCCTCGCGCAGGACGCGCATGCGCTCGACCTCGGCTGCGGGCGTCGCTTCGGCGCCGCAGCGCAGCTTCATCGCCGTGAAGCCCGCTTCCACCAGCTTCGGGCCCCACTCGCGCAGCTCGTCGAGGTCGTAGTGGCGCCAGAGGTGGCCGCTGCCGTAGGCGGGCGCGCGGCCCTCGCTGCCGCCGAGGAGCTTCCAGCAGGGCAGGCCCAGGGCCTTGCCCTTGATGTCCCAGAGGGCGATGTCGATCGCCGAGCTTGCGCGCGTGACGAGCCCGGCGGGGGCGGTGCCCCCGTTCGCCATGCGCAGGTCGTGGCCGATCTGATCGGTTTCGAAGGGATCGCGCCCGATCGCGAGCTCGCAGAGGCCGTCCAGGGCCGCTTTCAGCGCGGGCACCATCGCCCGCGAGACGTAGGCCGCGTAGGCGATTCCTTCGATGCCATCGTCCGTGCGCAGGCGCAACGTCACGTAGCGGGAGCTGACGCGCCCCGGGATCTCGCCCAGTGGTCCCCGTTCGCCGGGGAGCTCCACGACCTGCGTTGCGAATCCGGCGATCTTCATGCGGCGCGCTCCTTCGCTCCGCCGCCACGATACGAGGAGTTCAGAGTTCAAAGTTCAGCGTTCAGAGAGGGGCGGGGAGCCGAGCGCTATCATTCGCGCCATGCAGTGCGCAGAGTTGCAGGCCCACATCACCGCCGTCCGCGCGGAGCGCGGCTTCACCACCGAGCCCCTCCACATCCTCGCCCACCTGCTCGAGGAGCTGGGTGAAGTCGCATGCGCGCTCAAGCCGACGTGGGCGCCGAACTATGGTGATTTCGGCGAGGCGCGTCTCGCGAGCGAGCTGGCCGCCGTGAATGTCCTCCTCAACGCGCTCGCGCAGGCGTTCGCCATCGACCTCGAAGCGGCCACGCTCGCGAAGCTGGACGCCGACGGCGCCCGTGGCTGGCCTTCGTCTCGCGCTGAACTTTGAACTCGGCCCGCCGGGTGTTAATCGAACACGCCCTGCTTCAGCGCGACCTCTGCGCGGCCGGCGGCGGCCAGCGGGCCGCCCCCCTCCACCTCGAAGCCGGCATCCGCGATCATCGCGAGATCTGCCTCCGCGGCCTGGCCCTTCGTCGTCAGGTAGTCGCCGATGAAGATCGAGTTCGCGAGGTAGAGCCCGAGCGGCTGCAGCGAGCGCAGGTGGAGCTCGCGGCCGCCGGCAATGCGCACCTCGGCGCGCGGGAAGAGCAGGCGGAAGACGGCGAGGATGCGCAGGCAGCGCTGGGGTGTAAGCGCGTTCTCCCAGGCGAGGGGCGTGCCTTCGATCGGGATGAGGAAGTTGATCGGCACCGAATCGGGCTCGAGCGCGCGCAGCGCGTAGCCCACGTCGAGCACGTCCGCGTCGCTCTCACCCATCCCGAAGAGGGCTCCGGAGCAGGGCGAGAGGCCGCCCGTCCTCGCCTTCGCCACCGTCGCTTCACGGTCGGCGAAGGTGTGCGTCTCGCAGATCTCGCCGTAGAAGTTCTCACTCGTGTTGAGGTTGTGGTTGTAAGCGAAGACGCCGGCTTCACCGAGCCGCTCCGCTTGCCCGTCGTCGAGCAGCCCGAGGCAGGCGCAGATCTCCAGCGCTGCGTCCCCGCCCTTGACCGCCTCGACGCCACGCGCTACGTGCTCGAGTTCGCGCTCCGTGGGCCCGCGTCCACTCGCCACGAGGCAGAGGCGCGTCGCTCCCAGTTCGCGCGCCCGCGCGGCCGCCGCGCAGAAGGTCTCTTCAGCGACCAGCGTGTACGTCGGAATGGGTGCCGTCGAATCGCGCGCCTGCGAGCAGTAGTGGCAGTCCTCCGGACAGAGCCCGCTCTTGATGTTCAGGAGCAGGTTCAGCTTCACCCGCCGGCCGAAGGTGGCGATACGCACGCGGCCCACGGCGTTGACGATCTCGAGGGTGCGGTCGTCGTGGGCTGCCAGGAGCCAGGCGAGGCCCTCGCGCCCGGGATCGCGCCCGTCCAGGCTAGCCCCCACGAGCGTATCGAGTCGTTCGCTGAAGTCGTCCGGCACGGTTTCGCAGCATACCCCGCGCCCGCCCCCAGGGGCAGTCGCGGTACGATCCCCTGATGCCCGTCGCCCGCCCGCTCGACGATTACCCCCTCTGGCATCCGTTCACGCAGATGGCGCGCTTCGAACGCGAGCCCCAGCTCGTCGTTGCGCGGGCCGAGGGCAATCGCCTGATCGACACGGCCGGCAACGAGTACATCGACGGCGTCGCTTCGCTGTGGGCGAACGTGCACGGCCACAGCCATCCGCACATCGTCGCCGCCATTCAGGAGCAGGCAGCGAGGCTGCAGCACAGCACTCTCCTGGGCATCGCGCACGAACCGGCGCTGGCGCTCGCGCGCCGGCTCCTGCCCCATCTGCCCGGACGCACCCGCGTCTTCTTCAGCGAGAACGGCGCGAGCGCCGTCGAGGTCGCCCTGAAGATCGCGGTCCAGTACTGGGAAAACCGCGGGGAGCCCGCACGGCAGGGCATCGTCGCCCTCGAGATGGCCTACCACGGCGATACCCTGGGAGCGGTGAGCGTGGGCGGCGAGGGCCCCTTCCGCGACGTCTACGCGCCCATGCTCTTCGAGCCGTTGCGTTTCCCCAACGCTTACCGCTACCGTTGCGGCCGCTGCGCGGGCGAGCGGGCCTGCACGAACGCCTGCGTCGCAGCCCTGCGCGAGACGCTCGAGGCCAACGCTGGTGAAGTGGCGGCAGTCATCGTCGAGCCTCGGGTGCAGGGCGCGGCCGGCATGATCGTCGCGCCCGAGGGCCACCTCGCCACCATCCGGGCCCTCTGCGACGAGTTCGATACCCTCCTGATTGCCGACGAGGTGGCCACCGGCTTCGGCAAGACCGGGGCGATGTTCGCCTGCGATCTCGAGGGCGTGACGCCCGATATCACCGTCTTGGGAAAGGGCATCACGGGCGGCTACCTGCCCCTCTCTGCGACCATCACGACCGAGGAGATCTACGCGGCCTTCCACGGCGAGGAGGGCCGCAAGCTCTTCCACGGCCACACCTACGCGGGCAATCCCATCTGCTGCGCGGCCGCCCTCGCGAGCCTCGATCTCTTCGAATCCGAAGATGTGCTGGCGCGGGTGCGGAGTCGTGCCGAACTGCTCGCGACCCTGCTCCAGGAGCGTTTTGGCGACCACCCGCTGGTGGGCGAGATCCGCCAGCAGGGGCTGATGGTGGGTCTCGAACTCGTCGCCGACCGGGAAACGCGTGAGCCCTTCGCGCCCGCCGTCGAGGGGGGCTGGCGGGCTTGCCTCGGGGCCCGCGAGCGCGGCGTCTTCATCCGCCCTTTGGGTGACGTTATCGTGCTGATGCCGCCCCTCTCCATCGAGGAGGACGAGCTCGTCCGGATCACGGAGGCCGTCGCCTATGGCCTCGACCGAGTCCCCCGCGACTAGCGCCTGGCTGCGCGAGCTCGGATCGGAGCTCGCCGCGCTCGATGCCCGCGCCCTCCGCCGGACCGTGCTCACGCCCGAGGCGGGCCAGGGCGAGCGCGTCACGATCGATGGGCGCTCGCTCCTGAACCTGACCTCGAACAACTACCTCGGGCTCGCTCACGATCCGCGCGTGATCGAGGGCGCGGTCGTGGCCGCCCGCAACTACGGCGCGAGCGTGAGCGCCTCGCGCCTGCTCTGCGGCTCGACGCCCCTCCACGAGGAGCTGGAGGAGCGCCTCGCCACGCTCAAGGGCCAGGAGCGCGCGCTCCTCTACGGTGCCGGCTATCTCGCCAACCTCGGTGTCCTCACCGCCCTCGCCGGGCCCGAGGATCTCATCTTCAGTGATGCCCTCAACCACGCGTCGATCATCGATGGCTGCCGGCTTTCGGGTGCGACCACCAAGGTCTACCGCCATCTCGACCTCGACCATCTCGACGAGCTCCTGGCGGCCACCTCCGGCCGCCGCCGGCTGATCGTGAGCGAGACCGTCTTCAGCATGGACGGCGATCTCGCGCCCCTGCCGGGCCTCGTCGCCCGCACCCGACGCCACGATGCGATCCTCGTCATCGACGAGGCGCACGCCACCGGCGTGCTCGGGGCGGACGGTGGCGGGGCGCTCAGCCACTTCGGGCTCGACGGCGAAGGGATGATCGTGGTCGGGACGCTCTCGAAGGCGCTCGGGTCCGCGGGCGGGTTCGTCGCGTCGAACGCCATCGTCATCGACTATCTCCTCAACCGATCGCGGCCCTTCATCTTCAACACCGCCCTTCCCCCCGCCAGCGTCGGGGCCGGGCTTGCAGCCCTGGACGTGGTAGCGGCCGAGCCGGAGCGGCGGGAGAACCTTGCAGACTTGGCCGCCTGCCTGCGCGAAGGCCTCGTCGCCGCCGGCCACCCCGCAACCACCTCGGAAACGCAGATCGTGCCGCTCGTGCTCGGCCCGGCCGAGGCGGCGCTCGCGGCCGAGCGGGCCCTGCGCGAGGCCGGCGTCCTCGCCAAAGCGATCCGCCCCCCGACCGTCCCCGAGGGCACGGCCCGTATCCGTTTCAACCTCATGGCCACCCACACGCTCGAGGACGTCGATCGCGTCCTGGCCGCCGTTGCCCCGCCCGTGTGAGCGAGCCGCGGACCCTCTTCGTTACCGGCACGGATACCGGTGTCGGCAAGACCGTCGTCGCGATCTGGCTCGCGGCCGCGCTCGCCCCGCGCGCTCACGTGGCCCTGGTGAAGCCGTTCCAGACGGGCGCAAGCGACCCGGCCCGAGACGGCGACGAGGCGTTCTACCGCGCCGCGCTTGGCGACGCGAGGGTCACGATCCGGACGCTCGTCACGCTGCCAGAACCCTTGGCGCCCGCGATCGCAGCCGCTCGCGCGGGACGGCTGATCGATGTGGCCGCGGCGCTCGTGGAGTGCCGGGTGCTGCGCAAACAGCACGACATAACTCTCGTGGAAGGTGCGGGGGGCCTCCTCGTGAGCATCGCGGGTGAGACCGATATGGCGGGCTTCGCCGCCGCCCTCGATGCTGCCTTGGTCGTGGTCGCACGGCCCTCGCTCGGGACGCTCAACCACACGGCGCTCACGCTCGAGGCGGCGGAACGCCGCGGCCTCGCCGTCGAGATGCTCGTCGTCAGCGCCTTCCCCAGCGACGCGGGCGTGGTCGAGCGGGAGAACCTGCGCTTCTTCCGGGAGCGCTACCCCGACCTCAGCCTCGTCGTCCTCAGCCAGGGTCCGCTCGCTCCCGCCGATCCCCTGGCGGGCATCGAGGCCTGGACGCTTGGCCCGTCCTCGCCCCTGCTCGCCGGGCTAAGCCTCGCTCCGCTCGAGCTCCCGCCTCAGCGGAGCGAGGCATAGGCGGCACGCACGAGGCGCTCGGCGCGCGGATCGCCGCCGTCCATCGTGCTCGCCCACATCTGGTTCATCGCGTAGCCGAAGCCGAGGCCCGCGTCGGGATCGGCAAAGCCCAACGAGCCGCCCATGCCCGCGTGCCCGAAGGCGTTCGGGCCGCGGGCGTCGCCGCTCTCGGGCACGGGCATCATGAAGCCGAGCGAGCGCCGGACCGGGGAGCGCAGGATCAGGTCCTGGCCCAGCGTCTGCTGGGCGCCTGCCCGCTGGACGGCGTCCTCGCTCATGAGCTGGTGACCGCGCCAGCTCCCGCCGGCCGCCAAGGCCCCGTAAACGGTGGCGAGTGCGCGCGCGTTGCCGTGGCCGTCACCCGAGGGCTGCTCCGACGCGCGCGCGCTGCGGCTGTTCGGCCCATCCCCCGGCTGCCGGGGGATGAGGTTGAACGAGCGTGCGGTGAGGGAGGTCGGGTCGCTCATCGCCTTGGCGAGAGGGCTCGAGGCCGTGCTGCTTAGGGCCCCGGCTTGCAGCCTGGCGGGGAGGAGGTCGGCGACGCGGCCGTCCTCCGCGGGGCCGAAGCCGATGAGGAAGTCGACGCCCAGCGGCTCCGCGATCTCCTCGCGCACGAAGGCGCCCGCCGACTTCCCGCTAACCCGGCGGATGACCTCGCCCACGAGCCAGCCAAAGGTTCTGGTGTGGTAGCCCTGCTCGCTGCCCGGCATCCAGACGGGCGCCTGGTGCTCGAGCGCGGCAACCATGCGCGCCCAGTCGAGATCGGCGCCCGCGGGTAGCTCTTCGTCGATCACCGGCAGCCCGGCTTCGTGCGTCAGGAGATAGCGGACCGGCAGGGTTTCCTTGCCCGCCTGCGCAAACTCCGGCCAGACCGCGGCGACGGGTGCCTCGAGGTCGAGCAGCCCGCGATCGGCGAGCATGTGCGCCGCGAGCGCGACGAGGCCCTTCGTCGTGGAGTAGACGCGGACGATGGTGTCGCGTTCCCAGGACGTTGCTTTCGCCCGATCAGCGTGGCCGGACCAGAGATCGACGACGAGCTCGCCGTCGAGCGCGATCGCGACCGAGGCACCGATCTCGCCGGACTCCGCGAAGTTCTTCGCGAACGCTTCGCGCACTCGGCGGAAGCGGGGATCGCAGTCGCCGGCGATCACCGTGCCCGCGCCTCGGTCATAGCGTCTCGCTGAACTTCGTCGCGATGTGCCCCTCGTCGATGAGGCGCGCGAACTCTTCGTCCGTCACGCCCAACAGCTCTTTGTAGACGTACTCGTTGTCCTGTCCGAACGCGACCGGGGGCCGCCTGATGCCGCCATCCGCCTCGGGGAAGTCGTAGAGCGGCCGCGGGTAGCTGTAGGTGCCGATGGCGTCCTGCAGCTCCTGGGGCAAGTAGAGCTGTCGCGCTTGGACGTGGGGGTCGTCGAGGACGCGCGAGGCCTCTAGGACCGGGGCCGCGGGCACGCCCGCCGCTTGCAGCTGATGGAACAGCTCCATGTCGTCGAAGTCCGCCGTCCACGCTGCGAGCTTCTCGTCGAGGAGGTCCTGCTGGGCGGCCCGCCCCTGGGCAGTTGCGAGCGCGGGTGCGCTGGCCCATTCGGGATCGCCCATGGCCGTGCGCAGCGCTGCCCATTCGTCGTCGTTCGTCACGGTGATGGCGATCCAACGGTCGTCGCCGGTCTCGGCGCCGCCCGGGGACTGGCAAGGGTAGACCCCACAGGGCGCCTCGCCGTCGGCAGCGAAGATCGAGCGGTTGCCGATGGCGCTCTCGACCTCGCGGTTGAGGCTGTAGTTCATGTAGGCAGGCGCGAACATGGCGGCGGCGTTCTCGGCCTGCGCCATTTCGATGAACTGGCCCTTGCCGGTGCTGTTGCGGTGCCAGATAGCCATCATGATCGCGAGCGCGATCTGGGTCGCGGCGATGTAATCGGCGGCGAAGATACCGCTGTTCGAATTGGGGTCGCGGCCGCGGTAGCCGCGCAGGATCTGGTGGCCCATCGTCCCTTCGAGGTGCGCGCCCATCGTGCGTGCGGTCTGGTAGTCGCCCGTGAGCCCGTAGCCGGGCGCGCGCAGGAAGATGATGTCGTCGCGCTGCGCGCGCAGCCATTCGTAAGATATGCCGAGCTTCTCCATCGTGCCCACGGCGCTGTTCTCGATGACCGCGTCCGAGATCGCTGCCACGCGGCCGAGGATCTCGTGGCCCTCGGGGCGGCGGATATCGAGCGTGAAGCTGCGCTTGTTGCGATAGAGGCTCACGAACATGGGGTGGTAGTTCCAGGGCCGCTCGCCGGGATCGCTGTTCGGAAGCCCGGTTGACCACCCTGCTCCGGCCTGCACCATCGCTTTCGCGATGCGTGGCGCGCTGGCGCGGGTGCTCGGTTGCCAGACGAACTGGTTCTCCTGCTTGAGCACCTCCGCGCCCAGATCGGCGAGGATCACGGTCGAAAACGTGCCCGCCCAAACGCCACTCAGGTCGAGGATGCGAACGCCTTCGAGAGGGAGCTGTGCCATTACCGGACCCCCGCCACGCCGGCCCCAACAAGCTCGTCGATCTCCGTGGCGCTGTAGCCGCTCTCCGTTAGGACTGCGGCCGTGTGTTCGCCCAGGAGGGGCGCCGGCCGGCGGTACTCCCAGGGCGTCTCCGACATCAGGAACGGCCTCCCGGCGAACTCGATCTCGCCGAGCGCCTCGTGCTCAGCCGTCTCCCAGAAGCCGCGCGCGCGGAAGTTCGGGTCGTCGAAGACCTCATCGATGGTGAAGAGCGGCCCGCAGAGGAACTTAACGCGCCGCGCCGCCTCCCAGATCTCGCGCTTCGTGTGCTCCGAGAGCCAAACGTAGAAGAAGGCGTTGAACTCCTCGACCGCATCCGGGTTCATCTGGATGGCGGGATCGTCCCACTTTTCGTCCTCCATCCACTCGGGGTGGCCGAGGAAGTCGCGGGCGTTCCGGAAACGGGCCCCGCCACCCCCCAGATCCACCCAGCCGTCCTGGCAGGGGAAGACGCCGTTGAGCATGCCCACGGCCGCGCCGGGGGAGCGCAACGATTTGCGCCCGGAGTACTGGAAGCCCATCACGGTGGCGTGGCGACGATCGACGCCGACGAGGTGGCTGTCAGCGATGGAGAAGTCGACATGCTGACCAACGCCCTGGTAGCGCCCGGTCATGAGGGCGCCCATCATCGCTGTCGCCGCCGCGGAGCCCGACTGCACGAGCGCGGCCGTCCCGTACATCTTCACGGGCTCGCGCTCGAGCAGGCCTGTGGAGAACATCTCACCGGCGAAGGCGTAGAGCACGAGGTCCGAGCCCTTGTAGTCGCGGTAGGGGCTCTCCTGTCCGAAGTTCGAGATGGAGATGAGGGGCACGTTCGGCCGTCGCCGGTGGATCGCGTCCCAACCAACCTCGAGGTCGTCGATCACGCCCGGCCGGAAGCTCTCGACGACGAGGTCGGCGCGCTCCAGCAGCTGCCAGAACACGTCCTGCCCACGCTCGCCGGAGAGGTCGAGCTCGACGGAGCGTTTGTTCGTGTTGAAGTAGAAGAACGTGCCGCTCTTCTCGGGGTCGGGCGTGCCCCCCTTGTAGGGGCCCAGCCGCCGCGAGGGGTCGCCTCCCGGCCGCTCGATCTTGATCACGTCGGCTCCGAAGTCGGCGAACAGCTTCGTTGCGTAAGGGCCGGCGATGTGTTGCGTCAGGTCCAGCACCGTGACGTCGTCGAGGGGACCGGGCATAGCCCCTCCTCCGTGCCTGGGCTGCCGTCCACCGACGGCGCAAGCGCGCATCTTACGGGCTCGCCCTGGGCGGGGGGTGGGGCCCGAGCGCAGCGAGCGGTAACCCCAAGGAGCGTACGATGACGGCAGGGCCGTCATGCTGATCAACACCCTCGTCTTCGTGCTCGCCCTTGCCCTAGGCTCCGTGCCCTTCTCCTGGCTTATCGGGCGGTTCTGGTATGGGCTGGACCTGCGCGAAGTCGGTGACCGTAACGTCGGTTCCGGCAACCTCCTCGACCGTGTCGGCTTTCTTCCCGGGACGACGGCGCTGATCCTTGACCTGCTCAAGGGCGCCGCTGCCGTCGGCCTCGCGCTCGCCTTGAGCGGCGTGGAATGGGTCGTCCTCACCGCCGGCGTGCTTGCGGTGATCGGACACGTCTACCCACCCTGGCTCGGTTTCGTCGGGGGGCGGGGTGCGGCCAGCGCGATCGGCGTCGCCTGGGCGCTCTTCCCGCTCGTCGGAAGCGCGATGCTCGCGGTGGGGCTGATCGTGCACACCCTCACCCGCAACACCGTCCTCGGCATCGCGATCGTCGTCGCCGGCCTCGCCATCCTCGTCCTCGTTAGCGGCGGCGACTTGGGGCGCCTCTTCTTCGTGGCCCTGCTCTTCATCGCGGTCGGCCTCAAAGACGCCTGGGACCGCGTTCACCGACGCAGCGAAGGCCTCTCGAGGGTTGGCTAGCTCCGCTCGAGCACGAGCGGGAGCGAGCGCAGGCCCGGGCGTTGGAGGCTCGGCATGCGCGGAAGGGCGGCACCGTCGCTGCGGCGGATCCCTCCGAAGCGTTTGAGGAGCACCTCCAGCGCGAGCGCGCCCTCGAGCCGCGCGAGCGGTCCGCTCCTCGACGCCGGCCATCTTGCCTCCAGCCAGCGGGTACGCCGGCCGCGCGACCCTAGACGAAGGTGTAGGCGACCGTCGAGTAGAACGTCGCCCCCGCGGCGACGGTGAGCAGGTGGAAGACCTCGTGGTAGCCGAAAACCGTGGGGAAGGGGTCGGGCCGGTGGACGACGTGGACGATGCCGCCGACGGAGTAGAAGAACCCGCCCAGCAGCAGCAGCGGGATCACGCCTGCCGGCGCAGACGAGAAAAGGGGCGCCGCCGCGATCACGCCGAGCCAGCCCATCGCCAAATAGAGGGCGAGGTTCAGCCAACGCGGTGGTGTGGGGTTGAGGGCTTTCATAGCGATGCCGAGTCCGGCCGAGGCCCATACCAATGAGAGGATGGGGATGCCCCAACCGTTACTGAGCACTACCAGGCAGAAGGGGGTGTAGGTGCCCGCGATCAGGACGAAGATCATCGAGCGGTCAAGCTTTTGGAGGAAGGCACGGCCCCGGCGGGCGAGGTGGTAGGCGCTGCTGGCGGAGAACAGCAGCAGCATCGCCGCCCCGAAGATTGCGCCGCTCACGTACTCACGCGGGTTGTCGGCGATGAGAATGAGACCGATCAGCGCTGCTGGTGAGGCCAGGGCCACGAGCAGGTGCAGGCGACCACGCAGAGCCGGTCGCACCTCTTGAATCACCCCCCAAGCCTAGGGCCGCCGCCGCTTCGGGGCCACGCCGCTCAGGTGGCGCCGTAAGATCGGTGGGCGACGAGCCGCGGAGATCGTATGCCCTCCACCAGCAAGCCTGAGCGCCCCCGTGACGAACTTGGCCGGCCGCTTCCCGCGGGTTCGCGGAACCGGCTAGCGGCGGACGACCTCGACGGCCTCTCCGCGGAGGCCGCGAATGCGCTCGCCATCGCCCATTTCGACGCCGGGCGCTATTTCCTCGCACACGAGGCCTGGGAGGCGGCGTGGCTCGAGAGCAAGGGCACGCCGAGCGAGGCGCTGTTCAAAGGCCTCGCGCAGCTCGGTGCGGGCTACACCCACGCAGCTCGCGGCAATCCCCGAGGAATGAGGATCCTGCTTGGGCGCGCGGGGGATGCTATCAGCGGCGCAGAGGGGCCCAGCTGGGGCCTCGACCTCTTGGCGCTTGCCGCGCAGGTCGAGGCCGATCTGGGCCGCTTGGCCGATCTCACCGCAGGCGCCGACCTGTTGCGGTCGGCCCCGTGGTCGCTACCGCGGAGTTGAGTCCGCGGGCGCAGGCGCGGCTAGCGGCACCTCCGGTGCGGAGGGCATGCGCCGCAAGCTCGGCTGCGTGAGCAGGAAGACGATCGCGATGGCCGCCACCGCGGCGCCCGAGAGCGAGAAGCACCCCCCGCCGCCGAGGAGCGCGGCGCCACCGCCGGCTACCAGCGAGCCCAAGGGCGAGGCGCCCATCAGCACGAGCGTGTAGATCGCCATCACCCGCCCATCACGGCCGCGGGCGTGTGAGACTGGATCAGCGTCAGGTTGAGGTTCACGAAGAAGCCCGCGTTGAAGCCACTCAGCAGCATGAATGCGAGCGTCAGCGCGTAGCTACGGGAGAAGCCAATGCCGACCGCCAGGATGCCGCCGGTGACGAGGGTGCAGGTGAACCACCCGCCCGCGTTCTTCAGCCCACGGATCGAGGCGAGCAGGAGCGAGCTCACGATCGTGCCCGCGCCCATGGCGGCGAAGAGCATGCTCGCGGCGAAGGCGCCTGCCCCGAGCTGCTCGTTCGCGATCTTGGGGAGGAGGGTCTGCCAAGGCCCCATGATCACGAGCGCCGTCGCAAGGAGGAGGATGAACAGGGCGCGCACGTCGGCGGCGCCGCGAATGAAACTGAAGCCGTCGCCGATCTCCGCACGGATCCCCCTCCCCGCCCGTGCTGCCCCCGCCGAGGGAGGGATCCGCAGCGGAATCAAGAGCAGCAGGCCCAACCCCATCAAGATGGCCTGCACGGCGAAGCTGCCCCCGATCCCCCAGAGGGCGATGGCGGTACCGCCCAGCGCTGGCCCCCCGATCTGGGCGACGTTCTGCCCCAGGCTGTTGAGGGTGGATCGCGTTCATGAGCCGATCCGGTGGCACGATCGCGGGAACCAGCGCCTGCCGCACCGGCTGCCCGAAGGCGGCGCCGATACCGACGAAGATCGCCATCGCGATGGCGACGCCCACGGACATCACGTCGATCCAGATCAGGACCTCTGTCAGCAGCGATGCCGCCAGGACCACCAACTGGCTCCCGAAGAGGAGTACCCGCCGGTCTGAGCGGTCCGAAAGCACCCCCGCAGGCAGGGCTATGAAGAACACAGGGATGCCGAGCGCAAAGCTGACCAGGCCGAGCACGCTGTTGCTGTCGCTCAGCTCGACCGCGAGCCAGACAAAGGCGAACCGCTGGACGCCCTGCGCCAGCGCATAGCTGAAATTGTTCGCCCAGAGGTAGCGGAAGTCGCGCGAGGAGAAGGCCGCGAATGTTTGCAGGCTTAGGCCGTTGCCGCCCCGCGCGCGCCGGCCGAGCTTCTGCGGTGCGTTCGGCCACTACCCCACCAAAGCGAGTCGAGCTGGATGCCGAACGCTCCCCCAAAACGTCAGCGTACGCTCGCCCGTGGCGGCGTACGCTGGGTCAACTCGGAACTATGAGAGCCCGCCGCCTTCGCCGACCACGAATCGGGTCGCGCGCCCTCCGCCACGCAGAGGGTGGGCGAAAACGAAGTTACAGCGGCACCAGCTAGCGAGTCCGACCCGGCCTGGGACGCTGGCACGCGGTAGTCTGACCAACGCGCTTGCGGGGAGCGGACGGAGATTGGCCTCGGTCTCGACTTTTCGCTGGGTCTAAGCTTTGACGAGCAGGCGGAGCTCTCCCGAGAAGCCGCACGTCTCGGCTACGAAAGCCTCTGGACGCCTGAGGGCGCGGGTCACGACTCGTTTCAGCTGTGCGCGCTGCGCTGGCGTGCGAGCACCGAGGTGGTGGAGGAGGGGCTGGGGACGGGCATCGCTGTCTCCCCCGTGGCCTACCGATCGCCGGTGGCATTCGCGATGAGCGCCGGCACTCTGAGCGCGATCTCGGGCGGGCGCTTCATCCTCGGCATCGGCTCCGGCGGCATCTACCGGCCCGCGGTCCGGCGCGCCCTCGGCTTCGGCGGGCGTTCGACGATCGCCTCGATGCGCGAGTACGTCACGGCCGTGCGCGCCCTTCTGGCCGGTGAAACCGTCGACGTACGGGGCGAAGCGGTCCACCTCGAGGGGGTCCAGCTCGGAATCGATCCACCCCCCCGAACGCCCGTCTTCCTCGGCGCGCTGGGGCCGCGGCTGTTGGCGCTCGCGGGCGAGGTTGCCGACGGCGCCGCGCTCAACTGGTGCAGCAGCGAACGCGTCGCCTGGAGCCGCGAGCGCGTGGCTGAGGGTGCTGCCGGCGTGGGTCGCGATCCCGGTGAGGTGCGGCTCGCCGAGTACATCCGGATCTGTGTTGACGACGACGTCGAGGTGGCTCGCAGCGCCTACGTGCGTTCGCTCATGGGCTACGCCCTCGGCCTGGAGGTGCCAACCGAAGCTCAGCGGCGTTACGGCTATCGTGCGCATTTCGAGCGGATGGGCTACGCGCCCCAGCTGGGCGAGCTCGACCAAATGCGTGAGCGTGGTGCGCCCCCCGATGAACTCGTGGCCGCCTTCCCTGACGAGCTCGCGCTCGAAGTCGGCTACTTCGGCAGGGCAGAGGGGGCCGCCACCGCCTTTGAGCGGCTGGCCGCGGGGCTCGACATTGCCATCGTGCGGGTCGTCGCGGCTCGTCCCGGCCTCGACGCAGTACGTGCGGTGGTGGACGCGTGCCGGCCCGATGCCGTTCGCGAAGCCGCCGCCTAGGGCCGATCGCGACGGCCTCGGCCCTACGGCGCCGGGTACGGTCTCGCGAGGTCGCCCATCAGCGGCGATCGCCTCAGCAAGTGCCTGACCTGCCACTCGAAGCCGTGAATGGGCGTAGTCCCAGCCAGCATCGCCGCGATCTCCTCCTTGACCCCGAGGAAGAGCTAGGACCAGTAGCAGGGGACGACGAGCTGCCAGTCGAGCTCTGGGAGCTCGCGAACCTCGCGATAGCCAGCGATCACGTCGTCGTGATCGCCCCGCCAGGCGAGGGCGAATTCGGCAACGCGGTAGTTGAGGTGGGTTGCTTCGAAGTCCAGCAGCCCGCTGAGTTCCCCGTTCTCGAAAAGCAGATTCCAAGGCGCGAAGTCGCCATGCAGGACGACCCGTTCGGCGGCTCCGAGGTCGAGGCTGGCGAAGCGTTCTTTCGCCTCCTCGAGGTGCCAGCGGAGGATATGGCCCTCGACCGGACGGAGACGCTCGTACTCGCAGATTCGGGGGGCGAGCCTGGGATCCTCAAGCACCTCGTCGGCGAGGCGGAACCCCGTCCGCTGGCCCAGGCTCAGGAGTCCGGCAGTCGCCTCATGAAATTGGGCGAGCAGCCGTCCGCGTGCTCGCTGCTCCTCGGGCCCTTCCGCTCGTGGTTCGCCGGGAAGCCAGCCGAGCAGGCAGCAGGTACGCCCGTCGAAGTCTTCAGGCCCGGCGACGATCTGGGGGACCGGCCACCCAAGGTCTCGCACTCGTCGCATGACCTCGAGTTCGTAGGGGATGTCGGCGAGCGGGTGCTCCGCATATTCGCGCAGCACCAAGCGGGCCGCGCCCGACTCCACGAGCCAGTGCTTGTTCGCTCGGCCGCCCAGGTACGCGCGCGCCGCGATGCCCCAGCGCTGGAGCACAGATTCCGGCGGGCGGGGTTCACCCGGGTCCTTCGCCCCCATCGCCGCCTCCCGCACCGAACTCTAGAGGAGCGCCGGCGGAAGTGGGTCGGCCCGCCGCACCGGCCGCAGCCTCGTCGTCCAGATAGACTCAGCGATCGGGCCAGCCCCTGGGCATTGCTCCGCACCGGTTGGTCCAAGCTCTCGGGCTCAACCGCGTAAGCGCTCGGTTTCCGGTGGTCATCCGCGCGCTGCTCTCGCTGCACGTGGACACCCCGGTCCCGCCGACTCCCTCGACGAGCGCCCGGCGGATCCCGATCGACACCCCGAAGGCAGACTAGCGCTTCTCGACGGTGACTTCGACTCGTGGCCACGATCGCCGACGCCTGGCGCAGTAGATCATCGCCGGGGTGTGCTCCGGCGGCCTGGGCTCGATCGAGCACCGCGGCGAGCTAAACGGATGCGCCACCGCTGTCGATGAACCCTGCGTGTCCGCCACCAACGAGGAGGGCCCGCGGAGGACGAAGGTATGCGCTTCCTGAGCAAGAACGATTCGCGGCCGAAGGCAGGAACCGAATAGCAGTCGCAGCGCCCAGCTGTCGTCGCGAGCGTCATGGCCGCCTGGAAGCGGTGCGTGTCGCGCTATGGGCTGCTGGAGGAGCCTTTCCTCGTCGCCCTCGTCAAGCTCGACCAGTCGCGCTCCGGAAGCGAGGGCGGTGACGGTCCCCGATGACGTTACCGAGGCGCGATTGAGGCCGATCGCTCGCGAGATGGACGAGGTGTATGCACTCGGCGGCGGCCAATTCCTTATCTTCCTCGCCAACACCTCCTTCGAGGGCGGGAGTTCGGTCTCCTTCCGCGTCTGCAACGCTATCGCGGGGCAACCGCTCACTGGTCCGCAGGGAGAGCAGATCTACCTAACTGTGGACTGCGGCGTGGCGGAGTGGACGAGTGCGAGTGAAGGACTGCCGGAGCTGATCAGCGAGGCGCACGAAAGCCTCGTCGAGCACCGCGCCATCCGCCTCGGCACGGTACCCATACAAGCCGCGAGCTAGCCCTCGTGTTCGCCCGGGTGTCACCCGGGGCGGAGGGCAGAGCTTGCGGTGCGCCGGGGGGCGGCGAAGGGGCTCCCGGCGCTCGGCAGTGGAGGTCGGTGCTCCCCGGCTCCCGCTCGTGGGAGAGGGGGGAACCGGTTGTTCTCGGGCTGTCGGCGCCGCGCCCCGGCTTGCAAAGCCCACGCCGTCTCGCCGCGCTGCGTGAAGCAATGCAAGGATCCAGTGCTGCCGATTGGGAAGGTAGCAATATACTTGACTCAGTAGATGGCCGGGCTTTACCGTGATGGCTGACATGCCTTTCCCACCGCACCTACATGATTCACCCGCTGTCGATGACGCTGGGGAAGTCTTGCGTGAGTGGGCGCGCAAGCCGGGTGGTGCGACATACAAGCTCAGCTCGGCTCTCGATATCCTTGACGGATGGCGTGCTGCGCATGGACACCCGCTGAACGTATTTCAGACAACTCTACGCACTAAGGCCCGCAGTGTTGATTGCCACGCCCTCGTTGTGCAGCGGCACAATCGCCTGCCAGCGATCTACAACAAGTTGCAGAAATATGATGGTCAATTCTCTTTATCTGAGATGCAGGATATTGCCGGGTGCAGGGTGGTCCTATCGTCGGTAAAGAAAGTCTACGATCTCGTAGGATCGTATCAGAATCACGAAAGACGCCACAAACTACTCTACGTGAACGACTATATTGCGGCGCCCAAGTCCTCTGGGTATCGCGGTGTCCACCTGATTTTCAGTTACGGCAGCGAACGAAAGCCTGAGTTCAGTGGCTATCGAATCGAGATGCAGTTCAGGTCCTCTAGCCAGCATGCTTGGGCAACCGCAGTAGAGACCGTGGACATTTTCACGCGCCAAGCATTGAAGTCTGGCAAGGGTACGCGTCACTGGAGGCGATTCTTTGCGCTTATGGGCAGCTATCTAGCCCACAAGGAAGAGTGTGAGGGCGTGCCGCGTACTCCGACGGACAGCGCTGAGCTGCGCGACCACCTCCGCAAGTATGCGGCGCGGCTTAATGTCCATGACAACCTTGAAGCGTTCGCGAGTGCCTTAGAAGTGCAGTCTGACCCTGGCATGAAGGCGCACTACTACCTGATCGAACTTGATGTCGAATCCAAACGTGTGGACATCAAAGGGTACCAGTCAACGGATATGTTGCAAGCGCTTGGTGACTATCGGAAGACTGAACGTGCTGCCTTCGAAAGTGGTGGCCATCATGATACTGTGCTGGTCTCAGCTGAGTCGCTCAGCGCGCTTAAGCGGTCTTATCCAAACTACTACCTCGATACAGCAAGATTCATAATTGAGCTGGATGAGGCTACGAATTAATGTCGTGTTGTGCAGTCCATCTCAGCACTGATTCTTTTTCTCGTTGTGGTCCTTCGGGACGCGTATGATCTGTTTCGCCAAAGCCTTAAACTTTCGGAACGGCGAGGTAGGCGGCGGCTCGCGATCAGTCTCTCGTGGCATCCTTCCCCCTTCCTTGTCTAGGCAGGTGTTTGGCACCCTACACCGGTCAACTCCGCGTAGGTGAGGCGCTTGCCGATGATGGCACGCGCGACGCGCTGGAACCGGGTCGCGTCGTTGGTCTTGCGGTTGTTGTAGCGGAACGCCTGCTCGTCGAGGTAGCGGAATAGATGAAACGGTTCGACGCTGACGTAGGTGCCCTTGAGGCTGCGCTTGAGCAGGCTCCAGAAGTTTTCAATTCCATTAGTGTGGACGTTACCCCGCACGTACTCGTCGGCGTCATGCTGCACGGCTTCATGGATGTACCCCGCGCCGAGGCCAACGTACGAGCGAAGGCCGTCGGTGTAGACGGACGAACCCTCACTGACGTGATCACGGACCTCGCGGGCGAGAGTGCTGCGGCGCACGTTCGGCACAACTTTAGTACGAACGGTGCTGTGCCCATCCGGGCCGTGGCGCTCCAACAGCCCCATGACGGCGGCCTTGCCGACACCGCCGCGCCCAGTGATCTTTTCGGCGCGCTTGTCTCTGTGCATGTTGCGGGCCTTGCCGCCGATGAAGGTCTCATCGACCTCGACCTCACCGCCCATCTTCTCGAACGACCCCGATTGCATCGCAAGGCGGATGCGCTGGAGCATGAACCATCCGGTCTTTTGGGTAACGCCGATGGACCGCGCGATCTCATAGGACGAGACGCCGTTTTTGGCGTTGGCGATCATCCAGATGGTCGCGAGCCACTTGTCGAGGCCGATAGGCGAGCCCTCGAAGATGGTCCCGACCTTCACTGAGAACTGCTTGCGGGCGTGCTTTTCCTTGCACTCCCACAAGCTGCGAGTCGAGATGAAGCGCACATCAACGCTGCCGCACGCGGGACACGCGACGCCGTTCGGCCAGCGCAGGCCGACTACGAAGTCGAGGCACACGTCCTGGTCGGAGAAGTACCGGATCGCTTCAATGAGGGTCTTCGGTTCTTGGCTCATGCCCGATCCCCATCCTGCAAGGTCCATTCTAGTGCATCGGTTCTACTGAGTCAAGTATATTGCTACCCAAAAGAGAGACCGCTTCCGGTGCAGAGGCCGTGGGGTGGGGCTCATCGAAGAATGCGGAGTTCACGAGCTGGAGGACCCGAGCAGCCATCGCTGCGTCTGTCGCGACGATGGCGGGGACATCATGCACGGAGTTCGTGCCGGCGTTCAGTGCGAGGCCGAGCCTCGCGAAGGCGGCCCGACCGCTCGGGAGGACACCAAGTGCGGCCACGAGCATCTTCAGCGAGGGGCTATCGAGCGCATCGCGTAGAGCGCAGGCGCGTTGCACCGTGGCGATCAGAAGTTCGCCTTCGCACGGTTTCGCCAAGAACTGATGGGTGGGTCCGACGGCGCGAACGATAGTCGTCCGCTCCGATTGCCCGGATAGGGCGATGCGGATGGTATTGGGATGGCGTTTGAGCACGTGCTGGAGGAGCTCCGCCCCGTCCATGCCGGGCATGCGGATGTCCGAGACGATGACGTCTGCGGGTGTTTCCGCCAGGACTTCGAGGGCCACGGCTCCGCTGTTCGCGAAGCTCATGTCCCACTGCCCGGACATGGGGAGCAGCATTCGGCGCAGGCCACGAAGGACCTGTTCGTCATCATCGACCAGCAGAATCCGCTCGCGCGCCACCTCGAATCAGGCCTAGGCGACGTCGGCGAGCGCTTCACCAAGCGGCAGGCGAATGGTGAACGTCGTCCCCTTGCCGCGCCGAGTTTCGAAGGTGAGCGTGCCGTCATGCTTGTCGATGACGACGGAGCGAGAAATGGCCAGCCCCTGACCAGTCCCCCTCCCAACTTCCTTGGTCGTAAAGAAGGGATCGAAGATGCGCGGCTGGGCTGCCTCGGGAATACCGGTCCCGGTATCACTCACTTTGATCTCGGCATGGTCGCCGCGTAGCTGCGTGCTAACCGTCAGCTGGCCCTTGGCGCCGTTGTCGTTCGCATCAGCTATCGCATCGGCGGCGTTCACCAGGAGATTGAGGATGACCTGGTTGAACTCGCCGGGCCGGCAGGGGACCAGCGGAAGTGACTCGTCGAGATCGAGGGTAAGCTCCGCGACATCTTTCCACTCGTTGCTGGCAACGGTGACCGTACTCTCGATCGCTTCGTTGATGTCCGTGGGCGTCTTCGTTTCGGCACCAGGATGCGAGAAGACCTTCATGGAGCGGACGATTCGGGCCACCCGCTCGACCCCGTTGAGGGAGTCCTGGATAGCGGGAGGCACCTCCTCTCTGAGGAGCGTCACGTTGACCTTCTTCGCGTACTCCTCGGCCTCGAGGGCCGTCGCCTTGGGATCGCCGTCAGACCGCACAGCAGCCAGGAGATCGTCGAAGCGCGCGAGCATGCCGTCGATGTGCTTGAAGGCGTCCCGGAGGAACTTCGTGTTGTCGCGGATGTACTGCGTGGGGGTGTTGATCTCGTGCGCGATCCCAGCGGCGAGCTGCCCGATGGACTCGAGCTTTTGCGCCTGCGTGAGCTGAGCCTCGAGGGCCCGCCGGTCCGTTATGTCCACACCGATTATCAGGTAGCCCGACTCGTTCCCAAAGTCATGGGTGATGGGGTTGACGGCCAAACTAAGGAAGACCTCGGTCTGTTGGTCCTCGTCCCGGTAGGGCACGTCGTCGATTCGCACCGACTCCCCGATCTCGCGGCATCGGGCCGCTGCTCGCTCGATCGGTGCCCACTCCCAGAGAAGCGGAACGTCTCGCAGGAGCGTGCCCACCACGTCCTCCGAACTCACCGAGAATGTTTCGGCGGCGGCGCGATTCCAGAGCTGGACCCGGCCCTCACTGTCCACGCCAACGAGAATGGACGAGATGGACTCGAGTAGCTGTTCGGTCTGCGTGTGCTCGAGGCGCAGCTGATCCTCTGCGCGGATGCGATCGATGGCCTGTCCCAGGACGTTTGCGACCGACTGGAGAAAGCTCACATCGTCAGCGGTGAACGTCCGAGCGCGGGTCGAGTGGACGCTCAAGACGCCGAACGGGCGGTCCTGGGGCGGGACCACGATAGTAGCGCCACTGACGATGCCGCGCATGGCGTCGGAGTCGAGGGGGGTGAATCGCGCCTCTTGCGACGCGTTTTCCATGATCACGGGGGCATCCGCGCGAAGAGCGTAGCCAGCCTCTCGACGGCGACTGACGCGTAGTTGCGCCCGATCCGGGCCTTCGCCCCATCCCACGCCGGCTCTGTAGAGGAAGCGCCTGCGCAGGGGGTGCAGCTCGAGGATCTGGGTGTACTCGACGTCTAGGTTCTTACCCACCTCCTGCGCCGCGTCGCGGAGGAGGTTGTCGAGAACGCTCTTCGACGAAGCGCCACTGAGACGCGCCGCAAGACTGTGCAGCGCCGCGAGGCGAGCGGTGCGTTCCTCGACCGTGAGCTCCAATCGTTGCGAGAAGTCCAGGAGCTCGTGGTTAAGGCGCTCGTTTTCGCGCAGCGTGATGAACTGGCGACCCAGCACGAGCATCATCGTGATGAGGGCCAGCCCCACGAACACGTTCTGCTCACCGCTGCTATCGCTGGCGAGACCGTAGAAGAGGAGGGCGGCGACGCCGAGGACGAGCACGTATGGCGCGACCTGGCGGAGGGCGCTCGGTCGCAGCGCGGCGGGTGCCTGTGACTCAGCGCCGATGATGAAGGTTGGACCCTGGGCCCAGCGGCGCAGGGCGGCGTAGGTCACGAACAGGAAGCCAAGGGGCCAGCCAATGTCGATGGGGCTGCCGCTGACGTAAGCGTCGTGAAGGGTGAGGTAGTTGAAGCCGAAGTCCGCGAAGATGAAGAGGCCGATACCCACGACCAAGGGAATGACCACGGGGTCACGACGACCGATCCAGCCCCGGGCAACGCCCCCGATCAGCGCGAACATGAGCAGAACATCGCCCGCCGGGTAGGCGCCACCGATCGCTTTCTCGACCAGGGTGGCGTCGGACTGGGAGAAGATGGGCCCGAGGACGGCAAACCAGCTCACGGTCGCGATGCTCGCCATGATCAGGGCAGCGTCGACCATCGCCTTGATCCGCCCCTCCGGGGCGATGCGACCCATTGGCAGCGTGAGAAGACCCATCAGCATCAGCGGGATCATGCCGAGGTAGCCGAGGTCCGCGAGCGAGGGGAAGGGGGTCTCTTCTCGCAGCGCGAGCTCGTACCACGACCACACGAACATCCCCAGGCCCCAGGTGAGCGTCGCGCTTCCAATCAGGAGCCAGCTGCGCTTATCGCGACCGTGCATTCCGAGGGCGAAGAGGATGATCGCAAGCCCGCCGAGGACGGTGGTTGAGGTAAGCGCGATGTCGGAGAACCAGACGAGACCGGTGTCGCCATTGGGACGAATCGCGAGTACACCGAGGAAGACCCCCGCGAACATGACGAGGAATACCTGGAATCCGCGGTCGAACCACTGGCGAGTGAAGAGCATGTGTTCCACCCCTAGGCGGTAAGGCAGCCCGTTCGAGGTCGGGACCTGCCTCATGTAAATGGTCGGCATGCGTTCGTGCCATGATTAATGGCTAGGTTCTTGATCTCGTCGCGAGGTGACCCTAGGTATTCGCCCGAGGTGAACAGCCGATGATCGAGCTGGCAAGATCTGTGCAGGAGCGGGGCGAGGATGGCGGGAACGCAGCAGCACTCGCGCCCTGATGGCGGCCGAGCGGAAGCGGAGAAAGCTCTGCGGCTCCCCGACCTCATCCTGTTCGCGATCTCGGCGATCGTGGTGGTGGACACGGTCGGGGCTTCCGCCGCGATCGGTGTCTCTGGGCTCCTCTTCTGGCTTCTCTTTGCGCTGCTGTTTTTCGTGCCCTACGGCCTGATCACCGCGGAGCTCGCCGCCGCTTGGCCGGACGAGGGGGGTATCTACGTCTGGGTCCGTCGGGCCTTCGGTCCCGCGTGGGCCTCACTCACGGCATGGCTGTACTGGATCAACATCGCGTACTGGATGCCCTCGGTCTTCGTGCTCTTCGCGGGGACACTGTCGTCGGTGTTCCTTCCCGGGCTGGGCTCGGGCTCGGAAGCGCTCTTAGTCACGGCCCTCATCTGGCTCACGACCGCGCTCGCCATTCTCGACATCCGTTGGGGCCGGCTGGCGACCAATGTCAGTGCCGTCTTGAAGGTCGCCGTGTTTGCGGGGCTCGGCACTCTGGGTATCGTGCACGCGATCTTCCATGGCTCCGCTGAGTCCTTCGGGAGCGCGGCCTGGATCCCCCGCTGGGATGAAGGTTCAGCCTTCCTCCCGGTCATCGTCTTCAGCCTTATCGGCTTCGAGCTGATGAGTTCGGCCAGCTCGGAGATTCGAAACCCGCAGCGGAACGTGCCTCTGGCGATAGGGGTCGCGGGGGTGTCGGTCGTCGTCCTCTACCTCCTGGCTACCGTGGGAATTCTGACGGTCATTCCCGCCGGCGACGTGAACATCGTCACGGGTATTGCGGACGCCTTCGCGGAGGCGGTTGGAGGGGTGCCGGGTGGGGCCGCGTTGTTCTACGGGCTGGTGATTGCCCTGCTCGTCACATTTCTCGGAAATACGTTGAGCTGGGCGATGGGAGCGAGCCGGACCTTCGCTGCCAGCGGCCTGGACAGCAGCCTGCCAGCCCTCCTCTCCCACCGGCATCCGCGGTTCGGGACCCCCGACTATGCGCTCCTCCTCATGGGCGCGGTCGCGACCGCTGTGGCGCTCGTGAACTACCAGCTCTTCGCAGCGAGGGAAGACCTGTTCTGGACAATCTTCGCCGTCTCATCGGTCATCTCCCTGCTGCCCTACGTGCTGCTCTTCCCGGCCGCGTACGCGCTCCGCCGCAAAGAACCAAATACCGCTCGGCCGTTCCGGGTGCCAGGGGGCTCCGCAGGGATCCTTACCGCGATCGCGTTGGGCGAAGGCACGATCATCGTGACCCTCGGTCTCCTCTTCATCGAGACGCCTCCGGGGATGCCGACCGCCACGTATCTCGTGATCCTTGCCGTAGGAACGGTCGCGACCACCGCCGCCGGGCTCGCGCTCTACGGCGTAGCGAGTCGGAGCCGGCGACGCGTCCAGATCTCCCGCGAGACACCGGTCAGCAGGGTCGGCCAGACGTCAACGCTCGGCACCACAGCTACTTTGAGGCTGGGGCGGCTGGCCGATCAGCGCAGAGCGGGCGAGGGCGCCCCTGGGCCGGGCGCAGGGACCCGGCGTCTGTCTCGCATGCGCCAGCAACGCGCTATGGAAGCGCCGTCAGGGGGCCTGCGGCGACTCGCAGCGTAGGGGTGCGGCGGAGGCCGCCGCGGATTGAGTGTCAGTCGGTGGACGAGGAATCAGGGAGCTGAGGGGCTTGGCCCGCAAGGAGCGCTAGCTGACGCTCGGCCGCGGCAGCCGCCTCGCCGGCCGCATCGACGATCGTCGCCAGGCGCCGGCGTTGCTCGTCGGTGAGGGCAACGAACCTCGCGTGAAGCACGGCGCCGAAGTCAGTTCGTTCGACGCTGACGACTTCGCACTCGAGGGGGCAGCGCTCGCCATACCAATCGAGCCCGAGCCGGAGCGGCCCGAGACGATCGGGCCACGCAGCGACCTCGATCGCGGCACCGCCGAGAGAGATATCGATTACCAGCGCCGATATCCAGCCTGGTGCTACCTGGGAGAAGACGACCGATGGGCTCCAGAGGGGGAAGCGCGGATGGGCTCGGCGTTCGCCAGGCCGCCAGGCTCCGGTCAACATCAGCGATGTCGCGCCGCTGCGCCAACTGAGGACCCGAACGGGTGCGTGCCAGCTCCCGCCAGAGTGCACCATCAGCAGCGCGTGCTCATCTGGCCCGTGCGTTTCTTCGCCTCGAAGGACGAGCTCGATGAGACCCTCACGAATCGTCGACGCCTCGGCGAGGATCGACTGCGTCGTGTCCGCCGCCCTAGCGATGAGGACCATGGGCTGGCCAGCTGTGAGGATCGGGCCCATATCATGACCATCGGTGCTCTCTAGGCCCAACTGAACCAGGCTGGGGCGATCAGGTCCGAGGAAAGCGAGCTGTCCAGGCACCTATGTAAGCTGGGGATTCGAACCCCTCCTTCGGGCTGCGGGTCTTGTGCCAGTGGTGCCGAGCCGCCGCAGACCGACGAGCCTGCACCATCCCAACGGACCAACGGATGAGGAGTCCCCTCCGTGTCGCACTGGAGTCGTGGTAGCACCGGCGGCTGCGTCCCTGGTTCCCTGCTGCTTCTGTGCCTCCGCGGACCCAACAATCGCTCGAACCCTGACAGTCGATCACCTGAGCTATTCAAGCGGTCGACTGCCGCCGAAGTGGAGACCCGGCCCGATCCCTGGGTAGGGGGAGTGAGAGAATCGGCAAATGTACTCCCGGAGATCCCACGGCTCGCTGCTGTCACTCCCCCTTCGACCCTTCCGCGCTTGGCGCGCGAGAGTGGCCAACGCTCGCCGCGCACGGCAGGAGATCACAGATGCACTCAAATACGTGCGGTCGGCGGGGGGAGTAACGATGCACGGTGTCACCTCTCAGACGCCCTAGACCAATGGGAGGTCCGAACTCCTCAGCTTCCGACGATGGTGGAGGAGACCTATCGACGGTTCATTGACGGAGTGCTGAGTGAGGGGCGCTTCGGGTCGCGCGAACTGGAAGGATCGAATGCCCTGTTTGAAGCCTGCGGGTTGACAGCGCCGGAGTTCGACGAGGCGTATCGGGGGAAGGAGCAAGTCCTGCGTTTTATCGAGAGCTGCACCCTGACAGGCAAGTTCCCAGTCTCTGGCGATCGGTCCCTCAAGCTCGACGCCGGGGAAGACGCCCACGTGCACATCGCCCAGGTCGGCCTTCTCGGCGCCGATCCGACCTACCACGTTAGATTCACGGCCCCGCCATCGGTCGGAGCTTTTGGACTGAGCCTAGCGATCGGGAAGGGAGAGGGGCGACTAGAGCCCGGTCCCCCTCAGTCAACCGTCGAGGATCGAGGGGACCTCTGGCTGACATCTGCTCGGGTGATCTTCTTGGGAACGACCCGAACACTGGCGATCCGACTAGCTGACCTCCTCAGGGTGGAGCACTCCAAGGGGATTCTTCATCTCAACTCGAGCGCTGGACAAACGGCGCGGTTCGCCCTCGATGACGAAGTCGCGCCCTCGATCGCATCGGTGATCGAGGCACTTGAGCGGCGCTCGCGGGGAGATTAGTAGCTGGCGCGGCCTCCTCTGCAGCGTTTCCGTCAATGGAGGGTTGTGGGACGCCGCGCTCGAAGTTAGTCTCTGGGCGAGGTGCTCTGGGTTGTGTTTGGTGCGAATGAGGATTCGGGGCCTCCGCAACATTGAGTCCTCTCCTTAGCTCTCTAGCGAGGTGACGACAGGACCGTATTGGTTCGGGCGTTTGGGTCTTGCCTGAGGACAAACGGACAGGCAACTAGTCGAGTTCCGTTGCCTCCCTGGCCTTTGGAGCCTATGTCGGGGTTCGAATCCCTGGCTTGGCAGCCAGCAGCCGCGATTCACTCTTGAGGTCGCCGATCATGCTGCTCTCCAAAAGACGGCGGTCGGGTTCCCCCGCTCGTGCCGCCCTCCCGCGCGCTGGCAGCACCCGAAAGGAGGCCCCGTAGCCTGAGACTCTGCCACGGAGGTCCTGGCTGACGCGGCGCAGGCACCCCCCACCGCCCCGTCCCGAGGGGGGTGGGGGGTGCGGGGCGAAGCTAGGCGACCCTAGCTGTCGCTGGCCTCGTCGTCGCCGTCGACCATGTCCTTGACCGCGTCCACCGCGCCTTCGGCGGCGTCCTTGGCCGCGCCGGCGACGTCACCGGCAACATCCGCGGCTTTTTCGACGACGTCGCCGGCGGCCCCGACCGCGCCACCGGCAACGTCACCGGCGACATCCGCAGCTTTTTCGACGACATCGCCGGCGGCCCCGACCGCGCTCCCGGCGACGTCACCCGCGGCATCAGCAGCGCTACTCGCCACCTCGGTCCCTTTACCGAACATACCCTTGATCATGCTCATGAGGCTCATGCTTCCTCCGTGGCCAGACCCGGCGTGTGCGAGGGGCTGACTCGTGTAGCCAAGTCTACGCCAGCGAGCGGAGGACATACATGATCGCGAGTGGAAGCTGCTTGCGGCCTAAAGTCGCCGAGAGCTGCGGCGCCGTGCGCCCGGCGAGTACGAAGCCTTCGTAGTCGTTATCGCGCACCTCGCAGAACTTATCGTCACGAGCGAGTGGTCGGCCTCTTCGGCGATAGCGGATCGATTGGATCGCCGAAGAGCCGGTGCCGATGATCCCCACCCGCTGCCCGCTCAGTCCACGCCCTGGTGCGGCCACCGGCCCGTGTGGTAGGTGCTGCCTGCGAAGCTCTCGCGGCCCTTGAAATCGGGAATCTGGGAGGCCGAGAGGCAGCCCGTGGGCATGAGGCAGTACTGCGCCAGCACGCGATCGCCCTGGTCCGTCTCGACGGCCCAGCGGTTCGTGGCCTCGTCGTAGTAAGCGGATGCGACGCGTGTCTCGAACTGCACATCGCGACGAAGGTCGAAGTTCTCGGCGACGTAATCGGCCTAACGGAGGATCTCGGACCGCGTCGCGGAGCGCTCGCTCCAGTTCCATTCCCGCTCCAGTTCGGCGAAGCCGCATTGATAGTCGAGGCTTTCGATGTCGCAGCGCGCGCTCGGTAGCGGTTTTCGATACCAGATGCCGCCGATACCCGTGCCCGCTTCGAATACGCGAGCGGAGAAGCCGAGCCCGCGCAGGCGATGGAGCATGTACATGCCCGCGAAGCCCGCCCCGACGATGCGCCGATCGAGCTGCGCTTCAAGCCAGAATTCGCGCGCGTGAGGGGGATTCGTTGCACCTTCCTCGAATAGGCGGGGATCGATCAGAGCCGGGCCGCGGTTTCGAATCGGCGCCGCTTCGGGCCGGCGCACTCATGCCGCCGAGCCGCCTAGATCTGACGGTAGGCGCGGTGCCGCATCACGATGCTCTGGACGAGGCCGAGGGCCAGGAAGAGGGTCAGCAGGGAGCTCCCTCCCTGGCTCACGAAGGGCAGGGGCAGGCCTGTAACGGGGAAGATGCTCAGGTTCACGGCGATGTTGATGAACGCTTGCATGAGGATCATGATGACGATTCCGGAGGCGATGAGTTGCCCGGGGATGTCGCCCGCGATCTGCGCCGCGCGGATGCCTCTCGTCAGCAAGAGGATGAAGAGGGCGAAGAGCCCCATGGCGCCAACGAAGCCGAGCTCCTCGCCGAGCACGCTGAAGATGAAGTCCCTCGTCTTCACCTTAAGGAAGTCGAACTGCGTCTGTTCGCCGTTCGTGAGACCTTTGCCCAGGAGCTGACCGGAGCCCACCGCGATCTGCGACTGAATCGGGTTGTAGCCGGCATCGAGCGGGTCTTCCTCAGCGTTGATGAGGATGGAGATACGCTCGATCTGATAGTCCGCCACGGTGAATGTCCAGACGAAGGGCAGGACCGCAATGAAGGCGGCAGCGAGCATGAGCAGGTGGCTACGATCCACGCCCGCAACGACGATCATGCCCAGCCAGATGGCAGCGAAGATGATGCTCGTGCCGAGGTCCGGCTGGACAAAGACAAGCAGCCCGAGGGGCGCGACGACGGCCAGGGACATCCCGAAGATGCGCAGGTCGCGCGCGTCGCCACCGTGGTCGCTGAGGAAACGGGCAAGGGCGAGAACGGTGGCGATCTTCGCAAACTCGGACGGCTGAACCTGAATCGGACCGAGCTCGAACCAGCGCGTCGAGCCGAATTCGGTCTGGCCGATAGGGATGAGCACCAGCAAGGCGACGATCGACGCGCCATAGAGCCACCAGGCGTAGTGCAGGAAGTGATGGTAGTCGAGGCGCGAGACCGCAACCATCGCACCGATCGCGACCGCAGCGAAGAGCGCCTGCTTGGCGACGGGGTTCGAGAGACTGGCCGCCGGACCGTCGTAGGAGCGGAGGCTGCCGCTATAGATAAGGACGAGCCCGTAGGCCACCAGCGCAAGCGAGGCGAAGGCCAGGAGCCCGTCGAAGCGATCCCACTCGCGCAGGCCACGTTGCCCGCGGAAGGCGGTCATGGCTGCACGTTCTCCATGACGTACTCGATGATGAGCGCCGCGACCGGCGCCGCTTTCCTCCCGCCGATCCCGAGGTCGTAGTAGACGGTGACGACCACCTCAGGGCTGTCGTAGGGCGCGAATCCGGTGAACCAGGCGTGATCCTTGGTGATGCCGTCCACGGGATCGGTGAACTCCGCGGTGCCCGTTTTGCCCGCCACCGGCACACTCGCGAGACCGGCGAGGCTGGCGGCCCCGTTCACGATGGACTGACGCATCCCCCGGCGGACGACGGCAAGATGCTCCTCGTCGACGGGCAGCCGTTCCCAGCTGGGCTCGGTCGTCGAGACGATCGCGCCGTCGGCGGCGATGATCGCCTTCCCGACGTGGGGTGTAAGGAGGAAGCCGCCGTTCGCCACCGCCGCGGTTGCCACTGCCATCTGCAGGGGCGTGGCCGACACGTCCCCCTGGCCGATGCCCATGAAGCACGTGTCGGCGAGGTACCAGTCGCGGTCCTCGGGGTTGAACAACGGACCGCTGCGCACGCGGCGCTTCCATTCGGGGCTCGGAATCACGCCGGAGGATTCGCTGCTGGCGATGTCCAACCCCGTCACCTGCCCGAGACCAAAGCTGCGGGCGTAGTACCCGAGGGTGACCGCCGACTGCTCGATATCCTTGCCCAGCCCGGGGATGCCTTCCTGCGGGATCCCGCAGGAGGCCATGTAGAAGTAGATGTTCGAGGACCACGAGATCGCGCCCACGAGGTCGAGGTAGCCGTGCACCCGCCAATCGCGGAAGTAGTAGAGCTCGCCGTTCTCGCCGATGAACTCCAGAACCTCACTATCGACGTTTCGGCCCGTGGAAGGGGTGATGTTGCCCTCTTCGAGGGCGGCGGAAGCCGTGATGATCTTGAAGGTCGAGCCCGGGGCGGCGGGGCTCAGGGCCTGGTGCAGGAGGGGCCGGCGAGGGTCGGCGAGGAGGCGCTGGAACTCCTTGCTGAGTTCCGGCCCAGCGAAGATGTTGTTGTCGTAGGTCGGCACGGAAACGAGCGCGTAGATCTCACCGGTGACGGGGCTCATCACCACCGCCGCAGCGACGCTCGCCTCGCCCATGGTGATCGTGAGCAGGTCGTACACGAAGCGCTGGAGGCCGGCGTCGATGGAGAGCTGCAGGCTCTGCCCGGGCTCCGGCTCTGCGCTTTCGAGAGTGTCGATGAGATCACCCTGGGCGTCGACCTCGGTCGTGGCGCTGCCGGCGCTGCCGCGGAGCTCGGCCTCGTAGCGGGCCTCGACGCCGACCTTGCCAACGACGTCGTTGAAGGCGTACCCCTCGTCCTGGAGCACGCGCCACTCGTCCGGTGACTGGGGGCCGACATAGCCGAGGATGTGGCTGAGTTCCGGACCACCGATGTAACGGCGGCCCGGCTCGAGCTCGAGCGTGACACCGGGGAGGTCGGCCGCCGCCTGTTCGAGCATCAGCGCTGTCGTTCGGTCGAGGTTGCGCGCGATCGTCAGCGTGCCATCGCGCAGCCCTTGTGCCAGCGCCCCATCGACCGCGTCCTGGATCTGGAGCGCCGGCACCCCGAGCAGCTCGTCCAGGTAGAGGTAAAGCAGATAGCGATCGCCGGGCTCCTCGGGCAGGAAGGCGGGGGTGATGACCGCCACGAACACGCTCGCGTTCTCGACGAGCGGTGCGCCGTTGCGGTCGTAGATCAGTCCGCGGCTCGGAGGCACGCTCTCAACCACGAACCGGTTGCGTTCGGAGCGTTCGGCATACTCGGCACCGTTGACGAGCTGCATCTGGGCAAGGCGCAGGCCGAGGACGCTGAAGAGGATGATCACGGCGACGCGGAGCACCGCCACGTTGCCGTGCGGCCGGTTACGGCTCAGCCCTGGGTCGACGCGTCGATCGCCGATATCGCTCATGGGCTCAGAATCCAGCCCGCTGCAATTCCATAGAGCGTGCTTCCCATCCTACTGAGCGGCAGGCGAGGTACGCGAAGGAGAGTAAAGCCCCATCCAAGAGCATTCCCGGGAGGATCACATCCGTGACGACGAGGGCGATCGCGAGATCGGCGCCGGACGCCATCGCCACGGTTGCGAGGAGCGCACGCGCCCAGATGCCCACGGCCAGCGCAATCGAAAGGGTCTGCATGTAGCGGTTGAGGAGGAGGGCCCACGGACGCTCGAGCCAGCTGGCGATCGGGAGGATGGGCAGGTAGGCGAGCAGCAGCCACTCAAACTCGATGTTGGCGGCGAAACTGAGGCAGAGGGCGAGAACGGGGAGTCCGAACATGACGGCCGTCGGCCCTACGAAGACGGCGAGCAGCAAGAGCACGATGAGCGGGAGCTCGACCACCGCCCCGGAAACGGGAAACAGGGGCGCCACCGTGACCTGGGCGAGCGCGGTGAGAAGCAGGGCGAACGCGATGAGAGCGGCGCGCACTAGTTGTCCAGCTGGAAGCGGTCGGGGACGAAGCTCGTGATGACGAGCACCGTCCTGGTCGTGGAGATGCGCACCGTCGGATCGATCCGGACGCGCGGGAACGGGTCCTGCGGGTCACCGAGCACTTCGCTCACCTCACCGATGCGGAGATCGGGCGGATAGGTGCCACCGAGCCCCGAGGTGACGATCGTGTCGCCAACGTTCACGTCACCCTCGACGAGGCTGAAGCTCAGATCGCGCCCGTCGCCCTTGACGATGCCATCGGCTGTACTGCCCAGTACCTGGCCGGCGACGCTGCTGCGGCTGTCCATAACGAGCCGGACGAACGAGCTGCTCGCCAACGCTCTCGTGACCGTCCCCAGCAGGGTGCCCTGCACAGAGATCACGACGTTGCCTTCGGTAACACCATCGTTGCTGCCCTTGTCGATCCGGAGTTGGTTTGTGAGCGGCCCCTGGGTACGGCTCATGACTCCGGCGGCAAGCCGCTCTGCCGAGGGATCGCCGGTCGTGATGTTGAGGGCAGCTTCGAGATCAGCAATACGCAGGGCATCACTCTGCAGGGCCGCGATCTCATTCCGCAGCGTCTCGTTCTCGACGAGGAGGTCGCGGTTCTCCCCCTGCAGGCGGTCGAGATCGCGGACATCGTCGAGGAAGCCGGCGACGGGCCGGAAGGTGGCTGAGAGTCCATCTTCGAGCGGGCCCGTCGCGCGGAGGAAAACGTCCTGGATCGGCTCGAGGAACCCCGCCCGCCCGACCACGCCGAAGAAGACCGCGAGGACAACCATCGCCCCGGCCCAGTACGTATAGCGGGTAAAGATCAGCATCCGGCAGGAGGGCCCGTTTCGAGGCTACCGCCGGGCGCGCCTCGACGCGAACTGTGTTTCGACGGCGCCCAGGAATTCGGTCTCTTCGAGCACCTCCCTGGCACCCCTCACCACGGAGAGCAGCGGGTCCTCGGAGACGTACACGGGGAAGCGCGTCTCCTGGCTGAGCCGGCGGTCGAGCCCGCGCAGGAGCGCACCCCCGCCGGCAAGGGCGATTCCGTGCTCCATGAGATCGGTGACGAGCTCGGGCGGTGTGATCTCGATCGACGAGCGCACGGCCTCGACGATCGCGTTGATGGAGCCGGAGAGCGCGTCACGCAACTCGACGGTGCTGACGTCGACCGACTTGGGCAAACCCGTGGCCAGATCGCGGCCGCGGAGGGCGAGGCTCTCCTCGTTTTCGAGGGGGGCAGCCGAGCCCGCCCCTTTCTTGATCTCCTCAGCGGAACGCTCGCCGATGAGAACGTTATGCACCTGCCGCGCATAGGCCACGATGTCCTGGTCCATCTCATCGCCGGCAACCCGGATCGAGGTGCTCACGACCATGCCGCCGAGCGAGATGACCGCGACCTCAGTCGTCCCACCACCGATGTCGACGACCATGCAGCCGGCCGCCTCCATCACCGGAAGCCCGCAGCCGATGGCGGCCGCCATCGGCTCTTCGAGCAGATAGCAGGCGCGTGCTCCGGCGTTCAGGGCGGCGTCGTGGACGGCACGCTTCTCGACTTCGGTCACACCGCTGGGAACCCCGATGACGACCCGGGGCTGCGCGAGGAAGCCACGGTCGTGAACCGCGCGGATGAAGTAGCTGAGCATCTTCTCCGTGACTTCGAAGTCGGAGATGACGCCGTCGCGGAGCGGTCGCACGGCGACGATGTTGGCGGGCGTGCGCCCAACCATGCGCTGCGCGTCTTCGCCGATTGCCAGGATTTTCTTGGAGATCCGGTCGATCGCGACGATCGAGGGCTCGTCGATGACGATGCCACGGCCCCGCACCATCACGAGCGTGTTGGCCGTGCCAAGGTCAATCGCGATGTCCTGCGAAAGGAAACCGAAGACGCGAGAGAGAGGGCCGAGGATTGCCACGAACCAGTCCTGCCGGGGGGTGGGCAGCACTCACGAGTGGGCGCTCACATCAGTATAGGCCTAGAAGAGGCGTTTCGGCGGGTAAATCTTTGTGCTTCGTTTAAGCGAATCAACTATCTCGAAGCGGAAAGTAGGCCCGAAACCCACGTCGACCAGGACCGCCGTGGGGACTTAGGAGGAGGGCGGAACCACGGCCAGGCCCTCCACGTGGACGAACATGAAGAGCGCCTCTCCCTCGCGCGCCCACGCACGCCAGCCAGCGGCGATTCGTTCGAGGTCGGCGGTGGTCGCGAGGCCGTAAGCGAGCGCCTGCTCGGCGAAGGCCGAGTTGGTCACCCGCTCCGCCCAAGAGTCGCCCCAGTTCAGCACCTCCGCCGCGTCACGCATTATCGCCACGGTGGTGGTCACGGCCAGCGCATCCAGGCCCGCTCGCGCGAACCAGGAGGGGATGCGGCGCCCCGCGTTCGCGTCCGCACCGTTGCGGCGAACGACCTCGGTGTAGAGCGCGCGCCACTCCTCGATCGCCTCCGAACGCGGCCAGCTCACCATGGTCTGGTAATCGGAGTCGCGCACCGCGACGAGCCCGCCGGGACGAACCACACGGCGCATCTCCCGCAGCGCGGCGCTGGGGTCGGCGAGGTGCTGCATCACCTGGTGTGCATAAGCAACATCGAACGAGTCGGTTTCGTAGGGCAGCGCGTAGACGCTCGCTTCTTCGAAGCGAACGTTCGGCGTGTCGCCAAGAAGCTCACGGGCCGTATCGAGGACCTCGGTCGCCGTATCGATACCGACGACCTCAGCCGGCGCGACGTACTTCGCCAGTCCCACAGTGATCGAGCCCGGACCGCAGCCGACGTCGAGCAGTCGCATCCCCGATTCGAGCTGCGGGAGGAGGAAGGCAGCGGCCTCCTCGGCCGTGCGGCGGCCGTGCTGGGCCACCACGGAGGCGTGGTGCCCGTGGGTGTAGATGTCTTTCGGTGCGCGCGAGCTCATCGCTAGATTCTGACCGCCTGTGCCAGCGGGAGCGACTCCCGCCAGCTCGTACGGCCGTCGCCCTGGCTGGGTGCGGCTACTCCTGCCTGGTGAGGGCCTCGTGTTCGTTGCGTAAACGGGTGAGGGTGTCGGCGCCGTCGGTGAGGACCTCCGCGTACTGCTCCTCGCTGACGTTCAGGATGCCCAGCTTCTCGGCGCGCGCGAACTTGCTCCCGCCGGGATCGGCGCCGACGACGAGGAAGTCGGTCTTTTTCGTGACCGAGCCGCCGATCGCTGCACCGAGCTCCTTCGCCCACCCTTCGGCCTCGCCCCGCGACATCGTCTCGAGTTTCCCCGTGACGACGATCGTGAGGCCTGCGAGCAGATCGCTCGCCGGCGCCACGATCTCGCCGGACATGTTGACGCCCGCCGCCTCGAGACGATCGACGATCGCGCGGTTCTCCTCACGCTCCGCCCAAGCCGCGATGCTACGCGCGACCACCGGCCCCACACCCTCAACCTCCTGCAGCGCCTCCTCCCCGGCCTCGAGGATCGGCTGCAGGCCGCCAAAGTGCTCGGCCAGTAACCGCGCCGTTTCCGCGCCCACGTGGCGGATACCGAGCGCGAAGAGGAGGTTGGGGAGGGGCCGCTCCTTACTGATCCGAATCCCTTCGACGAGGTTGGCGGCGCTCTTCTCCCCCACGCGCTCGAGTTCGGTCAGCTGCTCTGCCGTGAGCCCGTAGATATCGGAAACATCCTGCACGAGCCCCTCGCGAAACAGCACCGCCGACATCCGTTCACCGAGGCCCTCGATGTCCATGGCGCCGCGCGAGGCGAAGTGCTCGATCAGCCGCACCTGCTGCTGCGGACAGGCGAGGTTGGGGCAATAGGAGTCGGCCGCATCCTCTTCGCGTTCGACGGCGACCCCACAGACAGGGCAGACGGTAGGCATCTCGAAGATGCGCTCGCTGCCATCGCGCAGGCTCACGACCGGAGCGACGACCTGAGGGATGACGTCACCGGCGCGCTGCACGATCACCGTGTCGCCGATACGGACGTCCTTGCGGTGGATGTCCTGCTCGTTGTGAAGCGTCGCCATCTGTATGCGCGCCCCTCCGACGACCACCGTCTCGAGCAACGCGAAGGGGTTGAGGGCACCCGTGCGGCCGACGTTGACCATGATGTCGAGCAGCTTCGTGGTGCGCTGCTGGGGCGGGAACTTGTAGGCCGTCGCCCAACGCGGTTCGCGGCCGACGACGCCCAACCGCTCCCACTCCTCCGTGTCATCGACCTTGATGACGACGCCGTCGATGTCGTAGTCGAGACGCTCACGCCGTCCGCCCCACCAGCTCACCCGCTCGTAGGCCTCGGCGAGCGCGGCGTGTGCGCGCGCCTCCTCGTTCACGCGGAAGCCCATCGCCGCCAACCACTCGAGCCGCTCAAAATGGCTGGTGGGGCTGGGGCCGTCGCACCAGCCGAGCTGGTAGACGTAGATCGAAAGTGGACGTTGGGCGGTGATGCCGGGGTCGAGCTGGCGGACGGCGCCCGCTGCCGAGTTGCGCGGATTCGCGAACAACGGCTCGCCGCGTTCCGCCCGCTCGGCGTTCATCTTCTCGAAGCCGCTCTTCGTCATGTAGATCTCGCCGCGCACCTCGAAGGCCGGGGGGAATTCGCCGGTGAGCACGAGCGGGATGGTGCGGATCGTGCGTAGGTTCGCGGTGATGTTCTCGCCCCGGCGGCCATCGCCCCGGGTGGCCCCCTGGAGGAAGCGTCCGTCTTCGTAGACGAGCGAGATCGCGAGCCCATCGATCTTGGGCTCCGTCGTGAGCGCGAAGTCGTCGCGGCCTATTCGTTCAGCGGCGCGGCGGTGCCAGTCCTCGAGATCCTCCTCACTCGTCGCGTTCGAGAGGCTCAGGAGAGGCAGCCGGTGCTCGACTGTCGAGAACGATTCGAGCGGGGCGGCGCCGACACGTTGCGTGGGCGAGTCGGGAGTGATCAGCTCCGGGTAGGCGGCTTCGAGCGCGCGCAGCTCGTTCAGCAGCTCGTCGTAATCGCCGTCGCTGATCTCGGGCGAGTCGAGCACGTAGTAGCGGTGGTTGTGGTGGTTGAGGAGCGATCGCAGCTCCTCGCTGCGGAGGCGCGACGCGTACTGGGTATCCTCAGCCATGAAGGACATTCAACTACACCGGCGAGAGCGTCGCCAGCGACGAAGAGGTCCGCCAACCGCTCAGCAGACCCAGCCCGCGGTGGCGGACGCGAGTCGACCACGTACACTGATTCGGTGAAGCCCGATCCCTATCTCGTGGTCGTCGATTACGACGCCGGCAACCTCCGCAGCGTCGAGCGCGCGCTCGCGCACGCCGGGCTCGAACCGGTGGTCACGGCCGACCCCGCCGACCTCGCCCGTGCCGACGGCGTGGTCCTGCCCGGCGTAGGCGCCGCCTCGGACACGATGGCGAAGCTACGCGAGCGCGGTCTCGTCGATCCGTTGCGGGCTTTCGTCGCCTCGGGCCGGCCCTTCCTCGGGGTCTGCATGGGCTTGCAGGCCCTCCTGGACAGCTCGGAGGAGGGGGGCGGGCAGGAGTGCCTCGGCCTCCTGTCGGGCGAGGTCCGCCACTTCGGCTTCGAAGACCTCAAGGTCCCGCATATGGGCTGGAACCAGGTCGAGTGGCTCCGCGAGCACCCGATCATGGCCGGGATTCCGAGCGGGAGCTACTTCTACTTCGTCCACAGCTTCTACCCCGCCCCCACCGACCCCGACCTCGCGCTCGCGCAGACGACCTACGGCCTCACGTTCCCGAGCGTCCTCGCCCGCAACAACGTCGTGGCGACGCAGTTCCACCCCGAGAAAAGCGGCGCCGCCGGGCTCACGCTCTACGCGAACTTCGTCGCCTGGGTGCGGGAGACCGCAGCGCCCAACATCCCGGCGCGCATCCCTGGTCGCTAGCGGTTGGTCTTCGAAGTCATCCCCGCCGTCGACCTCCGCGGAGGGCGCTGCGTCCGCCTCCTCCACGGCGACTACGATCGCGAGACGCAGTACTCCGACGACCCCGTCGCGATCGCAAGCGAGTGGCAAGCACTCGGTGCGCCGCGCCTGCACGTCGTCGACCTCGACGGCGCGCGCGAGGGCCGGCCCGTGAACGGCGAGAGCGTCGCGGCGATTTGCGACGCGCTCACGATCCCGGTCGAGGTCTCGGGCGGGTTGCGCTCGATGGCGGACATCGAGGCCGTTGTCGGGTGGGGGGCGACCCGCATCCAGCTCGGTAGCGCCGCCGTGCGCGACCCGGAGCTCGTGAGCCGCGCGGCCGCCCGTTTCCCCGAGGCGATCGTCGTCTCGATCGACACCCGCGGCCGCGAAGCGCTCACCGACGGCTGGCTCGAGGGCTCGGGTGCCGATGCGCTGGAGCTCGCCCAGGCCATGGTCGCCCGCGGGGTGCCCCGCATAATGGTGACGGACATCGGACGCGACGGCGCGCTCGCTGGGCCAAACGTCGACCTGACCGCGAAGTTCGTGGAAGCACTGCCCGTACCGGTCGTGGCCTCGGGCGGCGTGACGACGACTGCGGACCTCAGAGCGCTGGCCGAGGCCGGCTGCGAAGGCGCGATCGTGGGGAGGGCGCTCTACGAGGGTCAGCTCAGCTTGCCCGACGCACTTGCGGCGGTGGCGGCGTGCTGACGAAACGCATCATTCCCTGCTTCGATGTCGACCGCGGACGGGTGGTGAAGGGCATCTCCTTCACGGAGATGCGCGACGCCGGTGACCCCGTCGAGCTGGCCAAGCTCTACGACGACGAGGGCGCGGACGAGCTCGTCTTCCTCGACATCACCGCCTCGTCCGACAACCGCAGCACGGTTTACGACATGGTGGCGGCGACGGCCGACCAGGTCTTCATCCCCTTCACGGTGGGGGGCGGGATTCGCACGACCGCGGACATGAAGATGATGCTCGAGCTGGGCGCGGACAAGGTCAGCATCAACACCGCCGCGGTAGAGAACCCGGATCTGATCAACGAGGGCGCCTACCGCTTCGGCAGCCAGTGCATCGTCGTCGCGATCGACGCGAAGGGCAGCGGCGAGGGTTGGGAGGTCTACACCCACGGCGGACGCACGCCAACCGGTACCGACGCGGTGGCCTGGGCCCGCGAGGCGGTTGCGCGCGGCGCCGGCGAGCTGCTCGTTACGAGCATGGACACCGACGGCCACCAGAAGGGCTACGACATCGGCATGCTGCGTGCGATCAGCGAGGCCGTAAACGTACCGGTGATCGCCTCCGGGGGCGCCGGCGGTCCCGAGCACATGGCCGAGGCCCTGAGCGAGGGCAAGGCCGACGCCGTGCTCGCGGCGAGTATCTTCCACTTCGGCACGTATTCGATTCGCGAGGTGAAGGCTGCACTCGCAGCCGCCGGCCTCCCCATGCGCCCGGTCGAGCCGGCGCCCTAGCCGATCGCAACGACGCATTCCGTATGGGGGGCCTCCGCCACGACCGCCAGCGCGAATCAAGCGGGCCGCTCCGCTATCCTCATTAGCACCGCGGTATACAACGAATCGACCCGCCCGGAGCCGAGCAATGCCCCTCGAACTCGACGAAAACGAACGCATCCCCGCGATCGTCCAGGACGTGGAGAGCCGCGAGGTCCTCATGCTCGGCTGGATGAACCGCCGGTCGTTGGACCACACCTACCGCACCGGGCGCGTGACCTTCTGGAGTCGTAGCCGCGACGAGCTCTGGGAGAAGGGCACGACCAGCGGCAACTACCTCGATTTCGTCAGCCTGCACAAGAACTGCGAGGACAACTCGCTGCTCGTGATGGCGCGGCCCGTCGGGCCGACCTGCCACACGAACAACGTCACCTGTTACTTCCGCGAGGTCGACCGCGACACGGACCTGCCGTGAGCCCCTTCGGGGCGGTCGGCAAGCCCGACTACACCGCCCTCGAGCTGCCCGCGCCCCCCAGCGACCGCCCCTACGTCGTCATGAACATGGTCATGTCGGCCGATGGCAAGAGCGTCATCGAAGGCACGGAGCGGGGGATCGGCTCGGCGATCGATCAGCGCCTCATGCGCGAGCTGCGCGTCCACGCCGACGTTGTCCTCAACGGCGCGGGTACGTTGCGCGCAAGCGGCACCTCGTCACGCCTCGGGGACGCGGCGTTGGAGGCGATTCGGATAGAGCGCGGGAGGCCGGCGGCGCCGATCGCGGCGGTCATGAGCCGCAGCGGCAACCTTCCACTGGAGCGCCCCTTCTTCACGGCGCGGGACTTCCCGGCGATCGTCTACCTCTCCGAGGAGATGTCGACGGCGCGCCGCGACGAGATCGCCGCCGCGGGCCGGCCCGTGGTCGCGCTCGCTACCGGGGACGAGTTCCCGGGCATGCTGCGGCACATGCGGCACGAGCTGGACGCGAGCGTGCTGCTGGTCGAAGGGGGCCCGAAGATCAACGCCGCGCTCTACGCGATCGATGCGATCGACGAGTTCTTCCTGACTCTGGGGCCGGTGGTCGTGGGGGGCGAGGACACGCTCACCGCAGTGGAGGGCAAGCGCGCGTTCACCCGCGCTGAGGCGAAGCGCCTCGAACTGCTTTCGGCGTACCCGAACCCCGAGACCAGCGAGGTCTACGTCCGCTATCGCGTCCGCCGCAACTGATCGAGGGCTTCCGCGGGGAACCACGCCCGTGATACGGGAGACCTTTGAGAGTTCCGATGCCGTCTCTGAGCCTCTCGCGGCGCTGCCCACGCTTCAGGATCTTGCAGTCCGGAAAGCGTGGCTGACCACGGCGGATCACGCCGGCCGACTGAAGTCACAACTTCACAGACTAGAGAGCCGAGAGAACCGCCTGAACGAGATTCAGCCTTCGGACGTCCATTGGTGGCGGAACTACGAGCTTATTCATCGCATAGGCAATAGATACTCGCGCGTCCAAGTCAGCGAGGGCAACTGAACCCCCGAAGCCGGGCCAATAGCAAGCTCCCGGCCCCAGAGGCGCAGCTTCGCTGCTCAGTCCCATCCCCATGCCGTGTCTCACGGGCTGACCGGAGACCAGGTCTGTGCCTTCTATCTGCTCCTCGAGTACGCGACGACAGCCCGCCTCCGAGAGTATTCGTGCGGCCTCCATCGTCCCGCCGTTAGCGAGCAACCCCATGATGCGTGCTATCGAGCGCGCGTTGCCGTGTCCGTTCGAGGACGGGATCTCTGCCCGACGCCAGGCGTCGGATTCCACCTCAATGAGTGGGAGCATCGGATTGGCGTAGGCGCGCTCCTTCAGAGAGCCGGCCTCTGCGTCCTGCCCTATCACATAGCCAGGAGATGGCGGGATGAGTTCGGCCACGCGGATGTCTTCCGGGGCCGGGAGCCCAATGTGGAAGTCAGCGCCTAAAGCGGCAGCTACCTCGTTACGGAAGAACTCGCCGAGGGTCTTTCCGGTAATTCGCCGTACGACCTCCCCGACGAGGTAGCCCCGCGATATTGCGTGATAGCCGGTCGCTGTACCCGGCTCCCACCACGGCCTCTGAGCGGCGAGGAGTTGAGTCGCCTTTGTCCAGTCATAGAGGTCCTCGAGCCACATCGGCTCATCCCAACCCGGGAGGCCAGCGGAGTGGGCCAGCACGTGGCTGACCAAGACGCCCTCCTTCCCGTTCTGGGCGAACTCCGGCCAGTACGTGCTGACCGGCGCGGAAAAGTCCAGCTCGCCTCGATCAGCCAACACCAGCGCACACAAAGCAGTCATCGTCTTGGTCGTCGAGAAGACGCACACGATCGTGTCGGAGGCCCAGGGTTTGGTGCGGGCGGCGTCGGCATGTCCCCCCCAAAGGTCAACGACCGTCTCGCCATCCAATGTGACGGCGAAAGACGCACCGACATCGTCGCCTGAATCGATACTCGCCTGGAGCACCTCCCGCGAGCTCTCAAACCGCGGGTCGCAGACACCCTTCACCTGAGCGGCTTCCGCAAGACTCGTCATCCGGGCACCTCTATTGGCGTCTCATCCGCATTCCCGAGCGCATTGGGACGGATGGTCGAAGGGCATCCTACGGAGCGCCGTCAAGCGGGTGAGAAGGAAGCGGAGACGCGCCGACGAAAGCGACCAACGCGACCGAGGCGGCGCCTTCCCTCGTTCACGAGCTACTCATCCTTCTGGATTCGCTCCACGAGTTCGGCGACTGAGAACCGTCCAACGCGGCGCCGCAAAGGGTTCGCAAGATGGTGGGGGTCTCACTGAGGCCTTCAACGGCTGCTTTCACGTCCATCCTGGAAGTGTAGGAGAGCGCGGCTGCACGGCCGCACCCTTGTACGATCAGTGGGTGAGCCGTTTTCTGATCGATCGGGGCAATCCGGAAGCGATGGACGTGCGCGCACTGCTCGACGTACACCTAGCTTTTGCGAATCAGCACAGCCCGCCCGAGGATGTCCACGCGCTCGACGTCACGGGCCTGCTCGGGGAGGACGTGTCGTTCTTCAGCATGCGCGAGAACGACGAGCTTCTGGGTGTCGGGGCGTTGAAGCAGCTTGATGACGGCCATGCCGAAATCAAGTCGATGCACACCGCAGAGGCCGCAAGGAAGCGGGTGTCGGCCGAACCATCCTCCGCCACCTCGTCGGTATAGCTCGCTCACGCGGCTGCAGCCGTGTGAGTCTCGAGACCGGCTCGATGGAGGCCTTCGCCCCCGCCCGTGCGCTCTACGCGTCGGCCGGATTCGAGATCTGCGAGCCCTTCGCCGACTACGGAGAGAGTCCGAACAGCGTCTTCATGACGCTCGACCTGGACCAACCGACGTCACGGAAGTGACCGCCTGGTAGACCGGCCGCGAACACCCGTTCTACCTCTGCTAGAATCGGAGCGCAGCATGCCTCTCGACCATATCGCCGTGCGCGGCGCGCGCGAGCACAACCTCAAGAACATCGATGTCTCGATCCCCCGGGACAAGCTCGTCGTGATCACGGGCCTCTCCGGATCGGGCAAATCGTCGCTCGCCTTCGACACGATCTACGCCGAAGGCCAGCGCCGTTATGTCGAATCGCTCTCGACCTACGCGCGCCAGTTCCTCGGCCTCATGGAGAAGCCGGATGTCGACCACATCGACGGCCTCTCGCCCGCGATCTCGATCGACCAGAAGGCAGCCTCGAACAACCCCCGCTCGACGGTTGGCACGGTCACTGAGATCTACGACTACATGCGCCTCCTCTGGGCGCGCGTGGGACGCCCCCACTGCCCCCAATGTGGCCGCGCAATCGAGCGCCAGACGGTCCAGCAGATCGTCGATGCGACGCTTGCGCTCCCGCCGGGAGCGCGCCTGCTCCTGCTCGCCCCACTCACGCGCGCGAAGAAGGGCGAGCACGTCGGCCTGCTCGACGAGGCCCGTCGCGAGGGCTTCGTGCGCGTCCGCATCGACGGCGAAGTGCGCGATCTCGACGAGACGATCGTGCTCGACAAGAACAAGCGCCACGACCTCGATATCGTCGTCGACCGCGTTGTCGTCCCCGAGCCCGGCGCCGACGAGGGCGCGAGCCTCCGGCTGGCGGAGTCGGTGGAAACGGCGCTGAAGGCGGGCCAGGGCGTCATGCACGTCGCGACGCTGCCCCGCCCAGACATCGCGGAGGAGCCGGAGCGCATCTTCAGCGAGCACTTCGCCTGCCCCTACGACGGCTTCTCTTTTGGCGAGCTGGAGCCGCGCACGTTCAGCTTCAACAGCCCACACGGCGCCTGCTCCCGCTGCACGGGGCTCGGCGTCGAAATGCAGGTCGACCCTGAGCTCGTCATTCCGGACCGCACGAAGTCGGTGGCGGAGGGGGCGGTCGAGCCGCTGGCCAAGTCCCGCGGTGGCCAGACCTGGTACCAGCGCGTCCTCGCGGCAGTCGCCGAGGTCTACGACTTCAGCCTCGAAACGCCCATCCGGGACCTCACCGACGAACAGCTCGACGTCATCCTCTACGGCGCTGGCGAAGAAAAGCTCAGCCTGCGCTTCACGAACCAGCACGGCCGTGTACGCCGCTACGACGCGCGCTTCGAAGGCGTGATGAACAACCTTCAGCGCCGCCACAAAGAGACCGACTCCGACTACGTGCGCAGCGACATCGAGCGCTACATGGGCGCCGTCCCCTGCCCCGACTGCAAGGGCGAGCGCCTTCGGCCCGAGGCGCTCGGCGTCCTCATCGACGAGCGCACTGTCGTCTCGGTGACGACCTCGAGCATCTCCGAGACGCTCGCCTGGTTCGACACGCTCGCCGCCGACGACACGCCCCTGAACGAGCGCGAGCAGACGATTGCGGCGCAGATCCTCAAGGAGATCCGCTCACGGCTCGAGTTCCTGATAGATGTCGGGCTGGAGTATCTGACGCTCAACCGGGCGTCGGGATCGCTCTCCGGCGGGGAGTCGCAACGCATCAGGCTCGCGACCCAGATCGGCTCTGCCCTGATGGGGGTGCTCTACATCTGCGACGAGCCCTCGATCGGGCTGCATCCCGTCGACGCCGACCGCCTCATCCGCACGCTCGAACGGCTGCGGGACCTCGGGAACACGGTCATGGTCGTCGAGCACGACGAGGCGATGATGCAGGCGGCCGACCACATCATCGACCTGGGGCCTGAGGCCGGGTTGCGTGGCGGCCACATCGTCGCCGAGGGCCCGTTGGCCACCATCCTCGCGAGCGAGGAGAGCATCACCGGCGCCTACCTCTCCGGCCGCCGCACGATCGCGACACCGGCGGAGCGACGGGAGGGGAACGGCTTCGCGCTCACGATTCGGGGGGCGCGCGAGAACAACCTGAAGAACCTCGACGTCTCCATTCCGCTGGGGAAGTTCGTAGTCGTCACCGGCGTCTCCGGCTCGGGCAAGTCCTCGCTGATCACGGAGATCCTCGTAAAGCGCGCGGTCAACGCCCTCCAGAACGGTCGCCAGCGTCCGGGCAAGCACGATGGGATCAAAGGCTTCCAGCACCTCGACAAGGTCGTCGACATCGACCAGTCGCCGATCGGGCGCACGCCGCGCTCGAACCCGGCCACCTACACCGGCGTCTTCACGATCATCCGCGAGCTCTTCGCGGCCGTGCCCGAGTCGCGAGCGCGCGGCTACAAGCCCGGTCGCTTTAGCTTCAACGTGAAGGGCGGCCGCTGCGAGGAATGCTCCGGCGACGGCTACAAGCTCGTGGAGATGCAGTTCCTGCCCGACGTGACCGTGCCCTGCGAGGTTTGCCGCGGCCAGCGCTACAACCGCGAGGCGCTCGAGATCCGCTTCCGTGGAACGAACATCGCCGAGCTCCTCGACATGACGGTGGCGGAGGCGCTCGAACTCTTCGATCGCTTCCCCCGCGTGCGCCGCATCATGGCGACGCTCGAGGCGACCGGCCTCGGCTACATTCGCCTCGGCCAGCCCGCGACCACGCTCTCGGGCGGCGAGGCGCAGCGCATCAAGCTCGCGAGCGAGCTTGCGCGGCGCTCCACCGGCCGCACCCTCTACGTGCTTGACGAGCCCACGACCGGCCTCAGCTTTCAGGACGTCGATCACCTGCTCGTGGTCCTCCAGCGGCTCGTCGACGGGGGGAACACCGTCGTCGTCATCGAGCACCACCTCGACGTGATCAAGACCGCCGACCACATCATCGACCTCGGGCCCTTCGGCGGAGACCGCGGCGGCGAGCTCATCGCCGTCGGCACGCCGGAGGAGATCGCCGCCAACCCCGAGAGCGCGACCGGCCGCTACCTGCGGCCGCTGCTCGAGGCCGCGGGCACGCTCCCGAAGAAGCGCAAGGCGACGAAGCGGGCGAAGGCCGCCCCGAAGCGCACCGCCAAGCCGCGCAAGCGCCCGGCCAAGGCGCGCGAGCCCGAGGCCGCCACGAGCGCGGCGAAGTAGGGAACGCTCGGTGACTACCGACCGCGTGCGAGTTATCGCGGTCGCGATCATCCTGAAGGACGAGTGCCTGCTGTGCATGACCATCCTCGACCCGGACTCCGGCGAGACGCACTTCCGGCCGCTCGGCGGCCAGATCGAGTTCGGCGAGCGGGCTGCCGATGCGGTCGTCCGCGAGCTCCGCGAAGAACTCGGCCGCGAGATCGAGGTCGTGGAGCACCTAGGAACATCCGAAAACATCTTCGAAGTCCGGGGTGAGGTCGGGCACGAATACGTGGCCCAGTTCCACGCCCGCTTCGCCCAAGGCCACGAGCCCGAGGGGCTCTTTCCCCTCAAAGGGATCGAGTCGGACGGGTCGCCAATCGAGGCGCACTGGCTCCTGCTCACCGACGCACTGAATGGCGCGGTCACGCTCTATCCCGCGGGCCTCTCGGACCGGCTCGCGAGCTGGCTCGAGTCAGGACGGCTCGCGGCTCCGCCTGCGAGCGGTTGACCCTTTCGCGCCTGAACCGGGCGGGTAGCGCGGCCCTAGCTCCCCCCGGCCACAGACCCCTCGCCTAACATCTGCTCCGCCTCCTCGCGCGTGAGCTTGCCCTCCGCGACGAGGCCAGCGGCCTGGATCTCGGAGAGGCGCGACGCCGGGGCCTGCTCGACGCAGAGATGGCGCACGCGGCCGGCGAGGGCGAAGTAGGTCGCGAGACTGAGCATGAGGCCGCCCGCGCACATGGCCAGCGCGAAACGCGGGCCGATGTAGTCGGTCGCCAGCGCGACCGGCGCGACGCCCAGCGGCATCACGCCGAAGGACATCATCATGACCGACATCACCCGTCCTCGAACCTCGGACGTGAGCATCGTCTGGATGGCGGTGTTGTTCGTCGCCTGGTACACCATCTGCCCGGTGCCCATCGCCGAGAGCATCACCAGTGCCAGGAGGAACCAGGGCGAGAGCGTGAAGGCCAGCATGAAGGCGGCCTCGCCCCGCCGCCGACCATCATCAGGCGGCCCTTGCGCGGCTGGCGGTCCATATTCGCGGAGATGAGCGCGCCGAATAGCCCGCCGACGCCTAGCATCGCCGCGAGCAGCCCCAGGGTCGCGCCGCCGCCATCGAACACGTCCTTCGCGAAGACCGGCAGCATCTGCTGAACGGGGAAGGCGAAGAGCGGCATCATCAGGCTCGCCACCAGCAGCAGGCCGATCGTGCGGTGCTCGCGGATGTAGCTGAAGCCACCGACGAAGTCCTTTCGGAACTCCTTCGGCTCTTCGTTCGCGACCATCCCGTAGCGGGGCAGGCGGGTATCGGTGATCGCCGCCACCCCAAACATGACCGTCGTGACGGCAAACACGATGCCGATGCCCAGCGGCGCGATCAGGAGGCCCGCCAGGGCCGGCGCGATGATCTGCGTGAGCGTGTTCCCGCCCATCTGCAGAGAAATCGCATTCGTGAGCTTGTGCTGGGGCACGAGGCTCGGGACGAGCGCCTGACGCGCCGGCATGATGAACGCGAAGATCGCGGCGAGGATCGGTGAGACGATCACGAGGTGCCAGAAGCGGACGAGGTCGGTGAGGATCATGACCGTGATCCAGAGGCTCAGGAGCGTCGTGAGGACCTCGCAGGTGACGAGCAAGTTGCGCTTGTTCAGGCGGTCCGCGAACACCCCACCGACGGGGGCCATCACCAGGACGACCCCTCCCGCGACCGCGATGACAGCCAGGCTCGCTGCCGAACCCGTTAGATCGAAGGCGAGGAAGCTGCGCAGAAGGAGCTGCATCGACATCGCCATGAAGAAGGAGAAGCTGCCGGCGGTGTACCAGGCGTACTCCGGCTCTTGCAGCGAGCTGAACGTGCTCCCGAACGACCGCCCGCGGAAGGAGGCAGCGGGATTCCATCTCAAAGTTGGTGTTTTGGCGGGCTGAACGAAATCGCCACCGCCGGAGGCCATCGCTCCATTACGCGCTTCCGCCCTGGGCCTCCCGCAGAGTCCCGTACGCAGGCCACCGCGTATCTTGAAGGGAATGCTCCCTCGCCGCCCGCGCAAGGTCTTCTACGGCTGGTGGATGGTCAGCGGCGGGATGATCATCCAGGTCCTCATCGGTGGCCTGATGTTCCAGTCGTTCGGCGTCTACGCCGCCGAACTACGCGAACAGTTCGGCTGGAGCAAGACCACGCTCTCCGCCGGCTTCGCCATGACGCGCGCCGAGAGCGGCATCCTTGGGCCAATCCAGGGCTGGGCCGTCGACCGCTTTGGCCCGCGCATCATGATCCGCATTGGCATCACCTCGACGGCGATCGGGTTCCTCCTGTTCAGCCAGATCAACTCCGTCCTGACCTTCTTCCTGACCTTCTTCCTTATCGCCGTCGGCTCGAGCATGGCCGGCTTCATGACCCTCACCGTGGCCGTCGTGAACTGGTTCGAACGCAAGCGCGCGCTCGCCCTCGGACTGATGTCGACCGGCTTTGCCATCGGCGGCCTGATCGTGCCCCTCGTCGTGCTCTCGATGAACGTGATCGGCTGGCGCAATACGTCGATCGCGACGGCTGTCCTCATTTTCATCGTTGGGCAGATCATCGCGACCTTCATCTACCACCGCCCCGAGGATGTCGGCGAGACGATTGACGGTGTGCCCGCACCGGAGCCGGAGGAGCCCCGTCGCGCAGCGGGCAGCCCCATCGTCATCCCCGCGAACGACGACTTCACCGCCCGCGAAGCAATGCGCACACCGACCTTCTGGTACATCTCGATCGGCCACGCGTCAGCCGTGCTGATCGTCGGTGCACTGATGGTCCACCTCGTGTTGCACGTCCACGAGAGCCTGGGCTACTCGACCGCCCAGGCGGGGCTGGTGATCGCCCTGATGACGGCGTTTCAGATCGTGGGACAGCTCGGGGGCGGCTTCTTCGGCGACCAGCTGAACAAGCGTGTGCTGCTGGTGGCCTGCATGGTCGGGCACATCGTCGCGCTGCTGCTGGTGGCCTACGCCACTTCCGTCTGGATGATCCTCGCTTTCGCCGTCATCAACGGACTGGCCTGGGGCGGGCGCGGGCCCGTCCAGCAGGCGCTTCGCGCCGACTACTTCGGGCGCAAGTCGTTCGGCACGATCATGGGCTTCTCCTCACTCATCGTGATGACGGGGATGACCACGGGGCCGATCGTCGCGGGGGTCTTCGCGGACCGCACGGGCAGCTACGAGCTGGGTTTCACGATCCTTGCGATCGTCGCAGGGGTCGGGACGATCTTCTTCGCCCTCGCGGCACCGCCGCGGCGGCCGGGGGCGAGCCTCGAGCGGCCCGAGCCACCCCTGGCCGTGCCGGCTCTGGCCGGTGAGCGCTAGCCCGCACGCTAGGTGTGGAGCCAGGTCGGCGCCACCCTCGTCCCAAGGAGGCTCGCGATGTTTGAGAGCAAGGTGCTTCCGGCAGCGGTCACCGCAACCGCGCCCGATGGCAGCGACGTGCGCCTGATGCTCGAAGTCAGGGGCGGGGGGCTCGCCCACTTTGAGCTTGGCCCCAACGAGACCGCGGTCGCGGTCAGACATCGCACGGTCGACGAGGTCTGGTACTTCGTCGGCGGCCTGGGCGAGATGTGGCGTCGCTCCGCCGACCGGGAGGAGTGTGTCGACGTCTACCCCAGCATATGTCTGACCATCCCCGCCGAGACGGAGTTCCAGTTCCGCTCCGGCTCGGCTGAACCCCTCGCCGCGATCGGTGTGACGATGCCGCCGTGGCCGGGCGAGGGCGAAGCCGTCATCGTCGAAGACGGTCCCTGGGAGCCTTCGGTCCCTCCCGGACCTGTCTGAGGAGCTTCCACCTTCGCTTGATTGAAATACGGGATGCCGTGGCGGCCCGTAGAATCACGCGCACCTCATCGGCCGGAGGCCATATGACAACGCAGACTTCGAGCCCCACCACCCTCGACACGCTCATTGCGGAGCGGGACATCACGCGCATCCTGATGCTCTACGCGCGCGGCATCGACCGTATCGACGCGGAGCTCGTGAAGAGCTGCTTCCACCCAGACGCCGTCCTCCGCTACGGCGACGAAACCACACCGGAGGCGTTCGCCTCTGGCGCCTCCGGCGGTCTGGGCGCGTTCTCACTTACGCAGCACCGCATCAGCAACGTGATCGTCGACATCGAAGGCGACTTCGCCTGGTGCGAGTCCTACTGTCTCGCACGACACCGCAGTCCGGGAGATCCCGACGAGGACTTCCTCTGGGGCGGCCGCTACGTCGATCGCTTCGAACGCCGCAACGGCGAATGGAAGATCCTCCGACGCACCGTCGTGCACGACTACACGCGCTTCGATCCGGTGGAGAAGACGTGGGAAGGCGCGCCCGCCTTCACCCAAGGGCAGCACTCGACCGACGACATCGTCTTCCAGCGGTAGCCGCCACCAGGTGCGCCTGGTCCTCCTCGACGCGACGTACGAGCTCTTCCGCGCATACTTCGGCGCGCCCCCGCGAACCGCTCCCGACGGGCCAGAGGTTGGCGCCGTCGCTGGGCTGATTGCGAGCACGCTCGCGCTGCTGCGGGAGCAGGATCCGCTCGCGATCGCCGCTGCGACCGATACGGTCATTCATTCGTTCCGGAACGAGCTCTATGCGGGCTACAAGACCGATAGCGGCGTCCCCGAAGACCTGCTCGCCCAGTTCCCCCTCGCCGAAGACGCCCTCGAGTCCGTGGGCGTCACCGTATGGCGCATGCGCGAGTTCGAAGCCGACGATGCCATCGCCTCGGGCGCGGCGCGATTCGCAGACGAGGCCGAACAGGTGATTCTCGCCTCGCCCGACAAAGACCTCGCACAATGCGTCGTGGGCGATCGGGTCGTCGCGCTCGACCGGCGCAAGGGCGTCCTGATGAACGAAGACGGTGTGCGCGCGAAGTTCGGCGTGGGGCCCGAGTCGATCGCCGACTACCTCGCCCTCATGGGCGACTCCGCGGACGGTTTCCCCGGCCTGCCCGGCTGGGGCGCGAAGTCCGCGTCAACGGTGCTTGCCCGCTACATCCATATCGAGGACATCCCCGATGCGCACGGCGACTGGGACGTAACTGTGCGCGGTGCGGGGCGGTTGGCAAAGTCGCTGCGCGAAGGGCGCGACGCCGCCGCGCTGTTCCGTACGCTCGCCACCCTCCGTCGCGACGCTCCGGTGACCGAGCGCTTGTCGGATCTGAAGTGGCTCGGCGTGCCCCGCGCGCCCTACCTCGCAATCTGCGACGTGCTCGGGCTCGAGGATCTGCGCGAACGCCCGCACCGCTGGCTGGATTAACTCACCCGAGCCGAGGGCGCTAGTTGCCGAGCGCCTCAAGGCGCTCCTTGAGCGCAGCGAGGAAACCACCCACCTCGGCCCCGTCGAGCGCGCGATGGTCGAAGCTGAGCGCGACGTTCATCATCGAGCGGATCGCGATTGCGTCGCCGTCGACCACGACTGGCCGGCGCACGACGCGCTCCATCGTGACGATCGCGATCTCGGGGTAGTTCACGATCGGCTTGGAGGCGATCGAGCCGAACGAGCCGGTGTTGTTCACCGTGAAGGTGCCGCCCTCGATGTCCTCGATGCGCAGCTTGCCGGTATGCGCACGCATGACGAGGTCGTCGATGCGACGAGCGATTCCCGCCACGCTGAGGTCACGGGCGTTGCGGACGACGGGGACCACCAGCCCGCGTTCGGTCGCGACCGCGATGCCGAGGTTGACCCTGCGGTAGCGGTGCAGTTCGTCGCCGTGCCAACGCGCATTGAGCTTGGGGAAGTCCGTGAGCGTCGCCGCGACGGCCAAAGCGAAGTAGGGCAGGTAGGTGAGATCGACCCCGACGAAGCGCTCGCGCTCTCGGCCGCGAAGGGCGACGAGCCCGGTGACATCCGCCTCGACCATCGTCCAGGCCTGGGGCGCCTCCAGGTGTGAGCGCTTCATGTGCTCGGCGATCGTGCGGCGCGTCGGGGAGAGCTCGACGATGTCGAACTCGTCGTCGGCCGCGACCGTCGCCTCTTCCGTTGCGGGCACGATCTCCGGCTCGGAGGGCGGGACGGCGGGCGGCTCGTCGGTGGCGGCTTGGCCACCCGCGTCGATGACGGCCTGAACGTCCTTCCGCGTCACGCGGCCGCCGCGCCCGCTCCCCGCGATCCGCGCGAGGTCGACCTCGTGCCGCTCGGCGAGGCGCTGTACGACGGGCGAGTAAACGCCGGTACGAGTTGGCGCCGGGGCGGTGGACGGGAGCGTCGCGGTCGCTTCTGAACCACCGGCTGCCGCTGGCGCAGGCTTGGCTTCTGCCACCGTGGTCGCTTCCGCGACGCCGTCGATCGTGCAGAGCGGCGATTCGACGGCGACCGTCTCGCCCGCGGCCACGAGGATCTCGCCGAGCGTGCCTTCGAACGGCGACGGCAGCTTAGTCGTGACCTTCTCGGTCTCGACTTCGCAGAGCGACTCGTCGAGGGCGACGGAATCGCCGGGCTGCTTGAGCCACTGGAGGACGGTCCCCTCGGTCACGCTCTCGCCGAGCTGGGGCATCGTCACGGTCGCCATGGTCAGCCCCCAGCCCCGTCGTCCCCACCGGGGTCACACTGATCAGGGCGAACCGCATCCGCCCAGGGCGTCCAGCGCTCCGCCAGCGCGTCGTAGGTCGTGCGCAGCTGGTCGGAGGCATCCGCGTGCGCCACTCGCATCGCTAGTACGCCGCCAGGTCGCGGGCGGCGGCCGCGATCTTCGCGCGGTCGGGCATGAAGAAGGACTCCATCGCGTGGTGGAAGGGCATTGGCGGAACATCGGGCCCGGCAAGGCGCCGGACGGGAGCGTCGAGGTCCTCGAACGCGTGCTCGGCGATGATCGCCGCGATCTCGCCCCCGAGCCCGCCGGTGAGGGTGTCCTCGTGGACGATGAGCACCTTCCCCGTCGCCCGCGCGGCCTCGAGGATCGTCTCCCGGTCGAGCGGATTCAGCGTGAGCAGGTCGACGACGGTGCAAGCCGCCCCCTCGCCCGCGAGCTCCTCGGCCGCGGCGAGGGATTCGTGGAGCATGAGGCCGTAGGCGAAAATGGTGAGATCGTCGCCTCTGCGCGCGATCCGTGCACGCCCGATCTGGGTCTCCGCCGGCGCGCCGTCCGTCTCCTGACGGATGAGCCGATAGGTGCGCTTGTGCTCGAGGAAGAGCACCGGGTTGGGGTCGGCGATCGCCGCCAGCAGCAGTGAGCGGTAGTCAGCCGGAAACGCCGGCGCCACGACCTTCAACCCGGGCATGTGCGCGTAGTAGGCCTCGATGCTCTGCGAGTGGTGCTGGCCGCCATGGACGCCGCCGCCCCAGGGGGTGCGCACGACCATCGGCAGGTACTGCTCCCCCCGCGTGCGATACGACCAGCGGGAGGCTTCGCTGCAGAGCTGGTCGAAGCCGGCATGGATGAAGTCGGCGAATTGGATCTCCGCGATCGGCCGCTGGCCGTAGTGCGCCGCCCCGATCGAGATCCCGATGATCGACGATTCGGCGAGGGGCGTATCGATGACGCGGCCGGGGTGCTTCCCCGCAAGCCCATCGGTAGCGCGGAAGACGCCACCCGCTTCGAGGTCTTCGCCCAGCAGGAAGACGCGATCGTCCCCGGCGAGCGCCTCGTCGAGCGTTTCGCGGATGGCCTCGATCACGCTCACCTCAGCCATCGGCGGTCTCACGGTAGACGAAACCGAGGGCGTCCTCGGGAGCAGGGTCGGGCTGGTTGATCGCCCAGTCCGCGGCGGCCCGCACTTCCGCTTCGACCTCGGCCTCGATCGTGTCGAGGTCCTCCTTCGGGAAGAGCCCGTCGGACTCGATGCGCGCGCGGAAGAGGCCGACCGGGTCCTTCTGCGTCCAGTCCTCGAGCTCTTTGCGCGGGCGGTAGCGCGTCTGATCGTCGTCGCTGGAATGGGCCCAGAGGCGATGGCACTTCGCCTCGATCAGGAACGGCCCTGCGCCCCGCCGCGCCTGATCGACCGCCGGCCGTACCGTCTGGTAGACGGCGATCGCGTCGAGCCCGTCGACGACCGCGCTCTGGATGCCGTAGGCCGCGGCGCGGTCGGCGACGTGCGCCACCGGCATCTCCTTCTCCGTGCTCTCGGAGATGGCGTAGCCGTTGTTCTCGATATAGAAGACCACTGGTAATTTATGGATGGCGGCGAAGTTCAGCGCTTCGTGGAAGTCGCCGCGGCTGGTGCTGCCCTCGCCACAGCTGGCCAGGGCCACGATCGGGTCGTCCCGCATCTTCGCCGCCAGCGCGACCCCAACGACGTGCACGAGCTGCGTAGCGACGACGCTCGACTGGGTGAGGACGCGCCGTTCGACGCTTGCCCAGTGTGAGGGCATCTGCCGGCCGAAGGCGTTGGGGTCGTCCCGCTTCGCGAAGGCGTTCAGCATCGCTTCGCGCGGGGTCATGCCGAGCACGAGCATCACGCCCATATCGCGGTAGTAGGGGGCGACGTAGTCGACGCCCGCCTGCAGGGCCATGCCCGCCCCGACCTGCGCCGCCTCCTGCCCCGCCCCCCCGATGACGAAGTCGGCGCGGCCCTGGCGGTTGAGCGTCATCATGCGTTCGTCCAGCCGCCGCGAGAGCAGCATGTAGCGGTACATCGCCTCGAGCTGCTCCTCGCTGAGGAGGTAGTCGGGGAGCATCTGGCGGGAGCGTTTGGGGTGGGTCTCGCTGGCGGTCATGGGGCGCGGCGTCCTCGCGACCATGCTAGCAGGTGGGCTTTACCTCCTTGGTGGAGGGGACATCGGTTCCCGCCACCTTGGTCGCTAGTCCGGACCTCCCATCTCCGCGGCTGCTTCCAGGTTCATCATCCAAGCTCGACCCGGGCCCTCGTAAACGTAAAGCTCTTCTGACGCATCGGCTTTGCAGAGGCGGACAAACATCTCGTCCGGCATTGCGTCGAGCGCCCTGAGCGCCTCCTGTGGCTCCGGCGGATGGATGAACGGCGGATCGGCGACAAGACAGGCGTCGACCACGGATCTCACGCTGAACTCGAAATAGTCGGGGGCGCCAGGCGGGCCTCCGATCGGCCACTGAAGCTGCGCAATCCGCTCAACCACTCGATACGGTGAGGCGGCAGGATCGAATTCATCGGCACGTTCCCGCGTCTCGTCCACCATGCGGGTTGCAGTGCCGAGTCCACCGTCGATAAGCACAACCTCAATGCCCAGCGGCGCGAGTTCCTTCAGGAGGTTCTCGGTGAGCGCATTCATCGCAGCTTTGGAGGTGGAATAGAGCCCCATCAGACGATGGCCCCCGCGGGTGTGGGAGGCGCCGCTTGAGAGGTTCACGATCCGGCCGGAACCGCGCTCCCGCATTGCTGGGAGCACCGCTCGTATCAGCCGCAGCGGCCCGAACACGTTCGTGTCGAAGACCGCCTGCGTCTCCTCCTCGGAAGCGAACTCGAGCGGGCCCAATGCGCTCATCCCCGCGTTGTTCACGAGGACGTCAATGCTGCCCGCCGCTTTCACCACATCGTTGACGGCACGGCGCACGGACTGCCGGTCCGTGACGTCCAGTTGCACCACCCCAACCGCAGCGTCGGCAGCGGCCGCTGCTTCGAGCAGCGGCCCGGCACGGGATGGGTCGCGCATCGAGGCGAAGACACGCTCGCCGCGCTTCGCCAGTTCGACGGCGGCGCCCAGACCGATCCCACTGCTCGTTCCCGTGATCAGGATGTTCGCCATGAAGGTCTCCTCCGGAGCCGGGATGCTACGCGCTGGTCCCGCACGATGCGGGGAGATGCGTTCACCGCAGGAAGCTCCGGCTGAGCGTGCACTCGGATTGATGACGGCCGGGGGCTCTCCGGTTTGATCAAGCGAGTGAGCCGGGCACTCGCGGTAACCTGGCGGAGTGTCCGAAGACCCAATTCATCGCGACATCCACGAGAACTTCCTCGCTGCGATTCCGCGTGTGGGAGCGCTCTCGGCGCGGTCCGCGGTCGAGCGGATCGGGCCTTGGTTGCTCGTGGCCACGGGCGAGCCGGGGTTCCAGGCCGGGAACGCGGCAGCGACGGTGGGGGCGGCAACTGAGGACGATCTTGATGTCGCGATTCGGTGGTTCGAGGCGCGTGGTTCGCGACCGAACTTCCGGCTACGAGAGCCGCACGACGACGCGCTGGTCGCCGATCTCAAGAGCCGCGGCTTCGAGCCTGAACTGACCGAGCCGGCACTGTTCCTTGCACGGCCGAATCCGCCTCTCTACCAGGGGCGGCTCCGCATCTCCAGCGTCGAGAGCGATGAGGACATCGCCGCGTACGGTTCGGTGAACTGGCCCGGCGAACTTCGAGACGTTGGCGTCGCGATCGCGAGAACCGCTAATGCGTTGGGCTTCGACCTCCTGCTCGGCACGCTCGACGGCCTCGCAGTCGCTTGCTCGATGGCCGTCACGACGGGGAAGCTCGTTGGCGTCTACAACGTCGCCGTTGAGGAGCCCTACCGGCGACAGGGCTTCGGCGAAGCGATCAGCTGGGCGGCCGTCGAGGCAGGACAGCGGCGCGGCGCGAAGGACGCCTGGCTCGGCGCCTCGGCGATGGGGCTCTCGCTCTACGAGCAGATGGGCTTTCGTCGCGTCTTCGCCTACGAAGACCTCGTCCGCGGGGGCGGGGAGTGACCTGGGCCCGCACGCCCGGCTCCCCTACGCTTACCGCATGTGCGGACGCTTCACCCTTACCGCCGCCGATGTCGCCTCGATCGCGCACACGCTCGGCGTGCAGGTCGAGGAGCTCGCGGCCGCCTACGAGCCGCGCTACAACCTCGCCCCCACCGACCCGCATTTCGTCCTCCGCACGAAGCGCGAGGAGCGCGAGGTGGTGCCGGCGCGCTGGGGGCTCGTGAAGTACGGCTCCAAGGACCGCAAGCAGGCGGCGCGGGGGATCAATGCTCGCGCCGAAAGCGTCGACACCCGCCCCCTCTTCCGCGAGGCGTTCAAGAAGCGGCGCTGCATCGTGCCCGCCGACGGCTACTACGAGTGGACCGGCACGAAAGAGAACCGCCAGCCCTTCTGGTTCCACCGGCCGAACGGGGAGCTAATGACCTTCGCCGGGCTCTACGAGTGGTGGCAGCCGCAACCCGATCAATGGGAGGCGACTTTCACGATCGTCACCTGCCCGCCGAACGCGATCACTGGGCAGATCCACGACCGGATGCCCGTGATTCTGCCGGAGGAGCGGGTCGACGACTGGATCTTCGCAGGCGAAGAAGACGTCGAGACTCTGAAGTCGCTCCTCGTACCGGCGCCGGAGGCCTACCTCGTGTCCCGCCCGGTCTCACAGCGGGTGAACAGCGTGAAGAACGACACCCCCGATCTGATCAACGAGCTGACCGACCAAGTGAGCGAAGAATTGCCTGCGGAATCGGGGCAGCAACTCGGGCTCTTCGAGCGCTCCTAGCCCCCTTCCGAAGGTCCTCCAGCTTCGGTTGACACGCCTCCGACCCCCCCTATCATTGGACCCAAGCGGGGTGTGGCCGCTCGCAAATAGGCGGATGGTTCGGGCATCGACACACCCCCCGGACGGCGCGCCGGCTCCGCCTCCGGACGCTCGTCGTAAGACACCAACGCCCCCGAAAAGCCTTCGGGAGAGGAGCGCGAGCGAGTGACTACGGCCGATCGACCCCGCACTGTCGGTGAACTAAAGGCCTCGGGGTACGAGCCCCTGTCCGTGCGCGACGAGATGCGCAGGAACCTGATCGCCCGGATTCGCACCGGGGACGAACTCTTCCCCGGTGTCTACGGCTACGACGAAACCGTCATCCCCCACATCGTGAACGCTATCCTCGCAGGACAGGACATCATCTTCCTGGGCGAGCGGGGGCAGGCGAAGTCACGGATCATCCGCTCGCTCACCGCCCTGCTGAACGAGGCGCTCCCGGTGCTCGCCAACTGCGAGATCCCCGAGGATCCGCTCAACCCGATGACGCTGCAGGGACGGCAGATCCTCGAGGACCAGGGTGATGCGGCCGAACTCATCTGGCTCGACCGGGACGCACGCTACGGCGAGAAGCTCGCCACCCCGGATATCACGATCGCCGACCTCATCGGCGAGGTCGACCCGATCAAGGTCGCCGAAGGGCGCTACCTTTCGGACGAGCTCACGATTCACTACGGGCTCGTCCCGCGCACGAACCACGGCATCTTCTGCATCAACGAGCTCCCGGACCTCGCGGAGCGCATTCAGGTCGGCCTCCTCAACATCATGGAAGAGCGCGATGTCCAAATTCGGGGCTATCGCATCCGCCTGCCGCTCGACGTCTTCGTGGTCGCGAGCGCGAACCCCGAGGACTACACGAATCGCGGGCGGATTATTACGCCGCTGAAGGACCGCTACGGCGCCCAGGTGCGCACGCACTACCCCCAGAAGATCGAGCACGAGATGGAGATCGTCGAAGCGGAACACACTCCCGTTCCGGCCGACTTCGCCGTGGCCGTGCCCCCCTATATGAAGGAGATCATCGCGGAGATTACCCGGCTCGCGCGACGCAGCCCCGACGTCAACCAGCGCTCCGGCGTGAGCGTGCGCGCGAGCATCGCGAACTACGAGAGCATGCTCGCGAACGCCCTGCGACGCTCGATCATCAACGAGGAAGACGAAGTCGTGCCGCGCGTGAGCGACCTCCCCTTCGTCGTTCCCACACTCAGCGGCAAGGTCGAGTTCGAGACCATCGAGGACGGCCGCGAAGAGCAGATCATCGACAAGCTGATCCAAGGAGCGGTCGTCGCCGTCTTCAATCGGCTCTACAACCTGGGCGACCTCGAGCCGGTCGTCAGTCGCTTCAAGGCGGGCGTCTCCGCCGAGGTCGGCGAGATGACCGCGAGCAACGACTACAAGAGCCTCGCGGGCGATATCGAGGGGCTGGCCGAAGCGCTCCAGACGGTGGAGGCGAGCACGCCCGGGGAGAAGGCAGCAGCGATCGAGTTCATCCTCGAGGGGTTGCACCTGAACAAGCGACTGAACAAGGACCGCGTAGACGCCAAGATCCACTATCGGGGATGAGCTGGCGCATCGAACCGCTTCCCGATGATGGCCCCCTGTTCGAGGGGGCCATCGACGTGTACGGCGAAGCCTTCGCCCTGCCCCCCTACAGCGATCCGGACCGGGGCGAGGAGATTCGCTTCCGCCTGCGGCAACTCCATCGCGACCGACCCGGCTACCGGGGCTTCATTGCGCTCGGCGAGGCGGGCGCGCAGCTCGTCCCGCCCCACGGCGTCGTCGGGATGACCTACGGCTACCGCAGCCAGCGCGGGCAGTGGTGGCGCGACGCGGTCGCCCGCGAGCTCAGCGAGGTCCAGGTCAAACGCTGGCTGGGCGATGCCTACGAGCTCGTCGAGATCGCCACCCATCCCGACTTTCAGGGCAACGGCATCGGCGCGCTCCTCGTGCGGGCGCTCCTGCAGGATCGCCCCGAGGCGTCCTGCGTCCTCAGTACGCGCACGGACAGCCGCGCGCACGAACTCTACGGCCGCCTCGGCTTCGAGGTCGTCACAGAGATGGCGTTCAGCCCCGGCGGCGCGCTCTTCTACGTGATGGGCAAGCCGCTCGTCATCGGCGGCTAGCTGATCTGCTCGGGCCAGTGCTCACCGAGGCCCAGAATCTTCCGGGCAGAGTCTCCCGGCTTAAACACCATCTGTTCGTCGTGCTGCTCGAATCTGGATAAGTGGGGGAGGCCTCGCGACAGGGGGTTTTGCGCCCAAGGGTTGGGATAGAAGCAGACCTCGCGCGCCGGATGCCAAGGCTTTGCCAATTCAACTCCCAACACTCCACTCATCCGTGTATACCTGGGCCCGCTACTCGAAGTCCAAGCTCCATTCAACGCTCGTCCCCAAGCTCCTTTAGGTGAGCCGTCGTTGGCTGGAGCTATCTCGACGGTCGTGTCTCCAAGCAAAGCCTTCCAGTAGAAGTGTTCATTACAGACACGGCTAAGGCTATTCAGAGCGACAACATACGGTGCGTCGAACTCTCCGTACGCTTTGCCTTTGTCAACCACAGCTCGGCGGATATCGCCAACGTCGTGCAGATCATGAGCATCATGGAAGAAGAGCGCAAGTGGCCGGACGTTGGGTTCGCCACGCGCGTCCGCGGTCTTCGCGATCGGCAAGAAGTCGACCTCCCATTCATCGTGCTCGAAGCGCCAGCGTGGCATCTCCTCGTCTGGTCGCTGACTCAGTGAGTCCCAATCTAAGCCCGATAGCTTCTCGCGTAGGAACTCCCGGATTCGCTTAGCTGGTGGTTGGCTGGCGGGTGCGCCCATCATCTCCAGGCCCACAAAGAAATCCGGGCTCTCCAGGTGTTCGTCCAAACAGTCGTAAACCACTGACTGCCGCGCTCGAGCGGCCGCCGCTTCTTTCGATTCCCCAGAGACCAACCTAGCCTCCATGTAGATCGGCCCGTGCGTCGCCGACTCCAAGAGGAAGTCAGGACGCCGGGACGTGTTAGGAAGCTGAGGATGAACCGTGAGTTGGAACCCGAGACCACTGAGCAACGCGTGGAGAAACAGTTCGAAATAAGCTGACAAATGATCCAAATCGTTGCGGGAGCGAAGACTCCCCAACAGTTGACCTTGGTGCTTGCCTGGGTACGCGGCGAACCAGGTCTCGATAACCTCCCGTACCCGCTCCATCTCCGGACGGCCCGAGCGGTTTAGATAGGTAAACGCCGGCTCCGCGTGAAAAGGAAGTTCGTGAGAGTCTCCACGTCCGACGTCGAAGACGCGCATCCCCAAGACTGTAGCACATTAGTTCTAAGAGGCAGGCTACAGCGCGAGGCTCGCGGGGTTCTCCAAGATCTCCTGGATCTCCTTGAGGAAGCGGGCGCCTTCGGCGCCGTCGCTGACGCGGTGGTCGGCGCTGAGCGCGACCTTCATCAGCTGGCGCACGACGACCTCGCCGTCGCGGGCGGCGGGCTGCTCCATCACGCTGCCCACGCCGAGGATCGCGGCCTGGCCGGCGTTGATGATGCCGACCAGGGTCTCGATCCCGTAGGCCCCGAGATTCGTGATCGTGAAGGTGCCGCGGGAGTACTCCTCCGCGCGCAGGCGGCCGGCTCGGGCACGCTCCACCAAGGCCTTCGTGTCCTGTGCGATCTGGCCGAGCGGCTTGGCCGTCACGTCGAGGATGGCGGGCGCGATCAGGCCCTCGTCGAGGGCGATGCCGATGTTGATGTCGACTTCCGCGTGATACTGAACGCCGCCGCCCTTGAGCGAAGCGTTGAACTTGGGGTGTCGGCCAAGAGCGAGGGCGCACGCCTTCACGATGAGGTCGTTCACACTCACTCGCTGCTCGTCACTCGCTACTTGATTTATCGCCGTGCGAAAGGCCATCGCCTCCGTCATGTCGACGTCAACGGTGAGGTAGTAGTGCGGCTGCTGCTGCTTCGACTCGGTCATGTTTCGCGCAATTGCCGTGCGCATGCGGGTCAGGGGTTCGATGCGGTCGGGCGCCAATCCCGGACCTGCGCTCGGCGCGGTTTCCGCGGCTGGCGGGGGAGGAGCGGCGGGCGCTGCCGCGCCGGCCGTCGGGGCCACCGTGGGTGCTCCCGGAGGCGGTGCATCGCGCGCCTCGATCGCGGCTTCGACATCACGGCGCAGGATGCGGCCGTCGGGACCGGAGCCCGCGACCGTCGCGAGATCAACCGCGGCGTCGCTGGCGATCCGCCGCGCGACCGGGGAGACGCGCACTCGCCCGCCGGGGAGCTCCGGCGCGTCGGTGGCCGGCGCGCCGGTAGCGGCAACGGAGCCGTCAGCCGAGGCGACGACAGCGTCGATTGCCCGGCGGGCGGGTGTCTCCGCGGCCGGCTTGCGCGCGACGGCCGGTAGCGATTCGCCCTCGTCACCCAGCAGCGCGATGATCTCCCCGACAGGCACCGTCTCCCCTTCGTCCACGACGAGTTGGCGGAGCGTCCCACCTTCGAACGCCTCCAGCTCGACGGTTGCCTTATCGGTCTCGATCTCGGCGATCACCTCGCCCCGGGCGACCTCGTCGCCCACGACCTTCAGCCAGCGCACAAGCGTGCCTTCGGTCATATCCGCGCCCATCTGGGGCATCGTGATTTCGCTGGCCATCGTCCGCCCCCTAGAGCATCGCGAGAACGGCCTCGACCACGTCCTCCTCGGACGGGAGCGCCGCGAGCTCGAGATTGCGGTTGTAGGGCATCGGCACGTCCGCACCGGCGACCCGGGCGACGGGCGCATCCAGCCAGTCGAACGCTTGCTCCATGATCTGGGCAGCGAGCTCCCCGCCAAACCCACCGAACTTCCAGTCATCCTCCACGATGACCGCGCGGTTCGTGCGGCGGACGGATTCGAGCACCGTGCCGATGTCGAGGGGACGCAGCGTGCGCAGGTCGATGACCTCCGCGTGCAAGCCGTGCTCCTCTGCGAGGAGATCGGCTGCACGGGTGGCCTGGTGGACGCTGCCGCTGTAGCCCACGACCGTCACGTCCGCTCCCGGCCGCACGATCGAGGCCTGGCCGAATTCGATCAGGTGATCACCGTCGTCGGGCACTTCCCCGCGCGAACCGTAGAGGGCCGTGTGCTCGATGAAGACGACCGGATTGGGGTCGCGGAAAGCGCGCTTGAGCAGACCTTTCGCGTCCGCGGGGAAAGCTGGACAGGCGACCTTGAGCCCTGGGAAGTGCGCGAACATGCCCTCGAAGCTGTGGCTGTGCGTCGCCCCCAGCTGGCTGCCGCCGCCGCTCGCCATCCGCAGGACTAAGGGCACGTTCACCTGGCCGCCGCTCATGTAGTGCAGCTTCGAAGCGTTGTTCACGATCTGGTCGATCGCCACGAGGCTGAAGTTAATCGTCATGATCTCGACCATCGGGTGGAAGCCGGCGAGCGCGGCACCAACCCCCGCACCGACGATGCCCGATTCCGAGATCGGCGTATCGCGTACGCGTTCGGAGCCGAACTCATCGAGGAGGCCGCGGGTGCACGCGTACGAGCCCCCGTACGCGCCGATGTCCTCGCCCATGAGAAAGACGCGCTCGTCGCGTAGCATCTCCTCCCGGAGGGCTTCGCGGATCGCGTCGCGCATCCGCAGCTCAGCCATCGAGCCCGTCCTTCGAGACGTGGTCGCGCAGTGTGTGGAGGCCGGGCTCCGGGCTCGCGTCGGCAAAGGCGACGGCGTCGTCGACCTCGGCGTCCGCTTTCGCGGCGAGCGCTTCAAAGCCCGCGTCATCGAGCAGGCCATCCGCGATCATCGAGCGCTTCAGCCGCTGGATCGCGTCGCGCTCACGCGAGGCCTGGACCTCGTCCTTAGTGCGGTAGAGCTCGGGGTCCGCCATCGAGTGGCCGCGGTAACGATAGGTCATCGCTTCGATGAAGTAGGGGCCGTTTCCCTCACGGCAGTGGGCCACGGCGAGTTGGGTCGCGTGGTAGACCTCAAGGGCGTCCATGCCGTCGATGCGGATGCTCGGAATCTGGTAGGCCGCGGCGATCTTGTAGACATCGTTCGCGAGCGATGCGTCGAAGGGCACGCCCATTCCGTAGCCGTTGTTCTCGCAGAACCAGACGATCGGGAGCTTCCAGATCGAGGCGAGATTGAGCGCTTCATGGAACTCGCCTTCACCAACGCCACCATCGCCGAAGATGCACATCGTGACCCAGTCCTGGCCGCGCATGGTGGCGCCGAGGCCGAGGCCGACGGCGATAGGCATGTGGCCCGCGACGATGGCGTAGCCGCCGAGGAAGCCGCGCTCAGCATCGAAGATGTGCATCGAGCCGCCCCGGCCCTTGTTGGTCCCGTCCACGCGCGCGAAGAGCTCGGCCATGATCCGATGGGGCTCAACGCCCCGGGCGATGGCGTGGCCGTGGTCACGGTAGTGCGTCACGATCTTGTCGTCGGGGCCGAGCGCGTTGATCGCCCCGACGGCGCAGGCCTCTTCGCCCGTGTAGAGGTGGAGGAAGCCCCGGATCTTGCCGCGGGTGTACATCTCGGCACTCTTCTCCTCGAAGCGCCGGATCAGCAGCATCTCGTAGAGGAAGCGCTCCCGCAGGGCGGCGTCGGGGGCCTCCCCGGCGGTCGTGGCGGTGGTGACACCCTGGCTCACGCTGGACGCCCTGGGAAGAAAGTCATCGCGAATCAGTGTAGGCGACCACCGTGGTTCGATCGCCCTGATCCGTGGCCGGCATCACCCCGAGCTCCGGGGCACGGTGATCATGTGCAGCGCGTGCGTGCGCAGGAACGGCAGCGATGCCATCGGGCCGTACGCCCAGGGCGCGCGGCTGCCCGCGGCTCGCGCGAGCGGTGGCGCCAGCGTGAGCGAACGCGAGCGGATCCGGCATCGAGGGAACCACGACTGGATATCGGCACGGCTCACCCTCCGCACGGACGGGTTCGTACTGCGACGGCGCATGTCGTAGACAAGAACGAGCCCCCCCCCACTCGCGTAATCCGCACGAGCTCCGCGGCGATAGCGCGAGCGGGCTCAGGCCCGCCCGCGCTACTGAGCAGCGTGAAGGCCAACGTCAGGTCGAAGGCGCCGTCGGGCTCGGCGATCGCCTGCGCCCGGCCCTCGTGGATGCGAATCCCCGGCGAGCGGGACCGGGCGTAGGCGACTGCGTCCGGATCGAGGTCGATGCCGGCGAGGTGCTCCGGGCGGCAGCCCCACTGCACGAGCAACCGCAGGTTATAGGCGGTGGAGCAGCCCGCCTCGAAGACGCGCAGCTCCTCGAGCGGCCCGAGGCTACTGGCTGAGAGCAGTCGCGCAAGGAGCCGCTCCCGTTCCTGCACCATGAGGAGATTGCCGGGCCGGAGGATCGAGTGGCGGTCCATGAGGCGCGGGCACTGTAGCGCTCGCTCGGAGCGCCCGGAAGCGCACGCTGAACGCACCGCCTCGCTAGACTCGGCCGGTGGACCCCGAACTCGCAGAACTGCTCGATCTCGCCCGGCGCGCGGCGGCGCTTGCGGGCGAGATCGTCATGCCCCTGTACGAGCAGGACCTTACCGTCGAGCTCAAGGAGGACGGCACGCCCGTGACCCTGGCCGACCGGCGTGCGGAAGAGGCGATGCGAGCGCTCTTCCAGCGCGAGACGCCCGGCTACGGCGTGCTTGGCGAGGAGTTCGGCGAAACACCTGGAGACGGCCGCCACCGTTGGGTGATCGACCCCATCGATGGGACCAAGACGTTCCTCCACCACGTGCCGCTCTTCGGCACGCTCGTCGCGCTAGAACGGGACGACGCACCCGTTATCGGCGTAGTCGCGTGTCACGCGGTCGCAGAGACGGCCTGGGCGGTGAGCGGCAGCGGCGCTTTTCTCAACGGTACGCCAACGAAGGTGAGCAGCGTCGCCTCGCTTTCGGAGGCAACCGTGCTCACCACGTCGTCTCCGGGCCTGCAGCGCCGGGCGCCACGCGGCTTCGAACAACTTGCGCAGGAAGCGCGGATGCTGCGCTCATGGGGAGATTGCTACGGCTACCTCGCGGTCGTCGCGGGCCGGGCGGAGGCGATGATCGACCCGATCTTGAGCCGCTGGGACATCGCCCCCTTCGCCGTGCTCATCGAGGAGGCCGGGGGGCAACTCAGCTCCTGGGCGGGGGCGCGGGGCGCGGCCGACGACGCCGTCGCGACGAACGGCCACATCCACCAAGCCCTCCTCGGGGTGCTGGCCCAGGGCTGACGAACGCGGCCAGCCGCGTGCGATTGACGCCGATCGGGGCTCTTAGGCCTTCCCGATCTTGAACATCTTCGTGCTGCACTCCGGGCAGGTGCCCTGAGTAGCAGGCTTGCCGTTCTTCATCGTGATCGCGGCGGGGTTCTCCATCTCGCGCTTTTCGCGGCACTTGAGGCAGTAGGCTTCCATCGCTGCACCACACTTATCCGGCGGGAGGCCGAGGACGAATTTGTACTTGCGCTTAAGCAATTGCGCAATACGCCCAAAACGATGATAGCTGCCTCGGCTCGCTGGTCAAGGGTTAGCGGCCGCCGCACGGGCCGGCTACCCCCGCGCGATCACCTTCAACGCCCGGATCCGGCCCGGCTCGTCGACCTCGCCGACACCCACAAACGAGCCGTCCGTACCGTAGAGCCGGGCCAGGGTGGCGGGACGGATGAAGCCGCCCCGGCTCCAGGCAAGCTGGCCTCCCGTGAGCAGCCGTGTCTGTTCAGGCTGGAGAATGGCGGCGGCCGCTTCGGCGACGCCCTCGTCGGCGGGGCGCACCACCTGGTCGAGTTCGCCTGCCTCCGCGAAAGCGCCCAGCGACTCGATCGGAACAGCATCGGCCACGGCAAAGGGGCCGCTCTGGGTCCGGCGCAGGCTGGCCAGATGCGCCGCCGATCCGATCGCGCGGCCGATATCGCGGGCGAGGCTGCGGACGTACATCCCCGGTCCGCAACGCACTTCGACCCGCAGCCGGTCGCGGCCCCGGCGCTCGAGGCGAAGGTCGTGGACGCGGACGGCCCTGGGCCTCAGCTCAGGAGTCTCGCCCCCACGCGCCATTGCGTAGGCCCGGCGGCCCTCGACCTTGACCGCGCTGTACGCCGGGGGCACCTGCATGATCTCCCCCGTAAATTCGCGCGCGACCGCCTCCAGGTCCGCCTCCTCGTGGGGCGGGTCGGCCTGGCGGGTGGCCGTGCCCTCACCATCGTCGGTGTCGGTTTCGTGGCCCAGAGCGATTTCACCCCCGTATACCTTCTCGCTCGCCATCATGTACTCGACCAGCCGCGTGGCTGGGCCCAGGCAGAGGAGGAGCAGGCCCGTAGCCATGGGATCGAGGGCCCCGGTGTGCCCGATCCTGCGCTGCCCGGTGAGACGACGCGCGCGGGCAACCACATCGTGGCTCGTCCAGCCGGGTTCCTTGTCGATGAGCAGGATGCCCGTCAGATCCGATTCGCTGCGACGGCGCCGACTCATGGCTCCTCGTCGGGAGGCGGCCCGTCGTCACGATCGCGCGCGAGGTCTGCAATCGTCGAGGCGAGGCGCGCGCCGCGCTCGATCGAAGGGTCGAAGCGGAAACGAAGCGCGGGCGTGCGGCGCATTCGCAGTCGCCGCCTCAGCTCCCGCTCCAGGAATGGGGACGCGCTCGCGAGTCCGGCGAGGGCGTCTTCGCGCTCCTCTCCACTGCCAAGGTGGGAGATGAAGACGGTGGCCGTGCGCAGGTCGGGGCTCACCTCGACCTCGGTGATCGAAACCAGCCCCTGGCCGACGCGTGGGTCCTTGAGCGAGCGCTGGACCAGCTCGCCGAGCTCCTGCCGGAGCAGCTCGCTGACGCGGCTCGTGCGCCGACTCATCGCGATTCCGCGCTAGTTCACGCGCTGCTGATGGTAGAACTCGAGGACGTCGCCCTCCTGGTAGTCGTCGAAGCGCTCGAGAATGATGCCGCATTCGAAGCCCTGTTGGACCTCGCGGACATCGTCCTGGAAGCGGCGCAAGCCCGCGCAGGTCGTATCCGCGACCTCCTCGCCAGCGCGAAGGACGCGAACGAGATCGCTGCGGTGGAGGGTGCCGTCCGTGACGTACGAGCCCGCGATCCGGCCCACACGGCTCGAGCGGAAGAGCTGCCGCACTTCGGCGTGGCCATCGATCGCCCGTTCGTACACAGGCTCGTAGAGGCCCTCGAGCGCCTGGTCGACGCTCTCGAGGAGCTGGTAGATCACGTCATAGGTCCGGATCTCGACGCCGGTGAGCTCCGCTTGCTTCGTCGCAGAGGTCTCGGTCTTCACGTTGAAGGCCAGGATGATCGCCTCCGACGCGTCGGCGAGCATCACATCGGACTCGCTCACCGCGCCGGTGGCCGAGTGGATCACCTTCACTTTGACCTCGCCGGTGCCAAGCACCTCGAGGGCACCGCGGATCGCTTCACCGCTACCGCGGACATCGGCTTTGAGAATCAACAGGAGCTCTTTGACCGTCCCCGCGCTGACCTCATGGAAGAGCGTGTCGAGAGCCACGCGACCGCGGCGGCCATCGCCCTCGCCCTTCCGTCGCGCCTCATCGACGAGACGGCGGGCTGTGCGCTCATCGGCAACGACCGTAATGACATCCCCAGCGGCAGGAACGTCTTCGAGGCCCATGATCCGGACGGGGCGGGAGGGGCCGGCTTCCTTCAGGCGCTCACCACGCTCGTCGAACATCGCCTTGACCTTGCCACTGATGAGGCCGCTCACGAGCGCATCCCCCTGGTGGAGGGTGCCGCTCTGGATCAAAATCGTCGCGAGCGGTCCACGGCGCGGATCGAGCTCCGCCTCGACCACAACCCCGGCCGCGGCACGGTCTGGGTTGGCCTTCAGCTCCTGGATCTCCGCGACGAGGTCGATCGACTCCAGCAGGTCGCTCACGCCGGCGCCCGTGGTCGCGGACACCGGGATCGCGAGAACATCACCGCCGAAGTCCTCGACGACGACGCTCTGTTCGGTCAGTTGCTGCTTTACGCGGTCCGGGTTGGCGGCGGGCAGATCCGACTTGTTGATCGCGACGATCATCGGAACATCGGCCGCACGCACGTGGTCGATCGCCTCGATCGTCTGGGGCATGACACCGTCGTCTGCGGCAACGACCACGATCGCGACATCAGTTACCTGGGTGCCGCGCGCGCGCATCGCCGTAAACGCGGCGTGGCCGGGCGTGTCGATAAACGTGAGCGGTTTGCCGTCGCGCTCGATCTGGTAGGCGCCGATGTGCTGGGTGATGCCACCGGCCTCGCCCGCAACGACGTTTGTCTCGCGGATGGCGTCTAGCAGGCTCGTCTTGCCGTGGTCAACGTGCCCGAGAATGGTGACGATCGGTGGCCGCGGGAGCGCACCTTCATCCTCCTCCTCGGCAGCAGGCTCCTCATCGGGCTCGGTCCCGGCTGGGGCCTGGGCGATAGCGCCGGCCGCGGGCGTGGGTTGGGGGGCGATGCCGAGCTCGTTCGAGACGAGCGAGGCGGTAGCGAAATCGATCGTGTCGTTCACGGCCGCCATGACGCCGTGCGTCATGAGCCGCTTGATCGTGTCGATCGCGGTGATCTCCAGCAGGTCGCTGAGGTCCTTGACCGTGAGCGCGGCCGGAATCGTGACCGAGCGCGCGCTTGGCGATGGCGCGCTCGACGATGGTGTGGTCGTCATGCTTCCTCCGCGCCGTCGGCCAAAATCGTCTCGAGGTAGCGCTGGAGCCCGGCCAAGTCATCGGCGTCGGGGGACATCCGGAGCGCATGTCCTATGGTACCGCCTCCGAGCGCCTGCTCCCAGCAGGCGCGTTGGCGGTGGAGGTAGGCGCCGCGGCCGTTGAGGCGCTCGCGCGTCTCAACGACGATCCGGCCCTCGGCGGTGCGCACAATCCGAACGAAGCCTCGCTTGCCGCCGACCTCGCGACAGCCGATGCAGGTCCGTTGGGGTTCGCGGCGACGAGTTGGCATCTCCGGTCAATGGATGCGACCGGAGTAGTCGATCTCCTCTTCGTAGTCCTCCTCTTCGTCCTGCACGCGTGGGCCCCGGGGGCGCTTCTTCTTGGCCTCCGGCTCTTCCTCCCCGCGTGGGGAGCACGTCTTCGGCGAAACGGATCGCGGTCGGTCGCTCCTCGGGGAGGACCAGGGTGGGCACTTCGTACTCCTCGCCGTCGTCCTCGTCCCGTGCTTCCTCGCCGTAGTCCTCGGCCTCGCGGGTCTCCTCGTCGGGGATCTCCATCTCGGCCAGGGCAGCGGGGAAGGCCACGTCCTCTTCGCCCTCGATGACTGCAGGCGCCTCTTCGACGCTGTCGGCGGGAGGGGCAACCATCGGCGCCCGTGACTCCACGATCTCGGGCAATGGGGGCGCCTGTGCGAGCTGCAGGATATCGAGGTCGGGCTCGGTGCCCGGCAGGAAGGCGTCGAAGGCCGAGGGCGCCTCGACGATGCTCTCGTCCTCGCGCTCGGCGCCGCTCTGGCTGCGGATGCTCACGCGGTAGCCGGTCAGCTTCGCCGCGAGCCGCGCGTTCTGGCCCTCTTTGCCGATTGCTAGCGAGAGCATCGAATCGGGAACGACGACCACCGCTTCGCGCTGTCCCTCGTCCAGCTGCACTTCGACCACCTGGGCGGGACTGAGCGCGTTCGTGACGAACTCCACGGGATCTGGATCCCATTTGATGATGTCCACGCGCTCGCCCCCGAGCTCGTTGACGATGTTCTGGATGCGCGAACCACGCATGCCCACGCACGCACCGATGGGGTCGACGCTGGGGAGGCGGCCGTGCACGGCGACCTTGCTACGGTGGCCGCCCTCGCGTGCGATCGCCTTGATCTCCACGCGGCCCTGCGCCACCTCTGGCACCTCGACCTCGAAGAGCCGGCGCAGGAGCAGCCGGTGCCCCCGGCTCACGATCACCTGCGGACCCTTCGTCTCGTCGTTGACCTCGAGCAGAAGGACCTTCACGCGCTCACCCGCGCGCAGGTGCTCGTTGCGCACCATCTCGCTCCCGGGGAGGAGGGCCTCGGTACCGCGCCCGATCTCGACGATCGCCTGGCGGGGCTCGACGCGCTGGACGGTGCCCAGCAGCACTTCGCCCTGCTTGTCGGCGTACTCCTCGTAGACGGCCCCGCGCTCCGCTTCGCGCAAGCGCTGCAGCACGACTTGCTTGGCAGTCTGGGCGGCGATTCGACCGGCATTTTCTGGCGGCTTCACCTCGAACTCGAGGACATCGTCGATTTCCGCGTCGGCCTTGTAGCGTTTCGCCTCATCGAGCGTCATCTCGAGATCGTCATCCTCCACGCTCGTGACCACGGTCTTCTGGATGAAAGCGCTGATATCGCCGGTTTCGCCCGAGATCTTGACGTGGACCTCGGGGCCCTCTTCGCCATCGCGGCGGTACGCCGAAGCAAGCGCAGCCTCGACGGCCTCGAAAATCACCTCGCGAGCGAGGTTCTTCTCGGCCGCGAGCTGACCGATCGCGAGCAGAAAATCGTTCTTCATGTCCCTAGTCTTCAGTTCCTTATCAACAAAAAAGGCGGGCGTCGCCGCCCACCTCTCCTTGGAGAAGCAGTGCCCAGTATAGCAGATACGGTTAGTTCCCCAGGTTCAGATCGGCTTTGCCGTGCGGCTGCGGCTGCGCTTGGAGACGAAGCCCGCCGACCGATCTGATGCGACGCTCGGCCCGATCGATGGCCTCCACAAGCGGTGTGACGCCTCGCGCACGGCTCCGCTCGAGGAGGTCCAGCGTGGTCGCCTCGAGCTGGTCCACGCGGCGATCGGCCCGTTCTGCGCGGTACTCCTGGCCCACTTCCTCGGAGATGTTCACGACACCGCCGGCGTTCACGATGAAGTCGGGGACGTAGAGGACCTGCCGCTCCGCCAGATCGACCGCGATCGCGTCATCCGCGAGCTGGTTGTTCGCGCTCCCCACCACCGCCCCGCAGCGCAGCTCGGGCACGGTCTGCGCGGTGAGCGACCCGCCCAGCGCGCAGGGCGCGAAGAGGTCGCACGCGGTGGCGTGGATCACGCCGGCGCCGGCAACCTCGGCGCCGAGCGCAGCCGCCACTGTACGCAGCGCTGCCTCGTTCACATCCGCGATCGTGAGCCGCGCGCCCGCCTCCGCGAGAAGGCGGGCGAGGCCGCCACCGACCTTGCCCACGCCCTGAATGGCAACGTGCCGTCCGGCTAGGTCGGGCGCCCCCCAGAGGAACCGCGCGACGCTGCGCATCGCGGCGAGCAGCCCGCGCGCCGTAGCCGGCGACGGGTCGCCGGAACCACCCGCGTCCTGGCCGGTGCCCGCCACGAAAGCGGTTTCGCGCGCGATCATCTCCATGTCCGCCTGCGTCGTGCCTACGTCTTCCGCGGTGATGTAGCGCCCGCCGAGCGAGTCGATCGCGCGACCGTAGGCCCGCAGCAGGCGTTCACCCTTCGCCGTTCGTGGATCGCCAAGGATGACGCCCTTGCCCCCACCGAGGTCGAGGCCCGCGGCCGCGTTCTTGCGCGTCATCGCGCGCGAGAGACGGAGGGCGTCGGCGAGCGCGTCCTCCTCTGACGCGTATGGATAGAAGCGCGTTCCGCCCAGGGCCGGACCGAGTGCCGTCGAGTGGATCGAGATGATCGCGCGCAGGCCTGAGTCCGCGTCCATCGCGAAGAGGACCTGCTCGTGCCCGCCCTCGGCCGTCGCTTCGAAGATCTGCATCGTCACCGCGGGGGGCCGCATCGCGGGAGCCCCGCGGATCGATCGTAGCGGAGCCACCGTCAACAACGCGCTCGGCGAAGCCCGGAGGTGCCCGCGGCCACCCTGTACCCTCGCGATCGTCGTGGCGGGCCCAAACGTGACTGCGCTGGCCAGCGCGATCGAAACGGGGCTGCGCGCCGCCGCGAACCGCGAACGCGCGGCCAGCGAGAAGCGCTACCTCAAGAGCGACCTCGAGTTCCTGGGCACCGGGGTGCCGGCTCTGCGACGCGTGACGAAGGCCGCCCTGCGCGACCATTCCGACCTCACTCGCGCCGACCTGTTCGGGCTCACCGGGGAGCTGTGGGGAAACGGGTTGTTCGAGTTGCGCGCGGCGGCGGTGCAGGGCCTCGGCTTTCGCCACACGCTGCTGGAACCGCGGGATGTCGCTGCGATCGAACCGCTCCTGCGAGAGGCGAAGACGTGGGCGCTCATCGATTCACTGGCGACCACGGTGCTGGCGCCACTCGTCGAGCGACACCCGGCGACTCGACCCTCGACCACTGGGCCCAGGACCAGGACTTCTGGGTGAGACGCGCAGCCATGCTGGCACTCCTCCCGGCCCTCCGGCCGGGCCAAGGCAACTTCGCCCGCTGCGCGCGCTCCGCCGACGCGCTGCTGGAGGAGCGCGAGTTCTTCGTCCGCAAAGCGATCGGCTGGGTCCTCCGCGAGGTCAGCAACAAACGACCTGCACTCGTCTCCGCCTGGTTGGCGCCGCGCACTGGCCGCGCGTCCGGCGTGACGGTACGCGAGGCGGTGAAGTACCTGCCCGACGTGGACCGTGAACGGCTGATGGCCGCCTACCGCGAGCATCGCCCGGCCTAGCTGGAGTCAGTTCGCCTCGGCCGCGACTTCGAGGAACGGCTTTGCCGTGGCGGCGAGGCCGCGATGCTCGGGCTGCTGTAACTGCGGATCGCGGGCGAGGAGCTCCCCGGCCATCGCGCGCGCGCGGATGAGCAGATCGCGGTCAGTCAGGCGCGCGACGCGGAGCATCGTGTTTGCCCCGCTCTGGGCCATGCCCCAGGCCTCGCCTTCGCCCCGCATCCCGAGGTCGATCTCCGCGAGCTCAAAGCCGTCTGTGCTGCGCTCCATCGCCCGCAGACGCTGTTGCGCCTCCGGGCCGGGGTCCTCCTCGCTGCTGAAGAGCAGGCAGTAGCCTTGGCGGTCGGAGCGCCCGACACGGCCACGGAACTGGTGCAGCTGGCTGAGCCCGAAGCGCTCGGCGCCTTCGATCACGATAGTCGTGGCGTTAGGGATGTCGATGCCCACCTCGACGACGCTGGTCGAGACTAGCACCTGCGTTTCGCCGCCGCTGAAGCGGCCCATGACCTCATCCTTCTGGCGGCCGGACATCCTGCCATGGAGGAGATCGAGGCGGTAGGCCGCGAGCGGGCCCGCGCCGAGCCGCTCGTACTCCTCCTCCGCCGAGCGCACGTCGAGGACCTGGGACTCGTCCACGAGCGGGCAGACGACGAAGGCCTGCTCCCCCGCATCGAGACGCTCGCGAAGAACGTCATAGGCCTCGTCCCGCTCGTTCGGCTCCACCCACACGGTGCTCACGGGCTTGCGGCCGGGCGGCAGCTCATCGATCGTCGAGGCTTCGAGATCGCCGTAGACGGTGAGGGCGAGGGTGCGCGGAATTGGCGTCGCCGTCATCACGAGCAGATGCGGATTCCCGCCCTTCTGCCGCAGCTTCGTGCGCTGATCGACGCCGAAGCGGTGCTGCTCATCGATGACGGCGAGGGCGAGCCGTGGGAGCTCGACCGCGTCCTCGATCACGGCGTGCGTCCCGATGACGATGTCGGCGCCGCCGTGGGCAGCGTCCTCGCGTACCTGCGCCTTCTCCGCGGCCGTGAGCGAGCCCGTGAGCAGAACGACGCGCAGGGGGCGACCGAGCCAAGCCGGAGAAAAGAGGCCTTCGAAGGCCGAGTCCTCACCGCCGCTGAGGACCTCGACTAGCGAACGGTAGTGCTGCTCGGCGAGGATCTCGGTGGGCGCCATCATCGCCGCCTGCTGGCCCGAGGCCACGGCGGCGAGCATGGCGGCGAAGGCGACGACGGTCTTGCCGCTCCCCACATCGCCCTGGAGCAGACGGAGCATCGGCACCGGTTCGGCGAGATCGTCGAGGATCTCGCCGAGTGTGCGGCTTTGAGCCGCCGTGAAGGCAAAGGGTAGCGACGCGAGATAGCCGTCCAGGTGTCCGCCCAGCGAAAGCTGGGGCGCGCGCCTGGTGCCCTGCCAGGCGGCGCGGCGGAGCAGGACGGCCACCTGGATTGCCAGGAACTCGCCCAGCGCGAGGCGCCGCCGCGCCTGTTCCACGTCTTCACCTGATTCGGGGGCGTGGAAGGTGCGGACGCAGCTCGCGAAAGGCGCGAGCTGCTCGTCCTTGGCTAGCCAGGCCGGCACCGGATCGGGCAGCTTCGCGGCGAGCGCCTCGACGGCGGCCGCGACAGCGCGACGGATCGCGCGCTGGCTGAGGCCTTGGGTCGCGGGGTAGATGGGGAGCAGGCGCCCGGGCCGCATGATCTCCGAATCGAAGGGCTCGTACTCGGGGTTGTCCATCTGCAGGCGACCGCGGTAAACCCGCGCCCTGCCCGAGACGGCGAGCTGCTCACCCTCGTTCAGGCCGCGGGCGACGAAGGGCATGTTGAACCACACGATCCGGAGGGAGCCAGAGCCGTCGGTGATTACGGCTTCGCTGCCCCGGACCCGGCGCCCGTAGCGCATCTGGCCCGCGGAGAGGATGGTGCCGACGACTGTCTGGGGAGTCCCGTCAGGCGAGAGCTCGGAGATGCGCCGGACATCGGTGAAGTCCCGGAAGCGGCGCGGGAAGAAGAGCGCGGCTTCGCCCGCGGTCGTCACGCCGAGCTTCTCGAAGCGCGTGGCAGCACTCTTTCCGACACCGGGAAGCCTCGTCACGGGGTCGTCGGGGGCGAGGGGGCGCTTCTGCGCGGGCGCGGCGGGCCGTTTGGGGCCGCACGCTGGGCGCGGCCCCCCGCTACCCACCACCCCCAGCGTGCCTTCGAGCCAGCGCCGCCGAGCCTCGGCCTCCATCGACCGGTAACCGCCACGCGGAAGCGCGCGCACGCGTTCAGCAAGGGGGTGCCCCGACGGAAGGAGGCCATCCTCAGCCATCTGGATGAGCATGCGGTCGAGCCCGCCCACGACGGTGCGGTTGTCGGCATCGCGCTCCAGCTCCAGCTCGAAAACGCGGCGCAGGCGCGCGACCTCGGAGGGAGCGGACGCCAACGCTACCGCTCCCGGCGCACCGTGCAGATGCCGGTCGCGTTGGGGCCGACGTACGTGCCCACGGTGGGGCCGATGTGGCCCAGCTCGAGCTGGGTGTGAGGAAGCAAAGGGCGGACACGTTCCAAGAGCGCGGCGGCGGCCGCGTCGTCCGCTGTCCAGACGACGTGGAGCGCCTCGATCGTCTGATCCTCGGTCGCGATCTCTTCGATCCGCCGAATCGCGCGGGCGTGGGTGCGCACGCGCTCGAGCGGCGCAACCTCGCCGCCATCGAGATGCACGATGGGCTTGATCCGCAGCGCGCTGCCGAGGAAGGCGCCCGCTCGTCCGATCCGCCCCCCACGCCGGAGGTACTCCAGCGTATCGAGCGCAACGACCACGTGCGCGCGCTCCATCGCGCTCCGCGCAGCGGCGGCGACCTCCTCGAGGGAGCCGCCTTGTTGCGCGCGTTCAGCCGCCGCTACTACGGCAACCCCGAGGCCCATGCTTACCGTGTAGGAGTCGATGAGCTCGACACGGGCGTCGAGATCGTCGGTCTCGCGCGCGACCGAGGCGGAATTGAGCGTGCCCGAGAGTCGCGAAGAGATGTGGATCGACACGATCTCGTGGCCCTCGGCGGCGAAAGCGCGGTAGACAGTCAGGAACGCCTCGACCGATGGCTGGCTGGTCTTGGGCAGGTCCGGCGCCGCCGCCAGGCGGTCGTAGAACGTTGTCGCGTCGATGTCGATGCCGTCCTGGAGGGCTTCGTCCCCAAAGAGGACCGTGAGGGGGATGACGGTGATGCCAAGTCGAGCCACCGTCTCCGGAGGAAGATCGCAAGTCGAGTCGGTGACCACGCGCACGGCCATACGAAATGCTTAACCGCCTATGCCTTGGAGTATAAGGGGCGCTCCAGCGAGCGGCTGGCATTCGCCGGCATCTCTCCGCGGGCTCACCGCCTAGAATCGAACCATGCGCACGCTCCAGCTCGCGCCTTCGATCCTGACCGCGGATTTCGGGCGGCTCGCCGATGAGGTGCGAGCGGCAGAAGCCGGCGGCGCCGATCTCCTCCACCTGGACGTCATGGACGGCCGCTTCGTCCCCAACATCACCTTCGGACACGGTCTCGTGGACGCGCTCCGCGGCGTGACGTACCTCCCCTTCGACGTCCACCTCATGGTGGTGGAGCCGGAGCGGCAGGTGGAGGCGTTCCTGGAGGCGGCGACGACCGTGAACGTCCACGTAGAAGCGACGAACCACGTCAACCGCACACTCGATCAGATTCGAAGGGCAGGGGCAGAGGCGGGGATCTGTCTCAATCCAGGCACGCCCCTCGCGGCCATTGAGGAGTCACTGCCCGAGGTGGATCAGGTGATGGTGATGACGATCAACCCGGGCTGGGGCGGCCAGCAAATGATTCCGGCGCAATTGGAGAAGGTCGCGCGGCTGCGCCAGCTTATCGACACGCAGGGCCACCGCGCGCGCATCGAAATCGATGGGGGCGTGAAGGTCGAAAACGCGGGGCGCTGTGCCATTGCCGGGGCCGACGTGCTCGTCTGCGGGAGCAGCGTCTACAACGCGACCGGGAGTGTGGCCGAGAACCTCGCCGCGCTCCGGCGGGCGGCTGAGGTCGGGCGCTAGACGCTCTTTGAGAGCGTGCGCAGACAGCGGGTGCAGATGTTCAGACGCTTCCAGGAGCCGTCGATGAAGACCCGCTGCTTGTTGATATTCGGCCGCAGCTGGCGGCTCTTCTTCGGGGCCTTGCGCTCCCAGCGGCCGCCGTGGCGATGCCGGATGTGGCGGCCGAAAATCGTCCTCTTGTCGCAGACATCGCAGGCGCCACTGGCCATCGGAAATCGCTCCGTTGGGAGGCTGGGAGAACGATGCTAGCACCCGGGTCGGCTATCAGCCATCAGGATCCGCGTTCATGCCCGAACGAATGATTCATGCACACGAGAGTGCGCTCACGGGTGCGCGACTGCGGGCCGCGATCGGCGCCGCCGCCGATTATCTCGCGGAGTGCGCTAAGGCCGTCGATGCGATCAACGTCTACCCCGTGCCCGATGGCGACACCGGCTCGAACATGGCCGCCACCCTGCGCGAGGCCTGCGACTACGCCCTCGCGCTGCCCGAGCCTTTCGGGGCCGCCGAGGTGCTCGAGGCACTCGCGCGGGGGGCGCTCTACGGTGGCCGGGGGAATTCCGGCGTCATCCTCTCGCAAGCGCTGCGCGGCCTCGCGGCGGGCATCGGCGACGCCGAGACCGTGGGCGGCCCAGAACTGGCGCGGGGGCTGGAGGGGGCCGCAGAAGCGGCCTACCGCGCCGTCGCGGAGCCGGTCGAGGGCACGATGCTGACCGTCCTCCGCGCTGCGGCCGAGGGCGCGGCGGGAAGCGCGGGCGGAGCGCCCGTGCCCGTTCTCGAGGCGGCGCTGACCGCCGCTGAAGCGGCGGAGACGCTGACGATCGACCAGCTGCCGGCACTCCGCGAGGCCGGGGTCACGGACGCCGGCGGCGAGGGCATCTGCGTCATCCTGCGGGGGCTCGTGGCCGCGCTGCGGGGCGAGCGACCCGCACCAGTCGCCGTCCCGGATCGGCCTCTGGCCACCTTGGCCGGGCACAGCCCCGACGGTTTCGGCTACTGCACCGAGTTCGTGCTCGAGGCGCAGACGCGCGCCGTCGACATCGACGCCGTTCGCGAGCACACGCGCCGCGCCGGGCTCGGCTCCGTCGTGATCGTGGGTGACGAACGTGCGCTGCGGGTACACGTGCACACAGACGAACCCGAACGGTTACTGGCAGAGGTTGCCGCCTTCGGTAGCGTCACGCGGCCGAAGTTCGAGGACATGACGGCGCAGCACCGCCGCTTCCGCGCCGAGGGCAGCGGCGCGGGCGCCCGCACGGCCCTGCTCGCGCTGAGCAGCGGCGCGGGCTTCGATCGTGTCTTCGAGAGTCTGGGGGCGAGCGTGCACGCGCTGGGCGAGATCGTGAAGCCCGCTGCGGGCGATATCGCCAACGCCGCGGACGCGCTCGGCACGGCCGACGTGATCGTGCTCCCCAACCACCAGAACGTGATCCCCGCGGCGGAGCAGGCGATCGGCCTGGCCCGCTGCGCCCTCCACGTAGTACCGACGATTTCACTCGCCGAAGGCGCGGCCGTGGCCGTCGCGTTCAACGCCGCCGCAGCCGCAGCCGACAACACCGCAATCCTGACCGAGGCGCGCGCCGCCACCTGCAGCGTGGAGCTGACCCGAGCGGCCGCCGCGCGCACCGCGGACGGCGTCGCCGTGCGCGCAGGCGACGTAATCGCTCTAGTCGATGGCAAGCTGGTCGTGGCCGAGGACGACGCAACGAAAGCGCTGCTCGCGGCGCTGGCGGAGGCGGGAGCGGCCGAAGCCGCGATCGTGACCATCTACACCGGCACCGACTTCCGCGGCTCCGCGGGCGAACTCGAAGAGCGCTGCGAAGCTGCCTTCGAAGGCGTTGAGGTGGAGGTGCTGGAGGGCGGACAGCCGCTCTACGAACTGGTGGCGGCGGTCGAGCGCTGAGCCTTAGCGGCGCTCTTTGATGCGCGCGGCGCGGCCAGTGAGACCGCGCAGGTAGTAGAGGTTCTTGCGCCGCACTTTGCCGCGGCGCAAGACCTCGATCTGGTCGAGGCGCGGGCTGTGGATGGGGAACGTGCGCTCGACGCCTATGCCGCTCGCAATTTTTCGCACCGTGAAGTTCGAAGCCAGCCCCTTGCGCCGCCGGCGGATGACCACTCCCTCAAAGATCTGGATGCGCTCTTTGTCGCTCTCGACGACCTTGGCGTGGACACGGACGGTGTCTCCGCTCCCAAAGTCTGGGAGGTCGGTGCGAGGGGCGGCTTCGGTCAGGGCATCGAGTTGGTAGGCCATGGTCGTAATCCGCGCGAAGCTTGGAGATGAACCTCAACTCTAGGCCAGGGACCGCCTACCGCCAACGGGCTAGCGGCCGGTACTGCCGTGCCCGCCACCGCCCCGGGGCGTCTCCGGAAGCTCGTCGCGGGGGGCGAAGGTCACGTCCGCGAGGCGGGTAACGACCAGCTGCGCGATCCTATCACCGTCTTCGACCACGTGACGGATCTCGGGCGTGAGCGTGCGCAAAGTGACGAAGAGCTCGCCGCGGTAGTCGGCGTCAAGGGTCCCGAGGACAGAAATGACACCGCGGCTCGCCAGCCCGCTGCGCGGGCGAATCTGGGCGTCAAGCCCCGGCGGCACCTCGAGGGCGATGCCGGTACCGATGCGGACGCCCTCGGGCCGCACCACGAGGGGCCCGTCTGGCAAGGAGGCGTAGAGGTCGAAGCCGGAGGCGTGCTCGCTCGCTCGCTGGGGGAGCCTGGCACCCTCGCGCAACAGCTTCACCCCGATTTCGTTCATTAGGTCGCCTACTGATCGCCCTCAGCGGAAGAGATCGCGTTCGCTCTCGCGAATGATGTCCTGCATCGAGGCCTCGTCGTCCGGCTCCCAGTCGTAGCCCCGGATCACGGCTACGGGCACGCGGCTGAGGTTGCCTTTCACGAGCTCGCCCGCGCTCGCGAGCTCGTCCGCGCGGCAGATCGCCTGGACGAGGAATTCGTGACCGTGCGGGTCGTTCTCACCGATGTAGCTCACGACGGGATTGAGCCCAGCGATGCCGATCGCGATGTCCGTCTGACCCTCTCGCCAGGGGCGCCCGAACGTGTCGGAGATGACGACGGCGACATCGGCGCCCCGCTCCTGGAAACCCCGGCGTAGCCCGCGGGCGCTGGCATCGGGGTCTTCGGGCAGCAAGACCGCGCGGCCAGCCGCGCCCGAACTGGATTGATCGACGCCGCTATTCGCACAGACAAAGCCGTGGCGTGTCTCCGTAATCAGGACCGGACCGACCTGACGCACGACGCGGCGGGACTCCCGCAGCACCAGCTCGACGATCGCCGGTTCCTTCTCCCAGGCCTCGGCGAACTGCTGCGCGAACGGGGAGGGCGTAACGGAGTCGAGCTCGACCGTGCGGCCCTCCGCCTTCGAGACGATCTTCGATGTCACCACCACGATGTCGCCGTGGGCGATGGGCGAGCCCGCGGCGGCGGACGCCGCGGCGATCATCGCGGCAAGGTCGCTACCCGCCGCGATCTCGGGGAGGCCGGGGACACCGAAGATCGAGATCGTCACCGGCGATTCCTAAGACCGGCGATCTTGACGCTGGTCTGCGTTTTGTGGACCCGGTTGAGGTTGATGAGCAGCGAAGTGAGCATCTCGACGTAGCGGCTGTTCGCCAGCGCCCCGCCATCGACGCCGCGAACGCCCTCGATCTCGTTCGCGAGACCGATCAGTACGGCCTTGGCCTCCGCATCTTCGCCACAGACGATGACATCGGCCGCGACGGGCTTTTCGAGGTCCATGAGCTTTTCGGCGCTCAAGTTCTGGAAGGCGGACACGACGCGGGACGCGGGCAGGGCCGCAGCCGCTTCCTCGGCGGCACTGTTGCCGTCGACGTTGAGGGCGACGGCACCTTTGCCTTTCACGAACTCGAGTGGGGCAACCACATCGCAAACGATCCTGCCGGCGAGGGCCTCGCTCAGATTGGCGAGCGTCGGTGCCTGGCCGCCGTACGGGAACGTCAGGAAGACGACATCAGCGCCAGCGATCACGGCCTCGTTCGCACCGCCGCTCACCTTCGCCGTTGCGACCGCCGCCGCGACCTTGCCTGCTCCCTCGTCGCCGCGCTCCTGGGAGCGTGAGCCGATCGCGACTTCGTGGCCAGCGGCCGCGAAGCGGATCGCAAGGCCGAGCCCCTCAGGTCCCGTGCCCCCGACGAACGCGAGTCTCACGGCGCGGAGTCTAGCGGAATTGCCCTCGAGGAGGTCTGCCGAGGAGCGTGCGCCGTGCGCGTTTCCTGCGGACGTGACGATGGTCACGGGAGAGGCGGGGATGTATGGGCGCGCTTACCCAGAGGGGCCTGGGCCCTCTGCTATACTCGATGCCAAGAGCGTTCGACGTCTCTAAGCGGCGGCTGACGCCGCCTGGAGTTTCCTTTGTACTCCCGCTGGCTTCGTAACGGCTTCATCTGGCTCCTGGTGATCGTCGCGGCGGTCGCGATCGGCTTCGCCTTCTTCTCGGGTGGCGACTCGAAAGAAGAGGTCGCGTTCGGCCAGATCGTCGAGGACATCGAGAATGGCCGCATCGAGATTCTGGAAGTGGACGGCAAGGATCTCAACGCGATCTACTTCGACCAGGTCGATGGCCGGCGCGTGGAGCGCAAATCGAAGGTCGCGGAGAACACGGATGTCGCCACCTTCCTCACGGACAAGGGGATTGCGCTAAGCGGCGCGTCGCCAGGCACCGCCAATGCGGTCAACCTCGAGTTCAAGGAGAGCGGCGGCTTCGGGCCCTGGCTCGGCCTGCTGCTCAACCTCTTCCCCTTCCTCCTCTTTGGCGCCTTCCTGCTGCTGATCATGCGGCAGGCGCAGGGCTCGAACTCGCAGGCGATGAGCTTCGGGAAGAGCCGTGCGCGGCTCTTCACAGGCTCGAAGGTGACGGTCACCTTCTCTGATGTCGCCGGCACGGACGAGGCGAAAGAGGAGCTCGTCGAAGTCGTCGAGTTCCTCAAGTACCCGGAGAAGTTCGCTGCACTCGGTGCGCGCATCCCCAAGGGCGTCCTGCTGGTGGGCCCACCCGGCACCGGCAAGACCCTGCTCTCGCGAGCCGTCGCGGGCGAAGCGGGTGTGCCCTTCTTCAGCATCTCCGGCTCCGAGTTCGTAGAGATGTTCGTGGGTGTCGGCGCGAGCCGCGTCCGCGACCTCTTCGACCAGGCCAAGAAGAATGCCCCCTGCATCGTCTTCGTCGACGAGATCGACGCCGTGGGGCGCCAGCGCGGCGCGGGCCTCGGCGGCAGCCACGACGAACGCGAGCAGACGCTGAACCAGATCCTCGTGGAGATGGACGGTTTCGACACCGGTACCAACGTCATCGTGATCGCCGCCACGAACCGCCCCGACATCCTCGACCCAGCGCTGATGCGCCCGGGCCGTTTCGACCGCAAGGTCATGCTGGACTCGCCTGATGTGCGCGGGCGTGAGGCCATTCTCGGCGTCCACGTCAAGGGCAAGCCGCTCTCCGACGACGTCGGCCTCGGGACGCTCGCGAAGTCGACGCCGGGCTTCAGTGGCGCGGATTTGGCAAACCTCGTGAACGAGGCTGCCATCCTCGCCGCGCGGCGGAATAAGAAAGTCATTGCGATGGACGAGTTCGAGGAGGCCGTCGATCGCGTCATCGCGGGGCCCGAGCGCAAGAGTCGCGTCATGAGCGCCCACGAGAAGAAGCTCACGGCCTACCACGAAGGCGGCCACACCGTGATCGCGCACTTCCTGGAAAAGCACGACCCACCGCACAAGGTCACGATCGTCTCGCGCGGCATGGCGGGCGGTTACACCCGCTTCCTCCCCGACGAAGAGGCTCACTACCGCACCCGCGACATGTTCAAAGACCAGCTCTGTGCCGCCCTCGGCGGCCATGCCGCGGAGGAGCTCATCTTTGGCGAGTCCTCAACGGGCCCCTCGAACGACCTCGAGCAGGTCACGCGCATCGCCCGCTCGATGGTGACCCGTTGGGGCATGAGCGAGCGACTGGGGCCGCGGACCTTCGGCCGCAGCGAGGAGCTCGTCTTCCTCGGCCGCGAGATCTCGGAGACGCGCAACTACTCGGAGAAGGTCGCCGAAGAGATCGACGACGAGGTCCGGCGCATCATCGAGGAAGCGCAGGACCGGGCGCGGACGGTTCTGACCGAGCGCCGCGAAATCCTCGACAAGCTCGCGGCCGTGCTGCTCGATGTCGAGACGCTCGAAGGCGATACGCTCACCCGTCTCCTGAAGAGCGATCCGAACGACCCCTGGCCGCCACCGGACCTCGAACAGAAACAGGACCCGCCCGAGCAGCCGAGTGGCCAAGAGCCAGTCGAGACACCCAACTTCGAGCCCACACCCAAGCCCGGACTGGCCTGGGAGGGCGGCGCCCAGGCGACTACCGACCAGAACTAGCGCGAGGGCCCTCGTTGACCGAACGGCACCGCGCTTCCTAGACTGAAGGTCCCCGACGCGACGGGATTCTGGAGACAACGTGCAGGCGATCGTGCGAGCCGATGGGCGTCAGCTGATGCTCACCGAAGGTCAGGAATTCGACTTGGGCAGCCTTTCGGGCGACCCCGGCGACACACTCGACTTCGACGTACTCCTGCTGATCGACGGAGCGGATATCGAAGTTGGAACGCCCACCGTGCCCGGCGCTTCGGTGCGAGCCCGCATCGAGCAGCACGGCAAGGGCAAGAAACTGCGCTTCATGAAGTACAAGAACAAGGTCCGCTACCGGCGCACGCTCGGACACCGCCAGCCGTTGACGCGGCTCGTCGTCGAGTCGATCTCGAAGGGATAGGCGATGGCGCACAAGAAGGGCCTCGGCAGCACCAAGAACGGCCGCGACAGCAACAGTCAGCGCCTCGGCGTGAAGCGCTTCGACGGTGAGCTCGTCACCCCCGGGACGATCATCCTGCGCCAGCGGGGCACGCGCTTCCACCTCGGCCAGAACGTCGGGCTAGGGCGCGATCACACGATATTCGCCAAGATCGAGGGGCGAGTAAAGTTCGCCCCCCACGCGAAAGGCCGGCGCAAGCGCGTCAGCGTCCTCCCCCACGAAGACTAGGAGCAGGCAGTGAAGGCCGAAATCCATCCCGAGTACGTAGACGCGGTCATCACCTGCTCCTGCGGCAATCTCATTCAGACGCGCGCGACAAAGCCGGAGATGCACGTCGACGTGTGCAGCGAGTGCCACCCCTTCTTCACCGGCGAACAGCGCATCGTGGATACCGCCGGACGCGTCGAGCGCTTCCAGCGACGCTACTCGCTGGGTGACCCCCTGGCACCGGTGAGCGACCTCCCAGAGGCCGGCGAGGCCGCTGACGACGAGGCGCCAGCCGAAGAAGCCGCTGACGACGCCTAGCCCCGACCACCGCCGGGATATCTCGCCAGCCCGGCGCGGGCGGTACGGTTGAACGCGCCATGAGCAGCGAGTCGTCCCAGCGACCGGACGTGTACTACGGCGGCCAAGCCGTCATCGAGGGCATGATGATCCGCGCGCCCGCGCACATGGCCGTGGCCGTCCGCCACCCCAGCGGCGAGATCGTCCGCCACGTCGAAGCGCTGCGGGGCCTCTACACCGGGCGCGTGCGCCGTATTCCCCTCGTCCGCGGCGCGGTCGTGCTCTGGGAGACGCTTGCGCTGGGCATGCGCGCGCTCACCTTCTCCTCCCGCATCGCCTTCGAGGAGGAGGACAACGAAGGTGACCCGGTCGAGTTCCCGGAGGCCATCATGTGGGGATCGATGGCGCTGGCGATGCTCTTCGCCGTCGGCATCTTTTTCGTTGGCCCGGTGCTGCTCGCGAACTTCCTCGAATCGCAGGGGCTCGAGCGCGCCCTCGTGGTCGTGATCGAAGCCGTCCTGCGGCTTGGACTCTTGGTCGGCTATCTCGCTCTCATTAGCTTGATGCCCGACATTCGGCGGGTGTTCCAGTACCACGGCGCCGAACACATGACGATCCACGCCTACGAGGCGGGCCGGCCCCTCACCGTCGCCGAGGTGCGCACGCGGCCGAAGGAGCACACCCGCTGCGGGACGAGCTTCCTGCTCGTGGTGGTGGCGATCGCCCTGGTCACGCTCCTTGCCTTCGACCTGCTCGTAGATGAGGGGATCGTGGTGCGCATCGCCTCGCGGGTGGTGCTGCTCCCGCCGATCGCCGGCGTCAGCTACGAGGTACTCCGCTTCGGCGCACGCTTCGGCTCGAACCGGCTCGTGCAGGCGATGTTCGCGCCGAACATCGCCCTCCAGGCGCTCACCACGCGCGTGCCCGACGACGATCAGATCGAGGTCGCCATCGCCGCCTTCGAGACCGCGCTCGAGAGCGCGACGGGGGCCGAGGCCGGGGCGTGATCCAGCCGGGCGTCGTGCCCCTGGATCTCGGGGAGGTACGCCTCCCAGCTGGATCGCCGCTGGCGAGGACTACGCTCCCGATCCGGGCCTCGTCATCCGCCACGGGGCCGGGCCGATCCTCATCGATACCGGCATGGCCACCGACGTCCCGGAACTGAACGCCCTCTACGAGCCGCAGCTGCGGCCGCTCCCCGAGGCATTACGGGCAATCGGGCTGCTGCCCGCCGACGTCGTCGCGGTCGTGAACACGCACCTGCACTTCGACCACTGCGGTGGCAACCGCCTCTTCCCAGGTACGCCGGTCTTCGTCCAGACGATAGAGCTGAACGCGGCCCGCGAGCCGGGCTACACGGTCGCAGAGTGGGTCGACTTCCCCGACAGCGACTACCGGCCGATTGAGGGTGACACCGAGATTGCCGACGGTGTGGGGCTGCTCGCGGTGGGGGGACACACCGCCGGCACGCAGGCCGTCACAGTCCGGAGCGACGAGGGCCTCCTGCTGATCGCGGCCCAAGCGGCCGCAGACGCCCGCGAATTCGCCGATGCGGCGTACGAGCACCCCCGCGGCCACGCGATGGCCAGGGATGGCGGGCCCTACAGACGTTCACTAGCCCGGCTGCGGGCGCTCGCGCCCGTAGCTACGTACTTCAGCCACGACGCCACCGTCCTGCGACCAAGCGCTGAGTAGCCCGGCAGCCGCCTGGCGCGCTTCCGCATCGGTCCGTACTGTTGCGGCGTGACGGCAGCGACGTACCAGGTCGGCGAGTTCGAGATCGCCGTGGTCTCGGATGGCCACATCCGCCTCGACGGGGGGGCGGTTTTCGGGCTGGTCCCACGCATCCTCTGGGAGCCCGTAATCGGCAGCGAGAACATCGACGCTGAACACCGCATCCCGTTGGGCCTGAACTGCATGGTCGTCCGCCGCGGGGACGACACCGTCCTCGTGGAAACGGGGATGGGCACGAAGCACGGCGAGCAGGTGCGCGCGCGCATCTTCCCCGGCGACTACGGCCAGCTCCTGGACGAGCTCGCCACGGTTGGCGTGAGGCCGGCCGACGTGACCGCCGTGGTGAACACGCACCTCCACACCGATCACTGCGGCTGGAACACGGTCGAGCGTGAGGGCGAAGTCGTGCCCACCTTCCCGCACGCCCGCTATTTCATTCAGACGGGCGAGTACGAGGCCGCGAACAACCCCAACGAGCGTACGCGCGCGACCTACTTTCCCGAGAACTTCGTGCCCCTGGAGGAAGCCGATCAGCTGGAGCTGATCGACGGCGAGCGCGAGATCCTCCCTGGGATGACGTTCCTCCCGACACCTGGGCACACCGCCGACCACGCTTCGCTGGTGCTCAGCTCCGCCGGCGAGACCGCGATCTACACCGGCGACCTCGTCCATCACGCCGTGCAAGTCGAGCGGCCAGCGTGGATCGCCGCCTTCGACATCCTCCCCCTCGTCTCCCTGGAGACGAAGAAGCGGTTGGCCGAGCGCGCGATCCGTGAACAGGCGCTCCTGATCTGCGTGCACAACGCCTTCCCCGGTGTCGGGCGCCTGACGGAGGTCGACGGGCGCCGGCGCTTCGTCGCAGAGTGAGCGTCGACGCGGGCACGAACCGGCTGGCGCTGCACGTCATCCACGAAGAGCGCAACGCGGCTTTTTCCGTCCACGGCGGCTGGCAGTTGCCGGAGCATTACGGCGATGTCGCCGCGGAGTACCAGCAACTGCGCTCGCACGCGGTCGCCTACGACCGCTCCGACCGCACCCGATTGATGGTCAGCGGTACTGACGCAGGGGTGGTCCTCGGAGCAGTCTTCGGCGCGGCCGCGGCGGAGCTCGAAGAGGGACGGGCCTTGCGCGCGGTGGCCCTCGATCGCGAGGGCTGGATCGCCGATCTCGTACTGATCGCGCGGACGGGCGGCATCGCCTACGTGGTCATGGGAGAGCCCGGACGGGGCGCGGGAACGCTCACCCGGCTGCACAGCGCCACGGAACCCGGCTACGACATTCTGCTCGAAGATCGCACGGCGAGCACCTGCCTCATAGGGATCGCCGGGCCCGCGGCGGCGGACGTCGCAGCGCGGCAGCTGAACGAGGCGCTGCCTGCGCGGCTGCCGCCACTGCACGCCACGCTGTTCGAGTTCCACGGCTTCCGCGCTCTCGCCGTTCGTACCAGCGGCTTAGGCGAAGACGGCTTCGAGCTGATGCTGGCGCCCCAGGTTGGCGAGCACCTCCTCGGGCTGCTCGGCGACGCCGGTGTCCCGCTCGCTGGCTTCGCCGCGCAGGAGATCGCGCGCATCGAGTCAGGCGTACCCGCCTTCGCCCCGGACCTCGAGACGGGTCTCACACCGGCCGAGGCCGACCTCACCACCGCGCTGGGCCTTCCGCCCACCACCCCCGCGCGCGTCCTCAGCGCCCTGCTCTTTGCGGGCGCGAGCGCGCCCCCCGTAGGCTCGCCCGCGCTTGCCGGCGAAGCCGTCGTGGGCGAGCTGCGCAGTTCCGCGCGCTCGTTTGCGCTTGACGCAGCAGTGGGAATCGCGGTACTCGATCAGGAACGGAGCCAACCCGGCACGGAGATCACGGCGGGCGGCGAAGTCGCGCTGGTCGCGCAGAAGCCGCTCTACCGAAGAAGGAAGACGTAACGATGCCCCTCGGCGACACGCCCATGCCCATGCCCATCCAGCCCGAAGCAACCTTCGGCGGGACCCTCGAGATCATTCTGGAAGGCGTCTGGCGCGCCGTTTATGTAGACGACGAGCCCCCGCCGGAAGATGTCCGCGCGGCCCGCGGCTACGCCCTCGTTGTCAAGGGCGAGTACGGCTACGTCACCGAACGAGACGACAGCGAGGGCGAAGGCTGGACGATCGTCGAAGGCGAAATCGTCGCCGGCGAGACCTCCGAGGAGTTCGTGGCGCGCGCGGCCCACGCCCAGACCGGCGCCGCGGTCAGTCAGACAATCTATTCCGGCTACCTCGACTGCGAGGCAACGAGCTTCAACACCGAGTACGAGGCCGGCGCGCGCACCGTGCGCCCGATCTACGTCGCCGTCGCGAGTGAGGTCGGGCCAGTCCCGGACGAGTCTGGCTACCATCGCCGGCGCCTGCCGATGAACCAGTTTCAGAATGCCGTGCGGCTACGCTATCCGGAGCTGTGGAAGCACTTTTCCCGCGGCCTGGATCGCTACCTCATCCTGCAGCGGACGGGCAAGATCGCCGGCTAAGGGCTGTAGAGCGCCTCGAGGATCGCGAAGAGCTCCGGATCGTTCTCCTGAAGCCAGGCGCGGTCGCGCGCGCCGTTTGCACGCACCGCCAGAAAATACGACTGCGTGCCCTCGGCGAAATACTCGTGGAAGTTGGTGAGCGCGTAGGCGTCGCGCCCGTAGACCTCGCTCTCCACCGCATCCTGATAGAGCAGGCGAGCGTCGTAGTAGTCGGCGAGGGGCGTGGACCACGCATGCACGAGGTGCCCGAGCTCGTGGAAGAGGATGTTGAGCCCCCGGCACGGTCCGCGGCGGCTCCCGAGGAGGTCGAGCTCGCTCACCGTCGCGAGGGGGTAGTCGGCGAGGTCCGCTACGGCACAGGCGCTCGAATAGCGCGCGGCCGTGGCCTCGTCGAGGCAGCGAAATTCGGGGAGGTCCGCGATATCCTGGCGCGCATCGGCGATGACCACGTAAGCGCCCGCCTCGACCAACGGGCCAACGAGATCGTTCTCCGCAAACATCCGCTCGATCGTCTCCTCGGCGATCGCGAATGCGCGCGTGTCGACGTCTTTGTTGCCGACGATGGTGAGGCCAAGAACGGTGCGCTGCTGGGTGTACTCCGGCGCGAAGACCGGAGCCTCGCCCGGCTCCGGGCGTTCGGCGAAGGACTGGCAGACGGAACCCGGCTGCCGCGCCGCAGGCGGATCCCCGGGCTCCGCCTGCGCGGCGGTGGGGGCGACGGTCGCGGGCGGAGCGGCGGCGGTCTGACCACTACCGCTGTCACGGCTCTGAACGACGGCGAAGGCAAAGGCGAGCACGATCGCCGCGGCCCCGCTCAGGATCAGCACGGGGAGCAGGGTGCGTCCGATCGCCATCTCAGTAGGGTAGCGGGCTGCTCGGCAGGGCCGAGGAAAGGGGCAGCCCCACCCCCTGCCGCTAGTCGATCGCGAAGGTAACGCTCACGGTCACTCTCACCGAGGTGGTGCCCGGCTGAATCGGTGTGCTTTGATCGGCGAATGCGGCAGCCTCCCGGAACACCGGGACGGGACCGTTCGCGCCCGACTCCACGATGCTGAGGGGCTTACCGAGCGCGACATCGTTGAGGTCCGCAAGCTGCTCTGCTTTCGTGCGCGCGTCAGCGACGGCGAGCGCGCGCGCCTCCTCGATCAGCTCCGTGGGGTCCTCGATTTCGAAGCGGATGTTCTGGATGCGCACGTCGTCGCCACCGGCTTGGGCGGCGTCGTCGATGAGGCCGCCGACCGTATCGATGTCACGGACGGTGACTTCAACCGTGTTCGTCACGATATAGCCGACGATGCGGGCCGGACCGTCACCGCGGAAGTCGAACTGGGGCTGGATGGAGAAGTTGACGGTCCGGATGTCGCGCTCGTCGACGCCGTTATCGCGCAGCGAGTCGATCACATCCTGGGCGGCCTCGGCAGCCCTGCCCCGGGCTTCGGCGACGGTGTCCTCGCGGACCTCGACACCGACGCTGATTACGGCGATATCCGGATCGCTGTGGACTTCCCCGGAGCCGCTCACGCTGATACCGCTGTTGGCGTTACCGGATTGAATGACGGTGTCGCGACCGCCGTTACAGGCGGCCGCGAGCAGAAGGAGGGCGAACGCCGCTCCCAGGACGAGGGCGGACTGCGGGCGGAAGAGGTGACGGAGGGTCATGTGGGAATTCCTTTCGCACGTCGCCAGAGGGCGACGGTGGTCACGAGGGCGATGAGGGCTGTGGCGCCGAGCGCGATCTGGGCGATGCGCAGGGCGCCGAAGGTCGAGTCCGAGGTAGCGTCGAGACGACGGTCCTGCACGGTCACATCTCCGGAGAGCTCAGTCGGGTCCGCAGCAGCGCGGCCAGCGGCAGCGGGCGGCTCCTCCGCAGCTCCAGCGGGCGCCTCCTCGGCGCTGTCGGGTTCGTCGGCCGGCGGCGCGACTTCACCGTCTCCGCCGTTGGCGTCCGCATCAGCCACCTCATCGGCGTCCGCGACCTCAGCGGGGGGGGGCTTCACCAGCGGCTGCGTTCGTGATGTCTGGACTAGCCTGACTACTGAGCGCCTCCGGCTCAGCATCGTCGGGCGTAGCGCCCCTGCGCGACCCACCGTCGCTTTCTCCCAGGGGGGCTGCCCCGATGCCTCGTCCACGCTGTCCGCACCGGAGTCGTCGTCCGCAGTCTCGACGTTCGTATCGTCGTCTGTGCCGCCCCCGGTGGCGGGGGTCGCGCCCGTTTGGTCGAAATCGCCCGCCGCGGACGACTCGAGGCTCGTCGGGGAAGCCATCTGCGAGCCCCCGCTACCCCCCAGGTCGACGACGACCAGCGCCGCGAAGGCGAAGACCACGGCCGCGGTCGCGACGCCCGAGGCCCAGCGGAGCGCGCCGTAGGCGGCGATGGCAGAGCCGCACGGGGGCGGGGGGTTGGAACGGGGGCGAGCATCGCCTCGCTGAGGGCGAACGAACGCGGTGCTGACTCCTGGGGGAGCGTCGCGAAGAGCGTCTTGACCGCCGCGCCTCGCTCAGCGCCGCCGCGCCCCGCTCAGCGCCGCGGCGCAACGCTCGCAACCGCTCAGGTGGCGTGCGAAGCGCCTCTCGGCGGACGCGCTCAGCTCACCATCGAGGTACGCATCGAGCTGCCGCTGCCAGCGGCCGTGCGGGGTGATAGGGGGCAGACTCCACACGATCGTACGCACTCCTATTCCTCTAGACGCCGATAGCCGGCGATCAGTTCCGGGTGCGCCTGCAGGTAGGCGCGCAGGCGCCGGCGCCGGCGCCCGCGGTGCACCCGCGACTTCACCGTCCCCACCGAGACACCCGCCACGCGCGCGGCCTCGCCATAGCGGAACTCCTGCAGGTCCACGAGAACGATCGCCTCCCGCTGGTCAGCGGGCAGGACATCCAGGGCTGATTGGAGTTGACGGCCGAGTTCCGCACGCTCGGCCAGCTCCGGCGCGGTGGGAGCTTCATCGGGGATCTCCAGGGAACCCTCGTCCGTGTCGACAATTCGATCGAGTGAGCTTGTGGTGCCTCGTCGGCGGCGCCGTCGCAGTTCGTCTTTGCACTGGTTCGCGGCGATCCGCGTAAGCCAGCTGCGGAACGAGCCGCCGGTAAAGCGGGGGAGCGCACGATGGGCAGAAAGGAACGCCTCCTGGGTGGCGTCCTCGGCGGCCTGACGGTCACCGAGCATACGCAGACAGAGGTTGAAGAGGGGCGTCTGATAGCGCGCCACAAGGCTGTTGAACGCGGTCAGATCGCCGCGCTGAGCAGCGGCGACAAGCCCTTCGTCCGCGGGTTCTGGCGAAGCCGCCATCGGTCGCGAGCGTAGGCGACTCGTCAACAAAACGCGACTTCGGGAGTACCAGGGAGGCTATGATACGCTCATAACGATGGAGAACGAGGGCGAGCGCCCAGACGAGGGCGGCGAGCCGGAGGATTCCGAGCGCTGGTACTTCGATCTGCCGAGTGGCGCCTGGGAGCGTCAGGAGGCGAAGAACCGCGAGCTCCGAAAACGGGTTCGCGGGAAGTTCGAGGATGTCGAAGCCGAACCTCCGGTCAGCGACCCCTTCGCTACCTCGTCGAGCAGCGAACGGAAGCCGGCCGAGGGCAAGCGTCGCTGGGGCTTGCGCCGTCGAAAGAACCAGGACGCGGATGTCGAGGCCGCGGAGGAAACGACCCCGCTCGAGGCCGAGACAGCCATCAGCGCAAGCGACTTCTACACGGATAGCGACATCGGTGACAGCGCTCCCACGGTGCCCTCAGTGGTCGAGGAAGTGGTGCTCGAACCGGCAAGGTTCGAAGAGGCGGCCCGCGAGGAGCCCGCGCGCTTCGAGACGTCGGTGCCCGCCGACGATCCCACCATCTGGCCACTGAGCGATGCCGAAGAAGGTCCCGATGCCATGCGCGCGTGGGCGGCGGAGGCAGCGGGCCTCGGCGAAGACGATGAGGCGCCAGCGAACGTCCCGGCCAAGGAAGTCGCGGGCCTGCCCGATCCGGATCTCGGCAACGCGGTCACCGAACCCGAGCCACCTGTTGCGCAGCGAGACGGGCTCTTCGGGCGATTGCTTAGCCGGGGGAGCCGCCCCCAGGCGGAGGGCGAGCGCGCTGAGCTCGGATTCGAGGCCGAAGCGGTCGACGCCGGCGCAGCTATCGGCGGGCCTGCCGAGGACGAAGCGGCCGAAAGCCTGCCAGGCTCGGCTTGGCCGGCTGCGGAAGCAGCGTCCGCGCTGCCGAGCGACGCCGTCGAGGATCCCTGGCGCCTCCAGCTGGCGGCCTTCGAGACGCCCCACGAGCTGCCAACGGCCGAGAGCAGCCCGGACACGGCCGGCCGGGCCGAGGCCGATCCCTGGGCGGAGTTCCTGACCTCTCGCGGAACCGGCGAACCGGAGATCGGTGGGCCCGTGCTCCCCTCCCAGGCTGATGCACCCTCCCATCCCGGGGGCGGAGTAGCGGACATCGGGGAGAGCGAAATCGCATCCGATGCAGAGCCTGAGGCCCTCGGCTTCGAGCCTCGGAACCAGGCGGGGTCGGACCTGTGGGAGCCATCGCCGGAAGATCCGGTCGAGCTCGCAGCCGAGAGCGAGGATGCGCCGGCGGATGACGGCTCCCCGAGTCGGGGAGAGGGCAGCTGGCTCGCAAGCAACTTCCCCGAGAGCGACCCCGGAGAGGATATCGATCCGGAGCCAGCCGCCTCGTTGTCCGCCTCGCCCTTCGACATCGACGCAGTCGTCGAGCCTGAGCGGCCCGAGGGGGAGCTCGAGCCCTCCGAGGGCGAGCCCCCCGCACCCGCGCTTTGGGTCGCCGCGGAGGAGGGCGACGAACGCGATCTGATCGTGAAAGCCTTCGAGGCCCACGCGGCCACGGAACAGGAAGAGAGCGAAGGCCCGGACTGGGACGTACCGGAACCGAAGCAGGCTGCCGGGCCCGCACTCCGCGAGCTCCTGGGCGAGGAGGGCGAGCGGCTGGTCTCCGACCCGCAAGACGGCAGCTTCATCGACGAGGCGGGGCTGCCGGTCCCCGGTTGGGAGCGCCAACGCCCAATCGCAGCGCCCGACAGCGCCATCCCCCTCCCCTCGGGTCCGGAGAGCGGGAGCGGGGACGGAGCACCCCCATGGGAGACCGCGGCGCCAGCCGCGGGAAGTGACGACACGCGGCGCCGGCACCGCCGCCGGACCATGGTGCGCGAGCTCGTAGAAACGGGACTACTGGCGCTGCTCGTGTTTCTTTCGGTGCGAGCAGGGCTGCAGAACTTCCGCGTCGAGGGCCTCTCGATGTACCCGACCCTCGAGGACAGCCAGTACGTCATCGTCAACAAGCTGATCTACTCCGAGATCAACCTGGACCGGCTCAACGATTTCGTGCCCTTCATCGAGGCTGCCGAGGGCGAGAAGCGGCACGTCTTCCACGGTCCCGAACGAGGCGACATCGTCGTCTTCGCGAGCCCCACCCGCGCTGATGAGGACCTGATCAAACGCGTCATCGGGTTGCCGGGCGAAACCGTGGAGATCTTGAACGGCCGCGTGTTCATCAACGATTTCCTGTTGGAGGAGCCTTACATCAAGCAGGATTGGAGTGACACACGCGCGAAGATCCTCATCCCCGAGGGCCAGTACTACGTCATGGGCGACAATCGCAACAACAGCCAGGACAGCCGCAGCGCCCAGGTGGGTTTGGTCCCCGAAGACCTGATCGCGGGGAAGGCGATGCTCACTTACTGGCCTCTGAGTAGCTTCGGCCTCGCGCCCAATGGCGGTGCGAACGTCTCGGAGGCGTCCGGCCGGCCCGTGGTCACCACGATGGCGATTGGGGACCTCCAAGGGGCGGTGCTCACGCCGTAGGACGCTCCTCCAGGCGGGCGCGGCGAAGGAAGCGCGTGGTAGGCTCGCCCCCATGGGCGGCGAGCAGTTACGCGCGCAGCTCGAGCGCCGCGGGGCGATGCTCCAAGGCCACTTCCAGCTTGCGAGCGGCCGCCACGCCGGCACCTACATCGAGAAGTTCCGCATTCTCCAGTGGCCCGATGTCACCGGGGAGCTCTGCGCCGAGATCGCCGCTCGATTCGCCGGCGAGGCGCCCAACGTCGTGGCCGGACCGACCACGGGCGGCGTGATCCTCGCTTTCGAGGTCGCCCGCCAGATGGGCCTGCGGGCGATCATTGCGGAACGCGGGGAAACGGACGGCCGCGAATTCCGTCGCGGGTTCGAGCTCGGCCCCGCGGATCGGGTGCTGGTCGTGGACGATGTGCTTACAACCGGTGGCAGCCTGCGCGATACCGCCGCTGCTGTGACCGCTCGGGGGGCGCAGGTAGTCGGGATCGGCGTCCTGGTGAACCGCGGCGCGAACCCCAACTTCGACGCACCGCTCCATGCCTGCCTCACGGTGAATGCGGCCTCGTGGGCCCCCGAGGAGTGCGAACTCTGCCGACGCAGCGTGCCCCTCGTGGTGACTTGACGCGGCTGGGGTTGGCAACCCCCGTACAATGGCGGCATGCAGGAGGTTCGCACGGGAAGCGACCGCTTCCTCCTGAAGGCGCTGGGCGAGGCTGCGGGGGAGCTGCGAAACCTGCTCTACTCGGCGAACTCAGGACGGCTGCTCGAGCCCGGGCGGGGCTCGGACGAGGCCTGGTGCCTGCTCGCTATCGCCGTCCACCTACGCAACGTCGAGTGGGTGACCGGCCAGCAGATCGAGACGATCGTCCAGCGACCCGGCGCTCGGATCCGTTCGGTCGACCTGGACGACATCCCCTTCGAAGACGACTACGCCGCGGTCGAGATCGATGAAGCGTTGGGGAGTTTCCACCACGCGCGCCGCCAGACCACCTACAGCCTTTCGGGCCTGATGCCTGAGAAATGGCAACGGAGCGGTGTTCACCCGTACCGCGGCGAAATCGCGGTCATCGATCTCGCGCGCGATCTCTACAAACACGATCTCGAGCACCTTTGGCAGGTCCGGCGGATGCTCGGGCTCGAAGCACCGACGCAGCGGTGAAGCCGGCACTACGGATCGTCCCAGCCGCGTCCAGCGCCCCGAACCGCGACAGCCACGCACCGTGCGTGGCGTTCTTCGCAGAGGACCTGGAGCGGCTCGCGTTGGCCACGAGCGCGCTCGGGCTCGAGCTTGTCGTCAGCAATGGCACCGGGCGCGTCGTGGCCGGGCGGGGCGACCTCAGCAGACTCGAACGCGAACTGCGGCGACGCGAAAGCAGTCTCGCGGAGCCACTCGCGCGCTATCTCGCTCCGGTTAGCCGTTGGACGCTGGGATCACGCGAACTCGCGCTCGATTCCCCAATCGTCATGGGGATCGTGAACCTGACGGACGATTCCTTCTCGGGCGACGGTGTGGGCCCCGACCCCCATGCGGCGGTGGCGTACGCCGCTCGTCTGCAGAAGGACGGCGCCGACATCATCGACGTGGGCGCCGAGACCGCGCGCGCGAGCCGTCCGCGGCTCGAAGCGAAGGCGGAGGCGCTGGCCGTGGCACCGGTCGTGGCGCCGCTCGTCCGCGAGGGGCATCTCGTCTCGATCGATACCTACAAGGCCGAAGTCGCGGTCGCGGCCCTGGAGAGCGGCGCCCTGGTCGTGAACGACATCAGCGGCCTGACGCTGGGCCCGGGCGCCGCGGAAGCGGCCACAAGCGTGTCCGCAGGCTATGTCCTGAACTACAGCTATACCGTGCCCAAGCAGCGGCCCGATCCCCCGCCCGAGTACGAGGACGTGGTCGCGGAGATGCTGGCGTGGGTGGCGCCACGGCTGGACGAGCTCGAAGCGGTGGGGCTCACGCGAGCGCAGATCGCGATCGATCCCGGCATCGCCTTCGGCAAGAGCCACGACGAGGATCTGCAGGTTCTGGGCCGCCTCGGGGAATTCACCACGGCGGGGCAGCCGCTCCTCCTCGCGCACTCCCGCAAGAACTACATCGGCAGCGTCTCCGGGCGCAGCCCCGGCGAGCGCGATCTGGAGACGCACGTCACGACCGCATTGGCCTATGCCCAGGGAGCCCGCCTCTTTCGCGTGCACGATGTTCAGGGAACCCGTCGAGCGCTGGCCATGGCGGCCGCGATCACCTCAGCAGAGGCAGGCGCCTTTGCCCCCGGCGCGGACAGCTGGCCCTGGGCGGCGGGTGCAACCGCTGCCGACGCCATCGCCCAGGAGGCGATGATCGAGCCACCGGCCGGACAGCGCTGGTAGCGCCGACGGGCCTAGGGACTGACCCTCACGGCCGCCGTTGCGCACCCCCGACCATCCCCAGAAACCACCCGAGTCGATCTCCTCGCGGGAGGCCGAGATGACGACCCTCCGAGCAGGAGCTCGCTATGCGGTGGAATTTCTTCGTGGTGGACCCGGACCCTGCAGATGCGCAGCGCGCCGCCGCCGCGATCCAAAAGATCCACCCCGACGCAAACGTCCAGCAGATCGCGAGCGGGGCGGATGCGCTCGCCGCGATCGATACCTCCACGCACGCACCTTCGCTGGTCCTTTACGAGTTCGATGTGCCCGATCTGGACGCGATCTCGTTCCTAGGCGAGCTGCGCCAACGGCGCTGGCCGTCGCCCATTCCCGTGGCGATACTCTCGAACTCCGACTCAGAGAAGAAGATGATGACCTGCTACCGGCTGGGGGCGCGTGCCTTCCTCAGGAAGCCGGTCGATCTGCGCGAGCTTCGGGAGACGGTACGCGACTTCGCGCAGCCCGCAACCCGCGCCGGGGACCAGCCTCGATCGGTCGCCTAGCGCCCCCGGCCGTCCGTACCACCGTCCGGAGAGCCCTTCGACGCTTCGCACACGGGCTCGTCTTGTATCCTCAAGGTTCGGATCTCCGCATTCGACAAAAGGGGAGCTGGCCGTGACGCAACGACGTGGCTGGCCACCGGACTCGTTCGACCAGACGTTCCTTACGGGGATCGAGGGCGTGACCGAGATCCTGTTCGTCCGCCACGGCCAGCAGCACATCCCTAACGCCCCGAACGCGCCCGTCGGCGAGACGGTCGATCCGCCATTGAGCGAGCAGGGGCGCGAGCAGGCGCGGCTCGTGGGCGAGCGCCTCGCGACGTCTTCAGTGGCGGCGGTCTACGCAAGTCCGCTCCAACGTGCTTTCGACACCGGTGCGGAAATCGCACGCCATCACCACCTGGAGCCCGTCGTCGTTCCGGACCTGCGCGAAGTCGAGCTGTTTCGCGAGGTCCCACCCGACCAGACGCCCGCGGAGGCGCTGGGCGAGGACTACCTCGCCGGCCTACGCTCGCGGATGATGCGCGAGCGCTCCTGGGACGTATACCCGCTCAGCGAATCCAGCGCCGAACTCGGCAAACGCGTGGTGAACGCGATCGAGGGGATCATTGCGGGCCACGAAGCGGAACGTATCGTCATCGCCTGCCACGGGGGCGTGATCAACGCCTACGCCGGACACGTGATCGGCGCCACCCAGGACATGTTCTTCCGCCCCGCGCACGCATCGATCCACGAGATCGCAGCGATCGGGCCAGCGCGCGCCTTGCACAGCCTCAACGACATTCACCATCTGCAGACGGCCGAAGGCAGCTTCGTGAGCCACTGATGCTGATCAACACGCTAGCCAGCGGGGGAGATCGCATCGCAGGGAAGGTCGTCGCCCTCCTCAAGACCGTGGCGAAGGCCGCAGCGGCGGTGTCGCTCCTTGCCCTGGTCCTGATTGCCCTCGATGGGGCGCTCTTCCCCGACTAAAGCGACTCGTAGCGCCGGCGCGCCCCCGGGGTCGCCAGGCGGGGAGGAATCACGCCCAGATCGACGAGACCCTCATCCCGCAGCGAGTTCGTCACGCGGTCGAAATGGGCCTGATCGTTGACCTCGATAAGAAGGTCGATGACGGCGACCCCGACCGGTAGCCCAGGAGCCTCGCGATCGTGGCGCACCTGCAGAAGGTTCGCGGCTTCGCCCGCGATCGCGCCCGAGACCAGCGCGAGCTCCCCCGGCGTATCCGCCACCTCCACCGTGAGGTGACGGTAGCGACCAGCCTCGACGAGGCCGTGGCGCACGATCGAGCCGACGAGGTTGACGTCGATGTTGCCACCGGAAAGGACGACCGCGGCCTTGCCCTTGGGACGGTACACACCGGAAATCAGGGCGGCCACACCGAGCGCGCCGGCCCCCTCGACCACCATCTTCGAGCGCTCCAGGAGGAGGACGATCGCCTGCGCGATGGCGGTGTCCCCGCAGGAGACCATCTCGTCGACGTGCGCCTGGATGAGCGCAAACGTACGCTCCGAGGGGCCCGCGACGGCGGCGCCGTCAGCGAGTGTTCTGGCCGGGGGGACCGTCCGCACCTCGCCCGCGGCGAACGACCGGCAGAGGCCATCCATGGCGGCCGCCTGGACGCCGATCACGCGCACCTCAGGCCGGCGCGCCTTCACCGCTGTCGCGACGCCCGCGAGCAGCCCCCCGCCCCCCGCGGGCACGATCACCTCCGCGAGGTCGGGAACCTGTTCCAGCAGCTCGAGGCCGAGCGTGCCCTGGCCGGCGATGACGGCATCGTCATCGAAGGGAGGCACGTAGAGGCCTCCGTCACGCTCAGCGAGGACCTGCGCGTGCTCACGCGCGTCTTCGAGGGACGCGCCGAAACGGACGACCCGGGCACCATGCGACTGCGTGGCGGTGGCCTTCGAGAGCGGCGCCAGCACCGGCATCACCACCGTCGCTTCGATCCCGGCCTCACGCGCAGCGAGAGCCACGCCCTGCGCATGATTACCGGCACTCGCGGTCACGAGCCCCCGTTTGCGCCCAGTGGCGGAGAGGCCGCGAACCACGTTCAGGGCGCCGCGAATCTTGAACGAGCCCGTGCGCTGCATCTGCTCGCACTTCTGCAGGATGGGAACGCCCGCGATCCCTTCGAGCGTGAGCGAGGGCCACACCGGAGTCAGTCGAACGCGGTCGGCGATCGCCTCGCGCGCAACCTCAATATCGCTCACCGAGACGCCGGGAAGGGGCGGTGAAGGCCCGGTCACGAGCCTATTGGGGCGACCGGTTTGCGGCCGCGGAAGGTCATCGCCTGCTCCAGATCTTGCGGCGATCCCAGCAGTGCGGGCAAACGCTCGCCCTGCGTGGGGCCTCGAGCCTGCTGGTGGCAGGGTACATCTGGTCCGAGAGGTGGGCGGGGCAGTAGAAGCCAAGGCACTTGGAGCACTCGAACGCCCGGCGCTCGTTGCAGCCCTCGAGGCCGCAGAGGCCCGCACGGTTGAGACGGACGGCATCTTCGACGTAGAGCCGATGGGCCTGGACATCGTCCTGCTTGGCCGCACAGGACTTGCGCGTGCAAACAGCCTCGAAGCCTTCGGCGAAATGGCTGTGCTCGCCGCAGAACGAGCGCCCGCAGTACTGGCAGGTCCCGCTCGCGCGATTGGGGCAGCGCCGGAACCGGCCTCCGAGCTGGCACTGGCCCTCGGACATGCGGAAACCGTACCGGCTCCTTCGGCGGCGGTCGACTGCCCCGGCTACAGCCAGACGCAGGCGCCCGGCGCGAGCGTCGTTGCACGGAGCGTAAGCACCCGCCGCCAATCGGACACCCGGTAGATCTTTACGTGGCCCGCGCCGCTCGAGACCGCCGCGAGGAACACGCCGTCTGGGCTCAGGCAGAGCCCGTCCGGGTGGCTTCCCACGTCGAGCGTTTCGACGAGCTCGGCGCGTTCGATGTCGACGATGGCGACGCGCTCGTCGTCGCCGAGCGATACCGCGACGCGCACATCGTCGATCGCGACAACACGCACGGGTCCGCCCTCGAGCGTGAGGCGCACAACGAAGGCGAAGGGCGCGCGCGTGAAAACACTGAGCGAGCCTCCGCGGTCGGCGGTGACCACCCGATCGCCGACGATCGCTACGCTTTCGGGCTGGGTGCCCGTAGAAGAAGCGAGGCCGCCGCGCCAGGTCCAGAGCCGGTTGTCGCCACTCTGCGTGACGTAGCTGACGCCCTCCGCCACGACCACGGCGTGAGGCGTGTCTCCGGTAGCGACGCGGTCCCGAATGCTCAGCGAGTTGCGGTCGATGGTCAGGAGTTCGCCTGTCGCATCGAGCGTGACCAAGAGGTCGTCACCTGCGATCGCTAGGCCATGCGGCTCGCCCGGGAGAGGCAGCGTACGCAGAATTCCGGGCGCGGACGCCAGCACCTCGATAATGGCGTCGCCCCGGCCGAGCGTGACGTAGAGGCGGTCGCCTAATGCCGCCAGCTCGTGCGGAGGACCGGGCACGTGCAGCGACTCCTCGCGCAAGGCCTCCTCGAAACGGTAGAAGGTGAGACTCTCGCTTCGCGGCGAAGCGAGCACGAGGGTGCCACGGAGAGGCGGGGCCTCTTGCCCGCTGGCGCTTCCGAAATCGGCGCGGGCGACGAGCGTCACGACGATCGCAATGATCGGCAGGACGGCCAGGGTGGCGATGCGACTGAGCTTGCGCGATTTCATACAGAAAGAGACGGCAGCAGAGGCGGGACGCCAGACGAGTCCGGCGTCCCGCCCAAGGGTTACTCCTTACCGGATCAACGCGACCAGGTCTTGGAGCATCTGGTCGGCCGCCGAGGTAACCCTCGCCGACGACTGGAAGCCCCTCTGGGCGATGATCATGCTGGTGAACTGCTCGGCGAGGTCGACGTTGGAGGCCTCGAGCGTGCCCGTCTGGACAGCGCCGCGGCCGTTCGTATTCGGTGTGCCGATGATCGGATCACCGGAGTTGCTGGTCGGGCTCCAGAGGTTCTGACCGCCCCGGAGAAGGCCACCCGGATTCACGAAGTTCGCCATCGCGAGCTGGCCAATGGCGCGGTTCGACCCGTTCGAGTAGATGCCCGCGAGCTGGCCGGTGGCACTCACTGCGAAGCTCACGAGCGCACCGGCGGGGAAGCCATCCTGACCCTGAAGGTTGATCTGGCTTGAACCGGCGAACTGTGAGAGTTGGGAGATGTCGAACGTAAAGTCCAACGGGTCGGCGGCGGCCGTTCCGAGCGAGGGCAGGCTGAACGTGATGATGCCGTTGTTCGGGACCGCCGTATCGACGGCGCCGGCTGGGGTGAAGGTCACGGCCCCGTTCGTCACCGTGACAGGGTTGTTGATCAAGGCGTCGGCATCGTCGTTGTCGAAGTTGGCGACCACGGTCCATGAATTGGCCGCCGTATGGCGGAAGTCGACCTTGACCGCGTGGATCGCGCCGAGCGAGTCATAGCCGGTGACGGTGGTCGAGACGACACCCACTTCCGGGGGACCCGCCGAATACAGGGGCGTGCCCGCGTCGACGTTGCCCGCCAGCGTCATCAGCTGCGTTGGCTGCGCACTGATCCGCGTGCCGAAGGGGATGTCGATCGGCTCCAGCGGCGATTGTGTGTCGATCGCGTTCGTACCATTGGTGTTCCAGCCCATCACCCGGAAGCCGGTCACGGGACTGACCAGGCCACCGTCGACGCCCACCTCAAACGCGCCGTCGCGGGAATAGACCTGCTGGATGCCGTCAGAGACGACGAAGAAGCCCTCGCCCTGGATGGCGAAGTCGGTGAGCTTCCCAGTCGACTGAATCGAGCCCTGGGACATGAGGCTATCGATCCCGCCGAGGGTCATGCCGAGGCCGATCTGGGCCGGATTCGTCCCGCCGCGGCCGTTCTGGGGCGCGCCCGCGCCCCTGATCGTCTGGCCGAGCATGTCCTGAAAGGTCACCCGGCTCGACTTGAAGGCGATGGTGTTGACGTTGGCAATGTTGTTCCCCACGACATCCATGAAGGACATGTGGTTCCGCATTCCGGAGATTGCGGAGAAGAGTGCTCGCATCATGGCGGTGTTTCCTCCCGGCGCTCTGCGCCCCCCGCTAGATTCTTCTCTGGTGCCAGGCCTCCCGCCGATGCGGACCGGCCCCGCGCTGATTCGGCTCTAGCCGATAACGACGGAATCGATGTTCGTAAAGACGCGACCCTCCCCACCGGTCTGATTCATGGCGGTAACGACGGTGCGCTGGCGGATGTCGACGACCACGGCAAGGTTGTCGAGCATCACCACGCTGGTGCGCGCGCCCTTCTCGGCGGCGCGGTGGACGGCGGCGTTCAGCCGCTGGGCGGCAGCCGCATCGATCGCGAGATCGCGCCGGCCGATCCGGTGTTGGGCGTGACGACTGAGGCTCAGCCCACCGAGCGCACCCTGCAGGGCCTCGCCGAAGCCTTCGGCGGCGGGACGGTTCGGGGTTGCCGCGGCCGTCTGGTCCGGCGGCCCGACTCGTTCAACGTCCATGACTAGGCGACCTCCGCAACCGTGAAGAGGTCGACGACTTTGCCGTCGACGAACAGCATCGGGATACCGTCGAAGCCGACGATCACGCGCTCGACAACGCCGGTCACCTCAGCGCCGGCGTTGGCACGATCCGCGAGCGCCTCGACCACACGGGCGTCGGCGTCGACGGCGATCACCTGGTCGGACGTGAGCTCCGCATAGGGAGCACCGAACAGCTCGCGAGCCACGATGTCCGCGATCGCGGACGCGGCGTCGACCTGACGGCCGGTGACCGTGCGCCCGATCATCGCGGTTGCGCTGGAGAGCTCATTGACGCTCTGCATGACGCGCAGACCGTTTGCCATCTGGGTCATCTGGCTGAGCGTTTCAAACTGCGCGAGCTGCGCCATGAAGTCGCTGTTGTCCTGGGGGCTGAGCGGATCTTGGTTCCGCATCTGGGCAATGATCAGCGCCATGAAATCGACGCTCCCGAGGTCGCTCAGACTGGAGTTCTGCTCCACGCTCCGGAACGTCGCATTCTGGAATTGGGTGACCGGATCGATAGGCATCGTTCGCTCCTAGACGCGGTAAAGGAGCGCGCCGTCGGGGTTGTAGGCGGCACGCAAGCGGTTGTGGGTTTCGGTTTCGACGGCGGGCGGGTTCTCGCCGGTGAGGATCTCGCGGAAGCCCGGCGCGGCGTCATCCGTTCCTTCACCGAGTTCGCGCTCGAAGCCGTGACGGGAGCCCGTGCTGAGCGAAAGCTCGGCGAGATCGAGGCCCCGCTCGCCGAGCAGGCTCGTCAGGTCGATCTGGCGCTCACGGAGGAGGGCTGCTGTTTCGGGGCGATCGACCCGAACGTCGATCCTGATCACATCGCCGCCGGTAGTCACCCGGATCACGATCTCGCCGAGCTCGGGCGGGTCCAGCACGAGCCGAGCGACCCCGCCACCCTGATCGATCTGCTCGACGACCAAGTTCGCGAGTTGCGCCACCGGCGGAGGCGGCGCGGTGGTTATGGGCGCAGCCACGGGGCCTAAGGCAAGTGGCGCTGTCTGCACTGGCGTTCCCGCCGGGGCCGCCGCGATCGTTGCGGCGGAGCTGGGGAGGGACGGCCCGGCGTCTGGGACTTCGGTCTGGGGCACATTTCCGACGAAGCGGACCACGTGCGCCGCGCGTTCCGGCGGAGCCGGACCCACGTCGTGGTGGGGAGCCGGACCAGCGGGGCGCTGAGTCCCTGTGGTGAACGCACCCTCGCCGGCGCTCCCAGTCGGTGCCGCGGCAACGGGTTCAGCCGTCGGGGTGCGGGCCTCGAGCTGCGCCGAACGTCCCGGGCCAGGTGCCGCCACCGGCGGCACTACGGTAAGGGCCGCCGGCGCCGCGCTCGCCGGACTTCCCGGGCCAGAACGTGGTCCACCATGCGTCACGCTTGCTGAAGCCACAATGCGCGGCGGAGCCGGACCAGCGGGGCGCTGGGTCCCTGTGGCGGACGCACCCTCGCGGGCGCTCCCACTCGGTGCCGTGGCAACGGGTTCAGCCGTCGGGGTGCGGGTCCCAAGCTGCTCCGAACCTCCCGCGCCATTTGCCGTCACCGGCGGCTCTACCGCAGGGGCCCTCGGCGAGGGGCTCGGCGGACTTCCCGGGCCAGAACGTGGTCCACCATGCGTCACGCTTGCTGAAGCCACGATGGTGGCGGGTACGGCCGCACTCGATTCGGGGGTCGAACCCGCGCTCGCGGCCGACTGACCGGCGCTGCCGCTGCTTTCGACGAGACGCGGGGGCGCCGCCGGACCCTCCGGAACGGCAAACCTGGCGGGCCCAACCTCGGCGGGGAGCGCCGATCCCGGGGCCACAGGCGTCGGGGCAGGAGCGGCGGTGGGAGTGGTTGTCGACAGTATCGGTGTCACGACGGACGGGGCCTGTGGCCCCCCGGGACCAGTAGCCGCGGTCGTGGCCAGCAGCGCTGCACTTGTCAACAACGGCCCTGCGAGCGCAGGCGTGACCAGCTGGAGCACGCCCGCTTCGGTCAGCTCACTGGCCAGACCCGCGCCCTGCTGGGAATCGGAGTCCCGAAGCGCGGACGCGGCCGCGTCTCCCTCAGGGCCAGCGTCGCCGTGCCCGTTCGCCTCCGGCTGGCCGGCATCCCGATGAGGGAGGCCACTGACGGCCGCGCCGAGCTGCTCCCCGAAGCCGGGCACCACGATCGGCTCGCCACCTTCAGCGAAGGGGGCGGCCGGGGGAATCGCGACGGCGGGAACGGCGGCGGTCATCTACACCTGCATCCGAATGATCTCTTGATAGGCCTCGACGGCCTTGTTGCGGACCTGCACGGCGAGATTCATCGCAAGGCTTTCGGCTTCGAGGGCGATCATCACGTCGTGCAACTCCACGTCCTCGCCGGTAGCCAGCGCCGCCACCTTCGCGTCGGCGTTATCGCTCACGGCCTGAAGTTGGCCGAGCGCATTCACCAACAGGTCGCCGAAGCCGGCTTGGGCGGCTGCCGGACTCGCTCCAATGTGGGGCATGAGCTGAGCGCTCTGTATTCGTTCGATCTCCATAAGGGGGCCCGCCTTTCACGTAGGGGATGGGGCGTGACTTACCGACTCGCGATGTCCAGCGCCCTGAGCGCCATCTCCTTGAGGGCGGACAGAACGGTGGCATTCGCCTGATAGGAGCGGTTGGCGGAGGTGAGGTCGGTCATCTCCTGGATCAGATCGACGTTGGGCATCGAAACGTAGCCGTCGGCGTCGGCGTCGGGATGCGAAGGCTCGAAGACCCGTCTCGGGTCCGATTCGTCCGTCGTGACCTGCGTGAGGACGACACCCGGGGCCGACTGCGCCTCGAAGCCTTTGACGAGACCCGCGAAGGGCGCCTGCGCGTTCGACGCGGCCATGCGCACAACCTGGCGCTTGTACGGCCCTTCGCCCGTGGCCGAGCGGGTGCTGTTCATGTTGGCGACGTTCGAGCTGACCACGTCCATGCGCGTGCGTTGCGCGGCGAGGCCTGAGGCGGTGGCGGCGATTGAGCTGAACAATCCCATGACGAATCCTCCCTTAGAAGCTGCGCAGGGCTTCGCGAATCAACGTGAACTTGCGAGTGAGCGCGGCCGAAGCCGCCTGATAGCGCATCTGCGTTTCGGCGAGCAGGATCATCTCCTGGTCGATTTGGACCGTGTTCCCGTCACGCCGGGACGAGACCAGCTCCGAGGCGCCATCCAGACCGAGGCCACCACGCACACCCCGGACCTGAGAAACATGGCCTGGCTGGGTGGCTGCCAGCGGCCCACGGTTCGTACCGATGCTGCGGCGCAGCTCCGTCTCGAAATCGACCGTGCGGCGCTGGTAGCCGGGCGTATCGATATTGGCGATGTTGTCGGCGATGGCCTCGCGGCGGCCGGCGAGGCCATCGAGCCAGCCCTGAATCATGCGCAGGCCGCTGTCTCCGAAGTCGATCATGGCGTGCCTCTCCTTTGCGTACGGGGGGAAACGGCGACAGAGTGGGCGACATGCTCGTCGCGGCGGTCGCGCTCGGCGTGAACGGCACGGGCGCGGCGGCGGGTTTTAGCCCGTCGCGCGCTCGAGGTGCTCCTCGATCGGTCGCGACGGCGCGCGAGGAGCGCGACGCGCTCCCGCGCGAGCTCGACCAGCGAGTGCTGGAGCCCCGCCCGGCTCGCGTTCAGCTCGCGGTCGACGCGATGGAGGTAGAGCGCGGACGACTCGAGGTCGACCGGCTGAGCCTTGGGCGGTTCCGGCGCGCGCAGGAGTGCTGCCTTGTGCGCGTTTCGCTCCGAAACCACTTGCGCACGCCCGTCGCGGTGACGCGCGGCCAGCTGTAGCCGTTCCTCCTGCTCACGCTCGAGGCGGCTGCGGAGGCGGATCAGGCGGCCCAGACGCCGCGCGTTCACGCCGCCACCTGGGCATCTCCGTCGACGACGTCCGGCGCTGCGATCTGGACATCCGCAGGCGGCACGGCGCTAAGCGCTTGATGCGCTTGGCCCGCGAGGGCCATGAGGCCAGCGACGGCTTCGTCGAAAGGAACGCTTTCCTCCGCCGGCTGGCGCAGGTAGCCGTCGAGCTCGGGACGCAGGGTGAGGGCGGCATCGACGATAGGATCGGCGCCTTGCTGGTAGGCGCCGATATTCACGAGATCGCGAGCCTCATCGTAGGCACCGAGGAGCGCGCGCAACGCGCCCGCTGCCACCTGATGGTTCGGCTCCGTCACCCGCTGCATGAGACGCGAATTGCTTTCGAGCACCGCGATCGGGGGGTAATGGCCGGCGCCGGCGAGGTCGCGCCGGAGCACAATGTGCCCGTCGAGCGTGGCTCGTGCGATGTCCGCGATCGGATCGTCCATCTCATCGCCCTCCACGAGCACCGTGTACATCGCGGTGACGCTCCCGCGGTCATCACTGCCGGCACGCTCCGCGAGCCGCGGGATGAGACTGAGCACGGAGGGCGGGTAGCCGCGGGTGGTCGGGGGTTCGCCGGCGGCGAGCCCGATCTCGCGCTGGGCCGTGGCCACACGGGTGAGACTATCGAAGAGGAGGAGGACGTTGCGCCCTTCCTCGCGGAACCCCTCCGCGATCGCGGTAGCCGTGCGGGCCGCGACGAGGCGCAGCGCGGCGGGGGTATCGCTCGTGGCTGCGACAACGACGCTGCGCGCGAGGGTCTCGGGGCCGAGGTCCTGCTCGATGAAATCTCGGACTTCACGGCCACGCTCCCCGATGAGCGCGATCACCGTGAGATCCGCGGCCGTGCCGCGCGCGAGCATGCCCAGGAGGGTGCTCTTGCCCACGCCCGAACCGGCGAGAATACCCACGCGCTGACCGCGACCAAGGGTGAGGAAGCCATCGATCGCCCGGACCCCCGTGGGCAGGGGCTCCCTAATCAACTCACGATCGAGGGGATTGGGCGGATCTGCGTGGATCGGCACGGGGCGGACGCGCCAGAGCGGCGAACCGCCATCGACGGGGCGGCCGAGCCCATCGAGCACCCGGCCCAGGAGGGCGTCGCCCACGGGTGCGGAAACCGCGTGCCCCGCCGCCACGACACGTGCGCCCACGGCCACGGATCCCCGCTCCAGGAGCGCGAGCTGAGCTTCACCCTCATGAACTGCCGCACACTCCGCAGCCAGCCACGAACCGGAGGTGCCCTGCACGCGCGCGAGCTCGCGCTGGCGGAAGTTCGCCCCGCCCACGCCGATGAGATCACCGTCGGTACGGAGCACGGTCCCCGCCCGGTCGAACAGCTCCGCCGAGCGCGCCGCCTCCACCACAGCCTCCAGCCGGTTGCCGCTCATCGGGCGCTGCCTTGCTCATACGTGTGTTCCAATGCCGTCTCCATGAGGCCCAGTCGCGCGTCGAGGCTCGCGTCCAACGTTCCGTTGCGCAGATCGATCACGCAGCCGCCGATGGCGACGGCCTCGTCCGGCACGACATAGCGGGCCGCGTCGCCCAGGGATGCGCGCACTGGCTCTTGAGCGAGCGGAGCGACGCGTACGCTGACGATCTCCTGGCCGGCGGCCGCGCGCACCGCTTCGAGGCAGACGGCGGTAGTGCGCTCGGGATCGGCTTCGTAGTTGTCGGCGACGAGGCGCCTGGTCGCGAGCGCGGTCGCGCGGGCAATCAGGGGCACGGCGTCCTCGGCAACGCTCTGGCGGATGGCGCCGCCCTCGGCGGCTGCGCGCCGGATGAGCTCGAGCAGCCCACTGACCTCGGCCAGCGCCTCCTGCCGGCCGAGTTCCCGGCCTTCGGCGCGGACGGCCTCGGCAGAGGCATGCGCCTCGGCCAGCTCGGCGCCGCCTGCCGCTTGGGCGTCGGCGACGATGGTGGCGGCGCGAGCCTCGGCGGCCGCGAGCATCTCGTCGGTCGTGGCAATCGCTTTCGTGGTCGCCAGGCTCTGGCGCGCGGAGTCACCCAGCACGAGGACCTCACCGTCGCCAGCGGCCGCGCGGATCACGCGCCGGCGACTAGCCGACGAGCTCATCGTCACCACCCCTCGCAATCACAATCTCCTCGGCTTCGTCGAGACGACGAATGACTTCGACGATGCGTGCCTGCGCCTCTTCGACGTGGCGTAAGCGCACCGGCCCGGAAGCTTCGATGTCCTCGTCGAGCATGGCCGAGGCCCGGCTCGACATGTTGTTGAGGATCTTGGCGCGCACGTCCGAGCCCGATGCTTTGAGCGCCAGGCCGAGGTCGCGCACCTCCACTTCGCGAAGGATGCGCTGGATCGACTTGTCGTCGAGCACGCCGATGTTCTCGAAGACGAACATCCGCTTCTTGATTTCGTCCGCGAGGTCCGGCTCGGACTCCTCGAGCTCCTCGATGATCGTTTTCTCGGTGTGCGATTGCTGTGCTTGAGAAGCTCGACGAGGACCTCGACCCCGCCCACGTGCTGCGTTTCGCGCGCTGGCTGGAGGACGGCGCTGAGCTTCCGGCGAAGAACCGCCTCGACTTCGCTGACGATGTCGGGATTGGCGCGGTCCATCGTGGCGATTCGCTGCGCCACTTCCGTCGCCATGCCCGATTCCATCGCGGAGAGGACCTGCGCGGCCCGCTCCGGCTTCAGGAAGGTGAGGAGCAGGGGCCACGGTCTGGGGGTGTTCCGTATTGAGGAAGTTCACCAGCTGCGCGACGTTCAGGTGGCGAAGAAACCCGAAGGGTACGAGTCGTCGAGTTAGCGGAGAGGCGGTCGATGAGCTCCTGGGCCTTGGTCTCGCCCAGGGCCAGGCGGAGGAGGTCCTCGGCGTATTCGAGGCCGCCGAGCGAGATGACGTTGTGCGAGCGGGCGGCGTTCTCGAAGTCCTCGAGGACGGCGCGGCGATGGTCGGGCGAGAGCTCGCCAAGCGCCGAGATCTCCCAGGTGAGCCGCTCGATGTCGTCGTCAGCGAGGTGGCGCAGCACATCGGCAGAGCGCTCCTTCCCGATGGTGATCAGGAGCGCTGCGGCCTTGCGCCGGCCCTTAAGCTCACCCGTGCTCGACGGCATCGCCCTCTATTCCTCCTCACGAATCCAGGTCTGGACTACGTCGGCCACGGCGCGGGGGTTCTTTTCGGCAAGGGCGCCCACGCGCTCCTCCTCGGGATCGACCGTGGGGATGTCGGGCATCGATAGGGCCTGCCCGGTTGGCTGACCAAGCGCGCCGGCAGCTGCGCCAGCGCCCTGGCCGAGCAAGACCTGCTGACTCGCTGCCGGCAGTGCGACTTGGCGCTTGCCGAGCGAGCGCAGGAGCAGCATGACCAGCACGAACGCGAGGACCACGGCGAGCACCGGCAGGAGCAGTTGCAGATACTCGAAGTACTGCGCCAGACCGTCGGCGGCAGCGGCCGGGATGAACGCCTCGGCGACGCTGGGGTCGAAGGGCAGCCGCGTGACGCTGAGCGTATCGCCCCGGCTCTGGTCGAGGCCGACCGCCGCCGCGACGGCGCTTGTGATCGCGCTCTCCTGAGCGCCCGTAACGCTCTCGTCGAGCACAACCGAGACGCTGAGGCGCTCGACGCTGCCGGGCGCAGTGACGGTCGTGGTGTTTGTGCGGCTGACCTCATTGTTCGTCGTGGTTTCTGTGCGGCGGTAGGTGCTCGCGCCCGTGGCCGCCTCGCCCTCAGTCTCCGTGGCGTTGGTGCCGGTGCCCGGGACACCCCCAACCGTGAGGTTGTCGCCGTTGAACGACTCGTCAACCACCACCTGGCTGCGGATGATCGTGGCCGGGTCGAAGGTATCGGATTGTGAGGTGACGGTGTCGAAATTCATCGCTGCGCGAACGGTGACCGCGCTGCGGCCGGTCCCGATCGACTGGTTCAGGATGCTGGTGATGTCGCGCGCCAGGGAGTTTTCGTACTGGCGCTGCACATCGAGCTGGCTCGCGGTGCCGCCCATGCCCCCAAGGCCATCGAAGGCGGACCCATCGAAGAGAACGCGGCCGCTATCGTCGATTATGGTGAGACCGGAGACATCGAGCCCCTCGACGGAATGGGACACGAGGTTGGCGACGCCCTGGACCTGGCTCTGGCTGAGTGAAGCGCCCGGCCGCAGCTGCAGGAGAACGCTGGCAGTCCCTTCCTCTTCGTCCTCCGCGAACAGCGAGTCGTCCGGCATGACGATGTGGACGCGGCTGCCTTGGACCGTATCGAGGCTGTTGATCGAGCGCGCAAGCTCGCCCTCGAGACCACGGCGGAAATTGACCTGCTGGACGAAGTCGGTCGCGCCGAAGTTCGTCTTGTCGAAGATCTCGAGGCCCACCTGGCCGCCATTGGGAAGGCCCACTTGGGCGAGGGCGATCCGCGCCTCGGCGACGTTCCCGGCGGCCACCGAGACGGTGGTGCCGCCCCCGCCGATCTCGTAGGCGATACCCTGGCGCTCGAGTTCATCGGCGACGGCAGCGCTGTCCTCGGACGCGAGGCCGGTGTACGCCACGACCAAGTTCGCCTGGCTCGAACTCGTAAGGACGAAGTAGAGCACGACGATCGTGCCCGCCACGATCCCGGCGAGGGCGAACTGCCGCCCTCGCGGCAGCTGGTTCCAACGCTCGAGAATGGGACCCAGGGGCGAACCCTCTCCCACGCGACCTCCTGAAGGCGATGCGACGCCAACCCCAACAGCAGGCTAGCGAGCGGTCTCCGGCCCCCGCATTGGGCGAATCCCGATTCGCGGCGAAAGGGCCCAGGGGTGACGGCGGCAAACCCCTGATGTTCTGCGGAGGGGGCCGCGGGAACGCGCGGGGGGCGACCTCCGGGGGCTCTGATCACGTCCTCGGCGACTGCTCCGCTTGCCCCACCGGCGCGATCGTTCGTGGTGGCCTCGAGCCTCAGCCGGCGCCGGCGGCGGTCCCCCTCGAGCGCCGCGCCGGGTTCCGGTCCGCGGCCGCGGGCAAGTGGTGACGCCCTCCGAAAGGCGATATCGTTCGCGAGCTACGGGAGGAGGCGGTATGACCGACGCGACCCAGGAATCGCTGATCACCGAAGAGATGCGCGCGCAGATCGGCAAGGAGTCAGAGCCTACAACGCTCGAGATCGACAAGACCTCGGTGCGTATGTTCGCCCGCTCGGTTGGCTACACGGACCCCGTCTATTACGACGAGGAGGCGGCCAAGGCCGCCGGCTATCGCAGCTTGCCCGCACCGCCGGGCTACCTCGGTACGCCCATCTACAACCCCGCGGCGGCCGGCGCTGGGCGGCGTGGCCCGAGTCTGCCGGAGCCGCGGCGGCCGCTCAAACGCGTGCTCAATGGCGGCACCGACATCGAGTATCTGGCCGACATCTGCGCAGGCGATGTCCTTACGTCGACGAGCGCCCTGGCCTCCATCGAAGAGCGCCAGAGCAGCCTCGGCGAGATGATGATCACTACCACCAAAACCACGTATCGGAACGAGCGCGGCGAGCCCGTCGCGATCGCTACCGGTACCGGCATCCGCTACTAGGAGGCGCAGCATGAGCGCGACATGGGACGAGGTCCAGGAGGGGATGCAAATCCCCACGCTGAAGAAGAACTGCAGCACGCAGCAGCTGGTCTATTGGGCCGCCGGCTCGGGCGACTTCTACCAGATCCACTACGACCACAACTTCGCCCGCGCGACCGGGCTCGACAACATCATCGTGCACGGCGCGCTCAAGCACGCCTTCCTCGGGCAGCTCCTGCACGACTGGGTGGGGAACGCGGGACGGGTCAAGCGCGTCGGCTGCAGCTACCGCGGTATGGACTTTCCCGAGCAGGACATCGAGTGCAAGGGCGTGGTGACACGCAAATACGAGGAGGGCGGCGAGCGGCTCGTCGACCTCGAGATCTGGACCGAGAACCCCGACGGCCGCAAGACCTCCCCGGGCACCGCCACCGTTCGCCTACCGTAAGGAGCTGACCATGGCCAACCTGCTCGAGGGCCGCGTGATCGCCATGACGGGCGCGGGGCGCGGCGTCGGCCGCGAATGTGCGCTCCTGGCCGCTTCCGAGGGGGCCCGTGTCGTCGTCAACGACCCTGGCGTGAACCCCGACGGCAGCGGCCACGACGACGGCCCGGCCGAGCAGGTCGTGACTGAGATCAAGGATGCCGGCGGCGACGCCAGCGCGAATCTCGCCGACGTCTCCTCGATGGAGGGCGGCGAGAGCGTCATCCAGACGGCGCTCGACACCTACGGAAAACTCGACGGCCTCATCAACTTCGCCGCGATCCTGCGCGATCGCATGGTCTTCAACATGACCGAGGAGGAGTGGGACGACGTCATTCGGATCGACCTCAAGGGCCACTTCACGACGACGAAACCGGCCGGTGTGGTCTTCCGTCAACAGCGCTACGGGCGCATCGTCAACTACTCCTCGGTGTCCGGGCTGCAGGGCAACTCGGGCCAGGCGAACTACGGCGCCGCGAAGGCGGGCGTTGCCGGCCTGACACGCGTCGTTGCGCGCGACCTCGGGCGCTACGGCGTGACGGTGAACGCGATCGCACCGGGCGCCGCGACGCGCCTCACGGCGACCGTGCCCGACACTACCCGACAGCTGAGACAGCAGCGGGGCATGGGCCCGTCGGGCGGGCAGGCCGCCGATACGCAGCGGCAGGCTGCACAGGACTCGGGCCTGCGCGGGCCGGACATGGTCGCGCCTATGACCGTCTACCTGCTCCTCGACGAGGCCTGGAACATCAACGGCAAGATCTTCGCCGTGGCCGGCGGCCAGGTCGGCCTGCTCGGGGAGATCTACCCGCCCGTTCGCACGATCTACAAAGACGCGAAGTGGACGCTCGACGAGCTGCGTAACCTCGTACCAACGCAGCTGATGTCGGGCATCCTCAACCCCGCACCGCCCGCCGACGACCTCCAGATCCCAGGGCGAGCGTAGGCGGCCCGGCCTCCCACCCAACCCGGCCGCGGCCTACCATGGGGAGATGGTGCCCCTCGTCGAACGCCGCGCTGCGCTTAGCGGCGAACTCCGCGGCTACGGTCGGGTCGTAGTCGCCTTCAGCGGCGGCGTGGACTCGACCTTCCTCGCCGCGATCGCCCAGGAGGCGCTGGGGGACGAGGCGATGGCCATCACCGGCCTCTCGCCGTCCGTGGCCGCGAGCGAACGGGCAGAGGCGGTGGAGCTGGCAGCGCACATCGGCATCCGCCACGAGTGCGTGGACACGCACGAGATGGACAATCCCGACTACGTCGCCAACGGGCCCCTGCGCTGTTTCCACTGCAAGGACGAGCTCTACGGCATCCTCGAAGCGATCGCCGAACGCGCCGGTAGCACTATCGTCGTTGACGGCACGAATGCGGACGATGCGGGCGATTGGCGGCCGGGGCAACAGGCCGCCAGGGACCACGCCGTTCGCAGTCCCCTCCTCGAACTCGGCTTCACGAAGGCCGAGATCCGCGCGCTTTCGCGCGAGATGGGCCTGTCCACCTGGGATAAGCCCGCGATGGCCTGCCTCGCCAGCCGCATCCCCCACGGAACCGCGGTCACCGTCGAGGCGCTCGACGAAGTCGGGGCGGCCGAGGCGCTCTTACGCGGGATGGGGCTGCGCCAGGTGCGTGTCCGCCACCACGGCGAGGTCGCTCGCATCGAGACGGACGCGGACGGGATGGCGATCGCGTTCGCCCCGGAGAACCGCGAACGGGTGGTCAAGAAGCTCCAAGGGCTGGGGTTCAAGCACGTCGCGCTCGACCTCGCGGGCTACCGCTCTGGCAGCATGAACCCTTCGCAGGAACACAGCAGCTAGCGAACCGGCTGCGGAATTGGGGGGCCGACGAGGATGACATCGGCCACGATTCTGTCCGAGTCCCGGTGTGGCGCCCCCGTGATCACCACGAGATGGCCGATACCGGCTTCGGGATTGCGCCGCAGCTGCTCGAAGGAGACGTCGCTCTCGCCCAAGGGGATGACGCGAGTTTTGGACGTCGCGATCGCGATCCGCTGCCCATCGGCGGCAGTTTCGATGGTGAGCGTCTCCCCATCGCGGGCGATGAGCACGCCGCAGACCCGGACGAGGCCGTGGCGCACCAGCGGCAGCGTTTCGCAGGCCCGCGCGGGCTCGCCGGCCGGCGGCGGCGGACGCCGCTCGACCACCTCGAGGGCGAGCACGCCCGGACGGCGATCGTCGCCCGATGCGCTCAGGACGATCTCGGCGCCGGGCACGGACGCGTGCTGATTGAGGAGATCGGCTACCGCTGGGCCGTCGACCTCGGCGAAGAAGCGACCGCCGTCTGCGGTCAGGAGCGCGACGACCCCGTGCGACCCGTCCTCTGCGTGCGAGAACCAGACGATCGTGCCGCGAACCGGTTCATGCACATCCCGAAGCCGTTCGAAGTGCTTGCGATCGGGTTTGGACGTTGCGCCGGAAACCACAACTGTGCTGGCCGCGAGCCGCCGTTGCTTGTCGACGACACCCGAAACGCGCACGCGCTGCCCCTTGACGATGGCATCGACGGTCAGCGGTTCCGCATCGGAAACTACGGAAGTCCCCTCGGGCAGCTGCACTTCCAGCGAGCCGAACTCGGATTCGACGATGACCGTGCGTTGCGCGCCATCGGAGACGACGTCGGTGACCACACCCTCGACCTGCGCGTAGTCGCCGGCCGTGAGCACCGAAGCGTAGGCGGACTGCGTCCCCGAGAAGAGCGAAGGCACGACGAGGACAGCGACCAGGGCCACGATCGCGATCGCGGCAGCGGAGCCGAAGGCGACCAGCGGTCCGGTACGCAGCCGGTCGCGCAGGCGGCCCCACATACCCCGGCGGAGGGGTGCCGGGACGACTGCGGGACCGCGAGCGGCGGCGAGGTGACGCTCGAAGCGGGCGCGGGCGATGGGCAGCGCCCGCTCAACTTCGATGTCGACGCTATCGGCGCTGGCGCGGAGGTCCGCGGCGGCCGCGAGAAGGCGTGTGATCTCAGCGCGCTCCGAAGGCGTCGCCTCGGCCGGAACGGAGCCCGTGTGGAGGGCCTCGTCGAGCAGCTCGTCGATCCGGTCAGGCGCCACCGGTCGCCCCCCGTTCGTAGCCCGCGCCAACGAGCGCCCGCTGCATGGCGGCGAGCGCGCGACGCTGCAGGTTCTTGATCGCGTCCTCCGAACGCTCCATCAGGACCGCCGTTTCGGCCACAGGCCGGTCGAGCACGAAGCGGTGGTGGATCACAGTCTGCTGGTCCTCGGTGAGATGCCTGAGGGCGGCGGCGAGGTCCTGCTGATCCTCGACGTCACCGCTACGGTCGGGCTCGATCGGCGTGACCGATTCCAGCAGTTCCTCTTCGATCCCCCGCCGGCCGCGCCGTTTGAGCCGATCGCGGACAAGGTTGCGGGCGATCCCGGTGAGCCAGGCCCCGATGGGCACGCCCCGATAGTCGAAACGATCGGCTCGGGCGTAGGCGACTTCAAAGACCTGGGAGGCGACGTCATCCGCCTCTTCGGGCTGGCCCAAGCGGTAGCGTGCGAAGGCATAGACCCCCCGATAGTGACGCTCGAACACCACACGCCAGGCATCCTCATCCCGGGCAACCGCGCGGCGAGCGAGCTCCTCCTCGGACCACCCATCGGCGTCGGGAGCTGCGATGCGCTCCGTTTCGTCTCGCACTAGGTGATTCACTCTACGAATGGCGCGGCGTGCACGGAAGGTGACGGGCTCGCGCTCGCTCAGCTCGCTCGCCGCGTCCCGACCCTGCTCGGTGGCCATCTAGGGATGCTCGCCGATCGGAGGGAAAGAGCGCGATCAGGGGCTCCCGCGTTGGCGGGACGGAGCGCTAGTCGTTTGGACGTGAGCGGATATAGCGCGTCACCCGCTCGTAGGCCTCGACGTCGATGTGACCGGAGTAGCGCAGGTAGTTGGCGATCTGCTCGAGCGTGAGGATGCTCACGAGGTTGATCCCTTTCGCCCTCAGCGCCGAACCGCCCCCCTCCTGGCGATCGATCAGGGTGACCGCGTCACGCGCGACGAGGCCGGCCTCCGTGAGCGTCTCGACCGTCTGGAGGATGCTACCGCCGCCAGTGATGAGGTCGTCGATGATCAGGCAGGACTGGCCCCGCACGTAGTTCCCCTCGATCAGGTCCGCTTTCTCCGTCCCGGGCGGGTGGATGTAGATCATTGGGGTGTTCGCCAGGAGCGAAAAGGCCGTGCCGACATGCAGTCCCCCGAACGGCACGCCCGCCACGAGCGTGAAGGGCTGCACGTGCGGGTGGCGCATGGAGACGAGCGTTTCGAGCTCGGTCCGGATGATCTCAGCGCAGCGTTGGAGGGCCTTGGGGCTGCTGATCAGCTTGCGCAGATTCACGTACATGGGCGAATCGACCGTCGTTCGGCCCAGCGTGAAGTTGCCGAACTCGATCGCGCCGAGCTCCCAAAGCTCCTCAGCCAGCCAAAGATTGCCGGTGGCGGATTCGTCGCTCAGCGTTCTTCCTCCGTCAGAGTCGACCGGAGCCAGTCGTCCCTGTTCTCGGCGACACCGCGGTGCGTGTCAAGCGGGGCGGCGGGGGTGGGGCGGGCGGTTCACAGGGTGGTTGGGCTCATCCCCCGCGAGGACGGCGATGATGTTCTCCGCCGCCATCTCCGCCATGCGCGCGCGGGTGGCGTGGCTCGCGCTGCCGATATGCGGGGTGATGATGACGTTGGCGAAGCCCAGGAGGGAGTGGTCGACGGGGAGGGGCTCGGGGACCGTGACGTCGAGCGCGGCGCCACCGATCGCCGCGGCGCCCAGCGCCTCCACGAGCGCGTCCTGGTCGACCACGCCACCGCGGGCCGTGTTCACGAGAATCGCGGTCGACTTCATCAGCGTCAGCTCGGCCGGCCCGATCAGGGCCTCGGTCTCGGGGCCGAGGGGCACGTGCAGACTGACGAAGTCCGCCTGCTCCAGCAGCTCGGCAAGGGACACGCGTTGCACCCCGAGTTCGCGCTCCAGTTCGGGGCGCGCGGTGCGAGTGCTCGTGAGGATCGTCATCCCGAACCCGCGCCCCCTGCGTGCCACCGCCTGGCCGATCTCACCCAAGCCGACTATCCCGAGCGTGGCGCCCGACGGATCGTGTCCCAGGAACGCCGTCGGCGACCACGTCCGCCACCCCCCCGCCCGAGTATCGCGGTCACTGACGACGACATTGCGAGCGGCGGCGAGCATGAGCGCAAAGGTGAGGTCGGCGGTGGTCTCGTGGAGCACACCGGGGGTGTTGGTCGCCCAGACACCGGCCGCCGCCGCTGCCTCCTGGTCGACGTTGTCGTAGCCCACGGCCATATTCGCGATAACGCGGAGGCGGCTCGCGGCCTCGATCAGCTCCCCATCGATCGGATCCGTCACCATCGTGAGCGCGCCATCGGCACCCAGCAGGTGCTCACGCAGCACCGCCGCCCCGGGGGGCATCTCCCCAGGCCAGACGACCACCTCGTGACCAGCGTCGCGCAACAGCTCGACCGCTCGACCCGGTACCTCGCGGCAAACAAAGACGTGGCCCATGGCCTCCAATCTTACGTTGGAGTGGCGATCACGGCCCCTGGGCCGCTCCGAGCGCTACGATTGTGGGGAATCGCGCGGATTCGCCGGAGACGGATCCCGCCTGCCGGACGGAGCGAACGCACATGGGTCGCAAAGAGATCGCCGCGCTTATCGAGATCCTCGAGCGGGAGAACGAACGCGGAACGGAGAGCCATGTGCTGGGAAGTTGGACGATCAGCTTCGATAAGACCAAGGCCTCGTTCGTATTCGACAAATGCGAGAACCAGGGCTACTGCGAGGAGCGCCCGAGTGTGATCGCCGTCGACGGCGCGATCTTGGACCCGGGAGGGCCGCTCTTTGCCTAATCGCAGGGCACGGGCGGATTCAGCTGAGGCACGCAGTCTGCCGATACACATGCTGAGAGCATGCCCACCACAGCGACCGGAGAAAGCGCACCAACGGCCATCCTCCTTCGCGTTCTGACGCTGGGCTTGTCCGTCAGCGATGCCCGGCGGGTGCGCAAGGCGCTCGCGTTCGGCGAAGGATTCGGCGTTCATGGCGCGCGCAGCGTGAGGGGTGGCTCGAGGCTCCCGCGCAAGGGCGACTTCGACGCGATCATCGTGAACCCGGACCTCTGGACGAGCGCCAACGATGACCTGCGAGCGGTCCTCGCCGAACAACCGGGCGACGCCGCCATCATCGCCCTCGCGGACGGCCCCGGCGAAGCCGGGGGTGTCCCGGACCCCCATGCGGTCATGGATCGCACGGACCTCGATGCGCCGAACGAGCTCGCGGCCCGGATTCGCGAAGCGGTCGCCCGCGTACGAGAGTCACGCCGCAGCGAGACGATGGCGCGTTGGCTGGAGCGGGACGCCTCCACGGACCGGCTGACGGGGCTCGCGAACCGCAAGGCCTTCGAGAAGACGCTTACGCAGCTCTGCGCGGAGTCAGCCGAATGCGGGCAACCGATCGCCGTCCTCCTGATCGAAGTTAGCGATGCCGAGTCCGTCGTCGAGGCCTACGGGCAAGATGAGGCGGACACCATGCTGCGGCACCCGCCGAGGCCGTTGCGCGTTGTACCCGCGGGCTCGACGCCGCCGCCCGTCTGACCAGCGACACACTGGTCGTGGCCGTGCCGGACGGCTCCATCGAAGTCGCGCAGCGGATGTGCCGGCGCATCGCCCAGCAGCTGGAACAGTTGAATGCGGCGGAATGGCGCGCATCCATCCCCACGATTGTCTCGTTCGGGCTCGCAAGCGGCGTCGGGCCGCTCCCCGCGGAGCTGGTGGCCGCCGCGGGCCGCGAACTCTCCTATCGCGAGGGCAGACGGCGTCTGCCCCTCCCCATTGGGTTCCACGACGAAGACGGGCCCTCCGTTGCCTAGGGCGTAGGCGCATCCCAGGCGAGCACGTTCGCCGGCGGCTCGAGCACTACGCGCACCTGCCCATCTGTGACGACTGCGATCAGGTCGAAGCCTGAGTAGAGCGTGGGGTCCATCCCCCGGAGGGACCAAGACACCTTCTCGTCGGCGAGCTCGGTTGTGGCGGCGAGGACGATCAGCGCCCGCGCATCAGCGGCCTCAGCGGGAGCGCTCTGCGCCTCGCGCAGGAGCTTCCGCAGGGTGCGGCGCAGGCGGGAGCTAGCCTCATCGCCCTCGGCGACGGGCGATCCGATGACGTAGGCGCGGTCACTCGCTAGACGGTTGACGGTCCAGACATCCTCCGCGGGGATGACGCAGGAGTCGTCCACCTCAGGTTGCCCCGCCGCGAGCACGACCCGCTCCACGAGCGCCTCGCGCTCCTCTTCCGAGGCGGGCAAGCGGTGGAGGTCGCCGGCGTTCAGCTGGAACGAGCCCGGCACGCGGTTCGTGAACTGCGCCCAGAGGGCGCTGAGGCCGCCCAGAACGGTGACCACCGAGCCTTCGGTGCTCGTACGGCGAAGATGGAGCCGGACTGCCTGACGCAGCTCGAGGCGATCGTCCTCGAGCGATCGGGCCTCGTTCGCGGCCAGAACGAGCTGGCTGAGGCCAGGCTCGCCCTGAGGCAACGCGGCCCCGCGCGGGAGCCAGAGGGCGTAGGACAGCCCCTCCAGGTCGAAGCGACGCTCGACGGCAGCGCGGGCCGCTTCGAACGCGAGGTCGGCGTCGCCGTGGACGGCACTGAGCAAGGTGCAGTCGAGCTCCCAACGTCGTGCGACCTCGATGCGCACCGCGCGCAGCGGCTCCCCCGCAGAGTCTGAATCCAGCGGCTTGGTACTGCGGGCGTAGCGCCCGCCGAACCAGTCGAGGAAGAGGCGGAGCGCGGCCTCCGTGGGGTCCGAGGGGTAGCTGTGGTCGGCAGCCACGGAAGTTAGCCTTCGGAGGCGCCCTCTTCCGCAGCTTCGGCGCCCTCCTCGGGCTCGGCCCCTTCTTCGCCTTCCTCGCCCTCGAGGCCTTCTTCCGCTTCTTCGTCCTCGCCCTCGAGCTGCAGGCGCGGCGGGTCGACGGTGGCGATGCCGATATCGGCCGCAGCGAGGATCTCCACGCCCTCCCCGACTTGGAGGTCGCGCACGCTGAGGCTGACATCGAAGTTCTCGAGCGCGCTCACATCGAGCTCGATGGCGTCGGGGATATCGAGGGGGAGGCAGCGCACTGTCACCGTCTCCAAGTTCTGGAGGAGGGTGCCGCCGAGATCCAGGACCGCGGGCGCAACGCCCACGAGGCGAATCGCGACCGTCGTCTGGATCGGCCGCGCGAGATCGACCTGGTAGAAATCGACGTGGATCGGGTCGCCCGTACCGCCCTCGCGATCGAGTCCGCGGACGAGGACGTGGCGGGGATCCGGCTCACCGTCGATCGCCAGCTCGAACATGCTGCGGATGCCGACCTGACGGATCGCCCGGCGGAAGTCGCGACCGTCGAGCTGGATGGAGGTGGAGTCGATGCCGCGCCCGTAGACGTTAGCCGGCAGCACCCCTTCGCGGCGCAACCGCCGCACTCTCTTGCCGAGCACGCTGCGGTTGCTCGCGCTCAAGGTCAGTCGCTCTGCCACGGGGGCCTCCTCGGCGCCACGCTCATACGTGCCGCACTCGCTCAATGTACCGGCGGGCGCGGTAGTGCGGAAGCGACGCTCCCCCTGGCGCAGGAAAGGCCGCCTCGGGCGGCCTTCGCTCGCGCGGGCGGACTGCCCTCAGGCGGGCTTCAGCTCGTTGATGCGAGCGCGCACCGCCGCTTTGTCCTCGAACCACTGCGCGTTGAGCTTCGTGTACTCGGCCTCTTCTTCGGGCACATCGTCTTCAGCAAAGATGGCGGTCACGGGGCAGGCCGGCTCGCAGGCGCCACAGTCGATGCACTCATTGGGCTCGATGTAGAGCACGCGGTCTTCGCCTTCGTCGAAGTAGATGCAGTCGACTGGGCAGACCTCAACGCAGGACTGATCCTGGACATCGATACATGGCGTCGTGATGACGTAAGTCATGCTCTTCGATCCTCTCGGCTGTGTGGGTTGGGCCGCCCCGCAGCGGCCGACCGAATAGTACAACCCGGACCTGTGTGTGTGAAGGCAGGCGCAAACGGCGGCCGCGACCGCGCGGCGGCCGCTACTCTTCTGGCGTTCCCGTGAACGGGAGGAGCTCGCCGCTGCGGAGATCGACGGAGGAGAAGCGGTTCGCCTTGAGCTCTGCGATGAGCCCACGCTCGTCGTGGACCTCGCGCTCGAAGAATGTGGCGCACTTCCCAATATCGCTGATCGCGTGAGAGTCGGTACCGGCGGTGCCGGGCAACTCCATCTTCACCCGCAGACGCCGGGAGAACTCGTTCTCCTTGTCGCTGCCGCGACCGTTGAATTCCTCGAGGGCCTGGCAGAACTCGTAGGCGGGGTTGCGGCTCGCTTTCTCCAAGGCGGCGCCGTATTCCTCTTCGTTGCGCGTGAACCAGGGCATCTGGCGGCGATACGGGTGCGCCGCGATCATCACGCCGTTGCCCTTCTCCACGTAGCCCGCCAGTTCGTTGGCGCGATGCATCCCGAAGACGTACTTGTCGACGCCGAAGGCAAGGATGTGGCCATCGTCGGTGCTGATCTCCACACCCGCGAGGACGAGGAAGTTGTGCTTCGCCCGGAGCTCTTCGATGTCGCCGTGGTCCCAGACCGTGTCGTGTTCGGTGAACGTGATCGCGTCGAGCCCCGCAGACTTCGCGCGCTCGATCAGGTCCTCAGGATTGAGGACGCTGTCGTGCGAACGGGGCCAGGTGTGCGCGTGCAGATCGATCAGCATTTCGGGGACGGGTGACTATACCGCGTTCGGCTCTTTCGCCCGCCCACGTGGGTGAGACGGGCCGCCGGTGTAGCGTAGGCGGAGCTTGCCTGAGCGGCAGTCGAGCCGCTCGCAAGCACGGAGCGGAACGTGCGCTTCCGGCGAGCCTTGCGGTTCAAGCGAGCGAAGACCACGCCTGCCGAATGGGTGGTGGTTGGGCTAGGGAACCCAGGCGAGGCTTACGCGCACAACCGCCACAACGTGGGCGCTTGGACCGTGCAGGAGCTTGCCCGCCGCGCGGGCGTGAAGCTCCAGGCCCGGGGGCGCTCCATCCGAATCGGTGTAGGCGAGATTGCCGGCGCCCGCGTGGCGCTCGTGCGCCCTCGGACCTACGTGAACGAAAGCGGACGCGCCGCCGCCCAGGCGCTGCGGGAGAGCGAAGCTGAGCCCGCGCGCACGGTCGTCGTGTACGACGAACTGGATCTCCCCCTGGGCGCCCTCCGGCTACGCTCCGGCGGGGGTGCCGGCGGGCACAACGGCCTGAAGTCGATCATCGGGGAGATCGGGGCGGACTTCGTCCGCGTACGGCTCGGGATCGGCCGGCCTCTGGACGCAGGCGCGCCGACGCGCGACCCGGACCTGGTTGCCGCCTACGTGCTCGAAGATCCCGTTGGCGAGGAGCGCACGCTGCTGCTCGACACCGCTCGCCACGCGGCCGACGCGATCGAGGCGATCATCTCTGAGGGCGTCGAGGAGGCGGCCTCGCGGTTCAACCGCCGAGGAATCACCCCTCACGGCACGCAAGAGGGCGGGTAGATTCGCCTGCGGCCGCCCAGGGCTACGACGCCGCCGCAGGCTACCGAACATCGGGAGCTAACGGGCGTTCGTCCTACTCGGGGTCGGTCAGACGAGAGAGGTCGGTAACGAAGACGCTAGGACCGGTACGGGTATTCGCCCCACCCTCGCGCTCGAGGGTGACAATCGCGCTCTGGTAGCCGTCGATACCCTCGGGCAGACGCGTCTTGTAGCGCACGAACCCGTTGTCGTCGGGCTTGAAGGTGCCGAGGCTGCGGAAGGTGCCGGCCTCGTTCACCCAAATCTGGTAGCTGCGGCCATCCTGGCGGGGGTAGATGCCATGCGCGACGAAATAGAGGGTCGACTTCGTCGGGTCCCAAACCAGGACGCCGAGAGCGTTGGTGAGCGAGGGCGTGAAAGCCGTCACCACCTGCGAGTTATCAGAAAGCAGGATCGAGAGCAGCTCTCGGTCACCGCGGGCTGCCGTGGCGAGTTCGAACGTTCGCAGCTCCTCGTCGCTGAGGCGCCTCTGCAAAGTCGCAATCTCCACTTGCTGATTCAATGCCTCGTCGACCTGGACCTGGAGTCCGGCGTTCGACTTCTGCACGTCCGCGAGGTCATCGCGCATGAGCACCATGCCGGTGAAGGCGACAATCGCGACAGCCACCGAAGCCACCGCCGCAGCTGCAGGAACGCGACGGGCGACGCGGACAATAACGCCGGGCCGGCCGACACCGATCTCGCGCTGCACGCGACGCCAGACCCTCGGCGCGGGGGACTCCGTGGGCAGGGCGAGTGCGAGGGCCGCCGCCGCCTCTTCTGAGCGCGCGATCAGTGCGCGACAGGGGCGGCAGTCGGCTGCGTGCAGAACGACCAGCCGGCCCAGAGCGGGATCGAGCGCGCCGACGGCGTACTCGTCGGCCGTTTCCTCGGTGATATGAGCGATTTCCATAGTGCGCTGCTCAGGCAAGCTCCTCGGTGAGGGCGCGGCGCATCTTCTGCATGCCCAGGCGGATACGCGTCTTGATGGTGCCCAGAGGTTCGTGCAACGTGCGTGCGATCTCCTGGTGCGTGAGGCCCGCAAAGTAGGCGAGTTCAAGCGCGCGGCGCTGTTCGATCGGCAGATCATGGAGGGCGCGTCTCACGCAGCGGCGCTCCTCGGTGAGCTGCACCGCAGCGCTCGGCTCTTCATCATCCGGCGGATCATTATGTCCATTATCGTCGAGGGAGTTCTCGCTGAGAACCTCCCGCCGTCGCCGCCGGCCCTGGGCCCGCAGCTCGTCGACCGAGCGGTTACGGACCACGCTGATGAGCCAGCTCATGAAGCGCCCCCGCTCCGGCACGAAGGCCTCCGGGCGGGTCCAGATCCGCACAAAGACCTCCTGCACCACATCCTCGGCGTGCTCGCGGCTGGCGAGAACCCGAAGCGCGGTTGCGAAGACGAGATCGACATAGCGGTCGTAGATGACGGCGAAAGCGCGAACGTCCTGTTCGGCCATGGCGGCCATGAGCGCTTCATCCGTCCACTCCACCGTCGCCCCGAGGTCAAGTGCGGCGCGAGGCAGCACCGCCGTACGATCGACGCTACGAAGGTGGGAGGTCTCCGGATTGCTACGGAAGCTCATGGAGCGGCCTGACGGCGATGATACACGGCACCAATACTATGGCTCGCGATCCCCGATCGCGGGTTGCCACCGCCTTTACTCCAGCGCCAGCTGGTTTACCGTTCGCTGCCAGCGACTCGCCGAGACTGACAGCAGTTCAAGCCGGAGATGAGCCCCATGGTCAGTCGGAGGATCAGTCGAAAGCTGGTGGCAGGCATGGCCGCAATCGGTCTGCTCGCGGGCGTTGCCTGCTCCGGAGTCGACTCCGCGGGGAGCAGCGACGACCCCTCGCCGTCGGCCGCGGCGACGACGATCGCGCCTACGGAGACGGCTCCCACGAACTCCTCGGCCGCACCCACACCGACGACTCCCCCAACCGTCGTAGAGCCCACGCGCCCACCGTCGACACCAGACCTTTCCGTGGTCGAGCTCGTGCAGCTCGCCGAGCCCGCGATCGTGCGCATCGCTGTGGGTGGCGGCGTCGGCACGGGCTTCGTCGTCGACCCGGACGGCTTCATCCTCACCAACAACCACGTCATCGATGCCGTCGCCACATCCCCCGAACTGACCATTTTGGTGACCATGTCCGACGGCGCCGTCATCCCCGCCGAGCTGATCGGACGTGACCCAAGAGCCGACCTCGCGCTGCTGAAGATCGATCGGAGGGGCTTGCTGGCCTTGGCGATCGGCAAACTGGACGAGGTGGTCGTCGGCCAGGCAGTCGTCGCAATCGGCTTCCCCCTCGACCTTCCCGGCGGCGACGGCGCTTCATTCTCGGTGAGCACAGGCATCATCTCCGCCAAGAACCGCATCATTGAGGGCGGCGCCATCTTCGGCGCCATCCAGACGGACGCGGCCATTACCAACGGGAACAGCGGCGGCCCCACTGCTGAACCTGCGCGGCGAGGTCGTCGGCGTGAACACCGCGATCGCCGTGAACCGGGTGGTGGGCGGGGCCGCTTCGGGCATCGGTTTCGCCGTCGGCGCGGACTCAGTCACCGCCGTCTACGACGAACTGCGTGAGCTGGGCGAGGTTCGGCGGGCACTGATCGGAATCAGCAACTTCTCCGCCGTACGACCGGCCCGCGCCCAAGCGCTGGGGATCCCGGAGGAGATCGGCGGGATCTTTGCAGGCGTCGTGGAGCCGACCGGCCCGGCCGGCCAGGCCGGCCTCCAGGACGGCGACACGATCGTCCGGATCGCCGACTTCGACATCGTCAACGAGTCCGACTTGGCAGAAGCGCTGATCGTTCTCGACCCGGGCGATACCGTCTTCGTGACGTTCTACCGTGACGGTGAGCGACTGACGGTCGAAGCCACCTTGGGGACGGCCGCACCGCAGTAGCCAACCGACCGGGCCCTACCACGAAAACGGAGGGCGCGCCTTTGGGCGCGCGCTCCGCTCGTGAAGCCGTAAGCTCGCCGAGTGGCGCCGGACCGAATCGTATCGCTCGTCCCCAGCCTCACGGAGCTGGTGTGGTGGTTTGGGCGGGGGGAGGCGCTGGTCGGGCGGACGCGTTTTTGCACGGAGCCGTCCGGCGAGATCGAGCGCGTGGCCGCCCTCGGGGGGACGAAGAACCCCGACGTGCCGGCGATCATCGCACTGGCGCCAGACCTGGTGATCGCAAACCGCGAAGAGAACCGCCGTGAGGACTTCGAAGCCCTCGAGGACGCAGGGCTTTGCCTGTTGCTCACGGATCCCAACAGTGTCGAAGAAGCACTCGCGATGATCCTGGAGCTCGGCGAACTCCTCGGATCCGCTGCCGAAGCGCGGCGGCTGGTCAGCGACACGCGAGCGGCGGTCCAGACCGGCACCATCGGCGATCGCCCACCGCGCGCCTTCGTGCCGATCTGGCGCAAGCCGCTCATGGGGCTAGCGGGCGGCACCTACGGCCACTCCCTGGTCACCGCCGCAGGCGCGACCAACGTTCTCAGCGACCGCTCGCGCTACCCCGAGCTCAGTCGCGATGAGGTCGCGGGCCTCGCGCCCGAGGCGATCCTGCTCCCGGACGAGCCGTATCGTTTCGCCGCCCAGCACGTCCCCGAATTCGCCGCAATCGCGCCCACGCGCGTCATCGATGGCAAGCTGCTTTGGTGGTACGGGCCACGCATGCCAAAGGCGATCCGCCACCTCCGCGAGATCGTCCGGGAGCTGGCTGCGGGGGGCCGCTAGCGCCCGCGGAAGGCCGGCTCGCGCTTCTCGACGAAGGCGAGGCGCCCTTCCTTCACGTCCTCGCTGTCGCGCGTGTAGCTCTGCAGAAACTGCTCGATCTCGACGTGCTCCTCGAGGCCGCGGGTCATCCCCTCGTGCGCCAGCCGCTTCGAAAGCTCGACGGCGACCGAAGGCCCGCTCGCGATTTCGTGCGCGAGCTCTTCCGCCCGCGTTATCAGCGCCTCGGGCGCGACGACCTCGCTCACGAGGCCGATCGCCTTGGCCTCAGGAGCTGACACCATGCGCCCCGTGTACATCATCTTGAGGGCGTTCTCCATGCCCACGAGCCGCGGCAGGAACCAGCTCGAGCCGGTGTCCGGCGTAATCGCTCGCTTGACGAAAATGGAGCTGAAGCGCGCCTCCGCGGAAGCGATTCGGATATCGCAGGCGAGGGCGAGCGAGAAGCCTGCGCCCACGCAGACGCCGTTCACCGCGGCGATCGTCGGCTTCTCGCACTGGTAGACGAATGCGGGGCCCTTCATCCGGCTGCGCGAGCGGCCGGGACGCCCCTCGAAGGGCCGCGGCACGTCGTCGCCGCCCTCATGCGTGAGGTCCGTGCCCGAACTGAAACCACGCCCAGCGCCGGTGATGAGCACGGCGCGGATCTCGTCGTCTACATTCGCCGCCGCGATCGCCTGCTCGATCTCGGCGAAGGAGTTCCAGCTGAGGGCGTTGAGCTTTTCGGGCTTGTTCAGCGTGATGCGGCCGACGCCGCCCTCAACCTCCCAGATGATGTCCTGAAACTCCATACCGCCGCCTCGCTGCAAGGGATGCGCGCCAGGGTACGGGACCGCCGAGGCGGGCACTACGGCTCGACCACCACCCGAAGCCGCATCTGGGGATGGTAGTCGCACGTCACCAGGTGCTCGCCCGCCACTTCGAAGCGCCACCTGAACACGTCCCCCGCTTCCATGTTCGGGGAACGCTCGACGCCGTCGAAGACCAGGTTGTGGAGCGCAGTCTCGCCGTTCCAGAAGTAGACCGGCTCGCCTGCCGCGATGGTTGCCGCCGGCGGCGAGAACGCGAGGTTGTCTTGGGTCACCAGCAGGGCGCCATCGGGAACGCCCTCAGGAGCGGGCACGCCGGCGCTCGCGCATGCTCCCAGAAGCAGAGCGGCACCAACCAACGTGAGGGCGGCGGTCAGGCGGCGCCGAGCACAAAGCACGCGGCCATTGTCGCCGAGGCGGGGCGGCTTGCCCGCGGGACGCCACGAGGGCTGCGACCACCTGGCGCCAGCCTCGTTCCTCGCGCCGGCGACGAGGCGCGTTAGGCGGCCTCGGACTCCTCGAGGTCGTCCTCACCCAGGCTCTTCCAGAACCACCAGCCGACAGCGGCGATAAGCGCGCCGGCCGCCGGCCCCACGATGTAGACCCAGAAGCCGCCCCACTCGTTCGCGACCAGCGCTGGCCCGAATGAGCGCGCGGGATTGACCGATGCGCCGGTGAACGGCACCGCCACGAGGTGGACCAGAAGCACGGCGAAGCCGATCGCAATGGGCGCGTTCGCGCCCCAGCCCTTCTTGCTCACAGCGACGTTGTAGATCACGAGGACGAAGAAGGCGGTGAGGATGATCTCCATCAGCAAGCCCTCGGCCGGCGTGATGGCGGAGTTGATCGTATGGACGCCGAGATCGCCCTCGAACGCATCCCCCACCGACCACTTCAGAAGCACGGAGCCGACAACGGCGCCGGCCAGTTGGGCGACGATGTACGCGCCCCCGAGCACGGGCTTGATGTTCCGGGTGACGATCATCGCTAGGGAAACCGCAGGATTGATGTGCCCGCCGCTGATCCCTCTGGTCCAGGCAACGGCGACCATGAAGCCGAGTCCGTGACCCACCGCGATGGTGAGCAGCGCGGTCTCGCCGCTGAAATTGAATGCCGTGATCGTGGAGCCGGTCCCCAGGAAGACGAAGAACATCGTTCCCAGGAACTCCGCGAGAATCGCCCGGATATCGTTGCGCGAGAACTCCTCGATGGAGCGGGCCCCCTGGCGAGTCCGCCTCGTTCGGCCGATCGCGCGGTATTCTCCTCACGAAATGTTAAGGTTGTCAAGAAGATGATCTATTGTTCGCGAGGGAGAGGCTGTGGCTGAGATCCCGCTTCAGAGCTGCCCCCGCTGCCTCGCTGTCCTATCGGCGATTAGGGGATCGCGACTGGCCGTCTGCCGGCGCTGTGGCTACAAGGACGACTGCTGCTAGGCGGTTGCTGGTGAAGCAGCGCTAGGCCGGAGGCCGGCGCTTTTGGAGTTCGGCGACGCGGGCGCGCATCCGGCGGATCCGTTCGATCCGGCGACGGGAGATCACCGGACTGGCGGCGTGGAGCGTGACGGGCCCTTCGCAGCGCCCACAACTGAGCGCGTTCTCGCTAGCAGTGGCGGGGACTCCCTCAGGGGAAACGAAGCCTTCGGCGGTCAGGGGCGCGCCGCTCTCCCCGGCCCAGGTGCCGCTCACGAAGCCGCAGTGCAAACACTTCACCTCGCCCTTAACTCGCATCGAGAACCCTCCCAGCCAGGGCGAGCGTGGATCGAGCGTCGCCTAGTGAGGATCGGCGAGGACCCTATACCTCGTGGGATGGGCCCTGAGGCGGAGCTAGGGACTAGCCCGAGTGGACGCCGTTGACGCGGAACTGAACCACGCCCGAGGGGACGGAAACAGTGACTTCGTCGCCGGGACGGCGGCCGAGCAGTTCCTTGCCTACAGGCGACTCGACCGAGATCTTGCGATCGATCGCATTCGCCTCACGCGCGCTCACCAGCTTGTAATCGACATCGATCCCGTTATCGAGGCGCGTAACTTGCACGACCGAGCCGATGGTCGAGCGGTTTCCAGCGCCGACGCCGCCTTCGACGGCGACCACCCGCTTGAGGATCGCGTCGATCTCACGGCGCCGGGTCTCGTTGAAGGCGAGCGCTTCGCGGGCCGCCTCGAGGGGCGCGTTCTCGCGAAAGTCCTTGTCCTCGCGGGCGAGCGAGATCGCCTTCACGAGATCGGGAACGACGTCTTGAAGCTTCGCCTGCTCCTTCTCGAGCCCGGCGATGCCCTCGGCGGTCATCTCGATCGGCGCTTCGTCGGCACGCCTCGCAGCGGCGCTCAGCCGGTTCGCGGAGCGCCGCACGCGGATGTGGATGCCGTAGTTTTTCTCAACGTAGCTGCGCTTCTTGAGGTACTGGAACCAGGCCTTGAGCGCGGCCACGCGCTGTGGCGCCGCCGGGTCCGACGCCTGGATCTGGGCTTCGGCGTAGGACTCAACGCGCGCGCCAGACAGCGAATCGATCGTCGTGTCCGGACCTGCGTGCTCGACATACTTGCGCACGAACGGGCCCGAAGCGTTGTGGGCTTCCGGAGCCAGCGTCCCTAGGTATTCCTGCAATGCCTCGCCGAGCGTGATTGAGACGACAGTCCCTTCACTCGGCTGGTCGCTCATGCATTCATCGTACCATCTCTCTCTCGAGGGAGGGGCCTCCAGCCCCCACGAGGGGGGCAGCATTCGCACGATGCTCACCTGGAGCGAGCTCCCCGCACTCTTCCCTGCTCTCGCAGATCCGGGACGCTGGCTCCCTCTCCTCGAGCGCCACGCTGAGCTAATCGCGGCGGCACCCGTACGCACGACTGCCGTTCAACGAGATGAGGCGGTTGCGCGGAACTATGCGGAGTCGATCGAGGCCTATCGACTGGCAGGCGCGCCGGCCCGCGGCCGGCTCGTCGACGTCGGCAGCGGCGGCGGCTTCCCAGGAATGGTGATCGCGGCGATCGCGCCCGGGCTGGAGGTGCACCTCATCGAGGCGCACCGGCGGCGAGCGGCGCTGTTAGGCGAACTCGCGCAAGAGCTCGGCCTCGACCAGCTGACGGTGCATCCCGAGCGCGCGGAGGAGGCGGGGCGGGGCTCGCTTCGTGATAGCGCCGATCTCGTCCTCGCGCGCGCCGTCGCGCCGCTGCCGGTCCTTCTGGAGTACACCGCACCAATGACAGCGCCGCGGGGTGTGATCGCCGCGCTCAAGGGCTCACGCGCGGACGCACAGCTGGAGGAGGCGGCAGGTGCGCTCTCCGAGCTGGCTTGTAAGCACCTCGAGACAGCGATGATGCGAGCGGTCGTGAGCGAGCACGCACGCGTGCAGCTGTTCCGAAAGCTCGGAGCCACACCGGACCGCTATCCGCGGCGGCCGGGAATGCCCGCGAAACGTCCAATCGCGCCGCCCGCCCAGGGCTGACTGCGAGAACCCCTGTGCTATAGTCGCCGCGCCTCCGCGAGGCAATCTTTACCGAGATCGAGCCCCCGCTCCGATGCAAGTCGGATGGGGCCGGCCCGGAGGTAACCCCATGGACCCAAACCTAGTGCTGAGCCGCCTGCTGCGCCTCGTGCGTCTCGACACTTCGGTGTTTGATGAGGTTCGCGACGACGAGCGCGAGCTCATTCCGGCCCTCGTCGTGGCTGTCGTCTCGTGCTTCCTGGCAGGGCTGGGGGCGTGGCTCTACTGGGAGATCGCAGCCGATACCTTGCTAGAGAGCGCGTTCCTCAACGCGTTCCTGCTCGGCTCGATCTTCCTCGCCGTGATGTACGGCGCGGCAGCGCTCGTCATCTACGTCGTCATGGTTCAGTTCTACAAGGTGCAGGTCGAGCTACTGCCGATCGTCCGGACGATGGGCTACGCGGCCGCGCCGCTCGCGCTCTCTGTGCTGATGCTGATCCCGGTGCTCTATCCCGTCTTCGCGGTGGTGCCGTTGGCGATTCTGCTGGTTTCCATGATCTACGCCGTGCAATCAGCAACGAACGCCGAGTCGACCCAGGTGGTCGTGGCGTGCATCATCGGCTTCACGGTGATGACGCTCGTGCTCGGGGTGATCGCCGTCTCCTCTTCTCTCCCGGATGTCCCGATCGGCGCGGGCCAATTTGGGCTCTACTTCGACTTCTAGCGACGCGCGCTCCTCGGATGCTCCCCGTTCGCGACTCGCCGCTCTGCTAGGCTGATCGCTTGTGACCTATCTCGATCACGCCGCGACGACGCCCCTGCGCCCCGAGGCCCGCGCGGCGATGCTGCCCTATCTCGGCGAGTCCTTCGGCAACCCCAGCGGGCACTACCGCGAGGGCCGCGTCGCCCAGGAAGCAGTAGACGCCGCCCGCGAGTCGGTCGCCGCGTGTCTGAACGGACGCTCCTCAGAGATCCTTTTCACGAGTGGCGGCACCGAAGGGATCAATACGGCGATCCTCGGCATCGCGTACGCGATGCGGCGAGCGGGCGCGGGCGCCCATGTCATCACGACCGCGATCGAACACCACGCAGGACTACACGCTGCGCAGCTTCTCGAGGAGCTCGGCTTCGAGGTCACGACCCTCGGGTGCGACGGTGTCGGCCATGTGAGCGCCGCCGAGTTCGAGCGCGCGTTGCGCCCGGACACCGTCCTCGCCAGTGTGATGCTTGCAAACAACGAAGTCGGAACGATTCAGCCGGTTGGCGAAGTCGCGGGCATTCTGCGCGAGTACGCCGCGCGTCAGCAGCATCGGGTGATGTTGCATACGGACGCCGTCCAGGTTCCTGGCTGGGCCGCGGTCGACGTGCAGGCGTTGGGAATCGATGCGCTGAGCCTGTCTTCACACAAGTTCGGAGGCCCGAAGGGGAGCGGCATCCTCTTCCTCCGTCGCGCGACCCCGTTCCGTCCGCTCCTGCACGGTGGCGGCCAGGAGATGCAGAAGCGTGCCGGTACCGAGAACGTCGCCGGCATCGTCGGCACCGCCGCCGCCCTGGAACTGGCCTGCTCGGGAATCGCCGCTCGATCCACGCGCGTACGAGCGCTGCGGGAGCGCTTGCGGGCCGGCATCGTGGCGTCCGTAGGGGACGCTGAAACGAACGGCTGCCAGGAGAACTGCCTGCCGAACAACCTCAACATCTCGTTCGAGGGCATGGAGAGCGACGAGCTCGTCGCGCGGCTCGACGCGCGCGGGATCGCCGCCAGCACCGGCAGCGCCTGTTCCAACGCGATGTGGGAGCCTTCGCACGTGCTCCTGGCAATGGGCGTGCCCATTCGGCGTGCCGCCGGGAGTGTGCGCTTCAGCTTGGGCGAGGGCACAACAGAGGCCGACATCGAAGCCGTCCTGGAGATGCTCCCGGGTGAAGTCGAACGCGCTCGGCTCTCCTCCGTAGGCGCCTACTAGGACACCCCGGCCCCCGGGTGCGAGCCCACCTGCGCGCGGGTATGCTCGCCGCCGGGAGGCCGCATGCCGGGAGCGCTCTCGCATCTCCGCATCTGTGACTTCACCGGCCAGCTCGCCGGGGCCGGAGCGACCCGCTTCCTCGCGGCTTTCGGGGCCCAGGTCATCCGCATCGAAGACCCGGTGAATGAGGGCCGCTGGGACATCCTCCGGGGGATGGCCCCGTACGTGGACGAGCGCCGGGGGATCGACTTCGGCGGTTCCTTTAACAACCACAACGTCGAGAAGCTCGGCGTCACGCTCAACCTCCGCACCGAACGCGGCAAGGAGCTCCTGCGAGAGCTCGTTGCCGTCTCGGATGTCGTCGCGGAGAACTTCTCCTCGGGCGTGATGGAACGTCTCGGCTTCGACTACGACGCCTTGCGTGCGCTGCGCGAGGACATCATCTACGTCTCGAACTGCGGCTTTGGCCATAGCGGCCCCTACCGCGACTTCAAGACGTGGGGACCGATCGTGCAGGCGATCTCGGGGCTCACGTTCAGTTCGGGCCTGCCGGACCAGCCGCCGGCCGGCTGGGGCTATTCGTACATGGACCACACGGGTGCCTACTACATGGCGATCGCGATCCTCATGGCGCTGCGTCACCTCAACCGCACGGGCGAGGGCCAGTGGGTCGACCTCGGCTGCACCGAAGCAGGCGCGAGCCTGAACGGCCCCGCCATCCTCGACTACACCGTGAACGGCCGCCCGCTGCGCCGTGAGGGCAGCCCCAGCAGCAATCGCAACGAGTACCCCGCGATGGCGCCGCACGGGATCTACCCCTCTCGCGAAGATGACACCTGGGTGGCGATCGCCTGCCGGGACGACCGCGATTGGGCCGCGATCGCCCGCGCGAGCGGCGAGGTCTGGGCTCGGGACGAGCGCTTCGCCGCGCTCCCCGGACGGCTGGTCGGAGGCGACGAGCTCGATGAGCTCGTCGCTGATTGGACGCGAGCCCGGGGCAACTTCGAGACCGCGGCCCTCCTCCAGGGCGTGGGCGTTCCCGCCGCCGCCGTGCAACGTCCTGAGGAGCGCGTCGATCGGGACGCCAACACGGAAGCCTGGGGGCTTTGGCCAACGGTGACACACCGCGAAATGGGCGACGTACGCGTGGACGGCCTGCCCGTGCACTTCTCCGAAACGGACTGGCAGATCGCTCGCGGCGCACCGTGCCTCGGAGAGCACAACGAGGAGGTGTTTGGCGGACTCCTCGGGCACAGCGCCAAGGAGATCGCAGCGCTCACCGAGGAGGGTGTCCTGTGACGGCAGCCCCGCTGAGCGGCGCCCTCGAAGGCGTGCGCGTGGTCGAGCTGTGCGACGACCTCGGCGCCTTCGCCGGGAAGCTGCTCGCGGACATGGGTGCTGAGGTGATCAAGGTGGAGGCGCCCGCGGGCGACCCCACCCGCGCCTACCCACCGTTCGTGGACGACGACCCCAACCCCGCGCGCAGCCTCTACTTCTGGCACTACAACACGAGCAAGGCGAGCGTCACCCTTGACCTCCGGGACGCGAGGGAGCGGGAGCGCCTGACAGCGCTCGTCCAGAGCGCAGACATCTTCCTCGAGAGCCAGCCGCCCGAGCGCCTGAGCGCGCTCGGGCTCGAGTACGCCGCCCTCCGGACCGCCAACCCCGGCCTGATCATGGTCTCGGTGAGCCCCTTCGGGCGGGGCATGCCCCGCGCAGACGAAGCGTCCACCGACCTCACGATCCTGGCGGGGGGCGGCCCCGCCTGGAGCTGCGGCTACGACGACCACTCGCTGCCGCCGGTACGCGGCGGTGGCAATCAGGGCTACCAGACGGCGAGCCACTTCGCGGTGATGTCCGCCCTGGTTGCGCTCCTGCACCGCGATGCGGGCGGCGCCGGGCAGCACATCGACGTGAACGCCCACGCGGCCGCGAACGTGACCACGGAGGCGGGGAGCTACACCTGGCTCGTGGCGGAGCAGACCGTCCAGCGCCAGACCGGCCGGCACGCGGGCGTGAACCCTTCGATGCCTTCGCAGATCAGGTGCGCGGACGGCCGCTACGTGAACACGGGCATCCCCCCGCGACGCCCCGAGTCGTTCGCCGCCGTCTACGGATGGCTCGAGTCGCTCGGGCTAATCGCGGAGTTCCTCGAAGCGCCGCTGCTGCAAGAGGGGATGAGCCGGGAACGTTTCGACATGTCGATGATCGCGCAAGACGAGGAGTTGCAGGCCATTTTCGGGGCGGGGCGCGCGGCAATGAACCTCCTCGCCTCCAAGCTCCCGGCCTACGACTTCTTCACCGGCGGCCAGGCGCGCGGGTTCCAGATCGGGATCATCTACTCGCCCGAGGAGGTCCTCGAGGACCCCCACTTCGTCGCGCGTGGCTTTCCCGTGGAGGTCGAGCACCCCGAGCTCGACCGAACGGTGACGTACCCCGGCGCCCCCTACCAGTTCAGGCGCTCGCCGTGGCGCATCAGGCGGCGAGCGCCGCTCCTGGGCGAGGACAACGAGCGGATCTTGGCCGAGCTGCAGGGCGCGACCGTCGAGTAGCGGGTCAGCGCGACTCGGCGACGCTCGCGGCCGTCACAGCGTCGGGGAGCCAGTAGCGGCGGAACACGAGGTAGCCGACGAGCGCGAGCGCGCCTGAGACCGGCCCTACCAAGCGGATGCCGAGCGGATCCGTGGTCGTGGAGCCGATCGCCAGAAGCGCCACGAGTAAGCCCGTCGCAGCCGCACTCGCTGTCTTCTCCAGGGTCGCCTGCGTCGCGTAATACGTGGCCTCGCGCCGCTCGCCGGTGCGCAGACGGTCGTAGTCCGTGATGTCCGCGATCAGCGCGTTTGGGAAAGTTTGGACGGGCGCGAGGGCGAGCCCGAGCAGGAGGGCAAAGGCCACCGCCTGGGCCTCGGCGGGCACGGCCGGAACGAAGCCGGCGAAGAAGAACAAGGGGAAATAGAGGCTCGCGAAGAGCATGCCCCAGCCGTAGATCTCCCGCTTGGAGCGGCGCCTCGCCAAGAGCACTACAAGCGGCAGGACCACCACGACGACGGCGATTGCCGAGCCGGTGAGCACAGCGACCATGGCGCCAGGCTCGTCCCGCTCGAGGACCTCCTCGACGTAGAAGGGGAGCACACCCGTCATCATCTGAACGCCGGTGGCGTAGAGGATGAACGAGGGCAGGAAGACGACGAACTGGTCGTTGCGGAGGCACGTGGTCACCGCGTCACGCAGGCCAAGCCGCTCGGTTTCGGGTGCGAGATCGCGGGAGGCCGCGATGGAGCGCTTCCACGCCCCCGCGAGCGCCACATAACGCGAGATCAGCGCGACCACCGCGATGACGAGCGCCATGCCCAGGAAGCCGAAGGCATCGATCAGCAGGCCGCTGATCACGAGCGCGACCACCGCGCCCACCACGCCAAAGGCCACCTGCCAGCCGACGATGCTGAGGCGGTCGTCGCCGCGGCGCGCGATCTCCGGGAGGAGCGACTCGAACGGTCCACCGGAGAGCGTGGCGAAGAGGTGGAAGGCCCAGAGGATGCCAAAGAGGTAGAACACGTTGGCGTACGTCTCGCCCGGGTCCGGCGGGGTCCACACGAGGACAAAGAAGATGACCATGAAGGGCGTGGCGCTCAGAACGAAGGGGATCCGCCGCCCCAGTCGCGAACGGGTGCGGTCGCTCCAGTGGCCGATGAGGGGATCGTCGAGGGCCTCGATGAGGCGCACGACGACAAGGGCGGCGCCGATGGCGAGGGCGGGCCCCCGCCGCTCGGGGTCGCCGTCGTCGTCACCGAGGTAGAAGAAGAGCAGCCAGAGGTCGCGGCTGCGGCCGAGGGCGTTCCCGCCCAGCGAGCCGGAAGCGAAGAGGAGGCGCGCCCCGAGGGGCATGCGGCCGTCCATGCGCCTGCTGCCTCCGGGCTGGGATCGGCGGGTGCGCACGATACACGACGCCGGCGATCCTCCCGGCACGACGCTGGGCTAGGCTGGGCCGGCACCCCGCGTCCGGAGGCCCGCGTGCCCGTGCTCGCGATCGCACTGCTCGCTGTGGCGGCTCTCGCCGGGGCCGGTTGGTACTTCGCCACAGCCCTGGCGAGGGAGGCGCTCCTCCCCAATCCGCCGCCGGACCCGCTCGACCTCGAGGTGGTCGCGGTGGCGGCCGACCGCATCACCCTGCGGCCCGCCGGCGCCGGTGACGACGACGATTGGGCGCGCGACGGTCGCTATGGCCTCGAGTGGGAGGGCGGCTACGCCTTCGTCGGCGCGATCATCGATCGGCGCGACGGCCAGGTCGTACGTAGCTTCGAGCCGATCGAGGGCGCCGCGCCGGAGGCCGGCGAGCGCGTGCGCCTCGACGGTTTCGTCTTCCCCAGAGACCCGCTCCAGGCTCACGGCCTCGCCTTCGACGAGATCGCGATCGAAGGCGAGGCCGGCCCGCTCGCAGCCTGGCTCGTTCCCGGCGAGCGCTCGACCTGGGCCGTCTTCGTGCACGGCAAGGGCGCGCACAGGCGGGAGGGGCTGCGCATCCTGCCGGCCCTCGCGGCCGCGGGGCTCCCGGTCCTGCTCATCAGCTACCGCAACGATCAGGGGGCGCCCGCCAGTAGCGACGGCTACTACCGCTACGGGGGAGAGGAGTGGCGCGACCTCGACGCAGCCGTCCAGTTCGGGCTCGACCGCGGAGCCCGGGACGTCGTGCTGGTCGGGTACAGCATGGGCGGCTCGATCGCGCTCGCCTTCATCGACCGCTCGCCCCTCGCTCCGCGGGTACGGGGGCTCATCCTCGACTCGCCCGTGATCTCCTTCGCGGCGACGGTCGACTCCGGCGCGAAGGACCGGGGTGTCCCGCGCTTCGTCACCTGCGTGGGCAAGCAACTGGCGAGCCGCCGCTTCGGTGCCGACTGGGACGAAGCCGACTACCGCGCGGAGGCGCGCGCGCTCACCGTGCCGGTCCTGCTCTTCCACGGTAGCGCCGACGAGAAGACGCCCGTCGCCGAAAGCGACGCGCTGGCCGCGGCGCGCCCCGACATCGTCACGTACGTGCGCATCGAGGGCGCGCACCACGTGCGCTCCTGGAACGTCGAGCCAGCAGCGTACGAAGCCGCCGTGCGGGAATACCTGGGGACGCTGCTGGGCGAGTAGGCGCCCTACGGTAGGGCGAGCATGCGCTCCAGCGCGGCGAGCGACCACTCGCGCGTCTTCGCCTCGACCTCGACACGGTTGACGACGTAGCCCTGGACGAGCCCCTCGAGGGTCCAGGCGAGGTAGGCGGGGTGGATGCGGTACATCGTGCTGCAAGGGCAGACGACCGGGTCGAGGCAGAAGACCGTCTTGTCCGGGTGCTCGTCCGCGAGCCGTTTGACGAGGTTGATCTCGGTGCCGACGCCCCAGGTCGTGCCCGGGGGCGCTTCGCTGATCGCCTTGATGATGCGCTCAGTCGAGCCGCTCGCGTCAGCCGCCTGTACGACCTCCCAGGAACACTCAGGGTGCACGATGACGTTCACGCCTGGATGTTCCTCGCGGGCCTTTTCGATCTGCTCGACGCTGAAACGCTGGTGGGTGCTGCAGTGCCCCTTCCAGAGAATGACGCGGGCGCGCGCAAGCTCGTCCGACGTGAGCCCGCCGAGGGGCTGGCGCCAATCCCACACGACCATCTCGTCGAGGGGGATATCCATCTCGTAGCCGGTATTGCGGCCGAGGTGTTGGTCGGGGAAGAAGAGGATCTTCTCACCGCGCGCGAACGCGTATTCGAACGTTTTCGGGGCGTTGCTGGAGGTACAGACGATGCCCTCGCGCTCGCCCACGAACGCTTTCAGGCTGGCAGCGCTGTTCATGTAGGTGATGGGGATGACGCGTGCGCCCTCCCCGAGCGCGGCCATGATCTCGTCCCAGGCGGCATAGACATCGCCGGGGTCGGCCATGTCGGCCATCGAGCAGCCAGCGGCCATGTTCGGCAGGATCACGGCGACGTCCGGCGAAGTAAGGATGTCCGCGGATTCGGCCATGAAGTGCACGCCACAGAAGAGCACGTACTCGGCCCCTTCTTGGGCGGCCGCATGCTGCGCGAGCTTGAAGCTATCGCCGGTGAAGTCCGCGTACTGAATGACCTCGTCGCGCTGATAGTGGTGGCCGAGGATCACGAGCCGCTCCCCGAGCGTCGCGCGGGCGACGCGGATGCGCTCCTCCAGCTCCTCCGGGGGCAGGCCGAGGTAGCTACGGGGAATGTCCTGCTGCCAACTCACGAAGGCCGCCTCCTCGACGAGGGGGAGGGGTTCGAGGCGGTCCGTGGGGCAGGTTTCCGGGTCCGAGTAGAGCTCAAGGAGCTCGTCGCGGTCGGCGGCGGGGGATGCGGGAGCGGTCATGGCTTTTCCCTTCAGATGGGGGGAGAGACCGACTTAGTGTACCAAGTACACTAAGTACTTTCAATACTCTGCCAGACCGCTCCGGGCGCCGTCAATGCGGAGCTGGCACCGTTCACATTGGTGAGGAGCCAAAGTGCACCGCGCGCACCTTGCGGATCTGGTCGAGCGTTTCGGCCTCGTCCTCGTGCTCGATCTGGAACGCAGGCCGCCCAAATCGCGAGCCTCCCAATAACGCTGCGCGCGATACGCCGCCGCGTCGTCGAAGTCGCCTCCAGCGGCCCGGTAGGCGGCGATCGCGCCGCGGTGAACGCCCCGCCGAAGTAACGGAGCGCGCTGAAGTCGTTCGCGGGGTCGCTCCAATCGACGTGCGCCCAATCCAGCACACCCGCCAGCGCTCCCTGCTCTTCGACGAGGAGGTTGTCGTGCCAAAGATCGTGATGGCAGATCGCCCGCGGGACGGTCGCGAAGCACGGTCATCGCTGATCGCGTCCCACCAGGCGTCGAGCTGCGCGTACTCGTCACGCGAGTGTTGGTCCGCGAGTACCGGCATGACCACGGGTCGCGCTTCGAGGTCCCGCGCGTGCGGGTCTCAAGGCTCAAGGCCGGACGCATGGGCGACAGACTCCGGCAGGGCGTGCAGCTCGGCGAGAAACTCACCGAGCGTGCGCGCCAACATCGCCGAGCCGGCCCGGGGCGGCCGGCGACCAGGCAGGACCGGGTAGGCGAGGGCGGGGAAGGCGGCTCCCGGCGGTGCGTGCCACCGCGGACGCGGGATGGGGATCGTCAGACCCCCCGCGAGGACGGGCAGGGCCCGCCACTCGCGCGCGTAGTCATCCCCGGCATCCGGGATCTGCCCGACCTTGACCGCAATCCCTCGCGCGGTCTCGACGACCTCGCTGCGGAAGCCGCTGCCGAGCGTACGCAGGGGCGCGACCGGTCCAATGCCGGGAAACGCCGTCGCGATCCGTTCGGCCAAGGGAGGGGCGGCGCTCACCCGCTCGACCACGCCTCATACGTCTCGCGCGTGACCATCAGGTCGAACGCGACGGTCGCCCTCACCGGCGGGGCCTGCGGCACTTCGTTCACCAGCTCGAAGCCGAGCTTCTCGAACATGGCGCGACTGCGTGGGTTGTGGTCCGCGACCTCGACCGCAAAGACGGCATCCGCCGTCTCGCGGGCGAACGCGAAACCGAGCAGGAGCGCGACTGCGCGCGTGCCGATGCCGCGGTCCCAGTGGCTGGGCGTGATCTCTATGTCGATGCGGCGGAGATCGCGACCGGGAAACTGCTCACTGAGGCGCACGAGGTTCATCTCCTGGAGGTGGGTCGCTCCAACCGGAACGCCCTCGAACTCGATGACGAACATGTAGGCGGCCCTGGAAAGGCTCCGATACATTCCCTGCACCTCGTCCAGCGTGCGGCTCTCGACCGGCTCGACGTCGTACTGTAGCTCGACGTCGTTGTTCCAGGCGTGGAGCACGTCCCAATCGCTCTCGCGCATGGGCCGCAGCACGACCACAGCGTCACGCAGGGTGACCTCGTGCTCGCGCAGCCGTCCCGGGACGGTCACAGCGGCGTCCCGCCGCCCTCAGCTGCAGGCGGGCGCCAACGCACCGTCGGGATGCGCGCGCGCTCGACACGCTCGGCCGGCGTTGCCGGGGTGAGGACGACGGCATCGCCCGGGCGGATCGAGCCCACCTCGACCACGCGCGCGTAGACGCGACTGAAGCCGGGGCGCGCCTGCTGATCGATCGCGCCGGTGTCACCATCGGCGAACCAGCGCGCGTTCTTCCAGCAGGGCCGGCGTAGTCCGTGACCTCGACGAGCACGCACTCGCCCAGGCGCAGCCGGGCGCCGGGCGTGACCCGACGCCAGTCGATCCCACTGGTCGTGATGTTCTCGCCGGTGCTTCCCGGGGCGATGCGGTGGCCTTCCGCGGCCAGCGTCTCGATGCGCTCCCAGGCGAAGAGGCAGAGGGCACGCCGGGGGCCGCCGGGGGCGGAGATCGGTCTGACGATCGACCGTGATCCCGCCGCCGTCCACCTGCGCTTCGTGGAGCGCGTGCTTGGACACTCCCCCTTCGGAGGCGCTGATCTGGACGATGTGCCCCCTCAGACCCTCGCTCACGACGCGCCCGCCTCGACGAACTCCTCGATCGCGCCATCGAGGTAGAGCAGCCGCAGAGCCTGCGCGATCTGCGGCTGCAGATCCGCGGCGCGCTCCGCGCCAAGGCGCTCACAAACGCCTTCGAGGATCCCCCCGACGCTCAGTCCGGCGGCAATGAGAGAGAGCACGCGCGCCACGAGGTCACTCACCGGGGTTCCTTCGGAACGTGCGGCGGTGCGGAGCACCTGGCCCCACACGAACTCCCCTTCACCAACGACCGGCTTCCGTTCGAGCGCGGCATCAGCAGCAAGCCGCGGCGCGGCTGCGAGGAACCGTGCCGCCGGGGTCCCGGCGCCGAAGCGCGCGTCGAAAGCCGCGGCGCGCTCGCTCCGCTCCGCTTCGATGCCGCCGACCGCCTCGGCGAAGCGGCGGGGCGTCTCGCCATGAGCGAGCACCGCACGCTCGTAGCCCACCGGGGGCTGGCCCGCGACCGCGCGGATGAACGCCAGCCGCGCCGGCGTGGCATCGTCGCCAGCGGTGATTCTGCGGGCCTCCCAGAAGTACGAGTCGATGGTGCGGTTGCTCGCGTAGAAGAGGCGCGCCAACTCGCGGAAGTGGCCGTACTGCTGGTCGAAGATCTCGGCGTAGACGCAGGCCGCCACTCGCCCCAGTTCCGCGTCTCTCAGGGCGGAGGTGACGTAGGCGGCCGCGAGCACTCCCGACGAGAGCGCAAGATGGACACCCGAGGAGAAGAGCGGATCGAGAAGCAAGCGGCGTCACCCACGAGCACGAATCCCTCACCCGCGACCTCGCGGGAGGCGTAGGACCAGTCGCGGACCACCGTAGGACCGGCGCTGAGCCGTGCTCTCGCGAGGAGGGCCGAGGTACGCGGCGCCTGCGAGACCTGATCGCCGAAGAAGCGATCGAGCCCGATCGCTTGGATGCGGTCACGGCCGGCATCGCTGTCGACGACAACGCCAACGCTCGCCTGCCCGGTGTGGAGGGGGATGGTCCACAGCCAGCCCGCCGCGGTGGATTCGATGAAGATGTTGTTGGCTTCGGCCCCCGGGAGGCGGACGCCGCCCTCGTAGTAGCCGTAGACGGCCAGGTTCCGAAAGAACGGATCGGGCTCACGGAGGCCGCGTGCGCGGCCGATGAGCCCCGCCTGGCCACTCGCATCGACGACGAAGCGAGCGCTCACCGCGCGTTCTTGGCCGCAATCGTCCAGGACGCGAAGCGAAGCCCCCGCGGCGCCCGTGGTCGCTTCCAGGACGCGGTGACCCTCGCGCACGTCGGCGCCGTGAGCGGCGGCGTTGCGGAGGAGGAGGTGGTCGAACTCGGCGCGGACCACCTGGTAGGCGTGGGGGTAGCGAGGGCTGGATTCGCGGAAGGACCAGCTCCACGGGTCGGGATCGCTGCCCCAGACCATGGTCGCGCCGTACTTCGGGAGGAAGCCCGCAGCCTCGACCGCGGGCAGCACGCCCAGCTCCGCTAGGACGGGCATCGACGCCGGCAGCAGCGACTCGCCGACGTGCTCGCGGGGGAAGTGGTCGCGCTCGTAGAGGCGGACCCGCCAGCCTTTGCGCGCCAACATCGTGGCCGCAGCGGCGCCCCCAGGCCCGCCGCCCACGACGATGACATCGGTATCGAACTCACGCACGGACTCACGATGGCGGCGAGAGGCGCCTGTTGTCCAGATAGCGGCGCCCCTACCGGGCGAAAGACCCACCCGCCGCTCTCTGCGGGCACGTTCCTGACCCCGACCCCATCGGCTCAGCTACCGGGCTGCAGGCTACGCTACCCTTCATGCGCCATCGGTTACCGGCGCCTGCGGTGTCAGCGGGAGAACGGGTCGGTGCCTTAGGGACCAGCCTTCGGCGCCGACCGCGAGGCGTCGCGGAGACAAGTCTGGCGGGCGCCGATGAAGCAGAAGGAGGAGTGTCGTGCCCGAGACGTTCGCATTCGAGACGGAGCTCACCTACGAGGACGCCGGCGTTGGCTTCCAGCTATCGCTTCAGCAGCAAACGCCTGATTCAGAGGCCCTCTTCGACCTCTCAGTCCGAAACCTCGCGAGCGGTGAGCGCGTGCCCTTCAGGCACGATGCCTGCGCCGCCGTCCATGACTTCACCCGCGGGTATACACGCTGGCTCGCCACGAAGGGCATTCGGGCGGAGCGCGGTGAGGACTCCATTCACGGCCCGGCACGCCAGGGCGCGCCCGCGCCGGAACTGCTCGCCCTCGGGCAGGCGGCGGCTGACATGATCGACCAGCGATTCGCGAACTACCGAGCGTCGGTCATCGAGACCGGCGGCTATTCCGACATTGTCTTTGACAAGCGGGACGGCGTCGCTTGGCTACTGCTCAACCGGCCCGAGACGTACAACGCCAAGCGCGGCATCACGATGAACGAGATGGCAGCCGCGCTGCTGGACGCCGCAGCGGACAATTCCGTGCGGGTAGTGGTGATCTCGGGAGCGGGTCCGAACGGCTTCTGTACCGGCAACGACCAGAGTTACGATCCTGAGCTCGAACGGGCCGACTACTCGGGCACGGCGGCGATCGCCTACGGCGAGGTCATCCGCCAGATGCCGCAGCCCGTGATCGCCGCCGTCGATGGTTTCGCCATCGGCTCAGGGAACATCCTCGCGTACGAGTCCGACTTCACGATCGCCACCAGCCGATCGCGATTCGGCCAGACGGGCCCGCGCGTCGGCAGCCCCGCGGCGGGGCACGGCGTCGCGATGCTCGCCGCCCGCGTCGGCCAGAAGCGCGCCCGCGAGATCTGGATGCTCTGCCAGCAGTATTCGGCGGCGGAAGCCTCCGACATGGGCCTGGTCAATCGGGTCGTCGAGCCCGAAGAGCTCTGGGCCGAGGTGGACCGCTGGATAGCGATGGTGAAGAACGTCAGCCCGGTCATCCTTCAGATGCAGAAGATCGCGTTCAATCAGCACGACCACTTCATCGTCCCTGAGCAGGGGCCGGTGCAAACGCACGTCCCCGACTACGCCGCTTCGGACGAGTGTCGTGAGCGGCGGACGGCGTTCATCGAACGCCGGCCCGTCGACCCCGCGAAGAACCTCCCATACGTGCCCATCGCTATCGAATGACGGGGCGCGCTCCGCTTCGCGCTCAAGTACGGGCGGCTCTGTGCCTACTTGACGCGTCCTTCTGCGCGTTTCGTTTGCGTGCTCAGGGCGAAAGTGATCGCGCTATAGAAGCGGACGCGCCAGCCTCAGCGGGCCAGCATCGTGGCCGCACAGCGGCCCCTCTAGGCCCCGCCGCCCACAGCAGAATGCTCCTCCCGAAACAGCTTGGGAGTGAGCACGACTGGTAGGCTCGCGCCAATGGAACCGCGAGACGTACTCACAGAGATCGCAGACCTATACCTTCGGATCCGCCACGAGCATCTCGGGGACTTGACCCCAGAGGCGGCATCAGCCATCGAGGTCAGTAGCGACTTCGAAGCCGACGCGGTGAAACTGGGGTTCTGGCGCGCCGAGCTCTCTGCGCTGGTAGCGGCCGACTCCGCCCGCGGAGTCGCCACGGCCCTGGCAGACACCACTCTCGGATTCGCGCCCTTCGTGATAGCGCGAACTTGCTTGGAAGCGACCGCGATCGCTCTTTGGCTGCTTCACCCTGACGCAGATCCGGCACAAAGGATGGCCCGAGCCTACGAGGTGCGCTTCGCAGAGCTGGACCAAGGGAGGAAGCTCGCCGGGGCGACCGGCAATGCAGAGCTCCACGATCTCATGACAGAGCTCCTTGCGAAGCTCGCCACCTCGGCCCCAGAGATCGGCGTTGATCCGAGAGCTGATAGAGGCGGAAAAACGATCGGCTACGGAGCGGAACGCCTGAACCTAACCGATCTCTGCTCGACACTCCTCGATGCTCCCGGCGAGTACCGCTATCTCTCTGCCGTGCTGCATGGCGCTAGCTGGGCGCTCGTTCGTGCCGCTCTCAAGCAGACGGCGGAGCAGTGGTTGTTCGAAGCGCCCTACTACCAAATTGAGAGGACGCCCGGAGCAGACAGTACCTCGTGGAGATCACCGCTAACAATCTGATCGCCTGCACCGGCAGAGTCATCGGCGACCATGGCTGGGACCTATCCAACTATAGGACTGACTGCGATTCAGTCTGTGCCAAGACAGGGATTGAGATCAGCTGGTTAGGACTCGCTAACGGCAGGCTGGGAGGCCATCCAAACAGGCGCCGCGATTACTCGCAGCGCCCTTCGGCGTGGTGGGTTGCCTTTAGGAGCCGCCGGCGGGGACGGCCTCCTCGATCGGCTTGTTCGTGATCGAGTCGACCTCGAAGGGGCCCTTCAGGTCGAACTCCTTCGCCATCTCGCGGGTGGCGGGGATGATCTCTTCGCCCATGAGGCGGAGGCTGCGCATCGCGTCGTCGTGGTCCATCGCGCCGTCGCCGTCCCAAAAGAAGATGCTGCCGGGGCGGATGTACTCGAGGACGTGCCGGATCTTCGGGATCACCGTGTCCGGTGTGCCCGTGATGATTGACATACGCTCCTTCTGGGAGTCGTAGGTGCCGAACTGGTCGGCAGCCTTCTGGGCCTCCTCGTCGGGCTTCTGCCCGGTGATCGCCTCATGGGCTGCCTCGCGGCCCCGCGAGCGGGCGGCAGCGAAGCTCGTGACCGTCGGGAGCAGGTTCGTGCGCGAGGTCATGCCCGGCAGGTTCTGGATGTACGGCCGCACGATCCCCTGGTTGCCCTCGAGGAAGGGGTTGCTGGGACCCTGGACGTACTTGCGCGCAGTGGCGTCGGCGAGCTCTTCGGTCTCGTCGACGTGGACCTTGAAGAGGTAGGAGCGGTGCTGCGTGCCCGCCTCGTAGCCCTCCTCCTTAGCGACCTCGCTGTAATACTCGTACGACTTCAGAGTCGGCTCCAGCTCGGTGGCGAGCATGACGTAGGGATAGCGATGGCGCGCGGTCCAAGCGACGGTGTTGCGGCTCATGATGCCCGGGATCCAGATCTGGGGATGGGGATCCTGGTAGGGCCGCGCCCACGGGTTCACGTAGCGGTAGTTGTAGTGCTCGCCCTCCCAGCGGAAGGGGCCGGGGCGCGTCCAGGCGTCGATGATGAAGTCGTGCGCCTCCTGGAAGCGCTCCCAGTTGAAAGGTGCCTGGGCGTTGTGGGCAACGCTCTCGCGGCCGGTACCGCGGACCCAGCCGGTGACCAGCCGGCCCCGCGAAATCATGTCGATCTCGGCGAGCTCCTCGGCCAGCCACAAGGGATCGTCCCAGATGGGAAGGACGTTCCCGAGAATGACGATCTTCACCCTCCTGGTGATGCGCGCGAGGATGGCGGCCTCGACGTTGACCACGCCGCCCATGCAGAAAGGCGTGCTGTGGTGCTCGTTGAGCATGATGCCGTCGAAGCCCATCTCCTCGGCGTAGACCTTCTCATCGAGGTAGCGGTTGTAGAGCTCGGCGCCGAGCTTGGGGTTGTAGCTGCTGTTGCTCATGCCCAGGTCCTGGATGCTGCGCCCGGTGGAGCCGAAATACCCGGAGTCAGGATCCTGGTAGGGCCGCTCGGTGAAATAGCCGATGAACATCGCTCACCCCTGTCGAGTGGCCGGCTCGCGTGTTGCGCGGAACGGCCAGCTAGCGCGCATCATACCTGTTCGCACCGCCGCAGAGGCGAGGGCTCGGGACGCTCTTGCGGCCTCGCCAGCCCTAGACGCCCGCGTGTTTCGCGACCAGGCCGGCCAGAGCCTCGGGCTCCTCGAGATCGACCAAGTGGCCCGCTTCCTCGACGACCTCGAGGGTGGCATTGGGGAGCGCGGCGGCATACTGCCGCGCGCAAATCACCGGAATCACGGCCTCAGCGCTCCCGGCGACCACCAAGGTGGGGGTCGCGACGGTCGGGAGGAGGTGGGGGAGGCGGCGGTCGAACATGTACGGGCTCCAGCTCAGCCGCGCGGTCATCTCGCGACTGAAGTCCCAGAGCTCCTTGATCTCCTTCGTGGGCTCCTCGCCGAAGATCTCGTGGAAGTGCGCCTCATCACGGAAGCCGGCGCCCACGTATTCCGGGTAGTCGATCATCATTTGGTCGAGGATTTCGCCCTCGTCGGGGCGGAGACCGGCAGCGCCCACGAGCACGAGTGCGTGAAGCCCCTCCTGATGCATCGTGGCCAGCTCAGCGGCGATGAAGCCGCCGAAGCCGAGGCCTACGAGGGTCACCGGATCAGGCGAAATCTCAGCGATGAAGCGATCCATGAGGATCGCGATATCGCGGGCTTCGCGCGCCCAAGCCGGGCGGTCCGACTGGCCGTAACCCGGTAGGTCCGGGACGGTCACGGTGAAGCGCTGGGCGAGCGCCTCGTGGAAGGGCCCCCAACCGGGATTGCCCGTGGAGTGATGCAGCACGACGGCCGCGGGGCCGCTGCCGCTCTGCAGATAGCGGACGCTGCCGCCCGCCACTTCGGTGGTGGATTCCGTCCAGGTCTGTTCCGCAGTGGTCATGCGAGGCCCCCTTCGGGTCGTGCATTGGCGCAGCGCCGCATGATACCGGAGCGCTCGCCGGTTGGTCGCGCGTGGTCCAAGCTACCGCCGCACTGGCCTGCGATCCCCCGCATCTGTACCCTCTCGCGCATGCCTGATCCCTACCTGGTCGTCCACGTCGACGCACGCCCGAACACCTCGTTCGAAATCGAGAAACAGCGCATCGAAGCCAGCGGCGGCCGCTTCGAAGCGATGAGCTCGTCGACCGAGGACGAGCTCATCGCGCAAGTCCGCGACGCGGATGTGATCCTCGTCTCCGCGAAGCAGATCACGCGCCGCGTCGTCGAATCGATGCCGAGGTGCAAACTGATCATCCGCTACGGCGTGGGGCTCGACACGCTCGATATCCCCGCCGCCACCGACCACGGCATCGTCGTTGCGCACTTCCCCGACTTCTGTCAGCCGGAGGTCGCAAACCACATGATGATGCTGCTGCTCGCCTGCGCGAAGAAGATGCCCATGCTCGACAAAGCCGTGCGCGACGGGAGCTGGCGACCGGGCCCTCTCGGACCCATGGGCGCAATCGGCGGCGAGACGCTCGGGCTGGTGGCGCTCGGCAACATCGCGCGGGCGGTCGTGCCGCGGGCGCAGGCTTTCGGCCTGAACGTGATCGCCTACGACCCCTATCTCGGGGAAGGCGTCTTCCGCGCGTACGGCGTCGAGCGGATCGAGACGCTGCCTGAGCTGCTCGAGCGTTCCGACTACGTCTCGGTGCACACGCCCCTGAATCCAGACACGCGCCACTTGGTCGGTCCCGCCGAGCTCGAGCGGATGAAGCCGACGGCCTACCTGATCAACACCTCGCGCGGTCCCGTCGTCGACCAGGACGCGCTCGTCGCGGCATTAGACGCAGGGCAGATCGCAGGTGCGGGCCTGGACGTCTTCGAGCGCGAGCCGCTCGAGGCGGAGTCGCCCTTCGCACGCATGGAGAACGTCGTGCTCATGCCGCACTCCGCCTCGTACTCCGATCAGTCGTTCGAGGGGATGCGGCGGCGGGTAGGGGAGACGGTTGTGGGCCTGATGGAGGGGCGCTGGCCCCAGTTCGTCGCGAATCCGCGCGTGGAACCGCGCGCGGCGCTCCCACCGCGGGATTAATGGCGGCGTAGAATCCCAGCCTCATCCACCCCGAGGAGGCAGATCCATGCAGCCGCAGTGTTCCACGGTGCCAACCAGCCGCTCACGATCGAAGAGGTGACGATCGACGATCCGGGACCGCGCGAAGTCGTCGTCAAGACGGTCGCGAGCGGTGTCTGCCACAGCGACCTGCACTTCGTCGACGGCCTCTACCCCATGGAGGCCCCCGCGATCCTCGGGCACGAGGCCACCGGCATCATCGAAGCCGTCGGCGACCAAGTGACGTACGTGCAGCCCGGCGACCACGTGATCTGCTGCCTCTCGGTGTTCTGCGGGATGTGCGAGCAGTGCATGACGGGCCAGCCCTACCTCTGCCGCAGCCCGGAAGTACGGCGCGGCGCTGAGGAGCCACCGAAGTACACCTGGAACGGCGAGCCCGTCGCCCAGTTTGCGAACCTCTCGAGCTACGCCGAGAAGATGCTCGTGCACGAGAACGCGGTCGTCCAGATCCGTGAGGACATGCCCTTCGACGCCGCCACCCTCATCGGTTGCGGCGTCACGACGGGCTTCGGCGCCGCGCTCAACACGGCCAAGGTCGCACCCGGCTCCACGGTCGCCGTCTTCGGTGTCGGTGGCGTGGGCTTAGCCGCGATGCAGGGCGCACTCGTGGCGGGCGCCCGCATGATCATCGCGGTCGACATGGTCGAATCAAAGCTGGCGAAGGCGAGGGAGCTCGGCGCCACGCACATCGTCGATGCCTCCTCGGGGGACCCGGTACAGGCGATCCGGGACCTGACCGGCGGCGGGGCCGACTACACCTTCGAGGCCATCGGCCTCAAGGTGGCGGCCGAGCAGGCGTTCGACGCCCTCCGGCCCGGCGGCACCGCCACCGTTATCGGGATGATTCCCGTCGGCCAGAAGGTCGAACTCGACGGCCGTATGTTCCTGAGCGAGAAGAAGATCCAGGGCAGCTCCATGGGCTCGAACCGCTTCCGCGTGGACATGCCCCGCTACATAGATTTCTACATGCAGGGCCGCCTCAAGCTGGATGAAATGATCAGCCGCCGCGGCCGCCTCGAAGACGTGAACGAGGCGTTCCGCGCGATGAAGGCCGGGGAGGTCGCGCGCTCCGTCCTGATGTTCGACTAATGAGGGGCGGGCCCCGCTAGGCTTCCTCGCGCGGGCGGGTGAACCCGCCCCGGAAACGTTCGAGCAAGCCCTCGCGGGTGAACTCCGGCGACTTCGCGTAATTGATGATGATGCGCTCGCGGTCCTCGACGACCTGCGCGGCGGCCGGGACCTCCGCGGCGATTTCGTGCGGGATCTGGATGCAGCCATGCAGGTCCGCGTGCAGCAGATCGCCGGGGCTCACCGTCAGGCCGCCGACGGTAACGGGCCGCCCAACCTCGACCTGATGGACGTAGGCGTGCGAAACCAGGACCTCCTTCGAGAGGAACTGGAACCCGAGTTCGCGAACCTCCTCCATGTCGCGCACGCCGCTATCGGTGACGACGCCGATGCAACCGAACGCTTTGTGGACGTTCGCATTGACCTCGCCCCAGAACGAGCCCACGGGCGGCTGGTCGAGGTCCTGGATGACGACGATGCGCGGAGCCGGGATGGACTCGATGTGGTCGTACCAGGCGCCGCGCTCGACGTTGGCCTCGGGGTCCTTGTCGGGCGGCACGCTCGCACGGATCTTGCAGGTGACGGCGTAGCCCACGATCGGCGGCAGCTCGGGGAAGCGGCACTGGATCTCCGGGCTCATCACGCCGTAGTTGCGCGCCCGGACCTCGAAGGTCTCGATCGCGTTCGAGATGGCGGGGGAGGGCCAGGCGCGGAGGGCGTCGAGCTGTTCGGCGGTAAGCGGTTCCACGGTCGGCTCCAGTGCGAGGGTGCGCGAATCCTACCCGCTCGGGCTGAGAGCGCGAGCGAGCCGTCGGCGTCTGCTTGCGCCCTCAGTCTCCTGGCAGACCCACGAACTGACGCAGCTCGAAGCCGTTCCCGTCGGGGTCAGCGACCTCGGCCAGGCGCACGGGGACGCCGCCTCCGGCCTCGCGGATGGCGCGCAGCTGGCCGCCGGCGGCCGTGAGCTCGGCGATGGCGGCGTGGAGGTCGTCGACTTGCAGATTGAGTCCCGCGTGGGACAGCGGGCCCTCACCGTCGCCGCCTTCTTCCGGAAGGATATGCAGCGCGACGGTGAGTTCGCCGCACTGGAACATGCTCCACCCCGGCGACTGGGAGCCGGGCGAGGGCGTCTCCACCAAACCGAGCGTGTCCCGGTAGAACGCGCAGGCGCGCTCCATGTCGTACACGTAGTGGATGACCATGGGGCTATGGGTGCGTGCCTGCCCTCGACGAGTGGCTGCGGAGTCAGTCCCGCTGGATCCAGATGCGGCGCACGAAGAGTGCCTCGCTCACGACCGTCGTCGGTGAGCGCGGCTCCGCCCGGCGCGCGAGCGCGCCCTTGGCGGGCCTACCCGCCGCCGATCGAGCCGCGGACGCCGCACGGCGGGCGAGGAACTTGCCTGCCAGGCCCGCGCCGATCTGCAGCGCTGTACCGACGGCCACGGCCGTCGCAGCGCGCCTCAGTGGCACCGGTAGCCCCGGGCGGCGCAACGCCAAAGCCCCGGCTTCTTCGCGCGCGATGATCATCCGGTGGTCGGCCAGAAACATCCCGCAGCTACGGCAGTAGTTGTCCGCCGCATCGTAGGGCTCCGTGCAGTCGGGGCAGGCCGAACTCGAGGGCGCGGTGTCGTCCATCGCTCGCGATTATACGTCCGGCTCAGCGGCCAACGCCGACTCGACCGCGTCGCTGAGGTCGAGCGGCTCGTTCGGCGGGACTTCGAGGCGCCCTTCGGCGAGGGCCCGCAGGGTCTCGAGGAGGAACGGGCGCTCGTGGGCAACGTCCCGCGAGCGGATCTGCGCGTAGAGCGGAAGCGCCTCGATGGCCGCCCGGTCAGCCCCTTCCGGCACCCGCGCTTCGGGGTCAGACGGAATCGGATAGCGGCAGAAGCTGACGACGGGGCCGCGATCGAGGTCGCCCGTCACCAGGTGGTACATGCAGCCGCCCTCGGTCGCACCGGTGCGGATCAGCTCGGCGATGACCTCTCGATAGGTGCCGGTGGGGCCGTCGGGAAGGGCGGGGTGATCGTTGATGATCCGGAAGCGCTCATGGAGCGCCTCCGTCGCAATCAGCAGGTAGCCGAACATGACGGCGAGGTCGAAGTCGTAGGCGGCGAGCCTGGCTGCAACCGCCTCGTCGAACTCCGCACGCCAGGCGGGGAGGGGCTCGCCTGGGCGCGAGCGATCGCCGCTGCGCTCCTTACGAAACCGCACCGAGGAGAGCGTCTCGCTGGGCACGCGGTGTTCAGCGAGGAGGCCCAGGAGGCGGTCGGTCGCCTCGTACTCACCGGAATCCCGGTTGACGAACGCCACCGCCAGCTCCACCGGCAGGCCAGCATCGATCGCCGCCAGGAGGTATTCGAGGGCCCCGTACGAGCCGGGCCCGCGCCCGGTGGTGAGCCAGGCGATCCGGAGCGGCGCACTCACCGGGGAACCGCCCGCGGGGATTTCTCAGTTGCCGGCATCAGCCGGCGGGGAAGGGCCGTCGTCCGACGTACGTTCGTCCTGAATCCGGCCCTGTAAACGCTGAACGCGAAGCTCGGCGGAGTCGAGCAGCGCCCGCAGTTTGTCGACAAGGGCAGCGCCCTCTTCGTAGATCCCGATCGACTCTTCGAGCGGGATGTTTCCCGCCTCGAGCTTCTTCGCCCGCTCCTCCAGCTGTGCCACGAGCTCTTCGAACGACGGCTCGGCCACGCTCAGCTGACCTCTGCCCAGAAGGCGCCATCGCCCACCGCGACGGCGACGCGGTTGCCGCCCTTCACGTCTTTGACGCGGCGCACCACACGCCGGCGCCTTCCCAGGCGCTCGACGATGGCGTAGCCGCGCGCGAGCGTGGTGGCGGGATCGAGGGCGGCGAGCTGTGCGTCCGTGCGTTCGACGGCCGCGCGCTCTGCCGCCAGGCGCGTCTCCAGCGCCGCTTGAACACGGGCGCTGAGGACGGCCACACGCTCAGCCTGGCGCCCGGGACTGGGGGCGGCCTGGCGGACACGTGCACCCGCCGCCTGGAGCTGCGCCGTGCGCGCAGCGATCCCTGCGTGCGCGCGAGCGGCCATGGCGGAATCGAGAGCTCTGATCTGGGCGGCGACTTCGGTCGCGTCGGGGGTGGCGCGCTGGGCGGCGACGCTCGGCGTCGGCGCGCGCACGTCGGCCGCGAGATCGGCGAGCGAGGTATCGGTCTCGTGCCCGATCCCGGTGACCACCGGTATGGGGAAGCCGAAGATCGTGCGCACGACGGCCTCGTCGTTGAACGCGGAGAGGTCCTCGCTGCCGCCACCCCCGCGGGCCACGATCGCGAGGTCGAGCGCGGGATCCTCGGCGAGGGTGCGGAGCGCATCGACGACGCTGGCAGCCGCCTGCTCGCCCTGCACGAGCGCGGGCGAGAGCACGAGCTCGGTGATGGGCCAGCGCTGCGCGAGCACGTTGCGCACATCCTGCAGGGCCGCCCCGGTCGGAGAGGTCACCAGCCCAATTCGGCGCGGGTAGGCGGGGAGCGCGCGCTTGCGCGACGGCTCGAAAAGGCCTTCGGCCTCGAGCCGGGCGTGAAGCTGCTCGAAGCGGGCCGCCTGCAAGCCGACGCCCTCAGGCCGGAAGAAGTCGCAGACGAATTGGAGCTCGCCCCGCTGGGGATACACCGTCACGCGGCCGTGCGCGAGGATGCGCTCGCCGTCGGTCACCGTGGACCCAGGCATGTCGTCGCGGAAGAGCACGGAGCGCAGCAGGCCGTCGTCGTCCTTGAGCGTGAAGTAGCGGTGACCGAGCCGGGAACGGCTCGCATTCGAGACTTCGCCCAGCACCCAGAGGTCGGAGAGCACCTCGCTCGCCTCGAGGATGTCCTTGAGCAGATGGACGAGCGCCGATATGCGGATTGGCTCCACTAGCCGGCCCGCTCGATGTACTCGCCCGTTTCGGTGTTCACGCGGATCACTTCGCCCTCGGTGATGAAGAGGGGCACGTTCACGACGAGGCCCGTCTCGAGCGTGGCAGGCTTCGTGCCCCCCTGGGCCGTGTCGCCCTTCACCCCGGGATCGCTGGTCGTCACGGTCAGTGCAACGGCCAGCGGGAGTTCCACGGCGATGACCTCCTCGCCGTAAAGGACGACCTCGCAGTTCTCGTTCTCCTTGAGGTATTTGGCCGCATCACCGATCTTGCCGGCGTCGACGGGGATCTGGTCGTACGTCTCGGTGTTCATGAAGTAGTAGAGGTCGCCGTCGGGGTAGAGGTACTGCATCTCGCGCCGTTCCACACGGGCGCGGTCGAACTTCGTGCCTGCCTGGACGGTGTGGTCGATGATCGCACCGCTGCGGATGTCGCGCAGTTTCATGCGCACCTGGGCCGACCCCCGGCCCGTCTTGATGTGATCGTAGCTCAGCACCGAATAGAGCTTGTCGTTCATCTCGATGGTGACGCCGCGGCGGAAGTCGCCGGTAGAGATCTGGCTCACGCTAAGCTCCTGCTGGGAGTGACGAATCGAGGTGGCTGAGCTGGCGCGCGCGGCCACCTTCCATGACCACGATATCCTCGATCCGCACCCCACCCCAGCCCGGCAGATAGATCCCAGGCTCGATCGTGAAGACCATGCCGTCCTCGAGGATGTCTTCGGAGGTGGGGCCGAGGTAGGGCGGGTAGTCGTGCACGTCCAGGCCGACGCCATGGCCGAGGCCATGAGTGAAGGCGCCCCCGAACCCGTGGGCAGCAATCGCGTCGGCAGCGAGCGTGTGCGCAGCGGCGCCGGTCATGCCCGCTTCCACGCCCTCGATCGCCGCGCGCTGGCCCTCCTGTACGACCTCGTAGACCTCGCGGAACCGCTCCGGCTCACGCTCGAGGTAGAAGGTGCGCGTGAGGTCACTGCAGTAGCCGGCGAGCTCAGCGCCCCAGTCGACGATGATCGGCTCGCCCACCTGAAAGGCACGCTCGGAGAGGTCGGCGTGGGGCATCGCACCGCGTTCGCCGCTGGCCACGATCGGATCGAAGGAGAGGCGGCGCGCCCCGGCGCGTTTGACCGCCGCGTCGAGCGAGGCGGCAAAGGCGCGCTCGGTCGTACCGGGACCGGCGTTCGCGCGAACCTCGCTGAAAGCACGCTCCGCGATCACGATCGCCTCTTCGAGGAGCGCCAGCTCCCCTGCATCCTTGACCGCGCGCAGCTTCTCGATCATCGGCAGCGCGGGAACGAGCTTGGGGCGATCGGCGGCCGGCATGAGATCGACCGCCTCCTCGAGCGAGACGAAGTCGCCGTAGCTCAGATCGGCCTTCGAGAGCCCCAGCCGCTTTCCGCCGAGGCCCGTGGCAGCGATCAGCTCTGGGAGCCAGGAAGCCTGCCTCCCCTTCGTATCGAACACCGTAAAGCCGCACGGCTGCGCTTCGCGGCGCGCCTGCGCGCTATAGCGCGCATCGACCGCAAGCACCGCCTCCGTGGCTGAGACGACGGCGTAGCCGGTGGAGCCGGTGAAACCGGCGAGATACCGGCGGTTGGCGGAGTGGTGGTGGTTGACGTCGTCGACGGGGCTGGAGACGTAGAGCCCGTCGAGCCGGGCTTCGTCGAGGGCGGCGCGAACGCGCTGGAGACGCTGGTTCGGAGGGGCCGAGGCGGTCACGAACTCAGTGTAGCGCCCTCGATCACGTGAACCGCTAGCGCTGACGCGCGACGCTCTCGATATGATCGAGGAGGAGGTTCGTCGCGGCGGTGTAGCCCGCTCGACCGAGGCCCGCCACCTGGCCGATGCAGGCCGGGGCGATGAGCGAGCGCCGCCGAAAGGCCTCACGTGCGTGGATGTTGGAGAGGTGTACCTCGACCGCCGGGAGGGCGATCGCCTCGAGGGCGTCGCGCAGCGCGACGGAGGTGTGGGTGAAGGCGCCAGCGTTGAGGATCGCACCCGCCGCGCGTTGGCGGTGCTCGTGCAGGAAGTCGATGAGCGCGCCTTCGTGGTTGCTCTGGAAGCCGAGGATCGTGGCGCCGCGCGCGTTCGCGGCGGCGGCGACATCGCCCTCGATGTCGAGCAGCGTGTCGTGCCCGTAGATCTCCGGCTGGCGTTCGCCGAGGAGGTTCAGATTCGGCCCGTGCACGAGCAGCAGCAGCGGAGCGGACGCGCGCGAACCGCTCACGAGAGGTGGCGCGGTGAGCGAGCGCGCTCGAGCGCCTGCACGCCCACCGTCGCCCACGCGTCCTCGGCGACCTTGGCCTGCCGCGCCCGACTCACATGCGTGTAGATCTGGGTGGTATTCGCGGAGGTGTGTCCGAGCAGCTCCTGGACGATTCGGAGGTCGGCGCCCCCATCGAGGAGGTGCGTGGCGAAGGAGTGGCGGAGGAGGTGGGGGTGGACGTCCTCGGGGATGCCGGCGGCCAGCGCGTGGCGCCGCACGGCGAGCTGGACCGAGCGCGTGGAAAGCCGCCCGCCCTGGCGATTGAGGAACAGTGCCGGCTCGGGCCCCGTCGCCAGCTCCGGGCGCCCGACCTGGAGGTAGGCCTGGAGCGCGCGCACCGCCGGCTCGCCGAAGAGAACGGCGCGGTCCTTATCGCCCTTGCCGTGGACGATCGCCTGTCCGGAGGGCAGGTCGACCCTCGCCCCATCGAGCGTAACCAGCTCGGAGATGCGGAGACCGGCTCCGTACAGGAGCTCGAGCATCGCGCGGTCACGAAGGCCCTGCGGGGTGGCCGTGTCGGGCGCGTCGAGCAACGCCCTGATGTGCGTCGGCTCGAGGACCTTCGGGAGGCGCTTCGGCTTCCTCGGCAGCGCGACCCCGTGGAGGAGGTCGCGCGCGGTCGCACCTTCGCGCAGGAGGTAGCGGTAGAAGCCGTGGACCGTGGTCGTCCGCCGCGCGACCGAGGCAGCCGCGATGCCAGCGTCGCGAAGGTCGCCCAGGTACGTGCGGAAGCGCGCGCGGTTGATCGCAAGCGGGTCGATCTCGCCGTCGTCGCAATACCGGAGATAGTGACCGATGTCGTTGCGGTAGTTGCGAATCGTGTGGGGGGAGCGCCCAGCTACCGCCCGCAGCTCACGCAGGTACGCCTCGAGGAACGCCTCGGCGGTCTTGTGTGCGGGCACGGCAACCATCGTTCGAGGATAGCCCCGGCGCAGGTTTAAGGGCGAAGCCCGGGGGACGGGGAAAACGAGCCAGGCGCGCCTACGCTCAGCTCATGGAAGGGGAAGGCAGCGGCCGGCGTATCCAACCGCGCGTATGCGCTGAGCGCCTAGCTGGCCTTGCGCTTTCGCGTCGTCCTGCGGCGGGCACCGCCGCCGCGGCGGCCGCCACGTGCCTTCGCCTTCTCGGCGGCGGCTTCTCGCTCTTCGGCGGTGCGCGCGGGGGCGATCTTGTCGGCCTCGATGCTGTTCGTGGTGTAGGTGCAGTCCGGGTAGTTCCAGCAGCCGAAGAACGGGCGCCCGCGCGTGCGCTTCGTCACGAGCTGGCCGGTCTGCGGCTCCTCCGGGCAGGCCACGTCCACAGGCACGCCGGCACGAAAATCGCACTCGTCGGTGTCGCGCTTCACGCAGTCGATGTACTCGCCGTAGGGGCCGTGCTTGAGCTCGGTGCCGGAGCCGCACTTCGGGCACTTCCAGTGGGTCGGCTGAGGCTCGGCGACCGGCGTCGGTTCGCCTTCCGCCGTGAGCGGCATCGCGTTGCGGCATTCGGGGAAGCCTGGGCAGCCGAGGAACTTCCCGTTGCGGCCCCAGCGCACAACCATCTTCCGCTCCTCGCACTTCGAGCAGACGATGTCCGTCTCTTCGACCTGCTTGACGGCCTTCTCCTTGGCCGTCTCGAGGTCGGCGTTAAACGGCTCCCAGAACCCCTTCACGACCTCGCCGTATTTGCGCTCGCCCGCGGCGATCTCATCGAGCTCCTCCTCGAGTTCGCTCGTGAAGGGCACCGCCACGTAGCGGTCCATGTGCTCGACCAAGAGGTCGTTCACGACGAAGCCGAGCTCCTGGGGGACGAGCTGGCGGCCCTCTTTCTTCACGTAGGCCCGGTTGAGGACCGTCTGCACGATCGAGGCGTAGGTGCTCGGCCGGCCGATACCCTGCTCCTCGAGCGCTTTCACGAGCGAGGCTTCGGTAAAGCGCGGGGGCGGCTCCGTGAAGTGCTGATCGCCTTCGACGGCGCGCCGCTCGAGCGTGTCGCCGTCCACGAGCGCCGGGAGCGCGTCGACGGTCTCGTCAGCATCGTCGTCCGCACCCGTGTTCGCTTGCTCCTCGGTGGCGTCGATGCCCATCGCGGCGAGGTGCCCGGCGAAGACGAGCTGCTGCGCATTCGCGCGGAAATTGCCGCGTAGCTCGGCGTTCTCGTGCGCTTCGATGTCGACGGCCACGGTGGCGAAGCGCGCGTCCGCGAGCTGGCTCGCCATGAAGCGCTGCCAGATGAGCGTGTAGGCGCGCAGCTGGTCGGCCGTGAGGATGCCTCGCAGCGTGTCAGGAGTGCGGGCGGGGGAGGTGGGGCGGACCGCCTCGTGTGCCTCCTGCGCGCCGCGCGCCTTGGTGCGGTAGACGCGCTCCTTTTCCGGGACGAAATCCGCACCCCAGCGCGCCGTCGCGTAGGAGCGGGCCTCGCCGCGGGCCACGGGCGAAACACTGAGCGAGTCGGTGCGCATGTAGGTAATCAGACCGGTCGGCCCCACGCCCGGCAGGTCGACGCCCTCGTAGAGCTGCTGCGCCAGGGCCATCGCCCGTTGTGCGCCGTAGCCGAGGCGGTTGTTCGCGGCCTGTTGGTAGCTGCTCGTGGTGAATGGGGGCGCGGGACGCCGCTTCCGCTCGCCGGTCTTCACGGACTTCACGGAGAAATCGCTGCGACGCAGGATCGCGAGGACGGCGTTGACCTCGGCTTCGTTCGGAATCTCGGCTTTCTTTTGGCCGGGGAGCTTCGTCAGACGCGCGCCGAACTCGTCCCCGGACTTCGCGAGACGCGCCTGGATGGTCCAGTACTCCTGCGGGTCGAACGCCTGGATCTCGCGCTCGCGCTCGACCACTTGGCGCAAGGCGACGCTCTGGACGCGCCCCGCGCTCGCGCTGCGGGCAACCTTGCCCTGCACGAACCACGTCAACGGGAAGCCGATGAGGCGGTCCAGGACACGGCGCGTCTGTTGCGCCTCGATGAGGTCTTCGTTGAGCTTCCCGGGGTGCCTAAAGGCTTCCTCGATGGCCGGCTTCGTGATCTCGTGGAAGACGACTCGCTCCGTCTTCTCTGCCGGGATGTTGGCGGCTTCGGCGATGTGCCAGGAGATCGCCTCGCCCTCGCGGTCGGGGTCCGTCGAGAGGTAGACGTGCTCGGCGCGATCGGCCGCTTCCGCGATCTCCTCGATGATCTCGGACTTGTCAACGCCGCGCTTCTTGTCCTTGATGACGACGTACTTGGGGGCGAAGGAGCCGCCCTTCACATCGATGCCGAGGCCGTACGTGGGCAGGTCACGGACGTGGCCGACGGAGGCGATGACGCGGTACTTGTCGCCGAGGATGCCCTCGAGCGTGCGCGCCTTGGCGGGGGACTCGACGATGACGAGATCCTTCCCGTCGCCTTTCGCGCCACGCTTCCGCGGGGCGCGCGGAGCGCCCTTCTTGATCGTCTTCTTCTCGGCGGTGGCCGAGGCACCGGTCGTTCGTTTCGCCACTAATGCACCTGACGGGCCGCGCATGCGGCGCCGGTTTTCGAGCGTAGAAGGCAAGCGGGGGGTTTGTCGAGTCGGTGTTCACGCTCGCTGTCGCGAACGCCACCGCGCCCGTTGACTCGCCCGCACAGTCTCATCCGCGGGCTGGTAACGGGCCAGGAACCCTTCCGCGAAGGCCGCAAACGTCCGATCGAGGACGGCCTCACGCATGCGTTCGGTGAGGCGCAGGAGGTAGCGGAGGTTGTGCAGACTGGCCAGCCGGGACCCAAGGAGTTCCTCGTTGCGGAACAGGTGATGGACGTAGGCCGCGGAGTAGCTCGCGCACATCGCGCAGTCACAGGCCGCATCCAGAGCCTCGCCCTGCTCACGGTAGCGAGCGGCGCGGATGCTGATGCGGCCATCGTCCGTGAAGAGGCCGCCGTTGCGGCCGAGGCGCGTGGGCAGGACGCAATCGAAGAGATCGACGCCGCGCGCCACGCCCTCGACCAGATCCTCGGGGCTGCCCACGCCCATGAGGTAGCGAGGACGATCCGCGGGGAGCTCCGCGGCCACTACTTCCGTCAACTGCCACTGCACGGCCTTGGACTCGCCGACGGAGAGCCCGCCGATCGCGTAGCCAGGCGCCTCGATCGTGGCGAGCGAGCGCGCATGCCAGCGGCGAAGCTCGGCGTCGCTCCCGCCCTGGACGATCGCGAACAGCGTCGGCGCGGGGGCGACCCGCTGCGAGCGCTCGAACCAGCGCAACGTGCGCTCGGCCGCGTCTTTCGCAGCTGCGGTCTCAGCCCCGCCAGGGAGGACGTGATCCAGGGGCATCGCGATGTCGACGCCGAGGGCGGCCTGCACCTCGATCGCGAGCTCGGGTGTGTAGTGGTGCTCTGAGCCGTCGATGTGCGAGCGAAAGCGAACGCCATCCTCGTCGACCTTCATGAGCTTCGCCAGGCTGAACACCTGGAAGCCACCGCTATCGGAGAGCAGCGGACCCGGCCACTGCATGAACGCATGCACGCCGCCAAGCTCCTCGATCAAGCGGTGGCCGGGACGGAGGTAGAGGTGGTAGGCGTTCACGAGCGCGATCTGGCCACCGGCGGCTGTCACCTCCGCGGGCGTTAGCGCTTTCACCGTTGCAAGGGTGCCTACGGGCATGAACGTCGGCGTCGCGATCGTCCCGCGGGCGGTGGTAATAGTGCCAGCGCGCGGGGCGACGGGCCCTTCGCCGCCACCCTCGAGAGCGAAGGCGAAGCTCACCCGAGGACGGCCGCGACGGCGTTCTCGACCGTGGCCGGCGGCACATCGCGCTGCACGATGGCGTGGCCGAGGCGGTCGAGCAACACCCACGAGATCTCGCCCGAGCGGACCTTCTTATCGCTACGCATGGCCTCGACGACATCCTCAGCAGCGACACCGTTCGCACGCTCAGGGAGGCCGCAGGCGCGTAGCAGCGCCTGCTGACGATCGAGCGCCTCCGGCGCGAGCAGGCCGACCTCACGGGCGATCCGGCCGGCCGCGTGCATGCCAATGGCGACGGCCTCGCCGTGGAGGTAGCCACTGTAGCCCGCGGCCGCCTCGATTCCATGCCCGACGGTGTGACCGTAGTTGAGCAGCGTACGCGCGCCGGACTCGCGCTCGTCCTCCGAGACGATGCGCGCCTTGATCGCCGTGCTCCGCGCAATGAGCTCTTCGCTTGCCATCGCGGCGGGATCGCCGGCGTGGCCCTCGAGGAGGGTCAGGAGCTCCTCGTCAAGGATGAAGCCGTGCTTGACCAGCTCGGCCAGGCCGGCGCGGAAGTGCCGCTCGGGGAGGGTGGCGAGGAGGGCGGGGTCGATCAGGACGAGGCGGGGTTGGGCGAAGGCACCCACGAGGTTCTTCCCGAGGGCGTGATCGACCCCGGTCTTCCCCCCTATGGCGGCGTCGACCATGCCCAGCAGGCTCGTGGGGACGTGGACGAAGGGCACGCCGCGGAGGACCGTCGCGGCGGCGAAGCCGCCCAGATCGGTCACCACGCCGCCGCCCAGGCAGACTATGAGATCCGCGCGCTCGAGACGCTGACCGAGGAGCCAGTCGTACACCTGCACGACCGTCGCGAGGGTCTTCTGGGCCTCGCCGCCGGCAATCACGAAGCTCGTGGCCTCAAAGCCCCCCGCCAGCAGGGATTCGAGTGCGGGCGCGGCGAAAAGAGGGCCGACGGCTTCGTCCGTGAGGACGAACGCCCGGCCGCCGAGACCGAGACCGGCACAGAGGCTCCCGAGGTCCGTGAGCGCACCCGTTCGCACCACGATCGGGTAGCGCGCGCCCACAGTGCGGACCACCGCCGCCGTGCCCGGGATCTCCTCGGGTGTGGGGGCGCTGGGGTGACCTTCCTCCCAGAGCCGCACGATCTCAGCGCTCACCTCTTCGGATGTGAGCACGTCCACATCCACGGATGCGTCACAGCGGGCGTAGTCGGCGCGGCGCGCTTCGAGCAGCGCCTCCAGACGCGCCGACGGTTCGCCTTCGAGCAAGGGCCGGGCCTCCCGCTCCTGCGCAGCGAGGCGGGCGGCCGCGACCGCGGGGCTTACCACCAACCAGACGCTGAACCCCTCGGCGATCGCGCCACGCCCGGCGGGATGGGCGGGGGCGCCGCCGCCCGTCGCGATCACCGTGCGCTCGCGGGTGGCAGCTTCGGCCAGCGCCTCCGCTTCAAGCGTGCGGAACGCGGCCTCGCCGTCATCGCGGAAGATCGCGGCGATCGAGCGGCCCGCAGCCTCCTCGATCAGGACATCAGTGTCGACGAAAGCCCAGCCCAGGCGGTCCGCGACCAGACGGCCGACGCTCGATTTGCCGCTGCCGGACAAGCCCACGAGGAAGAGGCGCTCAGCCACGGGACGCTCCCAGCCTACGCAAGAGCAGCTCAGTCGGAGCGGGCACGGGGACCGAGCGTGCCGAGATAGGCCTCGACGTTGGCACGCACCTCCGGGAGGCTATCGCCGCCGAACTTCTCGAGCCAGGCGTCGGCCAGAATGATCGCGACCATCGCTTCCGCGACGACGCCTGCCGCGGGCACGACACAGACATCGCTGCGCTCGTAGTGCGCGAGCACTTCGGCGCCCGTCGCGAGATCGACCGAAGGGAGCGGGTGGGCGAGCGTCGGGATCGGCTTCACGGCCGCCCGCACGATGATCTCCTCACCAGTGCTGATCCCGCCTTCGATGCCACCGTGATTGTTCGACCCGTGGGCCCAGGGCCGTCCCTCCCACTGATCGGCGGGGAGAATGACGTCGTGCGTCTGGGAGCCGCGCTTGAGCGTGGCCTCGAAGCCAAGGCCGATGCCGACGCCCTTGAAGGCGTTGATGCTGGTGATCGCCTGGGCGATGCGGCCATCGAGCTTGCGGTCCCAGTGCACGTACGAGCCCAGCCCCAGAGGCACCCCTGAGACACGCACCTCGACCTGGCCCCCAAGCGTGTCGCCATCCGACTTCGCAGCATCGATCGCGGCGACCATGGCCGCGCTCGCGGCGGGGTCGCCGCAGCGTACGGGGTCGGCTTCGAGCGCCTCCCAGTCAACGTCTTCGCCGAGCTCGGCCTGGACCCCTCCGATCGCAAGGGTGTGGCTGCGGAAGCCGACGCCGAATTCGTCCAGGAGACGCTTTGCCAGGCCTCCGACGGCGACGCGCGCGGCCGTTTCCCGCGCGCTCGCCCGCTCGAGCACGTTGCGAACGTCATCGAAGCCATACTTCACCGCGCCCGGAAGGTCGGCGTGGCCGGGGCGCATACGCGTGACTCGCTCGATCTCGGCCTCGACTGGCTCGATCGCCATTTTCTCGGTCCAGTTCACCCAGTCGCGGTTCGTGACCCAAAGGGCGACGGGCGAGCCGAGCGTGCGCCCGTGGCGCACCCCGGCCGTGATCTCGGCGCGGTCCTTCTCGATCTTCATGCGCCCGCCCCGTCCGTAGCCGCCCTGGCGGCGGGCCATGTCGCGGGCGACATCGTCCTCCGAGAGCGGCAGGTCCGCCGGCAGCCCCTCGACGATCGCCGTCAGCCCCTTCCCGTGACTCTCCCCAGAGGTAAGGAAGCGGAAGCGTCCCATAAAAGCGCGCCTAGTCCCGCTCGTCGCCCGAGGTGGAAGGTGGGGCGGACTGCACTTGCGGCTCCTGCAGCTTGGGACGGCTGCCAACCAGCGGAGGAAGGGCGATGGGGCGCGCCACTCCCGTCTCGCTCGCCTCGAAGCCCGTGTCGAACTGGGCCAGGATCGCGACCGGCGTGAGCTCTTCCCAGTCGACTGTATCGGCTGCTGAGCGGATGGCGGTGGTGGTCAAGATGGGTTGCTGCCGGGCCGCCCCGTCGTCCGCGGTGAAGGTGGAGTACACGTCCACGCGAACGCTCCCGAGGCTCAGATTGGGAACATCGTACAACATCATCTCGACGAGCTTGGCGGCGAGCACGAACGCCTCATCGAGGGCCGACGAGACCTGTTCGCGGCGCCCCTCCACGAAGCGGAACTCGCCCTCCGCGGATGATTGCACGGTCGCGATCTCGGCGGTCACCGCCACGAGCTCGGCGCGCTGCACCCCCGCCCAGAGGTTCGCGGGGGTGTCCCGCGGTGGGCGCGCCAGGCGCCAGCCGGCGGTGGCTTCGAGAATCAGCGCGCCGACGATCTCGTCGTCGCCGGAGGCCACGCGGCGGCGCCAGGTGCGCTGCTGGAACATCTCGGTCGCGATGAGCCAGCCGACGAAGAGGAAGAAGACCAATGTGAGGACCGAGCCGATGAGGATCATGTGCGATCAGCCGTGCCGCGCGAGCGCGCCCCGAGCGGCCTCGCGCATGGCCTCCAGCGGTGCCGGACGGCCCGTCCACAACGCGAAGGCGAGCGCGCCCTGATGGACCAGCATAGCCAGGCCGCCGAGCGTCGGCAGGCACGCCGCCGCGGCAGCACGCAGAAGCGGGGTGTCTGCGGGGGCATAGACGATGTCGACGACGAGCGTGCCCGGCGACGCGCTCGCGAGGTCACACGGGAGATCAGCTTCGGTCCCGCTGCCGTCCATGCCCACCGAGGTGCAGTTGACCACGCAGTGGTACTGCGCCAGTGCGGCCCCGGCGGGCACCGCGCGGCCGCCCACGGCCGTGGCGAGGGACCCGGCGCGGGCCTCAGTACGGTTCGCGATTGCCAGCTCTGCGGCGCCCGCATGCATCAGCGCGAAGGCGATGCCGCGCGCAGCGCCACCCGCACCGAGGAGGAGGAAGCGCTTGCCCCCTGGTTCGAAGGATGCCTCGCCCAGCGCCGCCACGAAGCCGCCCCCGTCCGTGTTGTGCCCGACGAGACGACCACCGTCGTTCACGATGGTGTTGACGGCGCCGATCTCCCGGGCCTGCGGCGCAACCTCATCGAGCAGCTCCAGCACCGCCTCCTTGTGGGGGATGGTCACGTTCGCTCCGAGGCAGCCTTCATCCCGCAGGGATGCGACGCGCGCGGGAAGGGCGGCGGCGGGGGTGTCCCAGCGCTCGTAGCGCGCGTCGATCCGCGCCGCCTGCAGCGCGGCGCCTTGAATCGCGGGCGAAAGCGAGTGTGCGACCGGGTGGCCGATGATGCCCAGGCGCGACCTCATGGAGCTTGCTGCATACGCACGATGTTCGCTTGGTGCCCGGCGAAGGTGACGGCGAAGGCGTGGGAGCCGTCGGCCGCGATGGTATCGGCGACGTAGTAGTAGAAATCCGTCGCCACCGGCCGGACGACCGCTTCGATCGCGGCCAAGCCGGGATTCGCGATCGGTCCGGGCGGGAGCCCCGCGTGGAGGCGGGTGTTGTAGGGGGAGGGGTCCTCGAGGTCATCGATGGTGATTTCGCTGCCGGGCTTCCACCAGCCGAACGCTTCGACGCTGAGGGGATCCTCGGCGATCGCGTACTGGACGGTGGCGTCGGCGCCAAGTAGGTCATTCGCGGCGAGACGGTTGAAGAAGACGCCCGCGATCAGCGGGCGCTCTTCGGCCACCACGGCCTCGCGTTCGATGATGGACGCGAGCGTGAGCACCTCGTGCAGGGTCAGGCCACGCTCCGTGGCCGCGGCGCGCAACTCCGCGGAGAAGCGGATCTGGAGCGTCTCGAGCATGAGCGCGATGAGCTCCTCGGCGGTGGCTCCGACGGGGAGGATGTAGGTATCGGGGAAGAGATAGCCCTGCGGGCCGACGCCCTCGGGCAGAGACACGGTGAACGCAAGCGGCAGGCTCGCGGCAGCAGCGGCCGCCAGGAATTCCGCCGCGGGGCCGAAGCCCGCCTCCTCCGCGATCACCGCCATCTCCTCGATGCGAATCCCCTCAGGGAAGGTAACGCGGATGGTCGGACCGGATTCCTGCACGGTGAGCTGCTCGATGATCCCCGTGATCGCCGCGCCAAGGGGGAGGTCGTAGGTGCCAGCCGCAAGCTGATCCTGGAGGCCGAGCAGCGACACGAGCGTGCTGAACTGCGCGGCGGAGCGAATGACCCCCAGCGACTCCAGCTGGTCGGCCACGTCCTCGGCGGAGATGCCTTCGGCGAGGATATACCGCTGGGTCGCGCCCGCGGCAGCGGTAGGCGCCGGCGCCAGCAGGTCGTCGCCGAGGGTGGCAGACGGCGTGCCTGCGATCAGCGCGGCTCCCAGGATCACCGCCACCACCACAACGGCGAAGCCGGCGGCCAGGAGTGCCGTTCTGGTAATGAAAGCGGCCGAGTTCATTGGGAGCGAGGGGCGCGCGCGTCGAGCACCGCTTGAAGCAGGAGCGCCGCCGCCGCGGAGTCGAGCGTGCCGTCGCGGTGGTGCGCCGCCGGCACCTCCCGCGCCGCCTGGACGGTCGTCAGGCGCTCGTCCCACGTACTAACCGGCACATCGATCAGCTCCCGGAGACGCTCCACGAGTGCGCGCGTCGCGCGCGTCTGATCGGAGTCGCCGCCGGCGAGGGTGAGCGGTAAGCCGACCACCACCTCCGTGACGCCCTCGTCGGTCACGAGCTTGGGGACGGCCGCAAGAAGCGAGCGCTTGCCGCCGATGAGCGCGGGCCGCGGGTGGGCGTAAAGCCCAAGCTCGTCGCTGAGGGCCACCCCGGTGCGGTGGCTCCCGACGTCAAGGGCCAGCAGACGGCTGCGTAAGGGCCGGTTCGGCGGACTCGATTGGCTCGAGGGCGCGGCTGCCGATGGCGACATCGATGCGGAATCCGAAGCGCGGGAGCCACGGCGCCCAGCCCGGCGTGAGGTCGATTTCGACATCATCAATACCATAGCGGCTCAGCAGCTCCGCTTCCGCCTCGGACTCGCTCTTCCCCTTGACCGCCCCTTCCAGCTCCTCAGGCGAGAGACTGGCGAAGTCGGCACGGAGGCGGAGCTCGGTGCGATAGGAGCCATCCGAGCGATCGAGCTGGCTCGCGCCGGTCTCGACCGCCGTCACCGTGCCGGGCACGATCACGCCAACGCCTCCGACGTTGCTCAGAAGCGCCTGCGCGAGCTCATCGAGCGTCCCTGAGAGGATGGCCAGCGCCTCGATCGTGGTGTGCACCTCCATGAACAGCACGTCCGCGGGCGTGCCCGGGGAGGCGCTCGGCTCACCCATCGTGATCGTGATCGTGGCCGTGCGGACGATGACCGCATCATTCGGCCGGGCCGCCACGAGCAAAGCCTGAAGCGACTCCTGCCCCGGGAGCGCGGCGACGAGCGCCTGGAGGGCGACGGTGTCGGCCGGATCGACCGCGCGGAGAACCTCAGCCGCGCCACCGCTCGCGGGCGCCGGGTTGGTGGCCACCAAGTCAGCGAATGCCTCGTCGCGCCATTGCGTAATCGTGTCGGCCGCAACGTTGCTGGAACTGCCGCTGAAGCTGGCGGTGGCCGCGGCCGTGACGGTGCCGCCCGCGGGCACCGTCGTCGCTTCGTCGAGGGCAAAAGGAATCAGGTCGGAGCCAGCGAAAAGGACAGCCCCGGCCGGCAGCGCGACATCGCCCGCGCTCGGGTTCGTGATGGTGAGTGTGGCCACGGCGTTGGCCACGCCCCGCGAAATCGTCCCCGTCGTGGGAAGCGCGAGCAGGACGTCCTGCTCGACCGAGACGGTCGTGGCCGGGACGGTGAGCGTCGCCAGGTCGATTTCGGTCACGCGCGGCGATGCCGTGACGACCGCGAGGCGCTCGACTGCTCGCGTCGGGGGGTAGACGGTGACGGTGACACCCGGCCCAGCCGTGAGCAGCCCAGCGAGGATGAGAAGAACGAGCGCGACCAACACCAGCGGCTGCAGGTACCGGCCCAAGGGGGGCAGGAGCAGAGCGAAGCGGCCCAGGCGGAGCACCACCTTGCCGCCGGAGCGCCAATGCACCTTCCGCGGGTTACGCGCGACGGGCACGCGCAGCGCCCGCGCGCGGCGCGTGAGCGCCGCCGAGTGCGTCGCGATCGCGAACACCCGCCCGGACTCCTCCACGTGGCGGACGACGCGGCGGAGACCGAGCTCCTCGGCCATCGCGGCGTTGCCCCGCCGCGCGTGGAGGACGACGGCGAGGGTGGGCGCCGCGTCGATGCGACCACAGATGCCGTCAACCTCGTCGTCACGGTCGATCGGGACGACCGAGGCGAACCCTTGATCCTGAAGTGGGGGCGGCGGGGGCGCTTGGCCCCTCCCTTCCTCCGAGTCCGGCGCCGAGAGCGCCTCTTCCGGGCTCTCGGAGACCAGCGCGGGGGGGCTGGGCGCTGGCTCAGACTCTGGAGAATCGTCCATTGCGAGCGGCCCTCCCAAGCCGTTCGGAGCTAGTTCGTCTCCGCCGTTAGGGCGGCGCTCGCGCGGCGCCGGCCCTCCTCGAGCGCGTCATCGAGCCGGCCAGGGTCGCGCGCCCCGGCCTCGGCGAGGTCGGGGCGGCCGCCGCCGCCACCGCCGGCGGCCTTCGCCACCTCCCGCACGATGTTGCCCGCATGGACCCCGCGCTCGACCAGATCGGGGGTGGCGGCGACGAGGAACGCGGGGCGGTCTTCGACCACCGCGGCCAGCACGAGCACCGCCGGGGTGAGCCGGCGGCGGAGGTCGTCCGCGAGCTCTTTCAGCGCTTCGCGGGAACCAGCCTGGACCCGCGCGACGACGAGGTTGGCGTCGCCGATGCGCTCGGCCGCCGACTCGAGTTCCGCACCTTGATCGCTGGCACGCACCCGCTCCATCGCCGCGACCTGCACGCGCAGGCTCTCCAGCTCCGCCTGGAGGGCCTCGATCCGCGCTTCGAGATCCGGGGGGCTCGTCGAGAGCCGCTCGGCGAGACCCTGCAAGCGGGCGTGCTGGTCGAGGAGGAAGCGTTCGGCGGCAGCACCGGAGAGCGCTTCGATGCGACGCGTGCCCGCGGCTACGGCCAACTCGCGCAGAACGTGTACGAGGCCGAGCTCGCCGGTGTGGTGCACGTGCGTACCACCGCAGAGCTCAGCGCTGAAGCGATCCGATCCCTCGCCGATCTCAACGACCCGCACCTCGCTGCCGTACTTGTCGCCGAAGAAGGCAAGCGCGCCGCCGTCGACCGCCTGCTGGTAGGTCGTCATCCGCCAGTCGACCGCCAGATTGTCTCGCACCTTGCCGTTCACGAGCTGTTCGACCTCGTTAAGGACCTCGCGCGGCGTGCTCTCGAGGTGGGTGAAATCGAAGCGCAACCGATCAGCCGCCACGAGCGAGCCCTGCTGGCGCACATGCGCACCGAGGAGCCGACGCAGGCCGGCGTGGAGGAGGTGGGTGGCGGTGTGGTTGCGCGTCGAGCCACCCCGCCAGGGCAGATCGACCTCGGCCTGGACCGCCCCATCGACACGCAGCTCGCCGGCGGTGACGCGGCCGCGATGAACGATCGCGCCGCTCGCGGCCTGGGTATCCTCAACGGTGAAGACGCCAGCGCGCGAACGCAGCTCTCCGCGATCGCCGAGTTGGCCGCCACCTTCGGGATAGAACGGCGTCGCATCGAGGATGACCTCGGCTTCGCTGCCGGTAGGCGCGACCTCGACCGCCCTCCCCTCTGCGAGCAGGGCCACGACCTGGGCGTCGTAATCGACGCGCTGCCATCCGACAAAGGCGCTGTGATCGCCGCCGAGGGCCGCGAGGGCAGGGCGGTCTTCGCCCTGAAAGAAAGTCGCGGCACCGCGGGCGCGTTGACGCTGGGCCTCGAGCGCGGCCTCGAAGCCGGCGGTGTCGACCGCGAAGTCGCTGGCACCCGCGATCTCCTCAGTGAGCTCGATGGGGAGGCCGAAGGTGTCGTAGAGCTCGAAGGCCTCCTCGCCGGGGAGGGTGGTCTGGCCCGCGCTTCTCAGCCGGTCGAGGAGCAGCTCGAGTCGCTGGGAGGCAGCGGCGAGCGTGCGCAGGAAGCGATCCTCTTCACCACCGATCGCACGGAGGATGAAGTCGCGATTCTCCTCGAGGTGGGGGTAGGCCCGCTCGAGCTTGGCGATGGCGGCCGTGGCGAGCCGGTTCAGGAACGGCTCCCGCACACCCTCGCCGCGGGCCATGTACACGGCTCGCCGGATGATCCGCCGGAGGACGTATCCGCGCCCTTCGTTGCTGGGCACAACGCCGTCGCCAACGAGGAGCGACGCCGCCCGGGCGTGTTCGGCCATCGCGCGGATCGTGTGGCTCTGGGCCTCGGTCGCGCGACCGCCGAGATAGTCGACGCCGACAACCGCTGCGGCTTCGGTGAGGATGGGAAGGAAGATGTCGGTCTCGTAGACGGTGCGCTTGCCCTGTTGGATGGCGGCAACCCGTTCGAGGCCACTCCCGGTATCGATGTTCTTGGCCGGGAGGTCGCTCAGGGAGCCATCCTCGTGGCGGAAGCTCTGCATGAGGACGAGGTTCCAATACTCGAGGAAGCGCTCGCCATCCTCCGCAGGATCGGCCCCCTCGAGGCCGCGCTCGGGGAAGTAGTCGTAGAAGATCTCGGTGTTCGGGCCGCAGGGGCCAACGGGCCCGCTATACCAGTAGTTCTCGGACTGGTCGTAGCGGTGGATGCGAGCCTCGGGCAGGCCGACATCGCGCCAGACCTGGTACGCCTCATCGTCGCCCTGGTAGATGCTCACGTGGAGCCGCTCAGCTGGGAGCTGGTAGACCTTCGTGCTCAGCTCCCAGGCCCAGGGGATGACCTCGGCCTTGAAGTAATCGCCAAAGCTGAAATTGCCCAGCATCTCGAAGGCCGTGCAGTGGCTCCAATCGCCTACCTCTTCGATATCGCTCGCGCGGAAGACGCGCTGCACGGTGGTGGCGCGGCGCACGGGCGCCTCGTCCTCGCCAATGAAGTACGGCTTGAACTGCTGCATGCCCGCAGTCGTAAAGAGGGTCGTCGGGTCGCCGACGGGGACGAGGGGCCACGGGGGGAGGAGCTGGTGCTCGCGTTCCTGGAAGAACTCCAGGAAAGCCTCGCGAATCTCGTCGGAGGTCCGCGGAGGACTCGGCATGGTTCCCTCCGATGCTACGAGCGCGATGGCGCGGGTGTCGAGCGGGCGGGCCCCACTTGACACCCTTTTTTCGTTCTCCCTAGCATGGAGGCTGGACCCGCAGCGTCCACGTATGAGCGACGACCTCGAACCCCACGAACCGAAACCGCTTCCCTCAGGCCGGCAGGCCCCGCGGCTGTTGCTGCGCACGCGCAGCAACACGTGCCCGCGATGAGCGATCGCCTCGGAGTGATCGTGTTGGCGGCGGGCAAGGGCACGCGCATGCGCTCCGCCCTGCCCAAGGTGCTCCACCCGATCGCAGGCACGCCGATGGTGCAGTACGTGATCGACGCGGCTCGCGCGCTCGAGCCAGCGCGCATCGCAGTCGTCGTCGGGCACGGCGCGGAGGAGGTGTGCGACGCGCTGAAGGCTCCGGACCTCCAGTTCGTCGACCAGCCCGAGCAGCTCGGGACGGCGGATGCGGTGGGCCGCTGCCGCGAGGCGCTCGCGGGCTGCGACCGAATTCTGGCGCTGACCGGTGACACGCCGCTGATCGAAAGCGGTCTCCTCGCGGACCTGGTTGCCGCCCTCACACAGGCGCCCGTCACCTTCGCGACTGCGAACGTCGCCGACGCGACCCATCTGGGCCGCGTCCGGCGAGACGCGAGCGGCGCCGTCGAAGCGATCATCGAGGCCGGTGAGGCCAGCTCATCCGAAGGGACGGAGATCAACGCCGGCCAGCTCGGTTTCGAGGCTGATTGGCTTTGGGCCCACCTCGACGGCGTCGAGCCCAGCGCCACCGGCGAGCGGTATCACACCAAGCTCCCCGCGGCCGCCTACGCCGAAGGCCGGCCCGCAGCGTCGGTCGAGGCCGACGCCACGACGATTCTCGGAGTCGACGACCGCGCGAACCTGGCGCAGGCGGAGACGCTGATGCGGCAACGCCTGATCGCGCAGCATCTGGAAGCGGGCGTCACCTTCACCGACGCCGATACTGTCTACGTCGACCGCGACGTCCGCCTCGCCGCGGACGTTCGCGTCGAGCCCAACTGCTACCTCTACGGCACGACATCGGTGGCCGCGGGCGCGGTCGTCGGACCAGGGGCGACGCTGCGGAACGCGACCATCGGCAGGGAGAGCGCCGTGCAGCACTCGGTCGTCGAGGACTCGGCCGTGGGCGAGCGCACGGTCGTGGGACCGTTCGCACACGTCCGCGGCGGAGCGACGATCGGCGACGACTGCGAGATCCACAACTACGCCGAGGTCAAGAACTCCGTCGTCGGCAACGGCGTCAAGATGCACCACTTCAGCTATCTCGGAGACGCGGACGTGGGCGAAGGTACGAACATCGGCGCCGGCATGGTGACCGTCAACTTCGACGGCATTGCGAAGCACCGCACGGCGATCGGGAAGAACGCCTTCGTGGGCTGCGACACGATGCTGATCGCGCCGGTTTCGATCGGCGACGGCGCCTTCACCGCGGCCGGCGCCGTGGTCACGCGGGACGTGGCGGCAGGCGTGCGGGTGGCGGGCGTGCCCGCACGCGAACTCAAGCCAAAACGCGAAGGCAGGCCCTAGCGCGATGGAGCTCGGACCGATCATCGCCGTCGTCGTCATGGTCGTCGCCTCGATCGTGCTCGCGCTCGTCGCGGGCGCGGAGACGGCGCTGGAGCGCGCGAACGTCGCGCGCATCCAGGCGCTCGCAACCCAAGGGAATGCGGCCGCGCTGCGCATCATTGGCACCGTCGAGCGACCGCGCAAGCCGCTCGGCCCGCTCACGACCGCCCGTGTGCTCGCGGCAGCGGGGGTCGTTTCCGCATTCGCGTACCTCGGCGCCCGCGAGTACGGCGCCGGCGGCGCCGCCTGGATCGGTATCGCCGGAGGCGCCTACGCCGCACTCCTGCAGATGACCGTCGGAAACCTGGCGGCGCGCAAGCCGGAATACACGGTCCTCCGCCGCCACCGGATCATCGTCGTCACCGGTTGGCTCTTCGCCATTCCGGCTTGGGTGCTGAGTGTGCCGGCGCGCCTGATCGCGGCACCGCTGCAGGTGGTTACCCCCGGCGCCCGCAACGAGGACATCCTGGCGCTGCTCGAGCGGGAGGAGGCGACCGGCGGGGTGGAGGAGGAGGAGCGCCGCATGATCCGCGGCATCATCGGTCTCGAGGACCAGACCGCGCGCGAGGTCATGGTGCCGCGCATCGACATCGTCGCAACTGATGTCGCCGTAAGCCTCGGCGACGCCGGCCGACTCGCGACCGAACGCGGTTTCAGTCGCATCCCTGCCTACGGCGAGAGCATCGATGACATCGTCGGTGTCGCCTATGCGAAGGATCTTCTGGCGGCCCTGATCTCGGGCCGGGAGGAACCGCTGCGGGCACTCCTTCGCGAACCCGTGTTTATCCCGGAATCGAAACGGGCCGACCAACTCCTCACCGAGATGCGTGCGAATCGTACGCATCTCGCCATCGTCGTCGACGAGTACGGCGGGACCGCCGGCCTGGTCACGATCGAGGACCTAATCGAGGAGATCGTCGGCGAGATCGAGGACGAGTACGACGTCGCTGCGCCGACGATGGAGCTGCTCTCGGAGGACGAGGTCCTGCTCGACGCGAGCATGCCCACCGAGGTGCTCGAGGAGCTCTTCGATTACGCCGCGGATGGTGACGACTTCGATACCATCGGCGGCTTCGTCATCCACGAGTTGGGGCGCCTCCCCGCAGTCGGCGACGAGGTCGCCGTCGATGGCCTGCGGCTGCGCGTTCTGAGCATGTCCGGCCGCCGTCTGCGACGGCTGCGGATCGCCCGCGAAACCAAGGACGAACGCGAGAGCGCGACCGCCTGAGCGCGTGCTAGAGTGCCGCCGCGATGGCCGCACCGGATGTGGACCTGGCCCAGTGGCTGGCCCTGCGGCGTGCAGGCCTGGGCTCCACGAGCTTCCGCCGGCTGATCGTCGGCTTGGGCAGCATCGCCGACGCCTGGGAGGCGCCGGTCGAGGGGCTGCGGGCCGCCGGGCTCGACGCCCAGTACGTGCGCGGCTTCCAGAAGGCGCGGCGCGAGTTCGCGCCCGAGCGCGAGCTGGATGTCCTCGCCGAGCATGACGTGCGCGTGTTCACCTGGGAGGACGAGGACTATCCCGCGCTGCTGAAAGAGATCCCGCAAAGCCCACCGGTGCTTTTCGTGCGGGGCACGAAAGGGCCCGATTTCGGGCGCGCACTGGCGGTGGTGGGCACGCGCAAGGTGACCCCTTACGGGCGCGAAGCCTGCGAACAGCTCTGTACGGCAGTCGCGCGAGCGGGCGTCGCGATCATCAGCAGGCTCGCCCGCGGCGTGGACGCGATCGCGCATCGCATTGCCGTCGCTGAAGGCGCGCCGACGGTCGCGGTCCTGGCCGGTGGGATCGAAGCCATCTACCCGCGCGAGAACGCGGGTCTCGCGGAACGGATCATGGAGAACGGCTGCATCGTTTCGGAGTACCCGGTGGGCGTGAAGACCCGCCCGGACTACTTCCCCCGCCGCAACCGCATCATCTCCGGTCTCGCGCGGGCGACGTTGGTGGTGGAGGCGGGGGCGGGCAGCGGCGCCCTCCACACCGCCAATCACGCAATGGAGCAGAACCGCGAGGTGCTCGCGGTGCCGGGAAGCGTCTTCTCGAAGCAGAGCGCGGGCACGAATCAGCTCATCCGCGAGAGCACCGCCAAGCTCGTGGCCTCGGCCGAGGAGCTCTGTGAGGAGCTGACCTCCTCAGCATCGGCGAGCAGCTCCCGCTGGAGGAGCTGCAGGCGACGGTGAACGAGGCTGCTGAACCGGTCGCCACGAGCACGGAGGAGGGTCGCGTCCTCCACTGGCTCAGCGGCGGCCCCCGCCACGTGGACGAAGTCGCACGACTGGCGGAGATGCCGATCCACGCCGTCACGGGCACGCTGACGGTGCTCGAGTTGCGAGGACTGGTGCGCCAGCAGGCCCCGATGACCTACGCGCGGGCGCACTAGGGGAGGAGCCAGCATGAGCGATAGAGGCGAGAGTACGGAACTCCGACGGCTCGACGCCGGCGACCCCATGGCGGTGGCGCGCATGATGCGGGAGAGCATGGGCCCCTTCGGCCCGGACCAGGCCGCGCGCAGCCTCATCACGACCGTTTGGCGGATGTTGCCGGAGGGCGAACGCGCGCCCGAGCGGGTCGAGGCGGAGGTCAGGCGACTGCTCGAACGCGCGCTGGGCGAGTACGTTGAGGACGGCCGCGCGTTCGGGTTCGACGAAGGTGGCTGAGGCGGAGTTTCGGCGGCCGGCCGTGCTGCAGAAGCTTTACTCCCCGAGCGCCCGCCCGATTGACACCCCCCTAGCGCAGGCCTATTCTGATCCATCGGGCCTTCTTTGAGGCCCGCCGGACTTTAACAACTGGATAGCGGACGAAAGAGAACGTCTGGGAACCCGTCAAGGGAAATGACTCAGCCTTCGGGTTGAGAGGACTCTTACGGAGAGTTTGATCCTGGCTCAGGACAAACGCTGGCGGCGTGTATTAGGCATGCAAGTCGAGCGAGAAGCAGGCCTTCGGGCCTGTGGAGAGCGGCGGACGGGTGAGTAACACGTGGGTAACCTGCCCTGGAGTGGGGGATAACCCGGCGAAAGCCGGGCTAATACCGCATACGACGCCCGGTGGAAATCCGGGAGGTCAAAGCTCCGGCGCTCTGGGAGGGGCCCGCGGCCGATTAGCTAGTTGGTGAGGTAACGGCCCACCAAGGCGACGATCGGTAGCTGGTCTGAGAGGATGGTCAGCCACACGGGGACTGAGAACGGCCCCGACTCCTACGGGAGGCAGCAGCTAAGAATCTTGCGCAATGGGCGAAAGCCTGACGCAGCAACGCCGCGTGCGGGAGGAAGGCCTTCGGGTTGTAAACCGCTTTTGCGAGGGAAGAAGTTCTGACGGTACCTCGCGAATAAGCCACGGCTAACTACGTGCCAGCAGCCGCGGTAATACGTAGGTGGCAAGCGTTGTCCGGATTTACTGGGCGTAAAGCGCCCGCAGGCGGCTCGGCAAGTTTTAGGTGAAATCTCCCGGCTCAACCGGGAGGGGTCCTGAAAAACTGCCGGGCTTGAGGCAGGGAGGGGAATGCGGAATTCCCGGTGTAGCGGTGAAATGCGTAGATATCGGGAGGAACACCAGCGGCGAAGGCGGCATTCTGGCCCTGTCCTGACGCTCAGGGGCGAAAGCGTGGGGAGCGAACCGGATTAGATACCCGGGTAGTCCACGCCGTAAACGATGAGTACTAGGTGTTGGGGGTATCGACCCCCTCAGTGCCGAAGCTAACGCGATAAGTACTCCGCCTGGGGACTACGGCCGCAAGGCTAAAACTCAAAGGAATTGACGGGGGCCCGCACAAGCAGCGGAGCGTGTGGTTTAATTCGATGGTACGCGAAGAACCTTACCCGGGTTTGACATGCATGTGGTACTGATGTGAAAGCTGAGGGACCCTTCGGGGAGCATGCACAGGTGTTGCACGGCCGTCGTCAGCTCGTGCCGTGAGGTGTTGGGTTAAGTCTCGCAACGAGCGCAACCCCTGTCGTCAGTTGTATTTTTCTGACGAGACTGCCGGGAAACCCCCGGAGGAAGGAGGGGATGATGTCAGGTCAGCGTGGCCCTTACGCCCGGGGCTACACACACGCTACAATGGGTGGTACAACGGGTCGCGAAACCGCGAGGTGGAGCTAATCCCATCAAAGCCATCCTCAGTTCGGATTGCAGGCTGAAACTCGCCTGCATGAAGTCGGAGTTGCTAGTAACCGCAGGTCAGCACTACTGCGGTGAATACGTTCCCGGGCCTTGTACACACCGCCCGTCACGTCATGAAAGTTGGCAACACCTGAAGCCGCTCGGCTAACCGCAAGGGGGCAGGCGTCGAGGGTGGGGCCAGCGATTGGGACGAAGTCGTAACAAGGTAGCCGTAGCGGAAGCTGCGGCTGGATCACCTCCTTTCTAGGGAGAACGCCTCTTCTGATAGACATCCAGACACGCGGTGTGTCCGGATGCAGTTGAGGCCCATCCTAGGTCGATCGCCACGAGCTTCGGCTCGCCGGTGACTACCAAGGCTCTCCAGGCAGCCTTCTTTCGTTCGCTATTCAGCTCTTAAAGGCCGTGCCGGCCCAAAGGGGGCCATTAGCTCAGCTGGTTAGAGCGCAGTCCTGATAAGACTGAGGTCTCTGGTTCGAGTCCAGAATGGCCCACCATGCACCCGGAACGGATCTGGGGCCGTAGCTCAGCTGGGAGAGCGCCGCCTTTGCAAGGCGGATGTCGGGAGTTCGAGTCTCCTCGGCTCCACCACCCCACCCACACAGACGCGCCGGCACAGGCTTCGCATTCGGCGAGCGCTTCAGGCGCTCGCCGGCGGCAAAGCCGGACGCGGACCTTCACAACTGAAGAGCGATGGAACTGCGAACGGGTTCGGTGCGTCCCCTCGGGGGCCTACCGAAGCCGGGAGAGATTCAACGTGCGAGCCTTAATTGAGGTCAAGCTACTAAGGCGCGCGGTGGATGCCTAGGCATTAGGGGCCGATGAAGGACGTGGTAAGGCTGCGATAAGCTCCGCTCAGCTGCCAAACAAGCTAAGGCGGAGATCTCCGAATGGGGAAACCCGGTCCGGGATTACCGGACCACTCCAGACTGAACACATAGGTCTGTGAGAGGGAACCGGGGGAACTGAAACATCTAAGTACCCCGAGGAAAAGAGATTATTCCCTCAGTAGCGGCGAGCGAACGGGGAGAAGCCCAAACCGGTTGGGTTCGCCCAGCCGGGGTTGTAGGACCTGCCAGCTCTCGAGCACGGAGTGAGCAATCACACGCCCAGGCGAACGGCCCTGGAACGGCCGGCCAGAGAGGGTGAGAGCCCCGTAGACGAAAGGCGTATGACTCCGGGCGGGCACCTGAGTACCACGGGACACGTGAAACCCTGTGGGAACCTGGGGAGACCACTTCCCAAGGCTAAATACCCCTAGTGACCGATAGTGAACCAGTACCGTGAGGGAAAGGTGAAAAGTACCCCGGGAGGGGAGTGAAAGAGATCCTAAAACCGCGTGCTTACGTGCAGTCGGAGCTCGTTTCGACGAGTGACGGCGTGCCTATTGAAGAATGAGCCGGTGAGTTACGCTACGTCGCGAGGTTAAGCAACGAGAGTTGCGGAGCCGCAGCGAAAGCGAGTCCGAATAGGGCGATTGAGTGGCGTGGAGTAGACGCGAAACCTGGTGATCTACCCATGGGCAGCGTGAAGTCCGGGTAAAACCGGATGGAGGCGCGAACCTTCTTGTGTTGCAAAACGATTGGATGACCTGTGGGTAGCGGTGAAATGCTAAACGAACCAGGAGATAGCTCGTTCTCCCCGAAATGCATTTAGGTGCAGCCTCGGAAGTATCTCCGGCGGAGGTAGGGCTCTGGATGGGCTAGGGGGCTTACCGCTTACCAAACCCAACCAAACCGCGAATGCCGCCGGACAAAGTCCGGGAGTGAGACAGTGGGGGATAAGCTTCATTGTCGAAAGGGAAACAGCCCAGACCACCAGCTAAGGTCCCTAAGTTCACGCTCAGTGTACAAGGATGTTGAACTGCAGAGACAGCCAGGAGGTTGGCTTAGAAGCAGCCACCCTTTAAAGAGTGCGTAACAGCTCACTGGTCGAGTGGTTCTGCGCCGAGAATTCAACGGGGCTAAGCGTGACACCGAAACTGTGGGTCATTCGCCTTCGGGCGGATGGCGGTAGGGGAGCGTTCGCTTCAGCAGAGAAGGGGCAGCCGTGAGGCACCCTGGAGCGGAGCGAAGTGAGAATGCCGGCATGAGTAGCGTAAGGTGCGTGAGAACCGCACCCGCCGTAAACCTAAGGTTTCCTACGGAAGGTCAGTCCGCGTAGGGTTAGTCGGGCCTAAGCCGAGGCCGAGAGGCGTAGGCGATGGACAGCTGGTTAGTATTCCAGCACCACGATGGCAGTGTTTTAACGCAGAGGGGGGACCCGGGAGGGTAGACCCCGCGGATCTTATGGATATGGTCCGTTTCTGGTTCGTAGGCGTCCAGCGGTAGGGAAATCCGCCGCTGGGCTAAGCTGAGGAGCCGGGAGAAGTGGAGACATCCGTCAAAGCGACGGGGTTAAGCCCAAGCCGGCGAGAAAAGCCTCGCTGCTAGTTGCCAACGTGCCCGTACCGCAAACCGACACTGGTAGGTGGCGGTAAGTACCGTGAGGCGAACGGGAGAACCTTCGTTAAGGAACTCGGCAAATTGGATCCGTAACTTCGGGAGAAGGATCGCCCCTGCCTGTGAACCGGCTTGCCCGGTGAGCGGACGGGGGCCGCAGTGAGCGGGCCCAGGCGACTGTTTATCAAAACCACAGGTCTCTGCAAAAGCGAAAGCTGACGTATAGGGGCTGACGCCTGCCCAGTGCCGGAAGGTTAAGGGGAGAGGTGCAAGCTTCGAACCGAAGCCCCGGTGAACGGCGGCCGTAACTATAACGGTCCTAAGGTAGCGAAATTCCTTGTCGGGTAAGTTCCGACCCGCACGAAAGGCGTAACGATCTGGGCACTGTCTCGACGAAGGACCCGGCGAAATTGAATTGGCCGTGAAGATGCGGCCGACCCGCGGCAGGACAAAAAGACCCCGTGGAGCTTTACTGCAGCTTGGCACTGGGAGTGGGCCTTAGATGCGTAGGATAGGTGGGAGGCTTTGAAGCTGTGCTTGTGGGCATGGTGGAGTCAATGTTGAAATACCACCCTTCTGTGGTTTGCTTTCTAACTCCTGATCAAGCAGGAGGACAGTGTCTGGTGGGCAGTTTGACTGGGGCGGTCGCCTCCTAAAATGTAACGGAGGCGCACAAAGGTTCCCTCAGGGTGGATGGAAATCACCTGTTGAGTGTATTGGCACAAGGGAGCTTGACTGCGAGACCTACAAGTCGAGCAGGGGCGAAAGCCGGTCAAAGTGATCCTACGGTACCGAGTGGAAGGGCCGTGGCTTAACGGATATAAGCTACCCCGGGGATAACAGGCTTATCTTGCCCAAGCGTCCATAGCGACGGCAAGGTTTGGCACCTCGATGTCGGCTCGTCGCATCCTGGGGCTGGAGTAGGTCCCAAGGGTTGGGCTGTTCGCCCATTAAAGCGGTACGCGAGCTGGGTTCAGAACGTCGTGAGACAGTTCGGTCTCTATCCGCCGTGGGCGCAGGAGGTTTGCGAGGAGTTGCCCCTAGTACGAGAGGACCGGGGTGAACGAACCGCTGGTGTTTGGGTTGTTCCGCCAGGAGCATTGCCCGGTAGCCATGTTCGGATCGGATAAGCGCTGAAAGCATCTAAGTGCGAAGCCGACCTCAAGATGAGACCTCCCACCCCGTCAAAGGGGGTAAGACCACAGGAAGACTACCTGTTTGATAGGCGCCAGGTGTAAGCGCGGCAACGTGTTCAGCTGAGGCGTACTAATGGTCGAGGGCTTGACCTTGATTCAGGCTCGCAATGGATCTCACACGCCAGTTCCTCGCTCTTCAGTGCGAAGGTCCTCCTTGGGCCCTCGGCGCGGGGTGGAGCAGTGGTAGCTCGTCGGGCTCATAACCCGAAGGTCGGGGGTTCGAATCCCTCCCCCGCTACCAGGAAAACTCAATGAGAACCAGGCCTCCGGAGGCGGAGGCCTTTCTCATATCTTCCCAATGGTAGCAATATACTTGACTCAGTAGAACCGATGCACTAGAATGGACCTTGCAGGATGGGGATCGGGCATGAGCCAAGAACCGAAGACCCTCATTGAAGCGATCCGGTACTTCTCCGACCAGGACGTGTGCCTCGACTTCGTAGTCGGCCTGCGCTGGCCGAACGGCGTCGCGTGTCCCGCGTGCGGCAGCGTTGATGTGCGCTTCATCTCGACTCGCAGCTTGTGGGAGTGCAAGGAAAAGCACGCCCGCAAGCAGTTCTCAGTGAAGGTCGGGACCATCTTCGAGGGCTCGCCTATCGGCCTCGACAAGTGGCTCGCGACCATCTGGATGATCGCCAACGCCAAAAACGGCGTCTCGTCCTATGAGATCGCGCGGTCCATCGGCGTTACCCAAAAGACCGGATGGTTCATGCTCCAGCGCATCCGCCTTGCGATGCAATCGGGGTCGTTCGAGAAGATGGGCGGTGAGGTCGAGGTCGATGAGACCTTCATCGGCGGCAAGGCCCGCAACATGCACAGAGACAAGCGCGCCGAAAAGATCACTGGGCGCGGCGGTGTCGGCAAGGCCGCCGTCATGGGGCTGTTGGAGCGCCACGGCCCGGATGGGCACAGCACCGTTCGTACTAAAGTTGTGCCGAACGTGCGCCGCAGCACTCTCGCCCGCGAGGTCCGTGATCACGTCAGTGAGGGTTCGTCCGTCTACACCGACGGCCTTCGCTCGTACGTTGGCCTCGGCGCGGGGTACATCCATGAAGCCGTGCAGCATGACGCCGACGAGTACGTGCGGGGTAACGTCCACACTAATGGAATTGAAAACTTCTGGAGCCTGCTCAAGCGCAGCCTCAAGGGCACCTACGTCAGCGTCGAACCGTTTCATCTATTCCGCTACCTCGACGAGCAGGCGTTCCGCTACAACAACCGCAAGACCAACGACGCGACCCGGTTCCAGCGCGTCGCGCGTGCCATCATCGGCAAGCGCCTCACCTACGCGGAGTTGACCGGTGTAGGGTGCCAAACACCTGCCTAGACAAGGAAGGGGGAAGGATGCCACGAGAGACTGATCGCGAGCCGCCGCCTACCTCGCCGTTCCGAAAGTTTAAGGCTTTGGCGAAACAGATCATACGCGTCCCGAAGGACCACAACGAGAAAAAGAATCAGTGCTGAGATGGACTGCACAACACGACATTAATTCGTAGCCTCATCCAGCTCAATTATGAATCTTGCTGTATCGAGGTAGTAGTTTGGATAAGACCGCTTAAGCGCGCTGAGCGACTCAGCTGAGACCAGCACAGTATCATGATGGCCACCACTTTCGAAGGCAGCACGTTCAGTCTTCCGATAGTCACCAAGCGCTTGCAACATATCCGTTGACTGGTACCCTTTGATGTCCACACGTTTGGATTCGACATCAAGTTCGATCAGGTAGTAGTGCGCCTTCATGCCAGGGTCAGACTGCACTTCTAAGGCACTCGCGAACGCTTCAAGGTTGTCATGGACATTAAGCCGCGCCGCATACTTGCGGAGGTGGTCGCGCAGCTCAGCGCTGTCCGTCGGAGTACGCGGCACGCCCTCACACTCTTCCTTGTGGGCTAGATAGCTGCCCATAAGCGCAAAGAATCGCCTCCAGTGACGCGTACCCTTGCCAGACTTCAATGCTTGGCGCGTGAAAATGTCCACGGTCTCTACTGCGGTTGCCCAAGCATGCTGGCTAGAGGACCTGAACTGCATCTCGATTCGATAGCCACTGAACTCAGGCTTTCGTTCGCTGCCGTAACTGAAAATCAGGTGGACACCGCGATACCCAGAGGACTTGGGCGCCGCAATATAGTCGTTCACGTAGAGTAGTTTGTGGCGTCTTTCGTGATTCTGATACGATCCTACGAGATCGTAGACTTTCTTTACCGACGATAGGACCGCCCTGCACCCGGCAATATCCTGCATCTCAGATAAAGAGAATTGACCATCATATTTCTGCAACTTGTTGTAGATCGCTGGCAGGCGATTGTGCCGCTGCACAACGAGGGCGTGGCAATCAACACTGCGGGCCTTAGTGCGTAGAGTTGTCTGAAATACGTTCAGCGGGTGTCCATGCGCAGCACGCCATCCGTCAAGGATATCGAGAGCCGAGCTGAGCTTGTATGTCGCACCACCCGGCTTGCGCGCCCACTCACGCAAGACTTCCCCAGCGTCATCGACAGCGGGTGAATCATGTAGGTGCGGTGGGAAAGGCATGTCAGCCATCACGGTAAAGTCCGGCCATCTACTGAGTCAAGTATATTGCTACCCAAGTTTGAGCCAAAGGACTTCTCGCCTAGCGATTCCGACTTCGTGGTCAGCATCGACAAGGTGCTCGAACACTCATAATCGCTCGGCTCGGGCGATGTGCTCATCTACGTCGAGGGTGACGACCTGGCTGATCCGCGCACGCTTCGCTCAGCGGCGGCCGTTGTCGAGTCCGTCGGAGCGGAGGGCGGCGACCTGCTCGTTCAAAACCCGGATGGCAGCTTCGCGGCACCGGACAGCGCTCTCGATGTCGCCCGCGCTGCCGTTGGCGTGCCCTACGCGAACCAGACGATCTCCACGGAGACCGGCGTACTGCTCACCGACGCTGACGGTGACGGCTTCCCCGATAGCGCCGAGCAGGTCGAGGCAGTGTTCAACTACGCGCTAACGGCATCCCAGCGGATGAGACGACATTCGTCTACACCGCCGAGGAGGTAAGTCAGCTGCTCGCCACCCACGACGGCGAATGGGCCACGGTCCTCAGCTTCCCGATCCAGGGCTTCGCCGAGTCGAGCCTGTTGCAAGCAGTGCGGGACGTGGTTGAGGACGGCGAGGCCGACCTGCTGAGCGCTGCCAGCGCCGAAGGACTGACGCTGGACACGTCGATCAGCGGGGGCGCGCTGACGCAGCAGATCCGTATCGACGCGATCACGGACTCGATGCTGGTTTCGGCGTTGGCGATGGTGCTCTGCCTGATCGTCGCCGGGCTCGTGATGCGCTCCCTGCGCCTCTCTTTGGCAAGCGTTATCCCGATCGTGCTGGTCATCGCCTGGCTGCTGGCCTTCATGCGTGTCTTCGACTACAACCTGAACGTCGTGACGGCGACCATCGCCGCCATCTCGGTCGGCGTCGGGATCGACTACTCGATCCACTTCACCATGCGTTTCCGCGAGGAGTGGCGGCGGATCGGCGACCGGTTGGAGGCGTTACGGCTGGCGGCGGAGGGTACAGGCACGGCGCTGATCCTGTCCGCGGCGACCAGCGTCACTGGGTTCTTCTTCCTCGCCTTTGCGCCGATGCCGATCTTCGCTGCCTACGGGCTGCTCACGGCTGTGATGATCGCCCTGTCCGCGTTGGCGTCGCTCATAGTGTTGCCATCGCTGCTGTATATCCTCACTCCGAGCAAGGGTTTAAGCGCTCGACCCGTGGCCCTCGAGCCGGTTCCGGCGGCGGGCGCAAAGGAGTGAGATAGGACAGCAGGCAGAACGTCCGGATGCATTCCGGCATTGGGAGCGCTACTGGGCGCCGCAAAAGACGCGCTCAGTAGCGCTCCCGCTTCATAGAGGTCAGTCTCGACATGGTCGATCTGAAGCAGCACCTCAACCGCCATCGGGCGCTTCGAGCCGAGTTGGGCTTCTTGCCGGTCCTTGTGGCGGCGATCCTGTTGTTCGTGGTGTCGCCCTCGCTCCCGTTCTTCCTGCGCCCCAGCCTGCAGCTGACTACAGGTTCGGGGGCACGAGCGGGGCTACGAGCGGGGGCACGGCAACCCCAGGCCGTAGCCCCGCCTTCCAGATTCGACTTGGGCGTCGAAAGCGGAATTGTCGCAGGTAGGGATAAGGGGACGAACGAGGAACGTGGCCTTCGTTGGTTCGCGTTAGTTCGGGAGTCTGCTGGTGAAGATGTGGCGGACCGGGCGGGCGCTGCGTCAGTTTTCGAGCTGGGTGTACCAGTGCGCGGGCGGGCCAACCGTCTTCTCCATGAACCCATAGGCTTGGCCCAGGACCGTGTCCACGCCCCCGATGGCTTCGGCGAGGCGCTCGAGGTCTTCCGGCAGCGGCTCCGTCGGCTCTCTGGAGGTGACGCCGCAGGTCACGCCCATGTGCAGCACGAGCCGGTCACTCTGGGCAACGATGCCACTCAGGCCGTCCGCTTCCGGAGAGAGACCCGGGTAGTGGTGGTGGCTGATTGCGTTGACCAGGTGCGTGGGTAGGCCCCAACGGGCAGCGACCGCTCCGCCAACTTCCGCGTGGGCGTAGCCGAGTTCTTCCGCTTCGGCATCGTCGAGCGGCATTTCTCCTGCAAGCGCCAGTTCGCATGCTTTGGAGAAGTTCTCGGGGAGGCGTTGGCGGAGAACGAGCCTGCCGACATCGTGGAGGATGCCGGCGGTGAAGGCTTGCTCCGGGCTCGCCAGTCCTGTGCTCCTTGCCACCCTCTCTGCTGCTATCGCGACCGTGAGGCTGTGCACCCAGAAGAGGTCCTCGTCGAAGGCCGCGTTTGACGAGCGCCGGTCGCCGAACATCCCCATCACGCTCGCGCCGACGGCGATTCGCCAAACCTCCTGCATCCCGAGCACACGGATGGCATCGGGCACCGAGACGCAGCGGTAGCGCGACGCGGACCCCGCCGAGTTGCTCGCCCCGAGGAGCTTGGCCGTCAGGGCTTGGTCCGTACTGACGACCTGGGCCAGGTCGTAGAAGCGAGCGCCCGGGTCCGTGGCGAGCGTCATCACTTGGGCCGCGACCACCGGGAAGGGCTCCAGGTCCCGCATGCCGGTAACGAGCTTCACCGCGTTGGCCATGGTGTGAGGAGTATCGACATGAAGCGGGCGCCGGAAGACCAGGATGGTTTTCTCAATATCTGCTGAAATGACTGTCTTTTCTGAGGTTTCAGCCTGGAACCGCAGCGCCTCGGACGCGGTGCGAGGACGCGTTTTACAGTGAAGTTACACGGTGATGGTTTCGGCCACGAAGTGAGCGTCGATGAATAAGGCTACTGCCAGGCGCCGAGCGCGAGACGATGACAAGCACCGCCCTTTCTTCCCGCCTAAGCGGGCCCCTCGCGGGCCCCCGAAAGGCTGCCGCCTTGCTCATCACCATCGGCAAGGAGCGCTCAGCAGAGGTCCTCCTCCACCTTCAAGAGGAGGACATCGAACTCCTCACCCGCGAGATTTCATCGCTGGGGACGCTTTCTCCGGAGAATCGGCGGCAGGTCGTCGCAGCGTTCGGGCAGGCAGCTGGCACGCACAGCGTCATCTCCTTGGGCGGAGTCGAGTACGCCGAGGATGTTCTCCGGCTCGCTCTGGGCGACGAGAAGGCCGAGGAGGTGATGGAGCAGGTAGGGTCCTTTGCGGTCGACCCCGTTTGGCTTCCTGCAGCACTTGAAGCCCGAGCAACTCGTCGGCTTCCTCGGGTCCGAGCACCCCCAGACGGTCGCGCTCGTCTCCACGTTCTTGCGGCCCGACCGAGCGGCCGAGGTCCTCTCGCACATGCCGCCGCAGCAAGCAGCTGAGGTCGCTTCACGCATCGGCCTGATGGACCGACCGATTCCTGGCGTCATCGACGACGTCGAGGCGGTCGTTCGACAGAGACTAGGGAAGCTCTTCCAGCCCACGAAGCCGACGCAACAGGTCAGCGGGGTGGATGCCCTCGCCGAGCTCCTGAAGCACTGCGACCGAGCGACTGAGCGGGCGATTCTCGAACAGCTCGAGTTGGCAGAGCCGAAGATTGCGGCCGAGCTGAAGAAGCGAATGTTCGTCTTCGAAAACATCGCTGAGCTCGACGACCGCGCGACGCAGCGGGTCCTCCGTGAGGTTGAACCCAACGACATGGCCCTCGCCCTCAAGGCGGCGCCTGAGGAGGTCGCGCAGAAAATCCTCCGCTCCGAGCCGGCGGTGCTTCTCGCCGTTCGCGTGGCCGATCTCCGAGGCTGGAGCCGCCGCGCATTCGGTTCCGCAGCCTCGTCGCTCACGATCAGGTCCATCGGCGAGGCGCGCCGTTCGAGCAGGCTCTGCTGAACATTCGAGAGGGCAACGTAGTGGCGAACCATCTCGAGCGACGTGTGGCCGAGCATCTGCTGAAGGCGCCGTGGGTCGCCGAGCTCTCGAACGAGGTAGTTCGTCGCGAACGTGTGGCGGAGGAGGTGGCAAGTCGTCCGGGGGACGCCGGCGCGGATCCCCGCGCGCTTCACCACCTCTTCGAGCGCGTTCAGGGTCAAGCGGTCGCCGTTGGCATTCAGGAACAGGTAGGGCTCCTCGGAGGCATCGAAGAGCGGGCGAGCTCGCGCGCTCCATCGACGGAGGGCGGCCTCAGCGCCGGAGCCGAAGGGGACCGATCGCTCCTTATCCCCCTTGCCCAGGACTTTGAAGTAGCCGGCTTCGAGGTGCGCGTGTTCGAGGTCCAAGTTACATAGCTCGGACGCTCGCAGGCCGCAGTCGAGCAGCGTCCAGATCATTGCCGCGTTCCGGATCCCGAACGGGTCCTCGAGGTCGAGGGTCGCGAGGATGCCCCGCACCTCCTCGTCCGTGAGCACGGGAATGACCTTCTTCTGGATCTTCGGTGGCCGCACAATCGCCAGCCGGTTCGTCTCGGTGTAACCTTCTCTGTTGAGCCAGGAGGCGAACGCTCGCAGCGGCCGCACGCAGCCCTGGATGTAGGCGCTGCTGAGCGGACCCTCCTTCGTCTTCATGTAGAGGTTGTTGGCATGGCGGTCACGGCGCTCCTGGAGGTGCACGATGTAGGCGCGGCCCGATCCGCAGTGATATCGCCGAGCGTGCAGCGGTCGCCCAGGAACGCCGAAACATCTCGAGGCGGGCGTCGTACCAAACAACTGTGGTCTGCGACTTGCCCTCCCCCTTGTTGAAGAGGCGGTAGGAGTCCACCAGCTGGGTGAAGGGGATGTCGTCCTTGTCCATGTCTGCCCAACGTCGTCGTTTGCGTGGCACGATGATGGCCTCCTTGCCGGCGGCAGGTCTTTGCTTCTCCGGCAAGGTGACGAAGGGACTCGTTTGCCCGGGGTCAGGGCGCACCCGGTCCTTTGGTCGCGAACGATTCGGGCCTTGTCCGCGGGGCCAGGAGATAGCCGATTTCCCCAATGGGGACGGGGGTTTCTGGCTGCCAAGCAGGGATTCGAACCCCGACCATAGGCTCCAAAGGCCCGTGTGCTACCATTACACCACTCGGCAATTGCAGACATACCTGGAAGGCATGGTGCCGAAGGCCGGACTCGAACCGGCACGGGCTAAGCGCCCAACGGTGTTTGAGACCGTCGCGTCTGCCAATTCCGCCACTTCGGCTCGCTCTCGACCCTATCCCCGTCGCGCGGGTGGGGTCAAGGTTGGTGGACGAGCACGGGTGGGTCACCGCTGCCCGGTAGGTGGCTTGGGCATACCGAGCGGAGATCCAGGCGCGTATGGCAGGCGCTCGCTTCGGGTGACGTAGCCCGCTCCGCCACCGCATCCGCTCGGAGCGACGTGGAGCGGAAGACGAGGGTCGAACTCGCGACCTCCTCCTTGGCAAGGAGGCGCTCTACCACTGAGCTACTTCCGCGTTTCGCGAGTATAGCAAAGGGCCCCCCTGAGGGGCCCTTGCGGCGTTCCCGCATGCGCGGCAGCTGCTCCGTTCAGATGCTAGTCGCCCAGGAGGGAGCTAGAGCCGATGTTGACGACGTCCTCGACGTACTGGCTGCGCCAGCCCGGGTCGGGGACGCGGATGTGCCGCTCCCGGAACCACCGCTGGATCTGGAGGTACTCCTCTTCGAGCCGCGCCCGCCAGCAGGCGCATCCTCGTCATGGCACCGCGCCCCCGGTAAGACCGACCCTAGAGGCGCCGCGAACGAACGAAACGATCCTGCAGCTGATCCATTCGACGTCCGTCCGTGCGGGGGCCACGGAACGAGGCGGGAGCCCTGACCCGAACCCCATGTCGACACGGACGCCACGTCTATGATGCCCACGACCAAGTCTGGCCGTTCAGCAGGGGGCTGAGAACGATGACAAGCCCAGCAGGATCCGAGCGGCAATCCGGAGGTTCTGCGAACCGCTGGGCCGTCCTCGCGGTGATGTCCCTAAGCGTATTCATGGTGTTCGTGGATGGGACCGTGGTGAACACGGCGCTACCCGCGATCGCTCGCGACTTGGAGGCGTCGACGGCGACGCTCCAGTGGGTCGCGGACAGCTACATCTTGATCCTGGCCGGGACGCTGCTGGCTGGTGGGACGATTGGGGACAAGTTCGGGCGGAAGCGCTGGCTCGGGATCGGGATGCTCGTCTTCGGCGCGGGGTCGGTTGGAGCAGCGCTATCGCAGAACGCAGAGAGCCTGATCGTCTTCCGCGGTGTCCAGGGGCTGGGGGCGGCGCTGGTGCTTCCAGCGACCCTGTCAATTCTGACCGCGGTGTTTCCGCGGCACGAACGGTCTAAAGCGATCGGCATCTGGACGGGTGTGGGTGGACTGGGCGTCGCCTTCGGTCCGGTCGCCGGCGGCTATCTCGTGGATGAGTTCAATTGGGCGGCGGTGTTCTGGCTTCACCTCCCGATCGTCGTCGCAGCGCTGGTCGGGCTCCGCTGGGTGCCCGAGTCGCGCGACTCGCGCCAGCTGCGCATAGATGTGCCGGGCGCCGTGTTGGCAACGCTGGGCCTGGTCGCGCTCGTGTTCGGCATCATTCAGGGGAGCGAGGAAGGTTGGGGTTCGCCACTGATCGTGGCGGCGTTCGCCATCTCTGCCGCGTTGCTGGCCGCATTTGCCCTCGTGGAGGCCCGCTCGGCAACGCCGATGCTGCCCTTGCGCTTCTTTCGGCAGCGGGACTTCACGGGCTCCGTGCTCGTCATCGGACTGTCGTTCTTCGCCATGTTCGGCCTCTTCTTCTTCATGACCCAGTACTTCCAGCTCGTCCAGGGGCGCAGCGCCCTCGACGCGGGGCTTCTAGTCCTCCCGGCGGCCCTTGCGATGATGGTAAGCGCACCGATCGCCGGCATCCTGAGCCAGTCGATCGGTCCGAAGGTCCTGGCCACGGTCGGCATGCTCGTCATCGCGGGAGGTCTGGCCCTCCTCACCCAACTCGAAGTGGGCACCGGGGTCGGCCTCCCGATCGGGGCAATCTTCATGTTCGGATTTGGCGTTGGCCTTGCGATGGCACCCCTGGCCGACACCGTCATGGCGGCGGTGCCAGTCGACGATGCGGGCGTGGGCTCAGCTGTTAACGACGTAAGTCGCGAACTGGGCGGCGCGCTGGGCATCGCTGTGGTCGGAGCCGTGGTAAGCGGCATCTATCGCGGTAACGTGGAGGACGCCCTCACGGGTGCCGTCCCGAAAGAGGTGGTGGAGACGGCGAGAGACGGGATCGGCGTCACGGTGGTGGCGTTGGACCAGCTGCCGCCCGATGTGGCCGCGATCGTTGGGCCGGCCGTGGACAGCGCCTTCGTGGGCGCCCTCACCGATGGACTGATCGTGAGCATCGCCTTTGCGATCGCAGCGGCCGTGGCGGCGGCGGTCCTCGTCCCCTGGAGGATGCGCGCGGAGCAGGCGTCAGAGCGGAACCTCGAGCCGGAGGCCCTGGGCGCGGTCGCGGCGAGCGCGGCCGCCCCGGTGTCAGAACCGGCCCACGACCCCGCTACGCACGCGCCACATGGGTTTACGCATCGCTTTGTCTCACACTGTTACGGGTTCCACTTTTCGCCTTGGGGCCGTTGCGTCGGCTAAGGCAGCGGTGGGTGCGCGCCGTCCGGAGGAGAGGCGTGGCGGCGCTCGGCGTCCTTCGACCTCTCCTGGGGGGCGTCTCCCGGGCGCGCTGAGGCATCGCTGAGGACAGCGGACGCGCGGGCGCAGAGGAGCGCGACCAACCCCTCCATCGCCCGCGACCGTGTCGGTCTGCTCTCCATGCTTCTACTGTAGCGTCCTGGGGCAAGTCTTCGAGATCTGCATCGTCCGAGAGTGGGTCAAGCGCTGTACCTATGGGACCCCAAAACCCATCCGCATTGGCCGGACGGGATATTCGTGCCCCACAGCCCCTGAGGGCCCCTCGGGGCGTTCTCGCATGCGCGGCAGCTGCCCCGTACAGATGCTAGTCGCCCAGGAGGGAGCTGGAGCCGATGTTGACGACGTCCTCGACGTACTGGCTGCGCCAGCCCGGGTCGGGGACGCGGATGTGCCGCTCCCGGAACCACCGCTGGATCTGGAGGTATTCTTCTTCGAGCCGCGCCCGCCAGCCGTCCTCTTCGCGGAAGGTCTCGGGGTCGACCTCTTCGAGCTTGCGCGACATGTCGGCGTACTCGATCCCGGCTTCTTCTTTCCAGTAGGTCGAAAGATAGTCGAGCGACTCCTCGAGGTTTCGGCGGCACTCGTCCATCTGGACGGCCATCCACCCCGCCTCCGTCATCGACTCGCCGTTGACCTTGTAGCGGCTCGCGCAGGCCTCGCAGACGACGACGAGCTTGCGCGCGTCACAATCGGTCTTGTCGGTGCAGTCGCGGCAGCGGGCGGCGAACTCGGCCGCATCGGTGCTGCGCGTGTACCCCACGATCATCTCGTCGCCCAACGCGTCACACGCCTGGCAGGTGAGCGTCCCCGCGAGGATTTCGTTGATCGTCTTGTCCCAATCCACCTGCATCAACCACACCCTCAGCGTCGCCGGCGAGCGCCCGCGAACTCATTCGACAGTATACCAACCGGCCTGCCCCGGCATTTCCTCGATGCCCACGGTCAGGCGCCTCATCGCCCGGGCGCCGCGTTCCGCCACGGCCGCGCGCAGGCGCTCGGCGAACCACTCCGCCAGGCGCTCAGCCGTGGAGTTGTCGATTGGGAGCGAAACGACATCGGACTTGGGGAAGACGTAGCGGCGCTCCTCGTACGAGATCTCCCAGGCGTCGGGCCGTTCGACGATGTCGAGGACGCGGCTGTCGCGCTGGAGGAGGAACTTGTGGTCGAGCTCGTCGGCGATCGCTTTCGTCAGCTTCTTGAGGTCGCTGAAGTCCCAGACCCACGAGTCGTCGGTGAGGTCACCCTCGACGTCGACCATCACGTCGTAGTTGTGGCCGTGCAGGGGTTCGCACTCGCCCAAAAACGTGGCGAAGTGAGCGGCGGCGAAGCGCAGCCGGTTACGCTCAACGGTGACGCGGCGGGTGACGGTCATGATGGTGGACCTCCGGGCAGGTGCGACCGATCCTCGCATCGATCGAGCGAGGGCGCTCGGGCAGCGGTTATACGACGATCCAGCCAGCGACGATCGATGCGACCGCGGGCAGCGAGCCTGCGACTTCGTCAGCGGTCGAGGTTCGGGGCTCGGGTGCCGGCTCCTCGATCGCGACGCGGATCGTGCGCATTCCGAGCCTCGCGGCGGGTTCGATGTCGTTCGTCTCCGAGTTCCCGACCATGGCCGCGGCTTCGGCCTCCACCCCAGCGATTGCCAGCGCCTCCGCGAAGATGGCGGGATTCGGCTTCCGCACGCCCGCATCCGGCGAGCTCACGATCCCGTCGAAGTATTCACCCCAGCCAAGGCCTGCGAAGTCCGCTTCGTAGGCTTCCGCATCGCGCCAGCTGGCATTGCTGAGCGCGACCGTCCGCAGCTCGAGTTCGCGGAGCGTCTCCAGCAGGTCGACTGCTCCAGGGAAGGAGTCGAGGCCGGTCTCGGCGAACGGCACACAAAGCGCGCGGCGCACCGCGCCGACCGTTCCCGGCTCGCTCGGGAGCCCGAGCTCCCGCAGCGATCGTTGAACGCATCCGTCCACGTCCTGGCGGTGATCGCCGCCAGGACCCGCAACGCGCTCGGCCTCGCCTGCTTCGACGCACCTGGCGCTGAGCGCATCGAGGGGCGAGGCCTCGATTGCGGGTAAGGTTCGCCGGAGTCGGCTACGCCTGACCTGCAGCGTGCTTTCGGGGGACGCCAACGCGTCGGGCCAGAGCGCCCCGCGGATATCGAGGATCACACAGCGCAGTTCGTTCGACACGAGCGCAGCACCTCCCCTGGGCGGCTTAGCCCCGCCCCAAGAGCCCGCCCTCCATCGCGAAGAGGCCCTGTATGTCCCGTTCGATGCGGAGCTGGAGGTAGGCGCGCAGCTTGCGGATGAGCTCCGGTGCCTCGGCCGAGCCCTCGCCGTCGAGCGTATGGAGGTGCCCCAGGGCCTCGGTGAGGAGGGTGCTGAGCTCGCGATAGCTCTCGGTGATGGCGTCAAAACTCGGTAGCTCCGGGAAGGCCGGCGCTACGGCGGCGCGCTCGGCGATGGCCCGGAGGGCAGTCGCCGGCTCGCCTTCGCTCGCGGCCAGGGCCGCGGGAGTTTCCCGCAAGAGTCCCGCCATCCGGCCGCACTCGTCCGCCATCCACTGCTGCTCCACGGGCAGGCGCCGCTCAACCGAGAGGAGCATCTGCTGCATCATCTGGACCGTGACGCGGGCGGCGTCCGTCTGCAGCTCCGGGAGCACGTGGCGGTCGAGGCTCTCGCGGATCAGTTCGAGGACCCGCGCCGAACTCGGGTTGGTGTACATCAGACCGCCTCCTGTGCTGTGGGGTAGCCGAGGATCGCGGCGAAGCTGGGGATCACCGCGATGAGTGGCTGCAGCATGTAGGTGTTGAGAAAGCTATCGCTCTCGCCGTTCAGCCCCCGGCGGACGGCGTCGAGGATGGGCGATGCCAGCGAGGCCGAGCTGAAGATCTGGAAGAAGAGCACCTCCTCCATCAAGGCCGGGATGCCGCTGACCTTCGAGTAGTGCTCCAGGAAGCCACCGTCGGCATTGACCGCACCCCAGACGTCGAAGCCCGTGAGCGAGGACATTTGGTGGACCCAGGCGAGCTCCTCACGGGGGTCGCCGACGTGTGCGTTCTCCCAGTCGATCACGCCCGTGAGCTGGCCGTCGGCGTAAAGGAAGTTCGAAGGCTGGTAGTCGCCGTGGCAGATAGCGAGGGGGCCCGCGCGCGGGAGCCGGTTCGGCAGGCTCGCGTACATGTCGTAGAAGACCGGGAGCGGGTCGAAGGCGATGTTGTGATAGTTCGCCTTGAAGTAGGCGATCGAGCTGGCCATGTAGGCGTCCCAACTCGAGGCGTCGATGTCGACGCCGCGCGGGTCGCGGAGCTCGCCGTTGGGGTCGAGGGCGTCGATCGGGGTCGTGTGCAGCTCCGCAAGCCGCTCGCAGAGCTCCGTCGCGACGGCCTCGGCCTCGTCTTCGGCGCCGGGCGCGAAGAGCGCCGTCAAGTCCGAACTGCCGCTGAGACGCTCCATGAGCATCGCCGGCCGATCGAGAGCCGCTCCGTCGTCGAGGAAGTGCTGCTCCGGCACCGGAATCGTCGTCCGCTCCCGTACTCGCCCCATCAACTCGAACTCGAGCCGTCGATTCGTGGGCAGGATGTCGGCCTCTGGTGGCGGGTCGCGACGCACGATCAGCGGCAACCGCTCCGTCCCGTCACCGCTCTCGATGACGCAGTCGCAGCGGTACGTCTCCTGGGAGTAGCCGCCGGCGATGACCCGCAGGTCTTCGATCCGTACCGACCGCGCGTCGGGGCGTTCGCTCCGGATGAATCGTTCGAGCTGAGCTTCCACGGCGCTACCTCTGGCCGCGGAGTCTACTGCGACCACCTCTTCGGCTCAGCCGACTATGGCGAGCCCTTCGCCGCGCAGGTCGTGGGCGGCGGCGATGCCGTGCGGGGTTCGTACTGCGAGGCTCGCGCGGCCGGTCCAGCTGTCCCAGGCCGCAAGCGGAGCGACCGCGAGCCCCGCTGCCCGCAGCTCGTCGCCGAGCAGGTCCGGGGCGCGCACTTCGGCGTGGAGGGTGCCGTCGGTGTCAAGCGCCCAACGGGGCGCGTCGAGCGCATCCTGGGGGTCGGCGCTGCGGCGCAACAGGGCGTCGAGCACCTGCACGTTCGTCTGCGGTTGGCGGTGGGCGCCGGGCGTCCCGCCGGCCGCGACGAGTTCGCCCTCCTCGGCCACCGCCCCGGGGACCGGGGCGGTCGTGACGAGGTAGCTGTGAAGGGTGTGCATCGGCCGCTTGGCGCCTGCGAGCTCGTTGCGATGGCCCTCCTCGAGGGTGAATCCGCGCATGCGATTGTTGAACAGCACTCCCGTTCCCGGGGCGAGCACCCCGCTCCCCCAGCCAGAGAAGACGGACTGAATTAGCGAAACCGCGTTCCCCTCCGCGTCGATCGCGACCAACGAGGTGGTATCGCCGTCGCCCCCAACGGGGGCGCCCGGCCGGGCGGTGGCGACGCCTTTGCTCAGAAGCGCGGCCGCGTCGAAGCCGCTCGCGCGGGGGTCGCCGGCTTCGCCGTCGACGGCCGCGAACGCCGCTCGCAGCGCTTCGACTCGCGCTCCCGCCCCGCCCTCGCTTCCAGCCGCCTGGAGCTGGTTGAGCGCGAGCATCAGGACGAGCCCCCGCGACGGGGGCGGCTGCGTGTGGACGAGGGCGCCTGCGTACTCGACCGCCAGCGGCTGGACCCACTCCGCCGGGTCGCGCCAGTCCTCGGCCGTGAACTCCGCGCCGAGCCCGTTGAGTGCGGCCCGGCAGCCTTCGGCGATGTCGCCCTCATAGAATGCCGCTGACCCCTGGGCTGCGACCGCGCCTAGCGTTCCGGCGAATTCCGGCTGCACGACGACTTGGCCACCGTCGCCGGCGACGTGCCCGAAGGTCGCCCTGAAGGCGGGGGCGGGGGAGACCCGCTCGCGTCCCACGGTCACCGCGCGCGCTAGCGCGCGCGAGGCGGGGAATCCCGCGCGGGCATGGCGCTCGGCGTCGTCGAAGAGGCGATGCCAGGGCAGGCGGCCGTAGCGCTCGTGCAGTGCGCCCCACCCAGCCACGCAGCCGGGGACTGTCACCGCGAGGGCGCCCGTGTCCGGAATCCCGCCGAGAGTCCGATACTGGCCGGCACTCGCGCTCGCCGGGGCCGGTCCTGAGCTGTTCAGCGCGCGCACGGCGCCCGTGGCGCCTTCGGAGACCATCGCGAACGTGTCGCCACCGAGCTGGCTCATCTGCGGCTGCACAACCGTGAGGACGGCCGCCATCGCGATAGCGGTGTCGGCGGCGCTGCCACCTTCGTGCAAGACGCGATCGCCCGCGCGCGTGGCCAGCGGGTGGTCCGCGATCACGCAGGTCTGCGCCCCATGCAGGGCTCCCCGCCCGGGGCCGTCGGCGCCTGCGCCTTCGACCCCCTCACGCCCACCGCCCGCGATCTGCGCGCTCATCGTTGCCCCGAATCCTCAGCCGGTGGCTTCGCGAAGCAGTTTCAGGACCGCTTCCGGGTTCTCGGCCGCGCGTGCGCGCTTCCAGACCTTCGTGAACGTCCCGTCGGGGCCAATGACGAACGTCGATCGCGTCATCCCGATGCTCTTGCGCCCATAGAGCGTCTTCTCGCCCCAGGCGCCGAACGCAGTCGCGAGCTTTGCGTCCTCGTCGACGAGCAGCGGGAAGGGGAGGTCGTGCTTCGCGCGAAACTTCGTATGGGAGGCGGCGTCATCGGTCGATACGCCGAGGACAATCGCGCCCTCTTCGGCGATCGCCTCGTGGTTGTCGCGGAAACCGCAGGCCTGTTTCGTGCAGCCGGGCGTGTCGTCGCGGGGGTAGAAGTAGAGCACGACCGTCTTGCCGAGATAGTCCTTCAGGCGGTGGGTGTTGCCATCCTGGTCCAGGAGCTCGAAGTGCGGGGCCGCATCCCCCGCCGCCAACGTAATCGCCATTTTTTTTCTTTTCCAATCCTCTCGAACTTTGGTGCGACCGCGGGAGCCGGTATGGCTTGCGCGCTTTTCCTTCGAGTCGCTTCTTCGCCGGGGTGCCTAACGAATCACGCCGGAGACGCGCTCCGGGTGGATCCGCACGATCACCCGCTTCTGCGTCTCCAGCCAGGTGGGCAGATCTTCGGGCTCGGTGAAGCCCGAATCCTTTATGTTTTCGAAGACGAGATGGGTCGCCGGCTCGAGCCCCTCGCGTTCGATGTCCGCACGCCCTTCGACGGTGACGAAGTTGAACGGCGCGGCATCGTTGAAGAGGGTGATCGTGATGCGTGGATTGCGCTCGAGGGTGCGCACCTTGAGCGTGGGAGCGGTGGTGCTCACGACGAGTGTGTCGCCCTCGCGCGCGTAGGCCACCACCGAGCTGCTGGGCTGGCCGCTCGAACGGACCGTCGTGATCACTGCCCAGCGGTTGTCGCTCACGAATCGGTCGAACGCCTCGGTGCCAATCATGTGGCTCCTCGCAGGCAGACTGCCCGCGGACGATACACCGCGTTGGGCGCCGGCCGTGCTGGTGCGGGCACAGGTCGCCGGAGCCCGCCTAGAATGCGCGCACCCGAACCTGCACCAGGTGCGAGGCAGCTATGTCCCAGCTCCCAGGCTTCACCCTCCCGGACAACACGGGTCCAGATCGGACCTTCCCCGCGGGCCGCCCCTCGCTCCTCGCCTTCGTGAAAGAGGACTGCCCCACGTGCGGCCTCTCGATGCCGCTGATCGAAGCCGCGCACACCGCCTTCGGGGAGGGTGTGGACGTGCTCGCCATCGGCCAGGAAGCCGACGGGAACGCTGTCCTGGTCGAGCGCCATGCGCTCGCGGCGCCAATGCTCGACGACAGCGCGCTGCAGACCTCGTACGCCTACGACCTCGACACCGTGCCCACCGTCATCCTTGCGGACGGCGGCGGCGGCGAGCTGAAGCGCTTCGTGGGCTTCGGTCGAGACGATTGGCGGACGCTCTTCGGCGACCTGGCTACGATGACGGGCCTCGAACCGCCGGCCACCGACTGGGATGCGTATCCGGAGTCGCGGCCGGGGTGTGGCTCGCGTTCGGTGGAGCCCGGCATCGCCGAGCGCTTGGCGGCGGAGGCCGAGGGGAGCCCTCTCCGCGCCCGCCGGATCGAAGTCGGGCGTGACGACGACCTGCACGAATTCCTGTACGACCAGGGGCTGACCGACGGCCTCCCCGTGATCCCCCCGACCCCCGAGCGCGTCCTGCGCATGCTCGCGGGCACCACGCGGGACGCTCAGGACCTGGTTGCGATCATCCCCCCGAACCTCGCGCCGGCGACCATCGAGAAGGTGGCGATCAACGCGGTCATGGCGGGCTGTAAGCCCGAGTACCTGCCGGTCGTCATCACGGCGATCGAAGCCTGCTGCACCGAGGAGTTCAATGCCCACGGCGTGTGGGCGACGACGATGGGCGCGGCTCCGGCGGTGATCGTGAACGGCCCCATCCGCCACCGCCTCGGCATGAACATGCAGCTGGGGGCGATGGGGCAGGGCAACCGCGCGAACGCCGCCATCGGCCGTGCGCTGCGCCTGGTCATGCGCAACGTCGGCGGCGCGCGGCCCGGTGGCACCGAACGCTCCACCCTCGGCACGCCGATGAAATACACACTCGCGTTCGCCGAATGGGAGGAGCGCAGCCCCTGGGCGCCCATGCACGTGGAGAAGGGGTTCGAGCCGGACGACGATGTCGTCTCGGTCTTCCCCGCGACGAGCGGGCCGCAGATCCTCGTCGATCAGACCGCGCGAACCGCGCGCGGTCTCGTCGGTAGCCTTGGCCTGACGATGGCCTCGGTGGGCCACGCCAAGACCCCGACGGGGCACGTCCTCTTCGTCGTCTGCCCCGAGCACGTCGACACGATCTGGCGCGACCGCTGGAGCAAACAGCAGATTCGCGAGTACATCCAGGAGGTGACGGCGATGCCGTTGCGCGATCGCCTCGCCACCGCCGATGCCGGCGGGATCGAGGATTCGTCGTTCGGTCCCGACGGTCCGAGCGAGGAGCAGCTCGCAGAGCCGATGTCGAAGTTCCGCTCGACCGACTCCATCCACATGGTCGTGGCGGGGAGCGAGGCGGGGAAGTTCTCGGCGGTCCTGGGCGGTTGGGCGAGCGCGCCCGTCAGCCGCAAGATCGAGGGGTAAGTAAGCTCGCTGCGCTCGGCCCCACCCATTCCCCTGCTCCCCCGGCGCTCGACTGCTGCGCCTGCGCGCCCTGCGGCCGCTTCGCCTGCGCGCTCGCTTGAGCGTCTTCGGCTCGCTGCGCTCGGCCCCACCCCGCCGCCGCCCCGCCCGGCGCTCGACTGCTGCGGCTGCGCGCTTTGCGGCCGCTTCGCCTCCGCGCTCGCTTGAGCGTTTTCGGCTCGCTGCGCTCGGCCCCACCCATTCCCCTCCTCCCCGGCGCTCGACTGCTGCGGCTGCGCGCCCTGCGGGCCGCTTGTCTTCGCGCTCGCGACTCGGCAGACATCGGGGTTCCCCCAGCAGAGCAGTCTCGCCACCGGCGCCGATGATCCCTCTGGGCGCGTCTCGCCCGAGGGGGACTCCGTGGAGAGCTCGCACCTGCGCACCTGCCAGCGTTGCCATGTCGGGTACGACTTCCGCCGCTCGACGAGCCGCTGGCTGAAGCTCACCTATTGCGGGACCCTCTGCGAGCAGGGCGCCCTCGGCTTCACCATCGAAGCGCTGCTGGAGAACGTCGTCGCGGTCGCTCCGGTCGAGATCGTGGAGCCCATCGATTTGGAGCTCCGGGCCGCCTGAACCCCACCTTCTCTTGGGCGTCAAAACGTTGTTGGCGCCTGAACCGGGCGCCGTCTACGCTGGATTGAGAGGTCGCGAGCGGCGGCCTCGAGAGGGGACGACGGCGATGGCAGCAAACATCACCCCAGCGATCAACCTCGAACACATCAAAACCTGCGTTCGTTGTGACCTCCGCTACGACTGGCGGAAGTCCTCCAGCTCGACACTGAAGATGACCTACTGCAGCCACCTCTGTGAGCGTGGTGACCTCGGCTTCACCCTTGAAGCGCTCCTTCACGCGGAGCGCAAGACACCGATCGAGACGACCGATACCGCCGAGCCCGAGATCACGGCCGTCTAGCAGCCAGCACACCTTTACGGATCAGAGGCCGGGTCCCCCAGACCCGGCCTTTTGCCCTTCACCGGCGGGCTTAGGTGACCAGGGGCGTGTCCTCGCGGTTTGCCCACTCGTACATGGACCCGTCGTAAACCCGCACATCCTCGTAGCCGAGCAGAGCGAGCGCGAAAGCGGTATGCGCGGCCCGGATCCCGCCTTGGCAGTAGGTGATGGCGCGTGCGTTCGGGGTGACGCCGGCTTCCGAAAGCAACGCCTGCATGTCCTCCGCGGGGAGGAAGCGCCGGGTGTCGGTCTGCTCGACGAGGCGCGTCCACTCCAGGTGCTTGGCGCCCGGAACATGGCCCACGTGCTGGTTGTCGCGCGCGTTCGTTCCGTCCCACTCTTCCTCGCTGCGGACATCGAGGATCGTGCACGCGCGTGAGTCGTGCTCAGCGAGGACGTCATCGACACTCGCGTGCAGCGCTGCCACCGGCTGCGAGGCGAAGGTCTTCGCTTCCGGGCGGGTTGCGTGAAACGTGGCTGGGCGCGCCTCGCTCAGCCAACGATGCCAGCCGCCGTTCAGGACCTTCGCCTTCGTATGATTGTAATAGTTCAGCACCCACCAGAGGCGAGCGGCGACCAGGGCATTGTTGTCGTCGTAGGTGACGACGGTCGTCTCGGAGTCGACCCCGAGGCTGCCCATCAGCTGCGCGAACTCGTCCGGCGGCATCACGAACATGCCTGCGCCGCCTTCACGCTCCCCCGCTTCCTTGATGTAGTAGTGGACGGGTAGGTGAACGGCCCCAGGGATGTGGGCCCGGCGATAAGCCTCAATCGTCGCGCAATCGATGATCCGCACCTGCGAATCATCGGCGTGCTCGGCGAGCCAGTCTGGCTCGGCGAGCAACTCCGGTCGCGCGTACTCCATGGGAGCCTCCTGGCAGAGCGATTCCGCAGGATAGCGCACCGCGCCAGGCTCACAGCACGCGGCGCGCCCTTAGAGGTGCTCCTGGAAGTAGGCAACCAATCGTCGCTCCATATACTCGAGCCCGGCGGCGTCACGGGGCATGTGGCGCTCCTCGGGAAAGACCAGGAGGTCGTACGGTTTCTGCGCGGCCGTGAGCGCGGTGATGAGCCGTGCGGTGTGGCGAAAGTGCACGTTCTCGTCGACGAGCCCGTGGACGAGGAGCAGCTTCCCCGCGAGCCCCTCCACGTGGGTCGTCACTGCTCCCTCGCGGTAACCCTCCGGGTTGTCCTCGGGCGTCCCCAGATAGCGTTCGGTGTAGCCGGTGTCGTAGCCGTCCCAGTCGACGACCGGCGCGCCCGCCACCCCCACCCGGAACACCCCGGGCGCACGCATGAGCGCCAGGCAGGTCATGTAGCCGCCGTAGCTCCAGCCGTAGATTCCCACCCGCTCCGCATCAGCAATGCCCTCGGCGACGAGCTGCGCGACCGCGGCGATCTGGTCATCGACCTCGATCGTTCCCAGCTGGCGATGGAGGTGGGCCTCGAATGCGAGGCCGCGGTTCGCGCTCCCACGATTGTCGAGGACGAGCACCGCGAAGCCCTCCTGGGCGAGGTACTGCGCGCGCAGGTCGACGGTGAGGCCCCAGTCGTCGATGACGCGTTGGGCGTGAGGTCCGCCGTATACGGATACGAGCAGTGGGTGTGGCCCCTCGCCCGCCGGTCGGTAGAGGGCCGCGTCGAGGGGGATCGCGTCGGCAGCTCGCATCCTCCGCAACTCCGGCGGCCGCAGGCCCAGGCTCGTGGCGTCGGCCTGCGAGTCCTCGAACAGCGTGGCCAGAACGGCGCCGTCGTCGGTGCGTCGCAGCGTCGTTACCGCCGCGCGCTCGCGCGATGACCAGGTGTCGACGAAGGAGGCCCCGCCGGGAGCAACGACCGCGCTGTGAGCTCCCGCCTCGGGTGTGAGCCGCACCACCTCGCCCCCGTCGAGCCCGACCTGGTAGAGATGGCGCTCCGTCGCGCCTTCGCCGGTCGCGATGAAGAACACGGCGCGGCTGGGCTCGTTCACCTCGACGATGCGTGTCACGAGCCAGTCGCCGGTGGTCAGCGGCTTCGCCTCGCTGAGCTGCGCGTCGTAGAGGTAGAGGTGGCGGTAGCCGCTGCGTTCGCTCGACCAGAGCAGCTCCCCCGACTCGAGAAAGCGGAACTCGCCGAGGTTCAGCCAGGGGTCTCCCGTCTCTTCGAGCGTTCGCAGCACGGCTCCCGTTTTCGGATCGAAGAGGTGCAGCCGCAGGCGCCGCTGATCGCGACTGAGAACGAGGCCGGCGAGGATCCCGTCTGGCCGCCAAAGGACGCGGGGGAGGTAGATATCCTCGTCGCTCCCGAGGTCCATCCAGACGGGCTCCCCGCCCGCCAGTGGGACGACCCCGAGTCGCACACGGGCGTTCTCTGCCCCGGCGAAGGGATAGCGGTGGTGCTCGGTTTCGAGCGTGTCGCTGCCCTGATGGATGATGGGGAAGTCGGGGATGTGCCGCGCGTCGACCTGGGCGAAGGCGACCGCCGCTCCGTCCGGCGCCCACCAGAAGCCGTCGGATTGGCCGAACTCCTCTTGCGCGATGAAGTCGGCGAGACCGTTGGTGAGTCCGTCCTCCGCACCGTGAGTGAGCTGGCGCGCCCGTCCACCCGCCGCGGGCACGGTGTGCAGCTCCCCCTCCCGCACGAAGGCGAGCTGGGCGGCGTCGTCGCTCAGCCGCGGTGTGATCGCTCCCTCAGCCCCCGCTAGTGTGATCGGCTCGGCGTCACCGACGATCAGGCGGGGGGTCTCGCCTCCCGGAAGCAGAATGGTGCGTTGGGGCGCCTTCGGACCGAAGCCGTAGTCGGTGACGCCGAGGTCACGCAGTCGGGCCCGCTGCCGGCGGAGCTCCTCGTCGCGGGACATCGGCTCGCCGGCGCCCGCGGGCCCAGCGAGCGCCCGCCGCTCGCCGCTGGCGATTTCGTACAGCCAGAGGCTGCGGACGAGGCCGCCGTCTTCGCTCGCGAGGTAGGTGATGCCGTCGCCGCTGGGCGTGAACGCCCAGCGCGTGGGGCCGGCCATCCCCGGCCGGGGATGGCGCGCCACCTGCTCGAGCGAGATGCGTTCGTAGGGTGCGCTCAAGCCGTCAGCGCCTCCCGGCGCAACTCTTCGATCGCCTCCAGCGACTTGGGCGTGGCGGCCGAGAGCACCTCGGCTCCGACCTCGCCCACGAGGATGTCGTCCTCGATGCGGATGCCGCCAAAGTCCAGCAATTCGTCGACGCGATCCCAGTTCACGGCGTCGCGGTGGCGAGTGCGCAGCTCCGGATCCTCGAGCAGAGCGCGAATGAAGTAGATCCCCGGCTCGATTGTGACCACGTAGCCCGGCTGCAGGGGGAGATCAGCGCGCAGATAGCGGAGGCCGGGCCGCGGGCTCGGCTCGCGGCCCGCGAGGCAGCCGCCCGCGTCGTGGGTCGCGAGGCCGAGCATGTGGCCCAGGCCGTGGGGGAAAAAGAGCGCCTGTACGTCCCGCGCGACCAGGCCCTCGGGATCGCCCCGCAGCAAGCCCAGCGCGACCAGCCCTTCCGCAATCTCGAGGGAGGCTGCGAGGTGGAGGTCCTTGTACTCGACCCCGAGCCCGACGGCCGCGATCGCGTGCTCCTGAACTGCGAGGACGAGCGCGTAGAGGTCGCGCTGCAGGCCAGAGAAGCGCGAGCCGGCGGGATAGGTCCGCGTCACGTCACTGGCGTAACCCCCGACCTCCGCCCCCGCGTCGACGAGGATCAGCTCTCCGTCTCCGAACTCCCGCGCGGTGGGGGCGAAGTGGAGGGTCGCAGCGTTCGGGCCACCGCCGACGATTGACCCGTAGGCGGTGCGCTCCGCGCCCGCGCGGAAGAACTCGACCTCGATCTCGATCTGCAGCGCCCGTTCGGACATGCCCGTACGCGCTTTGCGCAGCCCCGCCATATGGCCGCGATGGGTGGCGGCGGCGGCTTCGCGCATGAGCGCGAGCTCGTGCGCGTCCTTCGCGCGGCGCAGCTCGGCGACGACCGCGCGCAGGCGGGCGCCCTCCTCGTCGTCCACAGTGATCTCGAGCGTGTCCCAGCGGTCGATGCCGTATTCGGCGGAGCGGGGCGCGAGGTCCTCGTTCCCGATGATCGCGAGCGGTTCGCCCCGCCGGCGTTCGAGCCAGGCTCCGAGGGCGTGGGCGGGTTCGACCCGCTCCAACCCGGAGGCCTGCTCGAGAGCAGTCAGCGCGGGCCCGTCGCCCGTCCACACGCGCTCGTCCGCGGAAGGGCGCGCGGCGAAGAGGGTCCAGCCTTCTTCCGGGTCGAACGTGAGCACACCCCCCGGTTGCCCCAACCCCGCCAGGTAGCGGTGCTCGGGGTGGGCGTGGTACTCGTGGGATTGGTCGGTGCCGGCGATGGGTAGGGCCAGGCCCGCGGGTATCAGGACGGCGCCCCGGTCGAGCGCCCATTCCGCAGTTACCCGTGCCCGCCGCTGTTTCAACGAGAGCGCTGTGCTAGCGCGGTCCGCAGCGCGGTCGCCTTCCGAGGCCGCCGGCATGTAGCCAGTTTAGCGAATTGCCTGCCGCGCTCTGCGTCTTCGCAGCGGGACTGGGGTCGAGCCCTCCGCGTAGCGTGCGACCGCGCGTTCGTGCATCTGGCGCATCTCATCACGCAGCGCCGGTGGCGCGATGACGATCGCGTCGGCGCCCCAGGTGCGAATCCACGGCCCCACTTCCATCAGGTGGGGCAGCTCCATCTCCATGCGCACGCCGCCGTTCCGGGTTGGCGTGAGCTGCTGGCTCGGATGCCAGTTCGTCTCCCGCACGCGCTCCGCCACTTGCGGGCTGAATTCGATCACCACCGGGTGGCGCTCGTCGCCGAAGACGATGCCCCAGCTATCGTGGAGCTTCCCGATCAGCTCGGCCGCGATCGTTTCGTCGACCTCGAAGCTCTGCCCGGTCGACTCAGCATGGCTGATGCGGTCCACCTTGAAGGTGCGCACGTGGTCGTGTTTATGGCTGAATCCGATGACGTAGGTACCAGCGCCGCGCGGACCGGTCTCGAGCAGGTACGGGTCCAGTCGGGTCACGCGCGTGCTCTGGTCGTCATGCGAGCGGTACTCGATCGTCACGGTCTTCGAGTTCGCCCAGGCCTCGGTCAAGCCCCGCATCACTTCGCTGCTGGCTTTCTTGTGGGGCCGTCGCCGCGCCACTTCGGCAGTCGCCCGCACGGTGCGCGCGATGTGCTCTGGGAGCGTCGTTGCGATCTTCTCCAGAACGGCTGCACCGTCTGGGTCGCACTCGCTCGAGTAGCGGAAGAAGAGCCGCATGGCGAGCATGAGTGCCCGCGATTCCTGAAGGGTGAGGCGCACGGGTGCGAGCGGGTGGCTACCGGCCAGGATCTGGTAACGCCGTCCGGCCTGCACCAGGGGGACGCGCAGTTCGCTCTCGAGCACGGCAATATCGCGCTGGATGGTGCGCGAGCTAAACCCGAGCTCGCGCCCGAGCTGCGATGCAGTCATCCCGCCCGGCCGTTGGCGGAGGAGTCGCTCGATCTCGAGCAGCCTCGCGGCTCGTCGTGTTTGTTCGCTCATCCCCAGCCCGCTCCTCTTCGGCCGGCCGAAAAGCGACAAGTTGTGTCGCGTTCCTTCGGCGTCAGGGCGTGACCCTGAACCGCGTTGCCCAGCCCTGCCACCTACATCCCATAGACGGAGTCTGTCCATCGAAGCAATGACGAGGCCTCCGGCGGTCTCGCCACCGAGCGTGTACGGCGCTCCCTCGCGTAGGATCGCGCGGATGCCCCTCACCGAATTCGGCCCCACGCAGCACCTCTCCGCTGAGGCCGTGGGTGAGCCTGGGCAGCGTCGTTTCCGCCTGCGAGCGATCAGTCAGGGGAGCAGCTATGCCTTCATCTGGATGGAGAAGGAGCAGCTCTCCGCACTCGGGGAGGCGGTCGCAACGACCCTCGAGGACGCCGGGGCGGACCCCCCGGGGCCCCTCCCCGAGGAGCCCGAAGCGGTCTTCCCCCTCCGCGCGAACCTCGAGTTAGACGTGCGCGCGGGCCGCCTTTCGCTCGGGCTCAACGAGGAAACGAACCGCATCGTCGTCATCGGTGCGGAGGCGGCCGCTGAAGGCGAGGGCGAGGTAATCTCGCTCGAGTTCGACTTCGTCACCGCCCAGCGGCTGCGCGCTCAGATCATCGAAGTCGTAGCGGCAGGGCGGGCGCCGTGCGCCTTTTGCGGAGCGCCGATCGACCCCCAGGGCCACGTCTGCCCGCGCGCGAACGGGCACAACCGCGAATAGCCCGCCCAGCGCCTGCGATTCCCGTCACCGCGGCCCGCGCGCGCACCCGCTACGATCTGCGTGACCCCTCACGCGGAGTTCACGCATGCCGACCTATGACTACGACCTCGTCGCCATCGGAGCCGGGACCGGCGGTCTGGCGGTCACCCGTCTCGTGGCCGCGAAGGGGAAGCGCGTCGCGCTCATCGAGCGCGATCGCCCCGGTGGCGACTGCCTCTACACCGGCTGCGTCCCGACGAAGGCCCTGATCGAGGCCGCAAAGCTGCTCTACCACGCCCGCCACGGGCAAGCTCTCGGCGTCGTCGCCGAGGACGCTCGCCTCGACTTCCCGGCGGTGCGCCAGCACTTGCGCCGCGCGCAGGAGATCGCGGGCGCCGTCGAGTCGCCCGAAGTCATCGCGCGCCAGGGCGTCGAGCTGGTGCAGGGCGAAGCGCGCTTCACCGATCCCCACACGGTGGCGGTGGGCGAGCGCCGCTTGACTGCCGCGAACATCGTCGTCGCCACCGGCTCGGCCCCCGCGGTTCCCCCCATCCCCGGCCTCGCCGAGGCGGGCTTCGAGACGAACGCCGAGCTCGTCGAGTGGGAGGAGCTGCCCGCCTCGCTCGGCGTGCTCGGGGGTGGACCGATCGGGCTCGAGTTCGCCCAGATGATGAACCGTTTCGGTGTCGAGACGATCGTCTTCGAGGCGCTCGACCAGCTCCTCCCGCGGGACGAGCCCGACGCGGCGGTGCTGATTACGGACACCTTGCGCCGTGAGGGCGTCACGGCCTACACCGCGGCGCGCGTCGTACGCGTTGAGCCCAGCGACGGCGGGCGCCGCGTCGTCTTCGAGCAGGATGGTGCCGAGCGCGCGGCCGAGTGCGAGCGGCTCTTGGTCGCCGTTGGACGCAGGCCGGAGGTCGAGGGCCTGGGACTCGAAGTGGCGGGCGTTGAGTACACGCGTAACGGCATCGCCGTCGACAAACGCATGCGCACTTCGCAGCAGCACATCTTCGCGGTGGGCGACGTTGCCCAGGGGTACCAGTTCACCCACGTCGCCGAGGATCAGGGCCGGGCCGTGGCGAAGACGCTGAACGGAGGCCGCTCCGGTGGCTGGAGCGACCGCGTCGTTCCGCGCGTTACCTACACCGACCCGGAGGTCGCCTCCGTTGGCCTGACCGCGGCCGAGGCGCGCGAGGCGCGCGAGGCGCGCCGGGGCGTTCGCGTGTGGGAGGTCCCGCTCGCTGAAGTCGACCGGGCGGTACTGATGGGGCAGACGGAGGGCTTCATCCGCATCGTCACCGCGCGTGGCTGGCAGCGCTTCATCCCCGGCCTGAGCGGCAAGGTTGGCGACGAGATCGTGGGCGCCACGATCGTCGCTCCCCATGCCGGCGACCTGCTCATGCCGATGGTCGTCGCGATGCGCCTTCGCCTCCCAGCGGGGGCGGTCGCGCTGAACATGCAGCCCTACCCCACGCTCGCCCTCGGTGTCCGCCAGGCCGTGGGGCTGCCTTTCAGCTAGGGCGTCCCGCGGCGCAGGAGTCGTGTCCGCCGCGCCCAGCCGAGCGCCAGGCTTGCGACGACCGCCATTAGCCCGGCGAGAACGTTGAAGAGGATGTCGATCGGGTCGAACACGCGGTTGGGCACGAACGCTTGAATACACTCGTCGAGGATGCCGAGGACCGCCGTGACGAGGATCGCGATCACGGCCGGTGCGGGGACGTGGCGACCTTGGCTGGCTCGCTCCAGGAGTGCGGCGTAGATGAGCACGGCCACCACCCCGTACTCGACGAGGTGCGTGCGCTCTTCCGCGGGGAGGGCCATGCGCGCGAACACCAGCAGGTACACCGCCGTGATGCCCAACGCGACGCCGATCTCTGCGCCACGCGGCCGCGTCTTAAGCGCCTGCGTGACGATCGCCGCGATCACCAGGAGGAAACAGAGGAAGACGAAGTTGTCGATGACGCCGCGGTTCCGGAGCTCCCCCGCCAGCCTCGCGGCCAAACCGAGAGTCGCGTAGATCGCCACCACGGCTGCGAGAGCCGCGGCCCAGAGCCATCGTTCCCGATTCGAGGAGAACAGGCGCGTTGACATCGGCAACCCGTTCGGGGGCACTAGGCCCCTCCCTGGCGGGAGTCAGCGCGGAGGGCTTCGTCGGCGCTCGGCCCTGGACAGCGCACTCCTGAGCGTGTCATCAAAGGGAGGTGGTTTGCGTTCAGCTCCGACACTGCTCTGGGTTCGCTATAGGTCCCGCAGGAACCCGATCAGCGCCTCGTTGACCGCTTCCGGCGCCTCCTGCTGTGTCCAGTGGCCGATGCCCGGCAGCAGCACCGCTTCCCGCAGGTTGGGGACACTCTCGCGCAGGCGGTCGAGGAAGCCCTCGCCCATCATCGCGATCACGCCGTCACGCTCACCCGCGATGAAGAGCGCGGGTGCGGTCATCTGCGCACCGCCGAACGCCGCGGTCAGCTCCCAGGTGCGGTCGATGTTGCGATACCAGTTCAACCCGCCGCGGAAGCCCGTGCGCTCGAACTCGGCTGTGAAGTAGTCGAGGTCGGCTTCGCTCAACCAGGCAGGGAGCGTTTCCGGGTCGGTCATCGCATCGAGGAAGCGGGCAGTCTTTGGCAGGCTGCGGGAGAAGGCTGTCGCCCCCTCCGGCCGGTCCCCCGAGGCAGAGTAGAGGAGCATGCGCAGCGTTCGGCGGACGTGCGCCTCGAGTTCGGCCTCCGCCTTCCCGGGCTCCTGGAAGTAGAGCTGGTAGAAGAAGTTGTCGCCGTAGGTGCGCTTCATCGCCTCCGTCGGTGGCACCGTCCCGCGCTCTGCGCTGTACGCCACGCTCAAGCCGATCACGGCACGGAAGCGATCGGGTCGCAGGACGCCCGCGTTCCAGGCCACAGGCGCGCCCCAGTCGTGGCCCGCGATGACCGCCTGCTCCTCGCCGAGGGCGTCGAGCAACCCGACGATGTCGCCGACGAGGTGGAGCTGCGTGTACGCCTCGATCGCCTCCGGGCGATCGGTCTGACCGTAGCCGCGCTGGTCGGGGGTGACGGCGTGGAAGCCCGCCTCGGCGAGCGCCACGAGCTGGTGCCGCCAGGAATACCAGGATTCGGGGAAGCCGTGGCAGAGCACGACGAGCGGCCCCGCCCCCGCCTCGGCGATATGCATGCGAATGCCGTTGGTTTCCACGAAGCGGTGGGCGATCTCGGGCATGGTTGCCTCCCCGCCTCGATCCCGCGCGATCCTAGTCGATGGCGCTCTCTCGCGATTCGCCGCAGCCGCCCGGTCCCGCCCCCGGCGCTCGGGTAGACTCGCGGCGCTCGAACCGGAGGCGTGGCGCTCGCGATGAAGTTCGGTATCCATCTCATCCAGCAGAACGTCGAGATGGTGGAGCTGCGCCGGCTCTGGACCTGGGCCGACTCCGCCGGCTTCGACTGGATCGACGCCTCCGACCACTTCTACGAGGCGCCCCTCCTGCACGAGGGGGGCGGTGGCTACTGGGAGGGCACGACGCTCATGACGGCGCTCGCCTGCGAGACGCGGAACGTGCGCATCGGCTCGCTCGTGCTAGGCATGAACTACCGCCACCCCGCAGTCCTCGCGAACGCTCTGGCGGCCATGGATCACCTCAGCGGCGGCCGGATCGAGCTGGGCATCGGCGCGGGCTGGCACGAAGCCGAATACCGCGCCTACGGCATCCCCTTCCGCCCGCTGAAGGAACGGCTCGACATCCTCGAGGAGGGCATCCAGGTAATCCGCGCGCTGCTCACCGAGGACCACGTGGACTTCGCCGGTGAGCACTTCACGCTCACCGATGCCTCCTGCAACCCAAAGCCCCTCCAGCCCCGCCTTCCGATCTGGAGTGGCGGCAACGGCGAGCGGCGCACCCTGCGCATGACGGCCCGGCTCTGCGATGGTTGGAACTCGCCCTACACCACGCCGGACCAGTTTCAGCGCCTCTCCGGCGTCCTCCGTGACTGGTGCGACAAGGAAGCGCGCGACTTCGCCGAGATCCAGCGGAGCGTCAATCTCAGTTTCCACCTCGCCGCGAACGAAGGCGCGCGCGGGCGCGCCGAGGAGCACCTGCGCACGGTCTTCGGGGGCGGCGCCGAGGCCTGGCGTGAGCGCGGCGCCGTGCTCGGCACGCCCCCGGAGGCGATCGCGCGCGTCGCCCAGTACCGCGATGCTGGCTGCGATCTCCTGAACATCGCGCTGCGTCCGCCGCTCGACTGGGAGGCGCTCGAAGCCTGGGCCGAGGAGGTCGTCCCCGCCTTCGCCGAGGGCTAGGCCTGGCTAGCGTGTCGCGGAGCGGACAAAGGCAGCCGCGAGCAATTCGCGCGTTGACGCCGCTCTGTGCGGACGGCAACCTGCGCCCACGCGGAGGTGCCCTATGCCTGATCCGACGAAGGACCACGAGGTCGTTTCCGTCTATCCCCTCGACGACGCTGTCAAAGAGGAGCTGCTCACGACCGTGGGTGAGGCGGTCCTGAACTGGTCGACCCAGGACGGCTGGCCCGTCGGCGTGATGCACGCCGTGGTCTGGGCCAAAGGCAGCTTCTGGATGACGGCGGCCGCGCACCGCCATCGCATGGCGGCGCTCCGTCGCAACCCCCGCTGCTCGGTGATTGTGAACAGCACCGGCAGCCACCTCGGGCCGGGCAAGACCGTGACAGCGAAATGCCGCTGCGTGATGCATGAGGACGCCGAGACGAAGAAGTGGTTCTACCACGCGCTCTCGTTTCGCCCCGGAGCCGATCCAGAACAAGCGGCCGCCTTCGAGGAACGCCTCGATTCACCGCTGCGGATCGTGATGGAACTCATCCCGGAGAAGTGGATCACGTTCGACGGCGCGAAGATGGGCAGGGACACCGCTGGTGAGCTCAGTGACGAGGAGCGCGGACCGCGTCTCAGCTCCGATGCCACGCGGCTCGAGAAGGAGCTGAAGGCGCGCGGCCTGCCCTAGCGTTCTTTTCCTCGCCCTTCCGGGCGGCGGACGCCGGGCCCATCACTCCCGCGGATCTGACCGCAGTGGTGGGGCGGGGGTATGTTCGTGGCGTGGACTTCGCCCTGCGCCCTGCGACCGACGGCGACCTCGACTTCCTCTTCGAGTTGCACGAAGCCTCCCTCCGCGAGTACGTCGAGGCGACCTGGGGTGTGTGGGACGAAGAGGATCAGCGGGGGCGATATCTGACTACCTTCCGCGACGCCGGGTACTCGCGGGTCATCGTCGTCGACGGTGAGGATGCGGGGGTGCTGCGAAGGCAACCCGACACCGCCGAATTCGCGAGGGAGTTCGGCCTCGGTGAGGGCGAGCGCAGCAACTTCATCGAGCTGCTCGAGATCGCGCCTGCGTTCCGGGGACGGGGTCTCGGCACCGCGATCATCTGGGATCTTCAGGGCGAGGCAGCTGCCGCTTCCCGACCGCTGACGCTCACCGTGCTCCGCGTGAACCCGCGCGCCAAGGCGCTCTTCGAGCGCCTCGCCTTCCGCGTGACGAGCGAGCAGGACATCCGCTTCTTCATGCGCTGGGATCCACGCTCAACGCCCGCCGTGTGAGCCCGCTCGCTAGAGGGCTCCACGAGCGCCTCGGCTTCGGGTGACCAGCGTGCACGACCTTCGCTTCTTCGTGCGCTGGGATCCGCCTGAGACCGGCAGCGATGGTTCCGCTCGCAAGGCCTGAACCTTGACTACGAGCTGCCGTTGGCGAGCTCGGGGGTCGGTCCGACCTAGCGGCGTTGCGCGCCGATTACTCGCTGCGGCTACTCCTCGCCGAACGCGACCGCGAGGTTGATCAGCGCGCGCACGGCCTGGCCGCTCGCGCCCTTTGTGATCCAGCCCTTGCTCTCCGAGGCCATGTCGACGCCAGCGATGTCGAGGTGCACCCAGGGGGTCTTGTCGACGAAGCGCTCGAGGAACTTGGCGGCCGTGATGCTCCCCGCTTGGCGCCCGGCCGAATTCTTGATTTCGCCGACCGTGCTTTTGATCTGCTCGCCGTACTCCTTGAACATCGGCAGCCGCCAGGTCCGCTCCCCGGCCTCCTCAGCTGCCGCTTCGACCTTGGTCGCGAGCTCGTCGTTGTTCGTCATCAGGCCATAGGCCTGCTCCCCTAGCGCGACGCTGATCGCGCCCGTGAGCGTGGCCACGTCGACGATGTGGCGGGCGCCGAGTTCGCGCGCATAGCAGAGGCCGTCGGCGAGGACGAGGCGTCCTTCGGCGTCCGTGTTCAGGATCTCGATGGTGGTGCCGTTCATCGCCGAAACGACGTCGCCGGGGCGGGTGGCGTTACCACCGGGCATGTTCTCGGTGCAGGGCGCGATCGCGACGATATCGGCCTTTGGGCCGATCGCCGCGATCGCCTGCATCGCCGCGATCACGGAGGCGGCCCCGGTCATGTCGGCCTTCATCGCCTCCATTCCCGCCGCCGGCTTGATGCTGATCCCGCCGGTATCGAAGGTAATGCCCTTGCCCACGAGGGCGAGGTCGTAGCCCTCGCCGCCTCGCCCCTTGTAGCTGATGCGTACGAGCTTCGGTGGCTGCACACTGCCGCGCGCTACCGAGAGCAGAGCGCCCATGCCTTTGCGCTCCATGTCCTCACGCTCCAGCACCTCGAACTCGAGGGCGGGCGCGGTCGCGACCTCGCCCGCGCGCGCGGCCAGGTCGGTCGGGTTAAGGTTGTTCGCGGGCTCGTTCGCGAGGTCGCGCGCGAGATTGGTGGCGTCGGAGCAGATCTGGCCGCGGCGGGCGGCCCCGGCCATGCCCGCGACCTTCGCCTCGTCGTGCTCGACGATCGTGAATTGCGCGATCTCGGCGCGGTCGTCCTCCTCCTGCTCCGTCTTGTAGCGAGTGAAGCGGTAGCCGCCGAGCACGGCCCCCTCGGCCACGGCTTGCGCGCAGGCGTTCGGATCGAGCCCGGCGATGCCCGCGCCGTGGGCGATGGTCGCCACCCGCCCAATACCGGGCTTGCGGCAGTAGCGCGCGATGCCCCCGGAGAGGTTGCGCACGGCCTTGAGGTCGAACTCGGCCTGCTTCCCCAGTCCCGCGACGAGGACGCGCGCGGATGGCAGCTTGCCGAAGGTGTGGATGAGCGTGCGTTCGCCCCCCTTCCCGCGAATATCGCCCAGCTCGATGAGACGGGTGATCGCGCCGTCGAGGGCGCGGTCGACGGCGCCGGTCGCGCCGCCCGGGCTCGTTACCCCTTCGAAGAGGTTGACGACGACGATGTCCGCCTCCGCCTTGCTGATATCGCCGGAGACAACGTCTACGTCCACTTCGTTGAGACCTCGCAGGGAAGTTGATAGCGTGAGCTTCGAGTGAGTGTAACCGCCTGTCCCGGTGCGGCACCACGCGAGCTCGTACAGCATGGCTATCAGCGCACGTGCAGCACGGACGCAGGCCGCCCGCTCGTGGCGGTTCACCCAGCAAGCGGGCCTCCACGAGGCCGTGGTCGTGGTGGTCGCCTTCCTCGTGTACTTCTACATCCGCGGCGCCGTCGTGGACCGCGCCGGTGAGGCCCTCGCGAACGGGCTCGACGTGATCGCCCTCGAGCGCGCCCTCGGCATGTACTGGGAGCTCGAGATGCAGTCCTGGATCCTCGACCAGTACTGGGCGATCCGGGCGATGAACTGGATCTATTTCTGGGGCCACATGCCGGTGATCGTCGTTTTCGCGGTCTACCTCTGGGTCTGGCACCGTCCCACCTACACCCTGATTCGCAACGCGTTCCTGGCTTCGGGCGCCATCGCTGTCGTGATCTATGCGCTCTATCCGGTGGCGCCCCCACGCCTCATCCCTTTGGCCGGCTACATCGATACGATGGCCATCTTCGACCGTGTTGGCTACCAGGCGCAGGAGGCGCAGGCCTTCGTGAACCCCTACGCCGCCATCCCCAGCCTCCACTTCGGCTGGGCGATGCTGTTAGGAGGGGTGGTGGCCGGGGTAGGGCGGGGCCGTGCGCTGATCGTGCTTGCGGGAGTCCTCTGGCCCGTCGCGGTGCTCTTCTCGATCGTCATGACGGCGAACCACTTCCTCCTCGACGCCGTCGCGGGCGCGGTCGTCTCGCTCGCCGGGCTCGGCATCGCCTATGCGCTCAGGCGGGGTGAGCCTCGAATCCGTCGCGGGCTGGTGGCCGTCAGCGCGCGCTTCGCGGGTGCCCGCCCACCCCCGCCTTGACCTCCTATTCCCCCTAGCCAGCGACCGGCGCAACCTCAAGGGGACGGCCGACTAGCCGATCTCCCCCGTTCGGAGTCAGTCTTGCGACGCTTCCTCGCTCTACTCGTTCCGGTGCTTGCCCTCTCCCTGATCTTCGCTGCCTGTAGCAGCAATGACAGCGATGCTGACAGCCCCACCCCGGACGCGACCGCCGCCACCGACGACGACCCGAATGATGGCGGGTCCGGTGACGACAACGATGGCGGGAACGACGATCTCGACGACAACGATGGCGGCGACGACCCAGACGACGACGGCGGCAACGGCGGCAACGGCGGCAACGGCGGCGATCCCGATGACGACGGTGACAACGGCGGCGATCCCGATGACGACGGTGGCGATAGCGGTGGCGGACCCGCAGGGCTGAACGTTCTCACCCAGGCTGCGCAGAACCTGACGACTACCCGTTACCGGATCGTCTACAGCCTCATGGCCACGGAGCCGGGCGAGCTCGATATTGCGGGCACCTTCACGATCGCTTCCGACCCGCCCCGTTCCGCCTTCACCATCGCTGGCAACCTGGGCGGTGGGGAGACGATGCTGATGCTCATCACTGACGAGGATACGGCCTACTTCTGTGGAGACCTGGGCGACGGTGCGCAGTGCCTCGAGCTCCCGTCCGGCGGCTCCACCCCGTTTCCCCTGCCCAGCTTCTTCGATACCGACGTCCTCCTAGACGGCGTGATCTCCGCCGACGGCGTGACCGTGACGTCACTCCCGGGCGCGACCTACGCAAACATCGCTGCGGACTGCTACGGCATCGATTCGCTCGATGGCGAAGGCGTCGTCTGCGTCGGGTCCGTCGACGGGCAGCTGCTCTTCTTGGACATCGACGGCGCCGATGGCACGGACTTCCAGCTCGAGGCTCTCGAGATCGGCGAGCCCACGGACGCGGACTTCGAGCCACCCTATCCCATTATCTCGTTGGGGCCGTAGCGCGTCGCCCGCCTGCGCGCTGGCCCTTGAACGCGAGCACGCGCGCGACGCGGCGCCCGTCCATCGCCGTCACCTGGAACTCGTAGCCTGCCTCGCCGAAGTGATCGCCGACGATTGGGATGCGGCCGAGGCGGTCCATGACGAAACCGCCGACCGTATCGAAGTCCTCGCCGTCTCCGGCGATGTCGATTTCAGCGGTAGCCTCGAGGTCGGCGACGAGCGTCAGGCCATCGAGGAGCAGGTGGCCGTCGGGCATCCGGCGGACACGCTCGCCCGTCTGTTGGCGGGCGCCGCTGTGCCAATAGCCGAGTAATCGTGCGAGCACATCGTCGCCGCTGAGGATGCCGCTCGTGCCTCCATGCTCGTCGATCAGTACGACCATGCGCGCGCCCTGGGCGCGCATCTCCGTCACGGCCACCTCCACGCTCACCGACTCGGGGATGGCGACGGCGGGCCCCACGAGCGCTCGCCAATCCTCACCGCGGTCCCGCACCAAGCGCATCAGGTCCTTCGCATCGAGCAGGCCGAGCACGTGGTCGAGGTCGCCTTCGTAAACGGGGTAGCGACCGTGCGTGTGCTCGGCCGTGATGGTCAGCACCTCGTCCAAGGTTGCGTCAGCGCTGATGGCGACGACCTCCGTGCGCGGGACCATGATTTGGTCCGCTTGGATCTCGCCGAATTCGAGCCCGCGCCGGGCGAGCAGCAGCTCGGCGGTCGAAAGGAGACCGGCGCGGGCGCTGGCCTCCATCACCAGTTCGAGTTCCTCAGGGGCGAGGGTGGAGTCGATTTCCGCGGTGGGCTTTACGCCGAATAGGCGCACCGTTGCCAGACCCATGCCGTTCAGGGCCCAGATGAAGGGCCGGAAGATGCGCGTGAAGAGCGCGATCGGCGCGGCCACCCAAAGGGCGGTCTTCTCCGCGCGCTCGAGCGCCATGGTCTTGGGAGCGAGCTCGCCGAAGACGATATGGAGCGCCGTGATCAGGACGAACGCGATCGTTGCTGCGATCGTGTGGGCGGCGGCGGTGCCCGCCCAGCCCCCGGCCAGATCCTCGAGCGGCGGCTTTAGCAGGTCGGCGAGGACTGGCTCGCCCACCCAGCCCAAACCGAGGCTCGACATCGTGATGCCGAGCTGGGTCGCCGCGATGAACATGTCGAGCTGGGCCAACGAGCCCATGAGCAGCCGCGCCCGCGCGTGGCCGCGGTTGGCCAGGTGTTCGATTCGCGTACGCCGCACGGCGACGTACGCGAATTCGGTGGCGACGAACAGGCCGTTGGCGGCGACGAGCGCCACCACGGCCGTAAGGCCGAGAAGCAAGGTCAGATCGGACACGCGTGGACCCCCTGGGCGTCCCTTCTATCGTACGATCCGCGTTCCTGCGCGCAGTGAGGGGGACGCCGGGGGCGTTCAGTGGAACATCGCGCGGTAGGCACTGCTCGTGACGAACTTCGTCAGGAGCGACTGGGCCTCGGCGGTGAGGCCGCCCGACTCGATCTCGTCCGGCGCGAGATAGCGCAGCGTGACCGTGCCGGCAGGCGTCAGCTCTGAGACACCCAGGTCCGGGTCGCAGTAGTAGACGTGATGGCTCTTTTCGCCCAGCCGGAGGAGCTTGAGTTCGTCCAGGAGGGCGCCGGTCGCGGCCTCGAACACGCGTAGCGCTCCCGTGTCGGGGCTCTCCGCCTCGTCCAGCTCCCCGCTCGGTGGCCTCGCCCCTGCTGTGTCGACCACGACCAGCACCCGTCCCCAGCGGTCGAGCGCCAGGACGGTGACTCGGGACGTGCTCGGTAGCTGTTCTGGGCCAGTCACGCGCGCTCGCACCCACTGCGGGGCCCGCCCCGCTGCAGCAGTCCGCTAGGCGGTAGATCGTCGCGGAGCTGGAGGAGGGCCCGCCCCCCTTCGTCCTTGAGGACGAAAGCGCTGCCCACAAACTCGTCCGGCCCGCTGGCCGTCCCCACGCGAGCCTATCGCAGGAGTTTGCGCAGGCCCCGGAGGACGAGCCAAGCGGCGAATCCAGAGGCGAGGACGATGGGCCAGACCGCGCCGAGATCGCGGATCTCGTGGAAGCTTGCGCCCTCCTCTGAGATCTCGATGTAGCCCAGGGGCGAGGCGGAGACGCCGCCACCACCCTCGCCGTGCTCCTTCGTGCCCTCGAGGCCGCCCGTGCCGCCGCCGGCGCCGAAGCCCCAGCGCACGCGGGCGACTGGGATCACCGTCACGCCGTCGCGCTCCACGGGGTCGCTGAAGACGGCGCGGGCGGCCGCCACGGCGCCCAGCCGCTCGGCCAGGGCCTCCACGGCCTGGTGAGCGGGCAGCGAGGCTGCCCGCTCCGCTTCCTGCTTGGCTGTGTCGAGATCGCTCACGTTCGCGCTCCTCGTCCACGGCGCCCCTGAAGCCGCAGCGCGTGCGTCGCTGCCCCGAATCCGCCGTGGCGATACCATACCGCCATGCCCGGCCGTCCCGTCGCTTCCGTGCTCACTCTCGGCTGCAAGCTCAACCTGGCCGATAGCGAGGCTATCGCCGGCCGCCTCACGGCTGCGGGCTACGACGTGGTCGACCACCTGTGCGAGGCGGACGCAGTCGTCGTGAACACGTGTTCCGTTACGCACGTCGCCGACCGCAAGTCCCGCCGGCTGATTCGGGCCGCGCGACGGCTCTCGCCGTCGGCGCCCGTGGCGGTCACGGGCTGCTATCCGCGCTCGGCGGGTACGGCGGCGGTGGAGGTGCTCGGCGCCGACTTCGTGGCCGGCACGAATGAGAACGAGCAGGCCGAACTCGTGGCGAAGCTTGCAGCGGCCGCGCCCGCCGGCGGCCGTGCTGCGGCCGTTCCCGGGCCCGCCAGGCTCCATACCCGCGCGTTCGTGAAGGCGCAGGAAGGCTGCAACGATGTCTGCGCCTTCTGTATCGTCCCGCGCACGCGCGGCCGTGAGGCCTCGCGCTCGATTGAGGCCGTGTCGGGCGACATCGCGGCCGCGCTCGCCCGCGGCGCGCGCGAGGTCGTGATCACGGGCACGCAGCTGGGCGCGTGGGGCCGCGACCGCAGCGAGCCGCTGGCGCCACGCGATCTCATTGCGGGTGTTCTCGCGCGCACGGAGGTGCCCCGACTGCGCTTCAGCTCGCTCCAGCCCCAGGACATCACCCCCCGGCTGCTCGCGCTCTGGGAGGATCCCCGCCTGATGCCCCACTTCCACCTCGCCCTCCAGTCGGGCAGCGACGCGGTGCTTGCGCGCATGCGCCGCCGCTACGACAGCGCCGGCTACCGGTCCGCGGTCGCGCGCATTCGCACGGCTGTCCCGGATGCGGCGATCACGACGGACGTCATCGCCGGCTTTCCTGGCGAGAGCGAAGCCGACTTCGATGCAACGCTCGACCTCTGCGAGGACCTGGGCCTCGCTCGCGTCCATGCCTTCCCCTACTCGCCTCGGGCCCGTACGGCGGCCGCCTCGCTGACGGCGCAGGTTCCGGTGAGCACGCGCAAGGCGCGGATGGCGCGCCTCCTCGTACTCGCGGGCCGGCTGGGGGAAACCTTCCGGGCGCGGTTCGAAGGCACGCTGCGCCCGGTTCTGTGGGAAGCGCAACGGACGACCCCCGAAGGACCCCGTTGGCACGGCCTCACGGATAACTACCTGTCCGTGTATGCACAGAGCCCCGAGCCGCTCGCCGGTCGGATCACCCCGGCCGCGCTCGGCGGCCCGTTCCAGGATGGCCTTTTTGCGTCGGTCGGAGGCCCGCGGTGAATCTCGCGGGGCGCGGCCTGCTCTTCCTCTTCGGTGCGTTTTGGATCGCCGCTGCGACGAGCCTGATCATCTTGGCCTGGAACAGTGACGAGATGATCAGAGTCGACGTGAAGGACTTCACCCTCCAGGCGTTCGTCGAAGTTGGCGACGCTGAGCGTTGGGGCATGACCCTCGTCGTCGGAGCGTTAGCGCTCGTCGGTGTTGCTGCGCTCCTGATCGCCGTTCTGCCGGAGCGGCCGAGGGTCGGCCGCGGCCTTCTTCGCCTGCGTCAGTCCGATGGCGGCGTGGTCGAGGTCTCGAACGACGCGCTCGAGGGGCTCCTCGTCGACGAGCTGAAGCAGCTCTCCGAGGTGCGGAAGGCCTCGGCCGCGATCCGCGTTCGCAGCGGCGCTATCTCGACCGATCTCGATGTCATCGTCGCCCCAGGCGCTCGGATCGCGGATGTCACGAGCGTCGTTGGGGCGCGCCTCACCGAGGTGTTTCGCGATCAAGTCGGGGTGACGAACGTGCACCGCCCACTGGTGCGGATTGCCTACGACTCCGGGGTCGCGGGTGCCTCCCCGCAGGGGCCCGGACCGGTGAGCGCTCCGGCTCCGCTCCCCCCTCCTCCGCAGGCGCCTTCCGCGGAGGGCAACGATGACTGAGCCTCGCGCCGCCCCGGAACGCCCCTCGCTGGAAGAGCTGCCCTGGGTCCTCGAGGCGCTTCTGCTCGCTTCGGAGGAGCCACAGCCTGCGGGCGCGCTCGCTCGGGCCACCAGCACGGGCGAGCGCTCGGTGCGGCGCGCCCTCGAGCGGCTCGCGGACGACTACGAGGCTCGCGGACTGCGGCTTCAGGAGGAGGGCGGGCGCTATCAGCTCGTGACGGCGCCCGACTACGCCCCCTACGTCGCCAGTCTGCTCGGCGATGCGGTGACGCAACGGCTCTCGCGCGCCGCCCTCGAGACGCTCACGATCGTCGCCTACAAGCAGCCTTGCACGCGGGCCGAGATCGAAGCGATTCGGGGAGTGAGCTCCGATCGCCTCGTGGCTTCGCTCGAGCAGCGCGGACTGCTGGAGAACGTAGGCACGGCGCACTCTCCTGGGCGGCCGAAGCTCTACCGGCCGGCCCGCCAGTTCTACGAGCACTTTGGCCTCCGCGGGCAGTCCGATCTGCCGGCCCTCCCGGAAGAGGACCAGCGCGAAGGGTCCGTCGAGCTGTGAGGAAGCTCGCGCCCGCCCGGCGATGACCGTCGGGCTGCTCCGGATCCGTCTCCGCTTCGTCGCCCACTCGCGCAAGGAGAAACGGGTGCTTGTGAAGTCCGTGATAGAGCGCCTCCGGCACCGCTACAACGCCGCCGTCGCGGAGGCGGCCGATCTCGATGCGCTCGACCTCACGACGATCGCGGTCGCCTGCATCTCCAACGAGGCGGCGCACGCGGATACGCAACTCCAGACCATCGCGAAGGTCATCACCGGCTGGCGTCTCGACGCCGAAATCGTCGACATCGAGACCGAGCTGCTGACCGTGTGAGCGGCGACTCAGTTCCCGGCGATGATCCAGATCGCTGCTCCCACGATCTTCGTCGCGACCCAGTAGGAGCGGCCCCGCTCGAGCGTCGTGAAGTCGTTCGCGCTCGGGATGTTGTCCGTCACCGCTTGGGTGAAGAAGCCCAACCAGATTTCCAGCGTGGCGTTCCACGTAAAGAGGACCGAGACGCGGTCAAACACGTCGGTCGCGTCCGGGTGGCCTTCGCCTCGTAGGGCCGCCTCCACCGCCGCGCCATCCGCTCCGGCCCAGACGATCAGCACCCACCGGAAGCTGAGCGTGTAGGTGACCGTCCCGCCCGTTTCGAGATATTCGTAGTCGTTATTCGTTCCGCTGTCGTTGCTCGTGCCATCCGGGCCGGTGACACGGACGTTGACGGTCCCTGGGGGCCGCGCCGGCGCCCTGATCGTGATGACGGTGTCGCTCACGACCGTGAGATCGGTTCCGAGGGTGCCTCCGAACGCGACGGCCGTGGCTCCGGTGAAGTTCTTCCCGGTGACGGTGACCACCGTGTTGCCGTCACCCAGCCCGATCGCTGGCTGGAGGCTGTCCACCTCTGGCGGTTCACCGAGATACGTGAACCGGTCGAGCGCGCTATTCACGCTCGATCCCGAAGGCGTCGTCACCGTGATGTTGACGTCGCCTTCGTCGTGCTCCGGAGAGACGGCCGTGATCGAAGTGGCGCTCGTGACGATGAAGCTCGTCGCGGCAGTGGTTCCGAATCTGACGGACTGGGCGTCGCCGAAACGGGTGCCCGTGAGCACCACCGTGGTGCCTCCGGCAGCCGGGCCCTCCGCGGTGGAGAGGCCGGTGATGGCCGGCGGGTCGCCGTCGTCGTCGAGGATGTCGAGCATGATCGGGTTGCTGGTGCCGATGCTCGTGCCGGCAGAAGGCGCCGAGAGGGTGAGGGAGAGGCCTTCCTTCCCCTCGTCCGCAGCGTCTTCAAGGATCATGACGGTGAAGGTCTTGCTGGCCTCGCCGTTGAGAAAAACGAGGACGTTCATCGTGGGCGTGAAGTCCACGCCAGAGGTCGCTCCGCCCCCGATCTCGCCGGTCTGGTAGGTGACGGTTGCGGTGCCGTTGAGGTTCCCCGTGCGCGTCACCGTGATCTCGACGGCGACTCCCTCCTCGACCACCTCGTAACCGTCGTGGAGGAAGTCGAAGACGTCTCCGATGTCGTTGTCGGTGATGGTGACTACGGTCGTGGTCTGTGTGCCGAGAACGGCGTTCCCGGTGGGGTTGCCGAGGGCGAGATCGACAGTCTCGTCAGCCTCGACCACCGAGTCGGGGAGGATTTCCAGCGGGCAGACCTGGTTCGTGACGCCGTCGGCGAAGGTCAGGGTCGTCGGCGATGTCGGCGGCAACCTCACGAAGTCGAAGGTTGGCGTGGCGGTCCCCGTGTCGGCGGTCGCGCAATCGACGGTGACCGTCCCGTTCGAGCCGTCCACTCGCTCCACCACGAGGTTCACCGTTCCGGTGTCCTCGTCGACGGTGGTCGCGGCCGCTGCGAATTGGAGCTTCCCGGGGCCGTCATTGTCGTTGATCGTGAGCATCGCCGTCGCGAGCAACCCGATGGTTGCACCCGCCCCCATGGGATTGCTCAGGGTCATCGTGAGGGACTCGTCCCCTTCGGGCGCCGTGTCGTTGACGATCGGTATTGCGACCATCTTGGTGAGCTCGCCCGCACCGAACACGACCGTCGTCGTGAGGGCGTCCATTGGCCCAGGCCCGCGGTAGTCGCCGGGTTCCACGGCGGTGCCGTTGGTGAGGGTGAGGTCGACGCTATCGCCGCCCGCGCCCATGCCCGAGCGCGTCACGGTCACCAGGGCGGCGCCGTCACCCTCGCCCACGGTGTAGGCGGCTGCGCTGAATGCGAATTCGGAGGGCCCATCGTTGTCGATGATCAGGACCGTTGCGACGACTACCGTCCCGAGGCCAGCCTTGCCACCGGTCGCATCGAGCATGATGGTGAGCAGCTCGTCGCCTTCGACGAGCGCGTCTTCAGTGGTGTCAAGGGTCACGTTCACGAAGGGGACGCCGTCTGGGAAGACGACGAAACGCTGGCCTGCACCCGCGAAGTCCACCCCGGCTTCAGCACCGCCGGGCGGGCCCCCATCGATGGTCGACCAGGTGGCGAATACCTGCTCGTCGGTACCGCCGCTGCGCACGACGCCGATCACGAGCTGTTCGCCTTCGATGACTGTGTAGGTGCTCTGCTCCCACTTGATCGTGCCGAACGCCTGAGCCTGTACCGGCGGTGCGCTGGCCCGAGCGGCGACGATCGCCGCGAGCAGGGCAACGAGTGGCTTTGCACAGAAAGGGCAGGCTGCACAAGAAGGCCCGTCGCTGCACAAGAATTATGACCCCACCTCGCCGCCCGCCAAGTCATCAAGCGAGACATCGAGTGCGGCCGCCAACTGGCGTAGGTGCACTACCCGGGGAGTGCTCTCGCCGCGCTCGATCCGGGCGATGGTCGGGTATGGGATGTCCGATTCAACCGCCAGGCGCTCGAGTCGCCATTCGCGAGCCTCGCGAAGACTTCGCAGGCGCGAACCAATGTGCCGCGCCAGCGCGGGGTCCTTCTCTTTCACGACAATCACATTAGCAGTCTGTTATCAACAGTGGTATATAACTCTTGTTCTCGATTATCATATTCGATAAGCGATGATGCATGGAGCGGCGAGCCAGTGGAACCGCGTAGGACTCTCGATGTGCCAAGCGAACTCGGCGGATGGCCGACGCGGCACGAACTGCGGCTCGGGGACGCCCGAGACCTCAGCTGGCTTGATGACGAGTCGGTGCATCTGGCGGTGACATCGCCGCCTTACTGGACGCTCAAGGAGTACCCAGCGCTCGACGGCCAGCTCGGGCTCGTCGAGGACTACGAAGCGTTCCTGGACGAGCTGGATAAGGTCTGGGGCCACGTCTACCGCGCGCTCGTGCCGGGCGGCCGCCTCGTGTGTGTAGTCGGTGACGTGTGCATCGCGCGCCGCAGCAAATACCGGCGGCATATGGTGATGCCGCTGCACGCCGACATCGCCGCCCGGTGCCGGCGCCTTGGCTTCGACTACCTAACGCCGATCATGTGGCAGAAGATTTGCCAACGCGCGTTATGAGGTCTCGAACGGATCGAGTTTCCTGGGCAAGCCGTTCGAGCCGAACGCGATCGTCAAGAACGACATGGAGTACTTGCTGATGCTTCGGAAGCCGGGAGGCTATCGGAAGCCAACACAGGAACAGCGCGCCGCCTCGCGTCTGTCGAAGGAGGAGCACGGCCGTTGGTTTCGTTCTGTATGGGCTGATGTCCCCGGAGCTTCGACACGCGGGCATCCCGCGCCGTACCCGCTGGAGATACCATCGAGGCTCATTCGTATGTTCTCGTTCGCGGGGGACGTGGTGCTCGACCCGCTCCTGTTGGCGGTGCTCGAGGATCTTGGCGAGTTCCACGTCGGGACGGGCACCACGATCGTCGCGGCTTTGCGATTAGGGAGTGAGTCGCCGCGCGCGCGGCTCCGCGATCAGCGCCCGCCAGAGTGTGGCCGCCGCTCCGTACTGCTTCAGCCGCTGGTGGCAGCGGGCCGCCGCCTCTATCGCCTCGAGTCGCTCGGCGCGACTCGCGCCTTCGGCAACGACGGCTTCGTAGCGTTCCGCAGCGCGGGCGAGGTCGCCGGCGTAGGCGGTGGCCCGGGCCGCTTGCAGCGGCCCCGACTGGCCGGCGCAGGCAGCCGCGAGTTGCGCCGTGAGCGCCACGAGCGAAAGCACGTCCCAGGCGTTGTGCCGGAGGACGGGGCGGAGGTGGGTGGGGTCGCCCGTACGCTGGAAGGTGATGTAGCGCAGAGGCACTTCGTGCGAAGGGCAGTCGTCCTCGCGTTCGAAGTCCAAGAGCGCGGTTTCGAGCTGGACCAGGCGGTACGACGGCAACGAACCCCGGAACAACCGCCGGTTCGGGTGCAGCAGATCGAGGTGGGGGATGTCGCGCAGGCGGGGCTCCAGGCGCGCGAGCACGTAGCGGGATTCGAGCATCGGGAGGTCGAACGATTTCCCGTTGTAGCTGACGAGGGTGCCTGCGCCCGCGATCTCGTTAGCGAGCTCTCCAAGGACGCCAACCTCGTACTCGGGCGAGGGGAGCAGGTACTGACGGAGGCGGAGGCTCCCGCCGACGAACTGCGCGACCCCGGTGAGGAACACCATCGCGCCCGCCCCAGCGAGGCTGGTCGTCTCGGTGTCGATGAAGAGGAGGCGCCGCGGGTCGCAGGTCGCGAGCCGCGGCTCTCGGCACTGCTGGGCGATGGTGTCGAGGTTGAGGGTGAGAGCGCGATGGAGTGGCACGCTGCCGTGGAGGTATCCGCTCTCGTACACACTCTCGATCACGTAGGCGGGGCCGAGCCGTGTCTGGAACCAACGTCCCCCGAGTCCGGCGAGGTCGTTGCGCTCGGTCACGCTTGCGCGCTGCAGGGCAGACCGATCGCGGATCGGCTGCTGCAGCGCTGTCTGCAGGCGCGCACGCAGGGTCACGGCTTGAGCCCCTGTCGCCACCAGAACATGGGTTCTGATTCTGGCGGTAGATCGCTGCTACCGCAACCTCCGGCCGCGGTGCGGCTATCCGCGCCGCAACAGCGCGACGAAACGGTGTCGCGCTTCGTCCAGCTCCTCTAGGCGCAGAAGCATGGCCGCCGCCAGGTAGACCGCGAGGCCCGCCCCGGCCCCCGCGGCCACGGTCACCGCGGACGCGGCCATGCCCGGCTCGTCGAAGGCCGCCAGCGAGACTCCGAGGAAGAGCGCCATCGCGGCTGCTGCGGCCGCCACCCGCGAGATCCCCTGAAGGTCGCGCAGCGTGCCGATCGCGGAACCCGCGCGACGGGCGTACAGCCAGTAGAGGAGCAGCCATTCGAGCCAGGACGCGGTGGCGAGGGCGAGCGCCAGTCCTTCGGTCTCGAAGCGCTGCCAGAGCAGCGCGCTCAGCACGATGTTCACCACCACCGCAAGGAGCGTAAGCGCGACGGGCGTCCGCGTGTCGCCGAGCGCGTAGAAGCCGCGGCTGTGGATCTCGATCCCTGCCTGGGGCACCACGCCGATGCAGAGGAAGCCGAGCGCCGCGGCGGTGATCGCGGTGTCGCTCGCGTTGAACTCGCCCCGCTCCAGGAGGAGCGTCGTGACCGGCTCGCGCAGCAGCGCGAGGCCGATCGCGGCGGGGATCGTGAAGAACATGATCGTCCGCAGTACCCGCGAGATCGTTTCCACGAGGCTGTCCAGTTCCGCCGCCGCCACGTGTTCGGCCAGCCGCGGGAAGGCCGCTGTCGATAGCGCCATCCCGAAGAGGGCGACCGGTAGGTTGGCGATGAGCCAGGCGAACGTGAGGCTCGAGATGGCTGAACTGCCCACCTTCGAGGCGAAGAACGTCGTCGTCACGAGGAAGTTCGCCTGCGCCGCCGCGAGCCCGATCACGCGCGGGCCCATGAGACGCCCGACTTCACGAGTGGGCCCGTCGCGGAGATTGATGCGCAAGCGGTAGCGCATCCCCTCCCGTGCCAGACCGGGCAGCTGCACCAAGAGATGCGCCGCCGATCCAGCCACGACCCCGACCGCTAGCCCTTCGACCCCCCAGCGCCCCGCGAGCCCGAGCGCCCCAAAGATGATCCCGAGGTTGTAGAGCATCGGCGCGAGGGCGGGGAGGAAGAACTGCTGACGCGCGTTGAGGATGCCCGTGATCATGCCGCTCACCGAGAGCAGGAGCGGTGAGAGGAGCATGATCCGGGTGAGCTTCACGGCCTCGGCCGTGAGCTCGTCTTCGCGGCCGATATCCTCGCCGAGGCCGGGCGCGAAGAGGGGGACGATCCAGGGCGTAATCGCCAGCGCGACCAGGCATAACCCCGCCGTTGCCGCCATCACCGTGGTCAGGACGTTGCTCGCCATCGCCCATGCGGCCGCCGCGGTTTCGCGACGATAGAGGCGCGTGAAGACGGGGATGAAGGCGCTCCCGAGCGTCGCTCCCGCGAGGACCTGAAAGATCAGGTCGGGGACGCGGAAGGCCACCCAGTAGGCGTCCAGTTCGGGGCTGGCCCCGAAGGTATCGGCGATTGCGGCGGTGCGCACGACCCCGAGGAGTCGCGATCCGAGGAAGCCGAAACCGACGATCGCGGCGGCGATGGCGAGGCCGCTGCTGCGGGCGGAGCCAACCCCGCCCACGTGTCCACGCCCGGAGGCCATGGCCGCATCGTACGGGCTCGCCGATCTGCGGTCGCCGGAGACCCCCGATTGTCTGGCGGCCGCGACCTCACCATAATGTTGCTCTCTGACGTAAAGGCTGGCGGCTCCAGGAGGGGTGGTGTTCCGGCTCTTCGCTGACCTCAATCGCCGCGTCTGGCTTGCGAGCTTCGGGCTGCTCGCGTCGGGCGGCGTCGTGCTTGCGCTCTCGTTCCTGTCCTTCTCTGGAGAGCGGGAACCCGGCTCCGGAGAACGGCCACCCGGCCCAGCGACCTCGCCCCTGGCCTTCGACTTCGAACTCGACCGCGCCCCCGTGTTCGCGGTGGCGCCGGTTTCGCTCGCGCCCCCCGCGGTCGACCTCCTTCCGCCGCTTACCCGCCCGCGTCTCCCCCTGGTCGCCGCCGATCGGGCGCCGCCCGCGCCCCCCGTGGCCGACCTCCTTCCACCGCTTGCCGGCCCGCGTCTCCCCCTGGTCGCCGCCGATCGGGCGCCGCCCGCGCCCGAGCCGTTACCGCTGGTCTCGGCCGCGGCCCCGGAGCCGTTGCCGTTCGTTCTCCTGCCGGTGGCGGTGCGACCACACGATCCCGAGTTCCTGCTGCTCCGGGATCAGCTCGCCGCGGCGATCGACGCCTACCAGCTGGCCGGCAGCTATGCGGTCGCCGTGACAGACCTGCAGACCGGCCACACCATCTCCGTGAACGGCGAGCGGCCCCAGTACGCCGGCTGCGTCGCCAACTATTTCGTGTTCGTCTCCGCCCTGCGGGATGTCGAGGCGGGGGAGTACGGGCTTTCACGCGTCGAATCGCTCATTGCCCGGACGACCTGGAGCAGCAACGCTACGACCGCGCGCGCGCTCTACGAGATTACCGGTGGTGGCGATTCGCGCGAAGGGGTGCGCAAGATCAACGCGATCGCGGCCGAGCTGGGCCTCGAGAACGTCCAGTTCGACCACCCGCCCGCCTACCCGGGGGAGTCGCTCGGCCTCGATGTCAGTAACTGGCTCACGGCGGAGGACATGAACGGCGCGCTGGGTGCGCTCTATCACGGCGACCTCCTCGGCGAGGAGATGAGCGCCCATTTGATGGGCGCCCTCTCGCAGGTAACCCCCGGATTGAACTACCTGACCGCCTCCACGCCCGATGCCATTGTGAGCCACAAGAACGGCTTCTTCCCCATCCCCGGCGGCGGCTGGGTCGATAACGACGCGGGCATCGTGCGCTTCGAGCGGAACGGTCAAGAGTACGCCTACGCGGTCACCTTCCTCTCCCAGGATGTGCCCGTGCGTCTGGGCGATATCACCCTGGGGCAGAAGCTGATGGCGCTCACCTGGGACTACTTCAGCGCGCGCTACCCGTAGCGCCAGCCCCTCGCGCCGCTACCATGGAGCGCATGCGCTACAAGCGCGTCGTGGCGAAATTCGGCACGAGCCTGCTGACCGCAGGCTCGGACCGCCTGGACCTCGAGGCGATGTCCCGCCTGGTCGGTCAGGTCGTGCGCTTGCGCGAGGCCGGCTGCGAGGTCGCTGTGGTTTCGAGCGGCGCCCAGGCGGCTGGCCGCCACGTCCTCGCCCATCGTCCCGCTGCGGCCCCGGAACCCGGCCGCCAAGCGCTCGCGAGCGTTGGGCAGAGCCACCTGATGCAGAGCTGGGACGAGCTCTTCGAGTGGCACGACGCCGTGATTGCGCAAGTGCTGCTGACGCGGCGCGACCTCAGCGATCGCCTGGGCTACCTCAACGCCCGCACCACGCTCCGCGATCTGCTCGACTGCGGCGTCGTCCCGATCGTGAACGAGAACGACGCGGTTGCGCTCGACGAGGTCCTGGCTTCGCGCATCGGCGAGAACGACAGCCTCTCCGCCTTCGTCGCGAACCTGATCGATGCCGATCTCCTCGTCATCCTCACGGACGTCGACGGCCTCTACACCACCGACCCGACCCTCGACCCGACGGCCGAACTGATCGCCGAGGTGACGGAGATCGACGAGCGCCTCGAGGATGGCGCTGGCGACGGGCCGGGGCGGGGGGGCATGGCAACGAAGCTCTCGGCGGCGCGGGTGGCCACCCAGGGCGGAGCGGCGGTCATCATCGCCAACGGCCGCACGCCAGATGCGCTTGTGACCGCGGCCAGGGGTGAAGCCATCGGCACGCGTTTCGAGCCGGCCGCCAACCGCCTCGAGGGGCGTAAGCGCTGGATCCTCGGGAACGCCGGCGCCGGCGGGCACCTCGTCGTAGACGGTGGCGCGGTGGCCGCGCTCCGCGAACGCGGCCGCAGTCTCCTGCCCGCGGGTGTGCAGACGGTCGAAGGCGTCTTCGATCGCGGCGAGGCGATCGAGGTTCGCGATCTCGCGGGTAAGCGCGTCGCGGCTGGGATCACGAACTACGCGAGCGCGGAGGTGCTGCGCATCCGCGGCCTTCGCAGCGACCTCATCACGGATACCCTCGGCTACGCGTACGGCGACGAGGTCATCCACCGCGATAACCTCGTCCTTCTCTGAGCACCATCTTCGGGAGGCAGCAATGGCCAACTACGTTCGTTTCGTACGCCCCGACGGCGGCACCGCCTCCGGCCTCCTCGAAGGCGACCGCATTGCCGTCGTTTCGGAGCCGTTCTGGGAGACGACGGAGCGGACAGGTGAGGACTTTGCGCTTGCCGATGTACGTCTCCTCCCCCCGACCCAGCCTCGTTCGATCGTCTGCGTCGGGCTCAACTACAGCAGCCACCTGGGCGGGCAGCCGGCCCCGGATCCGCCGACGCTCTTCCTCAAGCCGCTCTCCTCGATCGCCGGACCCGGGGACGAGATCCGCCTCCCCGCGGCCTCCGCCAAGGTCGACCCCGAGGGCGAAATCGTGATCGTGGTCGGCCGCGAGCTCTTCGCGCCCACCCGCGAAGAAGCGCTCGCCGGCATCTTCGGTTACACCGCGGGCAACGATGTGAGCGCCCGCGACTGGCAGAACAGCGACGGCCAGTGGTGGCGGGCGAAGGGCGCCGACACGTTCGGCGTGTTCGGGCCTAGCATCGCGACCGGCCTCGACTACAACGCCATCGAGGTGCGCACGCGCGTGAACGGCGAGGAGAAGCAGCACGGGCGCTCGGACGAGCTCATCCTCGACATCCCCGAGATTGTTCGCTACGTGGCCGCTGCCATGACGCTCATGCCCGGCGACGTCATCTTCACCGGTACGCCGGGCCAGCCGCAGGCGATCACGCCGGGAGACATTGTCGAGATCGAGGTCACGGGTGCAGGCGTCCTGCGCAATCCGGTCGTCGCGGGCGGCTGAACCTCGCACGCGAAAAGCGCCTATCCTTCGGGGGAGCTTTTGGCAAGGTGCGCGCATGAAGAAAGTCGTGGTCGACCAGTCGATCTGTCTGAAGGCAGGTCAGTGCTATTACCTGCAGCCGACGGTCTTCAAGGCGGATTCGCAGGGCTGGCCGGAGATCCTCGTCGTGCACCCCGAAGGCGACGACCTCGAAACGGCTGAAGATGCCGCCGAAATCTGTCCGAGCGGCGCGATCGAGATCGTCGACGTCGACGGCTAGGGCGTCAGGCTTGCGGGCGAGCCCGCTTCTGCACTAGTCCCCGGGCCCCCAGAAACAGTGCGCCTGCGCCGGACAAGGCGGCGAGGGGCACGAACATGAACAGCAGCATCGGCAGGAACAGCCCGCGCGCCTCTCCAGTAGGGCCCATATAGGCCGCTGAGAGCGCCACCGCCACGGACCAGCCGGCCGACGTGCAAACGAGGTTCGCAATCACCAGCCGCGCTCGCATACCTGGCAGCGCGCAGGCGATGGCGAGCACCGCAGGCAGCACCAGCCAGAGAACCACCCCCACCGCCGCGCAAACGTTGGCGTTCCCGGGGCAGCGACTGAGCACCGCCAGAGCCGCCAGCGAGACCAGGAACGAAAGGCCGAGCGCCGCCGTCCCCCGAACGAGATAGCGCGTAGGCGTGGCCTGGCGCGCAGCCGGCCCCCAGGGCTTCGAAGCCTGCATACCTAGAGATTCGTCGCGTTGTGAGCACGGGAGTAGGGGGCGCGGCTGGGCGTTGCGGGGTGGACTAGGGCGGGATCGCGACAACCGGTCGAGCGCAGGGTGTCCCTACGGCGCCACCGCGATCACGACCTTCCCAACGTGCTTTGCCTCCCCAAAGCGCTGGATAGCCTGGGGCGCGTCGCTCAGCCGGTAGGGACCATCGATCACGCATTCGAGCTCGTTTCTTTCGAACAGGTCGTTCACGTACCCCAGATCCTTGTTTGGTTTCAGAGCAACAAGACGAACCTGCTTCCTCCTGAGCCTGGAGATGAGCGGCGCCATGCATAAGACTTGAAGCAACCGTAGCGAATGACCGCCGACGGTCACGTAGCGGCCGTCGGGATTGAGTGAGCGCAGGTAGCTGACGGGCGAGCGAGTGGTCTTGGTATCGAGAATCAAGTCGTAGCGCTGCCCGTTCCGGGTGAAGTCTTCCCGCCGGTAGTCGATGACGTGGTCGCACCCCACGGAACTCAGCGTCTCCAGCTTGAGCGCTCTATCGACCCCGGTCACCTCGGCCCCGTACTGTTTGGCGATCTGCACACCGATGGTTCCAACCCCGCCGCCGGCGCCATTGATCAGAACCCTTTCGCCCTGTCGAATCTGCCCCACGTCGACCAAGCCCTGGAGCGCGAGCATGGCGGCAGGGGAAGCGCCGCTGCCTGTTCGAACGTCATGCCCGGCGGTTTGGGGCCCAGCGCGTCCTCGCGCACGCACACGTATTCGGCGAAGCCCCCAAACCCCGCCTCGGAGATGTCGCCGTACACGTCATCCCCCGGCTGAAACTTCGTTGCGCCGTTGCCGGCTGCCTCGACCGTTCCGGCGACCTCCGCCCCGAGCACGGCAACCCTTGGCCGGAACAGACCCATCAGCGGGCGATAGATGTACGGCTTGCCGCGAACGAACCCCCAGTCCCAGTCATTCACGGCCGTAGCGCGGACCTTGACAAGAACCTCACCGTCCCCGGGCTCGGGCTTCGCCAGCTCCTGTAGCTGAAGGACGTCCGGAGACCCGTAGCGGGTGAGAACCATCGCTTTCATGGCGTGCGCGCCGAACATGACGCCGTGGCGCTCTCGTCAGTCATGCTGCAAATGTAACGACCAACCGGGTCGCGGCAAATTGCGAAGAGTCCGCCATCGATCTACCTCGCCGGCTCAGTGGGAGGCCAGCGACATCGCTCCTAGGCCGGCGTACCGCGGCGGCCAGCGCCCACTAGGGCGCCCTCAGAAGGGATTAGTCGAAGCGGGTGGGGAGATCGAGGTGTTCGAGGGCGTCGGTGCTGACGCGCTCGACGATCGCTTCCCACTCGTTGAACTCCCACTCGCTCACGAACGTGATCGCGGAGCCTTCCTTGCCGGCGCGGGCCGTGCGTCCGACGCGGTGGATGTACTCCTCCGCGTTCTGGGGCACGTCGTAGTTGACCACGTGGGCGATGTCGGGAATGTCGAGTCCGCGCGCGGCGACGTTCGTGGCCACGAGCCATTCGAGGGCGCCGCTGCGGAAGTCGCGCATCACGCGGTCGCGTTCGGTTTGGCGCAGATCGCCGTGGATGGCGCGCGCCTGGATTCCGGCGCGTCGCAGGTCGCTGGTCAGCCGATCGACACCGATCTTCGTGCGCCGAAAGATGAGCGAGCGGCCGAGGTCCATCGAGTCGTGGAGGTAGCCGAGCGCGCGGAACTTGTCCCGAGAGGCGACTTCGCAGTAGAGCTGGCGCACGGTATCCACCGGCTGCAGCTGCGCGGGCACGGCTTCGATCCGCTCCGAGTCGCGCATGTAGCGCCAAACGAGCTTGCTGATGGTCATGGGCATCGTCGCGCTGAAGAGCGCCGTCTGTCGCTCCAGCGGCACCTCGCGCAGGATCTGGTCGATGTCCTTGGCGAAGCCGATATCGAGCATCTCGTCCGCCTCGTCGAGGACGACGAAGTGGGTGCGGGAGAGCGAGAGCGTGCGCCGGCGGAGGTGGTCGATCGTGCGGCCGGGCGTGCCCACGATCACCTGACCGCCGCGTTCGAGCGCCTCGAGGTCGCGGTGGATCGGCTTGCCGCCCACGAGGCGGATGGTACCGAAACCGTAGAACCGTCCGAGGTGATCGATGACGTCGTTGACCTGGTCGGCGAGTTCACGGGTGGGGACGAGGATCAGCGCTTGGACGTAATTGCGATCGGGATCGATCGAGGCAGCAAGCGGATCGCCGAAGGCGAGCGTCTTGCCTGTACCGGTCTGCGCCAGCCCGACCACGTCGCGGCCTTCATAGAGGAGCGGCATCGCCTGCTCCTGGATCGGCGTCGGCTCTTCGAAGCCGAGTTCGGCCACGGCGCGGAGGCCGGGCCCGCGTACACCGATCGCGCGGAAGGCCTCAGGCAGCCGCGGCTCATCGTCCGCGTAGTCGTCGTCGCGAGACCGGCGGTCAGCGCGATCTCGACTCCCGTCGCGGCGTTGGCTGCGATCCTGTGGGGCATGAGGCTGGTCTCGATGGTCGTCGCGAGACGGACGGTTGTCCGGGCGGTCTCGGTGGTTGGTGCGATCCTCCGGAGCGTCGAGGCGGTCGGGGCGATCGTTCCTGGCCTTGGGACGCTCGTCTCGAGTGCGCGCCGCCGGTTCCTGGGGCGTGGTGCCGTTCTGGGGTCTCCGGCCGCGGGAGCGCCGCCGGCGCCGGCGCGGGGCGGGTGCGTCCCCATCGGTGGTGCGGGCCTCGCCAACGGCGGCCGTTCGGCGACCGTCGTTCTTTTCTCGGGGTTCCGCTACGGCTACCGGGCTGGAGGCTTGGGGTTGGTCGTCTTCATGGGTTTTCGCTCGTCGGAATATTCGCAAAGGTAGGGGCGGGTCCTCTCGTCGTCGCTGACGGGTCTGGTATAGGGGCTGGGCGGGGCCGTTACGCCAATCTGGGCGGCTTCGTTCTCGACTTCCTGCGCCCACGTGCGGCGAGCCGCGGCTTTCGCTCCAGCGCCTGGTAATAACCTTAACACAGGGGCCCGATAACCCACGGCGCCCGGGCCAGCCGCGGCTTGAGGCGGGCGCTAGAATGATGCGTATTCACCATCGCGTCACCGCGCCACGGGGAGGCCCGCCATGGACTACGAAACGATCATCTACGAAGTCGAATGCGGGCGTGCGCGCATCACCCTGAATCGACCGGAGAAGCTAAACGCCCTCTCGATCCAGGTGCAGCAGGAGCTCAACCACGCCCTCTGGGAGGCGGACAACGACAGCCGCGTTCATGCCGTGATCCTTCGCGGTGCGGGTCGCGCCTTTAGCGCCGGCTACGACCTCACCCCGCGTGCGCCGGTTGAGCGCGCGAAGGATGACACGACCCGAGATGGGACCACCTTCGACGACGATGCCTGGCGCATGGAGCAGAGCCAGCGCCTGCGCATGGCGATCTTCGATATGCACAAGCCCGTGATCGCCCAGATCCACGGCTACTGCGTCGCTGGCGGGACCGACGTGGCCCTGCTCTGCGACATGATCATCGCTGCCGACGACACGCTCATCGGCTTCCCTCCGGCCCGCGCCCAAGGCGCCCTTCCCAACAACATGTGGCTGTACAACGTCGGTCCGCAGTGGGCGAAGCGCTTGATGCTCACCGGTGACTTCGTCTCGGGCGCCGATGCTGCCGCCATCGGTCTGGTGATGAAGGCGGTGCCGGGCGATCTGCTCGAGCAGGAGGTCGAGGGGCTCGTCGATCGGCTCGCGATGATCGATTCGGAACTCCTTTCCGCGAACAAGCGCATCATCAACCTCGGTCTCGAGCTCATGGGCGCCCGTACGCTCCAACGCCTGGCGACTGAAAACGACGCGCGTGCCCATCTCGCCCCCAGCGTGCGCGAGTTCGGCATGCGCGCGCGCGAAGAGGGGCTGAAGGCCGCGCTCCAGTGGCGGGACAGCAAGTTCGGCGATCAGCGGGCCCTCGTTGGCCGTCCCGAGATCCGCGACGAGAACGGCTTCTTCCGTGACGATTAAGGCGACCTCGCTCCTCTCGGTTGCGGTCATTTGGGGCGCCTCGATCGGCGCCGTCGTGGCCCAGCCCGGGGCCTGGTGGGCGCTGATCTTTGCCGCCCTCGCGAGCGGCGCAATTGGCGTCGGCTTCGGGCGGCGACTGGGCCCGTCGCGCCTCCTCGCTATCGCGGGCATCTGGGCTGGCGCGGCCGCGATCTTTGCCACTGATGCGAGCCACACCTGGGTCTCGATCTTCGCGTTTCTGGCGACGGCGGCAGTCGTCTATAGCTTCATGCGGCGCGACGCTCTGGCCGTCGGGGCGGGCATCGCCGTCACCTGGGTGGCCACCGCGGTCGTGGTTGTCGTCACCGAGGGCGGCGCCTGGATCAGCGTGTTCGCATTCCTGACCGCGGCGGTCGTTGCGAACTCCTTCGGCCGGGTGGGACGGGGAGCGATCGCAGTCCTCTGGTGGGGTCTCGCGGCGGCGCTGGTGGTCTTCCTCGACGGCGCCTATTGGCTCGCCGTGATCGCGTTCGTCCTGAGCGCACTGCGTTTCGGGATGCCGGTGATGCGCATGCCCCGGCGGGTCGAGTGGGACTTCCACTCCGACGACGACAGCGCACCCGTTCGCTAGCATGGTTCGCGTGCCCGAGCCCGACGAGTACGAGCTCTCCGAGGATGAGGAGTTTGATGAGGACGAAGTTGAGCTCGGTCCGGACGAGCGCGACGCAGACCTCCTCGATGGCTCGTGGGAGGAGGCGTACTACGCGGGCCGCGTTCGCCGGCGCGATTGGAGCAGCATCGGCGTTGCCATAGCCCTGCTGTTTCTCCTCGGCCTGCTGCTCCCGACCCTGCTCGTCCTTCTGAATTGAATTTGCACAGCCCGCCGCCGCGCGTGGTGTCTGCGTGCCCATGACCGCTTCCTCGCTTGAAGGGCAGGTCGTCGCCACGATCGGCGGCGGCGATGCCCACCACCGCGCCGTGGCTATCGCCTGTGCTGAGGCGGGGGCCGCCATCGCGCTCGCCACCTTCAACCCCTCCTCCGAGCAGGAGTATGCCGTCAACTCGATCGCGAACGAGGTCTGGGCGCTCGGCCCCGAGCATTTCGTTGAGGTGCTCGAAGCCTCGGACGTCGAGCAGCTGGGTGGCTTCGCGCAGAAGTCCTGGACCCAGCTCGGCCGCTGCGACGCGATCGTCGTCGTCTCTTCGCTGCCGCGCCCTGAACTCACAGCGCCAGAAGAGGATCGTCGCGCCTACGCGGGCCGTCATCGCGCGCCCCTGCTCGCGGCGCAGGCGTTCGGCCAGCTCATGCGCGATCAGGGGTCGGGCGTGGTCGTGTTCGTCGCGCCGGAACGAGATTCCGCCGATGCGAAGTCGCTCAGCTCTGCGCTTGCAGCGCACCTCGGTGCAGGCGGGCCGCGGATCGTGGTCGTCGGCGAGGATGCGCCCACGCCCGCAGGGGCTGCCGCCGCACTGCTCGTGATCCTCGCCCCTGCCCGCGCCTGACCCCGCGCGTTCGGTAAGCTCTCGCGCGAGGGTTCACCTTGACCTCCCCACCGAGCGCCGAGACCGCTCCCCCGCTCGACGACGTTGTTGTGCTCGAGTTGGCGACGGGCGTGGCCGGGCCCTACTGCGGCCGGCTCCTTGCCGATCTCGGTGCCCAGGTCGTGAAGCTCGAACCAGTGGCCGGTGACCCCGCTCGCGCAGAGCTCCCCCTCGTCGGCGGGGAGAGTGCGTTCTTCGCCTGGCTCAACGAGGGCAAGCGCTGCGTCGTCCTCCCGCTCGAAGATCCGCGGCTGGTCACGCTGCTGACGCATGCCGACATCGTGCTCCACAGTGAACGCGGCGCGGACGCGGATCGACTCGAGGTGGCGATCGCGGCCGCGAATGAGCGCGCCGTCGTCCTCTCGCTCTCGCCCTATGGGCGCAGTGGCCCGCGCGCGGACTGGCAGTCGAGCTCGTTCACCGAGTACGCCACGAGTGGCTTCCACTACTTCGGGGGCGACCCTGCGCGCGAGCCTCTCGCTCTGCCCGGACATCAGGTTTCCTTTCACGCTGGCGTACACGCCGCCGTCGCCGCGCTGGCCGGCCTCTGGGAGGCACGGGAGCACGGGCGCGGGCAGCGCGTCGAGATCTCGCACCAAGAAGCGGTGCTGAGCGATCACGCCTGGCTGACCACGATCTGGACCCACCAGGGGACGGTGCAGCAGCGCAAGGGCAGCAGCTTCATCCCCTGCGCCGATGGCTTCGTCTACCTGTTCGATCTCGCGCCCTACCCGAACCTCTTCGTCCTGATCGAGCGCTTCGATCTCCTCGAAGATGAGTCGTGGGCGCAACCGCTGGTTTGGACGGAGCGCTTCAGCGAGGTCGCCGCGGCCTTCGCCGAATGGGCGAAGACGCGGACGAAGCAGGAGATCTATCACGCCGCCCAGGAGCTGCGGATCGCGATCACGCCGGTGAACACGATGGCCGATGTGGCCGCCAGCGAGCAGCTCGCGGCGCGTGCATGGTTCGGGGGGATCCAGCTCGGCGGGCGCGAACTCGTGGCGCCGGGCCTGCCCTACAGGCTGAGCGAGACCGCCCTTCCTCGCCCCACCGCCGCACCCGCGCTCGGTGAGCACACCGAAGCGGTGCTCGCTGCCGACTTCGCCTGGGCGAACGCCGCGGTCGCGCCCGTTCCGGCGGCGGGCCCATCGCCCGGCGGCCCCCTCTCCGGGTTCCGCTTCATCGAGGTCACGGCCAACTGGGCGGGGCCGATCGCGGGCCGCCACTTCGCCGATCTCGGGGCGGATGTGATCAAGGTCGAGCTGCAGACGAAGCCCGCGACGCGGGCGCTCATCTACGTCCCCGCCGACCTCTGGCCCGACCACTACCACCGCTCTGGCTACTTCAACAAGCTGAACCGGAACAAGCGCGCGATCTGCCTCAACCTCGCCACGGACGAAGGTCGTGCGATCCTGTTCAAGCTGGTGGAGAAGGCGGATGGCCTGCTCGAGAACAACGCCGCCCGCGTCATGGCCCAGCTCGGAATCGGCTACGACGTGCTGCGGAAGGTGAATCCGGGGCTCGTCATGTGCTCGATGGCGGGCTTCGGCGCGACTGGTCCCGAGCGGGACTACTCGGCCTACGGAAGCAACATCGAGACGATGAGCGGCCTCGCGAGTGTGCTCGGCTACGGCCCCGGCGAGTATTTCGGGACCGGCAGCTTCTATGCGGATCCGGTCACGGGGAACCACGGCGCCGTCGCCGTCCTCGCCGCTCTGCACGCGCGTCGAGCGAGTGGTCGCGGCCGCTGGCTCGACATGTCCCTGTTCGAGGCGGTCCTGCCCTTCTTTGCGCAAGAGTTCCTCACCTACTCCGTAACCGGCGAGGCGCCCGAGCCCATCGGCAACGCTTCGCGAGTGCACGCCCCCCAGGGGGTCTATCGCTGCGTGGGTGAGGACAACTGGCTCGCGCTGACCGTCCGCGACGAGCGTGACTTCGCCGCCCTCGCCCGGGAGATAGGCCGTCCCGAGCTCGCGACCGACGCCGCGTTGGCGTCGGTCGAGGGCCGGCGCGCCTGCTCCGCTGAGATCGACGGGGCCATCGAGGCGTGGTCAGCTTCGCAGACGACCCTTGCCGCGGTGGAAGCATTGCAAGCCGCGGGCGTGCCCGCGGCCCCCGTCATGCCAAACTGGCAGCTCGTGAGCGATAACCACCTCAACGATCGCGGCTACTTCGTGCCGGTTCGGCACGCGGTCGCGGGGACGCACCCCTTCCCCGGCTTCCCCTGGCGCTTCGAGGCGACCCCCGCTGCGATCGGCCGCGCGGCGCCCCGCTTCGCCGAGCACAACGCGGAGGTCTTCGCGGATCTCCTCGGCCTCGGCGAGGCCGAGATCAACGCGCTCTATGCCGCCGGTGCGACTGCCGACGAGCCGATCTACGCCGCGGGACCGAGCCTCTGATGCCCAACATCCTTGTGCTTTGGCCAGCGCACGTCCCGGCCCCGCCGCTTCCCGATGGCTGCGAGGTGCATGGCTATGCAACTGCCGCCGAAGTCGTTGCTGCCCTCGGCGAGGCGGCGGGCAGCGTCGTGCTCTGTAGCGATGGCCTCGCCGCCAACGATCTCGGTGTCGTTGCGGAGGCGCTGGTAACGGTCGACGGCACGACGATTATCGAAGTGCAGCATGAGCGTTGGGACGGCGAGACCCACTCGCCCGTCAGCGCCGCTTGCGCGGGCGTCATCGCCGGCTTCGGCCCTTCCGGGGTGGCCGCGGCGGTGGCGCTCCTCACACAAGAAGACTAGCCAACCTCGAGGAGCGCCCCCACTGAGGCGTCGCTTTGGCCGAGCGCGCGACCGCGCTCGGCGAGCCCTTTGATCGTGCTGCGGTTGCGGCCGCCCAGGAGCGCTCCGATTTCGCCGTAGCTGCGCCCCCGGGCTTGAAGCGCGGCAGCCGCAATCGCTCGGGCCTGCGTGGCCGTCCCCGTGCGGCTCCTCCCCACCACGTCGGCGCTGTTGATCGCATAGTGCGCCGCCACCCGCTCGAGCACGGCCTCGACAGTGTCCTCGTCGCGCGCGCTCAGTTCGATCGCGCCGAGTTCGGCGGCGAGGCGGATCTCATCGAGAAGCCCGCGCCGCTGCAGTCCGATGGCGGCGTGTACGGCCGCCAGCGTGGACCGAACGGAGCCGGCGGGGGGCCGCGCGATCTGCTCCACACACCAGTTCGGGAGCCCGACGCGGAGCTCGCTCGCACGTTGCGCAACGAACGCCCGCCGTTCGCCCGGCGCGAACGGCTCGATGCGGGCAACGACGCCGGCTTCGAGCCGCGATCGGAGCCGCTCCGGTAAGCCGAGCTCGCGCGGACGGATCTCGCTCCCGAGGGCGGCTGCGCCACCAGCGTGCGTGACGGCATCGAGGGTGTGCAGGAGCTCGCGCTGCGTGGCGCGTTTGCCCGCCAGATCCTGGAGGTCGTCGACGATGAGCAGGCGCACGCCTCGGATCGCGTCCTGAAAGGCCTCGCTGCTGCCGTCGCGGAGGGAGCGCTGGTACCGCGAGAGGAACCCCTCGCCGGTCAGGCAGGCGACGCGCCAGCCGCGCTCCTTGGCGCAACTCGCGAGCCCGTGCAGGAGGTGGGTCTTCCCGAGCCCGGGAGCACCGTGGACGAGGACCGGGCTGATCGCCGTCTCGGGCGCATCGATGAGGTTGAGGCAGCTGAGGATGGCGAGCGCATTCCCGTCCGCCCGAAAGTAGCGCGCGAGGGTGAGCGCGCGGTCGACCTTCCCGATCGTTTCGGGTGCCGTCGATGCGGTTTCCACGGCCGCGGTCTCTGGGCGGTGTCCTGCCTCGTTCGTGCCCGGGGCTACGAAGCGCACCGAGATCCCCTCGCCGACGATCGCGGCCGCGCAGCGGTCGACGATCGTGAGCAGGTTGTCGTTCAGCCAGTCCGCGCGGAAAGATGAGCTCGCCTCGACGACGAGCTCGATCCCGGAGCGCGAAAGCGCGCGCGTATCGGCCAGCCAGGTCTCGAAGTTCGGTCCGCTCACCTCGAGCTCCAGGCGGCCGAGAACGGCACGCCAGGCGCGCGCGAGCTCTCGAGACTGGGGCAAGCTGTGGCCGAGCATGCGTAGGCAAGCTCCCGCTCCGGGACGTGCGCTCGCGGGGCAAGCGCCGCCTCGATTGGCTTCCAGTTAGGGGCTCTGAGGTGGCCGCCCCACCGATCGGAGCGACCTCCGGAACAGTAGCGCCGATCGGCCCCGGGCGGCAATGGCTCACCCGCCTTCTCGGCACCTTCGTTCACAGACTCTTTACGGCCTAGGGAGCTTATGTGGGAGCCCGCGGCGGTAGCGGTAGTGGCGGCGATCCGCGGGTCGCTGAGCCCCGGCCGAGGGCCTCGTCGCGAGCGTGATCGCCGTTCTCTATCTGCAAGTTGACGTGCGCGTTAACGTTGGTAGACTAGCTTGGAAGCCATGGAGAAGGGCTCGACCGGCTACCTCCAGATCGGCGAAGCAGCCGAGCGCTCGGGCTTGACCCAGCGCACCCTCCGCTACTACGAGGAGCGGGAGCTGCTACCGGCGCCCTCGCGTATGGAGGGTGGCTTCCGCCTCTATTCCGCTGAGGACATGGAGCGCGTCGAGCGGGTGAAGGAGCTCAAGGAGCTCCTTGGCTTCTCCCTCGCCGACATCAAGCAGATGCTCGATGCCGAAGACGTGCGCATGCAGATTCGCGCCGAGTGGCGGAAGGACGCCGATGCCGAGGAGAAGGCGGAGAAGGTCCGTACCGCCCGCGAGGTCACGCTTCGGCAGATCTATCTTCTCGACCAGAAGGTCGAGAAGATGGAGAAGATGCGCGCTCAGCTGGCCGAGAGGCTGGCCAAGCACGACGAGATGCTGCGTCAGTACGCTGAGGCCCAGACCACCGCAGCGGCGCGCGAGTAGCCTCTTTCCTTTTTCCCACGCGTTCCCCCAGTGCGCCGGTCAGGGTGCGCCCCTCGCTTCGGTTTGCGCGGAGCGCCGGGGGCGTTCGCCGGCGAATCCCCTCCCCGCCGAATTCTGTTACCTACCGCTGAGGAGCCGTCGAGCGGTGTTCTGCTTCGATATGCTCAGGCGGGCACATCGGGGGCAGCGAACCCCGTAAGCTAGGCGTGATGCCGGTTCGCGATACGTTTGACCGCCCCCTCCGCGATCTTCGCGTCTCGGTGACCGACCGCTGCAATTTCCGCTGCATCTATTGCATGCCGAAGGAGGTCTTCGGGCCGTCCTTTCAGTTCCTGCACCGTGACGAGCTGCTCACGTACGAGGAGATCGAGCGGCTCACGCGACTCTTCGTCGCCCATGGCGTCGAGAAGATCCGGATCACCGGCGGGGAGCCGCTCGTGCGTCGCGATCTGCCCCGCCTGATCGGGAAGCTCGCCGCGATCGATGACCTCCTCGACCTCACCCTCACGACGAATGGCGCCCTTCTCCCCACGCAGGCCCAGCCCCTCCGAGAGGCGGGGCTGCGGCGCATCACCATCAGCCTCGACTCGCTCGATGACGAGGTCTTCCGCGCGATGAACGATGTGGACGTGGGCGTCGAGGTCGTCTTAGCGGGCATCGACGCCGCGCGCGCCGCAGGCCTCGAGCCGATCAAGGTGAACGCAGTCGTGAAGCGCGGCGTCAACGACCACACCATCGTCGACCTCGCGCGCCACTTCCACGGGAGCGGCGCGATCGTGCGCTTCATCGAGTACATGGATGTGGGTACGACGAACGGCTGGGTCCTAGACCACGTCGTGCCCGCGGCCGAAATCGTCGAGCGCGTCGATGCCGCTTTGCCCCTCGAAGCGATCGACGCGAACTACCCGGGCGAGGTCGCACAACGCTACCGCTACGCGGACGGAGGGGGTGAGATCGGCGTGATCTCGTCGATCACCGAACCCTTCTGTGGCGATTGCACCCGCGCCCGTCTCTCTCCTGAAGGTGCGCTCTTCACCTGCTTGTTCGGGGCCGAGGGCTTCGACCTGCGCACGCCGCTTCGGGCCGACGCCAGCGATGCCGAACTCGCCGCCGCGATCGAGCGGGTCTGGCGAGTTCGCGCTGATCGCTACTCGGAGCTTCGCACCGAAGCGACGACGGATCTCGATCGTGTGGAGATGTCGCATATCGGCGGCTGATCGCCCGCCGCGCTACCCTACGGGAACGATGAGCAGGCTGCGGTGGAGCGAGTGCATCACCCGGTCCGTGGTGCTCCCGAGGGCGACTCGCGTCGCCAGGCCCTTCCCGTGTGACGTCATGACGACGAGGTCCGCGTCCGTGCGCTCAGCAGCGACACTGATCGCGTTCGATGCCGATGACTGCACCGTGATGGTCGTCTCTCCGTCTTGCGCGAGTTGGCCGAGGTAGCTCCGGCTTGCTTCTTCGAGCGTCTCGAAAACGTTTGCGGAGTAGGAGGCGGCGCCGAACTCGAATCCCACGGCGGGCGGCACGCTGTACGCCTGCACGAGCGTGATCGCGCCGCCGCTACGCGCGGCGAGATCACGAGCGGCCGCGAGCCCGCCCTCGGCTTCGGGCGAGCCGTCCACTGCAACCACAATGCGCTGATAACGAGTCCGGGTTGGATCGCCCACGCTCGGAACGAACAGCACGGGCGCTCGCGAGGCGCGCACGACTTTGTCCGCCACCGAGCCCACGAACGTCGCGTGGAAGCCACTGCGGCCGTGGCTCGCGAGGGCGATGAATCGCGCCTCCGCGGCGGCGTTGACGATCATCTCCGCGGGTGTGCCCAGCAGGAGTTCCGAATCGTAGGCAATCGCGCTGGCCGCGTCCCCCATGAGGTCGCCCACGTAGTTCGCGAACACATCGCTCGCTTCGGTGAGGCTCGAATCGCGAACTTCGCCCTCGTCTGCCACGTGGACGACGCGCAAGGAGGCTTCGTGCAGCTCAGCGAGCCGGAGGGCGTGTGGGAGAGCCCGCTCCGAGTTCTTCGAGCCGTCGAGTGGAACCAGGATCGGGCCGCTGTCGTTCGCCATGCGTTTCCTCTGGGTGTTGGGTAGCGCAAGCCTCTGGGCCGGTTCGCGGCCCGTCAACCGCCCCGTATGCTCTCGGCCGTGCTGAACCGACCCAATTCTGTGGTTGCGCCTGGTGACTTCGCTGGGCAGGTGCGATGACGGAACCGTCTACCGCCGCGACCGCGCCCGCTCCGGATCGCATCGTCGGCTACGACTTCGCACGAGCGCTCGCGGTGTTCGGCATGGTCATCGTCAACTTCAACGTGGTCATGGCGTAAGACGACGATGGACCGGCCTGGCTCGAGGCATTCGTCGGCGCCCTCGAAGGGCGGGCGGCCGCGACGTTCGTGATCCTCGCAGGGGTGGGCACATCGCTGATGACCCGGCGCGGACGTGCCAACGCCGACCGGGCCGGCGTGCGCCGGCGGCGGCGCGCGCTCTTCCTGCTCGTGCTCGGCTACGCGTTCATGCCCCTCTGGCCCGGCGATATCCTCCACTACTACGCCTTCTACATGGCGATCGGTTCGTTCTTCCTCCTCGCCCGTGACCGTGCTCTCTGGCTAGCCGCGATCGTGAGCAGCCTCGCCTTCGTCGTGCTGCTTGCGATTTTCGACTTCGAGAGTGGCTGGGACTTCGACACGCTCGAGTACACCGACCTCTTGACCGTCGAGGGTGCGCTCCGCAACCTCCTTTACAACGGACTCCATCCGGTCGTGCCCTGGGCCGCCTTCTTCCTTCTCGGGATGTGGTTGGGGCGGCTCGACCTCCGCGACGATTGGCTCCGCCAGCGGCTTCTGTACTCAGCTCTCGGCGTCGCGATCGGGATTGAATTGCTCTCGATCGCGATCGTCGGTGGGCTGACCGCCGACTATCCGCAGAACAGCGATGAGGTCGAAGACATCCAGGCGGTCTTCGGCACGGGGCCCATCCCCCCAATGCCCCAGTACCTGCTCGCTGGAGGCGCGACCGCGATTGTCGTGATCTGCACGAGTGTCGCCGCGACTGCGCGCAGGCCGCGAGCGCGCTGGGCAACGCCCTTCATCGCCACCGGGCAAATGGCGCTCACCCTGTACCTGGCGCATGTCCTCTTAGGGATGGGGCCGCTCGCGCTCGCCGGGCGCCTCGAAGACCAGACGGCGGAGTTCTCAGGGCTGGCCGCGGGCATCTTCTCCGTGCTCGCCGTCGCGTTCTGCTGGTGGTGGCGTTCGCGCTTCGCGCGCGGCCCGCTCGAGTGGGTCATGCGTAGAGCTGCTGGCTGACGCCGTGCGCTCGGGCCGGCTTCGTCCTTCCGTCCGATCATGCACCTTCGGCCGTTCTCCCGGAGCCCTGAGGGCACTCCGGCTGCGCCTCTCGGTCGCACGCGTCAGGACGGTCCGCACTCGCGCGGGTTGACCGAATCGACACTCCTCACGGATACTGCCCGTTCGAATCAGAACATCTGTGCGACTACGAGGACTCCTTGGCGAAGCCCCCGCCCGCCTACCCCGCTCCCGCCCCCCAACCCCTGCCCCCGTCGGTTGCGGCTGAGGCGCTGCTCGCCGAGTTGCGGCAGAACGACGGCGCCGAAGTCACGGTGCGACGCATCCCCGCACGGGAGGCGTGCTACGCGGAATGGCCCGCGAACCTCGACGCGCGCGTGGTGGGTGCTTTGGAGGCACGCGGCATCACCGCTCCCTACCTGCACCAGGCCGTCGCGATCGACCACGCCCTCGCCGGCCGGAACGCGGTCGTCGTCACGCCCACGGCCAGCGGCAAGACGCTCTGCTACAACGCGCCGGTCCTGAGCACACTGCTCGACGATCCTTCTGCGCGAGCGCTCTATCTCTTCCCGACGAAGGCGCTCGCCCAGGACCAGCTGACCGAGCTCCGCGGCCTCGCCGAAAGCCTCGGCGAGGAGATCCGCGCCCACACCTACGACGGTGACACGCCGCCGGGCGCTCGCCGCTCGCTGCGCGAAGCGGGCCAGATCGTGCTCTCGAATCCCGACATGCTGCACACGGGCGTCCTCCCCCACCACACAAAGTGGGTGAAGTTCTTCGAGAGCCTCCAGTTCGTCGTGATTGATGAGCTACACAGCTACCGGGGTGTTTTCGGGAGCCACGTCGCGAATGTCATCAGGCGACTCCGCCGCGTCTGCGCCTTCTACGGCGCTGATCCGACGTTCATTCTCTGTTCGGCGACCATCTCGAATCCTGCTGAACTCGCGTCGGCGCTACTCGGGGATGAGGTTGCGCTCGTCGCTGAGAACGGCGCCCCCGCGGGCGAACGCGTCGCGGTCCTCTACAACCCGCCCGTCGTGAACCGCGCGCTCGGTGTCCGCCGTTCCGCCCTCAAGGCCGGCCGCGATATCGGCGGTCGCCTGATCCGCGCGGGCGTTCAGACGATTCTCTTCGCCCCGAGCCGGATGCGAGTCGAGCGGCTGCTCACCCTCCTCCGCGATGGCCTGCGCGGCAAGCCCGGCGACCCCGAACGGATCGCGGGCTACCGCGGCGGCTACCTGCCTCTGGAGCGCCGTCGCATCGAGCGGGGCCTGCGCGACGGCAGCGTCCGCGGCGTGGTCGCGACGAACGCGCTCGAGCTTGGGATTGATATCGGTGGCCTGGGTGCGAGCGTGGTGGTCGGCTACCCCGGCTCCCGCGCGAGCCTCTGGCAGCAGTTCGGGCGCGCTGGTCGCGGCGAGGAGGTGGCGCTCTCGGTGCTGATCGGCACCTCGAACCCGCTCGATCAGTATGTGCTCGCCAACCCGGAGTTCGTCTTCGACCAGCCGGCGGAGCACGGTCTCATCGATCCCGACAACCTCTACGTCCTCGCCAGCCACCTCAAATGCGCCGCCTTCGAACTGCCCTTCGCCGACGGTGAGGCCTTCGGCGCGCATACCGAAGAGTTCCTCTCACTGCTCGTCGAGGAGGGCGTGCTCCAGCACGCCGGTGGCCGCTACTACTGGATGACGGAGTCCTATCCGGCCGAGCAGGTGAGCCTACGCACCGCGAGCACGAACAACGTCGTCATCATCGAGCAGGGCCCCGAGCCACGCGTGGTCGGCGAAGTCGACCGCGCGAGCGCGCCCCTGCTCGTGCACGAGCAGGCGATCTACATCCACGCGGGCCAGCAGTACCAGGTCGAGCACCTCGACTGGGAGAACGCGAAGGCCTACGTCACACCGGTCTCGGTCGACTACTACACGGATGCCCACCTGGCGGTGGACCTGAAGGTGCTCGAAGGCTTCGAGCAGGCGCCTGCCCCCGCCGCCCTGCACGAGGTCGGCGAGGTCGCCGTCACCTCCCTCGCGACGATCTTCAAGAAGGTGCGGATGGAGACCGGGGAGAACGTCGGCTGGGGCAAGATCGCCCTCCCCGAGGAGAGCCTGCACACGTCGGCCTACTGGCTCGCGTTCGAGGAGGCCGCGACCGCGGGCCTGCGCCGTGACGAGCTCGCCGCTGGTCTCGCCGGGATTGCGCACCTCGGCCGCAACCTCGCGCCCATCTTCTGCCTCTGCGATCCGCGCGATATCGAGGCAGCCACGCAGGTGCGCTCGCCCTACAACCTCCGCCCCACCGTTTTCCTCTACGACCACGCGCCAGGCGGGACGGGCCTGGCCGAGCGCATCTTCGAGATCCGCGACGATCTCATCGCCGCGTGCGCCGAGCTCGTCGCCACCTGCCCCTGCAGCAACGGCTGCCCGTCCTGCGTAGGCCCGCAGATCGAGCCGCGCCGCCCCGCGAAGGCGGCCGCCGAGACGCTCCTCGGCCGCGTGAGCGCCTCGCCACGAACCTAGGCGGTCACATCGAAGCCCGTTCGTCCCTCGACGACGGGCTCCTCGAACTCCTCGTACTCGGAGACGAAAGCGTTCGGTGGGCCCTCACGTACCGTTTCGCGGAGGAAGTGATCGAGGACCGTCGGCTCGGCCTGGGCGAGCGCCTCGAGCGAACGCCCGTCGGGGAGGTTGCGCACCCAGCCGGCTATGCCAACGCTGTTTGCCCGCCGCAGGACCCAGTAGCGAAAGCCGACACCCTGCACGCGCCCGCGCACGACGACGCGCCGGCAGACTGCGCCGCTCACGCTTCCCCCGGCCAGATCGTCTCCCAGCCGGGTCCACCCTCGACGGCTTTGCGAATCGTCTGCCGCTCGAGCTGCTCGAGGCGGTCGAGGGCCCTGGTCATCGCCATGTCCGCTTCGTTCGAGACTGCGGCCATGCGCGCGCTCATCGCCCTGAGGACGTCGCCCTCGCGCATCAGGGCGATCGAGTGGGGCCACAGCGCGAAGGTGAAGTCCTCGGGCATGCCGAAGGCGCCGCGATGCTCCCCCAGCCAGGCGTAGCGCTCCTGCACGTTGGAGACAGGCGCCACGACGGCGACGAGTGGCCCTTCGCCTGGGGTGTGGCGGGCATCGAGCAGCAAGCGCTCCGCGAACGTTTGGAATCCGATCACGATCAGGTCGGCGTTGGCGAGCCGTTCGTTCAGCGCCTCGAGATCAATCTGCAGGCCGTTCTCGGAGTGCACCACCGTAGAACCCCCGGACGCCAAGCGAGGGGACCGGCCTTGGCCGTGCCCCCTCGCTGGTTCTGCGTTCGCGTCGTCGCCGCCGTCGCAAGATGGCGGCGCGGAGCGCGGCTAGTACATCGGCGCCGCTGGAGCAGCGGCGACCGGCGTATCTTCCTTCCTCTCGGTGACGAGGCAGTTCGTCGTCAGCACCATGGCGGCGATGGAGACGGCGTTCTCGATCGCCGCGCGGGTGACCTTCGTCGGATCGATGATGCCCTTTTCTACCATGTCGCCAAACTCGTTTTGCTGCGCATCGTAGCCGAGGCCCTTCTTGAGGTCCTTGACCTCGCCGACGACGACCGAGCCGTCCTCGCCCGCGTTGATGGCGATCCGCCGCAGCGGCTCTTCGAGGGCGCGGCGGAGGATGCGCGCGCCGGTCTCCTCGTCGCCTTCGAGCGCAAGCTTGTCGAGCGCAGAGATGGCATTCAGCAGAGCCACTCCGCCGCCCGGCACGATACCCTCTTCAACAGCCGCCCGGGTCGCGCTGAGCGCGTCCTCGACCCGGTGCTTCTTCTCTTTCAGCTCTACCTCGGTCGCTGCGCCAACGGCGATGACGGCGACGCTCCCGGCGAGCTTGCCGAGGCGTTCCTGCGACTTCTCGCGGTCCCAGTCGCTCTTCGAGTCGTCGAGCATCGCGCGCACCTGGCCGACGCGCGCATCGATGTCCTTCTTCTTGCCTTTGCCCTCGATGATCGTCGTGTCTTCCTTGGTCGAAAGCACGCGGCGGGCGCCGCCGAGGTCGGCGACGGTGACGCTATCGAGCGTGCGGCCGATCTCCTCGGAGATGACCTGCGCGCCGGTAAGCGTGGCGATGTCGCCGAGGTTGTCCTTCTGGCGGTCGCCGAAGCCCGGCGCCTTCACCGCAAGCACGTTCATGGTGCCGCGCAGCTTGTTCACGGCCAGCGTGGCGAGGGCCTCGCCGTCCACGTCAGAGGCGATGATCAGGAGGTTCTTCGACTGCGAGACGATTTTCTCGAGGAGCGGCAGAAGCTCCTGGATCGAGGAGAGCTTCTTGTCGGTGATGAGGATCAGCGGATCCTCGATCTCCGCTTCCATGCGGTCCGGGTTCGTGACGAAGTAGGGGCTGATGAAGCCACGGTCGAAGGCCATGCCGTCGACGTACTCGACTTCGGTGTGAATGCCCTTCGACTCTTCGACGGTAATGACTCCGTCCTTGCCGACCTTCTCCATCGTTTCGCCGATGAGGTCGCCGATCGTGGGGTCGTTGTTCGCCGAGATGCTGGCGACCTGCGCCATCTGCTCGCGTGCGTTCACCTTGATCGAGTTGCGGCCGACGCGTTCGACAACCACTTCAGCGCCCTTCTCGAGCCCGCGCTTGAGCGACATCGGGTTCGCACCGGCGGCCACGTTCTTGAGGCCTTCCTGGACGATCGCCTGGCCGATGACGGTGGCGGTCGTGGTGCCGTCACCGGCAATGTCGTTGGTCTTCGAGGCGATCTCCTTGGCGAGCTGGGCGCCGATGTTCTCGAACGGCTCTTCGAGCTCAATATCCTTGGCGATCGTGACGCCGTCGTTGGTGATGGTGGGGGCGCCGAACTTCTTGTCGAGCACCACGTTGCGGCCCTTCGGGCCAAGCGTGATCTTGACTGCGTCGGCGAGGGCATCGATGCCACGCTTCATGGCGTGGCGGGCTTCTTCATCGAACAGCAACTGCTTGGGCATGTTGGCGGTCTTACCTCTCTTGGAGTGCGATGGCCGGTATGTTAGCACTCTCTTGCAAAGAGTGCTAACAGAAATTTTCTTCTCGGGCGGACACCGGCTCAGCGGCGTTAGCTGAGCCACCGGAGGGCAAACCGTGGATGCGAGCTACCGCCGGAGCAGCCCCCTCAAGCGTCGCCTTAGCCCTTCGCCCGTGCCCCGCCGCGTGAGCGCGCGGGCTGTGCGCTGTGCGGCTTCCTCGGCCGTGTCGTCGAGCGGAGCGAGGGTTACGTGCTCGCCATAACGGCGCTTCAATGCGGTCCCTAGCAGGAAGTCCGCAACCGCGGGATTCTTGGGGAGGAGGCTACCGTGCAGGTAGGTCCCGATCGCGTGCTCGCGGCGCGCCCCCTCGGAGCGATCCTGCGCGTTGTTCCCGCGGCCCTCAATGACCTCCCCGAAGCGCCCCTGCCCGTCGCCAAGGTAGGTGCGACCGCCGTGGTTCTCGAAGCCGATGACCTCCCCGAACTCCGTGCGCAAGAGGACGTTCCCGGTGGCGCGCTCGGCGCCGGCGCCGGGGTGCCGCGTCTCCATGTCGAAAACGCCGATGCCGGGGATGATGCCGCCGTCCGCATCGACATAACGTTCGCCGAAAAGTTGGAAGCCTCCGCAGACCGCGAGCGTTGGCAGCCCCTCGTCTACCGCTGCTCGGATCGCCGGGCCCTTGGCCACGAGGTCGTCGGCGATTCGGCCTTGCTCGCGGTCTTGGCCGCCGCCGATCATGAGGATGTCGTACTCGGCGGGGTCGAGTTCGTCCCCAACCTCGATCGCTCCCGCCTCGAACTCGATGCCCCGCGCTTCGCAACGGTAGCGCAGCGCAATCGCGTTCCCGCGGTCGCCGTAGATGTTCATGACATCGGGGTAGAGGTGCGCGAGTCGTATCTTGAGATGGGTCACGTCGGCTCCAGGACCATCGTAGCCGGGCGGCTCGTCAGTCGCTGGCGGGCGGGCTGGACGAGCTGCCATCTCCGCGGTAGGGAGCGAGTCATTCCGCCGGCGGTACGTCGAGCGCCGGAAGGTCTTCCACGGATATATCTGATCGTTAAACTCCAAGTGACCCGTGAACATCACGGGCCCCGTCGCGGGCCGTGGCCGACCCCACCAAACTACCGCTGTTCGCTCAAATGTTCTAGACTTCTCCAGCGATGACCGCTTCCCCCACGGCCCTCGCTCCCGAACACGATCCTCGCACGCTCGCCCCCGCCCGCAGCCTGCTGCGTGAGGTCTTCGGCTACGGCGAGTTCCTCCCCGGGCAGGCCGAGGTCCTGACCTCGGTGCTGGCGGGACGGGACACGCTTGCGGTCCTCCCCACCGGCGGCGGCAAGAGCATCTGCTTCCAGCTCCCGGCGCTCCTTCTCGATGGCCTGACGATCGTGGTCTCGCCGCTGTTGGCGCTGATGAAGGATCAGGTGGACGCGCTCACGCAGAACGGCGTGCCCGCCGCTGCTGTGAACTCGACCGTCCCCCGCGAGGAGCAGGCGGCCATCCTCCGCGACGCCGCTGCTGGCGAGTTGCGCCTGATCTACGTCGCCCCCGAGCGCTTTGCCGACGGCCGCTTCCTCGCGGCCCTGCGGGGGGTGCGGGTCGCCCTCCTCGCGATCGACGAGGCGCACTGCATCTCCCAGTGGGGCCACGACTTCCGCCCCAGCTACCGCGATCTCGGCGGGGCGCGCGCGCGCCTGGGCGGGCCGCCGATTGTGGCGCTCACGGCCACCGCCGACCCGCGCGTCCGCGACGATATCGTCGCGCGCCTCCAGCTCCGCGACCCGGACGTGAGCGTTGCCGGCTTCGACCGTCCGAACCTGCGTTTCCACGCCATCCGCGTGCGCAGTCAGAAGGAGAAGCTCGACCAGATCGCGGAGCTGCTGGGCGCCCTCGGCGAATCGTCGGCGATCGTCTACTGCGCGACGCGCAAACGCGTCGAGTCGCTCACCGCGGGCCTCCAGGCCCGGCGCCTCCGCTGCGCGCGCTACCACGCCGGCCTCCCGGACGAGGACCGGGCGCGCATCCAGAATGCCTTCGCGCGCGATAGCCTGCGCATCATCGTCGCGACGAACGCGTTCGGCCTCGGCATCGACAAGCCCGACGTTCGCCTCGTGGTCCACCACGACCTGCCGGAGTCGATCGAGGCCTACTACCAGGAGGCGGGCCGCGCCGGCCGTGACGGGGCCCCCGCCGAATGCGTGCTCTATTTCGCCCCCCGTGACCGCGGCCTCCGCGAGTTCTTCATTGATCGCGGGCACCCGCCGCCGGCCACGGTCCTGGAGGTCTACCAGGCCCTCGTCCGGCACAGAGGCGATCGCGCGCTCGTCCGCGACCTCCTCGACGAGGAAGAGGCGATTGGTGTGCACGCCGCTGTTCAGGCGCTCGTCGATTCCGAAATCGTCGCGCGCCAGGGACCGTTCGCCTGGGCGCTCCGCCCCGACGGCGAGGACGACATCGACCTCGCCGGCCTCGAAGCACATCGTGCGCACGCGACAGAGAAGCTCGACGCGATGCAGGCTTTCGCCCAATCCGCCACCTGCCTGCGCGCGCGCGTGCTCGACTACTTCGGCGAAGCCGGCCACCCCCGCGCCTGCGGCAACTGCGGCCCCTGCCTCGCCCCCAGCCATCGTCGCGCCGCCGATGTCGAGGACCCCCTCTTCGTCGCGCTGCGCGCGCTTCGACGGCGCCTCGCCGAGGAGGAGGGCGTGCCGCCCTTCGTGATCTTTAGCGATGCGAGCCTGCACGACATGGTCGAGCGGCGCCCGACCACCCCGACCGGGTTCCTGGCGGTCGCCGGCGTCGGCCGCGTGAAGGCCGAGCGCTACGGCGAAGCCTTCCTCGCCGTCGTCCGGGCGGCCCCAGAGAGCGGGGCCGAAACGACGGCCCCGAGCGCCGCGCTGGAGCCCTCGGAACGCGAGCCGGGCTACCGTCGCCTCGTGAAGCCAGCCGCGGGTGCGGGCCTCGCGCCGACGGCTCGTCGCACGCTCGAGCTTCACGGCGAAGGTCTGACGCTCGACGAGATCGCGACCCGTCGCGGCCTCGCTAGCCGGACCGTCGCGCAACATCTCGCGCAGCTCGTCGAGGCCGGAGAGATCGCGGACATCACAGCCTGGGTCAGCGAAGCCGAGCTGGCGAGCGTGCGGCGCTACGCGGAAGGCCGGCCTCTGGGTGCCCTCAAGCCGCTCCGCGAGGCGCTCGACGACACCCTCTCCTACGACCAGCTCCAGCTCGTGCGCGCCTACCTCAACCGCGAGCTCGCCGCAGCGGAGGCGCCGTAGCGGGATCGTTGCGCGGCCCGTGCGCGGCTGCGGAGTTCAGTAACTCGGTCCCGTGGGTGCGGCCTGCGCGGCGAGCCAATCCGGTCGCAGGATCGCCATCATCGCGTCGTCGCACCACTCGCCATCGACCAGAGCGCTCTCGCGCTCGATGCCTTCGTGGCGGAAGCCACACTTCTCGTAGCAGCGGATCGCGCGTTCGTTATACGTGAGGACGCGCAGATCGACTCGGTGCAGCTCGAGCGTTTCGAAGGCATGGGCGAGCACCAGCTGAGTGACCTCGGTGCCGAGGCCTTGGCCCAGCAGCTCCGGGTCGTGAATCCCGACGGCGTAGCTCGCTCGTTCGTCGCGTGTGTCGACGTGGCTGAGGCGGGCGACCCCGACCGCCCGGCCGGCGTACTCGATGACCCAACCGTGGTTGGGCGGTGCGAGCCGCGCGTGTTCGCGGTCGATCTCGTCGATCGTGAGTGGCGTCAGGTCTGCTGCGCGGCCGCCGAACATGGGCACGACCTCGGGGTCACGGCCGAGCCGCAGCCGGTCCGCGATGTCGCTGGGCTGAGGCGGTCTGAGCGTAACGCGCGCGCCTTCGAGGACCGGTACAGCCATCGCTCCAGCCTACGAGGCGAGCGCGGCCAACGTGCGCAGGAGTTCGCGGGGCGGGGGGAGGCGGTCGCGGTTGCGGATGTAGAGGATTGTCGCCGGGATTGCGATCGCGACCAGGATCAGGCCGGCGGCGACCAACCGTGCCGTCCAGGAGTGGTTGAAGGAGTCGCCGAAGCCGACCACTACGGCCGTCGGCACGATCGAGCCCAGCAGCACGAGCGAGATGAAGAGCCGGAACGACATCGCCGTAAGCCCGGCGGCGTAGGCAGCGAAGTCGAACGTGATCGGCATCATGCGCCACCAGAAGACGAGCTGTGGCCCCATCTCCTGCGCCAGTCTGTCGATTCGCTCCGCCCCCTCCTCGCCCGTGAGGCGAGGGATGAAGCGGCGCCCGAAGCGGCGCGAAATCCAAAAGATGATGGCGGCGCCAACGAGCTGGCCGATGACGGCGTACACGACCCCGAGGGTCACGCCCCAGATCAACCCTGCTGCGATCATGAAGGGCGGATTGGGAATCGGCGCGAAGACCATAGCGGCCGCGAGCACTGCGATCAGGAGGATCGGGCCCCAGGGACCGAGGTCCTCGCCCCAGTCGCGGATGTCGCTGGTCTCCAGGTCGCCGAGGGCGAAGTCCGCGACGATCAGCGCTGCCGCTCCGAGGAACGCGATCGCGCCGATCAGGCGCCGCCGGCGCACGGGGTCGAGGAGGAGGGGCCCGTCCCCGGCCTTGCGACCGCGTGAAGGACCGAAGCGGTCGCTCAGCTCACCCCAGAGGAAATACGTCGCCACCAGCGCGACGCCCAGAGCAACGCCGGCGCTGCCGAAGGCGAGGTAGATCGCTGCCGCGAGGGCGACCCCAACCGCTAGCGCAACCGTGAGGATCGCCGTCGCGCGCATCGCCCTCGATGGTACGAGATGCTCGGGTAGGTGTAGTGCGAGCTGGGGCATTCTGCACGGACCAAAGCGCCCCAGCCACGAGGCACGGAACGCCCCTCGGTACCCAGGTGAAGACGCATCGCTGGCGCCGCGACGGTAGTTGGTGCGGGCAGGCCCTCGGCGGCTCTAGTCAGCGCAATTCTGCTGCGGGGACTGACGAGTGCCCTACGCGATGGTTAACGGCGCCAACTCTTCTACAGCGATGAAGGTGTGGGGCCAGCGATACTTCTTATCCACGGTTGGAGTTGCGACGGGAACGATTGGGCGTGGCAACTGCCTACGCTTTCCGCGCATCACCGCGTCATTGCCGTAGACCTGCGGGGCCACGGCCGATCAGAGCAGACCGAATCCGGCTACACGCTCGCGAGCTTCGCCAGCGATTGTAGCCAACTACTCGACCAGCTCGAGATCAAGCAACCGGTGGTGGCGGGGCATTCCTTGGGCTCGGAGATCGCTCTCCGATTGGCGAAAACGTGTCCAGGGCTCGTCCGCGCCCTGATCGACGTAGACGGCCTCTTCGGCACCGCCGACGAGCAACGAGAGGCCGTGCAGGGGTTGGTAGCCAGAGTCGAGGGAGCTGCGGACCACAAGAACATCTGGGCGTTGCTGCGCCCCGGCTTTTATCAGGCTTCCTCACCCGCGGCTCTCGCGGCCTGGCACGAGCGACGGGCCGGTGGAGTGGCGCTAGAGGTACTCAAGCCCGCAATGAGAGACCAGATGGCTGGACCCGAGAGCCTGCTGTACCGAACGCAAGCGAAGCCAGTCCTTGAGGGACTGGGGCTCCCGGTGCTGTCGATGCGCGTCGATCCGGCTGCGTCGCAGTGGTTGCGGAGCGTCCTCTATCACGAACAGTCCAGAGCGATCAGTTGGGAAGGGTCCGGCCACTGGCTGCATCAGGAGCGCCCGGCCGAGTTCAACGCCCTGCTCGTTGATTGGCTCGCGGCACTCGGTTGAGTGAGGCGGACCTTTTCGCGCCTCAGCTTAAATTCGAAGGGAACTACAGCTAGGCGCCGACCTCAGGCCTGAAGCCCGTTCACCAGCTGCTGGTACTCCGCGAGGTGGCGGATGCCGAGGAATTGCTCGCGCACGCGCTCACGCGCGTTTGTGCCAAGTGAGGCCGCGTACTCGGAGTCGCCGAGAAGTCGGCAGAGCGCGTCTTCGAGCGCGCCCACATCCGTCGGGTCATCCAGCAGGTAGCCGTGCACGCCGTGCACGATCTGGTCCTGCAGGCCGCCGACCCGACTGGCGACGACGGGCCGGCTCTTCCACATCGCCTCCGTGACGGTCAGCCCGAAGCCCTCGTGCAGGCTCTTCTGGACGATCACGCGCGAATGTCGTTGGAGCGCGTTGACGATCGCGCCATTCTCTTCCACGTCATCCATCGGGAGCGTGGCGAGGTGCATGCGGGCACGCATCGTCTCGGGGAAGGTGGCCCACTCCGCTTTCAGCTCCTCCAGGACGACGGCGCCCTCGGGGTCGTCGGTGACGCCCGCGACATCCGGCCCTGCGAGCACGAGCTGGGTGCGGCCGCCGGGGTCGCCGCGCTCCGCGTAAGCGGCGAAGCCGCGCATCACGCCGCCGTGATCCTTGAGCGGATCCCAGCGCGAAACCTGGACGACGAGCGGGTCGTCCCAGGCGGGGGGTGGGCCGAGCCGGAGCACGGCCGCCTGCCGTTCGACCCGCTCGGGCGAGCCGTCTTCCCTCGTGAAAAGCGGTGCCACATCATCAGGCGAGCCAACGACCAGGTTCGCCTGCGCGAGGATCGCGCGGATCACCGGCTCGCTCAGGTCTTCGTTCTTGGGCGAGAAGGCGTCGATGGAGGGGTAGACGACGACGCTGCGCCCGTCGTCGAGGGCGGCGGGGATGTACTCCTGCCGGGAGAAGATGCGCAGGGGCACGTCTCGAAGGTGGGGGATGAGGAACTCCCAGCCCCGCTCCACTTCCTCGTCGAATTCATCCGCACCGATGTGGCAGCGCCAGATGACGGTCGCGCCGTGCTCCATCAGCGTGGGCGCGAGCCCCGCTGTTTGGGGGTCGTGCAGAAACACGACATCGCCTGATCGCACCTGCTCGAGAAGCGCTTCCCCGTTCGGAGCGAGAACGTCACGGTAGACCTGAGCGGCATCGGGCCCCAAAGAGGAGCCATCGCCGTGCGATCCGTGCAGGGCGTGGTGCAACCGCTTGGTGATGCGGAAGAACTCCGGCTCGCCTTCGATCACGGCCCAACGAGCATCGATCCCCGCCCCCCGCGCGTACGCCAGGAGCGACCGCAGCATCTCGGCGACGCCGCCCCCCTCGGCGGTCGAATTCACGTGCCAAACGACGCGGCCGGCGAGGAGATCGCGGCTCTCTTCGAGGATCGTGCGCGCCCGTTCGTAGGCGCCAAGATCGACCACCGTGATGAAGCGGTCGAGCGGATAGGAATGCAGTTCGACTTGGCTCAGCGGCGTCATGGCGCTCCCACCCCGCGCTGTCGTTATTCCAGAGTTGTCGTCGTCCGTGGAGCCTAGCGCAGTCCCTCATTACGCGAACGGCCGGCCTGGCAGTCTCCACGCGGAAGAGAATCAGGGCTATGCCTGTCCTCCGCTTCCCTTAATCGCCCTCGGGAGGTCGCGGATAGGGGCATGCCCGGAGCGAGTTGGGTACGATGCGGCCACGACCCACGCCTAGGAGGTCCTGCTGTGCCTGGCGCCCTCGACGGAGTTCGGATCCTCGATTTCACCCGCTACCAGCAGGGCCCCTTCGCAACGGTCCTGCTCTCGGATCTCGGCGCCGATGTGATCAAGGTCGAAGAGCCCACGAACGGCGATCTCGGCCGTAGCCTTGGGCTGCAGCCCGACGGCTGGTGCGCCTACTTCCAGGCGCTGAACCGCAACAAGCGTTCGCTCACCATCGATACGCGGCCGCCCGAGGGGCGTGAGATCATCTACAGGCTCGTCCCGGACACCGATGTCGTTGCGGACAACTTCCGCCCCGGCACGATGGAGCGCTTCGGGCTCGATCACGACTCCCTCGCCGCGATCAACCCTCGCATCATCACCGCCAGTGCGACGGGCTTCGGGCCCGAGGGCCCGAACGCGCGCGAGCCCTCCTTCGACTCGATCGGCCAGGCGATGGGCGGGATCATGGTCGCCCAGGGGGGTGGCCCCGGGGCCGTCCCCGCCTCCGTTATCGGGGGCATGGCCGACCAGGTTGGGGCGATGCTCTTCGCGCTCGGGATCTCGTCCGCGCTCGTGGCGCGCGAACTCCACGGCGTCGGCCAACACGTCGACACCTCGCTGCTCGGCAGCCAGCTCGCGCTCCAGGGACTGGGCCTGACGGGGTTCTTGCGGACCCGTGCGCAGGGGCCGAGCGCCCCCCGCTGGAACCCGCTCTTCACCTTCTACCCTTGCGGCGATGGCCTCTACCTCAGCGTGGGCTTGCTCGACCCGAAGTGGTGGCCCCCGTTCTGCGCCGCCCTCGGCCGCGAGGACCTCATGGTCGACGAGCGCTTCGAGGCGCCCCAGGGCCGTACCGGCAACCGCGACGAGCTCATCGCCGAGCTCGAAGCGACGTTCGGGACGAAGCCGCGGGACGAGTGGCTCGCCATCCTCAAGGGCGCGGACCTGCCCTGCGGGCCGGTGAACGACTACGCCGCGGTGGCCGAAGACCCACAAGTGATCGCAAACGAGTACCTTACGACCCTTGAGGACCGCTCCCTCGGCACCGTTGGGGTCGTGGGCACACCGATCCAGATGACCAAAACGCCAGCCGGTCCGAAATCGACCGCGCCCGAGCTCGGCCAGCACACCGAAGAGATACTGCTGACCCTGGACTACACCTGGGACGACATCGAGCGCTTCAAGGACGCCAAGGTTATCTAGCGCTGGCGAAGGCGCGGTAGTCGTCGAACACCGCGTGGAGGGGCCAGGCGGCTGGCCACTCCGGGAGGGCGTCGAGTGGGAACCAGCGTGCGTCGGCCAGTTCCTCCTCCTGAAGGCGGAGCTCGCCGCCAGGCACGGTCGCGACGCAGGCGACGAGGACCTGGTTCTGCCCCACAGGCTCGCAGGAGTAGGTCCCTAGCACGTGCTCCACGCGTACGTCGAAGCCGACTTCCTCCGCCACCTCGCGCACGGCTGCGTCTTCGATGCGCTCGTACGGCTCGGGGAAGCCGGTGACGAGTGCGAACTCGGAGTGTCCGTGGGCCCTCGCCAGGAGCACTTCCTCGCTGCGCACAACGACCGCCCCAGCGATCGGGGTCGGGGCATCGAGGTGGATGTAACCACAGCCCGCGCAGGCGGGCTTGAACCTCGGCGGCGGGTACCGATCGTCCGTGGATGGGCTCGCGCCGCAGCTCCTGCCCGCAGTATGGGCAAAAAGCGTGCTTCGCGTAGGGTCACGCCGTCATGGCTACGCCCGTGGCAGCCCCAGGCCGCGCGTGGCGATGATGTTGCGCTGGATCTCGCTCGTCCCGCCCGCGATCGTGGCCGAGACCGCGGACACATAGCCGGCTCCGAGCCGCCCGTTGAACGGCGCGTCCTCGCCGCCGTTGAGCTGGCCAGCCGTGCCCAGCATCTTGATCGCGGTGCCCGCGATCCGCTGGGAGAGTTCGGTGCTGAACATCTTCGCGATCGAGGCCTCCGAGTTCGGGATCTCGCCGGCCGCCTGCATTCCGATCACGCGGTAGCTGAGCATCTTTGCGGTCGATGCCTCGATCCAGCGCTCGGTGAGCGCCTCGCGCACGCCGTCCGGGTTCCCCGAGCCCGCCCGATGCTCGCGCCACCAGGTGTTGTAGCGCTCGAGCGTCTGGCGATGCGCGACCGCGCTCCCGATCGAGCTGCGCTCGAAGTCGAGCGTGGTGGCGCCGACGTACCAGCCACGGTTCGTCTCGCCCACGATGTTCTTCGCCGGGACGCGCACGTCCTCGAAGAAGACCTCGTTGAAGTTGTGCATGTTGCCCATGTTCACGAGCGGGCGAACGGTGATCCCGGGCGTCTTCATGTCCAGCAGGAAGTAGCTGATGCCGCGGTGCTTCGGCGCGTCCGGGTCCGTACGCGCGAGCATGAAGATCCAGTCTGAGCGGTGCGCGCCCGAGGTCCAGATTTTCTGGCCGTTGATGAGGTAGTCGTCGCCGTCGCGGATGGCGCGCGTCTGCAGCGAGGCGAGGTCCGATCCGGAGCCGGGCTCGCTGTAGCCCTGGCACCAGATGACCTCGCCCTTGAGCATGCGGCCAAGGTGCTCGGCCTGCTGCTCCTCCGTGCCGTGGGCGATGATGGTCGGGCCGAGCATAGAGACGCCGTTGCCCATGCTCCCCGGGGGCACGCGGGCCTCGGCGAACTCCTCGTTCATGATGAACTGCTCCATCACGCCGAGGCCGGCGCCGCCGTATTCCTCCGGCCAGGCGGGGGCGATCCAGCCGCGCTCCGAGAGCTTCTCGCGCCAGCGCACGTACCAGGGCGCCTCGCGCGCGGGGCCGCCCTCGCCGGCCATGCGGTCGGCGTCGTATTCGGCGGGCCGCTCGTTCTCGATGAAGGTGCGAACCTCGGTCCGCCAGGTGGCTTGCTGAGGTGTGTCTTGGAAGTCCATCGCGGCCTCTCTGGGCCCCGTCGTGGGGCTCATGCACGCTACCAGACCGCCGCAGGAGCCGTAAACGCGTTAGGGCATGTTGGCAGCGACTTCGGCGGGCCCAGCCTGCCCCGCGCGGAGTTCGCGACGCATGTGTGTAACGTAGATCGCGGCGCTGCCCAGGGCTACGGGGCCGAAGCTGAGCCAGCCGAACTCGATCCAAAACACGGTCAAACCCGCGAGCGAGCAGAGGAAGAGGGCGAAGCTTGCGGGGCCGGGCCAGCGAGGCAGGGCCGCGGCTGCGAGCACGCTCGGCGCCCAGATGGCAGGGATCGCCCACCAGGTCCAGGTGTAGTAGTCGATCTCGAGGCGGAGGGCGCCGTTCAGCATCATCACCAACGGTAGCCCCACCCCGACCGAGACGAGGAACACGGCGACCACCGCAACCCGCATCAATTGATCTCGCCGCAGCACCACCCCGGGAGCGTACACGCATCCGGCCTCGAGTCCGCTGGAACTCATGATGCTCGCCCAACTCGCGCAGCCCCGATGGCACCGTAGGATGCGCTCCGATGCGCCCCACCCGGCCGGCCGCCTACTGGCGCCGCGGTCTCATCCTGCTCACAGCCGCGTGCGTCGCGCTCGCCAGCGTCTCAGCGCTCGCCTCGCGATCGATCAGCCCAGAGCCGGAGCAGGTCGCGCCCGTGCCCGTGCCTGTTGTCGTCCCGCGCGCCGTCATCCCCGCGCTCACCCGCGATCTCCAAGCGTGGTCGCACGGCCGTGCGCAGACTCCCGCTTCCGCCACGTTCGGGGAGTCTGTCGAGGGACGTCCGCTGACCGTGCTGCGCCTTGGCGATGGTCCCCTCCGCGTCGTCCTCGTGAGCGGCCTGCACGCCGGGTCCGAGCCCGAGGCGGTCACGCTCGCGGCGGATCTCTTCGACCACTACGCCGCCGATCCCCAGCGCCTGGCGCCCGAGCTCACCCTCTATCTCATCCCTTCCCTGAATGCCGACGGGCAGATTACCCACCGGCGCACGAACGCGAACGGCGTCGATCTGAACCGCAACTGGCCGGCGGAGAACTGGTCGAGCGAGGCCGTCCACGGGTTCGAAGCCGTGGGCGGGGGCTCGGCGCCCCTTTCCGAGCCGGAGACGCGAGCGCTCTACGGGTTCCTGCAAGATTATGCGCCCCACCTCGTGATCAGCTGGCACACCTACGCTGGCGTCGTCGAGGGGAACGATCTTGGCACGGCCGAGGCGTTGGCGGCGGCCTACGCGGCTGCGGGCGACCTCGAGCTCATCGCGACCTGGGAGTTCTACAAGATCACCGGCGACCTCCTCGCCTCGACCAACGAGGCCGGCATCCCTGCGTTCGACGTCGAACTGATCGCCGGAGATGCCGATCCGTTCGCGCGGCATCTCGGTGCCCTCGAAGCCACGCTCGCGGGGCTGATCGCCCGTCATCCCGTGGTGACGGCGCTGATCCAGGATGGGCTCGCCGGCCGGCCCCGCTGAAGCGACGTTAGGACATGCGTCGAAGCGAGGGCTGCGTGAGCAGCGTGAGCAGCGCCATCGCCGCGGCGATGGCGCCGCCGATAGCCATCCAGATCGGCGCTGTGAGCGCGATTGCCAAGGCGCCGGCCAAGAGCGCGCCGAAGGGTCCGAGGCCCTGAAAGCCGAGGGTGTGGATGCTCACCACGCGGCCCATCAGCTCATGTGGCGTGTTCGCCTGAACCAGGGTCTGGTTCAGGTTCATGAAGAACCCCCCGCCCAGGCCGCCCACGAACATGAGCGTGGCGGTAAGCGGATACCAAGGCGAGAGACCGATGCCCGCGAGGATCAAGCCGCCCATGATCATCGAGCCGAGGAACCACCCGCCCTTGTTCCGTAAACCCGGCATCGAGGCAAGGGCCAGTGAGCCGATCATCATGCCCGCGCCCATAAAGGCGAACAGCAAGCTGGCCGCGAGGGCCTCCTTCCCGAGGTCTTCCTTCGCGATCAGCGGGAGCAGTGCCGTGAACGGCCCGATCATGAACATGCTCGAGCCGCACAGCAGCAAGATGAGCGTGCGAATCCCGCGATGGTTCCAGACGAAGTGCAGCCCTTCGCGCAGGTCCTCGATGGGCGCGCGATTCTCGGCGGCGGCACGGGCACGAGGCACGGCCAAGGGGATGAGCGCCGCGGTACCGATCAAGAGGACCACGCCCTGGGCGATGAAGGCTCCGCCGATGCCCCAGATCGCGATCGCGAGCCCGCCGAAGGCGGGCCCGATGATCTGCGAGACGTTCTGGCTCATGCTCATCATCACGATCGCGTTCATGAGCCGGCCGCGCTCGACGACCGTGGGCACGATCGCGTTGCGTACGGGCAGCCCGACGGCCACGGTGGCCCCCACCCCCAGTGCCAGAATCAGCGCAACGCCGGTGGTCATCGCTCCCACGAAAACGATGATTCCCGCCGCCAGCGTCACGGCGACGGCCGCCAGCTGACTCGCCAGCACGAGCGTCCGCCGATCCATGCGGTCGGCGAGGACGCCGGCGGGAATCGTCATGAAAAGGACCGGGATGCCGAGCGCGAAGCTCACGAGCCCCGCCGCACCCGAACCCCGTCCCAGTTCCAGCACCAGCCAGACGAAGGCGAAGCGCTGCGTGGCCTGGACCAAGGCGAAGCCGAGGGTGTTGATCCAGAGGTAGGTAAAGGGCCGCGACTTGAACGCGGAGAAGGTTTCGAGCGTCGGTAGCGATGGGCCGCGTGGGCGCTGGGCGGACGCCGCCGGCGCGGTCTGGGCGGAGTCGCTCACGTGGGCATCGTACAGCCGCAAGTCCGAGCCGTGCTCGGAGCCTTCCCCTATAGTCCCGGCACTCTCAGCATTCGGAGGCCCGTGATGGCAGGCAAGCTCGAAGGCGAAGTTGCGGTGATCACCGGCGGCGCCAGCGGTATCGGCCGCTCCACCGCCGAGCTCTTCGCTGACGAGGGCGCGGACATCGTGATCGCCGACCTCCAGGACGGCGCTGAGACCGTGGCGGCGGTCCAGGCTCGCGGCCGCGAGGCCACCTTCGTCGAGACTGACACGAGCAAGGAAGCTCCCTGCGAGGCGCTGGCGGAAGCGGCGATCGAAGCCTTTGGCAAGATCGACGTGCTGGTGGCAGCGGCGGGCATCAGCAACTGGCGCTATCTCAGTCCCGAGGTCGTTCGCGATGCTCCCCCCGACCCCACCGCCTCTTTCCTGATGAACGCCCCGGTGGAGTCGTGGGAGAAGGTGATCGACGTCAACCTCACGGGGGTGATGCTTTCTGACCGGGCCGTGGCGCGGCGCATGGTGGTGGCTGGGAACGGCGGCGCGATCATCAACATCGCCTCGATCATGGCGAAGGTCCCGCAGTCGGGCGTAGGCCCCTACTGCGTCTCGAAGGCCGGCGTCTGGATGCTCACGAAGGTCATGGCGATGGAGCTCGCGGCCTACGACATCCGCGTGAATGCGATCGGCCCCGGCTTCATCGACACGCCGATGACGGCGGGACTCACCGACAGCGAGCTCGGCCAGCAGTGGGCGATGCGGATCACGCCGATGGAGCGTATGGGACTGCCCGAAGAGGTCGCGAAGACCGCGCTCTTCCTCGCCTGCGAGGACTCGAGCTTCTACACGGGCGCGCTCCTCCACCCCCACGGCGGCGTCTTCACCGACTGAGCGGCCGAGCGCCCCACAGTTAGCGCAGGAGCGAGCCGGCGTCGTGGTCGAGGATTGCCGCGCAGTTGCGCGGGAGTGAGTAGTCGATCACCTGCTGCTTCTGGGCGGCCGTGAACGGCAAAGCCGCGATCGTCGAAACGATCGAGCGGAAGCGCTGCAGAATCGCGTAGCGGAAGTCCTCGTAGCAGTCGGCGAAGGCGTAGCCGAGCACGCCCTCCTCGACGAGGATGGCGTGATACTCCTGCAGCAGCTCGATATCGATCGCGCGGCGCACCTCCGGCCGGAGGCACTCGCTCATGAACATGGCCACGTCGCGCGTTCCCCTGCCCAGTCCCATGCTCGCCCAGTCGATGATCGCGGGCGGCCCGCCCTGGGGGTCGAAGAGGATGTTGCCGGGACCGAAGTCGTTGTGCTTGAGCGTAACGGGTGGCGTCAACCAGAGGCGCTCCTCGATCGAACGGCGGTGCGGGCCGAAGGCATCGCCGATCCCACGCATCTCCACGGGCAGGCGGTCGCCTTCCTTGGCGACGAACGTCTTCCACCAGGCCTCATATTCCGCGGCCGAATCGGCTGCGTTGGGGAGAGCCCGGGCCTCGAGCCATGTGAAATCCGCAAGCTCTTCGCGCTCCCACCAGCGTCCGTGCGTGCGCGCGATGGCGTGCACTCCCTGGCGCGCCTGGTCGGGCGTACAGCCGTCCGCACGTGCTACTGGGAGGGCCGGCGAGAGGTCCTCGAGCAGCAAGACGTGGAGCCCGCTGGTCCTGCTCGCGTCGCCGTAGTAGCAGGCTGGCGTGCGCAGGCCTACACGGGGCGCCAGATCTCGATAGAAGCGCACCTCTCTCCCGTAGGCGTACCCCGAACGCTTGCGGAGGGCGGGTGCGGAAGCCGAGAGCTTCGCGATGAGCGATGCCGGGCCGGCCCCTTCCTCCCCGTCGTAACTGAGCGATAGGCGCGAGACCTGGCCGCTGAAGCCCTCGCCCCCGGGCGGCGGCGCCGCCAGGACGGCGTTCACACGCCGCTCGGCGCCCAAGACACCCCCCGCTCGGAGCGCTTGGGTCAGCCACTCTGCGGTGAGTTCGTCCGGTCCCTGCGGGATCCGCAAACGCTAGGCCGAGAGCGCGCGCTGCTCGCGCCAGAGCGATTGCATATCTCGTTCCGTGATGCGCCAGCCATCGTCCGTCCGCACGAGCGCGTCGCGGTAGATCCCGCCCGTGACGAGCACCCCGCCGCCCGCCTCCTCCCCCTGGATCTGGGTGGCATGAACGTAGGTTGAGGCCGTCGCCCGGTCGCCGTCGAGGGCGATCCCGTAGTTCCCAAGCAGGTGCTGCTGCGCGGTCAACCCCACCGTCGCGCCCGTTGCGAACTCGGCCACGGCGGCGCCGCCCCGGAACTCCGTCCCGCTCGTAGCGCACCTTCGCTTCAGGGGTGACGCAGCCCGCCAGCCGCTCCCAATCGGCCGCATCGATCGCGAACCGATCGTTCTGTTCGCGCAGCGCTGTCCTCCCGGGGCCGGCGAGTATAGCACGCGATCGAGCGTCCGGTACCTCCCTCTTCGTTGCACTCTGGTCAGTCCCCGATCGGCGGCTGAGATTGGCGGTCGTTGACGTCGGTGCGGGTTGGGCGTACGTCTACGGGCATGTCGATCACGTTCGAACTGCCCGACCCAGCGTACGAGCAGTACACCTGGGTGTACGAGAACGAGCACGGGCCCGCCTCGCAACCGCCGCTCATGCGCGGGAGCGCCTTCGGCGAACGCGCTGGCGGCGATGGCCCCCCGCGCCGCCTCGTGATCAACGGCTACGGTTTCTACCGCAGCGATCCCTCGGGCGAGATGCCGATGCCCTTTGCCATCCCCGACCTGGCGGGCGCGAGCGCCCTCGGACGGTGGCGCGAGTACTGGCAGCCGCAGGTCGAGGCCCTTTTCGATCAGCTCATGGCGTTCGACCCGCGCTCGGTTGCGCCCGGTGCGTGGCAGCAGTCCTTGAAGGCGCAGAGCGACGAGTTCAGTCGCGTCTTCGCCGGGGTCCACGGCGAGAGCGTGGTGACCTCGGGCCGGCTCGCGGATGAATTCGTCACCGCCTACGCCGCGCACTTCGGCGAAGCGCACCGCGCCGATGCGCTGGCGCTGCTTCAGGGCTTCGAGAACTGCACGCTCGATCGGGCGCTCGCGCTCTGGGACTTGAGCCGTACGGTGCGGGAGGACGCCGCACTGCGCGCGGTTCTCGAACGTGGCGAGCGGACCAGCGGCGGGGAGTTCGCGGAGGACTTCGCCGCCTTCCTGGAGGAGTTCGGCTACACCATCGATACCGGCGTCGCGGATGCGCCCACGTGGCTGGAGGACCGGAGTCCTGCGATCGCCCTCGTGCTGCGCTACGCCGCCCAGTCCGACGACGCTGGTCCCGGTCCCGCGCCCGAGGCGCAGCGCGCTCGGCGGCAGGCGCTGGAAGCGGCCCTGCGCGCGGCCGCCGCCACGGACGAGGCTGCCGCCGCGCTGCTTCGCCAGCTTCCGGCCGCCCAGGAGCTCCTCCCGGTGCGCGAGGATCACAACACGATTTGCGACCAGCGGCTCGGCGCGGCCTCGCGCTTCCGTTGGCTGCGCGTGGGCGAGCACCTCGTTGAGCGCGGCCTCGTGGCAGACCCGAGCGAGGTCTTCTACCACGAGCTGCCGGAACTCTATCGCGCGCTCGACGAGAGCGTCCCCGTCGCGTCGGCCACGCTCGCCGAGCGTACGGCGCTGCAGTCGCAGTACCGGGCCGCCCTGCCCCCGCCCTTCCTCGGCCAGCCCCTGGCGGGAGTCGGCGAAGGCAGCGAAGTCGCAGGGACCGCCGCCTCGCCCGGCCAGTACCGGGGCCGAGCGCGCGTGATCCGCGCACTCGCCGAAGCCGACCGCCTCGCCGATGGCGAAGTCCTCGTTTGTGGCGTCACCCAACCCAGCTGGACGCCCTACTTCGCCCTGGCGGGCGCGGTCGTCACGGACGCCGGCGGAGCGCTCTCCACACCGCCGTGGTCGCGCGCGAGTACGGCATCCCGGCGGTGGTGGGGACGCGCACGGGTACCCGCGAGATCCCCGATGGCGCAATCGTCCTCGTCGATGGCTCCGCGGGCACAGTCGCGCTCATCGCTGAAGGCTGAGGCCGCGGGCGGCGTGGCAGGCATCACTGAGCCGGGCCGCGAGTATCGGTATCCTGGACGTGCGGCAAGCCGTGAGCGGAGGAGGGCTCCGTGGACCTTGGCCTTACTGGTGAATGGCAGGTCTTCCCTGCTACCGGGCTGGTCGCGGTGGGCCTTGCGGTCGCCGCATTCACAGTCTGGCGTACGAGCCGCCGCCGCCCAGCGACCACCACAGTAATGCGCGCTGTCGGGGCTTTCCGGGGGACGATGATCGTCTTCGCGCTCGCCAGCACGGGGGCGGCCTGGCTCGGCGGCTGGCCGATCCTCGCCGCCATCGCTCTTGCGGTCGGCTTCGAAGAGACCTTCGAGACCAGCATCGTGCTCGGGGCCCTGAGACGGGAGTCCGAGGCCGAGGCGGCCGCGGCTCAGCCGGAGCCGGCGTCTATCGCATGACTGCCGTCGGCTGACTCCCGAGATTACGGCCCGATCGCGTACCCTAGGCGGCGACCAATCCCTCGGAGGCAGCAGCATGACTACGATCGCGGACCGCAGCGAGCCCAAGGCCGGCTACAAGGTTGTCGGAAGTCGCCCCATTCGCCACGACGGCATGGACAAGGTGACGGGCCGGGCCCAGTACGGCGCCGACATCCAGCTGCCCGGAACCCTGCACGGCAAGATCCTCCGCAGTCCGCACGGACACGCGCGCATCGTTTCGATCGACACGAGCAAGGCCCGGGCGCTGCCTGAGGTCCAGGCAGTGATCACGGGCGCGGACATCCCGATCGTGGCGGACACGATGATCGACTTCGGCGAAACGATGGGTAACGCCCGCATGCTCGCCGAAAACGTCCTCGCCCAGGGCAAGGTGCTCTATACGGGACATGCGGTCGCGGCGGTGGCTGCCTCCAACCCGCATGTCGCGGAGGAGGCGCTCAACCTGATCGACGTTGTCTACGAGCCGCTCCCGGTCGTTCTCAACGCCATCGAGGCCATGCGCGACGACGCGCCCCGCCTGCACGAGGCGATGACCACGCGCTCCATCGCCGAGCGTTTCACGCGCGGCGACGACACGGGCGAGCACAGCAACGTTGCCAGCCACCTCCAGTTCAAGCGCGGCGATCTCGAGGAGGGCTTCGCCAAGGCCGACGTGATCGTCGAGCGCGAATTCACCACGAGCACCGTCCATCAGGGCTATATCGAGCCGCACACCGCGACGGCCCGCTGGGCCGCCGACGGCCACGTCACCATCTGGACGAGCACCCAGGGTGCGTTCGGAATCCGGGGCCAGGCGGCTGCGATTCTCGGTGTGCCCGAGGGCCAGGTGACCGTGATCCCGATGGAGATCGGCGGCGGCTTCGGGGCAAAGACGTACGTCCACGTCGACCCGGTCGCAGCGCTCCTGTCCAAGCAGAGCGGCCATCCGGTGAAGGTCACGATGAGTCGGACCGAGGTCTTCGAGGCCTCAGGGCCGACCTCGGCCGCCACCATCCGCTCGAAGATCGGCGCCACGAACGACGGCAAGATCACCGCCGCCGAGATGTGGATGGCGTACGAGGCGGGCGCGTTCCCGGGCTCGCCCGTCGGCGCCGGCGCCTCCACCGCCCTTGCCCCGTACGACATCGAGCATGTCCTCGTCGATGGCTTCGACGTGGTCGTGAACAAGCCCAAGGTCGGCGCCTACCGCGCGCCCGGCGCGCCCCAGGCAGCCTTCGCCGTCGAGAGCGTGATTGACGAGCTCGCCGAGAAGACGGGCATCGCGCCTATGGACTTCCGCCTCAAGAACGCGACCAAGGAAGGCGACCGCATGCCCAGCGGCCTGCCCTTCCCTGTTATTGGCTGTGTCGAAGTCGAGAACGCGATCGTCAACCACCCGCATTTCAAGGCGCCGATAGAGGGCCCGAATCGTGGTCGCGGGGTGGCGATGGGCTTCTGGTTCAACGGCGGCGGCCCTTCGTCGGCGACGATCACGGTGAACGCGGACGGCACGATTGCGCTCGTCACGGGTTCCGTCGACATCGGTGGGCTGCGGGCGGCCGTCGCGATGCAAGCCGCTGAGGTCCTCAGCCTCAGCGCCGAGGACGTTCAGCCAACGGTCGGCGACACCGATTCCGTCGGCTGGACGGGCGTGACTGGCGGTAGCCGGTCCGCCTTCTCGACCGGTATCGCCACCATCACCGCGGCCGAGGACGTGAGGCTGCAGATGACCCAACGAGCGGCGATCCTGCTCGAGGCGCAGCCCGAGGACGTGACCTTCGCGGACGGTGCCTTCTCCCTCGCCGAGGGCAAGCAGATCAGCTGGACTGAAGTCGCGAGCCAGCTTCTCCGGACCGGTGGGCCGATCAGCGCGTCGGCCAGCTCGAGCCCGACAAAGGTCGGGCCCGCCTTCGCCGGCAACATCGTCGATGTCGAAGTCGACCCCGAGACCGGCAAGGTCGACATCCTCCGCTACACCGTCATCCAGGACGCGGGGACGGCCATCCACCCGAGCTACGTCGAGGGCCAGATGCAGGGCGGTGCCGTCCAGGGTATCGGCTGGGCGCTCAGCGAGGAGTACGTCTGGCGGGAAGACGGCGCGATGTCGAACGCCAGCTTCCTGGACTACCGCATGCCAACCAGTCTCGACCTCCCGATGATCGACACCGAGATCGTCGAGGTGCCGAATCCAGGCCACCCGTTCGGCATTCGTGGCGCCGGCGAGGTGCCCCTCGTCCCGCCGTTGGCGGCGATTGCGAACGCCGTGCACGACGCTACCGGCGTTCGCATGACGCACCTCCCCATGTCGCCGGCGCACGTGCTGGAGGCGCTTGGCGCCATCCCCGAGGGGGACTAGCAGGGAGGCCCGTGGCCACGGTCTTCATCCCTTCGCTGCTCGAGGATCTGACGGGCGGCGCGCGCACGGTGGCGGTGCCGGGTGCCACCCTGCGTCGGGTGATCGATGCACTCGACGAGCGCTTTCCCGGCATGAAGGCGCGACTCCTCGACGAGGAAGGTGGCCTGATCCCCGAGATCATGGCAGCGATCGACGGTGAGACGAACCACCTCGGCCTCCTCCAGCCCGTGCACGCAGAAACGGAGATTCAGTTCGTTCCCGCGATCGGTGGGGGCGAGACCGTCGCCCGCACCACGGGCTGACGCGACGGAGCCGTGACGATGAAATTCGGGTTGGTGGCGACGAGCAGCGGCAAGCTCGCCGACAAGCTCGCCGAACTCGATACCCTCGGGTTCGAGGCGTTCTACGTCGTCGACCACCCCTCCTTCGACGCGCCCGACGCCTGGACCTACCTCGCCTGGGTGGCGGCCCACACGAGGCGACTGCGGCTCGGCACACACGTGACGGGCATGCCCTTTCACCGGCCCCTCGAACTCGCCAAGCAGGTTGCAACCGTCGATGTGCTGAGCGCTGGGCGAGCGGTCCTCGGCATCGGCACGGCCTACGAGCACGCCGATTTCGCGCCCTACGGCTTCCAGATGCTGGACTTCCACGGTCGTCTCGGCCAGCTCGAAGAAGGGATTCGCATCCTCAAGTCGTTCTGGACCGAGGAGCGGACGGAGTTCGCGGGCGAGCACTACCGCCTCGAAGGCGGTGCCAGCTTCGCGCCAAAGCCCGTTCAGCTGCCTCACCCGCCGATCGTTGTGGGGCTAAACCGGCACGGCGGCGTCTTGCGTGTCGCCGCCCGTCACGCCGATGCGATCAACACGTGGCAGCTCGGCCCTGCTCAGGTCGCAGAGCTTGCCGAGCACGCCCAGGCCGCTTGTCTCGCGGCGGGCCGTGACCCCGCCACGCTCTCTCTCACCGCCGACGTCATCCTTGCGCGCGGGCAGACGCGGGAGGCCGCGGATCAAATCGCCAGTGGGATCGCCCAGATGGCGCGGGGTTGGGGCCGTTCCGAAAAGGTGACCAAATGGGACCACACCGGCGTCCTCTTCGGCGACGCCGACAACATGGGCGAGCAGGTTGCCGGCTTCGCCGCCGCCGGCGTCTCCGAGGTCGCGATCTCCGCCTCTGACTTCGATGACATCGCCTGGTTCAGCGAGAACGTGATCGCTTGAGGAGTTCAGAGTTCAACGTTCAGGGTTCAGCGGGGATCCGTCCCGCGTCCCACCGAACCAGTTCCTAGTCGGGAGCGATGTCGCGTATCGCCCAAGCGCCGGCGGCGGCGAGGAAGTCGGCTCCCGTTTGCATCACTGCGAGCTGTGCGTCGAGCGAGTCGATCTCTGCCGAGAGCGCCCAAGCGGCCTCGTGCACCGCTCTCCCAGTGGTACGAAGGGCCTCGCCCTCGAGAGCGTCGATCGCCTCTTCCTTCGTCATCTGCCAGGCCGCGATCGCCTCGGCCGTCTGGAGCGCCACGACCTGCCTAAGCGCGGGCCAGACATCGGTTAGGAGAAGACGCACCCGCCGCTCGAGGGAACCCCTCCCCGTGTCGAGGAGCCCCTGGGGCAAGCTCGCGAGCCGTGCCGGGATCTCGGCGAGGTCGCGGCGCGCGGCCGCGGCCAGTTCGGCGGCGGTCGCCTCGGCGATCGGGAGCCTTCCCGCGATCACGGTGTAGGCGCCCGGGACCGGCCCGATCCACCCTGCGCGGATCGCGTCGGCATGCACATATCCCTGGATGTAGGCGAAAGGCGCAGGGTCGATCGCCGCCAGCTCGCGCTGGATCTGGCCGATCTCTAGCGGCATCGGTCCACGGCTGTCCCCTAAAGCAGGGCGGACGTAGAGCTCGAAGTCGAGGTCGCTGACGTTTGGGATGAAATCGGTTCTCGCTCGTTTCGCTTGCGCCTGCCCGCCACCGCCCTGCCCACCCTCGGCTGCTGCGGCTCCACGGCCTGAAGGCGGCCGCGCCTGCGCGCTCGCGCGTTTGACAGCGGATCCGTGGGTGACGAGCCCGACGAAGGCGTCGCCCGTGTACCGCAGGTAGATCCCGGCCACGCGCAGCGCAATCGGCTGCGCTTCCGGCGCGAGGCCGTTGACATCGATAGCCTGTCGCACGCAGCGATGCTACCGCGCTCCCACGGCCAGCGGCCGCTAGCGCAGGTGCTCTGAGTTGCGAATCACCAGCACCCACGTGAGCGCTGCGGAGACCGCGATCAGGACCAAGCCCGCGAGCCCGGCGTCTGCGAGGAAGCCGTCTTCGTTCGCGTTCCAGATCCGCGTCGCGAGCGTCTCGAAGCCTATCGGAGCGGCGAGCAGGGTCGCCGGTAGCTCCTTCATCGTCGAGAGCATCACGAGCCCGCCACCCGCGGCCAGCGCGGGCAGCATCAGCGGCACCTCGATGCGTAGCAGCCGCCTGAGCCGTCCTGCGCCGAGGGTCTGCGCCGCCTCTTCGAGGCGCCGATCGACGGTGGTAACGCCCACCTCGGCGCTGCGCAGCGCCTGCACACCGAAGTGCACCACGTAGGCAAAGATCAGCAGCGGGAAGGTGAGATAAAGGAAGTCGAGGCCGGGTACCCGCAGGGCCATGAAGACGACTGCGAGCGCGATGAGCAGCCCCGGCACCGCAAAGCTGCCGGCGACGATGATGTGGACCGCGCCCGCTCCCCGGCTGCGGTAGCGACCCGTGAGGTAAGCGAGCGGGAGCACAACGGCCACGGTAACGAGCGCCGTCACCAGCCCCGCGAGGACCGTGTTGAAGGCGGGCGCGCTGAGCGCGCTGAGGTCGCCCCCCGCACGGTCGAAACCGGCCGCCTCGTTCGCCAAGCCGCGGTAGGCCCACCAGGCGAGCACGGCTACCGGGGCGAGGAGCCCGGTCCCCACGGATACGACGACGGCGCCGATTGCGGGCGCCTTCCAGCGGCCGAGCGCAACGCGCCGTGCGCGCACCCCGCCCGCGGCGAGGTGCGCGAGCGAGCCGCGGGCGGCCGCGCGCTCGAGCCCGGCTACCACCAGAGCGACGACCGCGAGGACGAGCCCGAGGGCGAACGCGAGCGGTGCGTCGAAGAGGCGGTTGAGGAAGATGTTCGTCGAGAGGGTCGAGTACCCCATCAGCTTGACGACGCCGAAGTCGCTCACGACGTAGAGGAAGACGAGGAGCGTACCCGCCTGGACCGCACCGCGCGCCTGGGGCCAGACGACGCGGCGGAAGGTCGCTAGGCCTCCCTGCCCGAGCAGGCGCGAGGCCTCTTCGAGCGATGGCGGCAACCCCCCGATCCGGGCCGCCGCCGGCAGGTACACATACGGGTAGCTCACAGCGGTCAGCACGAAGAAGGCTCCCCAGAATCCGTCGATCCGTGTGGGCGCTTGGAGCCCGATTGGGCTCAGGAGCTCTTCGGCGAGTCCACCCGGAGCGAGAGCCGCGAGCAGTGCTGCCGCTGCGACGAACGAGGGGAGGACGAGGGGGAGGGGGCAGGCGATCCGCCAGAACCAGCGGAAGGGTAGGTCGGTGCGCATCGTGAGCCAGGCCAGGAGCGTGCCGATGGCGGCCGCAGCTGCGGAAACCGTGACCGCCAGCCGCAGCGTGTTCCAGAGTGGCTCGGCCGTGTCGAGCGAGAAGAACGTCTGCAGCGTCTCGCTCCCCTCCGTGACGTTGCGAACGACGAGGTACGAGAACGGAACCGCGAACAGCGCGGCGATCAGCAGCGAAGCGAGCCAGAGGAGGGGAGGGCCGCGGAAGCCCGCTGCCCGTGCGGTGGCGCCGATCCAACCGAGGGTTCGGGGCACTCAGGCTAGGGGGTGGGGAAGGCGACGGTGGGCGGGCCCGCGTAACGCACGGAGACGCGATCGCCACGGTGGTGGAGGGGCGCCGCCGCCGCGCGTGCGGTGAGCGTCCGGCCGGCGTCGTCGCGAAGCACGTAAAGCGAGTCGTGGCCGTAGAACTCGAGGCGCTCGACCTCCCAACCTCCGCCCGGCTCCAACGCGAGATGCTCTGGCCGAAGAAGGACCTCGCAGGCGCCCGCAGCGGCTTCCGTGAGCGGCACCGTGCCCAGCGGGGTCTCCGCGCGCGTGCCGCTGCTGCGCCCGGCGACGAGATTGGCCTCGCCCACGAATGTCGCCACCCAGCGTGAGCTCGGGTGGCCGTAGAGCTCGCTCGCCGAGGCGCTCTGGAGGACGTGGCCCTCGTTCATGACCACGACCTGGTCGCCCATCACGAACGCCTCCTCCTGGTCGTGCGTGACGAAGACGCTCGTGACGCCGAGGCGTTGCAACAGGGCTGCGACTTCGCCGCGCAGCTCGACCCGTCGCACGGGATCGAGGTTGGCGAAGGGCTCGTCCAGGAGGAGCAGCTCGGGGCCCGGCGCGAGGGCGCGCGCAAGCGCGGCGCGCTGGCGCTGTCCCCCTGAGAGCGTCCCCGGCGAGCGTTCACCGAACCCCGTGAGGCCGACCAGCTCGAGGGCCTCGGCTACGGCCCCCGCGCGCCCCGAACCGCGGGGGAGGCCGAAAGCCACGTTCTCCGCGACGCTCAGATGAGGGAAGAGCGCGCCGTCCTGGAAGACCATGCCGATACGCCGCCGCTCCGGCAGCACCATCCGCTCGGGGGTGCTCAGCGTGTCCGAGTCGACGCGGACGGCGCCGGCCTGCGGTCGCTCGAGCCCCGCGATCACGCGGAGCAGCGTCGTTTTGCCGCAGCCGCTCGGGCCCAGCAGCGCCGTGACGCTGCCCGCGCGAACCTCGAGCGAAATATCCTCGAGCACGGGCGTCTCGTCATAGGCAAAGGACAGGCCCTCGACCACGAGGCGCCGCCCGCCCACGCGAGGGGCGTCGCGAGCGCCAGTGCCTGGCGCGGTGCTCCTGATAAGGCCAAGGGCGCTCAAGTTAGGGCTCACCTCCCAGATTAGGCACGACATACTACGCCACATAGCCGTGCCTTATCAAGCCCTCGCGAGTACGGACGATCGACTAAGATCGCCTCAGCCTTCTTGGGCTGAGGCCCAGTGCGGAGCGTAGATGCAGGCAGTCGTTCTGGCGGCGGGTCTCGGTCGCCGCCTCAGCGAAAGCGACCTCAGCCTGGCCAAGCCGCTCGTCCCGCTCGCGGGGATCCCGCTCATCGCCCACACCCTCCGGGCGCTGGCGGAGACGTCCGTCGATCGCGTGGTGGTGGTCACCGGCTATCAGGGTGAAGCGGTGCGCGACGCTGTGCGGGAGTGGGCCAGACTGCCCGCCGCGTTCGTTTCGAACCCGGAGTACGCCCGTCGCGCCTCCTACTCGCTCGCGGCCGCCCGCTCCGAATGCGGAACCGAGCCGTTCCTGCTCCTGATGTGCGACCACGCGATGTCCCCCGGGCTGATCGAGGTCCTCCTCCGTTCCGCGGGCAGCGAGCCCCTCGGCGACATGTCCCGGGTGGCCGCCGATCGCGCCGGCCACCACGACGAGGCCTACATCGCCGAGGCGACGAAGCTCTCGACAGATGCGGCCGGGTTGGTCACCGCCATTGGCAAAGGACTACCCACGTGGGATGCGCTCGATGCAGGCGCGTTCCTCTGCTCCGCTGCCGTTTGGGATGCCCTCAAAGGTGCCCCTGAGGACTGCCATCTCAGCGAGATCTTCGGCCTGCTCGCGCACAGTAGACGCCTCGCCACCGTCGATATCAGTGGCCACTTCTGGTACGACATCGACACGATCGACGACCTGCAGGCCGCCGAACGACTCCTGGCCCCGGGCGTGCCCGGCCCGTTGCGCGCTCCCCGCTGACGGATAAGGTCTCGACTGCCGCACCGTAGTCGCCCGCGGATGTCGCGGGGGCGACACCCGTGCTGCGCCGCTCAAACCTCCGTCGATTGGGGCGCTGCGTAGGTGCGGGGGCCGGCGCGAACGCGGCGGCGGGTATGATTTCCGGCATGTCCACCAGCGTGCCGCCACGTGGGCAGGCGCGCGAACGGTCGAGGTCGTCGATCTTCCCGTCAGCGAGCCCGCGCCCGGCTGGGTTCGCCTGCGCGTTGCCGGCGCGGGCATCTGCGGAAGCGATCTCCACAACTACCGGCGCGGCGGACCGCCCGGCGGAACGCCCGGCCACGAGGTCGGCGGCGTCGTCGAAGCGATCGGCGAGGGCGTTGCGCTCGCGCCCGGCACGAACGTCGCGGTCGAGCCCGTGGCGGTTTGCCTCAGTTGCCACGAGTGCCTTACCGGGAACACCTGGCACTGTCTCGAGCGCGTCTTTCTCGGCGGTGATGGCGCCGGTGGCATGGCGGAGCACATGCTCGCGCCCGCTATTTCGGTCTACCCCCTGCCCGCGCGCGTCTCCGCCGAGGCGGGCTCGCTCGGCGAGCCCGTGGGCGTCGCGGTGCACGCCGTTCGCGAGGCAGGCGTGCGGCTCGGTTCGCGCGTGGCCATCCTGGGGGCGGGCACTGTCGGTCTCGTGAACCTTCTCGCCGCGCGGCGGGCGGGCGCGACCGAGGTCTACGTCACGGCGCGATATCCATTCCAAGCAGAGATGGCCCGCGCGCTGGGCGCGACCGCGACCTTCGCCGATGGGACGACGGCTGCGAGAGAGCTCAGCGGAACACCAATCGACGCCGTGATCGAGACCGTGGGCGGGAGTGCGCCCACCATCACTGAGGGCATCGCCTTGGTGCGCAATCGCGGGACGGTGGTCGTCCTCGGGGCCTTCAGCGTCGAGGTTCCGCTGCCGGCGACGCTGCTGCTCCTGAAGGAGGTGCGCCTCGTGGGTGCGGTCGGCTATGGGCGCACCGGGCCGCGCACCGAGTTCGGGCTTGCGGTGGATCTGCTGGACGAGTTCGTCGACGAACTCGCGCCGCTCGTGACGCATACCTTCTCCCTCGATCGTGCCGCAGAAGCATTCGCCACCGCCGATGACAAGTCGTCGGGCTCGATCAAGGTGCGGCTGCTGCCCTAACACCGCTCCGTCGCGCCGGCCACTGCGGCTGTGCCATGCTCCGCGCCAGGAGGCAGGCCATGGCACGTCCGCTCGAAGGGATTCGCGTCCTCGACTTCACCTGGGCTCAGCAGGGGCCGTACGCAACGGTTCTGCTCGCCGACATGGGTGCCGAGATCATCAAGGTCGAGCATCGCGAGGGCGAGCGTGGTCGCGGCGTCGGTCGTGCGACGGGCGACCCAGGCCCCTATTTCGTTGCCCATGACCGGGGCAAACACAGTGTGACGCTCGATGTGCGCCGCCCCGAGGGGCGCGAGGTTGTGCTGCGCTTCGTGGAGCGAGTAGGTGTGGTGGTGAGCAACATGCGCCCCGGTGCGATGGAGCGCCTCGGCTTCGACTACGAAACCCTGGCGAAGCTGAATCCCGGTCTCGTCTACGCGAGCGCCTCCGCCTTCGGCCCCCACGGCGAGCGCACGCCCGTCCCTGGGAACGACATCATCGGGCAGGCTTCCGGCGGAATCATGATGCGGAGCGGCCCCGAAGACGGCCCGCCGACGCCCACGGGCGCCGCGATCGCCGACCAGGTCGGCGCGCTCTGCCTCTGTGCGGGCATCCTTGCGGCGCTCGTGAAGCGCGCGCACACGGGCGAAGGTGAGCAGGTCGACGTCTCGCTCTACGGCAGCCAGCTCGCCCTCCAATCCTGGGAGATCGACACGGAGTCACTCTCTGGCGGAAGCTCCGGGCGTGCGGGCCTCGGCCACCCGCTGATCACGCCGCGGGCCGTCTGGCGCACCTTCGAGACCGCCGACGGCTGGCTCGTGATCGGCGGCGCCACCACGGACAAGTTCGGCGCGCTCTGCGAGCTGCTGGGCCTGGAGGAGCTCGCCGCGAGCTATCCCGACGATGCCAGCCGAGCGCGGGGCATGACCGAGATCCTGCCCCAGTTGCAGGAACGCATGCTCGACCGCCCGGCCAGGGACTGGATCGATCGGTTCCGCGGGCGCGACATCTTCTGCGGGCCCGTCCAGTCCTATGCCGACGTCCTCGACGATCCGCAGGCCCGCGCGAACGGCTACATCGCCTCGATGCCCCACGCCTCGCTGGGCGAGGTCTCGGTGGTGGGCTGTCCGATCGAGTTCGGGCGTGAGCCGCAGACGGAGCTTGCACCGCCGCCCCAGCTGGGCGACTCCACCGAACGCTACCTGACGGAGTTGGGCTACTCCTGGGCAGAGATCGCCGAGCTACGCGAGGCGTCCGTCATCTGAGCGCTACTAAGCGGCGAGCGGCACTACGCCGAGCGCCTGGAAAATCTGCCGGAGCTGGCGCTGCACGGCTTCTTCTGGCACCTCCAGCCGAACGGCGATCTCGCCGTCCCGCAGCCCCTCCGCAACCATCGCGACGAGGCGCTGATCGAGGCGGCTGAGGCTCGCCCCTGATCGTGCGAAGCGGGCCCTCTCCGAGCTTACGGTCTCCGCGTCGACGCAGCGGCTCCCGCTCGCCACCGCGCGCAGCGTGGAGTGGAGCGCTTCCGCTTCCGCTTCCGCCTCGGGGCTCACGGTCCCCGCGGCCCCAGCGACGACAGCTGCGTGGAGCGTCGCCGTCAGCCCGCCGCTGAGCAGAACCTTCACTGCAGGGTCCGCCGAGCGGATCGTGCGACAGGCCTCGACACTGCTGGGCTCCTCGATGCCCGCGTCCATCAATACGAGATGGGGGTGGTGGGTTGCGGCCAGGTCGGCCGCTTCCTTGCCCGTCGCGGCTTCGCCGGCGACACAAAGATCGCGCTCCGCCCGCAATGCGATCTTCGCGCGGCTGCGACGTTCCTCGTCTTTGAAAGCGATGAGAACGCGGATCGGCTCGGCCATCGTTTCCTCCGGCCCACCGTGCTCAGTCCGCCCCTTCAGCGTAGTCGAAGCGACGGACGTGGGTGCGCGTCTCGATCGCACGAGGCGACAGATCCTGTCGCGTCATGCGCGATCCGACCCAGCGGTGCCCCTAAGGACGGCGTGGCGTTCCCCGATCTATCGATTCGGGCCGCGCTGCATCGGGTACGGCTGCCAGCGGCGTAACTCCGTGCGCGGCAGCACGTCCGGGTTCACGGCGCTGCGCGGCCAGCGCCCCTGCAGCGCCGTGGCGAGCTCGCGGCCGAGCCGCCGCCGCGCCTCGGGCATCATGCGCGCCGTGGCCGAGGCAATGTGAGGCGTCACGATCACGTTGTCCATATGCAGGAGCGGATTCTCGGCGTTCGTCGGCTCCACTTCGAACACGTCGAGGGCCGCACCGGCGATACCGCCGGACTCCAGCGCCCTGATCAGGGCGGCCTCGTCGACCGTGGGCCCGCGGCCGTTGTTCACGAAGATCGCAGACGGCTTCATCGCGTTGAAATGCTCGTCGCTCACGAGGGGGCGCGTCTCATCGTTCAGCGGCGCATGCATCGAAACGAAGTCCGCTCGCTCGAGCAACTCCATGAAGCCAACCGGCTCGACCCCTTCGGCCGTCATGGTCAGCTCACTCACGTAGGGGTCGTAGGCGATGACGTGCAGCCCGAAGGGCTGGCAGCGACGGGCGACCGCGCGGGCGATGTTGCCGAAGGCGATCAGCCCGAGGGTCTGGCCCCAGAGGCGAGGCACCTCGCTGAAGACCGGCCGCGCCTCGCGCCACTTGCCTTCGCCCATGAGGCGGTCCATCAGCTTGAGCCGCCGGTGCGCGGCGAGAAGCAGGGCCATCGTGTGTTCCGCGACCTCCTCGACGAAAACGTCGGGTACGTTCGTCACGACGATGCCAGCCTTCGTTGCCGCTTCCACATCGACCGTATCGGCGCCGACGCTCCCCAAACCGATCACGACGCAGCGATCGAGGCCGGCGATAATTTCGGCGTTGATCCGGCGGCCGGCTGCGATCACGGCCTGGGCGTTGCGCGCGGCCTCGGCGAATTCCGCGTCGGTCTCCGCCGGGATCTGCAGAATCGTTGCGCCGATCGGGTCCAGCGCCTCGCGCTCGTAGCGGAAGCCGTCGTCCATGGGCGTGCCCTGGCGCGACTGCGCCGCGACCACGAATCCGTTGCCGTCACTCTCGGTCATCGCTACCCCCTAGCGTCTCGCTGTGGCGGCGAATTCTCGGGGGCGAGGCCTCGCGCTGTCTAGGGTGTTCGGCGCGTAGGTCGGCATCGGTGGTGGTGAGAGCTAGGTACCACACGCCCTCGACGCCCGGCCCCGGGACGGAAACGAGTCTGGGCCGGTGAAGGCCGCACCGGCATCGCTGCAGGAGGCGCCCTCAGAAAATTTTGCAGAGCGTTTACGAAGGAGGGGGTTGCGGTTCACAGAGCGGCCCTACCGTAGGAGTCCGACATCGGTGAGCGAAAGCGAGCCGGTGGCCGGACCCCTCTTCCAGTCCTCCTGCCGATTAGTCCCCCTCCTCTGGCAGCGAAGACGCCGAAGCCCGCCGATTCGGCGGGCTTCTTGGTACCTGGGGCTGCGATACGGCGTAGGAGCACAGCTCGTCGCAGCACGGCGGCAGCTGCCACGGTGCCAGGCGCCGTCCGAGCGGGAGGGTCTTGCGGCTCGGCTGCGCGGGGGGGGGCGAAGTCTGAGCTGCAAGCAAGATGCTGCTCTGCACACAGGTATCGATCGCCACGACTGTCATGAGCGAGTGCAGGAAGTTGACGATCTCGTCGAGCAGGTCACAATGCCCCCCAGTCCGAGACTCGAGCGGTGGATGCCTAGACTGACGGAGACGCGGACCCGGTGCCTCGCTCCGACGCTTGCACTCCTCTTCGTTGGGTGTGCTTTCGTCGCAGCCTGCGGCGGGAACGACGAGCCCGATTCAGAGGTTGCCCTCACTACCCTCACTAGCGAGGACCTCGAAATGATGGTCTTGCCACGGGGCCGAGCTTGGAGATCCGGCATCAGAGTTCTCGCTCCACCCACAATCTGGGGTCATCGACAACGACGCGCAGGCTGAAGCGTCGCCCGACCCTCTCGCCACCGGCGCAGTAATGGCTGAAAGGGGCCGTACTACCGGCTACCGCCTCACGTTCAAAAGCCCTGATACGGATGCTCTGGTGGCCTCCGGGCAGGGACTTTGGGACATCGGCACCAGCGTCGAACTCTTCAACGATTCAGAGGCTGCCTCGTCCTATATCGACCAGGTCGGCGCTGACTTCGAGCGCTTCGTCGGAACGACCATAGATATTCAGCCGACGAGCTCGCGAGCGATGTGCCTGGAGACAACGGACGCGTGTGGAAACTTCGCCTCGACTTTGCCGGACTAGACGTCGACTTCGTATCGACCATCGCGTTCTTCCACGTCGACCGGGTCGTTGGCTCGGTCACGGTCTTTCAAATCGGTGATGGGGCCGTTGGAGTCGATGCCTCAGACATCGCGAGGGGGCTGCACTCCAGAATCGAGCGAGTCCTCGCGGGCGAGAACCTGGCAGCTTCCACGACGACGACGGCAGGGCAAGCGCCCACCCGTCCGGCTGGCGACGAGTCCGCGGCTGCGGGCAGCACTGCCACAGCGGTCGCGACGGTCGCTCCCACAGCCGCGGGGAGCCCGGCCGTCCGCGAGTTCGCTTGTACGCAGGTCATCGGTTTCAGCCAGACAGCGCAGTGGTACGAATCCTTTGAGTCTGAGGTAGATAGCGGTGCCTAGCAGCTCCTTGGGTTCGGAGGCGCGAGCATTGACCTCTGGGCCGACGCGGGCTTCGAAGGGTGGTCCGAGGGTGCTCGCTCCCCTTGTACCAATCGCGCGAGCAACCCAGACCGGATTGTACTCACGATCAGCGGCGCAGAGCGTGAGACGACCGAGTGGGCGTCAGCGATTGAAGGCGCCATCGCCACCGCACGAGCGAAATATCCTGACCTCCAGGAGATCGTTCTTCAGCCGGTCGTCGGGGGCCCGGACGGTCAGCTCTGTCCGCTCCCGGAAGGGGGCCGAGTGCGCGCCTCATTCAGTCACCCAGTCATCGATGAAGCCATTGGCTTGGTCGTAGAGGCCGGCATCAGTGCGGGCCCATCGCCGGAAGTCGGCAACTGTGCGGATTTCGCAGATCGCATCGGGCACCTCACCCCGAGCGCGTCGATCGCGGTGGGCCAGGCGATCGCGGCCAGCTACGCAAAAGGTGACCTGTCCGGTGGTCCGCCCCCTCAGCGCCCCGCACCGACCGAGCTCGCGGCCGCCGCCCTCGATGTCGTTCCGTACAACGACGCGGGCGATCCCGATCAGGAGATGACCGTACGCATTCCGGAGGGGGCAGGCCCCTTCCCGGCCACCACTCGAACCTTGCAGGTCTGGCCGAGGGCCAAGGCTTTGCAGCCTTCTCAATCGGATATCAGCTCACCCAGGAAGGTGAGCGGGGATGGCCCGCCTCGATTCAGGACGTGATTTGCGCGCTCAGGCATATCCGCTCGAACGCGTCGCTCTACAACGTCGATCGCAGCCGCATCGCCGTTTGGGGGGGCAGCGCAGGTGCTCACCTTGCCGCGCTGGTGGGCACATTGGAGGGCGACGAGCCCTTCCTCGCGGAGGCGTGCGGGGACCCAACCGCGGGGCATGCAGTCGTGCTCGTGATCAGGTTCGCTGGCCCTCTCGATCTGGAACTCCTGGGGAGGACCGGCAAGGGCGCGATTCCGACTGCGGAGCGCTATTTCGGAGCGACGTACGGGGAGCATGCCGAGCTCTGGAGCGAGGGCTCTCCCTTGACCTACGTCAGCGCCGACGACCCTCCATTCGTGTTAGTTCACGGAACCGAAGACACCGCCGTACCTGTCGGGGCGAGTGAGTCGTTCGCTGCCGCGTTAGACGCAGCGGGTATCGAGCACGAGCTCATCCTCGTGGAAGGCGCTGGACATGACGGTCGCCTGGGGGAGTTCTCAAGCACGACGGTTGGTCAGTTCAGCACGCGATTCCTGGTTGAATGAGTCCGAGCAGCTGCAGTTCGATCCGGTGGGCTAACGGCCTAGTCTTCCGATCTCCGTGCGCACCGGCCGTGATTGGCATCGGGCCCGCCGTCTTTGGCCGCCGACCGCGATCACGATGACCAGTTAGGAGAGCACGTCACGGGGCCGTTCGCCGCGAGGGAGGGCCGAGGTGGTTAGGTCGAGGGCCGGCCTTCTGCGGGAGCGAGGAAAGCGCCCTCGGGCAGTTGGATAGGTGCGGCCGGAAATCGCTCGGACGCGAGCAATGCTGCCGGGGCGCGGACATGGATTGGCGACCAAATAGCAGCTCCTGCTTCAGACGGAGACCTCGGTGCCGCCCAATCCCCCCCCCGTGGGCGATCTGGTCACACATGAGAACAGCGCGCGACGCTGCGAGGCCTTGCGGTCGGTCGGTCGGGCGGGTCGGGACTAGGCGGGAACGCGTGTCCCCACGATGACCGCCGGGATCCCCGACCCCCCGAAGAAGCCGACGACCGCCCCGCCCTGAAGCAGGCTCGACACGTAGACCGCGCCTTCCGGGACACGGTCCGTGATCGTCGCGAGCGCATGCAGAGTCAGCTCACCGTCGCTAATTGCGATCTCGTCACCGGTGCTGATGCCGAGCTGCGCGGCGTCCTCCTCGCTCACCTGGAAACGGTCGTAACGGTGGAGGCGCTCCGCCTCGGGGTGGCGGAGGGCGGCGGCGTCGGTGGCCGTGTACTGGTCCCGGCCCGTGATAATTCGGAGACCCTCGCCGGCCGCGGGTAGGGGCGCGAGAGGCACAATCGCGCCCTGGCCCGACGCTGTGACCGTCAGCCGGACGCCCTCGCCGACGATGAGATCCGCCGCCGGCTGGTAGGCCGGCGTTTCCCTGGCGATCGCAACGAGGACGGCGTCGGGATCGCCAGGCGTGCTTACATCGAGTGCGCCCGCGAGAGCCGTGAGCGCTGAGAAGCAGGGGACCGCGTCGCCCTCCGGTGTGATCGCGGGTTCGAGCCGCTGGACGCGGAAGTCGCCCTGCGTGTAGGTCCCGCGTGAGGCGTAGGCCCGTCCTTCGGCGATCACGACGTTCGCGCGTTTCGCCGTCTCGTGCGCGACGTTGTCGATCACGACGAGCGCGTCCAGCTCCTTGAGCGCCGCTGCCGCGCGCGGCAGGCGCATCGTCGGGTCGTCGCGGATGACGAGCAGGCCGCTGAGGCCTGCGAGCGGGTCGTCGCCACCATCGGCGGCAATGCCTACGTCCAGGAGGCCGTGCGTGTTGACCTCCGGCGGAGCGATCACGAGGTGGTCGGATGCGGCATCGCCGTGGAGGGCGACGGCCAGGTTCGCGGCGCCCCCCGCCATCGCCCCAGCGATGACCGGGGACACCGGGTTCGGCGCGCAGACCACGATCGCTCCTTCAGCGTCGCGGAGGGCTTCGGCGGCGGCGGCGATCCCTTCGTCCGCGCTCTCGCCAGTGGTCTCGCTAAGAAGCGCTTGCGCGAGGCTCGCGGCCGCTTGGCCTTCCTCGCCCGCGGCGGGTCGGATCCAGTGGGTGGCGAAGTCGACGAGCTCGCTGCGCAGTGCACCGATCACGACGAGCGTCGCCTTTTCGCCGGCGACCGCGTCCTTCACCCGCACGGAGAGCACGTTGTGGCTCTCCTCGAGGTCGTCCGCGATGACGACGATCGCCTTCGCCGTGGGGATGCGGGTCATGTCCGTCGCCATGCGCCAGCTGCCGAGACGCTCCTCGAGCGCGGTCTTGGTCGCCCGCATGACGGGCCCGATCGGGCTATCGGCGCTGCTGCCGAACGCGTCACTCGCGATAACCCGGGCGAGATACGCCTCCTCGTTCGTAACGGTGCCGCCCACGAGCACGCCGATGCGGCCTTTGGCCGCCGCCGCTGTGAGGGCTCCGGCCGCCTCGTCCACGGCCTCAGCGAACGAGACCGGCGCCTGAATGGCGCCGCGGCGGGCAAGGTGACGCGAGAGGCGTTCGCGTGGCTTGAGCGAGTCGTAGTGGTAGCGCCCACGCACGCAGATCTGGTCGCCCGCAAACGCGTTTCCCGGGCCGGGGCGCACAATCACGCCCTTTCCCTCGCGCGAGCCGAGCGAAATGCTGCAGCCGACGGAGCAGGAGTCGCAGGTGGTCGTCGTCCACGTATCGGGCTTGGCCACCCACTTGTTCGGGTGCTCCATGAGCGCGGCAGTCGGGCAGACATCGATACAGGCGCCGCTGAAGTCGCAGTTGCTCTCGTCGATGGTGCCGCCGGCACCGAAGGCGATCTGCAGATCGTAGCCGCGCCCGCCGAGGGTGATCGCACTCGTGTGGCGCTTGTCCTCGCACACCCGCTGGCAGCGGGTGCAGATGATGCACATCTGCGGGTCGAACTCCATGAACGGGTTCGCGCGGTCGGGTGGGGGTTGGGGCGACTGGTAGAAGGTGCGTTCTTCGCCCACCCAGGGCTCGTAGCCGGACATGCCGACCATCTCGCAGGTGGCCTGGAGTTCGCAGCGGTAGTTCTTCGAGCACGTCAGGCAGCGGTGGGTGACCACGTCGTCGCGCAGGCAGATGTCACCGGGGTGGCAGTGCTCGCGGCGGTGGCAGGTGAGGCAGCGCTCGCTGTGGTTCGAGATGAGGACGGAGAGGACGGCGCGCCGCCCCTCCTCCACTTCCTCCGTGTCGGTGCGGACGACGAGGCCTTCCTGGACGACGCTCGTACAGGCGAGCTGCAGTCCGGGGGGCCCTTCGATATCGACGAGGCAGGTACGGCAGCCCGCGTACGGTTTGAGGCCGTCGACGTAGCAGAGGTTCGACATGTAGATGCCGTTGTTCTTGAGGACCTCGACCAGGGGGGCGCCTTCGGGCGCCTCGATTGCGCTGCCGTTCGCGGTGATTGTGGCCATCGTCTAGAGCCGGTGGAAGTCGGCGTCGGGATCGGGCGCCGCCATACCGTTCGGGTAGGTGTTGTCGTTCTGTCCGAGGAACGATTCCGCCATGCGGCTGAGTGCGTGTTTGTCGCGGTACATCTCGTCGAAGTCCGTGACGGCATCGTCGAGGGGGCCGCCGGCCTGGATCGCCTCGTAGGGGCACGCTTCTGCGCAAAGGCCGCAGTACATGCAGATCCGGAAGTCGATCTCGTAGCGATCGATGTTGCGCCGGCCTTCGACATCTTGGCTCGTTGCGACCAGGATGCAGCCGTCGGGGCAGGCCTGGGCGCAGGTGCTGCAGCCGGTGCAGCGCTCCTCGAACCAGAGCAGGTTCGTGCGGGCGTTCACCGGCACCGGCCGGGAGACCTCGGGGTACTCGATCGTAGCGACGGGCTTGAACAGCTGCCGGAGCGTAAGCCCCATGCCGCGCGCGATACCCGTGCCGTAAGCCATCGGATCCTCCGTGGGGAACTGGCCGATCGTATCCGCCTTGGATTGTGATGACAAACACGAAGCCCGCGTTGCCGCCCCCGGCAAGCTCATGTATGACTCCGTCAACCCCCAGAATTGCCACACGGAGGCGCGCCATGCTCTTCGAACTGCGTCAATACGAGATCCGCCCCGGCCAGCAGGCCAAGTGGGTCAGTTTCATGGAGGAGGTGATCATCCCCTTTCAGGCCTCGAAGGGTATGGTCATCCTCGGAAGCTTCACCGACGAAACCGATGAGTCGGTCTACGTCTGGGTTCGCCGCTTCCGCGACGAAGCCGAGCGCGAAGCGCAGTACGAGGCGGTCTACCAGAGCGACGAGTGGAAGAACGAGATCGGGCCCCAGATTCCGGAGATGATGAATCGCGAGGGCATCGTCGTGCGGCGCCTGATCCCTACGCCCCACTCCGCACTGCAGTAGCCGTGGAAGTATCGTCCCGCCTCGGCGCGATGGCAGGTCGAGCCACGCGCCTCGCACTCGGCCTCTGCGTCGTGGCGATCACGATTGCCGCCCTCGCGCTGAGGGTCGCCCCTGCGGGCGATGACGCCCACGCGCAGGGTTTGGACGTGCTGGGGCCACTGCCGGTGCGGGCGATCGTGCCGGTGGTTGCGGGCAACGGCCAACAGTCAGCGTCCGAGCCTGCGCCCCCGTCCCCGCCGGCCCCCGTCGCGGATCACGGGGGCGTGCAGACCCTCTATCTCGCATCGGCGGGGGTCACGAACGCGCCCCAGATCGAGCGCCGCCACACCGAGCAGCGCGATGGCGCTGAGTACTTTCAGACCCCCACGCACCCTGCGAAGGTCGCCTGGTACGACCGCTTCGGGGGGCCGGGCAGGGGCGGCCGGAACACCCTTTTCTCCGCCCATGTCGACTACGTCGGCTACGGTGCGGGACCCTTCCACGGGTTGGTCGGCGCTGAGATCGGCAGCTCGCTCTATATCACGATGGAGGACGGCGCTGAGTTCGCGTTCACCATTCTTAGCGTTGAGGTGATCGACCTCGAGGTCCTCGACATGGTCGAGGTCGTGTTCCCGATCCTCGACTCGCATACCGAGCGGGTGACGCTCATCAGCTGCGGCGGCACGTTCGTGCCCTACGCGGGCGGCGGCGGCGCCTACAACAGCCGCGTGATCTTGATCGCGGAGCGCTGGGTTCGGTAGCGAGGCTGTTGGCTGTTGGCTGTTGGCCGTTAGCCGGTGGCTCTTGAGCGCATTACCCGTTCGAGGTCGACGAAGACCCCGTAGTGGTCCGAAGGCGTAAATCCATCGCTCGTACGGGGCTCGTTGCCGAGGAGCCCGGCGCGTTCGACCGTGAAGTCGTCGCTGGCACCGCCCTTGCGTAGGTAGGTAGATGCGATCGAAGCGGGCGTAGAGACCCACCGCCGCAAACACGTGCAGGCGGGGGTTGCCCCGCCGGAACCCGATCGTGGTCGGGGCGAGCTCGGCGACCTTCGCGTGCCCCACGACGGCGAGGTCGCGCCAGGCCGTGCGCGAGCCCTCGAGCTCGGCACCGCCTTCGAGGTAGCTCCCAAGGGCCGCGTCCGGATGGTCGTTGAAGTCGCCGCAGAGGATCTCGTACTCGCTCGGCTCTCGCCCGATCGTGTCGTCGACGATCGACACGATCGCCGCCTCGCGACTGCGCGCAGTGCGGTAGTCGAGATGCGCGCTCGTGAGCCCGAGCGTAGACGCCCCCACTCGAGCACGGCTCGCATTGCCCAGCTGTTCTGGGTCGCGCGACCGCCCTCCCAATTGGTGTGAACGCTACGAATGGGGAGGCGGCTGAGGACTGCGAGGCCTTCGGGCCGCTCGTCCTCGTCCGGCTCCGGCGGACACGCGCGATGTACGACATGCGGGTATCCCGTCGCTCGCCGCAGATGCTCGAGGAGGGGCTCGCCCACGCCGGCCTCGAGCGGCGCCTCCTGGAGGGCGACAACGTCCGCATCGAGCGCGACCAGCTCGGCGGCAAGGCCCTCGAGCCGCCGCTCCCAGGCGAGCGCGTGGTTCCAGATGTTGCAGGTCGCGATGCGCACGGGGCCTCCCGATCACGCGCGGCGCCATCGGAGGATTTGTCGCGCAGAGCGAGCGGATCGTCACCGGCCGCAAACCGTGGGGCTCGCGCAAACCTCTCTGAACTCTGAACCTCGAACTCCGAACTCGCGACTACAGCTTGCGCAGCTTCGTGAAGCTCTTCATCTCCCGCGGCGGATCGAGGTTGCGTCCGCGAATGCTGAACGAGACCTCGCCCACGTAGACATCACCCTGCGCATCCACGGCCACGCCGTGGGGTGCGGTGAACTGCCCCGGCCCTTCGCCCTCGTCCTCGTCGCCGAAGCGCGCGAGAAGCTCGCCGCCGCGGCTGAGGATGCTCACACGGTGGCCGAGACCGGGGCAGCCTTCCATCCCACCCATGCCGTTGAGCTCGCAGATGTAGATGTTGCCATCGGGCCCGATGACCATCCCGTCGGGCCGGTGAATGTTGTTCCACATCTCGAGGAAGCGGCCCTCGCCGTCGAAGACCTGCACGCGGTGGGCCTCGCGGTCGGCGACGTAGACGCGCTCGTCCTCGTCGACGGCCACGTTATGGGGCCGGATGAACTGGCCCGCGTCGATGCCGGGACCGCCCCAGGAGCGGACGTGGTCGCCTTCGGCGGTGTAGCGGTGCACATTCGAGTTGCCGTACCCGTCCGTGATGAAGAGATCGCCGCTGACGGGCGAGACGGCCGCGTGCGTCGGACGGTTGAACGGCTGGCCGCTCCAGACCGGCGCCGGGTCGCCGCCGATCGTGAGCTGCAGATCGCCCTCGGGCGTCCACTTCGTGATCGTGTGCGTCCCGTCATCGACGCACCAGACGGCGTCATCGGCACCGATGAACATGCCGTGGGTGCGAGCGTCGAACACCCCCTCGCCGAAGCTGCGCAGGAACCGTCCGCCCAGGTCGAACACCATCACGGGGTAGTCCGTGTTGCGCGTGAGGAGGAACACCTCGTCCCGCGAGTTGACCGCTACACCGGGCGTCTCCTTCAAGGTCACGCCGCCCGGGAGCTGCTCCCAGTCCTCGACGACTTCGTAGCGGAAGGCGCCTTCACCCAGAATCACCGACATCGTTGCGCTCCTCGTGCGTGTCACCCTGCCGATTGACCCTGCCAGGTGGCCGATCACAGACTGCTGCCCAATGGTATCCGCTCACCTGCGCTCCTGGCGCGGCCCGCGGGCGCCGAGCTCGCCCCGGTGAGCGCGGCCCGCGAGCGTCTTATCCGTCCCCCTCTCGCCCTGCGCAGGGCCTTCGTCTGGGCTCGCTGGCCTCAGGTCGGCGGAGTCTTCCTCAGCGGTGGCTTCGCGCTCATGGTTGCGATCGGGACCCTCGTTCTGCTCACACCTGCGGCATCGGTCCAGGACACCTCCGTGGCGGATGCGTTCTTCACGACGGTCTCGGCAGTCACGCTCACGGGTCTGGTCGTCGTCGATACGCAGACCCACTGGACGCTCCTAGGCGAAGGTGCCGTGCTTGCGCTCATCTTCGCTGGCGGGCTCGCGTACCTTCTCGGTGCGAGCGTCGTGCTCTGGCTGCTGGGGCGAAGGCTCGGCCTTCGCGATCCCGATATGCGCCGGCTCTACCGGGGACCGCCTGGGGGCGCCGAACTCCTCGCGTTCGCGCGAACGGTCGTGGTCGTCGCGCTCACCGCCCAGCTCCTCGGCACGGCCGTCCTTTTCCTCGCGCTGCTCGGCGCAGACGTTTCCGCGCAGCGCGCCCTCTGGTGGGCACCTTTCCACGCGATCAGCGCTTTCAATAACGCCGGCTTCGCGCTGCCGGAGGGCGGCTACGGCGCGTTTGCGGACGACTTGCCGGTGCTCGTCGTCACGGGCGTCCTCTCGTTCCTTGGGGGCGTCGGGCCGATCCCGATCGCCCTCGTCGCGGCGCGCCGCTCGTTCCGGCGGCTCCCCCTCGATGGGCGGGTCGTGGTACTCGCGATGGTGGCAGCGATCGCGGTGGGCGCGGGCGCCCTGTTGGCGAGCGAATGGACGAACGACGCCACCCTGGGTGCGGCGCCGGCCTGGCGTCGCCCGTTCTTAGCCGTCTTCGAAGCGGCGATGCGAACGACCGGCCTGACGACGCTCGATACCGCGGCCTTGCGAGACGAGAGCAAAGTCCTGACGACGGGCCTCGCGTCCGTTGGGGGAGCCGCCGGCTCCGTGGCCGGAGGAGTCAAAGTCGGGGTCCTCGCGGTCCTCGGTGCGGGTCTACTGGCCACGCTCCGCGGCCGGGAGCGGTTGACGCTCCTCGGCCGCGAGCTCTCCGCCGAGGTCTTCCGCCAGGCTTTTACGATCACGCTGTTTTTTGGCGTGGCCGTCACCCTGCTCGCCGCGGGCATGATCGCCACGGCCGATGTGAGGGCCATCGATGCCCTCTTCGAGAGCGTCTCGGCGCTCAGTCTCTCGGGCTGGTCCGCCGGCCTGAGCGAGGCAGCAGGCACGCCCGAGCGCACGCTGCTGCTCGGCGCAATGGTGGTGGGGCGCTTCGCACCTCTCCTGCTCGTCCTCGAGATGATGCGCCAGCGGCGCCGGCCACCCTACGTCCACCCCGAGGACAGCATCCGCTTCGGCTAGCGCGGAGGCGGCACCCCCTAGCGCGGAGCCGCACCCCCTAGCTGGCGGCCCAGTCGTAGCCGGCGGCACGGAGGTCTGCCTGGAGGGCGGCGTAGTCGCCCTGAAAGTGGTGCGCCCCCATGCCTACGGCCCGCGCCGCCTCCACGTTCTCGGCGAGGTCATCGATGAAGAAGCAGCGGCCCGCCTCCACGCCGATCCGCTCCGCAGCCAGCTCGTAGATCGCGGCGTCGGGCTTCGCCAGGCCGACGAGCCCCGAGATCACGCGGTCGTGCCAGTCGATGTCCACGCCGTAGTGGGGGACCAGCATCTCCTCGAGGTCGGGGGCGGCGTTGCTCAGCAGCCCGATGCGGACGCCCCCGGCGCGCAGGGCTCGCGCCAGCGCGATGTTCGGCTCGTGCCTCTCCGCGGGGCGTGCGCGCCACTCCTGGAAGACCGCTTCCGCGCGATCGCCGCAGTGCTCGCGCAGCTCTTCGATAACGGCCGCCGCCCAGTCCTCGCGGTTGCTCCGACCGACCTGGAGATCGCGCCAGACCTGCGTTCCGTAGAGGGCGCGGCGAAGCGCTCCGTGGGGCAGGCCGTGCTGCTCCCCGAAGGCGTCGTATTCCGCCCAATCCTGGCGGAAAAGCACGCCGCCGAAGTCGAAGAGAACGGCCCGGGCTGCCTCCATGAAGGTCCCTCTCTCGCTCGCTACTGCTCGCGGCGCTGGTAGAAGTTCGTGCCGTCGATGGCGGGCCGGAAGACCCCAGGGATGCGCTGGAACATGTCGTCCACGGTCCACGGCTCCTTCCCCTGGATCTGGCGAATGGCCTCGGGCTGGTTGAACAGCGACACCTGGTAGCCGGACGCACCGATGATCTGCCCGTTGATCCAGTCCGACTCCGTGCTCGCCAGGTACACGACAGGGGGTGCGACGTTTTCGGGCGCCATCTCGCGCTGGCGTTCTTCCGCCGCCTCTGCTTGGGCCCCGCTCAGCGCCCGGCGCCGGTCGGGCGGAATCGTATCGCCCATGCGCGTCGCCGCACCGGGGCTGATCGCGTTGCTCGTTACGCCGTAGCGCCCGAGCGCATTCGCGCAGGAATAGGTGAGGCCCACGATGCCGAGCTTCGCGGCGGCGTAGTTCGGCTGCCCCGGTGAGCCACTCAAGCCCGAGACCGAGGTGAAGTTGATGAGCCGGTAGTGGCCCTTCCGCTCCTGGCGCCAGTGGATCGAGGCGTACTTCGAGGTGTTGAACGTCCCTTTGAGGTGAACGGCAATAACGCTGTCCCATTCCGCCTCGGTCATGTTGAAGATCATGCGGTCGCGGAGAATGCCCGCGACGTTGGCGAGGATGTCGAGCTGGCCGTACTCGTTCAGCGCCGTGCGGATGATCTGCTCGGCGGCGTCGTAGTCGGAGACATCGTCGAAGTTGGCGACGGCGCGACCGCCGGCGGCCTCGATCTCGCGCACGGTTTCCGCGGCGGGCGAGGTATCCGCGCCCTCGCCGTCGACGCTTCCGCCGAGGTCGTTCACGACCACGGCAGCGCCTTCCGCCGCCATCAGCTTGGCGATGCCCGCGCCAATGCCGCGCCCGGCGCCGGTGACGATCGCCACCCGGTCCTTCAGTCGGTCCATCTCGGTCTCTCGTCCCCTCTTCCTGAACGTCCCTGCGCGTTGGCAGCCCGCCCGTGCGTTCACAGAGCTGGCCCATTCTGCCATCCGCGCGCGAAGGGGCGACTCGGCGTAGCGGTGCCGGATCCGGCGATGGGCGAGTTGCTGCTTCGATGGTTAGTTAGTTGACACGTCCGTAAGTGATAGCTAACGTATGGCGGGAATCACCACCAGGGTTGGAGAAGCAATGACTCAGACCGCCACGACCACAATCACCCGCGAACTCCAGATCGATGCGAGCCCAGAAACCGTCTACGAATTCCTCACCGATCCCGCGAAGATCGTGCAGTGGATGGCGCGCGAAGCCTCCGTCGAAGCGCGTCCCGGTGGGGCCATCAGCTTCGACTACAACGGCTTCGACGTGATGCGCGGTGAGATCGTCGAGCTCACGCCGCCGTCCCGGGTCATCTACACCTGGGGCTGGGAGGCGAGCGACAGCCCCGTTCCCGGTGTGGCGAGCACGGTCGCATTCAGCCTCGAAGCGCGAGGCGGCGGAACCGCTCTCCGCATGGTCCACGATCGCCTGCCGACGGGTGCGGATGGAGAGCACGCGGAGGGCTGGGACCACTTCCTTCCGCGCCTGGTTGAGCGGGCCGCCGGCCGCGACCCCGGCCCTGACAGCTGGACGCCGCACTCCGCCGAGCTCATCGCCGCCGACCTCCGTGACGAGCTGGCCGAGCTGCGGTCGCTGATCGAGGGCTGCTCCGACGAGGCCTGGCGGGCACCCGCGGCGCTGAGGGCTGGTCGCTCGGCGTCACCGCCCATCACGCGATCGGACACCTGAACCTGGTCGAGATGATCTCCGGGTTCGCCTCCAGTGGAGGCGGTCCCGTGACCGAATTCACGTTGGACGCGATCGACGCGCAGAACGCCGCGCACGCGAAAGAGTTCGCCGAGGTCAGCCGCGAGCAAACGCTCGCTGCGCTCGACGAAAGCCGGCCGGCGGCGATCACGGGGCTGCGCGAGTTTCCCGCGGACAAGCTCGAGACGGTGGCGCCGATGGCCTTCGCCGGTGGCGCCGAAGTGAGCGCGCTCGATCTTCTGCGTGGCCCGCTCCTGGCCGATATCGGCGTGCACATCGAGAGCCTCAAGGCCGCTCGCTAACACGCCCACCCCACGGCCCCATGGCAGAATGGCGCTCCCCATGGGAGCGCCATTGCTGCCGTACGACCGTGACAGCGTCGACCACGTCCTCACCACGACGCGCTCGGTCCGGCGCCGCCTCGACTTCGAGCGCGCGGTCGCGCCGGAGGTTATCGAGGAGTGCGTGGAGGTGGCGATCCAGGCGGCCCCCGGTGGTGGCCAGGCACGCCCCTGGCACTTCGTCGTGATCACGGACCGGGGCAAGCGTGAGGCCATCGGCGACCTCTATCGCAGAGGCTTCTACCGCTTCGCGGACGCCGCTGAAGGCGAGCGTCGCCGCTCCATGCGCCCCGTCATCGCCCACCTCGCGGACAACCTCCACCGCTGTCCCGTGCTCATCATTCCCTGTATCGAGGGACGGGTGGAGAGCGAGGGGCAGGGCGCGCAGGCGGGACTCTACGGTCAGATCCTTCCCGCTGCCTGGTCGCTCATGCTCGCATTACGCACGCGCGGGCTGGGTACGGCCTGGACCGCTATCCATCTGCAGTACGCCACCGAGGTGGCAGAGCTGCTCGAGATCCCGGACGGCATCAGCCAGGCGACGCTCTTCCCCGTCGCGTATTTCACGGGCGACGACAACTTCAAGCGTGTTGAGCGGCCGCCCCTGAGCGAAGTCATCCATTGGGATACGTGGGGCAGCCGGCGCGACCCGGGGTCCTAGCCCGAGCGCCGCTGCCCCGCTGCCAGCACAGCCCTTACCGCCCTCGATGAACGCCCCGATCGGGACGGCTGCTCAGCCTCCGGCGGAGACTTCGCTGGCGAAGTCCACAACGGCCGCAGCCGCCTCGGTAAGGTTCTCCTCCAAGGTCCGGCCGGAAGACTTGCGCGGCTTCAGGGAGTGATCACCGTCCCTCAGCCAGTGCACGCGTACGCGATCGGGGAGCTCGTAGCCTTCGACCTCGTCGCGCCGCCCGAAGGTGTCGCGCTCGCCCTGCGCGATGAGCACGGCCGTTTCGATCGCTTCGAGGTGCGCGGTCCGGAGCCGCTCGGGTTTGCCCGGTGGGTGGAATGGATAGCCGAGGCAGATCACCCCGGCCACGCCCGCTTCGTCCGCCACCATGCTCGCGAAACGACCGCCCATCGACTTGCCCCCGATCACGAGCCCCGCAGGCCCTAGTTCCTCGATCACCTCGATCCAGGCCTGCCGGAGGACGCGTTCGGTGTTCGGCGCGCGGCGATTGCCCGTCGCTCGCTGTTCGACCGCGTAGGGGAACTCGAAACGGAAGACGCGGACGCCACCTTCCGCGATCATCGCGCTGATGCGATCCATCCAGGGCGTGTCCATCGTCCCGCTCGCCCCCGGTGCCAGGACGATCGTCCCCCGCTCGCCCGCGCCGCCGTCGATGAGGAAGCGGCCGCTCGCCTCTGCTGGCATGAGTTGACCTGCTCCTTACCCAGCCGTCGTCTCAGTGGAACTGCTGTCGTAGAGTACCTGAGGCCCCGCGGGGCGCGCCTCTCGGGCAATCCGCGCACCTCCAGGAGGCTCCCCTGTGACGATGTTCCTTCGCCCAGCTTCGTGGCGCCTGGCCCGCGTCGGTCGGCTGGTACTCCTTCTTGGCAGCTGCCTTGTCACGGTCACGCTCGTCGCCGCCTGCGGCGGTGACGACGATGATGATGCGGGGAGCGGCGACGAAGCGGGCGGCAATGGCAACGGCGGCGAGGCCACCGTTGTTGAGGTCCGCGCGACCAACATCCAACTCGGCACGGCGACTCTCGAAGTTGGGGCCGACGAGGCCTTCACGGTCCGCTTCGAGAACGGCGACGAAGGCGTCCCCCACTCGTTCGCCATCTTCGACGACGAGGGGAATGCTGGGGACGCGGGCGCCTTGATCGCGTCGACCGGGATCTTCAGCGGCCTTGCTGAGCAAGGCTTCGAGGTCAGCCTCGGTCTGCCGGCCGGCGACTACCGCTTCCAGTGCGAGGTCCACGGGAACATGACGGGGACGCTGACGGCAAGCTAAGGCGAGTGACCCACCGTCCCTCCTAGTCCAGGGTTCGCCACTGGACGAGCGTGTAGGTGTCGTCGCCCTCGCCATGGTCCTCGAAGACTGCCTCGACCTCGGCGCCGATGGCTACGTCCTGGGTCGGCTCGCCGAGCAGGTTCCCGACCATGCGGACGTTCCCGGCGTCGGGGAGTTCGACGAGCACGACCAGGTAGGGGGTCGCTTGCTGCAGCGCAGGATGGACCGGGTGCCAGACCCGCTCCCAGCTGAAGATCCGCCCTCGTCCCGAAACGCCTGCGTAGCCCAGATCGTAGGAGTGGCACTGGTGACAGATCCACTCGGGGCCCCACTGGAACGTGCTGCAGGCGTTGCACTGCTGCACCACGAGTTCGTGGCGGTCGGCCGCCTCCCAGAATTCCGCGCCGAGGCCGTCGACCGCGGGGGCGGGTTGGGGGAGGCCTTCGGGCAGGTAGCTGCGCGCGTCCGCAGCCACTAGTCGGCCCCTGGATCGCCGGCCAGGATGAGATCGCTCACCGGCTGCACCATCGGGCCGGAGGTCACCATCGAGATGTTCACGTCCGGCACCTGGCAGGTCGAGGTTCCGCGCACCTGGCGGGCGGCCTCGTGCACGAGCTCGAGGCCGTGCATGTAGCACTCGGCGAGGTTCCCCCCGCTCGTGTTGAGGGGCAACTTCCCGCTGGGGGCGGAGAAGTTTTCGAGCGTGAAGAATTCGTTCACGCCATCCGGCTCGCAGAAGCCGTGTTCGACCATGCTCATGAGCACGCCGCCGGTGAAGTTCTCGTAGCTCTGGAGCACTTCCACGTCCCCTGGGCCCACGCCCCCCATCGCGTAGAGCCGTGGCGCGAGCGTCTTGAAGTTCGAGGTCGCGTAGTCGGGCGAGTTGTGGGCCGTGGCCGCCTGGCGGTAGTCCGATCCCTGGGCGGCGCTGAGCACGTAGACCGGCTTCTGGGGCAGGTCCCGCGCCCGCTCGGCCGAGGTGACGATCAGGGCGGCGGCGCCGTCGTTCTCCTGGCAGCAGTCGAACAGATGGAACGGCTCCACGATCATGCGCGAGTGGTCGTACATCTCGGCCGTCAACGCGCGGCCGTGCATCACGGCCCGGGGGTTGTGTTGGGCGTGCTCGTAGGACGCCAGCGAGATCGCGCGCAGCGCGCTCTGCTCGGCGCCGTGGTCGTGCATGAACCGGCGGATCCGCATGGCGAAGGACTGCGCCGGGGACATGAGCCCGTAGGGCGCGGTGAAGGCCATGCCGCCTGGCGCCGTCGGGACCTGCGCGCCTTGGCCGAAGCGCCCGAATTGGCCCTGGGCCAGCCCGCGGTAGACCACGACGTACTTCGAGTAGCCGGCGATTACGGCCGCGATCGCGTTCGCCACGGCGCCTGCGCCGCCGCCCCCGCCCCCGCCCCAAACCATGTTGCTGAACGTGAGGTCCTTGGTGCCCAACGCCGCCGCCAGGCGGGGCGGATCGTTACGATCGTTGCTGTAGGACGCGAAGCCGTCGATGTCGCGCACGTCGATGCCGGCGTCGGTGGCGGCGCGCCGGATCGCGTCGAGCACGAGCCTGAACTCGGGGTCGGGCGACTGCCCGTGACGGTAGTAGGTGGTCTCACCGATGCCGGCAATGGCCGTCTTCCCGCGCATCGTCAGTTCCTCTGCCATGCCTCGCCTCCGGGCCTGCGAACGTGTCCCGATGGTACACGTTCATCTGCCCCGGCCTGCTACGATTCGCCGTCCATGTCCGACGAACTCGTCCGCTGCGGATGGGCCGGCGACGACCCGCTCATGCAGCGCTACCACGACGAAGACTGGGGCGTGCCCGTCCACGACGACCGTGCCCTCTTCGAGCTGTTGACGCTCGAAGGGGCGCAGGCCGGCCTCTCCTGGCTTACGGTCCTGCGCCGCCGTGAGACCTATCGAGTCGCGTTCGAGGGCTTCGAGATCGCCAAGGTGGCGGCTTACGGCGACAACGAGCGCGAACGATTGCTCGGCGATCCCGGGATCATCCGCAATCGCGCGAAGGTCGCCTCCGCGATCACGAACGCGCAGGGCGTGCTCGCGATCCAGGAGGAGTGCGGTTCCTTCGACGCCTACTTGTGGGCGTTCGTTGGCGGTGAGACCCAGCGCAACGCCTTCGGGGCGCTCACCGACCTCCCCGCCGAGACGGACGAATCGAAAGCGCTGAGCAAGGCGCTGCGCAAGCGCGGCTTCTCCTTCGTCGGCCCCACGATCTGCTACGCCTTCATGCAGTCCGCGGGCCTGGTGAACGACCACACGCTGAGCTGCTACCGATACGGAGCGCTCTGAGGCTTACTCGAACGTGATCACGCCGCGGCCGTCGTTGCCGGCCGCCAGGTCGTCGAAGCCGCGGTTGATGTCCTCGAGCGCGTAGCGGCGCGTGACTAATCCAGCGATGTCGATCGCCCCCCGTTGCCAGAGACTGATGACCTTGCTGAATGTCTCGTGCGGGCTCGCGGAACCGTAATAGGAGCCAACGAGCGTCTTCTGGCCGCGCACGAGCGAGACCATGTCGATGGCGGCCTCGTCGCCGAGGGGTGCGAGGCCCACCATCACCGCCGTGCCCAGTGGCGCGAGCGATTCGAATGCCTGCTGGGTCGCGACGCGATTGCCGATCGCGTCGAAGGCGAAGGCGACCCCGCCAGTGAGCTCTTTGATCGCCTGCACGGGATCACGTTCGCTCGCGTCGACGAAGTCGGTGGCGCCGAAAGCCTTCGCGAATTCCAGGGCTGCGGCGCGCACATCCACGGCGATCACCCGTGCGGCGTTCATCGCTCGCGCGCCCTGGATCACGTTCAACCCCACCCCACCGCAGCCCCAGACCGCCACAGTCGCGCCCACGGAGATCGCCGGCTGGTTGATAACCGCGCCGATACCGGTTGTCACGCAGCAGCCGACGAGCGCCGCCTCTTCCATCGAAAGACGGTCCGGGATCGGGTAACAGGCCTGCGCGGGTGCGACGACGCGCTCGCCGAAGACGCCGAGCTTCGCCATCTGATGGATCTCGGCGCCGTCGCCGTCCCGGAGGCGAAGCGTCCCATCGAACTGGCGCGCGCCCGTCGCGCGGTTCGTCTCGCAGAGCTGGGGGTGGCCGCGGCGGCAGGTGCGGCAGTGCCCGCAGTTCGAGATGAACGAAAGGGTGCAGCGATCGCCGCCGGCCACGTTCGTGACGCCCGCGCCCACCGCCTCGACCGTGCCTGCGCCTTCGTGGCCGAGCACTAGGGGCAAGGGGAGGGCGCCCGTGCCCGTCATGATGTGATGGTCGCTCGCGCAGAGCCCGGCGGCGCCGATTCGGACGAGCACCTCGCCCGCTCGCGGGGCCTCCTGCTCGAGCTCCACGATCGCGAGCGGTTCGTTCACCGCGTAGAGAACGCTGGCTTTCATTGCTTCAGCCTCACTCGGACAGATTCACGTGGCGCGCGTCCCCGAGCGAGGATACTGGGCATGGACGCGCGCTGGGTCTCGCCGAGTTCCTCGCGGTGCGCCATTCTTCCGTCGGCCAGTGAAAGGACGCGAGCTGTCCGCACGCACACGCCGGCGTAGCCCGGTGCGTGCATGACTTCCCGGCCCCTGCCAGCTTCGGATCGATTACCAGTGCGGTCGCGCCAGGCTCGGCTACGTCGCGCAATCCGCAGCCGCTGCTCGGTCGGCAGGACGCGGCGGGCCGCCCGCCGAAGCCGCGCGATCAGGCCGCGACCACCCGGCAGCGCATCACGGCGATCGAATCGAGCTCGGCGGCGCGGGCGGCGGGGAGGACGTCGAGGCCGTCGCTGCCGCGAGGCGGGCCGTAGCCTGCCGCCAGCGCCCCCATGCGCGCGGCCAGCGCAACCTCGCCCTCGGGTCGCGCCGTGGCCTCCTCGGCAGTGACGCCCTTATAGGCGCGGTCGAGGTCGTCCCAGGCATCGAACAGCATCGCGACGAGCTTGCTCTCGGCCATCGGGGGACCTCCGTGCGAAGTCGACGGGAGTCTACGCCCGCGGTCGGGCGGTGCCTGTCATGTCAGTCCAGGGGTGGGAGGATGTAGTCGGAAGCCTCCTCAAGCTGGGACCCGATACCGGGGCTGCATCCCCACGCGATGGCGCTGATGCCCTCATCGGTCACATAGATCGTCCGTCCGTCTCCTGCACGGTCCGCCAGAACGATCCCGTAGTCGGCCGTGAGGCCTCTCTCGGGCGGCACGCGGTAGACAGCTGCCAACCGGGGTTCGTGAAGGATGAGGCCGAGGGCTGCTTCGGCGTCGTTCTCGGCGCGGCTCCACGCTCCATGACAGGAAAGCTGGAGGAAGACCTCGATGGGTGTTCCTTCCTCCTCACCTGCTTCGCACTCAGGCGGGAACGGGAAGCCACCCGACGGTTCGTGCTCGCAAGCGAGCTCGCTATGGAGGAAGAGGTTGGCTAATCGAACAGGCTGTTGGCGGATTACGGTTTCGAGCACGCGATCGACCGCGGCGATCCCGGACTTCTGGTCGCCGTCATATGTCGTAACTGCGTAGCCCACGGGCGGCTCTTCCGGGGCACGCGCGTACTCGAGGAACTCGGCTGCCGCCCAACCCGTCTTCGCCCCCGGCGGCGTGACCTCCACCCATTCGCGCCCGTCCAGGAACTCGGTGCGCCCCTCGGTCCCGAACAGGACGCTGTCTGCCCAGCAGCCCCGCACCTCGGCGATCAGCGCTGGTGCCGAGCGCACGTTCAGGCACTCGCCCTCTCCGGTCACTACTCGCGCGAACGCCCCGGGGATGGTGGCGAGGAGCGAGTTCCGACCGAACAGCCGGCCAGGGTCGGCGTCGCTCGTGGACGTGGCAAAGGGGCCTCCGAGCGGCCGGATCGAGCCCGATCCGGGCCTGAAGAGCACCGGTGTGCTCTCCCCGGCCCAGAAGTTGGCAGTGATCGTGTCAGCATCGTGCCAGGACCAGGGCACGAGGAGTCCACCGCGAATCCGCACATGGTTGATGTCCTGGCCTCCCATCGAGCGAGTGACGAAGCTCGCACCACCGAGGTTCCAGAAGATGAGGAGCACGCCACCATCCGGGCGTGGAAAGACCTGCCCGATCTCGCCACCCTCTACCGGTGTTTCCCACACCACAGTCCCGTCCGTAAGGAGCACTGCCGAGCGGTCATCGGTGATCCAGAACTCAGCACGGGCGCCCGCCGCCAGTACGGGAAAGCGCGGTGCACGGCTCGGCCCCGAGAGCGGTTGCCCCGAGTCGTGCCACTCGTAGGAGAACATTCCGTCGGAGTCCTGATTCCAGAGCAAGAGCCCTTCGGCTCCATAGCCCGCCGCCGCACTCGCTCCAGGAAGCTCCCCGACGGAGTAGGTCATCCTACCATCCGGCGAGATGTGAAGGGAGCTGGCCGCGTCCTCCGAGGCGTACGCGACTCCTCCGCAGTAGCCGAGGGTGCAGACCGTCACCGCGACGCGTGCGCCATCCTCCGAGATCGCGATACCGCCGATGTAGCGCGCACCGTACTCGAACGGCTCCTGCTCGAAGAGCACGTCTTGCCGCAATTCGCCCGCGGGGTCGCGATAGAGCCGGACCAGCTTCGCGAGTGGTCCGTCGCACCCGAAGCAGCCGACGCCGATGATCGCGGCGAAGCCGTCGATGGAGACAGGGTCGCGCCAGGTGAGCTCGCGAATCCGGCCGCCGGGGATGAGCGGGGTGGGGGTCCGCGTCGGAGCGGGGGTGTCAGCCACGCTCGTCAGTGAAGGGCCGGAGGTGGCGGTTTCGCTTGCGTTCGTCGCGGTTGGGTCCGTTACGGCTGTCGCTGTCTCCGATGCGTTACTACTGCCGCCGCCACAGGCCGCCAGCGTGAGCACCGCCAGCGCCAAGACTGCGAGCCAGCCGCTCCGTGCCCTCGCGCCACCGTAGCACCGCGGGAGGGGTCCTTAACTGCCCGACGCGGCGTCGAGCGCGGCGAGTAGGCGCGCCTTGTCCGCGACGAACGCGGGCTCTGTCACGATCGCGGGCAGGCGCGGGCGCGGGTAGGCGACCTCGACCCGGGTGGCGATGCGTGCGGGCCGCGGCGTGAGCACGTAGACCACGTCCGAGAGCACCAGCGCTTCCTCGACGTCGTGGGTGACGAAGAGGACGGTGCGCGCGTCGTTGCGCCAGACCTCCTGTAGCCAGCCGTGCATGTCGCGGCGCGTGATGGCATCGAGCGCGCCGAAGGGCTCGTCGAGGAGGAGCACGCGCTGGGGCATCAAGAACGTGCGCAGCAGCGCGAGGCGTTGGCGCATGCCGCCGCTCAGCTGCGACGGCCATGAGTCCTCGAAGCCCTCGAGGCCGAAGCGTTCGAAGAGCGCCAGCGCCCGTTCCCGCGCTTCCCCTTTGCCCGCGCCCGCGATCTCGGCGCCGAGGACGGCGTTGCCGAGCGCCTTTCGCCAGGGCAGGAGGAGATCCTTCTGCGGCATGTACGCCGCCGACCCCGGCCGCCCAACCGTCGACTCGCCGTCGATGAGCTCTTCGCCGGCTTCGGGGCGAAGGAGGCCGGCGAGCACCCGCAGCAAAGTGCTCTTGCCGCAGCCACTCGGTCCGACGAGGCTCACAAACGCGCCCGGCGCGGCCTCGAGGTCGATCGCGTCGAGCACCGCGACGCGGTGCGCGCCCGCGAATGTGTGGCTCAGCCCGCGGATCGTGACCGCGGCCGCAGGCACGCCTAGCTCTCGGGGAGGAACTCGTTCGTGAACGCCTCGCTCACGTCGACCTCCTTGGTCGTAAGGCCAGCCTTGCGCAGGAACGCCTCGAAGCGGGTCCAGATATCGAGGTCCTGGCGTCCCCAGGCAGCGGGATCATCGACATAGCGCCCCGCCAGGAACTCCGCGCTCAGGCGGACGAGCTCGGCGTCCAGCTCGGGCGCGGCCTCGAGCAGGATCTCCGCCGCCTCGGCCGGGTTTTCGATGGCGAAGCGATAGCCGCGCGCGGTCGCCTCGACGAACGCCTTCACGCTCTCGGGGTCATCCGCGATCAGCGCCTCGCTCGTAATGATGACCGGCGTGTACCAGTCCGGGATGCAGTCTGCGTAGTCAATGAAGGGGATGAAAGTGATGTCCTCGCTTAGCACCTGCGTGTAACGCACCCCGTCCCAGCCATCGAAGATCCAGACGAAGTCGTAGTGGTTCTGCTCCATCCCGACGAGGTAGTCGACGTTGCCGACCTCGGCGAAGGTGACGCCGTCGGGGTCCCCGCCATCGCATTCGACCAGGGTCGAGACGAGCGCGGTCTCGAGCGCCCCGCCGAAGCCGCCGTAGGTTTTACCCTCGAGGTCGCGCGGGCGCGTGATGCCCTCGTCGCCCAGGGCGATGAGGCTCGACGTGTTGTGCTCGATGATCGCCGCTACCGAGACGATAGGGACGTCCTGCGCGCGCGCGGGGATCACGTTCTCCTGGACGGAGATGCCAAAGTGGGCGCGGCCCGCGCCAACGACCTGTTCGACCCCGCCCGCCGCGGGCTCGATGATCTCGACATCGAGCCCGGCGTCCTCGTACCAGCCCTTCGCCGCGGCGATGTAGATGCCGGCGTGGTTCGTGTTCGGCGTCCATTCGAGCATCATCGTGATGCTGCGAAGCTCGTCGCCGTCGTCGTCGTCGCCGCAGGCCGCGGCGATGAGCCCCATTGCCAGCACGGCGAGGCCCATCAGCAGGAATCGTGTTCCGTAACGAGTCATGAGTTCGTGTCCCCTCCTTGTTCGGCGTATTTCCAGGGCGAGGCGAGCCTCGCGAGCAGGTGCACCGCCCCGAAGAGGGCGATGCTGAGCAGTGCGATCACGACGATCGCGACGAAGATCTGGTCCGTGCGGAAGGACGCTTGCGAGCGCGTGATGAAGATACCCAGCCCTTCTTTCGCGCCCACCCACTCGCCGATGACGGCGCCAATGACTGCGTAGGCAGCCGCGATCTTGAGGCCCGCGAAGAACGCCGGAATCGCCGAAGGAATGAGGATGTGGCGGAGTTCGTCGAGCTTGCTCGCGCCCATGCTGCGAACCAGGGCGACCATCTCCCGGTCGGCGCCGTCGAGGCCATCGACGGTGCTGACGACGATGGGGAAGAACCCGACCAGCGCGACCACGACGACCTTCGGCGTCATGCCGAAGCCGAGCCAGATCACGAGCAGTGGCGCGAGCACGATCATCGGGATGGTCTGCGAGACGACGACGATTGGGTAGAGCACGCGCCGGACGAGCGCAACGCTCGAGATTGCGACCGCGAGGGCGATACCTACGGTTGCGGCGACGGCGAGCCCGACGACGGCCTCGAGGCCGGTCGTGCGGATATGCGCGGGCAGCAAGCCCCGGGTGTCCATAAAGGCATTCCAGATGCCGCTCGGGGCGGGCAGGATCCAGGGCCGCGCGTCGAGCAGCTGCACGAGCAGCTCCCACACCGCGACGAGCCCGGCCAGGAGCAGCAGCGCCGGCACGTATTGCACGGCGGCCGCCACCCCGCGTCTCAGCGACCTCTGAATCGGGAGCGGCGTGCGCTGGACCGGGGCGGCCTCAGCGACCATCGCCCGACTCCCGGAACTTGGCCGTGAGGCTCGCGATCGTGGGGCCATCGAGGCGCGCGGCCTGCTCGACCTTGATTACGGTCACGAGGCCCTCCGCACCGGCGGCGAGGCAGGCTTCGTGCACCTGCCGCATCAGCGGCCAGAGCTGGTTGGGTTCGCCCTCGACGGTGGTGCCCAGCGCCCCCACTTCGTAGGCCAACCCCGCGTTCGCGACGACGGCGATAGCGGCGTCGACGTGCTTGTAGGGGTCGTTAGGCGTGCCGAGCGGGCCTGGCAGGCACTGCAACTCGACGATCATGATGCGCGTCCTCCTCGTGTCCCCGGGGAGGGCGCCTGACGGGTGATGCGGGTACGAAGCGCGATTGCGCCCCGAGGTCAGCTGCGAAGGGCCGGGTCCGTAGCAGACAGGCGAAGCTGCGCTCCACGCGAAGGCGCCGAGCCAATTACTGCTGCTGCTGCTGAAGGCCGTTGATTCACGCCGCTTCCCTACGCTCGCATTACCGAGATCAGGTTCCTGGGGTGGTCCTTACGGATCTCAGCCTTGCGGCCCCCCCGGCGGCAAATTCCTTGCGGAATATGCTGCCTTCACGCTAGGCGCGTGGCCGGGGGGCGTCAAGCGGCGATCGCTGTCACCCGAGATAATCCTTCCGTGATCGTGCGTCGTGAGGAGCTCTTTTGGTGATGACCCGTTCGCGCACGTCATCGCCGCTGCCGCTGCACATCGTGACGGGCATGGCGACGCCTGCGGTCTCTATCCCGCCGGGGCGGACGTGATGCGGCTTGCGGCGATTTTCGCTCGGGCAGCTGACGCGAAACGCATCCTCGATATCGGCAGCGGTTTCGGCTACAGCGCGCTCTGGCTCGCAGAGGCGGCGGGCCCCGAGGGCCGCGTGCTCGGCATCGATCGCTTCCCCCAGCACGTCGCGCAGGCCGACGAATTCGCGGCCGCTACTGGCCTGGGCGAGCGGGTCCAGTTCCGGGCGGGCGAGGCGGCCGCAGTGGTACGGCAGCTCGATGTCGCTTTCGACCTGATTCACGACGACGGCTGGTTCGCCGCCGAGCCCGCCTACTTCGAGGCGATGCTGGGGCTCCTGCGGCCGGGCGGCGTGCTCACCATGCCGAATTGGTTCCTGCTCGAAGACGCCCTTTCCGCTCGCCCGCGGCGGGACTGGTCCGAGTTCGCCGGCCCCGACTGGGCGGCCACGACCATCGCATACGCTCAGCGGCTGGCCGCGTTTCCCGAGATGGCGGTGACGTGGAGCTTTGATCCTCCCCTGGGTATCGCCGTAAAGGGCACCGAGGGTGCCCCCGCCTGACCGCTCCGCCGGTTGCCTCTATACTCTCCGAGCTCACCGCACCGAGCTCAGAACCCTTGGAGGTCCACACCGTCGCCACCGCTTCTACGACGCTGCAGGGCACGCCGCTCGAGCGTGTCGGCAAGATCACCCAGGTAATCCGCGAGGGCGGCGACGAAGCGGCATGCCCAAGGACCTCGCCCAGGAGGTCTACCTCGACAACCCGCGCGTGATCATGTGCGGCGGCGGCCCGGGCACGGTTCCGGGTAAGGCCGTCGAGCAGCCCGACGGCAGCTACAAGATCTCGGGCCAGACCACCTTCCAGAGCGGCTGCCACCAGGTCGAATGGGCCTTCATGGGCTGCCCCGTCTACGAGAACGACGAGCCCGGCATGGACGAGGCGACCGGCATGCCGAAGACGAAGATGTTCTTCGTGAATAAGTCCAAGTTCGAGATCGTCGATACCTGGGACGTCGCCGGCCTGCGCGGCTCAGGCAGCCACGACGTCAAGGTCGACGGCGCCGTCATCGAGAAGAAGTGGCTGGACGTCGAGCTGATGAAGCTCCCCGCCCACTACCCCAACCCCGTGTTCTGCGTGCCCCTGCGCCTCTCGTACAACAAGGCGGCAGTGGCGCTGGGCGTAGGCCGCGGGGCGATGGATGCCTTCGTCGACCTTGCGCAGACGAAGACGCCGATGATGTCTGCCTCCACGCTCCGTGACCGGCCCATCGCCCAATACCGCTTGGGCGAAGCGGCACGACGGCCAGCCGCATGTACAACCCGCGCCTCGAGCGCAAGCTCCGCGACGCGCACGGCTGCGCCTCGCACCGGTGGGTGGCGCATCCGCTCTACGAGACCATCGGGAAGCTCTACCTGGGCCACGAGCCCGACTTCGAGTTCAAGGGCCCGTAGGCCCGCCGCTTCGCAGCCAGGCATTCGCTTGCTTCATAGCTCGCTCCGCTCGGACCCCGCCCCATCCGCCCCACCCGCGCTCGTCTGCTCCGCCTCGGCGGCCTCACGGCCGCTACGGCTCCGCGGTCGCTGGAAGACCCGGGCGGGAACGCCCCGCCTCTGCGTTTCTCGCCGGGTCCGCATCCGCTTACCCTGACGCTGATGCCTGGCGACCGCGTCCAGGTGGACTTCCGCAGGTACCCCGATGCGAAGCACTGGCAGTACGAGCTCTCGGGGCGAGGACGACTACGGGCGCTGGCTCTGGGGCCCGGCGGGTAGGCCCGCCCAGCGCGGAGACGAGCCCCTGCGGACGCTCGAGCGGACGGTAGTCAAGCTGGTCAGTAACGAGTGGTGGGCGGCGATGTCGTCCGCCGCGGGCGAGCCCGAGCTCTACGTCGACATCATCGCCCCGGCCGTCTGGGAGGACGGCCGCGTGACCGTGATCGACCTCGATCTGGATGTCGTCCGCAGGCGCGATCGGTCCGTTGTCATCGACGACGAGGACCAATTCGCCGAGCACCAGGTCTCGCTCGAGTATCCCCAGGCCCTGATCGACGGCGCCCTCGCCGCCACCGAGCGCGTGCAGGCATGCTCGCGCACAACGACAGCCCTTCGCGACGATCGGCCCCGCGCCTCGCCGAAGCGCTCGTCCTCGCCCAGAGGCCACCAATCGGGTAGTTCACCGCCCCTGCGATGGAGATAGGGTGGGACGATGACCATGCGCTGGTTGCTCGGCGCGCCCCTCGTCTGGCTGGCTGCGGGAACCTCCTGTGGCGGCGGCCCTGCGCCCGCCTCCGCCCCGCCGCCGCCCTCCCCTCCTGCCGCCACCAGCACCACGTCCCCAACCGAACCGACCGCAAGGTCCACGGCCACACCCGCCGCCCTCCCCACTCCACTCCCGATGACGTTCGACGCCGTGTTCGAGGAGGCGCCGGGCGCGCTCGCCCGCTACGACTTCGCTCCGGGCGAGCTGATCGATCTTGCGGAAGGGCTGTTCCTTGTGGATACGGCAACGGGGGCGGTCGAGGGCTGGGCCCTCACGTCCCAGCTTGAAGGGACAAACGAGCGCGATGGCCGGTACGCCGTGTCATCCGACAACGGCTGGATCGAGGCGGTTGCTCCCAGCCAGAAGGAGACCTTCGTCCACGACCGGCTTCATGGGCGAACGTTCCGTCTCCTATCGGTGAACGCCCGGCTCATCTCGGGGATCCAGGGAGGCAAGACGGTCGTGGAGTTTCACCTCCCGGATACGCAGCCATACGTTGTGGGCGCCGCGATCGCGGACCTCGAAGCACGCACGCTAACCTGGATTCAACTCGATCCTCCGGACCAGAACAACGGCGTTGGTCCGGCGACCTTCTCTGGGGACGGCTCGCAGTTGCTCGTGCGGATGTACCCGCGGCAGTACCTCGTGGCGACGGACACCGGCAAAGGGCGACTGCTGGCGGTGGCCGAGCCAGATGAGCCGCCGCCGGGCGTGTCTCCACTCGCGAGCGGCGCTGGGTACAGCCTCTGGCTAGCGGGGGAGGATCGGCCGACGGCGTACGACTGGGCCGGGAACTCTGTTGAAGACGATGCGCTCACACCGTTTCGGATCGCCTCATCCGCTGGCGCATTCGCCTATGAGTGGGACAGTCCCCGGGCCGGTGGCGTCGCTTGGACGACGCTCCATACGATCACGCTGTACCGTGCCGATGGGTCGCCGCATCTCCGCCTGCTCGGCGGTCACCCTGCAGGCGCCTACGGTGGCGGGAACGTCTGGCTCGGCGACGATTCTGGGCTACTCGTGACCACGATCGAGGGCCTGCAGTTGCTGACGGTCGAGGGTGATCTCCGAGGTGGTGTCGCCTACGGCGTACCGTCTCCGGACAACCCCGACATGATGGCTATCGGGGCAGCGGTGGCGCGTCTCAATGGCGAGATCCTGTTCGCGCCGAACCTCGACGATTCGGACTACTCGACGCTCTCGAACCGGGTCTGGGGCGACACGAGCGAGTACCTGCGCTTCACCCGCCCGGGGCGTGGGAAGGACTTTGGCGTCACGCAGCCGCTCCTTGCGGCCGTCGTGCAGTTCCCACCGCTCGATGAGCCGAGACTGCGCGTCACGGGAGCGGACGAATGCCTCAATTTCCGCGACGATCCTTCGTTCGCCGGCGCCGTCTTAGCCTGCATTCCTAACGGAACGACCGCGGAGTTCACAGAGACGGGCCTCCCGAGCCGCGACCGGCCCGGACCAGCCTCCGTCTTCTGGCAGAGCGAGGAAAGAGATCTGGGTTCACCTCGAGCTGCGGGACGGGACCGCCGGATGGGCCAACGCCGACTTCCTCGAATGGGCGCCCTGAGTTGAAGTCAGCCGCCGATCACCCCCGCCTCCGTCAGCTCCGCCAGCTCCCCCTCGTCCAGCCCCAGGTCCTGGGCGAGGACGTCGTGGGTGTGCTGCCCCAGGAGGGGCGACGCCTTCAGCGGGACCTCGCTTGCGGACATGCGCGGCGGCCAGCCCAACAGGCGCACCTCCCCGAGCGCGTCGTGCTCCACCGTTTTCACGAAGTCGCGCGCGAGGAGGTGCGGGTCCTCGTAGAGGTCCTGCGTATCCAGCACGGCGCCGCAGGGAACGCCGGCCTCGCCGAGGATGCGCATTACCTCGGATTTCGGATGCCGGCGGGTCCAGGCCGCGATCGTCTCCTTGAGGGCCTCGCTGTTCTCTAAGCGGGCGGCGGGGTCGACGAAGCGAGGGTCGTCGCGCAGCTCTTCTCGGCCGGTGGCTGCGCAGAAGGTGTCCCACATCCGCGGCGTCACGATCATGACGAAGACATGGTCGTTCGGTCCGCCCCCGGCGCAGGGGTACAGATTGGAAGTCGCCGCGGGGCCGTTGCCGTTGCGCGGGGCCGCCTTCCGTCCCCAGTCGGCGCCGCTCGAGATCGCGGTCCGCATCCAGTAGGTCATCGCCTCCTGCATCGAGATCTCGATCGCCTGCCCCTCGCCCGTTTGCAGGCGCTGGACGTACGCGGCCGTGATTGCGAGGGCAAGTTGCACGCCGGTACCGGAGTCGCCGACGGTCACGCCCGGCCGGGTGGGGGGGCCGTCGGGCAGGCCTGTCACCGAGAAGGCGCCGCCAGCCGCCTGCGCCACCATGTCGAAGCACTTGAATGACGAATAGGGGCCGCTCGTGCCGAATCCCTTCAGCCGAGCGTAGATGATCGCCGGGTTCGCCTTGCGCATGACGTCGTACCCGAGGTCGAGCTTCTCGATCACGCCAGGCCCGTAGTTCTCCACGAACACGTCGTACTGAGGGACGAGTCGGAGGAGCAGGTCCCTCCCCGCGGGCTGTTGCAGGTCCAGCGTGAGGCTGCGCTTGTTGCTGTTCCAGTTCACGAAGTAGGGCGAGTTGTCGGTGCCGCGTCCGACGCCCCGACCGGGGTCGCCCACGCCCGGCCGTTCGATCTTCACCACGTCGGCCCCAAGCCAGGCAAGTGCCTGGGTGCAGGACGTTCCCGCCTCGTACTGCGTCATATCGAGGATCCGCATTCCCTCGAGTGCCGGCATTCGCGCGCCTCCCTGGTGTAGTCGCTCGTGTGTTCGCGACCACCCTAGCGCGCCATGCAAGCCAGCGCGCCGCGGTGCCAGGATCAGCAGCGCTGCGGAGGTTTCGCATGGTAGGTCGACTCGACGGCGAGGTGGCCGTCGTCACGGGGGGAGCGTCGGGCATCGGCCTCGCGACGGTCGAGCGCTTCGTAGAGGAGGGCGCCGCGTCGGCCTCGGCTGCCCCCCGACCGCCGAATCGCCGGCGACGAGGTGCAACACGACGAGAAATACGGCCGCAAGCACGGGGGGTCGCTGGAATCCGATGACAGCCTCCCACTCGCACTTCGAATCGGGGCCTGGCTGTCCGATGCCCCCAAAAGCGACGTCCGGGGTGATGCGCGTGAGGGTGCCCCGGCGGTTGGATGGGTCGGAAAGGCTGACTTCGAAGTGTCAAGAAGTACCGTTGGGGTCGTTTTCTCCCCAAGAAGCCGTGCCGCCCGCCAAAGCACCGCGGCCATCGCGGTTAGTCGATGGTAGGAAAGTCCTCCGTCCCCTCTATCTGGAACTTGTGAACCCCCGTGCGGGTCAACTGTAAGGTGACCGAAGTCCCATCCTTCGTGAGGGTCACAGTGCCGTCGCCAGGGATTGCGGGGGGCTGGGGCGGCTCCGGTGGCGGCTCCTGACCTCCGCCCTGGCAGTCGGAGTGGGTTGGCTCCTCGTTGCAGTCCACGTGTGACGCTTCGAACTCAACTTGCGAGTCGGCCATCGCGAGGGCGTGAAGAGCGCGATGGTGACGACTCCTGAGAAGAGTGCAATGGCAACAAGGGGGGCCGAACGGCGAGGACTCAGCATGGCGCGCCGGCTTCTACATCGAGGCCCTCGCAGAGATGTCGTGGCTCATATCACCGATACGGATGGAAGCCACAGTCGAGAACCGACGCAACTGCGCGAGGTGTCAGTCGACGCCGTATCGGCAAATTGTCGGCAATTAATTAGATAGTCAGCCTTTGAGCTCTGAGAAAACCCAATGAATGATTGGTGCCGGGGGAGGGACTCGAACCCTCACGCCTTTCGGCCACGGATTTTAAGTCCGCTGCGTCTGCCCATTTCCGCCACCCCGGCAAGCCTTCGCCACACTTCAGTTCGCGACTGCACCGCAAGCATATCGTCGAAGAGCCGCGTGGCGGCCCGGAGCGGGTGACGAGCGACATCCAGGGAGGTGTCCCTCCCCAGGGATGGGCAGCTGGTGGAACAGCCCGTGCACCGTCTTTGGGTTCGTCCGGGCCGCCAAGGGCGAGTCTACCGGCCAAAGCCGTGAAGCCTGACGCTTGGGGCGTGGTATGGGACTGGACCGGATCTCGCCTCAGGCGGTCGCTGGCCCGGCTAGAATCAGTCCTGGCCAGCGAGGGTCGCGGTCGGCCGCGCCCGTTGGGGGAGGAGCCGATGTCGACCAGTTCGAGAGCGTCCGTCAGTACTTCGACGGCTTCGGTGAGGGCGAGTGGGTTCGCTCGGGGCGAGCATCCACGGGCGGATTCAGTACCGGGTCCAGCGCGAGATCCTGTTGCGGCATATCACGCCCGGCATGCGCGTGGCCGATATCGGCTGTGGGCCCGGTCGTTTCGCGCTCAGTGCCTCGGGGCGGGAGCACGACTACCCTCGCTGACCTCTCGAAAATCCAGCTCAACCTCGCGCGGGGACGGACCGAGGGGGCCGGGTTCGCCGCCAGCGTCGACGGCTATCACCAGTTGGACTGAGCGACCTGAGCGTACTCGCGGACACGGCGTTCGATGCCGTCGTCTGCTACGGCGGCGTCCTCTCGTACGCTCGCGAGCAGCACGTGCAGGCGATCGAAGAGCGCGTTCGCATCGCCAAACCGAACACGCCGATCGCCATCAGCGTGATGTCGCTCTGGGCACGATGGCGCTGCTCGGCACGCTCGATGCCGCTGGCTTCATCGAGGCGCCGGAGACACACCTCGACTGGGACGAATTGCTGAGCGGTGCGGATGTCGTGCTCACGAAGCCGGGCTCTCCCGAGTTTCACCAGCCGGTCGCACTATTCACGGCTAAGGGCGCGCGGCGGTTGCTCGAGGAAGCCGGCTGCGAGGTGGTCACGATCGCGGCCGCGAATCCCCTCACCCATCAAGGTCAGTCGCTCGCTCAGATCGAAGCGAGTCCGCAGGTGGAGGAGCGGCTGACCGAACTCGAGTTGGCGCTCTGCGAGGAGCCGGGCTTGGTCGATGCGGGCGAAAGCTCGTTCGAGGGCGACGCCACGGCTCAGTCGGCCGGGGGTTTCAGATCGCGGTTTCAGATCCGGGGCGACTCGCGCTGTCGACCCTGCTCGTGATCGCTTGCCAAGAAAAAACGCGCCCTGGAGGGCGCGTCGGACTTTGCGGTTGGAGCTTGGCTAGGAGCCGAGCTTGTCCCCGCCCAGCGGGCAGGCCTCGCCGTAGGAATGGCCGCCCTCGCTACTGTGGGCGCTGACCTCGGGACCGCTGCTCTCGCTGCTTCCGCCGTTCGTGGCGAAGGCGATGGCTGGGACCGCTGTCGCCGCGAGCAACGCCGCCGCGCAAGCGGTGCCGATGACCTTCCGACGCATGGGTGCCTCCTCAGCGACTGCGCCATTCTACGCGCTGCCTCGTCCGCGCGGAAAGGCTGAGCCAGAAAGATGTCTTTCCCCCTTTCGGCGACTACGCTCGACTGACGCCCCGTCCACTGTGACGTGCCCGCCTCTGGCCACAGGCGCGGCGAATCTGGGGCGGAGGAGCGCTCGGTGACGGACGTGCACCGCCCCGGCATCCCCGCGAGTCCCTGAGATCGCTGTGCCGACGAGTACGACGCACTCAACGAGCACCGCTCGCCCGATGCGGCGCTCGCCATGCTGGCTGACCTCGCGGGCCCCGCCTCCATGCGGACTCGCTGCTGTGGACTCGTCCGTTACTCCTCCACGCCGCGAGGTACTCAAACTCTTAGGGTGGGAGTGTTTTCCGCACGATGCCTACCGCCGAAGTCCTGCTCGGGCCGTAGAGGAAGCACAACATCGCCCGGAGGCCGAGGTTGAGATTCACGGGCATCGGAGCGAAAGCGTTCCTTCTTGCCGCGACTTTCGTTGCGGCGCAGGGACTCGTTGGGTGCGGCGATGAAGACGAAGCGCTCACCGTGCAGGACTACTTCGAGCGCATGGGAGAAATCGGGAGCGATCTCGGCGACGCTGCCGCTGAGATCGAAGCAAAGCTGTTGCAGGTTCTTGATGACGACGGATCCGACGAGGGAGACGTTGTGCGAGCGGCACGCGACTTCTTCGAGTCCAGTACCGACGCCCGGCGTGACGTCCTGAACAGTGCCTTGCGGCTCACCCCGCCCGCCGACCTCGCCAGCATCCACGATGCCTTCACCGCGAGCCTGGACGTGTGGCTCGGCCAATTTCAGGACATCGCAGACCAGGTCGAAGACGCCGAAACGATCGACGACATTGGAGCCACGGACGCCGCCACCGATCAGCCGAGTTCGAGCAGGCGCGGGACCGGTTCGTCGACTCCTGCGAGGCGATCGAGACGGCCGCAGGCGACCGCGGATTTACAATCGATCTGAACTGTCCAACCGACGATTAGCTGAGTTCGTCGACTTCGCGCATCCGTTCGGGCGGTGATCGTGTCAACATGATTTGCGTCGTGAATGAGCGAATGGTCTGTGTTCCGTACGAGGCGCCCGTGCGGAACGGACAACGTCTCGTTACCCGAGCGTGAGGAAGTCTTGGTTTGTCGATAGCGCGGCTGCGACGTTCGCCCGGATGTGTGTCATGACCGAGGATGTCCGGGGTACGCGGGTACCTGCCACTGATGCCGGTACGTAACAACGATCGTCGCGTCCGTTTGGTCCTCGTGCGCGCGCGCCCAGCCCACCAGCTGCGCCGCGGCCCTCGAGGAGCGGCGTCGGCGAGGGCCTCGGCGCGCGCGTGCGCGTGGGGGCGGGTGGGGTCGCGGTAGGGTCGCTAGTGGCGGTTGGCGTCGATGCCGCCGTCGGGTTTGCGGTCGCGGTGGGCAACCGGTTTTCGCCGCCGCCGCACCCTACTGCGATCAGCCCGCTGAGGATGGCCGCCAGCCCCAGGGCGCGTCACATCGGTTGATTGTAGGTGGCGCGGCTGCCCCGCTGTCCGACCTACCGCGCTTCCCAGGCTCCCTCGCGCTCGATGGCCTGGTCGCGTTCTTCGAGCAGATACAGCTGGCCCTGGACGCTGGACGCCGTTTGCCAGAAGCGTCGCTCAGTCGCGTACGGGTAGAGCCGCTTGCAGAGCTCGTAGACCCTCGCGGGCCCCTGTGTTCGCAGCGCCCCCAGGGTGCGCTCCGAGTGGCGCTCTAAGCGCGCGAGCACGGCCGCAATCGCCTTGATCCCTTCAACCAGCCCTTTCTCACGCAACGCGACCTTGGCCTGCCTGTGGTATTCCTGTGGTATTTCAGAATCCCGTCGGCGCAGTGTGCATGGGTTTTTGAGACACCACGGTGCTCGCAGACCGCGGAACTTGATGATGAGAATCACACGGGTCGTCCGTTCCACGATTCCTGTGGTTCGTTGACAACTCCTTCGGTAAGGGCCTAGGTTTCCCTCACGGAACATCGGGAAACTGGCTCCGGCCCTCCCCGCCCGCCTCCCAGTGCGAAACGGTCGACCGGCCGAGCAAATCTGTTCTCCCGAGAGGAGCTTCGCGTGCCACAGTTCGATACGGTTATCAAGCAAGGAACGGTGATCGACGGCCTACGTACACCCCGGTTCAAGGCGGACGTAGGGATCAAGGATGGTCGGATCGCATCGATCGGCTCGATCAGCGCCTCCGACGGGGAGAAGGTACTGGACGCGAGCGGGCTGATCGTGGCGCCAGGGTTCATTGACCTGCACACGCATTACGACTCGCAGGTCTTCTGGGACCCTTATTGCACGATCTCAGGTTGGCACGGCGTCACTTCCTGCGTCATCGGAAACTGCGGGTTCGGCTTTGCGCCCGTAAAGCCGGAGATGCAGGACCGGGCCATGCTGACGATGGCTCGCAACGAGGCGATACCCCTGGAATCCATGCAAGCGGGCATGCCCTGGGACTGGGAAACGTACCCGGAGTTCCTGGATAGCCTGGATCGCACGCCCAAGGGCATCAATCTGCTCAGCTACATGGGGCTCACGCCACTGATGACGTACGTGATGGGGCTTGAGGCGGCGAAGAGTCGACCGGCCACGGACGCCGAGCGTTCCGAGATGCAGCGGCTAATCGAGGAAGGGATGAAGGCCGGAGGCTGCGGCTTCTCGGCCCAGCTGGCCGGGGAAGACAGTGTCCAGCGCGACTACGACGGCACGCCGATGGTCACCGACATGATGGCAGAGGATGACCTCTTGGCACTGGCGGAGGTGCTCCGGAAACTTGGACGCGGCTTCATCCAGATGTTCCACTCCTCTCCCGAGCTGACCCAGAAACTTGCGGCGACGAGCGGTCGTCCGATCATCTGGAATCTCATCACCCTTAGCACCGATCAGCACGGCGTGACGATGCCAAGCTACCGCGACAACCTCGAATGGATCGAAGCGGCAAATAAGAGCGGGCACCGCGTATTCGCCCAGGCGGTGACCACCGAGGTAGCGTTCGAGTTTTCGTTGGAAGAGTGGAATCTCTACGACACAAGTCGGGTCTGGCGGGAGGTCACCCTCGGGACACCGGCGGAACGGGCCGAAAAGATGGCCGACCCTGACCGACGGCGGGCGCTCAAAGAGGAGTTCGACTCGGGGGCGCCGGCTGGTGGGGCCAAGGACATACCGTCACTGCTCGTGACTGAGGTCGAAAACGAGAATCTCAAACATCTGGAAGGCATGAGCGTCGGCGAAATCGCTGAAAGCGAAGGGAAGCATCCGATCGACGCCATGCTCGACCTAGCGATTGCAGATGAGCTCAAGGCCACCTTCGCAACAGCACCAAGGAAGGCCGAAACCGACGCAATGAAGGAGTTGGCGAACGCGCCATTCTCTCTGCCGGGTGTCTCGGACGGAGGCGCCCATACCAAGTTCATCACCCTCGGAGCCTATCCGACCGAGTTCCTCAGCACGTGGGTGCGCGATCGTGAAGTCATGGACCTCGAGCAGGCTCACTGGCGCCTGTCCACCTACCCGGCAATGGCGGCCGGTTTCAAGGACCGCGGCTGGCTTCGTGAGGGCTCACCAGCAGACATCCTCGTTTACGACTACGAGAACCTAAAGATGCTGCCCGTGGAAAAGGCCTGGGACTTCCCTGCAGGCGCGTGGCGGCGCGTGCGGCACGCCGATGGGTACCGTTGGATCATGGTGAACGGCGACGTCACATTCGAGAACGGCGACTGCACTGGGGCGACGCCCGGCCAACTCCTCCGTCATGGAGTCACGGCCTAGCCGCGGCAGACTGGCGGGCCGGCAGTTCCTCGCTGTGCTGTCTCGAAACCCCAGCCGCGCAGAGCGACGGAGTTTGAGACAGCACAGGGGGAGGCTCGACTCGGCATAGCCTGCGCGTTCGGCTTCGATACTCAGCGCATGGTGCTACCCTGACGCCCAACGGCTTGCCGCAACTCGGCTCAAAACGCGCCGAGGCTCTGGGCTTGCCGGACGATGCGTTTGAAATGAGGAAATGCGATGGCAGAGTTCGACACCGTAATCAAGGGCGGCACCATCATCGACGGCCTCCGGACACCGCGATTTACCGCTGATATCGGGATCAAGGATGGTCGCATCGGTTATATCGGCCGGCTTCAGGCCCACGAGGGTGACGCCGTGATCGATGCGAGCGGGCTGATCGTCGCCCCTGGCTTCGTCGACGTGCACACCCACTACGACGCCCAGATCTTCTGGGACCCGTACTGCACCATGTCGGGCTGGCACGGCATCACCTCAGTCGTTGTCGGTAACTGTGGATTCAGCTTTGCGCCGGTCAAACCCGAGATGCGCGACCGAGCGATGCTGATGCTCTCGCGTACCGAGGCTATCGAACTCGAGGCCCTGCAGGCCGGGATGCCGTGGGACTGGGTTACGTTCCCCGAATACCTCGATAGCCTCGATCGACAGGCGAAGGGCGTGAACGTCACGAGCTACTGCGGCGTTTCGCCGCTCATGATGTGGGTCATGGGACTCGAGGCAGGGAAAGGGCGAACGGCGACCGCCGACGAGATACAGCAGATGTGCGTACTTCTCGATGAAGCACTGGAGGCTGGAGCCTGCGGCTGGTCGGCGCAATGGGCGGGGGAGGATAGCGGTCAACGCGACTACGATGGCACGTCGATGCTCTCCGACCTCATGTCGGTGGAGCAAGCGCATGGCTTCTCAGAGGTGCTGGCAAAGCGCCGCGCCGGGTTGACCCAGATCAATGGCCATGGCGCGAACCGCCCGTTCACGGAGACCTGGGCCAGACACGAAAAGCTAGCTGAGATCAGTGGACGCCCTGTCCTCCACAACGTGGTCGAGTTCTTTACGGACCAGCAGGGCAACGCCGTTGGGAACTACCGGGAGACCATCGATTGGCTCAATGAGGCAAACGCGAGAGGCAATCGCGTCCTCGGACAGGCCCTGAGCGTGCCCGTCGCGTCTGACTTTACCTTCGAGCACTTCAACGGCTTCGACCAGAGCCTGCTTTGGAGAGAAGCGACGATGGGAACGGTGGCAGAGCGTAAGGCGAAGCTTGCGGACCCGGAGCGGCGGCGCGCGCTCAAGGAGGAGTTCGATAGCGGTCAGGGGCCCGCCTCAGTTACGTCGGGATCGGCGAGCTCCCGAATGAACGATTTGGTCGTGGCGGAGGTCTATGAGGCCTCGCTGAAGCCTTACGAGGGTCTGAGCGTTCGTGAGATCGTCCGCCAGGACAACAAGCACACGATTGACGCGATGCTCGATATCACGGTCGCCGACAATCTGCGGACGCTGTTCCACACGCCGATCCCCGAGATGAACGCCGAAGCGGCCAAGGAGGTCCTGACGTCGCCGTTCACCGTACCGGGCGTATCGGACGGCGGCGCTCACACGAAGTTTCTCACGCTCGGCGCCTACCCCACGTACCTCCTCGCGAGACTCGTCCGGGATCACGAAGTGATGGACCTCGAGCAGGCCCACTGGCGGCTCAGTACTTGCCCCGCGAACGTGGTCGGTTTCAAGGATCGGGGTTGGTTCAAAGAGGGCGCCGCCGCTGACATCGTCATCTACGACTTGGATGAGCTGAAGATCCTCCCTAAGGAAAGGCTCGACGATCAGCCGGCTGGCTCGTGGCGCCGCGTGCAGCGGGCTGAGGGGTATCGCTGGACATTGGTCAATGGTGACGTCACGTTCACAGACGGAGCCTGCACTGGCGCTACGCCTGGACAGCTGCTGCGCAACGGCCGCGGCACTTCCGCTTGAGTCGAGGCCAAGAATCTCGAGGGGGCGTCAGTTGTCGGTCGTCCCCACACATCACTCGAAGGCGGCTATGCCTTGGAGCTCGATACCATTACGAGCGCGCCGACGCTTCCTGATCTCGTTCCCATGAGGAGGGAGCGTGCTTTGGCCAGGTTCTCTGGTTCCGTTGGCGACTCGGGTGTGGGGCACGAATATCCCGTCTACGCAGCGCGGATGGGGTTCGGGGCCGCCACCGCTTGGTAGAGAGCGGGCACCACCTGCTCTTGAGCCCGTCGCGGGAGGATCCTCACCGAGGCGACCGACCGGCTAAGTCCGGGGGGAGGTCAGAAAGGCTTGGGCGGCTGGGGCCGCCGTGACCCTGTAGACTCGCCAATCGCACTTCGCGATGGGGCCGCCACGGCCCCGGATGGGAGCTAGACGATGGCAGTTCTGCGAACAGCGCACCACGGCGTTCACGTGTCCACCATCGAAGGGGTTGCCGCCGCCTTCCGCCCCGCTGGGTTCACTCACTCGAATGTCGGTGGAGTGACCGAATTTCGATCCGAAGAGGGCCATCCGCTGCGGGAGATCTGCCGCAAGGCTGCGCCCACCTATGGTGACGAGTTCGACACCTACGTGATCGAGAGCCCGACATCGCCACAGCAGCTGTTCCTGACCGAGATCAAGGAAGCATGGCTGGTAGATCCTCCCGGGCCGCAGCCGGCACAGACAGACCTCACCATCGTGGTTCCCGTTGATGGTGATCCCGAGGACGTCTACCGGGCGATGCGCGCCGCGAGCCCAGACCTGTCATTCAGCGATCCAGTGCCGGTAGCGGCGCATGACGGCGTCTCCGTCTCGGTCGACGGCCAGCGCTACATCCTCACCCGGTCGCGCGAGCCGTTCGCGATCGTGCACTACGCAACGCCCGACTTCGCTTCAGCGCGTGCGTTCTACGAAGGGACCTTGGGCGTGAGGCTCGAAGAGCTACCTCCTCGCGATGCGTCGGCTCGCTATCGCGCGGTGATGGATGCGCGCCTCGAAATCGAGGTCCGCGATGACACGCCGGTCTTGGACCCGGCGACCGGCAAGCGCTACCGCGGAGGCAGCTACTTCCGCATGACGAACATCGATCTCCGGAAGGCCGGCAGCCTTGGCCTACCGGCGCCGGCCGTGCTCGATGTGGCAACGGGGCGGAGCGAGTGGTTCTTCACACCGGAAGGCAGAGCAGGGTATGTCTACGGTCCGCTCGGTGAGATGATTGAGCTGTTCGACGCTGCAGTAGACTACTCCGATTCGCCCCCCTACTGCCCCGAGGTCGAAGCCGTCTGAGCGGCGCAACGTGGCCACTCACAGCCGGCGCGGGTGGCGCCGACGCGACCGGGGTCGTTGGCCTGAGCCGGCGATAGAGGACCAGGAAGAGAGAGGCCGCCATGGTAGCTGCCGCAGCGATCGCGAGACGGGACGCGTCGGTCGTAGCGAGCGTGCCAGACGCCAGGGCGGCCGTCAGAAACCGCGAGGAGACCCAGCAGGACCGCGTCCTGCCGACGCGCCGAACTCAACCCAAGCAGCGGACGCTTGCTCACGTTGCCGTTCGGATCACTGAATCGTTATCGATCCGTTCGAGGTTCTCGCGAAGAGCTCGGCATCCCCAGCTCCGATCGTGCCCATCAAATGCCGCTTGTCTCCTGAGGACGTCGTCAGGATCGGCAGGCTCGTCGTGACCGTGCCATTACTGGTGGAGGCGTCCAGAGTCAGACTTGCCTGCCCGCGCAGATTGAGCCGTATCTGGCCATTGCCGGTGGTCATTCGGTTGTCCCCGCCCGGCCTGAGGTCCCCGTCGAACTCGATACGGCCGTTAATGGTCCTGACGGAGAACTCCCCAATTGCCTCGGAGATGGTCACACTTCCATTGACTGTCGAGACCTCGAACTCACCCACGACGTTCACGAGAACGACCTTCCCGTTGACCCCTTCGATCACTCCTGACCGATGCATGCCTTCGACTCGCATGTCTCCATTGCTGAGCTCTAGGTCAATCCAGCTGTCCGCGGGGGTGGTGACTTCAATCTCAACGCTGGGATTGCGGCCGAAGCCCAAAATGCTGCCGCCTTGCTCATTCGTCTCGACCACGATGGAGTCACCACTCTGGGTGACCGAGTAATCGAGCTTCGCGGGATTCTTGAGCGTCGCTTTGACGCGGACATGTCCCGGCTCCCCAGCGCGGAGCACGATACGACCGCTGTCTGCCCTGACCACGATGCTAGGCGCTTCGCCGACCGCGAACTGGTCGTCGCGACTCTCGGGTGCGTCTCCCGATGAGACGCCGCAACCGATCAGGAGCAGCGCCAGTAGTGCCCCGATCATCGACAGTGCTTGTTTCAACGGGCTCCCCCTCGTTCATAACGCCGCCGTCTGTGGTTCCAAACGAAGGAGGCCACGACTTGGTTCCCCCGAGCGAGTCTGGAGAGAAACGGAAGCCGCGCACGTTCTCGGACCGGGGTAACCCATGCGCCACGGAAGCGGGACGAGTAGCTCGTGAACGAGGGCCTCGGTGGCGGGGCTTAGCGCGGACGTCGGCTGCCGACGTAGAGGGCCAGAGGCCGATCCCGAGTGCGACGAAGAAGGTGCGCCTGAGGTAGATCTCTGTCTCGGTAGCCCCGGTTGGGGGCGTCGCTCGCGGTGGCCATGGTGTTGACCAGGAGGACCGTGAAGGCGACGAGAGCGGACGGCTCGATCGTGCGCCGGCGGGCAGAGCGAGTGGTTCTTCACACCGGAAGGCAGAGCAGGGTATGTCTACGGTCCGCTCGGTGAGGTGATCGAGCTGTTCGACGCTGCAGTGGACTACTCCGACTCGCCCCCCTACTGCCCCGAGGTCGAAGCCGTCTGAGCGGCGCAACGCGGCCACTCACAGCCGGCGCGCTCGGCGTCGATACCGTAGTGCTCCTCGCAGAGTGCCCGCGCCCGCGCCACGTATTCGTCGCAGGCCACATCGAAGTCCTCGAGGCCCGCGCGACCGGGCAACGCCTTAGATCGTTGACAGTTACCTCAGTTAGAGCCTAGGTTTCCCTCACGGATCATCGGGAAACTGCGCCCGGCCGTCCCCGCCCGGCTCCCTGTGCCGAAACGGTCGACCGGCCGAGCAAATCTGTTCTCCCGAGAGGAGCTTCGCGTGCCACAGTTCGATACGGTTATCAAGCAAGGGACGGTGATCGACGGCCTACGTACACCCCGGTTCAGGGCGGACGTAGGCATCAAGGATGGTCGGATCGCGTCGATCGGCTCGATCAGCGCCTCCGACGGCGAGAAGGTACTGGACGCGAGCGGGCTGATCGTCGCACCAGGCTTCGTCGACTTGCACACGCACTATGACTCGCAGGTTTACTGGGACCCTTGGTGCACCATCTCCGGCTGGCACGGCGTGACATCGTGCGCCATCGGCAACTGCGGCTTCGGCTTCGCCCCGGTCAGGCCAGAGGACCAGGACCGGGCCATGCTGACGATGGCCCGCAACGAGGCGGTGCCCCTGGAATCCATGCAAGCGGGGATGCCCTGGGACTGGGAAACGTACCCTGAGTTCTTGGACAGCCTGGAGCGGACACCAAAGGGCGTTAATCTTCTCAGCTACATCGGGCTCAACCCTCTCATGACGTACGTGATGGGTCTGGAGGCGGCGAAGAGCCGGCCGGCGACAGAAGCCGAGCGCGCTGAGATGCAGCGGCTCCTAGAGGAAGGGATGCTCGCCGGAGGCTGTGGCTTCTCGGCGCAGCTCGGCGGCGAGGACAGTATCCAAAGGGACTACGACGGCACGCCGATGGTGACTGACAGGATGGCCGAAGATGACCTCGTGTCGTTCGCAGACGTCCTGCGCAAACTGCGCCGCGGCTTCATCCAGATATTCCAGTCCTCTCCCGAACTGACCCAGAAACTTGCGGCGACGAGCGGTCGTCCGATCGTCTGGAATCTCATCACGCTGAGCACCGATCAGCACGGCGTGACGATGCCGAACTACCGAGACAACCTCGAATGGATCGAAGAGGCCAACGTGAGTGGTCAACGCATATTTGCGCAGGCCGTCACCGTCGATCTCTCGAATGAGTTTACGTTGGAGGATTGGAACCTGTACGACACCAGCCCGAGCTGGCGTGATGTGACCCTCGGGGCACCGGCGGAACGGGCCGAAAAGATGGCCGATCCTACACGGCGGCAGGCGATTAAGGAGGAGTTCGACTCGGGCTCGGCGAGTGGTGGGGCTAGCACTATTCCCTCACTGCTCGTCACAGAGGTCGCGAACGAGGAGCTCAAACACCTGGAAGGGATGAGCGTCGGAGAAATCGCCGAGAGCGAGAGCAAGCACCCGATCGACGCGATGTTGGACGTCGCCCTAGCAGACGAACTCAAGGCCACCTTCGCCAGCCGTCCGCAGAGCCCGGAAACCGAGGCCATGAAGGAACTCGCCAACGCCCCGTTTAGTCTTCCGGGCGTATCTGATGGAGGCGCGCACACCAAGTTCATCACGCTCGGAGCGTACCCCACGGAGTTCCTCAGCTTGTGGGTAAGGGATCGCGAAATAATGGACCTCGAGCAGGCTCACTGGCGCTTGTCCGCCTACCCGGCGATGGCGGCTGGCTTCAAGGACCGCGGCTGGCTCCGCGAAGGCTCCCCAGCCGATATCCTCGTCTACGATTACGACAACCTGAAGATGCTACCGGTGGAAAAGGCATGGGATTTCCCGGCCGGCGCCTGGAGGAGAATCCGTAAGGCGGACGGTTACCGCTGGACCATCGTCAACGGAGAGGTCACCTTCGAAAACGGGGAATGCACCGGCGCCACTCCAGGCAAGCTCCTGAGACACGGAATCACGACTTAAGGCGATCATCGATGGCGTAGGGCCCGTGGGGTGGCAAAACTCCAGCCGCAGTGGCGGACGGGGTTTTCACGCCCCACAGGTTTTGAAAGGGGATTATACGGTAGACTTGCCAGAGGGTGGGGATCGGGGTATTAGGAGTTGACCCCCATGACCCCCATGACCCCCATGACCCCCATGACCACCAGGAAGCGGTCGCTGGTGTAGCGCGGGGACCTCGACCTCACGGAGACGGCGGTGCGGCGCTGGGTCGCGCTCGGCCGGCCCGGCCAGCGCTGGGACAACGCCGTCGCGGAGAGCTTCTTCGCCACCCTCAAGACCGAGCTGGTCTTCCGCCATTCCTGGCCCACCCGGGCCGCCGTCTTCGAGTTCTTCTCCAACCGCCAGCGTCTCCACTCCGCCCTCGGGTATCGTTCTCCCGCCGAGTACGAGACCCACCAGCTCACTGCCGCCGCAGCGACTTAAGGAACCTGTCTGTCAGATCGGGTCAACCCCAGCTTCCCCTGAGCAACCAACTCTGGCGCCTCCACTGGCGAGAGGCTGCTCACCTCCTCCGCGCTGATCCTGAGCTGCCGCACGGGCCGAGCAAGCGCGAAGAAGAACAGGAGAGCCACCATCAAGACGCCCGCCGCGATCGATAAGGCCGGCCTCGCCCCGATCAAGTCCGTTCCGATCGCGACGGGAACCAGTCCTAGGGGCATCACTCCCCATGACATCGTCTGGATCGACATCACTCGGCCGCGCACCTCCGCGTGGAGGAGCGAGAGCGTGGCGGTGTTGATCGTCGCCTGGTAGAGCATCTGGCCCGCTGCCATCGCTGCGAGGAGGACGAGGGCCAAGATGAACACAGGGGCGAGAGCATAGGAAAGCATGAAGGCGGCCATCATCCCCGAGCCGATCATCATGAGCGGCCCCTTGCGCGGCTGGCGGTCCATCTGTGCCGAGGTCAGCGCACCGACTAGTCCGCCCACACCCAGCATCGCCGCGAGCAACCCCAGGCCCACTGCTCCCCGGTTGAACACCTCGTCGGCGAACACGGGCAGCATCGCCTGCACAGGGAATCCGAAGACTGGAACGATGAGCGCCCCAACCAGGAGAAGGGCGACGGCTCTGTGGCTCCGGATGTAGCTCAGGCCGCCCGCGAGATCCTCGCGCATGCGCCCTGGCGTCTCGTTCCCGACGAGCCCGTGACGAGGCAGCCGCGTGTCCGTAATCGCTGCCAGCGCCAACAGCCCTGTAGTGATGGCGAAGACCCCACCTGTCCCGATGGGCGCGATCATGACTCCGGCGAATGCGGGCGCAATGATCTGCGTCAGGGTGCTACCCCCCATCTCGAGCGAAATGCCGTTAGCGAGCTTGTGCTGGGGGACGAGGCTTGGAACCAGTGCATGGCGGGTTGGCTGGATGAAGGCGAACAACGACGCCATCACGGGCATGCCGATCGCGAGGTGCCAGAACGCGATCAGGTCCGTCACGATCAGGAGTGTGATCACGAGTCCGAGCGCCGTCGCTCCACATTCGCTCGTGACCAGCAGCTTCCGCTTGTCGAGGCGATCCACGAAGACGCCACCGACGGGGGCCATGATGAGCAGGACTAGCCCGGCGCTCCCGCTGATGACCGCCAGCGACCAAGCCGCGTTCGTCAGTTCGAAGGCGAGGTAGTTGACGACGAGGAAGAGCATCGCCATCGCCATGAAGAACGCGAAGCTTCCGCCGAGATACGAGGCGTACGCAGGCTCGCTCAGGGACGTGAAGGTCCCCTGGAGCCGACCGGATCGGTGCTTGCGGGTCTTGGGTTCGTTCATCGACCCGACCCGACCGGACGCAGCTCCGCGAAAACGCATCCTCAACCAGTCAACGCCGTCCGAGATCCGCTAGCCGGAATGGCCGATGAGCCATCCGATCCCTCCGGCAATCGCCACCACAACACGCCCCCTGCCTGGGTCAACCCCCTCAGCCTACGCCCCCCGCCAGCAACTCCTCCGCCATCTCGAGGTGCTTGGGCTGAGGGACTCGGTCACACAGACCTGACGACGCGCCGTGAAATCCCCCTCTCGTCGCGAGACCCAGAGGGCGCAGGCGGGGCGTACCTATGAACGCAGTTGGGCTTCGCACGATCGACCGTGATGACCAGCACGTCCTCTTCGTCGGCCGCCTGCGGGACGAGCTGCTGCTCTCTACCGTCCAAGGCCTCGATACCCTCTGGGATATCCATCCCGAAGAGCGCTCGAAGAAAGTGGTGCGCGGAAGGCCCGTCACCACACGGCGCTGGGAGCAGGCCGACGATCGTGAGTACCGCTTCGCCGGCAACGTGAGTCGTGCGAAGCCTCTGCCGGGGACTCTTCGCCACTTCCTTGACTGAGCCGCTCTGCCATCGACGAGAGTTCCGGATGCGGCCGGGGTTTTGCCACCCCACGGCGCCGAGGGCGACGACCACCTCGTCGCCGACCGGCTCTCGTGAGCTGCAGCGGAAGTGTCGCTCGGGACGCCGAGGCCGTTTGCCGAAGAATTGCCGACACAAGATTGTTGACGGACAGCCAGAAGGGCGGTCCCCATCCGACGGGGGTCCCAGAAACTCATCCGCATTGCACGGATGAGGTTTTGCCCGCAAGGCGATGAACCTACCTCCCGACGCTGGGACGACCGCTCCGGCACCCCCGAGGCCGAGTCCGCGCTCGCTCGCTCGCCGCCCTTCACCCTTGAGTCGGAACGCGGGGAAAGGCGTAGCCCGCGGCGGGAATCAGGAGGACGAAGGCCCAGAGGTAGCCGCCGATGACATCGCTGGGCCAGTGCACCCCGAGGTAGATGTTCGCGAGGCCACTGAGCGCGAGGAAGAGAAGGGCCAGCCCCGGGATCGTGGCCCTGGCGGCAGTGGGCAGCGAGGCGCCGACGCCCGCCCAGGCGAGGAAGCCATACAGGTAGGTCCCGCTCAGGACGTGGCCCGACGGGAAGCTCTCGCTCTGGAAGCTGGCGCGGATGTCGATGAGGTCGGTGCCGGGCCGGGGGCGATCGACCAGTTCCTTGAGGCCGGTCTGCAGCAGAACGAGGAGCACCAGCCCGACAGCTAGCACGAGAGCGGGGCGCCGCCAATCACCGACCCATGCCGCGATGACGAACGCAACGCCGAGCCCGAGCACGACCTCGGTGCTGGTCAGCGCCCGGACGAGATTGGCGAGCGGTTCGCCCGGGAAGGACCAGGCCTGAACGTTGCGCGCGGCGCTCAGGTCGCCAGGCATGCGGCTTTTGGTGGCGGCAGCGGTGGAGAGCGTGATCGCCGCTAGGAGCGCGAAGGCCCAGAGCACGGCAGCGCCGCGATGGGACCTCACCGCCCCAGTGCCCGTCGCTGTCCAGGCGATCAGGCGATTCCGTGACGATTCGACATGCTGCGCTTTGCAGGTCAGCTTGAGGCTGCCAGGACTTGGCGTCACCTAAGGACGCAGCTGTGGTGTCTCAATACCCAATCAGGCAGCCTCCCGTCGTATTCGCGGTGCAAGCCTACGCGAATCGGGCGCCCATTCGCCCCAGCGGGGGGGGCCGGGAGTCGTGGGACATCTGAGGCTGAGCGGCTAACGATTGGCGCGGTCGAGTCGCGTTGTAGTCCGCGACGTGTTTGTGGAGCACGTGGCGGAGATGCTTTTCTCGAGTACGAGGACGTGGTCGACGCACTCGCGGCGGATGGTGCCGCTCGCTCGACGATGGCGTCGGCCTCCTGGCCGCGGAAGGGCGTCACAATGGGGATAACGCCCGGTCGGCGGCCCAGATATCTCGGGTGGGCGGGCGGAGAAGGTGTACCAGGAGGGCGAGGCGGCCGAGCGCGTTGACCAACTAGCACGAACGTGGTAGGAGAGACTGTCTCCACGTCGCAGCGGGATGACGGGAGACTGAAGGAGATCACGGAAGCCATGGCGGAATTCGACACCGTTATCAAGGGCGGAACCGTCGTCGACGGCCTCAGGACACCCCGGTTCACGAGCGACGTTGGCATCAAAGATGGGAAGGTCGCCTACATCGGCCGCATCTCGAGCCACGAGGGAGCGAAGGTGCTCGATGCCAGCGGGCTGATCGTTGCACCGGGATTCGTGGACTTGCACACGCACTACGACTCACAGCTCTTTTGGGACCCGTGGTGCTCGATCTCTGGCTGGCACGGTGTGACCTCAGCCGTCATCGGCAACTGCGGCTTCGGCTTCGCCCCGGTCAAGCCGGAGGAGCAGGATCGGGCGATGCTCACGATGCAGAGGAACGAGGCCGTCCCCCTCGCGAGCATGAAGGCGGGCATGCCCTGGGACTGGGAGAGCTATCCGGAGTTCCTGGACAGCGTCGAGCGCACGCCGAAGGGCATTAACCTTCTCGGCTACGTTGGGCTGAATCCCCTCTTGATGTACGTGATGGGGCTCGAGACAGCCAAGAGTCGCGCCGCGACGGACGATGAGCAAGCCGAGATGTGCAAGCTCCTCGAGGAGGCTCTCGAGGCTGGTGCTTGTGGCTTCTCCGCGCAGCTCGGCGGCGAAGACAGCGTCCAGCGGGACTACGACGGGACACCCATGGCGACCGACCTCATGGCGGAGGAAGACCTGGTCGCGTTCGCGGGCGTCCTCGGCAAGGTTCGGAAAGGGTTCATTCAGATCGCCGGAGGGACGCCGGAGCTCATCAACCGGCTTGCTGAAGTGAGCGGCCGCCCGATCGTCTACAACGCCCTCGCTGCGCTCACCGATCAGCACGGTATCGCTCTCCCGGGCTACAAAGACACGGAGCAGTGGATCGCCGAGGCGAACGAGCGCGGCAACCGCGTGTTCGCGCAGTCCATCACGACAGCTATTGCTTTCGAGTTCCAGCTCGACGAATGGAGCCTCTTCGATAACGTCCCGTCCTGGCGTGAGGCCCTTGGTGGCGGCCAGACGATCGAAGAGAAGGTCGCGAAGCTGAACGACCCAGAGCGCCGAGCGGTCTTCAAGGCGGAGTACGACGCAGGCAAGGGCCCGGTGACCGGCGCTGGAACCGAAGACAAGGGCTTCGTCTCCGGCAGCGGCATTGGGGAACTCACGGTCGAGATTGTCGAGGACCCATCGCTGCAGCAGTACGAGGGCTTCACGATCCGGGAGATCGCCGAGCGCGAAGGAAAGCACATCATCGATGTCTTCCTTGACATCGGCGTTGCGGACAACCTGCGGTCGACCTTCGGCTCGCCGCCGAACAAGATGGACATGAAGGCGATGAAGGACATTACGAACTCCCCCTTCGCCCTGCCGGGCCTCTCGGATGGAGGCGCGCACACCAAGTTCATCACGATGGCTGCGTACTCCACCGAGTACATCGAGGTTCTCGTCCGCGAGAACGAGTTGGTCGATCTGGAAGAAGCTCACTGGCGTTTGAGCGCCTATCCGGCGATGGCCGCGGGCTTCAAAGACCGCGGCTGGATCCGCGAGGGGTCACCCGCCGACATCATCGTCTACGACTTCGAGAAGCTGCGGCGGACCGAGACGAGGCGAGCCTACGACTTCCCGGCAAACGAGTGGCGGCTCGTGCGCGAAGCTGAGGGCTATCGCTGGACCATGGTCAACGGCAAGACGACCTTCGAGGATGGCAAGTGCACCGGCCTTACCCCGGGTCAGCTCATCCGACACGGTCAGGGCTAGGCTACGAGCCTCCCAGGAACATAGGCGCCGCGCGCTCGGCGCCTGTGCTCCTCGCCACGTGCCCCGGGCACCGCAAGAGTAGCTGGGGCAGACGATCGTCTGCGCTGCGAGCATCGCTGCCGCGCCCTGGGCTTGGGCCATCTCGATCAGCTGGCGGTCGGCTGCCTTGAGGAAAGTAAGCGAAAGCTAAGTTGCAGGGCACGGGTTCCCACCCTCTCCTCCTCCCTTCTGGAGCGGAGAGGAGAGCTCGAATCCTCCAAATTTGAGCCTGGGAGCGACAATATGATTGCTCTGCTAACAGCGAAGTTGGCTCCATGGACCGGCGTCGCCGTCGTGGTCTTGACCTGCGCCCCAAGAACTGAGCCAGGAGGAATGAGAGAGAGCCTGGCGAAGAAGGGGAGCAGAAGATGCCAAGGAAGCGATACAGCGTCGAGGCGATCATCGGGAAGCTGAGGGAGGCAGAGGTCGCCCTGGGACAGGGGGCGACGGTCGAGGAGGTGATCGGGCGGCTGGGGATCAGCGAGCCGACCTACTACTGCTGGAGACGGAGTACGGCGGCCTGCAGCTCGACCAGGCGAAGCGACTCAAAGACCTGGAACGCGAGCACGCGCGCCTGAAGAAGCTCGTGGCGGAGCAGGTCCTCGATAACGACATCCTGCGCGGGGCGGCGCGGGGAAACTTCTGCGCCCGGCGAAGCGCCGCCGGGCGGTCACCCACGTGCAAGCGCCGTTGCCAATCTCGGAGCGACGCGCTTGTCGCGTCCTCCAGCAGCCGCGCCCGAGCCAGCGTTAGGCGAAGCGGCGGGCAGACGCTGAGGAAGCGCTGAGCGCCCGCAGCGTGGCCCTGGCCTCACGCTTCGGACGTGACGGCTATCGCCGCATCACGGCGCTGTTGCGCCAGGAGAGCGACTCTGGCGCAAGGAGGGGCTGCGGGTACCGAGGAAGCAGCCCAAGCGGGGACGACTCTGGCTGGCGGAGGGCGCCATCGTGCGCCGGCGTGCAGAGCGACCCAATGACGTCTGGCCCTACGACTTCGTCTTCGAGCGCACTGCCGCTGGGCGAGCGCTGAAGCTCCTCGTGGTCGTCGATGAGTACAGGCGCGCGTGCCTCGCAATCGTCGTTGCCCGACGGCTCCCCTCCATCGAGGTGCTCGCCTGCCTCGCCGAGCTCTTCGTGCGGCGCGCTGTTCCCGCCCACATCCGCTCTGACAACGGCCCCGAGTTCGCCGCCAAGGCGGTGCGTCACTGGCTCGAGCGCGTGGGCGTGCAGACGCTCTTCATCGAGCCTGGCAGCCCCTGGGAGAATGGCTCCGTCGAGTCGCTTAACGGCAAGCTCCGGGACGAGTGCCTCAACCGTGAGCGCTTCGACACGTTGCTCGAGGCGCAGATACTCAGCGAGCAGTGGCGCTTCGCGTACAACCACCTCGGGCCCCACTCCTCCCTCCGCTACCGTCCGCCTGCACCATCGGCTCGACCAGCTCTTCGCCAGTCCCAGCTGCCGCTGGAGGTACCAGTCCTATCCTCAGAAGTGCTACAACGCCTGGCGGCACGTCAGTGGTCTGGGACGGTCGGCTACGATACATTGACATTGACGCAGTGGGCGTCGCACCCCTGCTGGGCATGGACCTGATGGACAGCCATAGCCTGTACGTGGAAATCAGTGACGGCGGGCGCGTAATCATAGAACCGAGGGGGTAACCGCAACACCGTGTTCAACCCTGTGAATCTCCTATTGACGCTTGTGGGCGTGGGCGCTTCCCGTCCGGCTGGGGGCCTCCCGCGCCCCGCTTACCCCCCCGACTTTCAGGGGGCTGGCATACCCCGACGACGGACAGATCGCGGTAAGGTGGTGTGGGCCGCGCCTTCGGATGTGGGCGAGTCTGTCCTGACTCCTACCGGGCGCGCGTGTCGGGAAGGTGATCGCCCAAAGGCCCGGGCCCTCCTGCGGGAAGCGCCCCAGCCCCGTCGCAGCCCCTACGCGCAGATGCCGCGGAAACGGCGGCCCAAGGAACTGGTGGTGGATGCGCCCGGCGAGCCGGTGCAGGTTGACGGCAAGCAAGTGCCCCTGAGGTCCGAGACTGCACCAATTCGGCACCGTAACTCGATTTCCCCCTTGACAAGTGACCGAGGTTTGTAGTTCCCTAACGGGCAACATGCAGGGCCAAGGGACCTGCGGTCTCTCTGTGGCCGAAGACCGTGCTAGGAATTAGCTAGGAATTAAGAGGTAAGGGGCAACCCTAAATGATGGATAACTCGGTATCGTCCAATGGCTTCCCAGGTAGTTTTCCAGGTGCAGCGTCTGTAGTTACGAAATCCACCCCCCCCCCATTAGCGACTGAAACCGTACCGAGACCATCGCCAAGGCAGCGCCTCGTAGCTGCTCTGACAGGGCTCCTCCCCCGCAACCTCCCCGCTTCTAACCCCCTATCTGGGGGCGCCACTCCCCCTTCTTCCCTCTACAAGAGGGCAAGCCGCGCTCTAGGTGTCACTGCTTTTCTCGCGGCCTTGGCCGTCGGGTTGCTGTTCCTGCTGTCCGGCGGACTGGTCTGGGCGCAGGAGGCCATCGAGTATCCCGAGAACGGGACGGGGCCGGTAGCGACGTTCACAGCGGTGGACCCGGAGTTAGCGGGGGCCATTACCTGGTCGTTGGCGACTGGCGACGACGCTGGGGACTTTGAGATCAGCGACAGCGGCGTGCTCACGTTTGCAGAAGTGCCCGATTACGAGATGGCGACCGACGGCGATAACAACAACGAGTACACGGTGACCGTGGTGGCCACCGACGCCGACGGCATGACGACCGAGAAGGTTGTCACGGTCGAAGTGACCAACGTGGACGAGGCTGGCACAGTAACCCTGTCTGCGGTGGCCCCGTATCCCGGAGTTACGTTGACTGCTATGCACAGCGACCCCGACGAAGAGATTACCGGTGCGGAGTGGCAGTGGTCCAGGTCGAGGAGCAAGAGCGGCTCCTACAACGCCATAGAGGATGCCGAGGCAACGACCTACAGCCCGACGAACCACGACGTGGGCTTCTACCTGCGCGCCACGGTGACGTACACCGACGGGCATGGTCCCGACAAGAGCGCGAGGGTGACGTCGGCCCATACGGTGCAGGTGATTAATGAGCCGAATAACCCTCCCGTGTTCCCTGACCAGGACCCCGACACTCCTGGAGACCAGAGCGCTACGGCGACGAGGATGGTCGAGGAGAACACGGCCGCGGGTGAGGACGTGGGAGTTCGGTTTGCGGCCGGGGACACTGACGACGACATACTGACCTACACGCTGGGCGACACTCCGGGCGAAACTGCGGCGGCTGGGGCCTTTGACATTGACCAGGCCACCGGGCAGATCAAGACGAAGGCCGACTTGAACGTCGAGGATACTGCAACCTACGCAGTCACAGTCACGGCCACGGACCCGGCCGGAGATAGCGACTCCATCGCCGTGGTCATCACCATCACGGGCGTGAACGAGCCGCCGACAATAGCCGGAACCGGCGACGTGGTTGACTATGACGAGAACGGCGCTGGTGATGTGGCGACCTTCACAGTGACGGATCCGGAGAGCGCGGGCACTATCACCTTGGACTTGAGTGGGGCCGACGCTGCCCTCTTTGACCTCACCGTTGGTGTGCTCACCTTCAAGGCATCGCCCAACTACGAGATGCCTGGTGACGCAGACGAGGACAACATTTACGAGGTGACGGTGGGCGCCAAGGACGCCGACGACATCCGTGGCACCAAGGACGTAGAGGTCAAGGTCGCCAACGTGAACGAGGATGGCACGGTGACCCTGTCGGCGGTCCAGCCGCGTGTTGGAGTCTCGTTGACGGCCAGCCTCACCGACATTGACGGCCCGGTAACCGACGTCAAATGGCAGTGGAGTATCAGAGGCAGCGACATCGACGATGCCACGTCGGACACCTACACGCCGGTCGCCGCTGACGCGGCAGGGACTCTCACGGCTACGGCGACGACCTACACCGACCCCCAGGGTCCGGATCACACGGCATCCGGCGACTCGGCCAACGTCGTGGCGGCGGACACCAGGAACAAGGCCCCGGTGTTCGATGACCAGGACGCCGAAACCGACGGCGTGCAGAACACCGAGGCCGAAAGGACGGTTGCAGAGAACGCAGCCGCAGACGCCTCCGTGGACGGTGGTGCGATCACCGCCACCGACGCCAACGCCAACGACTTAGTGTCCTACACGCTGGGCGGCCCTGACGCGTCCTCCTTCGACATCGGTTTGACCAGTGGTCAGATTACGGTCGGGGCCGGGACTAACCTGGACTACGAGACCAAGACCAGCTACATGGTGAAGGTCATTGCGACGGACTCGTTCGGCGCTACCGCCTCCATCGACGTGACCATCACCGTCACCGACGTAAACGAAGGCCCGGAGATTAGAGGAGCAGCTCAGGAGGAGTACCGCGAGAACGGGACCGGGCGGGTGGCGGTGTTCACAGCGGTGGACCCGGAGTTAGCGGGGGCCATTACCTGGTCGTTGGCGACTGGCGACGACGCTGGGGACTTTGAGATCAGCGACAGCGGCGTGCTCACGTTTGCAGAAGTGCCCGATTACGAGATGGCGACCGACGGCGATAACAACAACGAGTACACGGTGACCGTGGTGGCCACCGACGCCGACGGCATGACGACCGAGAAGGTTGTCACGGTCGAAGTGACCAACGTGGACGAGGCTGGCACAGTAACCCTGTCTGCGGTGGCCCCGTATCCCGGAGTTACGTTGACTGCTATGCACAGCGACCCCGACGAAGAGATTACCGGTGCGGAGTGGCAGTGGTCCAGGTCGAGGAGCAAGAGCGGCTCCTACAACGCCATAGAGGATGCCGAGGCAACGACCTACAGCCCGACGAACCACGACGTGGGCTTCTACCTGCGCGCCACGGTGACGTACACCGACGGGCATGGTCCCGACAAGAGCGCGAGGGTGACGTCGGCCCATACGGTGCAGGTGATTAATGAGCCGAATAACCCTCCCGTGTTCCCTGACCAGGACCCCGACACTCCTGGAGACCAGAGCGCTACGGCGACGAGGATGGTCGAGGAGAACACGGCCGCGGGTGAGGACGTGGGAGTTCGGTTTGCGGCCGGGGACACTGACGACGACATACTGACCTACACGCTGGGCGACACTCCGGGCGAAACTGCGGCGGCTGGGGCCTTTGACATTGACCAGGCCACCGGGCAGATCAAGACGAAGGCCGACTTGAACGTCGAGGATACTGCAACCTACGCAGTCACAGTCACGGCCACGGACCCGGCCGGAGATAGCGACTCCATCGCCGTGGTCATCACCATCACGGGCGTGAACGAGCCGCCGACAATAGCCGGAACCGGCGACGTGGTTGACTATGACGAGAACGGCGCTGGTGATGTGGCGACCTTCACAGTGACGGATCCGGAGAGCGCGGGCACTATCACCTTGGACTTGAGTGGGGCCGACGCTGCCCTCTTTGACCTCACCGTTGGTGTGCTCACCTTCAAGGCATCGCCCAACTACGAGATGCCTGGTGACGCAGACGAGGACAACATTTACGAGGTGACGGTGGGCGCCAAGGACGCCGACGACATCCGTGGCACCAAGGACGTAGAGGTCAAGGTCGCCAACGTGAACGAGGATGGCACGGTGACCCTGTCGGCGGTCCAGCCGCGTGTTGGAGTCTCGTTGACGGCCAGCCTCACCGACATTGACGGCCCGGTAACCGACGTCAAATGGCAGTGGAGTATCAGAGGCAGCGACATCGACGATGCCACGTCGGACACCTACACGCCGGTCGCCGCTGACGTGGCAGGGACTCTCACGGCTACGGCGACGACCTACACCGACCCCCAGGGTCCGGATCACACGGCATCCGGCGACTCGGCCAACGTCGTGGCGGCGGACACCAGGAACAAGGCCCCGGTGTTCGATGACCAGGACGCCGAAACCGACGGCGTGCAGAACACCGAGGCCGAAAGGACGGTTGCAGAGAACGCAGCCGCAGACGCCTCCGTGGACGGTGGTGCGATCACCGCCACCGACGCCAACGCCAACGACTTAGTGTCCTACACGCTGGGCGGCCCTGACGCGTCCTCCTTCGACATCGGTTTGACCAGTGGTCAGATTACGGTCGGGGCCGGGACTAACCTGGACTACGAGACCAAGACCAGCTACATGGTGAAGGTCATTGCGACGGACTCGTTCGGCGCTACCGCCTCCATCGACGTGACCATCACCGTCACCGACGTAAACGAAGGCCCGGAGATCACCATCACCGTGACCGACGTGGACAACGTTGCCCCCGAATTCGCAGACAGCGAGGACGGCGCTCGGAGCGTGGCGGAGAACACGGTGGCGGGCGAGGACATCGGCAACCCGGTGGCGGCAAGCGACGCTAACGGCGACGCCCTGACCTACGCCCTGAGCGGGATCGATGCCGCGTCCTTCGACATAGACACGGGATCGGGTCAGCTGATGACCCTGGTGGCCTTGGACTACGAGACCAAGGCCACCTATTCCGTCACGGTGACTGCCAGCGACTCAGGCGGTCTCAGTGACTCCATCGACGTCACCATCACCGTGACCGAGCTTGGCTTCGACCCGCTTGCCGAGTACGACGCCGACAATAGCGGCGCGCTCGATCGGGACGAGGTCATCCAGGCCATCAACGACTACCTATTCGGTGAGGGAGCCGACGCCGTCAGCAAAGAAGACGTGATAGAGACCATAAACCTCTACCTCTTCGGCGCTAATTCAGAGACCCCATAGATGGAAGGGGTTCCGCGTAAGCGGAGCCCCTTCCAAATCCGACCAAAGAGAAGGAGGTAAGCCAGCCAATGATGCTCAGACTAGCTTTAGCGGCCATCATGGTCGTTTCCATAACGGGTGTGGTGGCCTTGACGGGCATCGTCCCAACGTCCGCACAGTCGGCTCCCAGCGCCACGCGGAGCTTTGATTCGACATCCGTGGCCCCTGGGGGCCAGGTGGTGGTGACCATTCAGGCCACCGACTACGGGCAGGCCGGCGGAGTCACCGAGACGCTGCCCACCGGCTTCTCCTACGTGTCCAGCAGCCTGAGCGCCAGCCAGGTCAACGAAAGCGGCCAGAATGTCAGGTTCACCCTCCAGGGCGACACTTCCTTCACCTACACCGTTACGGCCTCCAGCACACCGGGTCCCTATGACTTCTCCGGCACGCTGAGGGACTTCGAGCGGGACGACTACCCGGTGGGCGGCGCTACGGAGGTCACGGTGCTGACCGCGGGCGCGTCGACGCCGCCGGCGGCCACCCAGCCGGCGGCCACCCAGCCGGCGTCCCCCACGCAGATGGCTACGCCCGATCCGGAGCCCGTGGCCCCACTCCCGCCGGACACAGGCAGTGGCCTGGCCCTCAGTCCATCTACCGGGATCGCCGCCGTCCTCGCACTCCTGGTTCTCAGCGGGCTGCTGGGCGCTCTGGGTGCCACGCGCCGGTGGCTGAGGTAGGCCTGGCCCTACGCGCGATTTGGGCGATCGTGCTGCTAGTCGTTGGAATCCCGGCGCTGATAGGGGGAGGCTGGTACTCGCTGCGTTGGTTACGGGCCTAACGAGCGTAATCGCGCTCCATCGCAAGGGGGTCGCCCGGGAGGATAGCGGGTTGACCCCCTTGCCCCTTTACGGGCCACCAGCGTTGACTGTACTCATAACTCGTCCCGAGAGAGCGACCTCGGCTGCGTCGGCGCCCCCGATGGGGCTGTCGGGTGGAGTCGGGATCGTGTAGTGGATCGTGACCCGGCCGGGCTTGACCAGGATCGCTTTGACGAAAGACCGCACGAATGCCCGGGTCTCGGTGATCTCGCTGGTCTCGTCGTTATTGCACGTGATAGTCGCGTACCAGCGCGTGATGCTGCCGATGCTGGTCGTCGCCCCACTTGGACAAGTCGTGACATACGCCTGTGTTGCTGCCTGAGCAGAAGCTTACTAGGGATGCTTCGCGCCTCCTCGTGTGTCTTCTGCAGGAATCGATCTCCACGGAAGGCGGGAACGCAAGACGTTCTTCACGGGAAAGTAAAGACTTTTTTGCCCACTAATCCCAGAATCACAGAGTTATTACGAACATATCACAGTATTATCACGGTGAATTCGAATGAAGAATGAGAAACAATCCTTCAATGCAGTATCTTCTGTCGTTAGCATCCCGTCTTCGTTGTGTTGTACTGCGGGAACTCTTCTGCGAGCCGATTCCACCTAAAGTATGCGACCGGGCGGCGCTCGCCGGCCGAAACAGTGGGCGGGAGGCCGACGTGAACGGGTCGAAGGCTAGGTGTCGGCCTCGCGGAAGACATCACCCCAGCGCTCCGCGTCCACCCCGAGGGCGGAGCGGACGTGGCGGCGGCGTCCCTCGGCCTCGGCGATGTAGTACAGCCTCATAGGTCTCACCTCCGTGTGGGGTGTTCAGGCGGCCGGAAGGATGAGAGTCGGCTGACCGCCGTCAGGGCGGAGCCAGGCCCGTCCCAGCGGCCGCTGCTGGTGCAGGAGACGTTCGTGGGAGACCCACAGGGGTACCTCGACACGGGCGCGCTCCATCTCCGCTGCGGCGACGCGCAGGAAGTGCGAGGCCGCCAGTTCCTCCTGGAAGACGACGAGGACATCGGGACGGGCGCCGTGGTCGTCCGTTGGCCGGTGGGTGGAGTAGTAGCGCAGGTAGGGGGCCAGCCGGGCAGCCATCGTGGTGGGCCGCACGGCGCGGCGCTCCCACTCGAGGAAGAAGGGCCACGTCACGCTTCCGCGGCGCAGGAGGCCGGACGCGTCGGGGTGGGCCGAGCGTGTGCCGCCCGCGCGGGCGGGCAGGCCGCCGTGGGGAAAGTAGCGGGAGGCGCTGCGGGGCGGGTCGAGCTGCACCACCTCCCACCCCCCGGCGCGAGCCTGGCGGGCGAGGACGGCGACGAAGGCGTGGACGGAGGCGGTGTGGTCCAGGTGGCGGAGGAGATGGTGTGCTGCGCATCCGCTGGAGTGGCCGGGTGGGCGTTGGCCTCGTGCAGGGTCTTCACCGTCTGCTCGAGGATGGACTGCATGCGCGGCCCCCACTGCTCCCAGAGGCCGCGGGCCACGCGCACGACCGAGTCGGCGGTGCGGTCGCGGTCGCTGAAGACGCTCGTGTCGAGGAGGTTGATGCCGGGGGCGCGCTCCTCCGATGCGAGATCGACTAGCCGCACCTGGTCCACCAGCGACTCCGGGACATCCTCCACGAGGCCGCCCACGAGGTCGGCGTGGGGGTCGACCACGATGATGGCGTCGCCGTCGCGTCCCGCCGCCTTCCCCCGCAGCTTGTGGGCGACGAGGTGGCGCATGAGGGTGGACTTGCCCATGCGCGTGCGCGCCACGTAGAGGTGGTGTCGGCGCAGGAGGTCGTCGGGAAAGCGGATCGCCCTGGGCGTGGCGGAGGTGGTGTCGCCCACGTGGGCGCCGCCCGTGGTGCTTCTCGCCGAAGGGAGCAGCACCACGGCGCCGGAGCGCTCGACGAGGGGGGTCTCGTCGGCGGCCCCGGTCGGGTGCCAGAGGGAGGCGACCTCGCGCTGCTGGGCGTCAACTACAAGACGCTGGTGCGGGCGGTCGACTCGGGCCGGCTGTCGAGCCAGAAGTACGACGAGGCCATCCGGGACTACGACAAGCTCATCGAGCTCGCCTCTGACGACTCCCTTTCGTACCACGACCGGGCGAATGCCCGCGTTGCGCTCGGAGCAGCATGCGCCCGAACGAGGAGAGGCGTTCGAGGTCCGCGTCGGCGTAGGGGATGATCTGGCTGAGGAAGGCGTAGAGATTCATGAACGCGCCGAGGCGGTCGCGGAAGGCAGTCTGGTCGTCCTCGTCGAGGTTCGCGAAGCGGCCGACGGCCGGCTGTAGCTGGGCCTCCATGCGCGCGTGGTCGTCCGGCCGCGCTTCGAGACCGGCAGGTAGAAGACCTGCGCGAAGGCCTCAACCTCGGCGTGGTGGTAGACCTGCATACCGTCGAGCTCGTGCTTCAGCTCCTCGAGGCGGTACGGGTCCGAGGCCTCCAGCATCTGGGTCTGGTCGTAGTAGGGCGCGAAGGCGTCGCGGATGTCGTCGGGGTCGTGACGAAGTCGAGGACGAAGGGCGGCGCCTTGCCGGGCGCGATGCGGTTGAGGCGTGAGAGCGTCTGGACGGCCTGGACGCCGTCGAGGCGCTTGTCGACGTACATCGCCTGCAGGAGCGGCTGGTCGAAGCCGGTCTGGTACTTCTCGGCCACGAGCAGGATCTGGTAGTCGGGCGAGGCGAACCGCCCCGGCAGCGCCGCCTCGCTGATCGACTTGCCTGTCACGATGGCGATGTTCATGCTTGGCTCCGGTGAATTCCTCGCCGGTGTCCGGGTCCGTGACGGTGCCGCTGAAGGCGACGAGCGGGCGCACGTCGTCGTAGCCGTGCTCGGCGATGTAGCGCTGGAAGGCCTGCATGTAGCGCACCGCGCCCAGCCGCGACGCGGTGACCACCATCGCCTTCGCGCGGCCGTCCATGTGGTGACGCACGTGCTCGCGGAAGTGCTCTACGATCACCTCGGTGCGCTGGCTGACGTTGACCGGGTGCAGGCTCAGGAACTTCGCGAGCGCGACCGCCGTGTGGCGCTTCGGCAGCTTGGGGTCGTCGTCGGCCCGCTTCACGATGCGGAAGTAGGTGTTGTAGTCGATGTAGTGCTGCAGTACGTCGAGGATGAAGCCCTCCTCGATCGCTTGGCGCATGCTGTAGACGTGGAACGGCTCCGGGTCGCCGCTCGGCCCCGGCCGGCCGAATAGCTCGATCGTTTTGCCCTTCGGAGTCGCGGTGAATGCGAAGAACGAGAGGTTGGGCTGGCGGCCGCGTGCCTCGGCCGCCGCGTTGACGAGGTCCTCTCCGTCTTGTGCAGCCTCGAGGGCCGCGTGCGCGCGCGTGCCGAGCACCTTCTTCATCTCGTTGGCGCTCTCGCCGGTCTGGCTCGAGTGCGCCTCGTCGACGATGACGGCGTAGCGACGGGCAGCGATGGCCTTGCGCCACTCGGCCGCCTGCATCTGCTCGTCTTCCGAGGGCGCATCGGCCGAGTCGGCGCCGGCGATGCGCAGCAGGCCCTTCATGATGAACGGGAACTTCTGGATCGTGGTGATGACGATCCTCGTCCCATCGGCGAGGGCCTGCGCGAGCTGCTGCGAGTCCTCGTCGATCGCCTTCACCACGCCCTGGGCGTGCTCGATCTGGTACACGGCGTCCTGCAGCTGGCGGTCGAGGACGCGCCGATCGGTGATGACGACGACGCAGTCGAAGACCTTCTCGTCGGCGGCGGTGTGCAGGCTCGCGAGGCGATGCGACAGCCACGAGATGCTGTTCGTCTTGCCACTGCCCGCCGAGTGCTGGATGAGGTAGTTGCGCCCTGGCCCGTCCGCGCGAGTCGCCTCGACGAGCCCTGTGACGGCGTCGAGCTGGTGGTAGCGCGGAAAGATCATTGTCTCCCGCTTCTCCGTGCGCGCACCCTTCGCGTCCTCGACCTTCTCCTCGCGGGTCTCAAGAAAAACGTAGGAGCCGAGGATGTCGAGGAAGCGCTCGCGTTCAAGCACCTCGCGCCAGAAGTAGTCCGTGCGGTCGCCGTCGGGGTTCGCCGGGTTGCCTTTCCCGCAGTGGACGGCGCCGGGGTTGCTCCCGCGGTTGAAGGGCAGGAAGCGTGTGCCGTCGCCGGCGAGGCGCGTCGCCATGTGAACGTCGTCCGGGTCGGCGGCGAAGTGGACGAGGGCGCGGCGCTTGAACCGGAAGATGGGCGCGTTGGGGTCGCGGTCCTGCTGGTACTGGCGGATAGCGTCACGCCAGGTCTGGCCGGTCATCGAGTTCTTGAGCTCGCACGTCGCGACCGGCACGCCGTTGAGGGCGAAGACGAGGTCGAGCGTGTCGCCCTTGCCAGGGTGGCACGGCGTCTCCCGCGTCACGGTCAGCTCGTTGCGCTCGAAGTGTGTAAGGGCATCCGGGTTGAGACCGTGTGCCGGCGCGAAGTACGCGAGGCGGAACGTCCTGCCGTAGAACTTGAAGCCATGGCGCAGCACCTCGACCGACCCCTTGGTGTCAAGCTCCCGCGCGAGTGTCGCGACGATGCGCTCTTCGAAGTCCGTGCCGTGCAGCGAGGCCATCTGCACCCATTCGTCGGGCTGGGTGTCGCGGATGAAAGCCACGACGCGCGCCGGGAATAGCGCCCGGTCGACATCCCACTCGGCGAGGTCTCCTTTGCGCCAGCCCCGGCTGAGGAGCATCGACTCGACGTTGGTCTCGAAGGCCTGCTCGGTGTGGGTGGCGGTCATGGGGAGCTGCTTCCGGTGGCTGCGTTCGCGTGCGTGGTCATTCTCGCACGTCGATCTTTCCTGTCACGGCGGCGGTGATGAGCGCGCTCCGGTACTCCTGCAGCCGCTCGACGGCCGATTCGCCCGGTGGATGAGCTCATCGAGTCGCCCTGTCTGCGCGTCCAGGAATTCGGCAATTGCGGCCTGTTCGCCGAATGGGGGAACGGGAGTGGGGAATCCGGCGAGAGTACCCGTCTCCAGCCTTCGCGTGCCGTGAGCCGACTCATCGCACAACGAAACCAGGGCCTTCGCCATCCCGGCCAAGAACCAGTGCAGGAAGCCGTTAGACAGGCGCCCCAGTTGTAGCCACGGGGAAGGAGTGAGCCAAGATCATTCCTCGGACGACAACGAGGACACTCGGCACGGGGAGGACTGCGCACGGAGACTCTGCGAGAGCGGCAGGAGTCGCGTGGTCTTCTGAGTCCGCAATCAGGGGCCGCTTCATGTCCTTGGGCGACACCCAGGGAATGTCGCCGTCCCAGAAGTCCTCCCGCGACTTGCTTGGTGTGGCACCCCCGCGGAACGAGACCAAGCTGCGTAGGGGATTCACCTCCCAGTGCTCCGGCACATCGCCGAGCCACTCGACGCCCGAGGATTTGAGGCGGGGCGAGGGGTCGAGGGCGGCGTCGGGCGGGAGGCCGCGCGTCACGGTGCGGGTGATGAGTGCGGTCCGGTACTCGTGCAGCCGCTCGATGAGCTGCCGCTTCTTCGCGACGAGCGCGTCGATGCGCTCCGTCTCCTGGTCGAGGAACGCGGCAATTGCACGCTGCTCGTCGAGGGGAGGTAGGGGGAGGGTGGCATCGCCAACTTGCCGAGTTGGGCAGCCCATACCGAGTGACTCCCGAGGCGGAAGTCTGAAGCTGCTGGTTCACAGCGCCGGACTGCATCAGCCGGAAGAGGAAGCTGGAATCCAGGTCCTCGGCAGCCGTGATGATTCCCAGGTGCTACCCGCGTACGAAGTCGGAGGCAGTCTCTTCGACGAGGGCCGGCACCCCGATGTCACGCCAGTCTTCAGAGTCCTTGGTGACCAGGACATCGCCCACCCGGAGCCCGAAGCGCGCAATCTCTCGCGGCGAGGCGGTGGCCTCCATGAAGTCACCGGCGCCAGCCCGGATCCGGTCCTGGTAGTAGACGTCGGTGTAGTTGCATAGCCTGACAGGGATCTCGCCCTCCTCGGCCTTCTTGTCCACACTGCTCGTCCGATACGAGGCGACGTGCTCCAGCCGCCTCACGTCCCAGTGCTCCGGCACATCGCCGAGCCACTCGACACCGGAGGGGCGGTAGGCGGGGTAGGGGTTCATGCCCCAGGTAGCCTCGTCGTGCGGTAGTAGAGGTCAATGGTCTGGGCCATGGACCAGAGGCCAACGCTCGGACGGTAGGGATCGTCGACACACTTTTGTATCAGACCCTGGAGGTGCACTAGGTATTGAGAGTCCTCTTGCCCCAGGCGGTGTTCTTGAGACAGGTACTCGGACCGCACGTGCTTTCTTCCTCCCGCCAGGCCCTCAAGCTGCTCCTGGACGGTGTGGGCGTCGTCAGCGCAGTAGACGGCGGCTTGCATCTTTTCGAGCAGGGATGTCGGGTCAATGCTGAGGTGCAGACCGCTTCGCGTTCCGAGGGACGTCTCGTCGTTCAGGTAGTCGATGACTTCGGCCCCACGCGCCCGCCTTTCGACGAACCGCTGGTAGAGGTCGGGTTCCTTGATCTTGAGCGCAACGAGAAGCAGGAAGAGCAGAGGGTGGCCTCCAGCGAAGGCCCGCATGGCCAGGGAGATCAGCCGGACACAGTAATCCAGATCCCGGAGCGAAAGGCCCATATTCCCCAGCACGTTTGGCAACTGGTCGTCGATCGCGCGAACGTCTCTGAACCATACCTGGCCGTCGCCGCTCACACTTAGCTTCTGGAGGAACTCGGACAAGCCAAACTGGAGCGCCAAGTGCCTGCAGAACAGATGGCCGTCTGGCTCCGGCAACACGAACGGCATGCCGAAGAACCGCTGCAGGTATACGCCGGCATCAATCTCGCCGTAGACCGACTCCAGCGACTTCACAAGCTCGCTCCGGTTGATGCCGAAGACGAACACGATGTTGGGCACATCGAAGATGTGCTTGACGCGCTCCAGCAGTTCGATCGCGAAGGTCGGACGGCACCGGTCAAGCTCGTCGATGATGAAGACGAGGGGCTGCTTCGTCTGCTTTGACACGCGCTTGGACATGCGCGCCAAGACTCGCTTCAGCGATGCCGTCGTTTCCTTCCGCCGCTGGTAGGCACTGAAGACATCTGGCGAAGACCCCGCTTGAGGCGCGGGTAGCACAACTGGGGGAAGGCCAGTCGTGGCAGCCAGGCAAGTGGGGCACCTTGGCGCAGCAATGGCATGGCGAACTTCTTGAGTACCGGAAGGAAGCGCCGGAGCCTTCCCTTTCCCAAGTGCTCAGAAAGCTGCCCGACTATCGCGAGCAACGGGTCATCGGAGAAGTCGTCTTCCCACGCGTTGAAGTAGATGGCGTGCCAACCCTGGTTCTCCAGATCCTGCTTCCAGCGCTTCAACAGGAACGTCTTACCGGTCCCCCAGCCGCCATCGAGGCTGATGACGAACGGGGTCTGCTGGCCCTCGACGATCCTGGTTAGGCGGTCGGCGACCTCCTTGCGCTCGAGCATGTCGTCAGACCACGGGTCCTTCGGGTCAGGTTCCCGTTCGACGACCTTGAGGGGCGGCGGTTCGGGCCGGGCTTCGCTGGAGTCCGAGTGCTCGGCCATGCGGTCGGCGAAGCGAGCGAGACCCTAGACGGTCTCGGGCTGCAGGGCGGGAACCTCGATCTCGACCAGCTCGAACCGCGTCGAGAGCGTCGGCGGGGCGTCGCTGTATTCGGCCAGCAGCTCTTCTTCGGCACCGGAGAGGGCTTGGCTGTGGTACGCGATGGCGTCGTCAATGGACATCGTGGGTGCGGGTACGGGATCGCCGTCTTCGATCAATGCCTCGATATGGAAGGCGAGCGCCTCGCTGATCATTGCCAGCATTTCATCCGGGGTGTCGGCGGTGCTTATGCAGCCCGGCACGTCTGGCGCGTAGGCGCCGTAGTTGTTCGGGGTCTGCTCAATAACGACTGCGTAAGTCAGCTTCATCGTGCGCTCCCGCGGAGGCCTGCCTGCCTCTGGATGTTGAGCCACGTACCCCTCGGCACATCGTCCCCCAGGTTGCCCGGAATCGTGACCTTGCCCGGCTTCTCGGGGTGGCGAAAATGGCGGTGGCTGCCCCGCGTCTTCACATGGTACCAGCCGTCGCGCTCCACTATCCGGATCGCTTCCCGCACCTTCGGCATGGCTCACGCAGCTCGATTCGGGTGTGAAGGGTGCTTCCCAGCCATGCCGTCAGCTTCTCACGACGTCGGACAGCAGGCCCGCAATATCCTGCTCCAGTGCCTGGAGGTCCGACTCGATCTCCTCGAGCGGGCGCGGCGGCTCGTACACGTAGAAGTGGCGGTTGAGGGGAATCTCGTAGCCGACTTTCGTCTTGCTCTTGTCGACCCAGGCGTCGGGCACGTGCGGACGGACCTCGCGCTCGATGTACTCGTCCACGTCTTGGCGGAGGGGCACGGTCTCGGCGTCGCGGAGCTCCGCGTCCGGCTCGGGATTGCCCTTGCGGTCGCGGCAGATGGTACCCTCCGGGCCGCGTTCACCGAGTGCGGCCAGGACCGCCTTGCGCTCCGCCGCCGCCAGCTTCACGCCCGAGGCCGCCTCAGCGCTGCGCAAGACCTCGACGAATGCCTCGCGGTCTCGTACCACTTCGCCGCCAGTTTGGTCGGCGAGCGACCGGAGCATGCTGCGGATCACCGCCTGCCGCACGTGCCCCTCAGCCACTTCGGCGTCGTGAGCTGGCCCCGGGCGCTTGTTGCTCTTCGCGAGGTTCTGGAATGCCTTCTGCTCCTCGATGCGAGCGATGCGCTCCTCAGTCGCCGCGAGGTTGAGGCGCAGGGGTCGCTCCACTGTCACCTTGCGGTAGCCGAAGTCCTCGTTCCCGAACACCCTGCTCACGACCCGGGGCGGGGTGCGCGGCTCATGCGTGACAGGGTCCTCGTCTGTGATGGGGCGCGTCTCCCCATCCTCGAAGTTCCCGTGGATGCGGGTGAGGTCTGCGATGTGGTCTGGTTCACGGGCATCGTCTCGGGGATCGCCGATCTTGTTCCGCTTGTTGCCGAGGCTCTTGCGCATCTTCACGAAGAGCTGGCGCCCGTCGATGAGTTGGACTCTGCCCCGGCGGTGGGGCTCTTTCCGGTTGGTGAGCACCCAGACGTAGGTGGAGATACCCGTGTTGTAGAAGAGCTGGTCGGGGAGCGCAACGATGGCCTCCAGCCAGTCCTTCTCGATGATCCACCGACGGATGTTGCTCTCGCCGCTGCCGGCGTCGCCCGTGAAGAGCGGTGAGCCATTGAACACGATCGCGATGCGGCTCCCGCCACTGCCGTCCTCGGCAACGGGCTGCATCTTCGACAGCATGTGCTGCAGGAACAGCAAGGAGCCGTCGTTGATCCTCGGCGTCCCCGCGCCGAAGCGCCCCTGGTCGCCGAGGGCGTCGAGCTCACGCTCGATCACTTGCTTCTGTTGTTCCCACTTCACGCCAAATGGCGGATTGGCGAGCATATAGTCGAAGGTCGAGCGGCTGCCGTCTGGCATCCGTTCGTGGCCATCATTTGTGAACGTGTCGCCACGGATGATGTTCTCGGCGTTCTCGCCCTTGATCAGCATGTCCGACTTGCACACGGCCCAAGACTCGGCGTTCCGGTCCTGCCCGAACAGGATGGGATTTGCCTCGCTGTTGTGCCTACGCAGGTAGTTGTCGGCCTCCGTGAGCATGCCGCCGGTCCCGCATGCTGGGTCATAGATGGTCTTCACCCTGTACCCCGTACCAAGGTCGGGCTCGGGCGCGAGCAGGAGGCTAACCATCAGCCGGATTACCTCACGTGGCCTGAAGTGTTCCCCGGCCTCCTCGTTCGCCTGCTCGGCGCCAATGCGGATGAGCTCTTCGAAGACATATCCCATCTGCACGTTGTCGACGCGCTCGGGCGAGAGGTCGACGTTGGCGAACCGCTGGATGACCTGGAATAGCACGTCCTCCTCGTCCATCCGCACGATGTGCTCCTCGAAGCCGAAGCGCTGCATGATCTCGCGCACGTTGGGGGAGAACGTGTTGATGTAGCGGCTGAGGTTCTGCGCGATCTGGTTCGGGTCGTCGAGCAGCCGCGCGAAGTCGAGCCTCGATGTGTTGTAGAACGCGCGCCCCCCAGCAGCCTTCTCAAGCAGCTCCCGGCGCACGTTCGCGCTGTCGCCGGCGTACCCCTCGTCCGCAGCGAGCACCGCCTCCTTCGTCCCGGCGAGGACGCAGTCGAAACGCCGGAGCACGGTGAGCGGGAGGATGACCTTGCGGAACTTGTTGCGCTTGTAGGGGCCGCGAAGCAGGTTGCAGATGCCCCAGATGAAGTTCACGAGCTCGCCATGCGTGCGGACGTTCATGCGCTCGTCGCTCCTGGTCGCTCCTGATAGTGGGCCACCCTTGGCGCCTATCGGCCCATTCGCACCGCCCCGCGCAGCGGGCGAACCGGCCCGGCGGGACCATACCGCGAACGCAGCCGGGCGTCATGTGACACCCGAAGCATCACAGCCAGCCGCCGGATCCCGTGAGCGATTCGCGCTTCACTTCCTCTCTGGGAAGAGCGCGCATTCGTCGTGATCGGCGACTGCGACTTCGGTACTGCGGCGCGCAAGGTGTCGCGGCCCTGAGGGGCACGCACCTCCGCTTCCCGGTCGACCCCCCCCCGGCCAGATCCTGTCCGAAGGGAGCCCCGCTGCGCTGCAAGCCTGCGACACCTGGCGGGGCGGCCCTGAGGGCGCCGGACGGGTGCGGTGGAGCACACTGCCATCGGACGTGCCCCGCTCAGACCATCCCGTATGGAGGCTCTACCATAGTGATAGACCTAGTTCGAAGACGGTACTGCCTACCGTCAAGTTAGGCCCACCAGACTGGACAAAATCGAGAACCTTCGTCCTGAGGTTCCCTTTGGCGTTGCAGGTGGCTTGCCTCCTGGGTAGTCTACAGGCCAGTCCTTCGCGCTGCCTCGGGCCTGATCGAACCGATTGATATCGTCCTCGAAAGAGAGTCCCGATCGTAGGATAAGGAAGGGGCAAGCAGCACATGGAACAGAAGACCAAGGTCGTCGCCGCGATCGAGGCGAGGCGCGATCGAGGCTGGCGGGCGCGACCTTGCTGAGATCGTCCTCAGCCCCCCCCCCCCGCTGGTCGTCATCGACTGCGAAACCACCGGCCTCGGCCGGCATGACGGCATTGTCGAGATCGCTGCGCTCACGCTCGATCCACAGACATGGCAACCGGTAGACGAGTACGACACGCTCGTGAATCCCGAGCGCGATGTCGGCCCGACGGGTTTGCACGGCATCACGCCATTGATGGTCGAGGCTGCGCCGACCTTCTCCGAGATCGCTACGGCGCTATCCCGCCGACTACATGGCTCGATCCTGGTCGCGCACAACCTAGCCTTCGACACCCGGATGTTGGGGTACGAGTTCGAGCGGCTGCGGGCAGTATTCAACGCCGGCTCAGGTCTCTGCACCTACCGTGCCACTGGCGAGAAGCTCGTTATGGCATGCAACAGGTATGGGATCGGATTGAGCCAGCAGCACCGCGCGCTCACCGACGCGCGCGCGACGGCCGAGCTTGCCCGAGAGGTTCTATCGGAGAAGGAAGCCGATACCGGTACCGTAGGAGTCGGCTACCTTCCTCATGAGCCCAATCCGAGAACCCTGCGTCGGGAGATGGCGGGTGTCGAGGTCAGCGAAATGGCGCGTATCGTGTCCCTCGCACACTATCCCTATTCCGATGAGGCGCTGCTGCTGTACCTCGACGCGCTGAACTGGGTGCTTGATGACCACCACATCAACGAGGAGGAACGCGCGGCGATCAAAGATTTCGCCGCGGAGCTCGGGCTCTCCGACAGAGTGATCGAGGACGCTCACCGCTCATACCTGGCATCGATCATTGCCGCCGCCAAACGCGATGGCATCGTCACCGATTCCGAACAATGGCTCATCAGGCAGGTGATGCAGGCCCTCGAGATCACCGACGTGCGGATGCCCATGGTGACTCTGCTTCCGTCGATGAGCCCCCTCGAGACGGGGATGCGTGTCTGCTTCACTGGCGAAGCGGTTGTCGGGAGAAGTCCTGTGTCCCTGCACTTCCTTGAAGAGTGCGCTGCACAAGCGGGACTGCAGCCAGTGGCATCAGTTACGAAGAGGAGCTGCGATCTGCTGGTGGCGGCTGACGTCAGCAGTCAGTCGGGGAAGGCACGTAATGCTCGTCGCTACGGCATCCCGGTTATGGGAACAGCGGACTTTCTCGAAGCGATTGGGCTTGAATCCCCGCCAAGCCGCTAGATCCAACGCTCGATCCACGCACCCCAGCTAGACAGTCCTGTGCCGTGGTCGGGGTGGAGAGGGCTGGCGACGCCCAGTCCGTCCCTGCCCCGGCGGAGAGCGGCTCGGTACCGGGCGTGCGCTGGACCTCGAAGGCGTTTCAGCGTGAAGTGGGGTAGTAGCCGACGAGGCCGCCGATGCTGTGATCGCGCGTAGCGCCGCGAACGCCTCATCACTTGACGCGATTGTCAGGAAGTCACGCACGTAGCGCACGGTCGCCGCCGCCTCATCGGCGAGCGGGGCAAGGTCTGCACGATGCCCGACCGTCTCGATCGCTACAATCGCGGTCTCACGCCGCAGGGGACGCGATGCCAAGAGACGAACAGGCTCCTCAGCCCCTCACCAGAGGCAGGTGCAACTCGATGTCTGACAGGCAGCGCCGCTCTTTAGCGTCGGAGGAGCTATACCTGAAAGTTGTGGATGAGCGAGGAGAGGGGGCGCGCGGGAAGCGGGGTCCGGGCCTGAGGTCGGTCTGGACGAGCTCTGCCGCCTGGCCGCCCAGGAGATGCTGGCGGTGGCGCCGGAGGCCGAACACCAGGCCTACATCGAGCGCCATGCCGCTGCGATCGATGGGGAGGGCCGGCGGCTGGTCGTGGGCAACGGCTGCGCCCGCCCGCGCGAGATCACGACCGCCGCGGGCCGCGTCGCGGTGCAGGCCCCGCGGGTCGACGACCGCCGGCCTGGCGAGCGCTACATCTCGGCGCTGCTGCCGCCGTACATGCGGCGCTCGCCCAAGGTGACCGAGGTGCTGCCCCTGCTCTATCTGCGGGAGCTCTCGACGGGCGACTTCCTACCCGCCCTCTCGGCCTTCTTTGGCTCGGAGGCGGGCCTCTCCGCCTCGGCCGTGGGGCGGCTCACGGAGGCCTGGCAGGCCGAGCACGAGCGCTGGCAAGGGCGCAGCCTCGCCGGGATCGACTACGTCTACCTCTGGGCGGACGGCGTCCACTTCAACGTGCGCCTCGAGGAGGATCGGCTCTGCTGCCTGGTGATGGTCGGCGTGCGTCCCGACGGCCGCAAGGAGCTGGTCGCCGTGCAGGACGGCTTCCGCGAGGACACGCAGTCCTGGCTCGACCTGCTGCGCGACCTGCGCGAGCGCGGCAGGCGCGACCCCGAGCTGGCCATCGGCGACGGGGCGCTCGGGTTCTGGGCGGCGCTCAGGGAGGTCTTCCCCCGCACCCGCGAGCAGCGCTGCTGGGTGCACAAGACGGCGAACGTGCTGGCGGCGTTGCCCGAGCGCGTGCAGGGCGAGGCGAAGCGGGCGCTGCACGCGCTCTCCGGGGCGGCGACCCATACCGAGGCGCTGGATGCGGCGCGCTCCTTCGCCGAGCAGTTCGCGCAGTGGCCGAAGGCGACGGCGAAGGTGACAGACGACCTCGAGCGGCTGCTCGCGTTCCACGACTTCCCCGCCGAGCACCACGTGCACCTGCGCACGACGAACCCGATCGAGTCAACGTTCGCCACGGTGCGGCTGCGCCAGCGCGTCACGAAGGGCGCGGTCTCGCGGTCAAGCGGGGTTGGCGATGGCCTATACCCGCCTTCGGCAATGTTCTGCATGAAGTTGAGGATGGAGGTGAACCGCTCGCGTGTATCGATGCTGACATACACCGTCTCGACATCTTGGAGCAGTTGGCTGAGGACGCCTATGTCCGCCATTGCTCCTTCGTCTGGCTCTTGCTCGGCAACGCCAAAGGCTCCCAGCAAGTCGTGCAGCAGTTGCTGCGGGTACACGCGGCGTCGCTCGAGCAGCACGACGAGTGGGCGGTCGGGCGGCGCTACATGACGATGGTGACGCTGCTCTCGCCGCCCGGGCGCGAGGTCACGTCCGGCAAGGAGGTGCTGCTGCCGGCTAACAGTTGATAAGGATGGCGCACTGTGACACCACCATCGTCTTCAGATCGTGTATTGTCGCGGAGGTGGCTGGGGGCTGCGGCATGCTTAACGAAAGCGGTCCTAAGCAGGCTGCTCGCGTGCGTCGCGATACATGAAAGAGACGCGTTCTGTGCATGCTGGCTCCCGGTTCCAAAGAGTGGCGATGGCGGCGGCCGTCACTATTTTGGTAATGCTCTCCGGGTCTGCGAGCCCATCTCTTACGTCCGCGCAGGATCCGCCGGTCCCCAACCCCCCCGCCAACTTCGATGCCGAGAAGGGCGACACTCAGGTGAAGCTGAGCTGGGACGACCCCAGCGACTTTTCCATATCCAAGTACCAACTGTTCCAGCTCGTCGTGAGCAAACTGACCGCCGACGATCGCCTCCGGGGCGACCTTTTCGGGTATTCCGTGGCGGTCGACGGGGACACCGCCGTGATCGGGGCGTACCAGGACGATGACAATGGCGGCGATGCCGGTTCGGCCTACGTCTTCACCAAGGGCTCTGATGGGTGGAGCCAGACGGCCAACCTCACCGCCGCCGACGGCGCGGCGGACGACGAGTTCGGCATTTCCGTGGCCGTGGACGGCGACACCAACACCATCGTGGTAGGGGCCCGCGGGGACAAGAACACGGTTGGCGGGACCGATGTCAGCACTGGTTCGGCCTACGTCTTCACCAAGGACCCTGATGGGTGGAGCCAGGTGGCCAAGCTCACTGCCTCCGACCCCGCGGAGGACGACGAGTTCGGTATCTCCGTAGCGGTGGACGGCGGCACCGTCGTGGTCGGGGCGTACCAGGACGATGACAATGGCGGCGAGTCCGGTTCGGCCTACGTCTTCACGAAGCCCACCAACGGCCCTTGGGTCTCCACCGACACTGCGGCCAAGCTCACTGCCTCCGACGGCGCGGCGGACGACGAGTTCGGTATCTCCGTGGCGGTGGACGGCGGCACCGTCGTGGTAGGGGCCCGCGGGGACAAAAACACGGTTGGCGGAACCGATGTCAGCACTGGTTCGGCCTACGTCTTCACGAAGCCCACCAACGGCCCTTGGGTCTCCACCGACACTGCGGCTAAGCTCACCGCCTTCGACGGCGATGACACCGACGAGTTCGGTATCTCCGTGGCCGTGGATGGCAATACCGCGGTGGTCGGGGCCCGCGGCGATCAAAACACGGTTGGCGGGACCGATGTCAGCACTGGTTCGGCCTACGTCTTCACCAAGGACTCTGATGGGTGGAGCCAGGTGGCCAAGCTCACCGCCTCCGACGGCGCGGCGGACGACGAGTTCGGTATCTCCGTGGCCGTGGACGGCGACACCATCGTGGTTGGCGCGTACCAGGACGACGACAATGGCGGTGAGTCCGGTTCGGCCTACGTCTTCACGGAGCCTGACAGCGGCGGGTGGGTCACCGCCACTCAGACGGCCAAGCTCACCGCCTCCGACGGCGCGATGACCGACCGCTATGGGTATTCCGTTGCGGTCAGCGGCGACACCGCCCTGGTTGGGGCGTATTCGGCTGACACTACCGGCAGCGATGGCGGCGACGGCAGCAATTCCGGCGCAGCTTACTTCTTGAGCATTTCCGGGTGGACCGACATTTCGGACAGCGGATCGGGGACCATCTCACACATCGTGCACCCCTTGGACAACGACAAGGAGCACAGGTTCCGAGTCCGCGCCGTGAACGCAGCGGGCCCAGGACCGGCGTCGGCCAGCGCCGCCGCCACGCCCATGCTTGCGATATCGCAAAAGCCGGCGGGGCTGACCGCGGTGGCGCGCGATACCGTGGTGGACCTGAGCTGGGTCGACCCCGAAGACTTCAGCATAGACAACTACGAGCTGTTGCAAATAACGCAGGGCGACAAGCTGCCCAGCGCCGCCGCCGCGGAGTACGACGAGTTCGGGTATTCCGTGGCCGTGGACGGCAATACCGCAGTGGTCGGGGCCCGCGGGGACGAAAGCGACACGGGTGCCGCCTACATCTTCACCAAGGATTCTGATGGGTGGAGCCAGGTGGCCAAGCTCACCGCCTCCGACGGCGCGACGGACGACGAGTTCGGTATTTCCGTGGCCGTGGACGGCGACACCAACACCATCGTGGTAGGGGCCCGCGGGGACAAAAACACAGTTGGCGGGACCGATGTCAGCACTGGTTCGGCCTACGTCTTCACCAAGGGCTCTGATGGGTGGAGCCAGACGGCCAAGCTCACTGCCTCCGACGGCGCGGCGGACGACGAGTTCGGTATCTCCGTAGCGGTGGACGGCGGCACCGTCGTGGTCGGGGCGTACCAGGACGATGACAATGGCGGCGAGTCCGGTTCGGCCTACGTCTTCACGAAGCCCACCAACGGCCCTTGGGTCTCCACCGACACTGCGGCCAAGCTCACTGCCTCCGACGGCGCGGCGGACGACGAGTTCGGTATCTCCGTGGCGGTGGACGGCGGCACCGTCGTGGTCGGGGCGTACCAGGACGATGACAATGGCGGCGAGTCCGGTTCGGCCTACGTCTTCACGAAGCCCACCAACGGCCCTTGGGTCTCCACCGACACTGCGGCCAAGCTCACCGCCTCCGACGGCGCGGCGGACGACGAGTTCGGTATCTCCGTGGCGGTGGACGGCGGCACCGTCGTGGTAGGGGCGTACCAGGACGATGACAATGCCGATCAGTCCGGTTCGGCCTACGTCTTCACCAAGCCCGACACCGGCTGGGCCGACAGCAACACTGCGGCCAAGCTCACGGCCTCCGACGGCGCGGCGGGTGACGAGTTCGGACATTCCGTGGCAGTGGACGGCGACACCGTCGTGGTCGGCGCGTACCAGGACGACGACTACGGCACCTCATCCGGCTCGGCCTACGTATTCACCGCTGACTCCAGCGGCGAGTGGAGTCAGAAGACCAAGCTCACGGCCTCCGACGGCGCACCGTACGACTACCTTGGCGTTTCCGTGGGCGTGGAAGGTGGCACCGTCCTGGCCGGAGCGAATGCCTCCGACAAAAACGGCGAAGATTCCGGTTCGGTCTACCTCTGGGAGGTCCCGGATTGGAGGTCGATCGATAGCGGGCCGGTCACGGTGTATGACACCGTGACCGGCCTGGCCAACTTAACGGAGTACAGCTTCCAGGTCCGCGCGGTGGAAGACGTCGCCGGGGATGGCCCGGCGTCGGATCCCGTCCTAGCCACGCCCAAGATTGACGAACCCGGGCAGCCATTCAGGTTGACCGCTAGCGCTGGCGACACTCAGGTAACAATCGACTGGGGTGACAATAACGATCCGCGCATCACTACCTACCAGCTATTGGAGCTCCTCCAGACCAAGCTCACCGCCTCGGACGGCGGTGCGGACGACGAGTTCGGGTATTCCGTGGCCGTGGACGGCAATACCGCAGTGGTCGGGGCCCGCGGGGACGAAAGCGACACGGGTGCCGCCTACATCTTCACCAAGGATTCTGATGGGTGGAGCCAGGTGGCCAAGCTCACCGCCTCCGACGGCGCGACGGACGACGAGTTCGGTATTTCCGTGGCCGTGGACGGCGACACCAACACCATCGTGGTAGGGGCCCGCGGGGACAAAAACACAGTTGGCGGGACCGATGTCAGCACTGGTTCGGCCTACGTCTTCACCAAGGGCTCTGATGGGTGGAGCCAGACGGCCAACCTCACCGCCTCCGACGGCGCGGCGGACGATGAGTTCGGTATCTCCGTAGCGGTGGACGGCGGCACCGTCGTGGTCGGGGCGTACCAGGACGATGACAATGGCGGCGAGTCCGGTTCGGCCTACGTCTTCACGAAGCCCACCAACGGCCCTTGGGTCTCCACCGACACTGCGGCCAAGCTCACTGCCTCCGACGGCGCGGCGGACGACGAGTTCGGTATCTCCGTGGCGGTGGACGGCGGCACCGTCGTGGTCGGGGCGTACCAGGACGATGACAATGGCGGCGAGTCCGGTTCGGCCTACGTCTTCACGAAGCCCACCAACGGCCCTTGGGTCTCCACCGACACTGCGGCCAAGCTCACCGCCTCCGACGGCGCGGCGGACGACGAGTTCGGTATCTCCGTGGCGGTGGACGGCGGCACCGTCGTGGTAGGGGCGTACCAGGACGATGACAATGCCGATCAGTCCGGTTCGGCCTACGTCTTCATCAAGCCCACGAGTGACAGTGCCTGGGCCACCGCCACTGAAGCGATCAAGCTCACCGCCTCGGACGGCGAGGCGAATGACGAGTTCGGAATCTCCGTCGCCGTCGACGGCAACACCATCGTGGTTGGCGCCCGCGGGGACGCCGACGGTCCCACCGGCGTAGGCGTTAGCGGTGCGGGGGCAGCTTACGTGTTCGCCAGGACGTTGGGTGTATGGAGTGAGACGCTCAAGCTCCGCGCCCCCGACGGCCGGCGAAACGACTGGTTCGGGTATTCCGTCGCAGTGGCCGGGGAGACCGTTCTGGTAGGGGCGGTCGACGATGACGACTCTGGCTCCAATTCCGGTTCGGCCTACCTGATAGACACAAAGGAGTGGGCCGATATCCCGGGGTCCGACCTCCAGGTTGACGGCAATACGTACATCTACCGCTTGCGCGACCGGATCAACGACCAGGAGTACGTCTACCGGGTGCGCGCGGTGAACGCCGGCGGCAATAGGTCGACGGGTGAGATTGTCAGTGCCATCCCCAGGCTTGCGCCGCCGGGGAAGCCTGAAGGTCTGTCCGCGGCGGCGGGCGACGGCCAGATCGAGCTGAGTTGGGAACGTTCCTATGATGTGACCATCACCGAGTACCAGGTAGTGCAGTCTGTGATGGCGAAGCTCACCGCCTCCGACGGCAAGGCGAACGACGAGTTCGGGTATTCCGTAGCGATGGACGGCGACACCATCGTGGTTAGCGCCCGCGGGGACAACAGCGACAGAGGTTCTGCATATGTCTTCACCAGAGAGTCAGGCGTGTGGAAGCAGGTCGCCAAGCTCACCGCCTCCGACGCCGCGGCGGACGACGAGTTCGGGTATTCCGTAGCGGTGGACGGCGACACCATCGTGGTCGGCGCGTACCAGGACGACGACAACGGTAGTAGTTCAGGTTCGGCCTACGTCTTCACTAAATCCGGCGGCGTCTGGGGCAAGGATCCGGTCTCAGGAACCGACAGAGTGGAGACGGCCAAGCTCACCGCCTCTGACGCCGTGGCGGACGACAGGTTCGGGTATTCCGTAGCGGTGGACGGCGACACCATCGTGGTCGGCGCGTACCAGGACGACGACAACGGTAGTAGTTCAGGTTCGGCCTACGTCTTCACTAAATCCGGCGGCGTCTGGGGCAAGGATCCGGTCTCAGGAACCGACAGAGTAGAGACGGCCAAACTCACCGCCTCCGACGCCGCGGGGTTCGACTACTTCGGGTTCTCCGTAGCGGTGGACGGCGACGCCATCGTGGTAGGGGCCCGCGGGGCCAGCATCACAAATGGCGCCGCCTACGTCTTCAGCAAGCCTGACACCGACTGGGCCAGCAGCAACACCGCGGCCAGGCTCACCGCCTCCGATGGCGCCGCGGGCGACCAGTTCGGGGCGGCCGTCGCGGTGTACGAGGACACCGTCGTCGTTGGGGCGTCACGCCGCGACCGCGAAACAGGTTCGGCCTACGTCTTCAGCAGGCCTAACACCGGCTGGGCCGACAGCAACACTGCGGCCGGGCTCACCGCCTCCGACGGCGCGGTCGGCGACTATTTCGGGTTCTCCGTAGCGGTGGACGGCAAAACCATCGTGGTTGGCGCTTACCAGGACAACGACAACGGCCTACAGTCCGGCTCGGCCTACGTCTTCAGCAAGCCTGCCAGCGGCGGCTGGGCCACCGCCACTGGGACGGCCAAGCTCACCGCCTCCGACGGCGCCGCGAACGACGAGTTCGGGAATTCCGTCGCCGTCGATGGCGAGAGCGTCATGGTTGGGGCGCCGGGGGGCGGTAACTCCGGTTCCATCTACGTATTGGCCATCCCGCAGTCGATAGACGTCCTCGGAAGCAACGATGAGACTACCTCCTATGCCGTCACCGGCCTGACCAACGGCCTGGAATACACTTTCCAGGTCCGCGCCGTGGACCAAGTCGGTCTCGGCCCGCTCTCGGACATCATCCGGGCTACGCCCGTGCCGGCACCACCGCAACTCGACAGCACCCAAGGCTTCGCTACCGGCCTCTGGTCCGACGGCGCCACCTTCTGGCTCGCCCAGAACGGCGCCGGCGCCGACGACGCCGTCTACGCGTACGACCTCGAGAGCCGCGAGCGCGTGGAGGACCGCGAGTTCGAGCTCGACAAGACCAACGTCGCCCCGCGCGGCCTCTGGTCTGACGGGGCCACCATCTGGGTCTCCGACAGTGGCGAGGACAAGCTCTTCGCGCACCATCTGGAGAGCGGCGAGCGCCTCCCTGACTCGGACATGGAGCTCACCCGCGACAACCGCGCCGCCCGCGGCATCTGGTCCGACGGCGTGACGATGTGGGTGCTCGACGGCCGCGCCGACGCGCTGTTCGCCTACGACCTCGAGACGGGCGCACTGCTCGGGGCGTACGAGCTCGACCCCTCCAACGACGACCCGCGCGGCCTTTGGTCCGACGGCGTGAGCGTGTGGGTCTCCGACCACGGCGCCAACCGCCTCTTCGCCTACCGCCTGCCCGCACCGGAGGGGCCGGCTGGGGAGGACGCCGAGGCCGGGGACCTCGAGCGCGTCCCTGGCGAGGAGTTCACGAACTTGACGCGCTCCTCCAACAGCAACCCGCGCGGCCTCTGGTCTGACGGCTACGTGATGTACGTCGCCGATTCGAGCGATGACAGGGTCTACAGCTACAACATGCCCGACGCGATCGACGCCCGCCTCGCCTCGCTCACGCTGAGCGGTGTCGAGATCGGCGAGTTCTCAGGCAGCAAGTCCGAGTACGAGGGCGTCCTTGCGTACGGCGTGACGGAGACGACCGTCGAAGCCGAGCCGCAGCAGGACAACGCGGCAGTCCTGATCGAGCCAGCAGACAGCGCCGCAGACGCCAACGGTCACCAAACGGCAGTCGCCGCGGGCGCGGAGGTCACCGTGACTGTGACTTCGCCGGACGGCAGCCGCACGAAGGTCTACCGAGTGCGCCTCGCCGAGGCGGGACCGTCGGCGAACTGCCTGCGCGGCGCCGTTGCCGCCGGCTTCAGCCTCGTCGTCTTCGAGGGCGGCAGCATAAAGGGCCTCGTGGCTTGCGCGCAGAGCCGCCACGTCACCGCCCTCTACTCCCTGCACGATGGCCAATACCTGCCCTACATCCTCGGCGCGCCCGGCTTTGTGAACCGCCCCTTCCGCGATCTCTTCGTCGACGGCGTGCCCGCCCTCACCGCGCTCGTCGTCGCGAGCGACGGACCGCCCTCCCTGGATCCGACGCCCGACAGCGGCGCGGGTAACCGCCTGACGCAGCCCTGGCCGGAGTGCCTGCGCGGCGCCATCGCCACGGGCTTCAGCCTCGTCCTCTACGAGGGCGGCAGCATCGAGGACCTCGAGGCCTGCGCGCAAAGCAGCAACGTCACAGCCTTCTACACCATCTACGATGGCAAATATCTGCCCTACGTCCCTGGCGCGCCCGACTTTGTGAACCGCCCCTTCCACGATCGCTTCGTCGACGGCGTGCCCGCCGTCACGCCACTGATCGCCAAGGCAACGATCCCGCCAGCGGAATAGTTCGCGGACGCAAGGTCGGCGGAGGAGCCGGTTCCCAGCTACAACGACCCTGTAGTCAAGAATCTCTTTGCGGATGAGAACGGCCAATTGAATTGCTCAGACGATTGCGCTGGGCCTGGCAGTCGCCGGTGCCCCGGCTCCACAGCGATTCCGCAGCGATGACACGGCGGTGGCCAACGACACCGACCCCGAATCGGGGACCATGCTCTCGGTGACGACGGCCAGCAACGGCACGGTCACCCTGGGTAACGATGGCACCCTCACCGACACCCCCAACGCTGGCTTCAGCGGCAGCGACAGCTTCGACCTACACGGTGTCGGACGGGACCGACACCGCTACCGGGACAGTGACCATCACCGTCAGGGGGGCGTAACGACGACGCGCTGCGGCCGCGCGCCGGGAGGCGGCGCTGCGGACAAGCTAACCAGCAAGGCACCTGTGGGACCCCAAATCCCATCCGCACCCTACGGATTGGGTTTGCCTCCCCACGGCACTCCTTACGTCGGCGGGGAGGAGAGCGCGCACAGTTGCTTGAGCTGGTTGACGAAGCGCGGCGGGGCAGTGCCGGCCTCGCCCTGGTCGTGGGTGAGCCGGGTATCGGCACGACACCTCTCGTCGACGAGATAACGGCCGAATCGATGACCCGCGACCTTCTCGTCCTTGTGAGCCATTCATACGAGGGCGAGGGCCGCCAGCCCTATCTGCTGGTGGCGCCGAGGGCTGCTGCGTTGACACTCAGTCGAAGAATTTCTCGTGAACAATGTCCTTGCGATCGAAGCCGCGTTCGGTCACCGCGTAGTGGATGACCTGCCGGATCATGGCATCGCTGCCACAGAGGTAAAGCTTCACGTGGCTGGGGTCATAGGGGACCCCGGTCAGGCGCTCGAAGGGGTGGATGTCGTCTGCGAGCCCCGAATGATCCGGGGCAAGGACGCTCGTGATGCGGCCACGTTCGTAGTGCCAGGGAGTGCCGGCATCGCGGCTCAGGAACATGTGGTACTGAAACGCGGGGTAGCGGCGGCGATGCTGCTTGAACTCGTCTTGATACGCGAAATCGGCTGGATTGCGAACGCCATGGAGCAGTATGGCCTGGCGCACGGCCGGTGCCCAGGAGAACTCCCGGACGACCGGCACTCCAGCGGCGACGCCCGTGCCGCTGAAGCCGAAGACCGCGATCCGATCATCCCGCGTGTCGAAGCGGAAGCTGCCGAGCTTAGCCTGACCCATGAGGACGTTGTTGAGGCCAGGATCTACTTCAACTTCTCTCTCAACGATGTCCTGCAGCAGTAACGAGACGTACGGGTACTCTCGGACCTGCTTGTAGCGCGTGTCGTCGTCCCCCTCGATCGGTGGAAGCTCGTCGAGGCTCTCGCAGGTGAGGGCGATGTAGAACTCGAGGAAGTCTTCGTGGGGCGCAGACACGATGCTGTAGGGACGGACGGCGATGCGGCCAGTCACGGGGTTGTGTTTCCCGAGCATGGCGAAGCTGCCCGGGGTCCGGTAGGTGAACCAGTCGGGGCGCTCCAGGAAGGTCCGGTAGTTCCAGGCTGTTCGGATTGTGAGCTGGCGGACGGGGACTTCGTGGAGCTCCAGCTTCTGGAAGCGGTCGTTGTACCGGTTGTCGAGTAGCGCCCACGGGAAGACCGCCTGGTTCATGCGGTCTTTGCGTGTCGGTGCGCCGAGTCGCGGCGCCCGAAGGGTGTCGGTGGTGCCATGGGCCCGATTGTATCGGCCATGAAAAAGCACGCCAGTAGCAGGAGGCGGGCCCTTTCCCCCTCGGATGTGGGCGGTTGTGGGGCAGAAATGTTCCATCTGCCGTTAAGCAGCCCACCGGTAGACGTGATGTAAAGCGCCAAGGACGGGATCGGATGACTTCGGCCGGTGCCGTTGGGTGAGAGGGCGCGCGGTCCAACGGGCGCCTCGAGGGAGAGGGAACGATGGGGCCGGAGGTCGTTGTAGTAGTGGAGGTACGCGCGGAGGACGCCGCGGAGGTGCTGCTCATTAAGCACGATGATGTGGTCGGTGCACTCGCGCCGGAGCGTGCCGATTACCCGCTCAACCACGGCGTTCGCCTTCGGCGCTCGCACGGGCGTCTGGATAGCCTTGATCCCGATCTTCGCCGCCCTAAGCGCAAAGTCCCGCCCATGGCTGCGGTCACGATCTCGGAGGAGGAACCTTGGTGTAGTCCCCCAGGGCGTTGCTTGGATGACCTGTCGCCAGACCCAGGCTGCCGTGGGATGAGCCGTCACGTTGAGGTGCATGATCCGCCTTCGGTCGCGGGCGATGATGACGAAGACATAGAGCGTTCGGAAAGTCAGCGTGGGCACCGTGAAGAAGTCCGCCGCCCAGATCTCGTGAGCGTGGAGGCGAAGGAATGCACGCCAGCTGGGCGATGGTGGTCGACGCAGAGCTTGGGCGGCGATAGTTCCGCACCGCTGAGGCGCTTACGTCGAGACCCAGGGCACGAAGCTCGCCCACGATCCGAACTGCACCCCAGCGTGGGTTCTCCGGGGCGATACGCTTGGTCAGGGCCTGGACCTCGGTCGGGACACGCGGCCGTCCGGGCCCTCGATGTCGGCTCTTCCAGGTCCAGTACCGCCGCCAGGCTGTGCGGTGCCAGCTGACGACGGTCTCCGGCTGAACGAGAACCAACGCGTTCCGCCAGCGAGGCCAGTCTTTTGCCAGAGAAACCAGAAACGCCGGTCGGCTTCCTTGAGGTGCGGACGGCGCGGACGGGCGCACACCGCGAGCTGATATCGGAGCGCAACATTCTCGAGTGCGAACTCGCTCCGGTCCCGAGCGGACGCGAGCAGCGCTGCGAATACCTACCTGACGACCAGGAACATCGTTGCCTCCCGACGTTCGGATAGCGTCGAGGGCTCGCTCGATCAGGTCAATCTCGGGCGCATCGAATAATGGCACTGCACAGTGCTCGACGGCGTACGCGCGCGGGTCGTCGGGAAAGTGGAGACGACGGCCGACCCCGCGGAAGTCCTGCATAGTGCAGTAGGCTGATAGCGCTGAAGCTCGGCTCGCCGGGAACGGGGGAACCAACTCTTGGGGTGTATCGCGCGCGTGCGCGTACGCGACTTCCGACGCCGGACCCTTCAGCTAACCCCGAAGCGTTCGGGAGGCAAGCAGGGCTCGCGGGCCTCCTGCGACTCGACCGTGGCGTTCGCCACGAGCCGATCTGGGGAAGGCAGCCGTGAATCGCTTCATCCCTTCCGTCCTATTAGACAAAGGCCGCCGCGTCTTCACGATCGACGGCTCGGCCTCGGTTCGTAGCGCGGTCCGGGAGACGAACGAGGCGGGCATCGGCTCGCTCCTCGTGATGGAGGATGGTTGGGGACCCGTCGGTATCATCACCGAGCGCGACGTCGTTCGCCGCGTGATCGACGCGAATAGGGCTTGCGGCCGCACGCGCGTGAGCGACGTCATCACGGCTCTCGGAATGGCCGCGCCATCGGGTCCGCATAGGCTCGGGGAGTGCTGTCCGGGCTCGCGCGTGGGAGGACGGCGGGCGGACCGTTCCCGGTCGCGATCCCTCTCTACCTTTGCGTCACGTGGCTGCTCTACTTCCTCACGTCAGCAGAAGCTCGTCGGGGAGAGTTCGCGTACAGCATCCCTGAGCTTGCCGACGACCCGCTCGAGGCGGTCAGGACGATGTTTATCGCGCCGTTCCTGAACCACAGCACAGACCAGATCCTGTATACGACGGTGCTGCTCCTCACCTTCGGCCTGTGGGTGGAGAGGCGCCAGCGCGGGGCCGAGACGGCGCTGCTCTTCTTTGCCGCGTCCATCGGCGCTGCCCTCTTCGCGGGGGCTGCGCTGCACGCCCTCTATCCCGGACTGGTTGACGGCGGAATCTGGCAGGAAGCATGGGAGCGGACCTACAGCGGGGGCAGTGCGGGAGCGGTGGGCCTGGTCGGAGCGGCGGCCGCCGGGATGCGGAAGCCGGCGATCCTCCTGGGGCTGTTCGTGGCCTGGGAGATAGGGATTTGGGCCGGGCACCTACGGAACTACACGCCCTTCTTTCATCTCTCGGCGCTGGCGATAGGGTTCGCCCTTGCGACTTGGCTCCAACGGCCGAGCCGGACAGCGAGCGGGCAGTGACGTCCCCCTGCCCCATGCCGCCTCGGAGGGCCGCGGAGCCCGGCCCTCCTTTTGTCTGCCGGGTCGGTGCACCGCGCCATGCGCTGCGCTACGACGCCCACTTTGGCCATAGTGACATTCATGCGCCTCTGCTTCCGCTGGTCACCTCCTCGACCCTGGGCGACTCACAATGACTGGGCGCGGTGTCTCCCCAGTTCTCGTCGTGAGTGGGTGCCTGGCTGCCCGCAGCGCCGGCGGTCGAGAAACATACGGGCGTAGGCGCGCGTACCCCCGGCGTATGCTTCGAGGAAGGCAGCTCGGGGTGGGCCGATGCGTAACCCGTGGGTGAACACGCTGCTGCTCGTTCTGCTCGTTCTGCTCGTCGGCGCGTTCGTGACCGGGTTTCTGGGGCTCACGAACGGCAACCCCGACAAGCGCTGGGTCATGTGGACCCATTCGATAGTGGGCTTCGCGGTCGCCACTGCGCTCACCTGGAAGGTGGGGGTCGTCGTCGCATCTCTCCGCCGGCGGAGGGGCCTTTCGCTCCAGCGCGGGATGTTCGCGCTGCTGGCGGTCCTTCTGCTCTTGGTGCTCGCCTGCGCCTTCATCTGGGGACTGGTGGGGCGGACCTCCTCCTTCGGGTACAGCCTGCTCACGCTGCACGTCCTCCTCGCCGCTGTGCTTCTCGCGCCGCTGCTTTGGCACATCGTTGCGATGCGTCGCGTCGTCAAGCTGCCCGTCGCCCGCGACCGGCGGGCGTTCCTCCGGGTGATGGATGTCACGGTTCTCGGGGGCGCCGTCTGGCAGGCATCGGGTCTCGCCTACCGGGCGCTTAACTTGCCTGGTGCCGCTCGCCGCTTCACCGGCTCCTATCAGGTGGGGAGCTTCAGCGGGCGGTTCCCCACCGTGAGCTGGCTTTTCGACCGGCCTGCTCGGGTTGACCGCGAAACCTGGAGGCTAGAAGTCGTGGGCGCGGTAGACCGGCCACTGACCACACCGACGACAAGTCGTCATTCCCTTTCTCCGCCACCTGGAGCTGTACGAGATCCACACCGACTCCGGCTAAACTGCGCACTCACCCCTTCGAGGCGGTAGGATGCGCGGTGCATGATCGACCTACTGAAGAGGCTCCTAGACAAGCTGCGCGGCAAGCCTCCGACGGTCTTCGTCATTCGCCTCGACAATCGCCAGCGCCGCGACCCCAACGAAGACCACGGCTGGCGCAGGTTCTGGTAAGAAGCAGTGGAGCTAGGTCGAGGGACGCTCTCCTGACCTGCACTCCTGCAGGAAGCCCCGGCTCAACTGACCGGGGATTTTCTGTGTCCAACTAGGCGATACGGTGCGATTGCGCTCAGGGGCCGTGTGTGGCCGCTGTGGCGCCGTTAGCACCTTCCGTGGTGCATTCGCGATACCCCTGCCTTCGGCGCGCGTCCGCGTAGCCGTTGCACCCCTAGCTTCCAGCAGCGACCAAGCCAACGTGTCGAAAAGAGCGCGTAGACCAGGGCTCAGAACGAAGCGCTGGCAAACTACCGCCAGCCGGTCTTCAGGGTGCGCGGTGAGCGCTGCGAGGAGTGCAGCCAGGGGGTTCCTGCTTCAGGTACACCACCTCGACGGGGTGGGCGGTTTTTGCACGGCACAGACCTCTGTACCCGCGGGCGCGCGTAGCGGCTAACGCCCGCTGGTCGGAGTACCGTTTATTCCCCAATCGCCAATCGCCATCCCATAAAGAAGGCGATTGCTATTGGGAACGGCCCTCGGGCGTAGCGCCCGCACCCCGCCCGGGCGGGACAATGCACGCGCTTTCCAGGTGGTCAGGGCCGGTACGCAGGTGGTACGCGGCGCGGCAAAGGTGGTATCCTGCAGGTGCATCTTGCCTCTGTCCCCCGCGCGGGACCGCCGTCAACAACACGCCGCCTTCCGGGCGGCGTTCGGCGTCTAGGCGTGCGAGTCTGCGCTAATTGCGCACCCGCTTACGGCTCCTCAATCTCGAAGGCAGCGCGCTCCGCCTCCATCTCCGTCTCGTAGAACCACGGGTTGTCGCTCCAGTTGACCTTCACGATCACATCGGATGGGCGCGGGTTCACCACGAAGCGCTGCCAGCACCAGTCCGTGCGGAGGTTGGGGTTCCACGAGAACCACAGCTCGCTCCCCAGCTTCCGCATGGTGGGCGCGACCTTGATCATCTCCTCCTGCAGGGGTCGTCCTGCACTACAACGTCACGGCGCACCCCACGGCCGCGTGGGTCTGGCGGCAGCTGATTCAAGCTACGCCCTGGGGCCAGCAGCCTCGCTACCTCATCCGTGACCGCAACGCCTGCTTTGGCTCCGATTTCGTGGCACGCGCTGGCCGCCTCGGAATCAAGACGATCCTGTCGCCCTATCGGTCACCCAAGGCGAATGCGATCGCCGAGCGCATGGTCGGCACCTTCCGGCGCGAGTGCTTCGAACACCTCATCGTGATCAACGAACGGCACGTGCGTCGCGTCCTCACTGAGCTTGTCGACCACTACAACCGCGCGTGGCCTCATCGCACGCTCGCGCTCGTCCCTCCCTTAGAGCCGGTGCTTCGTGTCAAACCGCCCGAGGCCGCAAATGTCACCCTGCGCCCGGTCCTGGGTGGTCTTCACCACGAGTATCGCTGGGAGGCGGCCTGATGGGGTTTTGGGGCCCCACAAGTGCCTCGACCACATCATCGTGATGAACGAGCAACACCTCACTGGCGTGACGAAGGCTACAGAAGAACCATCGGGTTGTCGGGGGGCAGGCCGAGGAGCACTCGCCCGACCCCTGCGAAATTGCGCCGGCTGGTCGCGTAATGCTGCGTGACGGCGCGCACATCGCGTCGCGTTGGTCGAAGCGAGGACGAGCTCCGCGCGCTCTTGGAGTGATGGGTCGTCCCCCTGGAGAGTCCGCTCCCACGCCCCCTCGACTACCTCGTAGAGCCAGGCTCGGCTCGAGCGCACCGCAGCCCTCGCTTTCCCGATGTCTTCCTGGGACGCGGGCCCCTCGTGCAGAGGGCTGCCCCCCGAAAGTGCCGTCTTCGTCTCGGCGAGGTCGGTGAAGGCGTCGATCGCGTGTTCGGCGATGCCCAGGGCAACCACCGCGACGGGCGTCCCGATAAGGCCATAGAGCGGGAATCGGTAGAGCGCGCCCCCAAAGGCTGAGCCTCGCACCGTTTCAGGCCCGAACGCAAAGGAGCGGCGTTCGGGAACGAACAGGTCGTCGGCCCGGATGTCGTTTGACCTGCGCCCCAAGAACTGAGCCAGGAGGAATGAGAGAGAGCCTGGCGAAGAAGGGGAGCAGAAGATGCCAAGGAAGCGATACAGCGTCGAGGCGATCATCGGGAAGCTGAGGGAGGCAGAGGTCGCCCTGGGACAGGGGGCGACGGTCGAGGAGGTGATCGGGCGGCTGGGGATCAGCGAGCCGACCTACTACTGCTGGAGACGGAGTACGGCGGCCTGCAGCTCGACCAGGCGAAGCGACTCAAAGACCTGGAACGCGAGCACGCGCGCCTGAAGAAGCTCGTGGCGGAGCAGGTCCTCGATAACGACATCCTGCGCGGGGCGGCGCGGGGAAACTTCTGCGCCCGGCGAAGCGCCGCCGGGCGGTCACCCACGTGCAAGCGCCGTTGCCAATCTCGGAGCGACGCGCTTGTCGCGTCCTCCAGCAGCCGCGCCCGAGCCAGCGTTAGGCGAAGCGGCGGGCAGACGCTGAGGAAGCGCTGAGCGCCCGCAGCGTGGCCCTGGCCTCACGCTTCGGACGTGACGGCTATCGCCGCATCACGGCGCTGTTGCGCCAGGAGAGCGACTCTGGCGCAAGGAGGGGCTGCGGGTACCGAGGAAGCAGCCCAAGCGGGGACGACTCTGGCTGGCGGAGGGCGCCATCGTGCGCCGGCGTGCAGAGCGACCCAATGACGTCTGCTCCTCCGACTTCGTCTTCGAGCGCACTGCCGCTGGGCGAGCGCTGAAGCACCTCGTGGTCGTCGCTGCGTACACGCGCGCGTGCCTCGCAATCGTCGTTGCCCGACGGCTCGCGCCCACATCCGCTCTGACAACGTCCCCGAGTTCGCCGCCAAGGCGGTGCCTCACTGGCTCGAGCGCGTGGGCGTGCAGACGCTCTTCATCGAGCCGGCAGCCCCTGGGAGAATGGCTCCGTCGAGTCGCTTAAGGGCAAGCTCCGGGACGAGTGCCTCAAGCGTGAGCGCTTCGACACGTTGCTCGAGGCGCAGATCCTCAGCGAGCAGTGGCGCTTCGCGTACAACCACCTCCGGCCCCACTCCTCCCTCGGCTACCGTCCGCCTGCACCATCGGCTCGACCAGCTCTTCGCCAGTCCCAGCTGCCGCTGGAGGTACCAGTCCTATCCTCAGAAGTGGTACAACGCCTGAGGGCACGTCAGTTCCGATCGCCCGCTCGACGACGGCGTTAGCCTTCGGAGCGCGGAGGGCGTGACGATGGGGACGACGCCTAGCGCTGGTACAACTTAGCTTCGGCGGACCCCGCTCGGTCCTCGGGAGCAGAATCGGAGTTGACGCTCGCGGACCCGGCCTGGCCCCCCGAGACTCGGAGTTTAGTTGCAAGGGCACTCGTGCCCCTGCAACTTAGCTTTTGCCTATTTTCCTCACGGCCGCAGACCCACGATCGGATTGGTGGCTGGCGAAAGTTAGCTGCGTTTCGTAGTTCGGAGTTTAGTTGGAGGGACACTAGGCGCCGCAAACGTGCGTTGAGGGCAGGGCCGCAAGCGGGAATCCCGATCGCGGATCAGGAGGTGTGGTAAACGGCCCAGCAGCGGCGTTACGATTCAGCAATGGAGTTGTCATCCTCTGAGGGGGGCCCTCTCGGCGGCGCGCACGAGCTCGCGCTGCGCGACCGCCACGCGGCGCTGTGCGCCCGCTTCGTCGAGTTCGCGGGTTGGGAGATGCCGCTGCAGTACTCCAGCATCGTGGCTGAGCACCTCGCTGTGCGAGAGCGCGTTGGCCTCTTCGATGTCTCACACCTGGGGAGAGTCGAGCTGCGGGGCGCTGAAGCCGGCGAGCTACTGCGGTCGGTCACCACCTACGACGTGACCGCGATGCCGCCCGGCTCCGCCCATTACTCGCTCTGCTGCAACGACGAAGGCGGCATCGAAGACGACATCATGGTCTACCGCCTCGTCGAGGACCGCTGGCTCGTGGTGCACAACGCCGCGAACGCCGAAGCGGGGTTGGAGCGGCTTGAGTCGGCCGCTCCCCACCTTGCCAGGGATATCAACGGGGAGACGGTGATGCTGGCTGTCCAAGGCCCGAAGGCGCTGGCGCTGGGCGGGGCGTTCTTCGGGAAGGTGGTCGCAGGGCTGGCCCGACACGATTGCGTCTCGCTGACTTGGCAAGGGGACGAACTGTTGATCGCCAGGACCGGGTATACGGGGGAGGACGGCATCGAGCTCGTCGCGCCGCGAGAGCTGGCCGGACGCCTCTGGGAGGGGCTCATCCAGGTGGGTCTTCTGCCAGTCGGCATCGGTGCTCGGGACACCCTCCGGCTCGAGGCAGCGCTCCCGCTACACGGCTCCGACATCGGCCCTTCGACCAACCCCTTCGAGGCACGGCTCGGGTGGGCGGTGACGCTCGAAGACGAGCGCCCCTTCAAGGGGCGCGAGGCCCTCGCGGCGCTGGCGGCGGCCCCGCCTGACCGGCGGCTCACCTGCGTCGAATCGGAGGCGCGCGCCGTATTCCGACGTGGCCAAACGGTGATCGACGCCCCCGGCGCAACCGTTGGCTCGTTGACCAGCGGCGCTTTTAGCCCGACCCTACGCCTTGGGATCGGCATGGCCTATCTACCCCCGAACCTCGCCAAGCCGGGGTTGAACGTGAGCGTAGTGATCCGTGACCGTGCCGTGCCCGCGAGGGTCATTCGGAGACCGTTCTACAAGCCGGACAGCGCCACGTGAGCTACCCGGAGAATCTGCTGTACACCGCCGCGAACGAGTGGCTGCAGCTGGAGGACGGGGACGAGGGTGTCGTCGGGATCACGGACTACGCCCAAGACAGCCTCGGCGACATTGTCTACCTCGAGCTGCCTGAGGCCGGCGTGACCGTCGCCCAGGGCGAGCCTTTCGGCGTGATCGAATCCGTAAAGGCGGCCTGCGACCTCTTCGCGCCGGCAAGCGGAGAGGTCCTCGCCCGGAACGAGGCCTTGGCCGACGCGCCCGAGCTGGTCAACACCTCGCCATACGGAGACGGCTGGATGATCCGCATCCGCCTCGCTGACCGGGGGGAGCTCGCGACGCTGATGGACGCAGCCGCCTACCGTGACATCCTTTCGGATGGGACATAGGTGGAGGGCGCACCGACTCCGTTCATCCCCAATACCGGCGCCGACCGTGACGCGATACTCGCGTATCTCGGTCTCGATGGTACCGAGGCGCTGTTTGCGGACCTCCCCTCTGCCCTCCGAGACCCAACCCTTGATCTCCCTGAGGCGCTGGCGGAGCAGGACTTGGCCGCCTACTTTGAGGGTCTCGCGGATGCGAACGCCCGCACGCATCTGCGCCCGAGCTTTCTCGGTGCGGGGGCGTACCGGCGCTTCGTTCCGGCGATCACATCCCACTTGGCGAGCCGCTCCGAGTTCGCCACCGCTTACACGCCCTACCAACCCGAGATCAGCCAGGGAACGCTGCAGGCCGCCTTTGAGTTTCAAGCGACCGTCTGCGCCCTCACCGACATGGAGGTCGCCAACACGGGCCTCTACGACGTGGCCTCGGCCACGGCCGAGGGCTGCTTGCTCGCGGAGCGCGTCACCGGGCGCGACTCCGTAGCGCTGCTCGAGCCGCTCGATCCGGGAATCGCTGGAGTCATCGGCACCTACGCGTTCGCTGGCGACCTCGAGGTGCGCCCCGTGGCCTCCATCGAAGAGGTGACGGCGGAGGACGTGTGCGTCGTGGTGCAGCAGCCGGACTTCCTCGGTGCGATCCGGGACCTCGAGCCGCTGGCGATGGCTGCACACGAGCGCGGCGCCCTGCTCGTGGTTGTGGCCGACCCCGTCGCGCTCGGTCTGCTGCGCGCCCCCGGTGAGGCCGGCGCCGACATCGTGACCGGCGAGGGGCGAGACCTTGCGGGGCCGCTCAACTTCGGCGGGCCTTCACTCGGGCTGTTCGCCACGAGAGATAGCCTCCGACGGCAGATCCCGGGCCGGATCGTAGGTCGGGCCCCCGAGCTAGCCGCCAGCGACGGTGGCGCGCGCGGAACGGGCTACGTGCTCACGCTCCAAGCGCGCGAGCAGTTCATCCGACGAGAGCGCGCCACCTCGAACTTCTCCACCGGGCAGGCGCTTCTGGCTCTCGGCTTCACGATCACCGTCCAGGCGCTCGGTCCCGAGGGCCTCAGACGTCTCGCCGAACTCTGCTACCAGAAGGCTCACGACGCCGCAGGGCGTATCGGCGCCCTGTCTGGCTATCGGGTCCGCGAGCGCGGCCCCTGGTTCCAAGAATTCCTGGTCCGCGGCCCGGTCCCCGCCCATGAGCTGAGGGCCCGCCTCCAGGAGCGGGGTATCGAGCCCGGTCTCGACGTCTCTAGCCGGCCCGAGCCGGAGGCCGAAGAGGCCCTGCTCTTCTGCGCCACTGAGCTCACCACCCCCGAGGAGGTCGGGCAGCTGGTGAGCGTACTCGCGGCGATTGGGGAGTCGGCATGACAGCTCCCAGGCAGCCGGATCGCGGGCATGAGCTGTCGTTCGATCGCAGTGTCCCCGGCCGCCGAGCAGTCGATGTTCCCGACTGGGAAGGCGAGCCCGCCCCTCTGCCGTCCAGACATCTGCTGCGGGAGCGTCTGCCCCTCCCCGAGCTCAGCCAGGGCGCGCTCGTACGCTACTACACGGCCCTTTCGGGTCGCAATTTCGGCGTCGATTCGGACACGTATCCCCTCGGATCGTGCACGATGAAGTACAACCCGAAGCTCAACGATCGGCTTGCGTCACTCGCTGGACTCGCCCAGGCACATCCCCTCGCGGAGCCAGAGCGCGTGCAGGGCACACTCCGGTTGCTCCACGAGCTACAGACCGCCCTTGGCGCCCTTACCGGCCTTCCCGCGGTCTCTCTTGCGGCCGCTGCCGGGGCGCAGGGCGAGCTAGCGGGCATGTCGATGATCAAGAAGGCCCTCGCCCTGCGCGGCGAGCTCGATCAACGGCGTCGGGTACTCGTGCCCGACAGCGCCCATGGCACCAACCCTGCGAGCGCCGCGATGGCGGGCTTCACGGTGACGCAGATCGCGACGGCGGAGACCGGCTCCATCGACATGCCGGCGCTCGTGCGCGAGCTCGGCCCAGACGTCGCGTGCCTCATGGTGACGCTACCCAATACGCTCGGCCTGTGGGAGGAGGGTATCGAGGAGGTCGTCCGCCACACCCACGCCGTAGGAGGGGTCGTCTACGGCGACGGCGCGAACTTCAACGCGCTGCTCGGCCGACTGCGCTTCGGCGACCTTGGCTTCGACATCGTTCACCTCAACCTCCACAAGACCTTCAGCACACCGCACGGCGGCGGCGGCCCGGGCGCGGGACCAGTGTGCACCACCCCAGACCTCGCTCCCCTGCTGCCCTCGCCGATCGTGGAAAGGGATGCAGCGGGCACGTTCAGGCTGGAGCGGCCGGTCGACAGCATTGGGCCGCTCCAGGCCTTCCACGGCAGCATTGGGGTGCTCCTCCGCGCCTACGCCTACGTCCGCTCACTGGGCGCTCCGGGCCTCCGCGCTATCTCAGAGAACGCCGTGCTTAATGCCAACTACCTGCGCGCTCGGCTGCGCGAGGCTTATGACATCCCCTACGACCGCCCTGTCCTGCACGAGGTCGTGGTCTCCGCGGCGAGGCTAAAACGGGAGCACAACATCCGTGCGTACGACATCGCCAAGCGGCTGATCGATTACGGCTTCCATCCACCGACCGTCTACTTCCCCCTGATCGTCGATGAGGCGCTCATGATCGAGCCGACGGAGACGGAGTCGCGCGAGGATCTCGACCGCTTCATTGAAGCCATGCTCGCGATCGCCGAGGAGGCACGCACCGACCCTGAGCTCCTTCGGGAAGCACCACATTCCGCGCCGATCGGGAGGCTGGACGAAGTAGAGGCAGCTCGCCGACCGGTCCTTAGCTGGCGGGCCCTCGAATCATAACGTGGCCGGTTGCGGGTTGCCGCAATCAAATAGGGTGCACTGCGCTGATCACATCTGCAGGCCCCCCGTCGCTATCGGCCTTGGTGCAGTCATCTCTCAATCAGAGAAAGCCTCGATCAGATAGCTGGCAACGGGTGTAGCTTTCTCCCAGGAGCCGGACTTCTCCGTTGCTTCCTCCGTGTTTCTTCTTCTCGCTCGGGCCTGTGGTGTCTCAAAACCTAATTAGGCAGCCTCTCGCCGGTTGCTAACGTCGGCGGCTTCCTCCCACTCAGGCTGAGGCTGAGGTTGAGGTGCCTGCCAGCGAAAGTCAGCGATTGCTCCGCGTCGAGTCGCGAGCACCGAGGGCGCTCGTTTGCTGCGATCGAGAGTCCGTCGCTTCTAATACGGAAATGGGTCCAGGTAGACATCCAGGGCCCGGCTGCGGACGAACGACACGAAGCCCAGCGCGCGCGCGGTTTCGTGGATCCAGGTCACGTTCACCGGGTCCAGCGCGTAGTCGACGGTGAAGATCAGTTCGCCTCGCTGCTGGGCGACGGTCAGAGCGGAAAGGTATGCCTCGCTGCTGACATGGAGCGTGCCCTCGGGGAACTCGTCGTGTTGCCGCCGGCACCGATCTGAGAGCGACTGCACATACTCGTCGCCTTCGACATCATGACCCGTTGCAGGAAGCGGACAATCGCCGGGCGGATCATTGTCCACTCCGCCATCGAACCACACCTGCTCCTGGGCGATGCCATCGATGGCCCGGAGGTAGTCTTCGTCGGTTGCTAATCCGGCCGCATTCTGCGCGATGACAATGAATCCGGGCTGGAGGCTTCGCGCAACGTCGGCGATATCAGTGATCCAGGAGACCATCTCCGCGCGAGCGTCCAGACCTGTTTCGTCTGCCATGCCCTGGACGCGTTCGTCAGCGTAGGCTTCAACCCCTCCAGGTAGACGCCATCGAACCCCGGCGCGACGATGGCCTCAATGTAGCCGCCCCTGGCAAGCCAGATGTCACGCCACGGATCGTGCCAGAAGGCAACCGGGAAGTTTCCTTCCCAGCCTCGGGGTCAGCTCCAACAATCCAACTAGGCTCGCCCTCGCGCCAGCCCTCCTGCCAATACGAGCGGTAGTCCTCAGCCTCCCCAATGTCGATGTAGACGAGGACAAGTTTCGGGCGGGGCGCGTTCTGGAGCCACGCCACCACCTGGGCCATTGGGTAGTCAGTGTTTCCGCGCTCCGAGGGGATGAAATCGAGCACGACCAGGTCATATTCGGACGCTGCCATCAAGTCGATGGTTTCCTCATCGAGATTGACATCGATGAGGTAGAGCCAGTGGCGTACTTCGGCCAGCCGAGCATTCTGAGCGTTCCCAGTGATAGGGCCGGCCGGCTGTTGGTGCTCGCCATTCGATTCGTCTGGGCCAGAGCAGGCCCAGCCCGCCACCAGTAGGCCAACGACAACGGTGCTCAACCCTAGTGGGACGAACCGGCACATTCACCGATTCTAGGTCGCGGAAGTCGCTCGACGAGGCGGATCTCCAGGAACTGCGCAGTCGGCCGAATTGCCCCAGGCGCAGACACGGGTTCTCGAAGCCGAGGGCAGGCGCTAGCTGTAGCTCCCAGGAAGGTTGTTGACAGGACGGGGTCCCGCCCTGTTGCTGTGTGAGTTGAAGAAACGCGCAGCAAGGAGAGATCCCGTTGGAAGATCGTAGAGCGAGATTGACACCGTTGACGCGGCAGGAACTGGGGCAGCAGAGCGCTGCGGGCTGGCCGGTAGCCGAAGTAGCGCGCCAGTTCCGGGTATCGCGTGCGACCGCCTACAAGTGGCTACGGCGCTATCGCAGCGGCGGGCTGACCGCACTGGAGGACCGCTCCTCACGGCCCCGGCACTGTCCGCCGCAGACGGAACGCGCACTGGAGCAGCGGATCTGCAGCATCCGCCGCTAGCAGGGCCGGGGGCCACACCACATCGCCTGGGCGCTGAAGCTGGCCCCCTCGACGGTCTACGCGGTCCTCCGCCGAGGGGGGCTCAATCGCCTCGACCACCTCCACCGCGTCACCCGCGAGGTCGTGCGCTACGAGCGCGAGCGGCCAGGCGAGCTCCTCCACCTCGACGTGAAGAAGAGCGGGCGCATCCCCGATGGCGGGGGTAAGCGCCTCGCCCCAGGCTTTGCGGAGACACAGTCCGGACCGCAACGGAGCCGCTCACTGGGCCTGGACTACCGCCACGTCGCCGTCGACGACCACAGCCGCTACGCCTACGTGGAGGCGCTCGCAGACGAGCGCGGTGCGACCACCGCGGCCTTCCTGGAGCGTGCCCTCGCCTACTACCGCGCCCGGGGCGTAGAGGTGCGAGAACTGCTTACCGACAACGCCAAGAGCTATACCGCCTCGCACGCCTTCCTCGCGGTTGCCGCTGTCCCCGGGCTTCGCCGTCGCACCACCCGACCGTAGCGGCCGCAGACCAACGGCAAGGCCGCGCGCTTCATCCAGATCCTGCAGAACGAGTGCGCCTACGGCCGCCGCTCTCGCTCCAACGAAGAACGCCTCCGGCAACTCCCTCGATGGCTCTATCGCTACAATCACCGCCGACCACACGGCGGCATCGCGGGCCTCCGGCCCGCTGAGCGCCTGTAAACAACCTCTCTGCTAAGTACAGCAGCGTCTGAGAGGTTGTGGGCACGATTATGCCGTCCGGCCAATGCGGATGGGCTTTGTCACCACACGGGGTCAGACGGAGGGCTCCCACTTCGTGCTCCTAGCCCACGCGCCATGCGCGGGTGAGCGCCGAAGGCGTAGGCTGCGGGGTGCGTAACGCGACCAACTCCAGGGGGCGTGACGATGCCCAAGACGCGAATCGGTGGCTGGGAGATCAGCTACACAGAGACGGGTGGCGGCTACCCGCTCATCTACATCCACGGGGGCTTCGGTGGCCTCGCGTCGGCGCTGGGGCCTTCGGGGAGTCCACTTCGCGAGGCTGTCCGCGTTACCTTCGAGGGCTTCGGCCTGATCGAGTACGACCGCCGCAACTGCGGGCAGAGCGAGATGCGCAGCGCTCCCTACGACCAGGACGACATCGCGGACGAGACGGCAGACCTCCTTGGGCAGCTCGGCGTCGAGGAAGCCGTCATCGTTGGCGACTCGATGGGTGGCACGATCGCCCAGTCGCTCGCCCTTGCGCGCCCCGAGATGGTCAGTGCCCTGGCACTGGTGGAGACGAGCGCCCACATGAAGGACGCCCCCTTCTATCGGCCGATGACAGAGATGGTGGAGCTTGCCTCACGCGAAGGCAGCGACGCCGTCTTCGAGCGTCGCCGGGAAGCGATCTACAGCCCGCAGCTCTCACCCCTGAGGAGGCCGGGCGTGACCGACGGCGACCGCCGCGAGATGCGGGAGCGGCTCGACACCCAGGTCAGAGCTGTCCGCGAGGCGCCTGAGGAGCAGGTGAAGGCGATCGCCCTGGGTGAACTCTGCAACTGGCGCGCTCACGCCGGATTCGACACACGCGACCGTCTTGGGGAACTCGGCGAGCACCGCGTGTTCGTCCTCCACGGCGATGCGGACAGCGTGGTGCCGACCGAGCACGGGGTTGAGCTCGCGAACGGGATCTCCGGCGCTGAACTCGCCCTGATCCCTGGCGGAGACCATGGCATCCTGATCGGGAAGACGTGGCCCCAAGCACGTGAGGCGCTGCGATCGTGGTTCGAGGCTGAGGTCGGATGAAGCAGCGAAGCTCGGTAGGCCACGCGGCTTTCAGCACGCCGGATCTCGGCGAGTGCCGATTGCAGATCGGGTCAGAAGGGGTCAATGAGCACGCACGTGTCGCTGACCTCTAAGGTGGTGGCCGACTTCGCAACGCAGGATGGCCCTTTTTCGGATCCTCAGAAGTGGTACAATGCCTGGGAGCACGTCAATGACGCTTTTTCCAATCGCAGTCACGGACGCGGAAGGCTCGGCGCGGGAGTCGTGTGCGAAGATCTGGGAGACCTACGGCCAGATGTACTCGTACCGGCAGGTGATCGCTGCTGAAGGAGCGAGCGGTGTCGCTGACCTCGCAATTGTGGGTCACGATTCAAAGGTCCGTCGCGAGCTTGAACGTCTCCAGTCGATCGGCGTCACCGACATGCATGGTATGCTCTTCCCAGTACCCGATGATCCTGACGCTCCGGCACGCACATACGAATTCCTGAAGGCGGTTGCAAGCGACGGCCTCTAGGTCCGGTACGGGGCGGCACCCTGGGCCCCCACCGGCAATCCTCGGACCTCACCCAGGCTTTCTCGCCAGCACCACGAGTTGCTGGCGAGCGCGCCGGACTCTTCTCAGCTCGCGAGCTCGGGCTAGGGAGGCAAAACCCCATCCGCAATGGACCGAGTTTTTCGTGCCCCACAGGGTTTTGAGACACCACACCATCGGCTGATGCTAGCCGCGTACGCTACGCGCGGCGGGTCATGCCGCATGAAGGGGAAGGCAGGCTCAAATTGACTGTTTCATCATTAAGCTCCGGGTTCGTCGACCGGATGATTCGTGCGGCAAAAGCAGACAGCGACCTCTACGAAGAGGTCGAACACGACCAGAGTGCGACGGGACAGGCGGCCATCGTTGTCGTCGGGACCAGCATTGCCGTCGGTATCGGCAGCGCCTTCACCGGTAGTGCCGCCTCCATCATCGTCCTTCCGATTGCCGCCATTGTCAGCTGGGCCGTTTTCGCGTGGCTGACCTATTTCATTGGGACCCGCCTCCTCGCCGGCCCGGAGACCAAAGCGGACTGGGGCGAACTGGCGCGGACGCTTGGGTTCGCGAATACGCCCCGGGCGCTGCTCCTGTTTGGTGTTGTCCCGGTGGCCGCGGCGATCCTCGGCGTCATCGTGGCTGTTTGGGTGTTGATCACGACGGTCGTGGCGGTGCGCGCCGCGCTCGACTTCTCAACCTGGCGGGCCATCGCTACCGTCGTCCTCGGCTGGCTCGTGCAGGCCGTCATCATCGCGGTCGCGATTGGCCTTTTGGTCTAGCGGCTCGCCGTTATCGCCACCAAGGCCGTGCAGCCCAGGGAAGTAGCTGGCGGCTTCCAACAGCGCCGATCGGCTGAGCGCACGAGACCGCTGCCCGCGAACGTCGGGGCTTCTGCCTCGGTGTTGACGTTCACTCGACGCAGTCGTTTCGGGGCGCTCGAAGGGATACGCCGGGCCTTAGGCTGGACGGCCTCGGTATCCTCACGAGACCGACTGATGCTGGAGGAGGAGAGATGACCGCAGCAGCGACGGTCCACGCCCCTGTGTGCCACATGGACATCGACGCAGAGACCGCCGCGGCGACATCGGAGTTCGAGGGGTCGATCTACTACTTCTGCGCCGCGGGCTGCAAGAGCGACTTCGACGAAGATCCGCTGCGCGTTCTCGCTACGGAAGCCGCTCATGACCACAGCGATGAGATGGAGCCCGAGCCGGAGACACCGTCCAGCAGGCGACTGTGGTGGCAGTTCTGGGGCTAGTCATCCCTGACACCTGGAAACGGACATGAGCGGCCGTAGCGAGCCCGAGCCCCGAGCGACATGGGCGCTTATCGGCGTGGCGATCGCGCTGCTGACACTCACGTTGGGATGTGGCGGGTCCAAGACGAAGACCGGTGAAGACTTACTTTCGGAACTCGATCGGGTGGGACTGCGATCGAGAGGGCTCCCCATCCTGGTCTTCGCCACCTCCGACCCTTGAGGCCCCTGAGCGGCAACGCAACCCGTCGTCGACGGGATCGCAGAGGAGTTTGAAGGGCGGTTGACGGTCCTCGTCATCGACTTCGACGACGAAGCCAGTACCGCAGCGCTCGATGCCCTGGGGGCGAGGCTCCATCCCACGATTGTGCTGATCGATCCTGAGGGCGAGCCCGTTGAGACGCTGCTGGGGCGACAGTTTGAAGAGCAACTGCGATCCAGAGTCGCTGAGCTGGTTCGCGGCGCCGGCGCCGAACCATAAGGCTGCAGCCGAGGAGCCGTTGAGTTGGTGTGGCCCGCTTCGCGCTCGAGCCCAACGAGTTGTCCGCATCTCCAGCGCCTCGTCCGACGTCTGGGGTTGACCCGATTCGACGGACATCCAGGATGAGGGGCCGAAGCCCCAGGAGGATGTCCAGATGGAAGGCAGCCGACGGTCACGGCGACGATTCACGGTCGAGTACAAGGCGGAGGTAGTCGCGCTTTGCCGCGGTCGGCGAAGAGCCGCAAGGCCAGCGACGCGAGGAGTCTCAGGGCATGAACGTCGCGCCACTCTAGGCGCGGATGAGCTTTGGGGCCCCACACCCTGCTGCTTAGCTTTTCATCCACCCCACCCAGAGCCGCACGCTCACGAGCAGATTGGTGGTCGGCGAGAGGCGGCTGGCTCTGATTGGGCTGAGTTAACTTGGAGGGGTACTAGCTTGATCGGGTGGACCCCTCTTTCAATCACGACCGATATCCTCGCCAAGCTCGCGCAGAGGCTCGCGGTCACCGATCCCTCGCAAGGCCCGCATCACCGCCGCACCGGTAGCGGTAACAAGCCACCTCCCGCTAGCAACTCCTCCGCCATCTCGAGGTGTGACCTCTTGGTAGACGAATATGGCAACTGCCCGCGTGGTGACGACGCCGCCTCCGTGGCATAGTCCTCCCGTGGATGCCAACTTCGGTCAGATCGGCCAGCTCGGCTACGCCGTCCGAGATGTCGACGCTTGGGTCAAGAACTACCTGGCCGCCGGCGTCGGGCCCTGGTGGGTCAGCTTGGAGGTGCGTCCCGATCAGTTCGAGTATCGCGGCGCGCCCAGCGCGGCGCGCTTCGCTTGCGCCGTCTCCTGGTCGGGGCCGCTCATGATCGAACTGATCCAGCCGCTCGACGAGCTGCCCTCGCCCTACCTCGACCATCTCCGCTCCGGTCGCGAGGGCCTGCAGCACGTTTGCTACTTCCCGGAGGACTTTGAGGCAGCGGCGAGCGCCCTCGGAGGCCGCGGCTACGAGCAGATCCTCGACGGCCGCAGCGGCGGCTTTCGCTTCACCTATTTCGAGCAGCCGAGCGGCGGGATGGATGCGATCGAACTTGGCCGCCTGTCGCCGGAGACCCGCGACGGACTTGCCGCCCGGGAGGCGAGCTGCGCCCAATGGGACGGGAGTGACCCTATCCGCTGACATGGGACCCGCGGCGAGGCTAGGCCACTTCCGGCCGCGAGCGCGAGCGGCGCGCTGCCCTCGGAAACGTCCACCACCCTTTCCGCGTCACCGGGCGGTGGCAGGTCCATGGGCAGCGGACCGGGTCCGTTGCGGGGCTACAGCGGCTGCCCTCGGGAGCCCCAATGGGGTCGATCTCGGCGCAACGATTGCGGCGTTCTCAAGGACCAGGTCTCGCCTGCCGCGGAACCAGCCGAATAGCATCGTTGTTCAGGGTCGAACGTACGCGTTCGTCTCTGCCTTCCCGTCTGGGAGGGAGCCTTGACGCCCCGCGGGCAGCCGTCAAACCGGACCGATCCTATTTTGTGACCCCACAGCCATGACCAGCGCGCCACTCTAGGCGCGGATGATTTTTGGGGCCCCACAGGCGACTCACAGCCGCAGCGCCACGGCATGACGCAGTCCTCGCTCGGTTCGAACATCGCATAGTCGATGGTGAGTTCCTCTCCCGAGCGGATGTCGCGCCGCGCGACCAGCGTGACTCGTCAGCCATCCAGAGGTTGGGGTCACAGCCGTGATTTAAGAAGTGGTCGGGACGACCTATTGCGCGCGGCGGCCGTTACCGCTCGGAACCGCCGGTGTAGGTGCGGTTAGCTGCTGGCTTCGTTCTCATCGGCGGTCTCAGCGGTTTGTGCAGCCGAGGCCCTTCTCTTCAGCGAAATCCCGGGCGCTGGCTCAATGCTCACGGCGATTGCCATCCATACGCCTTGACCGCGTGGCACGAACGTGGTAGGAGAGACTGTCTCCACGTCGCAGCGGGATGACGGGAGACTGAAGGAGATCACGGAAGCCATGGCGGAATTCGACACCGTTATCAAGGGCGGAACCGTCGTCGACGGCCTCAGGACACCCCGGTTCACGAGCGACGTTGGCATCAAAGATGGGAAGGTCGCCTACGTCGGCCGCATCTCGAGCCACGAGGGAGCGAAGGTGCTCGATGCCAGCGGGCTGATCGTTGCACCGGGATTCGTGGACTTGCACACGCACTACGACTCACAGCTCTTTTGGGACCCGTGGTGCACGATCTCTGGCTGGCACGGTGTGACCTCGGCCGTCATCGGGAACTGCGGCTTCGGCTTCGCCCCGGTCAAGCCGGAGGAGCAGGATCGGGCGATGCTCGCGATGCAGAGGAACGAGGCCGTCCCCCTCGCCAGCATGAAGGCGGGCATGCCCTGGGACTGGGAGAGCTATCCGGAGTTCCTTGACAGCGTCGAGCGCACGCCGAAGGGCATCAACCTTCTCGGCTACGTTGGGCTGAATCCCCTCTTGATGTACGTGATGGGGCTCGAGACGGCCAAGAGTCGCCCCGCGACGGACGATGAGCGAGCCGAGATGTGCAAGCTCCTCGAGGAGGCTATCCAGGCTGGTGCTTGTGGCTTCTCCGCGCAGTTCGGCGGTGATGGCGGCACCCAGCGGGACTACGACGGGACACCCATGGCTACCGACGTCATGGCGGAGGAAGACCTGCTCGCCTTCGGCGCCGTCCTCAGCAAGGTTCGGAAAGGGTTCATCCAGATCGCCGGAGGCCGTGCGACGCCGGAGTTCGTCAACCGGCTTGCCGAAGTGAGCGGCCGTCCGATCGTCTACAACGCCCTGTCTGCGAAGACCGATCAGCACGGTATCGCTCTCCCGGGCTACGAAGAGACGGAGCAGTGGATCGCCGAGGCGAACGAGCGCGGCAACCGCGTGTTCGCGCAGTCCATCACGACAGCGATTGCTTTCGAGTTCCAGCTCGACGAATGGAGTCTCTTCGACAGCGTCCTGTCCTGGCGTGAGGCGCTGAACGCGGGCTCGATCGAAGAGAAGATCGAGAAGCTGAGCGACCCGGAGCGCCGAGCCGTCTTCAAGGCCGAGTACGACGCAGGCAAGGGCCCGGCGACCGGCGCTGGAACCGAAGACAAGGGCTTCGTCTCCGGCAGCGGCATTGGGGAACTCACGGTCGAGATTGTCGAGGACCCATCGCTGCAGCAGTACGAGGGCTTCACGATCCGGGAGATCGCCGAGCGCGAAGGAAAGCACATCATCGATGTCTTCCTTGACATCGGCGTTGCGGACAACCTGCGGTCGACCTTCGGCTCGCCGCCGAACAAGATGGACATGAAGGCGATGAAGGACATTACGAACTCCCCCTTCGCCCTGCCGGGCCTCTCGGATGGAGGCGCGCACACCAAGTTCATCACGATGGCTGCGTACCCCACCGAGTACATCGAGGTTCTCGTCCGCGAGAACGAGTTGGTCGATCTGGAAGAAGCTCACTGGCGTTTGAGCGCCTATCCGGCGATGGCCGCGGGCTTCAAAGACCGCGGCTGGATCCGCGAGGGGTCACCCGCCGACATCATCGTCTACGACTTCGAGAAGCTGCGGCGGACCGAGACGAGGCGAGCCTACGACTTCCCGGCAAACGAGTGGCGGCTCGTGCGCGAAGCTGAGGGCTATCGCTGGACCATGGTCAACGGCAAGACGACCTTCGAGGATGGCAAGTGCACCGGCCTTACCCCGGGTCAGCTCATCCGACACGGTCAGGGCTAGGCTACGAGCCTCCCAGGAACATAGGCGCCGCGCGCTCGGCGCCTATGTTCCTAGCCCGTGCCCCGGGGGCACCGCAAGAGTAGCTGGGGCAGACGACCGTCTGCGCTGTCCTGCGGAAGGCTCAGAACGCGCTCGCGGAAAGCTCGAGCAGCGGACGCGGTACTCGCAGGTGGTTCTCGTTGAGGACGCTGAGATGTTCAGTGCGCTGCGTCGGAGGGTGCCGATCACCCGTTCGGCCAGAACGTTCGCCTTGCGCTCGCCAGCCGGTGAAGGTCCCGTCGAACCACCCTCATTCAGGCTGGAGAGGCAGTGACACTCCGGGCAGCGAACTCGAACGACGGTGCTAACCAGCAAGGAAGCGGCGATAGAGTTCGGTCGTCCGCCCACTCGCGTCGTCGACCAACTCATCGGGAACTGGATCGACAACGGCGAGATCGACTTCGTCCAGGAGTTCTCCCCCCTGCCCCCAGCTGGTGATGACGACCATCTTGAGCTTCCCGCTGGATGACATGCCCCAGCTGCGCAAGTGGGTCAGGCCCTGTTAACTGCGCTCTCGAGTTCGCTCAGCGCGCAGGTAAGGCGCGACCGATGGTGCTCGTCTTCGAGGACCTGCACTGGGCTGGTGACGCCACGGTCGATCAACTGCAGCACTTCGCCCAGGTCGCCGAAGCCATGCGCGTCCCCCCTGGGGACGTACTGCGACGTAGACCTCGATGCGCAGCACCTGTGGGGCACGAAACTCGGTCCGCCCAATGCAGATGGGGTTTTGCCAGGGCGGAGACTATCGAACCGGGAGCTCGGGCACATCGCCGTCGAGGACCGGAGCCATTCCGTCGGGAGAGTTCCTTCAGATCCGGCTCACACCACGCGACCGCAGCGCGTCTCTGAGTTGGCTGGTCTGCGATTGCGGAGTGTGATCGACGCGGTGGGTGGCGGCGGCGTTTTGAATGTGATCGGGAAGGGTGATCGTGAGCGGACCGCGAGTCTTTTCGAGGACTCGGTCGACATCGTTTGCGTCGATACCAGGCGTAAGCCACATGCCCACTGTGATGGCGTGACGGTCTGCACCGGCGTGAAGAGGAGAACCCTGGGCGATCGGACCCAGATCCCGTTCCTGCTTCTCGGGGCCTTCGGCGCTGCAGTTTCGGCCGCCGACCGCGGCCGCGAATCAAGTGACCGCCACACCTGAGACAACGCCGACTCAGGAGGCCCAGTCGACGGCGCCCGCCGTCAGGTGACCGCCACGGCTGAGGCAACGGCGACGCCCGCACCAGCACCCACCGGCGCTGGAGAACCAACCGCCGAGGGCCAGCCCGCGGCGCTCAGCGTGGACGCCGATGGCGTCGTGGCCATCAACTGGGAGGCCCTCAGGGGGGAGCCGTTCTTCGATCCGCCAGTCGGTGGCTCGGCCGACCCCTTCTACCACATCCACACCATGCCGAACGTGGACGGCTTCTTCTTCTCCATCGAGGCGTATACCACCGGCTACGGGCCGGCTTGGACGGGCGAGCTTGGGACGTTCGCCATCGACTGCTCCATCAATGGGTCGGGCATCTGCGTCTACTTCGACCCCGACGGGCCGGGGCCGATCCCCGTCGCCGGCCAGGGGTTCGACGCGACAGGCGAGATCACGTTTCATGCACTGAGCGACGAGGGCTACGACCTGACGCTGACGGACGTCGCATTCTCCGAGGGCTACACGATCCCGGGCCCGATCCGGATCTCCGGCCCGTGACACCAAGCTCCGGTGCCGCCTCGAAACCACGTCGCGGCACGGATGAGGTTGTCTCCCCCTGATACTCGTCAGCTGGGCGACCGGAATTGGGCAGACGGCAGCACCACTACTGCCGAGAGGCGCGCGATCGATTGAAATCGCGGCGAGCGTTCGCATGCGCCGCCGCACGGGAACGACCATTCCCTACGGCTTGGCGTTCGACACGCGTCTCACCTCCGGCTTTGAGCCGAAGCAAATCGGCTTCGGGGCTGAGCCGCCGCGGCTGGTAGTCCGGTGACGCGAGCCGCAACGCGATGAGGAGGAGCTTGAGCAGAACCCACACGGAGAAACCTCCGCGCTGAGGGTGGGCTCAGGCGCTCAAAGCGCGACCTCCCTCAGCCCGAACGTCTCGCCAAAAACCTTTATCCATGGCCGGTTGGAATATTCGTGCCCCACACCCACACCCACAGCCCGACAATCACGGGCTGTGACGCGGGAGCTCAGTGTTCTCGTCAACGCGTGCACCGCCCCCCTCATGCACGGCGGAATTCCGGCCTACGCGCGCGAGATCAGCGCGGCGTTGGCGAGGCAGCCAGGGACCCAGGTCATCTTTGGATCGGCCACTCCCGCACCGGCGGGCACGGTCGTTTCTCGTGCCCCCAGCAGAGCACCGGCAGCTATGGACGCAGTTCCGCCCCCCTGCGAGATGGAACGGCTCGGCGCAAACGTCTATCTCGGGACTGAGTACAGCGCGCCCGTCTTGAGCCGCGTGCCGCGTGTCGTGATGGTCCACGACCTTGCTCATCGCCTGATGCCGAAGCTCTACACCAGGAGCAACCTCATACATGTGCGGATGCTGTTCGCCACCCTACGCCGCGCGGAGCGGCTGCTCGCTCCAACCGCCGCTGTAGCGAACGACATCGTTCGCTACCTCGACTTCCCCCGCCAGCAGGTTCGCGTCGTTCCGGAAGCGGGCCGAAGCGGGGTGGTGGAAGCGCCCGGGGAAGCTGTCGAGCGGACCCTTCGAGAGATGGGTGTTGAGCGCCCATTCATCCTCGCCGTGGGAACCCTCAACCGGCACAAGCGCACGGTCGATTTGATCCGGGCGCTCGGCCAACTTCGCACGCGGGGACGGCGTCCCGCGCTCGTCGTGGTCGGGGCAAGCACTGCGGAGCTGTTCAAGCATTACCGGCGCGAGGCAGCGACGCAGAGCGTCGAGACGCAGCTGCATCTCCTGGGCGAGATCCCCGACTCCGATCTCAACGCGCTTTACACGGCTGCCGTGGCGCTAGCGTTCCCGTCAATCCTCGAGGGCTTCGGAATGCCTCCACTCGAAGGGATGGCCTGCGGCACGCCGGTGATCGCCGCCGACATCCCCCCGCTTCGAGAGACCCTCGGCGAGGCTGCAATGCTTGTGCCCCCGCGCAACCCAGCGGCCATCGCGAAGGCCGTTGAAACCCTCTTGGCGAGCCCCTCTGCGCGCGAGGAGTGGGGTGGCGCGGGCGCGAGCGTGCACGCCGGTTCAGCTGGGACCGCGTAGCGGCCGAGACGGGCGACATATTTCGGGAGCTCTTGTGATCGCATCACGCGCACTCCGCGTCGTCCTCGACGCCATCGACATCGCCCCTCGACCCACCGGGCTGGGGACCTACGCTCTCGAACTGGGGAGGGCTCTCGCCCGGCGCGACGACATCGAGCTCACCACCGCACTCGCGCATGGGCACGGAGTGGCCGGTACGCGTGCGCTCCGGCTGCCAGCCAAGCACCGGCAGCTATGGCGCCAGCTGGCGTTCAGCCGGCCTCGCGTGGCCAGCCAATACGACCTCTATCACGGTGCTGAGTTCGGAGCGCCCGTTCGCTGCCCAGTACCCCGCGTCGTCACGGTCCACGATGTCGGATTCCTACGCATGCCGCGGGCCTATAGCGTCCGGGAGCGGCTCCACTTTGTTGCGTTGCTTAAGACCGGGCTCCGCGCGCAGCGCATCATCACGCCAAGCGCCGAAGTTGCGCGCCAACTCGTCGCCATCACGAGCTACCCCGTCGACCACGTTGCGGTCGTGCCCGAGGCGCCGAAAGAGTCGCTCCTGCCAGCAACGGCCGCAGCCATCCGGACGATGCGTGAGTATCTGGGGATCGAGGCGCCCTACCTCCTCTGCGTTGGCTTTGCCGAGAGACGGAAGCGAGTCGTCGACTGCATACGATCACTCGCTGTGCTCGACGACTGGCCAGATCTGCACCTGGTGATCACCGGCGAGGATCGCGATCGCATGCAGGCCGCCCTCCAGCGTGAGGCCGTCAGGCTAGGCATCGAGCATCGCGTCCGCTTCGTTGGCTACCAGGAGGAGTCTCTTGCCGCGCTCTATTCGGGGGCGCTAGCGGTCGTGCACGTCTCGGCCGATGAGGGATTCGGGCTCCCACCCTTGGAGGCCATGGCCTGCGATGCCCCGGTCATCGCCAGCGACACCCCAGTCTTCCGAGAGGTGCTCGGTGAGGCGGCTCTTCTCGCGGAGGTGCGATCGCCGCTAGAGATCGCCCGCTTGGTGCGCATTCTGGAAGAACCAGCCGCGGGGGCGATGTGGCGAGCGAAGGGCCGGCGGCATGCCTCGGGCTACTCGTGGGATCGAGCGGCGGCGGTGACGATCGAGGTCTACCGTGAGCTCGTCTGAGCGTCACACGCGTCTACGCATCCTTCTCTACGCCGTTACCATGGGCGACCCCCCGACCGGGGTGGCCGTCTACGCGCTAGAGCTCGCCGCTGCCCTCTTGCGGCGCGGGGACGTCGAGGTAGGGGTCTCGTTTCCTGTCGCGGGGCCCAGCGGCACCCAGAACGTGCCACCGCCGCCCACACACCGCCAGCTCTGGCGGCAGTTCGTCCTCCCACGCTATTTGAAGCGCGGCGGTTACGCAGTGCACCACGGCACCGAGTACGCCTCAGTCGTGTGGACTGGGATTCCGCGCGTCGTAACCGTTCACGACCTGTCCTTCCACAACAACTGGCGGCTGTTCGGCCGGCGCTTCCACTGGCACATGCAGGCCCTGCTGCGGACAGCTCTCCGTGCCGAACGCATCATCGTGCCCTCGAGCCATGTGCGGGCCCAGCTGGTGACCGAGTTCGGCTGCCCACCGGAGCGCGTGCGTGTGATCGCCGAGGCCCCTCGCGCCGGACTGGCTCCCGCCGCTGAAGCAGACGTCGCCCAAGTGCGCGCGGAGCTCGGCGCCGGCGACCCCTACCTCCTCTGCGTGGGCATCGGGCACCGCGGGAAGAGAACGGTGGATGTCTTGCGCGCGGCCGCGCTACTGAACGCGCGCGGCGTTCGCTTCCCAATCGTGCTGGCCGGGTCACCCGCGCCGGACGTGGAAGCTGCGTTGAAGCGGGAGGCCAATCGCATGGGGCTCGCAGAGATGGTGCGCTTCACCGGCTACTACCACGGAGACATGGCGGCCCTCTACACGGCAGCCTTTGCCCTCGCCTACCCCTCGATTGAGGAGGGGTTTGGGATTCCACGTCTGGAGGCGATGGCCTGCGACACGCCAGTCGTAGCGACGGCAGTGCCCGCGATGGATGAGGTGCTCTCTGGTGCGGCGAAGCTGGTACCGGTGCGCGACCCGGTAGCCCTCGCCGACGCCATCGAGGGTCTCGCGACGACCGCTTCCGAGCGCAGGGAGTGGATGGCGCGGGGACGCGAGCGGGTTACCGGCTTCTCCTGGGACCGGGCTGCCGCGGAAACGCTAGCGATCTACTCCGAGATCGCCTGATTCCGATTGAGGCTGCGGAGATTAAGCGACCTTGGAGGCTTCGTCGGGGAAGCAGGGTTCCCACAACACGCGACTCTCTGGCTGATGGTGTGGGTGTTCCGTTACAAAACCCCGTCAGGCAGCCTCGTGGCGGTATTCGTGGATGGGCGTTTCGCGTTCTGGACCCGTGGCTCCGACTTCTGAGGGGGCGTGCGACGGCGAACCGAACCAGCAGGCCATCGCCCCTACAGATGCCGGCGTCCGGATCTGCGACGGCGTCGTTTCCTCTGTCACCCTCATCCCTGACGACACCGAAGGGGATCTCTACGCCGAGGTCAACGCCCCTCCCGAGGGCGAGGACCGGTTTGTCGTGCACATCCAGGTGCTCGCTGACCGCAAGCTGCCCGAGATCGACCCCGCCATTCTGGCGTGCTAGCCGCCGGGACCCCGCCCGGCCTGAGCGCAGCTTTACTCTAGGTCGACCCCAGCTAGTGCCGCAATGTGCCCTCCTGCGCCCGATGCCGGGTCGCCTTGGGGGGCGCCCGGCGAAGCCGGCGTGAGGGGTGCCCGTAAGGCCACAAAATAGGATCGCGTCAGGCAGCCTCCCGCTCGTAGCGATGGTGGATGCCGGCGAGCACGGGGATCGACACCACCTGCCCTTCGCCTTGGACGAGTCGGGGACCCTCAGGTGTCTCGAGGTCCAGCGTTCGATGTGGACGCGTGGCGTTAGGCGGGTGGCTTCGGCTTGCGCGAACTCCTCGTGCGCCAGGTCGCCGAACGGCATCCCGTGCCACAGGGCAAGGCCCTCGTCGAAGAGTGACAGGGCCGAAGCGGGATCGCCCGCCTCGAGGGCTTCCCGCCCCCCGCGCAGGCTCTCCTCGAAATGGGCCGAGTCCAGCGCTCCTGTCGGCACGTCGAGGCGATAGCCGTTGGTTTCGGAGTGCAGGCTCTCGGACCCATCGGTACGCAGGGCGCGTCGAATGTCCGAGACGAATCGCTGAACCGAGTTCCTGGCGGTTCGGGGCGGGTCCTCGCCCCAGAGGACATCGACGATGTGATCGGTGGAGACGGTCTCCCCGGGTGATAGAAGGAGCAGAGCAAGGACAGCGCGCTGACGCGCGCCGCCAAGCGACACCGGCCCGTCCTCGCTGGTGATCTCGACGGGGCCCAGCAGCCCGTACTTCATGGTGCGCATGCTACAGCGTCATCTCCCTCGGCTTCCGTCCCAACCCCGACGCCGCCAAGCGAAGGGCTGTGTGCACAGATGCCTTGACTTCAGGACACAGCATGCGCAGGGCGCTGAGTAAATCCTGAGTGAGTAGCGGTACTCAGGATTTGCTCAGGATTCAGTCAGCGGCACGGGGGATTCTGCGGTTGCCCAGGACGCAACAAGCGACCTGGAGCACACGCAGAGGAGCCCTACAGTGCACATCACCCACGTACCCCAGAGCCCACATTTCCCAGAGACGCTCTCCCGCCTCGGTCGGATGGGCGCCACCATCGTCGGAGTCACCGTCCTCTCAGTGGCAGGTGTCTTCGCCTGGAATGCCGTCAACGAAGGTGATTCCGGTTCTGTCACGACGCCAACCACGAACACCGTTGACACCCCCGCCATGCTTGACGCGGCGATCAGCCAGCAGCAGGAACTCAACGGGCGCAAGGTTGAGCTGGCCCGTGCCTTCCTTCGGGATGCTTTTGGCGTGGAGACCGGCGTGGTCGCGACGACGGGCAACAGCGTTGATTCGCCCACGATCCTCGCGGCAGCCATCGCTACGCAGCGGGCGGCCGAGGCGACCAAGCAGGAGAGGCTGGCCGAGCTCCTTCTCGCGAATGCGATCTCGGAGGAGCAGGCACAAACCGCTACGGTTGAGCAGCAGGGCGCTGAGCTCGGCCGCTGGTTCCTTGCGATGACCGTGCGCTCCGAAGGCACCTCGAGCGAGGCCATCGTGGACTCGGCCGTCGTGCTGGCACAGGCGATCGGGCAGTAACGTGCCCTTCGCGCCATCCCTCCTCGAAGGGCCGGGTGACCCCCGGCCCTTCTCCTTGCCTGGCGTGGTTTAGCTACAGGCGGACAGCAACTCCCCCGCCGTCTCCAGGTGCTTGGGCATGCCGATCTCGCGGTAGAAGAGGTCGATGGCCTCGGTGAGGAGCTGCTGGTGGGGGCGTGGGGTTCGACAGCAACACGACGACGGACGATGGCGGACGGTTAATCCCCAACTTGCTTGGAGGTCGGAGCCACCTTTACTGACATTGTTGCCTCCTAGCCGTACCTTCCTCGCATCAACACCAGAGATGCAGCGCATGATTCGACCCCGCGGTGCGCGACAGCTGTCCATCACTGCCGCCCTACTGGTCGTCGTCCTCGTCGGAGCCCTGTTCGCCGCACCGAGAATCTACAACGCCTACCTGGATAACAAGTACGACGACATCGTCAACGGTCCCGACCTCGAGCCCACGACGCCGAGCTGTCCCTGACCCAAGCCTTCCCTCCCGCGGAGGGCTGGTCGGAGGAGGCGCTCGCGAGGGCGTTCGACTGGGCCGATGACGCTGGCGCAACCGCCGTCATCGTCATCGATGATGGCCAAGTAGTTGCCGAGTGGGGCGACACTGCCCTCATCAGCGACGTGCACCCTGTTCGTAAGAGCATCGTCAGCGTGCTCTACGGTATCGCGATCGAAAGAGGCCTAGTCGACCAAACCGCCACGCTCGCCGAACTGGGCATAGATGACGAGCCGCCGCTTACCGCCCAAGAGCGGTCCGCTACCATCGACCACATCCTCGCCTCCACCTCCGGCATCTACCACGAATCGGTCCGAGACGACGACGCAGATGGACACCCCGAGCCAGGCTCACACAGCCCCGGTGAGCAGTTCCACTACAACAACTGGGGCTTCAACGCCGCCGGCGGAATCATCGAGGGACTGATAGGCATGACCCTCGGCGAGGCATTCCAAGAGTGGATTGCCCGGCCCATCGGCATGCAAGACTTCGAGCCCGCAAAACGTCCGCTACGAGTCGTCCGGGAGTCCACGTTTTCTGCCTACCGGTTCTGGATGTCGACGCGTGACCTGGCGAGATTCGGCCTGCTCATGGAGCAGGGCGGCTCATGGGAGGGCGAGCAAATCGTTCCCTCCGCCTGGATAGAAGAGAGCACCGAGGCGCAGACAACGATCCGCGACACCATCGGCTACGCAGACATGTGGTGGACCGACGGAGACGCCTTCTTCGCCAGTGGCACCGGCGGTCAGCGCGTCTACGTCAACCAGGAGACCGGACTGGTCGTCGTCGTGAAGGTCAATACCGGAGACGGCAAGAGCAGGGCGCGATGGGTCGATTCGCCCGGCCCGAACATCACCTACGGCCAGTTCACCGAACTCATCAGCTTGATCTACGCCGCTCGACCTAGCGGATAGACACGAACCACTCCGCGGGCCGCTCCCGTGGGGTGGCAAAATCGGCCCAGTGGAGGTCGTCGAGTATCAGCACGACTGGCGCGCGTCTGCTGGCAGCTATCAGAAGCTGCGCGACTGGGCCAGACGTGTGAATGGTGGGCCGAGGAGCGCGCCCGCTGCTGCAGCGTCCCGCCATTCGAGGTGGACGGGGCGGCCGAAGAGACTCCTAACCGTCGTCACTCCGTTCGCGAGGAAGAAAGGGAGGTGCTGAGGGCCAGGGGAGTCAGAAACGTCCGGGCGGGCTAAGTGCGCGTGCATGTCCGCCAGTCCAGGCATCAGGTCGTGAGGTGTGGCAACCCGCGGATCACCTGTCTAGAGGGCGGGAAGCCGTACCGCTGCCGTCTGCGCCAGGTCCGTGAGCAGCACTGAGTCGAACGGCGTGCCGTGGCCAGTCGCGCGGATCACGAACGCGAACGCGCCCTCGGTCACGTAGACGAAGTCGATGAAGGTGACGCTGGCCCCACCCGCGCTCGTCGCACCCGTCGCCTCCCGGCGGAGCTCGAGCCGGTAGGCATCCAGCCTATCGCCGAACGAGGGGAACGCGACCGGGGTGAGCGAGGGTGCGCGGTACACGACCTCATCGTGGTCGAGGCGCCCGGCTTCGACCGCCGCCACGACGCAGGCGAGAACGGTCGTGAGCTGCTCGTGCACCGCTTGGGCCGTCGGCTTCCTATCGAAGACGGTCACGCTTTGCGAGAACGACGCTTCCGCGCCTGCGGAGAACTCGCCTGTCGCGGCCCTCCCCGTAGGGAGGGGGCTGAGCTGTTCCGCGCAGGCATCGAAAAGCGCCCCCGCCGCGGGCGCCGCCGCTTGCGTTTCAGACCAACCCGCGGGGAGGTCCCCGAGTCGCAGGAGCAGGGCTTCGGCCACGCCGTCGTCGTCACCGCCCGAGTCGCCCCCGGCTACTGGCACCCCGCCGCCGTTGTCACTGCCGCAGGCGATGAGCGAGAGCAGTGCGAGCAGGATGATGCCGACGCGGAACAGGGCGAGGGGGCGGGGCAGTCGTCCCCGCTGCCGGCAATTCCGGTCGGGCACGGCCGTCAAAGCGCCGGCCGGAACCCGCCTCAGCGCAACCATCACGTCCTCACCCAGCGTGCTCTCAGCGAAGCCACCTCCGTAAGTGCGGCATCGACGACGAAGGTCCCACTCCCCGTAACCTTCACGGTACGCGCTCATCGGCCGTCGCAGGATCGAGGCCGGCGCCTTCCTCGTACACGAGGGTGGTTGCATCCGAGCCGAGGCCGCCGTAGCCGCGACCGAGCGCGCGCACGAGCGCATCGAAAGCTGCGGCAGCAAGCGGCGCGGGTGCGCCGGCGTCACGCGCCACCTGCTGTGCGAGCCCGAGGTCCTTCGCTGCGAGCCGCAACGTGAACGTGGGCGCGTCGAACTCTCGCGCGAGTAGCCGTTCGCTCCGTCCGACGTGCGGCCCGGCAGAGCTCACCGCCATCACCGCGTGCGCCTTCGCCGGATCGAGGCCAGCCTTGCGCGCAAGCACGAGGGCCTCGACGACAACCTGGCGGGCGCTCAAAGAAACCTGGTTGTTGATCAACTTGACGAGCGCGCCCTGCCCCGATTCGCCCATGTAGAAGACGTTTTCGCCGATCACCTCAAACAGGGGCCGGCACTGCTCGAACGCGGCCTCGTCGCCGCCGACCATGACTGCGAGTGTCGCCTCCTCGGCGCCCGCAACGCCGCCACTCACGGGGGCGTCGAGCATCGTGACCCCAGCGTTGGCTGCCGCTGCCGCGAGCCGGCTGACCACACTGGGGAGGTTCGTCGAGAGGTCAACGTAGATGGAGCCAGGCGATGCCCCCGTCAGGATTCCTTCTGCGCCCAGAAGCACCTCCTCGACCTCCGGGGGGCCTGGCAGTGAGGTCATCAGCGTGGAGCAGCTTTCGGCTAGCTCGCGCGGGCTACCGCCGAGCTCCGCGCCCAGCTCGAGCAGCGCCTCACAGCGGGTTGGCTCGAGGTCGTGTACGCGGAGCTGGTAGCCCGCGCGGATCAGGTTCGCCGCCATAGGGGTCCCGATGTTCCCGGTTCCGATGAAACCGATGGGTCCGTTGACCATGTGCCCTCCCCAGCGGTCGCCTCGACTGTCCACGGACAGGGCCTGAAGGTCCCGTGCGCACGGAGGGTAGCTGGGGCGGGGCCGCCCGTCACGGCGAGAGGCGGGGAGCAACTCCTCCGGCGCACCCACCCGAACCCGCGTCGTCCCCTCTGAACTTTGAACTTTGAACTCCTCAGGCGGCGTGCTCAGCCCGTGCCCGCTTGGCACCGCCCCCGACGTCCCAGTCGGCCATCGCACGGAGGGGCGCCGCGATCTGAGGTATTCTGTGCCCGTCATCCGCGGTTGCGAGACGAGGGGGAGCCATGACCACGACTGAAGACAGTACCGAGACGGCCGTCGACCCTCGGGTCTTTGACACCCCTGAGTACCAGCGAGACCCGTTCCCGATCTACAAACGGCTTCGCGACCACCACCCGCTCTACCACGACCGCCTGCACAACCGCTGGATCGTCAGTCGCTACGACGACATCGTCGCTATCTTCCAGGACAACGAGAGTTATGACCGCGCGACCTACAAGCCCGACGGTCCCTATGAGTTCGGCACGAAGTCGGTGTTCGGCCCGAACATCCTCGAGTACGGGAACGGCCCGCGGCATCGCTGGATGCGAAACATCGTGGCGGAGCAGTTCGTGGGCAATCGGCTCCAGACGTTCATCCCGATGATCGAGAAGATCGCGCGAGAGCAGATCGAGCGCTGCGCTGAGAAGGCCGCGCAAGACCTGGCCAAGGGCTTGACCAAGACGGGCGAAGTCGAGCTCACCACCCAGTTCTCGAGCCAGCTCCCCGTGCGCGTGATCTCAAACATGCTCGGCCTACCGCGGGAAGACGAGGACGCTTTCGTCGAGTGGTACGACGCGCTCATCATCGGCCAAGGCTTCGGCCGCGACCAGGCAACTCGCGGGATCGAGGCGCGCAACGAGATGTGGGACTACCTCGAGCCACTCATCCTGGAGCGCAAAGAGAACCCCCGCGACGATCTCGTCTCGCGCATCGTCCACGCCGAGCTGGACGGAGAGCGGATGAGTGTGCCCCAGATCAAAGGATTCATCTCGCTTCTGCTCGCTGCCGGTGGCGACACCACTGATAAGGCGATCTCGTGCATGTGGTACCACATGCTCTACACCCGGCCGGACCAGTTCGAGGATGTCCAACGCGACCCCGAGCTTTGGGACAACGTCTTTACGGAGATGATGCGCTATGACCCAGGGGCGCACGGCCAGAGCCGGCGCACCACCCGCGAGATCGTCCTGCATGGCGAAGTTATCCCGGAGCGTGGCAATGTGGCCCTCTTCCTGGGCGCTGGCAACCGAGACGAGCGGGTCTTCAAGGACCCCGATACGTTCGACCTCCACCGCGACGACCTGCACATGGGCCGGGAGATGCGCTCGGGCCGCTACGGCGACGGGAAGGCGGGCCATCTCGGTTTCGGCATGGGTCAGCATTTTTGCATGGGCTACGCCATGGCCCGGCAAGAGGCGGTGATCGCGAGCAAGCGGCTGCTCGAGGTGATGCGCAACCCGCGCCCCAAGTTCGCGACCCACCCTGGGATCACCTCGCCGAACATCGGCGCCGGCGGCCACCGCTCACTCGCGGAGCTCTGGATCGAGTTCGATATCGCCTGAGCTCCGGAGCGCTCTACTCCAGCACCAGATCGGCCCGCGGCGTGCAGGGCAACCTCGCCCGGTACCGGCCGTGAAGATCACGTTCACTGATATCGATGGTGCCCCGACCGCGGCTCAACGCTCAGTCCCTCGGGCCGCGTTCTCATCGCCCGACGAGTGCACCGCTTCGAAGGCATCCAGATCTGGGCCGTGCTCGCAAGCCTGATGCTCGCGTCTTGGCTTGCGTTCATCGTCGCTCCGGACGAGTTCCTGCGGTGGTCTCGCGAAGATGGCCTGGTTGAGTGGCTCGGCACACTCCTCTTCGCCGCGGCCGCCGTGCTCTTCATCGTGGCTGGCGTCCGGCGCCTACGCGGCTCGCCGACGCACGGGCGGGGACGAACCATCGGGATGCTGCTGTTCTTGGGGCTGGTCTTCTCGGTGGCGTTCATGGAGGAAGTGAGTTGGGGACAACGCGTCATCGGTTGGGAAACTCCAGGCGCGCTCTCAGCGAGCGTCCAAGACGAGTCCAACCTCCACAATCTTCCAGCGCTTGACTGCCACGAGGGGTGTTCGGGATTCATCATCCAGAGAACAGCGCAAGGTAGTCTCATCTTCGATGCACAGCGAGCCTTCAGCATCGGCATTCTCGCTCTCGTGCTGGTGATTCCCGTCGCCGCCGCGGTATCCCGCAGAGTCCGTTCGTCCGCGGACTGGCTGGGGATTCCTCTCGCTCCGCTATGGGTGGGTGCGCTCGCAATCGAGGTGTTCCTACTGTCTCGATTCTCCCTCGCGACGGTCGATTTTCCGGCTAACGCCTATGTACGCGAGTTGATGGAAGCCCAATGGGCGCTGCTCGCAAGCCTGGTTGGGTATTTCGCCCTCGCCGCAACCTGTGCGGGTCCACGGATTGGGCATATGGAGCCGCGCTAGGCCCTCGCTCCTGCCCACCCTCCCTGCCGCCCCGCGCGCCTGGCCTCTGGCACGCCCACGCAGTGGGCTCCAAAGTCGCCTCTTACGAGTCGGCATCAAGAGACGGACGAAAGTGCGCGGTGGCAGCAGCAAGGCCCGAACCCTCGGCGCCGATGATCCTCGGGGGCTCAGGGGCTTCGAAGCGATCGTCCGTCTCGTTCCAGAGGAACAGTGTGCGGCCCCGCGGCTGCCCGTTCGCAACCGTGTCCACCTCGCGCACCTCAGCGATCACGCGGCGCTCCGGGTTCTGCCAGTCATCGCCCAACGAGCGGATGTAGACCGCCAGGTCGAGACGCCCCGCGCCCTCATCGGGCACCGCGTTCGCCTCCGTGATGACGGAGAAGGCATCATCGACGCTCCCAGCGTGGAGAGCGGTCGCGAGCGAGAAGCCTCGTTCGAGCGCGCTGAATGCATGGCGAACTGGTTCTCCCCAAAGGTACGTGGAGAACGGAACTTCGGAGATCTCGGACATCAAGAGGTAGCCGCCATCGCCCTGGTCAGGGATGCCGAGCTCTGGCCCGTGGGCGGTGTCGAGCTGGTGGATTGGAGTGCCCCCGGGGGCGTAGGCCAAGGCCGATTCCAGGGTTGTCGACTTCCCCGCCATCCGCGGGATCGCAATCATGAGCAATGAGCGGCGCTCCGCCGCGGCCGTCGCGAGCACCCCCGCAATCTCGGGAGACATCGTCCTGTTCCGCACGAGGTCCGCAAGCGTCAGGCTTGGCAGTTCGTGCCTCCTCTCGTGCTACTCACGCCGGCCCAGCCGCCCTTCGATCTCCAGAGGTCGCTTCGTAATTCCGTTGCTCAGAGCGATCAAGCCCATCACTCGCGAGTCCCCCTACCCCGCCCCGGGGGCGAAGCCGATGCCAGCCGTCTCGACCGCGAAAACGCTAGTATGCGCGGCGAGTACGGGTGTCGAAAGTCGTCGCCCCCGTGGGCCAGCCAGTGCGGCGGCTGGTCGAAGACGCCCAGACGGTCGCACCGCTTGAAGGACTATCTCGAGCGACAAGGATAGCGGTCTCGCGAGTAGATGGCGCCGCTGCGGTCGCGGGCAGGGACCCACTCGAGAAGCCCACTCGGTACGGCTCGAACGGCATTCTCCTCCGGCGTGATGAACGGCCTTGGAGCATAATCGGCCGATGGTTGGTTTGCCTGGAGAGGCAGTCACGACGAGCCCACTCCTCGCGACCAAGCTCTATGTCCCCCAGTGGCGTCCCGGTCTCGTATCGCGCCCGAGACTGGTCGAGCGACTGGACCAAGGGACGGAGCGCAAGCTGACCCTCGTATCGGCGCCGGCGGGTTTCGGCAAGACCACGCTGCTCGCGGAATGGCTAGGAGCGAGCCCGGCCAGCGAACGGCCCGCAGCCTGGGTCTCACTCGATCAGCGCGACAATGACCCCGCGCTCTTCTGGGCCTACTTCATCGCTGCACTGCAGACGGTGCAGTCCGGTATCGGCGAGAGCACGCTCTCGTTGCTGCAATCGCCTCAGCCTCCACCGATTGAGGCGCTACTTGGGACTCTTCTCAACGAGATCATCGCTATCGCCGATGACCCTTCGACGGGCTCGTCGAAGAGCTTCGTGGTAATACTTGACGACTACCACCTCATCGACGCCGAGCCGGTCCACAGCGGCATTACCTTTCTCCTGAGCCATCTGCCGCCGCAGATGCACCTGGTCCTTGCGAGCCGTTCCGACCCGCCCTTGGCCCTGGCTCGCCTGCGCGGGCGTGGTGAGTTGGCGGAACTGCGAGCCTCCGAGCTGCGTTTCACCGCCGACGAGGCGGCCGCCTTCCTCAACGAGGTGATGGGGCTGGGACTGTCGGCAGCTGATGTGGCGGCCCTGGAGAGCCGGACCGAAGGCTGGATCGCCGGGCTCCAGCTGGCAGCGCTCTCGATGCAGGGGCGAGACGATGTAGCCGGATTCATCACCGCCTTCGCTGGGGACGACCGCTACATCGTGGACTATCTGGTCGAAGAGGTGCTGCAGCGCCAGCCCGAACGTGTGCGGACCTTCTTGCTGCAGACCTCGATCCTCGACCGGCTGAGTGGCCCGCTGTGCGATGCCGTCACCGGCCGCGAAAGTGGCAAGGGGGTGCTGGAGGCCCTGGAGCAAGGCAACTTGTTTGTCGTCCCGCTCGATGACAAGCGCCACTGGTATCGCTATCACCACCTCTTTGCGGACGTTCTCCAGGCGCATTCGCGGGAGACGGAGCCCGACCTCATACCTAGCCTGCATCGGCGGGCGATACCAGACGAGCTGGTCCGCAGCAGACCCGTGCTTAGCGTTGCGTACGCGTTGGGGCTACTGGATGCCGGCGAGCTGGAGGCTGCCGAACGCCCCCTGCGGGATGCGGAACGGTGGCTGGATAGCTCAGCCTACTTGGACGAGCGGCCGGGGGCGCTGCGCGCCGCGATGGTCGCCGCGGACGAAGAGCAGTTACGCTCGCTGCCAGCATCGCTAGCCAACGCCCGTGCCTATCATGCCGTGGCCCTGGGAGACGTACCCGGCACGGTGAAGCACGCCCGGCAGGCACTCGATCTCCTGGCGGAGGGTGACTATTACGAGCGCGGAACGACCGGTGCGCTCTTGGGGCTCGCCTACTGGGCGAGCGGGGATCTCGAGGCAGCCCACCGGACCTTTGCCGATGGCCTGGCCACGCTGAACGTAGGCGGCGCCACGCTTATCGCGATCGGCGGCACACGGGTCCTGGCTGAGATACGGGTGGAGCAAGGTCGTCTGCGCGAGGCAGCAAGTACCTATGAGCAGGCCCTGGAACGCGCGGCGGGTCAGGGCCACGCAATGCCCGAGGCAACGGCGGACCTGTATGTGGGGTTGAGTGAGCTACACCGTGAATGGGGCGATCTGGAAGCCGCGAGACAGGACCTGCTGAGAAGCGACGAGCTAAGCGAGCAAGTGGCAGTACCGAGCAGTGTGTATCACGGGCGCGTTGCAAAGGCTCGACTCCAAGAGGCGCTGGGAGACCCGGATGGCGCGCTCGACCTTCTGAACGAGGAGGAGCGTCTTTTTGCCAGGAGTCCGATCCCCGATGTGCGTCCTGCGACGGCGTTGCGGACGCGGGTGTGGCTTGCTCAGGGGAGGTTGACCGAAGCGCTGGCCTGGGTGCGCGAGCGAGACCTGTCCGTCGATGACGAGCTCAGCTACCCGCGCGAGTTCGAGCACCTCACCCTGGCGAGGGTGCTCATTGCGCGCTTCCGGAGCGACGGGGAGGAGCGCTCTCTCGCAGATGCAATGGGCCTCCTTGGTCGCCTTCAAGACGCGGCAGAGGAAGGGAGGAGGATGGGAAGCACGATCGAAATCCTGACGCTGCAGGCGCTCGCTCACGAAGCCCAAGGGGATATCCCTGGTGGTCTCGCGCCACTGGAGCGTGCTGTCTCGCTGGCGGAGCCAGAGGGATACCTGCGGACCTTCGTGGACCAGGGTGAGCCTATGCGCACCCTCCTTCGCCACGCCGCTGCCGCGGGCGTTTCGAGCGCTTACACCCAGCAGCTGCTGTCCGCCTTCGACGGGCGGGCTCAGCCCGCGCTGGTGACGGCTCCGGCGCCGCAGGCGGAGCTCGCCGAGCCGCTCACAGCGCGGGAGGTCGAGATCCTGCGTCTCGTTGCGGCCGGGATGCGGAACCAGGAGATCGCCGATCAGCTGGTTATCAGCGTGGCCACGGTCAAGCGTCACATCGCGAACGTCTACGGCAAGCTGGGGGTCGGTCACCGCACCGAAGCGGTGGCGCGGGCAAACGAGCTGAAGCTGCTTTAGGGGTACTCGATCCGTCAACGCCTGCCTCGAGCCGGGTCCCCATACCTTCGTCACTGAGCTCACGCCCCGTTCGTCTCTTGCTACACCCCCCAGGTACATCCGCGGTTGCACCCTTCGGCTGAGCCCAGGCCCCCGCCACCGGCTCTACGTTGCCTTCAACCCGGGGCGTGGCCCCGGTCAAAGGCGAAGGAGGCCAGGATGAGCGCGACACACGGATCGGCCGCGGATCGGCGCGAGCCCGTAATTCATGAGATCCGGATCAAAGGACACCTTGGACGACCGCTGGACCGGCCCCTTCGAAGGCCTGTCCTTCAGCCACGAAGGCGACGGAACCACCCTGCTCTCGGGCCCGCTCGCGGATCAGGCCGCCCTCCACGGCGTGCTCAACCGGATTCGAGATCTCGGTCTGTCGCTCATCTCGGTACACTGCGTCATCCCTGACAGATGACGGAAGAGCACTACGATGAAAGCGATCGTCCAAGACAGGTACGGGCCACCTGGCCTCGCTCTGATCGTACTTGGCTGCCTCGGGCTCTTCCCATTACAGGGGAGTCATTAAAATGATGGATAAGCAGACAATTCTGATTGCTGGAGCGACCGGGTCCATTGGGGGAGGTGCTGCGGTCGCGTTGGCAAAACGTGGCGCTAGAGTTGTGTTGCTCGGGCGTAGGTTCGAGAGATTAGAAGCCAGGGCAGATTCTATCCGTGTGGCTTTCCCCGCTTTAGCAGGACCCCTGCGCTGTCTCCGTTCGTGAGCCAAAGGATGCGCGCCTTTTTCGCTACTGCGAGTTACGCTCAGGAGGACCTGGGTTATGTGAAAACCCTCCTCGAAGCCGGCGAAGTGACACCCATCATCGACAGACGATCTCCTATGTCGAAGAAGGACACGCTCGGGGAAAAGTCGTCATCATTGTGTGAGGCGCGACGGATGAGGAGAGCATCATGAAAGCGATCGTCCAGGACACATACGGCTCAGCCGACGTCCTGGAACTCCGGGATATCGACAAGCCGGTGGCCGGGGATGGCGAGGTGCTCGTGCGCGTTCACGCGGCTGTCGTCAGTCCCGGTGTCTGGCATCTCATGGCCGCACATCTCCAAGTGTGCCTGCACGCCTGTTCGCGTCAGCCCGCGCCCCTCCTCTACCAGCAGGGGGTACGCGAACCACGCGTGCTTGGTCCCCTCATCCTCGCGGTGCACGACGAACGACCCGCCTCCCTCCCCGATCTGCTCGCCCCACCACGCCGTGTTCGCCCTCCGCTGCGCAACGAAGCCGCCCCAGCTGGTGAATCCCGAACGCGCCCTGGATCTCGGTCGGCCGGAGGTTGAACCCAACGTTCACGAACAGGAACCTCGGATCGAAGTCGCTATCGTTGGGGGCAACTCCGTTGTCCCAGTCGCGCGTCCACCCGAACGCGCGTAGCGAACGCGGCAGCTGCGCGAGCTCGTCGTCGTCAGTCACGATCATCCCGCCCTCGATCGTGCTGATGTGGTGTGAGAAGTAGAACGAATACGTCCCCGCTAGCCCGAAGCTCCCCACCTTCTTCCCCCGGTAGCTGGCGCCGTGCGCCTCGCAGCAGTCCTCGATGACCACGAGGTCGTGGCGCCGCGCGATCGCCGTGATCGCTTCCATGTCACAGGGACGTCCCAGCAGGTGCACGAGCAGGATCGCCCGTGTCTTGGGCGTGATGGCGGCCTCCACCTGCGCGGGGTCGATGGTGAACGTCTCCGGTCCCACGTCCACCGGCACAGGGGTCAGCCCCAGGTTCGCGATCGGCCAGACGGTCGTGGCCCAGGTCACCGCTGGCGTGATCACTTCGTCGCCCGGTCGCAGCTGGCCCATCCCCCCGGCCTCACCAGGGCCGCGAGTGCAATCAGGTTTGCGCTCGATCCCGAGTTCACCATCACGCCATGGCGGACGCCCACGTAAGCCGCGAACGCCTGCTCGAAGCGCCTTACCTTTTCGCCCATCGTGGCCCGCCCGCTGAGGAGTGAGTCGAACGCCTCCACCACCTCCGCCGCCCCGAACGAGGGCACCGCCAACGGCACGCGATACCCTCCCTCGGGCCCCACGCCCACCTCTGCAAAGTAGCGCTGTACCAGCCCCGCGAGCGCCCGCCGCAGCTCGGCGCCGCCTAGCCCTTCAGCCAGCATGCCGGTCCCCGGCCGCGCCCAGCTGCCTCCGTCCGTGCGCCTGTCTCACGTCGCGGTCGCTGGGTCGCCCGACGGGAGGTTGCCGTAGACCGTCTCTCCACCAGCGATGGGCCGACATCGGAGCGCCGCAAGGTAGGCGTTGACGGTGAGGCCGAGGCCTTCCTCGAACGGCATCGTCGCCTCGAAGCCGAACGCTTCGCGAGCACGGTTCACATCCAGGGCACGGCGCCAATGGAGCCGCATTGGCGGGTCAGGCTCGTGGGGTCCGCGTAAAGGTGATCAATCCGGTCGGTGTGGAACCCGCTCGCGCGCCGGACCATCCCGTGGACCTCGTAGCCCCTCTCGATGAGCAGTTCGCTGAGGTACGAGCCGTCCTGGCCAGTGCCTTCTTCTGCATCGGAACGCCTCGTTCCTGCGATCGTTCACGTCAGGGAGACGCAGGACATCAGGAGAGCCCCGCGGAGCAACGGTGCGTTGACGGTGGGCGTGACCCTGTTCGGTTACGCGGCGCTGGTGCGCATCGAGCCGGAGTTCGCTCTCGCCCAGATCTCCTCATAGGCGGCATCGAGCTCAGCAGCGATGCGGCTGCCATCGCTCAGGAGCCATGCGGCCATCGTGCCCCGGAGCGTGGTCCTCAGCGTCGCGAGGCGATCGTGGTCGCTCGCGAGTTGCGAGGCGACGGCCACATAGCTGTCCTCGTCGCGCCCACGGGCCGTGCGCGCCGCCTTCCGCCGGCGTTGGCGATTCATCGAATACGAACCGGGGGGCGGGGGGCATGAGAGGCCGCAGGCGCGCTCTTCAGATGTTGCCGCCACATCGACCGGTACGCCTCCTCGACCTCACTCGCAATCCGCTTGGCGTCGCACAGGGGTGAGGCCCTCATCCGTTCTCGCAGGGTGCTCCTTAGCTGAGCGAGTCGCTCCGGGTCCGACGCGAGCCTCACGGCTATGTCCACGTAGACGTCCTCGCTATCCGCACTAAGCTCGGCCAGACCCAGCTGGCTCAAGAGCTTACCCCCACCCGCGAAACGTGCGTCTCTCCGCCGAATGTGACAATCGGGACCCCATCCAGAGCGTTTCGCACGATGTGGTCGTCCCGGCGTAGGGGAAGGTGTCCAGCCCGATATCAATTCGTGAGTACAGCTCGATATGCTCATCGTGCGATGCCGTCCACGATCGCAAGTCGACCCGAGCGGGGTCGATGCCATTGCTGGCGAAGAGTTGGCGGTAGCGTTCGGTAACGGTTTCATCCTCGAAAGCCATCGCTTTCAGGAGGAGACGCGAGTCGGGGACCGCCGCGAGGATGCGCGCCCACACCGCGACGACCTCCGGTGTGATCTTGGGGAGATGGTTGAACGACGCCCTTCTCCTTCCAGGTTTGGGTGGGTGTAGCAAAAGGTCTCAACAGCGGCCGCGTTGTGCGCCCCCAACAGGGGGCGGAAGAAGTAGCCCACCGAGTGGCGGTCGAGGTCCGGCGTGACATACCCAACGCGAAGGCGCCGATCCGGGTCCCAGTCAGGCGCGGCGCTCGGCAGCGGCTGGATCGGTTGAGCGTGGTTGTCGCTCCAGCGGCGATGCTCCTTGAAGATCTCTTCGGGATCGTGCTGGGTGTAATTCAGACTCAACAGGAGATTCGAGTGGAAGTCGGGCGCACTCGACCGTATCTCGACCGCGGTGCGGAACCCGCGCTGCGCCTCGCCTGCATCGCCGCACTTGAGCAGCGCGTTTGCGCGGTTGAGGGAGAGCTCAGGGTGATCGGGGTCGAGGGCTGCTGCCCGCTCGTACCACGATAGCGCCTTCCCTGGCGCTCCGCAGGCCTCAAGCAGAATGCCCAGATTGATGTGCGGTCCGACGAGCTCGGGCTCGAGCGCGAGTGCTGTTTGCAGTTGCCGAGAGGCATCGCCCACCTGCCCACGCTTGACCAGGGTCGCCCCGAGGCCGTTGCGGGCGGAAGCATAGTTGGGCTCGAGCGCGAGGGCTCGCTTGTAGCGTCCAGCTGCCTCGTCCAGGCGACCGAGCGCCGCCAGTGCTTCGCCTAGATTGTGTTGGAACATCGCGCTATCGGGCGCAAGCACGATCGCCCGCCCGATGAAGGAGGCCGCGCCGGCGTAGTCACCTCGGCGGTGCGCGATGACACCGAGCATATGGAGCGCATCGGGCTGGCCTTGAGTCCGTCCCAGTGCCCGTTCGTAGAGTGCTTCGGCCTCGCTCAAATTCTCCCGCTCGAAGGCGCGCCACGCGCTCCTGAGGACAGGATCGATCCCCGCTGACCGTCTCTTCGCAGCACGACGTTCTTCGCGGTTCACGATGCAGAGGTCCGCCCACCGACGAAGGGCATGCCACGATTAACGGTCCTGCGGTCTTCCGAGGAATCGGGTGATCCCAGGTATGAGCTCGCTTCGCTCGGCCCCCCGCCCACCACCCCGCCCCGGCGCTCGGCTGCTGCGTCTGCGCGGCCTTGCGGCCCCTCCGCCTCCGCGCTCGCTAGTAATTCGCTCGGTGACCACGATGGCTCTGGCCCAGAACTGTGCGTGACTGCGGTCGCGTTTGAGTCGCGAGCTGAACGCCACGGTAATCTGTCCGCGCATCAATAGTGGCACCGCACCGATCGCTAGGGACGCGCGGAGGACTTGATCTGGGCGCTGGCCGTTTTTCGGGCAGCTTAGAATGCCTACACCTTGGCTGATGCACCGGCGGTGAACTGATTCGTCCACCAAAGTGAGAGAAGACTTCCCCCGCCTCTCGGCGCCGATGAGGCCGGCGATGCAGACGGTCCCGTTCTCGCAGTCCCTCGCGCGCCGGATCTCTTGATGGCCGAAGCCGCCCCGGCCACATCTGCCGAGGCTGCCGCGGAGAGGCGGCGCACCCCTAGCCTCTCGTTCCGTACCTTCTCAGCGTTCTCCGAGCCAGCGTTCCGCTTGGTTTGGGCGAACAACTTCACCTACGCGCTGGCGCAAGGCATCCAGCGTTTCGCCTTCATTTGGCTCGCGCTCGATCTGAGTAAGAGCAACGGCGTTTTGGGCGCCGTCAGCTTCGCTCTCGGGATCCCGGTGCTGTTCTTCTCGCTCCCGGCGGGCGTGCTCTCGGACCGCTACGACCGGCGGGTGCTCCTCATCGGGAGTCAGATCTTCGTCTTGGGCGCGAGTCTGCTGACGGCCGCCTTGATCTGGGCGGGCCTCGTCAACGTCGCGGTTGTCCTGGGGCTGGCGCTACTCGTGGGGAGCGGCGTCGCCGTGGGCCAGCCCGTGCGGCGCGCGATCGTTCCGACAATCGTGGCTCCCGACAGGCTGATGAACGCAATCACGCTGAATAGCCTCGGACAGAACGGCTCTCAGATCGTCGGGCCTGCGCTCGGCGGCGCAGCGATCGCGATCTGGGGGATCGGCGCGAGCTTCGCGCTCCAATCCGTGCTCATGGGATTGGGCCTGCTGGTCCTTGTTCCCCTGCGAATCCCGCGGACGGAAGCGAGACGCCAGCAGCGGCGCATCCGCGCGGAGATCGGCGAGGGGTTCGGCTTCATCCTGCGCAGGGCCGACATCCGGGCCCTCTTCATCCTCTTGCTCGGCTCAGCGCTGATCATGATGGGCCCCTGGCAAGCCCTTCTCCCCAAGATCGCGAAGGAGGAGCTCGGTTCGGGGCCCTTCAGCGCGAGCATGCTCTTCGCGGCGATGGGCTCCGGGATGATCTGTAGCTCGCTCCTGCTCGCGTCCCTCCCGCGCATCCCGAACGCGGGGGGATGGTTCGCGACGACGCTGGTCACGGGCGGGTTGCTGGCCGTGGGCATCGGCCTCTCGAACGTGTACTGGCTGACCTTTGGCTTCATGCTCCTGAGCGGCCTCAACGCGGGTTTCTTCATCAACCTCAACCTCACGCTAATCCAGTCGCATACCCCTAACGCGGTGATGGGTCGCGTGATGAGCATCTACGCCTTCGTGCAGATGGGCGGTTCGCCGCTCGGGTCGCTTCTCGCAGGCGGGGGCGCTGAGGTGGTCGGCGCCGGCGAATGGTTCGCGCTCTGCGGCGCTGCGATGGCAGCGCTGGCCGCTCTCTTCCTCGCCACGCAACCGGGTCTGCGACGCATGCCCTCGGCACCTGGCGCCGGCTGACCGCACGCTGGTGCAGCCGAGAGGCACGAAGACCCTGTTCGCGCTGTGCCGATGCGGCATTGGAACGGCACAACGAGAAGGTCTTAGGCCTCAGCGCGGAGGCGCCGCCTCCACGGGGCGTTCGGCGCCGAGGACGAAGCCGGCGTAGCCGTCGGCTACGACCTCGTCGCACTTGGTCCGGTACGCGCCGACGCCGCCCGGGTACGGCATGAACACGCGCGGCTTGCCGGGGATGTTCGCCCCGAGGTACCAGGAGTCGGCCAGCGGGTAGAGCGTCTCCTCGGCGACTTCGTTGACGTGGGCTACCCACGCGGTCTCCGCCTCAGCGTCCGCCTCCATGACGGCCACATCACGCTCGCGCATGTATTCGATGGCATCGGAGATCCACTCGACGTGCTGCTCGATCGAAACGGGCATGTTGCTGAGCACCGACGGGCTGCCAGGCCCCGTGATCATGAACATGTTCGGGAAACCGGCGCTGGCCAGCCCGAGGTAGGTCTTCGGACCTTCGGCCCACTTCTCCTTGAGCGCCAGGTCCTCCTTGCCGCGGATGTCGATCTTGAAGAATGTGCCCGTCATCGCATCGAAGCCGGTGGCGAACACGATGATGTCGAGCTCGTACTCGTCGTCCTCGGTGCGTATGCCCGCCGGCGTGATCTCCTCAATCGGCGAGTGGCGAATGTCGACGAGCGTGACGTTGTCGCGGTTGTACGTCTCGAAGTAGTTGGTATCGATGAGGGCGCGCTTCGAGGAGAAGGGGTGATCCCGGGGCAGGAGCTTCTCGACCGTATCCGGGTCCTTCACGGTCTCGCGGATCTTCGAGCGGATGAACTCAGAGGCGGTGTCGTTCGCGCGGCGGTCGGTTGCGAGGTCGATGTAGGACGCGAAGAAAAACTTGAAGCCTCCCTCCGCCCACCCAGCTTCGAAACTCGCCTGGCGCTCCTCGTCACTGACCTCGAGCGCGGAAAGCTCGTTGGGGTCGATGGGGAAGCCGCCGAGGGACCAGCGCGCTTTCTCCAGAATCTCCCCGTAGTTCGCCTTGACCTCCTCGAGGAAGTCACGGTCGACGGTGTCGTGGCGGGCGGGAACGCTGAACTGCGGGGTGCGCTGGAAGACGAAAAGCTGGTCGGCTTGCTCAGCAATGACCGGGATGGACTGGACCCCGCTCGATCCCGTGCCGATAACGCCCACACGCTTGCCGGTGAGGTCGACGCCTTCGTGCGGCCACGCGCCCGTGTGGTACCAGTCGCCCGCGAAGGAGTCGCGCCCCTTGATATCCGGTACTTGCCCGGCTGAGATGCAGCCGATGCCGGTGATCAGGAACCGGGCCGTGACCCGATCGCCCTGGTCCGTCTCGATCTCCCAGCGGTTGTCGGCCTCCCGGAACTTGGCGACGGTCACGCGGGTGTTGAACTGGATGTCCCTGCGGAGGTCGAAGCGGTCCGCGACATGGTTGAGGTACGAGAGGATCTCAGGCTGCTGCGGATACTTGCCGCTCCACTCCCATTCCTGGAGGAGGTCCTCGTCGAAGGTGAAGCAGTACAGGTAGGACTCGGAGTCGCAGCGTGCCCCGGGGTAACGGTTCCAGTACCACGTACCACCGACGCCGTCGCCGGTCTCGTAGACCTGGGCAGACATGCCGAGCACGTTGCGCAGCCGGTGAAGCATGTAGAGCCCAGAGAAACCCGCGCCGATGACCACGGCGTCCACTTCAGTAGTTTTTCCGTTATCGGCCATTCCTGTCACCTCATAATGAATCGAAGGAGTTGCGATTACTGCGGGCTGGATGGCAAGCCGGTCACGCGGGGCGCATGGCCGGCTGACCCTTGGCATGCCTCACGATACACGTCTGGACAGCCTTCACGACCTGCTGGAAACCGCGTTCGCTGCCGGGCAGCATGAGGAAGGTGAAGAACCCGTGCATCTGGCCCACGTGGCGCGTGAAGTCGACGGGCACGCCCGCCTCGGTGAGGCGTTCGGCGTAGGCCTCGCCCTCGTCGCGGAGCACGTCATGCTCCGCCGTGAGCACCACCGCCGCCGGCAGTCCGGAGAGGTCTCCGGCCTGCAGCGGTGAGGCGTCGGGGTCGGTGCGACGGTCTGCGTCGGGCAGGTAATGGTCCCAGAACCAGACCATCCCTTCGCGGGTGAGCAGAAGCTCGTTCGCGGCGTCGGTATAGGACGGACGCTCGAAATCGGCGTCCGTGACGGGATAGATCAGCACCTGCAACGCGATCGCCGGCCCGCTCCGGTCGCGTGCACGGAGAGCCATTACCGCCGCGAGGTTTCCGCCGGCGCTGTCCCCAGCAACGAGCAGGGGCACGTCCGCCCCAGCGATGTCGCCGAGGTGCTCCGAAACCCATTCCAGCGCCGCGTACGAGTCGTCGACTGCGACGGGATAGCGGTGTTCGGGGGCCAAGCGGTAGTCGACGAGGACCACAGCGCACGAGGCGCGCTCCGCGAGCTTGCGCGCCATGCTCTCGAACTCGTCGATGGCACCAATAACCCAACCGCCGCCGTGGTAGTACACCATCACGGCGCGAGGAGCCTGCTCTGGCACGAGGACGCGTAGCGGCACTGCCCCACCGGGTACCTCGAGGGCGTGATCCTCGACACGGCCCATCTTGGGTCCGGGCCCGGCGAGCTCCGCCATGGCCGCTCCCAGCCCGCGCACCTCTTCGGGAGTGCTCTCGTGCAGGGCCTTGCCCCCGGCCGCAGCCATCTGCTCGAGGAGCCGCTGCGTGTGTACGTCGACCGTCATCCGCACCTCGCCGCCGTGCGACGCTAACGATAGCCCAGGCAGCATGCCAGTGCGGCGCCAGAGAGGATCCGGGCCGATTTCACGGTGGCGGCCAACGTGGGCTCCGCCCCACGGGGAAGGCGGAGATGCGGGTCGATTCTGGGGTGACGGCGCTGTTCGGCTTCGCCGCATGCGAGTCCCTGTGCTCGAGAAACGCCCTCTTCCGTCAGCGGCTCGCCAGGCACGACGGCCGACCGCCTCACGTTCGGGAATCGGACCGACTGTTCCGGGCCTGGCTCGCCCGTATCTGGCCAGGCTCGCGGGGGTGGTGGCCGGCCGAGAATCTGCTCTCGGGCGCGAGCTTTGATCATGCGTATGGCTCGCCAGAGCCCAGACTGGCCATGACCACTTGACAGGCGATATGACCGCAGCGTACGACCGAGCGTAGCTTACGCACCGAACGATCCCGAGCGAGCGCTCGGTACGAAAGAGGGCCCAGTGACTACAACGCCCCGCGTCGAGCCAGAAACCGATCCCTCACTGATCGAGCCCAACGAGTTCCTCACGGAGGAGTTTCGCGTCAACCCCTTCCCGCTCTACAAGCGGCTCAGGGACCACGAGCCGATCTACCAGGATCGCTTTCAGAATCGTTGGATCGTCTCGCAGTACGAGGATATCTGGGAGATCTATAAGAACAACGCGGAGTTCACCCGCGCTGTCTACGACCCGAAAGGGAAGTTCCACTTTGGCTCCGACACACCGCTGGGGCAGTCACTGAACGAACTCGGGGAGGGATCCGATTACATCTGGCTGCGCGGGATCGTCGCGGGCGAATTCGTCGGCCAGCGCCTCCTCGCGCGACTCCCGCTCATCGAGCGCGCTGCGAATCGCATCATCGAGGAATTGCTCCGCAAGGCCGCCGAGGATCGTGCTGCGGGCCGTACCCGTCGGGGCGAAGTCGAGCTGATCAAGCAGTTCAGCGCTCGCTTCCCGATCCGGGTGATCGCAGCGATGCTGGGCTTGCCCGAGGAGGACAACGACTACTTCGAACGGGTCTACGGCGAGCTGTTCGCTGCCCAGGGCTACGGGCGGGCGCACTTCCGTCGGGGGATGAAGGCGCGGGAGGAGCTCTTCGCCTACCTCGATCCGCTGCTTGACGATCGGACCGCGAACCCGCGCGATGACCTCCTCTCGACGTTCTGCCATGCCGAGAGGGACGGGGCGCGGATGAGCCGCGACCAGATGAAGGGCTACGTCGCCCTGATGCTCGCGGGTGGTGGCGATACCACGCACAAGGCGATCGACGCGATGTGGTGGAACCTCTTGACCAACTATGAACAGTACGAGGCGGTACGCGACGATCCCCAGCTGATGGACCGTGTTTTCACGGAAATGTTGCGCTTCGACGGCTCCAACCATTGGCAGCGCCGACGAACCAAAGTTGAGGTCGAACTCAGAGACAAAGTGCTTCCCGTTGGCGCCAGCGTCTGGCTATTTCTGATGTCCGGTAATCACGATGAACGAGTGTTCAAGGACCCTGAACAGTTCGACATCTTCCGCGAGGATCTCTACTTCGGGAAGGAGCTGCGTGTCGGGTATTGGAAGGACGGCGTCGCCAGCCATCTCGGCTTCGGCCAGGAGACGCACTTCTGCCTTGGCTACGCGCTCGCGCGTCAAGAGGCCGTGATTTCGTCGCAGATGTTGCTCGCCGCCCTGAAGAATCCGCGGCTGAGTGACGTCCCGAACGAGGGGATCGTCTTTCCGCCGCCTGGTCGCGGCGGTGTCCGCGGCGTGCAGCACCTGGACATCGAATTCGACCTGTAGGCGGTCGGGCCCGGCCCCCGGAGTGAGCAGCGCCCGCTCATCCCCCGAGCAGTCCCTCAAGTCGTGAGGGAGACGAATTGGGCGTGCTTCCGCATGGACGGCGCCTGGCATTCCCAGATGTAACGTTGACGCGGGCGTTAAGATTCCAGCATGGAGGTGCGTTATGGGATTCCTCGACGGACTGCTTGACCGCATCTTGCGGCGCGGCGGCGGTGCTGGCGATGTTGGGCTCAAGGCCGAGGGAGCGATCGACCCCGCTGAGTGCCGGCACCTCAACCTCAGTCCGAAGTGGCAAGATGCTGCGGATCTGGGCAAAGAGGACCTGGCCTACACGTTCGAGTGCCCTGCCTGTGGCGCAAGTCTCACGCCCGACGAGGCGCGCGCCCTGCGAGCGGCAAACTAGCTCGGACTGAAGCGAGGTGCTTGTTTCAGTAGCTGGTCGGCGCCACTGAGGTGGGCAGGGAGAGATTCATGGAGCTCAACCACACGATCGTCCCGGCGCAGGACAAAGTTGCGTCAGCGGAGTTCTTTGCGGATATCTTTGGCCTCGCCTATGAAGGTCCCGCCGGGCACTTCGCCCCCGTTCAGGTCAACGCCGCGCTGACCCTGGACTTCGACGGCGCGACCTCCTTCGACAGCCACCACTACGCGTTCAAGGTCTCGGACGAGGAGTTCGACGCGACGCTGGCGCGTCTCACCGAGCGCCAGGTGGTCTACGGGAGCGGCCCCCGGTCAGCCACAGACGGCAAGCTGAACTCTCGACGCGGTGGGCGCGGCCTGTACTTCCAGGACCCCAACGGGCACCTCTACGAGATCCTCACGCGCGACTGAGAGCCGGGGCGACCACCCGCGGTGCTGCAAGACGCCAGCGGCGGAGTGCCGATAGGGTTTCCGACGGCAACGGGCGGTTGAGCGACGCCCCTCCCGACTAAACACTCCGCGCTATCATGCCGGCTCCTGGAAACGGCACGAGGGGGGCACCGGCGTGAAGCTGATACGCGTTTCTACTGGCAGCGACGGTGAGTCGCATCTCGAGGAGCTGGCCCTCGACTTTGCCGAGCGCGAAGGCACGAGCACCGCTCCCAGGCCCGCCAGCAGCATCGCGCTTGCCGAGCGCCTCGAGGGCTCCTTCATCGACTTCCACAACGCACCCCGCCGCCAGTACGTGCTCTACCTCACGGCCTCTATCGAGATCGGGATCGGCGACGGAACCACGCTCGTGATGGAGCCAGGCGACGTGCTCCTCGCCGAGGACGTCGACGGTCGCGGCCACACGTCCCGTGTGGTCACTGGCGGTATCTGCGCCTTCGTGCCGGTAGCGGCGTGATTTTCGTGGCCAGACCAGCGGTGTTTCAAACCTCAGCGGTGCAGTACGGATCCGCGCTGAGGACGTCGGGGGCCCGAAATCAATCGCTGTGAACGGCGTCCGCGCCGATCCAGCGATTGACCGTGGGAACCACCTCCTTCGTCAATCGCTCCATCGACTCCATCCAAGGCCCCGGATCGTGTGAGTAGTCGTTGCCCACGACGAGGAGCGTCCCGAAGCCGCCCAAGTCTTCGTAAAGAGTGCCGAGTTTTTCGGCCACGGTGTCGGGTGATCCCACCAACCATTCGTTGCGGGCGCGATATTCGGCGGTGAAGTCGGAATCAGGCAGGCTCTCATCGCTCTTCATGTTGGCGAGGCGACCCGCCCGCGAGTAGATGCCGAAGAAGTAATCGTCGTGGAAGCGCCCCATCATCCCGTCGGCGGCCAGGGCGATCGCTTCCTCATCGGTATCGGCAATGAAGAGCTCCCTGCCAACTCTCCACTTCGCTCGATCCGGTTCGTGTCCAGCCGCCTCGGCCGTCTGTGAGTACGTCTCCCAGTGGGTTCGCAGGCAGCGATTGTTCAGGTAGAGGCTCATGGGAAGTCCGCCGATCTCGCCGGCCACGCGCATGCTCTCGGAGTCCGGGGTGAGACCGGGAACGCCAATGGGCGGATGCGGCTTCTGGTACGGGGTCAAGTCCCGCCCCGAGGGCACGTTCGGGTCTCCCGGCGAGGCCGCCTTCGTTACATGCCAGTTCTGCCCGACATATTCCCAGGGGCCGGGCTCCGTCCAGAGCTTGACCATGATCGCGAGCGCCTCGCGCAGGTGGGCGTAGCGCTCCTTCGGAGCGTCTTCGCCGTAGCCGAAGAGTCCAGAGCCTCCGCCGCCCGCGCCGATCCCAACATGTAGCGGCCTTCAGCGAGGTGATCGAGGTAGGCGACGGTCTGTGCGAGGCGGGCCGGGTGGTGGTTGGGGAGGATGTGCGCGCCCGCTCCCAACGTGACCTGCTCGGTGCAGGTCAGCGCTTGCGCGATCACGAGCTCCGGTGAGGGGCATGGTTCCCACGGCGTGTTCAGGTGTTCGCCCACCCAGGCCTCTTTGTAGCCAAAGCGGTCAGCTGCCCGGATCATGCTCAGATCCCAATGGTGACCGTCTATGACTGAACGCTCTGGCGGATGCGCCGGCATCACGAACAGCCCGACTTCGAGAGCCTGCATTTGCTTTTTCCTCACCCGCCCCGAGAGCGTGTCGCGGTCCGAAAGCCTACACGGCTCGCGACGCCTGGCGTACTCCTCCTTGGGAGGCAGTGGCCGGTGTCCGCCGCTACCGCTCGGCGAAGAACGGCTCGCTCAGCTGCGTCGCGGGCTCATCGCTACCATCACCGCCGACCACGCGGCGCCATCGCGGGGCTATGGCCCGCTGACCGCCTATAAGCAACCTCACGGGCTGCCTAGATCTAGCTACCGCGCTCGATCAGCTCCACGCGGATGTCGTCCGGCGTGCGCAGGAAACAGATTCGGACGCCGGGCGCAGCCTCCATCGGGCCCTCCGCCAACTCCGCCCCGAGCCCAGTGAGGCGTGCGATATCGGCCTCGAGGTTGACCGACTCGAACCCGAAGTGCTCCAGTCCCAAGTGAGCGCTCGCGTCGGCCGGGCCGAGCGTCTCTCCGCTGCGCGGACCGGAGATCATGACGTTGAGCCCGCCCTCGCTCGTGCAGACGATGAAGCGGTCGCCGAATGCCGGCCGGGTGGTGTCGCTCTCGATGGTCAGGTTGAAGGCGCTAGCCCACCAGGCCGCGGAGGTGGGCGGGTCGGCCGACTTCAGATGGATGTGGTTGATGCTGTAAGGCATGGGGCTCCTTCGGCAGTCGCGATCGACGGGAGCGAGTGACGATGGTGGCCCTAACCGCCATCGGTGGCACGGATCAGTGGGCGAACCGCGCTAGCGGCTGGGGATCTGACGCTAGGTATCGAGGTCGAGGTCGCCTTCAGCGTCGGTGTCCGAGGCAGACAGGGGCGTCTCCCAGTCGTCTTCGGCGGTGATCGGCTTCACAATGCCGTCTCCCCGTCGCCGAAGATGGCGTCGTTGCCTGCGTCGCCCATGAGTCCATCAGGGCCAGACGGTTCTGCCCCCCGGGCGTTATACCACTTCTTACGATCCGCCCGGCACCTCCAGCGGCAGCTGAGACTGACGAAGAGCCCGTGCACACCCGCATCGAATCAAGCCCCGCGCGCCGTACCAACCGTGCAGGCTACTGCGCCAGCCTGACTCCCGTGTCACGCGCAGGAGTTGGGCGTAGCCGAAAAGCCCCAAGAACGACGCCGCCGAGGAGCACAGCAGCGGATAGGGCGTTGCCCCCAAAGAGGCTGATGCCCAGCCCGACCGCGAGCGCCACGAGGCCAAGGGCTCCGAACGCCACCGTTCCCCACACGAACATTGGTCGCTCCGATCGGCAGGTCCCGCTGGCGGCGGGGCGGCAGCCACATCCAGGGGTTGCCAGCGGGCGTAGACTCGGTAGCGCGATCAATAGGAGCAGCTTTCGGCGAGGCGATCGGGAAGGCCCCCGCGGCTGACGCTGCGCGGCCGCCTTCTCCGCCTCGCGGCAGCGGAAGGCCGTGGTGGCTGATCGGGGGCGTGGGGGGCGGCCATCTTGGCGGTCGTGGTGGTCGTGGCCCTGATCGCAGGAGGCGAGGACAGCGAAGGGCCGGCTCCCGGTGCGGGCGACCCAACGGCAAAGCCGGGCGACTCCACCGCCACCCCACGCCCAACCGCAGAGCCGGCGCCGGAGCGCCCTCGCGTGGTTCTTGACCCGAGCCGGGCGCGCGACTTCGCCAGGGCGATCCTCATCGCCCCGCGATCTGCTCGGCACGATGCTCAGCCTGCAGGTAGAGCTCCTGGCTCTCTTCCGTGCGGGCCGCGACCTTCGCCTCCAGATCGGACCGCCTGCCCTGTCGTCGACACCCGTAGCGCGCACCCAACACATCGCGTTGCCCTCGGCCGCAACTCCCGCCCATCGACGAGATGCCGAACCTGACCAACAGACTTCTCCGCAGAGCCTGCCTCTGCCTCTAAACTAACCCACGCCATCTCGATTAATCAAAATGACGACGGCCTGCCCGAAATCCGCGGGTCCTCCTGGTCGATCCAAGAACGTTCGGAGACCCACTTATGCACCAACCACGGGTACGGCCCGTCAGCCTGCAGATAGGGCCACTGCAGGAATTTTGAAAATCCCGCCGCCATTGTCATATACTGACCGCCCGCATCTTCCAGCGCGATTCTCTGCACGTCCCGCAAGAGTTCAACCGCACGCTCGTGATCTAATTCCGCCAAATACTCACTGACTAATGCATCTACATCTGGTCGTGAGTATTTTCCAAAATTCAAGCCCGCATCTGTGACAACGTGTTGTGCAAACCTCGCTCGAGGATCAGGGGAACTCCAAGCGCCAGCCCCCACAATGAATGCTTCAAAGTCGTCAGCGCGAAGATAATCCAAAATCCCGACGCCTGCGATGAAACCCACGTTAAACTGGGAAATTCCGAGATTATCGTTGATCATCGCCCGGAACCACTCGGCGATAGCAGTCCCATCTGGGCCCTCGCTAACGAACAAAGTTATATCACCGAGCCCTGGTCCTCCACCTGCTTCCCACAGTGCTCGCGCATCCTTAAGGTCTTGAGTCTTATCCGACCGAAAGCCCGGCTGTTCCGCGAGCTCCGCTTGCGGAATCGCCCAGTCGCCATACGCCCAGGGAACCGGCGGCTGCAACCTGGCCTCCCCGGAAAATTGTTGCTGGATTACTTGTTGGCGATCGACGGCTAGATCAAATGCGCGCCTCAGCCGCTCGTTTCCGAAAACCTGGCCGTTGGCATAGTTGAAATGAAGACCAAACTGAGCACCCGGAGTCGGAACGTCCGTGGCAATTAGGTCCGGGCTGCTTTCCTTAATCGCATCGATGAAAGCACGCTTATAAACAGCTTGGCCCTGTACACCAAGTATGTCCACTTGTTTCTGTTCCAAGGCAGCACGGTGCGCATTCACATCTGTGCCTAACGCAGTTCCAACGATTTTGTCGAAAAACTGAACCTCTTCACCTGACTTTTTCCGGAAATAATCAGGATTGCGTTCAGCTACCACTCTCTCGTTCAGAGAATATTCTGTAAATATATATGCGCCGGTCCCCAGCACCAGATCCGGTGAAAAGTTACCTGGATCGTTTTCGATGCGTTCCGCAATATCACGGTACATGAGTCCGTTGAAATCGTCGCACATTGACGACAGCCACGGTCCGTTTGGTTGTTTTAATCTAATCGTGAATGTCCTATCGTCGGTATATTCGACGTTATCTATGGGCCCATAAACGGGAGTGAACCTGGCGAAGTCCGTTGCCACTGTTCCGTCCGTCAGTTCGCGACTTCGCTGTCGTTCAATATTCCATTTGACATCGTCCATGGTCAGGTTCCGCCCGTTAGCGGGGGGTTTATTCTGCCACGTAACATCACCACGGAGGGTGAAGACGTATGTGAGATCATCTAGTTGTTCAGGAACGCCCTCAGCGATGTCGCCGCGAATCGTGCCGGTCAGCGTGTCATCGAAAACCAACAAGTTGCTGTAGGCCTGGCTTAACGGCTGCGACGTAGTCGGGAAGATCTCACGATGCAGATCGATCGTTCTGCCCGAGCCGCCCCAAATCCAGCTGTGGTAGCTTCCATCCTTTGGCGTACCAGCTGCGCCTGCTGTCGTCGCGCTGGGCGTCTCCATCGGCGATTCGGTTGAGGTCGGCGATTCGGTTGAGGTCCCATTCGCCGGTCTGTCCGTTGGCTGCGCTCCATCGTCAGCATCACCATCGTCATCGCCACATCCCATCATGAACAGCGAGGCTGTCCCCACGGAGCCGACTGCAGCACCTCGCAAGAACGAGCGGCGCCGCACTCGACGGCCAGCACCGGACCGGAATTCCCGAGAATCGTTCGCCATCTTCAGTCCCCCTCCGATGCCGCGTGAGCGGCATGCGCAGCCCACACGCAACAGACATCGCAAGATGCCCGGCGGAGCTCAGCAAAGTATGCACCCCGCTGCCACTGATTGAACTCCGGTGCGCCGAATGGTCGCATTGCCGGATGGGCGGCCCTTGAGAGCCTCTGAGCGGCTATCTGTCGTGACGTCTCTCGCGAGATGCTCGCGCGCTCACGCTCAGTGGTGGTCGTCTCCATGCCCACGAGGGGAGCCTCCAGGCGGCATGCTTCTGGAGCGACCAGGTGGATGGGGTTGACCCATCGGGCCCGGCATCTGTCGCTGCTCAGTGACTATGACCGCTTAGGTGCTCGGTGATTTTGTCACGGCTGGGTAGTTCGCCAGGGGTGGCCTGGGCGAGGGGTGTTGGGTCGAGGCTCACGGCGAGGCGGGGCATCCTGCCGAGGGGGGCTTGCGCGGAGCGGGCGAAGGCGCGAGCAGCTTGCGAAGCGGGACGAGCTTGGTGGGAAGCTCACGGCCGTCGAAGAGCACGCGGAGGCGGTGGTCGAGGGTCTCGCAGATCGTGACGGTGGTGTGGGTGTAGCCGATGCGGTGACGCCCTGGGAGGAGCTGGAGCACCGCCTGGCCGAGGCGTACGCAGTTGTCCTTGCTGACGACGCGCTCGTGCTTGAAGCAGAGGACGGTGTCGAGGGGCGGCCGCGGTCAGGCGAGGGCGGTAGGCGGAGCCGGGTGTCTCCGGAGTGAGAGAGAAGGTGCGATTGAAAGCGGCGTAGAAGCCTGGCAGGGAGGCGTTGGCCGCCTCGAGGGTGAAGACATCCGCGAGGCGCAGCTCGGAGACGAGGCGGTCCTGGAGGGTGCCCCAGAGGCGTTCGACGCTGGCTTGCGGTGAGTGCGCGGCGATGAGCTGGATGCCGAGCTCGGCCATGGCGCGGCCGAACTGCGTCGGCGAGCGGCGGCCGGCGAGCTGCTCTTGCAGCGTTGGGCCGTTGGTCGGCCAGAAGATGCTGTGGCGGTCGGTGTAGAGCGCCTGGGGCAGGCCGCAGACCTCGCGCAGGAGGAGGAAGTAGCCGCGAGCATCCTCTTTCCCGTGGAAAGCGCAGGGCGACGACCTTGCCGGTAGCATCGTCGATGGCGCTGAGGAGGGTGAGGCGTGGCCGCCGGCGCTGGAGCCAGCCGTGGTGGCTGGCGTCGATCTGCAAGAACATGCCCTCCTGGGGATAGCGCTCCCGGCGGGAGCGGTGCCGGCGGCACTTCTGGGGACGGGACGAGCGGATCCCTGCGCCGGCGAGGAGGCGCGAGAGGGTGGAAGCGCGCGACCACGATCCCTTCGCGTCCGGCGTAGCGTCCTTGAGCGAGGGTCACGATGGCGCCGCGCCGCTCGGGTTCGAGGGCGTGGGACGGCCTCCTCGCCTGGCGCTCTCCCACGCCCAGGAGCGGCGCTGCCTCCGCCACCGAGAGTTGGCCACCGAGCACCGGGCCCAGGACCTCGATGCGTCGTTCGTCTGGACTTCCTCGATTCGGCTGAGACGGCACTCGAGGACTCTGGCCACCTCCTCGCCCTAGCTAACACGTCGGCGCGCATCCTACGGCTCGGAGGTGATCCACGAGCCGTCCGTCTAGGCCGTCCGTCTAGCAAGAGATAGAAATGTGGTCGAGGGATCCGTGTGGGACGAACGCATTGCTGGCACCACAAGCATCGGCACATCGCTCGCGGTTGGCAGAGCCGTTAATATTGCCTACACCGCACACATCTGCCGGGGGTGGAAATCCGTCGCAGGCGTCGTCGCTCTCATCTATCATCCTGTCTCCGGCTCAATCGTTGGCGTGTGTAACCTCGCAGGAGCTTCCCCTCCCATGTCAAAGGCCACCGACTTGCTCACCCGCATCGCCTGCGACGTTCAGGCATCCCTCCACGCGCAGTATCTTGACACGTGGGTCCGCCTTAATACCCTGCTTGATCGACAGAGGCAGACTCGAATATCCCGGCCTCTTCTTTTCGACCGCTGGGACCATCCTGATCCGAACCTACGCCAGAACGATTCACCCTTAGCATTGGGCTACGGCTCACGATTATCGAGACTCGCCCAACAAGCCAGTTCCCATTTTCAAGACTCGAGGGATGAAGAATTAGAAATCGCGCTAGAGTTCGAGACTTTATCGTTTGCAACGCACTGGACTCCGATCTGGGACTCTGGTACTGCGATCGGTGTGTCCGGCACAATCATCTCATCAAACCAGGAGGATTTGATGCCTCCTAGAACCCCTGAAACACCATCATGCTTATTCACTGGGCAATCTGGAACGGATACCCAAATAGTCCGATGCGATGAGGTATCTCGCGTGGTTATCAAGGGAAGCGGCGTTCATCTGATAACGGAACGTGGCGAATTTCTGTCATCCTACAATAGATTGAGCGACATCTCTCCGGAATTACCCCGTCAATGTTATCTGGTAAATAGGTCCGAGATTGTCAATGTCGAGTTCGTTCACGGCGTCGAGTACCATGGGAATATGATGATACTCATCATGAAGGACGGCGAGAATACGTGCGTCGAGGTATCACGACGTCGCGTGCAGGGCCTCAGGCTGTTAATCCACCTATAGCAGCACCCGCAGGATCTGCGCGTCCGAAACGACCGAACCGGGATGACCCCGGGGTTGGACAGACCTCCGGGATGCGGCGAGCAACGTAGCGTGCGGATGCGCGAGCAGCAACGCATGCGGACGACCACCGCGACATGCAGTACCCGGTTGGCATCGCGATTGCCGCCCCGATGGAAGCCGAAAGGGGTGGCTTCTTGCCCGAAAAGGCGGGGGCGGGCGACTCCGCAAAGCCGCGCGAGCCGGGCCTCCGCCCAAAGCTGCTTCCAGGTTGTTGGCGATCGCCACCAGGAGGGCTCCGGCTGCGGCCTCTGGGCCGATAGCAAGGGTACGCTGTCAACAACGCTCGGAAAGTGATCCACCCCGGAAGCCTGCGATAACTGTGTAGACAGTTTCCGATAGCCCAGGGAAGCGGGATGTCGCGAAGGACGGAGAGCGACGAAGCGGCCTCAAGGCGAAGGCGTGGCCTTCCGGCGGCGGGTGCGGTAGGAGTCGGCGCGGGTCGTGAGGATGTGACCATGGTGGCCGAGACGGTCGAGCAGCGCGGTGGTGAGCTTCTCGTCGCCGAAGACCTGGACCCACTCGCCGAAGGAGAGGTTGGTGGTGATGAGCGTCGAGCGCCGTTCGTAGCGGTCGGCGAGGAGGTTGAAGAGCAGCTCGCCACCGGCACGGTCGAAGGGCACGAAGCCGAGCTCGTCCACAACCAGGAGGGCGACCCGCTCGTGGCGCTGATGCAGTCGCGTCAACGTCCGTTCGTCGCGCGCCTCCGCAGGCTGCGGACGAGGTCGGCGGCGCGGACGAAGGCGACGCGATAGCGGCGGCGGGCGGCCTCCACACCGAGGACAATGGCGAGATGGGTCTTGCCCGTGCCGATCGGCCCCGCGATGACGACGTCCTCGCCGCGGTCAAGGTAGCCGCAGCTGGCAAGCTCGGCGACCTGGGCCGGCTGGATACCCTGGAGGGCGCTCCAGTCGAGTTGGTCGAGCGTCTTGGTCTCCGGGAAGCGGGCTTCACGGAGGAGACGGGCAATGGCGCTCTGGCGCCGCCCCTCGACCTCGACGTCGAGCAGATGGACGAGGAAGTCCTGGTAGCCCCAGCCGCCGTCCGTCGCCTGGCGGACGAGCGCCGGATACTCACGCCGCAGGGCGGGGAGGCGCAGCTCCCGGCAGGACTGCTCGATGAGCGCGTCCGCGGCGGCCTCAGGTATGAGCGGCCGCCAGCAGCAGGTGGTCGTAGTCGGCGGCTCGTGCCACCGCGACGTCGTAGCCCCCCAGCGAAGCGGGCACGGGGTTACGCTCCGGCCGCTTGGTCACGACCGCCGTCAGCGCGAGCAGGTCCGTCCGCTGCGTCGCCAGCGCCGTCGTAATGGCCACCTGCACTGGCTCCTCGCCGTGCTCGCCGATTGCCCCGAGGACACGGGCCAGCGTGCGTGCCGCGTCCGCCTCGCCACGCGCTTCAACGAGCAGCGCCCAGAGCCGCCCGTACGGCTCGCCCAGCTCGGCCACCAGCTCAGGGGCAACCTGGCGCGCGGCCTGCGGCTTCCGGGCAAGCTCCGGCAGGTAGTGGCGGTAGCGGATCGAGCGGGCGCCGAAGCGTTGGCGGGGATGGCTGACGACCTCGCCCCGGCAGACGATGCGCACGTCCTCCACGCCAAAGTGGGCGGTGGCGTGAAGCCCCGCCCAGCGGCTTGGCACGGAGTACCAGGCGCCCTCCAGCTGGACCGTCGCCTTCCGCCGCACACGTCCCGGCACCACCCGGCGTGCGGCGAAGGGGATCGCAGGCAGCGCCCCATGACCGCCTGCTCCTCGGCGAAGCGCTCGCGCCAGCCCTCCTCCGCATCGAGCGCGGCGAGCAGGGCGTCGCGATCTCGGTCAGCGAGCGGCCGCGGGGGATGGGCGCCAGCTGCTGGAGACGGATGCCGCGGCCACGGCCTTCCACGCCGCCCTTGTCGTGGCCCTCCCCGGGGCCGGGCGAAGCAGGGCTCGAAGAGGTAGTGACTGGCGAGCGCCTGGAAGGGCGCGGTGAGCTTGCGCCGGGGGAAGAGGGCCTTCGCCACCGCCGCCTTCAGGTTGTCGTAGACGGCGCGCCTGGGGACGGCGCCGAAATGGGGGCGAAGGCCCGCACGTGGCCGTCGAGGAAGGCGAGCTGGTCGCCACGCTCGTAGAGCCAGGCGAACTCGTGGCCCGAGTACATCAGTCGCATCAGGAACTTCCAGGCCTTCCGCCGCTCGCCATCGACCTCGACGACAACCTCGAAGAAGTCGCCCTGGGCTTCGTCCCCAGGGCGATGGACGAGCGGGATGTAGACCTCCGCTTCCCGGCGTCGCCGCTCACGCAGGTACGCCCGTACGAGCGTCACCCCGACCTGATATCCCTCCCGCACGAGCTCTCGCTGCAGCCTTGTCCCGGTCATGCGCTGCTTCGCCGTCGTCCGTGTCCGCCACTCCTCGATCAGCTCGTCCATCCGCTTCTGCACGCGCTCGAGGACCGGCCGTCTTCGTGCCTGCTGCCTGACCGGCTTTGGCTCGGCCACCGTGAGGTAATGCCGCACCGTATTCCGGCTCACCGCCATCTCCGCCGCCACCTTCTTCCTTCGACGAGCACCTTGTGTCTGATGACATGGACCTGATCCAACCGCAGCATCCCCCCCCGGTGGCCCCCCTCGCACCTCCATGCTGAGACCGGCCACCAGGTGGATCACTTTCCGAGCGTTGCGTTCAGTACGCAGGGGTCGCGCGGCCTTCAACGGCGACGAGCGCCAGTAGACTTCAGGATCAGAGCAGCCCCAGCAGCCACCGCATCCAGACTTCATCACTGAGAACCTCTGAGCCCGGCGAAGCGCCACCGCTGCGGTCACCCGTGTCATTTGGCGACTGGCGGTCCCCGAGCGGCGGGCCTGTCATGTCCTCGCGCAGCCATGAGTGCCTCGCTATCGTCGTCGCTCGCGGGCTGACCTCCATTGCCGTACTCGCCTGTCTCGCCGACCTCTGTCCTCCGGTGTGGCGTCCCCGCGCATATCCGCTCTGCAACGGGCCGAACTCGCCGCCCGCGCGGTACGCCGCTGGCTGGAGCGCGTTGGCGTGGAGACGCGCTTCATCGAGCCCGGCAGCCCCTGGGAGAACGGCTACGTCGAGTCCTTCAACGGCAACGGCAAGCTGCGGGACGATTGCCTCAACCGTGAACGCTTCAATACGCTCCTCGAGGCCCAGATCTGGCGCCTGTGGCGTACAACCAGTGCCAGCCCCACTCCGCCCTCGGCCTAACCGTCACCGCACCGCACACAGCGGTACCGACCGCCGTGTGCGGAGCAGCCCGCAAATTCATAGTGCTCTGGCCTCGTGGTCCCCTTCCCACTGGGCCCCGCCATAAGCTCTCGCCCTCACGTCGCCCCCCGACCTCTTGACGATCGCGTGGCTTGTCCGCGACACGACGCGAGATTCCTCGCCTCCCACGCAGGCCCCATACTCCCTGAATTTTGGCAACGACTTTTGGGACGCCTATCGGAGTTGAATCCGCACGCCAATATCGAAGATTAGATTCAACTCGGCTACTCAGGGTTTCGATCTCAATGCTGACAATTGATAAAAGACATCAATCCGCGTCCGTGCGATCTTCCATTTCCCATTTTCGTGGCGGTAATCCTCATCGTAAATCCCCAATAACGCCAACGGTTTTTCCTCTTTTTCGATCATTGAATAGTCGAGTAAATAGTATCTACCCCACGCTGACTCACCATCTATCTCGATCGTCTCGTTCGTAACCGAATGGATACTCGTCCACGGATCGCCCGCGTCGGCGCATTTTTCCTGATATTCTTTCTTTATCCTCTCCTTACCCTCCCACCTTCCATCCTCGACGCTACCAAATACTGCCTCGAACTCACAAACCGCATCATCCGTGAAAAGCTCGACGAGTTCGTCAACATTTCGTTCATCGAGCAAGTAGCAGTACTGAAACTTGAGTCGCCTCACCGCATCTATTTCGTCCCGCAGCTCCGAATTCGCCATCACTTACAACCTTCCTTATCTAAGCCATTGAGATCTAAGCCATTGAGCGCGCCCACGCTCGCCCTGACCGCGTTCGATGCTAGCTGATTGAATACTTTTTTGCGAAGCACACGGCCCTGGTGCAGCCGAACGGTTGCGGTGCTCACTCGAACGGCGGGGAACGCCTTCTGAACGGAGCGATCATCCCCTCCCCCTCTCCGCGCCCCCCACGCTGACTGCCGGTGCGTCTCAACGCACACAGTCGTTCACGCGCGGACGGCCCGCAGCAAATGTCTCGCCTCGCCTGCACGGACGCTCCTACTCCCCCCTAACCATCGCGACGTACAAAGGCGCACGGCCTCGGCTGTGCTCCTCTGCCGCGCCCGCCGCGCCCCCACCCAGGGGAAACATCCTCTCATCTCGTCTCTGCGTCCCTCCTCAACCTCATGCACGCCGCTGCCGCGGGTCCAAAACATCACGCAACGCGTCCCCCAATAGATTGAACGCGAGTACTGTCAGCGTAATCGCGCCCCCCCCCGCGACGCTGAGCATCGGGCTATGATCCACGTACGCTCGTCCTTCACTCACCATTGAGCCCCAACTTGGCCCCGGCACGCTGAGATTCAAGAACGCCAGCCCCGCTTCCGCGAGAATATTCGCCCCAATCGATACAGAGAAAATTACGATTACCGTTCCCATCACATTTGGTGCGACGTGCCTTATCATAATTCGAATATTGCCGGCACCGACACTGCGCGCCGCTTCAACGAACATCGCATTACGCAGCGGCAAACTCGCAGACCTCACAACGCGTTGCGCCTGAAAAGTCCCCAATACTGCCAACGCCATCACCGTGAGTGACACGCTTCTTTCCGCTACTTGAACCAACAAAAGTAAGATCAATAATCCAGGGATCGCTATCATTGCATCTACGATGCGCTGCACCACAAGATCAACCCAACCTCCCATATATCCTGATATTATCGCGATTATTGATCCTGCACTAACCGCCAACGCCGCGGATACTACTCCTACCAGCAAGGCCAACCGTGCGCCATACATTATCCGACTCATCGTGTCTCTTCCCAACGCGTCCGTCCCTAACGGATGTTTCCATGACGGCCCATTTAGCAGGGCGATATTCCTCTCACTTAACGCATCGATCTCAAAACTTTCCAGATCATATTTTTCGTTTGGTTCGCTAATAATCTCGTCTTTTCCATAAGGCGCGATCCATGGTGCGAGTACGGCGATCCCCACAACAATGGCTATCACGCCGGCGCCGACTGCGCCCAACCGCTGCCGCACGGCGAACCGCCCGATCGCGCTTCGAATCGCTGCGTTCCTCCCCCTTTCCCCGTATCCACCTGCCGAACCTCCTACCAACTCCACCTTATTCCGACCAATCCTTCCACGCCCTACCGGCGTTCCGGCGCCCGCAATTCAACCACCGGACTAGATCAATCATCCCAGCTCCCTATTGTCACACGAGGGTCCAATCGCATGTACACCAAATCAATTATAAGGTTGAGAACGAGGACCATTATCACGATCACCAACGTCATCCCTTGGACTAACGGCAAATCCCGTGAGGTAATTCCATTTACCAGCGCGCGTCCCATCCCCGGGATATTGAACATCGTTTCCAAAATCACCCCATTTCCCACCACTGCCCCGAATACTATACCCAAAATAGTGATGTAAGGGAGCAATGCATTGCGAAGCGCGTGACGAATAAGAACGGTGCAACCCGTCAATCCCTTCGCCCGCGCCGTCCGGACATAATCTTCCTCCAAAACATCGAGCATCTGCGAACGCAAAACCCGTGTCAACACGGACGCACTAGCGAATCCCGCCGCCAACGTCGGGACGAGAAATAATTGAAGACTTGCCAACGGGTCCTCCCAAATGCCCGGCCTCCCGACCACGTCTATTTCGAATAACTCCCACCGGATAACCGCGATGGTCGCGATCGTCGCCGTCCAAAATGGCGGCGCAGCAAGTCCGACGACCGAGATCAAACGAAACCCATCATCCACGGACCGTCCATGATATAGCGCCGAGACAATCCCCAACGGAAGCGATATCAAAATCGCTATCCCGCTACTTATGATGCCAAACTGGAGACTGTATGGAAACGCTCGCTTCACCTCTGTTGTGATAGGTCGTTTCGTCTGGAAAGAGCGCCCAAGATCTCCCCGCACCATATCCCGTAAGAATTTGCCGTACTGAATCACCACCGGCTTATCTAAGCCAATCTCCGCTCTGGCTTCTTGGAGGGCAACGTCGATCGACTCCCCTCCGGCCGCACCCCCAAAATACCGTAGCCCCACCTGCGCCGCCGCGTAGTCCCCCGGCAGAATGCGCAACGCCAGAAATACGAAAGACAATACGACCCACACCACCAATACGGATAGCGCGAGCCGGTGCACCAAATACCGGCTCATAATCTCCTCCCCTTGCCCGACTTACCTACTCAGATGTCGATAGTCCGCCGACACTACGCCCACTTCCCCAGCACGCTCAGACACCCCAACAGCAAAGGTCGCCGTCGGTAGCAATTCGCACCCTCCACGCTATCCGATTCCACGTGCGCGGCGAGCGCACCTGCCTTTCTCTCTATGAACTGCCAGCGCGCCCATCAGCAACAAGCCATGCGCACCCCGATCCCACTTCGTATAACGCCACTGACCCCCAGCTACTCCCCCCTTCGCCACGTGGGTTCACCGCCCTGCCTCAGCCATACTTCGCCGGCTCCTATGTTCAGGAGCCATTCGCTCGCGGCGCCCTTTCGTTGGAAAAGCTCTCAACTTCTCTCAGATTGTTGTCGAACAATATGCTATGAATATACGGTTCGAGGAATTCGATCGCCGTCCCCCCTTCTTTTATGTCCATATAAAGGATCCCGTTGTCGCTCACCGCTCCGAGTACATCTGATACAGATGAATCGGCTGTTAACTGTGCCGCAGCATTGTATCCCTTCGCATCGTCACGCTCTAAGGTGTAAATCCAATCTACACGCGCCCCCTTCTGCACAAGTTCATCGGTTGCCTTACGCACGTCCGGGACCCAGAACCCGACGTGTTGGATCCCCTCGCCGTGTCTGCGAAGGAATTGGGTATAGATACTTTCACCCTCCATAGGGGCAATGATCTCCATCGTCATTCCCCGCACAGCCCCATAGCACACACGGATCTTTGCTGGCCGATTATATATATCCGGGATATCGTAGACCGTTCGAGCGGTCCACTCAGCTCCCAGCATTGCACTGTAGCGATCCGCGACCACATCGGCGTCATACACCGCATATCCGAGATGATGAGCGATTGGCTCTTCCAGTATAGTCATCCCCGTTGCTCCTCTCTTTTCGAATACTTCAGTAGCGCTGCTACGTCGTCGAATCCCGTGTCGGATCCACTTGCTCCTATGAGATAGCTCTCCCCGATGGGGCCAGCAGGTCCCTGCCGTACGATGTTTAGCACCCCCTCGGCAACCAAAGACGGCGCCATACCTTTACCATCTTCTACTAGCTCCGGCGCGACCGCCCGTGTCATACGGGTATCTGTTGCTCCCGGACAGATCGCATTGACTCGTATTCCAAAGGGCTCCAGCTCGATCGCCCACGATTCTGTCTGCCGCCACTGGACCCACTTCGCGCCATCATACCCGCTGCCCACCGATCCAGTTATATAGTGTCCGGGTTTGACATGCTCAGTGATAACATTAATAATATTTCCCCCCTCACGCCTCTTGATCATATCCCTAACTGTGGCTAACGTCGCATAATACGCCCCTAGTGCACAAGAGGAGATGGCATCTCGGTATGCCGTAGTTTGTGATGAAAATGTCCCGTTCGTCAGACTCGTATCCACGAAAACGGCCGCGTTATTGATCAACAGATCGATCCTACCGAATTGATCCAACACAGTCGCCACGGCACGCCTTACTTGTGTCGCATCCCCAATATCGCAATCCAAGGCCAACGCTTGGGTACCAATTTCCCTTACCTCGGAGGCCGTCCCTGCATTATCTACGGCCTCAATGTCGAGACATGCCACGTTTCCACCTTCTTTGGCGCAAGCGATCACGATCTCCCTGCCAATCCCGAACGCGCTGCCGGTCACCATCGCAACCTTACCAGTCAACAGCATGACTATCTCCCTCTTGCATCGCGACGTACACTCAGGGGAACGTGACGAATATCCTCATACCCCCACAATTTTCTTATAACTTGAGTAAAGATAGATTCCTGCGAACCTATCCAATGGTCCTGAATAACCACGCAATCTATGTGTATCATCATATATTTTAATGCTCACACGCCAGATTCAACCACCGTACTGTCGCCGCTCGCCTCGAGCGGCCCTGCCGCCTCGAGGCAGCCGTCGACAAGCATCGCCGGGGAGAGCCCGTCATCGCCCTCGAGGCGAGCGACGATCGAGCGCGTGCCTGGGGCCTGTGGGTCTTTCACCCGGTCCACGGCGAAGTTCACGCGCTCCATGAGCGTCCCGCCGTCGAGCCATTCCTTGCCGGTGTGCCAGCCTTCGACGCTCGGCGGGTCCATGAGCTTCTGGCCCATCGCCCCGATCGCGGCCTGGAGCGTTCCCATGAGCGGCGTGGGTTCGCTGAGCGTGCCCGAGAGTTTGAGCACGCCTGCGACGAACTCGGCCGGGCACTTCACCCGGGCGAAGCGCGCGGCCTGGAAGAAGTCGGAGTTCAGGAGCGTCCGCATCACCACCCGGAGGTCTCCTTCGGATTCGAGGAAGGCGTCGGTAAGGGTGTCGATCGCGGCGGCGTCGTTCGGCGGGGTCGCACTCCAGGCCGCCACCTGGGGCTCGTCCGCAACGAAGAAGTTGTAGAGGTGCCGCGCGATGAAGCGCGCCGTCGCTTCCTGCTGCACGATGATGTCGACGATGTCTTCGCCGTTGAAGGCGCCGCGCTGGCCCAGGAACGTCTTCTCGCTGTCGTCGTGGTCGTCCGGGCGGTAAACGAAATGAGCCGGGTACTGGCCGTGGGGGTAGAGCGGAATCGGCTGCTTGAAGGTCCAGCCGGTGAAGGCGCGGCCCGCCATCTTCACGTCCGTCTCGTCGTAGTTGCCGATGCCCATCGAGAAGAGCTCGAGGAGCTCACGGCCGTAGTTCTCGTTCGGGGCGTCCTTGTGATTCTCGCAGTTGTCGAGCCAGTCAATCATCGTGGGGTTCCGCGAGAGCGCGATCAGCAGGGTGCGCAGGTGGCCGAGCCCCTGGTCGCGGAAGGTCTGGATTTGGTCGCACAGGGAAAGCATGTGCTCGCCCTTGTACCAAGCGGCCGCGAGGACGTGGTGCCAGAAGAGCGCCATCTTCTCTTCGAGCGGCCGCTGCGTGTTCACCATGCGGTAGATCCAGCGGCCCGCGAAGGCGACCGTCGTATCCGGCGCGGTCATCTGCGGGTAGTAACGGAAGAGCGCATCGTCGTCGGGCTCGGGGAAGCGCTGCGGGTGGAGGAGATCCTCGACAAGGTCGGCGTACGGCTTTTCCGCTAGGCGTTCGAGCTCGTCACGGGTCGCGGCCACGCCGGCGCGGCGCATGAGGTGGGCCACCAGGGCGATTCGTTCATCGGCCATTGCGCCCCCAAGTGCCGTTCCAGCCTGGGCTTGTTGGACTATACCCTGCCTGGCAAGGCGCTCGTCCCGCGCCTCGAGGCCGTACGGACTGCCTCGCCAGGACGGTTACTCCTTTGGGTCGTCGACCCAGCGCAGCGACGGCATGTGCGCCCGGCCGTGGCCACTCTGAGAACGTCCTATTCCAAGCGCACGATGGGAAGCTGCCCAGCTCTTCGGTCTCGCCCCAGACGATGGCGCAGATCATCGGCTCGCTCGTGGTGTGACGCGAAAACCCCCCCGTCCTGGGAAGTTCGGGTCGTTCTCGAAGACAAACTCGCTCGCTTGGACTTCCGCGAAGGCGCTTAGACACGGACGCGAAAGAAGGGGGTGGGGGTGTTTTTCGCGCCGCTAGGGTAGTTTTGGGTAGTTGCTTAAGGCGGAAACTACCCCAATAGTGCGAAGCGCAGGGCGTCGCTCTTGGTCCCCTGTTTGTGCCGACAGGGCTATGTAGTAGCGTATTAGATACTACTCTGGTGGCTCCACGTCTTGACCGTCGCCGAGGACAAACAAATGGGTACCGCACACCGGGCAGTCACCGCGCACACCCGCGCGGCCTCGCGTCGTGGTCGCCGGCGTGGGATCCCGGATCTCGCGCTTCCGTCCGCACTTCAAGCAATACGCCTGCATGCGAAGTCCCGCCGACAGAGTACCCGAGACGCGAAGGCCAAAGAGGAGAGTCAATGGCGACGGTCGAGGAGCTGCTCGCGCTGCCGTATCACATCGAGCTCGTCGCTCGGGGCGATTCTCTCTGGCAAGCCCGCGTGCTCGAACTGGAAGGCTGCGTTGCTGAACGCGGTTCGCCCGCGGAGGCTGCAGACGCGATTCGTGACGAAATGGCAGCGTGGTTCGTCGCCGCGTTCGAGCAGGAGCAGCCCATCCCTGCCCCGATCGAGGACCGCGAGCGCAGCGGGTTCGCGACGGTGCGACTACCGGGGGGGGCTCCACACCCAGCTCGCGCAGGAAGCTGAGCGCCAGGGCGTGAGCTTCAACCGGCTCGTCTCAACGCTCCTCGCGGGCGGCATCGGCTGGCGCGGTGTTGGTTCGCGCCTAGGCGTCGCATCGGCGTTGAAGATATTTCGGTGAAGCTCTGAGATCTCGCTCGCGCGCTCCTCAGGCTCGCGCGGAGTTGAACCGAAACGCTAACCGCATTCGTCCCACTCGCAGGGCCCGGCGGCACGACCGACCGCTACCCGGCCCCTGCGATCGCAAGGCTCGCTACCAGAGTCGCCGGTAAACCGCGCCGGCACCCCCTGGGGCAAAAATGACAGACTGGCCCGGACCCCATATGCTCCGATTAGGCATCCAGCCGACCAGTAGCGGTAGGGTGGATGGCCCATCCCTCCTGAGTGGGACCCGTGGCACGGGTCCCACTCCAGGTTCCGTTCGGCCGATTAGTGGCTTCATCCCGCGGTAACGAACTCGCGACGTCCTTGCTTGGAAGACAGGAGCACACCGAGCGCCGAGCTGCGGAAAACCGATGCAAGGCTGAAGTACGGCTCGTTCACATGGGTTGGAGAAGATGTCGTGAGGATAGTTTTAAATTCGTCCACGACTTTGCGAAAGTCACCCATGTTGGCTCCTGTAAATCCGTCCGAAACCAGCACGATATCAATTGCATTCGGAGGATAGAGCTCGGTAAATCCGTACACGAGTGTGGGAGAGTGCAAATCCAACGATATGGAAGGGTCGTACCTCATGGTACTGAAAAATCCAAGTTGGTCTCCGAAATTAGCTTTAACTCGGTCTTTGAGGTTACCTTCCCAGCCGGTGAACCAGTCGGCTATGTCACCTGTCCACCCTGGGTCGATGTTGACATCGACCTCAATTGCTGGCTGTCCAAGACTGATGGTCATTTCGGCTGAGAGGTTAACGTCGAGTCCTACCCCATAATCGAGGAACCAGGGAATATGCTTCTCGACGTATGTGCTTAGCTTGTAGGATCCCGAGGCTGGGAAACGAAGCTTTATGTCTGAGCCCGCGGTATGGAATCTCGGGAGCCCAGCGAGATTCATGCTAGTTTTTGAGACATGGAGGTGGAACCCTTGATTGTCCGTATCTTCCCAGGCGCTGTGTATGATCTCGTTGCGCAGTAGATCGCTCGCGTTAGGCCACGGCAGTTCCCATGAAATCGTTTTTTAGATAGTAGAGCACCATCTTCACACCATCCTATATTGGGGTCTTTGCCCGCTTGCGCATGGTAGTGGCCCGCTGACATCGCTTCTAGGGTGATCGGCCACGGGGCAGGCCGAGGCGCCGTTGGGACGCCTCCTCGGCGCGAGCTCCTCGCCCGTTAACAACGCTGACCACGCAGCGTCGATATAGAACGCGGTCGCCGCGAACTCGAGGTCCGCTGCGAGCTCGTCGGTCAACTTCACGTCGGGGATGGTCGAGTGCCCGAGCGACGTTGAATCTTCAGCCAGCCTCGGGCCCAGTAGTCCGCCATGCTCCCTCACCTGCCGCCCCTCGCCCCGAGCTCCTCGAATGGATCGGGCTCATCGTCTCCGCTGACCACCTGCGCCCGCGTCCGTGAGCTCGGCGTCAACCCGAACTCCTTGGCCATCTGCGCATAGCGACGCCACGCGTCCTGGAGCATCGTGACCTCGGGGGGCTGCCGAATCATCGACGCGCCACCGCGCCCGATTGAGTTGTTGCGCCCGTGCTTCTGCACGTAGTCCTCGAGGTCGAGATATTGGGCCCACGCGTTGAGCATCGCTGCCAGGGTATCGCGGTCGCTCTCGGCCACGACTCCCATACGCACGAGCATCGGTGCGACCCGGCGCCAATGCACCCGGGCGCGACCCTTGATCCACGACGGTGGTCGCGTATCCAACGGCTGTGGGCGCGGCTCGTTCTTGGGCAGCGGCCGCCTCCCGGGGTTACCGCGCAGCTTACGGAGGCGGGTGGGCTGCGGCGCTGGTCCGTTCCCCAGCTTTTCAGCACCCTGCTGGAAGCCCGCCTGGGCGACTCCGAACCTAGCGGGGCCGCATGTGGTGACCTCCGTGCGGGACCCCGTGGGTACAGGCCGCCCACCCAACCTGTACCCTGTCGCCAGCCCCGTCGAGTGGCAATTGGCTTTGGGCAACCTGCGTCTTTGCCACGGCTCACCCCACGTGCCGCTATCCGATCCAGACCCCGATGAGCGTCCCCCAGAGCGGCCCCACCAGGCTCGACGTGTCGTCCAGCGTGGAAACCGCGCCAAGGCCGAGGGCGCGTTGCGAGCGCGGCAACGTGTCCGCCGCGATCGCCAGTGCCACTGGCACCAGTGCGCCGCCCCCGACCGCCGTTAGTGCGCGTGCGAGTGTGAGCAGAGGCAGGTTGGGCGCGAGCGCGACGAGCACAGAGCCGCCCATGAAGATGACCAGACCCAGCACGAAGATGCGGAGATGGCCATGTACGTCGGCCGCCGGCCCAAGAGGGCGACGGCGTAGCCCAGGAGGTAGCCGTTCACGATCCAGGCCGCCTGCCCGAATTCGTCCACGGCGATATCGAGGTCGCCGAGGATGCGCGAGAGCACCGGCACCACGAACGTCTGATCGAAGCCGCCGACGAACACGCCGAGACCTAGCGCGGTGACGAGTAGCCAGGCCGAGCGCGCCCCGCCCCCGGTGCTGCTGGCTGTGTGACCAGCAGCACGAACCGAGAGTGCCGCTCGACCAGCGTGGCGATGTGGGTGTTGTTCGAGCCGGCGACCAGATCCCCTTCCCAATGGCCAGGCACCGCTCGATCCTCCGCTTCGGCGCGCCGTTCCGGAATTGAGACGGCGTGGACGATGCCGCCGCGGCCCTGTCCCTTGCGGCTCGCGTTCTTGCTGCTGCGCATAGTCCGCACCCGACGCAGGTGGGAGGCGAGTTCCTCCTGCAGAACCCCACGGGCCTGGATGAACAGGCTCCGCTAGATCGTCTCCGGCGACACGCGACCCATCTGGGCCATGGCGGGCACCTCCAAGAACAACACCTCGTATCACGCAGCGTTGCGCGCACCGGTTGAACGCACTGCTTAAAAGTGTAAATATCTGCGCAGGGTACCCACCCGCCGGCGGGATATGGGTATCGCCGTGCGGCCGCGTTCGTTCGCGAGAACTACCTCTATAAGTCCATCATCTGTCGTGATCTCATCGATGAATAGTAGATTCACTATGTCCGAACGATTGGCTAGGAAGAATGGCGGCGAAGGTAGAACATCGTCAAGCGCTGACAAAGTGTGGTATGTGGAAACATAGGCTCCATCTTTTGTATGGAGTACTACGTCTCGATCTCGGAACGCCGCGTGCACGATCATTCGCACGTCCAGGACGTGCATCCGGCCATCGCGAAGACCGATTAGCCGGGGGACGTGAGGCGAGCGGGCAGGGTCACCGTGGCGGACATCCACGAGCGGTTGCTGTGGCTGAGCATCTGGCTGAGCAGCGCAAAGGAGCCCAACGATCTCACCGTCGGAACTGACGGGCGAGATGCTCCACGGGGAGGATTCGGCCCCTGCGAGCTCAAGGTTGGGCACTGCCAACGGGCCCTCCAACGACATACGGGCGACAGCTTCCACGACTCCGCTACGCCAATTGGGCGGAGTGGGCGCCGGCTGACTCACAACTTCGGGAGAGACGTGGACTAGCGGGGCTGCTGACGCGTTCATCCGGACGAGATACCCCCATTTGTCGAAAGCCAGTATCGGGACAGCGGGGTGAGCGCTGGCTGCTTCCGAAAAGGAAGCATTGAGGATCATGGCACGGCTCAGGATCGACGAGTGCCACTCGCGTTCGAGCAATCGCGCGCCGAGTTTCGTGTGCATGATGGCTCCGGGCGAAGCCGTCACCACGCCACTCACATCAAATACACCGGCGACCCTGCCCGTCACAGGGTTGTGAATGGGTGCACCGATACACACGACATCTTGCCAGCCGTCACACACGTGCTCAGAGAAGTTGACCACCGCGAGCTCGCCTCCAGCCAGCGCCGTCCCTATGCCATTCGTACCGACGAACTCCTCTTGCCAAAGCGAGTCCACAATCGCGTTTTTGGAGCCAGCGAAGGCCAGCAACCCGCGGTCGCCACCCATCCATTTCAGCCGCGCCTCGTGATCTGCAATGACACAGTAGTGACCGCAGGCGGCGACTTCGGCGGAGACGAGCTCAAGGAGTTCCGGCACCCGCGAGAGCAGTTCCCCTATTTCCGAAGGGGATTCGGGTCTCGGCTGCACGTCGGCCAAGCGTCGGCTGGGGTCGACCCCGAATTCGCGAGATCGGGCCCACGAGGCAGCGATCGTCGCCGGAACTTCCCCCGGTGCAGGCAGCACACCTGATGCGAAGAACCTCTCACGCTGAATCGCCAGTTCACGCACGGTTTACCCCACCTCGCCCCTGATGATCGCAGCCGAGTGACCGGGCAGTCCGTTCAGCACGCAATGCCAACCATTCGTCCTGGTTGCTCTCCTCAGCACCTCGCCCGATTCTTATCACCGTGCGGCCACCACAGCTCGGCGGCGACGACCGGCTGGGATCACTAGCATAGTGGGAACCGGCCGTCAACGCCTGGTTTTGGCGTGGATGGCTTGGCTTTACCCAAGAGGACCCGAAGCTCATCCGGCGCTGGATGAACCGGCTCAGGCTGTGGGCCTAGAATCGTGTTGCACTCGTCTTCTTTTGCCAATCGGGGCCTCAGAAGCACGTCGGCCAGTACCTCGCGGAACGTCTCGCGCGGGAGGATCTGCAGAGCGCCTTCGAGCATCTCGACGAAGGGGAGGAATGGCTGGCCGCCCGCACTCTCATAACAATGCCCCAGGAGTACGAGCAGGCCGCGCGCGCTGGCGTCGATCCCCACCTCCTCCACCAGCCGCGTCTTGCCCACCCCCGGCTCACCAGCAATGAACGTCAGGCTGCCGTGCCCCCCACTCGCCTCCTCGACGAGATCAAGCAGGGTGCCTCGTTCCGCGTCGCGCCCCACAAACGGCGTTCTCTGGTTGGCCGCTAGTGGCCCCTTGGGGACCTCAGGTGGGCTGCTGCTCATGACTTGCCGGGGATTCTAGGACGAGATCGAGGCGCTCGATTCGGGCGACCCTGAGGCGTTCGTCGCGGCCCTCGATCGCCTCAACCGAGACTTCGAACTGGCGGGGAACGGCGTCGCCCTCGCGGTCGGCCACGCCGGGCGAACCTTGGACGTGTCCGCCCTGAGCGAGGCCGTGGAGGCAGTCCCCGGCTGTACCGCAGCGAGCCTCTTGGTCGACGCCGAGCCAGCGACGCCCACCGAAGGCGAGGATCCGGACGGCGACTCGATTGTGGGCGCTGCCGACATGTGCCCTACAGAGCCGGAGACCGAGAACGGCGTCTTCGACGCAGATGGCTGCCCCGACAGCTTCGACGACCTCGTTCTGAGCACGCGCAGCCTCCTCGATGGGTTCTGGAACGAGCGGTTGGACGAGGAGGATCTGGAGTACCGGACGGCCGAGGAGTTCGTCGCGTACACCTCAGCGATCGACACCCCCTGCGGCGAGGCGGAAGTTGGCAACGCCTTCTACTGCCGAACATCGCACGGGGTCTACTACGACCAGAACCTAATGCTCGCGCAGCTCCAGCAGAACGGCGACTTCGCGCCGGTGTTCGTGCTGGCGCACGAGTGAGGTCATCTCGTGCAGGGCTTGCTCGGCACCATCGACGAGCTCCCGCCGATTGTGAAAGAGCTGCAGGCTGATTGCATGGCGGGCATGTTCGCAGCGCACGTGGGCCGCCTGGGCCTGCTCGAGGCCGGCGACTTGGAGGAGGCCGCAGGTGCGCTCTTCCTCTTCGGCGACCGCGATGTCCCCGCGTTCGACCCCAGCGCACACGGCACGCCCGGGCAGCGGATCGATGCCTTCGACCGCGGGTTGCGGGGTCTGGGCTGCACGCCGTCGAACATCGAGGTGCTGGTTCCCTGAGGCGCGATTCTGCGGCCGGGCAGACGCGCGACGAGTGGGCGGGCCGCACCTTTGCACATGCTGCGTTCCAGTCGTTCCTCCCCCTCAGTGCTCGACCCTTAGGGTGCAAACCTCGCGCGGCCTATTCGTACTCGTCAGAGAGGCGAGGCCCCCGGCACGGGTTAGCTTCGCACTCGGCCGAGTTGCTGCGTCCTCTGCAGCGGGCCCATCCTTGGTCGAGCCAAAGTGGGGTGGTGCGGTCGCATCCGGCTGCCGGTTGTAGGAGCGAAGTCCTCACAGAGAACGCCGCGCGGGTCCCACGGTGTCCAAGACTCCGCTAGCCAGGGGTCACGTTGATGAGGCGATCGTCTCGTTCAGTCTGGCGCTCGATGTACCCGAGGAGCTCTCGCCAAAGCTCGTTGGCGGCATCGTCGCGCTCCTCCAGAAAGGCCTCGACAACGCCGTCGAGTGCGCTGCGCAGGCGATCGTTCTCCGCGATCAGGTCGCTCGCTCCGGGGTACAGCGATGCGACTACCGTTCAGAGGGCTTGCAGTCGGTGCGGTTGGAGCGCTCACGATGGCCTTCGCGCTCGGACTGGGGAGTGGCGAGGGCCTCGCCGACTACCACCCGGGGCCCTACGCGCCACCACCAGCGGCGCCGGATCCCCCAAACCAACCGCCACCCCCCGCGCCCGCGGACCCCAGCCCAGATCCGGCAATGACCCAACAGGCCGTGATCGCCGGGATGGCAGCCGACAAGAACCGGTGACGGCTCAACCTGGCATTCGCGGCCGTCGCCTGACCGGCCTCGAGATGGGTAGCATCCCTCGCCGTCCGCGGCCCGGCGTCTTCGACGGGTGAGGGTATGCGCCCACTGGCCCCAAAATCCTATCGGTGCCGTGAGCACGGGATGTTCGTGCCCCACCGGTAGTCGAGGTGAGCTAATCGACTAGTAGGGCGAGCCTACTGCCGTGGGTGGGGCCGAGCGGCAACATGGCAGTGGTTCGGGTGGGGTCTTGGAACACGCACGAAGGGCCGTAGGCGAACACGAACGGACCATCGAGAGCTTGCTCGCTACCGTCGCACCGGCGAGTTGGCGCTCGGGGCCAAGGTCCGCGTTGTCCGCGCCGACGTGGATGGGGGTGTTGTTGTCCTGGAGGCGGCGGTTTCGTCGAAGCTGAGCCTTCGGATTGATCAGATGCCGGATCTCGTCTTCGCGAACGGCCGGCTGAAAAAGGAGCTCCAGGCCCCCGGGCGGGTGGTCGCGCTCGAGCGCCACGGGTCGCACCACCGCGGCGAGTTCCAGATCGATCATGAGACGTTCCTGACGCTCGTCCCGCCAAGGAGCCGGCGGCAGGCGGTGCGTGTGCGCCCAGCGGGTGATTGGCCAATGCGGGCGGTACTGCGGACCCTGATCGGTCACGAGCTGGTGGAGGCGATGGTCGAAAACATCTCGGCGAGCGGGTGTGCGCTCGCGGTTCTCACGGAACACGAGCCGTCGCTCGCGGAGCTCTGGGTGTTTCAGGTCACGCTTCTCGCTCCCCAACGGAGCTGAGCCCATCGATATTGCGGTGAACGTCCTCAGCCGCCACCTCACCGGATCGGCTGTTACGTACCGCCTGGAATTCGATGCGGGGCTCACATCCGGGTTCGGGCCGAAGCACGAGCTTGTTCGGGCATACGGGATGGAACGGCAGCGCGAACGCCTGAAGCAGAGGGTTCGGACGAGGAAGGACGCCGCCTGAATCGGGAAGTCGAGGTGGTCAGTTGGGTGCCCGCTGCGGTACGGCGTGATCTCCATTGGCGATTCCTGTGGGCGAGGGGGGCACCCTGGCAAACCCTATCGTCGGTGGGGGCAGCAGGCGGTGCGCTCATCTTCGATAGCGTCTTAGCGGAGCTAGGCCGGAGACGCTGTCGGAATCGCCTGACGAGCGCATAGGGAATGATGAGACCCATCCGGGATTACGCCTCGCAGTGGGAGCAGAACGCGCAGATTGATGCGATGTGTGCCGTCTTGACCGTCGCGGATAAGCAGAACCGAGGCTGGGAACTCGAAAGGTTTTTGTCGACGGGAGAGGACGAGATAAGTCGCCCGCACCGTACCCACCGTCCGAGCTGAAAGCGAGCGGAAGGGTGGCAACCTCTTCAGCCCCGGCTTGGTCGCTCCGCGACCTTCTGCTCGCTGCCGGCAGCGGCGCGTTCTCGCGCCGCCGCCGGCATTAGCCGAGCACGAGCAGCTCGCTCCTGTACCTCGTCAGACTCCTACGCGGCGAGCCCTTCGGAAGCTGAGCAAGGCCAGCCCTGCGAGGGCTACCACACCAGCCGCGCTTGCCCCCCAGAGGATTGCACCCTGCGTGGACCCACCATTTTCGGTGCTTGGTGCGAGGCCAGTGCCAACGGTGGGAGCCGATGGGGCCACCGCGATCTGCCCACGGATCTCCCCGGCCGGGTTCTCGAGTGAATGGACGTTGACGTAGAGATTGCCAGCTTCCAGAGCCTCCACGAGCCCTGCGAAGTTGCCCTCCAGCGGGCCCAGGAGCTCCGCTTCGGTGATCGTTCCACTCGCTTCGACCATGTTCACGCCCGCTTCGTCCAGCCCGAAGAGGAACGCGACCACGGGTCCGTTCTCGCTAGCCGGGCCCATATGAATGTGCGCCTGCGTGATCCCCTCGCCCGTCGCTTCGAGCGAGAAGGTGAGCGAGTCACCATCGAGCGTCGCGCTAAACGACCAGCGGCTGACGTGGTGACGGCGTCGGGGACTTCGCTGTCCCCGCTCAGCGTGGCGGAATAGCCTGTGCCTGTGCCGCCGCATCGGACGAACCGAGTGCGAACGCGCTCAGCAGGCCGAGCGTGGCAAGGACGGCCCACGTGGTCGCCCCCCGCGTCAATCTTGTGCGAATCATGATTCCCCTCCTGCCCCAAAGGGGGCACCGCATCCTAGCAAACCGATCAGCCCGCCGTGTGGGGCCGACGGCGGGCCCACTCCTGGGGACTTGCGCCACGCCGATCGCGGCTGAGGAGGGTGACCCCTAGACCGCCGTGTAACCGCGTCCCGTTCGAACGCGATACGCGGAACTGGCGCGCTACTTCGGCTACCGGCCAGCCCTCAGCGATCTGCTGCACCAGTTCCTGCCGCGTCAGCGGTGTCAATCTCTCTCCACGATGTACCAACGGGGTCTCTCCTTGCTGCGGGTTTCTTCAACTCACACAGCAACAGGGCGGGACCCCCCGTCGTGTCAACAACCTTCCTGGGAGCTACAGCTAGCAGGGGGAGGCGGCCTGATCGAACGATGGCCACCGCATAGACTCGGCGAGCCAGTGCGGCCGTTCGAGCTGGGGTGGGGAGAGAAGGGCGATGACCAACCAGTGGGACGGGGCCAACGTCGGACTCGATCCTGGACACGCTGTCCGCGAAGTCGAGGGGAGCGCGGTCAGCGAGGACGAGCTCGCCCAGATGCTGAGGACGCTTGAGCGCGGGTTCGAGGGTGACTGGCCCCCGATAGAGCTCCCCGGTGCTGCCGCTGACTACCTGCGCTGGCAGCTCGAAGGGCCAGGGCCTGAGCCCACGGTCGTGGTCGTGAACGAGCACGAAGGCCGAGTTGTCGGGTTGCAGATCCATCTCGCGCGCCGGTTTCGGGTTCGCGGCACCGAGCGCCGTTCGCGCTCCGGTGTCTTGGCGGTGGTCGATCCGGACTATCAGGGACTGGGGCTCTATCGAGCGAGAAGCCAGTTTCAGCGCGAACACGTGACCCTGCGGCGGTCAGAGATGGCCCTTCTCTGTCCGACCGCGAATCAGATGCTCCTCAACTACGGGCCGGGCAAGGGCTGGCGGCCGCTGGGCAACAAGGTGCGGGCGCTCGTGAGGCCGCGTGCGATCTGGCGCTATGGGGGCTTTTCTTGGAGCTCGCGGCTCGCCATCGCCGCTCGCTCTGGTCTCGCGGCCGCCGGGCGCGTCGGACGCACTTCGCCGGCGGGCGTGGGCCCGTGGACCGTGGCCAGTATCGACCGCTTCGGCCCGCACATCGATGAGTTCTTCGAAGAGGCTGCCTCCCCCTTCGATCTGATCGAGGTTCGCGATGGACGCTATCTGAACTGGCGCTACTGCGATCCCCGCGGGGGACGTGCGCAGGTCCTCCAGGCGGAGCAGGGAGGCCGCGTCCTCGGCTACGTCGTCTTCAAAGCGAAGGCGGACGAGGGCCAGCTCTTAGACCTGCTCGCTCTTCCGGGGCGTACCGACGTTGCTCGCTCTCTGCTGCGCGCAGCCTTGCGTGAGCTTGATACAGCCGGGGTAGCCGTGGTCACCTGCTGGCTGCCCACCCACCATCCCTACCGGCGTTTGTTGCGGGAGGAGGGGTTCGTCAGCCTGCGGGGGGACATCGACTTTCGATCTCGGGCCGACATGATCGAGCCCGAGGCGCTCACCTTCCTCGACGACTCGGCTGCTCGGATTCACGTGATGCAGGGCGACGTCGATGTCTTCTAGGAGCAGCCGGCGGGAGATAGATGCGAGCGCGACTCGTGAAGGTCGCCCAGGCGGCTCGCGTTGGGTCTGCAGGATCGGCAGATCTCGCAGCCCGACCTCGACTTCCGCGACTCGTAACGGAGTCGCCCGCTGGTCGTGACGGGACTTACTGCTGGACGATTCCCATGGGGTGTCCCTCCGGGCTCTTGATCATGGCGAAATGGGCACCGTTGGCGAGTTCGCCAATCGGCGTCGTGATGGTCGCGCCGAGCTCCTCTGCCTTCGCGATGGTTGCCCAGAGGTCCGCGACTCGGATGAAGACAGCCGTGTAGGGCGCCTCACCGGGCGGCAGTTGGAGGAATGCGCCCTTCGGGTCAAAGTCCATCGGCCCCTGGGGGTGGATCATCACTGGGGCGACGGTGAACTCCGTCTCGGTGAACTCCCAGTCGAAGAGCTGGCTGTAGAACTCCTGCGAGGCTTTGGGGTCGGCCGTGGCTATCTGGAACATGATGATCGGGCTGGGCATGCGGGCATCCTGTGAGGAGATGCGAAGAGCCTACACGAGGTGGGTTCCTCGCTGAGGTGGAACGCTTCGTAGGCGTCTCGATATCGGGTTCCCTTGCTGACGGCCGGTGACCCGGCGCACGAGTGGCTCGGCCAAATGAGATCACGGTGCCGTCGATCGGCGCTAGTCGATCGCTAGAGACCGGCGGCGTCTCTGAGGGCCTGCCACCATTCCTGGACCTCCGCCGGCATCGTCTCGTGATAGCGGCGCGCTGACTCGTTGGCGTCCGCGCCGAGTTCCTGCATGTTGGTCGGCACCAGCGGCGAGGCGCCCCCGACCGGGTCAAGCCATTCGTGGTCCAGCTCAGCCATCGACTCGCCGAGGCCCGAGTCCGGGTTTTCGTGGTGCTCGCTCGACTGGTGGTCGAGGAAGCCGTTGTAGTCGTCAAAGGAGAGGAATGCGTAGTACTGCCCAGGCTCCCTACCCCGCCAGTACTCGTAATGCCGCATTTTCGTCTCGTTCGCGTGCGTTGCGTGATAGAGCCCGCGAGCCGCGGCCTCGAAGCGGGCCTCGGTGCCCGGCTTCACGCGGATATGGACGAGGAGCGTTGCCATCGTTTCCTCCCTTGGTCGTCAGCGCCGGTGACCGGTGTTGCGCAAGAATCCGGTTTGGGCAGATGGGCTGAGACTACCCCAGCCCGTAAAGCGCCCTCACGTTGTCGTGCGTCATCTTGGCCACATCATCGGGGCCAACGGTCTGGAAGTTCCAGTCGATAGTCTCTCGGGACTCAGGCCACGTTGAGTCACCGTGCGGGTAGTCCGAACCCCACATCAGGCGGTCGGTGCCGATCCGCTCGCGCGTGTCGACACCCACGGGGTCACTCTGGAACGTCGCCCAGATGTTGTGCGCGAAATATTCGATGGGAGAAAGCGGGTCCTCGTAGCCTTGGAGATAGCGAAACTGATCCCATGCGTGCTGGAGCCGGAAGAGGTAGTGCCCGAGCCAGCCGATATCGTTCTCGACGGAAACAACCTTGAGTGTCGGGTAGCGGGCGAACACCCCACCGCAGAGCATCGCCGTGATCGAACGCATCGCTGGGCTCGGCAGGCTCATGTACCACACGAACCAGGGGTCTCCTTTGGGTCCTGGGGCTCGTGCCTGACGGCCGGTGAGGATATGCATGCTGAGCGGCATTTCGAGCTCGGCGGCAGCGGCCCAGACCGGGTCGAAGAGGGAATCGGCGTAGGTACGATCGGGACCAACATCGTTGGGGATCAACGCCCCCCGCAGCCCCAGCCTTCGAGCACGGTGCAGCTCCGCGACAGCCCAATCGATATCGTCGAGGCAGAGGAGCGCGAGGCCGACGAGACGCTCGGGGGCGTGCCCGACGAACTCCGAGAGCCAGGTTGAGTAGGCGGCGAACACGGCCTGCTGGAAGCTCGCATCTTCGAGCGAGAAGTAGGGCATCGTCATGCTCGGATAGATGACTTCGGCGCTGACGCCATCGATGTCCTGATCCTTGAGCCGTGCGGCCGGATCCCAGCCGCCCGCACGGATCTGGTCATAGCCGCGCGTGCCTGCCCGCTTTCGCTCCTGCGGGTCGACATCCATCGCCGCAAAGCCAGCCACGCGCTGCGGCCCTGAGCCCTCGATGACGAGGAACTGCCCATCTTCCACGGTCCCGTCGGGCATTGTCGCGCGGGACTCGATGTGCGGTGCGCGATCGCGGAACTCCTGCGTGATATGCGTCGTCCAGAGATCGCCCGGCTCGATCACGTGGGAGTCGGCGGAAATAACACGCTGCTCGGCCTGGAGGGCGACGATCCGCTCGCGCGAATCTCGGTCCCGCGCGAGCCTAAACGCCGTCGGCGCGCCACCGATGCGTTCGCTCTCCGAGGTAGTCATGAGGCAGCTCCCTTCTCGTCCACCGAGCCCTGCTCGAGATGTCGGCGCAATTCTGCGCAGATCGTCATGCCGGCTACAAGCCACAGGTGAGGTTTCCTGGTGCGAGACGCACTCCGTCTCTGGCGTGGACTCGCCTTATTGCGGGCGCTCGAGCCAAGCCGCAGCCACGCTCCTTTGGCCCCTGGGTGGGTGCTAGGATGACCCACACACCGAACGAGGATAGGGCGATGACATCTGCTCCGGCCGTCAAGCGGTTCAACCCCCAGGATTTCGACTCCGAGGCGTTCCGCGTCGATCCCTATCCTTTCTTCAAGCGGCTCCGCGATCACTGGCCTGTCTACCACGACCGCCTCCACAACCTCGTACACGTCACGCGCTACGAGGACATCATCGAGATCGTCAAGGATGACGAGCGCTTCAACACGCGCCCCCATCGCTACGAGACGGATGGAGTGATCGGGCCCACGATCCTCACGCAGAGCGGCCGCGAGCATACGGAGACCCGCAATATCGTGGCAGCCGAGATCGTGGGGTCGAAGCTGGGAGCGTTCCAGCCCGCGGTCGAAAAGGCGGCGCGCGATCTCATCAGCCAGTTCGCCGACGATGGGAGCGTCGACCTAGCTGCCCAGTTCACGAACCTCTTCCCGCTCAATGTGATCATCGCGATGCTCGGCCTGCCGATGGAGGACCGCCACCTCTTCGACCGCTGGTTCAAAGAGATGATGGGGGGCATGGGCTGGGACGATGAGGCCCGCGTGGTCGGCATCAAGGCGCGGCGCGAGCTCGGCGAGTACCTCGACCCATTCCTGGTCGAGTTCCGCAAGGACCCGCCCGCAGGTAGCCTGATTTCGAAGCTCATCACCACGGATCTGCACGGCCGTACCCTCAGCGATGAGGAGATCAAGACGTTTATCGCGCTCCTCCTCTCCGGCGGCGGCGAAACCACCGACCGGGCGATCGCCAACATGTGGTGGAACCTGCTCCGCCACCCCGAGCTGATGGCCGAAGTGATGGCCGATCCCAGCCTGCTCGATCGCGCGTTCACTGAGACCATGCGCCATTCGCCCCCCGTTCACGCCGAGCCGCGCGAGCCTTTCGAAGACCTCGAGATCCAGGGCGTCCTCGTGCCCGCGGGGATTCGCATGCAGCTCAGCTTCGGCTCGGGGAACCGCGACGAGCGCGTCTTCAAGGATCCGGACCGCTTCGACATCTACCGCGACGACCTCTACTTCGGCAAGGAGTTGCGTTCTGGCATCTTCGCCGATGGCAAGGCCTCGCACCTCGGTTTCGGCCTCGGAAAACACTTCTGCCTCGGCTACCAGCTCGCCCGCCAGGAGGCAGTGATCGCCTCGAAGTTGCTCTTCGAGGCGATGAAGAACCCGCGGCTCGAGGAGCCCGAGCAAGCGGGGATCGTGGCCTCTCGCGAGAGCGGGGGCACGCGCTCGGTCGCGGGTCTGCGCGTCCGCTTCGATCCGGCCTAGCGGCGGCAAGAGCGAAGCGCGGCAAAGTCCCCTCAGTGCCGTCGTCGAATCGCCCTTGACACGGGTTTCGCCTCAATTCAGGATTGGGCGAACCCGGTGAGACGGTCCCGGCCGTATATACACCGAACCTCAAGAAGTTCCAGGGGGCAAGCATGGTAACCAGCACGTATTGGTCACGTCAGGTGCGCGAGCGAAGCCTCTCGCGCCGCGGATTCCTGAAGGGCTCGGCGGCGGCCGCCGGTGGCCTGGGGGCGGCCGCCCTCGTCGGCTGTGGCGACGATGACGACGACGGCGGCGGTGGGGACGGCGGCGGAGATACTGGCACCGACCCCACGGGAGCGGCCACGGAGCCGAAAGACGGAAGCTACTACAGCGCACTCGGAGGCGGCACGTTCAGCATGGACCAGCACCGCGCCGTCACCTCCGGCGGCATCATCGCGTACGCCTACGATGGGCTGATCTCCTACGACGATATCAATGTCGGGAGCGTCAGGGGCGTGATGGCCGACAGCCTGCCTGAGCAGCCCGACAACCTCACCTACATCTTCAAGCTCCGCGACGGCATCAAGTGGCAAAATAAGGCCCCGGCGAACGGCCGCGACTTCACGGCCGACGATCTCTCCTGGAACCTTCAACGGCAGATATCCCGGGAGCTAAAGGACGGAGAGGTCGGCAGTGACTTCGCCCTTTATGGCACCGTCTATCGCCATGTCGAGAGTTTCGAGTTGGTTGACGACCAGACGGTCAAGATCGTCCTGAATGGTCCCCGGTCAACCTGGCTGGATGGGATGGCCGGTAGCCAGAACACGATGATGTTCCGCGAGACAGCGGAGCGCATTGAAGACGATCCCAACCTGCGCTCCCCTGACATCATCCTTGGGACCGGTGCGTATATCGTCGAAGAGTACGATCCAGAAGGGCAAAGCAAGGCTGTCCGGAATCCTGAGTGGTTCCTCAAGAAACAAGGCGAAGAAGTCCAGTATTTCGACAAAATCCTCAATACTAGCCTACCGCCAGATGTCAACGCCCGTCGTGCCGCTTTTGAGCAGAAGCAACTCGACTGGATCGGCGGTAGCCTCGACGCTGGAAACCCGTACCCACACCAGTTCATCCAGTCGGTGCTGGACTCAGTGCCTGACCTGGAAATCCAAGATGCAGGTGATCCGAACAACAACCGGGCACTGATCATGAGTTTCCAGCGCGGCCCGTTTGCGATCCCGCAGATCAGGCAAGCCTACTTCATTGCTATCGACCGCCAGATCGTGATCGACGCAGATTTTGCCGGGCAGGGTCGCCCTGATGGTCCTATTCCCTGGCCGTACATCGACTGGGCGATACCCCAGGAAGAACTCGCCCAAACGCCCGGCTACCGGGAGAACAAGGAAGAAGACCTGAAGGAGGCGCGGGCGCTCTGGGAGGCGGGAGGCGGGCCCGAGATCGGACCCATCCCCGTTATTATTACGGAGGGTCCGCAGGGCACCGCAGCCGCGGAATGGTTCGGCGCCATGATGAAGAAAAATCTCGACGCAGATTTTGACGTCGAATTTGTGCCAGGATCGAGCCTGTTCCCCCATCTCATTGGCGATACGTTTACCGCGCATCTCGGGAATTTGGGAGCCTGGCAGTCACCTGATCCGCGAAACCGGTTCACCCTCTCGCACCACTCCACCGGCGGGATCAATTTCGCGAAATACAACGACCCGGAGGTCGACAAGCTGATCGATAGCGCGGGCGCGACCCTGGATCGAGCAGTTGCGATCCGGGACATCCAAGCTGCGCAGCGGATCGTGTTGGCTGATGCGAATGGTGGTTCAGATTGCCTGGCGGGAGGAACCTTCCGCTACCTGAAATGGCCATACCTCAAGCTGGACCTTCATCCGTGGCGGAACTACTGGCAAAAGAATGTCCAGTTCCGTTCGTGGATTGACCAGGATGACCCAACGTTCGCAGGGCGCCCGACGATTTAGCCTCGCGCCCGTTTAGGCTAATGTCAGTGGGTAGACTCTGTGGATGACGTCGAGCCGGTGAAACAGAGCGATCGGCGAGCGTGGCACTCGAAAAGGAGTATTCCTCATGGCAGATTATGATGTGGTCATCAAGCAGGGTACGATCATCGACGGGCTGCGGACGCCGCGGTTTGTGGGTGACATCGGGATCCGGGACGGGCGAATAGCCCGAATCGGCTCCATTCCCGCTGGGCATGGAGAGCGGGTTCTCGATGCCCAAGGGCGGATCGTGGCGCCAGGTGTGGTGGATCTCCATACGCACTACGACGCCCAGGTGTTCTGGGACCCCTACTGCACCATCTCCGCCTGGCACGGCGTGACCTCGGTGGTCATCGGAAACTGTGGCTTCGGCCTCGCGCCGGTCGCCCCTGAGGCGAGAGACCGCGCGATGTTGACGCTGTCCCGTAACGAAGCGATCTCGCTCGAATCCATGCAGGAGGGTCTGCCTCGGCCGTGGCCGTGGGAGACCTTCCCCGAGTTCCTCGACGCCGTCGAGGCGACGCCGAAGGGCGTGAACATGCTCAGCTACGTGGGGTTGGCGCCTGTCATGACCTACGTCATGGGCCTGGAGGCTGCGAAAAACCGTCCCGCGACCGGCGAGGAAAAGACGGAGATGGCGGCCATTCTCGAGGACGCCATGGAGGCCGGCGCTTGTGGCTGGTCGACCCAATGGTCGGGCGAAAACGGGGTCCAGCTCGACTACGATGGGACCCCAATGGTCACGGACACGATGGCCGAGGAGGATCTCTACATCTTCGCCGAGGTCCTGGGGAAGCGGGGCGAGGGCTTCATCCAGCTCACTGGAGACGGCGGCAAGGGTAAGCCCGAAGCGCGAAGAATCCAGGAGCGCATCGCCGAGATCAGCGGGCGACCGGTCATCTACAACGTCCTCGCTCTCGGAGTCGACCAACACGGTCAGGCGACGGGAGACCACAACGAAGTGATGCAGTGGATGGAGGACGCAAACGCGCGCGGTCGACGGATCTTCGGCCAAGGGGTGACCGTCCCGTTGGGCTACCAATTCACGCTCGAGGACTGGAACCTCTTCGACACCAGCCCCATTTGGCGAGAGGCGACGGTCGGAACCCTTGCGGAGAAGGCGGCGAAGCTGCGCGACCCCGAGCGGCGACAGGCCATGCGAGAGGAGTACGACGCAGGGCAGCACCGCGGTGCTCCCTTCGCTGGGACGATTGCTCAACTGACGGTCGAAGGCGTGAACGAGCAGGAGCTCGACCGATTCGAGGGGCTGACGGTCGCTGAGATCGCCGAGCAGGAGAGTAAGCACATCATCGACGCGATGCTCGATGTAGTCGGCGACAGCCTCGACACCACGTTCGTGACGCCCTGGCAGCCGATCGATATGAAGGAGATGAAGAGGATGGCGAACTCACCGTTCGCCCTTCCCGGAACGTCGGACGGTGGCGCGCACACGAAGTTCCTGACGATGGGAACGTACCCGACCTACTACATCGCAACCTTGGCCCGTGACAACGAGATCATGGACCTCGAACAGGCCCACTGGCGGCTGAGTGCGTACCCTGCGCTCGCCGCAGGCTTCCGCGATCGGGGTTGGATTCGGGAAGGCGCTCCGGCAGACATCATCGTCTACGACCTGGACCGACTCGAGGTGCTGCCGCGTGAGACCGTGCACGATATGCCCGCGGGTTCGTGGCGTCGTATCCAGCGGTCTGCAGGATACGAATGGGTGCTAGTCAACGGCGAGGTGACCTTCGCCAACGGGGAGTGCACGAGCGCCACGCCCGGGAAGCTGCTCCGTCACGGTGTAGCTAGCTAGGCTTTCGAACGAGGCGGCGCTACGTCCGATGGGGCACCGGTCGCTCCGGTTGGGGTGACAAGGCTGCCCAATGGACGTGGCGCCGCCCAGATCACGAGTGGAGCAGAGTCATGGACCAGCGAGCGGCGTCGGATTTCGTGAGTCAGTGGGCGACGGCGTGGAGCACGCCCATGGGGGCGGCCGCACTCGCTGCTCTGTACACAGATGACGCCGCTACGGCGGGGAGCATCCGCCCCGCCGCTCCGTTCACCCAGGCATCCTTCGATGCCGCGGATGGCACGTGGACCGGGGAGACCGTTGTCGAAAAGTGGTACCTCGCCGAGGACGAACGCATCGTGGTGCACTGGGTTTTCGAGGGAACCCACGACGGTAGCAGCTACACCTATCCTGGGCTGGCCGTGCTCAGCATGCGTGAGGGCAAGTGCTTCCTCGAAGAGCACTATGGCAGCGATCTCGCTCTTCCGCGTGAACTTCAACTGAGTGCCGCAGCGAGTCGTGGCGTCTCAGGGTAGGGAGCCTCGTGGACGGAGCCAGAGTCCTGATCACTGGGTGTAGCTCCGGCATCGGCCTTCTCTCCGCAATCGAGTTCGCTCGCCGGGGCCATACCGTGTTCGCTAGTGTCCGTGACCCTGAAACGGCCGACTCACTTCGGGAGGCAGCATCACAGTGTGACGTCGATCTGGATATCCTTGGACTCGACGTCCGAGACGAAGATGCGGTGGCCCGGGCAGTCGAATCCGTGCACCGGAAAGCTGGCGGGCTCGACGTCGTGGTGAACAACGCTGGCCTCATGACACGGGGCCCTCTCGAGTTCTACAACGATTCCGAGGTCCGCTCGATCTTCGAGACGAACGTCTTCGGGCCGATGCGCGTTGCCCGGGCTGCGCTGCCCCTCATGCGCGAGGCGGGCAGCGGCACCATCATCAATATCAGCTCATTGGCGGGGCGTTTCTCTTGGGCCTTCGTGGGTGTCTACGCAGCATCGAAGTTCGCGCTGGAGGGATTCAGCGATGCCCTCTATTTCGAAGCACACCCCTTCGGCGTGCGCGTCGTCGTCGTCGAAGTGGGGACCTTTGACACCGAAATGCGCTTCAAGATGACCTCACCCGCCGCCTACGTGCCCGAGGTTTCGCCCTACCGCGATTTCTTGCATGCCTTCGACGGCATCCCCGCGAAGCCTGCTGGCGATGCCAGCGTGGTGGCCACCCTCATCGCTGACGTTGCTACATCGGCATCGCCGAAGCGGCGCTACCTTGTCGGTGAAGACTCGGAGCTCTGGCTTGGGTTGCGCGAACAGCACGACGATGAGGCCTTTGAGTCAATCGTGCGCGATCGTCTCTCATTTTGGCAGTGAGCCGCACTCTATGGTAAAAGGACGACTATTGGTGTGACTGGATATATCGTCCGGCGAGTGCTTCTCAACTTTTTGGTGATCGCTATTCTCGCGACGTTCGTGTTCATAGCCGTTCGCATTCTTCCTGGTGACTACACCGTTGAGCAGATAGCCACAAGGCAATTTGCTGGAGGAGGGGTCGAGGGCGAGTCAATCGAGGACCTGATGGAGGAAGCGCGGGAAGCTCTCGGGTTGCATGGCAGTATCATCGAGCAGTACGGGCGGTACATCCGTGACGTAGCGCGAGGCGACTTTGGCATATCTCTGCAGACCCGGCAATCGACGATCAGCGAAACGAGGGAGGCACTGCCCTACACGCTCCAGCTCGGGACGATGACTCTTCTCATCGCACTCATGATAGGCATCCCCCTCGGATGCTTGTCCGCGTGGCGGAAGGGGTCGCGCCTCGACGCCGCTCTCCGGGTTACGGCAATGTTGGGACTAGCCGCGCCTACCTTTTGGACTGCGACGATTGGGACCTTGATCGTCCTGGAGACCCGCTGGATTGAGCTCGACGTTCTCGGCCATCCCGGGATTTGGGAAGATCCTTGGGCCAGCATCCAATTGTTCCTGATCCCTGCGATCGCGGGAGGCGTGGGAATCGGAGCGGTCCTCATGCGGCTCGTACGTTCAGAGATGATCGCCGTGATGGGAACGGATTACGTTCGGACTGCGCGCGCCAAAGGACTCGCTGAGACTGCGGTCGCGATCCGTCACGGCCTGCGGAGTGCCCTGCCGACGATCATCGCGCTGATCGGATTGCTCGTGGCTGTGGTGGTGGGGGGCACGATCATCCTCGAGGTAATGTTCAACATCCCGGGCATGGGGCAGCGCATGATCAGAGCCATTGGCGGTCGAGACCTTCCCATGATCCAGACGTTGGCACTCTCGATAGCCGTGATGGTGGTCTTCGCGAACTTGGTCGTCGACATCATCACAGCGGTCGTCGACCCACGGATCTCCCTGTCGGCGAGCGAGGTTTAGCAGGTGACAGAGTGAGGCTGGCCAAGGAGGTGGCGGTGTGGCAGAGGACCTAGGTCGCGCCGGCCCAGAGAGTGTTCTGGTGCCCGAGATGGTGCCCTCGCGGCCGCGCATACGGACGACCATAGCCCGATTCCTCACGAGCGACGCGCCCGGTGCGGTCGGGCTCGTGGTGATCGCGGTGATGGTGTTCATCGTCATCTTCGGTGTAATGATCACGCCCTATACGAAGGACCAGATCTTCACTGAAGTTAACCCAGAGTACGATCCCCGCAGCACCTCACCGGGAGCGCTGACTCAAACCAGGTCGGCGTTCTTAGCAGGTCCCTCGTGGGACCATTGGCTGGGCACGGACACGAAAGGAAGGGATCTTCTCACGAGGATGATGTACGGTTCGAGGATTTCGGTGTCTATTGGCGTGGGAGCTGCATTCTTTGGTGTCCTCGCAGGCAGCATCATCGGCCTAACATCGGGGTTCGCCGGTGGCAAGGTTGATCTCGTTATTCAGCGTTTCGTCGACGCGATGATCGCGTTCCCGGGGCTCCTGTTGTTGCTCTTGATCGTGCAGGTGGGAGAGCGCAGCTACACCTTAACGCTACTGGCGTTATCCGTGGGGGTCACCTTCGGGTCGTCAAGGATCGTGAGGGCGGCCACGATGAAGACCAGGGGCGAGACCTTTGTCGAAGCTGCGCGCGCCATGGGGGCATCGAAGATGCGGATCGTGATGAGACACGTCCTGCCAAACATCGTTGACCCGATCATCATCATATTCTCGATTTCGATTGGGGCGAACATCTTGGCCGAAGCGAGCCTTGCGTTCCTGAACCTCAGCGTGCCGGGGCCGAGTTGGGGCCAGATAGTCAACGAGGGCAGGGCGTTCCTCGATAGCAAGCCGTTGATGAGCGTTTCGGCGGGTCTCGCGATCACGATCGTCGTGTTGTCGTTCAACGTCGTCGGCGATTCCGTCCGCGACTGGCTCGATCCTCACCAGCGGGCTCGTTGAGCTGGGGGCGGGGCTGGGGCTGTGCGCGAGCGTGCGGCTACGGGGCGCTCAGGCGGGCTCGACCTCCGGGGAGTAGGGCGGCGACACGGAATAGTCCACGCTCCGGTCGAAGAGCTCGATCATCTCGCCCAGGGGACCATAGATGTACCCTGCTTTGCCGTCCGGCGCGAAGAACCACTCGGCTCGACCTGTGGCCACGTCGAGCACGGCCGGAGCGAGTAGGTCGTGACTAGCCACCTTCGCTAGGTCGATATTGGTCATGCGGAAGTAGCTGCCACCGCGGTAGCGCTTCCCCGTGGCCGGCGTGAGCACGGGTGTGTCATCGCGTACCTCGATTTCGAGATGTGCATCCATCGCCGCGACGCGATAGCGCGCTGCCGCGTCGCCCGGGGCTACGCTTTCCAGAGTCAAGCCCAACATCCCCTCGTAAAACGCACGTGCCGCTGGGAAATCGGCGGTTGCGTAGTGGACGATCGCGAAGGGCACGCTGGATCGCGTAAGGATATATCGCTGGCCATCCACGGAGACCGCGATACCATCGTCGTTCGGCATCGCTACCGGGTCGCTGAACGACACCCCTGGGCTGGCCGCTTGCATCTCCCCATAGACCTGATCCGGTTCGCCCTGGACAGGGACCACGATGGTGAGGTCCGTCTGCGCTGGCTGGCTTCCGGGTTCGTCAACGAGCCACGGCTCCTTCACCTCGATGAGAAACAGCTGCTGCGGCGATGTCGGGTTCTCGACTACGAAGGTATCGAACTCTTCGCCGTAGGTGGGCACGCCTTTGCGGCAGGTCTCCAGCAGCGGATGCCCCTCCTCGAGGCGAAACTCCGTCACGCCACCGACAACCGAGTGCGAGAAGCCCGCCGGACGAAACGCAGCGGCCACTCCTTCGAGCGTAGAAACGTGAACGCCATGGTGCGCGGTTCGTAGGACTGCCATCGTGGTGTCTCCCTCTCGACGTGCCTCATCCTTTTCGGACGGGCGGCGATTCGTGAGTGTACAGGGTCTCGCCGGCGCTGTTCCTCGATGTCCGACGTCGACGTGGAAACCCCAGCTCCACGCCCTGACGCTAGCGTCCGCCCGGCCCTTCAGGTGAAGTGACCGGACGGGGCTAGCGAGCTGGGGGCGGCTTCGATCCCGTAAGATACGGCCGCATGGGTGTTCTCGATCAATTCAGCCTCGACGGGCACGTAGCCGTGGTCACCGGTGGGGGACGCGGCATTGGCCGCGGGATCGCTCTGGCCTTTGCCGAGGCCGGCGCGGACGTCGCAGTCGCGGCGCGACGCACGCACGAGGTGGAGGCGGTGGCGGAGGAGGTGCGGGCGCGTGGCCGGCACGCCTTCGCGCTGGGCATGGACGTGCTCGACTGGCCCGCCAACGATCGTCTCGCTGAGGCGACGGTCGCCGAACTCGGGAAGCTCACGATCTGGGTGAACAACGCGGGCGGGAATCTCGACCGTACCCTGCGTCCCCTCGTCGAAACTTCGGAGGAGGTGTGGGGCACCCTCGTCGACCTCAACCTGAAGACGGCCTGGTGGGGAGCGAAGGCCGCCACCGAGCGAATGTCCGAAGGCGGGAACATCATCAACATCTCCTCGACTGCGGCGTGGGGTGCCTCGCCCACCACCGGGCCCTACGCCGCGACGAAGTCCGCCATGATCAACATGACCAAGACGCTCGCGATGGAGTTGGCCGCCCAGAAGATCAGGGTCAACTGCATCGCCCCAGGCCTCGTCCCCACCGAGATGTTCTTCGAAACCATGAAGGTGGACGAAGCGGCGGTGGAGAGCATGGGGGCACAGCTGCCTGCGGGGCGCGCCGGCAGGCCCGAGGACATCGGTGCAGCGGCGGTCTACTTCTGCTCACCAGCAGCTGCCTGGGTCACGGGCCAGACGCTGGCCGTGAGCGGCGGGCCGACGGGAACGAGGGAAATGTGAGCATTCTTGACCAGTTCCGCCTCGATGGTCAGGTGGCGGTGGTCACCGGTTCAGGGCGCGGCATCGGCGAGGGTATCGCTGTCGGGCTCGCTGAGGCCGGCGCTGCCGTCGTCGTGGCTGCCCGGCGAACGAACGAGATTGAGGCGGTCGCCGAGAAGGTCCAGGTCGCGGGCGGCCAGGCGCTGGCACGCACGACGGACTTCCTCGAGGTCGACCAGATCGAGGCACTCGCAGACGCCGCCGTTGCTGAGTTCGGGAAGCTCACGATCTGGGTCAACAACGTCGGGGGCGCCCAAGACCGGACCGCGCGGACGATCCTGGGCACGCCTGAGAAGGCCTGGGACAACCAGATCGACCTCAATCTCAAGTCCGTCTGGGCGGGGGCGAAAGCCGCGAACCGGGCGATGGGCGAAGAGGGCGGGGTGATCGTGAACATCTCCTCGTCCGCCGCGACGAAGCCCTCGCCGATGAACGGCCCTTACGCCGCCGCAAAGTTCGGTGTGAACAGCCTCACGATGACGCTCGCCGCCGAGCTCGCGCCCCGCGTGCGGGTGGTGGGAATCTCGCCCGGCGGCGTCCCCACCGAGGTCCTGATGGAGTACTCGGGCTTGAGCGAGCAGGAACTGCGCGAGCGGGGCGGTGCCAATGTGCCGCTCGGGCGTATGGGCGAGCCGGAGGACATTGCCGCCGCCGTCGTCTACCTCACCTCCCCCGCCGCCTCCTGGGTGACCGGCACCACGCTCTCGGTCACGGGCGGCAGCTAGGTTTCGGTCTCGCCCGCGCGGCTCGTTCAGCCGGGCCTGTGGCCCGGGGTCCACGAGGGGCATCGCCGACCCGAGGTGAAGAGTGCGCGGACTGCTGTGGTTTGATGGTTCGATTGAGCGATGACCGACCCTGAGCCGGACCGACCTGTATTGCCGAGCGCGGCCGAGCGGCGCCTCGGCGAGCTCCTCTCTCGCGACGTCCCGCACGCGGAGATCGCCGTCCGCCTTGGCCTCCCGCTCGTCGAGGCGAAGCGCCGCATCGCAGCGCTCGGCGGACTCGCCGGCGAAGAGCGTTCGGCAGAGGAGCCTGACGGCGGAACCGGGAGGCGACAACCGGAGCGTATAGCCTCCCCTTACCTCCCTGACCCCGAGGCACGTCCTCCGCCGGAGCCGGCCGGGCAGGGGGCTCGACGCATCTCGCGGCGCGCGCCCCTGGGCGTCGCAACCGGCGCCGCCGTCGCGCTCGCGGGGGGCGGGTTTCTCGCGACGCGACCTACCCGCAGGACGAGCCGGAGCGGTGCGGGGGCAAGCCTGCGGCCGGTGCCCACACCGATCCCACCCAGGCCCCCGCCGCTCGCGTTGGCGCACGAGACCGAGGGCGTCTTCGAGCGGCTTTCGTTCGCTCCGGGGAGGCCGATCGACGCCGCCCACGGGATCTTTTTCCTGCGCCGGGACGGTGCCGGAGAACGCCCGATCGGGGGCTGGCAGCGGCAGGAGGCCGAGTCCGCGCCACCACGCTATCAGGCCAGCCCTGGGCGGCGCTTCGTAGCGGCAGGCAACGCCCTCCTCGATCGAAAGACGGGGAGGCAGTTCACCTGGCCGAGGGACGAATTGCGGTTGCGTGGCTTCTCAGACGAACGGTTGCTGTTCTCGGAGCTCGCCCCGGACTCCTCTGGCAGCGCCGCGCCGTCGGGCCTGCACCACATCGCTGATGCGCAGCTGCGGCCGCTCGCCACCTTTGAGACGCCGCCCGACAGTGGCGGGGGGCCCGCACCGCTCTTCGCGCCCGGTGGGGACCGCGTGTACCTGGGAGTCCGAAACGCGGTGGGGTCGCCTGCGCTCCACCTCCTGGACGTGCCCTCATCGTCGGTACGCGCCGTCGTTATCCCCGCGCCGCAAGCGCCGACCCTCCGCAGCTTTGCGGGGCCGCTCACCTCCGCCCGAGAGGGCGACGAGGTCGTCCTGCCGCTCCACTTCCTGCCCTGGGGGCGGCTCCCCCGCCATCCGAGCACGCTCGTCCTGAGGCTCTCCTGGGACGGAGTCGTGCTCTCGCGGGTGCTCATGCCAATCAGTTCGGCCTTCCCCTCCCTAGACGGGCGCTTCGTTGCGGGCGATCAGTTGCGCGAACCATCCGGCGGGACAGCTGCCAGTCGCGACGGCAGCGCTCCGGTGGTCCTCGTCGCGGAGGCGGCGACCGGTACACCACAGTTCCCGCGCGATCTGGCCCTTTCTTTCGGCCGGACCGCGCTCCTCGACGCTGCTGCCGGCGTTTGGGCGCAAGCCGAGATCAGCGCCGCTAGCGGACCCGACCACCTCGAGCCGTGGGGTGGGGCGAACGACGAGATGGTCTTCGCGCTCCCGCACGAGGAGCACTACCGGGCCCAGGTGCCCGCGCTCGAAGGCGAAGCCACGGTGGAGTACGAGCCCCTGTGGGAATGATCGACGAGCGGGCCTGGCTTCTTCTGTCAGGCTTAGCGCGGCCGCCCCGCTTGGCGCCCAAGCCCCAGAGGCACCGAGATGGCTGAGTCGCGCCGGGACTGACATCGTCGAACACCAGTCTTGTGGCCGCCAAGCGGGAACGAAAATCGCTCCGCCTTCTATCGAACGCGCTGACAGGTCCCAGTCGGGAACGTCAATCTCAGCTCCTGATGACCAGTAACAAGTAGGCAATACACGTTTTTTAATCGGTTCTACTCGGGACTCCGTGGTGTATACTTCTTTCTTATAGATTGTCAGTCAGGAGTAGTATAACGCGTGCTTCTGCTGTTTCTGTTTTATCAGTGAAATGTACTTTAGTCTCTTCTTCTGTATCTTTCTATTCAGAATACTTCGACAGTGTCCAACTGTGAAAACTTGGTAGTCTCGTCTTCGTTTACTTCGACGTATCCGGATCTATCTTCAGCATACAATACCGCTCCGTAAATGAAGTTGTACATCGAAGCACTCCTGCGCAGATCGCGTGCCTTTAAGGGACTCTAGGTCTTTGTTTATGGTCCGCTCCTTCTCTTCCTCGGTCTTTTTATCATCACGCTTAAGGGCGAGATCGACGAGATCTTGAGCTCGCTCCTCCCGCTTCTTTTCCTCGGGGGTGAGACCCGCTGCCTGTTCGTCAGCGTCACCGGATAGCGTCGGGCCAATCGCCACACCGAGGCTTGCCAGGGTATCGAACCAGCCCGTCGCGAGCACCGCGATGACCACGGCCAGGCTGAGGAGGGTGGGTCGCTGCATCAGGGAGTCTCCCGCTTCAGCTGGGCGGAGAGCTGCGAGGAGAGCTCATCCTCGGCGACCGTGCCTTCGAGCTGGGCCTGGAGGACGCTGAGCGGAGGGTGATGGTGAGCGTATAGGCGCCCTCGTCATCGACGCCGTAGTAGTTGATCGCGAGTCGCGTCACATTCGCCTCCTCGATCTCCGGAGCTTGGATGACCATGGCCAGGGCTTGGGAGAAGGCGGCCCCTCGTCGTCGCCTTGCAGATCGCCTGCCTCGGCTTCGTCGATTTCGAACACGAGGAGGCTCTCGTCGGTTCCGCCGATGGGCCAAACCTAGATCTCGATGTCCGCGAGATCAGCTCCGTTCGCCCGGAAGATCTCCGCCAGCGCCTCGGCGGCCCGATAGTTCGGGGTCCCGCCCAGAAGTGCCTCTCCCTGGTCCGCTGGCGCTTCAATCTCGATGTCTTCGAGGTCAGATATGTCCAGAAGGAGCTCAACCCCTCGTCGGTCTCATCGTCCTTAGGGACGGGCTCTGTCGGACCCGGGGATGGGCTCTCCGTGGGGGGTGCGCCGGTTGCGGCTGGGCTCGAGGCTGCTTGGGGGGGGCTTTCCTGAGCGGTGGCCGGAGCGCTGTTTCCTTTGTCATCGCCGGTCGTCGCCACGACGAAAAGGATCACGGCCCCTATCGCGACCGCAGCGCCCAGGGCGAAGAGCAGGAGCCGGCCGCGGCGCGGTGCGCCTTCGCTTGCACGCGCTGCGATGGCCTCGCCGCACAGGCGACAGAAGCTTGCGGCATCGCGGTTGTTGGCCCCGCACTGCGGACAGAACATGGCTCGCTCGGGACCCGGCGCGAGTGTAGCGCCTGACGGCGATGCGCTGGGGACGACGACAACACCTGGAGGGCTCTGGGCGGGCGGCCGCCCTCGGGGATCTGACCGCTAGAGGTCCGGGTCTGGCTCGCAGAGGAACCGCCGCGAGGACCGATCGGCGGACCGGGCAAGTGTCTCCCGGCCTCTCAATTTCCAGTTCGGGGGAGGGCCTTATCTGCGGCTTCGCTAGCTGACCTTCACCAGCTTCTGCATAGAGCGAAGCTCACGCGGCGGATCCATCCTACTGCCGTAGTCACTCCAGGAGACCTCGGCTACATAGATATCGCCGTGGGAGTCCACCGCCAACCCATGCGGGGAGTAGAACCTGCCCGGCTCCTCACCATATGATTCATGACCTGCACGTCCGAGCAGGTTGCCCCTAGTATCCATTATTGTCACTCGCGGGCCAAGGTCAGTGCCGATGTCGTTGGTACCGAGACCGCAGAAATACTCTCCGATATAGACGAACTCCTGGTCGCCGCGGGAATCGATGTAGATGGCGGCGGCGCGGGAGAGGTTACCCCACTGGGTCTCATATTTACCGTCTGGGCTGAACACCTGTACTCGATGGTTTTCCCGGTCGGCTACGTACACCCAGCCGTCCTTGTCGGTATCTATGTTATGGACGATATTGAACTGGCCCTCGCCAGTCCCCGACTCACCCCAGGAGAGCAGATACTGTCCGTCCGGAGTGTATTTGTGCACTCGAGCGTTGGAGTATCCGTCAGCTATGTAGAGATTCCTGGAGCGTTTGTCTACGGCAAGATGTGTGGGACGATTGAAAGGATCACCACTCATTTTAGGAGATGGATTATGAGGATCTCCGATAGTCATCAGTAGTTTTCCGTCGGGGGTGAATTTTCTCACCGTACTGTCACCGTTATCGACGCAGTATACCTCATCGTCTGGGCCAATAGTGACTCCGTGAGGATTCGTGAATACACCATCTCCCCAGTAGCTGTGAACGTCACCCTCCCGGTCGAAGATTATCATGGGATGGGTACCACGATTGAAGACATAGACGTGGTCCTTGGAGTTCACGGCTACAGCAGTAGCTTCCTTGTAAACCCAGTCATCGGGCAGATTGCCCCAATTCTTTCCCGAAATCTCGTATTTGAAGTCTCCTTCGCCGAGGACTACAGGGCTCGTAGCTACAGCCGTGGCATTTCTGTCCAGAGTCAGGGCATACTCCCAATCTTCGTTCTTCTGCTCAGTCATGAAGGTTTCTCCCATGCCTCGTCGGAGGAGGTGACTGACTCGCCACCGCGCTCGTGCGCTCGCCATCATACCCCCAACGTTTCAGGGATGGCCCCTCCGCCAATAATGGAACTGCGCAGGTTCTTGAGACGGCCGAGCCCCCCACCGGCGCAGACGCGGGTGGGGCGGCATCGAAGGGACCAGGCGACATGCGCCCTCTGGGTCGGGTCTAGGGGAAGCACTCCGGGCCCGGACATCGATGCGGTACGCGCGATCGGAAGCGTCTTCCGGCCGGAGAGCGAGCGGGACAATCCCCCGGATGGCGGTCAGCAGGGGACTCGACCGTTCCCGGCAGCGATTTCCCGCCGCCTCCGTTCGGGAGCGGCGATCCGTCAGACGTTTCGCGAATGACCATCCAAGCCGGTCAACGCATGGTGGTCGCAGGCGAGGCCGTGTTTGTGCCCGTCTATCTGCTGCTTACGGATGATGTCGCCAATCTGAACTTCGAAATCGCGTACAAGACCGGTGTTGTTTCTGTCGAGGGCGCCGTTTTCGCGGGCAACCTGGACAGCGACCGGGCATTTCGGGCCAATCCCGGCGATCCGGGAATCATCCGCGTCGGTTTTGCCTGAACCGCAGGGATCAATCGCTCCGGCACGGTCGGTTGGATCCTCTTCCGCGCGGTCGGACAGCCGGGGGATCGAACCCAACTCACCGTGAGCGTCAGCGCGATTAAGCAGCCGGACGGAACGGAGCCGGCGATCGATCGGATTCACGGCACGGTCATCATCACCGACGAGAATGGCCTCGTGCCGGGCGACTGCAACGGGGACGGCGATCTCGACGCCTTTGATGCGGTCTGCGCGTTGGAGATTTCGGTGGGATTGCGGCCGGTCCAGCTAAACCTGGACCTAGACAGCAACGGCGAGGTCACGAGCGCCGGAGCCTGAATCGGTCGGCGGAGATTACGGACATCGGCCGAACCGCCCGGAGCAACCAGTTACCGGCGAGCCTCGTGGGGTGGCAAGACCCCAGCCGCATTGCCAGACGGGACAATCGTGCCCGACCGCGGGCACCGATTTCGTCTTCGCTCCCGGATTAGAACGTGGCGCTGCTGATCCCACCATCGATCGCGAGACTCTGGCCGACGACATAGCGCGCTTGCTCACTGCAGAGCAACGCACAGAAGGCCCCGAAGTCCTCAGCGTCTCCGAATCCCCCGGCAGGGACACGGAGGTCCCTCGCGAACTTCTGCACCTCCTCGTCGTAGCTCGTGCCCGCCTCGGCCGCATTTCGCACGAACCGCTCGCGCACGCCGGCGGTATGGTGCATCCCGGGCAGCAGGCTGTTGAGGATCACGTTGTGACGAGCGACTTTCTTGGACACGGCCACGACGTAGTTGTTGAGTGCGGCGCGCGGCGCTCCGGACATGATGCGAGCCTCGGTGGGGAACTTGGCAGCGACCGTGCTGATGTTGACGATGCGGCCGAAGCGCTGCTCGACCATGTGGCCGATGGTGGCGCGGATGAACTCCACCGGGCTGATCAGCGTCACCGCCAGGTTGTCGTACCAGTTCTCCGGCTCGATGCTCCCGTAACCAGCGGGCGCTGCGGGCGGCGAACAGGTCATCACGAGAATGTCTGGATTGGGGCAGGCCGCGAGGATCTTTACGCGGCCCTCAGGGGTGCTGTGATCGGTCGCCACAGGCGTCACGGTGACCCCGGTCTCGCGCGCGATCTCGGTGCAGGCTTCCCGGAGTCTGTCTTCGCCGCGAGCGGAGACCACCAGATCGACGCCCTCCCGTGCGAGCGCGAGCGCGCTCCCCCGGCCCAGGCCAGCGCTCCCTCCATTGACGATTGCGTTCCTGCCTCGAATGCCCAGGTCCATCGCGCGACCTCCTCGCTGTCGACATGCCATCGAAGGTGAGCGCGCAGCTTGACGCCGCAAGGTCTCCATCGCAATCCATAGATGGACGGCCGCGCTCGGCGAGGCGAGGCCGCCGCCTCGACCCGTATCATCGGCAGGCGTTCAGGCTGTCGCGGAGTGCCTGGGCCAAGCAGCGAGCGGCTCAAGCCAGGGAGATCGACGATGCGAGTCACCACCGGGGGGGAGCGTTCGCGGAGCAGACCGGAACAGAGGTCCGGGTCGACCCCAGAGATCGGCGGCGTTCTCGAGCACTACCGGCGACTCGAAGAGGACGGCTTTCCTTCCGCGTGGCAACCCTCATCCGCAATGGACCGAGTTTTTCGTGCCCCACAGGGTTTTGAGACACCACACCATCGGCTGATGCTAGCCGCGTACGCTACGCGCGGCGGGTCATGCCGCATGAAGGGGAAGGCAGGCTCAAACTGACTGTTTCATCATTAAGCTCCGGGTTCGTCGACCGGATGATTCGTGCGGCAAAAGCAGACAGCGACCTCTACGAAGAGGTCGAACACGACCAGAGTGCGACGGGACAGGCGGCCATCGTTGTCGTCGGGACCAGCATTGCCGTCGGTATCGGCAGCGCCTTCACCGGTAGTGCCGCCTCCATCATCGTCCTTCCGATTGCCGCCATTGTCAGCTGGGCCGTTTTCGCGTGGCTGACCTATTTCATTGGGACCCGCCTCCTCGCCGGCCCGGAGACCAAAGCGGACTGGGGCGAACTGGCGCGGACGCTTGGGTTCGCGAATACGCCCCGGGCGCTGCTCCTGTTTGGTGTTGTCCCGGTGGCCGCGGCGATCCTCGGCGTCATCGTGGCTGTTTGGGTGTTGATCACGACGGTCGTGGCGGTGCGCGCCGCGCTCGACTTCTCAACCTGGCGGGCCATCGCTACCGTCGTCCTCGGCTGGCTCGTGCAGGCCGTCATCATCGCGGTCGCGATTGGCCTTTTGGTCTAGCGGCTCGCCGTTATCTCCACCAAGGCCGTGCAGCCCAGGGAAGTAGCTGGCGGCTTCCAACAGCGCCGATCGGCTGAGCGCACGAGACCGCTGCCCGCGAACGTCGGGGCTTCTGCCTCGGTGTTGACGTTCACTCGACGCAGTCGTTTCGGGGCGCTCGAAGGGATACGCCGGGCCTTGGGCTGGACGGCCTCGGTATCCTCACGAGACCGACTGATGCTGGAGGAGGAGAGATGACCGCAGCAGCGACGGTCCACGCCCCTGTGTGCCACATGGACATCGACGCAGAGACCGCCGCGGCGACATCGGAGTTCGAGGGGTCGATCTACTACTTCTGCGCCGCGGGCTGCAAGAGCGACTTCGACGAAGATCCGCTGCGCGTTCTCGCTACGGAAGCCGCTCATGACCACAGCGATGAGATGGAGCCCGAGCCGGAGACACCGTCCAGCAGGCGACCGTGGTGGCAGTTCTGGGGCTAGTCATCCCTGACACCCGGAAACGGACATGAGCGGCCGTAGCGAGCCCGAGCCCCGAGCGACATGGGCGCTTATCGGCGTGGCGATCGCGCTGCTGACACTCACGTTGGGATGTGGCGGGTCCAAGACGAAGACCGGTGAAGACTTACTTTCGGAACTCGATCGAGTGGGACTGCGATCGAGAGGGCTCCCCATCCTGGTCTTCGCCACCTCCGACCCTTGAGGCCCCTGAGCGGCAACGCAACCCGTCGTCGACGGGATCGCAGAGGAGTTTGAAGGGCGGTTGACGGTCCTCGTCATCGACTTCGACGACGAAGCCAGTACCGCAGCGCTCGATGCCCTGGGGGCGAGGCTCCATCCCACGATTGTGCTGATCGATCCTGAGGGCGAGCCCGTTGAGACGCTGCTGGGGCGACAGTTTGAAGAGCAACTGCGATCCAGAGTCGCTGAGCTGGTTCGCGGCGCGGGCGCCGAACCATAAGGCTGCAGCCGAGGAGCCGTTGAGTTGGTGTGGCCCGCTTCGCGCTCGAGCCCAACGAGTTGTCCGCATCTCCTGCGCCTCGTCCGAGGTCAACGTCAGACCGCACGCAGCGCACTCGAACCTATCAGGCGAGTTCGCGTTTGCTCATGTCGGCGTCTTCCTCCCACCTGAGGCTGAGGCTGAGGTTGAGGTGCCTGCCAGCGAAAGTCAGCGATTGCTCGCGTCGAGTCGAGCGTATCGAGGGCGCACGTTTGCTGCGATCGGAAGTCCGGCGCGTCTAGGACGGAAACGGTTCCCCGCCACCAGGAGGCCGATGACGATTGTGCTGAGCCCCAACGGGACGAACCGGAACATGGGCCGATTCTAGGTCGCGGAAGCCGCCCGACGAGGCGGATCGAGAGGGACCGCGCAGGTCCGGCCGAACTGCCACGCAGCGCGCGCTCCTCGCCCACGCGCCATGCGCGGGTGAGCGCCGAAGGCGTAGGCTGCGGGGTGCGTAACGCGACCAACTCCAGGGGGCGTGACGATGCCCAAGACGCGAATCGGTGGCTGGGAGATCAGCTACACAGAGACGGGTGGCGGCTACCCGCTCATCTACATCCACGGGGGCTTCGGTGGCCTCGCGTCGGCGCTGGGGCCTTCGGGGAGTCCACTTCGCGAGGCTGTCCGCGTTACCTTCGAGGGCTTCGGCCTGATCGAGTACGACCGCCGCAACTGCGGGCAGAGCGAGATGCGCAGCGCTCCCTACGACCAGGACGACATCGCGGACGAGACGGCAGACCTCCTTGGGCAGCTCGGCGTCGAGGAAGCCGTCATCGTTGGCGACTCGATGGGTGGCACGATCGCCCAGTCGCTCGCCCTTGCGCGCCCCGAGATGGTCAGTGCCCTGGCACTGGTGGAGACGAGCGCCCACATGAAGGACGCCCCCTTCTATCGGCCGATGACAGAGATGGTGGAGCTTGCCTCACGCGAAGGCAGCGACGCCGTCTTCGAGCGTCGCCGGGAAGCGATCTACAGCCCGCAGCTCTCACCCCTGAGGAGGCCGGGCGTGACCGACGGCGACCGCCGCGAGATGCGGGAGCGGCTCGACACCCAGGTCAGAGCTGTCCGCGAGGCGCCTGAGGAGCAGGTGAAGGCGATCGCCCTGGGTGAACTCTGCAACTGGCGCGCTCACGCCGGATTCGACACACGCGACCGTCTTGGGGAACTCGGCGAGCACCGCGTGTTCGTCCTCCACGGCGATGCGGACAGCGTGGTGCCGACCGAGCACGGGGTTGAGCTCGCGAACGGGATCCCCGGTGCTGAACTCGTCCTGATCCCCGGCGGAGACCATGGCATCCTGATGTGGCCCCAAGCACGTGAGGCGCTGCGATCGTGGGTCGAGGCTGAGGTCAGATGAAGCAGCGAAGCGCGGTGAGCCGCCCGAGTAACCCGCCGCAGTGCATCGGGAACACGACGCGAGCGACGGTCGAGGTTCTCGGTGATAGCCATCGAATCCCCCAACCCCTCGTCCTCGCGAGCTCTAACGTGCCGGCCAACTTCGCAAAGCGGGACGGTCCTTTTTCGGATCAGACAGAGGCTTACGCCTGGATTGGAGCGCTTCATGGCGACCATCGACTCTCGGGAAGACGTTGAGGAGATCAAGCAGCTCAAGGTCAAGTACTGTTCGCTCTTGGATGCCCGGCGTGTGGACGATCTCGTGGAGCTCTTCACGGATGACGGGACATGCGAGTTTGAGGCCGTGTTCGGGAGCGAAGAAGAGGGGCGCTGGGAAGGGAAAGAGGCGATCCGGCGCGGTTACCAGACGAAGTGGGGTGATACTGGGGCCCCATGGACGAGCATTCATGCCGTCACCAATGCTGTCGTGCAGGTGGACGGCGATACGGCGACCGGCCGCCACTATCTCCTCGACTACTTAATGGTCGTACCTGATCGGACCCCGCTGACACTTCTTGGCATCTACGATGAGGAGTATCGTCGTGAGGATGGCTCCTGGAGGATCAGTAGGTGCCGCATCGATGTCCTCTACCAGCTGGCCCAATAAGCCGCGGCGAACCGCCGTCTCTGAGCGGCCGGGTTCCCTCGGATGAGGCCATTCTTGGGCGAGCAGAAATGTCCGTCCCCTGAGGCGCTGGGCAGGCTCTGGCCTCGGTCAGCCGGTGAGCCGCCTCCGGTGGGCACGGCAGATCGTACGAACCCCCGCGTGTGTGGTCTCTGCGGCGGCCCTTACTTGCTACCCACCGAATTGGACCTGGACGTTGCCCCGCACCGAGGGTTGACCATCGGCGAGGGTCACGACCTCGAGTTCGACGAGCTTGCGGCCGTCCTCCTCACGCTTGTCAACGATGCGGCCCGCGAGGACCAGGGGGTCACCCGCATAGTCGGGGCGGCGGTAGGCCACGCGCACGCTGCGAACGGTCGCCTCGGTGCCTGCCCAAGCGCTCACGTAGTTCGTGATCCAGGCCAGCTTCATCAGGCCGGGGACGACCGCCCCACGGAAGCCCTCGCGCTGGGCAGTCGCGGAGTCGCTGAAGCGGCTCTTCGTTGCCGGGTCCTGGCCCATGAAGGCCAACGCCTCCTCCTCGGTGGGGGTGCGCTCGAACGGTTCCAGGTCGTCGTCGACGTTCAGGCTCTCAAAGGTCGCCATCCCCTGCCTCCAGCCGGCTCCTCGGCCGCGCCCCGATCATAGCGGCCGCCCGCAAGCGCAGCCTCACTCCGGGGCGAGAGGCCTCTCGAGGCTGACTGCCACTCAACGGCTAGAATCCGACTGACTTCGGCGGGTCGAAGACGAGCAGGCCTGCTTCGAAGGACGAAGGAGCGAAGGATGGCTGATCCGACCCGCGTCGGCATCGTCGGCGCAACGGTGACCCTGGGGGGCAGCGGCTGGGGTGCGAACGCCCATGTTCCCGCCCTGCAGGCGCTGCCCAATTACCAGCTCCGAGCCGTCTGCACCGCGCACGAGGCGACGGCCCAGGCGTCGGCGGCACGGTTCGGGGCCGAGTTGGCGTTCCACGGGATCGACGACTTGGTGGCGCACCCGGACATCGACCTCGTCGTCGTCTCAGTGCGCGTGCCGGGGCACCACGACCTGGTGATGGAGGCGCTTCGCGCAGGGAAGCCCGTCTTCTGCGAGTGGCCTCTCGGCGCGACGCTCGAGGAGGCGGAGGAGATGGCGAACCTCGCGCGCGAGCGCGACCTGCCCACCGCCGTCGGGTTGCAGGCCCGCAGCGATCCGAGCGTGCGCTACGCGCGCGACCTGATCGCCCAGGGCTACGTCGGCGAGGTGCTGATCGCCAACCTCAGCGTGATGTCGCAAGCGGTGCTGGAACGTGGTCCGGGTCGGAGCTGGCAGGCGGTGCGCGCGAATGGCGCCAATCCGCTGACCATCGCCGGGGGTCACGCGATCGATGCGGCCTGCTCCATCCTCGGCGAGGTAGTGGAGGTGTCGGCCCGCGTGACGACCCGGATCACCGAATGGCGCGACGAGGACACCGGCGCTCCCATCGCCGTCGACGCCCCCGACAGCATCGCCGCGGTGGGGCGTCTCCAGAGCGGTGCCGAGATCGCGATCCAGGTGGCGAGCGTACCGGTCCAGCCCAGTGGCACCCGCCTTGAGATCTACGGCGACGAGGGGGCGCTTTTCCTGACCGCTCGCTCGGCGAACATCGGTCCAGACCAGCTGCATGGCGCCCGCAGCAGCGACACACCGGCGGAGCTTCCACCGCCCGACGAGTATCTGGTGGCTCCGGAGGGAACGCCGTCAGGCCCGCCGCGCAACGTCGCCCACGCGTATGCGCGGATGGCAGACGCGCTCGAAGCAGGCGAGCGGTTCGATCCCGACTTCGACCTGGCGGTGAAGCGGCATCGCCTGCTGGCGGCAATCGAGCGCTCCTCAGAGACCGGCGTCGCTGAGACTGTCTCCGGCTAGCTTGCGGGGGTCCGCGGCTCAGCACGGGAGATGACCGAGAGACAGGCGCGGTGGTCGCCGTCCTTGAGGGGTAGCAATAGCAGGGCTCCGGCTCTGGTCACCGATCACGCGCCGGGGGGAGAGCCAGTATCGGTGTCCTGCACCACAGTCGAGGGTTGATGGGTGTTTCATGCACGGCCGGTTCTGGCACGCACGGCCGCGCGTGCGCAGCCGTCTCGATTGACGGCGCATCTGCTTGTTCCTAGCATCCGCGGCGCCTTCGGAGGCGTCATGCAGCACGTTCGGCTCGGCGAAACCGGCCTTCCAGTCTCACGGATCTGTCTGGGAACGATGACGTTCGGCGTCCATTGCGACGAGCGGACATCGTTCGCCATCATGGACCGCGCCGCTGATGCTGGGGTGACGTTCTTCGACACTGCCGATGTCTATCCGATCGGGGGCTCCCTCGAAACGGCGGGCAGGTCGGAGGAGTTCATCGGTCGCTGGCTGAGGGGGAAGCGCCACCAATTCATCATCGGCACCAAATTCGGCGGTCGCATGGGCCCCGAACCGTGGAACCAAGGCAACTCGCGAAAGCACATCTTCGATGCGGTGGAGGGCTCCTTGCGCCGTCTTGGGACGGACTTTATCGACCTCTATCAGCTCCACGGTGACGATCCCGAGACGCCGATCGACGAGACCCTGCAGGCGCTGGACGACCTCGTTCGATCGGGCAAGGTTCGGTACATCGGCTGCTCGAACTTCCTTGCCTACCAGCTCGCGCGCGCCCTGGGTCGCAGTGAGGCCCAAAGCCTCACTCGATTCTCGGCGGTCCAGCCTCGTTACAACTTGCTGTACCGCGAAATCGAGCGAGAGCTTCTTCCCTTGTGCGTCGAAGAAGCGGTTGGCGTCATCCCGTACAACCCGATCGCGGGCGGCCTGCTCAGCGGCAGACACCGTTCTGAGGCCGTTCCTGAGGCAGACTCGCTCTTCGGGCTCGGCGGCGCCGGCACGGTCTACCAGAACATGTACTGGCACGAGCCTGAGTTCGCGACCGTGGAGAACTTGACGCCACTCGCCGCAGAGGCGGGCGTTCCGCTTGCCCAGCTCGCGGTCGCGTGGACTCTCGCCAATCCAGCGATCACTGCTCCCATCGTTGGCGCGAGCCGGCCTGACCAGCTCGAGGACACGCTCGCTGCCGTCGAGCTGCGGCTTGATCCGGACCTGAAAGCGCGACTCGACGAACTCACCGTGGAGTACCGAACGGGTGACCCGCGGGGCGATAGGAGAACGGCCCGGGCGGCGAGAGACTAGCGAGCGCCTATTGGGCACGCCCTTGCGCTCCCGGACTCAGGCAGCCGGGATTCCTCCGTCAACTCGCTCATCCCCACTCCGTGTGAAGACATGAGCTGGTAGCCCTGAGAGCTCGTGGGGACGGCGAAACAAAAGCTCATCGGTGCAGTGCGGATGGCTTCGGGGCCCCACGGCCTCGTGGTCGAAGCCAAGCATCCCCTGGGAGCCCTCTCTTCGTCCGCCGACGCTGGCCCCCTTCGGCATCGATGGTGGGAGGTCGTGTAGCGGGACGAGAGCTGGCACGCTCAGTTCGGTGCTACGCTGCGCCCGACGGCTCGCCCTAACTCGGCTCGAAACCCGCCGGGACCTCGACGGCTCGATTGCCCGCTCCCGAGGGCTCGGCCAGGGAGCCCACGCCGTGCTCGCGCTCAGCTGCTGCTACAGGCAATTCGACCGCCGGCAATGCTGGCCGACGTTACCGCCGAGAGAGAGTAGAACCAGTCACAGGAGGTTGCCACGATGAAAGCTGCCATCTTCCGGAAAGCCCACGAACCGCTCACCGTGGAGACGATCGACATCGATACGCCTCGCGGGCACGAGGTGCTGGTCCGCACCGCGGCGACCGGTGTCTGTCATAGTGACCTGCACTTCGTCGACGGCCATCTGGAGATCGGCGGATTCGCGCCACCCGGCTTGAGCAACCCGATGGCGGTGCTGGGGCACGAAGGCGCTGGCGTCGTGGAAGCGGTCGGCGACGACGTCACGCACGTGGCGCCGGGCGATCACATCGTTGCCTGCCTCTCCGGCTTCTGTGGCAGCTGCGAGCAGTGTCTCTCAGGCTTCCCGGCCCGCTGCCAGAACCGTTACGTCGCGCGCGGCGGGGCCGAGACGCCGCGGCTCTCGAAAGACGGCACGCCCGTCATCCAGTTCGTTAACGTGGCGAGCTACGCGGAGCAGATGCTCCTTCATGAGAACTCGCTCGTGAAGATTGACCCGGAGATTCCGCTGGACCGGGCGGCGCTCGTGGGCTGTGGCGTCTTGACGGGGGTAGGTGCGGCGCTGAACACCGCCAAGGTGCGGCCGGGGAGCACCGTCGCCGTCTTCGGTTGTGGCGGGGTGGGCCTCTCGGTCGTGCAGGGAGCGCGGATCGCGGGAGCGTTGCAGATCATCGGCGTCGATACGTTCGATTCCAAGCGCGAGATGGCCACGACCATGGGCGCGACGGACTTCGTCGACGCCTCCCGAGACGACCCCGTCGAGGCGATTCGGGCCCTGACCGAGGGCGAAGGCGTCAACTACGCGTTCGAGGCCGTGGGCAATCCCACCCTCGCTCGGTTGGCGCTGGAATCGACCAGCATCGGCGGCACCGCGACCGTTGTCGGGGTGATGCCTGTCGGGGCGACCTACGAGTTCCCCACGAGCGCCTTGAGCGGCGAACGGCGCCTGCAGAGCTGCGGCATGGGGTCGAACCGGTTCCGGGTCGACATCCCCCGCTACCTGCGTCTCTACCAGCGGGGACAGCTCCTGCTGGACGAGATGGTCAGCCGGCAAGGACCGCTGGAGGAGATCAACGAGGCCTTCCGCGCGATGAAGGCTGGCGAGGTGGCGCGCACGGTGCTGACGTTCGATTAGCGCCACGCACAGACGGTCGATGGCCTCGGCTTACAGCGCCGGACGGAGTCTTGGCCCACCGGAGAACGCGCTCGAATCCATTAGTCGGGAGTTCGACCCTCTCCTCGCCACACAGAGGCCCAGCGGCAGCGGGGTGAGAGCGAGTGCCTCCCCCCACGCGATCGTCCATGAGCGGGGTGACGGTGGGGCGGCAGCGGGGGAGAATCGCGCGATGCAGTGCGCAGGCCGGGGAGCTTGTGGGTGGGCTGGACTCGCGCTCGCCTGCCTGCTGCTCGCCGCTTGCTCCCAGCAGGATGATTCCGCCATCGACGCCCCCGAGGCGAGCGATCTCCTTGAACGAGCGGCGGCGCGGCTAGACGAGGTGATGAGCTTCCATTTCGTGCTCGACCACGAGGGGGGGCGGTCGCCCATCGTGCTCGACCTCGCAATGGAGCGGGCCGAAGGGGATGTCGTACGGCCGGACCGGCTGCGGGCCGAGGTCAAGGCGGTCGTCCAGCAGCTCGGGAGCCTCAAAGTCGAGGTCACCGTCGTGGCCGTGGGCGAAGACGCAAGGATCACGAATCCGTTCAACCGCGATGCCTGGGTGGCGATCCCCGGGAGCAATCCACTCGCCGAGATCTTCGACCCGGCCGCGGGCGCCACCTCGGTGCTCCGCGGAGCGCGTGATGCGCGCGTCACGGGCGAGGAGCGCGTCGACGGATACCTAACCTGGCGGGTGGAGGGCACCGTCGACGGCGGTGACTTGGAGAGCTTCACGCCAGCGGCGGAGGAAGGCTACGAAGTTGTGGGCGTGGTCTGGATCGATCAGGAGGATGACCTGGTCCGTCGCATCCGCTTGGAAGGGCCGCTCGGCTCCGAGGATGACGACGACGTCGTACGACTGCTCGAGCTCAGCGACTTCGATAAGCCCATCGAGATCGAGCTGCCGTAGGGGTGCAGAGCGCGGCGAGCGCTACGCGCTCTGCCTGGCTGCTGGTCGCCGCGCTCGGGCTCGGGGTCTTCGTCGGCGGCTTCGACCAGACGTTCGTCGTCCCCGTCCTCTCCCGCATCCTCGGCGATCTCGACATCGCCGTGGACGAGTTCGGACAGGCGTCCTGGATTGTCAATGGCTACCTCCTCGGCTACACCGTGGCGCTGCCGCTCATGGGGCGCCTGGCCGACGTCCACGGTTATTTCCGCGTGTTCGTCCTGGGGCTCGTGATCTTCATGGGCGGATCGGTGCTGGTGGCGCTTTCCCCCAACCTCCCCCTCCTGACCCTGGCGCGAGCGCTGACGGCCGTAGGCGGTGGGGCGCTCGTGCCGGTCGCGTTGGCGATGGCCGCCCACGCGTTGCCGCCATCGCAGCGCGTGCTCGGGCTCGGCGCGGTCTCCACCCTGGACGACTCGTCGAGCCTGGTGGGGCCGTTGTGGGGAACGCTCATCGGTGTCTGGATCGGCTGGCGGGGACTGTTCTGGATGAACATCGTCCTCGCACTGCCCGTGCTGCTCGCGGTGCTGGTTCTCGCGCGACGCCAGGCTGAGCCCGCGCGAGCCGAGGGGCGCGTCGACTTCGGGGGCGGGCTGCTCCTCGCCGGTGCGCTGGCGGCGCTCACCTTCGCCCTGGCCGATGCGAGTGCGCGGGCCGCCTGGCAGACGGCGTCGCTCTACCTCGGCGCGACGGTCCTCTTCCTTGGCTTCGTCGTGCGGGAGCTGGGGGCGACCGCACCGCTGATCGAGCTGCGGATGTTCCGCAGCCGGGCCGTGGCCATCGCGAATGCGGTCTTCTTGCTCGAGGGGGTGGCGCTCATCACTGCCCTCGTGAACGTCCCCTTGATGACGGACGTGCTTTGGGGGCAGAGCGGCGCCGGCCCCGGCCTCATGCTCGGACGGATGGTGCTGTTCATGGCCCTCGGGGGGCTCGTCGGGGGTGCGCTCGCAACTCTGGTCGGTTACCGCACGATGGCCCTCGCCAGCTTTGCGCTCACCGCCGCAGGCCTCTTCGCCATGGCGGCGTGGGCGGAGCAGCCGGGGGAGGCCGCCCGCTGGGCTGCGCTGGCGCTCGCCGGATTCGGCTTCACGCTCGCGGACGCGTCGCTTTACGCCACCGTCATCGAAGCGGTGGAGGTAGGCCGACGAGCCTCTGCGACAGCGCTGCTGCAGCTGTTTCAGACGCTGGGCATGGTGATCGGAATGGCGCTCCTCGCCTCGGAGGGGCTCGGCCGGTTCGACCGTCGCGCCGCCGATCTCTTCGAGACTGAGTTGTTCGACATCACCGACCAGCAGCTGCGTGAGGTCGTGCACCAGACGCTCGATGAGACGTTCGTCGTGGCGGGCGCCCTGATGGTAGTCGCGGCGCTGCTCTCGCTCTGGCTCGGGGGTGGCTGGCGCCACGGGCGGAGGTTCGGAAGACCGCGAGCGGAAGAGGACCTCAGGACAGGAGCAGATCCTTCTCACTGAAGTGATCACCGTCCTGCGTCCGGCCCCAGCCAACTCTATCGAGGCGGCAAGCTCCGGATGAGCGTCGGATGAGCGAGCTCGCGCAGCGCATCAGGGCGGCGCCGACCTGGGCATAACCAGTCGGGACGCTCAAGAGTTCGTGAAGGACACTGCTTAAAAGGGTAGGCAAGGGGCTGCGCGGGTCGTAATCTCGCAAGCGTTGGAGGCGGGGTGTGTGGAACCCCGGATGGACGCCTAACGGCGACCGGACGGGGCCGGAAGGGAGCCTTCGGGCGACCGGAAGGGGCGCAGACCGGCGGGAAACCGGCGGTTCGCGAGAAGCTCCATTTTCTACCTCCAGCGAAAGGCGCATCATCTTCGGGTGGGGCGCCTTTTTTTCGTACCGAAAGACGGCGTCTGCCGTTCGTCCGTTGGTCGTGGAGTGGCAGAACTCAGGCCGCGCCACAGCTGCACGCACGCTCGGCCCGGGCACAGCTTCGTTATGATCGCGGCCTATCAGCTCACGCGAGGAGTAAACGCGATGGCAATTCGACTTGGAGACGAAGCCCCCGACTTCACGGCAGAAACGACGCAAGGCTCGATCAGCTTCCACGACTGGCTCGGAGATAGCTGGGGGGTGCTGTTCTCGCACCCGGCCGACTTCACGCCCGTGTGCACGACCGAACTGGGGCGCGCGTCCGCGTTGAAGCCCGAGTTCGACAAGCGAAACACGAAGATCATTGGCTTGAGTGTGGACCCTGTGGGCTCGCACGAGGGCTGGGCGGCTGACATTGAAGAGACACAGGGCGCGGCCCTGAACTTCCCCTTGATTGCCGATGCCGACCGGGCGATTTCGCTCGTGTACGACATGATCCATCCCGAGGCAGACGCGACCGCGACCGTTCGCTCGGTCTTCGTCGTCGGGCCAGATAAGAAGGTCAAGCTGACGCTGACCTATCCGCCCTCAACCGGACGGAACTTCGACGAAATCCTCCGCGTGCTCGACTCGCTGCAGCTCACTGCCTACCAGAAGGTAGCGACGCCTGCGGACTGGAAACAGGGCGAGGACGTGGTGATTCTGCCGGGAGTCTCAGACGACGAGGCCGCTGAGCTGTTCCCGGGCTACACGACGGTGAAGCCGTACTTGCGTACGACTGCGCAGCCCGAGGGCTAGTTCAGGACGCCAGTTGGGCGCACGCCTTCTGGGCCAACGACCTCAGGATGCGGAAGCAACTGCCTGGCAACCAAGTCCTCCCGAAGCGGCCCGCTTCCTCCGCGGAGCGCCCGTCCGGCCGGATGGCCTCGGTAGGGCGCGAGCGCTCTCGATTCACGCGAAGAGCCAACGAACCCGGCCGGAGGGTGGTTCCAGCCTCGCGGCGGGGACGGGGACGAGGAGCTCGTGGAGAGGCAAGACGTGTGGTGTCTCAAAACGCCGTCTGCGCTGCACGGTGGAGTGTCGCGCTCGACAGCTACTCGAGCTCCAGGTAGACCCGGCAGACGCCGAAGGAGCCTCTCAGCGGGTGGCCGGCGTGTAGCATCGGCCAGTGACCCAGTCCACCGAGATGGCGAGCGCGCCCGCTCGCACTGCCCCGGGCCTGCCGACGCTCGAGACCTTCTCCGCGTTCAAGTCGCGGCCCTTTACGTATCTGGATCAACACCTTCGGCTTCGGCTTGGTGCAGGCGACGCAACGCTTTGCTTTCGTCTGGCTGGTGCTGGAACTGGGACGGGGTTCGGGTGCGGCCGGGCTCGTGAGCTTCGCGCTCGGCATCCCGGTCCTGTTCATGACGATTCCGGCCGGGGTACTCGCGGACCGCATGGACCGCAGAACGCTCGTGCTGGCGAGTCAGTTGGCGGCGGTGGCAGTCACGCTAGCAGCTGCGGTCGTCGTCTTCGTGGGGGCGATGACCACCGGCGTTGCGCTGATTCTGGCACTGGGGGTGGGGGCCACCGTGGCCGTCGGGCTGCCCGTACGCAACGCGATCGTGCCCACGGTCGTCGAGCGCGGCCGGCTCATGAACGCGATCGTGATGATGAGCATGAGCCAGAACGTCTCGCAGATCATCGGGCCCGCCTTCGGCGGGCTCGCGATCGCGATCTGGGGCATCGGCGGAGCCTTCATCGCCCAGGGCGTGGTCCTCTTGATCGGTACCGCGGCGCTCATCCCCTTGGCCGTGCCTCGTGCCCGTGCCGCCGCCGAGAATCGCGCGCCCATCGAGGACCTGCGCGAAGGGCTGCACTTCGTCTGGAACCATCGCGGGATTCGCACGCTCATCTTGCTGCTGTGCGGCTCGAGCATGTTCATGATCGGGCCGTTCACGGCACTGCTCCCGCTGATCGCGAAGGAAGACCTCGGGAAGGAGGCCCTCGCGGCCAGCTTGCTGTTCGCCTTTATGGGCGCGGGCATGATGATCGGCTCACTGGCCCTTGCCTCGATGCCGGGTTTACGGAACAAGGGCGGGTGGTTCCTCGGCTCGATGATCATGGGCGGCTTGATCCTCGCGGGCATCGGTCTCTCGCCTTGGTATCCGCTTACCGCCACGCTCATGTTCGTGGGCGGCCTGGGCGGGGGGTTCTTCATGAACCTGAACCAGACCCTGGTTCAGGCGAACACGCCACATGAGCTGATGGGCCGCGTGGTGAGCATCCACACCCTCGGCTTTCAGGGCCTCGGACCCTTCGGCGCGCTCTTGGCCGGCGCCTTGGCAATCGCGCTCACAGCGCCGATCTGGATGGCTATCGGCGGCGCCATCGTCGCGTTGATGGCGCTGCTCACACTGCTTACCCAGCCGGCGCTGAGGCAGCTCGCCTGAAGGCGGTCGTGTTTCAAGCCCATCCGCGCTGTGCGGACGGCATATTCGTGCCCCGCAAGGTGGAACCGGCACGGGCACGAAATCAGGTCGGTTGTGGAGATGTGGCGGTGTGCCCTTGGGCCAGGACGGGCGACCCAGCAAGTGGACCGAATTCACCCTACTACTACGAGGTCCGAAGTCCGGCAGGATTCGACAGCCGAGATTACCGCTGCTCCGAAACCATCAAGGTCCCCAAGCACCTTCGAGGGCGGCCGAAGTCATAGGAGTGCTGACTCGACACACCGTCTCGCCCCAAGGCGACGTAGGCGGTACCGCCATCGGCCAGGGTCCGGACCTCGGTACACGGCCCGTAGCTCCGTGTGGGCAAGGGAGTCCAGGAAGCCTCCGAGAATTCAGGCGTGCCCAGGTGGTGACCACTTCCGAACCTCACCCGGCGGTATGATCGGGTTCACCAGGGGCGATTCCTTGGGACGAAGCGGCCAGGGGCTCGCGTTCAGTGCCCGGCCGGCCGTGCGACCAAGCCCGGCACCTAGTGGATCAGCGGATGCTCGACAGCGCTCTCTTTGTCACCCTGTTCGTCATCCTCGGCACCGCTCTCTTCGGCGCCATCATCGCCGCGCGGGCGAGGGACCCGTGCCTAAAGCAGTGGCACGGCTACCCCGTCCACCTCGTCCTCCTCCCCGGGGATCGCGCGGCGGGGCGTTTGCACAGCGAGGCGAGTGGCTTGGAGATCGCGTTCAGCGATGCCCAGGCGGGGCCCAACGGGACTCCGAGGCACTCTTTCATTCTCTACCGAGACGAATACGCCTCCATCGCCAAGGTTATTCGCTTTCTGGATGAGCTTTCCTCCGACGAGCTGCGAAGGCGCGAACGGGCCCTGCGGCACGCGTACCGGCCGGCGATTCACCGGCGCTGGGCGCGCCGCATGCGCAATTGGCTCAACACGCTGAAGGACGCCTTCTCCGATGCCGCGGCAGCCGTCGCCGGTCATGCCGGCTTGAAGGGCCAGTCCGGGCGTGCGGGGAGCACGGGCGGAGTGCTCGCCGGATCGCTTGGCCGCGCTCACGACGCTCTGCTCGAGCGGCATATTGGGCATCGCGTGGTCGCGGTGGTCGAGGATGGCGACGGCGAGGAATACGTTGGCGTCTTTCGCGAGTACAGCAGCGTCTTTCTTTCCATCGCTGACGTCGAATCCCCATCGGATTCGGGTGAGCCGAGGACGGCAGACCTCATCCTCTCGCGCCCCCGCTGGGTCGTCCGAGCGGCGGCCGAGCCGATCTAGGCAGAGCCGAGACTCGTGCAGAAGCGGGGGACGTCCGCCCATCCGCGTTGACGCGGATCGACTTCCGAGCAGCTCAGCGTCGCGCGGCGTCCATCTCCTCCACGCTTGTGAACTTGAGCCGAGGACGGCCTGCTGCCCTGCCTCGGGCACGCTCGAGCTCATCGATCACGAGCCAGTCGTCGAAGGTGAAGTAGCGGGTCCGGCGAGACCGCACGGTCGCCGCTGCATCCTCGGAGCCCGGGGCAATGGGGTCCAGCACTAGACCCCTTCGCGCATCCTCCAGCATCGAGGTGGCGGTCTCCCGCGCGTCGGGCTTGTTCGTCCCGATGACGCCACTGGGGCCGCGTTTTATCCAGCCGGCAGCGTAGATCCCTTCACAGCGCTGGCCATCGCTCGGGTCGAGCACGCGTCCCCGGTCGCTCGGGAGCACGCCCCAGCGCGCGTCGAAGGGGAGGCCTGGGAGGGGCTCGCCGCGGTAGCCCACGGAGCGAAAGACGAGCGCGACAGGGAGGTCCTCGATCTCACCCGTAGCTTCGGCGACGACGGTGCCGGTCTCTTTGGCGGCGATACGGTTTCTGCTCAGGGCCATCGATCCGACGGCATCGTGCTCGTTCGCGCTGAAGGCCGCGACAGACGCGAGGAAACGGAGGTGGAGGCGACGGGCTTTCCCCGCGGGAGGGGCCTCGGCCAGCTCCTCGAGGAGCGCTACGTTACGCTTCGCCGCCCGGTCGTCGCCCGCATCGAGCGCGGCCCGACTGATGTCATCCAGCTCGATCTCCTCGGACCGAAGGATCAGGTCGGCGCCTTCGAGCTTCGCCAGCTCGCGGAGCTCAGGCGGTGTGAACGCCGCTTGCGCAGGGCCCCGCCGCCCAACGACGAAGACCTCCTCGACACCACTCGCGGCAAGCGCTGAGCGGGCGTACTCGGGCATGTCTGTCGCGGCCAGCTCCGCAGGCGTGAGGCAGAGTATGCGCGCGATATCCAGGGCGACATTTCCCATGCCAATCACCGCCACCCGGCGCTGCGTGAGTGCGAAGCTCCAGCTGCGGAAGTCGGGATGCCCGTTGTACCAGGCCACGAAGTCGCGGGCCGCATGGACGTTCTTCAGATCTTCGCCAGGGACCCCGAGCTTCGAATCGGAGGCTGCGCCAGTCGCGAAGAGGATCTGGTGGTAGTGCCGTTTCAGATCCTCGAGGGCGATATGGGTGCCGTATTCGACGCCCCCGAAGAAACGCAGTCGTGGGTGCCGAGCGATGGCGGCGAACCGCCTGGTCACCGACTTCACGCGCAGATGGTCGGGCGCCACCCCGTAGCGCACGAGACCGAAAGGCGTTGGCAGCCGGTCGAACATATCGATCTCGACTGTTGCGTCCTCGGAATCGAGGAGCGCCTCGACCGCGTAGAACGAGGACGGGCCTGCTCCGATGACCGCCACCCGCAGCGGGCCAGTCCGCTCGGTCACCACGGTGAGCCGGGACCGTAGCGCACTATGCCTCCGGTCCCTCCATCACCTGTGTCTGCAACGTTTCGACCTCACCGCGGAGGCTGTCCAGCCGGGCCTTGACGACATCGCCGATCGTGACTACCCCGACGAGCTCGCCGCGATCGACGATGGGCAAGTGACGGAAGCGGCCTGCGATCATTTGCGCGAGCAGGGCTTCGACGTCATCCCCGGGGCTGCCCTGGACCACGTCTCGAGTCATCAGTGTTGCAACCTCGCGTTCGAGGTCGACCGCGCCAAGCGCCCCCGCGCGCACGATGTCGCGCTCCGAGAGCATGCCGACGAGCCGGCCGGGCGCCTCGACTACGGGGAGGCAGCCAATGTCGTGCTCCGCGAGGAGCGCCAGCGCTCGCCCAAGTGTTTCGTCCGGAGCGATGGTGAGCACGATGGGCGGTTTCGTCGCAAGAACGGTCTCGAGTTTCATCTTCCTAGCCGTCCGGCGCTAGCGGCCACCCGCGTGCCACGAGCGCGGCGGCTGCCCAGGTTTGATCTGCATGCCGGACCCCGCCCTCTGGGCCCATCCCCGTCGTTACTGGCACCTCACCACCTCGCCCGTCGATTCCAGGCAGCCCAACCGGCCCGCTCACCCATCACGATAGCGCTTGAACGTGAGCGAATCGAGGGGCGTGATGCGCTGGGCAGTGCCATTATTCGCTCCGTACGTCTGAGGTGTGCAAGGCGATCTGACCCTACTGGGCCGGGCGCGTAGGATTCCGGCGATCACCGTGCGAGACCCCGCCCGCTGCCAAACCCCGAGGAGGAGCTCGCATGGACGTCGCCGAGTACTCCCTCAGCCTGGGTGAGTGGTTGTACGTCTTCGCAGCCGCACTCTCGACGGCAGCCATGTTGTGGGAGCCGTGCTCGTCGCGTGGTTCAGCCGCCGGAGGGCCCTGCCTGAGTCACTGGCCGGGGCGGCGGTCGTCGTCTTCGGCGCGGCAGCACTGTCCTACTGGCTTACGGAATGGAGAGGCTCGACCTACGGCTTCGGCTCGCTCAACATCCGTGACCTCTTTGCGAAGGTCCTGCTCGCTCTCGCGCTGTCGGGCGCGTTGCTATCAGGCGCGGTGGTGGTCGGAGTGGCGGTGGGCGCCCCGCTGCGTGGTTTCTCCGCCGGCCGCGGGCGCGCGCTCTTGATCGCGGGTGGCCCGCTCGTCCTGCTCGCTGCCGCCGTCCCTGCGCTCGCCTGGGCCATACGCGACAGCGCTCCTTCGGCCCCGAACAACACCGACGTCGCGGGTGCCCTGCCCGCTGACATCGTCGCCCAGGGTCTGGAGTTTCCCACCGGTCTCGCGATCGGACCCGATGGGGAGGTGTTCTTCAGCGAGCTTGGCGGCCGGATCGGCGTCGTCGGCCCTGCCAGCGAGCCCGGCCCGCTCCCGGTGCACACGGTGGCACACCTACCAGTGCCGCCGGATGGCGCCCTCTTCCATATCGCGCTGCACCCCGAGTGGCCTTCGAGCCCCTACCTGTACGCATCGGTGCAGCAGGTGTTCGAAGGCGAGCTGGGCCTCGGCATCGTGCGCCTATTGATCGTGGAGGGTCGCGCCGCCCAGATAGACACGCTGATCGAGCGGCTGCCAACCGGCGGGCACGTGGGGGCGGCGATCGCCTTCTGCGAAGGCGCCTTCTATGTGACTGTGGGCGATACCTCGGCGCGCGACAGGGCTCTCGTGCAGGTGCCCCTCAGTGCGGTTGGGAAGGTCCTCCGCTACCGGCTCGAAGGCACCGACCTGGTCCCCGCCGGGACGGTCCACGACGACCCGCCCGTCTTCGCCATGGGGTTCAGGAATCCATTCGCGGCAACGTGTGATCCGGGAACCGCTCTCCCCCTCGTCGCGGACAACGGGCCGGAGACGAACGATCAGATACGCCTCGTGCGGTCAGGCTCGAATCACGAATGGCCCTTCCGCGCATCGCGGTCCCTGTTCACTCCCGCGCTCTACGACACGGAAGGCCTCACCGTTGCACCGACCGGCATCGTGAGCCGCCCGCTGAACGACGGCTCACGCGAAGTGTTCTTCACCGGCTTTAAGACCAATAGCGTGTATCGGTTTGTCGTGGCGAAGGAGTCGGAAGCGGCGTCGCCGCTCCAGCTGGCCTACCAAGGAGACGAGCCACTGCTCGCGATGGCCCTCGGTCCGGACGGATGCATCTACTTCGCGACCACCACCGCAATCTGGAGGCTCCGCGAACCAGCTTGCTGAGGTAGATCGCGCGGACCGCTCCGACGATGCTGCTTCACCCCTCGTACGCACGCATCCGCCCCCGCGAGTTGTCCGCTCTGCTTCGCTAGCGGCGCTGCATCGTCGGCTGATAGTGGTGAACTCTGCCATTGTGCGGCTACCTGTCGGTGGCGCTGTACGAGTCGTGGCCCCTCCGGCGTCTCCAGCTCCAAGGTTCGATGCGGTCGCGTCGCCTTGTGATAGCGCACTGGGCCAAGCGTCCCGGTAATTCGGGCGTGCGTCGCATCGCGGGCGAACTGAAGGCCCCCGCTCTCAGCGTCAGTGCCGTCACCGTCAATCGTTACGTGCGGTGATATGGCGCGAAACGAATCGCTTGATCTTGGCCAGATCGGCCTTCTGTTCGAAGCGGCGGATGGGAACCCCATACGCCTCAGCGAGCTCGAATTCAGCTTGCGTGCCGCCGCCGCCGGGCAGGGCGATTACGACCTGAGCGCTGAGGACATTGATGTGGTTCCGGCTGAGGCTATCCTTACCGTGTTCCTCCCCGCTCAGATGAAGATGAGTAACGATCGGGATTTCGACGTGGGGGTTCGGATAGCCGTCCTTGAGTGGCGGCCTCCGCTCGCCTTGAGTGTCAGCCGCCGCCGGGATCACACCAATCACCGCGCCACGCGTCGCTGGGCCGTTGGCGAATGCGCGGCTGACGCTCTCCATGACCCCCGGCCCACCGCCGGTTAGCAAGTTCACGCCTAGAGTGGCCAACCACTGCCCCAGCGGGTCGGCAAGTTCGCGGTGCTCATCGGAGTGGGAGCCGATGACCGCAACCGTTGGGCGATTACGCGGGGATTCCATGCGCTTCCTGATTCCGACTCGCATCGCCGGCACACAGGGCCGGAAGCGGCTTGCCCTCGGCTCTTTTGGTCGGCGAGCCGCCCGGTCTAAGTCTAATCGAGGCTCGGGCCTCCGGACCCGTGATCTCAGCGCTCACCTGTCGCGGTGCTGGCCTGCCTCGCCTACAGGTCGTCCACCGCACTCCAGTCTACGGAGCCCCTGGTCCGCGGGAGAGGAGCCGCTCGACCTCCTGATCGTCGATCTTGCGGAAGTCGTCGTAGTACCACCCGACGGCGAGCAGATCCTGCACGCTGTGCACGCAAACGACTTCATCAGCTTCGTCGCCGAGCCGGGAGAGTGAGTCCGGTCGGGCGACCGGGACGGCGAGGATCACCCGCTGAGCAGAGCCGGCCCGCAGGGAGCGCAGGGCTGCGATCGCTGTTGCGCCCGTCGCGAGGCCGTCGTCAACGACGATCGCCTCACGCCCGGCCACGGACTCCGAACAAGTGCCCGCGAAGACGGCGCGCTGGCCTCGTGCCGTCTCAAGCTGCCGCGCGCGTTCATGAGTAACGTAGTGCCGATCAGCACCCACTACTTTGCAGGCGACCTGGTCGAGAAAGGTCGCTCCGTCCGCCGTGACCGCACCGATCGCGAGCTCCGGTTGGCCGGGAGCGCCCAGCTTTCGTACAACCAAAGGCCTGAGGTCACCGTTCACCGCCTGCGCCACCTGAGGGCGACGGGTACGCCTCCGCGAGCGATGCCGAGCACGAGCGGGCGACCACCGCGGGGGACGCTGCTCAGTATGGCGCCGAGCTGTTTTCCCGCATCAGCCCGGTCACGAAACACTTGGCGTGGGAACTCCCGGCTCGTCATCGATCTTCGGGCACAGCTTAACGATCAGGGTTTCGCAGCAGTCGCAGAAGCGTAAGCCGCCCACGAAGGCGCGCTATCTGCGGCACGGGCCGCACGAGATTTTCGTGTCCGCGCCCGTTGTCCCCGTAGGCGAGTACGCTGTTGTGCTTGCGCTCGCCGATGGTTTGATCCGGACCGTCTAGATCCAGAGCAGCGGCATCGTAAACGTCTGGTGCAGCTGCGGCGCGACGTCTGCGGCGCTGGAGCATCTCCGTGCCGTCGAGCGCGAGCCCGTCTGCCTCGACCACCGAGCCGCGCTACTCACTTGAGCGATGGCGGGCCGGTTCGAGGCTTGCTGACGACATCGTGCCCCCGGATCACCACTGGCTCGTCGGCAGACGTGAGTGCTGTTCGCGCCAGTGCGCTGACGCAATTGCTTGGCTCCGGCACCCCGGACGGTGCGCGACGTTGGCGGCCGGGCTCAAACCCGGTCCGCTTGCATGACACCGGAGCGCGTAGCTACGGTAGCCCGTGTCGCCCGGCCTGCGCGTGCTTTTCCTGACCCCCTATTACAAGCCTTACCTAGGTGGCGTCGAACGTGTCATCGAGGGGCTTTCCACGCGTCTCCTTGCGAGGGATGACGTCGAGGCGACGGGCGTGCTCACCACGCACTTTGCGTTCCCCCGCAAGCACATGAGCGGCCTGCCGGGTCGTCAGACTATCGATGGTGGGGTGGACGTCTATCGGGTCGAGGGCTTCCCGAAGAGAGCGCCGCCGTATTTCTCCGTCCCGCTCATCTGGTTCTCGCCGAGCGGATTTCGCGACGCGCTGAGGGACTTCCGGCCGGACGTCCTCCACTGGGTGGGCGACGGCTGGTTCCAGGGGCACGCGCTCAGCGCCGCGCTGGCGGGGCCGGAAACCGCCATTCTCTTTAGTCCCTCGTTTCACGTCCTCACGATCGACAAGCAGTGGCTGCGCCCGATCAACGCTGTCCTTTGCCGGCGCGCGGACGTGGTCACCGCGCTCTCGAAGCGCGAGGCGCGAGCCGTTCGTGACGCCTATTTCGTCCCGAGAGCGAAGCAGGCGTTTCTGCCCTGGGGTGTCGACGAGCCGCAGGACGGCACAGAGCCGATGAACGGCGACGAACGCCTCACGGTTCTCTGCGTTGGACGACTAGGGAGCCACAAGAACCAGCTTCTTCTGCTCGAGGCGTGGGCAAAGGCGCGTTTTCGCTATGAACGACCTGCGCGGCTCGTCCTCGTCGGCCGAGACGAAGGGGACAGCGGCGGCGAGGCTGCCGTGCGACGGCAGATCGACGCCCTCGACCTCGGCAATGAAGTGCTGATCACCGGCGAGGTCTCGGACGATGTCCTGCGCCGCTGGTACGCTACCGCCAACCTCTTCGCGCTCTTCTCTCGCTACGAGGCGTTTGGGCTCGTGTTCTTCGAAGCGATGGCAGCCGGCGTCCCGGTGCTCACCCATCGCGTCGGCGCTAACCCCGAGCTTCTTGTGAAAGGCGCCGTTCTTACCGACCCGTTTGATGTCGAGGCAGCCGCACAAGGACTGACGGAGCTCATCAACGATGCTGACGCCCGCTCGCGGTTGGCTAAGGACGCCCGCTCGTACGCGGCGGGCTTCACCTGGGGACCTGTGGTCGATCGCTGCGTCCGACTGTATCATCGAGCGCTCGAACGGAGGCGTGGGCCGTAGTGAGTCGTGAGCTTTTTCGTGGTTGAGGGGACTCCATATCCGTACGCTCCCGAGACTGTTTCCTGGCTGCGCGGGGAGGCGAAGCGGATCCTGGACGGCAACCGCCAGAAAGGGATCTCCGATTGGGAGGGGAAGCCATACGACTTCTGCTGCCCGGCGAACCTCTCCTATCCGTTTCAGTGGTTCTGGGATTCTTGCTTCCACGCGATCGCGTTGACGCACGTCGATCCTGAGCGGGCGCGATCTGAGCTGGTGACACTGCTCTCAGCTGCCCAGCCGGACGGCTTCATTCCCCACATCGTCTTCTGGCAGCCTGACCCGCAGCGAATGCAGCACCACACGATTCACCTCCGCCATCCCTACTTCACGTCGACGATTCAGCCGCCCGTGATCGCCTATGCCCTGGAGCGGGTCATCCAGGCGACGGGCGACACTGGCCTCTTGAAATCACAGCTGCCGAAGGTGGTTTCCTTCTTCCGCTGGCTTCGCGAGCACCGTGACCCGGATGGTGATGGTCTCATCAGCATCGTTCAGCCGGACGAATCCGGGGTGGACGCCTCACCGAAGTACGATTCGCTGTTGAACCTGCCCGAGCCAAACAACAGGGAGCTCGTGCGCTGGATCAACGCGCTCTATACGCGCTACCTCGAGGAGGGTTTGCGAGGCGACGACCACGCGATGATCGCGGCCGACTACTTCTCGGACGAGGACGTCCTCGTCAACACGCTGTACGCGGAGGGTCTGGCGGCGATCGCGCGAATGTCGTCCGGAGACGAGGCGGAGGAGTTCGCCACTGAGGCAGCCAGGGTTCGTGAGGCGCTCGTCTCGAAGTGCTGGGATGAGCGGCGCGGCCTCTTCTGGGATTTGGCCGGCGAGGACGAGCGTCCCCTCGAGGTGAACACGATCAGCTCGCTCGTGCCGCTGATCCTGCCGGAGCTCGATCGCTCTATCGTGGTGAAGCTCGTCGAAGATCATCTGCTCAACGAGGACGAATACTGGCTCCCCTATCCGGTGCCCTCGGTTGCGGCCAACGAGCCCGCCTTCGCGCCCGGGGAGCCGCGCGGCTTCATCTGGCGGGGACCGACATGGCTGAACAGCAACTGGCTCCTCGTTCGTGGTCTGCGCACGCATGGATACGAGGATGCGGCGGACCGGATCGTGCAGAGCTCGGTAGAGCTTGTGCGTCAGAGTGGCTTTCGCGAGTGCTATGAGCCCTATACGGGCGCAGGCCAGCAGGCGCGCGATTTTGGCTGGAGCACGCTGGTCCTCGACATGGTCGCGGGTGCCGGGAGATCCTGAGTGCGGAGCGACCTCGCGCTAGCATCGATGCCTTGAGGGGCCCACAAGGGCGCCGCCGGAAGCAACGAGTCGGGAGGAGCTGGCAATGAGCGACGTTCGGGACGAGTTCGTGACAGCCAATGGTCTGCGTTTTCACTATCGCGATTGGGGCGGCTCAGGGCCGCCGATCGTGTTACTTCACGGGCTCTCTTCGAACGCCCGCATCTGGGACTTCGTGGCCCGGGACCTCTCCTCCGATTGGCGCGTCCTGGCTCTCGACCAACGCAGCCATGGCGGCAGCGAGGGGCCGGAGGATGGGTACGGATGGCCGGAGGTCACGTCAGATCTTGCGGCCTACCTCGACGAGGTCGGGCTGGAGCGCCCATTGATCGTGGGCCACTCGTGGGGCGCCAATGTCGCGGTGAGCCTCGCCGCCACCTTCCCTGAGCGGCCGGCTGCGATCACGCTCGTGGATGGCGGCACATCGGGGTTCTCGTCGTCGCCGGAGATGACCTGGGAGCGAGTGCGGGAGATGCTCGCTCCGCCCAAGCTCAAGGGGGTGGCCCGGGCCCGGCTCGTGGAGGGAATGGGCAAAGGGGATCTCCGCGAGGTCTGGTCGCCGGAGATCGAGGCGATCGTCATGGCCGGCTTCGAGGTGTTCCCCGACGACACGATCGCGCCGCGGCTCAGCTTCGAGCGGCATATGAAGATCGTTCGGGCCCTCTGGGAGTACGACGCCGAGGATCTTCTCCCGAGGATCCGCTGCCCGATCCTGATCCTGCCAGCGACGCGCGTCCGCTCAGAGGAGATGCTCGAGCGAAAGCGCGAGGCTGTTCGCCGCGCTCAAGAGCTCACGTCGAAGGCTCGCACGGTCTGGCTGGAAGACTCCATCCATGACGTGCCGCTCCAGCGCCCCGAGGCCGTCAGCGGCGCGTTGCGAGATTTCGCGCGCGAGGTCTACGCCAGCTCAGGGGTTCAGAACGAGCCCGGGGAGTCAAACTAGAGGCCCCCCGGCGGTCACCGCTCTCCCCAGTGACGCCTGCCCGCCTGGTCGGGGAGGAAACCCTCACTCAGAACGGCCAATAGCGGCGCTTGCGACTCCCATGCCAGGGCGGGGCTGGCGTGAGGCTTTGGGCAGCGTGCTACGGGGCGCGACATAAAACAGCGCTTCAGGCGGACGTGCCGAGCGCCTCGGCGAGCTCCTTATCGGACGGCTCTGAGAGCACGCGGCTCTCGCCGATGATGATCGTGGGCACGATGTCGCGTCCGTCGTTCAGCCGGCGCACCTCGGCCATAGCGTCCGCGTCTCCCTTGATGTTGACCTCCTCGTACGGCACGGCGAGCCGCTTGAGGAGCGCCTTGCTGCGGAGGCAGTCTGAACAAAGCGATGTCGTATACATTCGCACGGGGGGCCAGTCACCTTCGCTCACGCTTCGACTTTCCTCCTCGCCCCAGGTTGCGGCTATTTTCACACTGAAGGGCTATCGACGCGACCGGCCCACCGGGCCGTGGCGAGCAGCACTTGTGGGCGGACCGGCGTGCGTTGGCGCGGGAGGAGGCCTGGTGGCGCGCCAGCATGACGCCACCAGGCGTTGGACCTGGTCAGCTCGAGTCGACCAGCTGGGCCTCTGATGACTCGAGAAGCGAGAACGAGAACTCGTCCTTGGCGTTGAACGACCGTGTCTCACCGCCGCGTATGACGGTTACCTGTCCAAGGCCTCGTACCTGACAGGTTCGGTTATTTGCCTCAAAGATGCAGGAGGTGTGCTCGTCCACGCCAAGCACAACCGTCTCTCTTGGCAGGAGCTCGCGCAGCGCCTGGAACCGAGTCTCCCCGATGAAGCAGTGGCTCGTGTCGAGATCAGCCCCGCCCTCCTTGTTGTCCCAGTGGGGGACAATCGCCAGGTTAAGGCCGAGGCCGCCGAGCAGGTCGAGCCCCGCTCGCCACTCAGGGTCCTCGCCGGCCTTGTAGATCTCATAGACCGGCAGCACGTGGGCACCGATGGCGATGGCCATTGCGCTGGAGAGCGCCAGCCCGACTCCCTGCTCCCAGCGCTCTCGCATCAGCGCAAGGGTCTTGGTGCCGGCGAGATGCCGGACGCTGTACGTCGGACTTCCGGGGCCAGCGAGCACGTACGTCGCGTCGAGCAGCGGCGCATAGACCGCAGGGTCGTCAGGGTCCCCCGGACCACCCTTCCGCCGCGCCCGAACGACGCTGATCTCCGGTTTGTAGTTCTGCAGGTGGTGCTCCACGAAGTGCTTGAGCTTGCCTGTGACCACGTCGACGTTGGGCTGGAAGCCGGCAGGCGTCTCGACGATGGCGATGCGCGCGGGCACAGGCAGACCACGAAGGAGCTCTTCGTGGACCTGGTGACCACGACGGGCCGTCTCGCCCGAACCGAACACAACCAGCGGTCCGAAGTTGCCCATCTGCTCCTTCCCAGGCTTCCAAGGCGGTTCCGGAGGCCCAGCCGCAAGGGAGCACTATACCGTGACCGAATCGGGCCGTCGGGCTTGGTAACACCGAGCAGCCGCTCGTCCGTCCCTTACCACCTCGTCGTGGTCGGCTCAGTCGTGCTGGTCGTCGTGGTTGACCGCGTTATCTCTTCCACGCCACCACCGCCGCCGCACGCAGCCGCTAACGCCGCGACTACCACCAAGAGACGTACCCGACCCAGGGCCACTCGCCCGTTTGAGATGCAAGCGCCGAACGCGAACGCAGTGGTGCGGCGTGTGTGATCGGCACCCCGCGGCGGAAGTGCACCGATCACCTCATCGCCGTGCACGAGAACCACCTTCAGCGGGTGCTGCGTGAGGACGTCCTCTACTACAACCAGCTCCGCCCGCACCGCTCTCCGGCGCTCGAACCGCCCGTCGTTCACGCGCCCCTCCACCGCTGTCGTTGCGTCGTGCGGCCGGCTCCGATCCCGTGCTCAGCGGGGCTCCATCACGTCTATCGATGGGCAGCCTGACGGCGCGGGATGGAGTTTCATGTACCCCAAAACGTTGTCCGACCATCTGGGGACCGACAGCCACCGCCCATCGCTCTCGGCGAGAACGATAGCCGCACGGACCTTGTCGTACGGGCCAGCATGGTCCTAGAATCACGAAGTAAGCTGCCGGTGCATGGCAGCACGCGAGCATCACCGAGCCTATCGAGAGTTTTAGGCTAGCTTGGCGCAGAGAAAGGGACATGAGATGCCTGAGTTTGACACGGTAATCAAGGGCGGCACCATCGTTGATGGGCTGCGCACGCCACGGTTCACGGCCGATGTGGGCGTGAAGGATGGGCGTATTGCCTACCTCGGCCGGATCGAGTCGAGCGATGCCGAAACGGTCTTGGACGCATCTGGACTGATCGTCGCGCCCGGGTTCGTGGATCTCCACACCCACTACGATGCGCAGATCTACTGGGACCCCTATTGCACGCTTTCGGGCTGGCACGGCGTTACCTCCGTAGTGATCGGCAACTGCGGCTTCGGCTTCGCGCCAATCACGCCCGACCAGCGCGACCGCGCGATGCTGATGTTGTCACGCAACGAGGCGATCCCGCTGGAGTCGATGCAGGAGGGGATGCCCTGGGACTGGGAGAGCTTCCCGGAGTTCCTCGATAGCCTCGATCGCACGCCCAAGGGCGTGAACCTCCTCAGCTATTGCGGCGTGTCCCCGCTGATGATGTCGGTGATGGGGCTCGAAGCCGCGAAGAGCAGGTCCGCCACGGACGAAGAACGCGCGGCGATGTGCGAGTTGCTGGACGAAGCGATGACGGCGGGCGCCTGTGGATTTTCGGCGCAGTGGTCTGGCCCCAACTCAGGCCAGCGCGACTACGACGGCACGCCGATGATCAGTGACACGATGTCGCAGCAGGAGCTGTTCGCGTTTGCCGAGGTCCTCGCGAAACGACGGGAAGGTTTCATCCAGGTGACCGGCGGCGGGGGCGAGGGTCCCACCGAAACGCATGCGCTCCACGAAAAGCTCGCCGAAGTGAGCGGGCGGCCGGTCCTCCACAACGTGATCTCCTTCTTTACCGATCAGCACGGGGTGCCGATGGGGAACTACCAGGAAGCGCTCGCGTGGCTCGAGGAGGCGAACGCGCGAGGCAATCGTGTATACGGTCAGGCCGTCACGGTGACGCTGGGGTATGACTTCACGTTCGAGGATTGGAATCTGTTCGACTCGCGTCCCTTGTGGGCCGAGGCCTGCGTCGGCACGGTCGAGGAGCGCACGGTCAAGCTCGCAGACCCCGAGCGGCGCCGGGCACTGAAGGACGAATACGATCGAGGAGAGGGACCGACGGTGGCCTTCGCGGGGACGATGGAAGACCTCCTCGTCGCGGAGGTCGAAGATCCGGGACTCAAGGACCTGGAGGGCCTCACGATCCAAGAAATCGTGGACCGCGAAAACAAGCACCCTATCGATGCGATGCTGGACCTGGCCGTTGCGGATAAGTTGCGGACCCTGTTCCACATCAAGGGGGGCGCCCCGAACGTCGAGGCGATGAAGGAAGTGGCCGGTGGTCCCTTCTCGCTGCCAGGAGTGTCGGATGGCGGCGCCCATACGAAGTTCCTGACGTTGGGGGTCTATCCCACCGAATTCATCGCGACCATCGTCCGTGACCAAGGCATCATGGACCTCGAGCAGGCGCATTGGCGCTTGAGCGGCTATCCGGCCCAAGCGGCGGGCTTCAAGGACCGCGGTTGGATCCGAGAGGGTGCGCCGGCCGACATCGTCGTCTACGACTACGAGAACCTGAAGATCCTCCCGCGCGAGAAGGTCTACGACCAACCCGCCGGGGCGTGGCGGCGCATAGAGCGAGCGGAAGGCTATCGCTGGATACTCGTGAACGGCGAGGTCACCTTCGAGGATGGGGAGTGCACCGGTGCGACTCCGGGCCAGCTTCTGCGTCACGGCGTTGGAGCGAGTTAGCTAGTGACGGGCGCTCCGCCGTCGCCCCCTGGCGGAGGCGGAGCGCCCGCTGACGGGATACGACCACGGCGAGCTGGGTATGGCGCCGGCCGAGAGCTGACGGCTGCCCCGAAGACCTCGGGGAAGTGATCGCAGAGCATCACGAGCCACCCGAGTCGCTAGGGGGCTGACCCAAGTGGCGGCGCGCGCCCATCAGCGCGAGTGGACCCGAGTCGCTCGAACGGCTCGAAGGGTTGACCGGCGCTATCTTCGGGTGTGCTCATCTGCACGGGTGTGGCGAGGTGGCAAACCTCATCCGTGCAATGCGGATGGGATTTTGGGGCCCCGCCAGGTGAGTCGCGTTTCTCGTACAGGTCGCGCAGCTCAAGGGAGTGAGGAAGCAGAGGTCCACAGAGTCCATCACAGGGGCACGAAAACTCCATCCGGCCGATGAAACCGGCTCTCCGCGTAGGTCGTAGAGTTGCGCGGTGGAGGTCGACGGCCTCGGTCGAGAGACGGCCTAGTGGTCCTGCAACTCAGCTCGCGTCCATCGTCCGGTGTTGCCGACTCACGAACAGATTCGTGGTTGGGCAAGAATTGGCTGGCTTTCACTCGTCCGAGCTGACTTGGAACGACACTAGGTGAAACGCCGGAGACGGTAACTCACAATGAGTCGTGGTGGGTGGCGTGATGTCTGACCTCAAGGAGCGAAGGCTCGGCAGGCCCGGACTGACGGTCACGGAAGTCGGCCTCGGGGCGATTGACACGCCACATTCGCAAGAGGGAGCGCAGACGGCCCTTTACCAAATACGGGTCGGCCCAGGCGGTCAGCCAGGCCGCTCAACGACTGTCGCGCGGATGGTCACTAGGACCTCCTCGCCGTCCTGCGGCTGGCGATCGAAGCGAACGGATTCGACGGCGAGGGGCGTGGGCCGCGGGGGCTCGCTTCCTTGGGGATCCACTGTCGCCAGCACCGCCGCCGTGACCCGTCCTTCGTAATCACCGTCCTCGGTCGGCGTCGGCGCACCCGCGAGCTCGATGTGGACAACCGTGACCAGGCCATCCGCGCGAGCACCGAAGATCTCGAGGACGGTTGGCCCGCCGCTTGGCGCAGGCCCCGCTCTGGCTCCGACACGATCGAAGGCGGTCTGCTCGCCGTCGACCTCGACGCGAAGCTCTCCGCTTCCCGTGACGAAGGGGTCCTCGGAGTCTCCGGAACCCCACCTCACCCGCACCTCGGCCTCGAGCGAGCCGAGTGCTTCGGCGCAAGGCGGATCCCGCGGCCGGAGGGGCGGAGGGTTGGTCAGCCGGTCGACTTCAGTGGCGATGGAGGCGGGCTGCGCCATGATAACCGCTCTCAGCTCGCTGACCTGGGCGCGCCAAGCGTCGCGGCGCTCGTCGGGAAGAGTGCCGGCAAGGAGGGTCTCCATGCGCTCGACCCCGGCGATGAGCCGCGATTCGTCCCACACCTCTTCGAGGAGGCGCCGCAGCTCCTCCCGGATCATGAGGTTGCCGTCGGGGTGGAGGAGGAGCCGCCTGGGAAGCTCCGAGTTGGCAAGAAGTGGCGCCTGTCCGTGCAAGGTCATGTCTACGCCCCAGGGGATGAAGTGGAAGAAGCGCTCCGCGCCCGGCTCCGAGTACAGCCAGAAGTTGTTGGCGTTCCCCGTGTAGCCGTCACCGTGGCCGATCGCGATCTCGCCGGCCCAGAAGGTCAGGAAAGCCTGGACATCGAGCACTTCTGCGAGTCGTTCCAGGAGCGCGTCGTCGGGCGCGGTCAGCGCCGTTCCGATCAGACGGAGGTCGCGAACATCGGCGGGGCCGCGATCGGACTTGAGGGCGAAGGTGTTGAACCAGGGCTCGTGGAAGTCGCTGAGCGCACCTTCGTAGAGGACGCCATCATCGCTGGCGAAGTGCCGGCGGAGGAACGGCTTCTTGATGCTTTCGACGTGCACGTACGGACCGAGCTCGCGCCTGTTGACGGTCACGCGAGCGTGATTCGCGCGGGGGGCGGGGACGCCCGCCTCGCGGAGCAGGCCGTAGCTCACGACCTCACGCATGAGGGAGGGGTCCTGGGCGGCGTTGTTCAAGGTGAGGCGCCGCTCCCCAAAGATCTCCGGCCGCGCCGCGATGGTGGGATAGCGGATCTTGAGGGACGGCTTGTCGTCGCGGAGGGAGCCGACCAGGCCCTTCTTGCGAACCGTGGCGCCGGGGACGCGCACGCCATCGACCGTCACCGTGGCGGGAAACCAGTCGAAGACCTGTTTGATAGGGGCGTCGAGGCACCCCGGCCCGAGAACGTCAAGGAAGTCCCGCGTCTGCAGCCGAAGGGCGTCCCAGTTCGCCTCGGCGATCTCTACGTCGACCTCGACGAGGTGATCAGGGTCGAAGATGGCCGCCGAGCCGTCGCTGACCCTCAGCCGCGACGGGGCCGGGCCACAGCCCGCGACGACGGCGGCGCCGATCGCGCCGGCGAAGCCAAGCAGGCGGCGGCGGCTGACGCGCATCTCCCGAGTGACCTGTTCGGGCGCCGCTGTGGGACCGCTCCCCTGCGAATCGGGCATCTCGTGTCTAGCTTACGAAGAGCTCGGCGCGGGCCGGGGCGATACGCTCGTTGAGCTGGCGGGCGAAGGCACCCCAGCGCTCGGCCTGGGGGCCGCCACGGAACTGGAGGTGGAGGCTGACCTCCGTGCCCACGGAGGAAAACACCCTGCTGGCGCAGGCCGCCGAGGTTGTCGTCGAGAAACGCCTGGACGCGCTCCTCGATCTCCGCGTAGTCGTCGGTATGGAGGGTGATGACGAGGTCGCGCGATCGGCGGCCGGGCCACCGGCCCGCCGCCACGTGCTGGGCGACGAGGGCCGCGAGGGCGATCCCGTAGAGGAACGCGACGAGGTCGTAGTTGTAGGTGGCGGCGCCAACTGAGGACGCGATCAGGGCAAGCAGGAAGCCGATCTCGGCGGGGTCCTTCACCGGTGTGCGGAAACGCACGAAGGAGAGAGCCCCGAGAAGGCCGAGCGAGAGGGGCAGAGAGAACTGGATCGAGATGAATAGGGCGGTGATAGACGGCCCGGCAAGGATGAAGGTGCGGTCGACGCCCGCCCCGACGTGGGTCCTCCCATAGAACTGCGAATAGAGGATGTAAGTGACGATCGATATCGCCAGCGAGAAGAGCATGGCGATGCCGAAGTCGCCGAAGGCGAGGTCGGAACTCGGGCCGAGGTCGATCTGGGCGTTCATGGTCCCTCCTGAGGGTTTCTAGAGCTGGATGCGATCCGCGAGCGCGGGATAGCGGCTCGCAAGAGCCTGGAGCGCAAGGGCGTACTTCGAATGGGACGACCAGGTGCCCGCGAGCCGGTCGATGCCCTGCAGCGGCCGTGGGAGCTCAGGGCGCTGGCCTTTCAATTCGAGGACGCCGAGGTCGAGCTGGACGGTTGGCCAGACGCCCCAGGGGGGTGCCATCCGAGCCCAGCCGCCGGAGTCGACGGAGACGCCGACGCCAGACGAGGGCTCCACGAAACGCTGCCGGTGGTAAGAGACGAAGACGACGGGCACGAGTTCGTGACTCGAGAGAAACCCGAGAACGGTGAGCGCGCCCCGCAGGCGAGCGGGAGGAACCGCAGCCTCGATACCACCCCTCGCAAGCGCTGATCCGTCGACCTCGAGGCGAAGCCGGTCCTTCACCGAAATGGCGCCGTCGCGACGCTTCACCTCGAGATAGATCGCTGCGGGCCCAGAGGACGGGGGCTCGTCGTACCAACGAATCCGCACCTTCGCCTTGCTGTGATCGCCATCGACGGCCTCGTAGTAAGCGTCGAGGGAACGCGTGTCGTAGTAGCACGTCGTGATGGAACCGGTCGCGAACTCCGCCTTGCGGCAGCGCGTCCGGAGCCAAGCAGCGAGGAAGGGAAGGCGGCGGGGATCACTGAGTAGCTTCCGCTCGATGCGTCTGATGACCTCAGGCGCGGGGGCGCTCGCGGGCGCCAACTCATCAGCCCGGACCCGGTGGAGTGCAGCTACCGCCATATCCCCTCCGAGACCCCCGAGCCGACGCCCCTCAACGGCGCCTAGGGTATCCCGCTGTGACCTGAGCTCAACTACGTTTTCCCTCGGCAGCACCTGGAAGCCACAGTGTCCCCCGATTGGGTGTCGGATCGATTGTTCTTGCGCGTCCGCGTAGAGAATGGAAATGCGCTCATCAACCACGCAATGGTTGAGGTCAGTCTGCTCGCGGTTCCTCGGACCGCCGTCAGATCAAAGGACCGTGGGGTGGCAAAATCCCATCTGCATGGCTGGACGGGATATTCCTCGCCCACAGCCACCCATGCGAGACTCCCTGCCGTGGGGAAGCGTGAGCTGGAGCGGGCACGAGAGATAGCCCTGGCTCTGCCCGAGGTGAACGAACGACTGAGTCATGGGATCGCCTTGCCGTAGAGACCTCGATCGTCGTACATCTTCCCGCTCCCTCGGTGTTATGGCGGGAGTATCGGACGAGGGGCGGCTGGTCCTCGGCGAACTGTTCACACAGCGATCGGAGCAGTCGTATCGTTACGAAAGTTCAGCCACGGGCCCCTGCGCCTGAGCGGGGCCCGTCACAGGACGAGACCAGTGCCTTACATGGACGCCGGCGCCGCGCATATGTACTACGAGGTTCACGGGAGTGGCGAGCCACTAGTCCTGCTGCACGGGGGCGTGGCTACTGCAGAGAGCTGGAGCGCCTTCTACAACTACCTCAGCGACTTCACAGGTCAGTACCGGGTCATCACGCCCGAACAACGCGGACACGGGCGAACCCCGGACGTCGAAGGGCCGATGTCGTATGGCGCGATGGCGCAAGACACCCTTGCGCTGCTTCATGGCCTAGGCGTGGAGAGCGCCCATGTCTTCGGTTACAGCGACGGCGCTCAGGTCGGCCTAGAGATGGTCCTGCAGCGTCCGAGCCTGGCACGCCGGCTTGTCTACGGCTCCCAGTACGTCAATCTCGAGGGAGCTGCACCCGAGGCCGCGCTGCCCACCAGGCCCGAGGAGGTTCCTGACCTGGCTCGCGAGCTCTATGAGAGGCTCTCGCCAGATGGACCTCAGCACTTCCCAGTTGTCTTCGAGAAGATCCGCCAGATGTGGAATAACGACCTGGCTCTCCCTGTCGAGGCACTCTCGGCCTGCCCGGTTCTGGTACTTACAGGCGACCGAGACATCACTCAGCTGGAGCACTCCCTCGCCATCTATCGAGCGTTACCCCAAGGTCAGCTCTTTGTCCTCCCCGGTGCGGCTCACTCTGCCTTCGTGACGCATGGCGAGCTCATCGCTCGGACTGTCCTAGATTTCCTGCAAGGGGACGTCAGCGAGGTGCCACCAAAACCCGCGGCCTAGTGATGCCCCCGCCAGCAACTCCTCCGCCATCTCCAGGTGCTTGGGCATGCTCTCGCGGTAGAGGTCGATGGCTTCGGTGAGGAGCTCTTGCTCTGGTGTCTCAAAACTCCATCTGCGTTGTTGCGTGAGTGCTGAGCGGGCGTGAGCCTCGTCGCCGGAGGTCAGCGATGTGGCTCTACTGGCGGGTGTGGGGTACGAATATTCCATCTGCCCTCTAGGCGCCCCACCCGTAGACGAGATGCAGCCCCGCCCAAGACGGGATCGGAGGCGACTTCGGTTCGAAGTGATGGTGGAGACGGTGCCCGGGGTCCGACGGGCGCCTCGAGCAAGAGTGACCGGTGAGGCCGGAGGTCGTTGTAGTAGGCGACGTACTCTCGCAGGACACCGCGGAGGTGCTGTTCGCCGAGCACGATGATGCGGTCGGTGCACTCGCGTCTGAGGGTGCCGATTACCCGCTCGACGAACGCGTTCGCCGTCGGCGCGCGAACGGGAGTCTGGATGGCCTCGATCCCGATCCTCCCCGCCCGCGCCGCGAAGTCGCGGCCGTAGCTGCGGTCCGATCACGAATGAGGAAGCGCGGCGCTGTTCCCCAGGGCGTGGCCTGGATGATCTGCCGCCAGACCCAGTCTGCCGTCGGGTGCGCGGTGACGTTGAAGTGCACGATGCGGCGCCGATCGTGGGCAAGAGCGAAGAAGACATAGAGGGTCCGGAAAGTCAGCGTAGGAACGGTAAGAAGTCTGTAGCCCAGATCTCGTGGGCGTGGATGCGGAGGAAGGCTCGCCAGCTGGGAGACGGTGGTCGTCGCAGGGCCTGGCGGCGGTAGGCGCGAACCGATGATGCACTGACATCGAGGCCGAGTGCACGAAGCTCACCGACGATGCGAATCGCTCACATCGTGGGTTCTCCGAGGCAAGGCGGCGGATGAGCGCTTGGACCTCAAGGGAGACGCGCGGTCGCCCCGGACTTCGTCGCCGGCTCTTGCACGTCCAATAGCGGCGCCAGGCTGTGCGATGCCAAGCGACTACGGTCTCGGGCTGAACGAGGACCAAGGCGTGGCGCCAAGCAGGCCATCCCCTCGCGAGGGAAGACCAGAATCGCCAGTCAGCCTCCCGTAAATGGGGACGGCGGGGACGGGCGCAGACTGCGAGCTGATGTCCGAGCGCCAGGTTCTCCAATATGAGGTCACGCCTCGCGGTCGGCGCCAACCGTAGCCCGATGAGCAGCAACTTGAGCAGAATCCACACGGAAAAACCTCTGTGCCGAGGGTGGCCTCAGCCGCTCAACGCACAACCTCCTGCGCCGAGCTCGATGACTCAGGAGCCCAGTGGACACAGGCCGGACGAAATATTCGTGCCCCACAGGTTTGGGGCCCCACAACTGCACGGCCATCAATTGGATAGAATCTGCCAATTCGTGAGCCATCGAATGAGGACCGCGCTTGATTTCGGTGTTGGTGGTAAACGAGGTCACTGCGCGCACCGGCACCGTCGACGGTGTTGACGACTACTCCGCCCGGCTGTGTGAAGCACTCCGCGCACAGGGCGTGAACGCGCAGCACCAGAGATTCGAGCCCTGGGACTTCCGCTCGCTGCTCGAAGCGCGCCGCACGGTGCGGAGCGGCCGGTTCGACCTCACACACGTGCAGGTTTCTTCTTTCAACTCCAGCCCCACGCTTGAACTCTTCGCGCTGGCCCAACGCTCCGTGATCACGGTCCACGAATGGACCAACGTCAGGACCCACGTGAGGCTGAAGTGGCTAGCCGCCTTCCTCCGGCCGAGGGCCGTCATTTTCACCAACGACCACGACCGCCGGGCCGTGAAACGGTGGCCACGTCTTTCTGGCGGGCCCTCCGCCACGATCCCCATCGGCAGTAACATCGATGTCTCCGAACCCGTTAGTCGCGAACCATCCTGCGTGGTGTCCTTCGGCGCCATACGCCCGGACCGCGGCTGGGAAGCGTTCATCGAGTCGGCCGGAGTCGCGCGGGAGCGAGGACTAGACTGGTCGTTTCGGGCAATCGGCGGCGCCCAAATCTACCTTCGCCGCTGACCAGAACGGCCTCCGCAAGAGCTCCGCGGCCAAAAACGTCACGTTTTCCGGCCAACTAGACGAGGCTTCCGTGGCGCGGGAGCTGGCACGCGCGACGGTAGGGCTCTTCCCATACCCAGATGGGGCCTCCGAGCGGCGGGGTTCGCTGCTCGCGGCCATGACGAACGGCCTGCCCGCCGTCACCACAGACGGCCCTCAGCTCTCTACCGAACTGCGCCGCTGTGTCGCCGTCTGCACCTCGCCCGCGGACGCTGTGCGCGTCATTCAGCGACTCATGAAGGACGACAGCGAGCGCCGGCGGATGGAGGTCGCCGGTCGAGCGTATGTGGCTAACAGATCGCTGGAGCGAATTGCAAAAGCGCACTGCGACCTGTACGAGAGCACCCTCAGACGCGGCTAGCCGAGCCGCACCACGCACCGGCAGGCACGAACGGACACCGTCACCACGCCGTCAACCTGAGCAGTTCGCGCTCAGCCTCAGCTCCGCTCGTCGCTACGATCACCAGCGCGTCGACACCGTCCGCTCGTACCGCCCGAAAGATCCGACGCTGTTCGACAAGGGGGTAGTACCAGATCCAAAACAGCGGCTTCCACAGACCAATAGCTGCGCGCAAAGTCCGCCGGCTCCAGCCGTGGTTGACCCTCGATCGCTCTCGGCGCAGGAACCTTGCGAGCGCACGATGCATTGGAACGTCCAAGATGACCACAACCGTGGCCGCGGCGAACAGCAGGTCAACGACCCGAAAGTAGCTCCCCTCGATGATCCATTCCCGCCCGGCGGTCAGCCCCTGGATCCGTCGCCGCTGCTCCGCGTCGCCGGTGCGCTCGCCAGCATCCTTAAGATGCTCGGACAGGTGGATGATCGGGAGGGCGAGCTCTTCGGCGAGCCTCGTGCCCAACGTGGACTTCCCGGACCCCATCCGCCCGATGATCACGATCCTTCGGGCCGGCTCTACTGCCGCTCCGCTCATTGCGACAAGTTACGCGTTTCACGATTAGCTCGTGGGCGAAGGCACCCGGCCGCCGCCAGGAGGGCCCTCAGCAGCCGTCTGGCGCGTTGACCTTGTCTGTTGCGAGCCTCACGCCGCGTTCCGCCTCCTCGAGCGTCCTTGCGACCACTACCCGCGCGTGGCCGCGCGCCGCATTCGCCGCGGCCAGGACGCGCCTCCGCTCCAAAACCGGGTAAGACCACGCCCACCCCAGCGCTGAGCGGAGAGCAACGACTGCCCGGATGGTCTCCCAGTTCCACCCCACCCACGCCTCCCGCAGCGCGCGCCGCACGAACCTCGGAAGCGCCCGGTGCAAGGGCGCATCCATGAGGACGATGATCGAAGCCTCGGAGAACATGACCTCAGCCACGCGCCAGTACGCTCCCTCGACGATCCAGGCGTCCCCGCTGAGCAGTTCGGAGATTAGTTCCCGCTGCTCGCTCTCGGGAGCTGTGCGGCCGTCAACCATGAGGTGATCGTCGAGGTCAATCGCCTCCAGACCGAGCCGCCGCCCTACGGTGGTAGCAAGCGTCGTCTTCCCTGACCCGGGGGGCCCGATGATCGCGATCCTGTGCTTTTCTACCGACAAAGTCACCGGCTCTCCGCTTGCACCGTACATGTGGCCAAAGGTAGGCGATGGTAGTCCCCGTGCGCCCCGCGACATCGCGGCCCCAGCCTCTTGGAATCGGTCCGTGATCGAGGCATTCCTCAACGGCGAGGGACTGCCTGAACCACCGACTCAAGCACGCATTCGAAGTCCTTGGCGACCTCTGGCCAGGCGTGGGTCGCAGCCGTCCGTGCCGCTGCCGCACCGATGCGCTGAGCGCGCGAGCGCGATCGGAGCAACTCGATGCATTCGCTGGCCATGCCGTCGGCGTCGTCTGCAAGCACTATGTCATGTCCGTCTTTGACATCCAGTCCGACCGCGCCAAGTGACGTCGACACAACGGGACGACCCGCAGCCATCGCCTCAAAGATCTTCAGCCGGGTACCACTCCCCGCTCGCAGGGGTACGACCGCGAGGGAGGCCGCACGGAGGTGCTTGGCGACCGACTCCACCTCGCCGGTCACGTCGACGCTCTCCGACCTCAATGCGAGTACCTCAGGGGCTGGATTGCGGCCGACGATACGAAACCGCGCCGCCGGCACGGCCGCAACGATCAGCGGCCATGATTCCGCGCAAAACCAGCGCATCGCGTCGATATTCGGTTGGTAGGACATCAACGCCGTATAGACCAAGAGCGGCGAGGGATCGTCCGGAAGCGGCGACGCGGTGTAGGCGTCGAGATCAACCCCGGTGCGGACTGGCGTGACGTGGTCAGACCCGGACATCCGCAGTAGCCGATCCGCATCCCCGTTTGACACCGCGATCGTATGGTCGAATCGCGCCACTGTGCGCGGCTCGAACCGTGAAAGACGCCACGCGTCGTAGCGGAGTGCCGTGGAATCGCGCAGATTCGGTGTGCACCGTGCCTGCTCTCGCCGCATGTCCGTCTCCACGTTGTGCTCGAACAAAACGGTCGGCGTGGCGAGCGTCGTGGGAAAATTGGCGGCCGAGTCCAGGAAATCACAAACGGCCACGTCGAAAGAACCGCTTTCCAGGTGCCCTCGAACGGACGAAGCCACCTTTGCCGATCGGGTATCTCGCACCGCCGCCGGCCTCAACGACAGGTTGTTCAGCGTGGCTTTGAGGCCACCCCACGTTTTCGGCCAACCAATCCAATGGCATTCCGACCCCGGGAAGGTGTCCTCAATCGAGGTTTCGTAGTCGCGATCCGGCTGTGACGCCCGGTACGAGGAAACCACGCGCACATCATGACGGCGGGCAAGTTCGCGAAGCGTGTTGACGCTTCGGATTCGTCCTCCCGTCACGACCGGCAGGAGCTTACCCCTGCGCACCCAGAGAATTCGCATCGTGCGAGGATACAAGGCCCGGAGACCACTCGATGCCGGGCTAGTTGGGCGAGGGTGGGCGCCGCCTCGAGTCGGCGTTTATTTCCTGGATCGCCAAGAGGAGTCCCGCGTGCGGGGAAGCGTCCTCCATCAGGAGCTGCGTCAGCGCGTCGAGATCTTTTGGAGGCACTTCCCGCCGAACGCCGAACCCACCGTCGTCGCGTACTTGGGATTCCAATTGCCCTCCGCTACCAGTCCAATGGCATCGGCAACGTCCTGCCCGCTTCCGCCGCGCTCATGCGTCCAATCCGCAACGGCGTTGAAGTAGCTGATCTTCAGCGCATTGAAGGCGTTCGCACCGTGCTTGATGAGCTCCGCCTCCACGAACGAGACCCAGGAAACCGACACGTCGACGGACCTGACGCAGCGCGCCATCGCCTCGTTCACGAGGGGGTTGCCGTCCGTGCCGAACACGACGGCTCTGGGACAGGCTTCGTCGTCCACGGCTCGACGCTCGCGACCAAAGCTCGGCCAGTGACACATGCCCGCACGATCGCTGCTGAATTCCCGCGAAATTGCCGGTGCGATCGCGGCCTCCATCGTCCCAGGGACAATCGTTGACCGGACGGCTACGGCCGTAAATCCCGTCGATCCGCGGAGTTCCGTCACCGTGCGCTCCATCGCCTGTCCGAGATGGGCGGAGGACATCCTGCCGTCCACGGTCGGCGTCGGTACGCAGATCGCGATGACTGACCAGTCTCCGCGCGATGAGTCCTTCACGGGCTCGGCCGGGAAACCATCGAGCGCCGAATCGTCCACATCGTAGGCGGACACGACAAACCCGCTAGCCGTAAGGACCGAGGCGGTCGCGCGGCCAACAACTCCGGCGCCGATGATAAGTGCCGAAGGCGTTTGCACGGGCGCCAGCCTACCGCACCGCCGTGTCCTGTAGCTGTGGTGTTTCAAAACCCATCACGGAGCCTCGCGGTATTCGTGGTGTAAGCCTCCAAGAATCGGGCGACCGACGACGAGCCCGCTGCGGTCGAAGACGGGCCGCGGTCCGTCTGGTGGCTGAGCATGGAGTGCCTGGTGAGGGCGGGTGGCGTTGTCGTAGTAGCCGAGGTACTCAGCGAGCACGGGTCGAAGGTGCCATTCGCCGAGGACGATCACGTGATCGAGACACTCTCGTCTGATCGTGCCAATCACGCGCTCGGCGATGGCATTCGCCTGGGAGCTCGGAACGGCGTGACTATCGGCGCCATGCCGAGGAGGCGCAACCGAAAGTTGAAGTCACCGCCATAGCTGCGGTCTCGGTCACGAATGAGGAAGCCCGGTGCTGTTCCCCAGGGCGTGGCCTGGATGATCTGTCGCCCGACCCAGTGGCAGTGGGGTGAGCCGTCACATTGACGTGCATGATGCGCCGTCGTTCGTGGGCGATGACGACGAAGACGTAGAGCGCGCGGAAGTGAGCGTCGGGACGGTGAAGAAGTCCGCCGCCCAGATCTCGTGGGCATGGAGGCTGAGGAAGGAGCGCCAGCTGGGCGACGGTGGTCGACGCAGCGCCCTCGCGTCGGTAGCTGCGGACGGCTGAAGCGCTCGCCTCGATGCCCAGCGCACGAAGCTCGCCGACGATGCGAATCGCACCCATCGTGGGTTCTGGCAGGCAATCCAGTAGATGCGGACGGTGAGGACGAGCGCAAACAGCGAGCTGATGTCGGAGCGCCAGGTTCTCCAGGATGAGATCACGCCTCGCAGTCGGCGCCAACCGTAGGCCGATGAGCAACAGCCGAAGCAGAATCCACACGGCAACACCTCCGTGCAGAGGGTGGCCTCAGCGGCTCAACGCACAACCTCCTGGTCCCTGAGATGCCTCAAGAGCGCAGCGGATGTGGGCCGGATGAAATACTCGTGCCCACAGGCACTAGCACGTCTGCCCCGCCCCTACGATCCCCGAAGCTTTGGATCGAGCACGTCGCGAAGCGAGTCGCCGAATAGGTTGAACGCCAACACGGTGATCGTGATTGCGCCACCGCCAACGATGCTCATCATCGGTTTTGAATCGAAGTTCGCGCGCCCTATGCTGACCATCTTGCCCCAACTCGGCCCCGGCGCGCCCAGGTTCAGGAACGCGAGCCCTGCTTCTGCCAAAATCGCCGTGCCGACGATTATAGAAAAAATCACGATCACCGGCGCGGCCACGTTTGGCACTATGTGTCTGACAATTATCCGCAGGGAACTAGCACCCACTACTCGCGCCGATTCGATATACACTTCGCTTCTTATGGCGAGCGTCGCGGCCCGTACGACTCGGGACACGCCAAATGAGCCCAAAAACGCTAACGCTACGATCACCCGCGGCACCGTAGTTGGCCCGGTCTGAATGAGCAGGAGCAAAAACAGCAACGACGGAATGGCGATCATCGCGTCTACTATTCGTTGGAATATCAAATCAAACCAACCCGCGAAATATCCCGATACAATGCCTATTGTCGCTCCCAAGATCGTTGCCAGAATGGCCGAGCCAAATCCGAACTGCAGAGAACGCGTGGTTCCATGGACTACCCGGGTCAGCAAGTCTCTTCCTACGTCGTCCGTCCCGAACGGATGTTCCCAACTTGGATTCTCTAACCGCAGGAGCGTCGTCGGACTCAACGCGTCACGAGCAAGACTATTCGGATCGTATTTTGGGTTCGGTTCAGTAAAAAGCTGATCCTTACCGTACGGCATCACTGACGGACCCACGAAACCAATCAACACAATCACTACAACGAGCAGCAGTGACGCTGCGCCCACCTTCTTTTGCCGACAAAACCGCCAGAACGCTCGAATTCCTCTGGTCACACGAGACGAATCTTGACCTAATCGAGGCCATGCGACGTGAGAAACTTCGCTCATTGTTCTACTGATTTTACAGTTACTCTTGGATCGATGAGAAAGTAGCTCAGGTCCACCAGAAGATTAATCATCACAAGAATCGCTACGGTTATCAGTGTCATAAGTTGAACTACTGGAACATCTCTGATGAGCAGCGCTGATAGAAGCCGGTTGCCCATCCCCGGTATATTAAACATGACCTCTAATATCGCGTTTCCACCCAATAGGTTAGCGATAGAGAAGCCAAGAACCGTAACCAAGGGGATAAGGGCGTTCCGCAAGACATGGCGGGAGATGACGATCCGCCCAGACAGTCCCTTCGATCGGGCAGTGCGTACGTAGTCCTGGCGCATCACGTCAAGCAGCTGCGACCGGAGGAACCGCATATAGATTGCGCCGGCGGCGAGGCCGCTCGCCAGTGCTGGGATGGCAAACAGCTGAATGCTGCGCCGGGGCTCCTCCCAAATACCAGGATGCCCTACTACGTCAATGTTGAAGGCATCATATTTTACCACCCACCCTGACAGCAGCGTCGCAATCCAAAACGTTGGCGCGGCCAGGAAAAATACAGCGAAGATCCTTAGGCCGCCGTCGAGCGCTGTATCTTGCTTTACGGCGGATATAATCCCAACGGGTAGGGCGACAATGACAGCTATTGCCATGGACATCAAGCCGAGTTGGAGGGTATAAGGCACAGCATCGAGGACGACATCAAGGGCTGGTTCGGATGTCTGGAAGGAACGACCGAAATCGCCACGCAAAATATCCCAGAAGTAGTTGGCGTACTGCACTGGCAGGGGATCGTCCATCCCAAGGCGTTCGCGGGCGGCTGCGAGAGCATCTTCGGGAGTGCCGCCCCCCCGGTTCGCGCCAGCGAAGAACTGGTTGGCGACCGTCTGAGCAGCGTAGTCGCCTGGCAACACGCGCAACATGAAGAACACGAAGGTCATCACGATCCAGATGACAACCAGGTTCAGCAGGAGGCGTCTGATGACGTACTGACCGATGAGATGCCTCCTCGCGAGAATCTGAGCAAGCGCAGAACGAAAGCCCCAATGACCCCCGGAGCCGGCCGCACGGGGACCGCTCCGAAAGCCCCTTCAGTTAAACCCTGGACTTACTCGAATACAACGGATGGGACTGGTCAAATGAAGCGTTGAGCAAATTCCTCTCGAACGGAATGAAAGGCGGCTCAGCATTCTCGAGGTAGGGCCAACGTACGTAGGACGTGATGCCGCACGAAATGGTGATCATGCCGGCGCCGCCGTCGGTGAGGGAATAGCGCTGCGCCTCTCGTAGGATCTCCTTGGCCTTGACGGTGTCGAACTCGGCAAACATCTCAGCTATGAAATCCTCCATCACGGGGTCGGCGTAGTCATAGAAGTTAATCGCGCCGTCAGCGCCCCACTGGGTCCGCCAACGCTGTCGCGGGTCTGGGGAACGCCACTGGGTCCAGCCGCCGAGGAATCCACCAGGCTCCTGATTGAGGAGGTGTTGTAGTAGCGTCCCGCCAGGTACAGCTTCGATCGAGAACTTGTCGGTCCCGAGGTTCTCGTTCATCATCGCTGGGAACCACTCCTTGATCGCCTGGTCGGAGCTTTCGGTAATGGTCATGCGGAAGTGGTCAGCGTCAAGGTCTTCACCGCCTCCAGCTTCCCACAGCGCTCGTGCATCCTTGATGTCTTCGTCCTTGTCGGTCCGGTAGCCGGGCGTGGTCGCCAACTCTTCCTGAGTGAGCGCCCAGTCAACATACGGCCACGGCACCGGAGGTTGGGGCCTCGCGAGTCCCTCGAATTGAATCTGCCCCGCCAGCACACGGTCGACGGCAACTCCTGCCGCCTGGCGAATATTCTGGATGCTCCACGCCGGACTGTGCGCGTACGGATAGACCAGACTGAAATTTCTATTCGGATTGCCCACCGTAAAGTCGATCGCGTCGGGCTGAGCTGAGGCTACCGCCGCGATCACATCATTAGAGCGATCACTAAGGATGTCGATCTGGTGCTGCTCGAACGCCAGGCGCCCAGCCTGAGCGTCTTGGAAGGCCGTATAGACGAGTTCGTCGAAGAAGGCGACGTCTTCGCCAGCCTTGCGCAGGAAGTAGTCTGGATTGCGCTCCAACCGGGCGCCTGACTCGTCCAGATCGACGACGATGTAAGGCCCCGTACCGACTACACGAGTGGCATCGGATAGAGCGACGTCGCCCTCGAGCTCCTCCGAGACCTCACGATACTGGATAACGTTGAATATATCGCACATCTCCGTAAGCCAAATCGTGCTGGGAGCTTTCAGCGTGATTGTGAAGTGCGTCTCATCGATATAGTCCACGCGGTCGATGTGCTGATAGATGGCCGCCCAACGGTAGAAGTCGTCAGACTCCGTCCCGTCAGCGAGCAGACGTGACTGCTGACGTTCAATGTTCCATTGGATATCGTCCATAGTCAGCGAGCGCCCGTTCGCCGGCGCCTTGTTGTGCCACGTGACGTCATCCCGAATTGTGAACGCGTAGGTCAGGTTATCCGGTTGCTCGGGAACGCCAGTTGCGATGTCACCGCGGATTGTGGTCGCCTCAATGCTCTGCCACGTGATGAGGTTGTTCAAGGCCAAGCTAAAAGGCTGTCCGACGCTCTCATGGAGTGCGCGGTGCATATCGAGGGTATCGCCTCGCACGGAGCCGACGGCGCTATATTGGCCTCCATCCATCGCCCCAGTGGGTGTAGTGGCGGTCGGGTCAGGCGCGCTCGTCGCGGTCGGATTTGGCGTCTCGCCAGGCGCGCTCGTCGCGGTCGGATCTGGCGTCTCGCCAGGCGCGCTCGTCGCGGTCGGATCTGCTCCGTCTCCGTCATCGTCGTCATCGCCGCATCCGGCAAGGACCGCCGCCGATCCGGCGGCAGCGACACCGCTGCCGATCAGGAATCCACGACGGGTTACCGGGCGGTGTCGGAGTCGCTGCCAATAGTTCTCGTTCTCGCGCATGGTCGACGGAACCTCCCCTAGGATTACGGGTTATGAGAGTCTACGCCCGCGCGCAGGCTCCGGTTTCTCCTGGCAATGGAGGGGCAAAGTCTTAGTCACCGATGGGCCCTTGTCAATGGCGCAGTCAGAGCGGTCCAACCCGCTTGCGCAGGCGCTGGCTCAAGGGCTTAGCCGTGTGGGGCCCCAAAACTCATCCGCGCCTAGATTGGCGGGATGTTCATCGCTCTGAGACTGCTGAGATCCCTCGCCTCGCGACTCTTCGCTGATCGCGCCGGACTCCTGCTGGAGAATCTCGCCCTCCGGCATCGACTCGCCATCTATCAGCGACGACAGGCACGCGCTCAACCCACTGACGGCGACCGCCTGTTCTGGTCACTCCTTGCACGCGCGTGGCCGGGCTGGCGTGAGTCGCCGGTGGTCGTCCAGCCAGCTACCGTCGTGAGCTGGCATCGCGTCAGCTGGAAGCGCTACTGGACCTTCAGGAGTCGCCGCGGGCCTGGCCGCCCGCGCATGTCGAATGAGTTCCGGGAGCTCATCGTCCTTATGGCTAGAGAGAACCGCCACTGGGGGACGGAACGCATCAAGGGCGAGTTGCGCGGTCTGGGTTTCGAGGTCGGTTCGGAGACGGTCCGCCGTCATCGGCAGCAGGGCAGGCAACGAGGGCCTTCGCAATCGTGGCGGACCTTCCTCCACAACCATCGACCGCAGCTCTGGGGGCCTGGGACTTCCTCACGGTGCACACGCTGACCTTCCAGACGCTGTACGTGTTCTTCTTCATCGAGCACGGGCGGCGGGGAGCCGTGCACTTCAACGTCACCGCTCATCCAACCGCCGCCTGGGTCTGGCGGCAGCTGATTCAAGCGACGCCTTGGGGCCAGCAGCCGCGGTACCTCATCCGTGACCGAGATCGTGCCTACGGGGCGACTTCATCGCACGGGCGAGAGCTATCGGTATCAAGACGGTGCTGACACCGATCTCCACGCCGAAGGCAAACGCCACTGCCGAGCGCTTCGTGGGCACGATGCGCGGGAGTGTCTGGACCACATCATCGTGGTCAACGAACGGCACCTGCGACACGTGCTGCGGGACTTCGTTCGGCACTACTGCCGCTCCAACTTAGGCTCCCCCTGTCCGACCGAGGCTTCCTAGCGGAGGACGAGCGGCTGCGAAGGGACGAGTTTTGTGAATGCCCTGGAACTGAGTTGGGAGGGCACTACAACGACGCTCGGCCCATCAGGCGCTAGAGCTTGATGTCCCGTGTGCCCAACCAAGGGCCAGCCCCACGACGGGCGGCAACGTCGTCAGTCGCCCCGTGCTCTCCGGCCTGACGGACGAATACGAGCGGGAGGCTGCCTGATCGAATAAGAGGTATCTATCCCTTGACAGCACGTGCGACATCTGTTCTAATGGTCACATGCAACGGTACACGATTCGCCAGTTCAACGAGGACTTCCCGGACGAGGATACCTGTCTGGGATACGTCGCCGCGCTCGTGTACCCGACCTTCCCGGAGATTCACTGCCGCACCTGCGGCGAGATGTTCAAGCACCACCGGCTGAACGGGCGCAAGGCGTACTCGTGCCAGAAGTGCGGGACGCAGGTGTACCCGCTGGCCGGGACGATCTTCGAGAAGTCCCGCACTCCCCTCAAGTCGTGGTTCTACGCGATGTACCTGATGAGCACGACGCGCATGGGGATCAGCGCGAAGCAGCTAGAGCGCGAGCTTGGCGTCACCTACAAGACGGCGTGGCGCATGTTCCGGCAGATTCGGGCGCTCATGGACGAGGACGGCGGGCGGCTCTCTGGCACCGTCGAGGTCGATGAGACGTTCGTCGGCGGCAAGCCCCGCAATCGGCAGCCGCGCAAGGGCGCGCGCCCCAGCAGCGACCCGACTGCGAAGAAGCCCGTCGTCGGCATGGTCGAGCGCGGGGGCGACGTGAAGGCGTGGGTAGCCCCGAACGTGCGGAGCGCCACCATCCGCCCGCTGATGGAGGCCCACGTCATGCCCGCGTCGATGGTCTACACCGACGAAGCGCGCCAGTACGGCTTAGTCCGCCGATCGGGTTTCGAGCACCGTCGCATCAACCACTCTGCCAACGTCTACGTCGAGGGAGACGTGCATACGAACACGATCGAGGGGTTCTGGAGCCTGCTCAAGAACGGCATCCGGGGCGCGCACCGGATGGTCGGCCACGACTACCTACAGACCTACGTCAACGAGTACGCGTTCCGGTACAACCACCGCGACGACGACTCGCCGATGTTCCGCACCATCGCGGAGCGAGTGCGAGTGGTCAGGGCGGGGAAGCAGGGCGGTTACGCTCCGCTGGGCTGAGCCCCGACAGGCCCGAGCAAGTCCGCTGCGGGCCAGCCGACAGCCTCGGGCTCTCTTCCCTCACGTCGCGCCGCTTCGTACTCGTCAGGACTGCAGTACAGCGGCTCCCCCTCGTCCGAATAGTCAACGGCCACCAGCTCGATCTCGGAGCCAGACAGCGCCCTTGCTCGCACTCGGTCCCCTCGGTTGAAGTCCACGGCTGACCTCCCGAACGCAACGACATCGGTTTCGGGGAATCCGACGCACACTGGTTTGCGACCTGTACTCGCCGACCGTTCGAGTTCTGCGTCTGTACAGACCAGTAGCATCCCCTTCGCCGCCCCGACGACTATCCGCTCGATCACCCTGCCGCCATACGCACGCAAGCTCACGCGATCACTTGTATTCACTGCGAGACCTCCACTACAAGGCCTAGTTTCGCGATTTCACAGGGGCAAAATCAAATATTGTCCCCTCCTGTCCTAATTTCAGCACAACCGTTCGCGGACACGAGAGCACTTGCATCCTGGGCGCTCCTGTGGTGAAATTGATCCAATTCCCGAAGGGAGGCCATCGATATGGCCGAGACAAAGCGCGCCGCGGCATACATCCCGTGGAATTCACTCCTCACCGCGACTGAGGTGCTTGAGCAGGGACTGCCGAAGCGCCTCGATCGCAGCGTGTTCCCGTCGTTCTCGGGTTCGATGAAGTCGTGGGTACTGTCGGCGTTCGCGTTCCTCGATTTCACCGACGAGAACGGGAACGTCACGCCGAGGCTTGAGGAGTGGGTGAAATCCCAGGAGGCGGGCCGCAAGGAGATCATGCGCGCGATCGTCGAGTCGAAGTACAAAGCCCTGCTCGATCTCGCGGATGAGCCGGGCACGCCCGATCAGTTCAAGAAGGAAATGGAGAAGCTAGGCGTCAGCGGGGGTACGACGCAGCGAGCGGTTCGGTTCTTCCTTGCGGCTGCCAAGTTTGCCGGAATCGACATCCCGGAGTCGTGGAAGAAGAAGAAGAAGAGCAAGGTCTCGGTCTCCGGCTCAGGCTCGCGTCGGCGACGCCACCGTAACGACGCGGGTGCTAGCGATCCGGACGGCGACGGCGACGGCGATGGCGGTGCTCCGGACGCAGCGGGCGACACAATCACGCTCGAATGCGGCTCGACCGTCACGCTCACGGTCGCGTTGAACCCGCTCACCCTGAGTGAAGCTGATCGCATGTGGCTGTTCGGGCTGATCGATGAGTTCAAGTCGCACGCCTCGGCGTCGGAGGACGGCTTCGAGGATGACGAGGGCGACTTCGACGATGAAGCCTAATCCGGCCCCATAGGCAGGGCCGTTAGGAATCCACGGGACGGGGAGGGCCTTGTTGGTCTTACCGGGCCAACCCTCCCCGTCCGGAGGAGGAACATCGGGATGGAAATCATCCCCGTGGTGGCGGTGGTCGCGGTTAACGCCCGCGGCCGCCGCGCACCGATGCTCTTAAGACGAGTATAGACGAACCGGGCGCTTAGGCGTCTGGGGCGCGCTGTGTGGCCGATCGTCTGATCAGGTCGCGCAGCGCGCTCTTCTGATCGTCGCCAGCCTCAGCCCGCTCCTTCTGCATCTCTTCGATGCGAGAGTCGCGTAACTTCCCGTCCTCGTAGGACGGGCGGGGGCGCTTGGATGGTGATCCGCCCATAGCATCAGTCTAGCACTACGGCCCCTCTTCGATGGATCGCTTCCACGCTTATCACTCGGGGGATGATTTATTCGCCGCGAACACCCCGGCTACGTGTCTTGAGGGGATAGCTACGGAATAAGACGCTGCGAGAACCTGGATGGTTCCAATGAGTCTGCGTCCGCCGCGGAACCAGGAGTTAGTCCTCGCTGCGCATTCACAGCTGAAGAGGGGATGCGTGGGTTTCCGCCTCGGCGACGCGCAATCACGTCCTGGAGAACCCGCTGCTTGACTGGCTCGAGCGGCACGGCGAGGCGAAGGGATACGAGCGCGACGGCGAGGACGCCATCGAGCCGCGAACCGACTTCCTGACCTTCATCTTCGCTCAGGGCGCGGCATTCGAGGAGGCGGTCGTCCGTCACCTCGGCACGCTGGTCGAGGTGCACGTACCGGAGGGCGCGGAGCAGGGCTACGAGGCGCGTCGTGACCTCGCTGTGGCCGAAGCGACCTTCGAAGCGATGCGCCGTGGCGAGCCGGTCATCTTCCAGGGGGTGCTCCGTGACGCTGAGTCGCGCGTGTACGGCGCGCCCGACCTGCTCGTCCGCGCCGACGTGTTGCGCAAACTGTTCCCGAACGACCTTTCCGCCGACGCGACCGAGGTCGGGGCACCGGACCTGCCCGCTCTCGGCACGCACTACCGGATCGTCGATACGAAATTCTCGCAGCTTCATCTGGCCGCCGGCGGTGAGCTTGGAAACAGTGGTTCGGCCCCGGCGTACAAGGTGCAGCTCCACGTCTACAACCGGATGTTGGGCCGACTTCAGGGCTACACGCCTCCCGAGTCATTCATCCTCGGACGGGGCTGGGAGCAAACGCGCCGCAAAGTGACGACCCGCGTCCACAACTGTATGGACCGCCTCGGATCGATCGCGCAGGACGACGCCTCGAGGTCGCGCGGTCGTGTAGAAGACCAAGCCGACGCGGCGATCGGTTGGATTCGTCGGGTTCGCACGGAGGGCCACGAGTGGGTCGCGGCGCCGGAGCCGAGCGTGGACGAACTGCGCGTCAATGCCAAGGGCGACCACGCCCCCTGGTCTAATGCCGTGAAGCTGATCCTCGCCGAGACTGACGACCTAACGCAGCTCTACTGGGTGGGCGTCGACAAACGTCGACAGGCCAACAGCGCCGGGCTGACACGCTGCGCGGATCCTGGAGTCACGCCGGCCGCTGTGGGTCTGGGCGGCGTGACCCTGGGCCCGCGACTACAGGCGCTCCTCGACGTGAATCGCGACCTAGACGGTCCGCTGATCCGGCCCGCGCGCATCCTCGCCAATCGCGACGACTGGATCGCGCCGGCACCGGTGGAGTTCTACGTCGACTTCGAGACCGTCTCGAGCCTGGACGACGACTTCTCGAGGATCCCGGAGCGAGGCGGCCAGGAGCTGATCTTCATGATCGGCTGCGGGCACATCGAGGATAGTGAGTGGCGCTACGCGTGCTTCGTCACCGACGACCTCACTGAGCCAGAGGAGGCGCGCGCCATCGACGGCTGGGTCGCTCACATGCACGCGGTGCGAGACCGCCTAGCGCCGGGAACGGATCCCTACGTGATCCACTGGTCCCCTGCTGAGGAGACCTGGCTCGAGACCGCCTGGTACGCAGCCGTGAAGCGCCACCCCGAGAAGAACTGGCCGCACCCCAACTGGTTCGACTTCCTGTCGCGCGTCGTCCAGCGCGAGCCGGTCGTCGTTCGCGGGTCACACGGCTTCGGCCTGAAGCCCGTCACCAAAGCGATGCATGCCCTCGGACTGATCGACACAGAGTGGGGCGACGGCCCAACGGACGGGCTCGGTGTCATGATCGGCGCGTGGTGGTGCGTTCACGAGGCGGAGCGCCTTGGCGTCCCGATGCTCGACCTCGAGCTGATGCAACAGATCCGCGACTACAACGCGGTCGACTGCAAGGCGATGCTGGAGCTTGTTCGCTATCTGCGGCGGAACCATTAGACGGCGCCGGGGTCGACCATTGGTCACCTGTGCTACCAGAAAACGTCATCCTGGCGTTGAGTTGACCCCGGGGGCGTCCATCTGAAGGCTGCCTCCTGCGTGGGCAGGAGGCTCCGCCATGCGAACGTACCTTGGGTTAGTGACGAACGCGGTTCGAAGCGCGCTGCGATCAAAGCACGACCTGATGCTCGAGAACCTGGCCCTGCGGCAGCAGCTCGCCCTGCTGACCCGTCAGCGCGCTCGCACTCGAACGAAGCCAGCCGACCGTCTCTTCTGGTCGTGGCTCTCCCGGTATTGGCCCGGCTGGCGTTCCACCCTCGTGATGGTGCAGCCGGAGACGGTCATCCACCGCCCCGGAGCGAGGGCCAAGTCGTGGGTCGGCCGATCCAGGGCGGGCTGCATCACGAGTACGAGCGTCTCGCCGCGTGACATTCGGGCGGACGACATTTTCTGGTAGCACAGCGGCATCTTGGCTCCTTCCGCTGGTCCGTGGTCTTCGCTCGCGCCCCGCCGAGTGGCAAGTCTCCCCCGCGACTTGACGCCCGTCCGCCCACGAGCGTCCATGTCCCCATGCCCGCTGCCACCACCCTCTCGGAGCTGATCGCCCTCTATCTCGCCCGCTGCCGGATCGAGGACCTCTCGCCACGCACCCAGCGCGCCTACAGCGAGACCCTGGCCCGGTTCCAGCGCAGCGTCGCCGCGCAGGGCGTGCCCGATGAGGCCGCGGCCGTCGAGACCGCGACCGTGATCCGCTACTGCGAGACCTTTCAGGCCCGCCGGCCCGCCACCCGCCATCGCTACTTCCGCGAGGTGCGCTGCTTCTTCAACTGGTGCGTGGCCGCGGGCTTCCTCGAGCACACGCCCTTCCGCGGCCTGCGCAACGTCCGCCTCCCCTCCGAGGTCGTACAGCCCTTCCCCCCCGCCGAGCTCGCGCGCCTGGTGGCGGCGTGCGATCCCGCCACCGCCGTCGGGCGGCGCGATGCCGCCGTGGTGCTCCTCTTCCTCGACACCGGCATCCGCTGCGCCGAGCTGAGCGCGCTCGACCTGGCCGACTGCGACCTCCCCCGCGGCCGCCTGCTGATTCGCCACGGCAAGGGCAACAAGCAACGCGTCGTCCCCTTCGCCCGCCGCTGCCGGGCCGCGCTCAAGGCCTACCTCGCCGTCCGCGGGCGCACGCCGGGCCCGCTCCTCTGGGCCGTCACCGGGCCCAGCCAGCTGCGGCCCGGCGTGCGGCTCCAGCCCAACGGCCTCAAGCAGCTGCTCCGCCGCCGCGGACGCGCCGCCCACGTGCCCCGCTGCCACGCCCACCGCTTTCGCCATACCTTCGCCACCTGGGCCATCCAGCAGGACGCCCGCGAACTCGACGTCCAGCACTTGCTCGGCCACGCCGGCCCCGAGATGGTGCGCCGCTACACCGCCAGCTACCGCGCCGAGGACGCCGCCCGCCGCCACGCCCGCTTCTCGCCCGCCGATCAGATGCTCAGGGCATCCGCGTTCGCCGAACCCGCGCCCCGCTAGCCCCCCCATCCAGCCTGTGTTGGCCCTGAAGCTTCACTGCAGTTTCCTCTCTCTGGGAACCCGCCCAATTCCGCCGGTCCGCGGTCTGCGAACCGACTGCAGATGCTTCCCAAGCAGAGGGTCGTGGGTTCGAATCCCTTCTCCCGAGGAGAGCTACGACCTTCCGGTCGCATCCATCGGGGAGGAGGCGTGACCGTGCAAGACCGTGCACCTAAAAAAGGGCCATGAGCAAGGCGGCTTAGCTTGGCCGCATCGCCGTCGGCATCGAGATCGAGGAGGGCTACTGCCGCCTCATCCGTGAGCACATGGCCACCCTAAAGGAGGAGAGCTACGACCTTCCGGCCTCCTTCGTGGAGGATGCGTGACCCTACAAGACCCTACACCTAAAAAAGAGGCGGAATATGGTAAAAAGCGACGCGCCCCAGCGTGGCGCAAGGTGTTCCTGGAGGCGCTGCGGAACACTGGCAACGTCACGCTGGCTGCCGACACGGCGGGGGTGCACCGCAACACGGCCTACGATGCGAAGGACGACTAAGCCAAGATCGGACATCGCGTCTTGCCAAACTTTGCCAACCCAGCTAGCGTTGCGTCATGAGCACGATGAACATATCGCTGCCCGAGGCCCTCAAGTCATTCGTGGACCAGCAGGTCAGCGCCCGCGGCTACAGCTCGTCTAGCGAGTACGTCCGCGAGTTGATCCGCAAGGACGAGGATCGCCAGCGCCTGCGCGCCCTGCTCCTCGAAGGCGCGGCGTCGCCGCCAGCGGTCACCGCCGATGCGGACTACTTCGGCCGGCTTCGCGATCGGGTCCGCCAAGCCAGCCAGGGGTGACCGGGAAACCTGTCGTCCTTCGCGAGCGGGCTCGGCGCGATGTCGACGAGGCCGTCGAGCACTATCTGGCCGTAGCGCGAGCGGCGGTTACCCTGGCCTTCATCGACGGGCTGGAAGAAGCCTACCGTCGTGTGGGTGAGCATCCTGCGAGCGGTTCGCCCCGCTATGAGCGTGAGCTGGATCTTCCCGGCCTGCGCTCGTCGGTCGTGAGGGGGTTTCCGTATCTGGTCTTCTACGTCGAGCGAGAGGCGGACATCGACGTCTGGAGGGTCCTGCATACGGCGCAGGACATTCCGGCGTGGCTGCGAGAGCCGCCCGAGGAGTGATCATGGGCGCCGCTCGACCTGGCCGACTGCGACCTCCCCCGCGGCCGCCTGCTGATTCGCCACGGCAAGGGCAACAAGCAACGCGTCGTCCCCTTCGCCCGCCGCTGCCGGGCCGCGCTCAAGGCCTACCTCGCCGTCCGCGGGCGCACGCCGGGCCCGCTCCTCTGGGCCGTCACCGGGCCCAGCCAGCTGCGGCCCGGCGTGCGGCTCCAGCCCAACGGCCTCAAGCAGCTGCTCCGCCGCCGCGGACGCGCCGCCCACGTGCCCCGCTGCCACGCCCACCGCTTTCGCCATACCTTCGCCACCTGGGCCATCCAGCAGGACGCCCGCGAACTCGACGTCCAGCACTTGCTCGGCCACGCCGGCCCCGAGATGGTGCGCCGCTACACCGCCAGCTACCGCGCCGAGGACGCCGCCCGCCGCCACGCCCGCTTCTCGCCCGCCGATCAGATGCTCAGGGCATCCGCGTTCGCCGAACCCGCGCCCCGCTAGCCCCCCCATCCAGCCTGTGTTGGCCCTGAAGCTTCACTGCAGTTTCCTCTCTCTGGGAACCCGCCCAATTCCGCCGGTCCGCGGTCTGCGAACCGACTGCAGATGCTTCCCAAGCAGAGGGTCGTGGGTTCGAGTCCCTTCTCCCGAGTATCGAGATCGAGGAGGGCTACTGTCGCCTCATCCGTGAGCACATGGCGACCATCGGGGAGGAGGCGTAGAATTCGACAAGGTTCGACACCTAAAAAAGGGGTATTATATACAATAGTGCCCGGACTGTGGTAGAATAGTGCCCACGAGGGGAAGGGCACTATTCATGGCAACAAGAGCTCCAGGCCACCACTACCGCGAGGGCATCGCCCTTACCGACCTGTTCCGTATGTTCCCCGACAACGCTACCGCCGAGGACTGGTTCTGCAAGACGCGCTGGCCGAACGGGACCGCTTGCCACTACTGCGGCTCCCTCAACGTCCAGGACCGGTGCGGCCCACAAGACCATGCCGATGCGCTGCCGCGACTGTCGTAAGCGCTTCTCTGTCCGCACAGGCACGGCGATGCAGGGATCCAACCTAGGCTACCAGACGTGGGCCGTCACGATCTACCTACTCACCACCTCGATCAAGGGCGTCAGCTCGATGAAGCTGCACCGCGATCTCGGCATCACGCAGAAGTCCGCGTGGCATCTCGCGCACCGCCTCCGTGAGGCGTGGGCAGACAATGGCGACGAGGACTTCGCCGGGCCGGTCGAGGCAGATGAGACGTTCGTGGGCGGCAAGGAGCGCAATAAGCACGAGAGCAAGCGCCTCCACGCTGGCCGCGGGCCGGTCGGCAAGGTTGCCGTTGCGGGTGTGAAGGACCGCGCCACGGGGCGCGTGAGCGCCGCCGTGGTGGAGCGCACCGACGGAGCGACGCTCAAGCCCTTCGTCTGCGCCCGCATCGCGCAGGAGGCTGATATCTACACCGACGACCACGGCGCCTACCAAGGACTGCCAAACCACGAGACGGTCGCTCACGGCGTGGGTGAGTACGTGCGGGGGCAGGCGCACACAAACGGGATCGAGCCTGCCGTACGACTGGGGATCGGACGTGCCCGCGGACGCGGTCGGCGCACGCCTGATCCAAGGGCTGGCCCAGCGGGACTGCGTCACGGCGTGCCCGGCCGACGATGCGCCGACGGTCGGCGCCGGCCTGCGTGCGCATCTGCGCGACTGCCGGCGTGAGGCGGACTGGCTCGCCCGTCTGCTCATCGACGTGGATCTGGGCGACGAGTCGTAGACACCGTCGACGCCGGTGCCTGGAAGCGCGACGAGGCCTGGCGGCGGTGGTGGAGGGCGCTCGGCATGAGGTACGCTGTTTAGGCAGGTCGGCAGGGAAAGTGGATTGCACCGATGGCTTCGGGCGGGACGTGGGCCGCACCCGAGGAGTCTGAACAGGACTAGCATGACCGTGAACGCGACTGACCCGCCGCTGGCGAGCCAGGGCCGCAGACTTGCCGGGGCCGTGCTCGACGGCCTGATCTTCGTCGTCACCCTCGGCATCGGCTGGGTCATCTGGTACCTGGTCGCGGCGCGCGGGGGGCAGAGCCCGGCGAAGCGGCTGCTGGGCACGCGCGTCATCCGCGAGGACGGTGCGGTGGCCAGCCTGAGCTGGATGCTCATCCGTGACCTCGCAGTGCGTGTCATCGCCTTCGGCGCGGTCAACGGCGTGTTGGTGGCCGTGCTCGGCACGGAGGCGGGCGGGGCGATCTACGGGCTCGCCTTCGTCGTGGCGGCGCTGTGGTGCGTGTGGGACGCGAACCGCCAGTGCCTCTGGGACAAGATCGTGCGGACGCGCGTCGTGTACGGCTAGCGCGGCCCCGCCAGCGCCATCTGCGCGCCCCCTTGCTTTGGTGGCTCGTCCATGTGGTCGGTTGGGACCTGCTCCCGGTCGGCTGGGCGGCCGGTTTCAGGCACACCCACCAGCTGAGGAGCTACATCAGGCCGCTGGAGGAGTGGGCTGCGCAGAGCGAGGCGACCGAGCTCCTCGTCATCGACGAGTCGGAAAGACTCCCAGCTGCCACCCGATCCCGGGCTGAGCTCCGACACGGAACTCCCGGAGCCCCGGAGGTACGACCTACAGCCAAAAGCGCAACTCATGGCAAGGAGACGAACTATGCGTGATCCCGTCTGCCTGACCGCCCGATGGCTCAGCGAGCCCGAATTCGAGCTCACGCCAGCCCGTCCCGGGTGGGGCGGAGCCAGGGAAACGGTCATGCCTTCAAGATCTCCCGGCGGGAGAGTGCGCGTTCTAGCGATGGCTGCATCTTCATCGCGCGGAACTCATCCACGACGAAATCCAGGTGAGCAATGGTCTCGTCCCGCTCGTCCGGGTAGCTCTGGAGCAGGAGATCGGCAAGAGCGAGCCGGGTTAGGGCAATCTCCGGCCGGAACCCGACTTGCTCACCGGCTTCGAGAGCGTGCCGATAGTGCGTCCGCGCCGAATCCGGCTCCGCCAGGAGCTTGCGGGCATCGCCCAGGTGGCGGCCTGGGTCGCAATGCGCTTCGACGAGGGCAAGTTCCTCGAGATCGGTATCAGGTCGAGCCAGTGACCGGGTTGCCTTCGCAGCCAGTCGTTCAGGGACGACCGGCCCGGGGCTGCGGGTGGGCGAGATGCTGACCTGCACCCTGACCTTCGAACGGCCGTCCTCGCCCTCCTACCGCGAGGCGGTGCGGCTCGCCCGCAGCATGGCCGGCTACCGCCTCCTCGAGCGCGAGGGGCGCGCGAGCCACACTGTGCCCGTCACGATCGACACCCTTCCCGCCGCCGAGCGCCTCCTGCGCCTGGTCGCGGGCTGGCGGGCAGCCGTCGTATGCGTGGTCACCCCCGGCCATCCCGTCTGAGAGATCGCGACACGAGATCCGCTGCGGCCCACGCCCGCGAGCAGCTCGAACAGGTGAAATCGGACAGCCACCTTGTCGATCATGCGCCCGCTGCTAAGGACTAGGCTTACCGCCCACTCCGACCGAGGAGTGTGAGAGGGGGTCGAGCGACATGCAGGCACTCGTATTGCGGGGCACCTCGCTCACGGTCGAGGAATGGCCACGGGGAACCCCTGGCCCCGGTGAGGTGCTGGTGCGCGTGCTGGCGGCAGGGATCTGCGGTTCCGACGTTCACGCCGCAACTCACCTCGAGGCGATGATCGAAGAGACGGGACCAACATCCTGGTATGCGAAAGCGGACCTGACCAAGGGGTTGGTTATGGGCCACGAGTTTGTCGCCGAGATCGTCGAGGTTGCGCCGGAGGTCTCTGAATGGTCGCCCGGCGACCGGGTGGTGCGGGCGCCGGCCAGGGAGACCACGCGTCCCGTCCCGCCGCGCATGGCGAGCGCCTACAGCTCGGAGCTCAACGGCGCCTTCGCCGACCACATGGTGCTGTGGGAGCCCACACTTCTCGCTGTGCCTGAGAACATCAGCGTTGAGGTAGCCGCCACTACCGAGCCCTGCGCCGTCGCTCGCCACGCCACTCACGAGGCCGAGGTCGATCCGCACGAGCGGGTCCTCATCATGGGCGCCGGCCCAATTGGGCTCATGGCGCTGCTGTGGTTGAAGCACGACGGCGTCGAGCTTGTCGCGGTCAGCGATCCGGTGGCGGAGCGTCGCGAGCTCGCGGCTGAGCTGGGAGCCGACCTGGTCCTGGATCCCTCGGCCGCCGACTTTGCGTCCACGCTCGCGAAAGGACTCAGGACGGCTACAGCCGAGCGGGGGCCGAACGTCGTCTTCGATTGCGTCGGCATCCCGGGGATCATTCGCCAAGCTATGGACGCGGTGAAGCCGCGTGGCAGGGTCATCGTCGTGGGCGTCTGCATGAACGAGGATCGCTTCATGCCCGTCATCGGGATCAACAAGCAGCTGACGATCAAGTTCGTCATGGCCTATACCCGCGGGGAGTTCGAAGAGACGCTCGCCGCCTTCAGCAGCGGCGCAGTCGACACTGGGCCGCTCGTGACACGGACTGTGGATCTCGGCGAATTACCGGCCGAGTTCGTCCGGATCGCCAGCGGCGATCAGCACGACTGCAAGGTGATCGTCCGACCTACCTAAAGCGGATCGACCGGGGGTTGTGCTTCGCGCCAGCCCCAGTGGCCGGCCATGGGTGGGTGGTCCCAGACGTCGGTGATGCGCCCGCCCGCGACGCGGAACACCTCGATCCCGCACATCCGCAGCTCGTCCCCCACTAGCTCTATCGGCATCCCTGCCCCTGCTAGTGCCCTTCCAAATAAGTTGAGTAGGTGAAGCTGCTAGTGGGCGGGACGGGGAGCAGCAATGGGAGCGCCACGGTTGCGGTTGCGGCCGATGTCGGCGGAGGAGGAAGAGGTCCTCGGGGAGAAGCTGGCGGACAAGGGGCAACCGACGCGGATCTTCGAGCGGTATCGGCTCATCAGGTGTCTGCAGGAGGGGATGAACGCAGCGGAAGCGGCACGGGCAGTGGGCTGCAGTGGGCGCAAGGCGGAGCACTGGCTGCACCGCTTCAACGCCACGGGGTTCACGACCTTCAGCAAGAGTCCTGGCCGCACAGGCCGGCCCCTCATCATCGACGGCCAGCAGGTACGGGCGCTCATCCGGGTAGCCCTCAGCCGGCCGCAGGACCTGGGGTTGCCCTTCACCCAGTGGTCGGTGAGCAAGCTGCGCGCCTACTGCCTCGAGGAAGGGTTGATCCCGCCCATCAGCAGCGAGTGGGTGCGCCGCCTGCTGCGCCGCGAGGGCGTCTCCTATCAGCACACGAAGACCTGGAAGCAGTCTCCGGACCCCGACTTCGAGGTGAAAAAAATCGCGTCCTCGACCTCTACGAGCGCTATCCTCCAGATGGCGCCGTCGTCTGCTTCGACGAGTGTGGCCCGCTCGAGCTGAGGCCGCTTGGGGGACGCTCCTGGTCACCGGTCGGCCACCCCCAGCGCTTCCGCGCTACCTACCACCGCCTTCAGGGCACGGAGCAGCTCCTCGCTTTCTACGATGTCCATGCCGACTGCCTCGTGGGCCAGGTGCGCAAGCGCAAGACCGTCGCCGACCTGCTGGCCGTCTTTGCCCGCCTGCGGGCCTGCTACCCACTCGCCACGCGGCTCTACGTGGTGATGGACAACCTCAACACCCACAAGCACGCCCGCCTGAAGGCGTTCATGGCCGCCCACAACATCGAGCCCGTCTACACGCCCACCTCCGCGAGCTGGCTCAACGCCATCGAGTCGCACTTCGCGCCCCTCAAGAAGTTCGCCATCAGCGCGACTGACGACCCCTCGCACGAGTACCGCCGCTGGCGCATCGCGCGCTACCTCACCTGGCGCAACCGCCAGAAAGGCGCCACCAAGGCGGCCCTCGCCAAGTTCTCACGGACTAAGTTGTGGAGGCACTAGCTCCGTTCCCGCCGGCGCCGCTATGCTCCAGGTCCACACGTCGCGGCCGTCGCTGGAGAGCGCCACAGTCGGTGAGCGGGGCCAGAGAGGCCTTCTGGGTGTTGGGACTGGGACCGCTGTGGACGCGAGTGCGGGTGACATCCGCTTGGGGAGCGCCCTGGTCGGCGCTGATAGAGACTGTGGGGGTGGGTGCAGGAGGATCGTTCATGTCGCGTGAGCAGGCAGTGCCGATCCTGCGTGTCGCAGATGCTCAGCGCGCAGCGGATTGGTATGAGCAACTTGGGTTTGTTCTATCCAGCACGCACCGATTCGCTGAGGGGTTACCTGCGTTCGCGACGATCGAGCGAGGAGGTGTCACACTGTTCCTGAGTGAGCATCCCGGTGACGCCAGCCCGGACACGCTCGTGTACTTGCGAGTGGAGAACTGCGCGGAGCTGGCAGAGTGGTTCGCTGTGGAGACCACCGAGAATCCCTGGGGACCAGACTTCGAGATACAGGATCCGGACGGCAACCGACTGCGGATCAACACGCGAGCCCTGGCCAGCCACGGGGACTCGAGGATCGCCTCGCAGCGGACCCAACGCGACGAAGGAAGTGCCATCGGGCCGCGAGCCCAACGCGGCCGTGACCGGCACGGTCACCTACCGGGAGCGGCTGGCCCTCACGCCGGGCGCGGCCCTCGTTGTCGAGCTGCGGGACGTCTCCTACGCCGACGCCCACGCTCTGCTGATCGCTCGGCAGACCATCACCGGCCCCGGCCAAGTCCCCATCCGCTTCAACGTCGGCTACCACCGTGATGACATCGACTCCGGGAATCGCTATGCGATCCATGCCAAGATCATCGAGTCCGACGGCCGCCTCGCTTTCACCAACGACACGGCATATGAGGTCATCACCCACGGCAATCCTGACAAGGTCGACATGCTGCTGATGCTGGTGCAGCCGCCGCCGGACTTGGTCGGAGAGGAGGGCGCCGGGTCCGACTGGCGGACCTGGGTCGAGGCCCCGGTCCACGTCGTGTGGGCCAACCTCATCCCGAAGGAGCAGGAACCCGTGCTGCGGGTGGCCTACTACCAGTCCACCATCGAGGGCTGTGCCCGGCCCGGCAGCGAGGGATTGGAGTTGGACGGCCGCGACATCATCGTCCGAGTGACGCTGATGCAGCCGCCCTCCGCTCCCTGGGCGATCCCCTGCGCCGAGGAGGTGGTGGAACTCGACACCGTGCTCCCCATCAGGGCGCCGCTGGAACCCGGCCAGACCTACCGGATCATCGCCAACGGCCGCGAAACGACGACCTTTACCCTCCCCTCCCCCGACCTTCGCGACACGTTCATCGCCGAGTCACCGATCGAGAGCGCGGAGGTCGTCGTAGCGGGAAGCGCGCCGCCCTACTACGAGCTGCGCGTCGTCTCCGGCATGCCTCGGGGCAGCGGCTGTTCGCAGTTCAACGGCTACGAAGTCCGGCGAAGCGAATCGAACCGGATCGACATCGTGATCACCCACCATCAGGTCGCCGACCCACGCGTCGCCTGTACCGCCGACTATCCGGTCGTTGAGACCACCGTCCCGCTGGGTTCCGATTTCGAGCCGGGCGTGCAATACACCGTTCGCGTGAACTCGGACACGGCGAAGTCATTTGGTGGTCATTCGCCCTGAGCGCGAAGCCCGCCGGTAGCCCGCGAGTGCTCGTCTCCCTCGCCCTCGTTCCAGTTCGTCGAGTGCTCACCACCGCCTGTGCTACCAGAAAATGTCGTCCGCCCGAATGTCACGCGGCGAGACGCTCGTACTCGTGATGCAGCCCGCCCAGGACCGCGCGTCGCGCTACTTCCGCCATCAGGACCGGCTGCACTCCGTCCACCCCGACGCGTTCGGGGTCCTCCGCCGAGACGGCGAGGTCTGGCCGTTCTTCCTGGAGTGGGAGCGGCGGGCAGTGCGGCCCGTCACGATGGCGGCGCGCCTCGCCCCCTACCTGCGCTACTACGCCTCGCAGCGACCCACCGACGACCACGGCGCCCGGCCCGCCGTCCTTGTGGTCTTTGACGACGAGGTGGCCGCGAGCCACTTCCTGCGCGTGGCGCGGAAGGAGATGGAGCGGGCCGGGGCCGAGGTGCCGTTGTTCGTCTCCCACAAGCGCCTGCTTAAGCGGGAACGGCTGCTGGGGCGGGCGTGGCTTGGCCCCGGCCGCTCGGTCGCGCCCAGTGCGGTACTGGACTACTGAACCCTGGCCCTCGCTCGGCACACATCCGTCGTCGCCTCGGCCGGCAGTGCCGATTGCGGACATGGACCCTCGGCTGCGCGCGCAGCTCGACGCCTACAACACCGAGCTCTTCAAGGGCATCCAGAACGAGTTCACGCTCACCGGCTACGACCTGGAGCAGTCGGCGGCGATCGCCCAGTACAACGCCCAGCTCCAGGAGTTTTCGTCGAGGCTGGGAAGCGAGCGCCTCAACCAGGCGGCCGCCGGCTCCGCCCTCGACCGCTCCCTCGCCGGCCTCCAGGAAAGCCGCCAGCGCGCGGACCTGATCACGGGTGCCCTCGGCTCCGACTACGTAAGGGAGTACGGCGTGCCCACGGGCTCGACCGGCGCTTTCTCGGCGGGCGACCTCGGTGGCGCCTCAGCGGGTCTCGCCGGCTTCGTCGGCCGTGGCCCCGACGAGATTGGCATCCGGTATCCGGGCACAGCCGTCCTCGACCCCTCGGGCCTGCTCGCTCAATACGACGAGCAGTTCGGTGTCGCGGGCCCCATCCCCGACGCCTACACGCCCTCGCCCACCGTCCCCGAAGCGCCCCTGCTGCCGACCGGGCCCTCGCTCCTCGGCCCACGGAACCCCACGGGCGCGGGCGTGCAGCCTCCACCCACGGACGCCTCCGGCGTCAAGCAGAGGCCGTCTCTCGTCGGCGGAGTTCAGGAGCCGTCGGAACCCTACGTGTTTGGAGACCTGACCATCGACTACGCCGAGCGCCGCGTGACGCTGGCCGGGCGTCCCGTGCAGCTGACCGCCATCGAGTACGGGCTGCTCTTCGAGCTATCGGCCAACGCCGGTCGCGTGTTGACCTACGACCGGCTGCTGCAATGGGTCTGGGGCCTGCGTAGCTCCGGCGACTCGCGGCGCGTGCGCACCGCCGCCAAGCAGCTCCGCCGCAAGCTGGGCGACGACGCCAACAACCCCGCCTACATCCTCAACGAGCCCCGCGTCGGTTACCGCATCGGGAAGGGGGAGACGCTGGGGTAGGAGGGCGGTTTCAGGCAGATGCGCTAGGCGCAAGATGCGGGGCATCTCATGTTGTCCGACTCTTGGAGATGTATTGATTATCTTTCCGTGTTTGTCATATTCTTACCCTACAGTACCCACCAAGGGAGGCGTAGGCGATGGAAACCAAGAGGAAGAGACTTACCTTGGATCTGGACCCCACCTTTCAGCGGCGGCTAAAAGCCATCGCCGCACTCAAAGGCGTCAGCATGCGTGGGTATTGCCAAGCTGCCATTGATCGGGAGTTGACAATGGACGAAGCCAACGGGATGGCCGGACTGTTGTCTGACAAACCGGACCATGAGTTGTTTGCAGAGCTCCGGCAAGAGATATTCGGGGGCAAGCCCCTGCCTGGGAGTTCCGCCGACTTGATTCGGGAGGCTCGTGAGATCAGGGATGCAGAAACCGCGGGGTGGGCGTGAGCGGTTCCGTTGTCGTCGATGCAAGCCTGGCGGTGAAGTGGCTGGTTGAAGAGGATGACTCTGACAAGGCCCAGGCCGCCCTCCAATCCTGGGTTGCCCAGGACATCACCCGCATCGCCCCGCATCTCATGCCTTTCGAGGTCGCCAACGCTCTCCACCGGCGCGTGTTGCGTGGCGAACTGAGCGTCGGCGACAGTATCCGCATGATCGCGAGGCTGCTTGCGTCGCGGCTCGAACTCCATCAGCCGCCCGACCTGCATGTCAGAGCCCTTCAACTTGCCAGCCAACTCAAGCAGAGTGCGGCCTACGACGCCCACTATCTGGCGCTGGCGGAGAGTGTGGGCTGCGAGCTGTGGACCGCCGACGAGAGGTTCTACCGGTCGGCAAGTCCAAGCATTGACAACGTACGCTGGTTAGGGGAGTTCGTTGCGCCGGAGTAGCGGGTAGGGCTGATTCGAATGGGTAACGCCCAGGAGTGCGGTCTCGTCCTCCGGCTTGCCCTATTGGAAATCTGAATACTCTGAGGGCGTAAGTGTCCATTCAGATAGACTACAACGAGCCCCGGTACGCCCAGGCTGCCGCCGAGATTCTGCGGCCGCATGATAATGGCGAGCCCGAGGCGAACATCACCAGCGCGGTGCGTGATTTCCTCATTCTCACGGGGCTCGTGAGGGGCGATGAGATCGTTGAGGAGAACCCACCCGCACAGGGTTCGCGCCGCGCCGTCGACCTTGCCGCCCTCGATACCTTCATCGAGTTCAAGCGCCGGATCGGGACCGCGGGAGGCTTCAACCCGAATGCCGAATACGTCCAGCAACTCGACGACTACCTGGAGCAGTCAGGGGAGCAGGGCCGGATACGCATGGGCATCCTCACCGGCGGCAAGCGATGGCTGCTGCGCTGGCCCAACGCCGGCCCGGTCAGGACGGTCGTGCCCTATGCCTTTACGCTGGAGGACGCAGACCGCTGGATCACCCTCTTCGATTGGCTCCGCGACCATGCTCTCTCCGCAGAAGGAGACAAGCAGCCGTCGCGCTCCGCCATCGCACAGCACTTCGGCCCAACGGCTCCAACACATAGTCCGCCGCGAGCTCCGAAAATGGCTGCGTGAGTCGACTGAGGGTAAGGCCGTGGGGGAGGCAGTCGAGAAACTGTTGAGAACGGAACAAATACCCACTACCTTTCCGTCAGGTAGCGATTGATGAAGTTCACACCAAGTCAAGCTGCTGCCCACCTTAAAGAGTCCATTGCGAGCTACATCGAATCGCAGTACAGGATTTCACATCCGCTGGTGTTCGCTGAGCGGTCAGCCCTCCTTCGAGAACGCGGGGTCATTGCTCAAGACCCCTTCATTGAGGCGACCCCCGCGTTTGCTCCGGCCCGGCTGCTGCGGGAACTAGAGCAGGAATACCCGGGCGACATCCCTCCAGGTCTGTCCAAGCTCGTGGAGTACGGCGTTGCCGTGTACAGATTTCCCTTGTACACCCACCAGGAAGAAGCGCTCCTGGCGAGTTTTGGGGACGCTCCGAACCTGCTGGTTGCTACCGGGACCGGCTCCGGCAAGACCGAGGCGTTCGTCCTTCCGATTCCGTAGAGGTGTGTCGAGACTTCCGTACCGTGCTGCGTGGCCAGTTGCTCAAGCGTCTCCTCGGCGACCGTCAGCATGCCACCGGTGCCACAGGCGCCGTCGTACACCAGGTAGGTGCCGGACTCGATCTCGTCAGCTATGGGCAGGAACACCAGGTTCGCCATCAGCCGCACGGCGTCCCGCGGTGTCCAGTGCTCGCCAGCCTCCTCGTTGTTCTCCTCATTGAAGCGGCGCACCAGCTCTTCAAAGATCGAGCCCATCGCGTGATTGTCGATCCCGGTGTCCGGCGATGGGCTCAGATCGATCGCCGGGTCGGCGAACTTCTCGATCAGCGTGCCGAGCGCGTCTGCCCGCGAGAGCCGCGGGATCTGGTGGCGGAACTCGAAGCTGTCGAGGATCTCCTGGACGTTCGGCGAGAACCCGTCGAGGTAGGCCTCAAAGTCCGCGCGCAGTTGCTGCTGGCTCGTCCGCGCCTGCAGGTCGCGCATCGTGAACTTGGAGGTGTTGTAGAACGACTGTCCAGTGGCCTGCCGGAGCGCGACATCCTGATTGACGATGCCCGCTTCGTCGAGCGTCCTCTTCATGTCCAACACGGCAGCGCTCGTCGGCTCGAGCACGGAGTCGAGCCGGCGGAGGACCGTCATCGGAAGGATCACGTCGCGGTACTTGCCGCGGACGTAGAGGTCGCGGAGCACGTCGTCCGCGATGCCCCAGATGAAGTTCGTGATCCAGGAGATGTCGCCGCTCACGGTACCTCCGTCATGAACGCTATGGCGGTCGTAATCATAGCGGCGCGACGTCTGTGGCCCAGTAGACGGGCCGCCGTCCCGCACGCGGCGGATGCACCGGGGTCATGGCCGGCGCGCAGCCGATATGCTGCACCATCGCCTCTTGATCCCGATCGCTCGCGCCTTGCCAATGAAGGCACCGCCGTACGAGCGGTCGCGGTCCCGGATCAGATAGCGGGGCTGCTGCCCCCACGGCGTCGCCTCCAGCAACTGACGCCACACCCACGGCGCTGTCGGATGTGCCGTCACGTTGAAATGCACGATGCGGCGGCGCGCGTGCGTGATGAAGAAGAAGACGGACAGCGTCTTGAAGGTGAGCGTGTGGACGGTGAAGAAGTCCGCAGCCCAGAGCTGCGGGCGGTGCTTGGCGAGGAAGGTTCGCCAGGACTGGGACGGCGGACGCCGCAGCGCCCTCCGCCGATAGCCCCTCACCGTCTCCGCGCTCACCTCGTAGCCGAGCGCGAGTAGCTCGCCCTGGATGCGGACGGCGCCCCAGCGCGGGTTCTCGGTTGCGCTCCTCGCGATGAGCCCTTGCCGCTCTTTGCTGATACGCCGCCGGCCCGGGTGTCGGGCTCGGCTCTTCCACGTCCAGTACCCGCGCCACGCCGGGCGCTGCCAGCGGATGACCGTCTCCGGCTGCACCATCACCAGGGTGGAACGCCAGCCGGGCCAATACCGGGAGAGCCATGTGGTCGGCCTGCTGCTCTATGATCCGGAAGAACAGGTCCATCTCGGCAGGGTCCAGCGAGGCACCCGACCCAATCAGCGTGGCTGCGGAACCCTTGATGGAGCTGAGCGGGGCACGAAGCTCGTGGCTCACCATGCCGAGGAACTCCGCCCGCAGCCGCTCCAGCTCCTACGCCCACGTGCTGCCACACCTTCAAGAGGAGGCGGTCGCCAAGATGGACCGCGTCCTTCGGGGGACAATCTAGCTCGCTAGAAGCTGTTGGCCGTCAGATTGGCCGTCAATCTCGGAGCGCACGGTCGGCCAAGATGGCTCTGAGCCTATGGAAGCTGGTGGGCCTACACGTACTGTACTGCGAACTTTTCAGTGGGCGGTGGCGCTATAGACGCCGAGCCACTCGGATAACGCGAACTGGCCGATGGTCGAGCCGATAGGAGAGGGCGCCCGTGCCGGTCCTAATCACGGGCGACAGAACAAGCCACTCGCATCAGGCCGGGGATGCCGGCGCGGGATCGGGGGACTCGGGGAGCAGCGCCCTCACTGCGGGAACGAGATCGTTTGGGATCACCATCACCGTTTGCGACCTGTCCTCGAAGGCGGCCTCGATCTCCGCCGCCAACTCGTCGTCCGTCTGCCCCTCGTAGTGCTCGATGACGTCGCGCAAGCGCTCTTCGTCCCAGCCGGGCGGGAACCTGTTTGTCGCGTCGCTCATCGTTGTCTCCTCCGCCTCCGCCGCCGGAAAGCGGTGAGGGCGTTGCCGGACAACTCGTAGGCGGTGATGACGAACGCGCTGTCTGGCTCCGAGTCTCGCACATACACTACCAGAAGGTAGCGTCCGCCGAGCGTCTGTCCGATGGCGAGGCGCGAGTTGCGCCGCCCCGGCACGTCTTCGGCCGGGGATGCCATAACGTCCTCGACTTCCTGCTGGCGCACTCCATGCCGGTGGATGTGGAGGTCGCCCGTATCGGGGTCGATGTGGAACCGCAGATTCATGCTGAGTCTCGCCTCGTCCGAGTCGGTCTCTTATCCGCAGTCGTACCGGCGACGCAGCTTCCGGGCAACAGAGAAGCACGCACACCCGGGAAAGCCCGCTCGATGTGCTCGCAATCGGGAAGGTCGGCTGCTGGACCGCACCTGCCGCCGGCTCTGGCCCTCGACCAGCACCTTGTGCCGCAGCACGTGCACGTCTTGCACTCGGAGCATCCCTTCCCGCAGCCCTGCTCGGTGAAGTCGCCCCGCAGTCGCTCAAACCAGTCGCCAAGCCATTCGGCGAAGAGAACGGGGTCGGCCTTCAGGAGCTATACTTGGGGCCTCCTCGCGTGGCGTTGCGCAGTATAGCCCGCCTGTCCCGCTCCAAATGGTTCCCCTGCGCCCGGGCCACGCCGCTAACGCTTCTGCTCGGGACGGTTCCCGGGTAACTCCTTTCGACCGACACCATTCGCCCTCGTGACGTGTCGATCGTGAACCTCGCGTTCTGGGGGTAAGGCGCTTCGGGCAGCCGACCCCACCAGACCGCCTCTGAACTGACATTCCGTCGACTCGCGTATACGGTGTTAGTGCGAATCACCTCTAGTGCGATTGAGCTACGCCTTGATGCGCATCGCAGCCCACCACCTCATCCACGCTGGCGAGATAGTCACGGTCCGGTCGTGCTTGGGACACGACACGGACAAGCTTGGCCGCCCCGACTGGGGCCGCCCCCTGGCCTGACGTACAGCCTCTAGCGGTAGCTACCCGCGGTTACTACGCCTGTGCTACCAGAAAACGTGGCGTTGAGTTGACCCCGCGGGCGTCCATCTGAAGGCTGCCTCCTGCGTGGGCAGGAGGCAGCGCCATGCGAAGGTACCTTGGGTTACTGACGAACGCGGTTCGAAGCGCGCTGCGATCAAAGCACGACCTGATGCTCGAGAACCTGGCCCTGCGGCAGCAGCTCGCCGTGCTGACCCGTCAGCGCGCTCGCACTCGAACGAAGCCAGCCGACCGTCTCTTCTGGTCGTGGCTCTCGCGGTATTGGCCCGGCTGGCGTTCCACCCTGGTGATGGTGCAGCCGGAGACGGTCATCCGCTGGCAGCGCCCGGCGTGGCGCGGGTACTGGACGTGGAAGAGCCGAGCCCGCCACCCGGGCCGGCGGCCTATCAGCAAAGAGCGGCAAGGCCTCATCGCGAGGAGCGCAACCGAGAACCCGCGCTGGGGCGCCGTCTGCATCCAGGGCGAGCTACTCGCGTTCGGCTACGAGGCGAGCGCGGAGACGGTGAGGTGCTATCGGCGGAGGGCGCTGCGGCGTCCGCCGTCCCAGTCCTGGCGAACCTTCCTCGCCAAGCACCGCCCGCAGCTCTGGGCTGCGGACTTCTTCGGAGGCGTGCGCGATTTGATGGGAGCGGCAACCAACGCGGCAGTTCCGCAGGTCGTCTACGTCCGTGTACTGTGTTGTCCTCAGCGAAAATGGTGGGGCTGCGACGATGCCGGTCTCACCCTAGCGAAACATTTCGCGTTGTAGTCGGCACGCAGCCATTTGTCTCGGGTGATCGCGCTGTCACGGATCGACCACCCATCAACGCTAAGCTCGGAGGCCCTCCCGCCATGGTTGGCCACCTATACGCACTTCAGGGGGCGTTCATTCAGCAGTGGCGTGCGACTGCCAGCGTGTACCAGATCCTGATGGTCTCGCTCAGTGGGGTACCCACAGCGATCGCCGCGGCCTGGATCGCGCGGGCGAGCGATCAGCAGGGGGTCTCCCTCGCCGTCGCGGTGGGCGCGGGCTTCGTCGTCCTGTGGAATGTCGCCGTCTTTCGGACAGGATTTTCGCTCCTCGACGAGCGCTGGGCGGGCACGCTCGAACTGAACCTGCTCTCGCGTTCGCCGCTCACGCTCGTGATGCTGGGAAAGTCGCTCGCGTATATCGCGTTCTTCGGTCTGGCCGGGCTGCTCTCCTTCGTGGCGGCCCTGCTGGTGGCCGGCGAGATCGCCCACATCGAGCAACCCGCGCCCTTCGCCCGCGGCGTCGGGCACTTCTACAACGGACCGCTCACCGCGATCAGCACGACGATCCTGGCCATCCTCGTCATCGATCTGAAGGCGGGCGACCTGAACTACCTCACGTACGCCGTCGCCATCGTCGTCGTCTCAATCGGCATCCTGATGTTCTCGTTGCTCCTCGGGAACTTCGCCGCGCTCTACCAAGATTGGTTCCTCCCGCTCTCCTTGGCGCAGGGAGCGCTGCTCGGACTGACTGGTGTGATCATCCCCCTCGACCGCCTCCCGACGGTCCTAGAGTGGATCGGAAATGCCCTCCCTATCACCCATGGGCTCGATGCGCTCCGAGGGGCGTTCGTCGGAGACTCAATCGCGGAGGTATCCTCGGATCTCCTACTCGAACTCGTCGTGGCTGCCGGCTATGCGGTCGTCGGGTTGACGGTATTCATCCTCGTCGACCGGGCCGCCCGCCGCCGGGGCGTCCTCGCGGGGGACGGGTGACCATGGAAGCTGTGGCGATCGAGTGTCGGAACCTTGGCCGGACCTTCCAGCGGCGCGGCGCGCTGCGAAGGGGGAGCGAGGTCGTAGCCCTTAGTGACGTCTCGTTCAGCGTCAAACCCGGCTCCATCTTTGGCCTGCTCGGGCCCAACGGAGCGGGTAAGACCACCACGGTGCGGATACTTTCCACACTGCTGCTTCCAACCGCGGGCAATGCGCTCGTGGCTGGATTCGATGTCGCCTCGCAGCCCCGCGAGGTCCGGCGTCGCACAGGCCTCGCTCTGGGCGGTGAACGCGGGCTCTTCGGTCGACTCACCGGCGAGCAGAACTTGCAGTACTTCGCCGCCATTAACCATCTCTCGCCGCGCGATGCGAAGCGGCGTGCGGAGGAGCTCTTTGAACTGGTGGGGCTGAGCGAACGGCGGCGCTCGAAGGTGTTCGAGTACTCGCGTGGGATGAAGCAAAGACTCCACCTCGCCCGGGCGCTGTTGACGGACCCCGAGATCCTCTTTCTGGACGAACCCACCTCGGGTCTGGACCCGCTCGGTGCCTTCGAGTTTCGGCAGCTGGTACGGGAGCTCAAGAAGCAGGGTCGGACGATCTTGCTGACGACCCACTACATGCTCGAAGCGGACGAGCTCTGCGACGACCTGACCGTGATCGATCGTGGCGTCGTGGTCGCTCAAGGGAGCCCCGCTGAGATCAAGCGGCAGTTCGGCAGCGCAACCATCGTTGAAGTTCGGCTGCGGGAGCCCCAGGAGGGGCTTCAGGAATCCCTTGGCGATCTGCCCGGAGTCCAGCACGTCGAGCTCGGTGTCGACGGCATGCTCCAGACCGTCCGTGTGCACCTCGGCTCAGACATGGACGCCGGCCCCATTGTCTCGCGCATCGGTGCCGAGCGCGTCGACCACATCACGACGCGCACATCATCGCTTGAGGAGGCCTACCTCACGCTCATCGGCCACGAGACATAGGCATTCGATCTGCGGGTCTCAATCGCATGAAACGTCGGCCGAGACGCCGGGAGATTTCGGAGACCGTTACCGCGGTCGAGTCCGACACGGAGGTGGCAGCGCAGAGGATCCGTCCGGCCGCGACGTGTGGACCTGGAGCATAGCGGCGCCGGCGGGAACGGAGCTAGTGCCTCCACAACTTAGTCCGTGAGAACTTGGCGAGGGCCGCCTTGGTGGCGCCTTTCTGGCGGTTGCGCCAGGTGAGGTAGCGCGCGATGCGCCAGCGGCGGTACTCGTGCGAGGGGTCGTCAGTCGCGCTGATGGCGAACTTCTTGAGGGGCGCGAAGTGCGACTCGATGGCGTTGAGCCAGCTCGCGGAGGTGGGCGTGTAGACGGGCTCGATGTTGTGGGCGGCCATGAACGCCTTCAGGCGGGCGTGCTTGTGGGTGTTGAGGTTGTCCATCACCACGTAGAGCCGCGTGGCGAGTGGGTAGCAGGCCCGCAGGCGGGCAAAGACGGCCAGCAGGTCGGCGACGGTCTTGCGCTTGCGCACCTGGCCCACGAGGCAGTCGGCATGGACGGCCTTCACCAGACTGCTGGAGCAACGTGGGTTTGGGGTCGCCCCGGACATTCGCTACTCCGGGATCAACCTCTCGAAACACCAGCATGCTGCCGTGTTCCGGCTGCCTGACAAGCCAACCGAACCTGCCGAGGACTACTTGGGCGCGACCGTGCTCCTGCACCTCGGCGCCGCCGTGAGCGTCGCCGATGGCACGGTGACAGAGGACGAAGAACGGAGCCTCGTGGCGCATCTGGAACAGGCGCTGAGTCTCCCGCGGGTCGACTGCGACAGGCTCCGGGCCCACTTGCAATGGCTGCTGGCGAACCCTCCGAAGCTCACCGGGATGAAGTCCCGCCTTCAGGCGCTCGCGCCGGCGCAGCGCGATCTGGCCGGGCGTTTTGTCTTGTCGGTCGCGGCTGCAGATGGACACATCAGCCCGGAGGAAGTCAAGGTTCTCGGGCGCATCTACACGCTCCTCGGCCTCAACTCCGATCAGCTCCACAGCGATCTTCACGCGCTTGCATCTGGCCCTGCGACCCGCCCGGTCACCGTAATCCCCGGGGACAAGCCAATCGGGCATTCGATTCCCCGGCCGCCCGAGGCGGCGATCGTTCCGACGGATGCGGATTTGACCTTGGACAAGCAGCGAATCGCGGAGGTCATGGCGTCAACTCGCGAAGTGACGCAGTTGCTCACGGAGATTTTCGATGGCCCGATCGGACCGGAAGAGGAAGAACCCGATGCCGACGAGATAACGATCGATGATGAGCAGGGGACTTCGGAGACGGCGCTGGGTAGCTTGGATTCCCTGCATGCGGAACTCGTCCGCTACATGGCCCAGCGGCGGATCTGGTCCCGTGAGGAATTCGAGCAGACCGCGAGTGAACTCGGATTGATGCCTGCGGGCGCCATCGAGACGATCAACGACGCGGCATTCGAGCGTTGCGACGAACCACTCCTCGAGGGCGACGATCCACTTGAGGTCAACGACGAGGCGCTAAAGGAACTACTCGATGGCCGCTGAATCCCGGATCCGTCCACGCGATCGCGATGCGATTCTCCAGTCGCTGGCAGCCGGTGTGGTACCCAGACGCGGGCTCCAGCACGTCCAGGTCGGTCGCGCGGGCGAGGTGTCTGCGCTACTGGGGGATCTTGACCGGATCATCGACGGGGGGTCGGCGATCCGATTCGTGATTGGAGAGTACGGCAGCGGAAAGAGTTTCTTCCTTCATCTGATCCGCTCGGCCGCGTTGGAAAAAAACGTCGTGACCATGCACGGCGATCTCACGCCGGATCGGCGCATCCACGCGACAGGCGGACAGGCGCGAAATCTCTACGCTGAGCTTGCGCGAAATCTCGCCACGCGCACGAACCCCGAGGGCGGCGGGCTCGCCTCCGTGGTCGAGCGGTTTATCGGACAGGCGCAGCAGGAAGCCCGCGCCGCGGATGGCAACGTCGAAGACGTCATTCATCAGCATCTCGACAAGCTGTCCGAGCTCGTCGGCGGATACGACTTCGCCGAAGTGGTGGCGGCATACTGGCGTGGTCACGATCAGGGTGATGCGAGCCTGAAAGCGTCGGCTGTGCGCTGGTTGCGAGGCGAGTATTCAACGAGAACCGATGCGCGGCGCGATCTCGGGGTGCGCACGATCGTCGATGACGGCAGCGTCTACGACCAACTGAAGCTACTCGCGCGCTTCGTTCGTCTCGCCGGGTACACCGGGCTTCTCGTGGCTCTGGACGAGTTGGTGAACCTGTACAAGCTCGCGAATACCCGAGCGCGCAGCAGCAACTACGAGCAGATCCTGCGAATCCTGAATGACTGCCTTCAGGGAACGGTATCCCACCTTGGCTTTCTCATGGCCGGCACCCCGGAGTTTCTGACGGATACGCGGCGCGGACTCTACAGCTACGAGGCTCTTGAAAGCCGGCTGAGCGAGAACACGTTCGCCTCCGCGGGCTTGAAGGACTTCTTGGGACCGGTCATCCGGCTTCCTAATCTCACCCCGGAGGAGCTGTTCGTCGTGCTCACGAAGCTCCGGCACATCCACGCCGACGGCGACCCCGCTGCCTCCGCCCTGCCGGACGACGCCTTACGAGCGTTCATGGACCACTGTTCGCGGCGGATTGGTGAGGCGTACTTCCGAACGCCGCGCGACACGATCCGTGCGTTCGTCCAGATGCTCGCAATCCTTGAGCAGAACCCGGAAACGGCGTGGAGCGACCTCGTTGGCAAGGTCCAGATCGAACCCGAGGCGAACCCGGATATTGTCGGCCTGGAGGCAGTTGGGTCGACTGAAGCCTCCGGCGACGAACTTGCCTCCTTCCGTCTGTAGGCGTGCCGATGACAGAGGCGTCCCAGGCGTTCGATCAGCTCGACCGCACAGTGCGGCGCTGGGTTTGGCGCCAGCAGTGGAACGAGCTACGCGATATCCAGGAGCGGGCGGTCGCGCCAATCCTGAACGGGCGCGACGTTCTGATCTCGTCCGCAACGGCGTCCGGGAAAACGGAGGCCGCGTTCCTTCCGATCTGCAGCGCGCTCGCTGAAGACGCGGCGAAGTCGCTCGGCGTCATCTACATTGCGCCACTCAAGGCGCTCATCAATGACCAGCAGCGCAGGCTCGATCCGTTGTTCGAGTGCATCAACGCAGCAGTGACACCATGGCACGGTGATATCGCGAGCAGCGTGAAGCGTCGATTCGTCGAGCGGCCAAAGGGTGCGTTGCTCATCACCCCCGAGTCCCTCGAAGCGTTGTTTGTGACGCGCGGGACGGCGGTCCCCCGCCTCGTCGAAGCACTTCGATACATCGTGGTGGACGAGCTGCATGCGTTCATCGGGACGGAGCGAGGTCGCCAGCTGCAATCACTGATGCACCGAATGGACGTGGCGGCGAAGAGACGCGTCCCACGTGTTGCGCTCTCCGCCACGCTGGGGGATCTCGATCTGGCGTCCGAGTTCCTCCTGCCGCGCCGTGGCGGTGAGGTCGAGCGAATTACCTCGTCGGCACTCGGACGGGAAGTCAAGATGCAGGTACGCGGCTACCGCATCACCCGGCCGCAGATGGGCGAGAGCGAAGCTGCCGCCGCAGAACGGGCGGGTGACTCCGTTGAGCTCGAGCAGATGCTGACCGGCGACGACCTGGAAATATCACGACATCTCTATGAGACCCTGCGTGGTGGCACACACCTCGTCTTCGCCAACCGCCGCGTGGAGGTCGAACGTTTCGCCGATCTGCTCCGTCGGCGGGCGGAACGGGCAAGATTGCCGAACGAGTTCTGGCCACACCACGGCAGTCTCTCTCGCGAGATCCGTGAGGAATCCGAGGAACGGCTGCAGGGGACTCGGCCCGCTACCGTCGTTGCGACAACCACACTCGAACTCGGTATCGACATCGGGGCGGTCGATTCAATCGCACAGATCGGCGCGCCGGGCTCCGTCGCCTCCCTAAAGCAACGCCTCGGCCGCTCAGGACGGCAGGCGGGGGCGCCATCGGTGATCCGCATCTACGTCCAGGAGAAGGAGATCGGTGAGAACACGCCTCCGCAGGACCAGCTGCGCGGCTCGCTCGTGCAGACGGTGGCCATGATTCGCCTGCTTGTGAGCCGCTGGGTAGAATCGCCTCCGCCTGCCGCGCTCCACCTCTCCACGCTTGTGCAACAGGTTCTGTTGCTTACCGCCCAGCATGGGGGATTCCGCGCCGCGGACGCTTACCGGGCGCTCTGTTCGTCCGGTCCATTCGATGCGGTCGATGAGTCGACGTTTGCCCAACTCCTGCGCGATCTCGCAAGTCACGAGCTGCTCTCCCAGACGCATGATGGAACGCTGGTGCTCGACCTCTCTGGAGAGCGGCTGGTCAACCACTACGACTTCTATGCGGCATTCACGTCACCAGCTGAGTGGCGACTGCTCGCGAACGGCCGGGCGCTCGGCACGCTGCCCATTACATTTCCGCTTGCTCGAGACTTGTTCCTGATCTTCGCAGGACGCTGCTGGCGGGTCGCCGAGGTTCACGAAGAGCGCCACGAGGTCGACCTGGAACCTGCGCGTGGTGGGGTCCCTCCACATTTCGGCGGATCAGGAGCCATGATCCACGATGGCGTTCGTGATGAGATGCGGAGAGTCTACGAGGACAACGACATTCCGGCCTTCCTCGACGCCACGGGTCGCGAACTCCTTGCCGAAGGGCGGAGGGCGTACCGGCGCTTTGGGTTGCGTGATCGTCCGTTCTTGCACCACGGGCGACATACGCTGCTGTTTCCCTGGGCCGGTGATCGCATCATGAATGTGCTGGCGTTGCAGCTACGCGCGCGGCAAGTCGCGGTCGCGATCGAAGGCTCGGCGATCCTTGCGCGTGACACGACCCCCCTCGATCTCCAAGCGCACCTCACGGCGCTCGCTGGGGCCGGCCCGCCGGATACACGCATGTTGGCTGCCTCCGTCGAGAACAAGCGCACGGAGAAGCACCACGTGTTCCTGAGTGCCAAGTTGTTGAACGCCGACTACGCCTCCATTCAACTCGACTCCGAGGGCGCGTGGAGGACAGCCGTGCGACTCAGCACCTTCGAGCCGGAGCCGCCAACCAGCACGGAAGCCTCTTCTCCTGGAGATTCCGCCGCCAGCCGTGCATCGCCGGGGATCCTTTAGGTCTCAACCCGTCGTGCAGCGCCGACATTGAGCGCGACGAGTATGCGCACGCATGGGCCATATCAGATTAGGACGCCAACCGGGACCCTGTGCTACCAGAAAACGTCATCCTGGCGTTGAGTTGACCCCGCGGGCGTCCATCTGAAGGCTGCCTCCTGCGTGGGCAGGAGGCTCCGCCATGCGAACGTACCTTGGAGCCTGACTCGCTTTCCCGGACACCTAGCCTGAGGCGACGATGTCGCCCAGGGAGGAGTCCTGGATGCCCCGAGCCTACCCACCCGAGTTCCGCCGTCGTGCTGTCGAACTGGCCCGGCTGCGGGAGAAACCGATCGCGTGGATCGCTGCGGACCTGGGGATCGCCGGGTCGTGCCTGCACCGCTGGCTGCGGCAGGCCGATGTCGAGGAGGGCCACAGAGAGGGCCTGACGAGCGACGAGCGGGCGGAGCTGGTGCGGCTGCGCCGGGCCAACCGCACCCTGGAGATGGAGAACGAGATTCTGAAGCGCGCCGCCGCCCTCTTCGCGCGCGAGAACGTGCTCCCAAAATGAGATACCGGCTGGTCCGTGAGCTTGCCGCCGACGGGGTCGTCGTGGCGGTGGCCTGCCGGGTACTCGCGGTCTCGACAGCGGGCTACTACGAGTGGGGAGAGCGGGCGCCCTCGGCCCGCGCCGTCGCCGACCAGGCGCTGAGCGAGCAGATCGTGGAGATCCACGCCATGTCGCGAGGCAGCTACGGAGCGCCGCGGGTGCACGCCGAACTGCGGCTCGGGCAGGGCGTCCGTTGCGGTCGCAAGCGGGTGGCACGGCTAATGCGGAGCGCAGGACTGCATGGAATCTACCGGCGGCGCGGGAGACACGCTCGCCCGGCGCCTGCCGTCCACGACGACCTGGTGCGCCGGCGCTTCGTGGTCGACGCGCCGGACCGGCTCTGGCTGACCGACATCACCGAGCACCCCACGCGGGAGGGGAAGGTCTATTGCGCCGCCGTGCTGGACGTCTACTCACGGCGGATCGTGGGCTGGTCCATTGCTGACCACCTGCGCACCGAGCTTGTGGTCGACGCTCTGGAGATGGCCCGCTGGCGGCGACAGCCGACCCGGGGCGAGACCGTGGTGCACTCCGACCGGGGATCGCAGTACACGTCGTGGGCCTTCGGGCACCGCCTCCGCACCGCCGGCCTGCTCGGCTCGATGGGCCGCGTCGCGTCGGCTGTCGACAACTCGATGATGGAGTCGTTCTTCGGGACGCTGCAGCTCGAGCTGCTCGGCCGCCGCAGCTGGACGACCCGGGCCGAGCTCGCCTCCGCGATCTTCGAATGGATCGAGGACTGTATAACCCACGCCGCCGTCACACCTCGATCGGCGATCTCAGCCCCGTGGAGTACGAAAGGAGGGCCCGCCGCCGCCGCGGAAGCGGCATGATGTCTACACGTGAACTGTCCGGAGAACCGGGTCAGGCTCCGAGAGCCTCAGTTTGAGTCGAGGAGGAAAGCATGTCCATCCTGATTCGTGCGGCAGCGGCTTACCTTGTGTTGCTTGCGGCTGTGGTTGCCGTAAACTTTATCGTCACTCCCCTGTACCACCCGGGCGGAGACGAGCCATTCACGGTGTGGGAGATACTCAACTGGTTCATGGCGGTGGGTATGGTGATTGCCTTGGCCGGCAGCTACGTGGAAAAGCGCCGTGTCGATGGCGACGGTTCGGCGGACCTGAAGCGATACCTGGAAGCGAACGCGGTTTTCTACGGGGCAGTTGCTCTGTTCATCCTGTTCTTCTGGAACTGGTTTAGCTCTCTGTCTCCCAACAACGAGGCCGACGGACAATTTTGGGCCGTCATCGACACCCTCATGCCCATCGTGATGGGCGTAACGGGCTGCCGCATGTGCAGACACAGCAGCTGACCAAGGAACGCCGCGCAAGGTTTCTGGCAAAGCCCGTTGCGACCCTTGGTACGAGTTCGCAGTACAGCACGCTTAGGCCCCGCCGGCAGTCGCGCAGATGCGCACGCATGCCGGCGCCGACCGTCGGCGCATCGTCGGCCGGGCACGCCGTGACGCAGTCCCGCTGGGCCAGCCCTTGGATCAGGCGTGCGCCGACCGCATCCGCGGGCACGTCTGATCCCCAGTCGTACGGCAGGGCGCGGGCCGGGAGTCGGCACGGCACGGCGCTCCGCCCGCCATCCCCCCAACCCTGACAGCGCAGCGCTCCGAGGGCGGGCCATGCGCAGGATGAGGTCGCGTAGTTCCGCATCGATTCGCGGGCGGCCCCGTCCCCGACCGCGACTCTTCCACGTCCAGTACCGCCGCCACGCGGTGCGATGCCAGCGCACCACTGTGTCCGGCTGCACGAGGACGAGCGTCGACCGCCACCCTGACCACGAGCGCGCGAGCAGAGACCAGAAGCGTCGGTCGGCATGGCGCAGTTGGGGTCGCCTGCCCTGGCGGGTGGAGCCCGCGAGCTGCTGACGCAGTGCGAGGTTCTCGATCAGAAGGTCGCGGCGTGCGCGGAGCGCGCGTCTCAGCGTGGCGAGGAGCAGAGCAACGTAGAGCATGATGGCCGAGCCTCCAGAAGCTCGGCCATCATGGCCATCGCCCCATCTGCGCGGGCCGGATCAGTTACTGCCCCCCACGGCTACCAGAAAATGTCGTCCGCCCGAATGTCACGCGGCGAGACGCTCGTACTCGTGATGCAGCCCGCCCAGGATCGGCCGACCCACGACTTGGCCCTCGCTCCGGGGCGGTGACCGTGACCGCCGGTCGTCCGGAGCCCACAGTTCGAGCGCCTGGTGCGGTCGCACATGGTTGTAGTGTGCGACGTACTCCCGCAGCACCAGTCGCAGGTGGCGCTCGTTCACGATGATCAGATGGTCGAGACATTCGCGCCTGAGCGTTCCCACCACGCGCTCCGCGATGGCGTTCGCCTTCGGTGCCCGCACTGGAGTGAGGATCGTCTCGATCCCGATCGCTCGTGCCTTGTAGATGGGACTTACATGCCTAGGTTGACGGGCCTGGCTCGCAATGCGCAGAGCTAGTAGCGCAGGCGACGCAGAACAGGCGTTTGCATTGACCGCCCGCCCGGGCGTGTTGCAATGTGCAGCGGCGGAGGAGGGCTCTCATGGCCGCTAACCGCCTCTACTTCGGCGACTGCCTTGAGGTGATGCGCGACGATGTGGCGGACGCCAGCGTGGACCTCATCTACCTCGACCCGCCGTTCAACTCGAAGCGTCTCTACAACGCTTTCATGGGCGGCGCGCAGTGGGTGGCGTTCGATGACACCTGGCGCTGGCACGAGGCCATCGACGACTTCCATGATGTGGCCAGTGATGTGGCGCTCGCGCCCACGATGGAGGGGTTGCGGCAGATTCTCAGCGAAGGCCCCAACCTGGCCTATCTCTCCTACATGGCGAATCGACTGCGCGAGTGCCGCCGCGCCCTGAAGGAGACGGGGAGCATATACCTGCATTGTGACCCCACCATGAGCCACTACCTCAAGGTGCTCATGGACGCCATGTTCGGACGTGCAAACTTCAGAAATGAAGTGATCTGGGGCTACCGAGGGATGCCGTCCAAGGCCGCGAAGTGGCAATCTAAGCACGACGTGATCCTGTTCTACACGAAGAGCGACACCTACACCTTCCACGTCTTGAAAGGTGAGCCAACCAAGGGCTCACAGCGGACATTCGCGAGCGCCAGGCGGCGCGGATACAACGCGAACCACGCGAAGAAAATGGTCATTGGGACAAGTACAGCCGATCTGTCGCAGAGGGCCGAATCCCCACCGATCTGCGGCCTGTCCCCTTCAAAGGGGGCAGGCCGCCGTTGCGGGACTGGTGGGAGGACATTCGTATCCTTGGTGGCCCGAAGAACAAAGAGCGCATCGGCTACCCGACACAGAAGCCTCTTTCCTTGCTCCGCCGGATCATCGAGGCCAGCAGCAACGCGGGCGATGTGGTGCTCGACCCGTTTTGTGGTTGCGGGACCGCACTGCACGCGGTGCAGGACCTCAGGCGGGAGTGGCTCGGCATCGACATCTGCGTAAACGCCTGCAAGGTCATAGAGGGGCGGCTCCGCCAGCACTTCGATTCGCTATGGTCCGATATCGAGTTCATCGGTATGCCGAAGGCCCTCGGCGGTGACGCCGAGACTGAAACCGCGGGCGAGCGCAGTGACGGCTCGATGATCGACTCGGCGCCGCGCTATCGTCGCTTCCTCTCGCCTGTGGGACCCCAAAATTCAATCCGCACCGCGCAGATGGGGGTTTTGAAACACCACAGGTGTAGCTGGACTGCTCTCCTAGGGGAGGATGCCTTTGACCAGGATGAACCCGCCGATGATGCCGAGCGGTACGCCGGCAATGGCTCCTATGACCGTCAGGCTGAGCAGGATCCCGGCGACGATCAGGATCAGACCGATCACGATCGCAGCAACCCGCCCCGCGATCGACAGCACGAATCCGGCGAGCTTGAGCAGCAGGCCGATGACGGCCTTCACCGACCCCCACAGGATCTTGTTGAACACGATATTCAGCAGCCGGCCCATTGGCCCCCTACGCTCAAGACTGTATCCGATGCGCCGCGCACCACAAGGCTCGCGGGATCCCCAGCTAGGTCGGCCCCATTCCCGCCGGACCACGGAACTCGAGACCTAAGAGGTGACTCGGGAGACGGGTCTCCGATCGGTCGCGTTTGAGACCCGAGATCCCGGCGGAGGAGATCGACTTTGCATTCGAGTTCATGCGGGGGCGTCTCGAAGGGACAGCGGAACGCCGCATCGTCAACCCGCTGGCGGAGTAGCACTGGTACAGAGCCGACCGCACCGACCGCGAGAAGGCGCACGAGCTCCTCACCCGTGATTGCGCTCGCCGGCGACTCAGCAGGTAGCGGCTGAGGTATGCGACGAAGCCGGTGAACTAGTCGTCGCGCGCAGCGCTTGGGATATCCAGTCACAGCCGGTCATGGCGCGGAACGCGACTACTGCTTCAGAGCACTGATGCTTGCAGGTGGACTGGTTCCCCGACGTCGAGGTTCTTCGCGTTGGCCATTACGGCTCAAGGACATCGACATCTCAGGCGTTCCTCGATGCGGCAATGCCCCAGTACGCGGTGATCAGCGCGGGTCGGACGAACGCATTCGGTCACCCCCACACCGCACAGCTCGGCCGAAGCGCCCAGCTATGATGGCGCCGCCGTAACTGCACTGCAAGGCCTGGCGGGTGGGATCGGCGGCACGCTGATACGGTCACAGGGAGCCTATAGGCCGCCTCGACCTCGGCTGATCCCGTGGTAATCTGAACGGAGACGAGTCGAGCGCAGAGAGCGCCTCTGAGCGCCGCCATTTGAGGCGGCGCTTTTCTTGGGGGGGGGCGCATGCAGGCAGACACCAGGCAGGGAATCGAGCTCGAACACGTACCGATCGGCGCGCTTCGACCGGACGCCGCGAACCCCCGGCGCATCAACGACTCGGGGCTCGACGGGCTCACCCGCTCGATCAGCGAGTTCGGCCTGGTCGACCCAATCATCGCCCGCCGTGAGGACGGCCGCGTGATTGGAGGCCACCAGCGGCTCCTAGCGGCACGCAGGCTCGGCTTGGAGACGGTGCCGGTGGTCTACCTCGAGCTCCCAGAGGAGCAGGCTCGTCTCCTCAACCTCGCCCTGAACCGCATCTCGGGTGAGTGGGACCGGGAGCTACTCGTCCGCCTAGTGGCTGACTTGGATGCAACGCCCAATATCGACGTGAGTCTCGCGGGCTTCGAGGAAGGCGAGCTCAGAGCCCTGATGCGCAGCCTGGACGCGCGTGAGCGAAGGGAGCGTCCCGAGAGCTTCGACCTCAGCGAGGCGCTTGAGAACGCCGAGCGGACTGACGCGGCCACGAAGCCCGGCGCCCTGTGGCTGCTAGGGAACCACGGGCTGCTTTGCGGCGATGCCACCGACCCGGCCCAGGTAGGACGCCTGATGAGCACCACGAAGGCAGGGATGGCGTTCACCGACCCGCCCTACAACGTCGACTACGGGAGCCAGGGCGGACCCGGCAGTCAGCGCCGGAAGATCGCGAACGACACGATGACCCCCGAGGAGTGGGACGCGTTTGTTCAACGCCTGGGCCGCCAACCTCCTCAACAACGTGGACGGTGCGGTCTACGTGTGCATGAGCACCAAGGAGTGGCCCAGCGTATCGCTCGTTCTAGCCGAGGCTGACGGACATCAGAGCGACGCCCTCATCTGGGCGAAGGATCGATTCACGGTGGGGGGCGCTGATTACCAACGGCAGTACGAGGCCATCTGGTACGGCTGGCGGGAGGGTGCCAAGCGCCATTGGTGCGGCGACCGCGACCAAGGGAATGTCTGGACGATCCCGCGCCCGGCGGCCTCCGAGCTCCACCCTACGATGAAGCCGCTGAGCTCGTCGAGCGGGCGATCGAGAACAGCAGCGAGGCCGGCGACATCGTCCTCGACCTCTTCCTCGGCTCGGGCACAACGCTGACGGCTGCCGAGCGGACGGGCCGCGTCTGCTACGGCCTGGAGATTGACCCGCACTATTGCGACGTCATCGTTGCCCGCTGGGAGTCCTTCACCGGCGAACGGGCGGTCAGCCAGAACGCCCCCCCTAGCAGAGGTAGTCGATGGTAGTCACCCGCGCCAATTGCTCAGCAGTGAAGGACGACGGTAGCGCGTGTCGCGCGGCGCCCCTCCGCGCGCGACAGTACTGCTTCTGGCACGACCCTGAGCATCAGGACGATGCCGCTGAAGCGCGAAGGCTGGGAGGGCTGCGGCGTCGACGGGAGAGCGCCGTCGGAGTACCTGGCCAGGGCTCAAGGAGAAGCTGCGCGAAGCCGTCCGCGACGGGCTCGTCAAACGGTGGCAAGAGCTGCAGTCCGGCCAGGCAGCCCTTTCCGAGCTCGAGGACTGGCTAGAGGGCGACGCCGTGCACGCTGACATCGCGGAGCCGCTGGCTGCGCTCGGTCCGAAGATCGAGGCACTGCGCGAACAGTCGAAGCCCTATGTGGGGGCCGTCTCGCTGATCGGGCCGACCGATGAGCAACTCGAGTCCTTGCGCAGCCGCATCGACTGGGAGCGGCTGGAGGCAGCGGGCGAAGTAGGCGGGCTGGGACCGAGGGTGTAACCTCGATCAGCCGAGGTGCGTCCCGCTCCTCAAAGGAGGAGAGCCTCGGCGTCGTCCTGGTCGGCCGAGGCGAAGAGTCCACGTAGCGCTCACGGTCGGCCGACGACCCTTCGCGGGGTGACACTGGGGCCTTAGAGTTCCCCCTCCATCCCGCTACGTTGATGCGCCTTGGGGGCCAGGGATGGGCCACATCCGACTAGGGCGGCTGCCCAAGACCGCGGACTGGAATGCGGTCGTGGCCCTCCTGGCTGAAGAGCCGGAGGACCTCGGAGGGGTCGCTGGCGCGGTCCTAAAGGCGAGTCGCGCAGATCTCGCCCTGGCCCGAACCCGAAGCGGCCCGGTCTCCTTCGCCTTCTGGGTGCTGCTCAGGTTGGCGCGCGCCTCTTCCGAGGGTAGCTTCGAGGGGGAGCTCGAGGGTCTAGGGCTGACTGTGGAGCCTCAGACCCCCGTGCTGACCTTCCTAAGTGATGTGGGCGACGTCGTGCGACGCGATCGGTCGTTCAGTCCGGAGTCAGGCCACTTTGGAGAGATAGCCGCGCTGTCGCTCAGGCGCGCGCTCATGGACGCACTGGGGGAACACGGCCCCAGCCTCTTCGGCGCCCCGGTTGATCAGATCCGAGAGGGCTTACGCCGCCAGTCGGGGGCGGACCAGTTCGGCCGCCTCGCGCGGTCCTTCGTCGGCGACTTTCTTGCGCGAACGCTGAGCGCCGCTGTCGACCGGGAGCTCTCCAACCACGCGACCATGGCCGGCAGCTTGGGTGATGCTGCCGAGGCTCGAGCCTTCAGCGCAGCGCTCGATCGCTACGCCCGAGAGAGCGCGGTCATCGTCCAGCAATTCGCCGCCGAGTGGTACGCCAAACACCGCTGGCAGACCAGGACGGAGTTCACCCGTCGCAACGCTGGGGCTTTCGTCGCCGTCGCCCTGCGCAAGATCGGAGACGACCTCGAACTCGCAGGGGCTCGCGAGTGAAACGGGTGGTCGTGAGTTGCGACGGCGTCGGGTGAGGGGCCGCTATCAAGAGCCCGAGTGGGAGAGGCTTGACCTCGTCAGCTCCGGTCCGGGGGCGACGCTCAACGCGAGAATCCCTTTCCTTCCCGACCTCTTCGCTAGAACCGTCCCCCAGGAGGCGGTCGATCTGTTCCGGATCGCGGCTTTCGCCTATTGGGTCGACCAGATGGTCTCTCGTCGCGCGGAAGTCGAGGTGTTCGGGTCCAACTGGTCTAGGCACTTCGTGCTCTGGGTACCAGTTGCCGATGCGGGGCGATGGTCACGACCTGAAGTGAAGGCTGCGCTCGAGGAGTGCCTCCGATATGGGACTGACGACCGCTGGGATTTTCACTTCGTTTCGGGGGCCGTTCCGCCACAGCCCTATCTCTTCGCGGCTGGTGAAGGCGTTTCGCCGGAGCCCACGACGGTCGTTCTGTTCTCCGGCGGTACGGACAGCCTCTGTGCGGTTGTTGAGGAGGCGTTGGGCGGTCGCCAGCCGCTTCTGATCAGTCACAGTCCATCCACCCGCGGAGAGAACCGACAGACAGCTCTGATCTCCGCGCTGAGGGCCTCACGCGCCGAATGGTGGTTCCAGCGACACAAGGTTGAGGTCAGCAAAAGCGGAGTCGCAGAGCGGGAGCGGACCCAGCGGACCCGTGGGTTTCTCTATTCGGCGATCGGGGCATCCGTAGCTGCTGGGTTTGGCCTCACTGACGTCGTCGTGGCGGACAACGGCTTCGTTAGCGTAGGCCTGCCGATTAGCGGCCAGGCCATCGGCGCGAAGATGAGCAGGACCACCCACCCCAAGTTCCAGGCGCTGTTCAACCGTCTTCTCGACGGCGTCCTCCCAGGCATCTCGATTCGGAATCCGCTGCTATTTCGCACTCGTAAAGAGGCCCTGAGGGTACTGGACCAGGAGGGGCTCCGCTCGCTCACCGGCCAGACTCACTCCTGCGCGGCGAGCAGTCGGCTCAGTGGCGAACGCCCGCACTGCGGGACCTGCTCACAATGCCTCGATCGCCGAATCGGTTTCGTGGGAGCGGGTCTTCAGGGGTTCGACGGTCTCTATATGAGTACGACATCTTCACCGCGGCGCTCGAAGGCGAAGCCTTGATGCTCGCCGAGTCCTCCGTGCGCCTCATGCGGCGGCTGGTTGAGCAGGAGCCAGCGCAGCTGGTCCAAGACTTCGTCGAGCTCGCCGACTGTGCAACAAACGGGCCGGTTGGCGGAGCGAACGATGTCCTACGGATCGTGGAGATGGTAAGACGCCAGGCAGACACCGCGCTCGAGGCGTTGGGGGCGGTCGGCGAGCCGTACCTTGGCGATCTACTCGCTGGGCGGCTGCCCTACACGTCGATGTTGCGACTCGCGCTGGTCGGCGAGCCCGACCCTCAGAAAAGAGCTCGCCGATTTGCTGACCTGCGGGACGATGCGCTCGCGCTCAGCCCGTCGGAGCGGCAGAAGTCAGAGTTTGCTGCCTTTCGCAACGAGCTCTCCCTCGTCGTCACCGGTGAGCGCGTCAGGAGGGCTTCCAACGTCGTCGTCATTGGGGGCGCCGGACTGTCCTGCAGGATGCCGACTTCGTCTTCTTAATGCGCCTCGTCCTTGAGCTATGGCGTACTCGCGAAGGCTACTGCAAGAAGGGTGAGGGCCGAGCGGGTGGAGGCCTGGCGGACGAGCCAGGGCTGGTTCCGGCCGGGATCGAGCAGGCGATTCACCGGCTGCGCGTAGCGCTCCAGTCCTCGCTCGGTGAGCTGGATCCGAAGCAATACATCGAGACCAGCCCCGGCCCTCATACGGGTCGATCTTTCAAGCCTCAAGGAGCATCAAGACGAGAGGGCAGGGACATCGCATGGTTGTTCCCAGCGCTCGAGGGTCCGCGGTCACCCGCAGCGCTTGGGTGATAGCGGCTCGTGAGACGCCCAAGCGCCGAGCGGCGTCAGCCCGGGTTGCGCAGGTGTCGGCGTCTAGGAGGCGTTTCGCGGCTGCGCCGAGTGGTTCCGTCTGCTGACGGCTTGCGCGCACGCGCATCCCCTTCAACATCTCCGGTTCGGAACGGTCGATCAGCACGCTCTGAGCCGACGATCCGGGGAGCCAGTTCGTTGTTTCAGCGAAGCTGCCGCGTCGCCACCGGTCCGATCAATTTTCGGCCGCGGCAGGACGGCCCGGTGAGGCAATCGCCGCGCTTTAGCTCCCGCCGGTCGGCGCAGGCTCGGGCATGGGAGTGATGTTCACGGGGATGGCGCTCTGCCAGCCCATGCCCGTGTGCGGCTCCCAGTGCCGGTCGAGGTTCACGAGCCGGTTCGTGGGCGCGCCGTTGGTGCGAACGAGGTGGTCGTGCTCGGGGGCATCGCCCCACGCGTGCGACATCGAGACAACCCCACTGGCAACGTCATCCGTGACTGCGACGACGCCCAGGATCGAGGCGCGGTCGGAGGTGATCTCGATGACATCGCCCGGCTCGATATCCAGCTCAGCGAGATCGAGCGGATTCATATACGCGAAGTTTGTCGTCACGCCCGCCTCTTTGATCCCGGGCAGGTCGCGCGCGGAGGAGCTGTAGACCTCGCGGGTGCGGCGGCTGATGAGGCGGTGGCTGAAGTGCTCGTCCGCTTCGTAGCCGCCGTGCCCCGTCACCTTCTCGCCGCGCACGTCGCGCAGCTCTGCCAGCACCTCCGGGTGCCCGACGCGGAGACGTTCGCCGCTCTCCGTCTGCCGCGCCTCGACCTTCACGTCGGCGGGGAACACGGCCCCACTCGGGTGCTTCCGCACCTCGTCGAGGGGCACGCGTGAACCGGCGCAGATGAGGTCGAGGAACTCGTCGCCGGTGGGCTTTCGATCCATGGGCATCGCCCCGCGCGCGAGTTCGATGTCGAAGCCGAGGCGCTGAGCCAGACCCCAGAAGAGCTCCCACTCTTCGATCAGGTCGCCCTCCGGCTCGATCAGCGTAGGGGCGTACTGCTGGAAGGGCATCGGGTGCCAGCCGTCACCGAGCAGGCCCACGTCGGGGCGCTCGAGACCGAGCTTTGCGCCGAACACGTAGTCGCAGAGCTTCGCGCTGGCCGACATCTTGATGTCGACGGTGACGTTGAGGTCGAGCGACTCCAGCGCCTCGATCGTCTTCAGCTGGTCCGGCCAGGCGACGACGGGATTGCCACCTAAGGTGATGAGCGCGCGGACCTGGCCCGCGCCGGGCGTGAGGATCTCGTCCGCGAGCACCGTCGTCGGCATGTCACCGCCGGGCGTGTAGGCGCCGAGCCCCTTGATCCGGCTGCGCTCACCCAGCTGGGGCACCTCGCCGCCGCCGACGGCCTGCGCATAGCGCGGCCTGGGCGGGGTGAGCGTCCCCGGATTGGGGACGGATTCGCCCTCGTGCAGGTAGCGACCGCAGATCGAGTTGAGGGTGAGCACGAGCTGCTCGGTGAGGTTCGAGCGCGGCGACATCGAGGTCCCCGTGCCGGAGGTGGCGCCGGCGCGCTGCACGCTGGCGAAGAGGCGCGCCGCTTCGATCATGTGCTGCGCGGGGACGCCGCTGCGCTCTTCGACGTAGTCGGGCGTGAACTCGCGCACGGTCTCGCGCAGGTCCTCGAGGCCATCGACGTGTGCGGCGCAGAAGTCGCCGTCGTAGAGACCCTCTTCGAAGATCACGCGGATCATCCCCGCGAGCAGGGTCGGATCCTCGCCAGGCTTCACCTGGAGGTGAATATCGGCACGCTTCGCGGCTTCCGTGCGGCGGGGGTCGATGACGATGAGCTTCATGCCACGCTTCTTCGCGTCGCGGAGCCGCTTCCAAGGGTTGTTCGGTGCGAAGCGCGGCCCTCCAAACATCGAGGCAAGCGGATTCGTACCGACCATGACGAGCACGTCGGCCTGCTCGAGCCGTTCGTCGCCCCCACCCCAGACGCCGTGGCGCATCGCGGCAACGCCCTTGCCGGGCTGGTCGATGCTCGCGCTCGTGTACATCGAAGGCGAGCCCAGCCCTTTGTGCCAAGCCCGAGCCACCGTCAGGAGACCGCCGTAGAGGAAGGCGTAGGTGCCGTTATAGGTGGCGATCGCGCGTGGTCCGTCGCGATCGATGAGATCGCGTAGCTTCGCCGCGATCTCATCCATCGCCTGCTCGCTGGAGATCGGCTCGAACGCTCCCGCAGGTGTCCGCTTGAGCGCCGTGCGGATGCGATCAGGGTGATGGTGCTGGTCCGCCATGTTGCGGCCCTTGATGCAGGTGTAGCCCTCGGACAGCGCGTTCTCGGTGTCGCCGCGCACGGCGACGAGGCGATTGTCCTCGATATCGACCTCTACGCCGCAGAAGGCGTGGCACATCCGACAGAACGACTTCTTTCGTGGCTCTAGACACCTTCGATGCGGCCATCGACGACCAGTACCGGCGAGATCCAGCCCTGGGGGCGATGGACGCGGGCCTTGTGCTCTGCTGCCAGGACGGCCGGCTCCGCGCGCGGCGAGCCGACAACGTAGGGGTCGAAGGCAGGCAGCAGCCGAGCGACTCTAGCGGGCTTGATCTGCGCGATCGTGGCGACATCCCCGGCGAGCGCTCAGTGCCGCTCGCCCTCGAGGTCCACTTCCGTGACCTCGGGGCCGAGGGCGCGCAGGCGGCGCTCCGTTTGGGGCCGGCTGCGCAGGGCCCCACCAGCGGCCGTACTCGGCCGTCGTGGCAGGACCGTAGGCCGCGAGATAGCGGCGCGTGACGGTTTCGAGGGCTGCCTCGGGGTCCACCTCTTCGCTGCCCGCGAGCCAGTCCCGGGGGCTGACGAACGTGACGTTCTGGCCCTGATTGGGGCCGAAGCAGAGATGCCCCCGAAAGGACGCGGGCTTGAGATACGCGCCCCAGCTGTTCCTGAGCTTCTCGCCCAGCGCTTCGGAGCCGCTGGCTGCGGTCACCGATTGCGCGAGTTGGTCGCGTGTGAGCCCCTTCGCGCCGAGTGCGCGCATCACGCACTCGAGCAGCAGGTCGAGCTCTTCGCGGGTGATGTCAAAGCCGCGGAACCAGGCGGGCTTGAGGTAGTGGTCGTAGCTGTTCAGAGCGGCCTGCCAATGGCGGTACTCCACCGCCGGGAGCAGGTGCAGCGTGCCACGCATAGCCCAGGTCTTCACCAGGCGGCGATGCTCCCACAGCTCCCCCTCGAGCTCGCCCTGAGCGAGGCCGTCCAGGCGCGCCCAAGCCGCGAGCTCCGCTGCAGAGAGCACCTGCGCGTGAAGCCCGCCGACCCGCGCGACCACCGCGGTCAGCTCCTCTCGGGGACGGCGCGCGGCGAGGTGTTGGCGCTGCGTTCGGTGGGCGAGGACGTTGGGCCAGTCGAGTTTCGGGAGCGTGCTCATGATCGCGTTAGACCGTCTTGCGGCCGGTACGTCTAGTCTGCGAACCGGCCGGGGCGGAACGGCGTAAGGTCGAGCGAGGTCTCGCGGCCGGTCGCGATCAGCTCGGCGAGCGCCTCGCCCGTGGCGAGCGACAGGAGGATACCTTTGCGTCCGTGGCCCGTCGCCAGGTACGCGCCTTGCCGCCCGGGCACCGCGCCCACGATCGGGAGCAGGTCGTCGGAGAGCGGCCGGAGGCAGGCGGTCTGCCCGACGACCGCGGCGCCAGTGAGGCGAGAGGTGTAGCGCCCAACGCCCGCCAAGATGCGCTCGCGCGCCGCCTCGGTTGGCTCGACGTCGAAGCCTTCCTCCTCCTCCGTCGTGCCGGCGAAGACCAGCCCTGATGGCCGGGTGACCGCGTATCGACCGGCGAGGTCGGAGAATCCGCCCGGGGGCGGCTCGGCGGGCAGCTGGAGGTGAAGGATTTGCCCCTTCAGCGGTCGCACGGGCACGGGGAAGTCGAGCCAGGCCGCGGCCCTGTGCACCCAAGGCCCCATCGCAATCACGGTCGCGTCGGCAGAGACCACGCCGTCTTCGAGCTCGACCCCGGTGACGCGATCTTCGCTGCCGATGAGGCCGGCCGCTCGTCCCATGCGGACCGATGCGCCGAGCTCCTTCGCGACCTCGAGCAGCCGCTCCGTGAGCTTCGCGGGGTCGAGCTGCGCGGAGCGTAGAAAGAGGCCGCCCACGATCGGCTGGTCGATCCAGGCGCAGCGCTCAGAGACCAGGTCTGCGGTGAGCCACGCTCCCCCCGCCGCTTCTGCGCGCGCCTGGAGCTGGGCAGCATCGTCCGGTCCGGTGGCGACGATGCACGTTTCGTAGGGCGCATAGTCGTAGGTTCCGGGTCCGTCGAGCAGTTCGGCGATCCCGGCGTGGAGCGTCAGGCTTCGCAGGATCATCGGGCGGAGCGCGGCTTCGAGCTCAGCCGGCGCTATGGGTGAGAGCAGCCCCGCGGCTTTGCCGCTGGCGCCGTGAGCGACGGCCGTCCCCTCGATGACGAGGGGCTTCGCGCCCCGTTGGGCGAGGAAATACGCAAGCGCCGCTGCGATGACCCCGCCTCCGACGATCGCGACATCGACACGCTCAGCCGCTGGCATGGACGCATTATCCGGCGTTGGGGACGGGGTTGGGCGCTATCTGAGGAGGGCGACGTCGAGGGCCATCGCGAGGAAGACCGCGGCCAGGTAGCCGAGCGAGAACGTATAGATGCGCATCGGCGAGATCGCTTCGGGCGAACGCCAGAGCCGGAAGGCGAGAGCGACGAACCAGAGGCCGGCGAACGCGGCAGCGGCGGTGTAGAGCCAGCCGACCTCGCCGGTGAGGGGCAAGAGCAGAGTCACCGGGACGAGGACAAGGGAGTAGAGGAGAATCTGACGGTGGGTTGCGGGCGCGCCCGCCTCGACGGGGAGCATCGGCACCCCTGCGTCGCGGTAATCGTCGGCGAGACGCAGGGCGAGGGCCCAGAAGTGCGGCGGTGTCCAGACGAACACGATCGCAAACATGACCAGCGGCGCCCAGGCGAGCTCGCCGCTCACGGCCGCCCATCCGACCATCGGAGGGAAGGCGCCCGCCGCTCCTCCGACCACGATGTTCTGGGACGAACGTCGCTTCAACCAGACGGTGTAGACGAACACATAGAAGAGGAAGGCGACGGCCGCCAGGGAAGCGGCGAGGAGGTTTGTGGTTGGCCAAAGGAAGACGAAGGCGGAAGCCCCCAGCGTGACGCCGAAGGCGAGGCCGTGCCAGGGGGCGATCTCCCCCGTAGCCATGGGGCGGAGGCGCGTGCGACTCATCATGGCGTCGATGTCGCGGTCGTACCAGCAGTTCACGGCGTTCGCGCCCGCCGCCGAGGTTGCCCCACCAATCAGCGTGGCCACGACGAGCCAGGTCGAGGGCCAGCCGCCTGCGGCCACGACCATTGCTGGGACGGTGGTGGCGAGGAGGAGGAGCACGATCCGGGGCTTGGTGATCGCCACATAATTACGTAGCGTCGTCAAGGCCGCGCTCGGCCGGCCAAGGGTGAAGGCCTCGGCGGTCACGCCGGCACCTCCACCGCCGAAAGGGGTTCGCGCCCGCGCTCGCGGGCGGGCTGATAGAAGCCGATCACGCCGACGCCCGAAAGCGTGAGCCATAGGGCTGAGGCGAGCACCGTGTGCGAGACGGTGAGGGCATCGGGGAACGTGTACCACACGTTGAAGGCGCCGACGGTCACCTGGGCCGCATAGATCGCGGCGAGCGTGCCCGCGGCCGCGGCCGCCCACGGGAGCGCGCCCCGCGCTTGCCAGGCGGCTGTAACCGCTGCGGCCAGTGGCACCACGAGGGCGGCCGCGAGGTAGCGGTGGGCCATGTGCGTGATCTGCTGGTCGTCGTTCCCTGGCAGGATGCCGCCGTTACAGGCGGGCCAGCCTTCGCAGGCGGTGGAGGCGCCGCTCTCGCCCATGTAGCCGCCGACCCAGACCACCACCGCGAAGAGCACGATCGCAGCGGCTGCTCGATGCGCGATGCGCAGTCCTGCCTGGCGTTGCCCCGACCCAGGGCCGCCCTGAACCTCGATCTGCATGCCCAGCGCGACGATTGCGAGGAAGGTCAGGATCAGCATCGCGAGGAGGAGATGGGTGGCGACGATCTCGGGCGGCAGCTCCCGCTCCACGGTAAGTGCGCCCAGCCCGCCCTGGAGCCCCACGAGTGGGACTGTGATCAGGGCTGCCCAGAGCACGACGGGCGCGTGGCGAAAGAAGCGCCAGGCCATGACGGCAGTGCTTACGACGAGGAGGCCGACGAGCGCAGCGACGAAGCGGTGAGAGAATTCGATGATGGCGTGGCGGTCACCCGGAGGCACGAAGCCCCCGTGGCAGGTCGGCCAGTCGGGGCAGCCGAGCCCGGAGCCCGTGGTGCGCACGTAGACACCGACCGCGATCAGCGCGAGCGTGGCAGCGCAGGTGACGAATGCGACGTTGCGCGCGGCTCTCATTGAATCAGAGCGGCCGCCCAGGCGGACGCGGCCCCAGCGTACGGTTCGGCTCAGGGTGGCGCCAGGGTCGAACGCCCGCCACCTATGCCGATTCTGAATAGCTCCGGTCGATGCGACAGCGATCCGCTCGGTTGTGGGGAACGCAGCGGCTCGAGGCTGCTGCTGCCTGCTCAGAACCCTTGGGAGCCGTCAGGCGAAGCCCGTCGACGCGCACCCTAGCGACTGCCAGCTCCCATTGGAGGTGCAGCCTCGTCGAGAGACCGGTGCTGCCGACGGTACCCAAGACTTCGCTGCCGGGCTCCTCCTCGCTACCGCACCTGCGGCGTTAGTCCCAAAGCAACGACGGCGAGGCACGTGATCGAGGCGTGGACAGCTCGTTTGCGCTCCACCCACCCGCCAAACCGGCGTCTGGTCGAATGTCGCTACCTCAGCCCGCGAGCGCCCGCCAGCTTCCCAGTCGAATCAGTGATCGCTAGGCTCTCGCGGTGTCCACGAACGCCCCCGCCGTCGTTGCTTCCTGGCTGAGCGACGCCCGCCGGGTCGTTGTCCTCACAGGGGCGGGCATCTCCACGGAGTCCGGTATCCCCGACTTCCGCGGCCCAGAGGGGGTCTGGACAAAGAACCCCGCCGCCGAGCGAACCGCCACCCTCCAACATTTCGTGGCCAATCCCGAGGCCCGCGTGCGTTCTTGGGCTTCGCGCGCCGAAAGCCCGCTGCACGACGCTGAGCCGAACGCGGGCCACTTCGCCCTCGCGGACCTCGAGCGCAAGGGGAAACTGGACACGCTCGTCACCCAGAATATCGATGGGCTGCATCAGGCCGCCGGCACGACGCCCGGCCGGATCGTGGAGATCCATGGGACCGTTCACGACTACGCCTGCCTTGGGTGCGGCGATCGTGGCCCGATCGGAATGGTGCTCGAACGAGTACGCCAAGGGGACAAGGATCCGCACTGCGAGGACTGTGGCGGGCTCCTGAAATCCGCCACGATCTCCTTCGGCCAGGCGCTCGTGCCCGACGACCTCGAGCGTGCGCAAACGGCCGCAGCTGAGAGCGACGTCTTCGTCGCGATCGGAACCTCGCTCACGGTGTACCGGTGGCTGCGCTCCCGGAGGTCGCGATCCGCAACAGAGCGAGGCTCGTCATCCTGAACGCGCAGGAGACCCCGTACGACGCTCTGGCCGATGCAATCCTGCGCGAGAGCATCGGCTCCGTCCTTCCCGAGGTCGTGGGGCTGGTCTAGTCCCACCCCCAAACCCCGTCTCTGAGGACTGAGCGGTGACGGTTGGGGGTCGGCTCCGTGATTGCGCGCGCTCGGCCCACCGGCGGTGGTCTCCGCGTGGGTATCCTGCCTGGAGGAGCCCCGCGATTTCCGAACGTTCTGGTGCAATTGCGGTTCATCTCCGCTCGGGGCGCTTCGCCCAGCGCGAGCGCCCGGCTGCGGCCATTCCCCCGCGCATTCGCGCCCGCCGCCAGTCCGCGCTGGCTCGCTCCTACGGCCAGGGCGCGCGTGTCGCTGTGGCCGAACCCCTTCCTAACGATCCAGAGTCTGGTGCGATCCGGCTTTCCGGCTGGGTTCTGGGCCGGCTTGGCTGCGGTTAGCTCGTTCGCCGCGCAGCGAGATCGAGCAGCTCAAGCGCGAGCGCCCGCCCCAACCCCGGGCCGGTCGCTCTGGGCCCGCCTACCCTCGAGCGCACGATGACGCCGTCTGGGGCGACCAGCCCGTGGAGCTTGAGCGTGCTCCCGAAGCCCTCTGCATAGGCGGCGGCGGGGTAGCTACAGCCTGCCTCCAAGGCCGCTAGGAAGGAGCGCTCAGCGCCAGCCAGCTGACGGACTTCGGGATCATCCACGGCGGCGACCAAACGCCTTGTCGCCTCGTCGTCGCGCCTGCATTCGACCGCCAACGCTCCCTGCGCCGGCGCGGGGAGCATCTCCTCGAAGCCAAAGACCTGGGTCACGCGATGGTTCAGCCCGAGACGTTCCAAGCCGGCAAGGGCAAAAAGGGCGCCGTCGAACTCGCCGCGGTCGACTTTCGCAAGCCTCGTTTCGACGTTCCCGCGGATCGAATGGATATCGAGGTCGCTGCGCAACGCTTCCACCTGCGCCGCTCGTCGCGGGCTGCTGGTCCCAAGCACGGCCGCCGCGGGCAGCTCTGCCAGCGAAGCGCCGCTCCGACTCACGAGCACGTCACGGGGGTCTGCACGTTCGGGTACGGCCGCGATCACCAAGCCCTTCGGCCGGGCCGTCGGCAGGTCCTTGTAGCTGTGCACGGCGACATCGACAGTGTTCGCGATCAGGGCCTCTTGGATGGCTGAGGTGAACCAGCCCGCGCCCTCGCCCGAGCTGAGGGCGCTCGTCTGATCGCGATCGCCGGCCGTCGCAATCTCAACGAGGTCGATCGTGAGGTCGGGCCAGGCTGCGCGGAGCCGCGCTCCGACGAGCTCGGTTTGCCGTAACGCCAGCGGGCTCGCGCGGGTGCCTATCCGCAGTGTGCTCATCCAATCCGTCGGTCGGCGATCGGGCCCGGACTCGCCTCGCGCAGAGCTTCATGCGCCGCCCGTACCGTGAGGTCGATATCGGCTTCGCTGTGCGCGACGGAAACGAACCAAGACTCGTATTGCGACGGCGCGAGCATCACCCCTCGATCGAGCATCGCCCGGTGGAATCGCGCAAAGGTCCGCGTGTCGCAGCTCGACGCCTCGGCGTAGTTGCGGGGGGGCTCGCCGCGGAAGAAGAGCGAAAGGAGTGAGCCGCTGCGGACGACGCAGGCGTCGACCTGGCCCCGGCGCACCGCCGCCGCCAGACCGTTCTCGAGATGGCGCGCGAGTTCATCGATGCGCGCATGAGCGTCCCCGTCCTGAAGCGCATCCAGCGCAGCCGATCCGGCAGCCATCACCAGCGGATTCCCGCTGAGCGTACCGGCTTGGTAGACAGGTCCCTCCGGCGCGAGTTGGCCCATCAGCTCTGTGCGACCCCCGAGCGCACCGACGGGGAGGCCGCCGCCGATCACCTTCCCGAGACAGACGAGGTCGGCATTGGGCAGCAGTCCGCTGAGTCCGTAACGGAGGCGGAATCCGGTGATCACCTCATCAGCGATGAGGAGGGCGCCATTGGCGCGGGGGAGCGTGTCGAGCGCCTCGAGGAACGTCTGGTCCGGGGCCACCACCCCCATGTTTCCCGCGACCGGCTCGACGATGACGGCAGCCGTCTCAGCGCTGTGCCGGGCGAACCAGGTCTCGAGCGCACCCGCATCGTTGTACGGAAGCACCGCCGTTCCGGTGGCCACGGCCGCGGGCACGCCTGCGGAGTCGCTCAGGCCGAGCGTCGCGACGCCGCTGCCCGCCTTCACGAGGAGGCCGTCGGCGTGGCCGTGGTAGCAGCCCTCGAACTTCACGATGAGATCCCGGTCGGTCGCAGCGCGTGCCAGTCGCAGAGCCGTCATCGTGGCTTCGGTGCCGGAGTTCACGAAGCGCACCCGTTCGAGGCCGGTGGCCGCGCAGATCCTTTGGCCAAGCTCGACTTCGCTGGGGGAGAGCGCGCCGAAGGCCGTGCCCCGCTCGGCGGCCTCGGCGAGCGCCGCGACGATCGCGGGGTGGGCGTGGCCCAGGATCAGGGGGCCGTACGCGGCGACATAGTCGAGGTATTCCCGTCCGTCTGCGTCGTACACCCGTGCCCCGGCCGCGCGGACGATGGGTATGGGCTCCCCGCCGACCGACCGGAACGAACGCACGGGGCTGGAAACGCCCCCGGGGAAGAGCGTTCGCGCCTGCTCGCGTAGGCCGGCGTTATCCACTGGGCGCTGCCACGGGAACGTCGGCGAGGTAGGCCTCGCGCAGCTCGTTCCCCGCGGCCGAGAAGTCCGCGAAGGCGATCGTCGGTTTGGGGGCCGCTGGGTCGGGACGCTCCTCCTGCCAGAGCGCCGCCTCGCGGGACAGAGCGAGCAGGACGCTGCAGGGCTCGGGGCAGGGAATCTCGGGGCTTTCCGCGATTGGGCCTGCCCATACAGGCGTGCGGACACAGCGTCCGCAGAGCACGGCTTTCGCGCGCTCGCGACCCTCAGCGGTCAATTTCCCCGCCAGCCGGTACCGTCCCCGCTGGCGTCGGACGACGTCGTCGAACGAGACCGTTCGCAGCCGCCCCTCTGCCGCTAGCTCTTGGTGCAGGAGGGCCTGAGGATAGACCGCATCTAGCGCAGCGCGGGCGCGTTTGGCGGGGAGGGATACTCGCCAACCGCTCGGGAGCGTGCGCGCGCCACTCAACGGGCGGTAGCGACCGCGGTCGTCGAACCTCACATGTCTCCGGAGCGCCGCGATCGTCGGTTCGAGCTGTCGCTCGACGCCGTCCCCGCGCGGGCCCGAGAGGAGGACGTGCGTACCCTGGAACTCCACGCGGACCTGGCCCAGGCTGAAGGGCCGGGAGGCGGCGATCGCGTCGCCTGCACGGTTGTCCATCCCAGCATTCTAGGTCGTGGCTGGAGGGGCTGCGGGTTCGTCGATCACCTCGACGAGCTCGTAGCGAACGACCCACAGATTCTCCGCTGGGGCCGCCTGCAACCGCTTTTCCCAGTACTCGCGCGCCGGCAGGCCGTCGACCTTCAGGCCCGACTGCTCGAGGAAGGCGAAGCCCTCCGCTTCGAAGTCGCTCGCTGGGATCGCGCTCGTCGGTTCCTCGTAGGCATCGCCGGTGAGCCGGAGGGTCGCGGCTTGCCGCCCGCCGCGGCGCGGGAGCTTTGTGTAGGCCGCGATCAGATCGCCCTCATGGAACTTCTTCGCGTGGCTCGCCTTCCAGGGGCGGCGGGTGACGGTCTTGCGCCCCGCCAACACCGCAGGCATCGTCCAGACGAACGAGATCATCTTCACCGCGGCGGTCGCTTCTCGGGTTCGTTGGACGTGCCCATTTCGCCGAAGCATACTGCTGGCGCCTCAATCCAAGCAGAACCGGAGGCCGGCGATGGGTCGCTTCCAACGCACGAGCATCGGCAACGCCGAGCTCGTTGCCCTTCAGGACAGCTGGGCGACGATGCCACCGGCGGCGTTCTTCCCCGACGTTCCCGCCGCCGCCTGGGACCCGTACTCCGAGTTCCTGGACGCTGAGGGGAATATCACGCTCAACCTCGGTGCCTGGCTGGTCATCAGCGAGGGTCGGACGATTCTCGTGGACACCGGGCTCGGCGGCCGTCCTACGCAGATGCCCTTGAAGGAACCGACTGCGCTACCTTCGGTTTTGGAGGAGGCGGGCGTGGCCGCCGGCAGTGTCGACTTCGTGGTGTACACGCACCTCCACTTCGATCACACGGGCTGGAACACGGTCGATGAGGACGGAAAACCGGTTCCTCTGTTCGCCAACGCCCGCCACGTGATCCAGCAGACCGAATGGGATTATTGGACAAGCAGCGAGGAACAGCGCGGCGGCGCGCAATACGACACGGTCTTGGCGCCGATCGAGGCGGCGGGCCTCCTCGACCTCGTCGAGGGTGAACATGCAGTCACCGGCGAACTCTTGACCGTCCCGACGCCCGGTCACACGCCGGGTCACGTCTCGTTCGTCGTCGCGAGCGGCGGCGAGCGCGCCTATCTGATCGGCGATGCGGCCCATCAGCCGGTCCAGCTTCGCGAGGACGGATGGTGCCCCGGGGCAGACATCGACAAGAACGCTTCTACGCGAAGTCGTCGCGAGCTCTTTACCCGGATCGAACGCGAGGGTGCCTTGATCGCGAGTGGGCACCTCCCCTTCCCGGGGCTCGGTCACGCGGTTTCCGAAGAGGGCGGCCGAACCTTCCGCCCCCTCGCGTAACGCGATGCCCACCCAGAGCCCCGGGATCTCGCGCGTCGCTGGAGTCATTATCTGGACCGAGCAGTTCGAGGAGATGTTGTGCTTCTATCGTGACGTCCTCGAGCTTCCGCTGCGGGGCACCAAGCCTGGCTTCGCGAACTTCGAATGGGGCGGCTTTCGCCTCAGCGTCGCGGCCCACGAGGATGTGCGGGGTCAGTCCCGTGATCCGCTACGGGTAATGGTCAACTTTGCCGTGGACGACATCTTTGCCGCCCACCGGCGGCTCACGGAGAGCGGAGTTGCGTTCTCGCGTTCTCCGGAACAGGAGCGGTGGGGTGGGTGGGTGGCGACGCTCGCCGATCCGGATGGCAACACGCTCCAGCTGCTGCAGCTTCCGCACTAAGGTCCTCCCGGCTCCGCGGTGCTGCGCTAGTGCTAGGGCTGCAGGGGTAGCAGCGTTGCCGCCTCGTTCATGTGGATGCGATAGGCGCCGCAGGCCTCGACCTCGCTGAAATCCTGAACCCACAGTGGCTGCCCCGGGAGATAGCTCAGCCAGCGCCCACCGCTGCCGTCGTCCTCAAACCGGTGGAGGGATGAGTACTTGCCGTCGATCGTACCCAGCGCATCACGCACGTCAGTGCCCGCACCCAGGTAAACGAAGTCGTTCCAGCCGGCAGCCAGTGCCACGGGGAGCGGGACGGTCGCCGAGAACCCGGTTCCTAGTGAGACCGTGTCGGCCACTAAGAGCCAGTAGGGCGCTCCCGGTGACAGGAGCGTGAGCGTGTTGCCGCTGGACCCGTCCGCTATCCAGTGGCGGTAGGACTGCGATGCGGGATCGAGTTGGTATGCGGCTGGAATCGATCCTTTTGGTACGCCGGGGAGCGCGTCGCCCAGGGGCAAGGGCGCGGCGCCGAAGAAGCCGACATGGTTCCAGCCCGGATCCAAGTCGAGCGGCCCGCACTGAACCTGGCCCGCTCCGACGCGAGCGCTTGGGCCGAACTCGCTGGTATTCCCAGCGGCGTCAGTAGCGGCGGCTGTGATCCAATCGCCGGCCGATACCGCGGGCGCAGCGAAGCTGAACGATCCGTCGGCCGCCGCGATGGTCGTGCCGAGGGGGAATGAGCCGTGGTCGTTCGCTCCGCCGGGGGTGTGTGCGGCGAGCACGAGGTCGATGGTGCAGCCCCCGCAGTTGGCCCCAGCTGTGCGCTGATCTCGGTGCGGGCGGCGCGTGTGATAGTCGGATGATTCAGGCGATCGTTGGCCCCGATGTCGCTGTCTCCAGGATCGTTTTCGTTGCGTATGCCGTCGCCTGCAAGATCAATCGCCAGCCCTCCGAGTGCCTCGAACGTGTTGTTCCGCATGGTGACGGCGGTACTGCTGCCCTGGGCTGTCTCCGGGACCGAGATGCCAGTCCCTGCGTTGGTGATCAGATTTGAAGTGATCTCGGGGCCGGGTACGGCGCGATCGACGAGGATGCCGACGGAGACCGGGGCTGCAGTGCCACCATCCGCCTGGCCGATGGCGTTGCCGACGACGCGCACCACCCCCGCGAGCACGAAGTCCACGTGGATCGCCGTCGAGGCGTTCCCGATCACATTGCCCTGCCCTGGCTCCTCGCCGCCTACGATCGCGCCATCGCCAACGATTCGAACACCCGTCTCGAGGGACGCCGGCGCCCCGTCGACGTCGAAGCCCACGACGTTACCGGCAACGATCGCGTCGGTACCACCCGCGAGGATCCCCGTGTTGCACCCGCCAACCACGTTCCCCTCGCCGGTCGTGCTGTCGCCTCCGACCCGCAGCGCCGTGCCTGCGACTTCTAGGCAGGAGATCGTGAAGCCCTGGATTGCCAGCCCTCGAACGGCGACGCGGTCACCGAACACTTGCAGGCCTCGGTACACGCCTGCCGTCCCTTCCAGCAACACTCCCGCGCTTCGCGCGTCGATCCCTACGTCGCTGCGAGTGATGGCCGGCAGTGAGGTGGTGGCGATGGTGATCGTGGCCGGGGCGGCGATAGGAAACACGACAGCTTCGAACTCGATCACCATCGTGTCCTCGCTCAGGTCGGCGTTGACGAAGGTGATCGCTGCTCGCAGCGTGCACAGTTCCGCGTGGGGACACTCGGCACCGGCGAGCTCGTCCGCCGCGCTGGTGACCGTGACTGTGACATCCGCCTGTGCACGCGCAGGCTTCGCGCTAGGTAAGTCCCGGACCGCGAGCGTAAGCGCGAGGGCGAGGATGAGACCGAACGCGAGTCGCCGCACCTTCAGATCAACGGCCAGGGGTAGCTGCGGTGGGGTCCGGGGGCGGGCAGCGTGCGAGTACGCAGGAGCCGGTCGACGCGCGCAAGGAGCGCGCTGATCTCGCTGGGCGCGAGCAAGGTGCGGAATGCCTCGGTCCCCTCGGCTTCGCCTGCGATCTCGGTGGCCGCGCGCTCTACGTCGGTGAGCCAGCCATCCGGGATCGGTTGTTCCGCCCAGTCCCAGATCACCGTCCGCAGCTTGTAGTCGGTGTGGAAGCAGAGTCCGTGGTCGATTCCCCAGACCCGGCCCTGCTCGTCGAGCAGGCAGTGACCGCCCTTGCGGTCGGCGTTGTTCGCGACGACGTCAAAAACCGCCATCCGCTGGAGCTGAGGGACGAACTGCGGGTCATCCCGCTGCTCGAAGAAGTGCGACGCTTGGTCGTGGGGGACGTAGAGCTGGAGCGAGCCCACGCCTTGCGGTCCGTCGCGAACGACCGTCGGTGGGATGAAGTGCCAGCCCAGCAGCTCGGAAAGTTGGTAGGCCGCCACTTCGCGCTCGTAAAGGGTGCCTGTGGGGAAGTCCCAGAGGGGGCTCTCGCCGGACTCGGGCTTGTAGACGGCCGCGACCTCCTCGCCACCGCTCGCGCAGAGCTTTGCCAGATAGACGTAGTTGCTGGACGACCAAAGGAGCTTGAGATCCTCGAACTCCGCCTCCTGCAGCAGTTCCTCCGCTCCAGCGAAGTCCACCCGGCTCATCGAGGCAGGGTAGCAGAGCGATCGATACGGGCCCGGCAGGGGTGCTAGACGGTGATTGTGCCGCGTAGGACCGTGACGGCACTGCCCGCGATCCGCACCACCGTGGGTTCGTCGCCTTCTGCTTCGATTTCGACCTCGATTAGGCCCGGGCGCCCGATGATGTGCCCCTGCTCGACGACGTACTGGGGCTCGCGGAGTAACCGATAGCGCCACAGGTACGCGGCCATTGCGCCCGTGGCGCTTCCAGTCACCGGGTCTTCGGGGATGCCGGACGAAGCGGCGAAGTGTCGCGAGTGTGCGCGGTTCGGCGCCTCGTATGCTTCGAGCGCAAAGACGTGCGTGCTGAAGTATTCGCCGATCTCTTCCAGATCGCTGAGGTGCTGGAGGTCCGGCTTCAGTCGTTCGAGCACGGACAGCGATTTCACGGGCACCATCGCCTGCGGGGTGCCGGTGCTCACGACCTGCACCGGCGCGTCATCGACGATGTCGGTGGGGGCGATGCCGAGGGCCTGCGCGTAGACGTTGCGATCGAGCCGGCGCTGGAACTGCGGCGGCGCCTGCGTCACCACGATCCGCGTGTCGCCCTCCTGGCGTCGCTCGATGTCGACGGGCAGGACGCCGATACTGAGCTCTTGGACTACCCGGCGGGCGCCCTCCCCGAGCTCGATCCGTCCCTCCTCCACGAGCGTGTGCATCGTCGCTATCGTCGGGTGCCCGGCGAGCGGGATCTCTTTCGTGGGCGTGAAGAACTGCACATGAAAGTCGGCCACACGGGACGGTGTGACGAACGACGTCTCGCTCAGATTCAGCTCCCTCGCGATCGCCTGCATCTGGGTGTTCGTCAGCCCTTCCGCGCTGGTGATCACGCCGCAGGGATTACCGGCGTAACGTTTGGTCGTGAACGCGTCAGCGATCTTGACCTCGTAATCGGGCATGCGAGCAGATTAGCATTCGGGCATGCCCATTCGTGACAACGATCCGCTCGCCGCTCGCGTCGGTGAGCTGCTTCTGTCGCGCGAAGCGCACGTAGCCCTCGCCGAGAGCACGGCCGGCGGCCTCATCTCGGCGAGGCTCCTGAGCGTGCCCGGTGCCTCGCGCTGGTTCGAACGCGGCATCGTGGCCTACTCGATGAGCTCGAAGCCGGACGCCCTGGGGGTCGACCTCGACTTGCTCCGCGAGCACGGTACCGTCAGTACGGAAGCCGTCGAGGCCATCGCGCGCGCCCTCCAGGAGCGGGCCGGGGTCGACTACACCGTCGCTGAGAGTGGGATGGCAGGGCCGATCCGCGGCCGCTCGCCGAAGCCGGTGGGCGCGGTCGCCTTCGCCCTCGCAGGCCCGGACGGCGTCAGCTCCGAGGAAGCACAGTTCGAGGGCTCACGGGTTGCGATCATGGAGCAGATCGCGGAGCACGCGCTGGAGATGCTCGTCACGGCGCTCAGTGTCTAGGGCCTAGCTTCGGGGCGAGCTAAGGTGGAGTCCCACCCGCGCAGCCAGCGCGAGAACGGAGTGCCATGCCCGCCCCGGACCTCGACACGATCGTCTCTCTCGCCAAGCGCCGCGGCTTCATCTTCCCCTCGGCCGAGATCTACGGTGGCTTTGCGAACACCTACGACTACGGCCCCCTGGGGGTCGAGCTCAAGCGCAACATCCGTGAAGCCTGGTGGCGCGCGATGGTCCGGGAGCGCGATGACGTCGTTGGTCTCGACGCGGCCATGCTCACGAACCCGCAGGTTTGGGTCGCGAGCGGCCACACCGAGACGTTCCACGACCCCCTCGTCGATTGCCGCGAGTGCCGCCAGCGGTTCCGACCGGACCACTTCGAGGAGGGCCAGTACGGCGAGATCACGCGCGACGATCAGGGGCGCGTCCGCTGCCCGAACTGTGGTGGCGAGCTCACCGAGCCCCGCCTCTTCAACCTCATGTTCCAGACGCAGGTCGGCACAGTCGCCGGCGAAGGCTCGACGGCTTACCTCCCGCCCGAGACCGCCCAGGGCATGTTCATCAACTTCGAGAACGTCCTCAGCAGCACGCGTCGCAAGCTCCCCTTCGGCATCGCCCAGACTCGGGTGAGCTTCCGCAACGAGATCACGCCGGGCCGCTTCATCTTTCGCACGCTCGAGTTCGAGCAGATGGAGATGGAGTACTTCTGCCGCCCCGATACCGCTGCCGAGTGGCATCAGTATTGGATCACCGCGCGCGAACGCTGGTACACGGAGGTGATTGGCATCGACCCTGCCCGCCTCCGCATCCGCGCCCACGAGACCGAGGAGCTCTCGCACTACAGCGCCGCCACGAGCGATATCGAGTACGAGTTCCCGTGGGGCTGGGGCGAGCTCGAGGGCGTCGCCAACCGGACGGATTACGACCTCAAGGCACACAGTCGCGCGAGCGGGCAAGACCTGACCTATTTCGACGAGGAAGCGAACGCGCACATTACGCCCTATGTGATTGAGCCTGCGGCCGGCCTCACGCGCACGATCGCTGTCGCGATGCTCGAGGCTTACACCGTCGAGCAGGACGAGAAGGGCGACGATCGCGTCGTCCTGAAGTTCCCCTCGGCGATCGCGCCGATCAAAGTCGCGATTCTCCCGCTCTCGAAAAAGGACACGCTCGCGCCCACGGCCCACCGCATCCACCAGCTGCTCCGGCCTCATTGGATGACGCAGTACGACGAGACGCAGTCGATCGGCAGGCGCTACCGGCGCCAGGACGAGATCGGCACGCCCCTTTGCGTCACCGTCGACTTCGACACGCTGGAAGACGAAGCGGTCACGATCCGCGAGCGCGATAGCCAAGCCCAGGTGCGGGTGCCGATCGCTGGCTTGGTCCAGGCCCTGCGAGAGCGCCTCCCGGGGCTCTAACCCGAGCAGCACCTACCCCACTGCGTACCGCCACCGGCATCGGGCTCTCGTTACTCCTGCGCGTACTCCCGGCAGGCGATCGCGCGCCCGATCTCGTCGATCGATTCGCGCAGCATTCGCTTGAGCACCGCGTGTTCGTCGGGAGTGGCGTCCAGCAGCGCCTGTGCACGTTCAACGGTGTCGCGCTCGACCCGGTAGCTGGGGAAGAGGCCGCCGTAGAACACGGTTGCGAATTCGCGGTCGCGGTTGGCGAAGACGCCAGGAGCCTCCGCGAAGAACTCGTCTACGTACCCGTGCAACAGATCGGCCTGATGGGTCCAGTTGAAGCCGCTCATCGCCGCTTGGTTCAGGTAGCGTGAGCCGTGGCCCTCGCCGAGGAACAGCCACCAGGCGTTGGCTTTCACGTCCGCATTGGGGACGGCGGTGTCGCACCGTAGCCGCGCGCGCTGTCCGCGGTCAGAGGGGTCACGCTCGGTCTCCGCGAGCACGCGCGCCGCGACACCGGGGAGGTCGAAACCCGCGTGCCGTGCGGCGATGCCCCAGCGCATGTCCTGGTCGAGTTCGAAGCCCGGGACCCGTTCTTCATCGTCCGCGAGCCGGCCCAGGTACTCGAGGTCGGCCCGCTCTACGCCAAAGCCAACGAGCGCGCGAGCCCAGATGATGCGGGTGTCCTGATCGGCTGCGGCTAGCAGCCCCGCGCGCGCCGTCGCGAACATGCGGTGGGCCTCGGCATCGCGAAGGGCCGCGGGTACGTACCGGGTCTGGGCTCCCGCCGCGTGGCCCAGCACTGCGTCGACGAGTTCGAGGTTGGTCTCGAAGCTGATCTTCGAACGCACGATCTCGAGAAAGTCGGTCGATTTCAGCTGTTGGTCCCGCACCATGCTCCACAGCGTCGACCAAAGCTGCTGGCGAAGCAGATCATCATCGACCTGCTCGATGTGGTCTCGTGCCCAGGCTACCGACTCGTCGTCCAGGGCGACCTTGGCGTACGCGTGGTCGTTGAAGTTTGGGAACACGAGTGAGGGTCGCGCACTCCCGCGCGCATTATCGACCTCCACGCTCGCGTCCTCGAGCACCGCCGGAATCGCTTCGATGGTGTTCGTTCCGTCGCGCTCGGAGAGCAGGCCGATCTCTAGGTGGTGCGGCCGGATGGTCGGGTACTCGGAAGGGGCCGTCTGATTGAGGGCCAATCGTGTGAGGCGGTCGCCGTCGCTCTCCCAGTTCGCGGCGATCGTGTTCAGTGAAGCGGTCTCCAACCAGAGCTTCGACCACTCCTGCAACTCGCGGCCGCTCCCGACCTCGAGCGCGCCAAGGAAGTCGTGCAGCGAAGCGTTCCTGTAGTCGTAGGTCTGGAAATAGTGCCGCATGCCGCTGCGGAAGCCATCGATGCCGATGTTCGCGACGAGCTGCTTGAGCACCGATGCTCCCTTGCCGTAAGTGATGCCGTCAAAGTTGAGGAAGGTCTCGTCGGTGTCGTTCACCGTGCCTGCGATCGGGTGGGTCGTTACGAGCTGGTCCTGTCGATAGGCCCAGTTCTTGATGCCATTGTTGAAGTCCTGCCACCCGGACTGGAACCGCGTCGCGCCCTCCATCGCGAGGAAGGACATGTACGTCGCGAAGCTCTCGTTGAGCCAGAGGTCGTCCCACCAGCGCATCGTCACGAGGTTCCCGAACCACATATGCGCCATCTCGTGGAGGATCACTTCGGCTCGCCGGCGGCGTTGGTTCTCGGTTGGCGGGTCGCGGTAGACCATTGACTCGTTGAAGGTCACGGCGCCGACGTTCTCCATCGCCCCGTGATTGAACTCCGGCACGAAGATCTGGTCGTACTTTCCGAAGGCATAGGGGTAGGCAAAGAACTCTCCGAAGAAGTCCAGGCCTTGGCGCGTGATCGTGAACAGCTCGTCCGTATCGAGGTAGCGCGCCAGCGACCGCCGGCACAGGAGGCCGAGCGGGATCCCCCGGTGTTCGTCCCGGGCAACGTGGTACGGCCCTGCGATCAGCGCGAAAAGGTAAGTGCTGAACGGTGCCGTCTCCCCATAGGCACGCAGCGTCCGCCCGTCGCCTTGGGGCTCCGATGAGATCTCAGTAGCGTTCGTGGTCAGTTCCCAGTTGGCGGGTGCGGTCGCGGTCAGCTTGAAACGCGCCTTGATGTCTGGCTGATCGAAGCAAGGGAAGAGCCGATGCGCGTCGAAAGGCTCGAAGTTCGTGTAGAGATACTCGGCGCCGTCCTCCGGATCGATGAACTGGTGAAATCCGTCGCCACCGTGGTCATAGTCGTTCTCGTACCGGATCCGGAGCGTGTTGGAGGGCTGGAGGGCCGTGCCGGGCAGCGCTAATCGTCGACGCCCGCTCCAGTCATAACTGACGGTGTCGCCGTTGAGCTCGAGCAGCTCGATCGCTTTGCCCCGAAAGTTGAGCACGAGGCCGCCTTCGCCCACGGCGTCGAACGTCAAGACGACATCGCCTCGGTACGTTGCCGCGCCTTCGACCAGATCGAGATCGAGTTCATAACGGCAATTCGAGATTCGGGCGGCGCGGCTCTCCGCTTCCGTCTGGGTGAGGATGTCGCGCTCCTGCGTGGGGGTGGGCTCAGTCACGTCGATGCTCTCTTCCCGTTTTCCGAGGTTGGGCTGGGGCCGGGGCGGTTGGGTCCTGCAGCTTCTGTCCCGCGTTCGTGACGAAGGGTACAATCCTCGCAGCCCAGCCTCCGCGAGGTACCGCCGACCCAATGAGTAATCGCGACATCGTGGACGCGCTCGTTACCGCGATCAACTACGACCGCTTCGATGAGATCCAGGCATTGCACGATCCCGGCGTGATCTTCCATTCGTTCCGCGGGCCGACGCTCAGAGACAGTGTCGCGCTCCGCGACTGGCATCACGCGTTACTGGAGCAGTACGCCGACTGCACCTACAGCGAGGTCGAGACGGTGGCTGAGGGTGATGCCGTAGCCATGCGCTCGACGATCGAAGCCAAGGGCTACGACTGGCGGGCCTTTAGCCAGCGCGTCCTCGAAATCGCTCGCTTCGAAGGCGATCTCATCGTCGATCGCCGCCTCTACGGAATGATTCGGGATATCGAGCTCGACAAACCGGCACTGGCGGCTCAGGACGCAGCCCACGACTTTCAGAGCGCCTCAGCGAGCGGCGCGAAGACCGTGGTCGAAGGCTTTTATGGGAGCCTGCTCGCATCAGAACGGGAAGAGGCGGCGGGTTCGCTTGACGAAGCGGTCACCCTCATCGACTCGGTGTATGGCATTACCTCCGGCGCGGAGGGCGTTCTCGATCTCCTCGAAGCGACGCCCAGCCCCGCTTTTGGCTGCGCCCGCGTGACGGCGGTTGTCGCCAGCGAGAAAGATGTCGCGGTTGAGATGGCAATCGAGCCCGCACGTCCGCGAATGGCCGACTGGGTCCGTGTCGTCGAGGGCAAGATCCTCGTGATCGAGCGCTACTGGATGCTCCGCGAGATCGGAATCAACCCGTTTGTGGAGTACAGTCGCGATCGGCATCGCCGCCAGGTGATCCTGCCGAAGTAACCCCAGTTGCCCCCTCCGGGGCAGCTCAAGGAGACTCATCCCATGGCCACCATGTACTACGACGACGATGCTGATCTGTCGCTTCTCAAGGACCGAAAGATCGCTGTGATTGGTTTCGGGTCCCAAGGACACGCACACGCCCTGAACCTCAAAGACTCGGGGCTTGATGTGAGCGTTGGGCTCTACGCGGGCTCGCGCTCGTGGAAGTCGGCCGAAGACTCGGGGCTCCGCGTTGCGACCGTGGAGGACGCCTCCCGCGAAGCTGACGTGATCATGGTTCTCATCCCCGATCACCTTCAGCGCCAGGTCTACGAGAAGGCGATCGAGCCCAACTTGGCCGAGGGCAAGATGCTCATGTTCGCTCACGGCTTCAATATCCACTTCCAGCAGATCGACCCACCCAACTTTGTGGATGTCACGATGGTGGCCCCGAAGGGGCCCGGCCACCTCGTCCGCCGTGTATTCACAGAGGGTGGCGGGGTTCCATGCCTGTTGGCCGTTCATCAGGACGCGAGCGAAGTTGCGAAGCAGCTCGGTCTCGCCTATGCGAAGGGCATTGGCGGTACCCGTGGCGGCGTTCTCGAAACGACTTTCCTGGAGGAGACCGAGACCGACCTTTTCGGCGAGCAGGTCATCCTCTGCGGCGGCCTCTCGTCTCTGATCAAGGCATCGTTCGAGACGCTGGTCGAGGCCGGCTATCAGCCGGAGAGCGCTTTCTTCGAGACCATGCATGAGCTCAAGCTGATCGTCGATCTCATCTACGAAGGCGGCCTCTCACGAATGCGTTACTCGATCAGCGATACCGCCGAGTACGGCGACTACAGCCGCGGGCCGCGCATCATCACCGACGAGACCCGTGCGGAGATGAAGCGGATCCTCGCGGAGATTCAGTCGGGGAGCTTCGCGAAGGAGTTCATCCTCGAGAACATGTCGGGTCGCGCCAGCTTCCTCGCGAATCGGCGACGGGATGCTGAGCATCCCGTCGAGCAGGTGGGGGCGGAGATGCGAGGCATGATGTCCTGGCTCAACGACGGGAAGTAGCCGACCGAGGTGGTGCGGCCGCCTACTCGCCGCTCTCAGGCCGCACACCCGGATTCGTACCGCCCAGGCGCCAGCAGCCGGAGTGGCCGCGGGCAGCCCTTTTTCTGGACCTGGCACGAAGGTTCGATGATGTAGCGCTCAGACCCGGTGACACCAGACCCAGTGCTCGTTAGCGGCAGTGCCCACGTTGCGCCACTCGGGGATCCGGGTACGACACTCGTCGATTGCGATTGGGCAGCGAGTGTTAAACACGCAGCCGGGCGGCGGAGCGAGCGGGCTCGGGACATCCCCCAGGAGAATGATGCGCTCGCGTTCGCGCTCCACCGCCGGATCGGGAATCGGCACTGCGGAGAGCAGCGCCTTCGTATACGGGTGGAGCGGGTTCGCGAAGATTGAATCCCGGTCCGTAATCTCCATGATATGCCCGAGATACATCACGGCGACCCGGTCGCTGATATGGCGGACCACCGAGAGATCGTGGGCGATAAAGAGGAAGGTGAGGTTGAACTCCTCCTGCAGGTCCTGCAGCAGATTGATGATTTGCGCTTGGATGGAGACATCGAGCGCCGAGACCGGCTCGTCGCAAACGATGAACTCGGGCTCGACGGCGAGGGCCCGGGCAATCCCGATCCGCTGGCGCTGGCCCCCCGAGAACTCGTGCGGATAGCGACTCGCGAAGTAAGGATTGAGCCCCACAGTCTGGAGGAGGCTGTGGACGCGGTCGCGCTTCGCTTTGCCGTGTGCGAGGCCGTGGATGGTTATGGGCTCCGACACGATCGAGCCGACGGACATGCGCGGGTTCAGGCTCGCGTACGGGTCCTGGAAGATCATCTGCATTCGCCGCCGGTAGCCGCGAAGCTGACGCCCTTTGACCTTCGTGAGATCGGTACCTTCGAAGGTGACCGACCCCGCGGTCGGTCGGTTCAGCTGAAGGATCGCCTTCCCCGTGGTGCTCTTACCGCACCCGGACTCGCCGACGAGCCCGAGGGTCTCGCCGCGTTTCACCTTGAACGTGACGCCATCGACGGCCTTCACGTCCGCGACGCGACGCTGGAAGACGAGCCCGGCAGTTACCGGGAAATAGACTTCGAGGTCTTCGACCTCTAGAAGGGCGTCCCCTACTCCCTGCGTCGATTGCATTTCTGCGGTGCTAGTTTGCTGCGACAACTGAACTCTCCCTCTCTACGCGCTCCCACTCCCAGCAAGCGACCTCATGTTCGCCCGCAACTTGGGTGATGGGCGGAAACTCGGCGAGGCAGCGATCGGTTCGCCAGTCGCAGCGCGGGTAGAAGCTGCACCCCTCGGGCAGGTGTGCGAGATCAGGGGGCAGCCCCTCGATTGGGATCAGCTTCTCCTGCCGCGTCTCGTCCAGGCGCGGAACGGAATTCAGCAGCCCGACTGTGTATGGGTGCCGAGGGTTCCCGTAGAGCTCACGCGCCTCGGCTCGCTCGATAACGCGACCGGCGTACATCACGTTCACCCGGTCCGCGTAGCGGGCAACAACGCCCAAATTGTGGGTAATGATGATGACTGCCGTTCCAAACTCCCGACTCAGGCGGGCCATGACCTCAAGAATCTGCGCCTGAATCGTGACGTCCAGTGCGGTCGTGGGCTCGTCTGCGAGAAGGATCTTCGGGTTACAGCTCATCGCCATCGCGATCATCACGCGCTGACGCATGCCACCGGAGAACTGATGCGGATAGTCGTCAAGCCGGCCGCGTGCTGAGGGAATGCCGACGAGCTCCAAGAGCTCAATTGCTCGTTCGCGGCTCGCGCGGCCGTGCAGGTCCTGGTGCAGCTCAAGTGATTCCGTGATTTGCCGGCCGATTGTGAGAACCGGGTTGAGCGAGGTCATCGGCTCCTGGAAGACCATCGCGATGTCGTTCCCACGGATCCGTCGCATCTCGCTCTCGTCGAGCTTGAGCAGATCTCGGCCTTGGAAATTGATCTCGCCGGAGACGATCTTGCCGGGGGGCTGTGGAATGAGCCTGAGGATCGAGAGCGCCGAAACACTCTTTCCGCAGCCTGACTCTCCCACGAGCCCGAGGGTCTCGCCTTCTTCCACCGCGTAGGACGTCCCGTCAACGGCCTTGACGACCCCCTCCTGCGTGTAGAAGTAGGTCCTAAGGTCGTTTACTTCAAGAAGCGCCATGGCGCTCACCTTCCTTCTCCGCCCGGTTTCTGAGCGAGCGGGCCCCCAGAGCATTCGCTTCGTCCCCGTGCGTGGGGAAGAGGAGACTCGAACTCCTACGCCTTACGGCACATGATCCTAAATCATGCTCGTCTGCCAATTCCGACACTTCCCCCTGTCGTGAGCCCGCTGACTGCTCAGCCGGCTTGATTTCGGTTTCCCCATGGTGAGCCGCGAAGGACTCGAACCTTCAACCTAGTGATTAAGAGTCACTTGCTCTGCCAATTGAGCTAGCGGCCCAAGGTGGCGGGAGTATACCTGGGCGCCTTCACGCGGGACAACAGAGTCTTGGGCTCCTAGGGCTGAGGGGCTAGACCGCCGCCTGGAGCAGACCGATGACCTCGTCGACGGTCGCACTACGCCAGTTGGCCCAAGTCTCGCTCGTGCGTTGCCACTCGAGATAGCGCACTTGCGCAGCTGCTCGGGCCTCCTGGATCTCCTCCTCGGTCGGGTCGTGGCCGAGCCTCTGGGCGATCGCTTCCGAGCGCATATCCCCTCGGACCTCTTGGAGCTGGGACATCTGTTCGTTCGCGAGGGCGGGCCGCTCGATCAAATGGCAGAGCTCGATGTGGTCTCCGTTGTAGAAGATCAGCACGGGAATCGACTCGAACTCGCCTTCCTTAAGGTACTCGGCGATCATGTCCTTGTTCTGGTCCCGCTCGAAGACACGCATTTCGATCCCGAGCGCCTCCGCGATCCGGGCCGCGACCGGCATGCCCCGGTAGACGTCGGGGCACCAGTCCTCTCCGATGACGACCAACCGTCGCGGTCCGTTCGCATGCGAGGCCAGCTCTTGGAGGGCCGTCCGTTGGTCGTCCGTGATGACGAGACCTGCGTAGTTCGCATCGAACTGTTCTCGATTGTTGATGCCCCCGTCGACGTACTCCTGGTAGGTCTTCCCGCTCGCTGAGCGCTCACGCGTGATGACTGATCCGGCTGCCTGCGCCACGTGTTTCCTCCTGCGCTTGGGTCTGTGATTGATCGCGACAGTGTGCGTCAGCGTAGCGGCCCCGGGCGCGGGTCTACAACTGGGCACGTTCCGCGGCCTTCGCTCGGTCCCACAAGGCGTTGAGATCGTCCAGGCTGAGGTCGTGGAGATCGTCACCGGCTTCGCGGGCCCAGTGCTCCACTGCGCCGAAGCGGCGCCGGAATTTCTGATTGGCCCGTCGGAGCGCCTGTTCGCCATCGATGCCCATCCGCTGGGAGAGACTCGCGATGGCGAACAACACATCGCCGAACTCATCCTCCTGCTCCTCCGGAGTCTTCGCGAGCGCAAGCTCGCCGATCTCCTCAGCGAGCTTCTCGAGTGGGCCGCGAACGTCCGGCCAATCGAATCCGCTTCGGCTGGCGCGGCCCTGCAGCGTCTGCGCTTCGGCTAACGCCGGCAACGCTGACGGCACGCCGGCCAGTACAGAGTGCCCCGGGCGCTCGTTTCGCTTCAGCGCTTCCCAGTTCGCGCGTACCTCTTCGGCCGTCTTCGCCGAGCCGTCGGCGAAGACGTGGGGGTGACGGGCGACCAGTTTCGAGGAGATAGCCTCGATCACGTCCTGCAGCTCGAACTCATCGAGCCGCTCCGCGACGGCGGCATGCATTAGGACCTGGAGCAGGACGTCGCCGAGCTCTTCGATGAGCGGACCCACCTCGCCTGAGTCGATCGCCTCAAGCAGCTCATACGACTCCTCGAGGAGATGGGGAAGCAGCGACTGATGGGTCTGTTCACGGTCCCAGGGACAGGCGTCCGGAGAGTGGAGGCGGCGGATGATGTTCTCGAGTCCATCGAAGCGCCGGAGATCATGTTCGGGCGCGATCGCAGGGACGAAGACCGCGTCGAATGGCGCCAGTAGGCCTGATCGAAGCAGATCTGTGTCGGAGACCGCCCGCCTCGAGAGTTGAGGGCGGTCCGATGTGATCCCAGTCAGGACGACGACCTCGTGGTCTGCGGGATAGCTGACGACGAGCTGGCCGGGGCCCCCTTCTTCCTGGTCAGAAGCCATGAAAAGCGCGGGGCGCTGGGAGTCGAATCGAGAGTGTTGGCTCCCAGACACGATCTGGACTGCGGTGCGGTCTTGAGCGAGGAGGGCGAGCGCGAGATCGGCAAGCTCTAGGGCCGGATGAAGACGGACGTCGTGGCCAGCTGCTTCAAGTAGCGGGACCATGTCGACGACGCTCCCGCGAGGGGGCTCCCTTGGACCGCGCAGATTACCCCGTTACTGGCCCCGAGGGCCGTCAGCTGGTGCACGATGAGGGCCGGCGAGGAGTCCTCCGCGAGGACGACCGGGCCCGTGGGATCGAGAGCCTGGGTCAGGGCTTGAGCACGCTCATCCCCGACCAAGATCGAGGATCCGCTTCGGAGGAGTGCGAGGGTGGCCTCGGTCACGAATGCCGCCGGGCCAGGACCCAGCCCAACGATGTCGACTTGCGTCACGCTGGGAGGATAGCAGCGGCCTTGGACCGGCGGGCCTGTGGGCAGTGAACGCGGAAACGGCGAGAATCAAGCGATGAGCGAACGCGAACGGACCTGGGGCGGCCGCTTCGAAGGCTCGCTGAACGAGCTCACTCGCGATTACACGGCGGGAGTGGACCAGGGGCTGTACGAGCACGACATCGCCGGCTCGACCGCGCATGCGCGCATGCTCGGCGAGACGGGAATCATCTCGCGCGCGGATGCTGCCGTGCTGGTGGAGGGCCTGGCGAGGGTGCTGATGAGGTTTCGCGCGGGAGATGTCGAGTGGCTCCCAGAGCTCGAGGACATCCACACCCACGTGGAGGTGCTTTTGCGGGAGGAGATTGGCGCGGCTGCGGGTCGCCTGCATACGGCCCGATCGCGGAACGATCAGGTTGCGCTGCTCAACCGGATGGTTGTTCGCGAGAAGTGCGACGATGCGGTGGCAAGCGCCGAATCGCTAATCAGGGCGCTCGCCGATCTGGCGCTGCAGCATGCGGACGACCCCATGCCGGGGTACACGCACCTACAACGGGCTCAGCCGGTGACGCTCGGCCACCATCTGCTCGCCCATGGCGAGATGCTCCTTCGGGACCGGGACCGCTTCCTCGATTGCCGTGGCCGCACGAATGTGCTGCCTCTTGGGTCCGGAGCGCTGGCTGGCTCGCCCTATCCCCTGGATCGTGAGATGGTCGCGCGCGAACTCGGGTTCGCGAGGATCTCACGGAATAGTCTGGATGCTGTCGCGGACCGAGACTTCGCCGTGGAGTTCGTCGCTAGTTGTGCGATCACGCAGGCCCATGTCTCCCGGCTGGCCGAGGAGATCGTGCTTTGGGCGTCGGCAGAGTTCGGCTTCGTGACCTTGCCCGACGCCTTCGCCACTGGCTCGAGCATGATGCCGCAGAAAAAAAACGCCGACGTGGCCGAGCTGGCCCGGGGGCGAGCCGGGCGCGTCTACGGCGAGCTCATGAACCTCCTGACGAATCTCAAGGGCCAGCCGCTCGCCTACAACCGCGATCTCCAAGAGGACAAGGCAGCGGTCCTCAACGCCGCGGCGGTTGTGGTTCCGACGCTCCGGATCTTCACTGCGATGATGCCGGCGCTGGAGTTCAACCTCGAGCGGATGCGGGCCGCCGCGGGCCGCGGATTCACGCTCGCAACAGATGTCGCGGACTACCTCGGACGACGGGGGTTACCGTTCCGCGAGGCACATGCCGTTGTCGGCGCGCTCGTGCGCGAAGCTGAAGAGCTCGAATGCGAACTGAACGAACTCCCCTTCGAGACCTACGTGAAAGCGAGCGCACTCTTCGAGCGCGACGTGCTGGAGATTGACGTCGCTTCGGCCTTGGCCGACCGTGACCTGCCAGGTGGGACCGCGCCGGTGCGGGTCCGAGCGGCGGCCGCAGCGCTGCTCGCAGAGCTTACCTGACCGCTGCGACCTCGGACTTGACGTCAGGTCAGCTGGGCGATGAGCTCCTTGGTTGCGGCCGAGGCGCCGACCACCTGCTCCCGCTCTTCGTCCGAGAGAACGAGTTCGAAGGTGCGCTGGATCCCGCCCTCGCCTAGCTGTACGACGGTTCCGGAGAACACGCCCTCGATGCCGTATTGCCCTTCATGAAGGGTGGAGCAGGGCATCAGGCGGCGCTGGTCCAGGAGTATGGACGAGACCATCGCGATCGTCCCCGCAGAGGGGGCGTAGTAGGCACTGCCGACCTGCATGAGCTCGGCGATCTCAGCGCCGCCCCGCATCGTGCGCTTTACCAGCTCATCGATCTCAGCCGCTGGCAAGAGTTGGGTGAGCGGAACGCCGCCGACGCGCGTCTGTGACACCACGGGCACCATCGTCGTGTCTGTGTGGCCGCCGATCACGTAGCCGTGAACGTCCTGCGAGGACACGCCCACGGCTTCCGCAATGAAATGCCGATAGCGAGCGCTGTCGAGGGCGCCCCCCTGCCCGATTACCCGCTCCCGGGGGAAGCCGCTCGCGTCCAAAGCCACGTGGCACATCGCATCCATCGGGTTCGAGAAGATCACGAGGGAAGCGTCAGGCGAGGCCTTCGCTGCCTCGGCGACCTTCGCCCTGACGATGTCGGCGTTACCGTTCAGGAGCTCCTCACGGCTCATCCCGGGCTTGCGTGGCGCCCCGGCTGTAACGATGACCACATCCGAATCCGCCGTCTCGCTCCAGCCATCGGTCGCGCTGATGGTGGAGCTGAAGCCACTCCAGGCGGCGGCCTGGGACTCGTCCAGCGCCTTGCCGAAATGCATCGTGCCTGCGAACTGGGGGTCGTCCTGGAGGACGACATCGCAGATGTCGCGTTCGACCAGCCGTTGGGCCATGGCGCCGCCTGTCATGCCGGCTCCGACAATCGTTACCTTCTTGCGTGCCATTCAACCCCTCGGTGTTTGGAATTGCCTGGAGCCTATCACGGGCTCTCACGGGCAGCGCCAATCCCAGTATTCAAAGCTCATGGGGAATGCAGCCAATACACTGAAGGCGTGGATCAGACCCGCATCCGCAACTTCTGCATCATCGCGCACATCGATCACGGGAAGTCGACGCTTGCCGACCGGCTGCTGGAAACGACGGGAACGGTAGCGGCGCGCGCGATGGCTGATCAGGTCCTCGACACCATGGATCTCGAGCGGGAGCGGGGGATCACGATCAAGGCGGCGGCGGCGCGAATGGGCTACCGCGGCCAGGACGGCGCCGACTACGAATACAACCTCATCGATACGCCGGGGCACGTCGATTTCAACTACGAGGTTTCGCGGTCGCTCGCCGCTTGTGAGGGGGCGCTGCTGGTTGTCGACGCCTCTCAGGGCATCGAGGCCCAGACGCTTGCGAACGTGTATCTCGCCCTCGACGAGGGCCTCACCCTGATCCCGGTGATCAACAAGGTTGACCTTGCCCATGCAGAGCCCGAGCGCGTAGCCGCGGAGCTCGATCGGGTCGTGGGCTTCTCGCGAGACGAGATGGTTTTCGCCAGCGCCAAGGAAGGGACCGGAGTCGACGACATCCTCGAGGCGATTCGCGAACGGATCCCCGGCCCGACCGGCGATCTGCGCAGCCAACTCAAGGCCCTGATCTTTGACTCCAAGTACGACGCCTACAAGGGAGTCGTTGCTCACGTTCGTGTTGTGGACGGCGAGATGAGCGGCCGCGACGACCTCCGTCTCATGCAGACCGGCGTCGCCTTCGAGCCGCTTGAGTTCGGCATCTTCGGTCCCGCGATGCAGCCCCTCGCCGGGCTCGCTGCGGGCGAGGTCGGCTACGTGGCGACGGGCTTGAAGGAGGTTGCCGACTGCCGCGTGGGCGACACGGTGACTTCGGCGGCGAAGCCAGCTGCGGAGCCGCTCCCCGGCTACAGGCGGGCGAAGCCGATGGTCTTCGCTGGAATCTACCCGACGGACGCAGATCAGTACCAAGAGCTGCGCGAGGCGCTCGAAAGATTGAGCCTGAACGATGCGGCGCTCGCCTACGAGCCCGAGTCATCGGCCGCGCTCGGGTTCGGCTTCCGTTGTGGTTTTCTTGGGTTGTTGCACCTGGAGATCGTCGTCGAGCGGCTGGAGCGGGAGTACGACGTGAGCCTCCTAACGACGGCGCCGGGCGTTGAATACGAAGTGGAGCTTCGTTCCCAGGGGATCGTCGCCGTGGACAGCCCCTCGAAGCTCCCCGACCCCTCAACTATCGAAGAGGTCCGGGAGCCCTGGGCGAAGATCGACGTTGTTACCCCGAGCCGGCACATCGGGCAGGTCATGGATCTCGTGACCAGCCGGCGGGGAGAGTTCATCCGGATGGAGTACCTCGAACCCGAGAGCGACCTCGCGCCAGGTGAGGCCCGCGTGCTCTTGTCCTACGAAATCCCGATGGCGGAAATCCTCGTGGACTTCTACGACAACCTCAAGGGTTCGACGAGTGGCTACGCGAGCCTGGACTATCAGCCCGCGGGGTACAGGGCGGCGAATCTCGTAAAGGTTGACGTGCTCGTGAACGGGCAGGCAGTCGACGCGCTCTCGATCATCACCCATCGCGAGAAGGCGACGCGGGAGGGCCGTGCGCTCGTGATGAAGCTCCGCAGCTTGATCCCGCGGCAGATGTTCGACGTGCCCCTGCAGGCAGCGATCGGCGGCCGTATCATTGCGCGAGAGACCGTCCGCGCACTTCGCAAGAACGTGCTTGCGAAGTGCTACGGCGGCGATGTTAGCCGCAAGCGAAAGTTGCTCGAGAAGCAGGCCGAGGGCAAGAAACGGATGAAGCGAGTCGGGAACGTTGAGATTCCGCAGGAAGCGTTCATGGCCGTTCTACAGCTGCGCGAGGAGTAGGAGCGGGAGATGATCAAGGCGTTCGTGCTCATCGTGGTCGACCCAGCAGAGACACAACGCGTCTACTCGGCGCTACAGGCCGTCGACGGGATTAGCGAGGTCTATCAGGTGATGGGGCCCTACGACCTCGTTGCCGTGATCGATGCGCCAAGCATCACCCAGGTCCCGTCCTTGATCAGTCAGCACATTCGTGTCGTTGAAGGGATCGAGAGCACGACGACCTGCGTGACGTTCCCCGAGTCCTAGGCTCGTGTCGAGTCCGCCAAGCGCCTAGAAAATGCTGGGATCACCGCTCGTTTCCTCGGTCTCGCCTAGAGCCTGCTCGGTATCGACGAGGCCCGTGGCCTCCAGCAAGCGACGACCGGCGGCTTCTATAGAGAAGTCGTCCTCCTCGGCCCCCAGCGCGCGCTGAACCAGGGCGAACAATGTCTCGCCGGTAATCAGCGCGTAGCCGTAGTTCTCGCAGGCGATGCGGAGGGCGTCGGTCATTGGCTCCTTGCGCGAAGCTGGGCCCACGGCTCTGCGGCCGTTGACCACGATCAGTCCCTTGAGCTGCTCGCCCTCGTCCAGGAGGTGCCGCTCGAGGCGGCGTTGGAGCCTTACGTACGGCCACTCGGCAACCGCCTCTCGGCTACTTTCGACCTCGACGAGGGCCGGGCGCGATCCCTCGACAGCGAGGGGGTGGCTGGGGCCGGTGGTGGGCGTCAGCGCGAGCAGCGCCAGCCCTTCACGGACTGCCTGCGCAAAGGCGCGGCCGCTCGCCCACAACAGGCGACGGTGAGAGGTGAGTGCGTCGAGGCGCTCGCGAGCGCTGGTGACAAGTTCCGCCGCCCCGGTGGCGGCGGCCTCCGCGTCTTCCAGCTCGGCCTCGATCTGCTCTGAGCCAGGAAGTGCAAGGCTCGCTGCCCACGTGGGAGCGGATTCGACTGAATCCCCCTCGGCGACTTCACTCACCGCCTCCACCATGGCCTCTGCCAGCTTCGTCCGCGCGACGCCGTTCACAGGGTTAAAGACTGGAATCACCACGACGCGGCCGGCGAGCACAGGTATCTCCGCGGCGATTGGGAGGTCCGCCCCGCCGACGGCGATGAGGCGTGCGTTTTTCTGCGTGCTGAGAAATCGAGGATTGAGGACGGCGCGGTAGACAACGTTCCGCCGATACTCTCGGATGACCGCGCTCAGAGGGTGATCGTCGTCCACGATGCGGATGGTCTTCCCTTCTGCCGCGCGCAGATGGGGCGGACCCCAGGAACCACCTTCCGGAGCGGGGAGCCAGCTATATCGATCGCAGCCCTCGAACCCGATGACTCCCGAGATGGTTGCATTCGGGCGGCCGAGGAGTACTACTGTGCCGCCTTGATCGAGGAGTCGCTCGGCTTCCTCGGCACGGCGATGGAGCTGGTCGGCCGCAGATACCGAAGCGGCAGTGCTCGACCCGTTAATTACCGGCCGCCCATCGTTGGCGGTGAAGTCGCGCTCGCCCGTCAAGAGCTCCTGCACCGCCCCGGTCACGCCCTCGGGGTCCACGAATACCGCCTCGTAGTCGGTAAGGCTTGGCGCGTTCAGCACCGAATGGTTATCGACCTTGGCGTTGGGAAGTGGGTACCCGATCGTGATCATCTGCATAGCTATCGCTCCGTTGGGATAAGCGTGTCGAGCTGGGCGAGGAGCTCAGATCGTAATTCCTCCCGTTCCAGGGCTATCGCGACGGTGGCCGCAACGGCACCGGCGGGGCGTCCGAAGTCATACCGCTGGCCCTCGAAACGGTAGGCGTAGACGGGATCCCCAGCTGCAATCTGTCCGGCGAGGGCATCCGTGAACTGCAGCTCGCCCCCGACGCCGGGCTGCACCCGATCGATATGAGCGAAGATCGAGGGACTGAGCACGTAGCGTCCGACAACGCCGAGGTCGGAGGGCAGGTCGTCACCCGCGGGCTTCTCGATGATGTCGATGAGTCGCGCGGGGTTCCCAGAGGTCGCAGGGTCCACGACCCCGTATTGGGGAGCTTCCGCGCGAGTGATGCGGCGGACGGCGATAACGGTGCCTCCACCGCAGGCCTCATGGGCGTCGAGGAGCTGCGCAGTACAGGGGGTCGCGCCGAGGATGACGTCATCGGGGAACATGAGGACGAAGGGCTCGTCTTCGAGCAGCGGTTGCGCCTGCTTCACAGCGTTCGCGATGCCGATCGGCTCGCTTTGTTCGACGAAGTCGAAGTGAGCGAGCCGCTCGGGGCCAAGGGCGCGCTCCAGGAGGCTCTCGTCCCTTCGTTTGCGCGCCGTGCGTTCCAGACTTGAACCACCACCGAAGTGTTCCCGCACGGCCGCCCGATCGGGGCCAGTGACGAGAACGATCTGATCGATCCCCGAGGCCGCTGCCTCCTCCACCGCGTACTGGATGAGCGGCTTGTCGACGATCGGCAGCATCTCCTTGGGCACGGCTTTCGTCGCCGGGAGCATGCGCGTGCCGAGCCCAGCAGCGAGGATGACCGCTCGTCGGACGGGTGCCACCAACTCATGGTACGGCCTCGGTGTTCCTTGGATATACAGCCCGCGAAACAGGGTGCTATGATCCCCACCTGTCCATACCCGCTGGGGAGTAGCTTGAGGAAACGACGCTCTAAAGCACCGCCAAAACCGCCGCCGCCGCCGCCGCGCATCAACGAGCGCATCCGCGTGCCAGAAGTGCGCGTGATCGACGAGGAAGGTGGGCAGGTCGGCGTTCTCAAGACAGCAGACGCCATCGTTATGGCGCGCGAGCGAGATGTCGACCTCGTTGAGGTCTCCGGGCAGGCCAGCCCGCCCGTCGCTCGCCTCATGGACTTCGGCCGTTTCAAGTACGAGACGTCGAAGAAGGAGAGCGAAGCGCGCAAGCATCAGGTCAAGGCCAAGCTCCGCGAGGTGCGGATGAAGCCCAAGATCGACGTGCACGATATCGACTTCAAGACCCGTACGGTCGAGAAGCTCCTGCGCCAGGGCGACAAGGTGAAAGTCACCGTGATGTTCCGCGGCCGCGAGATCACCCATCCTCAGATCGGCAAGAAGCTCCTGGACCGGATCTTCGACAGCCTTGAGGACGTGTCCACGAAAGAGAAAGACGCCTCCCTCGAGGGGCGTCATATGTCGATGATCCTCACCCCCGATAAGCGCGGCATCGCCGCTCGCGATCGGGCGGCGGGTGGCGAAGACGAGACGGGTGAGGGTGTCGCGCGCTCTGAAGCAGCGGCCGAGGCCCCTGCCGCCGTCCCGGCGGCGAATGGGTCGGCACCAGCGGCGCTGCCCGAAGAAGTGGTCGCCGCTGAGGACACGGAGTCGCCGGCTGCAGAAGTGGCTGCAGCTGAAGACGCAGCGGAGGCGGCTGTGGCCGAAGAAACCGAGGCGCCTGCGGCGGAGGTCGCGATCGCGGACGACACTGGCGCAGTGGTAGAGGAAGATGGCGAGGCGGTTTCAGCAGCCGCGTCCGGAGAATAAGAGCCAATGCCGAAGATGAAGACGCACAAGGGTGCGGCCTCGCGCTTTCGCGTAACCGGCGGCGGGAAGATCATGCGGATGTACGGAAGCCGCAACAACTTCCGCCGCAAGAAGCGGAAGCCGGTACGCGTGAAGTTTGGCCGGACTGTCGCCGTTTCCTCGACCCAGGCGCGCACGATCGGCGGATTGCTCGGTAAGTAGCCGCGAGCGTTCCGAGCCCCTGAGCCTGAAGGAGCCCATCGATGAGCCGAGTGAAGCGCGGCGTAACGACGCATCGACGCCACAAGAAAATCCTCAGGTTGGCGAGAGGCCATCACGGGCAGCGCCACCGCGTCTTCCGCCGCGCGAACGAGAGCGTCATGCACGCACTCCGCTACAGCTATGAGGACCGGCGGGCGCGCAAGGGCGACTTCCGGCGGCTCTGGATCGTGCGCATCAACGCAGCCGCGCGACAGCAGGGGCTCAGCTATTCACGCCTCATGAACGGGCTCAAGAAGGCTGGTGTCGAACTTGATCGAAAGATGGTTGCGCACCTTGCGGTGACCCGCCCCGATGCCTTCGCCAAGCTGGCCGAGCAAGCGAAGGCCTCGCTCTCCGCCTAAGCCCGAACAGATCGTCAGTGGGGTACCCAGCAACGTGGCGAACCGATCCCGTTCGCGCGCGCTAATCGACTGCGGACAGGCGCAGGACCATCTGGCCCATCACGATGAGCAGCAGGAGCGCGGCAAGCGGGCTGAGGTCGATCATCCCGGAGCTGGGCAGAACCCGGCGGATCGGCTCGATGATCGGCTCTGTGATGCGGAAGAGAACCTGACAGATGGTGCTGGTCTGATCGATCGGCAGCCAGCTGATCAATGCGCGTGCGATTACAGACCAGGTGAGGATCTGGATGAACGTGAAGGTGAACTGGGCGACGTAGGGGTTAATGGCCGCCTGCCTCGCGGGGATATCGTCCCTCTCAGGATACATCAGCAGGCGCTGTGTCCCTGGTCGATGCTTACGGATTGCTAACGAGAGTCTTGGCTCGTATCGGGGCTGTCGCGGGCGGATACTGGGCAGATGGAAGGCCCGGGCCGAGCTCCGCACCGAACGGCTCCTCCTACGCCCTTTTCGGAGCGAGGATGTGGGCGATGTGCTCGCATATGCAACCGATCCGGAGTGGAACCGTTACCTAGGGCTGCCGCAGCCCTAGACCCGGCGGAGCGCCGAGGAGTTTGTAGCGACCTCGATCCTTGCAGACCATAGACGCGGCCCAGCTGGGCGATCGTCCACGAAGGGCGAGTTTCGGGCGGTATTGGACTGACCTCGCGCACTGCTGGCACGGCCGAGCTCGGCTACTCGCTCGCCCGGCCCCTCCGGGGGGCGTGGCCTGACGTCGGAGGCTGCCAGGGCCGTGATCGCACACGGGTTCGAGTCGTACGGCTTCGCGCGCATTTACGCCTTCGCAGACATCCGCAACGAGGCCTCTTGGCGGGTGATGGAGAAAGTTGGCATGCGACGTGAGGGCGTCCTGCGCAGTAACCGGCTCGTCGCTGGGGAGCGAATCGACGATGTCCTGTACGCAGTGCTCAGTGACGATCTCTCGGGAGGTTAACGCCCGCCCGATCCGTTAGCACGGCCCGAATGGTGACCCCGCTCGCGAGGCACTGCTGGGGGCGCTATCAGAACAGCACCATCGGTTCGCGGCTGGTGAATTCGTAAAGCCGCGCGGGGCGGTGCGCACCCTCCTTCCGCGTCTCGCTGGTTGCGCGGACGATGTCGAGGCCCACTACCCGCTTGCGGAAGTTCCGTTTGTCGATCGTCTCCTCGAGGATCGCCTCATAGACCCCTTGGAGCTCGCGCAAGGTGAAGCGCAGCGGCACGAGGCTGTAGGCGACATTCGTGTAATCGAGCTTGCTCCGAAGCCGCTCCCGGGCGTAGTCGAGCATGCGCTCGTTCGCGAACGCCAGCTTGCCGAGCTCGCGCAGCGCCCGCCAAGCCGGGCGCCACTCCAGGTCGCGCCTGAGGCGAGCCTGCGCCGCGGGGAGCAAGGCGAAATACGCGACGACGATCTCGGCGTTGCCATCACCGGCGGCGTCGAAGGTGTAGAGCTGCTCGAGGAATACATCCGAGAGACCGGTCTCATCCTTCAGCTTGCGGCTGGCGGCGCCTTCGAGCGTTTCCCCCGGCTGCAGGAGCCCTCCGGGCAGTGCCCACTCGCCAGCGTATGGCTCAGCCGCGCGCTCGATGAGAAGGACCGAGAGGCGTTGGTCGAGCACGGTGAAGATGGCGACGACGACCGCGGTGGCCATGGCTGCAGTGTATTGGCTCAAACTCCTTGGAGGTGTCGCCAGCGTCCGGGTACGCATGAGACGTGGATAGCGAGCCCTGCGGGGAGACTGGGGCGAGGCGCCGTGCGCCCCTACAATGCTTACGGAGGGGTCGCATAGAGGCCTAGTGCGGGCGCCTGCTAAGCGCTTACCGGCGGTGACGTCGGTCGAGGGTTCGAATCCCTCCCCCTCCGCCACCGGGGCCCGAAATTGATGACGATGCGTTACTTCCTGTGGACGGTCGGCTGCCAGATGAATACGGCGGACAGCGAGAAGCTGGCTGCCGGATTCGATCGGCTTGGCTTCGAGGCGGTCTCCGAAGCCAGCGACGCCGATCTCGTCGTGGTCAACACCTGCAGCGTGCGTCAGCACGCCGAGGATCGTGCGTACTCCCAACTCGGCCGTGTGCGCTTGGTGAAGGAAGAGCGCCCCGATCTCAAGGTGGCCGTGATGGGCTGTATGGTCGGTCCCAAGACCGGGGAGCTCGAACGCCGCTTCCCCTTCGTCGACGTGTTCGCGCGACCGCAGCAGTTCGCGCCCATCATGGCGCTCGTTGAGGAGCCTACCGAGGACCTCGGCGGCGAATTCTGGCCATCCACGTTCGCGATTCCCGAGGGACCGACCGCGTTCGTTCCCGTGGTCCACGGCTGCGACAAGTTCTGCACCTACTGCATCGTCCCCTACCGCCGCGGGCGGGAGCGCAGCCGTGCTGTCGACGAGATCGTGCGGGAGGCTGCCTACCTCACGGCCAACGGCGTCCGCGAGGTCACCCTGCTCGGCCAGACCGTGGAGGCCTACGGACACGACCTCGAAGACGCGCCTGACCTCGGCGACCTCATGCGCGAGCTTTCGACACTCGAGCGGCTGGAGCGGATCCGCTTCCTCACCTCCTACCCGAAGGACATGACGCCGCGCATCCTCGAGGCCGTCGCCGAGCTGCCGAAGGTCATGGAGTGCTTCTCGCTGCCCGTCCAGTCGGGCAGCGACGCGGTCCTCGAATCGATGCGGCGTGGCTACACCCTGGACGAGTACCTCGCGAAGGTCGCGGAGGTGCGGGCGCTCATGCCTGACGCCGGTATCACGACCGATATCATCGTGGGCTATCCCGCCGAGACAGAGGCGGACTTCGCGAAGACGTTGGCGATCCTCGAAGCTTTGCGCTTCGATAAGGTTCACGTAGCGGCGTACTCGACCCGTCCGGGGACAATCGCGCACCGGACGATGGACGACGACGTGCCGGCCGAGGTCAAGTCGGAGCGATTGCAGCGCCTCCAGACGGTCGAGGATCGCATCTCCCAGGAGATCAACGCCACCTATCTAGGGGGCGAGCAGACGATCCTCGTCGAAGGCGTCCGCAAGGGGCAGCCTTTTGGTCGCACCCGCACGGGGAAGCTGGTCCACCTGGATGAGCCCGCCCGCGTGGGTGCGCTTGTCGATGTCAGCATCGAGCACGCCGGGCCGTTCGCCTTGCGCGGGACTGTCGTAGACGCCGTGGGCGTCGTCTAGCTGTAGTTCCCAGGAAGGTTGTTGACAGGACGGGGTCCCGCCCTGTTGCTGTGTGAGTTGAAGAAACGCGCAGCAAGGAGAGATCCCGTTGGAAGATCGTAGAGCGAGATTGACACCGTTGACGCGGCAGGAACTGGGGCAGCAGAGCGCTGCGGGCTGGCCGGTAGCCGAAGTAGCGCGCCAGTTCCGGGTATCGCGTGCGACCGCCTACAAGTGGCTACGGCGCTATCGCAGCGGCGGGCTGACCGCACTGGAGGACCGCTCCTCACGGCCCCGGCACTGTCCGCCGCAGACGGAACGCGCACTGGAGCAGCGGATCTGCAGCATCCGCCGCTAGCAGGGCCGGGGGCCACACCACATCGCCTGGGCGCTGAAGCTGGCCCCCTCGACGGTCTACGCGGTCCTCCGCCGAGGGGGGCTCAATCGCCTCGACCACCTCCACCGCGTCACCCGCGAGGTCGTGCGCTACGAGCGCGAGCGGCCAGGCGAGCTCCTCCACCTCGACGTGAAGAAGAGCGGGCGCATCCCCGATGGCGGGGGTAAGCGCCTCGCCCCAGGCTTTGCGGAGACACAGTCCGGACCGCAACGGAGCCGCTCACTGGGCCTGGACTACCGCCACGTCGCCGTCGACGACCACAGCCGCTACGCCTACGTGGAGGCGCTCGCAGACGAGCGCGGTGCGACCACCGCGGCCTTCCTAGAGCGTGCCCTCGCCTACTACCGCGCCCGGGGCGTAGAGGTGCGAGAACTGCTTACCGACAACGCCAAGAGCTATACCGCCTCGCACGCCTTCCTCGCGGTTGCCGCTGTCCCCGGGCTTCGCCGTCGCACCACCCGACCGTAGCGGCCGCAGACCAACGGCAAGGCCGCGCGCTTCATCCAGATCCTGCAGAACGAGTGCGCCTACGGCCGCCGCTCTCGCTCCAACGAAGAACGCCTCCGGCAACTCCCTCGATGGCTCTATCGCTACAATCACCGCCGACCACACGGCGGCATCGCGGGCCTCCGGCCCGCTCAGCGCCTGTAAACAACCTCTCTGCTAAGTACATCTAGCGGCCCACTGGCCGAGATCGACATGCGCTTGCAGACCGCTCGCTACCTGCTCCGCTCGTTTGTCTCGGAAGACATCGACGCACTCGGCTATATCGCTGAGCCGCGTTTCGCCAGCACCTCGGGCCCGCCTTCGCGGACCCTGCCGCATTCCTTGCAAACAACCTCGGGGAAGAGGCGGCCGCATTCGACCTTGGGATCGAGCAGCAGGGAACGTGATCGGCTCGGTCCACCTCGGCCTCGGTGAGCCCGCCAACGTGGGCGAGTTCGCGTGCCTGATCAGCCCCGCCTCTTGGGGCCAGGGCGCCGCCTTCGAGGTCTGCAGCGCCGTCCTCGACCGCGCCTTCACGGCGACCGCCCTGCAGAGGGCGTTCGCCCGATGCGAAGCCACGAATCGAGGATCGCTGCGCGTCCTGAAGAAGCTCGGCCTCATCCAGGAGGGCCTGCTGCGCAGCCACCGGCTCAATCTGGAGCATGCCCTCGTTGACGAGTACTGGTTCGGCATCCTCCGCGAGGAGTGGCTCGGGGCCGGCTCAGCGTAGCCAGCGTTGTCCGATCGGGAGCGATAAAGCCCGGTGGTTGGTCTCGGAAACGTACCGGGAAGCGAGATGCTCGCCACCTGGCCAGCTACTCACGCCTTCTGGAATTCGAGCCAGAGCTCCTTGAAGCCGCGGATGACGTGGTTGGGGCCGTGCGAGAAATTGACCTGCGCCCCAAGAACTGAGCCAGGAGGAATGAGAGAGAGCCTGGCGAAGAAGGGGAGCAGAAGATGCCAAGGAAGCGATACAGCGTCGAGGCGATCATCGGGAAGCTGAGGGAGGCAGAGGTCGCCCTGGGACAGGGGGCGACGGTCGAGGAGGTGATCGGGCGGCTGGGGATCAGCGAGCCGACCTACTACCGCTGGAGAGGGGAGTACGGCGGCCTGCAGCTCGACCAGGCGAAGCGACTCAAAGACCTGGAACGCGAGCACGCGCGCCTGAAGAAGCTCGTGGCGGAGCAGGTCCTCGATAACGACATCCTGCGCGAGGCGGCGCGGGGAAACTTCTGCGCCCGGCGAAGCGCCGCCGGGCGGTCACCCATGTGCAAGCGCCGTTGCCAATCTCGGAGCGACGCGCTTGTCGCGTCCTCCAGCAGCCGCGCCCGAGCCAGCGTTAGGCGAAGCGGCGGGCAGACGCTGAGGAAGCGCTGAGCGCCCGCATCGTGGCCCTGGCCTCACGCTTCAGACGTGACGGCTATCGCCGCATCACGGCGCTGTTGGGCCAGGAGGGATGGTCGGTGAAGCACAGACGGGTAGAGCGACTCTGGCGCAAGGAGGGGCTGCGGGTACCGAGGAAGCAGCCCAAGCGGGGACGACACTGGCTGGCGGAGGGCGCCATCGTGCGCCGGCGTGCAGAGCGACCCAATGACGTCTGCTCCTCCGACTTCGTCTTCGAGCGCACTGCCGCGGGGCGAGCGCTGAAGCACCTCGTGGTCGTCGCTGCGTACACGCGCGCGTGCCTCGCAATCGTCGTTGCCCGACGGCTCGCGCCCACATCCGCTCTGACAACGTCCCCGAGTTCGCCGCCAAGGCGGTGCCTCACTGGCTCGAGCGCGTGGGCGTGCAGACGCTCTTCATCGAGCCTGGCAGCCCCTGGGAGAATGGCCCCGTCGAGTCGCTTAAGGGCAAGCTCCGGGACGAGTGCCTCAACCGTGAGCGCTTCGACACGTTGCTCGAGTCGCAGATCCTCAGCGAGCAGTGGCGCTTCGCGTACAACCACCTCCGGCCCCCCTCCTCCCTCCGCTACCATCCGCCTGCACCATCGGCTCGACCAGCTCTTCGCCAGTCCCAGCTGCCGCTGGAGGTACCAGTCCTATCCTCAGAAGTGGTACAACGCCTGGGGGCACGTCAATCCGCGAGCCCGCGGAGATCGGCACCCCGCCGATCTCCGTAGCGACGACCGCTCGCCGCCCGAGCTGTTGAACGGGCGACTCGATCCGCAGCGTCTCCTCGACGAAGTTGGGGATGAGTGAGTGATCGGCGCGCACCTCGGCCATCAGCTCTGGATGTTCGAGCAGCAGCCACATGCCGCTGTCGATCATGTTGAGGGTCGTCTCCGTGCCGCCCATGAGGAGCGTGACGAGCATGCCCTGGAGCTCCTGCTCACGGAGCGTACGGCCGTCGAAGCCCGCCAGGGGGTCGGTTACGAGGTGCGTGAGCATGTCGTCACGACCGTTGCGACGGCGGTCCTCGGCGGGGCGCGGGAGGTACCGGCGGAATTCGGCACCGCTGGCCATCAGCTCCGCCAGCCGGTCGGGCTCAACGAGCCCGAAGCCGGCGCCCATGGCTTCGATCGTGTCGTCCACCCAGCTGGTGACCTGGGGGATGTCCTCGCCGGCGATTCCCATCAACTCGACGAAAACGAGCACGGTGAGGGGCGTTGAGAACTGCGTGGCCAGCTCAACCTCGCCGTCGTCGATGAAGCGGTCGATGAGACCGTCGATGATCGCGTAGGCCTGTGGCTCGAACGATTGCAGGCCGCGCATCGAGAGCCAGGGTCCGGCCAGGCGGTGGTAGTGTGTGCTCGGGCGGGTCACTGCCGGGGAGGGCGCCGGTCTGGCGCGCCCGAGCGATCTCCTCCTCGCTCCGACCGTGCAGGTTGAACCGCCCCGGGTTTGCTAGAGACTCCGTTCATTGAGTCCCGGCCTCCGCCGGGACGGTCCCACGGTAAAGGTTCGCCTCGTACTCGGCAGGCGGGACGTAGCCGATCGCGCTAAAGAGGCGGCGGTGGTTGAACCAGTCGACCCACTCCAGCGCGTACTCGAGGTCGTCAAGCCCGCGCCACGGTTCCGTTCCACCAGCTCCGCCTTATAGAGGCCGATCAGCGACTCCGCCAGCGCGTTGTCGTAAGAGTCGCCGCGGCTTCCCACCGAGGTGACCGCGCCGGCTTCCTCGAGCCGCTCGGTATAGCGGATCGAGAGGTACTGCACCCCGCGATCGCTGTGGTGGACGAGCCCGTCGCAGGGACCCTGCCGCGCCCACAGCGCCTGCTCCAGGGCGTCGAGCGCGAGGTCGGTGCGGAGCGAGCGCGAGGCCTGCCAGCCGACGATGTAGGGTAAGCAGGCGCCGATGATGAAGGCGACGTACGCGAAGCCCGACCAGGTCCGCACGTAGGTGAGGTCCGCGACCCAGAGTCGGTTGGGGACCGGCGCCCGGAAGTCGCGGTCCACGAGGTCTGCGGGCCTGGGCGCGCTCTCGTCGGGCACGGTCGTGCGCCGGACCTTCCCACCTACCACGCCTGAGAGGCCCAGCTCCCGCATCAGCCGCTCGACGGCGCAGCGGGCGACCGGGATCCTCTCGCGCTGCAGCTGGCGCCACATCTTCGGTGCGCCGTAGACCCCGAAGTGCTCGCCGTGGGTGTGGCGCAGCTTCACCTTCAGGGCCTCGTCGCGCACCCGCCGAGCGGAGGGCCGGCGTCGTCTGGCGGCGTAGTACGTCGACGGGGCAACCTGCAGCTCCCGGCAGATCGGCTCGACCCCGAAGCGCTCGCGATGCGCCCCGATGAAGTGGCTCACTTCGGCAGTCGCGGGTCGAGCTCCCGCGCGAAAAAAGCGGAAGCCGCCTTGAGGATCTCGTTGGCGCGGCGCAGCTCGCGGTTCTCGCGCTCGAGCTCCCGCAGCCACTCCCGCTCCTCCGTCGCCAGCCCCGGCCGGGCGCCGCTGTCGACCTCAGCCCGCCGCACCCACGTCCGCAACGTCTCGGCCGTCATCCCAAACTTTAGGCGATCGACGTGATCGGCCCACTGCGACGGGTGCTCCTGCTCGTGCTCGTGCTCGAACACCATGCCGACGGCCCGCTCGCGGAGCTCTGCTGGGTACCTGCCTCGTCGTGTCATCGCTCCATCCTCTCAGAGGTTGGAGCCTCCAACTTTCCCGGGGCGATTCAGGTCGAGCCCGCCCAGGTTAGAGAACAGCTCTGAGTGCTTGAGGACGAACTGCAGGTCGTCCCAAACGGCTGACGACATACGTATCTGCAGACGCCAGGTGGTAAACGCCCTGCTCCCGCATGCGCTCGTGCATGGGGTACGGGCACTCGATGACGTCCGCGTGATAGGGGTTGAGTGAGCTGGTCTGGGTCACGGCCGCTCCTTGCCTCATCACAGCCTCCGTCCTCAGATTGCGTCCAGACGCCGCGCTCGTCTTAGACGAAGGTTACGACGGCGATGACCCATATCGTCCCTGCGAGCGCCGCCCCATAGGACGCGACCGTGACCGGTGTCGCCAACCCGTGCAGGCCGGTATGGACGAGGGTGAAGCGGATGCGGTGCGCTGCGTGCCAGAACGCCAGCGAGACGACGATCACCACGATGATCCGGATGAACACGTTCTCGAACACGTCTACGACCCGCTCGAGCGAGACCTCCCCGGCGGGGAGGACGAAGCCGAGCAGCACGATCAGCACCGGCAGGATCAGCGCCGAGAGCATCCCGCCCGCGCTGAAGAGCAACCAGAAGGGTGGGTCGTTCGACCGTTTGAAGTCGCGGGTTCGACTGGTCACGTGGCCCCCTCGCTTCCCCTGATCGTGCTCATAGCAGGAAAAGGAGCGCCACAAGCGCGGACACCACGAGCCAGGCCGTGTAGATCGGCGCCACGAGCATCAGCGTGGACAGCTTCCGCTCCCCTATCCGCACGACTACGGCCTTCGGGGTCAGGTTGAAGAACGTGATGGTGTGGAGCAGGGCGAAGACCAACACGATCGCGTGCACCACGAACATCAGCGGCGAGTCGAGGAAGTTGACGTAATCTGCGAGGTGTGAGGAGCCGCCGTAGACCTGCATCGCCAGCACCACCAGCAATACCCCATAGCCGGCGATGAACACGCTCGAGATCTCGCGCAACATAAAGAACGTGTACGGCCAGCGCTTCAGCCACCACGTCGACGAAGGCCGCTCGTAATACGGCTTGCGAACCGTCACTGCTTCCTCCTGCTGGGCACCCCCGGCAGGTTCTCGAACCACTCGACCGCGCTTACCAGCTTCAGCTGCTGGATCGCCCCCGCCGGATCGACGTGCTTCGGGCACACCTCGCTGCACTCGTTCACGAACGTGCAGTCCCAAACGCCGTTCTGCGAGCCGATCACAATCGAGCGCAGGTCGTTCCCCTCGTCCCGAGAATCAAGGTTGTAGCGCTGCGCGAGCGCCAGTGCCGCGGGCCCGATGAACTCGGGCTCCTGGCCGTACACCGGGCAAGCGGAGTAGCAGAGCATGCAGTTGATGCACATGCTGTACTGCTTGAACGTGGCGAGCTCGGCGGGCGTTTGCTTGTACTCGCCGTCCTCAGGCGGTGGCTCCGGCTCGTCCCGCACGATCCAGGGCGTCACGTACTCGAGCTTCTCGATGAAGTCGTCGAGCACCGTTACCAGGTCGCGCTCGATCGGGAAGTGCTGGAGTGCCTCCACCCGGATCGGCCCCGGCGCGAGGTCGCGAAGGAAGGCCGCGCAGGTGAGCTTCGGCACGCCGTTCACCATCATCCCGCAGCTGCCGCAGACGCCCATCCTGCAGGACCAGCGGTAGCTGAGCGTGCCGTCTACCTCGTCCTTGATGTAGTTCAGCGCGTCGAGCACCACCCAGTCGTCGCGCAAGGGCACCTCGTACTGCTGCATGGTTGGCCGTTCGTCCTCGCCCGGCCTGTAGCGCGCCACCTCGAGGGTGATCTTCGTGTCCTCGCTCATTGAGCCTCCCGCGATCCGGTTGGTGCCTTCCGACCATGCATCTCTGCCCGCACTATGTCCCTGGCCCATAGGTCCGTTCGGCAGGCGGCCAGTTCGTGATGACCACGTCCCGCTGCTCGATGCGAGGGCGATCGTCCGTGCGATACGCCAGCGAGTGCCTCAGGTACTGCTCGTCGTCCCGTTCCGGATGGTCGGAGCGCTGGTGCGCCCCGCGCGACTCGCGGCGAGCGAGCGCCGCCCCCGCCACCGCCTCCGCCGCGTCGAGCATGAACTCGAGCTCGAGCGCCGTGGTCAGCTCCGTGTTGAAACTCAGGCTGTGATCGTCCAGGCCCACGTTCTTCGCGCGCTCTTTGAGCTCCGCCACTTTGTCCACCGATGCCTGCAGCAACTGCTCTGTGCGGAAGACCCCCGCCCCGGCCTCGAGCGTCTCGTTCAGCTCGCGCCGGATCGTTGCAATCCGCTCCGTGCCGTCGAGCTTGTTGATGAGGTCGGTGGCGATGCGCTCCTGTTCCGCTTGCGCCTGGCGCTCCAAGGCGGCCGTGTCGATCTCGGGGTGCTCCTCTGCCCAGCGGGTCGCGCTCTCACCGGCCCGCCGGCCAAAGACGAGCAGCTCGGTCAGCGAGTTCGAGCCCAGCCGGTTCGCGCCGTTGATGCTGACGCAGGCGCACTCGCCCGCGGCGTAGAGCCCCGGCAACTGCGTTGCCGCTTCGACGTCGGTATCGATGCCACCCATCATGTAATGCACCACCGGCCGCACCGGGATCGGCTCGTACACCGGGTCGATGCCGACGTAGTTCTGCGCGAGCTCCCGGACGAACGGGATCTTCGCCTCGATGTGCGCCTCGCCCAGATGGCGCACATCGAGGTGCACGTAGGTGCCGTGCTCTCCCTCGAACACGTGCCCCTTCTCCTCTTCGCGCATGAAGCACTGCGAAAGCTTGTCGCGTGGCCCGAGCTCCATCGTCCGCAGCTGCGGATGGCGCGGGTCGTCGACGTCGATCGGCTCGCCGAGGGCGTAGTGCCGCAGATAACGGTCGCCCTCGCTGTTGACCAGGATGCCCCCCTCCGCGCGTGCCGCCTCCGTGATGAGGATGCCCGTCCCCGGCAGCCCGGTCGGGTGATACTGCACGAACTCCATGTCCTTGAGGGGCACACCCGCGCGGTAGGCCATCGCCATCCCGTCGCCTGTCTTGATCGCCGCGTTCGTCGTGAACGGAAAGATGCGGCCCGCGCCGCCGGTGGTGATGATGACGGCCTTCGCCAGGATCGCCCGCACCTGCCCCGTGCGCAGCTCGATCGCCGTGACGCCCTGGCAGCGGCCGTTTTCAACGAGCAGGCTGGTCCCGAACCACTCGTCGTAGCGCGTCACCTGGGCCAGCTTCAGCGATGTCTGAAAGAGCGTGTGGAGCATATGGAAGCCGGTCTTATCGGCTGCGAACCAGGTGCGCTCGATCTTCATCCCGCCGAAGGGGCGCACTGCGACGCTGCCATCCGGCTCTCGGTTCCAGGGGCAACCCCAGTGCTCGAGCCGGATCATTTCGTTCGGCGCCTCGCGTACGAACGTCTCCACCACGTCCTGATCGGCCATCCAATCCGAGCCCGTGATCGTGTCGTGGATGTGGTCTTCGAACGAGTCGTTCTCCTTGATGACCGCAGCCGCCCCTCCCTCAGCAGAGACCGTGTGACTCCGCATCGGGTAGACCTTCGACACCATCGCAATGTCGAGGTCGGGCCTCGCTTCCGCCATCGCGATAACCGCCCGCAGTCCCGCGCCCCCGCCGCCCACCACCACCACGTCATGGGCAATCGTCTCGACCAAGACCACGACCTCCTCGCGCTCGGTTCAGCCCATCGCGGCCGAAGGCCCCTCTGGCGAGCCACATCATCTGGGGGTCCGGCTCGGGCCAGCTTGGCACACGGGCGGCGAACCCGCTAGCCGTCACAAGAGAAGCTGCCGATAGCGCTCGACGAGCCTTCTCTGGGGCCTGCTGAGATCCCGCGCGCCTCCCATCCTTCAGAAGATCAGGGCGCTCGGCCCGCGCTGAGCGCCTCGATCGACCTCTGCTGCAGCTTCGGCGGCCCGCGCGACCGTCTCGAGGGGCGCTTGTCCGAATCGATCACGTCGTGCAACCGCCCCAGCAACATGTCAGCGACCGCTAGCGATGCCGAAATCGCGGTGCGCTGCGCGCGATGGAAGAGGTAATCGGCGTTCGCAGGCGAAGACGCCCCAGGCCGGCGATGAGTCGATAGGCCCAAGCTTCGTTGGGATGCCGCGCAGAGCTGTGGTGGGCCGGTATGCTCTGTCCGGGGTGGACCAAGGGACCTGCCCGAACGGACACGCCGTCGATCTGGCCGGGGGCCGCTTCTGTGAAATCTGCGGCCTCGCTGCTACCTGCCCTAATGGACACCCCGTTACCACTCCGGATGCGGCCTTCTGCGACCAGTGTCAGCTGCCGATCGGTGCTGCGCCTGCGCCGCCTGGTGGGGGCGGCTTCTCGCGTCAAGTAGTTCTGCTTGCGGGTCTCGGCCTGGGTCTCATCGTCGCCGTGGTCGTAGTCATCCTGGTACTCGCCTCGGGCGGGTCACGATACTGCGGACCGGGCGGATCCCGATCCACCGGCTGTGGTCGCAAGCGCGACAGCGGCGGTCAGCCCTACCCCCGTGGCCTCCCCGACCACCGAGGTGCAAGCGACCGTAATCCCTCCGGCGCGGGGCTCGTCTCGCGATACCGCCGTGCCGCTCGGTCAACCCGCCGTGACGTCGGATGGTTGGGAGCTGACGATTCTCGAGTTCGTCCCAGACGCGACTGATGTGGTGCTCGCAGAGAACCCCCTGAACGAGCCCCCCGCGGAGGGGCGGCGCTTCGCGCTGGTCCGACTGCGCGCAACCAATGTATCCGCCGAAGCGGGGGCCGAGTTCGGTCCGACGTTCAACGCGCGCCTCTTCGATGCGCTCGGCTCGAGTACACGACGTTCAGCGAAGGCGATAAGTGCGGCGTCGTCCCCGACAGCTTCGTGTTCCTCGACACCCGTCCTCGCTCGTGGCGCCAGTCTCGAAGGCGTCGTCTGTTTCGCGGTCCCCGAAACGGAGCTCGCCCTTCGCTGGCTCGAAGGCGAGCTCTGGTTCGCGCTCACGCTCGGCGACGGGGCTGACCCGGAGCCCACGCCCCCATCGACAGCCACCGCGACGGCCACCCCGGCGTCGCCCTCGCCCACCGCCACGCCCGAGCCACCCACGCCGACGACCGCGCCGGGTCAACCAACGGCCACACCCACGCCGACCAACACTCGACCCCAACGAGCACACCGACGCGCACGCCAACAATCACGCCCACGCCGACGATCACGCCCACCCCTACCAACACGCCGATACCGCCGGGGCCGCACGCACCCGAGATCCTCGAGGTCTCCTTCCCGGCGTCGGTCGGAGTTGGCGATGGGCCGGTCCCGGTCTTCATTACCTGGCGCGACCTTGATGGAAACACGCTGCGCATCAACTTTGCCTCGCTGACGGGCGCCGGATTCCCAGTCCGGATTGTTGACATCGTCGAGCCGGCAGGGGTGCAAATGGAGTTTCATACCGCCTCGTACTTCACGATTGACTGCGCGAATTTCCCTAGTCCCTTGGGCGTCCCGGAGCTCGTTAGGGTCTTCATCACGGACGGCCTGCGGATGAGCAATCTGGTCCAGTTCTCCGTCCTCTGCGAGTAGCTGCAGCTCTCTGCGCCTATCCAGTCGAGCCGGGCCGTGGGTGTGCCCAGGCGGTCGGGTTCCCGACTCTCGGCATCGGGGAGGCGTATCCGTGCCGAGATCGCCTGGGCGGGCGGGTCGCACCCCGGGGCGCGGCTGAATCAGAGATCGCCGTGGCGCGCGCGCTCCGTGTGAATCGGTCCTAGGGGCCGAGCGCGCTGCTCCCGCTGTCCCGTAGCCGAGAGGGCTGACCACCCGGTCGCACGGCGGCGGCGTGAACGCGCCGCTGAAGGCCACTCCCGCTCCAGGTACCGAGGCCGGGTGCAGGGTTGCCATTGAGATGGACGCACTCGGGATGCGTGAACGGTTGCGTCAACGTGAAACTGACACCTCCTTCCACCGTCATCGAGCTGCCTCTGCCCGTTTGCCAAATGGGGACTGTACTCGAGCGTCGCTTGACCGTGACGGCTCCAACTCCGTGACCACGCCGACCCGATGGGAAGCCTGGCGGTCTACCCCTTGGAAGATGTGTGGCCCGCCCGAGACTTCGTGCGACTAGAATGGTGCCGCTGAGGCTGGCGACGCTTTGGCCGAAGGAGGGGCGCGGTGGCGGATCCCATGACTGTGAACGTGACGGTGAACGGTCGGCCCCGATCGGCCCAGGTGGAGCCGCGGCTGCTGCTCGTTCACTTTCTCCGCGAGACCTTGCGCCTGACCGGCACGCATGTTGGCTGCGACACCAGTCAGTGTGGCGCCTGCACCGTGATGCTCGACGGTCGTACGGCCAAGTCGTGCACCGTGTTCGCGGTCCAGGCCGACGGCTCCGAGGTCACGACGATCGAGGGCCTCGCGACCGATGGCGAGCTACACCCGCTACAGGTCGGGTTCTGGGAAGAGCACGGCTTGCAATGCGGCTACTGCACCCCGGGGATGATCATGGCCGCTGCCGGGCTGCTCGCAGATAACCCTACTCCCGCTGAGGACGAGATCCGAGAGGGCATCTCCGGCAATCTCTGCCGCTGTACCGGATACGAGCACATCGTCAATGCGATTCAGCACGCCGCCGAGAGGATGGCCCCGGCATGACGTCGTCACCAGCCAAGCCGCTGCTCCCGAAGTTCGTCGGTGAACGCATCAAGCGCCGCGAGGACCCGCGCCTCATTCAGGGACTCGGAACCTATGTGGATGACGTGAAGCCAGCGGGGCTGCTCCACGTCGCCTTCAAACGCAGCGACATCGCCCACGGCGAGATTCGGCGGCTCGACACGACGGCGGCTAAAGCGATGCCGGGCGTCGAGCGTGTGGTTGCCGGCGCCGAGCTCGCGGAGCTCGTCGGCTCCATTCCCGTCGCCACTGCCTACCCCGCTCCCGAGCACTTCCCGCTCGCAGTCGAGCGCGTCCGTCACGTTGGCGAACCGGTCGCGCTGGTCGTGGCGCGCGATTTCTACATCGCGCGCGATGCCGTCGACGCGCTTGTCATAGAGTACAACGAACTCCCCGCCGTGATCGACGCCGAGACGGCCGAGCAGAGCGACACGCTCGTCCACGAGGGGTTCGCGAACAACATCGCCGTCCGCGCGGCGCTCGGCACCGATGTCGACCCCGCTACTCAGCAGCCGATTGACGATTCCGCGATCGAGGGTGCGTTCGCGTCGGCGGATGTGGTTGTTTCTCAGCGAATGGTCAATCAGCGCCTCGCGCCGACGCCGATCGAGCCACGCGGCGTGGTCGCTCACTACGAACCGGGCCGCGAGTACCTCACGATCTGGAGTTCGACCCAGAACCCCCACCTTCTCCGCACGCGGATCGCGCAGGCCCTCGAGCTGGGCGAGCACCAGGTGCGCGCCGTCGCCCCAGAAGTGGGCGGCGGGTTCGGCTGCAAGATCAGCGCCTACGGCGAGGAGTACGCCCTCGCCGCCGTGTCGAAGCTCCTCGGACAGCCCGTGAAGTGGATCGAAGACCGCTCCGAAGCATTCGTCGCGACTTCGCACGGCCGGGACATGATCGGAACGGTCGACATCGCGGCCACGCGCGACGGTGACATAACCGCCCTGCGGCTGCGACTGCTGGCCGATATGGGTGCCTACGAAATGCTGCTCAGCGCCCTCCTCCCAACCTTTACCGCGGCCCTCGTAGGCGGTGTCTACAACATCCCGATCGTGCGTTCGGAGATCACTCAGGTCTTCACGAACAAGACTCCGACCGACGCCTATCGCGGAGCTGGCCGCCCGGAAAGCCAGTACTTCGTCGAGCGGGCCGTGGATATGCTCGCGCGCGAGCTGGAGATGGATCCGGCGGAGCTGCGGCGTCGGAACTTCTTCCAGCCGGACGAATTCCCGGTCACCACGGTGGCGGGGGGCGGGCTCATCATCTACGACTCCGGGGACTACGAGCGCACGCTCGAGGTCGCCCTGGAAACCGCCGGCTGGAACGAGCTCATCGCCGAACGCGACGCCGCTCGCTCCGAGGGCCGCCTCGTGGGCGTGGGGCTCTCGTACTACGTCGAAGTCTGCGGCGCCGGTCCCTCGTTCCTGATCCCCATGGGCGGCTGGGAGCACGCCAGCGTGACGGTCGAGCGAGGCGGCAAGATCACCGCGACCACGGGAGCCTCCCCGCACGGCCAGGGGCACGAAACGACCTTCTCCCAGATGCTCGCTGATCACTTCGGCGTGCCGATGGAGGACATCGCCATCGTCCACGGCGATACCGCTGTCGTGAAGCAGGGCATCGGCACCTGGGGCAGCCGTTCACAGGCCGTCGGCGGCACCGTGTTGATGCTCGCGGCCGAGAAGGTCAGCGAGAAGATGCGACGCTTCGCTGCGGCGATGATGGCCCCCGAGGAGGTCGCGCCTGATGGGCTCGTCTTTGCCGGTGGAGAGATCGTCACGAACGATTCGCCCGCGATCGCCCGTAGCTTCACTGAGGTAGCGGATTTCGCCCACGTCCCCGTGCCCCTCCCCGCGGGCTTGTCGCCCGGACTCTCGGAGGAGGCTTTCTGGGAGCCTGAAGGCGTGACCTATCCGTTCGGCTGCCACATCTCGATGATCGAGATCGATCGCGAGACCGGTGAGTCGCGGCTCCTGAAGATGATCGCGGTGGACGATTGCGGGAACGTGATCAACCCGCTCATCGTCGACGGCCAGATCCACGGCGGACTGGCGCAAGGCATCGGCCAGGCGATGTTCGAGGAGCTCATCTACGACGAGCAGGGCCAGCCCGTGAGCGCATCCTTCCTTGAGTATGTGATGCCGCGGGCTGCCGACCTTCCCCGCTTCGAGCTCGAACGCACCGTTACCCCCACGCCCCTCAATCCGATGGGCGCCAAGGGGATCGGCGAGGCCGGCACCATCGGGTCCACCCCCTGCGTGGTCAATGCCGCCGTGGATGCGCTCGCCCCACTCGGCGTTCGACACGTGGATATGCCGCTCAAACCGGAACGCCTGTGGCGCCTCATTGGCAATGGCGGTGAGGCATGATTCCGAACGAGTTCGAATACCGGCGTGCCGCTTCCGTGGAGGAAGCGATCGCCTTCCTGAGCGAGGGAGCCGGTGAGGCCACCCTCCTTGCAGGAGGGCACAGCCTGATCCCGCTGATGAAGCTACGTCTGAGCGAGCCCGGGATTCTCGTGGACATCTCTCGGATCCCCGAGCTCCGCGGCATCGAGCGCGAGGGCGACACGATCACGATCGGCGCCACCACCACGCACGCTGAGCTCGCACAGTCAGCGCTCCTCCTCGCGGAGGCGCCGATCGTTGCCGAGGCCGCCGCCGAGATCGGCGATGCCCAGGTACGAAACCGCGGGACGATTGGCGGTAGCCTCGCCCACTCTGATCCGGCTGCCGACCTCACGGCGGTCATGATCGCGCTCGACGCGCAGTTCACATTGGCTGGTCCGCAAGGCACCCGCACGGTTGCGGCCGAGGACTTCTTTCTGGAAGTCCTCACGGTCGATCTTGCGGAGGGGGAGATTCTCACCGGCATCGACTTCCAGGCCGCGCGCACCGCGGCCTACGCGAAGCTCGTCCAACGGGCTTCGCGCTTCGCGCTCGTGGGTGTTGCCGTATCGCTCTCGATGGAGGATGCGCGTTGTGCCTGGGCCCGTGTTGCCGTCACCGGTGCCTCCAGCCACGCGCAGCGCCTTCGTGCGCTCGAGGCGGCGCTTGTGGGCGCGACGCTCCCCGCGGCGGCCCCTGAGGCGACAGAGACTGCGGGCGACGAGCTGGACTTCGTGAACGTCGACCTCCACGGCTCGGCGGAGTATCGCCGAGCGATGGTGGCCGTCTTCGCCCGCCGCGCAATCGAAGCAGCAGCTGCACGCGCCTGAAGGGCCTGTGCTACCAGAAAACGTCATCCTGGCGTTGAGTTGACCCCGGGGGCGTCCATCTGAAGGCTGCCTCCTGCGTGGGCAGGAGGCTCCGCCATGCGAAGGTACCTTGGGTTACTGACGAACGCGGTTCGAAGCGCGCTGCGATCAAAGCACGACCTGATGCTCGAGAACCTGGCCCTGCGGCAGCAGCTCGCCGTGCTGACCCGTCAGCGCGCTCGCACTCGAACGAAGCCAGCCGACCGTCTCTTCTGGTCGTGGCTCTCGCGGTATTGGCCCGGCTGGTGTTCCACCCTGGTGATGGTGCAGCCGGAGACGGTCATCCGCTGGCAGCGCCCGGCGTGGCGCGGGTACTGGACGTGGAAGAGCCGAGCCCGCCACCCGGGCCGGCGGCCTATCAGCAAAGAGCGGCAAGGCCTCATCGCGAGGAGCGCAACCGAGAACCCGCGCTGGGGCGCCGTCCGCATCCAGGGCGAGCTACTCGCGCTCGGCTACGAGGTGAGCGCGGAGACGGTGAGGTGCTATCGGCGGAGGGCGCTGCGGCGTCCGCCGTCCCAGTCCTGGCGAACCTTCCTCGCCAAGCACCGCCCGCAGCTCTGGGCTGCGGACTTCTTCACCGTGCAGACGCTCACCTTCAAGACGCTGTACGTCTTCTTCTTCATCACGCACGCGCGCCGCCGCATCGTGCATTTCAACGTGACGGCACATCCGATAGCGCCGTGGGTGTGGCGTCAGTTGCTGGAGGCGACGCCGTGGGGGCAGCAGCCCCGCTATCTGATCCGGGACCGCGACCGCTCGTACGGCGGTGCCTTCATCTACAAGGCGCGAGCGATCGGGATCAAGACGGTCCTCACTGCGATGCGGGCACCGAAGGCGAACGCCATCGCGGAGCGTGTGGTCGGAACGCTCAGGCGCGAATGTCTCGACCAGCTGATCATCGTGAATGAGCGTCACCTGCGACTGCTGCTGCGGGAGTACGTCGCGCACGACAACCACGTGCGAGCGCACCAGGCGCTCGAACTGTGGGCTCGGACGACCGGCGGCCACGGTCACCGCCCCGGAGCGAGGGCCAAGTCGTGGGTCGGCCGATCCTGGGCGGGCTGCATCACGAGTACGAGCGTCTCGCCGCGTGACATTCGGGCGGACGACATTTTCTGGTAGCACAGGGGATACGGCGGTCGTGAGGTTCAGAGTATCTGAGAGAGGAACAGTTTCGTGCGGTCGCTCTTTGGGGCTTCGAAGATCTGCTCAGGTGGGCCTTCTTCAACGATGAGGCCAGCGTCGAACATCATCATGCGGTTTGCGACTTGCCTGGCAAACTCCATCTCGTGCGATACGACGATCATCGTCATGCCCGAGGTGACTAACTCCCGCATGACGTCCAGCACTTCTTTGATCATCTCCGGGTCGAGGGCGGAGGTCGGCTCGTCGAACAACATGATATTCGGCTGCATGGCGAGGGCACGAGCTATGGCCACCCTCTGCTGTTGCCCTCCGGAGAGCTCGTTCGGATATTTATCAGACTGCTCGGCTATACCCACGCGCTTCAAGAGTTCTAGGGCGTTGTCCTTAGCCCTTGCGGCTGGCATCTTGCGCACCTTGATCGGTGCCAGTGTGATGTTGCTCATCACCGTGAGATGTGGAAAGAGGTTGAATGACTGAAAGACCATTCCCACATCGCGACGTATGGCATCGATGTTGCGCACGTCGTTGGTTAGCTCGATACCATTGACTATGATGTCGCCGCGCTGATGCTTCTCCAGTTTGTTGATCGTACGGATGAAGGTTGACTTACCCGATCCAGAAGGTCCGAAGGCAACGACGACCTCGCTTCTTTTGATTGTAGTGGTGATACCGCGCAGGGCGTGAAAAGCGCCGTACCACTTGTGCACATCTCGACAGACAATGATGTCCTCGACTTCGATATCAACTGGTTCTTCGATTGTAGTCATCATAATTCTATGTCCTCTGTTCAGGGCCGGAGACTATCGCTTGCCGACGCCCAAATTCCTCTCGATCTCCCTGCTCACGTACGACATGCTATAGGTGAAGACCCAAAAGACTAGGGCCAGGAAGACAAACAACTCAAGGGCATTATCCAGAAACTCCGTGTTGCCCTGGATGAATGATCGACCGATCGCCACCACGTCCAGCATACCGATTATGTAGACCAGGCTTGTATCTTTAAACAGTGAGATGAACTGCCCCACGATTGCGGGTATGACGTTGCGAATGGCCTGGGGCAAGGAGATGAGCAGCGTGGTCTGCCAGCTCGGTAGGCCCAGCGCCCGCGCCGCCTCCACCTGTCCGGGATGCAGCGCCTGGAGTCCACCGCGAATGTTCTCGGCCATATAGGCCGCACTAAACAAGGTAATGACGACGGCCGCGCGGAACAGGGAGTCCTGGGGGAAGTTTTCTGGAAAGGCCAGTGGCACCAATACCTGGGACATGAACAGAAGGGTTATGAGCGGTACCCCCCGGAATATCTCGATGAAGGCCACGCACAGCAATTTAACCACTGGGAGCTGGCCGCGACGCCCCAGCGCCAGTGCGATACCGATGGGTAGGCTGAAGATGATGCCAGATACCGCCAGCAGTAGGTTCAGCATCAGGCCACCCCAGTAGATGACCGACACCGGCTGGAGCCCCGGCACTCCCGAGAGTCCCCGCAGCAGCACCAGCGCCAGCAGAAAAGCGCTGCCGCCTAAGATGGCGGTCCGGCGGGCCGTGCCCAGTGGCGTGTAGCGGGCCAACCCCCATCCCACCGCCAGCGCGGGCAGATTAGCTACCAGAAGCAGGCGCACGTCCAGCCCCATCCGATCCAGGCTATACGGCAAGAAGGTGAAGGCTGCTGCGGCGGCGGCGATTGCGATTGCGACTTGTTTCATGACGCCGCGGCCGGTGATTCCCCATGCCATCCCCATCAGGACCGTGAACAGCAGCAAGACGGCCTGCGGTCTCCAAAAGCAGTTGGAGCCAGGGCAGGCGGACTCGGCGTTGTACTGGCCGATAATAAATCGACCGCCCAAGGTGCTGATTAGGGTCCAGTCGGCCGCCAGGAATATCCAGCGCAGGCCGAACCATAGAGCCGCTGCCAGGGCGGCGCCGAAGGCGACGGTTAGTATGCTGTTGAACCGGCTGCTGAACAGATTGGCGTGCATCCAGCCCGCCATGCCTCTGGTTGAGCGCGGCGGCAACTCTGAGGCTGGAGCTGTGTTGAGGTTCATCGCCATCGCCTAATTTCCCTTTAGGCGAAGCTGTCGGTTGTAGAGGTTGCCGATCAGAGAGAAGGTCAGGCTCATCGCCAAGTAGGCGACCATGATCAGCAAGAAGATAGACACCGCAGGAGCAGTCTGCGTCATTGTCTTGGCCACATTGGTGAGGTCTGAGTAACCGATGGCGCCCGCCAAGCTACTGTTCTTGGTCAGGTTAAGGTGCTGGCTGATTAGCGGAGGCACTATGACCCGCATCGCCTGGGGGAAGGTCACGTGGCGCAGGGCCTTCATCGGCGACAAGCCCAGTGCTCGGGCCGCTTCCGGCTGACCGCGATTCACCGACTGGATGCCGGCTCGCACGATTTCGGCGATAAAGGACGACGTGTATACGACCAGGCCGATAAGCAGCACTATCAGCCCCCCCGGGAGGGTGAAGCCACCAGAGATGCGACCGAAGGTACCCTGTGGCGCCGGCTGTGAGATGGCAAAGGGCGCTTCGCCGACCACCGCCGCGATGATAAGCCAGCTAGCGACAGCGATGACGATAGCGATGCTGCCGCCCATCACCACGGCGTGGGTAGCCTTACCGGTCGAGGTCTCTCGGCGGTCCAACCCGACATAGACGGCCACGCCTGCTATAACGGCCACCATTGCCAGCCCCAGCCATGTCACCGCTGCGTCAAAACCGTTGGCGGTCGGCCATGGCAGTGATAGACCGGCGTTGTTGACGTACACTTTCTGGGCAATAACGTATCCATCCTCGACGGGCGGCAGCGACAGTATGAGATAGAACCAGAAGAACAGTTGCACCAGTAAGGGCACATTGCGGAAGAACTCGACGTAAGCAAGCGCTGCCTTGGAAACGAGCCAATTGTTGGACATACGAATTACACCCACCAGGATCCCCAGTGTCGTTGCCAAAATGATGCCGATAATGGCAACGATCAGAGTGTTGGTGGCAGCGACAACAAAGGCGTAAAGAAAGCTGTCGGAGGATTCGTAAGGCAAGAAATGATGCCCGATAGGAGTCTGATAGGCGCGAGACAAAAAATCGAATCCAGAGGGAATCTCTCGCTCCACTATGGCGTTGCTAATGTTGACGAAGAACCAGCCGACTAAAGTCACCACCAGAATGCCAGAAACGATCTGCGTGACCCATTCGATAACACGAACATGCCGCCAAATCGGGATACCCTGATAGGTTAATCTTCGGGGTATTACGACCACTATTGACTCACTGAAAAGGCACCCATGACACAATCCACCTCAGGCACCACCAGAAAGTACGTCTGCGCACAAGATAGCAGGATAACAAGAGGGCTTCCAGTCTACACTGGTCGCCCTCTTTAGGTGAGACTTCCTAGCTCTCTCTGCCTGCCACCGCCCTAGCGTAGGGGTGCGGCGTAGATCTGGCCACCCTCCGTCCAAAGGGCGTTACGGCTGCCAGCTCGCGGCAAGTTGATGCCACCGGAACCCAGGTTGCGGTCGTAGATCTCGCCGTAGTTGCCGACTGAGCGGATTACGTCTTGGGCCGCGGTTTGGCTGATGCCCAGGCTGTCTTGACCGAAGGAGCCCTCGAGGCCGAAGAGACGATCAACTTTTGTATCGCCTGTGACCGAGGTTGGAACGTTAGCGGAAGTGATGTCGTAGGCGTCGGCGTAGATGAGCATGCCCATCACGGTCTTGACCACGTCGAACCACTGGTCATCGCCATGAGGGACCACTGGCCCCAGCGGCTCTTCCGAGATGGTCTCGGGCAAAATGGTGTGGGCGATTGGGTCATCGAAAGCGCTGCTGATGGCAGCCAACTGCGAGCGATCGTTGGTGAAGGCGTCGCACTGGCCACTCTGGTAGGCGGCGACCACTGCGTCGGTGCCTTCGAAAGTCAGCACCTGCACATTCAAGTCATTCTGGTTAGAGAAGTCCTGAAGATTCAACTCGGTGGTTGTTCCCAGTGTCACGCAGATGCTGGCGTCCCTTAGCTCTAAGGCACTGGAGATATCCAGATCTTTGCGGACCAAGAATCCCTGGCCGTCGTAGAACATCGTTTGAGCATAGTTACCCCATTGCGCGTCGCGGAAGGTCGTCCAAGTGACAGTGCGCACCAGCATATCCACCTCACCGGACTGGATGGTCGGTCCGCGCTCAGTGGCCGTAATTAATCTGATCTCTATCGCATTGGCATCGCCCAGAACTGCGGCGGCTACCGCGCGGCAAAGATCGATGTCAAAGCCCTGATTATTGCCGGCCGCATCGAGAAAACCGTAACCGGGCACGTCGTTGCGACTGGCACATATTACCGTGCCGCGGTCCTTCACCTGTTGCAGCCTATTACCATCACCTGCTCCGTCGCTTGAGCTCTGCGAACAAGCTGACAGTACGATTGCGCCGGCGGCGACCGTTGCAAGCGAAAGGAGCGTCCATACCGATGCTTTCCTCTTAATCATAGACTCGACGTCTATCCTCCTGTGGTAATATCTTTGTCGAATGACAATAAACGGTACAGCATTGAGGCCGTTCAGCCAAGCCTCAGGGGGTTGCAAGGCTCAATAACCGCGAGCGAAGTGTCCAGGAAAACCATGGACCGGGAGAATCTGGCGATGCTTGCGCGCATGGCGGTGCTCGACTACTGGAACTAGAGTGGCGCGCTGACCCTAGGCGCACGCCATATCCTCCGCGCGACACCGAGCAGTACCGTCGGCCGGGCGCCGAACTCCCGGCGCGATTCGAGTCAGGGAATGCACTCCGCAAGACGTCGGGCTTCAGTTGGCAGTGTATGCTGATCTCGGTCGCGTCGGCGCTGCCGATCGGGCGCAATCGGATGCAGACCGCCTCGCGCCGGCGCGACGGGCTTACCAGTTTCCCTTCGCGATCTCCTTGAGTGCGTCGATCTCGAGTTCCTTGTCGGCGACGATCCGCTTCAGCCCGGCGTTCTCGCGCTCCAGCTCGCGCAGCCGCCTGGCGTCGTCGGCCTTCATCCCCCCGTACTGGTTGTGCCAGCGGTGGTAGGTCTGCTCCGAGATCTCGACCTGCTTCGCCGCCTCGACGATCGTCTGCCCTTCACCGAGCAGCCGCTCCACCTCCCGCAGCTTCCGCACGATCTGCTCAGGCGTGTGCCTGCGTCGTTTCACCGTGATGTCCTCCTCCACCCACTTTCATGGGCCAAAGGACTCTCATCAACGGTGGTCCCGTTTCAGGGGGTCAGGTCAATCGCCGCCCCCTCGGCCGCGGACGCGCTGCCTGGGCGAGGATCGCCGTATCGCCGCCGCAAGAGGTACGGCACCAGCCACCCGTCGGCGAAGTATTTCAGATCTCGCGAGTCAAGCGCGGGATTGGGATTAGAACCCAGGTAGTAGCCGGCGGCACGCGCGATCTCTGCCACCACCCGCGTCCCCGAGCCGCCCGTGCCACCGATGACCAATGGCGGTGCCGCCCCCGACAGGGTTTTCGCCCCTGTCGCATAAAGCCACTGGCGGCGAGCGGCGCCGCCCACTCTGCCGGCGGTGTAACGGAGTAAGCCACGCAATCGGCGCTGTCCTTAGACCCCAAAGGGCGAACCGACGCGATCGGCCGCCCGATTCGATCGCGGCACCGCATTCGCCGATCATCGATTTCCCAGGTCCGCCTGGAGTATACGAGAGGGCGAATTCTCATCACAGTGAGGCCCGCTGCTCGATCGTGCGAGGAGCCGCGGGGCTGGCAGCGTGGGCCGCCGCTCCACATGGTGCTCCGGGAGGTTTCGCGGACTGCGTGCTGCGTCGCGCTGCTCCTCGCGGACGGCAAGGTCGTCGGCGTGTTCAGCGGGCGGATGGAGTGCCGGCCTCGGGCGCTCGGACACCGATCGATCCGCGCCGACCCGCGCCCGGGGAGCGCCCAGAGCGCCTCCATCTCCGGCGTGTGTAGAAGGCTGGGCTCGACCTCCGGGACCTCGAGCGTTTCGACCCAGAACCGCCGCGCCTTTTCCAGATCGGGCACCGAAAGGCTGACGCTGCGGATCGCGCAACTGGCCTGCGGCCAGCGTGGCGGGCGCGCGTCGGGCAAGGGGTCGCGCTCGAGCACCTCGATGATGAAGCCGTCTTGGTCGCGGATGCAGACCCGGCGGTCGCCCGCTGGGCCCTGGGGCGGGCTCAGGGTGGTGAGGCCCACCTCCCCTAAACGGCCAAGGGCGGCGTCGAAGTCGTCCACGTGCAACGCTGAACGCGTGTAGCCGATATCGCTCGGGCGCCAGTCTCGGGCGAGGGCGCGGGGGATTGGGCCCGTGTAGCCCCAGAGCTCCATCTGGACGAAGTCCTGGCGGTCGATGATCCACCAGAGGGCGGCAGCCGGGTCGGGCACGCGCTGTAGCGTCGCTAGGAAGTTGCCCCAAATCGGCAGGCCTGAGGCTTTTGCGCAGCCGAGTACATCGCAGTACAGCTGGGCCGCGCGGGGCAGGTCGCTCACGCTGAAGGCGAATTGGGCGACCCCAGGGTTCGGTCCCTCGCTACTGCTCACGGGCGCACCTCCGAAGGCGGAGGGCGATTGTCCGGCCGCGCGGACGGCCTATCTGCGCGCGAGCGCTGCCGCAGCCGGAGCAGGAGGTTTGGGTGCGAACACCAAGAAGATCGCGCCCATGGCGGCGAGGACGCCCAGCACGGTGAAGCCCGTCTCGTAGCCCCCCGTCTGGTCGGCGATGATCCCGGCCACGAGCGGTCCACTGACCATGCCGGTTGTCATCACGAGCTGCGAAAGGCCCATGATTTTGCCGAAGTTCCGACGGCCGAAATAGTCCGCTCGCAAGGCGAGCAGCACCGGCCCGCGCACACCCCAAGAGAGTCCGTGCGCGACGGCGAATACGAAGATGATCCATAGCGAATTCGCGGCGGCGAGCAGGATCAGACCGCCGCCCGAGACGAGCATGGCCAGGATCGCGAGGATCCGCTTGTTCACGCGGTCGCCCAAGTACCCACCCCCCAGAGTGCCCAACACCTGGCAGCTCGTTATGACGGCGATCACGATGCTCGCCTGACCTAGCGAATAGCCAAGGCTTTCGTTCACGTAGACCACGAGATGGACCATGACCGCCGAAATCACGAGCAAGGCCGAGCCATGGCCGAGGGAGATGAACCAGAACTGCCGCGTACGCAAGGCCTCGCCCACGGTGTAACCGTCCTCGACCCGAGGTACCTCAGCGACGACTCCGGAGGGAGGGGGTGTGGGTGGGTCGGGCACCGGCCCGCCATCCGCAGCCAGGCCGTAGTCCTCGGGCCGGTGCCGCACGAGCTGGGCGACCGGCAGCCCCAGGGCCAGAATGAGGACACCGGAGCCGAAGGCGGTGGGTCGCCAGCCGAAGGTTTCGATCGCCCGGACGGTCACGGGGATGAGGACGCCGCCGAAAGCGAAGCCTCCCGTGAGGAAGCTGATCGCGGTTGCGCGTCGGCGTTCGAACCAGTTCACCACCGCGACCATGAGGGAGAGGAAGCCGCCGAGACTCATGCCCACGGCGATGATGAAGAGGGCGGGGAATAGGTGCAGCGGCGAGTGGATCTGACTGAACAGCAGCATCCCCGCTGCGAGCAGAATCAAACCGACGCGGATGATCGCGCGCGGGCCGAAGCGATCCGTGAGCCAGCCCTGAACCGGACCAGCGACGCCATTCGTTCCCTGCACCACCGAGAACCCTGCGGAGAGCATGGTGTTGCTCCACCCGAATTCCTGGCGGAACACGGCCACGTAGGTCCCATAAGCCTGCATGAACAGCGCGCTCACCAAGGCGTGGATCACGACGCCGGCGGAGACGATCCACCAGCCATAGAAGAGCCCGCGAGGACGGCGGATCAGCGCGATGCGCGATCCCTCGGCGAGATCGGAAACGATGTGCCTCCCGGCGGCGCTGCGCCGCGGACATGGATCTGCAGCCGATGGTATCAGCGAGGCCCCTGCCGGGTCCGGAACCCATGAAGGCTGGCGATGCCGGCGATGATCGTGCTGTTGCCTGTGGCCAGCCCGAGCGCCCTCGGGCCGGGCAGGAGCCAAGCGCTTCTGCGAGGTGCGAGCCTGCCCAAGGCGGACCACTGCGCCGAAGATCGTAGAGCGCGTGATTCCGCGGACGGCGGCGCGCTGCGTCCCGGTACCAGTCACGGCATGTAGGGGTGCGAGCAATGGGGATCGGACGAAAGGGCAAGAGCCAAGCGGGTGAGCCTGACTCGTCGGCCCCGGCGATCCCTGTCGTCGCGGAGGTCACCCGCACCTGGCAGCGGAACGTGGCCCGCTATGGTCGCTTCGAGGAGCCTTTCGCAGTGATGCTGATCGTGCTGGAGGAGGTCGAGCAGCCTAATAGGTCGGTTGCGCTCGATGACGACACCCTGCTGAGCTGCCTCCGGGCCGCGGTGCGGCTAGAGGACGATGTCTACTCCCTGGGCGGGGGGAGCTTCCTCGCGTTCTTCTGCAACGTGAACTTTCCTGCGGGAGAGCTGGTCGCGTTTCGCCTGGCGACTGCGGTGTCAGCGACGCCACTGGTGACCACCGCCGAGGAACGCGTCTTCGTCACCTTCGCGTACGGCCTCGCCGAATGGGACGAATCCATCGGCACGCTCGCCAACCTGCTCGCCTCCGCTCACCGCGATCTCACGAACCGTGGCCGCATGTACAAGTCCAAGCTGCGCCCCGCGGGCTAACCTCACACCCGTCGGTGTCACCTGTTGGAGTCGCGCGTCGGTATTTCATCGAGCGAACCCCGGGGCCGTTCGGGCCTTGGCACCGCCTCTGGTAAGCTCCCGTGTCGGTTCGAGGCCGCAGCGCCGCGAATGCGCGACGAGGAGCAGGTGATGAAGCTGGAAGGTAAGGTTGCCGCCGTTACCGGTGGTAGCCGCGGCATCGGGCGGGGAATTGTCGAGGCATTCCTGGACGAGGGCGCTAGCGTCGTTCTAAACGGCCGCAGTGAGGATAAGGGCGCGCAGGCGCTCAAAGAGATCGATGAGGGAGAACGCGCCCACTTCATCGCCGGCGATGTCACGCAGGAGTCGACGATGCAGGAGGTCGTTGACGGGACGGTCGAGCGCTACGGCCGCATCGACATCCTCGTAAACAACGCCGGCGGAAGCTCGGGCTTCGCGCCCGTCGCCGAGATGGAGACCGAGTCCTGGGAACACACCATGCTCTGGAACATCTCGGCGACTTTCTGGGGAACGAAATACGCGTTCAAGCACATGATCCCCCAGGAAAGCGGCCGCGTGATCAACATCTCCTCTCTCGAGGGGAAGCACGGCAAGCCCGGCATCTCCGCCTACGTTGCCGCCAAGCACGCCATCAACGGGCTCACGAAGAGCGCGGCGAAGGAGGTGGGAACCCTAGGGATCACGGTGAACGCGCTCTGCCCTGGGCTCATCTATACCGACATCCTCCGTGATGCCGGCCCTGCGGCTGCGGCCTCGATGGGCCTCACCTTCGATGAGATGATCGAGCAGTTCGCATCCGAGTCATCGATCAAACGCGTGAACACGGTGGAGGAGGTCGGGGCGGTCGCCGTGCTCCTCGCCTCTGATATTGGAGCCGGAATAACCGGTGCGCTCTGGTCCGTCGATGGCGGCACGGCCGCTTACTAGGAGGCCCGAACGATGAGCGACGAACTCCTCTGCAGCTGGGACAGTGTCCACTACCCACCCCACAGCGCGTACACGACCACGAACGCCGCGGAAGTGCTCCCGGGCGTGACCCGCCCCCTCCCTGCCGACCTCCTTCGTGCCTGGGACTACGGCTGGAATCTCCGCGTTGCCGAGGACCTCGGTGTTGTCGATCTCGTGCCGCTGCCCGAACCGCCCGGTACGACGATCCTGCCCTTCATCGGTGGTCGCTTCGTCATCAATTACGGCGCTACGAATCGGTTCACGGCGACTTACCAGGTAGGCGAGGGCAGCGACTTCCTCAAGCAGTTCCTGGAGGGCGGAGAGGAGCTGCAAAGCGAAGCCGCGGCCGATCAGGAACGGGCCGCAGCCACCCGGGAACTGATCACGCAGCAATGGGAGAACGCCGACGAGAACTACGAGAGCTACCGCGTCCTCACCTACGACGCCTATCGCACGTCGCTCGCCCGCGACTGGAGTGCTGCCAGCGATGCCGAGCTCATCGCTGCCGTCGAGGAGGCAACGGAGCTGTGCGGCACGGTCTTCCGCTTCCATTACTACAACTCCGTCGGCGGCGGCGAATACACGACGGTCCTCGGCAACCTTCTCGACGAGCAGATCTCCGGCCATCCGCCCGAGTGGCTGAACACCATCACGAGCGGCTTGACCGATGTCGAGAGTGCCCGCCCCGCCAAGGCGATCTGGGACCTCAGCCGTTTCGTCCAAGCACGCCCGGAGCTCGCTGCCGAGTTCCAGACTGTGACGGCGGACGAGCTCATGGCGCGTCTCGAGGACCCCCCCAGTGACGATTGGAGAGCCTTCGCCACGGAGTATGTGGCGTTCATCGATGAGCTGGGATTCCGCGGGCAGCGCGAAACCGATCCTTCGTATCAGACTTGGAACGAGGCGCCGAACTTCGTCCTCAGCAGTATCCGCGCCGATCTCGGCGCTGCTGCCGATCGCGATCCCCACGCGCTCGAACGCAAGCAGGCTGGGGAACGGGAACGGCTCGAACGCGAGATCGAGCAGCAGCTCCCCGCGGAAGTCCTCGACGACTATCGCCATGCGTTGAAGCTTGCCCAAACGATGAACCGGGGGCGCGAGGGCACGAAGGCCAACTGGACCCGAGCCTGCCGCACCTACCGGCCCCCGATCGCCGAGCTTGGCGCCCGGCTGACGGAGCGCGGTGTCATTGAGGCCGCCGACGATGTCTGGTTCCTACGCCTCGAGGAGTTGGGGCAAGGTGGCTCCGGGACGCTCGACGGCGCGCGCGCCAAGGCCGAAATCGAGAGCCGCAAGCGGGAGTACGAGCTCTTGCAGCAGTACGAGCTGCCGGTGATGTTCGAGTGGCCCGTCGAATTGCTTCCGAAAGCGACCGCGGAGCAGGCCGCCAGCGCTTCTTACACTGGCCTCGGCATCAGCCCCGGAACCGCCTCGGGCAAGGCGCGCGTGGTCGACGGTGCGGAGGCGGCGATGGATGCCGCGCTCGAGCCGGGCGAGATCCTCGTCGCGCCCTTCACCGACGCACCTTGGACGCCGTTGTTCATCCCGGCGGCTGGCGTCGTCGTGGAGACGGGAGGCATCCTGAGCCACGCCGCTACCGTCGCGCGGGAGTTCGGAATTCCCGCCGTCGCTGGGATCCGCGGCGCGACATCCCTCATTCCCAACGGTGCAATGGTCACGATCGACGGCACCACCGGGTCGGTGACCGTCGAGCCCTGAGCGAGGTCTAGGAGGCGCGCTCCGAAACAGGCTGCTCGAAGGTCGGCGCGGGCGCGGGCGCGGCCTCGCGCAGGTGGCCGGCGAGTAATTCGAGGGCAGATCGGAGTGCGCTCTCGCTCAGATGCAGGCGGGCGGCGATCTGCTCTTCGTTCTTGCCCGCGGCGAGCAACTTCACCAGCTGGGCTTCACGGGGGGAAAGAGCGACGAACTCCTCGTCGCCGTTTGGTCGAGACGCCATCGACGTACTTCCTCCGCCTTCCCCGGGCAACGGCCGCACGGGGTCACGCTCCATAACGCGCGAAGGCCGTTCAGGTTAACGTTCGGCCAAGAAAGAAGGCCTCCGAGCCCAGCCGAAGCGCAAAATACGGCACCAACTTGTTCCTCCCTTACCTTCCCGCTAACGTGAGAGTAGCCGCCCTCCGGTGCGGTGGAGGGGCCTTGGCGCGATCCACGAGCCCCACCGGCACCGGAGCCGTCGCCACCACCATCCCCTCGAGCAGCACGCCGGCCCTCCGCACGTTCGCCTCGCTCAACGACCGTAATTTCCGCTGGTACTACCTCGCCATGCTCGGGCATATGGCCGCGATGAACATGCAGCTCATCGTGCGCGGATACGTAGTCTTCGACATTACCGAGTCGTTCACCGCGCTCGGTGCGATCGCCCTCGCATCGTCGGTGCCAATGCTCCTCCTGAGCGTGTTCGGTGGCGTGCTCGCGGACCGCATGCCGAAGAAGATCGTGCTCCAATCGGGACAGCTCGCCTCCTTGGTGATTGCGGTGATCGTCGGGCTCCTCCTGCTCACCGACACCCTCGTTCTTTGGCACCTCTTCGTGGCGTCGGTCGCGCAGGGGATCACGATGGCGCTGATGATGCCCGCGCGCCAAGCGCTGATCCCCGACGTCGTCAGCCGCGATCTCTTGATGAATGCGGTCGCCTTGAATTCGGCCGGGATGAACCTCATGCGGCTCCTCGCCCCGGCTGCCGGCGGCTTCCTCATTTGGGGGATGGGTGCGGGCTCGGTCTACATGGTGATGGGCGCGCTCTACTTCTCCGCGCTGCTCACGCTGATCCCGCTGCCCCGCCGCGCGGCGGCGGCCGCCCGCCCGGCGCAGGGCGGATTCGCCGATCTTCGCGACGGCTTCGCCTATGTGCGCAAGGACGGGACCATCCTGGCCGTCTTAGGCGTCTCGTTTCTCACGGCCTTCCTGGCGATGCCGTATATGCAGTTGTTGCCCGGCTTCGTCGATGCCGTGCTCGACGGCGGTCCCGTCCAGCTTGGCCTTCTGACAGCGGTGAGCGGGGGTGGGGCGCTCTTTGGAGCGCTCGTGATCGCTTCGCTGCCCGAGCGGCACCGGGGCGTGCTCCTGCTCGCGAGCGCGATCCTTCTTGGCGGGGCGTTGGTGGTGTTCGCTTCGTCGCGCGAGTTCTGGTTCGCCGCCATCGCGATGGTGTTCGTGGGCGTGGGCACCGCAGGGCGCCAAGCCTTCAGCCAGATCCTGCTGCACGCCTACGTCGAGGACGAGTACCGCGGCCGCGTGATGGCCTTGATGATGATCCAGCCGGGGATGATGTCGTTCGGGGCCTTCTTCGTTGGGATCATGTCCGAGGTGATCGGCGTCGAACGCGCAATCGCGATCCTCGCTGGACTGCTCGTCGTTGCTTCGGGACTCCTCTTGATCATCTCTCCCCGGCTACGGCGCCTGCGGTGAGCCGGCGCCCCCGAGCATCTCCTCCCACCGCTACCGCCGCAGGAGCCGACCGCAACGGCTGTCCCAACCGAGCCCGTACCGACCGTTGCGCCGGGCCCGCCGGTCACCGGCTCTGGCACGCAAGGCGGGGCCGCTGGGTCGCCACTGGTTCTGATTCTGATGGTCACGCTCACGCTGCTCGCACTTGCAGCCGCTGGCGCGGGGTTGACCTGGCAGCGCCGCCGCGCGGACTAGGCGAGACCGAGCGACGCCTCGCCCCCGTAGCCGGCGAGGCGTGAGCGAGGAGGGGCGTGACCAGCCACCGAGCGCGTGATCACGCCGTCAGACGGCCCCGTCGGACAGGTTCGTTTTAGCTCGCGAGGGCGTCGATCTCGGCGACCTCTTCGGCGCTTAGCTGCCAGCTCGCGGCGTTCACGTTCGAGTCGACCTGCTCGGGCTTCGTTGCGCCGGAGATGACGCTCGGGACACCCGGCTTCGCCAGGAGCCAGCCGATCGCGAGGTCGAGCACGGAGTGGCCGCGGGCCTCGGCGAATTCCTCAGCCTTTGCGAGGATGCCCCAGTTGCGGTCGTTGATGTACTTGCCCGCGAGCCCCGCGAGCGCGCCCTCGGTCAGGCGCCCGCCCTCGGGCATGTCCTCGCCCTGGCGGTACTTGCCTGTCAGGAACCCACCCGCGAGGGGGAAATAGGGCAGAACCCCGCAGCCGTTCCTCACCGCCGTCGGGGTCACCTCCTCTTCGACCGCCCGGTCGACGAGGCTCCACTCGTTTTCGACCGAGATGTAGGGCTTGACGCCCTGGGCCTGAGCCGCCACCTGCGCTTCTTCGGTCTGCGCTGCGGACACGTTCGAGATCCCCACGTGGCGCACTTTGCCCGCCTGCACCAGCTCGTCGAGCGCTTGCGCGGTTTCCTCGGCGGACGTCTCCGGGTCGGGGAAGTGGATCATGTAGAGGTCGATATAGTCGGTCCCGAGGCGCTTCAGGCTGTTATCGACGGCGTTCACGATGTACTCCCGCGACCCGCTCCCGGGCGAGCTCAGGCCCGCGCTCGGCATGCCGAACTTCGTCGCGATCACGACGTCCTGGCGGCGGTCACCGAGGGCGGCTCCGAGCATCTCTTCGGAGGCGCCCATGCCGTACATCTCGGCCGTGTCGAAGAAGGTCACCCCCAGCCCGATCGCTTTGTCGACGACAACCTTGGCGGCATCGGCCTCGATGCGCATTCCGAAGTTGTTGCAGCCCAGCCCCACCGCCGAGACCTCTAGCTCCGAACACCCAATTTTTCGGTACTCCATCTGATCCGCCCCCTCGTCTACGTTTCGCGCGCAGCAGTGTAGGCCAAGCAGCGGCAGGAAGTTGGGGAGCGAAGATCTCCCGCGGAAGTATCACGCGAGCCGGCGCGCTGGCGAGACCCACCGAAACAGTCTGCTGAGCCAGACCGACTCAGGTGGCATCGAACTCGATCTCCAGCGACTTCACCGAGCGCATGGACACGCCCTGGCCCATGGTTGGGTTGCGCCCCGGCTTGAAGCGCACGTCCTTGATCGCCTCGAGGATCAGCTGCGATCCGATCACCGCCTCCGTGCGCGCCAGCTGATAGCCGACGCAGAAGTGTTTCCCGAGGCCGAAGCCGAGGTGGCTCGCCCTCCCCTCCTCGCGGTAGCCGACGCGCGTCTCCTTGCCGAAGTAGAGGTCCTCACGCGCGATGTCGAACGTCTCGGGGTCGACAAAGAGGCGCTCATCGTGATTCGCAGCGTGTATCGAGAGATGGGCGACCGCACCTGCGGGAATCGTGATACCGCGGACCGTGGCGTCTTTCAACATGAGCCGTACTTCACCGCCGACGGGACCGCAGTGCCGCATCGTCTCCGTGAATGCCTGGTCCAAGAGCGCGGGATCACGCTGCACCGCGGCGAACTGCTCTGGATGGTTCAGCAGAAGCCACCAGAGGTTCGCGATCGCTTTGTCCGTGGTCTCCCCACCGGCGGTGAGCAGCAGGCTTGTGAACGCCTTGATGTCGTGGACAGTGAGCCGTTCGCCGTCGACTTCGGCCTGGCAGAGCTTCGAGATGAGATCCTCGCCGGGCTCGCGCAGGCGCTCCTGCACGAAGGGCTCGAGGTACGCGTGGAACTCACTGTTCGCTTCGACACCGGCCTTCCGCAGCGTAGGGTCGGGACCGAGCCCTGCGAGAAACGTCGGGTACCAGTGGTGGAAGCGGTCGTGGTCGGACTGTGGTAGCCCGAGCATGTCGACGATCACGTTCACCGGCAACCGCGTGGTGAACTGGTCGACGAGGTCGACCTCGCCACGCTCGATGAATCCCTCGATCAGCTTCCGTGCGGCCTCCTCGGTGAACCGGCCGATCAGGGCGCGGACATTCGCCTCGATGACGGGCAGGAACGCGTCCACCTTCCGGCCGACGAACTCGGGCGCGATGATCGCGCGTTTCCTCGTGTGCTCGTCGCCGTCCATGGCCGTCAGGGAGGGCCCGAAGACGGCCGTATGCGACTGCTCGAAAATCCGGCTCGAGAAGGCGTCATGGTCCAGGAACCCCGCGACGACATCGTCGTAGCGGGTGAGCCACCAGGTCCCGTCCCGGGGATCGTGGTAGACGGGGTGTTCGTCACGCAGCCGCCGGAGCGCCGGGAAAGGATCCAGGCTGAAGGCTTCGCCCTCGAGTAGGCTCGGGTCGAACGTCTCGGTGCTGGCCACGGTGCCACCTCCTACCGCTCACCAAACCATACGCAGGCTGCCCGGCTGGCACACCGCTCCGGAGCGCCCGCCAGCCGGCGCTTCGGCATCGCCGCCGCGAATTCGCCCCGGCGAGAGCCACCGGCTTCGTCAGATCCTCGCAGTCCCGGCCCGCCCGACCCCAGCAGGTATGGGCAAGCCCGCACGATTCCGTCAGAATTCCACTGCGCGATTCCCGCGTGAGCCGATATGAGTGCTCGGGATTCCGCCCCGGGAGGCAGCATGCGAAGCGAAGTCCATCCGATCAGTGGCGCGACGTACGAAAACATGGGCGAAGGCCGCGTCCGGGTGAGCAAGGGTGAGTCCTTCGGCGTCTTCGATTGGGAGGGCCGTTGGAAAGAGGGTGGTATCACCCGCGCCGACCCGCACTTTCTCCAGTACATCGGCGGACCGGATCTGCCCGAAGGCATGGACGAGATGGCGATCGCGGCGGCCGCCGTCAAGGAGGGCGAACGGGCAGCGGGCGATCTCGCGGAGGACACCTATACCGGCTCCGTGCGCGATCCCCGCTACGGCGTCCGCAAGATGCTGATGCCCGCCGAGGCAACCGTCGCGAAGTACGTCGGCGACCCGGGACGCGAGACCCCGAAGGGGATGCGCTCGAAGGGCATCTCCTTCCACGAAGTGCTGGCGGGCGACACCTTCCCTGAGCGCGTGCCCCCGGAGCTGAAGGAGGACTCGCCCATGCCGGGCGGGGTCACCAGGGTCCCGACCGAGCGTTTCGTGAGCAAGAAGTGGCACGACCTCGAGGTAGAGCACCTCTGGAAGAAGGTTTGGCAGTTCGCCTGTCACGTCGATGACATCCCCGAGGTCGGCGACTACATCGTCTACGACATCGCCCACCTCTCGTACATCGTCGTGCGCTCCGGCGGGAACGAGTTCCAGGCGTTCAATAACGCCTGTCTCCACCGCGGCCGCCAGTTGCGCGAGTTCGACGGGAAGCAAGCGACCGAGTTCCGCTGCCCCTTCCACGGCTGGTGCTGGGAGATCGACGGTTCGCTGCGTGAGATCCCTTCCGAGTGGGACTTTCCGGAAGTCCGTAACGACGTGGACCGCCTGCGCGAAGCGAAGACAGCGACGTGGGGCGGCTTCGTCTTCATCAACCCCGATCCCGAATGCGAGCCGTTCGAGGACTTCATCGGGTCGCTTCCGCAGCACTACGAGAGGTACGAGTTCGAGAAGCGCTACAAGCAGATGCACGTGGCGAAGGTGATGCGGGCCAACTGGAAGCTCACCCAGGAAGCCTTCATGGAGGGCTACCACGTGATGGCCACCCACCCCCAGGCGATGACCATGGGCGGCGACGGCGCAAACATGCAGTACGACATCTTCGGAAACTGGTGCCGCGCCATCACGGTCGGCGCCAACACGAGCCCGCAACGCGGGATCTACCCGAAGACCGAGGAGATCTTCGAGCGCCGCAAGGCCGGGGCCGAGATGGCCCGCGAGGGGCTTCGTTTGGCGCTCGGCGACACCGCGGACATCTACTGCGACGCCGAGGTCGTCGACGGCTACTTCAACAACCTCTTCCCGAACTTCCACCCCTGGGGCTGTTTCAGCCGCATCGTCTATCGCTTCCGCCCTTACGGGGACGATCCGGACATGAGCATCATGGAAGTGCTCTACCTGGTGCCCTGGCCCGAGGGCGAGCCGATGCCACCGGCCGCGCCCATTCACTGGCTCGGGGCGGACGAAGACTTCACCCTCGCCCCGGAGATGGGGGGCCTCGCGCGCGTCCTCAACCAGGACTGCTACAACCTTCCCAAGATCCAGAAGGGCCTGAAGACGAAGGTCGACCCCTACGTCCACTTCTCCGCGTACTCCGAGGGGAAGATCCGCCGCTTCCACGAGCTCTACGACCAGTGGGTCGGCCGCGAGTAGCGCTCACGAACGCAGAGACTGGCTGCTCGACTGCTGCGTCTGCACGCCCGTGCGCCGCTTCCCCTCCGCGCTCGTGTGCGACCCGCGGATCAGGGCAGCGGCAAATGAGGGAGGGCGGACACGCGAAATTGCCTCTCGGCCTGCCCGCCCTGGATCGGTCGCGGGGATGACGCAGGCGATGAGCTTGAGGAAGTGATGGTCGTCGCTGCTTGCGTGTTTGACGGTTGAACCGTCCAGAGAGCAACGTACTCAACCAGAAATACGTTCGGAGCAAGGTGATGGCCACCCGGGTCTCCTCCAAACATCTGAGGGCGAGAAGCGATGTCTTACTACGAAGTTGACCAGAATGCGGCCGGTGAGATCGTCGTGCGCGACGTCCCGATCGAATGGGCCGAGATGCTGTCGGAAGGCAGTGACCCGTCCCACGGCGCAGCCACAGCACAGTGCCCGGTTTCGGAGTCGTCCAACGCCAGCCTGATGTTGACCCGCATTGAGCCGCAGGGGCACGTTCTAGAACACGCCGGACCGATGGATGGAGTGGTGTTCATCATGAGCGGAAGCGGAGATCTGGGGCTGCCGGGCCGAGAGCCCCTACCCTTTCGTGCGGGCGACATCATTCTGCTGAAGGCGGGAACCCCGCACTCGTGGGACGGCCGTGGCGATGAAACCGTCCTCATGGGTATCACCGTTCTCAGCTGAGAAGGCCCAGAGGATCTTCAATGGGCGGGCTTGGTCTGCCGAGATCCGATGGCGTACATCCGTTCAATCACGCCCCGGCGGTCGTGGACGAACAGGGGCTGCAGTCCCATGGGTACCTACCGGGCTTCACCACGCACAGGCAAGTGTCGAGGTCGCCAAGGCTGCCCCACGGTCTGGGCTCGATCCCAAGGAGGCCCTGCCTACCCGCGTATCGGTCGGCGCTACCCCGTTGGCGCCGGGTGACGAGACCGGCGAGCTAGACTTGGCTGATGCGATTGGGCCTCATCGCCGACACGCACGGACACCTCGACGCCGCCGCGCTGGCCGCCCTGGTGGGCAGCGATCGCATCCTCCACGCCGGCGATGTCGGGGAGGGGGTTCTCGGCCGTCTAGCAGAGCTCGCGCCGGTGACGGCCGTGCGCGGCAACAACGACACTCAGGGTGAGGCAGCGCTCCTTCCCGAGCGCGCGGCGATCCTTGCAGAGGGCATGCGGATCGCGCTGGTGCACCGCCTCGAAGACGTTCCCGCAACTGGCTGGGACGTCCTCGTGTACGGCCACTGCCACCGCCAGCATGCGGATCGCGAAGGGAGCAAGTTGCTCCTCAACCCGGGAGCCGCGGGCCGTCGCGGCTTCCATGTTCGACGCTCCGTCGCGACGCTCGAGCTCGGCGGTGGCGAAGTGCGCTGGTCGTTCACCGACCTCGGGCCGCGGGCCCTGGCCCCGTCGCGAACTGAGGTAGCGGTGGAGCCGCGATAGCGGGGCCGGTCGTGGTCGAGTTCGCGCTTGGGTACGACGCTCGGCCGGACCCTGTCGGAGGCCGTAAGCTGGTGAGCCGGCCCGTAGCCGCCCGTGACCGGGGGAGCCGGATGCCTGAGAGGAACAGGGAGTTGAGCCATGTCGGACAAGGATGACGCCATCGAGCGATTCGCAGGAAGCCAGCTTGCGTTCCGCGGAAGGATCGAGGATCTCCCGAATGAGGCTTACGCGGAGGCCTGGCTCGGGACCTGGAACCTGAGCCAGCTACTCGCGCATATGTCGGGCTGGCTGCGCGAGATGGCCCCGGCCTTCGAGCGTGTGGCCCGCGGTGAGCGGGCCAACCGGCCGGACGCGGACTACAGCGACTTCGACGCTTGGAACGCCCGATTCGCCGAGCATGCGCTACGGGGTGGCGCCGCTCTCGAAGACTTCGATGCCGCCTGCCGCGACTACCTGGAGCGGGCGCGGGGACTGGGCGAGGAGCACTACGGCGTCGACGCAGAGCGCGCCCAGCCCCGCATCGGCGACCGCCTGCTCGAAGGTGCAGGCATCGGACACTTCATGGAGCACGGTGAGCATGTTGAGGAATGGCTGAGTTCACGCTCGTAGAAGGCGCCCCTCGCCCACCGAAGGTGCCCGCCGCTCTCACTGCTCAGGTCGGTGCCGTGAATCGCTAGGGAGCGCGGGCGGCGGCCGGTAGGCTGACGAATCCCGCTCCCGGGGGCTAGCCGAGAGCTGGCATGACCCGATCGGCGAAGAGCTTCATCGCGCCGAGCACGTCTCGCTGCTCGATGCCCCCGCCGCGATTCATCCAGAGGATGAAATTATTGATGCCCCGCTCGTGCTGCACAGAGATCTTGTCCCGCACCATCGCCGGATCGCCGACGAAGATCGTCGGAAGCTCCAACACGTTCTCGTGACGAGCGGAGCGGTAGCCCTCCCATCGCGTGTAGGCCTTGTAGTCCTCCGGGAGCGTGCCATCGGGCTTGGCCGGCGATCCGTGTTCGATGAAAGCATCACGATAGGAATCCCAGCTCACCTGGGGAACCGAGGCGGACTTGCTGGCGTCCTCGTGGACGAACGTGGGGGCCAGCGCCCAGAAGCTCTCCGCCAATTCACCGCGCCCCATGTCGCCGAGGACGCGCTGGTAGTTCTCGAATCCTTCTGTGAAGGCGGGGTCGGCCTGGTACGGGTTGCCACTCACGATCCCGTAGTTGCGCTCGGCCGCGTAGCGGAACGAGGCAGGCGTCTGCATGACGGTCACCCAGATCGGAGGAAACGGCTGCTGCAGAGGCCTTGGCACAACGCTTACCTCGGAGAGCTGGAAGTGTCGACCGTCGTGGGAGAACGTTTCGTTCGTCCAGAGCCCGGCGCAGATGTCGAGTGCCTCCTCGAAGCGAGATCGGCTCTCGTCCATCGAGATCCCGAGCCCACGGTACTCACCGGCCTGGTACCCGCGCCCGACGCCAAGGTCGAGACGGCCGCCGCTTAGGACATCGACCATCGCCACCTGCTCAGCGAGGCGAATGGGGTTGTGGAAGGGGAGCACAACCACTGCCGTGCCGATCCGAATGCGCTCGGTCGAGGCAGCTATTGCGGCGGCGAAGACCATCGTGTCGGGCATCTCGCCGTAGCGCGTGAAGCGATGCTCCGCAAGCCAAACCGAGTCGAAGCCAAGTTCTTCGGCCGCCCTGACCTGTTCCAGCGTCTCTCTATAGATCTGCGCTTCAGACTTCCCCTCGGGGCGTTCGAGCAGATAGAAGAGCCCGAACTTCATGGCCGGTGCCTCCCACCGATTAGTGACTCAGCCTGAACCCAGCTCGGCTCAGGCCAGGGGCGGCCGAGATTAGCACCATCCATAGCCCAGGGGGACCCGTACGAGGCGAAACCCAATCCGCACGGGGGAATGGGGTTTGGTCCCACGGCCTCGAAACGAGGCACGTAGCGTGGCGGGCGCGTGGTCGCCCGTTCACACAGCAGCACGTTGGGGCTTCAGGGGTGGCTTCTCGCCGTAGAGCGCGTCTCGTCGCCGAGCCCATTCGCTGGGCGTCTCCCCTTCCAACCGAGGCACCGGGAGCTCGGTTCCAGGAATTGCGTAATGGGCGTGCGTCATGAGGTGGAGGTAGTGCTGGGTGCGAAGCGCGCTGCGGAAGCCCATCGCGTCGACGACCTCGTTGACCGAGCGCTTGACGAGCTTGAGTAGGAAGGGATCGGTAATGGCGATCCGGCTTGCGTATGCGAACGTCTCGTCTTCGAGGCGGTCACGGGGGACAACTTTGTTGACCATCCCCAAGCGGTAGAGCTCCTCGGCCGGGACGTAGTCCCCGGTGAACAGCAGCTCCTTCGCCTTCCGCGCACCCAGATCGTAGACGTAGGTATTGAACTCCCCCGAGGGCGCGGCCCAACGCGCCGCTCGATCGGTGAAGAGCGCGTCGTCCGCAGCGACGATGAGATCGCAGGCGCTCGCGATCATCCAGCCGCCGATGATGCAGTAGCCCTGGACCTGGGCGACCGTAGGCTTCGGGAGGTCGCGGAGCTTCAAGCACCACTCGAGGTACATCTCCTCCTCGTACTCCATGATTCCTTGCGCTCCGGGGCGCCGTGGCCGCGTGGCTGCAGCAGCGCGGCTGCGTTTCGAGCCGAGATCGTGGCCGGCCGAGAACGACTCACCTGCGCCGGCGAGGATGATCACGCGGACCTCGTCGTCGGCCGAGGCTTGCTCGAACGCCTCCATGAGCTCTTCGAGCAGCTGCCGATCCTGTGCGTTGAGCGCTTCCGGTCGGTTCATCGTGACTGTCGCTACGCGGTCGCGCTTGGTGAGGAGCACTGAGTCCCACATCCGTTTGCCTCCTAGGTTCAAAGTCGCGACCACGGCCGCGCGGGGCTCAGCTCAGGATATTCCCGCGGCCTCCGTGGCGTTCGGCCACGAGGGATGGCCGGGGACCGTCGACCGGTGCCTCAGATGAGCTGTTCGGCCTCGTCTAACTTGATGAAGATATTGCCTCGCCCAGACGGCCCCGCGCTCGGTGGCGGCCCGGGGTCAGCGTTGGGGGTGAAGAAGACACCCCCTTTGGGATCCAACATGGTCGTGTAGAAATTGGAGAAGCTCATCCCGAGCTCGGTCAGTCGGTACCAGTGATCGGGCTGTATCAGCCCATGCTGAGGCTGCTCCGGGACGCTAATCGTCGACCAGGTTTTGTAGTGTTTGATGCTCGGCATCTGCTTCCCTTCGCGGGTGTGGTGACCGAGGTACCAGTCGTCCGCTTTAGCAGTCGAAACGTGCGCTGGTCGACGAACGAAGTAGCTGTAGAGCACAGTGTCGCCGCTGTCCTCTACCTCGGGTGGCACGCCGCCTCGCCACTGGATGGGCCAGGCGATGTACTTGTAGTGCTCCGGGGGCACGTCTCGCAGGAGGTCGTACTCGGGCTCATCGGCGACGAAGATGGCGTCGAGGCCGCGGAAGCCGGGGGCCCCATCCTGGGACGCTACCCAGCATTCGCGGCTCGCCTCCCAAGCCTCATAGCTGTCTAACCAGACCTCGCTCCGGCGGACGTAGTCATCCTCTGGGGGCGACATGACCCGAGAGATGTTCTCGGGCACCTTCAGGGCTCGCCAGGAGCGGTAACACTGCACGCCTGGGATCGATTTCAGCTCCTGCGCATGTGGCCCGTGGTACCAGGCCTCGCCGTCATCGAGTGAAACACCGTTTGCGTAGTTGAAAAGGAACACGAACCGAAGCACTTGGGGTCTCCTTCTGATGGGGTCACGCTGCTGACATGCCCCGGGGCGCGGCGATCCGCTCGCCTTGGAGGAATCAGCGTCGGCATGGTACTCCGCCTGGACAGCGTTCATGAACTTGGTGTCGTCCTCGCGCCGCGCAGCCAGGTTGAGGGCGGTGGAGCGCGAAAGTGTCATCCGTCCTGCGCGGGCGATCTCAGCGTTAGCCGCGCCCAGCGGCGGCCACCTACCGCTCGATCGGGGCGTCGCTCGGGACGTATGCGTTCATCGAGCCATCGAAGTTGCTCGCGCGGCCGTAACCGAGGAGTTTCAGGGCCAGGACGGCGTGCGCCGCACGCCCGCCTCCCTGTCAGTAGGTGACAACTTCACTCTCCGGGGTGATCCCCTTCGCCGCCAATGTGCGCTCCATCTCCGCGGCCGGCTTGAACAGGCCCGTTTCGGCGTTGACCAGCTCGCTCCACTCGAGGTGGACCGCCCCGGGGATATGGCCAGCACGATCGGGTGGGTTGCTGCGAGGACTGGCGCCGGAGAACTCGTCGGCGGAGCGCACGTCCCAGAACAGGACCGCGTCCTCGCTCACCGCGCTCACCGCCTGGGGGAGGCTGCATACGAGGTCTTCCACGGGGGCGCCAAGCGTGTACGTCATCGGCTCCGGCGAGGTCGCGTCAGTCGAGAGCGGTCGCCCGTCCGACGACCACTGCCGGATACCGCCGTTCAGGAACTTCACGTTGCGGTGGCCGAAGCGGGCAAAAGCCCACCAGGCTCGCGCGCCCGCGGGCCCCGCTGCGTCGTAGCAAACGACCAGATCGTCCGCCGAGATGCCGAGCGCGCCGGCGGTCTCAGCGAACTCTTCAGACGAGCAGACATCGGCCACGCCGCTCGTGGCCCGGAAGGCTCCCGGCGGCAGCAGCAGGGCGCCGGGCACATGACCCTCGGCGTACTCGCCCTCACCCCGCGCGTCGAGGATCTTGAGCTGCGGCTCGTCGAGGTGCTCGGCGAGCCAGCTCGTGCTGGCCAGCAGCTCGGCGTGTGGGTAGGTCGCGTCGGTCATAAGGTCACTCCTCGGCGGACAGAGATCGCCACGAATCCTACGCATTCCCCAGCCGCGGGGAGCACTCCGATCTCCTGATTACCGCTCAGACCCACGCCATGCTGGTCATTCACCGAACGGCTTCGTTGGTAGGTCTCCACGGCTCTAGCTGTCGGGACCCGGTGCGACGGGTCGAAAGCCACCGAAGAGGGCGGTATTGAGGCGCTTCCAGAAGCACTCGACGTGCTCGAAATCTGCTTCGCGGAGCCAGGTCAGGTGGCTCTCGAGCGGTTCGAGGTGGGATTGGTGGCGCGGCGATTCGCTCGGCGGAGGTTCGCCGCGCGCCTCTCGTTCGACTTCAGCGATCGCCCGATAGCGCGCCTCGATCGCCTCGTCGGGGGCACGTACCAAGTCGATGTTGAGGAAGGCGCCCTCGGGCGCCAGGCGCTCCCAGATCTGCCGATAGAGGCGTTGGAGGGCCGCCCCGGGGAGGTGGTGGATCGCCGCTGAGGAGATGACCGCGTCGAAGGGGCCCTGCACGTCATCGGGGAGCTCGCCCTCGCCGAAGTCCCAGGCGACGTAGCGGTAGCGCCCCTCGAACTCGGCGAGGCGCTCCGTGCCGATGCGCATCATCTCTGGGGACGCGTCGACCAGAACCGCGGTCGCGCGGGGGAAGGCCCCCAGAAAGACCTGCGCTTCGGCACCGTAGCCGGCACCCAGGTCGAGGATAAGGAGCTCGTCCTGAGGCGAGCGTCCGAGCAGCTGCGTCATCAGCTGGAACTGCTCGGAACGCTCGCTCGCCCGTGCATCCATGCGCACCGCGAAGTCGCGCACGCGCGCGGGCTCGAGCCAGTGCTGACCCGTGTGACGATGACCTTCAGCCGCTTGCTCGGGCACGCGATCCCATCTCCGGCAGAGTGTACGACGGCGCTGCAATCGGCGAGCGGCGTCCTGTGGTCCCCTGACCGTTAAGGATCGAGGTCAGGGCCAGAGGACACAGTCGAGGTCAGTACTAGTCAGCACATCGCACACGTCGACTAGCCGGTCCGCTGCCTGGGCCTTTCCGATTACGTCCGGGTCGTCTGCAGCTTCCCCGAGGTTGTGCGCGTCCCGGTCCCCTTCGCCTCCCGTCGGAGTGTCGTCGTCGCGCGCCCCATCCCCCCGGGGCGGCCGCCTGAGAGCCTGGTTCCAGCGCTGCATCTCGCCCCCCTCGCTCCTCGCAGTCGACACTGTGATGGACGTCGACCCCAACGATGGCCGCTAGCAGCAGTCAGCACAAGGCCATCGCGCCGGGTTGCGGGCGGGGACCTAGAATCGCATTACGCGGCTACGCTTGGCTTTGCCAGGCCGCCTCTCCTGTCGACAACGATCGCTCGTTGAAGATGTTCAGGGTGGCTCCCGCGAGCCCAGGCGAGCGCTCTACTGTTACGCAAACGCCGGAGAGGTGAGCTGGCTGCGATCCTCGCCCGCATCCGCGTGGAGCTCGGACGCCAGCGATCAGATGCGGCGCATTCACGACACGATGCCGCGCAAGTGCAGCCGTGGTGGCAGCACCTGCGAGGCGCCTCGGGCCAATAGGCAGCGGCTGCGCTGCCGCGCCCGTGGGTGACGGATCTCAATGTCGCCTCGGGCGTCCAGACGGTCTGTAGCGCGGCTAAAATCCCCTCTCCGCTGAGCGAGACGATTTTCGTGGCCCGGCGCTGCCGTTGCGCATTGCTCGTCAGGCCTGAGGACGCAGCTCCGGGTGTTTCAGTCCGCTCCCCGTGTTGAGGAGGACGATCCGCTCGTCGCCGCTGAGCGCGCCGTCGCTAAGCAGCTGCTCGAGGCCGGCGAGGGTCGCCGCGCCCTCGGGGCCGGCATCGACCCCTTCCAATCTGGCCAGCTGCCGCATCCCTCGCACGATTGCGTCGTCCGAGACCGCAACGGCAGCCCCGCCGCTCTCACGGAGCGCGCGCAGAATCAGGTCGTCGGCAAACGGTGCGGGCACGCGGATGCCGGGGGCGATGGTCGATGCGCCCTGCCAGGGCTCCGCCCGCTCCGCTCCCGTGAGCCAGGCCTGCACGATCGGAGCGCAGCCGTTCGCCTGGACGGCGAACATGCGTGGCCGCTCGCTACCAACGAGTCCCATCTGCTCCAGCTCAACGAACGCCTTCCACATGCCTATGAGCCCAGTGCCGCCGCCGGTGGGATAGAGGATCGCCTCGGGTAGCTCCCCTTCGAGCTGCTCCCACAACTCGTAGCCCATCGTCTTCTTGCCCTCGACGCGGTAGGGCTCTTTGAGGGTCGCCATCTCGAACCAGCCGTGTCGCGCGCTCCCCTCGGCGATCAGTCTGCCCGCCTCGTCAATGAGTCCGTCGACGAGCTGCAGCTCGGCACCGAACTGGCGAATCTCGCTGACGATCGCCGGGGGCGTGTCTTGCGGCATGGCGATGTGCGCGATGATGCCGCTGCGCGCAGCGTAGGCGGCGGCCGCAGAGCCCGCGTTGCCGGCGGTAGGCATCCCCACTTCGGTGACCCCGAGCCGCTTGGCCATGGCAATCGCCGCCGCGATGCCGCGCGCTTTGAACGAGCCGGTCGGATTCCCGCCCTCGTCCTTCACCCAAAGCGCGCGGCAGCCCAGGTCCGCTCCGAGACGGGGCGTCCAGAGCAGCGGTGTCATGCCTTCGCCGAGTGAGACGCTCCCCGCGAGTTCGCTGGCGGGAAGCACCTCGGCGTAGCGCCACATCGTCGCGATCCGTGCGCCGAGGCTCTCGCGGGTCAGGGTGCGCTTCGCCGTTTCGAGGTCATAGCGGGCGAAGAGTGCACGGCCACACTTGCGGCAGACCGTCTGCAGCTCTTCGACCGAGTGCTCCGCCCCGCAGACCGAGCATTGGAGGTGCGTCAACGTCGAAGATGGCGGTTCGATCACTCGCTGCATCCCTCTCTCGGCCGGCCATATCGCGCGCGTGCACGAGGCTCCGCGCGAACGGCGGGCCGCAATGTTCCAGAGCATACGGAAAGCCCAGGCGCGTCCAGCGCTCGCCGCTCCTTTTTAGGTTGTGCCGATCGCCCTGTCATTGCGCTGGGGTGGCGTCGGGAGCGGCTGGGAAGCGCGCGGGATGTTCGCGCGCCCCTCCGCCCTGATGAGGTCCGGCCGGTCCTGTGCCGCCAGCGGTGCGTGGCTTGCTGCTATTCGTAGACTGCACCCATGAGTAGCACCTCGGGAACAACCGTCGAGTGGGCGAACCCGCCCGCATCCTCGCTGCCACGCATGGTGACCGAATCGCCTGGCCCGAAGTCGGCCGCGCTCCACAAGCGAATGGAGAGGCACCAGCGGGGCAGCTACACGGCGATGGTGGCGATGCACCCAGTCGCGTTCGAGTCGGGAAAAGGAGTGGTCCTCCGCGACGTCGACGGGAACGAGTACATCGACTTCTCGTCCGGCATCGTGGTCACGAACCTGGGCCACGCCCACCCCCAGATCGCGGCGGCAATCGCGAAGCACGCGGGCGAGCTCGAGAACGTGCACGACTTCGCCACGCCCGTGAAGGTCGAGGCGATGGAGGCGCTGGCTACCGTGACGCCTCCAGGAATGACGCTCTTCACCTTCTTCTGCGCAGGTACCGAGGCGGTGGAGGGCGCTATGCGTGTGGCCCGCGCGAAGACTGGCCGCGAGGGCTTCGTAAGCTTCTTCGGCGACTATCACGGCCGCACGGGGGGCGCCGCGGGCGTAACGGGTGGAGGCGCCTCGAACGGGCTCCGGCCGCCCGGCTCGCTCATCGTGCCGAACGGTCACTGCTACCGCTGCTCATTCGGACTGACGTATCCGCAGTGCGATCTGCGCTGCGCGCATTTCGCCGAGGAAGCGATCCTGCAGAACCAGGGCGAGAACGTTGCCGGCGTGGTGATGGAGATCATCCGGAACGGTGCCGGGGCGACGACGTATCAGCCTGAGTACGTGCCGGCGGTCGCCGAAATCTGTCGACGGAACGAGATCATGTTCATCGCTGACGAGGTGGCCTCGGGCTTTGGACGCACTGGGGCCTGGTTCGCGAGCAACCATTACGACGTGGTTCCGGACGTGATGGCGATCGGCAAGGGGCTCGCGAACGGCTTCCCCGTGACCGCGATCGCCGTCCGCGAAGAGCACGCCGCGGCGCTTGCTGCATCCTTCCCCTCAACCTCGTACGGCGGCAATCCGATGGCCTGCGGGGCGATCGTCGCCACGATCAAGGTCATGCGCGAAGAGGGCTTGATCGAGCACTGTCACGATCTGGGCGAGTTCGCGCTTGCGCGCATGCGCGAGCTCCAGGAGCGGCATCCGATCGTCGGTGAAGTGCGGGGTAAAGGGGCGCTGCTTGCGATTGAGCTCGTGAAGGATAGGCAGACGCGTGAGCCGTTCCCCGAGGCCGGCAACCTTGTGTACCAGACTGCTTTTCGCAATGGCCTGGTCTGGGCGACTGCCGGCCACATTCTCCGCATTACACCGCCGATCGTGATGACGCCCGAGGTTTTCGCGCGTGGCTTGGAGATCATCGAGTCAGCGATCGACGAGGCTGAGCGGGAGTTTGGCTACGTGTAGCGCCGTGACCGGGTCGCCAGCCAATAGCGTGCGGACTCTGGCGGCTCGGAACTGACCTCGTGACGCCCCCGGTGATGCTGGCGCCAGACGGACCTTTGCTCGGTTGCGATTCGAGTCGCAGGCGACCGCATCCAAGGAGTGAACTTCCCGGACGAGTCGGGGTGGGAACCCCTGGACCGCACGGCTCAGGACGCGTTGTAAGTCATGCCGACCGGATCTAGGTCTCGTGCCGGTCAGTGCGTTCGTGGGCCTTCGCCTGGCTCCTTACCTGAGGACCTCGGCGCTAACCTACCGAACCCGACCTACGCCGATGAGCCGCCGTCGACGACGAGGATCGCGCCGTTGACGTAGGAGGCCTCGTCGGACGCGAGGAAGAGGCAGGCGTTGGCGATCTCCTCTGGACGGGCGGGGCGGCCGAGGGGACTCATCTGGAAGCGCCTCTCCTCCTGGAGCTGGGGGTCGCCGCGCTCGGCCCAGTAGCTGCGCACCATCTTCGTGTCGATCGCGCCGGGGGCGACGCAGTTTGTGCGGATGCCAGCAGGGCCGTAGGTGCGCGCCATCGAGCGGGTGAGGTTGTTCATGCCTGCCTTGGCGGCGGAGTAGGCGTGGGCGTCGCCCATGCCGCGCGTGCCGCCGATGCTGGAGACGTTGACGATCGCGCCAGCGCCCTGCTCCCCCATCGTTGGGATGACGTGGCGGCTGACGTAGTAGACGGAGTTGAGGTTGATGTCGATGACCTCGTCCCAGTATGCCGGCGGGGTCTCGGCGAGGGCGTCCATCCCATGGGGGTGGGTCTCGCGGTACTCCCAGCCGACGGCAGCGTTGTTCACGAGGATGTCGATGCGGCCGTGGGCAGCGAGCGTGGCCTCGGCGAGTGCTTGGCATTGCCCATCGTCGGAGACGTCGGTAACGGCCGCGGTCGCAGTCGCACCGAAGGCTTGGGCGGCGGCCACCGCTTGGTCGAGCGTGGCTTGCGTCCGACCGGCGGCGACGACTGCCGCGCCCTCGGCAGCGAAGCGCTCGAGGCAGGCGCGCCCCACGCCGGTACCCGCGCCGGTGACGATCGCGACCCTACCCGCAAGGCTCCCTGCCATCCCGACCTCCAAGGCGAGCGCCGATGGTAGCGCGCCGGCGCTCTTGAAGCCCGTTACCTCCCTCTAGGGTACGCCTGGATCACGGGTCCTCTTTTGTGGCCGAACAGGCCGTGTAGGATCGTCAGCGTAGCTCCGCTTGCATTCCGTCGGAGGGGAACCGCAGCGGGACGAGATCGTGGGACGGATTGGGATCGAGTAGCCGCCTCCGAAACCGAATCCCACTACCAACACTTTGGGAGTTGTGGGAGCTCGGAATCCAGGTCTCCATCCTGCCACTGGTCTTCGCGCCCCAGCCCCTGGGGCTCGCGGGATGCCGGGTCCTGGCGCGTCTTTTCACGCGACGCGGCTCGAGATACCGGCACGAGCTGCGGGAGCGGTTGCCTCGCGAGATCCCCCGGGCATTTGCGCTAGGCCCATCGCAAGTGCTTCGCGAATCCGAGGCGATGATGCTTTACGAACGGGTACTCGTCCTCCGCGGCGCGCTACTCCCGTGGTGGACGCAGACCATCCGGCTGAACGGCATTGAGCACGTACACGCTGCGTTGGAGGCAGGGCACGGCGCGATTCTCTGGGTGCACCAGTGCCTTGGGAGCAACGTCTCGGTCAAGCAGGCATTGTTCGAGGCAGGGCTTCCGCTGGCGCATCTAAGCCGGCCGTCCCACGGCTTTTCTCGCTTTCCATTCGGCGTCCGCTTCGCCAACCCGCTGCTGCGGCGGGCGGAAAACCGATTCCTGGCCGAACGGGTCGTCATCGATGAGCGGGGGACCGTTGGGCCTCTTCGCCGCCTGCACGTTCTTCTCTCCGAGAACCGCGTTATCTCTATCGCAGTCGCGGGTAGCGCCTCCCGTAAGCGGTCGTTTCCTATCCTGAGCGGCAGCGTGCTGCTGCCCACCGGACCGGTGAAGATCGCCGACAGGACCGGCGCCGCGATCCTTCCCGTGTTCACGGGGGGGGGGGGCTAGCTTGGCCACGCGTCGTCGAGATCGGCCCGCCGCTGCCGCTGACCGGGTCCGACCCCAAGGCCGTGCTCGCCTGCCAGCAAGCCTCCGTGAACTGGCTGCAGGAGCGGATTGCGGAGCATCCCGGCGCCTGGACAGGCTGGCGCACCCCGGCCTACGACGCGGCGCCCGCGGAGACCGACGCGTGACGGTGAGGCCGGAAGCCTCCGCCCACCCGCGCACCGATGGCGTACACGAGCACCTAGAGATGGCGGAGGAGTTGCTGGCGGGGGCGTAGGCCGCCGCCGACCGCATACGCCTTACCTCGGCCGTGACGTGCATCCCACGCCCCGGCACTGTACGTTCGCGCCCAAGTCCCCAGGCGGAGATAAGGCCCCTTGGGGCGAGGGAGGCGAACGGTATGCAAGCAGTTGGTGTGCTCGAGTTCGGGGGTCCGGAAGCGTTACAGGTCGTCGATCTGCCCGAGGTGCATGCCGGGCCGGGTGAAATGCGGCTTCGGGTGCACGCTGCAGCGGTCAATCCGACCGACACCTTCGTGCGCAGTGGCGCCCGAGCCGAGGCGCTGCGAGAGGATCCGCCGCCGTACATCCCCGGGATGGACGCAGCCGGCGTGATCGACGAGATCGGCGCTGACGCCGCGACCGAGCTCGCCGTCGGGGCTGCGGTCATGGCGATGGTGATCCCGACCGGCAGTCATGGGGCGTACCGGGCGAGCATCGTGCTGGCCGCCGACGCGGTGGCGCCCGCTCCAGCGGGCGCCACCCACGTCGAGGCGGCCACGCTCCCGATGAACGGGCTCACGGCACGGCAGTCGCTCGACCAGTTTGCGCTGCAGCCAGGCCAGACGGTGGCCGTGACCGGCGCGGCGGGATGTTACGGCGGCTACGTCGTGCAGCTCGCAAAGGCGGACGGGCTGCGCGTCATCGGCGACGCGTCCCCCGCAGACGAACAGCTGGTGCGGGACCTCGGTGCCGATCTCGTCGTGCCCCGGGGGGACGATATCGCCACACAGATTCGGAAGGTGGCCCCGGACGGGGTCGATGCTCTCGCCGACGGCGCTGTCCAGAACGAGCTCGCGGTCGGAGCGGTCCGCGATGGCGGCGCCTTCGCGTCGGTTCGGGGTTGGGGCGGCACCGGTGAGCGTGGCATCGCCTTCCATCGCACATCGGTGCGGGATTACGACCATCGCGTCGATCTGCTCGACCGGCTGCGTCAGCAGACGGAGGACGGCCTTGTCACCCTGCGGGTCGCCGCCACCTATCCGCCGGAGCAGGCCGGAGAAGCGCACCGCCGCCTCGAGGAGGGCGGCACCCGTGGCCGCTGTGTGATCGTCTTCTAGGTGCGCGGGCGTTGTCGGCCAGATTGACCGCGGGCACACGGGGAGAGAGCTGATGCAAAAGCTGGAGACGTTGGCCGCGGACATCGCCGCGCTGCTGCTGGACCGGGGAGAGACGGTGGCGGTGGTCGAAACGACCGCTGGGGGACTGGTTTCGGCGGCGCTGCTCGCCGTGGCGGGGGCGTCAGCGTACTACCGCGGCGGGGCCGTGACCTACACCGGGATCGCGCGGGACGTGCTCCTCGGGATCGACCTGAACGAGCATCCGGGCGTGCGGTCGAGCAGCGAGCCCTACGCGCGGCTGATCGCCACGGCGATTCAGGAGCGGCTGGGCGCGACGTGGGGGATCGGCGAGACGGGCGCGGCGGGCCCAACGGGGAATCCGTACGGTGACGCTGCCGGCCACACGTGTATCGCGGTGGCGGGGCCGGCCGCGCACAGCGAGACGCTGGAGACCGGGGAAATGGACCGGGGGGCGAACATGGCGCGATTCGCGCGACGGACTCTGGAGGCGTTCGCGGAGGTGTTGCGGACGGCGCCGTAGAACAGATTTGCCGGGCCAGTCATCACCCTGCGGGTCGCCGCCACCTACTCACTGAAGCTAGCCGGAGCAGCACCGGCGCCGCGTCCTCAGCGGGCTGCATCGCGTCGACCGATGGGCGCCTGACCCCGGATGGTTCGTGCCAACCGGGTTCCCGCGATGACCGCGAAGGTCGATCCAACGCGGCCCCCTACTCAGCTCGGCACGGCGTGCCGTTAATCAGCCGGAGAGGCCAAAGCCGCTAGGGCTGTTACTGGTACCAGCGGTGTTCGGCGCATTCGCTATGGCGGCGGTAGCCTGCGGAGGCGATTCGGAGGCCGGCTCCGACGAGGACTACGTCAAGGCTGTCTGCCAGGCCGGTAGCAGGCTAGAGGAGCGCTCCGCCGATCTCGAGGCTGAACTCGAACAGATCATGGCAGACGCCGACAGCGAGACCGAGGGCCTGGCGAAGGTGCTCGAACTCACGGCGCCGCTGATTTCGGACTTCGCGAACGACCTCGAGAAGGCGAACCCGCCGGCCGACGTTGAGGAGTTCCACGAGCAGCTCGTGGATGCATTCAAGTCAATAGCGAGGCTGACGGAGGACGGAGACGTGGAGGCCTACCTCGAGCAGTCCGAAGATGCGTTCGCAAACTTTGAGCCGCCTCGGGCGATCCAGGATCGGCTCAACGCGGTCGCAGCCAACATCTCGGAGTGCGGCGACAGCGACTTCTTCGACTAGTGCCCCTGCAACTTAGCTTCACCCGCTCAGAGCCCAACCGCCGGAACCAAGTCGACTTCCCAGACGCCTGTGCGCAGGCCGAATGGGATTTTTCATGCCCAACCGCCACGGCCGGATGGGGGCGGCGTGGCTCTCCCGTCTAGCTAGGACGCGTGCTCAGCGACGAGCGCTCGCGCTTTATCGCTGACCGAGGGCAGCGCCGCCTGGAACGCGTCCTCATCCAGCAACCCCGCGACCCTCGTGTAGCCTGCTCGCTCGATCATGGGCCGCAAGCGGCCCCGCTCGAAGCACTCCAGCGTCCAGACGAGCGGATCGCCGACCGCGGTCGCGTCGAGCATCACGCGCTCACCACTATCCTGCTCCGGCCCGTAGTGGTAATGCGGCGCGTTCGTGAAGCAATCGAAGCGCAACAGTTCGGTGTCCTGCCCGTCCACTTCCGCACAAATCTGGATGGTGAGCCCTTCGTCGCCCAGGATGTCGGTCCGATAGCTCATGGCGACATCTACCGCGCCCGCGGACACCACCGTTGCGCCCTTGTCCACACTGACCTCCGTCCCGCGAGCCCATCCGCTGGATGCTCGCCCGCGAAGGGGCAGTCTAGCCGACTGTTGGCGTGTTCGCTTCACCATCCCCGTCTCAAGGCGGGGGAGGTTACGGATGGCTCGCGCGGCTTCCCTCCCCACGGCTTGCACGGGGAGCACCGCAGGCTGCTTCACTTGCGTCGGGGCCCAGAGCGTCCAGACGACTACCGGACGGGCGAGGAATCCACCGCCCGGCGGGCGTCGCTGGCACGTGTGGGGCCCAACCTCGTCCGCACTGCGCGGATAGAGTTTTTCGTGCCCGACAGGCGACCAGCGGGCGCGGGTCTGGCTGCCCTCGTCAGTCGTCGGGCCGGCTCCACTGGACCTCGCTTGGGAACGACGAGGACAACTAGCACCTCAGCAGCTAGCTCTATCGCCCCTTCCTCCTCCTCGATCGGCGTGGACGGCGGCGGCGGCGAGTTGGCATCGCGATCATCACGAGCAGCCCGATGATGGGGCCGAGGAACGAAAGGAGTCCTCACAACGGATGCGCCCGGCTAAGCCCTCGGGCCCAGGCGTCACTGCGTCAGCTCGAGCGGGAGCCGTCGACCCAGCCTTGACGGGGCGCTCCGGTAGCCTCCGAAATTGTGAGGGATCGGTGACAAAACACTCGGGGATCCCGAGGGGATGGGCCAGGGTCAGCCCCTAACGACGCTAGCTCAACTCAGCCTGAAGGTCATGGTGGCTCGTCGCCGGCCGTTCTGCGCACCTGCGAGTCGGGCCAATAAGACAGACTCGGAGTCGGTTGTGTTGAGCGTAAAACGATGAGACTTCCCCTTGCAGCAAAGATCCTTGCGGGCTTCGGCCTAATCATCGCCGTGACTGCCCTTCTCGGTGTCCTGAGCATCACCCGGCTGGCCAGCCTCGATGGCGACGCTCAGGAGATCTTCGAAGTCGACCTGGAGTCGGTCCTGCTGATCAGCCACATCGAAGTGGAGGCGCTCGAGGTCGAAGAGCATATGAGCAAAGGCGTGCTGGCGGCGGTGATGGCCACGGATGAGTCCCATCCCGAGCTTGCCGAGCAGCTTCGACACGATGCCGACGAGCTCCTCGCTGAGGCCGCCCATGAGTCGGAGGAGGTGACTCATAACATCGAGACGTTGCGCGCCTCCGGTCACCTTCACGGCGAGGAGCTCGCGCTTCTCGATGAGGTCGAGCACGAGTGGACCATCTTCCTGGCGGAGCTCGAAGAGGTGACGCTCGATGTCGCCGAGGGCCACGCCTTCGCCGGTGGCGAGGCTGCCCTGCACGGTGAAGGCGAGGCCGCCTTCGCGCTCTTCATCGATGAGCTGAACCAGATGGCGACCCACATCGAAGAAGCGGCCGCCCACTCCGCCGCCGGTGCTCACAGCACCTTCACCTCGGCGCGCACGATCATCCTCGGTGCGATCGCGGCGGCCATTCTGCTGGGGCTCGCGGTCGGTGGCTACCTCTCCTGGTCCGTCTCCCGCGGAGCCAAGTCCATCTCCGGCGCGCTTCAGCGCATCGCCCAGGGCGACCTCGAGGCCGAGGTGGCAAACGCGAGCAACGATGAGATCGGCGACATGAGCCGTGCCTACGGCGAGATGCAGGGCTACCTCAGAGAGATGGCGGCGAGCAGCAACGCCCTTGCGGAGGGCGACCTCACCGTCGACGTGGAGCCGCGCTCAGAGGCTGACGTGCTTGGGAACGCCCTGCGCACGATGACTGAGAACCTGCGCGAGATCATCGGCGGCGTGAAGGACCGCGCGACGGCGGTCCTCGCCGCCTCGGACCAGCTGGGCGGGGCCTCCGACCAGATGGCGGCCGCCGCCGGACAGATCTCCTCAGCCATCGCCGAGGTTACGACCTCGGCCACGAGCCTCAGCGAGCTCGCCCAAGGTTCCGCGACGGAAGTGGAGCAGGTGGCGGCCGGCTCGCAGCAGCTCACTGCCTCCTCGCAGTCGAACGCCCAGGCGGCGGTGAGCTCCAAGGACGAGGCCACGCAGATGGGCGAGCGCATCGGCGACGTCGCCCAGGCCTCTGAGCAGGTGGCCAGCGGCGCAGATGAATCACGCACGGCTGCGCTCGAAGGCCAGCAGGCCGTCACCCAGGCGGTCGAATCGATGCAGGCCATCGCCGGTGCCGTCGGCCGCGCCTCCGAGACGGTGAATCAGCTGGGTGAGTACAGCGAGCAGATCGGCAACATCGTCCAGACGATCGACGAGATCGCGGCCCAGACCAACCTCCTCGCCCTCAACGCCGCCATCGAGGCGGCGCGCGCGGGCGAACAGGGCCGCGGCTTCGCGGTAGTCGCCGAGAACGTGCGCACCCTGGCGGAGCGCTCCTCCGGCGCGATGAAGGAGATCGCCGACCTCATCACCAAGGTGCAGATGGGGACCAAGGACGCCGTTGAGGCAATGGAGACGGGCGTCAAGGACGTCGAGGCAGGGCGCGAGATCACCGCCCAGGCAGGCACCGCCCTGGAATCCATCATCTCGTCCGTGCAGCAGTCGGCGGAGCAGATGCAGAGCATCGCCGGCGATGTTCAGGACCTCGCCCAGGGTGCGGACCGGATCGTCGAGTCGGCGGAAGGCATGGCCTCGATCGCGCGCGAGTCGGTCAGCGGTGCCGAGGAGATGGCGCAGGGCACACAGAAGGTGAACGAGGCCATCCTCCAGGTCTCGAGCACGAGTGAGCAGACGTCGGCCTCAGCCGAGCAGGTCTCGGCCTCGACGGAGGAGCTCTCGGCGCAGGCCCAGGAGCTCGCCGCCACGGCCGGTGAGATGCGTAGCCTGGCCAGTGCGCTGAACGAGGCCTCCGCCCGCTTCACCCTCGAGGCCGCGACCGAGTAGGGGGCCCCACCCCCTACCCCCCTGGCCAGGGCCGCTCGAGCGGCCCCGTCCTCAAAACCACGGGAGCAGCGATGTGAGCAGTCCAAGTGAGGCAACCTCCTCTTCCAGCGAGGCCCTCGACCGCCAGGTGGTCGTGCTGGAGCTGGCGGGCGAGGAGTACGCCCTCGGCATCCAGGCGGTGCAGGAGATCGTGCCCCTTCAGCCGATCACCTCGGTCCCAGACGCGCAGGCCTGGGTGCAGGGTGTGACCAACCTGCGTGGTCGAGTGATACCCGTCATCGACCTGCGCCAGCGCCTCGGCCTTGCCCTCGGCGCGCCTAGCAAGGAGACGCGCATCGTCGTCACCGCTGGCCCGGCGGGCATGATCGGCCTCGTCGTCGACGCGGTGTCGGAGGTGATCCAGCTCAGCGCCGAGCAGGTCGAGCCCCTCGGGGCGGCCGTGCTCTCCTCCGAGAACGGCTACCTACGGGGCGTGGCCAAACTCGGCGAGCAGCGCTTGATCTCGCTCCTCGACCTCCAGCAGCTTGTCCCCGAGAGTGACTACGCGGCGCTCGAAGCGGTGGCGCCATAGATCGGCAATCTCAGCGGCACCGCCTGAGATCCAGAAGCGGGGAGCAGATCATCCATGCACAAAGACGACGAGGCCTTCTTCGTGCCGCAGTCGGGCGGCGCCCCCCCACTGAGCAGCCTGGCCTCGGCCTCTCCTGCCCCCGCACTGCGCCCGTGACGAGCGCCACCTTCCCGTCCAGCCTTCCCATTTCCGACCTCAAGACGATGGCCGGCCGGGTTCCCGGGCCGACCACCGGTAGTCTATTCGGATGCGCGGAGGAAGCGCCGACCCTTGGCGAAGCCTTCTGCACGTAGGTATCCGCATCCACCCAGCCCCCACCCTCAGTCTCGAGTGCTCGTTGGGTAGCGAGGACACGGGGATCGTGGACCTCCCCCAACGCTCCTCCCCGAGCACCCAGAAATACCGGAGAAGCCCTCAAAATCGCAGCGCGGGACGAGGCTTACGACGCACTCCGCCTCGCTTCGTCGATCACTCCGTGAAGAATTCGAGGAGAGCCTGGAGCGTTTCCCTGGGAGCCTCTTCCGGAAGGAAGTGGCCGCACGGGACGGCTTGGCCGCGGACATCGTCGGCCCACTCCCGCCAGGTTTCGAGAACGCCCTTGCGTCGGCCTCCATGGTCTCCCCAGAGGGCGAGGACCGGGGCAGCGATCTTGCGGTGGCCGCGATCGGCCTCATCGATTTCGTAGTCGATCGTGGCCCCAGCGCGATAGTCTTCACAACTGGCATGGATGGTCGCGGGGTCGTGGAAGTGGCGCCGATAGGTCGCCATCGCCTCTTCATCGAAGGTGAAGCCAGGAGCCACCCACGAGGCCATGCGCCCATCGAGCCAGAGGTCGGGGTCGCTTTCGATGAGCCGCTCGGGCAGCGGCTCCGGTTGGGCGAGGAAGGACCAATGGAAGCTGCCGATGCCACCGCGCCAGGTCAGCTGCTCCCACTGGTCGTAGGTAGGAACGATGTCGAGGGTAGCGAGCTTCACAACCCGCTCGGGATCGTCAAGCGCGAGGCGATAGGCGACACGGCCACCACGATCGTGGCCGGCGACGGAGAAACGCTCGTGACCAAGTCCAGCCATGAGCTCGATCATGTCCTGCGCCATCGTGCGCTTGGCGTAGGCCGAGTGGTCACCGCCGCCAGCGGGCTTGTCAGAGTCGCCATAGCCGCGAAGGTCGGCTGCAACCACGACGAAGTGTTCGGCGAGGCCAGGAGCGACGGCGTGCCACATGACATGCGACTGCGGGTAGCCGTGGAGGAGGAGGAGCGGCGGGCCGCTCCCGCCAATTGCCGCATTGATGGCGATGCCGTTCGCCGGGACTCGACGCTCCTCGAAGCCTTCGAACATGTTCTCGCTCCCTCCTCGGACAAGGTGTCGGTGCTCTACGCCAGGCCGGCCTCGCGACGTGCTTCAGAGATGACTGCTGCGACGTCCGGCTCGGCCTTCGCCGCCAGGGGCTCTGGATCAGGGATAGGTTCCTCGCCGAGGAGTACCTCGCAGAAAGCACTGGCGCACCAGGCAAGGGCATGCTCGTCGTAGCCACCTTCCAGCGTCGCCACGAGCCTTCCGTCGCAAAGCTGATCGGCGGCCTGAACGATGCGCTGGGCGATAAGTGTGTATCCCGCCGTGCTCACCTGCATTGGGCCGATCGGATCGCGGATGTGCGCATCCCAGCCGCAGGAGACGAGGATCAGCTCCGGGTTGAAGCGTTCAAGGGCGGGAACGACCGCCGAGTCGAAGGCAGTGGCGTAGCCCGCGTCCCCGGTGCCCAGGGGCAGTGGGATGTTGACCTTCGTTCCGCGAGCGGCACCCATACCGGATTCGGCGACGGCTCCAGTGCCGGGGTAGAAGGGCGAGGCATGAGTGCTGACGTACAACACATCGGGATCAGCGTCGAAGATCGCCTGCGTACCGTTGCCGTGATGAACGTCCCAATCGACGACGGCGATGCGCTGTTGGCCTAACTCGCGAGCAGCTGCGATCGCCATCGCGATGTTGTTCAAGAGACAGAAGCCCATCATCCTGTCGGCCGTCGCGTGATGCCCCGGTGGGCGTACTGCCGCGAAGGCCCGCTCCACCTCGCCAGCGACCACTGCCTCCGTGGCCCTGAGTGTGGCCCCCGCGCTTCGGAGTGCCGCCCTTGGCGAAGCCTTCTGCACGTAGGTATCCGCATCCACCCACCCCCCACCCCGAGTCTCGAGTGCTCGTTGGGTAGCGAGGACACGGGGATCGTGGACCGCGAGCACCTCGGCCTCGGTCAGGACGCGGGGCTTCAGCCCGATCATGCGCTCCCGAAGACCAGTTGTATCGAGCTGGCGAAGAATCGCCTCGAGGCGCTCGGGCCGCTCCGGATGACCTGGCCATTCGTGATCGAGGCAGGCTGGGTCCGTTACGAATCCGACCGAACTCACCCGCGCACTTCTGACGCGTGTGCGGGGGGCATCAGGCGGCCGCTCCCCATCGAACCTCGGCCGAGCAGCGGTCGGCAACATCGACGGCCCCGCCGTGCTACGTACCAGGCCGAAGGCGCAGCGGCCATCTGAGCGGAGGCGACGACGGCTCGTGAGCGCCAACGCCAATCACCCGCCTCGCGGGCGGAGACGGGGGCCTCGCTGCTGGCCTGCTGCGCACTGGCTGGGAAGAAGCGGCGAAGCTGGTCCAGCGTGGCCTCGGGCTCAGGGTCGAGGTCGGGCGACATCAACGCGCTCCGAAGCGGGCTTCGGTTTCACGCCATTCTGCAGCCCCGACGATCTCCTCGAACTCGTGGAAGTCGACCATCGCGTCCGTGCGGGAGGCGGTGGTCTTCGTCTCGAAGAGGGCGCGGTAGGTGGCGGCGATCGCCCTCGCCGCCGAGAAGAGGCCCGAGAGGGGATAGACGACCATCGTGAAGCCGAGCTCCTGCAGCTCCGCGGCCGTGAGCAGCGGCGTCTTGCCACCCTCGATCATGTTCGCGAAGAGGGGCGTGCCTGGCGGGAAGGCGGCAGCGATGGCGCGCAGCTCGTCGAGCGACTGCGGCGCCTCGACGAAGACGACGTCGGCGCCGGCGCCGCGGTAGAGCTGGCCGCGGCGGATGGCCTCATCGAGCCCGAGCGGCCCCCGTGCATCGGTGCGGCCAATGATGACGAGATCGCTCTCGCCGCGGGCCTCGACGGCCGCACGTAGCTTCTCGACCTGATCCTCGGCCGGGATGACGCGCTTGTTCTCGAAGTGGCCACACTTCTTGGGCCACTCCTGGTCCTCGAGGATGATGCCGGCGACGCCCGCCTCCGCGCACTCACGCACGGTGCGGATGACGTTCAGGGGGTTGCCATAGCCGGTATCCATGTCTGCGACGAGCGGCACGTCGATGGCGCGCACGATATGGCGCACGCGCTCCATCGTCTCCGACATCGTGAGGAGGCCGATGTCGGGTACGCCGAGGGTCGCGGCGGAGAAGCCGAACCCGGTGGTGAAGAGCGCATCGAAGCCGGCCTGTTGGGCGAGGCGAGCCGAGAGCGCGTCGTAGGCGCCCGGGAGCACCACGATGTCCGGGCGGTCAAGCATCGTGCGGAGGGTGGCCGCGTGGTCCATCAGAAGCCGACCATACGGTCCGGAGCGGATGCCGGTCGAGCCTCCCCGATCGGACGGGCAACGCTTAGTTGCTAGCGGCGGTCACCTTTAGACCGACGGGGCTGGCCTAGCACACGTCCATGCGCAGTCGAGCGTGGCGGTGTTGTGAGCCAATGGTCCGCCTCGAAGATCTTCTGCGTAGGGGCTGCCGCGAGCAGAGGTCGCAGGTGGGTCTTAGCGCGTACTGGGATGCTCGCGCCTCCAACGACCGGTGAGAGCGCGTCCTCGGCCCGCCGCTCGAGGTCTTCGGCGATAGCGACGGTGCCGACGATGCTGCCGGACCCTTGTTCTTCGTTGCTGAACGTACAGGTGATGTTCCCGCCGACATGAGATCGATCGTCACGCCCGCGCCTAGCTCCCCCACCCCCGCCGCTCTCTGATCTCGGTCCAGATGCGCCAGTAGAGCGGCTTCGCGCATGACCTCGATACGGGTCTGGCCGGGTGGAACGCCGCGGCCGTCGCCCGGACGACGCTCCCGCCAGTAGAAGGTCCCGCAGCGCTGCAGGTAGCAGCCGAGCACGTAGAGGTGGCGGATGCGGTTCGGCGTTCGAAGTCCACGGGCGCCGGACGGTGGCGGGCCGGGGCGCTACCTCTTAGATGTGGACGTCACCCTAGAACCAGCTCCGCTTATCCACGACATTGCGAAGAGGCTCGTTCCGCAGCAGGTGCTGGACGTTCTCCAGGACGATCCCGTATCGCCTCTCGGCGAGGTACTGACTGCCCTGAGCAGCGACATGCGGCGTGAGGATCGTATTCGGGGCGTCCCACAGTGGGTGGTCTGGGGGCAGCGGCTCGATCTCATAGACATCGAGCCCTGCCCCGCCGATCTGCCCACGCCGCAGCGCCTCGTTCAGGTCGTCGAGTCTTGTCGTCATGCCCCGCCCGATGTTGATGAAGATCGCCGAGTCCTTCATCAGCCCGAACTTGGTTGCGTCGAATAGCCCCTCGGTCTGAGGCGTGTGCGGGACCGTGACAATTACGAAGTCCGCCTCGGGGAGGAGAGCGTCCAAGGCCTCCGGCCCGCTCATGCCGTCCAGGTAGCCAGGCCGGTCCTCGCGTCTCGCGTCCACGCCGAGGACGCGCATCCCCAGGGCCTTGCACAGGCGCGCGGTCTCGCCTCCGATTCCGCCCACGCCCACGATCAGCGCCGTGGGGTCCGGCAGGAAGATCGTGTTGTAAGCGGCTCCCTCGAGGCGACGCCATTGGCTGTGCGTCTGCTGGTCACGGTAGAGCTGCAGGTGCTTCGTGAAGGAAAGCATTATCGCCAAGATGTGCACTGAGATGTGGTCGTTGTAGATGTCGCGGAAGTTCGTGACGGTGACGGGATGGTCGATCAGCTCCGGGTAGTAGTAGCCGGCCGGCGGCGCTGCCGCGGGTGCCTGGAGCCATCTCAGGTTGCTTGCTGCAGAGAGAACGTCCGGTCGGAGGGTCCCGAAGGCAGCCTCGGCGTCCACGATCTCTCGCTTCGCTTCATCCACGGTCTCCGGTGCGATAAACGTGACTTCCGGAGTCGCCTCAGAGAGCCGAGTCACCCAATCGCGCGTGATTTCGTTCTGCGGTGGCACGAAGACGAACTTGATAGGCATCAACTATTCCGATCGGCGGGACCGCAGAATCCTAGCATCGGCTGAGCGCCCCCCATAGCGGTCGGAGTTAGACGGGTATCGAGCGATGCCCTCGCGTCCCCTCGGACTCCGCCGATCAGAGATTGTCATCGGGGCATCGGCGGGACGGCTAGCGGATCCCGGCCACGCAGGCGCCACCCCAACATGGCGTCGAGCGCGGCAGGATTAGCTCGAGGAGGGTGTCGGCGGACTTGCACGAGGCTTGCCGAGGCCCTGCTGATCCTCGAAGACGAGGGCAGCCCCGAGCCTCGCTAGCTTGAGCGGGTCTTTGGGATCTGACTCACGTGCGCTGCTCGACAATTACCTAACTGCGCGGATGAGGTTTTGCCTGCCTGCGGCAGCTAGTGAGGGTTGCAGGCTGGGCACCGGCCGGTTGGTCTTGCGCGAAGTCACGGCCCGTAGGGTAGCGCCCGCCGCCGGTTCACACTCTCCGGCCGGTCTGCTCAGCGGTTCGGGAGCACGACCACGGCGTGGCCGGGGCAGGTCGTCTCCCCCTCTTGGTTGAGCACGTTTACCTCGATCCGCACCCGGTTCTCGCCGTCTTCGACATTCTTCTCCGTGACCGCCCCGACGACCGTCAAGACGTCGTTCTTCTGGTTGATCGCGCGGTATTGGCAGCCCACCTCACGAATCTCGCCCTCGTCGCCAATCCAGTCGCGGAGCGCGTTGATGATGTAGGCGTAGCGCAGATTGCCCATCCCGAAGGCGCCCTGCTCGTTGAGAGCAGCGCGACCCGCCTCGTCGTCCATATGGAAGTAGACGAACTCGTCGTTGACCGCCGCGTAGCGGTTCCAGTTCATGAAGTCCGTCTTCCGCGACCACTCCGGGAGTGCGTCGCCTAAAGCCACGTCTTCGAAGTACACCTTCACGCTCATGTCGGGCCCCTTTCGCTCAGTAGCGGATACCGATCTGGATGCGCCGTTTCACGAGCTCGTCGCGCTGATTGTGCCATTCGGTCTCGCTCTCGGTGAACAGCGTCAAGCCCAGGCGCGTCTCGCGCTCGTTCCAACCCGTCAGCCTGCTCCGAGACCGGATGATATCGCCGGGGCGCATCGGCACCCCGAAAGTGTCGGTCTGGCCACCATTCATCCCACGCGTGCCCGCGCCTTGCGGCCTGGCCGCGGCCGCGCCGGCGGCGCGCTCGCGCTCAACGGGCCAGGCGAACGGGTTGAAATCGTGCGGCGCAATCATGCCGCCCCAGCGGGTCGTTTGCGCGTACGCCTCGTCCCAGTAGAGGGGCGAAGGCTGCTCCGGCCAATAGACCGCAATCGCCCACTTGCGGATGTCCGAGACGGCCACGGGAGGCGATACCCGCCCCTCTCCCCAGACACCCCGCGCCGCCTCCATCTCTGTCGTGACCAGCGTCTCAGGACCCCCGGATGCCATCGCGCGCACCTCCCGGACTGCGTCAAGCCTAGCATCGCCAAGCGATCGCCGACCTGCGGAGCTAACAATTGGTCGGCCGACGGGACCGCTCTTGGAGGGGCTGCGGAAACCCACCCTTGCTTCTTGTGTCAGTGCCTCATGTCGCCAGCACCTCCTCCGCCATCTCCAGGTGCTTGGGCATCCCGATCGCGCGGTACATGCCGATCGCGCGATAGAAGTCGAGTAGCCCGTCGGTGAGGAGCTCACGTGCGTTCTCCCGGTCGCCGGGCTCCTTGTGTTCGATCGGGGGTGGCTCACCGAAGGTCACAAAGCGAGCGCGAAGGGGCAGCAGCCCGCAGGGCAGCGAAGCCGCAGCAGTCGAGCGTGGGTGGGGAGGATCGACCGCGCGGGGTGGTTAGACCGGTGCCCCGGCCAGCTGCTTGGCGTGGACCTCGAGGTGCCACAGCATGAGTGCGAGCAGACCCTCCACCGTCCGACTCGACTCGTATCCGAACGATTCGAGGGCGGCAACATGAGCGTCCCAGAGGTCTGCAGGCAGCTGCAGATCGCCGTCGGCCACGGTCGCAAGGAGTTGGTCTACGCGCGGTCCCTGCTCGTCTATTGCGGAGACAGCGTCATCCGCCGAGCGCAAGCCCATTTGCATTGGACCCAGGTCGGGATAACTCTCCTCGCAGCCCCCTGAGATAAGCGCGAGCGCATCGCGCATGGTGGTGCCCGTCTCTGTCATCCCTCCCTGGAGAACCGCTGAATAAACGAGCTCGATCACCAGCGCGTGCTGCATCATCGTGCGCGGCAACCAAGCCTCCTCGCCTTCGGCTTCGGACTCGAGAATCAGCGATTGCCAATGCTGGGCCACAGCGGGGATTTTGGCCCTCAGGGAGTTGCGAGCCGCGGCTATTCCTGCTCGGTACTCGTTTAGCGTCGTAATGTGGGCCACCTCGACCGGAGACTACACAGCTTTGCGACCCGAGTGCCCCACTTACCGGCCCCGAGTTCCCGCCTGGCCGGCGGAATCGTCAGTGACTAGTGAATTGGCTATCCCCGTTGACGTCGTTCGGACCGAAGAATTCAAGATGTGCTAATAGCCGAGGGCGCCGTAGAACGCGTCGGTTGCTATCGAGCGGGCGCGATCCTACTGCACCTCGTCGAACGCCGTCGAGCCGAGCGCCTGGTCTCCCGGGTGAAGGCGAGCGACCGCGCACGAAAAACCCCTCCGTTCGCAGCGGATGGGGTTTTGGGGCCCCACCGGTTCGAGGAGCCGGCGCGGTTGTTCGAGTTGGGTTAGCCGACCGAACACGGGGACTGAGGCGGGCGGGCCCGTGTTGTGAAATACGACGCTCGCGTGAACCTCGAACTGAGACGATCCACAGACCCGGAGCTCGCCGAGCGCTGCCACCCGGCACGGCCAAGCCCATTATTCGATCCGCACTGCGGATCGAATAGTGGACCCACACAGGAGCATCGTGGGCTCTCGCGGAGGAGCGTGGGGTTAGCCCGTCCCCGGTATGCCCCTACGAGCTGGCGGTCACCTGCTCGCGCGGACGTCCGCTTCCGTAATGTGGGGGCGCTCCTGGGCCGTCGTAGGTCCCACGTCCGGTGAGCTCGCGCCAGTGGGTGTGGGCTAGCGTGTGCATGATGAAAACCGCCTGCTGCGCGTTCCAGAGACCCTGAACGTCCTGTGTCTGGTTGATCGCTTCCTTCGTGATCTTGAGTCCGAAGGAGGGCTTCTCCGCGATCGTCTTCGCCATCGTCTCCACGTAGTCGCGCAGCTCGTCGCGCGGCACCACTTCGTTGACCATGCCCGCCTGATGGGCGCGCTGTGCGCTCACCCAGTCGCCCGTGTAGAGCATCTGGCGGGCGAGGCGGTGGCCGAACTCCCAGGGGTGAGCGAAGTACTCGACGCCGGGGATGCCCCAGCCGACGACCAGGTCGCGGAACTCGGCGTCGTCAGAGGCGATGATGATGTCGCAGACCCAGGCGATCATCAAGCCGCCGGCAATGGTCTTACCGTGGACCTCAGCGATCATGGGCTTCGGCAGGTTGCGCCAGCGACGGCACATCTGAAGGAAGATCTCCTCCTCCCGCGCCATCGCTCCCTCGGCGCCCTCCGCGTCGAAGTTCGCCCAAGTCCCGACCGGTCGCACCTCGTTGAAGCCGAGGTTCGTGCTGGTCCTGCCGGTGCCGTGGCCGGAGTTGAAGTGGGGCCCCTCGCCGCTCAGGATGATGACCTTGACGTTGTCGTCCTGGTTGGCGTAATCGAAGGCGTCGTTGAGGTCGCGCGTCAGTTGCAGGTCCTGGGCGTTGCGCACCTCGGGACGGTTCATGGCAACGCGCACGATCTCTGGTGTGACGTGGTCGTACAGGACAGTGTGGTACTCGGGCATGGGCTCATCCTCCCGGCGAGATAGCGTCGATTCTACATCGGCAAGGGCAGCGATCGTGGGGCGCCTGCCGAAGGGCGGGCGGTCCGCGGCCTGCGTGACATCGACAGATCACCGCTAATGCCGCCAGCGCCATGCGCCAGTGCCCCGATGGTTCTGATCAGGAGGCGCGGACTGGTCTGTCGCACTGGCCAGGAGGTCCGCACGTCCGCCCCCAGGCACGAGCGCTCAGAGCGTCGGGGCGAAGTGCCGAGTCGCTTGGGGGCCATCCAACGGGTGGGAGGGTCAGCCCAGCCACTGCGAACGGCTCGCCGCGCAGACGGCCTCGAGCGCGGGCAAGACCGTGGCGAGCCTGAGTAGTCCACGCTTGCGCCGAAACCGCTCGATCATTTCACCCAGCGGACCGCGCACATAGCCGGCACCGCCTTTGCGCCCGACGAACCACTCACTCTTCCCGGTGGCGCTACGCGGCCCCGCCCGCGAAGGCCGCACGGATGGCTCCCAGGCGCGCTTCGACCGGTGGCTTCCGCTCGGGATTCATCACGATGTAGAGTTCGTTCCCTTTGATCGCCCGAAGGACCATGTTGCCCACCGCGATCGGGTCCTGACCGTCAGCGGTGCGGGCAGTCCAGCTGTCGACGAACGCCTGAGGCGTCTCCTCCGGCCCACCGAAGGCTGCGGGGCGGTTACGGCCCGATTGAACGATCTTCGTGAGCACCTTCCCAGGGCAGAGCAGCGACACGCCAATCCCGACTCGATCGAGGTCGCGGCGAAGATGCTCAGTCAGGCCCGTGACTGCGTATTTCGACGTGTGATACGAAGTGAGGCCGCCGCCCGCGTAGAGCCCGGAGGTTGAGCTCGTATTCACGATATGGGCAGGGTCGTCCTGCTCGGTCATGCGGGGCAGGAAGGCAAGCAAGCCGTTCACCACCCCGCCGAGGTTGACGGACATCACCCAGTCCCAGTCGTTCGCGGTGTGCTCAGCCCCGCGCTTGAGCGTGCAGACGCCGGCGTTGTTGCAAAGGACGTGGACGGCGCCAAACTCGTCGTAGGCCCGAGCCGCGAGCTGGCGCATCGCTTCACGATCGGCAACATCCGTCTGGATAGCGAGGCCGCGCTGGCCCTCCGCCTCTACCTCTGCGGCGACATCGGCGGCGGCGCTTTCCTCGATGTCCGAGACGATGACAGACAGACCGGCGCGGGCGAAGGCGATGCCAGATTCCTCGGCCGATTCCACTCCCGCCGCCCGTAACGACTGCAACGCGACCGACGAGCTCCTCCATGAGGCCGGAGTCTAGCATTCGCAAATCCTCAGTTCGCCACAGGACACGGGCCGGGCAGGCCACCGTAGAATCGAGACCCAGAACTGGTGAGGGGACCTAGACGATGGTGACTGAGACGCTCCCAGGTACGGCCTTTGCGAGCAGCGTGGAGTGGGCGAACGCGCCCGCACAGAACGCGCCATCCATCTCGGGGCCGCTACCCGGCCCCCGCTCCGCGGAGCTATTCGAGAAAACGCAGAAGTATCAATATGGGAGCTACTTCCAGGTGGTGAACGCACTCCCGGTGGCCTTCACCTACGGCGAGGGTGTAACGCTCGTCGACGCCGATGGCAACCGTTTCCTCGATTTCAGTCAGGGCCACATGGTGGCGGCGCTCGGTCACGGCCATCCCCGCGTGACAGAGGCGATCGCGACTCAGGCGAGCCGGCTGCTGAACGTGCGCGACTTTCCGACGGATGTCCGCGTCGCGCTGATGGAGCGCCTGGCCGCGATCACCCCCGGCGACCTCAACGTGTTCCAATTCTTCAACACCGGCACCGAAGCGACCGAAGCCGCACTCCGGGTCGCTCGTGCCGTCACCGGAAACCACGAGTTCCTCTCTTTCACGGGCGACTACCACGGTCGCACGACCGGCGCGATCGCAACAGGGATGGGCAACGCCGCAACGGGCCCCAAGCCCTCGGGCTTCCTCACCGTGCCGGCCGCCTTCTGCTACCGCTGCGAGTACAAGATGACCTACCCGAGCTGTGAGATGCACTGCATGGATTTCGCCGAACGTCTCATGCTCGCGAACAGCCACGGCAAGCTCGCAGGCATCATCGTGGAGCCGATCACGAACGGCAGCGGCGCGCGCGTCTACCCCGACGAATTCCTCCCGCGCCTGCGCGAGATCGCGGACCGGAACAACATGCTCCTGATCTTCGACGAGTTCGCGACGTTCGGGCGCACGGGAAGCTGGTTCGCCACGGAACACTACGATGTCATGCCAGACGCCGTGATCATTGGGAAGATGCTGGGGAACGGGATGCCCATTTCCGTGCTTTGTGTGCGCGAGGGGCTGAAGGACGCACTCCAGCAGACGCAGCCGTCCACGACGAACGGGGGCCAGCCGGGCGCCTGTGCGGCTGCCCTTGCGGTGCTGGACACGATCGAGAACGAGAACCTGCTCGAACACATCCGCGTGACGGGCGCCGCCTGCCTCGAACGCCTGGAACGAATCCGTGACGCCCACCCCACTGTGGGGGACGCGCGCGGCAAGGGCCTCCTCCTCGCGCTCGACTTCGTGACCGACAAAGAAAGCCGCACACCGAATCTGAAAGCAGGTCAGCTCTTCTACAAGAACTGTCTCGAGCGTGGGTTGGTAGTTTCAGGGGGCGGCAACGTGACCCGCGTTTGTCCGCCCATCGTCGCGTCTACGGAGACGGCGATGAAGGCGTACGAGATCGTCGAAGATGCCATCGCGGCGATGGAACGCGAGCTCGGCTACCCGTAGCTCCAGGCCGGACGCGACCAATTTCCGCCCCCGGCCGTGGGGCGGATCGCTCCGCGGCTCGTGTCTCCGTGGTTAAACTCCCTCAGCGGCCGCGAGCCGCAAAGGAGCGTGATGCCACGCAGCGATATCGACGTTCTGCGCATGCCCGAGTCCATGCCCTGGCACTACAGCCAAGCGGTGAAGGTCGGGAACACGGTTTACGTAGCCGGGCAGGTAGCGACGAAGGACGGCGCGCTCATCGGACAGGACGACATCGAGGTCCAGGCGCGTCAGGCCTACACCAACGTGGTCGACGTGCTGGCGAAGGCCGGAGCGACGATGGACGATGTCGTCCGCGAGACGGTCTATCTCGCCGACCGCTCGCAACTGCCGCAGGTGGCGAAGGTGCGCGAGGGCTTCTACTCCGAGCGCTATCCCGCCAGCACCGCCGTCTTCAGCGGCGCGGGCGATGGCTACAGCATCGAGGTCGAGGTCACGGCCGTCATCGGCGAATAGTCAGCTGATTTCGCGCGGCCGTGGCGCCGCCGGCCGTATCGGTATACTCGCCACTCCGAGGAGGGTGATGGAGCTCGAGACGATCCAGCGGCTGCCTGAGATCTTGGCCGCGTACCTCTCGGAACGCCTGCCGAGCGTCCGCAACGTCTCGGTGACGAACGTGGTGCGCTCCGCCGGCGGCGGATCCCGTTCGATGTGGTTCTTCGACGCCGCCTGGGAGGGGGAGGCGCCTGTGGCGAAGCAGCTCATCTTCCGCGCGAACGAGAGCACCTGCTTCCGCGATGCCGAAGCGAGCCTGGAGAAGGAATACCGCGTGTTCCGCGCGCTCCAGGAGACGCCCATCCCCGTCCCCGCTAACTACTGGTACGAGCGCGACCCAAAGTGGGCGGGCGAGGACTTCGTCATCCGCGAGCGGGTTGACGGCGACGGGAGCTTTCGCGAGCTCCCGGCCCCGCGTCAGCGGGCGATCCTCGATCACTTCGTTGAACTGCTGGCGATCCAGCACAACCTCGACTGGGAGGCGATGGGGCTTTCGTTCCTCGGCGCCCCGAGCGATGGGGCGGACTGCGCAAGACTGGTGGTCGAAACGTGGGAACGCGCCACGAAGCGGGAGCTCTTGGAGCCGCGGCCAGTCATGACCGCTACGATGGCCTGGCTGAAACGCAACCTCCCGACTGCGGTCGACCGGATCGTGCTCGGGCAAGGGCAGGTCGGGCCGGGGCAGTTCCTCCACCGCGATGACCGGGTGGTCGCGTCGCTCGATTGGGAGTCGGCGTTCATCGGCGATCCGATGTCGGATCTCGCCTACCTCGACTTCATGGTGCGTCCGGTCATCGGCGACGAAGCGATGGCGGCGCTGATCGCGCGCTACTCGGAGCTCAGCGGCATTCCCATCCGGCGTGACAACGTGCGCTTTTACACGGTGTTCCAGTCGTATTGGGCGGTCTCCGCCTGTCTCGCGGCAACCAATCGCTTCGCGACGGGCGAGATGCGCAAGCTGCAAGCGCTCACGCTAGGGGTGCAGGCGCCGCGCTCATTCCTGCGCCGCATGCAGCGAATCGTGCGGGAGGCCGCGGCTTAGCCGCGCGGAGGGATGCGGCCCACACCTGCGGAGATCATCGAGGGGCTGCAGTACAGCCTGCGCAACGACCTCCAGCCTGAGCTGCATTCGGCCTGGGCGGAACGCATGGCCGGCTCGATGCTGTGGGCGCTCGAGCACCTGAAGCAGCGTTGGCTGCACGAGCATGAGCTCGCGGTCGAAGAGAACGCCGACCTTCGCACCGTCCTCGACTTAGTGGCGGCGGCGGTAGGCGTCGACGCTGCACTCGGCCAGGCGCTAGGTGCGCCCGACCTCGCAGTAGCATCGACGCCGGTACGGAGGTGGCCACCCGCGAGCGACCTCATCGCGGAGAACGAGCGCCTGCGCAGCGCGCTCGACGGCGTTGTCGAGGCCTTTCCCGAAGAGCGCGACGATGCCGCCAACGCGCTCTGGCGAGAGCTCCTCGGGTACATCGCGCGCCAGACTGAACGAGACGATCGCCTCATCAACGTCAGCCTTAGCTAGCGGAATCTTAGACCCCGTTGGGGCCTGAAAACCTCATCCGCCCAGTCCCAGCGAGCGCTGCCTGACTCGAGACCGCGACCGCAGTTACCCGGGCTCGCCCACGCGTCGCGCACCCGCCCGACGGCAGGATCGCGCCTTAGGGAACCAGCTCCTCGATGTTCGACGGCGTGCAGGCCAGACCCCGCAACCCGCGGTCGAAGGCATCGATCCGCTACCCAGGCGTGCCGTGCGCGCTGGGGTCGAACGCGGGGACATCGCGGTCGCCGAAGAGAAAGAGCAGCGTAGCCGGCCGATGCTGGCGTCTCAGGCGCCCCGATCGGTCAACAACCCTTGCGCGAACGAACCCAGGCGGCGAATCCCGCTGAACGCTCGCCTTCGAACGCTGCGCGTCCTACCAGATGCCGAGCGCCATCTTCACGTCGTCGCTCGCCATCGTCTTCGGATCCCAGGGTGGGCTCCAGACGATCTCGACGTCCACGTCCTCCACGCCCGGCAGGCTCTTCACTTTCGCGTAGACGCCCCCGCGGATGATGGGCCCGAGGGGACAAGCGGGGCTCGTGAGCGTCATCTTCACGTTCACGGTACCGTCGGCCCATTCGATGTCGTAGACGAGTCCGAGGTCGACGATGCTCATGTCGATCTCGGGGTCCTTCACCTCGCGGATCTTCTCGCGAAGCTCCTCGTCCGTGGGTCGTATCTTCGTGTCGGTGTCTGCCATCTCGTTTTCTCCTTGGTCGCCTAAGCGTCGTTCTCTTGAAGTCCCAGGCCTTCGCGTAGCACCTTCCAGCCGAGCAGCGCGCACTTTATCCGCACCGGGAACTTTGCGACGCCCTGCAGCGACTCCAGGTCGCCGAGGGCGGGGTGCGGATCGGCCCCGTGCATGAGCTGCGCCTCGAAGTGGCCGACGAGCTCACGGACCTGATCGATCTTCATCCCTTTGATCTGCGCTGTCATCATCGAGGTGCTCGACTGGCTGATTGAGCAGCCTCGGCCGCTGAAGGCGACATCCGTAACCTCGTCCTCCACGACCTCGAGCTGGAGGGTGACCTCGTCTCCGCAGACAGGATTCACGCCCTCGGCCTGGTGCGTGGGCGCAGCCAGCTCGCCCGCGTTTCGCGGGCGGCGATAGTGATCGAGGATCACTTCGCGGTAGAGCTCGTCAAACTGCGGTTCGGCTATCGACACGACCGAATACTCGCTTCGCCTGTGCGAGCGCATCGACGAGTACGTCGACCTCACGCTCCTCGTTGTAGATGTAGAAGCTGGCGCGATTCGTAGCCGGCACGTTCAGACGCCGCATAAGCAGCTGTGCACAGTGATGGCCCGCGCGAATAGCAACCCCGCGAGAGTCCACGATTGTGCTCACGTCGTGTGGGTGCACATCCTCCAGCGTGAAGCTGACCGCACCACCGCGCTGTTCGACGTCGCTGGGGCCGTGGACGGTGATCCCGCCCGCCCGGCCGAGGGCGTCGAGGGCGTAGGCGGTGATGCGCTTCTCGTGCTCACGCACCACCTCCATGCCGAGATCGCGCAGGTAGTCGAGCGCGGCGCCGAAGGCGATGACGTCGGCGATGTTGGGCGTGCCCGCCTCGAACTTGTGGGGCCCCTCGGCCCAGGTCGAGCCCTCGGGCTTCACGATCGAGATCATCTCGCCGCCCCCGAGGAAGGGCTCCATCTCAGCGAGCAGGCCGGGCCGCGCCCAAAGGACGCCCACCCCGGTGGGACCGAGCATCTTGTGCGCGGAGAAGGCAAAGAGGTCGCAGCCCAGCGCTTCGACGTCGAGCGGCAGGTGAGGCGCGCTCTGCGCGCCGTCCACGAGCATGAGCGCGCCTACGGCGTGCGCCATTTCCGCGATCTCGGCGACCGGGTTGATGGTCCCTAGCACGTTCGACATGTGCACGATGCTCACAACCTTCGTGCGCGGGCCGATGAGGTCGCGGAGCGTGTCGAGGTCGAGTTCGCCCTGCTCGTCGATGTCGGCGTATCGCAGGACGGCACCAGTGCGCGCTGCAAGGAGTTGCCAGGGGACGATGTTTGAGTGGTGCTCCATCAGCGAGAGCACGATCTCGTCGCCCTCGCTCAGGTTCGCATCGCCCCAGGCCCGGGCAACGAGGTTGATCGACTCCGTCGTGTTCCGGGTGAAGACGATGTCCTGGTCGTTCGTCGCCCCGATGTGGCGGGCGGCCTTCGCGCGGACGGCCTCGTAGTCGTTCGTCGCGCGCACGGCGAGGGTGTGGATGCCACGGTGGATGTTCGCGTTCGTCGTCTCGTAGTAGTGCACGAGCGCGTCGATCACGGCCCGCGGCTTCTGCGTCGTAGCGGCGTTGTCGAGGTAGACCAGCGGGTGGCCGTTCACCTCCTGATGGAGGATGGGGAAGTCGTCCCGAATCCGCGCGGGATCGAATGCGCTCACGCGCCCGCTCCTAGCGCCCTCAGTTTCGCCTCGACCAAAGCGGTAAGCTCCTTGCGAAACGCTTCTTCCGGCTTCGAGCGGTCCAAGACCTCGCCGAGGAAGCCCCGCACGAGCAGCCCCATCGCGCCTTCGCGCGTGAGCCCCCGGGACTGGATGTAGAACAGCTCCTCATCGTTGACCGGACCGGCGGTGGCGCCATGGCTCACGCGGGTCACGTCGTTCGTGAGGATCTCGAGGACGGGGTCGCTGTCGGCTTTGGCGGCACGGCTCAGGAGCAGGTTGCGGTTCTCCTGGTTTGCGTCGGAGCGCCGCGCCTCCAGTCCCACCCGCGTCAGGCCGTAGTACACCGCGCGCGAGCGGCCCCCCAGCGCCGACTTGAACAGCAGATCGCTGCGCGTGTCAGCCGCGATGTGGTCCTGGAGCGTGTAGAAGTCGAGGTGCTCCTCGCCACCGCCTACGGCCAAGCCGTAGAGCTCGCTGCTCGAACCGCGTCCCTCCAGCGAAGACGTCAGGTGGCTCTTCACCACGCGGCCTCCGGTGACTAGGCTCAGGCTCACGAGGGCTGCGTCCCGCTCGGTGATCGTGCGTTGTTCGGCGAAGACGCGCGTCTGCGGTCCCCAGCTGTGCAAGGTCACGTAATGCACGATCGAACCCGGCCCGGCCAGGATCTCGACGAGCGGCAGGGCGACCATCTCTGCGTCGCTGGAGCGGTGCTCCTCGATGACGGTCAGGCGGCTATTGGGGCCGCTAACGATCAGCGTATGGGGTGTGGCTAGGCTTCCTGCGGCATCGAAGTCGCGCGCGATCCGTACCGGCGCGGTCAGCTCGGCGTTCGCGTCGGCGCGCACCAACACGCCCCCGGTGAGGAAGGCGTAGTGCAGCGCGGTCAGGCGGCTGCTCTCCGCCGTGATTGCGTGCCCGAGGCTGGCAAGCGCGTCCTCGTCCGCTTCCGCGAAGTCCGTGAGCGTGAGGCCGTCGACCGCCGAGTTGCAGCCCACGGTGAAGCCGTCGCGCTGGATCAGCGTGCCGGGCTCCAGGCCTGACGCCTCTTCGAGCCCCTGCCCGGCGATCCCGCTCGGCGGTGAGAAGTGATCGAAGTCGAGGCTCGCCGCCTCGAGATACTTCCAGGGGCGATCAACGGACGGTGAGGGCATCGCCAGCCTGCCCATCGCCTCCACCCCCTGCGCGCGCAGGGCGGCGACGATCGCGCCGTCGGCGGGCTCTTCGCCGATGGCGCGGCTCGCCCGCGCGGTCAACGCGGGCGCGGCGGTCGCTGCGCTAGGCGCTGAGGTCATTGAGTTCGACGCTCCCTCGCGCGCCGCGCACGACGGATGCCGTCACCGGCTCCGCGCACGCCGCGCTCCGTAGCGGTCGGCCTAGCCGATCGCACCTTCCATCTGCAGTTCGATGAGCCGGTTGAGCTCGACGGCGTACTCCATCGGCAGCTCTTTCACGATCGGCTCGACGAAGCCGTTGACGATCATCTTGGCGGCCGCGTCCTCGCTCATGCCGCGGCTCTGCAGGTAGAAGAGCTGCTCTTCGCTCAGCTTCGAGACGTAGGCCTCGTGCTCGATCGAGACATCGGGCGCGTCTACCTCCATCGTCGGGTACGTGTCCGAGCGCGACTCCTCATCGAGGAGGAGCGCATCGCAGCGCACGTTCGAACGCACGTCGTCGCAGCCTTCGTACACCTTCAGGAGGCCGCGGTAGCTCGTGCGGCCGCCATCCTTGCTCAGCGACTTCGAGACGATGCGTGAGGTCGTGTGGGGCGCCATATGCACCACCTTGCCGCCCGCGTCCTGGTGCTGGCCCTCGCCCGCGAAGGCGAGCGAGAGGATCTCGCCGTGTGCCCCAGGCTCCATCAGGAACACGCTCGGATACTTCATCGTGAGCTTCGAGCCGAGGTTGCCGTCGACCCACTCCATGACCGCGTCCTCGTAGGCGGCGGCGCGCTTCGTCACCAGGTTGTAAACGTTGTTCGACCAGTTCTGGATCGTCGTGTAGCGGACGCGGGCGCCCTTCTTCACGATGATCTCGACGACCGCGCTGTGAAGCGAGTCGCTGCTGTAGGTCGGGGCGGTGCACCCCTCGACATAATGAACTTCGCTGCCCTCGTCGGCGATGATGAGGGTGCGCTCGAACTGGCCCATGTTCTCGGTGTTGATGCGGAAGTAGGCCTGGAGTGGGACATCGACCTTCACCCCTGGTGGCACGTAGATGAAAGAGCCGCCGGACCAGACCGCGCTGTTGAGCGCCGAGTACTTGTTGTCCCCGGGCGGGATGAGCTTGCCGAAGTGCTCCTTGACGACATCCTCGTGCTCGGCGAGCGCCTGGTCCATGCCCAGGAAGACGACGCCGAGCTTCTCCAGGTCCTCACGGATGTTGTGGTAGACAACCTCGGAGTCGTACTGGGCGCCGACGCCCGCGAGGAACTTCTTCTCCGCCTCGGGGATACCGAGCTTGTCGAACGTGTTGCGGATGTAATCCGGCACATCATCCCACGAGCGCTCATCCCGGTCGGTCGCGCGTACGAAGTAGTGGATGTTGTCGAAATCGATCGTCTCCAGGAGATCGGTCCCCCAGGACGGGTTCTCCTTCTCGTTGAAGAGATCGAGTGCGCGCAGGCGGAACTCACGCATCCATTGGGGCTCGTCCTTCATGTCCGAGATCATGTTCACGATCTCGGACGTGAGGCCCTTGTTCGCTTTGAATAGGGCCTCTTCTTCATCGAAGAAGCCCCACTTGTAGCCGTCCTCGCGGACCAGTTCCGGTGTTGCGGTCATATCGTTGTCCTCTCTAGACCGCCGAAGCTTCCGCTTCGATGGTGTCGTAGCCGGTGTCTTCGAGTTCCTCCGCGAGCTCGGGCCCACCCGAGCGGACGATCCGTCCGTCGATGAGCACGTGCACGAACTGCGGCTTGATGTAGTTGAGCAGCCGCTGGTAGTGGGTGATCAGCAGCAGGCCCATGTCGTCGTTCATCAGCGTATTGACGCCGTCGGCGACTGTTCGCAGGGCGTCGATGTCGAGCCCCGAGTCGGTCTCGTCGAGGACGGCCATGCGCGGCTTGAGCATGGCCAGTTGCAGCATCTCGGCGCGCTTCTTCTCGCCCCCGCTGAAGCCGTCGTTGAGGTAGCGCCGCGCGAAGTCGCGGTCCATCTTGAGCAGGTCCATCTTTACGAAGAGCTCCTCGCGGAACTCCCGGATGGCGACTTCCTCGCCGCGCACGGCGTTGACCGCTTGGCGAAGGAAGTTCACGACCGTCACGCCTGGTACCGCCACGGGATACTGGAACGCCAGAAAGAGCCCGCGGCGCGCACGTTCGTCCGGTGGCATCGCGGCCAACGCTTGGCCCTGGAAGCGGATCTCGCCGCCCGTGACCGCGTAGCGGGGGTGACCCATGAGGGTGTTCGCGAGCGTGCTCTTGCCCGAGCCGTTGGGCCCCATGATCGCGTGCACTTCGCCCGCGCGAACCGTGAGATTGAGACCCTTCAGGATCTCCTTGCCTGCGATGGTGGCGCGTAGCGCGTCGATTTCGAGGAGTGAGTCGGTCGTCATACGTCTCTTTCGTGGCTCGAGGGAGCGGCAGCATCCGCGGCCCCGTCGTCGTTCTTGTCGCTGTGGTTTGCCCGGAGGACGTACTCGCACACGGGCGAGCCGTCGACGATACGCTCGATCTGCTCAACATCGCTGCCGAGGAGCAGGCCGATCGCTTGGCGGTCCGCCTCGCAGGGGAGGCGTGAAAGCTCGGCCGCCTGGGGGTAGGGGCAGGTGGAGTTGAGCAGGTGGTAGCCGTCGTCTTCGGCGTGCCAGCTCTCGAGGATGCCCTCGCTGCGCAGGCTCTCGGTGACGCGCTGCACGCGCGTTTCGCCCCGCGCTCGCCCAGGCACTTCGCTACGGTGGCGATCGGCGAGGGACGTCGCCACCCCGGTCGCTACGGCCTCGTCGACGTGCTGTTCGCCGAGGCTTCTGAGCATGCGTGCGAACAGATCGGCGTAGGGCGCGGGGATGTGGCCGGCTGCTTCGGCCGTGGGATAGTAGGCGTGGAAGGGGCGGCCGGTGGCCTGCTTCACGGAACGCGCCTCGACGAGGCCGTCCCCCCGCAGATGATCGAGGTGCCGTCGCACGGCCGCTGGGGTGATCCTCAGCGCCTCGGCGAGCTCATCTACGCGGGCGCCGCGGTGCTCCACGATGTGTTCGAGAACGCGGTCGCGCGTGCCTTGCATGGTTCCATTGTAGGAGCGGCTGGCACCCTATACAAGCTTTTTTGACCATTTTGTATCTAAAGCCCGAATGGGTGGAAGGGGTCGGGTCCATGCGCACGTTCCACTGCCTTCGCAGGAAGCCGCCGGGGGGCCGGTAGATCCCGGTCAACGCCTCCCAGCGTGCGCTAAGCTCGCCTCTGGAGGCGGCGACGCGGACGGTTCGGAGTCGGGAGTCCGCGGCGCGGCCGGTCCGGAGTCGGGAGGCCGCGGTGCGGCCGGTCCGGAGAATGATGGTACGGATCGGGATTCTCGTGGTGGCAGTAGCAGTGCTGGTGCTCTTCGCCTGCGGTGGCGGCGAGAGCGATAGCGATGACGCGCGCACGGCAACCACCGCCAGCAGCAGGGGCTGCACTCCCGCCCGCGCCACGGCCGCCGGCTCCGATTGGGCATACCCCAACTACGACGCCGCCGGCAGCCGTGCCACCTTTACCTCCTCCATTTCCGCGGCCAACGTGACCGAGCTTGCCGAGGCCTGGCGTTACGAACTCCCCAGCGGTGGCGCTTTCGGCGCGGCCGCCACCACCCCCGTCATCATCGGCGGCGTCATCTACCTTGGTGACCTCTTCACGAACGTCCACGCGATCGACCTCGCGAGCGGTGGCCGGCGCTGGTTCGAGGACGTGGGTGTGAACGTCTTCGGACCCAGCGGTGTCGCGGTTCACGGGGGTTGCGTCTACGCCAACCGTGCGGGCAAGGAGATCGCCGCCTACGACGCTGCCAGCGGGCAGCGAATCTGGACCACGAACATCCTCGCGGCCGGTGGGCAGGTCAACATCCAACCGACCGTCGCCGATGGCGTCGTGCTCGCGGCCACGAGTTCGCTCGCTCAGCCCGGCGCGCGGGGCACGCTCTTCGGCCTCGACGCCGCGAGCGGGGAGATCCTCTGGTCCTTCGACACCATCGAATCAGAGGACCTCTGGGGCCACCCGGAGATCAACAGCGGCGGCGGGTCCTGGCAGACCCCCTCGATCGATCTCGAGGCGGAGGTGACCTACTGGGGCATCTCCAACGCGTACCCCTATCCCGGGGTTCCGGGCTTCCCAAATGGAACGAGTCGCCCCGGTGACAACCGCTGGACGGCCTCGATCCTCGCCCTCGATACCGCTTCCGGGGAGCTTCGCTGGGGTCACCAGGCCGTGCCCCACGATCTGTTTGATCGGGACATGATCCTCGCCGGTGTTGCCACCCTCGCTGGCGGACGCAAGGTGGTCATCAGCGCGGGCAAGGCGGCCCGCGTGATCGGGCTCGACCCGGACGGCACGGTGCTCTGGGACACGCCCGTGGGGAAGCACCAGAACGATGGTGTCGAGAGCTTCGAGGGCAAGCTGGAGGTGCTGCCCGGGATTTCGGGGGGCGTCGTCACGCCACTCGCGATCGCGGAGGGGGTCGTCTTCGTTTCGGTCGTCAACGCGCCCGTCACCTATGCCGGCCCCGAAGACAGCTCTGGTGGCGCCGTGCGACTCGGGACGTTCCCCAGTCAGCTCGTCGCGATCGACGCCGCCTCGGGCAGGATCGTCTGGGACGTCGAGCTCCCCGGCGACGGCTTCGGCGGTGCGACGGTCGTCAACGATCTCGTGTTCACGTCGGTAATCACCGGCCAGGTTCTCGCCTTCGACCGAGCAACCGGGGCGCAGGTGTGGTCGTACCGGGCACCCGGCGGGATCAACGGCTCGCCCGCCTTCGTCGATGACATGCTCGTGATCCCGGTCGGGTTCGGCGACCCGCCGGTCCTGCTCGCCCTCCAGCTCTCACGCTGAGCGCGGAGGGCCGGAGGCGCTCGCGGCAAGCTCTTCCAAGGCCTCGCCCCAGAGCGGCCCCACCACCTCCCAACCGAAGCGCTCGGCCGAAGTTCGCAGCGCCGCCCGCTCTGCTTCGGAAGCATCGCCGCCCTGTACTCGGTCGGACACCTGCAGAGCTAGCCTGATCTTCTCCAGGAACTCGGCCTCTGTTTCGTAGAGGCAGCGCTCGTGCAGCGCCGCCGGGACGAGCGCGGGGTAGTTGAAGCGGTGCGGAACGAGCGGGAGGCAGCCACAGAACATCGCCTCCACCGTCGAGACCCCGAAGAACTCATGCCGGGTTGTGCTCACGACGAGGTCCGCCTCCCAGAGCAGGCGCGAATACTCGGCTCGGCTATCCACGTGCCCGAACTGGACGAGCCGGTCGCCGAGGCGCTCAGGAAGCGCCAGCATCGCCGCGCTCGGATTGTCCCCCCGGCTGCCCACGACCGCGAGCCGGAAGTCTTGGCCTTCCTCGCCCAGTTGCCTCATCGTGCGTACGAACGGCTCGGGCGCCTTGTCGAATTCCCAGCGGTGGTTCCAGAGGATGAGGGGCGCGTCTTGGGCGGCGCTGGCGGCGGGCGGGGTGGGTGTGGCCGGTGGGGCAGGTGGGGCGGGTGGGCTTCTTAACGATCGGAGGTCCACGCCCACCGGCAGCACGGTACTCTTCGTTCGGATCGCTTCGATCGCAGCCGGTTCGAGCCAATTGTTGCGCTGCTGCGAAAGCCGCTTGAGCGCGGTAACAAAGTCGTTGCGATGGTAGTCGGAGTTGAAGGCGACGCGATCGGCGGAAAGCGCGGAGAGGTAGTTGATCTGGCCGAACCACGAATTCAGCCGCGTCCCTCGCAGGCGTGGGTAGGTGAGCTGGTTCTCGTGCATGAACAGCAGCACGGGCGTCTCCGCGAAGCGCGGGCGCGTCAGGGCCAGGAACGTTGGCAGATCGAGCATGTCGGTCACGAGGAGGAAATCGAAGGCCTCGGGGAGCAGCTTGGCGCGCTCCGCGAGCACCTGGGCGCCAAGCCGCATCCGTCGGCACCAGGCCCGCCCCGGCAGCGTGAGCAATTCGAGCGCGTGGCCCCCATGCGCGACGAGCCCGTCCGCGAAGGCGCGGTGGCTCCCGCCATAGAACGGCTCGACGAACAGTCCCCGCGCCACGGGAGCAGGCTACATGGACTTCACAGTGGGATACGCTGGACCGACCAGATCCAGGGCGGCGGGCACCGCTACCGTCACCCCGAATCGGGATGAACTGACGCTCGTGCCGAAGCTGGCTCCCCGAAGTCTCCGCCAACTGGGGCGAGGAATACCGCAATCATGAGAGTTCTGCCCGGCTCCTGACCCTCGCCGATCATCCGGCCGCTGGTCTGCTTTTGGCGAGGGCGCCGGAGCGAGCGCGGAGCCGCCGCGGCCTTATGGCCGCAGAGGTGTAGCAGCCGAGCGACCCTAGACCCAAGGCGTGAATTCGTGGCTGCCTAGCGCCTCAGAACTTAGAGGTGCCCGAGCTCCGCCAGCTTCTCCACGATCTCCAGCAGCTCGCGGTCGCTCTCGTCGATTTCCTTGTACTGCGAGACGACATAACCGCCGTACTTTTCCACGAGGTACCAGTCGTCGTCGATGATGATGTCGGGCGGCGGGTCGACCCGCGGGTGCTTATCGAAGCAGCCGTCCACCCACTCGCCCAGCCCGTGCCGTTCCACCGTTCGCTCGCTATAGAGCTGCCCACCGGCGGACCACACGAACACGCTGTGGCCGGCGCCCTTGAGCCGGGCCATGGCTTCGCGCGCACCGGGCCGGAGGGCGCTCATCGCCTGTGTGGTGTAGACGAGCGTGTGGTCGACATCGAAGAAGACGTTGAGCAGCTGGCGCTCGTCCGGCATTCTGCGCGGGCCTCAGGCCTCAGTCACGGTCAGGCCCCAGACGGGGCGGAAGCGCCAGGTGCGGATGCCCTTGTAGGAGACCCCGTGACGCTTGCAGATCCCCTTCGCCTCCTGCACGCAGCCGGCAGGGACGTAGAGCAGGAGGTCGCCCACCTTTGAGTACGGGAGCCAGCGCTGTTCGGCGCTCTCGTCGTTGACCGTGTCCACGGTCTCGACTTCGGCCATGAGCTGCAGCCACTGGCCCGGCCGGCGGACGACGACGATATCGGGGTAGAGCGCGGCGCCCTCCCATTCGCCCACAGAGATCGACGGCTCCGGCTCGTTCAGGAGGGTCTCGAGTTGGGGGTGCTGGTCATCGGGATAGGGGAACTTCAGGCTCGCGATCTCCGCGACCGTCGCGTTGTGGCGCTGATCTCGCAGGTACTTCGCCGGCACTGGGCGACTCCTTTCGCAGGCTCCCTGCCTACTCGATCACCATGAGGGTATCGCCCTCGGCGACCTGAGCGCCCTCAGCGATCAGGACTTCTTTGACGGTCCCGTCCTGCGGCGCGTTGATCTCGTTCTCCATCTTCATCGCTTCGAGGACGAGCAGGAGCTGTCCGGACACGACGTTGTCGCCGATTTTGACATCGACGCGCAGGACTTTGCCCGAGAGCTGCGCCGTCACACCGCCGGCCACGCTCGCGCGCGCCGGTGCCGGGCTGCGACCCACACTCTCCCGTTTTCCCCGGGCGCGGGCGGGCCCGCCCCCGAGCTGGCCCTCGTACTCGAACGTGAGCGGCCGATGGTCGACTTCGATCGTCATGCCGGAGTGGCGCTCGCCCTCGGGCGGCGTGGCGACGCGATAGTCCACGCGCCCGGCACTCACGGTCGCATACTCGTCGCCGCGCTTCACCACGATCGGGAACTCTTCGCCGTCGACGACGACGATGTCGCCGCGAAGCTCGACTTCGTAGGAGCGCCCACCGATCGTGACAATCGCCATCTACCGCATCTGCCGCATGCGACCGAACTGGCGCCATTCTGCGCTGGCCCCGTTCGGGGAGGTGGCCGCCATCGCCGGGGCCCGGGGCGGAGGCCCCGGCTCTGATACGGTGAGCGCGCCGACGACGGCCGCGACGAGGGCCGGTTCCGGCCCTCCGCCCTGCTTGCGCCACTCGAGGAAGTGCTTGGCCGGCTGGGGAAACATGACATAAGAGAGAACATCCTCGGGGCTCTCCGCGAGATCGCCGATTTCGGCCTTCGCGCGCTCCAGCTCGGGCTCGAGGTCATCCGCCGGTCTGTGGCTGATGGGCGTGGCACCGCCGAGGACCTGCTCCAACACCGGCGGATCGACCGGTGCGGCCGTCGCCCCGTAAAGCCCCTGAGCGAGGTTGCGGGTCTCCTTCGTGACGGTGCCGTAGCGCTTGCCCGTGAGCACGTTCAGCACGGCCTGGGAGCCGACGATCTGGGAGCTGGGTGTTACGAGCGGTGGGTAGCCGAGGTCCGCGCGAACGCGCGCGTTCTCCTCGAGCACCTCCGCGAGCCGGGCCTCCTGGCCCTGCTCGCGCAGCTGCCCCACGAGATTCGAGATCATTCCGCCCGGTACCTGGTGCCGGAGGACGCCCGCATCCACCCCGAGCAGGTGGCTCTCGAACTTCCAGTAGCGCTTGCGTACGCCGGCGAAGTACTCGGCCGTTTCGGTTAGGTCGTCGAGCTCGATCTCGGTGGCGAGATCGTCGTCCTCGCCGAGTGCCGCGACGAGCGTCTCCGTCGCGGGCTGCGAGGTGCCGCCCGCGAGGCTACTGATGGCGCAGTCGATCGCGTCGGCACCGGCTCGCACGGCGAGGAGGTAGGCCATCTCGGAGTAACCCGAGGTGTCGTGGCAGTGCAGCTGCAGAGGAACGTCCGCGTGGTCGCCCTTGATCCGCTGCACGAGCCGTTCGGCCATCACGGGGCTCAGGAGCCCGGCCATGTCCTTGATGCAGAGCGAATCGGCACCCATCTCCACCAGCCGATCGGCGAGTGTGGCGAAGCTCTCGACGGTGTGCACGGGGCTCGTCGTGTAGCACAAGGTGCCTTGTACGTGGCCGCCTGCGCGCTTCACGCCCTCGAACGCCGTCTCGAGATTCCGCGCATCGTTGAGGGCGTCGAAGATGCGGAAGATCTCCATGCCGTTTTCGACGGCGCGTTCGCAGAACTCGAGCACGACATCATCGGCGTAGTGGCGATAGCCGACGGCGTTCTGGCCGCGGAGAAGCATTTGCGTGGGGGTGTGCTTGAGGCGCGATTTCACCTCGCGCAACCGCTCCCAAGGGTCCTCGAGGAGGAAGCGCATGGCTGTGTCGAAGGTGGCCCCGCCCCAGCATTCGATGCTGCCGTAGCCGATGGTATCCATCCGCTCCAGCGCGGGAATCATGTCCTCGGTGCGCATACGGGTGGCAAGGAGCGACTGATGCCCATCGCGAATCGCCGTCTCGGTGATGCGCACTCGACCCATGCTCGGCGTGGCCCTTCGCGCCCGCCAGACTCGGCCGCCGGCGAGGCTGCGTGAATCCTATCACGAGCGCGCCCTTGGGCCCTGCTCGCTATCGATTTCGGAAGGCGCTGACCCGCCTCTCAGGCCCGTGGGAGGACGCCCGCGTTCACCTCTCCGAAGACGTACTTGGGCGGGCGCAACTGCGCGCGGTCGGCCCACGATTGCTTCCCAAGTCTCGCCCTCCGGTGGAGGGAAGTAGGGCCCTGGGTCACGGCCATCGGTGCCAGGATCCTAGCAGCCTGTCCGGGCGGGGAGGCGTGGCTAGGCGGCGACTCTGACGCCGGGCGAACTGCTCTCGATGAGCTCCATCAGCGCGTCTACTTGCGCCGTGATTCGCGCCATGCTCTCGGGCGCCTTGGCGAGCGTCCCTTCCGGGCCGGGAATCGCGTAGCCCGGCAGGAAGCCCGCTTCGATGCACCCGCGATCGGCCATAGCGACCACGCCCGCGAGCGACTCTCCGCCGCCTTCGATCGTATGGTGCTGCGCGATCGACGCGCAGACTTCGCCGGGGAGCCCCCAGCGCTCGGCGAGCAGCCCGCCGAGTTCGGCGTGGTCGTAGTTCAGCTCCTGCGCCTCGATCGCTTCCGGCGTGCCCATTCCTGCAACCACCTGCGCGATCGCCTGATCGAGACTGGCTGGCTGGGCGTAGAACATCGCCAAGCGCCCCATGTCGTGGAGGATGCCGGCGGTGAAGGCGCTCGGGGGGTCGACGACGCCGCTGCGAGAAGCGATCTCTGCCGCCTGAAACGCTACGGCCAGGGAGTGCCGCCAGAACACCTCTACGCGGAAGAGGGCGTTGAGCGAGTCCGGCGGGAAGGACGCGGTGATGGAGGTGCTGACCGCGACATTGCGGGCCTGTACGAAGCCCAAAACCACCAGCGCCTCCTGGATCGAGGTCACCTCGCAGGAGCGGCGGTAGGTGGCGGAGTTCGAGATCTTCAGGAGCCTCGCGGAGAGACCCGGGTCCGCGGAGACGACAACGGCAAGGTCCGATGCGGAGGAGTGCGGGTCCTGGGCAACCTGGATCACGCGCAGGGCGACCGCGGGCAGCGGAGGGAGCGCATCGATCGTCTCAGCGAGATCCTTTTGGTGCGAGGGCATTAGGCGATCCTTATCAGCGCCTCTGGACTGTCCACTGCGGGCGGCAGTAGGGGCGATCAGGGGGGTCCCGCATTCGGCCCGATCGTGCCCCTACAGGGGGATATTGCCGTGCTTCTTCGGCGGATTGCGATCGGCCTTGTTCCGGAGCATCTCCAGCGCCGTGACGATCTTGCCGCGCGTCTCGCGGGGGTCGATCACGTCGTCGACGAAGCCTCGGCCGGCCGGAACATAGGGATTGCCGAACTTCGTCCGGAATTCCTCGGCGAGCTCGAGGCGCTTCGCCTCGGGGTCGTCGGCCGCGGCCAATTCGCGCCGGTTGATGACATCGACGGCCTGCTCCGCCCCCATGACCGCAACCTCAGCAGCGGGCCAGGCAAAGTTCATGTCGCCCCGCAGGTGCTTGCTCGACATCACCAGATAGGCCCCGCCGTACGCCTTGCGCAGAACGACGGCGATCTTCGGAACCGTCGCTTCGCTATAGGCGAACAGGAGCTTCGCCCCGTGCGTGATGATCGCGTTGTGCTCCTGCGATGAGCCGGGGAGGTACCCGGGGATGTCGACGAGCGTAATCACGGGGATGTTGAAACAATCGCAGGTGCGGACGAAGCGTGCCGCCTTGCGGCTCGCCTCGATGTCGAGCACCCCGGCAAGGTGCATCGGCTGGTTCCCCACGAAGCCGACGCTGCTGCCGCCCATCCGCGCGAAGCCGACGACCACGTTCTGCGCGAACGCCTCGTGGATCTCCATGAAGTCGCCGTCGTCCACGATGCGGTAGATGATCTCGCGGACGTCATAGGGCCGGTTGGGCTCGTCCGGAACGATCGTGAGCAGCTCCTCGTCCGTCTCGTCCCCGGGGTCCTCGCTAGGCACCCAGGGCGGATCCTCGGCGTTGTTCGAAGGCATGAATGAGAGCAGGCGCCGCACCTCTGCGAGGGTCTCGGCTTCACCCTCGATGGCGAAGTGGGCGACGCCCGAGCGGGTCGCGTGAACCTCCGCCCCCCCGAGGTCCTCGTGCGTGATCTCTTCCCCGATGACGGAGCGGATCACGTCCGGTCCGGTGATATACATCTGACCGGTGCCGGCCGTCATGAAAATGAAATCGGTGATCGCGGGGCTGTAGACGGCGCCACCCGCGCAGGGCCCCATGATTACGCTGATCTGGGGCACGACCCCGCTGGCGAGGGTGTTCATCGCGAACATCTCGCCGAAACCACGCAGGCTCTCGGGCCCATCTTGGATGCGGGCGCCGCCGGAGTCCTGGATTCCCACGATCGGTGCGCCCGTCGTAAGCGCGAGGTCCATGACTTTCAGGATCTTCTCGCCGACCGCCTCGCTCAGTGAGCCGCCGGAGACGGTGAAGTCGTAGGAGAACAGGTACACCGGCCGGCTCTCGATCCGCCCCCAACCGGTGACGACCGCCTCCGCCCCTCGCTCCACGCCCCGCGGCCGCATGAGCGCATCGATCTCTTCGAAGCTGCCGGGGTCGAGGAGGAGGTCGATGCGCTCCCGAGCGGTGAGCTTGCCCCGCTCGTGCTGCGCCTCGATGCGCTTGGGCCCGCCCCCCTCCCGTGCCTCCGCTTTGCGGGCGGCGAGCTCATCGAGTTGCTCGCGCACGGTCTTCGTCATCGGTCTCTCCTTCGGGCGATTCGCCCTGAGGACGGCGCTCGCCTGGGCCTCGGCCGGCTCGCGCGAGGCTAGCACCCCACGCCCCCTGCGGCGAGATGTCGCTACCGGGGAAATCAGGGCCACCGAAATGAAGGCTACCTGGAAAATGAAGGGCGGGTGGTGGAGACAGGGGGAGTCGAACCCCCGACCTCAGCATTGCGAACGCTGCGCTCTCCCAACTGAGCTATGTCCCCATGTACCCGTGCCGATCGTAGGGATCGCCTTTCCGGGGCGTCAAATGCGCGCGCCCAAAAGCCGGGGCGATCCCACCGCCACGCACGCCTGATGGCGCACCGAAGCGCACGCGGCTCGAGGCGCTAGCGACGGTCCTGGTTTGGAGTTGTGAGATGGCCGCGGCGGGAAGAGCCTCTCCCGATCCGGTAGCTGGTCTCGCCGGTGAACTGCCGTTCTTCGCCACACTTCTTGCAGCGACCCGACGTGAGCTCACCCCGCGGTGGCTCGAGAATCCAATGATGGATGCAGCTGGCTACGGCCTGAAGCGCCTCAGCCTTCGACATCGCCTACCCCCTCGACTTGGGTTGGGCGCGTGGTCCAACATTTCCCCCGCCCGGGAACGCTCCGGAGTGTAGCTCGCAAACCGAGCGCGTTTCAATGCATCTATTCGCTTTCGTCCAGCAACCCGGGCAAAGCTGTAATGCGGACCACCCCGCCCCCGAGGTCGATTTCGCGGATGACCGACGCGATCGCGGGCACGAGAACCTCCCCCTCAGTCCCCGTGACGACGTAAACGTCGTTCGCGCCGGTCGCGAGGACGTCGCTGATCTCACCCAGCCGTCGGCCTTCCTCGGTGACCACCTCTAACCCCACGATCTCGTGCACGAAGTAGCTCCCGGGCTCGCGCACGAGATCCCCTTCGGCAACCTCGATCAGCGCTCCCCGCCACGCCTCCACCTGCACCCGCCGGGAAAGGCCCCAGAAGCGAAGGAGCAAGCTCCTGCGCTCCCAGCGCGCCCGCTCGATCCGGTAGCGCTGGCCATCTACGTACACCGCGGCACCGGAGCGGAGGTGGGGCGCGTCTTCGTTGAACGGCTCGACGCGGAGTTCGCCCGCGGTGCCGTGGGGGCGCATCACGCGGCCGACGGCAACGTAGCCCTCGCGCGGCTCCTGGTCGGGGTTGGTCGGCCGGTCGGCGTCGATCGAGGTCAGTCTCCGATCTCGAGCCCGACGCGGACGTCCTCCTTGATCGCCGCGACCTTGATGAGCGATCGCATCGCCGTCGCAATGCGGCCATCGCGACCGATCACGCGGCCCATGTCCCCTTCAGCCACGTCCAAATGGACGATGACGCGTCCGTCCTCGTCGTGCTCGCTGACCCGAACTTCGTCGGGCTCGTCGACGAGCGATTTGGCGATGTACTCCACGAGATTCGACATCATCGTCGCCATGGCTACGCTTCCGCCTCGCTGGCGGTCTCTGTCTCGGCTGGGGCGTCTTCAGTTGGCTCTGCGGCCGCTTCCGCCTCTGCCTCCGCCTCGACCGGTGCCTCCGCTTCCGCGACCGGCGCGGTCGCGTCTTCGTCGCGAGCCTCCGCTTCGACCTCCGCTTCGGCCTCGGGCGGCGGCTCGGCGACGGCGGTGCCCGCCCCACCCTCGATCACGCCGACGCGTCGCAGGATCTTCTCGACAGCCTCGGAGGGCTGGGCTCCCTTGTCGAGCCACTCGCGGGCCCGTGCTTCGTTCAGGTCGGCAACTGGGGGGTCCAGGTGCGGGTTGTAGGCCCCGAGTGTCTCCAGGAAGGCACCGTCGCGGGGTGCGCGCTGGTCGGCGACGACGACGCGATAGTAGGCCTGTCCCTTTTTCCCCACTCGTCGAAGCCGAATGCGCAGCACGTAGTCCTCTTCTGCTCTCGTCCCGTTGTGCTGCGATGCTACTGCACGCGCCAGTAACGCGCCGAAGCGAGCGCGGGTGGGGTGGTGGAGCGGGCCGAGCGAAGCGAGCTCAGAACGCGAGCGCGAAGCCGGAGCGGCCGCCAGGCCGCGGAGTCGAAGCAGACGAGCGTGGGCGGGGCGGAAGGGCGGGTCCGAGCGCAGCGAGCTCAAAACCCAAGCGCGGAGCCGGAGCGGCCGCCATGCCGCGAAGTCGGAGCAGCCGAGCGCGAGTGGGGGGTGGGGCGGGCTCCGAGCGAAGCGAGCTCACAACGCGAGCGCGGAGCCGGAGCGGCCGCCAGGCCGAGGAGTCGGAGCAGTCGAGCGCGGGTGGGCGGTGGAGCGGGGTCCGAGCGAAGCGAGCTCACAAAGCGAGCGCGGAGCCGGAGCGGCCGCCATGCCGCGAAGTCGGAGCAGCCGAGCGCGAGTGGGGGGTGGGGCGGGATCCGAGCGAAGCGAGCTCAAAACGCGGCCGCGTTCAGCCGAGCCCGGGAAGTGCGGGCATGCGCCCGCTACTGAGCTGGCGTGCCAGCTTTCGCGCCTCGAAGAACTGCTTGAGCAGGCGGTTCACGTCCGCCGGCACCGTGCCGCTGCCCTGCGCGATCCGCTTCCGCCGCTTGCCGTCGATGCGGTCGGGGTGGCGTCGCTCCCAGCGCGTCATCGAGAGCACGATTGCCTCGGCGTGCGCGAAGAACGAGTCGTCGAGCTCGTCCACATCGAGCTGGGCCTTGATCTTGTTGAAGCCCGGGAGCATTTGCACGAGCTGGCCGAGCGGGCCCATCTGCCGCACCTGACGCAACTGGTCGATGAAGTCCTGGAGGTCGAATGAGCCCTTCTTCAGCTTTTCATTGAGGCGCTGGGCGTCATCCTCGCCCATCGTCGTCTTCGCTTTGTCGATCAGGCTGAGCATGTCGCCCATGCCGAGAATGCGCCCTGCGAGCCGATCGGGATGGAACGGCTCGAGCGCATCCGCCTTCTCGCCGACGCCGATGAACTTCACGGGCACGCCCAGCACGGAGCGGATGCTCAACGCGGCGCCGCCCCGGGCGTCCCCGTCGAGCTTCGTGAGGACGACGCCGGTCACCGCGACCTGCTCGTGGAAGGCCTTCGCCGCCGTGACCGCGTCCTGGCCACCCATCGCATCGGCGACGAAGAGGACTTCGGTGGGGTCGAGCTGTTTCCGCAGGCCCGCGACCTCGTCCATCATCGTCTCGTCGACGTGCAGGCGCCCGGCCGTGTCGACGAGCACGTGACTCGCGTTCGCGCGCGCTGCCTTCTCCATCCCCCGCTGCGCGATGTCCGCCGGCTTCGCCTTCGTCCCCTCCTCGTGGTAGGGCACGTCGATGTCTTTCGCCAGGGTCACGAGCTGCTCGACGGCCGCGGGCCGGTAGATATCGCAGGCGACGAGGAAGGGCCGTCGTCCCTGGCTCTTTAGCCGGGCTGCGAGTTTCGCCGCGGTCGTCGTCTTCCCGGAGCCCTGCAGGCCTACAAGGAGGATCGTCGTGGGCGGCTTGGGTGCGGTCTGAAGTTCCGCCGCCTCCCCTCCAAGGATGCCTGCGAGCTCCTCGTTCACGATGTCCAGGACCTGCTGGGCAGGCGTCAGGCTCTGCAGTACGTCTGAGCCGAGCGCCCGCTCGCGTACCCGCGTGGTGAATTCGCGCACGACGCGGAAATTCACGTCCGCTTCGAGCATTGCCAGGCGCACGTCCCGGAGGACCCTGTCGAGGTCCTCCTCGGTTACGACACCACGGCCACCGAAGCGTTTGAACGCGCCCTGCATCTTGTCGGTCAGCGCTTCGAACATCGCTCCGAGTGTACGCGAGCCGTGCCCCCGGTAGGTCCTGAGGCCGGGTGGCCCCACGGGTCGCTGGAAAGCGCCCGTCAGGGCACGCGGGCTACTAGGAGCTGCTGATCGACCGCGTAGATCACGCCCTCGCCTGAGCGGAAGACTTCGGTCAGGCTCGCCATCGCATCGAACTTGGCCAGCCCCTCGGGGGTGCTGAAGACGCGCTCGTTCGTGCCCACGATCACGTAGCGGACGTTGTACTTCCGCAGATAGTCCTCGGCGAAGAGCGAGTCGCCGTCTTCATAGAACCGCCGGGTGTCGCGCACGCGCTCATCGACCAGGTGGGAGTAGTCCCAACGCTGCTGCTTCTGGTGCCAGTCCCAACCGATGACGGTGGGCAGGCCCGTGTTCCAGGTCATGCGCGCCGTCCAGTGGTAGAGCGGGCCGACCGCCTCGACGATGATCGGTGAGCCCTCGACGTTCTCGCGCAGCCAGCGGATGAGCGGCTCATCTTCGCCGAGCAGGAACGGCACGTCGTCGGCGGGCTCGGCGTTCCCGCGAGTCTCGTTGTAGGGCGCCGCTTCTAAGTAGGCGAGTCCGTTCAGCGTTCGCGGAAGGTCGGCGAAGCGCTCGCCTTGGCGCGCGGGCGTGCCAGAAAACAGGAACACGCTGCCGCCCATGAGCAGGAGCACCACCGCGGCGGCCCAGGCCACCCCGGCGAGACCCCTCCCTGGCCGCAGGCTGATCGCGAAACCTTCCGCTCGCCAGAGGGCCGCCCCCACATACCAGATGGCGTAGCCGCTCCCAATCGCAAAGAGCTGCCAGGCCTGCAGCGAGAACTTGAAGACCGTGTTCATGCGCACGATGTCGTTGTTGATCGTGATTACGTCGACGCCTGCGCCGATTCCCACCGCGAGGACGAATAGACCCGTCGCGACGAGCCGCGGCAGGCTTGGCTCGCCCGAGCGCCACTCGCACCACAACAGATTCAGGAGGTAGACCTCCAGGACGACACTCAGCGCGATCACGGTCAGGCCGGAGGGCCAGGTCAGGAGCGTCAGCCCGGCCAGGAAGACCGTCAGCGAGAGCAGCTCGTAGGGGCCGGCCAGGGTCGCGAGGACGAGGTTGCGCTGCCGAGCGCCGCTCCGTTCACGAAATTCCTCAAAACAGCGGACCGCCACGAAGGCGAGGGCGACGAAGAGATACACGCCGAAATGGGCGAGGTACTGCTGCGCCTGCGTTGTCTGCTCGGCGCGGTGGATGCCCGCGTTGAACACCTCCGAATGGGCGGCGTAGGGCAGGAAGGGGAGGACGACCATGGCAGCCGCGAAGGCGAGGTGCCCGGCCCCCCGCCAGAAGCGCCGGTCCCCGCGGCCCGAGGCAAGGAACTGGCCGATCACGACCGCTCCCACGAGGATGAGGAGCGCCGTCGGCCAGTCCCAGGTGTGCACGGTGCGGATCAGCCCAACCGAAAGGCCCATGACCCCCGCCAGGACCCAGCCCTGTCGCCCCAGCCCCCGCCCCACCGCCGCCAGGTACCCGACGGCGAGGGCCATCACCGCCCCGAAGAAGGGCATCGCCATGAGGTGTGGGTGCAGATCCGCGAAGAGGAACGTCCAATAGGGGAACTCGGTGATATCGAACTGGCCGAAGTGGACGCGGCTGCTCCGCCACCAATCGAACGGTGGCAGCGCTGCCCCCTCGAAGAGCCACCGGTAGAGGCCTCCGACCACCCCTACGCCACCACCGAGCACGGGCACCCCGTCGAGCAAGGACCATTCGTTCACGGCCTGGAAGCGCTCGATGAGCTGGTGGGCGCCATCGAGGTTGCCAATGCCGATAAGCAGGATCGCGCCCAGCGCGGCGGCGACGAGGGCGCCGCCCCCTGGTCGGTGCAGACGCGCCAACGAGACCCCACGCCTCGTCGCCAGCCCGACGAGGTTGTAGACCGTTCCGGCGGCGCCGATCGCGACAAGGCCGGCATACGTGGGGATGGCGAGGTTGAAGGCCACTTCGGGCACGATCCGCAGCGCGCGGATGGGCACGGCGAGGAAGAACCAGCCCATGTAGTAGTAGTTCATCGAACCACCGCCGAACCAGGGATCGATCGGGGGCAATTCCGTGGAGCGCACGACGGCCGTGAGGTAGGCGAGTTCCATGGGCTTTTCGCCGCCGCGGAAGGGGTGCCAGAGATCGGGGTTCCAATAGCGGAACGCCAGGAACACGAAGAAGAACGTCAGGAACACCGCCTCGAGCACGAGCCACGCCCGCCACCCCTCCCGCGCCTCGGTCAGCAAGGCGTTGCGTCGCAGCGCGGCGACGATCAGCCCGGCCCCAACCGCCCCTCCGAACACCCCCCAGACGAGGCTGCCGGAGAAGTCGGCGATGCCCCAGGCCACCAGCAACCACGTTGGCAGGGCAACCGATGCGAACCCCAGCAGCTTCGAGAGCCCATAGCCGCGGTCGGGCAGTGATCGCAACAACCACGTGGTCCAGGAGAGCGCGGCGAAGGCGGGGATCTGAAGCCACAGGAGCCACCAGAGCCAGGGCAGGCGGCTGAAGAAGCCGTCTTCGCTCACGATCGCGGAGAAGGTGCCACCGGCCTGCTGCCGCGCCGCCTGCTCGGCGGTGAACTGGAGGCCGTTCGTGCTTCCCTGGCCGGGCCGCAAGTTCACGGCGCGTTCGGGGTGCGCTTCGTTCAGAAGCGCCACCGCCCGCTCCGGATTCCAGGCCTCGGTCTTCGTGAAGATCCAGACCTCGGGATGGTCGTAGACGCTGAACGATTCCTCCGCGTTTGAGTCGTTCAGGCTGATGCCCAGGAAGTTGGGCCGGCTCTCGAAGGTCGCAACCCGCTCGAAGCCGAGCTCGCCGCTCAGCAGCAGCTCGTAGTAGCGGCGCATCGCCGGGTACTCACGCTCGAGCCGCGGGATCGACTCGCGCACGCGGTTGGAGCTGATCACCAAGACATCGGCACTGTCGAGTCCGGTCCGTTCGCTCGCCCCACCCTGGCCGTAGACGAATTCCTGGACCTTCTGGAGCGAATCGGTGCGATAGGGATCGGTCTGAACGATCTGGTAGGTCGCGGCCTCGCCGGGGAGGCGGTAGGGAAGGGCATCGTCCCAGAGCTCCATCGTGATCGCGGAGCCCGCTGGGACGTTTTCGAAGATCCACTCGCTCGCAGCGACTCGGGGGTGCTCGTCCCGGTAGACGGACTGGAACGCGAGCGCCCACCAGGCCGTACCCGCCACCACCGCGACGATGCCAGCGCGTGCGATCCAAGGCGTCGTCCGCGCTAGTAGCGACCAGCCCTCGACCCAATCCCAGCGGCGCACCTGCAGCCATTGGCCCACCCCGCCCTCTGGTTGGACCGCTCGCCAGAGAGAGACGACACCCCAGGCGGCGAAGACCGCGAACACGGGATAGAGCGGTTCGAAGTAGCGCATGAAGACGACGAAGCGGCCCCCGAAAACCAGGAACATCGCCGCTGCAAATGCGAGCGGAATGAGGAAGGCCAGCTCCCGTCTTCGCACCATGAGGTAGCCCGCGACCGCGATCGCCCCCAGCGCCGCCGCCCCAAACGCCGGCCCGAGCCCCCAGAGGAAGATGTTCTTGAGCGGGGTCAGATAGGGCGCGCGGTCGGCGAATTGGACGAACGGCGGGTAATCGGCGTCGCCGCTCTGCAACTCCCGCTCGCGCTGAAGGTCGTCCCACCACTGCGCGTTGATGCCCAGGTCCCAGAGGTTCGGACCCTCGAAAGCGTACGGCTGAGCGACGCGGAAAGTCGCCAGCGCGATCCACGCCGCGAAGCTGAGCATGGCGATGTCGAGGGCGACGTTTCCGCTGATCGATGGGACCCGGCCCCGCCAGCGCAAGCCGAGCGCGGGCAGGTCCCGGATGCCGATGCGGATCGCAACGGCGAGCGCGGGCGCAATCGCCACCGGGAACGCCGACACCTTGCTCGCCGCCGCCAGCCCCACCGCTAGTCCAGCGAGCAACATCCAGGCCGCGAAGGCCCCGCCCCCCCTTGCCCGCACGGCGCGCACCGAGAGCACCAGCGCGGCGGTCGCGAAGAACGTGAGGTAGGGGTCGACCGCCCAGAAGTGGGCGAGCTGGGTAGGCAATACGGCGAGCGCGTAGAACGCTGCTGCGCCCAGCCCCACCGCGCGCCCGAACAGCGAGGTGCCGAGGGCGAAGACGAGGGCAATGGTGAGGGTGCTGACGAACGCCGTCGTACGGCGGCCCCAGGTGACGTTCTCGCCTCTGCCGTAGGAGTTGCCCGGGCCCGCGGCGTCGTCACCCGCGATCGTGCTGACGGCTTTCCCGAGGAAGATCGGGAGCGTGCCATAGACGAACGAATCGCGCCCCGTGTGGTAAGGGTTCAGCGGGCTGTCGGCGGTGTCGAAGTAGCCCCCCACGCTCGAGGGCCAGTCCATGTCGTTCGCCACGAAGGCGATGAAGCGCTCGTCGGGGTGCATGTAGAGGGGCGCCTCGGCGCCCTCCGGCTGATCCCAATCGAGGCCGTGAAAGCGCAGCGTGCCGCCCGCGAGGACGACCAGGGCGAGCGCTAGGCCCCAGAGGACGGGGGTCGCTCGCAGCCACTCAACGGTGGCCGGGCGTCCGAAGCGGGCGCGCGTCCAGTCAATGGGCGTGTCGGCCACTCACACTCCCCCCTGCTCGCCGCCCTACGACCCCACCAATCAGAGGATACGTCCGAGGTGCGCTAGGGGGATGGCCTCTGCCTAGAGGCCTCGCTCCACGAGCAGCGCCGTCAGATCGCTCAGGCGGCAGGCGTAGCCCCACTCGTTGTCGTACCAGGCCGCAACTTTCACGAGATTGCCCGCGACCACGTTCGTGGAGCGTCCGTCCACGATGCTCGATCGCTCATCGCCCTTCAGGTCCATGGAGACGACGGGTTCCTGGGTGATGCCGAGGATGCCCTTCATCTTCTCGCCGGCCGTCTCCTCGATCGTCGCGTTCACTTCGTCCTTCGAGGTGTCCTTCTCGGTCAACGCGACGATCTCGACGATGGAGACCGTGGGCGTGGGGACGCGGTAGGCGAGGCCGTCGATCTTGCCTTCGACCTCGGGGATGACGAGGCGGAGCGCGCGCGCAGCGCCGGTCGCCGTGGGCACGATGTTGAGCGGGCCGGAGCGCATCTCGCGCGGATCACCAGCACCGGCCTGGTCGAGGATTTTCTGCGAACTCGTGTAGCTGTGCACCGTGGTCATCTGGCCTTTGACGATGCCGAAGTTGTCGACGAGCACCTTGACCACCGGCGCGAGGCCGTTCGTCGTGCAGCTCGCGTTCGAGATCACGTGGTGCTGCGCCGGGTCGTAGCGCTGGTCGTTCACGCCGAGAACGACGGTGAGGTCCTCGTTCTTCGCGGGCGCACTGATGATGACCTTCTTCACGCTATCGCGCCGGTGGGCGGCGGCCTTCGTTGCGTCGGTGAAGAAGCCCGTGGATTCGATCACGATCTCGGCGCCGACCGAGCCCCAGGGGATCGCGCCGGGGTCGCGCTCGCTGAACACGGTCACCGTACGTCCGTCGATCGCGATGCCACCCTCGGCAGGGCGGATGTCGTGGTCCCAGGTGCCGTAGTTGCTGTCGTACTTCAGTAGGTTCGCATTCGTTTCGCTGTCGACGAGATCGTTGATCGCGACCACTTCGAGCGCCTCGCCGTGACGCTCGCTAATGGCTTTGAAAACCTGCCTGCCGATTCGTCCGAAGCCGTTGATCCCGATCTTGGTCGCCACGGTGCACCCCACTCGTCCGGTGTGAGCAAAAGCCTAGCTGGCGACCGTCCGGAGGGGTAGTCCGCGTGCGTCCAGACCGTACGCCAACGCATCAAGGACCGTGTGGGGCCTCGCCAGCCCTCTGTCGCTCTCGCCGGGCAGGTAGGCCCAGCCGGCCTGGGCCGCGGCCAGGCCTATCGCCCCTCCGGCCTCAACATCGCCTGCGGCGGCGCCGACGAAGAGGCAGCTTTCGGCCGGCCGCCCGAAGTACGCGAGGCAATCGGCCGCCCGCTCAGCTACCTCCCAGCTCCCGCTCACGGGCGTCGGGGAGAGCACCGTCACGAAGCGGTCGAGGCCGGTAGCCTGGGCCTGCTTCAGGGCAAGCGCATGCGGCAGACGCGAGATGACGCCGACTTCGATCCGCTGGCCACGGATCTCGTCCAGCGCCATCCCGACCCCGTCGAAGACGAGCAGACGCTTCATTGCGCTCCGCCCGCCGATGCGTTCACAGAGCTCTTCGCACCGCTGTCGCTCGTCGGGCGCATCGACGACGATTGCGAGGGCGTCGCGCCAGGGGCGGTGGCGATACTCAGCGACGAGCAGTTTCGCGTCCACACGCCGGTGACAGACGCTCATGACCGTCTCTTCGAGCGTGTAGCACCAGGCGGGGCGGCTATCGATGAGCGTCTCGTCCAGATCGAAGATGACCGCGGAATAGGTGGGGTCGGGGGGACGAAGGGTTGCCATGGGGCGCTAAGCGTCCGAGCCGATCGTCGCGAGCGCGGCTTCGTACTCCTCGCGGGTGTTCAGATCGAGCAGGCAGCTTTCGTCGGAGGGGACATCGACGATTTCGTCGCTGTACGCAGCCAAGATGCCGCGCAAGCCATCCTGGCCATCAGCGGCCTCGAGTAGCTCAGGGCGCAACCGGCTCGAAACGACGACGGGGTGGCCGTGGCGGCCTTCGTGCTCGGGCCGGGTCGCGGCCGCCTCTGCCGTATGTGCTTCGAGTAGGGTCCGAACCAGGCTCGCCGGGCGCGGCTGATCGACGTTGAGGATCACGATCGCCGTGGCGTCCTGGTCGACGGCTTTCGCTCCGGCGCGGAGCGAGCCTGCGCGGCCCAGCTGATAGGTGGGGTTCAGGACGGCCCGGTAGGCGAGCCCGTGGAGCTTGCGATGGACATCGTCGCCCCGATGTCCGAGCACCACCACGACCTCATCCACGCCACCCTCGAGCAGCTGCCGGGTCTGGTAGCGGATGAGCGGCTCGTTGCCCCATGCGAGCAGTGGCTTCGGTTCGCCCATGCGCGTCGACATACCGGCGGCGAGAAGAATGCTCGAGATCATCGTGGTTCGAGTCTAGGCGCGGCGGGCAATTCGGGCGACTGCTGCAGCAATCACGAGCCGCGGCCCGGCACGGGTACGGGCGCGGCGCTCTCGACGGCGTCGTACTCCTGCACAACCGTTTCGAGGGACTCGCGGAGAGCGGGGCTCACCTGGTGTTGGCGCAGCAGGTGCAGACCTACTTCTCGCTGCGCGGGCTGCTCGATGCCCGCGATCTCGAGCGCGCGGAGGGCGCCGCCGGCCGCCTCGCGCTCGACCGCGACGCGCGGCAGGATGGCCACGCCGAACCCCTCCTCGACCATGTGCTTCGTCGTCTCGATCGAGTCCAGCTCCATCGCTGAAGCGGGCACCACGCCTGCGTGGGCAAACATCTCGGCGGTGAGCCGGTAGTAGCTCGATGTGGGCTCGAAGAAGAGGAACGGCTCGACGCCCGCATCGGCCAGCGATACAGAGAGCGCGTTCGCGAAGCGATGGCTCGGCGAGGTCACGAGGACGAGCTCGTCGTTGTAGAGATGGAGCGAGCGCACCTGCTCATGCGACGTCAGCCGGCAGAGCGCGAGGTGGACTTCGTTCGCGAGCAGTGCCTCCATGACCTCCTCGCTCGTACCGGTACGTACCGAGATGTGCACGCGCGGGCGGTTTTCGCGGAACGTTCGGAGCAGGCCCGGAAGCACGTACGTAGCGATGCTCCCGCTCGCGCCGATGCGGATGTTGCCGAGGCCGCCACCGCGAACGGCGTCCAGCGCGTCCGTGCCGTCCCGCACCGCCGCGAGGGCGCGCTTCGCGTGCCCCAGGAAGGCCTGGCCGCTATCGGTGAGGCTCACGCCCCTGCCGGAACGCTCGAACAGCTTCGTCTTCAGCTCGCGCTCGAGCGACTGGATCCGCGCTGTGACGGATGGCTGGGTCAGGAAGAGCGCATCCGCCGCCCGGCTGAAGGAGTGGTGCCGCGCCACCAGCACGAAGGCCTCGAGCTGCGCCAGCTCCACGGCAGCCTCCTAGACGGGGAGCACGCCGCGCTTGTGCACGACGACGTCGCCCTCGACGCGTGCCTGGCAGGCGAGCCGCAGGCGCGGATCTTCCACGGAGCGGGTCCCCCGTTGGCGTAGCAGATTCGCGCGCTCGTAGCGCCCCATCGCGCTCAACCGGCCGACCCCGGAGATGACCTCCATCGCGCAGTTGGTGCATTCGCCGATCTTGTCGCAGCCGATCGGCCAGAAGTACCCGTCCTCGCAGACGGCGTCCATCACGGTCTCGCCGTGGGGGGCTTCGACCTCGATCCCGAGAGGCTCAACGCGGATACGGGGCATACGTCCAGCTTAGCATCCGGCTCAGGCCGCTCAGGTCTGGACCCAAGAACCGTCAAGGGGGATCTCCACCCCGTAGTCGCTCCAAAGCATCCCGTTCGGGGCCGTGCCTGCGGCCGGTGGCTGGGGCCCCTCGACCATGAGCTCGGCGACCTCGCTCAGGGACGAGGCGAAGGCGATGGGGACGCCGATCGCCCCCTCGGCCTCGGCTACGGTCATGCTGTCGAGGAAGCGCTCGCCGAAGTAGTCGAGGCTCGTGCGAGGCAGAACCGCGATATCCGCGTCTGTGCCCGCCAGCTCGCGCGCGAAGTCCGTGCCGCTCAGCAGTCCGCTCACGTTCACGCGCTCGCCGAAGAGCGTGTTCGTTACCGGCTGGACAGCGATGCTGGCGCCGGTCGCGTCAGCGAACTCGCCGGCGAGCCTCGCGAGCGTCGGGGCGATCAGCGTCCCGCTCGCCAGCACGATCCGGCGGCGGGCGATGCCCGCCGCGGGCGAGTTGCGCAGGCGCCGCCGCAGCCTTGCCCAGTCGTCGACGAGCGTGCGCACCATGCCGATCCCGTTCTCGTACTGGGCGAAGCCGTCGTAACGCTTCGCCGCGGGGACCGCCCGGCCGGCGGCGAGGTAGTACTCGTCGGCGCACTGCACGACGCTGCGACCGTGGGCGACCTCACACTGGCGTTGGTAGCCTCGCACGCTCGCGATCAGCGCCCGTGCGAAGGCCCGCTCGGGACGCACAAGCTCGATGCCGTCTCGCTCGCGCGACCACGCCTCCAGCCGCGGGCTCGCTCCGACCGGCACCACCGAGACCGTCTCTACAATGGGGTAGAGCGCCGTGAGGTCGCTGAGCGAGCGCTCGAGCGCGGCGCCGTCGTTCACCCCGGGGGTGAGGACGATCTGGGTGTGTGCGCGCAGCCCCAGCGCCCCCAAGCGCTGGAGTTGCTCGACCACGTCCGGCGCGCGGGGGTTGCCGAGGAGCCTTCGCCGCAGCGCCGGCTCCGTCGCGTGCACGGAGACGTTCAACGGGCTCAGGCGCTGCTCCTCCAGGCGCTGCCAGTCCTCGTCCGTGAGGTTCGTGAGCGTCACGAAGTTGCCGTGGAGAAAGCTCAGGCGGTAGTCGTCGTCCTTCAGGTAGAGGGGTGTGCGCAGACCTTTGGGGAGCCCCTTGAGGAAGCAGAAGAAGCACGTATTGTTGCAGACCGAAACGCCGTCCCAGGTGGCCCGTTCGAAGGCCAAGCCGAGGTCCTCGTCGGGGTCCTTCTCGAAGACGATGAGGTCCTCGCCGCCATCCGCCTTGCGGAAGCGCGTCGTGATCTCGGGCTCCGCGGCGTAGAACTGAAAGTCGACGGCGTCCCGAAGCGCGCGCCCATCGATTTCCAGGATCGCGTCGCCGGGGACGATGCCTGCCTCCTCCGCCAGCGAGCCTTCCGCTACGGCGGAAACGAGGCCGCCGTCCGGCGGTTTCATCCCGTGGCCGTCAGTGCCGCCAGCCGCGCTTCGACTTCGTCGATGGAGATATCGGGGGTCGAGGCCCCGGCTGTGAGGCCCACTCGCGACGCCCCCCGCATCCAGGCCGGATCGAGCTCGGCCGCTCCCTCGACCTGGTGGGTGGGGGTGCCCTGGGCTTCGCAAACCTCGCGCTGGTGGCGTGTATTCGCGCTCTTGCGGCCACCTACCACGATCATCACGTCGACCGCCCGTGCGAGCTCGGCCGCAGCCGCCTGCTGGCTCGTGGTCGCATGACAGAGCGTATTCACGAGGTGCATCTCGAAGTTCGAATCGCGCTGGAGCTGCATCAGGTTCGCGACGAAGCAGGCGAAATCCTCCATCTTGTGGGTCGTCTGCGCCATCACGCCAACCTTGCTTGGGAAGCCGCCGGGCCAGTTGCTGATCAGCGTCCGCAGGTGCTCCAGATCCGCTCGCTCCACGACCGTTGCCCGGGAGCGGCCTTCGGGGTCCATGGCCCAGCCCACCACCCCGCGAACTTCTTTGTGGCCCGGGTCGCCGAAGAGGATCACGTGCCAGCCCTCGCGCACGAGCTTCTGCGCGAAGCGTTGCGCGCGGGTCACGATCGGGCAGGTCGTGTCGATCACTTCGAGGCCCGTCGCTTCGAGGTCGAGGAGGGCGCGCTCGGAGACGCCGTGTGCGGTGATGGCGATGCGGCCGCCGACCGCGCGTTCTGCGGACGCGAGGCCGATATCGCTCAGAATCTCGTCGGAGCCGGGGAGCTCTTCGACACCCGCATTTCGGAGCTGGGCAACGACCCGAGGGTTGTGGACGATCTCGCCGAGGCTGGCGATTGGGCGGGTGGGTGAGGCTTCGTCTTCAATGATTTCCACAGCGCGACGGACTCCCATACAGAAGCCCATCTCATCCGCCCTGAGGATCTCGATCATCGATGCTCGAACCTACCTTCTCGCCAGTATAGGGACCGCGATATTCAGGGGGTAAGAGCGCCTTAATCTCTCGTTCGAGGCGCTCCGTAAGCGCGCTTGCCTGCACTCCCAGAGGCCCGGACTCACGGCTCACGACGATCGGCTTGCCGATGTTTACCGACATGCGCGGCCGCTTCAGCAGCCGCAGTGGCCGGCCCAGGTGTTCCGTGCCAGTAAGGCCGCAGGGGAGCAGGGGAGCGCCGGTGCGAAGCGCGATCATCGCCGTGCCGCGATGCAGCTCTCCCATCTGCCCGGTGCGGCTGCGCGTGCCCTCCGGGAACATCGCCAGCATCTCGCCCCCCTCGACGATCGCCTCGGCCTGGCGCATCGCCGCTCGGTCCGATTCCCCGCGGTGGACCTTGAACGCACCCCATGAATGAACGAGTGGACCAAGCGCGGACGAGAACAGTTCCGCTTTGGCCATGAAGCGCAGCCGTCGCCGGCGCACGGCGATGCCGAGGATCATCGGGTCGGCATTGTTGAGGTGGTTGGAGGCGACGATCAGCGGGCCGTTAGGTACGTTCTTGCGCCCCTCAACCGCCCACCGCGTGAGCAGCCACAGCAGGCCGATCGAAACATAGGTCCCCCACCAGTAGAACGCCCGAATCCAGGCTTGTTTGACTCGCGCGGTCACTTCGCCAGTTCCGCGACCCGCTCGAATGCCAGCGCAATCATCGCTTCCGGATCGAGCTCGGTCGTGTCGATCACGATCGCGCCCTCGGGTTCGCGCAGCGGGCTCGTCGCGCGGCTGCTGTCGATCTCGTCGCGGCCGCGAATATCGTGGCTCGCCTCGCCCGCCGTCTGCTCGCTGCCCCACTCCGCCGCCTGCATCCCGCGGCGCCGCGCGCGCACCTCCGCCGAGGCTTGCAGGAAGAGCTTCACGGGAGCGTCAGGCAGCACGACCGTGCCGATGTCCCGTCCGGCGAGCACGGCCGGCTGGCTCTCGGCGAAGTCGCGTTGGCGCGCGACCATCTCGGCGCGCACCCCGGCGACCGCGCTATAGCCGCTCACTGCTGCTTCCACCTCGGGCGCCCGCAACGAATCGGTGACGTCCTCGCCCGCGAGGCTGATGCGCGCGTCGAGACCCACGACGAGCTCCATCTCGACATTCGCGGCGAGGGCCGTGCATGCCGCCTCGTCGTCCGCCGGGACGCTCGCGCGGAGCGCCGCGAGCGAAAGCGCGCGGTACATCAGGCCGGTGTCCAAAAAGGCGTACCCGAGCCGTTCCGCGAGCGCCCGTCCGAGGGTGGTTTTCCCCGAGGCCGCGCCGCCATCGATGGCGATGGGGTGAGGGTAGCCTGTCTCCAGGTCCTTTCGCGGCGCGCGCGCAGCGACGATGCTGGCGCTCCGCTCCTGGACTTCCGCCCGCTTTGCGGTTTCGTACAACGCGGTCACCTCAGCCGCCTCGAGGTTGCGGCTCTCCCCAGGGGCGAGCGCGCCGAGCGGGAGCGAGCCGATGCGAATGCGACGCAGCGTGACCACCCGCCGCCCGACGATCGAGAGCATCCGTCTGATCTCGCGTTTGCGCCCACCGTGCAGACCGATCAGCAGCCAGCGGGGGTCGGGGTTGTCGGGGGAGCCACTGGGGCTGACCACGTCGACTGAATCCGCCTTGAGCAGCTCGCCTTCGTGCCAAACCCCCCGCACCAGACGCTCCCGCTGCTTCCTGCCAAGGGCCTGGTCGATCGCGACCAGGTACTCCTTGCGGACTTCGTGGCGGGGATGGGTGAGCAGCTCGGTGAGCGCGCCATCGCTCGTAAGCAGAAGCAGCCCCTCGCTCTGCTGGTCGAGCCTGCCCACGGGGTGGAGCGCTGGGCCGCCCCCCGGCACGAGATCGGCCACGGTCGGCCGGCCGCGTTCGTCCTTCGCCGTAGAAAGCACGCCCGCGGGCTTGTTCAAGGCAACGTAGCGGTAGCGGTCCCTGCGCACGGGGATGCCATCGACCGTGATCTCGTCGGCCTCGGCGTCCGCGCGCGCCCCGAGCTTCGAGCACACCTCGCCGTTCACGGCCACGCGCCCGGCGACGATCATCGCCTCCGCCGAACGCCGTGAAGCCACACCCGCGTTCGAGAGGATTTTCTGGAGGCGCTCAATCGCCACTGAACCACCGTTTGCGAACCAGCGACCAGGCCCGACCCGCAACCGTTGAGACCAGCACCGCGCTCGCCCCCACCAGGGCGCCGAAGACGATCCAAGGGGCGTTGCCGCCACCGCCCCGCTCGAAGCGGATTGGCAGGGGCTCCGGCGCATTGCCGGTCCCCTCCGTCGACCCCACGTGTCCGCTGGCGACGCCCCTGCGAACTTCGGACTCGGGGGCCTCAGCCGCTGGCCCGGCTGCCGGCGCAGCGAAGAGGTTTGGCGCCCCCGGAGAGGGCCGCAACGTCAGACCCCAGTTCTCCGAGGCGGGCTCGTCGCCGAAGACGCGAACCCCGAGCGTCCCGCCGGCGGCGGCTTTGGGAAGTGCTGGCTCGAACACGCTCTCATTCTCGCCGAACGAGATGGCATCGACGAGGTCGCCACTCGGGGAAAGCAGCCGAATCGCATCGCCGGTGTTGTTCAGCCCCCCACCAATCGCGCCGTCGGCGACCCGGATGACGGCCACATCGAGGGGTATTTCGGCGCTGGCGCCCGCCACGACCAGGTACTCGCCGGGCGGTATCTCGATCCCGGGCAGTATGTCGATCGCGCCCGCGTCACCTAGCGCCCACCCTTCGGTGCTCACGGTTTCCGTGCCGATGTTCACCAATTCCACCCACTCGTAGGCACGGTCCACGCCGCTTTCAGCGGCATCCGCCAGCACCTCCGAGAGCCGCAGCGTCGCTCCTCCCAGCGTTCGCTGCCCAGCGCTCTCCGCGGACCCCGGTCCGCCGGCATCGCTCGGCCGCCCAGCATCGCGCGAGCCCTCGTCCTCGTTCGGCGCTCCGCTGGTCTGAGATGCCGTAGGCGCAGGGTGGCCACCGGCGCCATCGGCGGGTCTGAGGGTCGCCGTGGCGGGCGTGGTCACCGTTCCCGTTGGCCCTTGCGAAGTTCCCGTGGCCGCTGGGCCGGAGGGGCTGGGGGTTGGCGTGGGCGCGTCCGTGGCCGCGAACGATGCGTTGTCGAACGCCACGGTGCCTGGTCCAGCGGGGCGGAACATCAGGCGCAGCCGGGCCGAGCGTGCCCCTGACGGCGCCTGCGCTGGTCCGACGGTAAGGGCGGTCCACGCGCGGCTGCTCGTGGAAGCGCCTTCGGTTTGCTCGATCAGAGGGCCGCTCCCATCGGCGGACTCGTACCACGAGAGCCGGAGGAACGCCTCACCGCCGCCCCCGCGATACGCGCCTCGATCGAGGCCGCGTACCAACGCCCGCCCTCCACGAGAACGACCTGATAGACCCACTTCGTCGAGCCCGTCGTCGAGGCGAGCGTGCCTGCCTGATCACCCGCGTAGGCCGCGCTCGTGACCCCGAGGGTCCCGCCGAACTTCCTCCACGATTCCGGCTTCCCATCAGCAACGGCTTCGAAGCCCGCGTTCCTGAGGGAGCTACCCGTGGCCGGTACCGCGGTCGCCGTCGGTGTGAGCGTCCGCTAGGGGTCACGGTCGGCGTCTGGGTGCCGGTTGGCGTGGCAGTTGCAGTCGCCGTCGGTGTGAGCGTCCGCGTAGGGGTCGCGGTCGGGGTCTGGGTGCCGGTTGGCGTGGCAGTTGCGGTCGCCGTCGGTGTGAGCGTCCGCGTAGGGGTCGCGGTCGGTGTCTGGGTGTCGGTTGGCGTGGCAGTTGCGGTCGCCGTTTGTGTCGGTGTCGGACTCGCCATGGGAGAAGCGGTTGCCGTCGGCGGTGGAGTTCCCATCGCGATCGCAGTTGGCGTGGATGTCGGCGTGGGGGTGGCTGTCGGAGTTGGGGTTGGCGTTGGCGTTGCGGTGGCGGTTGGTGTTGCTGTTGCTGTAGGGGTGGACGTGGCGGTGCTTGTGGCGGTCGGCGTAGGCGACGTCGCGCTCGTGGCCGCAAGCGAGGCATTGTCGACGAAGCCGGTCAGTCCACCCCCGCTGCCCCGGATCTCGACCGCGAAGTCGAACGAAACCACGCCTGCGGGAGCAGTCGCTTCGATCTCGAGGAGCTGGTAGGAGGTCCCGAGCGAAGTCGTCGTGGCCTCTTCGAACACGACGACGGATCCGCTCTGATGAAAGAGCCGGAGGGTGAGCGTGGCCGAGGTCGCCCCCGGCCCTGCGGCCACCCACACGGACGCTTGGTAGATTACGAAGGGATCGGCGAGGCCACCCTGCGTAATCACGACGCGATTTCCGGCCCCGCTTAGCTCAGCAGCGGCGGTACCGCTGGCGGTATGGGTGCTTTGCGCCGCCGTCCCGGGGCCGACGATCCAGCTGTCGGGCCCTGGCGACCAGTCCTCAAAGTCGGGGTTTGCGAGCACCTCCGCCGCTTCTGCGGTGGGCGGCTGATTTGCGGCCATCGCGATCGCCATCGCCACGAGGGCGGTGGCGAGCAGGAGTGGCGCCTGGCGCAACACAGCGAGCGACCCTAGATCCGCTTCCCTGGCCTGTCCGGAGATTTAGGCGATCGCGACGCCCCCTGTCGCGTTTGACACGGGCCACCGGGGGATCGAAGAATCCCCGGGCCCCGGCCGCGTTCACGTGGAGCAACGCTTGCAGCGCGCGCCCGGACAAAACAGCTGCGCATAGCGCGAGGAGGCGGTGGATGAAGGCCGCAATCATGTACGGCGTCGATCAGCCCCTCGTCATCGACGATGTCGATGTCGATGAGCCCCAGGCGAACGAGGTGCTCGTCAAGACGAGCGCTACCGGGGTTTGCCACTCCGACCTGCACTTCATGGAAGGCAAATACCCGACGCAGACGCCGGTGGTTCTCGGCCACGAGTCCGCCGGCGTCGTCGAGAAGGTCGGCTCCGACGTCACGAACGTCGAGCCCGGCGACCGCGTCGTCATCGCGTTCATGGCGTCATGCGGACATTGCGATAACTGCATCCAGGGGCGTCCCTTCCTCTGCCTCAACTCAGCGAGCCTCGGCCGCAACGACCGCCTGAGCGCCAAGGGCGAGCACGTCACGCAGTTCGCGGGGATGTCCGCCTTCGCTGACTACCAACTGGTGAGCGAGAACGCCTGCATCCTTGTCCCCGACGACGTGCCGATGGAGGTCGCCGCCCTCGTCGGCTGCAGCGTGATGACCGGCGTGGGCGCGGCCACGAACACTGCCCGCGTGCAGGCAGGCCAGACCGTGGCGGTTGTCGGCTGCGGCGGCGTCGGCCTGAACGTGATTCAGGGTGCGGTCGCGGCGGGCGCTTCGCGCGTCATCGCCGTGGACATGCTCGAGAACAAGCTCGCGGCCGCAAAGGAGTTCGGCGCCACCGACGTCGTCGATGCCTCTACGGGCGATCCCATCGAGCAGGTCCAGGCGCTTATCCCCGGCGGCGTCGACTACGCCTTCGAGGCGATCGGCCTCACGAAGACGGCGGAGCAGTGCTTCGAAATGGCGAAGCGCGGCGGCCGCGCGGTCATCGTTGGCATGCTCCCCTTCGATTCCGAAGTGACGCTCCCCGGTGCGGCTTTTATGTCCGAGAAGGGCATCATCGGCAGCTTCTACGGCTCCACCCGCCAGACGCACGACATGCCCTGGCTCATGGAGCTCTATCGCCAGAAGCGCCTCAAGATCGACGAGCTCATCACTCGCCGCTATTCGCTCGAGCAGATCAACGAGGCCTACGACGCACTGAAGAACGGCGAAGTAAACCGGAGCGTGATCATCTTCGACGACTGAGCCGGGCATGAGCGAGCGCGAAGCAGCCGAGCGGTGAGATTTCGCGCGCCGAGCGCGAAGCAGTCGAGCGGTGAGATTTCGCGCTGCGAGCGGGAAGTAGTCGAGCGGTGAGATTTCGCGCTGCGAGCGGGAAGTAGTCGAGCGTGGAGATCTCGTGCGCCGCCTGCGAGTTCTCCGAGAGGTGCGGCGCGAGCGCACCGCCGCTCCTGGCCCCCGACAACCGCCCTGCCCCCCGTACAATCCCCGCCCGTGACCGCGCTCCCCCTGGACGGCATCCGCGTGATCGATCTCACGTGGATCATTGCGGGCCCTACGGCCACGCGCTTCCTCGGCGACTTCGGTGCCCAGGTCATCAAGGTCGAGCACGAACAAGCGGTCGATCCGATCCGCCTCGGCCGCCCGATTATCGGCGACGCGCCGACACTCAATAATTCCGGCTTCTTCAACTACATGAACCGGAACAAGCAGAGCGTGCTCCTGAACGTGCGCCACCCGTCGGGCATAGATCTCCTGCGGCGCCTCATCGCCGTCAGCGATGTCGTCATCGAGAACTTCTCGAGCGGCACGCTCGCCTCCTGGGACCTCGACTACCCGCAGCTGCGGGAGCTGCGGGAGGACATCGTCTACTGCTCCATCTCAGGCTTTGGGCACAGCGGCCGAGATAAGGACCACACCACCTGGGGCCCCACCGCCCAGGCCCTGAGCGGACTTACCTATACGTCCGGACTTCCCGGCAAGCCGCCGGCGGGCTGGGGCTACAGCTTCATGGACCACACCGCGGGCTACTCTGCCGCCATCGCGATCATGATGGCCCTCCACCATCGGAACCGGACGGGCGAGGGCCAGCACATCGATCTCTCTCAGGTGGAGGCAGGGGTCGTCCTCAACGGCCCGGCCGTCCTCGATGCGACCGTCAATGGGCGCACGTGGCGGCGCGAGGGGTTGCCGCCCGGCAATCGCGCCTGGGAGCCCGCCGTCGCCCCCCACAACACCTATCCGTGTGCCGGCGACGACCGCTGGATCGCGATCGTCGTCACCAACGACGCCGAATGGCAGGCGTTCGTGCAGGCCATGGATGAGCCTGCCTGGGCCACCGATTCCTGTTTCGCCACCACCGACGGTCGCCTTGCGACCGAGGACGCTCTCGATGCCCACATCGCTGCGTGGACAGCCCCGCAGGACGACTACGCCCTCATGGCGCTTCTCCAGGCGGCAGGAGTGCGCGCGGCCGTCTGCCAGAAGTCCGAGGATCGTGTCGAAAACGACCCGCAGTTCGCGGCCCGCGGTTGGTGGCAGACGCTCTCCCATCCCGAGCTTGGCGACTCCCTGCACGACGGCGTGGCGCCGCGCCTCTCCGTAAGCCCGGGCCGGCTCCGCACCGCGGCGCCCCTGATCGGGGCGCACACACGTGAGGTCCTGAGCGATCTCCTCGGCCTCACCGAGGCGGAGCTGGACGAGCATGCCGAGGCAGGGGTCTTCATGTGAGCGGCCCGCTCGTCGACCTCCGCGTTGTCGAGTTCGGCGACGAACTCGGACAGTACGCGGGCAAGCTGCTCGCCGATATGGGCGCCGACGTCGTCAAGATCGAGCCGCCTGAGGGGTCGAGCCCGCGCCGCATCGGCCCGTTCGTCAACGATGAGCCGGGGCCGAACCGCTCGCTCAACTTCTGGTACCACAACACGAACAAACGCTCGGCCGTGCTCGACTTCGAGGGCGATACCCGCGACCGCGAGCGCGCCCGCGCGCTCGTCTCGCGGGCGGACGTGCTCCTGGAGTCCTTCGCTCCGGGGTATCTCACCGAACTCGGACTCGGTCCCGCCGCCCTCGCTTCCGAGAACCCACGCCTCATCTACTGCTCGCTTACACCGTTCGGCCAGGACGGGCCCTGGGCCCAATACCGGACTTCGGACATGGTTGCGCTCGCTGCGGGCGGCCCGATGAACATGAACGGCTACGACCCTGAGGACGTAGCTGGAGCCCCGCCCATCCACGGTCAAGGCGATCAGGCGTACAACACCGCCTCCCACTTCGCCGTCATGGGCATCGGTGTGGCGCTCCTCCACCGCGATGCCACGGGCGAAGGCCAGCACATCGACGCATCGATGCACGAGGCCCTCTCGACCACGACCGAGGTCGCGCTTCCGCACTGGCTCTACACCCGCACCAACATCATCCGCCAGACGGGGCGTCACGCCGCGATTCAGCGCACGGAGGCGTGGCTCCACGAGGCCCGCGATGGCAAAGATGTGCTCGCCTACAACACCGGCCGCAGCAACGCTTCCTGGGCGAAGCTGAAAGCGTGGATGCAGTCTTACGGCTTCGGGTCTGAATTCGATGAGGCGCGTTTCGCTGAGCCGATCGCGCGCCAGGGCGGGCGTGGGGGGCCGGAGGCGCGGGAGATCGTTGCCGAGGTCTCGCGCTTCGTCGCCTCTCTCGATGCCGAAGAGGTCTACCGTGGCGCCCAGGCCTGCGGTCTGCCTTGGGGCGTCGTGCGCACGCCGGATGAGGCGTTGGACGACGCCCACCTCCACGACCGCGGCCATTTCGCGGCGACCACCGGCGAGGGCGTTTCGGAGGCGGTCCTGATGCCCGGCGCCCCCTACCAGCTGAGCGCCACACCCTGGGAGCTGCGCCGCCCGGCGCCGAAGCTCGGCGAGCACACCGAGGAGATCCTGCGCGAGCTCGAGGCTACTGTGCCGGGATCGTGACCAGCTGCCCGATCGAGAGGGTGGTACAGTCAGCCTCGGCCAGGCCGTTCGCGGTGAGGAACGTCGCGAGCGTTACGCCGTGCGCCTCGGCGATGCTGCCGCAGGTGTCGCCGCCAACGATGACGTAGGCGTTCGCGGTACCGCCCCCTCCGTCGGGATTCCCCGCGCCCGAGCCAGCCGGGATCCGCAGTTCCTGATCGACGCGAAGGTTCGTACAGCCAGCATTGACAAGCGGATTGCCCGCGAGAAGCTCCCCGAGCGCAATTCCGTAGCTCGCCGCGATTGCGCTGCAGGTGTCCCCGGCGACGACCGTGTAGGTCGTCGGCTGGCCGGGCGTATTGGGCCCCGCGACGGGTGTCACCGTGACGTCGGAGCCGGGGGCGCTGATACCGTCCTGCCCGATTCGGAAGACGAGCGTGCCGTCGCCCGGCGTAGCCGTGGGGACGGCCGCCGGGTCCGTGAGCCCCTTGCGGCCTCCCGGCTCGCCTGCGCCACTCTCGCCGCCGCAGGCCGCGACCAACAGGACCAGCAGGCAGCTGCCCGCCAATGCGCGGAGGAGCACTGCGGCCATGCTAGGTTTGCGCCCGCCCTCCGGCAATCTCGGCGAGCAGATCCACCAGCACGGCTAGCCCCAGGTCCCCAACGAGGTCGAGCCCTGCAGGGTCGATGACGTCGAGCACATCGTCGGGGGAGTGGATCTCGCGAAAGTCGCCGCTCGTGAAGAAGAGCACGGGCACGTTCCTGGCCGCGAAACTCTGGTGGTCGCTGCCCGTGTTCGGGGAGAGGGTCGCCGCCCTCGCGGGGATGCCCATTCCCTTAGCGATGCTGAGACCGCGCTCCACGAGCGCCCCGACGCCGATCAGTTCCACGAGGTCGCCCCGCCCGGTCACGTCGAAGTTGATCATGAAACGCGGCAGCTCCCCCGTTGAGTCCCAGAGTGCCGCTAGCGCCCGGCTGCCGTTCAGCCCCGACTCCTCCGCGCCGAAGGTGGCGAAGCACAAACCGTCGTCGAGGCCGTCGGCGGCGAAGGCGCGCGCGAGCTCGAGCACGTTTGCGCTGCCGCTGCCGTTGTCGTTCGCGCCGGGCGAACCGGGCACGCTGTCATGGTGGCCGCCGACGAGGATCTCGCAGGTCTCGCCCGCGGCCGGCCGCGCGATGACGTTTGCGGCCGGCGTCGAACTCGAGGGCGTGACCGTGATCGTGATCGGCTCGCCGGCCGCGATGGCGTCGGCGATGACCGCCGCCGCGGCGGCCTCGACCATGACCACGGGCATGGCGGCCAGCTCGAGGAGATTGCCGCCGCGGAACGGACGCGTGGGGTCGTTCACGATGATCAATCCCACGGCACCGCCGGCCGCCGCGTTTGTGTGCTTGCTCTGGAACAGCACGTCGTCGCGCCGCGCGACCGCGATGGTTCCCCCAAACCTGAGGCCTGCGACCGCTTCGGCCGCTCTGAGGGTGCCTGAGACTCGTGGTCCGATATCCCCGGCGAGCGCGCGCACGTGCTCGAGCGCCCGCTCACCGTCGTGCTCCGTGTCGGCCGCTGCGTTAGCGGCGCTCGCAGTGGGCGACGGTTCCGCCGCTGGCTCCCGCGTCCCCGTCGCGGTCGGCGCGTCGCTGGCTGCTTCCGTGACCTGGGGGGCCGTGCGGTCCGGGGTGGGGTCGTCGCTGTCGTCGCCAGACGAACAGGCAGACACGAATAGGAGGGAGACAAGTGCAACGCCGATCAGGAGGCTAGGACGGGGGCGGTGGCGCATGCCGACAAGCGTAGGTGCAGAGCCGTAAAGCTCCAGGCAGCCGATCGCGAGGTGCCCACATCGTCATGTGGCAAGCGGGGAGGGTTCAGCGGGAGACCGAAAAGCGGGGACTAGCGCCGGCGGATAGCGCGCTTGAGTCGACTGAGCATACCCGGCGCAGCGGGCTCGTACTGGACGTAACGGCCGCGCCAGTACGCCCCCTTCGAAGGCTGGGCGGAGCCGCCCCCCCGGCGCGGTGACCGCACAAACGACCAGATGAACGCCGCCGCGAATAGGGCCACACCTGCGAACGACAGCCAGATCAGCGCTCCCCAGATCGCGGCCAGGATGAAGCCGACGATCATCACGCCCGCGCCCGTGAAGAGCAGTGACGTTGGAGTCATACGACCGGTGGGGATCGAGGGAAGGCTGAAGGCCGCTCCAAGTCTCGAACCGAGGCTCGTCCGGGGCTGAGCACGACGGCGTGACTCGATTGGGATCGGCTTGCGCTCGCCGTCGGAAGGCGGCTCTTCGTCATCGTTGAGACGGGAGAGGATCTCCTCGATCTCGCGCTCGATCCGGTCGGGCATTATGCGATCCACGATAGGCCATCCGCCCGGCGCTCGTCGACAGGACCGGCCCCCGCCGGCGGTTAAGGATCCGGCCGCCCCCAGCCCCCACCGCCCGGCGTTCGGATCTCGACGCGATCGCCGTCGCCGACCTTAGCCTGGGCCATGCCCGGCAGCGCGTGCCGTTCCCCGTCTGCGCGAAGGAGCGCGTTTTCGGCGGGCGCCGCCGCCTCGCCGCCACGCGCGCCGGGCGGGCCGACCAGGCGGCGGTCTCCGATCAGCGACACCTCTGCAACGGCGAGGAACTCGACCTCGCGGACGACTCCATCACCGCCACGGTTCGCGCCCGCACCACCGCTGCTCTCGCGCAGCTCGAAGCGCCGCACGCGCACCGGAAAGCTGCTCTCGATCGCCTCGACGGGCGTGTTTGCGGTATTCGTCATGTGCGTCTGAATGCCGCTCTCGCCCGCGCGCAGCGGTCCCGCACCGGCACCCCCGGGGATCGTCTCGTAGTAGGCAAACGGCTCCCCGTCGGGGCGTACACCGCCGAACGTAAAGTTGCTCATCGTTCCCGCGCTCGCCGCCGGCACCCGTTGTGGGAGCGCCAGCGCCAGCGCTGCTAAGACCACATCGGTGATCCGCTGCGAGGTCTCCACGTTCCCCGCGGAAACGGCGCGTTGGGGGCGTGCGTTCACGAGTGACCCCTCGGGGAGGGTGACGCGGATGGGCCGGAACACGCCTTCGTTCGAAGGCGCGGCGGCGGGCAGGAGGCAGCGAATGCAGTAGGCGACCGCCGAGCGCGTGACCGCCGCGACCGCGTTGATCGAGGCCGGCTGTTCAGGTGCCGTTCCCGCGAAGTCGACCGTGATTTCGTCCCCCGCGACCTCGATCCGCGCTCGTAGTGGGAAGAGAACACCGCCCGCACCCTCCATCACGTCTTCGCCTTCGTAAACGCCATCCGGAACCAGTGCCAGCGCGGCTCGCGTGAGGCGCTCCGCGTACTCCTTCAGCGCCTCCATCCAACGCGCCAGCTCATCGACCCCGTAGCGGGCTGCGAGCCCCTGCAGGCGCGCAGAGCCGGTGCGCAGCGCGCCGAGCTGGGCGTCGAAGTCGCCGCGTCGCTCGGCGGGCGTGCGTACGTTGCGCAGAATCAACGCCAGCAGTGCGTCGTTCGTGACGCCCGCCTCCCGCAGCTTGAGCGGCGGGATGATCACCCCTTCCTGATAGAGCTCGGTGGCCACCGGCATCGACCCCGCCGACATGCCCCCGATGTCGGCGTGATGAGCTCGGTTGGCAACGAAGCCGATAAGGGTCTGGGCCGCGTACACCGGCGCGACCAAGGTCACGTCGGGGAGGTGGGTGCCCCCCAGGTAAGGGTCGTTCACGATCGCGACATCGCCCTCGGCCCACGGCGCTAGCGCTGCCACCGCCGCTACAGACTCGGGCATCGCGCCCAGGTGCACAGGGATATGCGCGGCCTGCGCCACCATCTCGCCGCCCGCGTCGAAAACGGCGCAGGAGAAATCGCGTCGCTCGCGGATATTCGGGGAATGCGCGGTCCGCCAGAGCGTCACGCCCATCTCCTCGGCGGCGGACGCGAGGAGCGCGTTCCAGATCGCAAGCCGGGCCGCGTCCTCGCTCATCGCCGTTCCAGCACGAGGTTGCTCGCGCGATCGACCATGCCCCCCCAATGGGCGGGCAGGAAACAGGTCGCGTCGGTCTGGGTGACGACGGCCGGCCCTTCGATCGTGCGACCGGCCGTGAGACCGTCGCGGCGCAGGTGGATCGCGGCGGTTCCGTCTCCCAGCACGATCGGTTCTGGCTCCAGGGTCGTGCCGGCAGCTTCCAGCGGGGCGGGAGAGAGGGCCCCGGCGGGGCCCTCGGCCCGGCAGCGCAGGGTGACCAACTCCACGGAACGTTCGCGCGCTTCGAAGCCATACTCGCGCGCATGCGCCCCGTGGAATGCCTCAACGATTGCGGTCGCCGACGGCTCAGCGACGGTCACGCGCAATTCGTGCGCCTGCCCGGTATAGCGCGCGTCCGCCGCCCAGCGGGTTGCCGCCAACTCGCCGCCCGCAGCACGCAGCTCAGCGCTGACTTGCGCCTGGAGCGGTCGAGCGGCGCCGCCGATCGCCTCTTCCGCGTCTGTCCAAGGTTCGTGGAGCGCAAGCAGGAGCCCCTGGCTCCGTTCAATCGCCTCCGGGGCGGTCGCGATCCCGATGGCGGATAGCACGCCCGCGTGCAGGGGCACGAGTACGCGTGCGATCCCGACCTCGTCCGCCAACTCGCACGCGTGCAGGGGCCCCGCTCCTCCGAACGCCACGAGCGTGAAGTCCGCCGGGTCGTATCCGCGCTCGAGGCTGACGCGTCGGAGCGCGCGCGCCATCGTCACGTTTGCGACTTCGACCACCGCCACGGAGATCGCCGTGGCGTCGCCGAGCGTCTCGAGGGCGGCGCGGGCGCGGTCAAGGTCGGGCCGGACGGTCTCGCCCAACGCAACGTCGGGCCGCAGCCGGCCGAGGACGAGGTTCGCGTCCGAGACCGTCGGTAGCGTGCCTCGTCCGTAGCAGGCCGGCCCGGGATCGGCGCCCACGCTCTCCGGGCCGACCGCCAAAGCGCCGCCCTCGTCGAACCAGGCGATCGAGCCGCCCCCGGCCCCTACCGTGACGATGTCGACCATGGGCGTATGCAGGGCGAGGCCGTCGATCTCCGCAGCCGAGCGGTAGCGCGGCTCGCCGGGACAGAGCGACACATCGGTGCTGGTGCCGCCCATATCGAACGTGACGATCTGCTCGTGCCCGGCCGCTGCGGCGACCGCGAGCGCCCCGAGCACGCCCCCCGCTGGCCCGCTCGTGATCATGGCGACGGGCCGTTCGCCCGCCGCAGCCGCGTCGGTGAGTCCCCCGGCCGAGTGCATCACGCGCAGGCCGCCGAAGTGCGTGCCAAGCGCGCCGAGGTAGTGCCGGACGGTGGGTCGGAGAAAGGCGTTGATCGCGGTCGTGCTTGCGCGCTCGTATTCGCGGTACTCGGGGAGCACCTCGTGCGATGCGCTCACATCGAACCCCGCCTCCCGCAACGCGGTCGCCAGCCGTGCTTCGTGGGCGGGCTGCAGGTACGAGAACAGGAGGCAGATAGCGATCGCTTCGGCCCCAAGTGCCTGTGCCTCCGCCACTACGCGCTCAACCTCGGCTTCGGCCAACGGCTCGACCACCTCCCCGTTGGCGCCGATCCGCTCATGCACGCTGATCACGTCGCCGCGGGCAACCACGTGCGGACGGCGTTGCGGTTCGAGGTCGTAGAGCGCGGGCCGCTCTTGTCGCCGGATCACGAGCAGGTCGCGAAAGCCTTCCGTCGTGACCAACACGGTGCGGGGGCCTCGCCGTTCGAGGAGGGCGTTCGTCGCGACCGTGCTCCCGTGCGCGAGCCGCCGCGCCGCGGCCGCGCCTGCGCCCGCCACCACCGCGGCCTCCGGAGCGGCGGGGGTCGAGAGCCGCTTCCAGGTCCGAAGACCGCGCTCCCCGAGCGCCACGAAGTCGGTAAATGTCCCACCGATGTCGACACCCAGGACCTCAGCATCGCTGCTCTCCGGTCCAGTCACGGGCGCTCACCGGGCACGGCCGAAAGTATAGGCGCGGCTACACGTACTCCTTGACATTCTCGGCCAGCGCTCGCGTGTAGCCGAGGGTGCTGGCGATCTCCTCGATGTCCGCCTCACGCACCGCCTTCAGCGAGCCGAACTTGCGCAGCAGTGCCCGCTTCCGCTTCGGCCCGACCCCGGGGATCGAGTCGAGCACGCTCTCCTTCGCGGCCTTGCCTCGCACCTGGCGGTGGTAGGTGATCGCGAAGCGGTGCGCCTCGTCGCGCAAGCGCTGGACGAGGTAGAGGGCTTCGGACGCCCGAGGAAGCACGACGGGCGCTTCCTCGTCCGGCACGAACAGCTCCTCGTGGCGCTTCGCCAGCCCCGCCGCGGGGATGTCGTACACCCCCAGCTCGCGCATCACCTCGACGGCCGCACGCAACTGTCCCTTCCCCCCGTCGACGATCACGAGGTCAGGCAGGTCCCAAGCGTCATCCGGGGGGGTTGGCCGCTGGCCGTTGGCCGTTGGCGAGCCCTCATCGTTTTCGGTCCGGTCTCCGTCCCCCTCTGAACTCTGAACCCTGAACGCTGAACTCCCGTCCTCTGAACTCTGAACCCTGAACTCTGAACTCTTTTTAGCGGCACGTTTGAAGCGGCGACGCAACACCTCCTGCATCGTGGCGAAGTCGTCGGCCCCCTCGACCGTCTTGATCCGGAACTTGCGGTACTGGCGCGTCTCCGGCTTGCCGTCGACGAAGACCACCATGCTCGAAACGGGACTCGACCCCTGGATGTTCGAATTGTCATAACACTCGATGCGCCGCGGGACCTCCGGCAGCGACAGCTCCTCTCGCAGCTCTTCGAGCGCTGTCTCCGTCTTCGTCGAATCCGCCAGCCAGCGCACCTTGAGCACGTCCAGCGCCTCGCGTGCGTTCTCCTGGGCCATCTCGACGAGCCGGCGCTTCTCCCCGCGCTGAGCGATCCGGATCTCGACGTCCGCCTCGCGCCTGACGCTGAGCATCGTCTCCAGCTCGCCCCGGTCGCTCGGTTCGAACGGCACGACCACCAGTTTGGGGACGTACTGCGCGCCTTCGTAGTACTGCTGGAGGAAGCTCCCGAGGACAGCCTCGTCCGACTCGCCGGTCGTGCCCTCGAGCACGAAGTGGTCGCTACCGGTCATCTGCGTGCCCCGCACGAAGAACACCTGCACGCAGGCGCGGTCGCCTTCGCGCGCGAGCCCGTAGACGTCGAGGTCCTCCTTCCTCGTGGTCGACACCATCTGCCGCTCGACCGTCCGCTCGATCGCGCGGATCTGATCGCGGGCCATGGCGGCGCGCTCGTACTCGAGCTCGGCGGCGGCGGAATCCATCTGCCCGCGCAGCCGGTCGAGGACGTCGTTCGCTTTGCCTTCGAGGAACAGGATGATCTGCGCGATCACCTCGCCGTACTCCTCCTTCGTACAGAAGGAGGTGCAGGGCGCGATGCAGCGCTTGATGTAGTAATCGAGGCAGGGACGCGCGTCGGTGCCCGTGATCTCCTTCGTGCAGGAGCGGTAGGGGAAGAGCTTCTTGAGCAGGTCGAGCGTCGCCCGCACGGACCCGGCGCTGGCGTAGGGGCCGAAGTAGCGCGCGCCGTCCTTCTCGATCCGCCGCGTGATGTAGACCCGCGGCCACGGATTCTGGACGTCGACCTTGAGGTAAGGATAGCGCTTGTCGTCCTTCAGACGGATGTTGAAGAACGGCTGGTGGCGCTTGATCAGGGTCGCTTCGAGGATCAGCGCCTCGCCCGCGTTCCCGCAGACGATGTACTCGAAGTCCTCGACCTGCGCCCGCAACGCCCGCGTCTTTGGCTCCAGGCTGCGAGGCGAGCCGAAGTACGAGCGGACGCGGTCCTTCAGCCGCGCGGCCTTGCCCACGTAGATGACCTCGCCCTTGGCGTCGCGCATGAGGTAGACGCCGGGCCGCGCGGGCAGCGCTTCGAGCTGTTTCTTGAGGCGAACGGGGAGGGTGGTTGCGACCACGGATCAAGTGTAGCGGAGGCGGCGCCTCGCTCCCGACTCTTGGCTACTTCGCCCACCCTATGATTGGCGGCCCCGATGGAGGTGCCCTCCGAAGCCGCAGTCCTCGACCGCCTGGTAGCTGGGCCGAGGGCGACGGTAGAGTCCGCGCCCTCACACCAACGACGATGACCAAGTGCGGACCTAGGGCGAGTCGCTAATTTGCGACCGCCGCGCCCGATTGGCGTGCAACAACAACTGATAGGCAAGCCTAGCGGTATGGGCGCCGAGGTTGTATACTGAGGGCATCCTGAACTCGTGGCGGGTTAGACCGTCGAGAGGGAAAGGAGGCCAGGTCATGACAGTTGGATTTTTTCCACTGTCGATAGATCTGCGCCAGCAGCTCACCAGGTCGGAGGGCGGGTAGCACTGCCCTGCCGAAGCTAGAAGGCTAAGTGCGACTGCCGGCCCCTAGAGGCAGCCCGCAAAAGCGAGTGCCGATTCGCCCGATGGTCGACATCGAGCGAGGAGGCAGCCTGATGAAGCCGGGATGCTCTTGAGATCGCGTAAGCCTAAAGGCGGAGGTCCGGTCTTCGGGGACTGGCGCGCGCCTGAGAGGGTCGAGCAAGCCCGAAGAGACTGCCGGAGGTTTGGGTTAGTTGGTGGGGGCGCCCTCCGACGGGCATTCGCCGAGTAGTGGGTGCTTTACAGCACGGAAGCAACGGGGAGCGCCGCGCCGCGGAAGCTGCTGCTAACAGTAGAAGCGTGCGAGCGAAGCCCAGCAGCCGCGGGAGCGAGCGGAGTCTAGATTTCGGTCTGATCACCGGATGACGGGCGAAGGTCCCAGGGCCCAGCGCACCACCAGCGATGGAGGAAGCGGGGGCCCTAACCGTGTCTAGTGTGGGAGCTGCGCCCGGGCACCGGCTTTGGGTCCGGTCCGCGGAAACCAGCCTCCTGGATAACATCGCCAAGCCAACAGCTACCACCCCCCGTACAATCCCGCAGTGGCTTACGAGCACATCCTCTACGACATCGACGAGGGCGTGGCGACGATCACGCTGAACCGCCCGGAGCGGCTGAACGCCTTCGACGACCTCATGCTGAGCGAATGGCGTGAGGCGATCGCGTCCGCCGACGCGGACGGTGACGTGCGCGCCATCATCCTCACTGGCGCCGGGCGCGGCTTTTGCAGCGGCATGGACGTCGCCAAAGAGGCAGGCGGCGGCGGCGTCCTCCGCACCGAGGCGTCGGTGGCTGAGCGCAGGCACAGTCTTCGCAACCGGGTCCACCCCATTCCCCGCGCGCTCGTGCAGCTCGAGAAGCCGTACATCGCCGCGGTCAACGGCGCGGCTGTGGGCGCGGGCATGGACATGGCCTCGATGGCCGACATTCGCTTCGCCAGCGAGAGCGCCCGCTTCGGCATGGCCTACGTGCGCATGGGTCTCATCCCCGGCGACGGCGGTGCCTACACGCTCCCCCGCATCGTCGGAACAGCAAAGGCGCTGGAGCTGATCTGGAGCGGCGAGCTGATCGACGCCGAAGAGGCGCTCCGCATCGGCTACGTGAGCGCGGTCCACCCCGCCAGCGAGCTCATGGCGCGCACGCGCGAATTCGCGCTCAAGCTCGCCAACGGCCCGGCGACCGCCATCCAGCTCGCGAAGAAACTCGTCTACCGCTCCGCCCACCTCACGTTCGACGAGCATCTCGATTTCGCCCAGATGGCGATGACCCTCGCCCAGGCCACGGATGATGCGAAGGAGGGCCCGCGCGCCTTCACCGAGAAGCGCGAGCCCAACTTCAAAGGCCACTAGCGCCCTCGAAAAACAAGCTTAGAAGGAAGAACCGAGAGGACGAGACCAGAGGAGGTCCCATGCCACCAACCGTCGGCCAGCCCGCCCCCGCGTTCAGGCTGCTGAACAACGCCCGCGAGGAGGTCACGCTCGACTCGTTCCCGGACAAGCACATCGTCCTGGCGTTCTATCCTCTCGCCTTCACCGGTGGGTGAACGGCCGAGATGACGAACTTCCACACGCACACTGATGCGTTCGTGGAAGCCGACGCCCAGGTCCTGGGCGTGAGCGTTGATTCCTTCGCCGCCGTCGGTGAGTTCCAGGAGAAGCTGGGGCTCGAGTTCCCCCTCCTCTCCGACTTTCCCAAGAACCAGGCCGGTCGCGACTACGAGATCTACAACGAAGACTTCGGTATCCATAACCGCGCGACCTTCGTGATCGACAAAGATCGCGTCCTCCGCGATATCTACATCGAGCCGCGCGACGTCGACTCGCACGCACCCCACGCCCTCGAGGTCTTGGGCACCCTCAACGCGAGGTAGCCTGCTTCGATGCTGTTCCGCGACTCGCCTGCGCAGGCCGCTTTCCGCCACGAGCTCCGCGCCTTCCTGGACGCGGAGCTCCCGGCGGACGTCTGGGACATGCGCAACGATCGCGAGGAGATGACACCCGCGGAGGCGGACTTCACGCGGGAGTTCCGCGCGAAGCTGGCCGAACGTGGCTGGCTGACCTTGGGCTGGCCGGAGGAGCATGGCGGCGGTGGCGCCGACTTCGTCACTCAGACCATCTACATGGAAGAGATGAGCGCCAGCGGCGCCCCCGGCGCCTACGACCAGGGCATCTGGCTCGCAGGACCGGCACTCATGCAGCAAGGCAACGAGGCCCAGCGGGAGCGCTGGCTCCCGGGCCTCGGCAGCGGCAGCTCGCGCTGGTGCCAGCTGTTCTCGGAGCCCGGAGCGGGCTCCGACCTCGCCTCGCTGCAGACGCGCGCCATCCGCGACGGCGACGAGTACGTCGTCAACGGCCAGAAGATCTGGTCGAGCTGGGCCCTGGACGCGGACTGGGGCATCCTCCTCGCCCGCACCGACCCGGACGCGCCCAAGCACCGCGGCATCAGCTACCTAATCCTGGATATGCACAGCCCCGGTGTAACTGTCCGGCCGCTCGTGAACATGATGGACGCCGCCCACTTCACCGAGGTCTTCTTCGAGGACGTGCGCGTCCCCATCGATAACCGCATCGGCGAGGAGAACCGCGGCTGGTACGTTGCCGCCGCGACGCTCGATCAGGAGCGTAGCTCGATCAACCGCATCGTCATGTCGCGATCCACGCTCGAAGCGCTCATCGCCTACGTGCGCGAACGCGATGGCGGCGCCACCCCCCACCACATCTGCCACGAGCTCGCCTCCCGGACCATCGATTTCGAGCTCGGTCGCTGGCTCTGCTATCGCGTTGCGCAGATGCAGAGCGACGGCCTCAACCCGAACTACGAGGCCTCGATCTCGAAGGTCTTCGGCACCGAACTGCAGCGCCAGATGGGCCAGACCGGGCTGCGCGTCCTCGGCATGTCCGGCCAGCTCGAACCCGACAGCGCGTACGCGCCCCTCCGCGGCCGCGTGGAGCGCTGGGCCCTCGCGGGGCCCAGCTACACCGTCGCCGGCGGAACGAGCGAAGTAAACCGCAACGTCATCGCGACGCGCGGCCTGGGAATGCCTCGCTCGTAGGAGGCGCGCCGGTCGACGACCGGCAGCGCGATCATGGCGCTACCGCTCAGGGCCTCGAGAACCCGCGTCGGCGGGTCGCTCGGCCTGTCGGGGAGCGAAGTAGACGTAGGGCGAGTTCGACCAGGCCTGGTTGCCTGGCCGCAACTCGGCCAGGAGATGCACCAGGTCTCGCGTCTCGCGCCCGCCCCAGTCGACCTCGAAGACCGCGATGTCGTCCACTCCAGCGCCGAGAGCAGGGCGTTGATAGCCCAGGCGTGGAACCCGCACGGCTCCATCTCCGCCGGCGGCCCCAGAGAGCGAAAGAAGTTCAAGAGTGCCTCGTCCTACAGGAAGGGGGTTCGGGTCGCCTGGTCGAAGGCATCTGGCCTATTGATAGTTCCGAACCGCATTGGCATCTTCCCGCCGTGCGCGACGCTAACGGCCGCGTCCATTGAGGCGGTCGCGGATAGACGCCCATGTGGCCCGCGACGCTCAGGGTGCCGTCGGTTGTGCTGGAACCAGAGCTCGTCGACCCAGCGCGGGTCGCGCCCCTCAACCTGCTCTATGTTCTCGACGACTTGGTGGATGGCGTAATCGTCAAGTGCGGGTTGCCACGGTCACCCTTTCGCCGCGGGCACAGGCCGCTCCGGCCCGGCCGCGAAAGGCTCGGCGAATCTAGACCGCGAGGGTTCAGAGTTCAAGGTTCAGGGTTCAATGGAGGCCCAGAGACTTTCGGGGGTGGTTGCGCCCGACGCGGGGCGTCCCAGCTGCACGGCGTTGCCACCGATAGCCAATAGCCAAGAGCCAAGAGCCAAGAGCCAAGAGCGCCCACCCGCTTAGCGCCCCTTGAAGGTCGCTGCGCGGCGCTCCTGGAAGGCAGCTACGCCTTCCTTCGCGTCTTCGGTGTAGGCGAGCTCGTCGAAGAGCTTGTGCTCCAGCGCCAGGCCCTCGTCCAGCGACAGCTCCAAGCCCTCGGACATCGCCCGCTTGGCGGCGCGAATCGCCAGCGGGCCGCGTGAGCACAGCTTCGCCGCGAGCTGGCGAGCGGCCGCCTGGAGGCGGTCGGCGGGCACGACCTGGTTGATCAGGCCGAGCTGAAGCGCCGTCTCGGCACCCATCTGGTCGCCGGTGAGTGCGATCTGCGCGGCGATCACCCAGGGGAGTTCCCGGGGCAGACGTTGGGTCGCGCCCCACCCCGGGATCAGTCCCAGGTTCACCTCCGGCGAGCCGAAGCGCGCGCCCTCGGCGGCGATGCGCAGGTCGCAGGCGAGCACGATTTCGAGGCCGCCGCCGAGCGCGAGGCCGTTCACCGCGGCAATGAGCGGCTTCGTCACCACCTGTCCGCGCATGATCGTCGGAGGCTCGTCGTAGGGGTTGCCGCGGGGGTCGTCGATGAGTGCGGGGATCGTTTCGCGGAGGTCCGCGCCCGCGCTGAACGAACGGTCGCCGGCGCCGGTGATGATCGCGACCCAGACATCGTCCTCGGCTTCGAGCTTCGTGCCGGCTTCACTCAGTTCGCGCCAGGTCTCGAGGTCGATCGAGTTGAGCGCGTCGGGCCGGTTGATCGTGATCGTCGCGATGTGGTCGCTGACTTCGTAGAGCAGAGCCATGCCTGCCTCCTAGCGGTCGTAGTCGAAGAATCCGCGGCCGGTCTTGCGGCCGAGGTGCCCGAGCGAGACGAGCCGGCGGAGCATGGTCGGGGCCTTGAAACGCGCCTCGCCGTACTCTTCGAACATCGATTCGCTGATGTGAATCATCGTGTCGAGCCCGATGAGGTCCGCCGTCGCGAGCGGGCCGAGGGCGTGGTTCAGCCCCACTTTGCAGGCTTGGTCGACGTCCTCGGCGCTGGCAATGCCGCCCTCCACCATGCGGATGGCATCGAAGATGAACGGCACCAAGAGGCGGTTGACGATGAAGCCCGGCGAATCCTTCACCCGCACCGTGAGCCGGTCGATCGAGTCGCAGAACGCCATCGCGGTGTCGATCGTGTCCTGCGAAGTGCTTTCCGAGGAGATCACCTCGACCAGGGGGAGGACCGTGGGGGGGTTGAAGAAGTGGATGCCGATGACCTCCTCGGGCCGGCCGGAGGAGGCGGCCATCTCGCTGAGCGAGAGGGAGGAGGTGTTGCTGGCGAGAATCGCGGCTGGCTTGCAGACGCTGCCGAGCTCCTTGAAAAGCACTTTCTTCACGGGCAGGTCCTCGACCACCGCCTCGATCACGAGGTCACTGCTCGCGAATTCGGCAAGCGTTTTGGTCCCGTGAAGCCGCGCGAGGGTCCGGTCGTGGCGCTCTTTGCTCAGCCTTCCGCGCTCGACCTCGCGCCCGAGGCGCGTGCGGATCGTGCCGAGGCCCTGTTCGAGTCGCTCCGAGTCCTCCTCGGCCACGAGCACGCGGTAGCCGTGGGTGGCGCAGACCTGGGCGATACCGGCGCCCATGATGCCGCAGCCGACCACGCCCACTTCCTCGATCGGCATCGCGCTCCCTTGTCCGTTGGTCGGGCCGGCGCACAGGTCGCACGCGCCGGGCGCATTGTCGCATACGGCCGCTCGCTGGCATTAGGCGATCTCGTGTCCCGCGAGCGTCTCCAGCGCCTTGACGAGGCCGGAATGGTCGAGATCGCGCCAGCCGTTCGCGGCGCAAGCGTTCATGAGCTCCTGCGCGGTCGCGGCGTTCGGCAGGCTGATGCCGAGGGCGCGGGCGCCTTCGAGCGCCAGGCCCAGGTCCTTCTGGTGGAGCGCGATCCGGAATCCCGGCTCGAAGGTGCGTTCGATCATGCGCTCGCCGTGGACCTCGAGGATGCGGGAGCCGGCGAACCCACCCATGAGCGCCTCGCGCACCCGCGCTGGGTCGACCCCCGCCTTCGAGGCGAAGAGCAGCGCCTCGCCTACCGCCTCGATCGTGAGCGCGACGATGATCTGGTTCGCGACCTTACAGGTCTGGCCCGCACCGACGTCGCCCACGAGGGTGATGTTCTTGCCCATCAGCTCGAAGAGCGGCCGGATGCGTTCGAAGGCTTCACCGCTCCCCCCGACCATGATCGTCAGGCCCGCCGCCTTCGCGCCCACTTCGCCGCCGGATACTGGCGCGTCGAGGTAGTCGCAGCCCTTCTCCGCGACCTTGGCCGCGAAGCCCTTGGTGGCGATGGGCGAGATCGAGCTCATATCGACGACCGTCGTGCCGGCTCCGAGCCCCTCGACCACCCCGCCCGCGCCGAGGAGCACGGCCTCGACGTCCGGGGTATCGGGAACCATCGTGATGACGACGTCGCTGCGCGAGGCCACCTCGGCCGCCGACGCGCATTCGACCGCACCTTCCGCGAGCAGCTCCTCCGGCAGCGGCGCGACGTGTCGCACGACGAAGAGCGCGTGGCCGGCTGCCTGCAGGTGCCCAGCCATGGGCCGGCCCATGATGCCGAGCCCAATGAAGCCGATCTTGGTCAAGAGACGCCTCCACCGGCCAGGTATGGCCGGATCCAACCGAGGCCCGCCTCGGTCGTCGTCGCCGGTGCGTATTCGCAGCCCACCCAGCCGTCGTAGCCGATCGTGTCCAGATGCTCTAGAAAGAACTGGTAGTTCACTTCGCCCGTGCCGGGCTCGTGACGGCCGGGGTTGTCCGCGATCTGGATGTGCCCGATGACGGACAGGTTTTCCTCCACGGTACGGGCGAGGTCGCCTTCCATGATCTGCATGTGATACGCGTCGTACTGGAGTCCTACGAGGCCATCGCCAACGTCCTCGCGGAGCGCCAGGGTTTGGGCGCTCGTGTTCACGAAGAAGCCCGGCATGTCTCGGGTGTTGATGGGTTCGACCAGCAGCTGCAGCCCCGCATCCCGGAAAGCCCGGCCCGCATAGCGGAGGTTTTCCACGAGCGTCCGCTGCGCGGTGGCCTCAGAGGCACCTGCGGGCGCGAAGCCCGCCAGGCAGTTGGCGCGGGGACACGCAAGCGCCCGGGCGTAGCGGATCGCTGCGCCCACCCCTTCGCGGAACTCGTCGACCCGCGCGGGATCGCAGGCCATGCCCCGGTCGCCGGCGGCCCAGTCGCCCGCGGGCAGGTTGATCAGCGCCTGGGTGAGGCCGTGCTCGTCGAGGCGGCTTGCGAGTTCGTCCTCAGGATTGTCGTAGGGGAAGGGGTATTCCACGGCTTCGAACCCGTGCCGCTTCGCTAGCGCGAAGCGGTCCAGGAAGTCGACTTCGGTGAAAAGAAAGTTCAGGTTTGCGGCAAGCTTCACCATGCCGAGATGATACGAGGTCTGGACCGAGTTCAGCGTCCGATCGAGTTCAGCGTTCAACGTTCAGAGTTCAGAGAGGGACGAGCGACGGCCAATAGCCAACAGCCAAGAGCCAACAGCCATCTTGTCGCGTACGCTAGGCGCACGACCACGAAGCGAGCGAGGGCACGTCATGTTCATCGCCATGAACCACTTCAACGTCAATCCCGACCGCTCGCGCGAGTTCGAGGAGATCTGGGAGGGCCGGGAGAGCTACCTGAAGGACCTCGGCGGCTTCCTTCAGTTCTCGTTGCTCAAGGGAGACGAGCCCGGAGACTACATCTCGCACACGATGTGGGAGTCCCGCGAAGCCTTCCTCGCCTGGGCGCAGTCGGACCACTTCAAGAATGCGCACGCGCAGGCTGGCCCCCCGGAGGGCGTCGTCGAGGGGCACCCGCGCGCCCTCTTCTACGAGGCCGTGCTGGTCGAGCAGGGAGCCGCCGCCACTGCCGGCTAGCTCTCCGTCGGAGCCCGAGGGGCCGTTCCGCCCCGAGCATTTCCGCCGCGTCGACGAGACCGACGACGCGCTCTTCTATGCGCAACCGCGGCTGGTCAACCACATCGACGACGCCGCGATCGAAGCGATCCGCGCCTTCTATGGCCGCACGTTGCCGGCAGGCGGGCAGATCCTCGACCTCATGTCCAGCTGGGTGTCGCACCTCCCCGAGGATGCGGGCTACGCCGCGGTCACCGGGCTTGGCCTGAACCAGGTCGAGCTCGAGCGCAATCCGATCCTGTCGCGCCGCACTGTGCACGACCTCAATCGGACCCCGATCCTGCCGTACGCGACGGACGAGTTCGATGGCGGCGTGGTGAGCGTCTCGGTGCAGTACCTGACCCAGCCGGTGGCTGTCTTCGCGGAGGTCGGGCGCGTCCTCAAACCGGGTGCGCCCTTCGCTGTGACGTTCTCGAACCGGATGTTCCCGACGAAGGCCGTGAGTGCCTGGCAGGCCCTCAACGATCAGCAGCACGCGAACCTCGTCGGTCTCTACTTCGAAGCCTCCAAGGCGTTCTCGGAGGCGAAGGCCTTCGACATCAGCCCCGCTACCGGACGCTCCGATCCTGCCTACGCGGTGGTGGCCGAAGCGCTTCCCGCTTCCCCAGCCGCCAGCTCCGAGGCAGGCATCACGTGAAGGTCAGCGGGCGGTAGCTCCAGCGTCCACGACTTCTGGCCCGCCACGCCCAGCACTTCGTACGGCCGTGAGGCGATCTCGACCTCGATCTCAGGTCCGCCCGCGCCCGTGTCGAGGCGCAGCGTGTGTGTCGATCCGTAGGCGAACTCCTCGCGAATCGTCGCGCGCAGGAGGTTTGGCTCACCCATCCCTTGGGCGTCGAGCCGGCGCAGATTCACGCGCTCCGCGCGGATCGCGAGGTCGACCGCCGCGCCCGGGCGTGGCTGCCAACCCCGCGGCGCGATCGCTCGCAGCTGAATCTGGGCGACATCGATCACGAGCTCGCTGCCGCGCGCAGACGCGACGCGCCCCTGGAGGATATTCGCCACACCCGTGAGTTCGGCAACGCGCCGGCTCGCGGGCTGGCGGAAGACCTGCTCGCGGGCCTCGAACTGGAGGAGGCGGCCGGCGTCGAATACCGCTAGGCGATCGGCAAGCAGATGCGCCTCCCGGAGATCGTGCGTGACGAACACCACGCTCAGCGCCAGCTCGCTGCGGAGGCGGATGAGTTCTCTGCGCAGCTCCGCGCGCAGCGACTCGTCGAGCGCGCTGAAGGGCTCGTCCAGCAGCAGCAGATCGGCATCGCGCGCGAGCGCTCGGGCGAGTGCGACCCGCTGCTGCTCCCCGCCGCTGAGCGAACGTGGCTTTCGCTCGCGCAGCGCGCCGAGGTGCATCAGCTCGAGGAGATCGTGGAGCCGCTGTTCGCGATTTTCGCCCGCCATCCCGAAGGAAACGTTCTCAGCCACCGTCATGTGCGGGAAGAGCGCGAGATCCTGGACGACGTAGCCCAAGCGCCGCCGCTGAGGAGGGAGATCGAGGCCCGTGGCGGAGTCGAAGACCGGTGCGCCGCCGATCGCGATCTGGCCTGCCGCCGGTCGCATCAGTCCCGCGATGAACTGCAGCGTTAGGCTCTTGCCGGCCCCGGAGTGCCCGAATAGCACGACGATCTCGTGCTCGACGGCGAGCTCGGCGTCGTACGAAAAGTCGCCGAGTTGTGTGCGCGCGGCGAACTTCAGGCTCACATCGCTCCCCGTAGCCGGGGCGAGACCAGCCAGAAGGCGGCGAGCACGAGGAGCCCGACCGCGAGCAGCAGGAGCGAGAGCGCGACCGCCGCCGTGAGGCCGGCAGGGCTCTCGAAGGCGCTCAGGATCGCGAGGGGCATCGTCTGGGTCTCGCCCCGAAGGTTGCCCGCGAAGATCAGCGTGGCGCCGAGCTCGCCGAGCGCTCGTGCCCAGCAGAGGGCGGCGCCTGCCGCTAGTGACGGCCAACTGAGTGGCAGCACAACCCGCACGAAGGCGCGCAGCCGGGAAGCGCCGAGCGTGTGCGCGACCCGCTCGTACTGCGCGTCGATGCCGGCGAAGCCGGCCCGTGCGGCGCGGACGTAGAAGGGTGCGCCCACGAAGAGCTGCGCCATCACGACCGCGACCGTGCTGAAGCCGATCGTCAGGCCGAACCACTCGTCGAGCGGCCCGCCCAGCAGCCCCTTGCGGCCGAAGGCCGTCAGCAGCGCCACCCCCGCGATCGTCGGTGGCAGCACGATCGGGAGGTCGATCAGCCCCTCCACCAGCTGCCTCCCGGGGAAGTTGGCTCGCGCGAGCCAGTACGCCAGCGGCGTGCCCGCGACTACCGCGAGCGCGAGCGTCAGCGTCGATGTCCAGAGCGAGAGTACGAGCGCGTCCCGGGCTGTGCCCGAAGTGATGGCGTCCCAGGTGTCCCCGTCGCGCAGGCCGCGCTCGAGCAGCCCTGCGAAGGGCAGCAGAAAGAACAGCGCAAATGCGAAGAGCAGCAGCGCGAGGCCTGCCCCTGGCGCCCGGCGGCGCAGCGACCCGTTCATGTCCCCACCATCAGAGGGTCGAATCCGTGGCGCGCGAGGACGGCCGCCCCCTCGGTCGAGGTGGCAAAATCCATGAAGGCGCGCGCTGATTCCGAGTCCTTCAACAGGGCGATGCGGTACTCGACGGCTACCTGGAACTGCGCAGGAATGGCAATCGCTCGCACCGCCGCGTTTTGGGCGCCTGCCGCGAGGTCGCTGGCGTAGACGATGGCAGCATCCGCCTCGCCGAGCTCGACCTTCGCCAGGGCCGCGCGCACGCTGGTCTCGTTGCTGCGCACGTTCGCGAGCACGCGATCGGCGAAGTTGGGGCCGAACGCGCCCACGCTGTCCGCGAGTGCGAGCGCAGCGCGGGCGTAGCGCCCGGCCGGGACCTCCTCCGCCGCGAGAACTAGTCGGAGGCCGGGCGCGGCAAGATCGACGAACGCAGAGATGCGCTCGTTCCCGCTCACGGCCGCGATCACCAGTTCGTTCGTGGCCAGTGGGCGCTGTTCGAGGACGAGGTCAGCGGCTGCGATCGCCTCCACCTCGACGGGGCTCGCGCTGGCGAAGAGGTCGGCGGGTGCGCCTTCGAGGAGCTGGGCCCGCAGCGTCGCTGAGCCGGCGAAGTTGAGCCGCACGTTGACACCGGGATGTTGCTGCTTGAAGTCGGTAGCCAGTTCCGCGAAGGCGTCGCTGAGGGAAGCGGCGGCGAAAACCGTGACCGTTCCCCGGAGGCCGCCTGATTCCTCCCCCCCGCCTCCGCAACCCGTAGCGACCACCGCAGCGATGGCGAGCAACGGCGGCAGCCCGCTCACCCGCTTCACTGAGTGGTTGCGGGTGCGGAGAGCGTGTCTAGGTAGCCCCGCAGCCAGTCGATGGTGGCCTCCGCTGCGGAGAGCTTCGAACGGGCGACGAGCTCCGAAAAGTCGTCGCTCGCAGCCTCCACTCGCCTCTCCGCCCGCTCCCGGTACGACCGGCATACCTCGAGCTGCTCGCGCACGAGCGCTCGTTCCGCCTCAGCATCGATCGCGTGCAGAACGTAGAGCTTCACGAGCAGCTCGAAGCGGACCTCGCGCAGTCGCTCGACGGGCTCGCGCAGCCAGTGGTCGACGAGGGCCACGCCCGCCTCGGTCAGCGCAAAGCGCTTCCGTGGGGGTCGCAGCCCCACGCGCTCCTCGTGCCAGCTCACGAGCTGGCGATTCTCGAGGTTGCGCAGGTAGGTGTAGAGCGAGCCCTGCTCGATCGGGCAGACCTCGCGTAGGTCCTCGCGCTCGAAGTAGCGGGCCATCTCGTAGCCATACATCGGCCGCGTGCGAAGCAGACCCAGGGCGGCGTATTCACCGGCCAGCAGCTCCCTGCTCATAGCGCCGGCACTCTAACCAGTGGCCGAGTAGTTGGCAACCAAGTAGTTTCGGCAGAACCTTTCCCGCTAGCGGTCGGGTTTAGAGTTCAAAGAGGGACGTGGGGTGGCCGATGGCACGATAGCGGCCAGTGAGCGCCCCCCGAATCAGGATCGAGACGCGCCTGGCGTCGAACCAGACCGTGAGGTTGCAGCTGACCGGTACGTAGCCCGCTAGGGTGCCAAGGGGCTGCAGCACGGTCAGCGGACAGGCGAGCTCGGGCGGGCCTTGCCCGCGCCGTCCCTCTCTGAACTCTGAACCTTGACCTCTGAGCATTGAACTCTGAACTCCGTTCGGCGCCGCCACGGTTAGGCTCTCGTAACCGCGCGGTTAGCCTCTCGTAACAAAGGTCACCGCCTGCGCGCCCTACACTCCTGGGGATGCGCCTCGCCCTTCCCGTGCTCGCGCTCGCTGCGCTGTTCGTCCTCGCTTGCAGTGGGGGGTCCGGCGCCAGCGACGCCACCGCCCCGGCCGAGCGCGCAACTGTGGGGGCGGGTGAGACAGGGACGGCGGGTGCTGAGCCGGAGGCGACCCGCGCACCCAAGCCGATCACGGACGAGGATCTGCTCGCGCTCGTCTACTGGCAGGAGACCGACTTCTGGAACGGCTACCAGCGCCGCCTGCGCACGCCCCCGGAGTCGGTCCTCAACACACTCGCGGCCATGGCAGTCGACGAGGACGATGCCTATCTCCAGTACCTGATCGACCTCGCGGTCCTGCCCGTGCCCTACAGCGACTTCGCCTACGAGATCCTGCTCAGCACGCAGCCGCCGACGGAGTTCCCCGTCTTCGGCTGGGTTGAGGGGCTGGGCTTCCGCACGCCCGCGGACGACAGCGCCACCTACCTCCAGTTCAAGCACAAGCTGATTCGCGGCATCCAGGAGCAGATGGGCGACTTCGTTGACCCGGCCCAGCCACGAACGATCTCCGCCCAAGAGGTCTTCTGGGGTGGGGTCCGCGTCGATGGCATCCCGCCGCTCGAGTCGCCGAACTTCCTCACTCCTGAGCAAGCGGCCGCCTGGATCGGCCCGGACGACCTCGTCATCGGCGTTGAGATCAACGGCGACGCACGGGCCTACCCCCGTCGCATCGTCGATTGGCACGAGATGGTGAACGACACAGTCGGCGGCGTCCCAGTCTCGCTCGCGTACTGCACACTTTGCGGCAGCGCCATCCTCTACGACGGCCGCGTCGGCGAGGAGGTCTATCGCTTCGGTACCAGCGGGCTCCTCTACCGCTCGAACAAGCTCATGTACGACCGCACCACGACACGCTCTGGGAGCAGTTCACGGGCGAGCCCGTCTGGGGTGAGCTCGTGGGCAGCGGCATCCAGCTGAAGTTCCTCCCGGTGGTCCATATGACCTACGAGACCTGGCTCAAAGCCCACCCTGACACGCTCGTGCTCGATATCGACACCGGCCACAAGCGTAACTACGGCGAAGGTGTTGCCTACGCCCGCTACTTCCGGAGCCCGCAGCTGATGTTCCCGGCCCCCGATCGCTCGGGACCGCCCGCCGTGAAGTCGACGGTCTATGCGGTTCGGCTCAACGGCGAGGTGCTCGCCTACCCGATCTTGTTGCTGCGGGATGAGGGTTTCGTGCACGACGAGCTCGGTGAGCTGCGCCTCGTCGTCTTCGCCACCGCGGACGGTACCGGGGGCAGGGCCTTCGCCGCTGGCGACGAGGAGTTCGTGGAGTTCGATCCCGAGAGCGGCATCGCCGTGACGGCCGCGGGCACAAGCTGGACCGTCAGCGAGGGTGCGCTCGTGAGCGACGCTGGCGCCGAGCTCGTCCGCCTGCCCGGGCATAACAGCTTCTGGTTCGCGGTGTCGAACCACTCGCCTTCGTACCGCCTCTACGAACTGCCCAGCTCCTAACCGACGCTCGGGAGTCGAACGTAGGCGGCGTAGGCTGTCGCCACCTCGCCCGAGCGCCCAGAAGGCAGCCGTGCCACTCCCCGACCGCGGGCCTGAACGCGGCGCAGGAGCCGAACCACATCGAGTGACTTCCGAGGGTGCGCAGGCATCAACACCGGTCCTCCGCCAAGCGCTCGCGGTTTCCGCGGGGCGCGGCGGCCGGTAGGCTGCCAGCGGCGAGAAGGGTGCGAGTGAGGCGCCCAGCGTCCCTGCGGAGGAGCGATGAAAATCCACGAATACCAGGCGAAGGCGCTCTTTGCGGAGTACGGCGTCGAGGTCCCCAAGGGGCGCGTCGCGAGCACCCCTGCCGAGGCGCGAACGATCGCTGAAGAGCTCGGCGGCAAGGTGGTCGTCAAGGCCCAGATCCACGCAGGCGGGCGGGGCAAGGGCCGGCTCGTGGCGGCGGACGAAACCGTCGCGATGTTCGAAAAGCTCACCTCCGACCCCGCGAATAACGAGGGCCAGGTCAAGGGCGATCGCGTCGGCGGTGTGCGCCTCGCCGATACCGCCGCCGACGCCGAACGCGAGGCCACGGCGATCCTTGGGCAGCACCTCGTCTCCATCCAGACCGGTCCCGAGGGAAAGCTCGTGAAGAACGTGCTCGTGGAGGAGCAGTCTGCGGTCGCGAAGGAGTTCTACCTCGCAATCACCGTCGACGGCGCCCAGGGCACGCCCCTGATCATGGCTTCGACGGAGGGCGGGCAGGAGATCGAAGTCGTTGCCCACAACGACCCGGACGCGATCGTGAGGCTGGCGGTGAACCCCGCTGCGGGCTACGAGTCCTACATCGGCCGCACGCTTGCCGCGCGCCTGGGCCTCGCAGGCGCGCAGGCGGCCGCGCTCAACACGCTCGTCGCCGCGCTCTATCGCGCCGCCGTTGAGAGCGACGCCAGCCTTGCCGAGATCAATCCCCTGGTTCTTACCGAGGACGGCCGCGTCCTCGCCCTCGACGCGAAGTTCACCGTCGACGACAGCGCCCTCTACCGCCAGGCGGAACTGGCCCAACTCCGGGATAAGGACGAAGAGGACCGGCTCGAGGTCCTCGCCGCCGAGCTGGGCGTGGCGAACTTCATCAAGCTCGACGGCAACATCGGCTGCATCGTCAACGGCGCGGGTCTCGCGATGGCGACAATGGACACCATCAAGCTCGCCGGCGGCGAGCCCGCGAACTTCCTCGACATCGGCACCGTGAACGACCCCGCTCGCGTTGTGAACGCGATCCAGGTCATCAGCGAGGACCCCTCGGTGGAGGCGATACTGGTGAACATCTTCGGGGGCATGGCGCGTGTCGACGTGATCGCGCAGGGCGTCATCGACGCGGATAAGGAACTGGGGCTCGATGTCCCCGTGGTCATGCGTCTCGTCGGTACGAACCTCGCCGAAGGGGAGAAGCTGATCGAGGATTCGGGCATCGACGTGATCCGGGCGGAGAGTCTTGGCGAGGCAGCGGAGAAGGCCGTGGCGGCAGCTGGCGGCGCCTGATCCGCGGCTCGGGGGCGCGAGTGATGCGGTGATGCGCCCTGTGGTAGCATCAACACATCATGTCGCGTACGACCTTGAATCTCGACGCCCTGATTCTTGCGGAGTTGCGCGACTACGCCCGGGAAGCGGGCCAATCGCTTGGCGACGCCGCTAGCTACCTGCTTGCGACTGCCTTGAAGGAGCGCGAGAGCGCTGCGGAACCGCCCCCGTTTGAGTGGATCGCGAAAGATATGGGCGAGCCTCGGATCGACACGGGCGACTGGGCAGCCGTTCGCGAGTTCCTGCAGAACGAGAGCTACCCTGGCGAGCCCGCACGCAGTCTTGAGGCAGACTGATGCTGCGATGCTTGGCGTGATAGCATCAAGACATCATGCCGCGCACTACGCTTAACCTCGACGCTTCGATTCTCGCTGCGTTGCGTAAGCGCGCCGTTGCAGATCGGTGCTCGCTGGGCGAAGTCGCGTCGCTCCTCTTGGCCCGTGCACTCGGAGAGGACCCCGCGGACGCAGAGCCCTCGCGCCTTGAGTGGAACACCAGCGACGGCGGAAGCTCGGTTGATCTGAACGACCCATTGGTCCTCAAGCGATGGGCGTACGACGACGATGACCCTGACGCTTGACATCAACGTTCTCGTGGCGAGAACCGATGTAGAGAACGCTCACCACGCCCGAGCCCTGAAGGCGTTCGACGAACTGCTCCGAGGCGATGAGTTCGTCTACCTCTTCTGGCCAGTCGTGGTGGGCTACGTCAGGGTGGTCACACGCCCGGGCCTCCTTCGGGCGCCGCTCACGCTGGCCGCGGCCTTCGAGAACGTCGACCGGCTGCTTCAGCGCCCGTTCATTCGAGTGGGCGCCGAGGGCGGGGACTTCTGGCTGAGACTCCGCGCGGTAGCGCAGCCTCTGCCAGCTCGGGGCAAATTGATCCACGACGCCCATCTCGCGGCGCTCATGCATCAGCACGCGGTCCCGACCATCTGGACGAACGATCGGGATTTCCGAAAGTTCGACGGGATCCATGTGGTTGACCCTTTCGCGGACTAGGCGATCCGGGCCCACATCGGGTAGCCCTTACCCCCGGCCAGCCCCTTTCAGGCACGAGATCTCGCCGGTACGGCAGGCGGATGTTCTGGAGCAGCGCCACGACAAATCGGACGAATCGCGCGGATAGGGGGGAGCCGACCCCAAGCTCCGGGGCGTGGCGGGATGCGGATGGGGTCGAGAGTCGCCCTAGCGGTCCTCGAGCACCCGGCCTAGCGCGCGACCCTGGTCCGGCGTGTCGTCCTCGATGAGCCCGTAGATCTCGCGCCCCTCATGGTCTTCGGGGAGGTACTCGGTGATAGGGAGGCCGTCTTCGTTCACGAAGAGCAGGCAGTGGCAGTACTTGAACTTCTGCATCTCGTCGCAGGCGCAGATCCAGTCGCGGCGCTTGGCCTCCTCGTCTTTCGGGAGGTAGAGGCCTTCGGGCCACTCGCCCTTCTCGTCCTTCGCCGGGTAGAAGTTGCAGGGGCAGATCGGGCGGCCGAATTCGTCCACGTTCGAGGCGAGTCCGAGTACGACCGCCTCGGTGACCGAGCGGTCGGGGTGGAGGTGGGTGCCCGATTTCTTGGCGAACTTCTCGGCGTAGTTCCACATCTTCTTCAGCGACTTCTCACTTGGCTGCTCGTGCATGCTGCCTCCGTACGCCGAGTTGCCTTCAAGCCTAGGCCCAGGCCGTACCCGCGACCAGTGTCGGCGGTCACCTTCGCGCGGGATCGCACTGCGCTAGATCGTCAGACCGCCGAGGCCGATGATGCCGCGCGCGTACTCGATTTCGCCCACGTGCCGGTAGCCGTGGCTCAGGCAGACGCCGTTCAACCCCTCCCAGAGCGACATCTCCCCGAGGGGCTTGATCGTCACCGTTCGGCTCTCGAACTCGTCCGGCGACATCGCGGCGAGATAGCGGTCCGTCGCTGCCCAGACCTTCGGCTGGTACTCACGCCAGGCGTCGACGTCAGCGAGTGTCAACGCCTTCGCGTCCTCCTCCGACATGCCTGTGCCCTGCGCGGTTCGATGGAGTCCGAGGCGCTGGTCGTAGGCTCCGTCGAGCCACACGGTCGGTTGGCCTTGAGTGACATAATTCACGATGTTGTCTTCGGTCCGGACGTAGTGCCAGAGACTGAAAAACGGGCTCAGCCCGCCCTCCCGTGGCCGGTAGTTGAGCTGGTCGAGCGTCATGTCGCCGGCCGCCTGGTCGAGCAGGCCGTGCATCGAGGCTAGGCCGGAGCGGAGGATTTCGAGGGGCGTGGTGGTCACGGGGTCTCCTGCACGGGGGATGGGCGGTCGATCGTGCGGCCCGACCGCGGCGGTGTCCAGGCCCGTTGCCCCTACGCCGCTCCCGCGCTGAGAGCGTAGCCCGTGCCCCAGCGATTGACGATGTAGCGCCGGCGCGCTCGGGTCGTCTTCGAGCTTCTTCCGGAGGTAGCGCACATAGAGGCGCAGGTAGTGGCGTTCGTTGGCGTACTCGCTCCCCCAGACGCGCGCAATGATCGCTGGCGCGGGGATGATCTCGCCCGGCCGTTCCGCCAACGTCGCAAGAAGGCGGAACTCCGTCGGCGACAGCGCCACCGGCGCCCCGTTCTTCCGAACGAGACGCGCAGCTCGATCGATCTCGAGATCCCCGATCCGGAGCTGCTCCAACGGCCGACCCCGGTGAGGCCCCCCGCGCAGCAACGCCCGCAGCCGCAGATCGACTTCGGCGACCGTGGCCTGGGAGGTGCAGAAGTCGTCGGCGCCGCTGTCGTAGGCAAGCTCCATCTCCGGCACCGTTCCCGCCGCCCCGACTACGAGCAGCGGGGCGCTCGTCGACGACCGCAGGGTTACCAGCGCCCCGCGATCGACTTCGATGTCTCCCGTTGCCTCGAAGAGCACCGCGTCGGGGGCCGTCGCCGCCACAAACGCCGCTGTCTCGCCCGTAAGAGCGCAAGCAGGCGCCGTGAACCCGAGAGCGTCGAGTGCGCGCGCCCGCCGGGCGGCGCCCGTTGCGCTCGCAGCCACGACGGCGATGCGGAAGCCTGCCGCGCCAGGCAGCGTGCGCGCGTCCGGCCCCGCACGGCGGTCCGCGAACGACACTAGTGCGTTCCTCCAATACGGCGAGGGTTGCCGCCGCGCCGATGCCTATGGCATGCGTGGCCTGCTCGCTTTCGCCCTCTGCATCTCGCTGGGGGTGATCAGCGCAGTCAGCGCCCTCGCCGTCGGGACGACGAAGGCCGCACCAGGACCATCGACCACACCCATCCCCCCTGCCAGCGTGCGCGTAAAGAGTCACCCGGTTGTCACCGATCCGGCACCCGGCGTTGCGCCCCCGGCGGTCGTTCCCCATCGCCACGCCCCCCACCCTCCCGTGCTGGTGGCTGAGGAACGCGTCGAGGCGGAGCTGCCCCCGCTCGCAACCCTCCCTGCCCCACGGCGCGAGGACGTTGCCCTAGCACCTTCGTTCCCCGCGCTCGCGGCCGCGCTCTTCGCCAACATGAACGCAGCTCGCACTCACGACGGGCTGCCCATGCTCGTTCCCGACAAGCATCTCGACGCGGTGGCGATGGCGCGTGCCCAGGACCTCGCGGAGAAGGGCTATTTCGACCACTACGCGCCAGATGGGTCGAGCGCCTTCTCCGAACTCGCCGAACGCCGCATCCCCTATCGCATCGCGGGCGAGAATCTCGCGCGCAACAACTACCCGCGCGACCGGACCGAAGGCGTCGCCTTCACGGCCCTGATGGAGAGCCCCGGGCATCGCGCCAACATCCTCGAGCCGCGCTTCGCCCGCATCGGTGCCGCCGCGGTCTTCGACGGCGAATTTTGGATTTACGTAACGGTGTTTTCGGATTAGGTGTAGCTGCCCGAATCGGTCAGGCGCTGAGCGAGAAACCCTCTCTTCCGGCGGTGTCGCTCGGCGCCTCTTCCTGGGAGGTGCGGTGGGGTATTGGCGTCGGCGTGGGCGCCCCCTGCAAGCGTATGAGCGCGTCAACGAAGCGCTGCTGCCGCTCGCTCGGGTGGTCGAACGCGCAATGCAGCACGGCCGCGCCCTCGCTTTCCGTCTGCGCCACCACCACACAGGTGAGAAAGCAGCGATCACCGTGGAGCGGCAGCTCGACGCGCAATCGTTCCGCGTCGCCCCACACGGCGACGCGAAGGGCGACACCGCTGCGGGAGATGTCGGCGATCACGGCGTCGAGCCTGGTGCGCTCATCGCCGCTGAAGATGCGCACCGGTAGCGTGGTCGCGTAACGCGTGTCCAGGCGGCGGTCCATCAAGAAGGCTCCTCCTTAGGAGAAACGGATCCTCGGCCCGGTTCGGCATAGTGGTATGCCCGCACTCCCCGCTATCAGCGCATCCTTGCTTGCGGTCCGGTAGGCTCCGGCCATTTCGCGCGGGCGTTGGCGCCGCGCCCCTGGAGACATGCCGTGACTAATGACCAAGTATTCGCCTACTCCCCCGTCACGCCCTACCTCGTTGTGAGCGACGCCGTCGCCGCCATCGCCTTCTACACGCAGGCGTTTGGTGCAGAGGAGCGCTCGCGCATGCCGACGCCCGATGGGCGCAAGCTCCTGCACGCCCAGCTCGCTATCAACGGCGGCACACTCATGCTCTCGGACGATTTCGCGGAAGATCCCGCCGAAGCCTCCACGCCTGAGGCCCTGGGCGGCAGCCCCGTCACCATCCACCTCCTGACCGAAGCGATCGATGCCCTCTGGGAACGCGCCGTCGCTGCCGGGGCGGAGGTGACGATGCCACTGGAGCAGCAGTTTTGGGGCGCGAAATACGGCACCTTGCGCGATCCGTTCGGCCATAACTGGTCGCTCGGCACACCGGACGAGCCGGTCTCTGACGAAGCCCTGCGCGAGGGAGCCGCGAAAGCGATGCCAGACTACGCCGAGTAGCTGCCGTTGGCCGTTGGCCCCCCGTCCCTCTCTGAACTCTGAACCTGGAACTCTGAACTGGTCTGGTAGAGTGCCGCCACTGCGGGAGGGCCGCGGATGGGACATCCGCGGCCCTAGAGGAGCACGATGGGCAAGCCAAGCACCGAGGACTACACCGCCATCCGCGTGGTCGCCGAGCGCTACATCGACGCGGTCAACCGCTTCGATCCCGAGGCTTGGGGCCAGACCTGGGCACCGGACGGCGAGTGGAACGTGGGCCAGGTGCACAAGGGCCGCGAGGTGATGGTGCCCCTCTGGACGCAGATCATGGGCGGCATCCCCAACGTCTACATGCACGTCTACTCGGGCGTCGTCGACGACGTCACGGGCGACAAGGCTTCGGGCCGCTGGTACATGGGCGAGTTCCTCAACATGGCCGATGGCAGCCGCTCGATGAGCTCGATCTGCTACGTGGATACCTACACCCGCATCGACGGCCAGTGGTACATCCAGACGCGCGAGTTCCAAGGCCTCTACCGCGGCCCCGCGGACCTCAGCGGCGACTTCTCGAAGATCAACCCGCCGGTCGCTGTCTAGGGACCAGGAGTGGGCCCCGCCAAGGGGCCACTTGCCTTCGGTCTGGGATCCTTCTTGGGGGGTGCGGCGTAGAGATTTCATCGCCGCTCCCCCTCGAGGAGTGAGTCCCAGAAGGCGAGTCCGTTCTCTCCTTCGTTCCCTGGGCCTGGGGTGAAGCCTTCCGCGTTCGGTGGCCACAGGTCCCCCACGGGAGCGTAGGTGTCGCGGACGAGCGATTCGTAGAGCGAGAAGCGCTGAGTTGGAGCGCCAGGCTTGAGGCAGGCCATCAGAGCTTCGAAATATGGCGCGTCGTTGCTCTGCCAGTACCGTATCGCGTCCTTCTCGCCTATCCATGGGAGCTTCCGCGCGTGGAAATAGTCGATCATCAGGTCGGCGAGCTGATAGGTCATCCGAAGCTGAAACGCGTCCGCGTAGAGTGGATCTCCTGAGTTCGCGTAACGGCGGCTTTGGGCAAGATTGTAGTTCGCATGGCCCCAGCGACTGCGCAGATCATCGGAGGACATGCTCCCGCGCTTTGGACGGCCGCTAAGACGTGAATGGGCCTCAGCAACCTGACCTGTGCGATCGAACGCCACCCTCCCGTCAGCAATCCACACCCCGAACCGTCCCTCCCAGGCGTCCGTAACCTCGAGTACCCCTGCTCCTGTATCCAGTCGCGTGATTTCGTCGAGGCTCGCGAAGGCAAGGTCGGTGAGCCTGTGCTCGATTGCCGTCACGCCGGTCCGGTAGGGCACGTGGTCGGCGGCGAGCACGATCAACACATCGAAGTCGCTGTCGGGCCCAACGGTCGCGGCGGTTGAGCCGAACAAGACGACAGCTGAGACTTCCCGGCTGTCGGAGAGCCGCTGGACGAGCGTCTCCATAGACCACTCAGAGGTGTCCGAGCTTCGAGTCTCATACATCTACCCGGATCACACTCCGCCGCTTTGTGACTGGCAAGCCTTGCGGCGACGTGATCCGCTCTGCAGTCACGGGCCCCTCGCCGGCTCACGGCTCGCAGCGTCAGCGCGACCCGCCGGTACCGCCCCGTGGACCGAGGCCGGACCTCGCTGCGATTTCGGTTCTCGCGGCAGCGCTAAGGCGGCCAAGCGAGCGCGGGAACGGAGCGCCCAGTAGGGCGCGGAGTGGGAGCAGACGAGCGTGGGTGGGGGGTGAGTGGGGGTCCGAGCGCAGCGAGCTCAAATCCGCGTGGGCGATGAGGGACTCGAACCCCCGGCCTCTTCGGTGTAAGCGAAGCGCTCTAACCATCTGAGCTAATCGCCCGGACGGCCAGTGTAGCCCGCAGACGTGACGCCGTTCGGGGGCTACCATCGGACGATGGCACGCAAGCGGATCGCGATCCTCGGCTCCACCGGCTCCATCGGCCGCCAGACGATCGACGTTGTCAGCCAACTGCCCGACCGCTTCGAGATCGTCGCGCTGGCGGCCGGACGCAACACCAAGCTGTTGGCCGAGCAGGTCGCCGCGCTGAGGCCGCGCTACGCCTTCGCCGACGCGCGCGACGATGCGCTCGACCAAGCCGTCGAAGCGACCGGCGCCGCCTGGGTGCCGATGACGGAGATGGCGGTCGCGCCCGAGGTTGACGTCGTCCTCGCCGGCACCGGCAGCAGCGCCGGCCTGCTGCCGACGATCGCGGCCTTGGAGGCGGGCAAGCCCGTCGCTATCGCGAACAAAGAGGCGTTGGTCATGGCCGGGCACCTGATCCGCCGGGCAATGGTCGCTGGCGGCGCTGAGCTGCGTCCCGTCGACAGCGAGCACTCAGCCATCTGGCAGTGCCTCTGGGGCGAAGCTGGGCACGGCATCCGGCGCATCATGCTGACGGCAAGCGGCGGGGCCCTGCGCGAGCTTGATCGCGCCGAGCTTGCCGCCGTCACCCCTGAACAGGCGCTGAACCACCCCACTTGGACTATGGGCGACAAGATCACGGTCGATTGCGCGACGCTGATGAATAAGGGCATGGAGACGATCGAAGCGATGTGGCTCTTCGATGTGCCCATCGAGCGCGTGCAGGTGTTGCTTCACCGCGAGTCGATCGTCCACTCCCTGGTCGAACTGAGCGACGGCAGCGTCAAGGCGCAGCTAGGCGTGCCCGACATGCGCCTGCCCATTCAGTGCGCCCTCGCGTACCCCGATCGCATGCCCGAACCCCCCGCCCCTGCCCTCGATCTGGCGGCGGCTGGCCAGCTCAACTTCGGGACGCCGGACGTCGATCGCTTCCCCTGCCTCGGGCTGGCGATGGAGTCCGGGCGGCGCGGCGGCACCTACCCGGCCGTCATGGCGGCTGCTGATGAAGTTGCCGTCGGGCGCTTCATGGCCCGCGAGGTCGGCTTCCTCGAGATCCCGGCGATCGTCGAGACCGTCATGGCGAAACACGACTCGACGGTCGATCCTGATCTTGAGGCCGTGCTCGCGGCCGATGGCTGGGCGCGAGCACAGGCTGAAGCCGTGCCCGCAAAGGCCTCTGTGTGACCTTCCTCGCCGCGTTCGACCTCTTCGGCCTCCTCCGCTCGGTATTGCCGTTCCTCGCGATCCTGATCGCCCTGATCGTCATTCACGAGCTTGGCCACTTCGTCGCGGCGAAGGCCTTCGGTATCAAGGTGCTCGAGTTCGGCGTCGGCTTCCCCCCGCGGGTCAAAGGGCTTGTCTGGCGCCGCGGCGAAACCGAGTACACGATCAACTGGCTCCCGATCGGCGGGTTCGTTCGCTTGCTCGGCGAGGAAGACCCCGGCGACCCCCGCTCCCTCGCCGCCGCCCCACGCTGGAAGCGGCTGGTGGTGATGGCCGCTGGCGTCGTCATGAATCTCGTCCTCGCCCTGTTACTCTTCGCGGTCGGTTTCATGGTCCCGCGCGAACGCGCCCTCAACCTGGCCCAAGTCGTCGAGGTTGCGGCCGGCTCGCCCGCCGCCGCGGCCGAGATCAGTGGCACCCTGCGCGACGGTACGGCGCCGGCGCAGGGGCTCCAGCCCGGCGACATCATCATGGAAGTTAACGGCCGCGAAGTCCGCAACGTGAACGAGCTGATCTTCACGACCCGCCGCTACCTCGGTGAGACGCAGGATTGGGTCATCTCCCGCGGCAACTCGACGCTCGAAGCCGACGTCTATGCGCGTTGGCACCCGCCCGATGAACAGGGCCCGACGGGGATCCGCGTCGGTGCCCCGACGGTTTGCAGCGATGTCGACGCGGACGGCAATGCCGTCGGCTGTCAGCTGCGGTTCCCCTACACCGAGAGCCTCTGGTACCCGCCCTGGGAAGCCCTGCCCAAGGGTTGGGAAGCGATGGTCGACGCCGTCGTCATCACGAAGAACGAGATCCAGGTCCGGGTCGGTGGCGGCGGCGGTGGTGGCGTTCGCGAAGACCAGCCCCTCTTCACCGGTCCCGTCGGCATCGCCGATGTGACGGGTGACATCATCGAGGCCGCGGGCTGGCGCTCGCTGATCGAGTTGGCCGCGCTGCTGAGTCTTTCGTTGGGCGTCTTCAACGCCCTGCCCATCCCCGCGCTCGATGGCGGGCGCATGCTCTTCGTGGTGCTGGAGATCCTGCGCGGCGGCCGCCGGATATCGCCGGAGAAGGAGGCCTTCGTGCACTTCGTCGGCTTCGCGGTTCTCATGGCGGGGATGGTGGTGATCACCTATTTCGACATCGCTCGTCTGATCACCTAGCGTGCGGCCGTGCTCTTCAACCTGATCTTCATCAGCCTGTTTGTCGCCGGCTGGCTGACGCTCGGATTTGTGCCCTGGCTCGCGGTCTCGGTGGCCACGCGCGGCCACGCAGGGCTCCGCTACTTGCCGCTGGCGCTTTTCGCCGGTGTCGTTGGCGGGTTGGCCGTGCCCATTCTCATCCGCGACGACGGCCTGGGACTCGTCCTCAGCTTCGTCGCGGCCTTCGTCTTGCCGGGCTTCCTCTTGGGGGTTCAGCGGCTGGCCGTTGCGCCTGTCCCTGCGCGCTCGCCCGAAGGCGACGCCGCGCGCGCTCCGGTGCACCCGGAGCCCAAGTGAAAGCGCTCGCCCTCTCGACGATGTACGCGCAGCAAGAGCGGTTCGCGGACGGGGCCGCCTTCGCCCGCTACGCGGCGGAAGCGGGCTACGACGCCATCGAGGTCTCGCACTCCACGCCCGCGGAGAAACTCTCGGCCATCCAACGATCGGGCGCCCTCCCGATCACCGCCATCCACCAACCCGCCCCCCACGTCATCGTCGGGGATGGTGGAAGCAACGCCGAGCTGAATCTCGCGGCAACCCAGGCCGGGGAACGCCTGGCCGCGCTCGAACACGCGCTCACGAGTGTCGAGTGGGCGGCCAAGGTCGGCGCGCACGCGCTCGTGGTTCATCTGGGCTCGGTCGAGCCGTACTGGGGCGAGGGCGAAGCGGAGCTCTACCGCCTCTACGAAGCAGGTGCGGTCGCCGGCCCCCGCGCGGGCGAGGTGCGGGGGGAGATGGAGTCGCGCCGCACCGCCGCCGCGCCCGCCGCCCTCGCGGCGGCCCGTAGCTCGCTGGAAACGCTCGTCGCCGCCGTGCGCGAGCACGGCATCGCCATCGGCCTCGAGAACCGCTTGCACTTCCACGAGATCCCCCATCCCGCTGAGACGCTCGCGCTCGTCGACGGCTTCGCCCCGAACGAAGTTGGCCACTGGCACGACACGGGGCATGCGGAGGTTCTGGAGCGGCTCGGCTTCATGCCCCACCGGGCGTGGTTCGACGCGCTCGGCGAGCGCCTCCTGGGCGCGCACGTCCACGATGTTCGCGGGGTGCTCGACCACCGTGCGCCGGGCACGGCCGAGCTCGATTGGGCGATGGTCGCCGGCGGCCTGGGCGCGCTCGACGGCTACACGCTCGAGATCAACCAGCACGAGCGAGATGAAGCGGTTCGGGGCGCGCGCGCTTTCCTCGAATCCGCGGGACTCGGCTGACCCTAGGCACTGAAGGCGACGTCCAGAGAGATATCGAGCGCCGGCGCGCTGTGCGTGAGCGCTCCGACCGAGATTGCATCCACGCCGGTCGCTGCGATCTCGTCCACGGCAGCGAGCGTGACGCCCCCGCTCGCCTCGAGCTTCGCCCGCCCCCCTACGATCGCGACGGCTTCTCTCATCAGCGCGGGCTCCATGTTGTCGAGCAGGATCCACTCCGGTCGCGCTTCGAGCGCGGCCGGAAGCTCCCCGAGCGTGTCGATCTCGACTTCGACGGGGACCCCCGGAGCGCGCTGCCGGATCGCTGCCGCGGCCTCTGCGAGTGTGCCCCCGTGGCGAACGATCGCCTCTCGGTGGTTGTCCTTGATCATCGCCATCACGGCCAGGTCGCGGCGATGGTTCGTGCCGCCGCCGCAGCGGACTGCGTACTTCTCCAGATCGCGTAGCCCGGGTGTCGTCTTGCGCGTGTCGAGGATGAGACAGTCGCGAGCGGCGACCGCGTCGACGAACCGCCTCGTCAGCGTCGCGACCCCGGAGAGGCGCTGAAGGAGATTCAGCGCCGTCCGTTCGCCGCGGAGGAGCGCGGAGGCGGGTCCGTCCACCGTCCCGAGAGCGCTTCCGGCGGCGATGCTATCGCCGTCGCGAACGAAGGGGGTGAGTACGACGCTCGGATCGAGTGCGGCGAAGACCCGGTCGACGATGCCCAGCCCGCAGACCACGCCCTCCTCCCGTGTCAGCAATCGCCCGAGGGCGCGCAAGCCGCCTTCGACAACCGCAGCCGTCGTCACGTCCTCGCAGGCGCGATCTTCTGCCAGCGCCGTTCGCACAATCGCCTCCACCGCCGCGGCGGGGGGAGGCTCAATGCCCACGGTGGAACGCCTGGTGTCGAACCCAACGCGCGTCATCGCGATCGGGGAAGTCGATGCGGTAGTGCGCGCCGCGGCTCTCCTCGCGGGTGAGCGCGGCCGTCAGCAGGAGCTCCGCGAACGTCGCCAGCCAGCGCTGTTCGTGCCCCGCTCGCGTCCGTTCTGGTGGGACATCAGGCCACCCGCGGGCGGTGGCGAGCGCGGCTGCCAGCCCCGTGCCCGAGCGCTCGATACCAGCGTGCTCCCAGAGCAGGCGCTGCACGATCTCGTGGCTCGGAGCCGGCCCACTGCGCGGCGCGAAGGGCGTCGAGCGGGCGTTGCGGGGCATCGCGCCGCCGGCCTCGCTGGCAATGTGGGTGACGGCACGCTTACCGAACACGACCGTTTCGAGCAGGGAATTACTCGCGAGGCGATTCGCCCCATGCACCCCCGTCGCGGCCACCTCGCCGCAGGCGTACAACCCGGCCACGGTCGTGCGGGCCCACTCGTCTGTGGAAACGCCGCCCATGAGGTAGTGGGCCGCGGGTGCGACCGGAATCGGCTCCCTCCGCAGATCGATCCCCTGGTCGCGACAGAAGGCAGCGATCGCGGGGAAGCGCTCCACTGGATCGACTGTTTCAATCGCGGTGCAGTCGAGCCAGACGTGATCGGCGTTCGCCGCCCGCATTTCGGCCAGCATCGCCCGCGCGACGATATCCCGGGGCGCGAGGTCAGTGAGCTCGTGGTAGCGCGACATGAAGGCCTCGCCCCCAGCCGTGCGCAGCACCGCGCCCTCGCCGCGCAGTGCCTCCGAAATGAGGAACGGGGGTGCGTTGGGTCCGCGGAAGGCGGTGGGGTGGAACTGACAGAACTCGAGATCGGCCACCTCCGCTCCGGCTTCGAACGCGAGCGCGATCCCGTCGCCGGTGGAGACGGGCGGGTTCGTCGTGTGGGAGAACGCCGCGCCCGCCCCACCCGTCGCGAGCACGACCGCCGGTGTTTCGAAAACCCGTTGGGTTTCGGCGATGAGGTCGAGCGCGAGCACACCCGTCGCCCGTCCCTCCGTTAGGAGGATCTCAGTCGCGAGGGTGTGGTCCTGAACGACCACGGCGCCGGCTTCGATCTGCGCTGCCAGGGCCGCCTGGACCGTTGCGCCGGTCCGGTCCCCGCGCGCGTGGAGGACGCGCGAGAAACGGTGTGCGCCCTCGCGCCCGAGCGAACGACCCGGCCCCGCGCTGTCGAACGCGACGCCATACGCCTCGAGGTCGCGGATACGGTCCGGCGCGCTCTCGACGAGCAATCGTGCCATCGGCTCGTCCACGAGCCCCGCCCCGGCGGCGACGGTGTCGGCCAAGTGCTGGTCCGGAGAGTCGCCGGGGCCCATCGCCGCGGAGATTCCGCCCTGCGCCCAGTTCGTGCTGCCTTCGTCCAAGGTAGCCTTGGTCAGCACCAGTACCGGCCCGAGCGCGCTCGCTTCGAGCGCCGTGAACAGTCCCGCCATCCCGCTTCCGAGAACGATGACCCGATACTCGCCGGCCGCCTTCGGGGGCTCGCTCACGGCGACTTAGTGTACCTGGTACACGAAGTCTCAGCGACCCCGGTAAGCCTGCGCCGCGGCGCCCTTAGCCGTGGGTCTCTTTACAATGACGTCGATGGCGCTGATCCCGATCCGCCTCGCTGGTGACCCCGTGCTCAGGCAGAAGGCACGGCGCGTTCGCGCTCGCGACTCCAGCCTCGCCAAGCTGATCGAGGACATGTGGGAGACGATGTATGACGCGCCTGGCGTGGGCCTCGCCGCCCCCCAGATCGGCATCCCCCTCAAGGTCGTCGTCGTCCATGTGCCGGAGCGCGAGCCGTTCGCGCTCCTCAATCCCGAGATCGTGAAGCGCTCGGGTGAGCGCCGGATCGACGAGGGCTGCCTCTCGGTGCCCGGCTTTCGCGGCGAGATCACGCGCTCGCTGAAAGTGCTCGCGAAGGGCGTTGATCCGCAGACGGGCAAGGAGGTCCGCATTCGCGCCGAGGACGATCTGCTCGCCGAAGCGCTGGAGCATGAGATCGATCACGTGAACGGCATCCTCTACATCGACTACCTCGACAGTCCCGACGCGCTCGTACCTACGGATAGCGCCCCCGAAGGCGACGGCTCGTGACAAGCCGATGCTGATCGAAGATCTGGTCGCACGCGAGATCCTCGATTCCCGTGGCAACCCCACCGTTCAGGTCTCGATTCTGCTCGAAGACGGGAGCGTCGGGGCAGCAGCGGTGCCCTCGGGCGTCTCCACCGGCGCGTACGAAGCAGTCGAGCTGCGTGACGGTGATGCTCGCCGCTATGGCGGCAAGGGCGTGCTCAAGGCTGTCGCCAACGCCAACGGCGAGATCAACGATGCGCTCATCGGCCAGGATGCCGACGACCAGCGCGCGATCGACCGTCGCCTCCTCGAACTGGACGGAACCGCGAACAAGGCCCGCCTCGGCGCGAACGCGATGCTCGGCGTCTCGCTGGCCGTGGCGCGCGCCTCGGCGGAGTCCGCGGAGCAGCCGCTCTACCGCTACCTGGGCGGGGCCTCTGCCCACCGCCTGCCCGTGCCGATGTTCAACATCCTCAACGGCGGCGCCCACGCCGAAGACTCGACGGACTTCCAGGAGTTCATGGTCATGCCCGTGGGCGCCGAGAGTCTTGCCGAAGGGCTGCGGATGGGGGCCGAAGTCTACCAGTCCCTCAGGCGCATCCTCGCTGATCGCGGACTCGTTACGAGTGTCGGGGATGAAGGCGGCTTCGCGCCCTCGCTGCCCGGCAACGAGGAGGCCGTGCAGGTCGTCGTGGAGGCGATCGAGGGGGCAGGCTATCGCCCCGGCACCGATCTCGTGATCGCCCTCGATCCTGCCTCCACCGAGCTCTATCAGGGTGGCGAGTACGTGCTTCCGAAGGAGGGCCGGACGCTCTCGAGCGCGGCCCTCGTCGAGCACTGGGCGGATTGGGCGAGCCGCTACCCGATCGCGTCGATCGAAGACGGGCTTGGCGAAGACGACTGGGCTGGCTGGTCAGCGCTCGTTGAGCGTCTCGGCGCTCGCGTCCAGCTGGTCGCGGACGATCTGGTCGTCACGAACCCAGAGCGCATTCAGCGCGCTATCGACGAGCGCGCCGCGAATAGCGTGCTTATCAAGCTCAACCAGATCGGGACGCTGAGCGAGACGCTCGATGCGATCGCCCTCACCCAGCGCGCGGGCTGGACCGCCGTGGTGAGCCACCGTTCGGGCGAGACCGAGGACACCTTCATCGCCGATCTCGCGGTCGCGACCGGCGCGGGTCAGATCAAGACCGGCGCTCCCGCTCGGAGTGAACGGACGGCCAAGTACAACCGCTTGCTCGAGATCGAAGCGGAGCTCGGCGAGAGCGCGAGCTACGCCGGCTGGAGCGCCATTCGCCAGCTCGGCCCGCGGCCAGCCGCTGCCGCCCCCACGGCGCCTCCGAGCCGCGCCCGCCGGCGGCGGCGCCCGCGCGATCGCCACTGAGCCCGATGGCTGACCTGCGTGTCTCTCCACCCCGCATCTTCGCTCAGGCGACGCACGCCTCGCGGCCGCCTGCGGACGCGGCGGGCTCGGCCGACGCGTACCGCCAGACCGGCTTCGTCCTCGGCGAGGAGACGGAGCACGTCCTCGAAGGACTGACGCTGGAGTCCGCGGTCGCGGCGGAAGCGGCGGGGAGCCGCTATCGAAACCTCACTGTGGCGGCCGCGCTTGCCACTGGTTCGCGCGGCTGGCTCACGCGCCTCCAGGCGCTCCACGCGATCGAGTGGGGCAACTACGCCTCTGCGATCCCGCTGATCGCCTCTGCCGCTGAACACGAAATCGCCTGCGCGAGCGTCCTCGCGAACGCTGCGGTGAGCTGGCAGGAGTGGCTCGCGGAGGACGGCCTCGCTGACGTCGCGGACGAACGCGCGACCGAGTTCGCACTCGGGCGGGAGTTGGTGTCCGATCCGTCGCTTCCGCCTCTCCTGCGGGAGGTGCGAGAGGCGGCCACGACCCTCGCTCAGCCCCGTGCGGGTGCGGCCCTGCTGCTTACGGGTGGCGAGAGCGGCCCCGGGCGCCTGGCGATCACCTTCGGTGACCGCGACTTTCACGTCGGGCTTGCCGAAATCGGCCTCGGCTGGCTCCTCGCCCTCGGAGTCGCCAAGACCGAGGTCTTGTTGGCGGCGGGGACGACGCTCCCGCTGCCCGGCGAGGACGTGATGCGGCGCTGGTCTGAGCGCGCAAAGCCGATCATTGCCGCGCCCCGGCGCTGCCGCGTCGAGCGGATCGAGCTGGCTGGCGTGGAACGGTATGTCGTCGAGAACTGGCGCCGCGCCCCCGCGGGCGCGGTGCGCCGCATCGTTCTCTAGCCGCGCGGGCGTCTCCGCGGCGGCCAGAACCACCGTTCGCCGACCGCCAGAAGCGCAGGTACGATGCCTGCAATGGTGCTCCCCTACCGGCTCCTCGCGCTTGTTCTCGCCCTAAGTTTCCTGGCTATCAGCTGCGGTGGTGGCAGCAGTGACCCGGACGGAGGATCCGGATCAAATGGCGGTGAGCCGTCCCCCACCGTCGTCTCACGAGCGGTCGCCGACGAGGAGTACCTGGCCGTGATGTGCACCGGTCTCGAGCGCTTCTCTACGGCCATCGCAACCGAGACGACGGCGGCTGGGATCTCGGCCGTGATCGTCGAGTTCATCGGGGAGCTCGAAGCGATCGATCCGCCCACGGACGTGGTCCCGTTCCACGAAGCGTTCATCGCCTTCCTGGAAGAGGCGGTCGATGATCCCACGCGCCCCCTCGTGGTAGCGCCACCGCTCCCGAGCGATGAGGTTCGCGACCGGCTGGGTGCGAAGGAGCGCGGCGTTGCCGAGTGTCGCGAGCCCACCTTCTTCGGCAGCGTGCCCGCGGAGCGCTAGCGCCCTCGACGCTATACTGAGTCCCGCCATCCGCCCGAAGGAGCGCCCCTCTATGCCTACGCCGTACGCCTACTTCCAAGGTCAGATCGTGCCTCTGGAGGAGGCCAAGATCGGCGTCATGACGCACGCGTTCAACTACGGAACGGCAGTCTTCGAGGGTATCCGCGGCAACTGGAACGCCGACGATCAGCACCTCTATCTCTTCCGCATGCGTGAGCACTACGAGCGACTGGCACGCAGCAGCCGGATCCTCAATCTCGATCTGCGCGAACCCCTGGACCGGCTCTTGGAACTCACCGTCGAGATCGTCGAACGCAGCGGCTACGAAGAGGACGTCTACATCCGCCCGCTCGTCTACGCGAGCTCCGAGGTCCTCGGTGTGCGGCTGCATGATGTCGAGAACGACTTGATCATCTTCATTGCCCCCTTCGGGCCGTACCTCGATATCGACAAGGGTGCGCGCTGCCACACGAGCACCTGGCGTCGCGTCGACGATCTGGGCATCCCCCCGCGGGCGAAGGTCACCGGGATCTATGTGAACAGCGCCCTCGCCAAGACCGAAGCGCAGCTCAACGGCTTCGACGAAGCGATCGTGCTCAACGCGGACGGCCACGTTTCCGAGGGCAGTGGCGAGAACATCTTCATCGTGCGTGACGGCACGCTGATCACGCCCTCCCCCGCCGATAACGTGCTTGAAGGAATTACCGCTGACACGGTTGTTGAGCTCGCCGCCGAAGAACTCGGTGTGAGGACCGTCGAGCGGCCGATCGACCGCTCGGAGCTCTACATCGCCGATGAGGTGTTCATGACAGGGACCGCGGCGCACCTCACGCCCGTCATCGAAGTGGATCGCCGGCTCGTCGCAAACGGTGATCCCGGACCGATCACGAAGCAGCTCTCAGCCCTGTTCTTCGACGTGATTCGCGGAAAGAACGCGAAGTACGCGCACTGGTGCACGGCTGCGCGCGTGCGAGTGGCCTCGTAGTCACCGACGTCTTCCGGCCGCCACGCGCGCTCGGGGTCATCGTCGGGGGCGGCTTCACGCTTTGGGCAGCGTTCATCGCCCTCGTGGCTGCGGGCGTCGCTTCGGGCGCGGCGGTCGAGTTCAAGACGTTCATCGGTTGGACGCTCGTCGCGGTGTTAGCTGCGATCGCGGCGCAGTTCGCCTGGTGGACGTTTGGTTTGGCGCGGCTCGCCTACGAGATCAACGACGAAGCCCTCCGTATCCGTTGGGGCGTGGGCGATGTCGTGATCCCGATCGCGGACATCCAGCGCGTAGTGCCTGGGGGCAAGCTCGATGAGGCGCAGATTCGGGGGTTGAACTGGTGGGGGTGTCATGTCGGCCTAGGCCGGGTGCGCCGTATCGGCCGCACCCTCTTCTTTGCTACTCAGGGGGCGCCCGAGGATTGCGTCTACGTCGTCACTTCAACTCGCGCGTATGCGCTCACCGTTGCGGACCAGGCGGCATTTGCCGCGGCCTGCGCGCGGCGACTGATCGTCGGCCTCGAGCCTTTGGAGCAGCAGCACGTCGAAGCCCGCGGCTTGGCCGCGCTCCCCTTCTGGCGAGACAACACCGCCCGGTTCGCCCTCGCGCTGACGATCGTAGGGCTCGGGGTCGTTGCTGGCTTCATCTACGCTCAGTACCCCGACCTCTCGCCGATCGTCAAGATAGACTTCCCCGAGACCAGCGGCATCGTGCGCGTCGGCGAAAAGTCGGAGCTGCTGCATATCAGCGCGGTCGCCGGCGGCGTTGCCCTCATCAACACGGTCCTCGGTTTCGCGGTGCACTCACGCGAACGTGCTGCCAGCGTCTGGCTGTTCGCCTCTGCCGCGCTCCTGCAGGCAGTGCTGCTGGGCGCCGCGGTCACGGCTTTCGAGCGAGCCTAGTCGGTCGCTTCGTCGGCAATCCGCTGCGCGACCTGCTCGCGCAAGGTGGCCGCCGCCCCCTCATCCCGCTCGATGACCTGGACGACCACGACGACTCGTTCGAAGCGGTAGATGTCCGACCACACGTTGGCACCGCCGCCATCGGGCCGGGCGGTGCGGAAGGCACGCCGGTCGTCACCGAGCCCCGGCCCGGTCCCCGTCTCGACGTTCGCGGCGGGCTGCCCTTGTGGATCGCCGAGCGTGAGCGGGTTGGCGAGGAGAGCCGCGATCGGCATCACGCGGTAGGCGTCTTCGATGACGGCGAATTGCGCTGCGGCCTCGGCCGCATCCGCGTAGGTGTAGGCGATCACGATGACGCGGCGCTCGTAGCCACCAGGGCGGTCGAAGAGCGCGCGCGCCATGGCCAGATCTCGTGGCGCGAACGGATCGCGTCCGCGCTCGATCTCGCGGAAGCCCAGGTCGTCGAGGGCTGGGAGGAGGTCCGTGGCCGTGGGCCCGGCTCCCCCCGAGTCTCCGCCGCAGGCGATAAGCGCGACGGCGGCGAGCCCAAAGAGGGCGACGCTCAGCGCAGCTGAGCGGCCTGCACGATCAGGGTGGCGGCGTGGTCGGGGGTAAGGCGATCCGTGTTCACGCAGAGGTCGTAGTTCTCCGGTGCCAACCATGCTTTTTCGTGGAACCGCCGAAAGTAGTCGGTCCGCTCATTATCGGTGCGCTCGACCGTCTTGCGCGCGGTAGCCTCGTCGACGTTCATGCCCGCGGCGATCCGCGCTGCACGCCCCTCGACCGATCCGGTGGTGAGGACGCGCATCGTGTCGGGGCGATCGCTGAGCGACATTACCGCGCCGTGTCCGAGCAGAACGGCTTCGCCCTGGTCCGCGAGATCGCGGATCACGTCCTCGATGAAGCGACGGTACTCCGCCGAGGTGAGCAGGGGGCTGGTCGCCAGGGGCACGGGGTCGGCCCAAGCGGCCACCGGCATGCTCGGGTTCCGCGCCAACGCCTCCAGGATGCGGGTGAACAGCGAGGGCGTGTGTTCCGCTTCGCTCACGGTTTCGGGCGAGACCCCCGCATCCTGGGCCGCTGTCTGCACCACCTGGTAATCGTAGAAACGGAAGCCCAGCTTCTCCGCGACGGCCCGCGCGACATCGTCACCGGCGCTGCCGACCGAGCGGGCCATGGCGACTACGCGCGTGTTCATCGCAGGTCCTGGCGAAAGAGCGCCACGCCGGGATTGTACTGGGTCGGTGGGGCCGTTTCGACGGCCCCCGCAACCCGGGCCGCGCGGGACTTAGCTGGTCAGCGGGTGCGGTGTGCTCAAAAAGCGCTCCACGCGAGAACCGCTTTTGAGCGAGACCCGCGATCACCTTGATCGCTTCGTGAGCAGGCAACGCTGCCCGCTGCGGGCGATCGCTCGTGAGAGCGACGTAAGCTTCGCACATACCGATGATCTGTGCCTCGAGCGGGACATCGCCCCCTTCGAGCGTCGCCGGATACCCCTTCCCATCGACGCGCTCGTGGTGGCAGCCCACCCACCAGGCCGCGGCGCCGAAGCCGGGGATCTCGCCGACGATGTCGCGCGCGAACGTCGGGTGCAGCTGGACGGCTGCCATCTCGTCCACCGTCAACAGATCAGGCTTGCGCAGGTGCCCCGCGGGCACGCCCAGCGTTCCCAAATCCTGGAGAAGGGCGGCCGCTTGCACCATCTCGCTGCGTGCTTCCGGGAGATCATGTGCGAGCGCCTGGCGGTGAGCGAGGTCTGCCACGCGGCGGCTGTGCCCCCGGGGCCGCTCGTTGCGCTCGTCGACGAGATCGCCGAACGCCGCGAGCGTCTCCATCAGCTCCGGCCCCTCGACCATGGGCCCCGTGAGTCTTTCGAGCAGCGTCCCGGAGAGGTCGACTTCGTGGAAGCTCAGCCAGAATTCGTCGCGAGTGGCGAGCGAGCCCATCGCCTCCGCCACCTGGCGGTCGATCTCGCCGCCTGCCAGCTCCTGAACGGCCAACGCCGCCCGGTGTCGCGTACGGAGCGGCGAGCCTTCCGTATCCAGCAGCAACTCAATGCGGTCGGCGCTCGAGACGATTCGCGCGACCATCGGCCGCTCTTCGGTCACGTCCCAGTAATCGTGGTGCGAGGCGACGGCGATCCGTACCGACTCGGGCAGGCCGAGGCGCTCGGCGAAAGCCGCACCTGAGGCTGTGTGCGTGCTGAGTACATCGAGTGGGCCAAGCGAGCCCGTGGCTTCGTCGGATCTGATCCGATCGGCCCGGGGTCGAGGGCCGGCCGGGGGCGCAGGGGTCTGGGCCGAGGCCATGCCGCTGTCGTGCAAGAGGCAGCCGAGTAACACCGCCGCCGCCTCCTCTTCGCTCACCCCCAGCTCCCGGGCGAGAGAGAGGCCGACGAACGCGACCCGCTGGGCGTGCCCAAGCGAGCGAGACTCGCCGAGATCGAAGGCGTGGCTCAGTGCGGCGAGCAGCGTCCCTCGCTCGAGGCGGGGCAGCTGAACCGGTCCACGACCGCCGTACAGCGCCGGATCGAGGAAGTCCGCGGATACGGCTTGGATCTGGGATTCTGCGGCCATGCTTGTTCGCAGCCCTCCGCTGGCGGTCTGTACCGAAACTATCGGCGTGGCCTGGGGCCAACCACAGGCAGGTGGGGTGCCGCCGGGGCGAAGTCAGGGCCGCTCACCGCGGCGGAGGGGTAGTCCTCCCTGCGTGGCGGGCCAGGCGGTGGCGGCCCTTGCAAGCGGAAAAGGCGCTACACTGAATTCACTGCACGGATCGACCTTCCGGGGCTTACCCCCCGGAGCGCAGAAGCGGTTGCAGCAGCAGTCAGGAACGGATGGATCGGTCCCGGCTCGCAAGGTTCATCGGCCAACGAGTGGGCGAATTGCCGCTCGCGGAGCCTGTATTTCTTTCCCCAGACGCCTCCGTACGCAGCGCCGTGGAGCAGATGCACCAGGGGTCGCGGTCGTGCGTGCTGGCGATGGAGGGCGAGGAGCTCGTTGGCATCTTCACCGAGCGCGACGTGCTTACGCGCTGCATGGCCGACGACTTCGACTGGGACCAACCGCTCGACCAGGCGGTGCTCACGCGCGAGCCCGTGACGATCTCCTGCGATGTCACCGTCGGCGACGCCATTGCCCTGATGGAACGCCACGGCTATCGCACGCTGCCCGTGGTGGAGGAAGGCAAGGTCGTGGGGCTCGTTCGTATTGGCGAGCTGCTCAAGCACTTCGCCGAGTCCTACCCAGAAGAAGTGCTCAATCTGCCGCCGCGTCCCCATCAGGTCGTAGCGAAACGGGAAGGTGGATAGCGAGGGATGACAACCGAAACCGAGGCGGAACCCACACTGTCGGTGCAGACGCGTGACCGCGTAACGATCCGCTTCGCCGGAGACTCCGGCGACGGCATGCAGCTCACCGGCACCCAATTCACGCGGACCACCGCGGTCTATGGCAACGATCTCGCCACACTGCCCGACTACCCCGCCGAGATCCGGGCGCCGGCCGGCTCGCTTCCCGGCGTCTCCGGCTTCCAGCTCTCCTTTTCCAGTAGCGACATCCACACCCCCGGCGACAACCCCGACGCCCTCGTGGCGATGAACCCGGCCGCACTCAAGACGAACCTCGACGACCTCGTCCCCGGCGGGCTCCTGATCGTCGACGAAGGCGAGTTTAATCCGACGAATCTGCGCAAGGCCGGCTACGAGATCAACCCGCTCGATGACGGCTCGCTCACGCCCTACCGCCTGCTTCGCATCGATATCACCAAGAACAACGAGACCGCCCTCGAAGGGCTGGACCTCGGTGCAAAACAGCGCTTCCAGTCCCGCAACTTTTATGCGCTGGGCCTCGTGCTCTGGCTCTTCAGCCGTCCCACGGATACGGCTGAGCGATGGGCCACGGAGAAGTTCCAGCGCAACCCCGACGTCCTCGAAGCGAATTTGCGGGCGCTCCGCGCAGGGAATGCCTTCGGCGAGACCAGCGAGCTGGTGCACGAGCGCTACGAGGTCCCACCGGCCAAAGTGGAGCCCGGCATCTACCGCCACATCAGCGGGAACGAAGCCACGGCCCTCGGCTTCGTGGCCGCCTCGCAGCTCGCGGGCCTGCCCTTGTTCTACGCGAGCTACCCCATCACCCCCGCCTCCGACGTGCTGCACGAGCTTGCTCGCCACAAGAACTTCGGCATCAAGACGATGCAGGCGGAAGACGAGATCAGTGCGGTCTGTGCCGCTATCGGCGCGTCCTACGCCGGTCAGTTGGCCCTGACCGGAACGAGCGGCCCCGGCCTCGCGCTCAAGAGCGAGGGCCTTAACCTCGCCGTCATGGCCGAGCTGCCGTTAGTCATCCTCGATGTGCAGCGGGCCGGGCCGAGCACGGGCATGCCCACCAAGACCGAGCAGTCCGATCTGCTCCAGGCCATGTACGGCCGCAACGGGGACTCGCCGGTCGCACTGCTCGCGCCGATGACCCCTGGCGACTGCTTCTGGATGGCGATCGAGGCCTACCGCATTGCGCTGAAGTACATGGTGCCCGTCATTCTGCTCAGCGATGGCTACCTCGCGAACGGCTCCGAGCCGTGGCGGGTGCCAGACGTCAGCAGCATTCCGCCGATCGAGACTCACTACGCCGAGGCGACTGACGACTTCCACCCCTACCTCCGCGACCCGGTGACGCTGGCACGCCCCTGGGCCATTCCCGGCCAGGCCGGTCTCGAGCACCGCATAGGCGGTCTCGAGAAGTCGTACGACACGGGCGACATCAACTACGAGCCGGGCAACCACCACAAGATGACGCTTACGCGCGCCGCTCGAGTCGCGGCGATCGTTGCGGACGTGCCGGACCTCGAGGTCACGGGGCCGGAGACGGGCGATGTGCTGCTCCTCGGCTGGGGTGGCACCTACGGCGCGATTCGCAGCGCCGGCGAGCGTGCCCGCAGCGAAGGCAAGGCCGTGGCCTCGGCCCAGGTCAGGCACCTCAACCCCTTCCCCGCCAACCTCGGCGAGGTCCTCTCGCGCTACTCGCACGTGGTGGTTCCGGAGCTGAACAACGGCCAGCTCTCCACCCTCATTCGGGCCCAGTTCCTCGTTGATGCGATTCCCTTCAACAAGATCGCTGGCCAACCGTTCAAGATCTCCGAGATTAGCGGGAAGGTCGATGAGGTCCTCGGTCTCAGCGGTCCCTTCAGCTTCGACTTCTAGCGAGGCCCTGCCTCGGGAGGCTATCCAGTGACGACAGCAAGCACGAACGGCGCTCTGGGCGACGAGATCCCGCTGCTCACGCGCAAGGATTTCGTCTCCGACCAAGAGGTGCGCTGGTGCCCCGGCTGCGGCGACTACTCAATCCTCGCGCAGATGCAGAAGATGCTCCCCGACCTCAACATTCCGCGTGAGGACATTGTCTTCATCAGCGGAATCGGCTGCTCGAGCCGTTTCCCCTACTACGTCAACACGTATGGCTTCCATACGATCCACGGCCGTGCGCCCGCGATCGCGACTGGACTGAAGACGGCCCGCCCCGAGCTCACCGTTTTCGTGATCACCGGTGATGGCGATGGGCTGAGCATCGGCGGCAACCACCTGATGCACCTCCTCCGCCGCAACGTGAACGTGACCGTCATACTGTTCAACAACCGCATCTACGGCCTCACGAAGGGCCAGTACTCGCCGACCTCGCCGATCGGCAAAGTGACGAAATCGGCACCGATGGGCACGACCGAGAGCCCCATCGACCCGATCAAGTTCGCGCTGGCCGCCGGCGCCACCTTCGTCGCCCGCTCCGTCGACCGCGATACGAAGCACCTCGAGGAGACACTGTTAACTGCAGCGCAGCACCGCGGGACGTCCTTCGTCGAGGTCTTCCAGAACTGCAACATCTATAACGACGGCGCCTTCGCCGCCTTCGCCGAGAAAGACGTGCGCCAGGACCGCATGGTCTACCTCGAGAACGGCAAGCCCTTGCGCTATGGCAAGGAGAACGAGCACGGCATTCGCCTCGACGGCTTCCGGCCCGAGGTGGTGGAGAACGCGCCCGCCGATGCGGAACTGCTCGTGCACGACACCGGCCAGGACAGTATCGCCCTGCCGATGATCCTCAGCGGCATGGACCATCCCGATTTCCCCGTACCGCTGGGGGTATTTCGCCAGGTCGAGCGTGCCACTTACGACGAGCTCGTGACCGCCCAGGTAGAGCAGGCGCGGGACCGCGCGGAGCCGGATCTGGCCGCGCTCGTTGCCGGCTCCGAGACCTGGGAAGTCCGCTAGCAGCGCGCAGGTGCCTTCGCGCAACGGAGACGGGATGACCAGTGACCGCGCCAGCGAGCTGATTCCCTGCCCCGCCTGCGGCGAGGGGAACATCGCGGGCGTTGATCGCTGCGAGAACTGCCTCCAGCCGCTCCGTAGCATCGATGTCCCCGAGACCGACCAAGCCATCAGCGAGAGCGCGTTCAGCGAGCCGCTCGCCTCGCTGCGCCTCTCCCGCCCGCCCGCCCTCGCGAGAACGGCGAGCGTACGCGAGGCAGTCTCGCTCCTGAGTGGCGATCCAGCCGGCGCCGTGCTCGTGCTCGATGGCAATCAGCTCTCGGGCATCCTCACGGAGCGCGATGTCCTCAAGAAGGTAGCCGGCCGCGCCGGTGCGCTGGATGCTCCCCTGGCCGAGTACATGACCACCGATCCGGTCGTCGTGCACGATAGCGAGACCGTGGCCGTGGCCCTCCACAAGATGGCTGCGGGCGGCTTCCGGCACGTACCCCTGGCGACGGCCAGCGGCGAGTACCGGGTCGTCACGGCCTCTGATGCGCTGCGCTGGATCGTCGAGCGCTTCATCGATTAGCGCGCGCCAGGGTGCCCCGTGCCTGCGGCCGGCGGACTAATCGATAGCCGTCTGGGGCGTCTCTCCTCCGCTGGCTCGCCCTGGCGGACGCCTGCCCGCTGGCCTATGGTTTGAGCGAGCTATAGTCGGAAGTTATGGCCAACCCGGGAGCTATACGTGGAACTCTCCCAGATCGAGGCCTTCGTCGCCGCCTCCGACCGTGGCAGCTTCAGCAGCGCGGCGGAGCTCCTGGGCGTCGCCCAGCCGTCGCTCAGCAACCGCATCCAGTCGCTCGAACGCGAACTTCGCCAGCCGATGTTCGAGCGGATGGGCCGCGGGGTGAAGCTGACCGACGCCGGTCGCGCCTTCCTCCCCTACGCGCAGCGGGTCATGCGAACCCTGGGTGAGGGCGTTCACGTCCTCGAGAGCACGCGGGACGGGAGCGGTGGGCGCCTCACGATCGGGACCGCCCCGGCGGTGGGCACCTATGTGCTGCCGAAACTGCTGATCGCTTTCAGTGAGGAGCACGATGGGGTTGATGTTGCGGTCCGGACCGGCCACTCGGACGAAGTCCTGCAGATGGTGCTCGACGACGAGGCTCAGGTCGGGTTGGGCCGGCCGATCAGCCACCCGGACGTCAGCACCTACGAGCTCTACCGTGACGAGCTCGTCCTCGTCGTCGGCGCCAGTCACCCGTACGGGGAGCGCGAGACGATGAATCTCGACGATCTTGCCCGCGACTCCCTCATCCTCTTCGACCGCGATTCCGGCTACTTTGCGTTAATCATGCAGATCTTCCGCGAACTGGGCGGCATGCCGCGGCAGCAGATGCAGCTCGACAGCATCGAGGCGTCCAAGAAGATGGTCGAGGCGAATCTCGGCATCGCCCTGCTCCCCGCCCTCTCTGTCGAGCGGGAGATTGCGTTGGGCACCCTGCGCAAGGTCACGCTCGATACGACGGCGCCGATCGAGCGGGAGATCGGTGTGATGTACAGGCGCACGAAGCCCCAGTCCGGTCCCATGGCGGCGTTTCTGCGCCTCCTGGGGGCGCGTTACGGCCTGGATCTGCCCGCGGCCGGCTAGTCTGCGCCGCAGCGTCCTCAGCCGGCCCCCGCCCCCGGGAAATCCGGAAGACCGCTGATAGCGTCCGGCCCTGCCTCCGTCCACGCTGCAAGCGTGGCGATCGATCCGCTTGCGCGCGGCCTTCCCTCAACGGCGCACGTGTCGCTCCGCGAAGGCGGCCGCCTCGCTCGTGGGGGCCGCGCGTTCCCGGCCATCGATGTCCAGACGGGCCCGCCGCCGTTTCGCACCACGGCGGAGCGGTTCAGGCTTGCCGCCGCGGCCCCCAAGATCGAGGCAGGCGAAGGCGCCCCTCAGGTGGAACCCCACACTCCCGTTGCCACGGCCGGGACGCTGGGTGGGGCAGACGCCTGGGACGGGATGCTGCAGCGGCTCGGAAACAAGCACAACGTTCCCTGGCTCTTCTTCAAGGCGGTCATGCTCTCCGAGAGCGGCGGCCGCCCGGATGCGGTCGGTGACGACGGTCACTCCGTCGGCCTCTTCCAACTCCACGATCGTGGGTACGGCTACGGCATGGGCGATTCGCGTTTCGACCCGGAGACGAACGCCGCCCGGGGCGTCGAGGGCCTCGCGGCCTCGTGGCACAAGGTCACCGGCGCAGGGTTCACGGGCGAGGAGCGCCTTTGCGCGGCCTACGACGACACCTTTAATCCCGGCGGAGGCTGGGCCTATCAGGGTGACGCCGTCGTCCGCTACTACGACGCGCTGACCGGCTAGCGCCCCTGAGCGCTCGCCCGCTGGCCCGCTGGCCGTTGCCGGGACGAACATCAAGAACGGCAGCTCGCCCCTTTGGCCACCGTCTCTCCTCGACGGCGGTGCTATCATCCTCGATCCAGGCAGCGGGGCGCGTGCCGCGAGACAGCCTCGGAGAGCCGCAGTGGTCACGACGGGATATCACGAACGCAGCGTCGCCATAGGCGAGCTCAAGCTCGCCTATCAGGAATGGGGTGAGCCCGGCGCGCCGACCATCCTCGCCCTCCACGGCTTCGGCGTGTCCGGCCACATGTTCGACGAGTTCGGCCAACGCGTCGAAGACCGCTACCGCTTGATCTCCCTCGACCAGCGTGGCCACGGAGACAGCGATTGGTCGCCCGAGGGGGACTACACCCGCGACGCCTTCGTTGCAGATATCGAAGAGGCACGTCAGGCGCTGGGGCTCGACCACTTCATCTTGATGGGCCACAGCATGGGCGGCCTCAATGCCGTTGACTACTGCTCGCGCCACCCCGAGCGCGTCGATGCCCTGATCCTCGTTGATGTTGGTCCGGAAGCGACCAAAGAGGGCGTCGAAAACATCAGGCGTTTCACCCAGGGTCCCGATGAGCTCGAGTTCGACGAGTTCGTTCACCGCGCGATGCAGTTCAACAAGCGCCGTACGGAGGCGAACATTCGGGAGCGCATGCGCCATCGCCTGCGGCCGCTCGAAAGCGGCAAGTGGACCTGGAAGTTCGACAAGCGCTTCCGCGAGGGGAACGGCGCGGTCGAATCCGGCAGCGCGCTCAGCGGCGACGAACTCTGGCAGCAGTACCGTTCGCTGACGGTGCCGACGCTCCTCACCCGCGGCCTCGAGAGCGACATCCTCAGCCAAGAAGTGGCGCAGCGGCTCGCCACGGAGATGCACCGCGCCCGACTCGTCGTTGTTCCCGAGGCGGGACACAGCGTACCCGGCGACAACCCGGATGACTTCACTGAGGCGGTAACCGAGTTCCTCGGAGACGTCCACGAGAATCGTTTCATGCCCCACCCCGCGGAAGCCCCGCCGCCCCTCGACGAGCTCGTCGAGACTCACCGCGAATGGCGCCCTACGGGCGGCCGCCTCCTGGCCCTGGCGATTGTCGGCGCGGCGGCGGTCGCGGTTGTGGGCGCCCTCGTGCTGACGCGCTCCAGCACCCGTCGACGCAAGCGACGACGACCGGCGCACCCGCGCGCCGTGAGCGCCCGCGCGGCACGTGCCGGTCGGGGGTTGCCTGCGGCCGGTCGCGCGCGGCTGCGAAAGAGCCGCCGCGGGCGCGCTCTCGCCCAAGGCGTGGAAGCCGGAGCGCGGCGCGCTGGTCGCTCCCGCGCCGTGGGCGAGGCGCGCCTGCGGGCCAAGCCACTTGCCGCGAGGGCAGGCAGCGCCGCCAGACACGCAGCCAATTCGCCGACAGCCCGGATCGCGCGTTTCCTGATCGTGCGCGGACTCAGGCTTGGCCTCGCGCAATGCCGTGCGAATGTCGAGGGGCTGGCGCGCCGGCGCCGAAAGCGGGGGCGCCGCCGGCTGCGATGGCGCAGCTAGGCGTCAACGGCGCGCAGCTCGGGTACGACGAGGGGGGGCAAGGAGTCCCTCCCTTCGTGTTCGTGCACGGCTGGGCGGGAGACCGCTCGTTCTGGCAGCCCCAGTTCGATGATCTTTCGGCTGACTTCCACTGTGTCTCGCTCGACCTTCGCGGTTCGGGCGAATCCGCTGCCGACCCGCCTTACGACCTCACGCAGGCCGCGGAGGATGTCGCGGCGGTGATCGAGGATCGGGAGATGGGCGCGGCGATTGTCGTTGGCCACGACCTCGGCGGGCTCGTCGCCCTGCTCGCGAACAGCCGCCACGAAGATTGTGTCCTCGGTGTGGTCGTCGCGGACCCACCCCTCGACTCCGCTGCCCGCGGCGCCATGGGCGGCCTCGCCACCCAGATTCGGGACGCGGGCTCGATGGAGCCCGCGAGCATCTTCTTCGATCGCTTCTTCGATGAATCCACAGACCCCTCGGTCCGTGAGCACGTCGAAGCGCGCATGCTTGGCTGCGACCCGGCCGTGGCCGCCGAGCAGCTGACCGACAATGGCTACTTCTCCCAGCAGCTTGGGGCGCTCCTCCAGGAGGCCGACAAGAAGCCTTTCATGGCCCTCTGGGGTGAACGTCCCCAAGGCGATCGCGAACGGCTTCGCCAGATCACGATGTTCATGCGGCAGGAGCCCGTGACCGGTGCGGGCCACTTCTTCCAGCTCGAGAAGCCGGCGATCACGAACGCGCTGCTCCGCGCTTTCGTCGACGATGTCCGTCGCGACCCCCGCGTCGGGACCGCGAGCGCGGACTGACTGCGCCTTCAGCGCGCGCCCCTAGCGGCTGTCGCGCCGGGCGCTATCCTCGACTGGATGCGCAGGCCGTGGCTGGTTGCCGTTGTCGCTGCGTCACTGCTGCTCGCGCTCGGCGCTGCTTGTACCGACGGTGACGACAGCTTCGGTCAGGTGTTCGCGGGCCGCACACCCTTGTCCCCGGGCGTTCGCATCTCGCCGGCGGCTGAGGGCGCGTCGCCCGCCGCGACCGGGAATGGTGGCCACGCTCCCACCCCAGCGGCCGCCGTCCAAGGGACGGCGACCCCTGAGGCGACCGCTGCGGCCACCCTTGGCCCGGCCACCCCAGGCTCCGACGGAACGAGCGTTGTCGCCTGTGGCGACGTCCTCGCCCCGCTCGACAAGCAGCACCGGCTGGAGCCGGACTGCGTCCCGGCCGCCCTCGAGGCGCTCCCTCCCGCCTTAGCCTCCGGCGAGCAGTTCCTCGTTCCCGGCGCGGCTGCGGCTCTGGTCGAGATGTTCGCGGCGGCTGCGGTCGAGGGCCACCACCTCGTGGTCGTCAGCAGCTTCCGCAGCTACGAGACGCAGCAGAGCACGTTTCAGTCTCACGTCGAGATGTTCGGTCTGGCCCATGCCGAGCGCATAAGCGCCCGGCCCGGCCACAGCGAGCACCAGCTCGGTGCAACCGTGGACATCGCCAGCGCGAGCGTCGGCTTCGAGCTCCTGGAGGCTTTCGGCGACACCCCAGAAGGCCAGTGGCTCGTCGATCACGGACACGAGTTCGGCTTTGTCATCAGCTACCCCGCAGGTCTCGAGGCCGTCACCGGCTACGCCTACGAGCCCTGGCACCTGCGCTGGGTGGGCAGGGAGACTGCCGCCGCGGTGCGATCGAGTGGCCTCACGCTGGGCGAGTTTCTGCTGAATTGATATCGGCCCCGTCGGGTGCAAGACTCGCGCGGTCACCGGAGGTGTCCCGTGTCCACGAACGAGCTGCTGATTGACCAACGCGAGGGCGTCCTCACGCTCACCCTCAACCGTCCTGAGCGTCTGAACGCGATCAGCGGCCCGATGCTCAGCGCGCTCGCCGGGGAGCTGGACCGCGCGAACGTCGAGCCGGAGATTCGGGTGGTGGTGCTTACGGGCGCCGGCCGCGGCTTCTGCTCAGGGCTCGATCTGAAGGCCCGATCCGAGGACGAGGGGGAGGGGGAGGCTCCGGGGCTGCGCCTTTTCGATCTGCACAACTCGCCGCCACTGGTCCTTCATCGCATGGACAAGCCCGTCGTCTGCGCCCTGAACGGGGCCGCTGCGGGCTAAGGCATGGACCTGGCTCTCGGCTGTGACATCCGCATCGCCAGCGATCAGGCCAAGCTCGGGGCCGTCTTTGTACGACGCGGCGTGCTGCCGGAGTCCGGTGGCACCTGGTACCTGCCGCGCCTCGTCGGTTGGGCGAAGGCGGCCGAGATCGCGTTCATGGGTGATGTGCTCGATGCGCAGCGGTCCTTGGAACTGGGCCTGGTCAATCGCGTCGTTCCGCACGAGGATCTGATGGCGGAGACCGCCGCCGTGGTGACCCGGATCGCGAGCAACGCGCCCTACTCGGTGCAGGCGACCAAGCGCATGATGCGGCTCGGGATGGACGAGACGTTCGAATCGGCCGTAGACCACACCTACCTCCAGCTCGGGCCGATGTTCCGCAGCGACGACTTCCGCGAGGGCATGTCCGCTTTCCTCGAACGCTGCGACCCCGCCTTCACCGGTCGTTGAGCGAAAGGCAGACCGCCCGCTCAGGCGATCGTTCGCCGCGGAGAGCCGTCAGATCTCGCCGGGATCAACCAGATCTCCAACCACTACGTCAACGAGACGGCGATCACCTTCGACATCGAGCCCTGGGACGCTGAACGGCGTGAAACCTGGTTCGAATCGTTCGCGTCCGGCGGCCGCTATCAGCTCGTGGTCGCGGAAGAGGCCGCAGAAGTCGTGGGCTTCGCGTGCACCAGCCAATGGAAGGCGAAGGCCGCCTACGACACGACCGCCGAAGCGACCATCTATCTGCGCCCCGGTGTCTTTGGCCGTGGGATCGGCCGTGCCCTCTACGGTGCGCTGTTCGCGGGCTCGCCGGCGCTGACTTGCGCGCCATCGTCGCCGCCATCGCCTCCCCAACGAGGCGTCCGTGGTCCTGCATCGGTCGTTCGGCTTCGTCTCCGTGGGCGTCTTCCCCGCGGTCGGTCGCAAGTTCGGCCGCTACCACGATGTCGAGTGATTCCGCCGCCCCTGGTCTGTGCCGGCGTCATAGGACGCCCTCCGGGTGGCGGATCGCCACCTGCTAAACTGCCTCCGCCGTCAACGGCGCCGGAGCGCAAATGTACCGCCGCCTCCTCCAAGGCATCGTCGAGCGGGGCCGGACGGCCGCTCTCCTGGACGCGACGCGGATCGCGGTCGAGCATCAGGGCGATCGCGGAATCCGTGCTCGTACCGCCCTCTGGGCAGCGATGACTGGCCAGACCAACGCCATCTCGATCGCAACGGACTTCAATACGCTCGAGGGACTCGAGACCATAAGCGAGCTGTCTGCGCAGGACGCGCAGTTCGCAGCGGTGTGGACGGATGTCGAGAGCCATCTCGTGCCCGCACAGACCACCGCCTCCATTCACCGTCTTGCCTACCACTCCGACGGCTTGATCTCAGCGGAGGAAGCGACGGCCCCGCGCCACTTCATGCGCCTCATGACGGGCGAGGTTCTTCCTGGCCAGGGCCGTGAGTTCGTGCTCTCGATCTCCGAAGCCCTTCGCTACCAAGCGGAGCGGGGCGTCGACGCGACCACGAGCGTGTGGTCCGCCCTTTCGGGCGGGACCAACGCGATCGCGATCGTCGGCGAGTTCGACTCGATGGCAGAACTACAGCGCTTCGACGAGCTCGCGCTCCAGGATGCCGAGTTCTCCGGGCTTCGGCGCGCCACGCGCGAGACGATGGCGTTCCTCACCACCCACGTCGATCTGATGCGCAACCTGCTCTAGCGCAAGACGTGAAGATGGGGCGGCAGAGCCGCCCCATCGGACCATCTCGTCAGCGCGAGGGATCAGCAGCCGCAGCTGCGAGCCTGACCGCTGCCGTCCTCGGTCTGGAAGCTCGAGCCGCAGGCGCAGCTCTTGGTCGCGTTCGGGTTATAGATGCTGAAGCCGCTCTTCATCACCTCGTCGACGTAGTCGATCTCGGCGCCGTCGAGGTACTGCGCGCTCTCGGGATCGACGACGATGCGGACGCCACCGCGCTCGAGCACGATGTCGTCTTCTTCGGTGGTGCGCGCCAGCGCCATCCCGTACTGATAGCCAGAGCAGCCGCCGCCGGCCACGAAGACACGGAGGGCGCCATCGGGGAGCTCACGCGCCTCGAGGAGCGCCTTCGCCTTCTCCGCCGCTGCGTCGGTGATCGTGACTAGCGTAGTCTCGGTCTTGGTCTCGGTGGTCATGCATTCGCTCCTTGGCGGTTGTCGTTTCGGGATCATCGGCACGAACGCGCCGACTGCCCCTACAGTATATCAGGGCTTTCGCCGCACGACGACGAATTGGCACCCGAAAGAAAGCGAGAGACGAAGCGAGAGCATGGATCGCGTCTACCTCGATCACGCCGCCACCACCCCGCCCGACCCGCGCGTGCTCGAGGCGATGTGGCCCATCTTCTCGCGGGACTGGGGCAACGCCTCGTCTATCTATCTGGAAGGGCAGGTCGCACACCGCTGGCTGGATGAATCGCGTGCGCGCTGCGCCAAGCTCCTGGGCACTGACGCCAGCGAGATCGTGTTCACCAGCGGAGGCACGGAGGCGGATAACGCCGCCATCCGCGGGGCCGCTTTCGCGCAGCGAGCGCGCGGTCGGGGCGAGCACATCGTCACCAGTCAGGTCGAGCACCACGCCGTCCTACACGCCGTTGAGCAGCTCGAACGCGAGGGCTTCCGCGCGACGTACCTACCGGTGGACGCTGAGGGCCGCGTCGATCTGGCGGAGCTCGAGGAAGCGATCGGCCCGGTGACGATTCTGCTCACGCTCATGACCGCGAACAACGAAGTCGGCACCATCCAGCCGGTCGCCGAGGCCTCGGCCCTGGCCAAAGCCAAGAACGCGAACGTCGTCGTCCACACCGACGCCGTCCAGGCTGCCGGGTCCCTCGATATCGCTCCGGATACCCTGGGGGTTGACCTCCTCAGCCTCGCGGCTCACAAGATCTACGGGCCGAAGGGCGTGGGCCTGCTCTACGTGCGCAGGGGCACCCCCTGGCAGCCGCTGATTCTCGGCGGTACCCAGGAGCGCGAGCGCCGGGCCGGTACCGAGAATGTCGCCGGTGTCTTCGCCCTGGCCACGGCCATGGAGCTGGCCTGGGCCGAGCGCGAGCCGCGCACCGCTCACTACCGCCGGCTTCGCGATCGGCTCCTGTACGAGCTGCCGGAGCGCATCCCCGACACCGTCATCACCGGTCCTACCGACCCCGCTGAGCGGCTGCCGAACAATTTCAGCTGCTGCTTCCGCAACGTCGAGGGCGAGAGCGTGCTGCTGGCGCTCGACATGGCCGAGGTTGCCGCCAGTTCGGGGAGCGCCTGCACGACGGGCTCGCTCGAACCCTCGCATGTATTGACGGCCATGGGGATCGACGACGACCTCGCGCACGCCTCGCTCCGTCTCAGCGTCGGCAAGGGCAACAGCGACGAGCAGCTCGACTACGTCCTCGACCAGCTGCCCATGATCGTCGAGCGCCTGCGCGCGCTCGCCCCAACCTAATCGCGCAACCAGCGCCGCACGGCGGGTCCGAGGCAAAACGCCGTCCTGGCGTAGGCGGCAGTCCGTCTCGCGCTCGTAGCTGCCCACTACGTCCACGCGGGCGTGAAGTTGCCCGCCCCGTAGGCCAGTCGCGCCGGGACTCCAGAACCCAATGCCGTGCTGGTAGCAGGGGAGAGACTCGAACTCTCGACCTCACGATTATGAGTCTGGCCGGACCCGTCCGTGGGTGTCCGCTGAGTGCTCTGGCGTAGTGAAAACGGGCTTACCGGTCCGCCAGCATCCATGGCCGTCCACCGTCGTGGTGGTCAGATTGGTGGTCAAACGAAAGTCGCGGCGCGCCCTTCCGCGGCCGCATCTGCGTGAGCGCCCGGATCGCTCGAGTGCCTCCCGAGCGGTCTAACCAAGCCGCCATACCGGCGCAGTGGCCTCGGCGACCCCCGCTATCCTTAGCAGCCATGCCAAGCGAGCGCATCCAGCGGCGTATTGACCGGCTCCTCGATGAGACCGAGGCCCGCTGCGCACCGAGAACCTCGTGCCCGCGGGCGCCGCCACCGGCGCCGCCGGAGAGCCCGTCCCCTTGATCGGCCGCCTCGCCCCTTGATGTCCCGCGTTCGGTCAGCTCCTGAACGGGTTACTCCAGGGGGAGCTTAGTCGCAGATCTCGATCACGCTTGGACCAAACTCGATGCTGCGCGCCTCCGCCTCCGCCTGCAGTGCGAAACAGGCCTGATAGAGGCGATACTCGGCTGTAAAGAACTCGGCGCTCTCAGCACCCCGCAGGATTTCGTCGGCCTCATCACGCGTGTCCGCATCCTCCAGGTCGTCCCTAAGCTGCCTGATTAGCTCGGCGAATGCGCGCAAGCTTTCGATGTACTCGTCGTGAGCAGCCTGGAGTTCTGTGGGCGGCGACAGGTCCTCGAACTTCTTCAGCGCGTCGTCAACTTCCTTCAGGTTTTCGTCGAACCACGTTCGCGCCGCTTTGAGGAAGTCCTCCTCGCTCGGGTCGCCTTCGACGACCTCGTAGAACGCGGCGTCGCCCTTATCCAGCGCAGCCACAGCGTCATCGGCGATGTGATTGAGCTGGTCGAAGTACTCCTCTGCCGTCAGCTCGTGGCTGCCGTCGGTCGTCACCGTGAAGAGAGCCGGGTTGCCGCCCACGCCCTCTGCCGGCAAGACGATCGCCCCGGCCACGGGATCGCTCGGGACGCGGCCCCATCCCTCACGCTCTACAGTCACCCAAGCCAACAGCCCAACGAGAGGCAGTCCGATCGTGACCACCAGCAATAGAGCGGGTTTGGCGATCAGGGGGTAGCGGACGCCCCGATACCCGATACGAACATGCCGGCCCAGCGGCCGAGTCGGGCGCGAGGGCGCTGGTGCTGCTGCCAGTACTCGGCCGCCTGCTCCCTGCGCCGAACGCCCAGCTTCGAGAGGATTTCACGGACGTGCCACTTGGCGCCTTCGAGTGAGACTTCGAGCTCCTGCGCAATCTCGAAGTTGGTGTGCCCCTGCGTGATGAGATCGAGGACCTGCTTCTGGCGAGGGGTCCACACCGGCTCTACGAGCGGCTCTGCTGGGGAGGGCGGCCTAGGTGCCATGATCGGCACGCTACCACTGCGCTGTCACGGACACCCTAACCTATGAAGATCATGACGATAAAGCATCTCCCGAGAGTAGGGTTGGACGGCGATGTGAGGTGGCCCGAGTCGCGACCGGCATGCCCAAGCACCTGGACGACTGGTACCTCTGGCGAGCCCGCTACACCACCACCAACTCCGCCCTGAACGGGATCGATTTTTCGCGTGAGCGCGTAGTCGCCACACGGTGGGTCTGCGGCGAAGCCGCAGCGGAGGTCGCGCGAACTCCCTTGGAAGCCCCCCTGGTCCGCCAGCCACTGGTCCACAAGCCACCACCCGCGGGCGCTCTACGCGGAAGGGAACGCCCCTCGGTTTATCACCATTGAACAAACATCGGCATGACTACGCGCTCACGCGAAAAATCGGTCCCGTTCCGGGCGGCATTGGTGGTGGCGTGAGGCGCTAATAGCCGCGAGCGTCGGAAAACGCGTTGGCGATGGACGTTGCGCGGAAATCCTCTGAGGAAGCCTCGACCCCAGCCCGTCGCGCTAGCCCCAGCAGCAGCATCCTGACGGCAGTCGACGTGAGCGGCCGCTTGCCGCGGGCGAGGAAGAGAGCGAGCCCGGTTCCTTGCCACGTTCCGACAGCACGTGCTGGAGCGCGTCGTGCGGTCGAACGTGTGAAATCGATGGTCAAACAAGCGAGCACCTCGTGATCTCGAGCAACGCGAGAGCTCCCCCGAACCTCCGAAAACCCTTTCTCTCATTGGTCTCTGGTAGCAGGGGAGAGACTCGAACTCTCGACCTCACGATTATGAGTCGTGCGCTCTAACCGGCTGAGCTACCCTGCCACGGCCCGTTCAGCCTAGCGACGGCCCTGGGTGTGAACAACGAGAACTGCCTAGACGACGCGGACGAGCGAACCGCGCTCCGGGTCCTTCGTTACCTCGATGCGGCGCTCGAAGCGCTCGCGCAGCTCATCGATGTGGGTGACCAGTAGGATCAGACGGAACTCGTCGCTGATGCTCGTGATCGCCTCTACCAAGCGGTCGACACCCTCACTGTCCTGGGTGCCGAACCCCTCGTCGATGATGAGCGTGGGGAGCGCTGCTCCGGAGCGCGCGGCGAGCAAACGCGAGAGGGCGATGCGCAGGGCGAAGTCGACGCGGAACGCTTCGCCGCCGCTGTACATCTCGTAGTCGCGGGTGCCGAGTTCGTCGCTAATGCGAATGTCGAGCGTCTCGACCTTCGATTTGCCCGAGCGGGTCTCGCGCTGAGTGGCGAGGGTCAGCTGGATGCGGCCATCGGTCATCTTCTCGAGCATCGCGTTGGCGATCCGTTCGACTTCGGGGAGTGACTGTTCGATGAGCATGGCCTGGACGCCGTTCTTGCCGAAGGCCTGGGCGAGATCGGCGTGGAGCTGGGCCGAATCGCGGTCGCTGGCGAGCTTGTCCTTGGCGCCTTCGATGCGGGCGGCGAGCTGATCGAGATGGCGGCGTCGCTCCTCTAGACGTCCGCGACGGAGGTCAAGTTCCTTTGCGCGCTCGCGGCAGCGCGCCAGTTCCTCCTCGACCGCTCCGAAGCGGCCGGAGACATCCTCGGAGGCTTCGAGCGCAGAACGGGCTTCGACCAGCGCGGCCGCGGCAGCGCCGTGGCTCTCCTCGCGCAGGCGGAGTTCCGCACCTTCCTGAACGATGCGCTCGTCGAGTCCGTGCGCCTGCTCTTGGGCGCGCGCGAGCTCGCGATAGGCGGACTCCGCCCCCTCCAGCTCGGCGAGGCGCTCGCGCAGACGCGCGTGCTCACTCGTGTCATAGCCGAGGCCCGCGAGCCGGTCGCGCGCGGCGACGAGGCAGGTACGGGCCTCCGGCGCGAATGCTTCTGAGGCGATGATGACGCGGGTATCCGTGAGCGTTTGGTCCAGATCCGGGAGCTCCCGCTCCGCCGCGAGCGCGCCCGTGAGGCGAGTTTCCAACTCGCGCTCAGCAACGCGCTGACTCTCGTCGAGCGTTGTGCGTTGGGTGAGGACGGCTGTGACGTTGGCCTGGTGGGCCGCGGCAGCCCCCTCGGCGGCAACCGCGGACTCCCGCGCGGAGCGATAGCGCTCGCCGAGTTCCCGCCGTTCGCGGCGGTACTCTTCGAGCGTGGTCGCGAGCTCGGCCGGGCGGAGCGGCTTGCCGCAGACCGGGCAGAGCGCGGCCCCCTCGAGAAGCGCTTCGCGCTTCTTGAGCGCCTGCGCTTGGTCGCGGTGGGCGCTCGCTTCGGCGGCGCTGGTGGCGCGCTGTTGCTGCGCCTCTGCGTCGGCCCCACGCGCAGCTTGGAGCTGGTCGTCGAACGATGCTAAGCGCGTGCGATCGCGGTCGAGCGTTTCGCGCTCCACGCGAAGCGCTGCGAGGCCCGCGAGAAGCGTTGCCGCACCCACTCGCCGCTCTTCGAGATGGCCAATCTGGGTCTCCAGTCGCACGCGCTCCTTCGCGAGTTCGCGCTCGGCCTGCGCGATCGTGCCTTCGAGGTCGCGCGCCTCGGCCGAGAGTAGGGCGAGGCCGCGCTCCTCCTGACGGGCGACGCAGAGCTTCTCGTAGTCCCCCTCGATCGTTTCAGCGCGGGAGATGGTCTCTTGCACGGTAGCGAGCCCGGCCTCGAGCTTCGTGAGCGCGGCCCCGCGGGTCGCGATCTCCAGCTTGAGCGCGCTGCTGCGCTCCTCATGGTCGGCGACCGCTTGCTCTCGGCGAGCATGCTCGGCGGCGGCGAGGCGGAGGCCGTCCGCTTCCTCCTCGTGCTCGGCGATGCGACAGCCGACCTGGGCCCGCTCAGCGCTCACGGCCTGCAGTTCCTGCTCCACCCCAGCGGCGCCCGCGAGCTCGCCGAGCGCCTCCTCGATCTGCCGCTCCTCGGCGACGCTGTTCGCCTCCGCCACGCGCCGCCGCTCGTGAGCGTGCTCGGCGAGCTCCTCGTAGCGCTCGAGCCCAAGGATCTTGCGCAGGACCTTCTTGCGGTCGGCCGGGGTGCGGGTCGTGAACTCGTTGGCGCGGCCCTGGGCGAGGAACACGCTGTTCACGAAGGTGAGGTAGTCCATGCGCAGGCGGCGGTTGATCTCGGCCTGGGTCTCGCGGGCGGTACCGCCACTAAGCGCTCGCGGCTCGCCGTTCGCATCGAGTTGGAAAAGGTCGACCGCGCCTGCGGAGCGCCCGCGGGTACGTTTGCGGACGGCGCGAAAGACGTCGCCTTCGACCTCGAAGTCGAGTTCGACACGCATGTCCTGCTCGCCGAGATAGATTCGATCATCCTCGAGCCGGCCTCGCGCCTCGCCCCAAAGCGCCCACGTAATCGCATCGAGCAGGGCGGATTTGCCGTCACCGTTGCGGCCCGCGAGGGTCGCTACGTGGAGGCTGCTGAAGTCGACGGTGCCGTCGCGGTAGGACAGGAAGTTGCGGAGGCGGAGACGGCGCGGGATCACGGCATGTCGTCCGGGGGCGCGAGGGGCTGCGCCCTCCAGCGCGCTCCGACCTTGTCGAGATCGATCACGATCGCCACGCCGTGGCCGATGTCGCCAAGGGGCGTGGGGGCGCCGGAATACACCACGGTGGCGCCGTGCGCGCTTACGTCGGTGTGGACCTCCCAGTGCCCCAAGGCGACATAGTCCCAGTGGGCGCTCGCGGCGAGGTGGGAGGGGGTGATACGCAGCGAGCGTTCTTCCTGGGCGCCCTCCGCCACCGCGTGCCCGTGGCCGATCGCGACGTTCCAAGCGCGTTCCTCGTTGCGTGGGGGCGGGTCGGCGAGGGGCCTTTGCGTGACGGAGGCGGTCACGGCTCGCCCCCAAATCGCGAGGTCGAGCTGGGGCAGGTCCACGAACTCACCCTCGGGCTCGCGGATCAGGCGGAGGCGCTGGGCGAGCTGCTGGAGGTCGTGGCGTTCGTGCGGCCCGCCCCGGCCGATGGAGTCATGGTTGCCCGGAAGCAGGACCGTGACCCCGGGGAAGCGATCGAGCTGCTCGACCGCGAATTCGATGATTTCGTCACCGATGCGGGCGTTATCGAAAAAGTCGCCGGCGATGAGCAGGACATCCGCGGGTCGCTCGCAAGCGAGGTCGATCACCGCCCGGAAGCCGGCCTCGATTTCCCGGTTCCGAGGCTCGTCCCGGCCACGGGGACTGGCGGAATAGGCGCCGAGGTGAACGTCCGAGGTGTGCACGAGCTGGAGGGCCCTGCCCTCAGGCACTGGCCGTCGCGCTTTCCTCGATCAGCTCCGTCGCGGCCGCGACCAAGCGGCCGCGACGCTCGTCCGGGACCTCGCGTTGGCGGAGGTAGATGTCGAGCGTCTCCAGCGGTGACGAGGCGTCTGGTTGGAGGTTCGCCTGAAGACGATCGCGGCTGGTCGCCGGCAGGATCGTACGCAGGCCTGCTACGACGTGGGCGTCAGCGAGGGCTCTTCGTGCTTCGGGTAGCCTCAGCTGCGCCTCCTGGTCCTGATCGAGCTCGATCTCGACCTTTACGACCGCGCCCGTTACCTCCTGGGCAGCGATCGCCGCCACGACCTCCTCGGTGGGGTCGGGTTCTTGGGGCTTCACCGCGATCTCGACAAAGGGACGGCTGGGCACGACGTTGAGCGCCGGCGCCCCGCTGCCGCCAAGCCGCGCCCCCCGCGGCTTCGTCGCGTCGAACTCCAGCGTCATAAACCCCTTCGGCTGGCCCGCCTCGCCAAAGTCCACTGGCTGCATCGAGCCCGCATACCAGCACGGGGTGTCCGATTCGAGCTGGATGTTGTTGTGGTGATGCCCCATCGCGACATAATCGAAGCGGTCGGTGTGAAGCGAGCTGCGCAGAACAGTCGGTGCCGTGCCCACACTCATCCAGCGTTCGCTGCCACCGTTCTCTCGCACGAGGAAGTCGTTGAGGGAGAGATGGCACGTGAGGATCGATGGGATGTCCGGATCGATCTGGTCCGCCTGGACCTGGACCAGCTGCGAAATCGCCTTCTCGACCATGCCGTTCACCTGGTCGATCGACGCGCCCGCAGCCTCTTCGTTGTTCGCCAGCAGTTTGGAGACCTGGGGCCAGGGCACGAAGGCGACTTGAAGCGGCCCCGAGCGCGTCTCGAGGACCTGGGGCCTGAAGCTCTGGCGCTCGAACCAGGCGTCGTCACCGACGGCGATATGGGGAACGGCGATCGTGCGGAAGATCTCGAGCGCGTGCGCGCGCGACTCGGCGCTGGGCAGGTCGTGGTTCCCGACGAGCAGGAACGTCGCCACCTTCGCGTCGCTGAGGCGTCGGATGCGCTTGGCGAACTCACGCTGGTGCGTCTGGCTCGGCTCCCGCGCTTTGTAAGCGTCGCCCGCAAAAATCACGGCGTCGACCTGCTCTTCGATCGCGTAGGCGACGAGGTGGTCGAAGGCGTCGAGGAAGTCCTGCATGCGAGAGGACCACGGTTTGCCCGCGAGCGGGCGCCCGTAGAGCTCGACGCCGATGTGAAGATCGGCGAAATGGATTACGCGCATCAGCCCTTATCGTACGATCTCGCTCAGTCGGGGCGGTAGGGTGGCATGGCCTGGGCCGCGTGAAGGTCTGCGGTGCGCGTTATGAAGCTTCGCAGCGAGCCTTGAGGCCCGCGGCCTCCATCTCGAGGTAGCGAGCAGTGATGCCCTGTAGCAAAAATCGGAGGAGGCGGGCGCCAAGCCCGCTCTGACGGATGCTGACCGTCACCTGGGACCCGTCGCGGGCGGGCTCGACGGCGTGCCCAGCGATCGAGCGGATCCCCGGGCGGTGCGTCTCCCAGGAGAAGGTGCGCCCCTCCTGTAGGTCGGTAATCGTCCAGACCTGCGTGGGAGCGCGGGGTTGCTTGATGCGCACGCGTGCGCCTAGGCGGAACGGCGGTGTATCGAGCGGCTCCACCTCGCGCATCGACGCGGTCCATTCGGGCCAGCGCTCGAGCTCGCTCAGGACGGCCCAGACAGTCTCCGGTGCGGCCGCGATTTCGACGGTGTGTACGACCTCCAAGGCCCCTCCGTTCGGGGGCATAGTATCGTTCCGGGGGGAGGACCCGCTGGTGCTGGAGAAGCTTCGACTCGATGGCCCGCCGCGGAGGGTGGCGATCGTCACGGGCGGGAGCCGGGGGCTGGGTCGCGAGATGGCGCTCAGCCTCGCGCTCGCGGGCGCCGACGTCTGCATCGCGGCGCGGACCGAGGAGCAGCTCGAGCGAACGGCGGCATTTCTCGCCGTCGAGAGCGGCCGCGAGCCGCTCGTCGTCACGACCGATATCCGCTCCAGCGCCGACTGCGACCGCCTGGTGCAAGAAACGATCGATCATTTCGGCCAGCTCGATATCCTCGTGAACAACGCCGGCATCGGCGATTCGCCGGGGCGCGGGCAAGCGATCTGGGAGCTCGACGACGAAGCCTGGCTCGGCGCGATCGCCGTCAACCTGAACGGCACCTTCTCCTGCACGCGGGCGGCTTTGCGGCACATACGTAAGCGCGGCGGCGGCGTCATCCTCAACGTCGCGAGTGGCATGGGCATGCGTGCCACCCCCCAGAGCGTGGGCTACGCGGCGGCCAAGGCTGGCGTCATCAACTTCACGCAGAGCGTGGCGGGCGCCGTCGCGCGCGAGGGCATTCGCGTGAACTGCGTCACGCCCGGCCTGGTCGCGCAGCAGCCACCTGGAACTGCCGAGGAAGCGGAGCAGATTCGTCAGCGGGGGCGTTTCATCACAGCCCGCCGGCTCGGCGAGGCGTGGGAGCTGGGGCCGCTCGCGCTCTTCCTCTGTTCGGATGCGTCGAGCTACGTCACCGGTGCGAACTACGCGATCGATGGCGGCGGCCTCGCGGGGGGCGTCGCTCCCACTGGACTGGAGCCCGATACGGTGGAGGCGGCGACGGGTGGCTGACTGGGAGCGGCAGCCCGGGTACGACCTCGCCGGCAAGCGCGCACTCGTCGTCGGCTTCGCCAACCCCGCGGGTTTGGCGATCGCGGAGGCGCTCGCGGAAGCGGGGGCGCACGTCGCCGCGGCCTCGGCCACGATGGACGGGGACGAGGTGATGGCGGCCAAGCGGGCGAGCAAGGCCGTTGCCGCCATGGGGCGCGAAACGTTCAGCCAGGGCTGGGACGTGACCCTGCCGACGAACGTGACCGTGGGTCTGCGTCAGCTGACGAAGGAGTTCGGGTGCCCGTCGGTGCTCGTCTACAACGCCGACGCGCCGCTCGCCAAGCCCATCGAGAGGACGGGAGACGCCGAGTTCGCGCGGACCCAGGCCGTCAACGTCAACGGCGCCTTCTACGCCGCTCGTTCGTGGGTGCGTGAGCTGGACGAGGGCCAGTCGGGCCGGCTCGTCTTCGTCAGCAGCATCTTCGGCGAGCGCGGGGTGAACCACCTAACGGCCTACGCGGCCGCCAAGGCGGGAGTCCTGGGCCTCGTGGCTGCACTCAGCCAAGAGCTCGCCCCCGCGGTCACGGTGAACGCCATCGCCACCGGGTGGATGGACTGGACACCGGGCCGGGGGCTGGATGACCCCGCGGAGAATCTGCTGTTGCGCTTCATCCCCATGCGCCGCTTCGGTCACGCCGAAGACGTTACCGCGCTCGCCGTGCTGCTCGCTTCAGACGCCTCAGGCTTCATGAGCGGGCAGGTGTACCACGTTGACGGTGGCGTTTCGACGCACCTCTAGCCACGCTCAAAGCACCCGCCAGGCCTAGCTGGGCTGGCCCGAGGCCGCGATTTCGTGCTCCTCTGCCAACAGCATCAGGATATCGCCAAGCTCGCAGGCGGCGACCGGCGCCGGGCACGCGATCTCCGTGGCGACCCGTTCCGATCGTGTCGATGAAGTCCGCAGCGGCCGGCTGCAGCGCCGAGAGCACTATCCTCCGGGCGGCGAGCAGAGTGGCGGCCGTGCCCAGCTGGGCGCGGATGAGGGTGTCCTCTTGAGTCGCATCACCTCCGACCACGAGATAGCCCAGTTGGCGCGCTCGTTCGAGCCGGCTCCGTTGGGCCTCGATGAGGACGATCTCGATCTGTTCTCGCGGCTCTGGTCTAGCGGCTCTGGTACCCTTTCGCTCTCGCAGGACTGCCGGGAGCGATCTGTGACCCTCCGCCTCTACTCGACGCTAGGGCGCGCGAAGCGCGAGTTCGTGCCGCTCGTACCGGGCGAAGCGCGGATCTACGTCTGTGGCGTCACGCCTTACGACGTGACCCACCTGGGGCACGCGTTCTCGTACGTCCACTTCGACGTCCTCCGGCGCTACCTCCTCTGGCAGGGGCTCAGTGTCCGCTACGTCCAGAACGTCACGGATATCGACGACGACATGATCATGGTGTCGAAGCGCGAAGGTGGCCGCCCCATCGCGGAGATTCGCGACCAAAACGACGCCATCTTCCGTGCCGATCTCGATCGTCTGAACGTGCTCCGTCCAAGTGTCTATCCCCTCGCCACCGAGCACATCGCCCAGATCGTTGAAGCGACGCAGGCGCTCCTCGATTCCGGGCACGCCTACGAAGTCGACGGCGACGTCTTCTTCGAGGCGGAGCGATTCGCTGGCTACGGCCAGCTCAATGCCGCTTCGATCGCCGACCTCGCGAAGCGCGAGAACCCCGAATCGAAGCGTGAAGAGAAAAAGCGTGGCCCACTCGACTTCCTCCTCTGGCAACGCTGCGATCCAGACGAGCCGAGCTGGCCGGCGCCCTGGTGCGACGGGCGTCCCGGCTGGAGCATCGAGTGCACCGCGATGTCGACCGCGCATCTCGGAGGGCAGATCGATATCCACGGTGGCGGCAGCGACCTCGTCTTCCCCCACCACGAGAACGAGATCGCGCAAGCGGAGAGCCTCACGGGCCAGGACCCGTTCTGCGGCTACTGGATGCACAACGGCATGCTCAAGCTCGACGGGGTGAAGATGAGCAAGTCGCTGGGAAACCTTGTGCTGGCGCGGAATCTGATGGAGCGTTTCCCGCCGGAGCACCTGCGCCTCTACCTGCTCACTGAGCACTACCGGCAGGACGCGGACTACCGCGATGGTGCGCTCAAGGCGCTCGGTGATCGCTTCGAACGCCTCCGGGCGGCGGTAACCGGGGAGGACGTGTCGACAGAAGATCCCGCGTTGCGCGCGGCCTTCACCGAGGCCATGGACGACGACCTCGATACCCCCAGGGCACTGGACCTCCTGGACCAGGCTGCGGAACGTGCACTGGCGGGCGACGGCCCTGCCGGCGAGCTGCGAGCGCTACTCGCGGTTCTTGGCTTCGCCTTCGCCGGAGCACGAGGGCCAGCCACGGGCGACCTCAACCCCTAGCGGCGGCTCCGAGCCCCGCGGGGAGACCCCCGTCGCGAACCGCGATCCCTCCGTCTGTCCTGGGCCGGGCGCGTCCGTTTCGTCCCAAAGCCTCGTGGCGCCCTCAAGACGAACGGCGGTGGATGCTGAGGCCGAGCTCCAGCTCCTCGATCGCCGTCTGCGCGAGTTCGAGCGTTTCTTCTGACGGCAGGGCGCCGAGCCAGGCCTCATGCGCGACCTCCTGGACGCGTTTCGCGCCGAGTTCCTTCTCCGCTGCCGCGAGCTCCTCCGTAACGGCCGACTGCCGCTCGATCAAACGCTCGCGCAGGATGTGGCGCATGAGGTCTGCCGCGCGCTCGCGCGCCTCGGTCGATTCGAGCTGCGGCTCGCGCCGTGCGAGCAGCTGGCGTAGGCGCTCCTTGGTGGGGTCTTCCTCATCTGCTTCGGTGTCGACTTCGTTGTGTTGCCAGCGTTGGAAGATCTCGCGATCGAGGGCGCTGGCGAAGAGGTCAGCGGGCACGTGGCGAAGCTCGGCGCGCAGGCTGGGGTGGTGGAGGAGCGTGGCGAGGAGCCGGTCCGCGGCGTCGCTGCGGACCGGCTCAGCCGCGGGCTGGCGCACTGCCTGAGGGCGGCGCCCGCCCCCCCGCAGCAGCTCAGCGATCGCCGTCTCCGTGATCCCGAGGCGCCGGGCGATGCTCTGGATGTGCATCGATCGCTCGACCGGATTTCGGACCGAAAGCAGGACGGGCCGCAGCCGGTCGACGAGGCGACGCGCTTCCAGCGGCGACTCGGGGCGTTCTTCGCCGATGAGGCGGTCCAGCAGGAACCGCGCGAAGGGGGGCGCCGTCTCGATTGCGGTACGCCAAGCTTCTGGATCCTCGCGGGTGAGGTCGTCGGGGTCCTTGCCCTCAGGCAGTGGCGCCACACGTAAGTCGAGATCGACGTTCGCGGTGATCGCTTCGGCGCTACGCGCCGCGGCGCCCATCGCTTCCGGCGAGTCGAGCCCGAGCACGAGGCCGCCCGCCCGTTCGGCCGCGGCCAGGCCCGCGCTGTCGGGATCCATCGCCAGCACGACGCGCGCGGCGAATCGCTTCAACACGGCCGCGTGATGTTCTGTGAGGGAGGTTCCCATCGTGGCGACGAGGTTGCGGAACCCCGCTTGCCACGGCCCGATCACGTCGAGGTAGCCTTCGACGACGACGATCACTCCGCTCTCGCGGGCTTGCGCGCCGGCGCCATCGAGCCCGTAGAGCGTGCGCCCCTTGTCAAAGATCTCGGTCTGTGGGGAATTGAGGTACTTAGGCTCGCCCGCTCCCACGATGCGGCCGCCGAGCCCGACGTACATGCCCCGTTCATCCGCGATGGGGATGGTGATGCGACCACGGAAGCGGTCGTAGGGCGCGCCTCCGCTCTCGCCCTGCGTGAGGACGCCGGCCGCGAGGGCGTCGGCGTCGCTGTAGCCGCGCGCGAGAAGGTAGTCCCGCAGCAGGCGCCACTCGTCCGGCGCCCAGCCGAGCCGGAACTGCTCCACGGTCTCCTGGGTGAGGCCCCGCGTGGACTCGAGGTATTCGCGGGCAGCCAGGCCGTCCTCGCCGACGAGCGTCTGCTGGTAGAAGTCGACGGCTGCCGAGATGATGCCGCTGAGGCGTTCCGCGCGGCTCCGCTGCTCTGCTGCACGCGCCGAGAGCTCCACCCCAGCCTCGGCGGCGAGGGTCCGCAGCGCATCGCGAAAGTCGACATTGTCCTGCTTCTGGACGAATGAAAAGAGGTCGCCCCCTTCGCCACAGCTGCCGAAGCAGCGCCACGTGCCCCGGTCGTTGAAGACATAGAACGAGGGCGTCTTTTCGGCATGGAAGGGACAAAGGCCGCGGAAGTTGCGTCCTGATTTCTGGAGCTTGACCGAACGACCGATGTAGTCGGCGGGGTCGATGCGCTGTTTGATTTCGGCGACCACGTCCACGGGAGCGATATTACCCCGTGGCGGTAGCGGTCGGCGTCTCCGTCGGATCTTCGGTCGGAGTGCCGCCGGTAGGCGTCGCCGTCGGCGTGGTGGCGTTCGGGTTCGCGACGAGCATGGAGGCCGCGACCGAGCCATCGACGAGCAGCCGGACGAGGATGGGATCCGTCCCTTGGGGGACCTGGAGCGCAGCGAGCGTGGTGCTCTGACCATCGGCAAGTCCGAGGCCGCCCCCGATCTGCAGCGTGACGGTCGTGCCGCCGACGACGATTTCGAGCACCGCGTTGTTCGTCGCGATCGGGTCACCGTTGTTCGTGATCGTCACGTCCATGCTGTCACCTTCGGCGTTCACCTCGACGACGAGCGAGAGGTTGGGTCCCTCCGCAGGCGGTGCCAGCACGAAGTTCGTGGCGTTGTTGTCCTCGTTGGATTCCTCGATCGCATTGTCAGGATCGACGGTGACGTTCACGGATGACTGCTGCGTGATCGCGGGGCCCAGGTCGAAGTCGATGCTGGCCGTGCCGTTCGGTGGCAGCGAGACATCGACGACCTGCTCGGCGGGGCTCGCGGGAACGCCGTCGACGCCGACCACGATCGGCCCCGCGAACGGGTTCGTGGCGACGTTCGAGATGGTCACCCGCAAGGTTCTGCCGCCGTCCACGAGAACGGCGTTGGTCGCGATGAAGTCGGGGGCGTCGGCGTCGGGGGAGGGCGAAGGTGAGGGCGAGGCCGTGGCGGAGGGGTCGGTCGTCGCTGTGACAGGTGCGGGAGTGGGGCTGAGGTCGCTCACGGGCACGAGGTCGAGCGAGTCGTCCAGATCGATGGCGTTGCGGCGGACCCAGAGCCCGCCTCCGCGTTCGAGGAGGAGCCATTCGAGGTTCCGGGTCTTACCAACGACGGTCACGACGTCACCCGGTTCGAGGGTGCCGGCTTGGCTGAACGATCCCCCCGGGCCGGTGCGCAGACTCGCCACCGCCACGACTCGCCCGCTGAGCTCGTTGGGCTCGGTGCCATCGGTCGATTTCCTCGCAACAATCCCAACCGCGTCGGACTCGGCCTCGGTCCCGGAAACGCTGACCGCGCGGACGACCAGGTCGTACTCGCCCACGGCTTCGAAGCGGGCGGTCAGCTCCGCCCGGTACGAGTTCTCACCCGCGACGTCGGCCGAGAACGCCTGGTCCACGACGATCCCGCCCACGAGGAGGTCGAAGCGCTGGATCGCCTCGCTCGAGGTCACACGCACGGTCACGGCGAGGTCCTGACCCACGTCGATCCGGTCGCCCGAGGCGGGAGCGTCGATGAACGCTTCCATCTGCACGGCGATCAGGGTCGGATCTTCTTCGTTCCCACTGCCTCCGCCCAGCAGGGCGAAGAGGAGGAAGACGAGGACACCACCGAGCGCGAGGCCCAGCACCACGAAGAGATAGAACACCGGTTCGCGGCCGGCGGGGCGGTCCTCGGGACGGAAATAGGCCGGGCCAATCTGGTAGTCGTCGTAGGCCCCGGCCGCGTAGGGATCGTCCTCAGGTTTCTGGGTCGATGGGCGGGAATCCGCCGGCGTGAACGAGTCTTGCACGGGTGCGCCAGCCCTGATCGGTGGGTCCCCGCTGCCACCGATTACGGGTCCGTCGTCGGCTTCGTCAGGTGGGGGTTCGGGGGCCGGGGGGCCGGGTGGCTCAGGTTGGGGGGGAGGCGGAGGGGCGCCGCCGCCGATCACGAGCTCGTCTTCGGGGAGGCCCGGCTGGCTCTGATCGGTCACCGCCAGCGCCGCCATTTCGTCATCGACTCAGTATCCCGAGCACCCCTGGCTACGGCAATGCCACGGGCTCCGCGGCGCCCCATCGCCGGGCGCCTCAAGGTGTCCAGTCGCGCGCTGCCTCGCAGCCGAGTTCGGCAGCGAGGCGGATCGCGTAGCGATCGGTCATGCCGCTCACGAAGTCGGCCGCGCGGCGCGGGAGGGGGTCGTGGGGGAGGGAGTAGTCCGCCGAGATGGACTCGGGATGGGCGACCGCGTGGTCGAAGAGAAAAATGACGATTCGCTTCCCGCGCTCGGCTTCGCGGCGACGTGTGTCGACAAGGTAGATGCGCTGGAACATGAACTCGCGCAGCTCGTTGGCTGCTGAGCGAACCGCAGGGCTGAGCGTGATCTCCGGCGCCTCGGTGTTCGCGGCCTCACCGGTGGCGCTCCAGCTCGCTTTCACGACGTCCGTGACCAACGTCTCGAGCCGGTCGCCGTGCGAACCGCCGAGGTGGCGTTGCGAGGCAGCCGGCAGGTCGTTCTCGTCCAGAAGCCCGGCGCGGATCGCGTCCTGGATGTCGTGGTTCAGGTACGCGAGTGCGTCGGCGAGCTTTACGACCTGGCCTTCGAGTGTCTCGGGAACGCCCCAGCCCTCGGCGAGAATGTCCTTGCGCGCCTTGCTCGACTTGGCGATGCCATCGAGCACCTGCTCCGTGAGATTCAGGCCGCGTCCGCCGTTCTCCAGCTTGTCCAGCACACGTACGGATTGGTAGTTGTGGCGAAAGCCCTCGGGGAGGCACGCGGCGAGGGCCTCCTCGCCGGCGTGGCCGAACGGCCCGTGGCCGATGTCGTGGCCGAGGGCGATGGCTTCCGCGACGTCCTCGTTCAGGCGCAAGGCGCGCGCAATCGTGCGGCCCACCTGGGCCACCTCGAACGTGTGCGTCAGGCGGGTGACGAAATGATCCTGCTGAGGTGCAATGAAGACCTGGGTCTTGTGCTTCAGGCGGCGAAACGCTTTGGTGTGAACGATGCGATCACGGTCGCGCTGGAAGGCGGTTCGGACCGAGGAGGGCTCCTCCTGGCGTTGCCGCCGCGCCTGTAGCGAGCGCGCGGCGAAGGGGCTGAGGCGCTCCTCGTCCGCTTCGAGGCGACGGCGCACATCGTGCAGATCCAGCGCGTGCCCCCTCGCTGCCAGGGCTAGCTTGCCCCGGCGCTGAGCGCGGCCTGCGCCGCCGCGAGGCGCGCGATGAGGATCCGGTAGGGGGAACAGGAAACGTAGTCGAGACCGATTTCGTGGCTGAACGCGATCGAGGGGGGATCGCCGCCATGTTCGCCGCAAATCCCGAGCTTCAGGTCCGGCTTCGTCGCCCGCCCCTTCTCGATGCCGATTCGCATCAGGCCGCCGACGCCCTCGCGGTCGAGCTCGACGAACGGATCCTTCGCGAGGACGTTCTCGCGGAGGTAGTCGGGCAGGAAGTGGCCGGCATCGTCACGCGAAATACCGAAGGCGGTCTGCGTAAGGTCGTTCGTGCCGAATGAGAAGAAGTCGGCGTGCTCGGCGATCGCGTCCGCGGTGATGCAGGCGCGTGGGAGCTCGATCATCGTCCCGACGGTGTAGTCCACGGCGACGCCGCGATCGGCGATGACGCGGTCGGCGACTTCCGTGACGCGGGTCCGCAGCTTGGCCAGCTCCTCCGGCGCGCCGACGAGCGGAATCATGATCTCCGGCTGAACCTCGACGCCCTCGGCCCGGAGGGTGCACGCGGCCTCGACGATCGCCTGCACCTGCACCTCGTAGATCTCCGGGTAGGTGATCGCGAGTCGCACGCCGCGATGGCCGAGCATGGGGTTGAACTCTTGCAACGCCTGAACCCGTTGGAGGACGCGCTGCGAAGACAGATCGAGCGCCTCGCCGAGGCGCTCGATCTCCTCCTGGGCGTGGGGCAGGAATTCGTGCAGCGGCGGGTCGAGCAGCCGGACCGTGACGGGGAGGCCGGCCATCGCCCGAAAGATGCCCTCGAAATCGTCGCGCTGGATGGGCAGAATCTTGGCAAGGGCGGCGCGGCGACCGGCCTCGTCCTCGGCCACGATCATCTGACGCACGGCGAGGATGCGGTCCTCCCCGAAGAACATGTGCTCGGTGCGGCAGAGGCCGATGCCCTCGGCCCCGAACTCGCGCGCCTTCGTCGCGTCCTCGGGCGTATCGGCGTTCGCGCGGACGCCTAGGCGGCGGGAGTCGTCGGCCCAGGCCATGAGCCGATCGAGCTCCTCCGGGAGCTCGGGGTCGGTGAGCGGCACGGCCCCCAGCATGACCTCACCGGTGGTGCCGTTCAGGGAGATGACATCGCCGCGACGGATCGTGATCTCCCGGCCGCCGGCGTCGACGCGAAAGCTTCCCGCGGCGTAGTCGATGTCCAGTGCGCCGCAGCCCGCAACGCAGCACTTGCCCCAGCCGCGCGCGACCACCGCCGCGTGCGAGGTCATGCCACCACGGGCCGTGAGGATGCCCTGGGCGGCGAGCATCCCCTGGATGTCTTCGGGGCTCGTCTCGAGGCGGACGAGGATGACGGCCTCGCCCCGCTCCGCGCACTCGGCCGCTTCCTCCGCGGAGAACACCACCCTGCCGACGGCAGCGCCCGGAGACGCAGCCAGGCCGGCGGCGATCACATCCGTCGGGGCGTCTTCGTCAAACACGCTGTGAAGGAGCTCAGAGATCTGCTCGGGATCCTGGCGGCGAAGCGCTTCGTCGCGGTCGATCAGACCCTGCTCGACGAGATCGACGGCCACCTTGACCATCGCCGGGCCGGTGCGCTTGCCGTTCCGCGTCTGCAGAACCCAGAGCTTGTTGCGCTGCACCGTGAACTCGATGTCCTGCATATCGCCGAAGTGGTTCTCGAGCGTCTCGCATGCCCCGGCGAGCTCGCCGTAGACCGCCGGCTGTGACTCCTCCAGCGAGGGCAGGCCATCGCCGGCCTGCTCCGCGGAGCGGAGGGGCTGCGGCGTGCGGACGCCCGCGACCACGTCCTCGCCTTGAGCGTTGACGAGGTACTCGCCGAAGAGGCCGGGCGCGCCGCTCTTGGGGTTGCGGGTGAAGGCGACGCCCGTCGCGCAGTCGTCGCCAAGGTTGCCGAAGACCATCGCCTGGACGGTGACGGCCGTGCCCCAGTCGCTCGGGTAGCCGTTGAGGTCGCGGTAGACGATTGCGCGTGGGCTCTCCCACGATTCGAACACGGCACCGATGGCGGCCCAAAGCTGCTCCCAGGGGTCGCTGGGGAAGTCGCTGCCGAGTTTCGCGCGGATCTCGGCCTTGGCTTCTGCGACGATCTCACGCAACGCCTCGGCCGGCAGCTCCGTGTCTTCCTCGACGCCGAGCGCTCGCTTCTTGTTTTCGAGGATCGCTTCGAAGGGGTCTTCGTCCAGGTCCGACTCGCGCTTGAGGCCCAGGACCACGTCCCCGTACATCGCCACGAAGCGCCGGTAGGAGTCGTAGGCGAAGCGCTCATCGCCGGAGCTGTTTGCGAGGCCGGCGACGGTCTCATCGTTGAGACCGAGGTTGAGCACGGTGTCCATCATTCCCGGCATCGAGACGCGCGCGCCGGAGCGCACGGAGACTAGCAGCGGGTTCTCCGCGTCGCCGAAACGTGGGCCGACGATGCCTTCGATGTGGGCGACCCCGTCGCGGACCTGCTGCTCGAATCCCGCCGGGTACTGTCGGCCCGCGCCATAGAAGGCGCTACAAACCTCCGTCGTGATCGTGAGGCCGGGCGGGACGGGGATCCCGAGGCTGCTCATTTCGGAGAGGCCTGCACCCTTGCCGCCCAGCAGATTGCGCATCTCCGCGCCGCCCTCAGCGCGTCCGTCGCCGAAGAGATAGATGATCTTGCTGGACGGCTCGACGCCGGATTCGGGACTAGCAGTGGGGGTCGCCATCGGGTCCTCCGCGAGTGCGAAACATGGGAACGACGCAGGCGCGTCGAGGGTAGCCCTGCGACTGGGCAGGAGCCAGCGATCTTGACGGTGGCACTATTGAGATTCTGTGAATCGGAGCTGCACGCCGTCTATTCAACCGTCACGGTTTTCGCGAGGTTCCGGGGCTGGTCGATGTCGCAGCCACGCGCCCTGGCGGTGAAGTACGCGAGCGCCTGTAATGGCACGATCGCGGCGAGGGGCTCCAGGAGCGCCGGTACCGGCGGCACGGTCAGCGCCTGATCCGCGAGCGCGATCAGCTCGTCGTCACCTTCGGTGACGAGGGCGAGGACTTCGCCCCCGCGTGCGCGGATCTGCTCGACATTGGAGACGATCTTGCTCCGCAGTGCGTGCTGGCCCGCGAGCGCGATCGTCGGGAAGGACTCGTCGATGAGCGCGATCGGACCATGCTTCATTTCGCCGCCCGCATAGCCCTCGGCGTGAATGTACGAAAGCTCCTTCATCTTTAGGGCGCCTTCGAGCGCGATGGGCAGCGCCGGGCCCCGCCCCAGGAAGAGGAGGTGTTCGGTGGTGCGGAAGCGCTGGGCCGTGGCCTCGACTTCATCCAGCGCTGCGAGCTGGCGCGCTACGACCTCAGGGATCGCCGAGAGATCGCGGATGTGCGTGGCAAGCGCGTCCGCTTGGAGCCGGCCGCGGGCGCGGCCGGCCTCGAGGGCCAGCGCGAAAAGGGCGGCGATCGCGGCAGTGAACGTCTTCGAGCTGGCGACGCCGCGCTCGAGCCCCGCGTGGGTGTACACCGTGCCTTCCGCGACGCGCGTCGTCTGGCTGCCCGGCGTGTTGCAGATGGTGATCTGGGGCGCGCCCTGCTCCTGGGCGACGTTCATCGCTTCCAGGACGTCAACAGTCTCGCCCGACTGACTGACGCTCACAACCAGCGTCTCAGGGCCGAGGATGGCCTCGCGGTAGCGGAACTCGCTGGCGTTATCGGTATCGGCGGGAAGACCGGCGATCTGCTCGAAGTACCAGCGGCCGACCATCGCGGCGTGCAGGCTCGTGCCCATCCCGACCAGCAGTACGCGCTCGACGCGGTCCAACCAGGGCCGCGCTCCCGCAAGGTCACTGAGGTGCAGAGTCGGCGGCTCGACCGTGACCAGGCTGCGGATCGTGTCGGAGAGCGCCTCCGGCTGCTCCATGATCTCCTTCAACATGTAGGTCTCGTAGGTGCCCTTGAGCGCACTCGCAGGGTCCAGCGGCACCGATCGGATATCGGCGTCGGCCTCGTCCCCGTCGAAGGTTGCGTAAGTCGCCCCCTGCGGGCTCACGCGAACGAGCTGCCGATGGGCGAGGAAGGCGACGTTGCGCGTATGCGGCAGCAGCGCGGCGAGGTCGCTGGCGAGGAGCATCTCGTGTTCGCCGTAGCCCACCACGACCGCACCCGCGTTGCCGATCCGGACGCCGACCGCGGCATCGGGCTCGCGGGGCGAGAGCGCCACGATCGCGTGCGACCCCGTGAGTTGCGTGCAGGCCTCGCGCAGTGCCTCTAAGAGGTCGTGTCCCGCGGCCATCCCCTCCTCGACGAGGTGCGCGATCGTTTCCGTATCGGTCTCGCTCGCGAACGCGTGACCGCGCCTGCCGAGTTGCGCGCGCAGTTCGGCATAGTTCTCGACGATGCCGTTGTGGACCACGACGACCTCGTCCGCGCACCCGCTGTGGGGGTGCGCGTTCGCGTCGCTGGGCACGCCGTGCGTGGCCCAGCGGGTGTGGCCGATGCCCGTGTGCGCGGAAGGCAGGGGATTCGCGGCGAGCGCGTCCTCGAGCTGCGCGATCTTCCCCTTGCGCTTGGCGATGGCGAGGTCGCTGCCCTCCCCCGGGAGGAGCGCGACGCCAGCGGAGTCGTAGCCGCGGTACTCGAGGTCGCGCAAGCCTGCGAGCAAGATGGGCGCGGCCTCACGCGCGCCCGTATAGGCGATGATCCCGCACATTGGGAGCCTCCAAGGCGATCGGCGCCGGGCGGGGTGGCGCCCAAGGCGCACCCCCACTCGCGCGGTCTTCGGAGAGCTGGTGGTGGGGAAAGGGGGTGTGAGCCCCTGCACGTGACTGGTGCTTTGTCAGCCGGTTACCCGATCTGGTTTGTGTCCAGCCTTACGACCGTGCCACCGGGAGGCCACCCGCCGAATGGTTCGATTCTGCCTCCGCCTCGTCATCCGCGCGCCGCGCGGACCTGGCGCTTGCTGAGCCCACCGTGGTCGCTGTTTCGCTTCGCTACGCCCACCTCCCGGATGTGAGGGTCACGACCGAGTGTCGGGGCGGGGGGTAGAAGCGTCAATGAGCAGATGCGGAGATCAAGTGAGCCATCCGGTCGCCGAGATCGCCGTTCGGGCGATTTCGGGAACGCTCCGGCCGGTCGTCTCGATCGCGACGGCCCCGCCAGTGTCCTTGAAGTCACCCGAACGGAACTGGGCGAGGCTGCGCTGCACCTGCGAATCGAGGCCGCTACCGATCTCGCGCTCGCGCAAGCGCTCGACGAGCGACTCCTCCGACGAGACCAGCCGGACGACCGTGAACGTGGCTCGTGGGATCGCTTCGGCGAAACCCAGTCGAGCTGATCGGTATCGATCAGTGCGTGCGCCACGCCTGCTTGCGCGGGCTGATAGCTGACCTCGACGGCACGGTGGTCTTCTCAGTCCCCGCTGGGGCCCGTGAGGAGCAGGACCAACGGGCGTTCAGTGGGCGCCACTAGCTCTCCGCTCGCGGGATACGGGCGAGCCCGAGGAACTCGTCCTCCCACGCGAGGACGGCGCCGATCGCGCTCTCATCAGTGGCGGCGAGCAGGTGGCTCTGCTCGCGAAAAGCCGCGGCCACACCCTTCGCGATGTCGGCGAGGGGCTCAGCCTGAATGCCGAGCTCCCGCTCGATCTGCAGGATCAGTTCGATCAGCTCCCCTGGGACCAGCAGCCCCTCCTCTTCCTGGAGCTGCTCCCAAATCCAGCCCGCACATTCGACGAGGAGCGCGCCTTCGAGCTTGCCCGCGTCACCGGCGGATTCGCTCACGAGCCGCCGGGGCCGGGTGCGCCGACCTCTTTGCGGATCCGCTTGAGACGCTCGATGTTCTCTTCGTCGGGGCCATCGCCCTCGATGCCCGGCACCTCGAGCAGCAGCGACATGTCTCGGAACGCGGGGTGCGCCAAGATCGTGGTGAACCCGTCGAGGCCGATGTGGCCATCGCCGATGTTCTCGTGGCGGTCGCGGACACCCCCGAGCGGCATCCTGCTGTCGTTGGCGTGGACGGCACGCAGGCGGTCGAAGCCGATCTCTGTCTCGAACTCGGTCATCGCCATCTCGCAGCCCTCGCGCGTGCTGATCTCGTAGCCCATGGCGAACGCGTGGCAGGTGTCGAGGCAGACGCCGATCCGTGGGTGGTTGTCGCAGCCGCGGATGAGCTCGCCGATTTCCGTGAAAGTGGAGCCGATGCCCTGGCCCTGCCCGGCGTTGTTCTCGATCAGCAGCATCGAATCGTTTTCGGCGAACTCGAGGACCTCGAGCATGACAGCGCAGATCTGCTCCCTGACCGCCTCGAAGCCGGCGCCCTTGTGGCTGCCGACGTGGAAGATGGTGCCCTCAACGCCCAACGTCCCCGCCGCTCGCACGTACTGCTTGAGCGACCCCTTCGAGCGACCGAGGAGCGCCGAATCGTCAGGCGTGCCCAGATTCACCAGGTAAACGCCATGAAAGAAGAGGGGCACCGGCATCTTCTCGTGCCCGGCTCGGAACGCCTCGACGACCTCGTCCGGAAGCTTTGGCGGGCGCCACTGCTGGGGCGGCGAGATGAAGAGCTGGATGGCCTCGGCGCCGATCTCGGCGGCGCGCCCGAAGACGTTGTTCGCCCCGCCGGCCGAGGAGATGTGCGCGCCGACCCTCATTTGCCGGGTCCGAGAACGGCGGAGTTGGCTAATCGCGCAGCGCGACGTTCGGTGTCAGTCATGGCTGCGGAGTGTACGCGGGCGAGGAAGCGAGAACATCCACACGGCACGAGCCACCGCCGTTTCGGTCCAGAAACAGGTGGGCGAGCGAAGCAGACGAGCCGGCTGGAGCGGCTACCCACGCGACAGGGTCGTGACGGTCCCGACCCGACCGCGCGAAGCGCAACGCGCTGAGCACGGATCTCTCGAAAAACCAACCGGGCGAGCGCGGAGCGAAGCGGAGCAGATGACCCGGCTAAAGGTGCGGACGATCCCGACAGTGTCGCAGCGGTCCCGCGATCACCGGGCGAAGCAACGCGCTGACGCGGATCTACCTCTAACAGCCCTGGGGAGCCCCCGGCTTGAACGAGCGGGGGAGCCGGGGACTCCCGAAAGCGTGGGGAAGACCGCTGCGGAAGGCACCAGGGTGGGTAGGTGCTCCCCGGTGGCCGCTCGGCCTCCGAGGTTTACAGTCGTCCCCGGGGGTTGTTACCCCTGGTAACAGTTTTCGCAGAGATCGCTTGCGCAACCAGCTGGGGCTTTCCCGGACAACCACAGCAGGACCCCCTATCGATATCGCTGAGCCTGTGGCTAAAGCACGGGCAGCTGATTCGAGCTGCCGCGAGCCTGCTCGAAGGCGTGTCCCAGTTGCAGGATTTTCCCCTCCGCCCCCACGTCGCCGATGATCTGGAGCCCCACCGGCAGCCCCTCGCTCTCGCCGCAGGGGAGGCTGAGGGCCGGCAGTCCCGCCACCGCGCTGGGCAGTGTGTAGATGTCGTTCAGATACATCGCGTAGGGATCGCCGAGCTTCTCGCCTAGTGAGAAGGCGACGGTCGGTGTGGTGGGCGTCACGAGCGCGTCGTAGCGCTCGAACGCCCCGCGGAACTCCTCGGCGATGAGCGTCCGCACCTTCTGCGCTTTCAGATAGAACTGGTCGTAGTAGCCGGCGCTGAGGGCGTAGGTTCCGAGCATGATGCGACGCTTCACCTCGTCGCCGAAGCCTTGTTCGCGCGTCTGCTCCATGTTCGCCCACATGCCGCCGCCGCCACGCTCGCTGAAGCCGTACTTGACCCCGTCATAGCGGGCCAAGTTCGAACTCGCTTCACTCGGGGCGATGAGGTAATAGACGGCGAGCGCGTGCTGCGTCATCGGTAGCGACACGTCCGTATCGACTTCGCAGCCGAGCGCCTCGAGCTGGGCGAGCGCCTCGTCGAGTCGCCGCTGCACACCGGGCTCGATGCCCTCCACGAAATACTCGCGCGGCACGCCGACACGCATCCCGGTGACATCGCGTCCGAGGTAGTGGCGCATGTCGGGGGTCGGCGCAGGGTCGCTGGTCGAGTCCCGCGGATCGTGTCCACCGATACCGTCCAGGATCGTGGCGACATCCTCGACGTCCCGCCCGATCGGTCCTACCTGATCGAGCGAGCTCCCAAACGCGATGATCCCGTAGCGGCTCACGCGGCCGTAAGTGGGATCGAGGCCAACCACACCGCAAAGTGAGGCCGGCTGACGGATGCTGCCCCCTGTATCGCTGCCGAGTGCGGCGAGCGCCTCGCCTGCAGCCACGGCCGCCGCGGAACCGCCCGAACTGCCCCCAGGCACACGCGTCGTGTCCCAGGGATTGTGTGTCGCTCCGAAGGCGGAGTGCTCTGTGCTGGACCCCATTGCGAACTCGTCCATGTTCGCCTTGCCCACCATCACGGCGCCCGCCCGTTTGAGCTGCTCGTAGACGTGGCTGTCGTAGGTTGGCATGAAATCCGCGAGCATTTTCGATCCGGCGGTCGTGCGAACCCCCTTCGTCACGATCAGGTCCTTGACGGCGAAAGGGATGCCCGTGAGCGGCGTCGCCGTTCCGGCGGCGAAGCGCCCGTCCGCCTCACGGGCCTGTTCGAGCGCAAGTTCGGCCGTGACGGTGATGTAGGCACTCACGCGCGGCTCCACCGCTTCGACGCGCCCGAGCACGGATTCGACTAGCTCGACCGCCGTATAGGCCTTGGCCCGGAGGCCCTCGTGAGCCTCATGGGCAGTCAGTTCCCAGAGCTCGCTCACTCCAGCACGGCGCGCACACGGATGAGCCCGTCTTCGACTTCCGGAGCGTTGCTGAGGACATCCTCACGGGAGAGCGACGGTGAAACCGAATCGGCGCGCATGACGTTGAGGAGAGGCAGGGGATGGGCCGTGGGCTCCACGTTTTCCGTATCGGCTGAGCCGAGCGCCTCGAAGTGCCCAAGGATGGCGGAAAGTTGGTCCGTCAGCCGCTCGATCTCGGACTCCGAGAGCCCGAGCCGCGCGAGCTGACTGATGTGCAGGACCTCGTCGTGGGAGATGGCCACGGACTCGATCGTACACCGTGCTTTACCGCCGCGTGGCTCCCGCCCCCGCCCTTTGTTACGCTCGCTAGCGATGCGGTCCCTCGCGCATCCCCAAGCCCAGCGCCCACTCGCCGCCGGGCTCAGCCCTGCGCCCGCCGACCTCGGAGAGACTGCAAAACTCACACCGGGCGAGCGCGCGGCGAAGCGGAGCAGCCGAGCCGGCTGTTGCGGACGACAACGCGCCAGTGCCGAACCCGCAGGCCAGCGCCCGAACGAGGCGCAGCGCGCCGACTTGGGAGAGAACGCAAAACTCACACCGGGCGAGCGCGGAGCGAAGCGGAGCAGTCGAGCCGGCTGCAGCGCAAGGCGATGCGACAGCGTCGAACCCGCAGGCCAACGCCCGAGGGAGGCGCAACGCGCCGAGTTCGGAGAGACCGCAAATGTCCTCTAGCCGCGTTGTCATCCGCCGGCGGCTACGCGCTCGCCGGGAGCGTCGCGGGGGCGGCTTCCCCATCTGGGCGATCGCATTGCTGGTCATGGGTGCGCTCGGCTCGATCGCAATCGCCGCTGGCGCAGGCAGCGTCTTTGCCGTCTACCAGCACTATGCGAAGGACTACGTCCCCATCGAGGACCTGCTCGTCCAGCGCCAGGTCGGCCTCACCCGGATTTTCGATCGGACGGGAGAGACTGAGCTGGGCGTCCTCAACAACCCCAATCAGCAGCTCCTGCGCCCGGTCGAGCTCAGCGAGATCTCGCAGAAACTCATCGACGCCACCGTGTCAACCGAGGACAACAGCTTCTGGAGCCACCCCGGCGTCAACTTCCGCGGTCTCGCTCGAGCCGCCTGGGAGAACTACGTCGGTGGCGGGATCGGCACCGGCACGGGCGGGTCGTCGATCACCCAGCAGCTCATCAAGAACGTCTACATCTGTGGCAGTTTCACCGAGCTCGACGACCCCTGCGTCGCCGAGCGCACCCTCGATCGCAAGCTCCGTGAGATCGCGTACGCAGTCGAGCTGGAAAACGACTACGACAAAGAGCAGATCCTCACCTGGTACCTCAACCAGATCTCCTATGCCGACCGCTACGTGGGCGTGCAGTCCGCCTCCCAGGGCTATTTTCGTAAGGACGCGGCTGACCTCAGCCTCGCCGAAGCGGCGATGCTCGCCGGCATCCCCGCTTTTCCGACCCGCTACCACCCCCGCCTCAACTGCATCCGCGATGACGCGGATAACTGCGTGCTCGATGAGCGCGGACGCCTGATCGTGGGCCATGAGGCGAAGGCCCGCCAGGAGGACGTGATCGACCTCATGGTCATTCACGGCTGGATCACGTTCGGGGAAGCCGAGGCCGCCAAGTCGGAGCCGCTGTACGTCTTCCCCGCTGCCACGAACGCCGCCCAGGACGCCTCCGCCTTCATCGACAACCAGGTCGAACCGCGCCTCGTGCGGATGTGCAACGAAGGGGTCCTCCCTCAACTTGACGCCCTCGACGACTGCGAATCCAGCGTTCACAGCGCGGGCTGGACCGTCCTCACGACGCTCGACTGGCGCGCGACCCAGACCGCGCTGGAGATGGCGCGTGGCGCCATCGAAACAGGCCTCGAAAACGGCTGCGAATGCCACAACGCGGCGATCGTGACGATCGAGCCGGCCACCGGCCAGGTCATCGTTTATGCCCCCAACCGCGACCCCTCCTTCACCTCCGACCCCCGGGTCGCTGGGAACGTCGATCAGCTCGTCGAGATCAACCAGCCGGGCTCGTCGTTCAAGCCGGCCGTGTACCTGGCCTGGTTCGAGTACGCCAACAAGGCCCCGATGAGCATCATTTGGGACACCAACCCGCTCGAGTTCCCCGGCGGGCACATCACCAATCCCCGGGGCAAGCCCGGTACCGAAGGTCTAATCTCGGGTCGCGCGGCCCTCGGTGGCTCGCAGAACATCCCCGCCTATCGTGCGGCCCAGGAAGCCGGGGTCGATAACGTGATCGAGGTCGCGAAACGGCTCGGCATCACCACTCTCGAGCAGTTCTTCGACCCCACATTCGTCTCTCACCTCGACGTTGACTACGGCCCCTCGATCGCCACCGGCGGTGCCAACATCCGCGCCATCGACATGGCCTACATGAACGCCACCATCGCCAACATGGGCGTGATGGTGGGCGTCCCCCACTACGCTGAGACGATCGATCTCGACGAGCTCAACAACACGGCCTTCGACGAGGGCGTGGCTTACGAGAACGCGCTGAAGCAGAAGCTCGACTTCCAACGCGGCCACCTGCGTCTGCCGGGCACCCGTGAACTCGATCCGGTAGTGATCCTGGAGGTGCGTGACGCTGTCGGGAACGTCATCTTCCGGCACGGCGAACCGGAGCGAATCCGTACTGTCGACGCGGGCTCGGTCTGGCTGCTCCACTCGATCATGTCCGACTGTGGAGCGCGCTTCGTCATCTGGGGCTGTGGCGGCAGCAACGATGACCGCCGCCTCGATGTCTTCGTCGACGGCATTAGGATTCCGATGGGCGTGAAGACGGGTACGCAGCAAGGCCCGCTGAGCGCCGCCGACACGCTCGAGACGTGGATGAACGGCTACACCCGCTATGCGGCGAGCGCCGTCTGGATTGGGAACGCCACGAACGAGCTCGTGATCGACGGTCCGAGCGGCCGCTTCGCCTCAGCGAACACCACCCTCTGGCTCTTCAAGAACTGGATGGCCGAGTATCACGACTACCTCCGCCGCCAGGGTCTCGTCGAGAGCTTCGATGGATTTGGCGTCCTCCAGCCCGGGAACGTCGCGCGGGTCGCTTTCAAGACGCCCGCCACCGACCGTGGCCTCGAGGGCGGCTGCGACCAAACGGTCGTCTCCTGGGTGCGCACGGACGTGACTTATGAGGATCCGTGCGAGACCGCAGTGATCGACACCCGTAACGGGCTCCTCGCGACGGCCGAGACACCGGCCGAGTTCCAGGAAGAGCGGGAGTTCGTGAAGCTACCCGACTGGAAGCCAGAGCTGGCGATCGAGCTCGTCGAGGAGCCGCCGGAGGACCTCGATGTCTTCATTCCGATCGCTCCCGAGGACGAAAGCGGCGGCGCGCTCGCCGTCGAGATCACCGCACCTGGCTCCAGTGCCATGGTCTCCGACGACACGGACATCGTCGGCAGCGTAAACGTCGATCGCCTCGACGCCTGGCAGCTCGAGATCGGCCCCGGTGCTAGTCCCGGCGACGACGAGTGGATCCTCTTGGGTTCAGGCGAAGAGAACGTCACGGGCGAAGTGCTCGGGCGCATCGTTCGAGGCGACTTCGAGGAAGGCGTCTACACCATCCGTCTGACGGCCGACGGCAAGGTCACGAAGAACCTGGAAACGAAGATCACCTTCAACATCATCGACAAGCCCGAAGGGACGCCAACGCCAACGCCGAGCGTCATCCCCGATTCGGGCCCAGGTCTGCCGCAGCCCCGGCCCCCGACCGCCACGCCACCCTCGGGCTCGACCCCCGACGAAGGCAGTCCACCCCCGCCGCCGGGACCGACGAATGTGCCAGCCCCACCGCCGCCACCCCCCACTTAGCGCCAGCCGAGCAGGGCGAGACCGACCCAATCCCACGCAGCTAGCGGAAGCGCGCGCCCGCCTTCAGCCCAGCCTCTGCCGCCCATTCCCCGGCCCCGACCTTGCGCGCGCCTGGGGGCTGGACCCGCAAAACTCGCAGAGCGCCGCCGTTAAGGCGGACGTCGAAACCCTCGTCATCCACGCGCAGGACCCGGCCCGCCATCCCCGGCTCCTCATCGAGTGAGAGGCGGCAGTCGAAAACGCCGAGCCGATCGCCCTTGCGCGTCGTCCAGGCGCCCGGCTGCGGGTTACAGCCCCGGATGAGGTCGTAGACGCGCTGCGCTGGCTCATGCCATCGGATCTGCGCGTGCTCGTCGCGGCAGGGCGGCTCATAGGTCGAGCGAGCATGGTTCTGGTCGATCCGGGGCGCCTCGCTCGCCTGAACCAGGGTGACCGCCTCGGACATCGCCTCGACGCCCATCGGGAAGAGTTTCTGGAAATAGAGCGAGCCCATGGTGTCGTCCGCCTCGATGGGGCAGGTCTTCTGCAGGAGCAGGGGCCCGGTGTCGACGCCTTCGTCGGGCCAGAAAATCGTGAGGCCAGTCTCGTTCTTGCCGAAGATGATCGGCCAGTTCATCGCGGCGGAGCCACGGTGCAGGGGGAGCAGGCTCGGGTGGTACTGGATCGTGCCGCCGTCGGGCGCGGTCAGCGCTTCGTCCGGGAGGATCTCGGTCACGAAGGCCATGACGCCAAGCTCGGCGCCCGCGGCCTTCCAGGCTACCAGGCCCTCGTCGGCTTTGAGCGCCGCAGTGTCGATGGGCGAGAGCCCCGTCTCCGTCGCCGCCACCCAGAGGGCGTCCGGCCGGCCGCCCTCCTGCGGCTCGGGGGCCGAGGCCGCGACCACCTCCACGCCATCCTCCAGGAGCCGCTTCAGCACCGCCTCCCCGAACGCGGCCTGACCGATGATCGAGACGCGCATGGTTCCTCCTCGCGCGTGGGAATCCGGCGGGGCCGAGCGTACACCAGAGCGCGCTCGCCGCGAGCGTGTAGCGGCTCCACCGGCGTACACTCAGAAGGCGATGGTGCTACGACCATCTCCCGAAGGAGCCCCGCAGGGCGACGGCTTGGCCGTCGCCCTGGCGCGCGGGTAGCGGACTGCCGACTCGGCCTCGGCCGGAGCCCGCCGCTTCCCTATTCGCCCCTTTTGCCGGAGGTTCCCGTTCTGTGGTCTGTGTTGAATCCGCTCGCCTCACCGATGCCGATGCCATCTTCGCCCTCGTCGATCTCTGGGCGCGCCGGGGAGAGATGCTCGAACGACCGATCGCCGAGATCCATGAGGCGATCCGGGACTTCAAGGTTGCCCGCGCCGATGGCAAAGTCGTCGGCTGTGGCTCGCTCCACATCATGGGCCCGGACCTGGCCGAGGTGCGTTCACTGGCCGTAGGCGAGGATCAGCAGGGCCACGGCGTGGGTGCGGCCCTCGTCGACGCCTGCGTCGACGAAGCTCGCGAGCTCGGCATCGAGCGCGTCTTCGCGTTGACCTACCGCCCGGGTTTCTTCGAGCGGCAGCGGTTTGTTGTCGCGAACGTGATGGACTTTCCCCAGAAGGTCTGGAATGAGTGCGTGCGCTGCCCGTTTTTCACGAACTGCCGCGAGATCGCCGTGGTGCGCGATCTCAAGGCGGAGGGTGGAACCGGCTAGCGGAGACTCCGCCGCTCGCCGGGGCGCCCAGGGAATCAGCTGGCGGGAAGCAGCGACTCGACGGCAGCCCGCGGCAGGAGGTCGGCGTTCACGCCGGTACCCGTGGCGGCCGATACGACGATCTCGATCGGTGCTGCACCGACCGGCAGCTCGCCGAGGATCTGCGTCAGTTCGTCGGCCATCGCCGCGGCCCGGGCGCCGGCCGCTCCTTGGAGCACCAGTCCGTAGCTGGCGTTCGAGAGTCGACCGAGGAGGTCCGTTGCGCGCACGACGCCGAGGGCCTGCCGGCCAACGGCGTCGACCACGTGCGCAGGCGTGCGCTAGTCGTGCGGCTCGAGTTCGGCGAGGCCATGGGTGGTGATGGCGATGAAGGAGAGCGGGCCTGCGGGCGCGAGCTGCCCGAGCAGTTCCAGCTGATCGGTGAGCTCCGCCTCGCTCGCCAGCCGGCGCGCCGGCCGGCCACTGCGATGCTGCGTGGCGCCACCGGCCCGCCCGATAGGCGTGAGCCGCGGCGCCGTTCCGTCGGCGGTCGGCAGCAGCGTGACGTTGGAGCCTTCTAGCGTCGGCATCGATCGCCTCCTTGGCGATGTGCCGGTGAGTATGCCCGGCGCCAAGGCTGGATTAGCGGAAACCCTGATTCCTGACCTGGCCTTTTCGAAGCTTCGGGGTTGATAGATCGGCGGGAGCGTCGGCTCCGTTAGCCGGAGCCGCCTTTCAGCCGCTCAGCTAGCTTCTCCCGAAGGCTCGCGAGGTTCTCGAAGAAGATCACCGGGTAGTCGCCAACGTCGAAGTGGACCTTTGTCTCTTCGCGCGCCACGTAGGTCGGGATCTTCCCGACTCCGTGAGCGTATCCAGCCTCGTAGTAGACATTGGGGCGCTCATGAGTGAGGTCCACCACGATTCGCTCCGCCGTTTCGATTGCCTCCAGAATCCGAGGACTGATCGCCTCATCACTTTGGGGATCGTCGATCCGCTCAGCGGTCATGTCGGCTTCTGTCGCGGCTCTCTTGATCGCGTCTAGAACATCGACCAGTTCGGGGTGCTCCGGGTCCATAGGCATCACAACAAAGACAGACCCGGGTTGTGCGGGCGGGGATGTAGGAGCTTCGCTTGCGCGCGCAGGCTTCGACTCGGACGGTCGAGAGTGGAAACCGATCGCCTTATCGATGGGATCAAGGAACATGGATTTGTCCATGTTCCGCAGGCTGAAGTTGTCGGTAACGCAGCTGAACAAGCTCCCGGTGATGTTGGGGAGCCCTCCAGGCTGCGGCTGGACGGCGATGTATCCAACCTTCGCCGCGTCCAGCAGGTTCTCGAGGCGAGAAGTGGCCTGAACGAAGTCGCGGACGAGCGTCTCGTTCGCCGCATCTGACCGCCACTCTCGAAAGGACGCTTTGCCCTCGCGGCCCGCTGGGGCGTAGCCGAGAGGGAGGATTTCGCCGATAAGCTCTCGGACGCGCTCAAGAAAGAGGACATCGCTCTCAATCTCAATTGCCAATCCAAAGCTCCCGAGTTGCGTCTCGCGACAAGGATATTGCGCGGACCGAGCCTCGGCTAGAACTTCGAGATCTCGATCTCCTTCTCCGTCAGGAACTCGAGCAGCACGGGTGTGCCTTCCTGCGTCTTCGCGATGCCGCGCTTGAGCGCCGGCACGATCTCGGTGGGGTTGCTGACGCGCTCGCCGTAGGCGCCGAACGCTTTCGCCATGTCGGCGTAGTTCCCGCTGATGTCGGTGCTGCGGTACTTCTCCGTCGCCGCCTGCATGATCGGCAGCTCGATCGCCATCGAGAAGTTGTTGAGGAGGATCGAGAGGATGGGGATGCGTTCCCGCACGGTCGTCTCGAAGTCCATCCCCGTGAAGCCGATCGCGGCGTCGCCCCAGACGTTGATGCAGAGCTTCTCCGGCCGCGCCAGCTTCGCGCCCATGGCGTAGCCGAGGCCAGTGCCGAGCTGGGTCGTCTTGCCCCAGCCGATGTAGCTCATCGGCGTGCGGCTCTCCCAGAAGGGCGAAAGCTGGTCGCGCGGGCTGCCCGCGTCGTGGGTGATGATGGTGTTGTCGACGTCGACGGTCTGGAGCAGGTCCCAGATGACGCGATAGGGCGAGATCGGCGTCTCCTCCGCGGTCAACTTCGGCAGCCACTGCGAGAGCCACTCCTGCTTCATGCTCGCGATCTGGGCCGTAGCGCCGTTCGTGCGTGGCGTTGCTCCTTTGAGTTCGTCGAGGAGCGCCTGCAGCGTCAGCTTTGCGTCGCCCACGAGCTGATGCTGCGAAGCCTGGTCCTTGTTCAGGTCGGCGGGGTCGAGCGTGGCGTGGATGATCGTCTTCCCCGGCGGCATGGCGATCCCGAATCCGGTGGCGGCAAAGCTGCATCCGATGCCAAAGATCACGTCCGCGTCCTGGAGGAACTGGTGCACGGTCTTGGGCACCGCCCGGCCCCCCGACCCAAGCGAGAGGGGATGGTCCTCGGGGAACGCGCTCTTGCCCTGCAGGCTCGTTGTCACCGGGATCTGGAGCAGCTCGGCCAGCTCGAGGAGCTCGTCCCAGGCCTTGGCGTAGTGCACGCCCTGGCCCGCGTAGATCACCGGGTTCTCGGCGTTGCGCAGGACCGTCGCCACTTCGCGTACGCCCGCAGGATCAGGCGCCGAGCGGACGACCGGGGCGGGCGCGTAGACGAAGTCGTCGGCGATCTCTTCCTGGAAGACGTCGCCGGGGATCTCGATGAGGACAGGCCGTGGGCGGCCGTTCCGCACCTGGGTGAAGGCGCGGCGCATCACATCCGGGACGGCCGCGCCCAGCGTCACCTGCTCGGTCCATTTCGTGACGTGCTGGAAGTTCAGGAACGAGTTGAAGTTGGGCGCGGTGTTCGTGAGGCGGCGGGCGTAGCCGCCGGGCATCACGAGGATGGGCACGGAATCGCCGTAGGCCTGGGCGACGCCACCGAAGGCGTTCTCCGCGCCAGGCCCGTGCTGCATCGCGAATACGCCGATACGGTCGCCCGAGTTCACGCGGCTGAACGCATCGGCCATGTGCAGGCCGGTCCGCTCCTGGCGCACGATGATCGTGCGAATGTCGGCCCTGGCGGCGGCTTCGATGATGGGATTCACGGGGTAGGCGACGAGGAACTCAACGCCCTCGCGTTTCAGGATCTCGGCTACGGCATCGGCAACGTTCACGGCGGGCCCCCCTTGATGGGTATTCTCGGATGGGTATTCTCGATGAGGATTCGCCAGCCTTGCGGGCGCGGCCGCGCCAGTGTACGCGCCCCGCTTGCCGCTACCCAGGCCTGTCCCACACAATCGGGCGCGATGCCCCTCCTCGCCGTGATCTCGGATTCTGCTGGCGCCGGCAAGACCGGCGTGGCTGCCGCTGTTGCGCGGCAGTTGGCCTACAGCGGCCGTACGGTCTGGCTCGCACGCGGCGAATCCACGGACGCGGCCACGAGCGCCGCGGAGGACGCCCGCTGGTTCGCGACACTCGACTTCGCGCCTGGGAGCGCCGTGACGCCAGTCGCGGCGACCGCCCTGCCGAAGGCGTCCGGGGACGAAATCATCGTGGCAGAGCTAGACGCGGGAGTGGCTGAGGCGGCGGCGACGATCCTCGTCACGCGGGAGTTGCCCGCGGAAGAGCGAGTGGCCGAACTCGGTCCGGCGGCGATCGTCGCGCTTGACCTCGCGGCCTCCGTTCAGGCCGACGCGCCGGCCGAGATCGGGGGCGTTCCGATCACTGTGATCGCGGAGGACCGCACCCTGGCCGGGTTTAGCGTCTCGGAGGCACAGGCGACCCTCCGCGCCGAGGTTCTCGTCGAAGGCGACGACCTCGACCCAACTTGCGACCACCTCGTCATCGCCCCGATCGGATCGGACTCGGGTCAGCCGTACTTGGGCCGCTTCGAATCGAAGGCGGTGGTCGTACGCTTCGACAAGACCGACCAGCACCTCGCCGCCCTGGCGACGGAGCCCGCCTGCCTCATCCTCACCGGTGGCCGGCGCCCCAGCGAGTACCTCTTCGATGCCGCCTCGGCCCGTGGCGTGCCGGTGATGCTCTCTCGCACCGACACGGAGAATACGGTCATTGCCCTGGAGGGCATCTTCGACCGCACCCGCTTCCATGGCGAACGCAAGCTGGAGCGTATGGCCGAGCTGCTCGCGGGGACCGCCCTCTCGGAAACGCTCGCTGCGAAGCTCGGCTAACCGCGCCAAACGCCCCGCCTCACCGACCTCGTCGCCGGACAGGGCACGATGCTGCGTGGCAGGAGAATGCCGAAGGAGCCGCTACTCACTGAGGCGCGCGCGTTCCGCTTGGCCGGAGGGCGCGTCCTGGCGCTGGACGCCGGGGTTCGGACGTTGCACGGGCGGCGGTAATGACCTGGCATTCGTCGCGCGCGCCGGGGCCGGCCGCGCTCGGGCGGGTGGTGGTGGCGGGCCCGGGGCCATCGCTGCTGGCCGGCGGCCGCGCGGCACCCTCGCAGCGGGCGCTGCCTGTGGCGCCTTCTCCTGCGAGCAGTAGGGGCACGTGACCCAGCCGTAGTCCAGCGGCTTCGCACAGCTCTCGCACGGCTCTTTCAGGCTCGTGCGACAGGAGGGGCAGACCAGATAGTCGTCGCGCACACGCCGGCGGCAGTTCGGGCAGGCCTTCTGGTCTTCGAGATCCTGGAGGAGCGTTTCCTCTTCGAGGGAGCGCTCGTAGAGCTCGGTCAGCGTTTGCCGCGGCCGGAGGATCAAGTACACCCAGTGGCCCGGCAGGAAAAACACGAGCGCGAGCAGCACCGAGACCGTCTGCACGATGGGGTCGCGGGTGCGCTGGCGAATGTCGCGGTAGACCCAAAAGATAAGCGCGACCCACAGCACTGAGGCGTAGACCGCCAGGACCGTGACGATGAGCCGGAGCGTGTCCTGCCACGAGCCGCCCGGCCAATCAGTCAGGAACATCGGGCCTCCTCGCCATCCCACCCGGTGGGGCTCGCCGGCGGCGCTCGAGCCGCCCGACGGCGCCTAGCGCGCCAGTCTCCTGAGAGTACAACATCGCTTGGTCAGTGGCGCCAGGGGACCGATCAGCTGTCTTAACAAACGGTGGCGAGCGCGCTGGCGAAGTGCGCCGGCGGCGGCAGAACGCAGCCGCCGAGCGGCCAACGCCCCTGAGCGCCAGGGGCTGCGGCGCCTCGGCGTGCGGATCAAGTCGAGCACGCACCGGCGCGCGAGCGCGCAGGAGCCTCGCCCCAACGGGGAGCAGAGTCGAGCAGGCGAACGGCGCAAGGGAAGCGAGCGCGGAGGCGTAGCGCCCCAAGGGGCGCGAAGACGGAGCAGACGAGCGGCGAGTGTATGCGAAGGGCGGAAGCGCAGACCCGGTCCGAGGCCCCGTGCGCGGGGAGCCCCGAGGGAGCGAGCCCGCAGGCACAGCGCCCGGAGGGCGAGCAGCCGCAGCAGACGAGCGGCCAGGCTATCAAGGTAAGATCGATCCGTGACGGCCGCCGAACCCCTTCCCGCCGCCGTCGACGCGCTCAATCCTGCTCAGCTCGCGGCAGCGCAGCACGCCGAGGGCGCGCAGCTCATCCTCGCGGGGCCCGGTAGCGGCAAGACGCGCGTGATCACCCATCGCATCGCCTGGCTCGTGAGCGAACGGGGCGTTGCCCCTTGGCGCATCCTCGCCGTGACCTTCACGAACAAGGCCGCTCGCGAGATGCGCGAGCGCGCGCAGATGGTCCTGGGCGAAGACGCGGCCAAGCTCCACCTGGGCACTTTCCACTCGATGTGCGCCCGCTGGCTTCGGATCCACGGCGAGGAGATCGGCCTCTCGCCCAACTACGTCATCTACGACGACGGCGACCAGACGGCGCTGATGAAGCGCATCCTCGAAGAGCTACGCGTCGACATCCGCCGCTTCTCGCCCCGCGCCGTGCTCTCCGCCATCTCCGCCGGGAAGAGCGAGATGCGGGGCGCGGACTACTTCGAGCGGCACGCCGAGAGCTACTTCGACGAGATCGTCTCGCGCGCGTTCGAGCGCTATCAGAGCGCCCTGAAGGCCGCCTCGGCGCTCGATTTCGACGACCTCCTCAGCGAAACCGTGCGTCTCTTCCGCGAATCCGAGGAGGCGCTCGAGCGCCGCGCGGGCCAGTACCTGCACGTGCTCGTCGACGAGTTCCAGGACACGAACCCGGCGCAATTCGCGCTCGCACGCCAGCTCGCCTCGGTGAACGGCAACATCTGTGTCGTCGGCGACCCTGACCAAAGCATCTATTCGTGGCGCGCCGCCGACGCGCGCAACACCCAGTACTTCGTGCGTGACTTCCCTCAGGCCGCGACCTACCTCCTGGAGCAGAACTACCGCTCGACGCAGCCGATCCTCGACGCCGCCGATGCCGTGATCGCCAACAACAGCGGCCATATCGAGCGCCGGCTCTGGACCGATCGCGCGGACGGCGATCCCCTCACGAGCTACGAGGCCTACAACGACGATGAGGAGGGCGAGTTCGTCGCCCGCGAGGTCGAACGACTCTCGGTAACCGGGCGTTCGCTCGGCGAGCTCGCCGTGCTCTACCGCACGAACGCGCAGTCGCGCCCGATCGAGGACGCGCTCGTGCGACATCGCATTCCCTACCGCCTGATCGGCGGCGTGCGCTTCTATCAGCGCCGCGAGATCAAAGACCTCGTCGCCTACCTGCGTCTGGTCCAGAACCGTCTCGATGAGGCGAGCCTGCTGCGCATCATCAACGTCCCCACGCGCGGTATCGGCGACGTCACCAGCTCGCGGCTCGCGGAGTACGCGGGCTCGACGGGGCTCGCGATCTGGGACGCCTGCGAGGCCGCCGCTCGCGGCGAGCCGGTCCCGGGGATCGCGGCGCGCGCGGCCACCGCCCTCCGCCGCTTCGTCGACGCCATCGAGGCGATCCGGCTCGAGCGCGACCGGCCGCTCGCCGAGCTCCTCGACCACGTCCTCCTCGAGAGCGGCTACGTCGACTACCTCCGCGACAAGGAGGAAGGCGCCGAGGAGCGCATGGAGAACATCCTCCAGCTGCGATCAGTCATGGCCCAGTACGAAGACACCGTCGGCGAGGAAGGTGGCGATCTCGCCAGCTTCCTTCAGGATGTCGCCCTCGTCGCCGACGTGGACGAGCTCGAGGGGGGCGTCGAAGCGGTCACGCTGATCACGCTGCATGCGGCCAAAGGCCTGGAGTTCCCCGTCGTCTTCATGGTCGGAATGGAGGAGGGCGTCCTGCCCCACATCCGCTCCTTCGACGACCCCCGCCAGATGGAGGAGGAGCGCCGCCTGGCCTACGTCGGCATCACGCGCGCGCAGGACGCCGTCTACCTGACGCGCGCCTTCCGCCGCTACCTCGGCGGTCAGCCCCTCACCAATCCCGCCTCCCGCTTTCTCAGCGAGATCCCCGCGCACCTCCTCGTGCCCTACCGCAGCGGGGGCCCGAAGGCCTTCCGCGAATCGATCGAAACTGCTCCCACCGCCCCAACCGCCGGCGAGGGCGCGGCCGGCGAGCCCCAGTGGCAGGCCGGCGACCACGTCCTCCACCCAAAGTTCGGCGAGGGCGTCGTCGTGAGCTGTCAGGAGCGCCGCGGCGATGTCGAAGTCGTCGTCGCCTTCGAGGGCGCGGGGGTCAAGCGCCTGCTTCAGTCGATGGCGCCGCTTGGAGCCAGCGTAGCCGCTCGCGAACGACGGTCGGTCCAGGCGCCATGTCTCGGGTGATGCGATCCATGCTTCGGCACCCAGGCCGGTTGGTGTTCCTTGGGATCGCGCTCTTGGCGGTCGCCGCCTGCGGCGGCAGCAGCGACGACGAACCCCCAACTCCGCTTGTGACGGAGCCGCCGACGTCCATTAGCGTCCCGACCTCGATCCCGACGACCACCCCGCGGCCAACCAGCACGCGCGTCCCCACGGCCGTTCCAACCGCGACCCAGACGCCACCTGCGAACCCGCCGGTCGGGGAGCTGTTCATCTTCATGGTCGAGGCGGAACCGGGGATTCACCGAGTTGTCCTCTACGACCTCGCCGTACGGGACGAATGGGCCTCGTTCGGGATCAAGGCACGGCGCCCTGACGTGCTCATTGCGGGCACCGAGCTGCTGGTTCGAGTCGGTTCGACGATTGACCGCACAACGCTCGACGGGCGCCTGATCAGACGCATCTTCGAGTCACGCGAGGGCTACATCGTGCGTGACGTCTCGCTTTCCCCTGGTGGCCAGGTCCTTGCGGTCTCGCTCCTGCCGAAGAGCCGAGACGATCCCGGCCTGTTGGTCTTCCTCGATGCGGCGACCGGCGGAACGCGTTTCGACCTGGAGGGCGCCAGCGGTAACCCAGACTCGCCTATATTCCGGCCGGGCAGCCACCGTTGGCGCGCTGACAGTAAACAGCTGGCGATCACGAGCGCGGACAGCGCCCATGGCGAGGGACTGACCTCGATCGTTGGCCTCGATGGCTCCGTTCGTTCGCTGTCCTGGCGGTTTCTGGTGCTCTCGCCCGACTTCCACAGCGGAGCGGTGCTGAGCCCCGCGGCCGACGCACCGTGCCTGGGCGCCTGGTCCGGTCTGATGATCAGGGATATCGAGACCCAGGCAGTGCTGGCATCGATCGCGGTCGGCGCAGACCGCCTTCTCGGTGGAATCACGTGGGCGCCAGATTCGTCGTCGGTGCTCTACACCGAGCTGCCGAGGCCGCCACCCGGCGGGACTTGTGCCGACATCGACCTCAGTGACGAGACGCACTACTTCCTAGCCGTGGCCAGTGGCGAGCTGAGGCTGGTCGTCGACATCGAGATGCTCCGCGAAGAGTGGCGTCTGACTCCACGAGCGCACGTCCTCAACGGCGCTCCGGGGGCCGAGGACAGTGTCATCCTCGACGGCGTCGAGATCGCACGGGGGGCTGGCGTGCGCATCATCGGCTTCGTCGAGCTGGATTAGCTCCCTGCGGCCTCGCGCTTCGGCACCATCACCTTGCGCGTGAACGTCAGGACCGTTTCGTCACGCTGGTTGAAGCCGCGCGTCTCGACCGTGACGATGCCGCGGTCGGGGCGCGACTTCGACTCGACCTTGTCCGTCACCGTCGTCTCCGCGTAGACGGTGTCCCCGTGGAAGGTCGGGGCGACGTGCTTGAGCGACTCGATCTCGAGGTTGGCGATCGCCTTGCCCGAGATCTCCTTGACCGTCATGCCGAAGACGATCGAGTAGACGAGCGTCCCGACGACGACGTTCTGGCCGAACTGCGTCTCCTCCGCCCCGTAGCGCGCGTCGATGTGTAGGGGGTGGTGGTTCATCGTCTGCATGCAGTGGAGGATGTCGTCGTACTCCGTGATCGTGCGCCCGGGCCAGTGCTTGAAGACATCGCCGACCTCGAACTCCTCGAGGTAGCGCCCGAACGACTCGCGCCCGTCGTGAATGGTCATGCCTTGGCTCCCGTCCTGCGGCCGCTCGCCGCCGTTGGCTGTTGGCCGTTGGCCCGCTGGTCGTCTCTGAACTCTGAACGTTGAACTCTGAACTCGAGGCGTTCACTCGATCGCATACTCACGAAGGAGACCGCGGGCGATGACCAGCTTCTGGATATCGCTCGTGCCTTCGGCGATCACCATCACCGGCGCGTCGCGGTAGTAGCGCTCGAGGGGCAGTTCCGTGCTGTAGCCGACGCCCCCGTGCAGGCGCATCGCATCGAGCACGACCTCCTGGCAGACCTCTGTGGCGAAGAGCTTGGCCATGCCCGCGTCCAGGTCGCTGCGGCCGCCGGCGTCCTTGCGGCGCGCCGCGTCGAGCGTGAGGAGGCGGGCCGCGCGGATCTTCGTCGCCATCTCCGCGAGGCGGATCTGTTGGGCCTGGTGCTGGGCGATCGGTTTGCCGAAGGCGACGCGCCGCTGGGCGTAGGCGATCGAATCCTCGAAGGCCGCTTGGGCGACGCCTACACCGCGCGCGGCGACGTTGATGCGCCCCACCTCGAGCGCGCTCATCACCTGCTGAAAGCCGCGGCCTTCGTCGCCGCTGAGGAGGTTGCCGGCGGGCACGCGTGCGTTGTCGAAGGCGAGCTCGGTCGTCTCGACGCCCTTGTAGCCGAGCTTGTCGAGCTTGCGCCCGACCAAGAAGCCGTCCGCCCCCGGCTCCACGAGGAAGGCGCTGATGCCGCGGTGCGCCGGCTGCGCCTCCGGGTCGGTCTTGGTGAGGACGAGGTAGACCCCCGCGCGCTGGCCGTTCGTCACCCACATCTTCTGGCCGTTGATGACGTAGTCGTCGCCGTCGCGCGTGGCCTGGGTCTTGATCGCCTGCGCGTCCGATCCCGCGTCCGGCTCGGTGATGCTCAGCGCCCCCCGGATCTCGGGCTGGACCATCCGCGTAAGGAAGCGCTCCTTCTGGTCGTCGGTGCCGTAAGCGTCGATGGCATAGCCCACGAGGACGTGCGTGTTGAGCACGCCCGCGAGGCTCATCCAGCCGCGGGCAAGCTCGATGCACACGCCGGCGTAGCACTCGAAGCTCAGGTCGAGGCCGCCGTAGGCCTCGGACACCTTGATCGCGAAGAGGCCCATCTCCGACATGCCTGCGACCAGCGGCTCCGGGTATTCGTCGGCGTGCTCGTACTCGCTGGCGACGGGCTTGACCTCGCGGTCGACCCAGACGCCCACGTTCGAGACGATCTCCTGCGCGACCGGGTCGAGAATGTCCGCGGCGAAGTCACGTGCCATCAGCAGGCCCTTCCTCGCGCCGGATTATGCCGAAGCCGCCCCTAAGCCGCTCGCGAAAGGAGTCGGCGTGCCAACGGCGCTCTCCAAGAGCCAAGAGCCAAGAGCTAGGAGCCTCCAGTGCCCTCGGACGTAGCGCCCACGAGAATCGCCATGTTGCCGTCGGGGTGGCGGTTCTCGGACATGAGCTGATGGCAGTCGCCGGTCTCTGCAAACGGGAAGACGCGCGAGAGGCAAGGGTTGATCTTCCGTTGCACCACAAGGTCGTTGAAGGCGGCGGCCTGCTCGTCGTTGGCGAAGTGCGAGCCCTGGAAGCGTTTCTGGCGCATCCAGAGGTAGCGTAGGTCGACGTCGGCGTTGTAGCCGGTGGTGCCTGCGCAGATCACGACCATGCCGCCCGTGTCGCAAACGAACATAGAGGTCGGGATCGTGTCTTCGCCGGGGTGCTCGAACACGAGCCGCGGGCTCTTGCGCTCACCGAGCACGTCCCAGATCGCCTTGCCGAAGGCGCGCGCGCCCTTGGCGAACTCGCCCATCCCGGCCTGGTCTTCCCATCCCGGCAGGCGGCCCCAGTGGCTGAAGTCCTTACGGTTGATGAACCCCACCGCGCCGAGCTGCTTCGTGAACTCGCCCTTGGCGTCGCTGGAGACGACGGCGATCGGCTGCGCGCCCTGCAGTGCCACAAGCTGAATCGCCATCGAGCCGAGTCCGCCTGCCCCACCCCAGACGAGCACCGCATCCCCCTCTTCGACCGTGTGGGGCGGCCAGGCGAAGAGCATGCGGTAGGCGGTCGCGCCGACGAGCGTTGGCGCTGCGGCCTCCTCCCAGGTGAGGTGGGGGGCTTTGGGGAGGCACTGATGGGCTTGGACGCGGGTGAACTGCGCGAACGAACCCCAGTTCGTCTCGTACCCCCAGATGCGAAAGGATGGATCGAACATCGGGTCTTTTCCAACTACGACCGCGGGCGCATTCACGTCCCAGGAGCCGCAGTGAACCACCACTTCGTCGCCGACCTTGACGTTCGTGACGTTCTCGCCGATGGCGTAGACGACGCCGGAGGCGTCGGAGCCGCCGATATGGAAGTCCTCGGCCTCGCCCCCCTTCTGGCGGCTGGCGATGACATCGACGGGGCTGCCGAGGGCGGCCCAGACGTTGTTGTAGTTCACGCCCGCAGCCATTACGTAGACGAGGGCGTCATCGGGACCCACCTCGGGCAAGGGGATGACCTCGGGAGCGAAGGCGTCGCGCGGTTCGCCGAAGCGCGACTGGCGGATCAGCTGCGCGTGCATGAGTGCGGGCAGCTCACCGAGTGGCGGTGCCTCGCCTAAGGGATAGAGGTCCCGATCGGTCTCGGTCGTCATGCCGTCCTCGATGGGGAAGGGTGGCGCTCAATACTACCCGAGCGCTATCGGGCAGGTAAACCGCTGCGCCGTTACCTATAGCCGTAGCCTATAGGTAACACCCCGTCGCCAGCTGTCCGCCTGGCTCGCTCCCGATTTACGACGAATTTACGGCGGCGTTGCGCACCGTTCGCGCGGCCCGCCCATAGTGCGCTTGGCTCTCCCCGCCCCACCCCCGTGGTGCGGGGAGAGCCCGGGGAGTCCGCACCAGGGGCGCGTGGCGGACTCTCCGGCGCCCGCCAGAGGTCGTGTCCAGGGCTCCCCCGCCTGCTTGCTGATGGCTCGAGCCCAAAGAGGTGCCGCCTGGGGCTGCGACGGCCTGGAAGGGCGCGGTCCTGGGGCTCCGAAGGGCTGTCCGTGCTATAGTTCCGCCGGTCTTAGCGAGAAATTTCACAAACGGCCTCGAGCGTGCTGCACGAATACGGCCACATCGCAATCCTGGTCATCATCGCGCTCGTCTTTCCGGCCGGCGCGATTTTGCAGTCCTGGGCTTTCCAGTTCATGGGCATCCGGCCCAAAGTCCCTTCGGACCCGGTGAAGGAAGACACCTATGAGTGCGGCATGGTCACGCGTGGCCCTGCACTCACGCAGTTCAACTTCCGCTTCTACTACATCGCGCTCCTGTTCCTCCTCTTCGACGTCGAGATCGTTTTCCTCTTTCCCTGGGCCGTGGTCTTCGAGGATGTCGGGATAGCCGGATTCGCCAAGGTGACGCTCTTCATCGGCACCTTCGTGATCGGCGGCCTCTACGCCTGGCGTAAGCGCGCCCTGGAGTGGAGCTGATGGCGACGAAGTGGTGGTCCGGCGTAGAGCTCGCGGCGGCGGCGGAGCGACTCGTTCCCGGCTCGGTTGCGCACAGTTGCGAGACCGCCTGCTCGCTGAAGCCGGAAAGCGCGCTGGAGACGTTCCGCGCCCTCCGCGACGACCCGGAAACGGACTTCGTCCACCTCACGAACCTCTGCGGCGCTGACTACTGGGACCACTTCGAAGTCGTCTACCACCTTCAGTCCCTCGAACGAAACCAGATCGCCTGCGCGAAGGTTGAAGCTTGGGACCACGACGAGCCGGTGGTTCCGAGCGTCGTCGATATCTGGCAGGGGGCCTGGATCCAGGAGTCGGAGGCCTACGATCTTTTCGGCATCGGCTTCGAGGGCCACCCCAACCTCACCCGCATCCTCCTCTGGGAGGGCTACCCGGGGCACCCGCTGCGCAAGGACTTCCTGGCCATGCCAGGCGGGCTCCAGCCCGGCCTGAACGAGTTCGCGGGCACCTCCGCGAAGCCCGAGCCCCCGGTGCATCCCGTCCAATGAGCGAGATCCGATGAGCGAGATCGTCCAGTCCGAACCGTTCGTGATGAACATCGGGCCGCAGCATCCGTCGACCCACGGCGTCTTCCGCATAAAGGCGACGGTCGACGGCGAGCGAATCATCGACGCGGAGATGGTGATCGGCTACCTCCATCGCTCGATGGAGAAACTCGCGGAAGAGCGCACCTACACCCAGAACATCCCCTTCACGGACCGCACCGACTACCTCAGCAGCATGTCGAACAACCTCGGCTACTGCCTCGCCGTGGAGAAGCTCGCCAGCGTCGAGGTACCCGCCCGCGGGCAGGCGATCCGCGTGATTATGGCCGAGCTCCAGCGACTGGCCAGCCACTGCATGGGGGCTGGCGCGTTCGCGAACGACACCGGCGCCTGGCAGACGCCGATTATGTGGTTCATGCGCGAACGCGAGAAGATCCTGGACATCTTCGAGATGACCAGCGGCGCGCGCCTCACGTGTAACTACATGCGCATCGGGGGCGTCGCGTTCGACCTTCCCGAGAGCTTCGGGGAGGAGGTTCGCGCCTTCATCCCCGCGATGCGCCAGACGATCGACGACGGCGAGGCTCTCCTCTCCGGAAACGAGATCTTCATCGCGCGGGCGCGCAACGTCGCCGTCGTTCCCCACGAAATGGCGATCAACGCTTCGTTGAGTGGCCCGATGCTGCGCGGCAGCGGCGTCGCCTGGGATATCCGCAAGGCCGACCCCTACTGCGGCTACGAGCAGTACGACTTCGAGATCCCGATCGGCTACCAGGGCGATGTTTACGATCGCTTCATCATCCGCATCGAGGAGATGCGGCAGAGCCTGAAGATCGTCGAGCAGGCGCTGGACGCGCTCCCCGGCGGTCCGCACAGCACTGAGGTGCCACTGGCGCTCCGCCCCCCAGCGGGGGAGGCCTACGCTCGCATCGAGAGCCCCCGCGGTGAGCTTGGCTACTACCTCGTGAGCGACGAGGGTCCCTCACCCTACCGCTTCCATATCCGCCCGCCCTCGCTCATCAACCTCACCGTCCTCCGGGAGATGACCGTCGGCGGCTCGATCGCCGACGCGATCGTCGCCCTCGGGTCGATCGACATCGTCGTGGGGGAGATCGACCGCTGATGGCGCCTCTCGTCACCGATCACTGGTACGACCTGCGTGACCTCTCGAACATCTCGCGGGAGATCCTCGAGGGGATCGACAAGGTGGCGCCGAGCGAAGTCGCCTACATCGTCGCGCCGGTGCTGGGCTTCGTCGCCTTCTTCCTGATCTTCGTGCTGCCCTCGCAGCTCATCGTCGGCGTGTACGGCGAGCGCCGCATCATCGGGCGGATGCAGGCGCGCAAGGGCCCGAACCGGGTCGGGCCCTTCGGCCTTCTCCAGCCGATCGCTGATGCGCTCAAGCTGCTGCAAAAGGAGGCGCTGACACCGAAGACCGCCGATCGCGCGATCATGTGGGCGGCGCCCATCTTCTTCGTCGCGCCCGCCGTCCTGCTCTTCGCGACGATCCCGTTCGGCCCGCGCATGATCTTCGCCGACATCCCCGTGGCCCTGATCTACTTCATCGCGATCTCGGCGCTACCGGTGCTGGCCGCGTTCATGGCGGGGTGGGGGTCGAACAACAAGTACAGCCTTTACGGCGCGATGCGCGTCGTCGCGATGTCGGTCAGCTACGAGGTGCCGCTCGTGCTCAGCCTGCTCGCGGTGGTGGTCTTCTCCAGCACGATGAGCCTCCAGGGGATCGTCCTCTTCCAGGATGACGTCAACCTCTGGCTCGTCTTCATGATGCCGCTCGCCTTCCTCATCTACTTCATCAGCGTGAGCGCGGAGCTCAACCGCACCCCTACGGACATCGCCGAGGCGGAGTCCGAGATCGTCGCCGGCTATCTCACCGAGTACAGCGGCATGAAGTGGGGGCTCTTCTACGGCATGGACATCGGCTACGCCTTGGCCGCGTCGGCCTTCGCCGCCACCGTCTTCCTCGGCGGTTGGTCGATGTGGGGGCTGGAGGAATGGGTCCCCCCGTGGATGATCTTCGTCGGAAAGACCCACCTCTTCTACTTCGTCTTCATCTGGACCCGGGGGACGTTGCCCCGCCTGCGCATCGATCAGCTCATGGCGTTCGCCTGGAAATTCCTGTTGCCGCTGGCCGTCTTCAACCTCTTCCTAGTCGCGCTCGAGCGCCTGCTCTGGGTCGAGAACGATATCGGCGACGGCATCGTCTTCGCTTTCGCCGCGGGCAACCTCGTCGCTTCGGCGGCAGCGGCGTACCTCTGGGCGCGCCTGCTCGGCTACCGCCCTGAGCGCATCCCCACGAAGCCGCGCTTGGTGCGCGAAGCCGGCGGCTACGTCCCCGTCGAAGGCCAGGCGGGCGGCGGGGAGTAGATGGACGGAGCGGGAGTCGGCATCGCGTTTTGGGCGCTCGCCTTCGTCACGCTAGGCGCGGCCGGCGGGGTGATGGTTTCGCGCAACCTGCTCCACGCGGTACTCCTCCTCATCGTCACCTTTATTGGGGTTGCCGGTTTCTTCGTTCTCCTCTCGGCGGAGTTCATCGCGATGGCGCAGGTGGTCATCTACGTCGGTGCGATCGCCGTGCTCATGCTCTTCGCGATCGTCCTCACGCCCCGCACCATCCGCGACAACTCCGAGACCGCGATGGTCGGCCCCGCGATCCTGCTCGGCATCGCGCTCGCGACCGTGTTCCTGTTCGTCATCTACGACACCGAGTGGGCGGTCGTGACGAGCGATCCCGCCCTTTCCGCAGCCGACCTCGGCAAGGCGCTGCTCTCGACCTGGGTCCTGCCCTTCGAGATCGCCTCCGTCCTCCTCACGGCTGCACTCGTAGGCGCGATCATGCTCGTCCGTACTCCCGCCGAGGAAGCCGAGGACGACGCGTGACCCTCGAACTGGAACATTTCCTGACCGTCGGCGCGCTCCTGTTCGCGCTCGGCCTCGTGATCGCGCTGAGCAAGCGCAACGCCGTCGGCGTGCTCATGGGCATCGAGCTCATGCTCAACGCCGTCAACCTCACGCTGATCGCGTTCTCAAGGTTCGGAGCGAGCGAGCGGCCAATCGCGGGCCACGTCTTCGTGAGTTTCGTCATCACCGTCGCCGCCGCGGAGGCTGCGGTTGCGCTGGCGATGGCCGTCTCTATCTACCGCACCCGCGAAACCGTCGAGGTCGATCAGCTCGATCTCCTGAAGTTGTAGCGCGATGTGGGTCGAGTTCATGACCGTCGGAAACGCCTATGTGGCCGAGACTTGGCGCGAGCTCTTCGCCGCCGAGGGGCTTCGCATCGTCGTCATCCCGCCGGTGGGCCGAGGCGAGGACGCCTCGATGCGCGATGAACGCACGATCTACGTGCCCACGGGCAAGGCCCACGTGGCCCGCGAAATCCTGAGAAAGATCTGAGGCGATGAGCGAAATCCCCTCGATCGACGAGGCCGTCCTCTGGGCCATCATCGCGAGCCCTCTGGTGGCGTTCGCGCTGATCACCGCCTACCTGCGCAAGCTCCCCAAGAACGCGGGCTACGTCAGCATCCTCGCGATCGGCGCCTCACTCGTCCTTTCGATCATCACCCTGGTCGACGTCCTCGACGCGGACGGCCACGTTGCCATCCACACCCACGAATGGTTCCAGGTGGGCGCGCTCGAGGTGAACCTCGGCGTGCGCATCGACGGCCTTACGGCCGTGATGCTCCTCGTCGTTACGAGCGTGGCCTTCCTGGTGCAGGTGTATTCGCAAGGCTATATGGAGGACGACCCCGGGTACGGGCGCTACTACGCCTATATGAGCCTCTTCGTTACGTCGATGCTGGGGCTCGTCCTCGCTGACAACCTCTTCATGCTCTTCATCTTCTGGGAGCTCGTCGGGCTGTCCAGCTACCTCCTGATCGGGTTCTGGTTCCACAAGCCGAGCGCCGCCGCCGCCGCCAAGAAGGCGTTCATCGTCACGCGCATCGGCGACCTCGGGCTGCTCGCCGCGATCCTGCTGATTTGGACGCGCGGCGGGACCTTTGCCATCGACGAAATCCACGAGCTGGCACTCACCGGCGTCCTCTCATCGACGACGATCACGCTCTTCGGGCTAGGCATCTTCGCGGGCGCGGTCGGCAAGAGCGCGCAGTTCCCCCTTCACGTCTGGCTCCCCGACGCGATGGAGGGCCCGACCCCGGTCTCCGCGCTCATCCACGCCGCGACCATGGTGGCCGCGGGCGTCTACCTGATGGCGCGCTTCTTCCCCATCCTCGACGTCTCCGCCGACGCGCGTGAGACCGTCGCCTGGATCGGTGCGGCGACGATCATCGTTGGTGCCACGATCGCGCTCGTGCAGTCGGATCTCAAGCGCGTGCTCGCGTATTCGACGATCAGCCAGCTCGGCTACATGATGCTGGCGCTGGGCGTATTCGGGTACGCCGTCGCGATCTTCCACCTCTTCACGCACGCCTTCTTCAAGGCGCTGCTCTTCCTCGGCAGCGGGTCCGTGAACCACGCGACGAACACCTTCGACATGCGCCTCATGGGCGGTCTCCGCACGACAATGCCGATCACGTTCTGGACGTTCCTCATCGGCACGCTAAGCCTCGCCGGCATCTTCCCCCTCGCGGGGTTCTGGTCGAAGGATGAGATCCTGCTCGAGGCCTGGCACGAAGAACGGGCCTTCTACGTGATCGCGGCCGTGGCCTCTTTCCTGACGGCGCTCTATATGTTCCGGGCTGTCTTCCTGACCTTCTTCGGCGACTACAAAGGGGGCGAGGCGGTCGACGCGGAGGATGAGGATTCGCATTTCCACGGTGATCCGGCGCGCCCCCATGAGTCGAAGTGGGTGATGACCCTGCCGCTGATCCTCCTCAGCGTCGGGGCGATCGCCGCGGGGTGGTGGTCGTGGGGCAAGGAGTTCCACCACTTCGTCGAGGCCGCCGTACCCGCGGAGGCCTTGCACGAAGCGCCCGACTTCAGCTACGGCATCGCGATCAGCTCCACGATCATCGCGCTCGCGGGGATCGCGACGGCCTGGGCGATCTACCACCGCCAGCTCGTGCCCACCCGCGAGATCCGGCGGACCGCCTTTCCGATCGCTCTCATTCTCGAGCGGAAGTTCTTCCTCGATGACCTCTACGAGCGGGCCTTCGCTACCCAGATTTTCCAACGCGGTTGGAACAACCTCGTTGAACGCTTCGACAGAGACGTGGTCGACGGGGCAGTGAACGGCGTGGGCTGGGCCGGCTTGCGATCGAGCAGCGTCCTCCGCCACATTCAGACCGGGCAGCTTCAGCTCTACGGCGCCGGCCTCGCCGCCGGGGTCTTCGCCGTAACCATCATCGTCTTCATCGCGAATCCGCTCTAGGAGGCTGGCGTGGAACTGACCGTTCTCGTGTTCTTGCCGGCCGCCGCAGGCGTTTTGGCGCTGCTGCTGCCGGCGCAGCAGGCCCAGTACGCCAAGTGGATCGCCCTCCTCGGCTCGCTCGCGACGCTCGCCCTTTCGCTCTGGCTCTTCTTCGAATTCGACACAGATGCCGGTGGCTTCCAGTTCGTCGACCGCGAGACCTGGATCGAGACGGCCTCGTTCGAGATTCAGTACTTCCTCGCCGTCGACGGCCTCAGTCTCCCTCTCGTGGTCCTGACCACGTTCCTGACGACCGCCTCGGTGCTCGTTTCGTTCAGCATCGAGGAGCGCCCGCGCGCCTACTTCGCCAGCCTGATGCTGCTCTCAACCGCGGTGCTGGGCGTCTTCACCGCGATGGACTTCCTCCTCTTCTTCCTCTTCTGGGAGCTCGAGCTCTTCCCGATGTACCTGCTCATCTCCGTCTGGGGCTCCGGGCGGAAGGAGTATTCGGCGATGAAGTTCGTGCTCTACACGGTCGCGGGCTCGGCCTTCATGCTGGTCGCGATCCTCGCCCTCGCCTTCAGCGCGAACACGTTCGACATCGCCGTGCTCGGGCAGTCCAGCTTCGACGGCGCGGTCCTGCCGCTGAGCTGGATCTTCCTGTTCCTCTTCATCGGCTTTGCCGTGAAGCTGCCGATCGTGCCACTCCACACCTGGCTTCCCGACGCCCACAGCGACGCGCCCACGGCCGTTTCGGTGATGCTCGCGGGCGTCCTGCTGAAGATGGGCGGCTACGGGATCATCCGGATGTGCGTCACGATCCTTCCCCAGCAGGCGGACGATTTCGGTATCTGGCTGGCCGCCATTGGCGCCGCCAGCGTTCTCTACGGCGCCTTCGTCACGTTCCGGCAGACGGACGTGAAGCGCCTGATCGCGTACTCCTCGGTGAGCCATATGGGCCTGGTTCTGCTTGGGATCGGCGCTCTCGGCAGCACGGCCTTGGTTGGCGCCGCCTATCAGATGCTCGCGCACGGACTGATCACGGGCCTCCTCTTCGTGGTCGTCGGGATCATGTACGAGCGCACGCACACGCGTGAGATCGGGCGGCTCGGCGGCCTCGCCCGCCAGATGCCGCTGATCGCCACTGGCCTCGTCTTCGCGGGCTTCGCCAGCGTCGGCTTGCCCTCCCTGGCGGGCTTCATCGCCGAGATCACCGTCTTCCTGGGCGCCTTCCAGAAGCACGAGTGGGCGGTGCTCATGGCCATCTTCGGCGCCGTCCTCTCCGCCGGGTACATCCTCTGGGCACTCCAGCGCGTCGTCTTTGGCCCCGTGCGCCCCGAGTGGGATGAAGCCGGCGATCAGCGCTACTGGTGGGAGCACGCGGCCGTCCTCGGCCTCGCGCTGCTCGTGGTACTGCTCGGCGTCTATCCGGACCTGATCATGGACATGATCGATCCCGCGATCGATGTCGTGAGCGCCAGGGTCTCCGCATGAGCGAACTCGACATCGTCGGCCCCCAGCTCGCAGTCCTGATCGCGGCCGGGGCGGTGATCGCTTGGGAGGCGATCGTCCCGAAGCAGCGGGCGGCCCTGCCCTACATCGCGCTGTTAGGGATCGCCGGTTCGGCAATCTGGACGACGACCTGGGTAGCGCGCGACGACTTCCAGACCGCCTTCGACGGCACCCTCGCGCTGGACCAGTTCGCCGTCTTCTTCTACTTCGTCTTTGCCGGCATTACCGCCACCGTGATCGTTGCATCGATCGATTGGGTCGATCGCGAGGGGCATCGCCAGTCCGAGTACTACGCCCTGATCCTCACGGCCTCGGCGGGGCTGATGTTCCTCGCCTCGGCCCGCGACCTGATCACGATCTTCCTAGCCCTTGAGCTCTCTTCGATCCCGCAGTACGTCCTCGCGGGCTGGGGCAAGGACCAGCGCTCGGGCGAGGCGGGGATCAAGTACCTGCTCCTCGGGGCGATCGCCTCCGCGCTCCTCCTCTACGGAATGGCGCTGCTTTACGGCTTCAGCGGCTCCACCCTGCTCGTCGATATCGGCGCCGCCATCGCCGATACGGGAGCCGAGAACCGCGCGCTCCTGATCGTCTCGAGCGTGCTTCTGATCGCTGGCTTCGGCTTCAAGATGGCGGTGGTGCCCTTCCAGATGTGGGTCCCCGACGTCTACCAGGGCGCCCCCACGCCCGTGGCCGCGTTCCTTTCGGTGGGGTCGAAGGCGGCAGCCTTCGCCGTCGTCATGCGCATCTTCTTCGAGGCTCTGGGCGAGGACTTCCTCAGTGACGACTGGTCGATGATCTTCGCCGTCATCGCGGCTACTTCGATGACGCTCGGGAACGTCCTTGCGATCGTCCAGAGCGACATCAAGCGGATGCTCGGCTACTCCTCAATCGCGCAGGCGGGCAACTTCATGATTGGCCTCGCCGCGATCTCCGTCGCCGGGGACGACTTCGTGCTGGGCGCGAGCGGCGTGCTTCTGTTCGTCGCTGCCTACGCGTTCACCAACCTCGGCGCCTTCATCGCCGTGATCGGCATCTCTCAGCGCATCGGCAGCGACAAGATCGCGGACTATGCCGGTATGTGGCGTCGCGCCCCGTTCCTCGCGCTTGCCTTGGCCCTCTGCCTCGTCTCACTCGCGGGGATCCCACCGACCGCGGGGTTCTGGGCGAAGATCTACGTCTTCAACGCCGGTATCCGCGCGGATCTCGTCTGGCTCGTCATCATCGGGGTGCTGAATTCGGTCATTTCGGCCTACTACTACCTGGCCGTCGTGCGCGAGATGTTCTTGGGCGACGCCGAGGACGAGCGCAAGCTGCCGGTCTCGCCCACGATTGGCCTCGCGTTGGGCGTCGCTACCGTTGGCGTGATCGTCTTCGGCATCATCCCGATGCCGCTGGTCGAGGCCGCGCGCGACGCCGCCGAAATCTTCGCCACGACTTAGGCTCGCTTGATGTCGTATGCGATCGACTTCGTAATCGAGGTCGAGCCCGTCGGCGTCGATACCGCGGTCCTGGCCGCACTCGCCGAGCGCGTGCTCGAGGGCGAGAACATCGCACATAGCGTGACCCTCACGATTCTGACCACGGATGACGAGACCCTGCAGGAGCTCAACGGCCGCTTCCTCGGGATCGATGCCCCCACCGACGTGCTCGCCTTCCCGGAGGCGGCGGAGGTCCCGCTCGGCGAGGGTGAGGCCCGGAGCCTCGGCGAGATCGCCATCAGCATCCCCACAGCCCAGCGCCAAGCCATCGAATTCGCGCACCCACTTGCGGACGAGATCGCCCACCTGCTCGTCCATGGCATCCTTCACCTCTGCGGCTATGATCATGTCGGCGATGCCGAAGCCGTCCGCATGCGCGCTCGCGAAGAGCACTATCTCGGCGACATAACGAGTCACGGGCGCTGAGGTTCAGGCTGCGAGGGCGATTTCTCGGGTCGGCGATGTCTCCGGTACGCGGTCGACGTCTCTCGGGTCTCGGCCGGACATCTGTTCTATACTCGCGCTTACCACCCTCGCGCCCCAGGAGGAGCGGTGCTCTACGGCAAGTGGCGTCCACGCGCCTTCGATGAGGTCGTCGGCCAGGATCACGTGGTGTCGACGTTGCGCAACGCCCTCGCCGCGGAAAAGGTTGCGCACGCCTACCTCTTCGCCGGACCGCGTGGCACCGGCAAAACGACGACCGCGCGGATCCTCGCCAAGGCCGTCAATTGCCACAGTCTCAGCGAGGGCGAACCGTGTAACGCCTGTGATTCCTGCGAGGCCATCAACCGTGGGGCCGCCCTCGATCTGATCGAGATGGACGCTGCCAGCAACCGTGGGATCGAAGATGTCCGCGAGTTACGCGACAAGATCGCTTTCGCCCCTAGCGACCTCGAGAAGAAGGTCTACCTCCTCGACGAGGTCCACATGCTCACCACGGGCGCCTTCAACGCCCTCTTGAAAACGCTCGAAGAGCCGCCTGCGCACGCGATCTTCATCCTCGCGACTACCGAGCTCCACGAGGTGCCCGCGACGATTATCTCGCGCTGCCAGCGCTTCGATTTCCGGCGCGTGGCCAACGATGCGATGATCGCCCGCCTGCGCTACATCGGGGAGCAGGAGGGCTTCGCCATCCCCGATGAGGGCTTGCTGGCGATCGCGCAGGAGGGGCGCGGCGCTCTCCGTGACGCCATCACCCTGCTCGAGCAGATCGCGTCGATGTACGGCCCGGCTCCCAGCACGGACGATGTCCTCGAATCGCTCGGGCTGGTCCGCGACGAACGCTCGCAGAAGCTGGCGGACGCGCTCATCGCGAACGATCTCGGCACCGCGCTCGAGATCGCACGCGAGGTCGCGGACGACGGCCTCGATATCGCCCGCTTCACGCGCGAGGCCCTCGATACGCTACGGGAGCGGCTCCTCGACGCGGCCCGCAAACGGGACCCCGGCCTGGCGCTGCTCACGACCGCCGTCGCGGAGCTCTCGCAGGCGGACTTCCGCCGCGACCCGGGGAGCGCGGTACCCCTCGAGGTCGCGTGCGCGGCCACGATCCTCGGTCCTGCAGTCCCTGCCGCCGCCCCCGTGGCGGAGGGGACGAACGGTCAGACGCGGGCGGCGCGCCGCCCGGCGCGGCGCCAACGAAGCAGCGCCGCTGAGCAGCCAGAGGAAACGCTCACGACTGAAGCACGCTTCCTCCGTGAGCTCTACGAGCGCTGCCACTTGGCCGCGCCGGTACTTGCGGCTTGGCTCAACAACTCCTGCGAAGTGCTCTCGATGGAGAACGGGCAACTCGAGCTCGGTTTCTACTATCCTCTTCACATGCAGAAGGTCGCGAACGACGGGCGGACCCTCGTCGAGCAGAAGGCGGAGGAGTTGTTGAAGCAGCCCGTGACGCTCTCGGTGCGCCAAATCGATAAGGCCCCACCCTCCCGCCGCCCGGCCAAAGGCGGCCATCTCGCCCAGGCGGCCAAGGCGATGGGCGCGACGCCGGTGGACCAGCCGGCGCCGCCCGCGCCTGCGCCCCAGCCCGCGGGCGAGGGTGGATCCTGATGGCGAAGAGCAGTGGTCGCAATCGCTACCTCCGCCGCGGTGGTGGCGGCGGCCGTGCGGGCGGCGCCCAGGGGAACCAGATCGCGGAAGCCCAGGCGATGCTGCAGCAAGCCCAGGAGCAGCTGGCCGCGACCAAGGTCGAAGGCAGCGCCGGCGGCGGCGCGGTCCGTATCACGATGACCGGTGACCAGAAGATCCAGGCTGTCAAGATCGAGCCCGACGTCATCGACCCCGACGATGTGGAGATGCTCGAAGACCTGATCGTCGCCGCGATCCACGACGCCTCCGAGCGCGCGAGCGCGCTGCAGGCCGATTCCTTCGGCCCCCTCACCGCTGGCCTCAATCTGCCCGGGCTGGACGGCTAAGGCACGTGTCCGAGCCGGTTGCCGGCACCCCCGAGCCCATCGCCCGTCTCATTCACGAGTTCGCGAAGCTTCCCGGCATCGGCCCCAAATCGGCCCAGCGGCTCACCTATCACGTCCTCCGCGCGCCCGCGGAAGACGCCCTCGCGCTCGCGCGGGCAGTCGGCGACGTGAAACAGCGGGTCGTGCTCTGTGGCGAGTGCTTCAATATTACGGAAACCGATCCTTGCGCCTTCTGCGCCGACGATCGCCGCGAGCGCACGGTGATCTGTGCCGTCGAGCAGCCCCTCGACGTTCTTGTGGTTGAGCGCACGGGCGGCTACCGCGGGCTCTACCACGTCCTCCACGGCTCGCTGAACCCGATCGATGGGATCGGGCCGGAGCAGCTGCGCGTGAGCGACCTCGTTCGCCGCGTCGAGGCGGGCGGGATCACGGAAGTGATCATGGCCACGAACCCTAGCCTGGAGGGCGAGGCGACCTCGATGTATATCCAGCGCCTGCTGCTGCCGCTCGGAGTGCGCGTTACGCGCCTCGCGCGCGGGCTCCCGAGCGGTGCCGATCTCGAGTACACGGACGACCTCACGCTTTCGCGCGCGCTCGAAGGCCGCCAGGACTTCTAGCGGTGCCCGCCAGGCCGCGCGTCTACCGCGCCGAGGCCGTGATCCTGCGGCGCCGAAACCTCGGTGAGGCCGACAGCATCTTTACCGTCCTCAGCGACCGCGAGGGGAAGTTCGACGCGATCGCGCGGGGCGTGCGCAAGGCGAGGAGCCGGATGCGCGGCCACCTCGAACCGCTCACGCGCAGCCGCGTCCTCGTGGCCCAGGGCCGCAACCTCGATATCTTCACCCAGGCCGAGACGGTCTCGGCCTATCGAGCGCTGCACGAGGACCTCGCTGCGAGCGCCGAAGCGCTGTACTGCCTCGAGCTCGTCGATCGGTTCACCGAGGAGCGGGAACCCCTCCCGGAGCTCTACGCCCTCCTTGTCGGCGTACTCGAGGCGCTCGAGCGGGGGGCGGGCGCCTCAGCGACGCGCCATTTCGAGCTGCGGCTCCTCTCGATCCTCGGCTACGAGCCCCAGATCGATGGATGCGCTCTCTGCGATGGTCGCCTCCTGGAGCAGGAGGCGCTCCTCTCCCCGAGTGCCGGTGGCCTCGTCTGCCCCTCCTGCCGGGGGGCGGCCGGCGGAGGCCGTTTCGTCTCGGTGGCGGTGATCAAGCTCCTGCGCTTCGCGCGCCGGGTCGATACGGCCAGCTTCGCTGCGCTCTCCCTGCCAGAGGGCACCGCCAGCGAGCTTCAGGCCGCCCTCGCCGAGCTCGTCCGCTACCACCTCAACCGCGAGCCGAACGCTCGTCGTTTCGTTGAGGGCGTTGCCGCCCTCGATCGCCGGCCTTAACCGCGGGGCATCCGCTGCTCCACCGGAGACGTTAGAATTAGCGATACGAAGACCGACTCCTAACCCGAACCCGAGGTCACCCCATGCCCCTGTATGAGTACTACTGCGACCCCTGCCACGGCGTGTTCGAGGAGCTTCGCCCGATACGCGAAGCGACCGAGGCGGTGCCGTGCCCGGAGTGTTACGAAGATGCCGATCGCATCATGCCAACCTCCTTCTCCGCCTTCACATTCCGTGATGGTTACGCCCGCAAGATCCCCGATGACGGCACCTACTGGCACCTCGGCAAGAAGGTTTCGAAACGCGTAACCGGTGGCCGGCCCAACGAGCATCCCGAGGTCAACAAGCCGACGCCGCCCAAGCGGCTCACGCGCGGCGAGCGCTCCGCTCTCCGCGACATGCGTGAAGTCGCCGCCAGAGGTGAGCTCGTCGACATGTACAGCAATCCCATCGGACCGAGCGAAGTGACCGCCGCCTATCGGCGCCGCGACGTCATCAAGAAAGGCGTGCCTAGGCGCCCCTAACGCGAACTGGGGAAGCGCTAACTGCGGCGCGTGAGCACGTAGCGTCCTAGCTCCTCGAGCGTGCGCCGCGAATCACTCGCGCCCAGCGGATCGAGGCCGGCGACGGCTCGGTCGACGAATTCTCGGGCCAGGGACCGCGCCGATTCCAGTGCAGCCGACTCGGTAATGGCAATGAGCGCCTCTTGCAGGAGCGCCTCGCGGTTGCGCTTCGCCGCAAGGAAGCGTCGCACGGGATTCTCGCGTCCCACCGAATCCAGGTAGAAGAGGGCCGGCAGCGTGATCGTGCCCTCCAGGAGATCGCTACCCACGGGCTTGCCCAGCTCGGCCTCATCGCCGACGAAGTCGAGGATGTCGTCCACGATTTGGAAGGCCATGCCAAGGTTGTAGCCGAAGCTGCGGAGCGCCTCGATCTCCTCCTCGTTGCACTCGGCGAGCATGGCCCCACCCTGGGTGGCGTTGGCGAACAGGGCGGCGGTCTTGCCCCCGATCCGCCAGAGGTAGTGCTGCACGTTGCGGGCGACATCAAAAGCCGCCGCATCCTGGTCGAGCTCGCCGCTCGTCATCTTCATCAGCGCCAGGGCGAAGAGGCGGGTAACGCTCAGGCTGCCGGTGCGCGTCACCATCTCGGCCGCGTTCGCGAACATGAAGTCGCCGAGTAAGACGGTCAGGGCGTTGTCGAAGACGGCGTTCGCCGTCGGGCGGCCGCGCCGGCTCGTGGCGCCGTCGACGACGTCGTCGTGGACGAGGCTGGCGGTGTGCAGCAGTTCGATCGCGGTCCCGAGGGGCACGAGTCGGTTGAGGTTGTAGTCACCGAAGGTCCCCGCCAGCAGGACGAGCGCGGGGCGCAGCCGCTTGCCCCGCGGATCGAGGGCGTGGTCGAGCATCAAGCGTAGGGGCGCGAGTTCGACCTGCTTGACGGACTCGATCAGGTCCTCCACGAGGATCATGTCGTCGGCCACTGGGCCAAAGAGGGCGGCCATCTGCGCTTGCGTCACGAAACCGCTCCGGTGGCCACTCGCGCCCCAAAGAGCGCGAGCGCGTTTTCGCTGGTCGCGGCCGCTACCACTTCCACCGCCTCGTCCCGCGCGGCGGCGATCACCGCCGCCGCCGCGACCAGGTTCGCAGGCTCGTTTCGCTCGCCGCGCTTCGCCTGCGGGGGTAGTGCCGGGCTATCGGTCTCGATCAAGAGCGCGCCCAGGGGAAGTCCCGCCGCCACCCTGCGCGCCTCGTCGTTCTTTGGGTAACCAGCGGAGCAGGCGAGCGAGATCAGGAATCCCAACTCGACGTAACGCCGCGCCTGCTCCAGCGTCCCGCCGAACGCGTGCATCACCCCCAGCGGCCGCCCCGCCGCCGCCAACGGTGAGGTGGCGGCGTAGTGGGCGAGATGCGGCTCCAGGTCGGCTTCCGCGTCCCGCGAGTGGACGCAGACGGGCAGGCCCACCCGTACCGCGATCTCGAGCTGCGCGTCGAGGGCGCGACGCTGCACCTCGCGTGGAGCGAGTTCGCGGTAGAAGTCCAGTCCGATCTCGCCGATCGCGACGACGCCCACGGCCATCGTTAGCGCTTCGAGCTCGTCGAGAACTAACGCAGTAGCCTTTGCCGCTTCGTGCGGATGGAAACCGACGGTTGCGAGAACGCGGGGCGCATCCGTCCCTGCGGAGAGCGCGATGGCCGCATGGCTCGACTCGAGATCTTCGCCAACGACGACGATGGTCGCCACTCCCGCCTCAGCCGCGCGCTTCAGCACGAGCGCGCGGTCGTCGCCGAAGCGCACGTCCTGAAGGTGGCTGTGCGAATCGAACAAGCGCATCAGGTCGTGGCCGGCTCGGGCACGTCGAGCTTGCGGTAGAGCGCCGCGTGCTCGCCGAGCGTTCGTCCTGCAGGCACCTCTGCGAGGTCCCATCCCGTTGTCTGTGGGGTGCCTCCGTGCCCGAGGGTGGCGTGCAGCGCCCTCGTCGAGAAGGGGAGGATAGGATGGAGCAGCGCCCCGAGTCCTGAGATCGCCTGCAGTGCGGTGAAGAGCGTGTCGGCGGCGTGTGCACGGTCCCCCTTGACCGCCTGCCAGGGCGCACGCTGATCGAGGTACTGATTTGCAGCTTGCGCCACCGCTAGCGCCTCGCGCAGCGCGCCCCGGAACTCGCAGGCGGCGTACGCCGCCGCTACGGTTTCGAAGCCGCCGTTCACGGTCGCGAGCAGCGCTTCGCTCTCGGCGCTGAGCGTTCCGGGAGCGGGTACCACCCCCTCGAAGTTGCGTTTGATCATCGCGACCACGCGGTTCACAAGGTTCCCCCAGGTCGCGATCAGAACCTCGTTGTTGGCGCGGATGAGCTCCTCCTCGCGGAACTCGGAGTCGCTGGTCTCGGGCATGATCTGGGTCAGATAGAAGCGGACAACGTCGGCGTCGTAAGTATCGAGCAGGTCGAGCAGCCAGGTGCCGGTGTTCTTCGATTTGCTCTGCTTCTGGCCTGCCGTGACGTTCACGAACTGGTTGGCGGGCACGTCGTAGGGCAGGTTCAGGCCGCCGTAGCCAAGGAGCATCGCGGGCCAGATCACCGTGTGGAAGACGATGTTGTCCTTGCCGATGAAGTAATAGGCGCGCGTCTCTGGGTCCTCCCAATAGAGGCGCCAGGCCTCGGGGTCGCCGTGGCGCTCGGCCCACTCCTTGGAAGCGGAGAGGTAGCCGATCACCGCGTCGAACCACACATAGATCCGCTTCTCGTCGAAGCCCTCCACGGGAACGGGCACGCCCCAGCTGATGTCACGCGTAATCGCCCGATCCTTGAGCCCCTCTTCGAGCATCCCCAACGTAAAGTTGGCGACGTTGCGCCTCCAGTGCGCCTGCTTACCGACCCACCCCTTCAGCTCCTCCTGAAACGCGGACAGCTTGAGCAGGAAGTGCTCCGACTCACGCACCTCGGGGGTCGCGCCACTCATCTTGCTGCGCGGCTCGATCAGGTCCACGGCGTCGAGCTGCGATCCGCAGTTGTCGCACTGATCGCCGCGCGCTTCGGCGAACGCGCAAATCGGACAGGTACCCTCGACGTAGCGATCGGGCAGGAAGCGCCCTGCCTCCGGGTCGTACAGCTGCTCTTGGGTTCCGCGGTAGAGCAGTTCCTTCTCGAGCAGGCGCTCGAAGATCTCCTGTACGGTCTCGTAGTGGCGCTCAGTGAGCGTGGACGTGTAGAGGTCGAAAGAGATGCCCAACCGTTCCCAGGCTTCCTCGAGCTTCGGGTGGTAGCGGTCGACTATATCCCGGGGACCGACGCCCTCGCTGTCGGCGCTCACGGTGATGGGCGTGCCGTGGCTGTCTGACCCCGAAACCATGAGCACATCGTTCCCGCGCATGCGCTGGTAACGCGCGAAGATGTCGGCAGGGAGGTAGGCGCCCGCAGCCTGGCCGACGTGCAGGACGTAGTTCGCGTAGGGCCAGGCCACACCCACAAAGATGCGTTCGGCCACGGCATCCCCTTCTTCTGGGGCGCCACGAAGGTTCCGATCGCGAGGGTCGTACCCGGCCCAGGAACGCCCTTTCGATTCGGCACCGGTTCTCTTCGGGGCGCCTCGGCGGCTGCGGTCAGCAGAGTCTAGCACCGTAGCCGCGGACCGCGGGTAGGCCTCGCGACTATGAGGCCACAGGGGACAGGTCACGTTAATCGTCCGCATCGGGCCAAGCCCCGTAGGCCTCGGCGCGAGCCACGTCGAAGCGCCGGGCCGCCTCCGCAGCTGCCGGGGAGCGCTTCGCCCCCGCTCGCTGCATCTCCCGGAGATAGGTGACGACCTCGCTCGAGTCGCTTTCTGGCGCCCAGCCGCGCACGTCGACGACGACCGTGCACTCCCCTTTCGTCCCCTCGAAGCGCGTCGCTAGCTCCGAGGCGGGGCCGCGGACCGTCTCTTCGTGCAGCTTCGTCAGCTCGCGACAAACGACAGTCGGCGGGTCGTCGAGTGTCACTGTGAGGTCGGCCAGCGATTTCGCCAGGCGTCGCGGGCTCTCGAAGAAGACGAGCACGCCGGCGGTAGCGGCCGTTGCGGCGAGGCGACGGGATCGCTCGCCCGCGCGTCGCGGCAGGAACCCAAGAAAGTGGGCATCGCCCGCATCGAAGCCCGCGAGCGAGAGCGCCGCAGCGAGGGCCGATGGTCCCGGGACCACGAAGACGGGCACGCCAGCTTCGTGCGCGGCCGCCACCGCCCGCGCTCCGGGATCGGCAATGAGGGGTGTGCCCGCATCGGCGGTCAGGGCTACCACGCCTGCTTGCGCGGCCTCGAGCAGCCGTGGGATGCGCGATTCGACGTTGTGCTCCGTGAGGCTCATCGCCGGCGCCTGCAAGCCCAGGCGTTTCCGCAGCGTCCCGAGCACACGCGTATCCTCGGCGGCGATGAGCGCTGCTGCGCTGAGCACGGCCGCTGCCCGCTGGCTCAGATCTGCCAGGTTCCCGATCGGGGTGGCCACGACGTAGAGGCCCGGCGCGAGGTCGTTCATGCTTCGGGCAGCTTCACAGAAGTCCTGGGGCAGCGCGAATCTTCGCCCGCGACCACCGCCGGCGGGTCCGCCTGCGTTGACCCGGCCTTTTGCGCGACCGTACACTCAACCGCAATCGTGAAGCTCCGTTTCGAGCCTTACCTCATCGAGCGGAATCCGTGCCCTTGAGCACGGCCACCCCGTCTGCCACCAACGCCGCGTCTGATGCGTCAGAGCGCGGCGTTTTTGCAATGCCCGAAGAGGAGGAACAAGCCGTGACCGCACCGCACCGGAAGCAGCTTCGCTACGCATACGGATTTGACGATGTCTCCATCGTTCCCGGCGACGTAACGATTAATCCCGAGCTCGTGGAGTTTGGGATGGACATCGGTCCCTACCACTTCGGCCTCCCCTTCATCGCCTCCGCGATGGACGCGGTCGTGGACCCGCCTTTCGCGCGAATGATGCACGACGCGGGTGGCCTCGGGGTCCTTAATCTCGAAGGCATCTGGACCCGTTGCGACGACCCCCGGCCCACCCTCGACGAGGTCGCTTCCGGGAGCCGCGATGAGGCGACGGCGATCCTCCAAGCCGCCTTCCAGCAGCCGATCCGGGACGACCTCGTCGCCAAGCGCATCCGGGAGATCAAGGATGGCGGCTCGATCGCGGCGATCTCCGTAACGCCGAAAAACACGAAGCGCTACGCGTCTCTCATCCAGGAAGCAGGCGCCGATATCCTTGTCGTGCAGAGTACGGTCACGACCGCACGCCACGAATCGACGAGCGTCGAGGGTTTGCGCTTCGAGAAGCTCTTCGAGCAGATCCACATCCCTGTCGTCGTTGGGAACACGGTTGGCTTCGACGCCACCCTCGAGGTCATGCGCTCAGGCGTGGCAGGCGTGCTCGTCGGGGTCGGGCCCGGCGCGGGCTGCACGAGCCGAGAGGTGCTGGGGGTGGGGGTTCCGCAGGTGACCGCAACCATCGATTGCGCGGCCGCCCGGGAGGCCTACCTAGCCGAGACGGGCAACTACATCCCCATCATCACCGATGGCGGGATCCGCACCGGTGGCGATGTCTGCAAGAGTTTCGCCGCCGGTGCCGATGGCGTGATGATGGGTTCGCCCTTCGCTGCCACCACCGAGGCTCCCGGTCGCGGCTACCACTGGGGCATGGCCACCTCCCACGCCGATCTGCCGCGCGGCACCCGCGTCTTCGTCGGCGTGAACACGACGCTGCAGAAGACACTGTTCGGGCCCACCAGCCGCACGGATGGCACGGAGAACCTTGCCGGCGCCTTGAAGACGGCGATGGGGATGTGTGGCGCCCACACGATCCGCGAGTTCCAGGAGACCGAGATGGTGATCGCGCCTTCGATCAAGACCGAGGGCAAGATCTACCAGTTCGCGCAGGCTGAGTCCTAGGCAACACCTACCCGCCGGGGGCCTGAGCGCGACCTGCGTCCTACACTTGCGCTGATGTCCAGCGAATCGGCGGCTTGGCTGGATCGGGTCCGCGAGCACTATGACCGCGACCCCGCGCTGGAGTGGGGGCGCTTCGAGGCCCGCGTCCAGCACCGCATCGAGTTCATCGTCACCATGCACGCGATCGAGCGGCATCTCCCTGCGCCGGGGGCGGGTGCGCGCGTGCTCGATGCCGGTGGGGGGCCTGGGCGTTATACGATCGCCCTGGCCGAGCGCGGCTACCGGGTCACGCTCCTCGATCTCAGTCCTGCGAACGTGGAGTTTGCGCGCGACCGCATCGCCAAGGCGGGGGCTTCGGTCGCCGCGAACGTCGAGGCGACCTGCGCCGGCTCGTTTACCGACCTCGGCGCCTTCCCGGATGCCAGCTTCGATGCGGTTCTGTGCCTCGGCGCTGCTCTCAGTCATGTTGCCGACGCGAGCCTGCGTCTGCGCGCGCTCGCCGAGCTTCGGCGTGTCGCGAAGCCTAGTGCGCCGCTGCTGCTCTCCGTCCAGAACGCCCTCGCCACCCTCCGCAGCATCGTCCAGTGGCCGTACACCTGGGCCGGCGACGCCCAAGGTTGGATCGACCGCGAGCCTGCGAACACGGTCAAGGACAGCGATGGGTTGCCCTGGGTCGAGTTCCTCCCAGAGGAGTTCCTGGCGCTGCTCGCCGAGGCCGGTCTGGAGTGCGAGCGTCTCTATGGCTGCTGGGGGATCGCGGCGCACCTGCCGGCGGAGAACCTCGAGGCGCTGATGGCGGACGAGGAACGCTGGCCGCTCTGGCGCCGCTGGCTGCTCGAAACCTGTGACCACCCCAACGTCATTGGCCTCTCCGGGCACCTGATCGCGCATGCGCTCGGGTAGCAGAGGGCGCCGGGCTCCCGCGTTGCTCGCGGGCCTCGCGCTGACACTCTCGGTGCTCGTTGGCGTCGCGGGCGGCTCCCAGCGCGTGGACGCGCAGTCCCGCTGCGCTGGGTTCCCAGCCCTCGCTGACATCACTGCGGCGTCGCTCGACGCTTTCGACGTGATCGTCATCGGGATCTGGGTTGCAGCGCCCGAAGGACGAACGGCGATCGAACCAGAGGCGTTCCTGAAGGGGCCCACGATAGCGACGCCATTGCTTCTGGGCGAGCCGCGGGGCGATCCCCAGAGTGAGTGTCCGCCGGCCCTGCTGGTTCCGGGCACGCGCGTGCTCGCGGCGCTGCGACCCGGGCCTGACGCGCCCCTCCACCCGGACATCCACACCGTGTTCGTGCTCGAAGGGGGCCGCGCCTCGCACCCGAACGGTGGCGAGAGCCTGGCCGAGGCCGCGCTCATCGAGAGCATCCGCGGCATCACCAATCAGTACGCCGTTCCTGCCGCAACCGCCGGCGAAGGCGCGTCGATCGACTGGCTGCGGGTCGTCCTACCGGTAGGTGGGGCCGTGCTTGGCATCTTCGTCGCGGGTCTCGTCCTGATGCGGATTTGGCACCGCATCGACCCGACCTGAAGCGCTAACGAAGGCCCTCGAGGACGTTCGCCACGATGTCCTCCTCGTCCGGCAGGATCTCGTCCGCAGCTTCGTGCGCATAGCGATCGCCCTTGGCCATCGCCAGTCCCCGCCCCGCCCAGGCGAGCATCGAAGCGTCGTTGACGCTGTCGCCGATCGCGACCGTCTCGTGGCGGGGCACGCCCAGGTCGTCTGCCACCATCGCGAGCGCTCGCCCTTTGCTCGCGGTCGGCGAGATTGCGACCGTCACGGCGGGGAAGTCGAGTAGGTGGAGACGGTCTCCGTGCGCCTCAGCCAACGCTTGGTGGATCGCCGGAGAGCGCTTGCGGTCCCCCAAGACGCCGACGCCGTTCGGGGGGATGCCGAGGGCCTCGGGCGCGGCATGATATTCCGGCGTGACCCCGCACATCTCGCCATAGCTGCGCGTAGCCGGCGTCTCCTTGGTGACGGCGTAGCGGCTCGTGCCGAACCATTCGTACTCGTGCCCTTTGTCTCGGGCGTAAGCGACCACTGCCTGTGCCAGCGATGCCGCGAGCCGGACCTCGTGGACGACCTCCCCCGCGGCGCTCGCGACAACGCACCCCTCCTGGGCGATGAGGGGGCCCGCGAGCTGCAGCTCCTGGGCGATTCGCGCCGTGCCTGGGTGCATCCGCCCGGAGGCGAGCACGACCGCCACCCCGCGTCCCGCGAGCGCGGCCACGGCGCTGCGGAGCCGCGGCGAGAGCGCCCCTTCGTGTGGCCCTTCGAACGGCAGGAGCGTTCCGTCGATATCTAGCGCGACCAGCTTCACCGCCATCGCCCGGTCACCACCCGCTCCCAACCCACGAGGTCGTGCTCGATCCCAGCTTCCCCTCCCAACCCGGCGATGTAGTCCGCGAGCTTTCGTGCCTGGCCCAGCCCCACCTCGAAGGCCACGAGGCGAGGGCGCAGACGGGCGCGGCAGTCGTCGAGCACGGCCCTGACGAGGTCGAGGCCGTCCTCGCCCCCGTCCAGCGCGACATGCGGCTCCCAGCCGCGCACCTCGGGCTGCAGCTCTGGGATAGCGGCGGTAGGAACGTAGGGCAGATTCGAGAGGATGACATCCGCCCGGGCGAGGGCGTGGCCAAGATCGGCCCGCACCAGCTCGACCGCCGCCCCATGACGCGCGACGTTCGTGGCCGCCAGTCGCAGGGCGTCGGCGCTGAAGTCGGTGGCGACGATCCGCGCGCCAGGCGCCGCAATGGCGAGAGCGATGGCGACGTTCCCGCAGCCCGTGCCCATGTCGACGACAACCGATCGCGGGTGACGCTCGAGCTCCGCCAGGCCCAGTTCGACCAGCAACTCCGTCTCGGGGCGGGGGATGAGGGCGCCGGGGCCGACGGTAAATGCGAGCCCGCGGAACTCCCGCAGGCCGGTCAGGTACGGGGTCGGCTCACGCTGCAAGCGTCGCGCGACGAGTTCGACCAGTCGCTCCCTCGAGGCTTCGTCGACGGGCTGGTCGGCGAAGTAGGCGCTGCGGCTGAGGCCGCTGGCGTGGCGCGTGAGCACCTCCGCCTCCATCGCGGCGTCCTGAATCCCTGCCGCCTCGAGTTGCGTTCGCGCTTCCGCCGCGGCGGCCCGCGCTTTCACGCGGTGGCCTGGAGCCGCTCCGCCTCTTCCGCTGCCGCGACCGCATCGATGATGTCGTCGATGTTGCCATCCAGCCGGTCCGGAACGTTGTGCACCGTCAGGGGGATGCGATGGTCGGTGATGCGGTCCTGGGGGAAGTTGTACGTGCGGATCTTCTCGCTGCGGTCGCCGCGCCCGACCTGCGAGCGGCGCTCGGCCGTGAGCTCGCTGTCGCGCTTCTCTTGTTCGACGGCGAGCAGGCGTGAGCGCAGGACGGTCATCGCCTTCAACCGGTTCTTGAGCTGCGACCGCTCGTCCTGACAGATCACGACCTGGCCCGACGGGATGTGCGTGATGCGCACGGCGGTGGCGACCTTGTTCACGTTCTGGCCGCCGGCGCCGGAGGCGTGGAAGATGTCGATGCGAAGGTCCTTCTCCTCGACATCGACGTCGACCTCCTCGGCTTCCGGCAGCACCGCCACGGTCGCCGTCGACGTGTGAATACGCCCCTGCGCTTCCGTCTCCGGCACCCGTTGGACACGGTGGACGCCGCTCTCGTACTTCAGGCGCGAATAGGCGCCCTTCCCCTTCACGCTGAAGATGGCCTCCTTGTAGCCGCCCCGCCCCGTGTCAGAGACGTTGATGATCTCGGTCTCCCAGCCTTGCCGCTCGCCGTAGCGGAAGTACGCGCGGTACAGCTCCTGCGCGAAGAGAGCCGCCTCTTCGCCGCCGGTTCCGGCGCGGATCTCCATGATTACATTGCGGTCGTCGCGGGGGTCCTTGGGGAGCAGGGCGCGCAGGATCTGTTCGTCGAGGTCGGCGAGCCGTTTCGTCGCGGCCCCAGCTTCGGCCTCGGCGAGTTCGCGGATCTCCTCGTCGCGGTCTGCGAGCAGGGCATTCGCGCCGTCGCGAGCGCTCTCCGCCTCGGCGTAGTCGACGATCAGCTGCACCATCGGTGCGATCTCCGATCGCTCCTTCGCGAGCTGCCCCATCTTGTCGTAATCCGCCGCGACCTCAGGCTCTCCCATCTGGTTGGTGATCGCATCGAAGCGAGTCTGGAGTTCCGAAAGGCGGCGGCGGACAGCCTCTTCCATGGAGCTATTGTGCGTCGGGCGGCGTCTTCGTGCTTAGCGGCGACTGGCGCCTAGCTCGTCTACTCCCGGACGCGCGCGGAGACGCGATCGCTGAGGTCGGTGAGTGCCACCTCTTCCTGCTCGCCTTCGCCGCGCAGGTCTTTCAGCGCCGCCGCCCCACGCCCCACCTCGTCCTCGCCAATGATGACGGCGAAGCGCGCGCCGCAGCCGTTTGCGCGCCGCATCTGCGCCTTGAAGGACCGCCCCGACTCGCCGACGAGCGTGGCCAGGCCCGCTGCCCGCAGGCCGCTCGCGGCACGGATAGCGGCGCGGCCGGCCTCCGCCCCGGCGTGGACGACGAACACGTCGAGCGCCGCAGGCTCCGGGACGCGGGCCTCTTGGCGCTTCATCTCGAGGATGATTCGTTCGAGGCCGGTAGCGAAGCCAACGCCGGGCGTGGGCGGGCCACCGAGCACTTCGAACAGCCCGTCGTAGCGTCCGCCCCCGCCCATGACCGCCTGGGCCCGCTCGTCGCCTGCGGGAACGAGTTCCCAGACGGTTCGGTTGTAGTAGTCGAGGCCGCGCACCAGCAAGGGATCGAGTTCGTAGGGAATCCCTACGGCGCTGAGGGCTTGTTGGACCGAGCTGAGATGGGCGGCGGCCTCGTCGCTGAGGTCGTCGAGGAGCTTCGGCGCGGACGCCTTGAACGGCTGACCGCGCTCCTCCTTGCTATCGAGCAGGCGTAGCGGATTGCGTTCGAGCCGGAGCTGGCTCTCCGCGGAAAGCTGGTCGGCGACGGGGCGGTAGTGGGCCCTCAGGCGCTCGACGTAGTCCCGCCGCGGTCCCGGATCGTCGATCGAGGCCAGCCGCACGACGATGCCGCTCAGGCCCAGCCGTTCGTAGAGCCGCCACTGCAGCTCGATCAGTTCCGCGTCGACGTGAGGATCGGCCGATCCGATTGCCTCGCAATCGAACTGCACGAATTGGCGGTAGCGCCCCTTCTGTGGCCGGTCGTAGCGGAACATGCGATCGCTCGTGAACAGACGTACGGGTTGCGGACGGCTGCCCATCCCGTGTTCGAGGTAGGCGCGGCAGATGGCTGGGGTCGCTTCAGGCTTGAGGGCGAGGGGTTCGCCGCCGCGGTCCTCAAAGACGTACATCTCCTTCTCGACGATGTCGGTCGTGTCGCCCGTGCCCTTCTCGAAGAGCGTGGCGTCCTCGAACGTGGGCGTGTCGATGCGGGCGTAGCCGAAGAGCCGCGTGATCTCGGCGACTGCATCATTGATCGCCTGCCAGTAGGGCTGATCCTCGGGGAGGATGTCCTCGGTCCCCCGAGGTGTCTGGAAGCGACCGCTCATATGTGCCCTCTCGGCTCTACTTTCTCGGCTCTACCCGCCCGGTGAACTCGGACCCGATGGTAAAATAGCGGCAGAACGCCCCAACGAGAAAGCGCCTGACCGCCCCAACGAGTCCTCAAGATCCCCCGGCCATCGCCGCCGTTCTCGAGCGTGCGAGGAGCTACCTGCCCGCCGAGCGCGTCGAGCTAGTCAGTGACGCCTACGTCTTCGCGGCGGAGAGCCACGAGGGGCAGGTGCGTCTGACCGGCGATCCGTACATCACCCACCCCATTGAGGTGACCGAGCTCGTCACCGACCTCGAACTCGACCAGGCGGCCCTGGCGGCGGCGCTCCTCCACGATGTCCAGGAGGACTGCGGCGTCCCCAATGCGGTCATCGCCGAACGCTTTGGTGAGGATGTCGCCCAGCTCGTCGAGGGCCTCACGAAGCTGGACAGGCTCCCCCTCCACGTGGGCGAGGAGGACGGTCCCGGCGCCGGCGACCAGGCCCAGAATCTTCGCAAGATGTTCCTCGCCATGGCCGAGGATATCCGTGTTGTCCTCATCAAGCTCTGCGACCGCCTGCACAACATGCGCACGCTGTGGGCGCTCCCGCACGACAAGCAACGCCGGATCGCCCACGAAACGATGGAGATCTTCGCACCGCTTGCGAACCGCCTCGGTATTTGGCAGATCAAGTGGGAACTCGAAGACCTCGCTTTCCGTTACCTCGAGCCGGAGCGCTACCAGGAGATCGCCGCCCGCCTCGATGCAACGCGCCCCGCGCGCGAACGCTACATCGAGGACGCGGCCGAGGTGCTCCGCCTGGATCTCGCGAACGCAGGCGTGTCAGCCGAAGTGACCGGCCGGGCGAAGCACATCTACTCCATCTACGACAAGGTCAAACGCTATGGCCGCGAGGCGAAGTCGTTCGATGAGATCCACGACCTCCTAGCGCTCCGCGTCCTCGTGCGCACCGTTGCCGATTGCTACGCCGCCCTCGGCGTCGTGCATTCGACCTGGCGTCCGCTCCCAGGCCAGTTCGACGACTACATCGCGAGCCCCAAGGACAGCATGTACCAGTCGCTCCACACCACGGTCGTTGGCGTTGGGGCGCGACCGGTCGAGGTCCAGATCCGGACCTACGAGATGCATCGCATCGCGGAGTACGGCGTTGCCGCCCACTGGCGCTACAAGGATGGGGACCAGCGCTCATCGCAAGACGAAGAGCGCATCTCCTGGCTGCGCCAGCTCCTGGAGTGGCAGCGCGAGCTTGCCGGGGCGGAAGAGTTCGTCGAGACGGTCAAGACCGACGTGTTCAACGACCAGGTCTTTGTGCTATCGCCAAAGGGCGATGTGCTGGACCTGCCTGCAGAGGCGACGCCCCTCGATTTCGCCTACCGCATCCACACTGACCTCGGGCATCAGACGATCGGGGCCAAGGTGAACGGGAGGATGGCGACGCTCAATACCGCGCTTCACAACGGCGACGTTGTCGAAATCATGCGCAGCCGCGCGCGCAATGGCCCTTCACGGGACTGGCTGAGTGAGAGCCTCGGCTACCTGCGCACTTCCAACGCTCGCCAGAAGGTGCGGCAGTGGTTTCGCAAGCAGCAGCGCGAGGAGAGCGTCGAGCGTGGCCGGGAGATGGTCCAGCGCGAAATGCGCCGTCTCGCAATCAAGCTCGCCGACCACCAGGACGAGGTGCTTGCGCTCTTCCCAGGGAAGAGCTGGGACGATCTCCTCGCGGGGATCGGCTACGGCGATATCAGCGTCGAGTCGTTCACACACAAAGCGAGCGGCCTGCTTCAGGAGCGCGAGGAGAGTGCGCGGGCGCCGGACGACATCCCGGTCAGCCCCCCCTCGAGCGGGGCCAGTGACGGCACGGGGCTGCGGGTGTCGGGTCTCAGCGACCTCGAAACCACCCTCGCCCGCTGCTGCAATCCCGTCCCTGGTGACAGCGTCCGGGGCTATGTGACCCGCAGCCGCGGCGTCACCGTTCACCGTTCGGATTGCCATAACGTGCTGCATGAGGGGGAGCGGGACCGGCTCGTCGATGTCGAATGGGGCACGACCGATGAGCGGCGCTACCCTGCATCGATCCACGTCGAGGCCTGGGATCGGGTGGGGCTCCTGCGCGATATCAGCACGCTCGTGGCCGAAGAGCACGTGAACATGGTTGGCGTGAGCACGTCCGAGAACGGCGACGGCACCGTCACGGTCCTCGCGACGCTGGAAACGAGCGGCATCGCCCAGATCTCACGTCTGCTCACGCGGATGGAGACGATCCGTGGCGTTCGCAACTGCGCCCGCAAGTCCTCCTAGCCTCGCGACCGAGCCCGCGCTACGGCCTGCCGTAGCCGGGGTGCGGTCGGGCCGCCTCGGCGCTGTGGCGATTGCCGTGGGAAGCCGGTCGGGCCCAGCGCCGCGCGGCGAGCGCACCCGCGCGGCGCTGGCCCTCCTGGCGTCGGCCACCCGGTCGCGCAGATGCCAGCTGCCGGCGTGAGGGAGAGCTCGATCGCAAGCGGGCACCCAGCCAACCCGCTCCGCCGCTATCGGCGAGCGCCGAGCGGACCACCGCCCCGAAGAGGACCAGCGCCGCCCCGACCAGCAGGGCGTCGAAGACGATCGTGAGCGAGAGGTTCTCCATTGCTAGCACATCCGTTCGAGTGGTCGGGAGAAGGTATCGAACGGGTGTTCGTATGTCAACACATATGTTCTGAGGCTGCGCCCTTACTCGACTCGCTCCCGGTACTGGATGGCCTCGCCCACGTGCGCCGCTTCCGGAACTTCGCTGGCGTCGAAGTCGGCGATCGTACGTGCCACCTTGAGAACGCGGTGAAAGGCCCGCGCGGTGAGGGCGAGCTGGTGGACCGCAGCGCGCAGGAGCTGTTCGGCATCGCCGAACAGCCGCGCTTGCGCGTGCTCGCGCACTTCGGCCGGCCCCATTTCCGCGTTTAGTCGGGTCCCGGTGCCGGCGAAGCGGCCGCGCTGGATCTCACGCACGTCCCGGACGCGGGCGGCGACGACAGCCGAAGGCTCCCCGCTCGACAGCGTGGCAAGCTTCTCGTAATCGACGCGGGGAACGTCGACGAAGAGATCGATGCGGTCGAGGACCGGGCCCGAGATCCGGCGTTGGTACCGAGACGCCGCCGACGGCGGGCAGGTGCACTCCCGCGTGGGTCGCCGCGATAGCCGCAGGGGCAGGGGTTGGCGGCGGCCACGAGTGCAAAGCTCGCGGGGAACGTGGCCGAGTACCGCGCGCGGCTGATCGTGACCACGCGGTCCTCCATCGGCTGGCGCAGCGCCTCCAGCGCCTGTGAGCCGAACTCCGGGAGTTCGTCCAGGAAGAGCACCCCGTGGTTGCAAAGCGTGATCTCCCCGGGGCGGGGATTGCTCCCGCCGCCAACCAAGCCGGCGTGCGAGATGGTGTGGTGGGGCGCGCGAAACGGACGCGTTCGGATCAGCCCTGCCCCCGCGCCTAGCAGCCCCGCAACGCTGTGTATGCGCGTCACCTCGAGCGCTTCGTCGTTCGTCATCGGCGGGAGGATTGAGGGGATCGTGCGGGCCAGGAGCGTCTTCCCGCTGCCCGGGGGCCCGCGCATCAAGAGGTTGTGACCGCCCGCCGCTGCCACGGCCAGAGCACGCTTGGCGTGCTCCTGGCCTGCGACCTCGGCGAGGTCGGGGCCCGTTGGGACGGCCACGTCTTCGTCGCCGCTTGGCATCGAAAACGGCTCGATCGCCGCCCCGCCCAGGAGATGAGCGGCGAGCTCCGTCAGCGAACTCACGGGGTAGACATCGAGCCCGTCGACGAGCGCCGCCTCGTTTGCGTTCGGGGCGGGCACGAAGGCGCGGCGGGCGCCGTGGTCGCGACCGACTGCGACCAGCGCCAGCGCGCCGCGAATGGGGCGAACCTCCCCGTCGAGGGCGAGCTCGCCCACGAAGATCGCATCATCGATCGCCGCCTCAACCTGACCGCTCGCGATCATCACCCCGACGGCAATCGGGAGGTCGTAGGCGGGCCCCTCCTTACGCAGGTCCGCGGGGGCAAGGTTCACGACGATGCGGCTGTTGAAGGGCCAGGTGAGCGCGCTATTGCGAATTGCCGCACGCACCCGCTCCTTTGACTCCTGGACGGCGGCGTCGGGCAGCCCGACGACGGCGGTCGTGGGGTTCTGGGCGCGGGAGATATCGACCTCGACCTCGACCATGGCGCCCTCGAGCCCGACCACCGCGCTGGATCGCACCTTCGCGAGCATCCGCGCAGTCTGCAAACAGCCGTACCGGCACAGCAACTGCGCCGCGCTAACGCGACAGCTTCCGTCGCGTTAGCCGATATCGCGGGTCCGTAGCAGGTCGTGGCCGGGCGCCATGGTCTTCGACTACGACCGAGGCCGAGGGTTCGTGAACGCCGACCTGGACCGGTCGGGGGGAAACCGGCGAGCGATCGTGGCGGTCTTCGCCTGCCCGGCGGTTGAGGCCGGGCCGGCATGGGACTGAGGCAGGTCCGGCCAGAAGTGTCCCGTTCCGTCTCGGTCGCCATCGGCTCGTATTGACACCTCCGGAACGCGGTCCTAGCGTGAGCACCGAGACGCCTCGGAGCCCTTTCGGTCCTTGGTGGTTCAGTGGAGACTCGCGCCGGGTACGAATCCCGCTGTCGTGCGAACTCGGCGTTGATCCCGCCGACAAACGCTTGATCCCGGCCCACGGTCCTGGAGGCGCTCATGAAGATCTCGATGTTCCATCTGATGCCGCACCGGGAGCTGCCCGACGACTTCGAAAAGAAGTATCACTCAGTGTGGGTCGACCCCCCCTTCCACGAGCTCGCCACAGCGGAGCGCGTCGGCGACTACTACAACTGGACGCTCGACGAGCTCAAGCACGCGGCCGACCTCGGCTTCGACGGGATCTGCGTGAACGAGCACCACCAGAACGCCTACGGCTTTATGCCCGGCCCGAACGTGATGGGTGGAGCGCTGGCGCGCGCGACAAGGGGTCAGGACGTAGCGCTGGTACAGATGGGCTCGACCCTCCCCACAAACAACCCCCCCATCCGCATCGCCGAGGAGTACGGCATGCTGGATTGCATCTCCGGCGGGAGGCTCGTCGCGGGCATGCCGCTCGGCACGGCCATGGACGCGAACGTGGGCTACGGCATCCCCCCGATCGAGCAGCGCGAGCGCTACTACGAGGCGCACGACCTGATCCTCAAGGCCTGGCAGTCGCGGGAGCCGTTCGCCTTCAACGGGAAGTACACGCAGCTGCCGATGGTCAATCTCTGGCCACGGCCCATCCAGGAACCCCACCCGCCAGTTTGGGTGCCGGGGATGGGCAGCCTCAGCACCTGGGAGTTCGCGGCCAAGAACGACCACTGCTACTGCTTCCTGAGCTACTTCGGTCACGCTCGGGGCAAGGCCGTGATGGACAGCTTCTGGGAGTTCGTGGTGGAGCGCGGCGCCGAGCCGAACCCCTACCGCGCCGGCTTCCTTCAGCTGGTTGCCGTCTCCGAGACGGACGCGCAAGCGGAAAAGGACTACGCGAAGCACATCAAATACTTCTTCGAGAAGTGCCTGCACATCGCCCCGGAGTTCACACCGCCCGGCCACCAGGACTACCGCAGCCTCGAGAACTCCCTGAAACGGCGGATGTCGCCGCAAGACATGGTACGCAGGCAGACGGAGAACTGGACCTACAAGGACTACGTCGAGAATCAGTTCGTGATCTCGGGCGGGCCGGCCACGGTTCGCGATCAGCTCGAGGATCTGATCAAGAGCCTACGCGTGGGCAACCTCATGCTCCTCCTGCAGATCGGTTCGATGCCCCACGAGTTAACCATGAAAAACATCGAGATAACCGCGCGGGACGTACTTCCTTACGTGCGGGATCACTGGGACGACGAGTGGGAGAACCGCTGGTGGCCGAAGAAGCTGCGCGGAAAGCGTGAACTGCCGGCCGGCGACGCGGTCGCGGTGACGGGCGGCTCGTAGTGCCGGCGGCGGTGAGCGAACGCGAGACCCGGGTGTGGCAGGGCAAGGTCCAGTCGCGGGCCCTCGTGGCCGGTGACGGCCCGCCCCTCGTGTTCTTCCATGGCGCCACGGGGCTTGTCTGGGATCCGTTCCTCGATCGGCTGGCGGAGTCCTTCACCGTCTACGCGCCCGAGCACCCCGGCACGAGCCCGGGGCTGCCGGATGCGATCAAGCCGATCGACAACCTCTGGGATCTCGTCCTTTCCTACTACGAGGTCCTCGACGAGCTCGGGCTCGAGAGCCCGGCTGTCGTGGGGCACTCGTTCGGGGGAATGGTCGCAGCCGAGGTCGCCGCCTCGAATCCCGCGCGCGTCAGCCAGCTCGTCCTCATCGATCCCGTCGGTCTCTGGATTGACGAGACGCCGGTGAAGAATTGGATGATCACCCCTCCCCAGGAGCTGGGTCCGCTGCTCTTCGCGGACCCGGCGGGGCCGGCCGCGCAACTGATGGCCGCACCGCCTGCCGACGAGGAGGCCGCGATCCAAGCAACGCTGCGGACGACCTGGTCGCTGGCGTGCACCGGCAAGTTCGTCTGGCCCATCCCAGACAAGGGCCTCAAGAAGCGCCTCCACCGCATCAAGGCCCCAACGCTCCTCGTTTGGGGCGAGCAGGACGGCCTCGTGCCACCGGTTTACGCTGGGCTTTTCTCGGCCGGGCTTGCGGAGGCGCGCGTGGAGATGATCGCTGGAGCGGGGCATGTCCCCCAGGCAGAGCAGCTCGACCGCACGACTGACGTCGTCACCGCGTTCCTGAACGAGCGAGCTGGCACTGCGTGACCGTCTACATCATCCGCCGGCTTCTGCTCATCCCGGTGACGCTTTTCATCCTCTCGTTCGGAACCGCGATGATCATGCGGGTAACGCCCGGCGACGTTGTCGACCACCGGCTGCAGGACGGCTACACGCCTGAGCGCGCGGACGCGCTGCGCGAGAAGCTCGGGCTGAACAAGCCTCCGCTCCAGGCGTGGTGGGACTGGACATGGGATTCCGCGCATGGGGATTTCGGGAACTCGTTCGTGACCGACATCCCGATCGCCGAGGAGCTCAAGCGAAGGTTTCCCGTCACGCTCGAGCTCGTGGTCCTGACCCTGCTCGTGCAGGCGACCATCGCCATTCCCCTCGGAGCGATCGCGGGCGCTCGGCAGAACGGGCTCATCGACCACACCATTCGGATCGTGAGTGTGGTCTTGATCGCCATCCCCAGCTTCGTGATCGCGGTGGCAGTCTTATCCTTCCCGGCCGTTTGGTGGGGGTGGTTCCCACCCTACGGCTACGTGGCCTTCGAGGACGATCCCGTACGCAACCTGCAGGTCTATGCGATGCCGGTGGCTGTTGGTGCTATCGGCTTGATGGCGACCCTCATCCGCCTCACGCGAACCGAAATGCTGGAGGTGCTGCGGCAGGATTACGTCCGCACGGCGAGGGCCAAGGGCCTGACCAGTAGAATCGTGCTCCAGCGCCACGCCCTCAAGAACGCGCTCATCCCGGTGGTGACGGTGCTCGGACTCTCCTTCGGGGGCGCGCTGGGCGGCTCGGTGATCATCGAGTCGATCTTCAGTCTGCCGGGCCTCGGCAACTACGCGCTCACAGCCGTGCGCACGGAGGACTTCCTCGTAGTGCAGACGTTCGTCGTCTTTGCGGGCTTCATGTTCGTGACGGTGAACTTGGCCGTGGACCTTCTGTACGGGTACCTGGACCCTCGGATCCGCTACGCATGAGCGACACTGCCGCCACGCCAACGCTATTCGTCGAAAACGTCGTCCTTACATCGCGCCCCAGCATCTGGCGCCGTCTGGGGCGAACAGCAAAGGCGCAACCCGTGGGCGTCTTTGGCCTGTTCCTCTCCCTGCTCCTCCTGTTCATCGTCGTCTTCGGGCCGTACATCCAGACGCACGACCCCAACGAATTAGGTGCCGACCTGCTCGCCAGCCCATCGAGCGAGCACTGGTTTGGGACGGATTTGCGGGGGCGAGACTATTTCTCGCGTACGATGGAAGGGGGCCGGATCACGGTGTCCATCGCCTTCCTGGCGCTCGCGCTGGGGACGGTGGCAGGCACGGTCTTCGGGATGATCTCCGCCTACTCACGCCCGCTCGATCTCATCCTCCAGCGCGTGGTTGACGCGGTCATGGCGCTTCCCGGCCTGTTCCTCATCCTCCTCTTCATCGTCGTCTTCGGCGGCGACTACAAGGTGCTGATCATGGTGATTGGTATCGGGGTTACCTTCCCGCTCACCCGTATCGCTCGTGGCGCAGCACTCACGACGCTGACGAACCCCTATATCGAGGCCGCCGAAGTGTCGGGCGCCACGGGGACCCGCATCCTCTTCCGTCACTTGCTGCCGAACATCGCGCCGACCATTGGCGTGGTCTTCGCGGTGGGGGTCGGGAACGTGATGCTCACCACCGGCTCGCTTGGCTTCCTCGGGCTCGGTGTCGATCCGCCGCAAGCCGAATGGGGCCGGATGATCGCCGAAAGCCGCTCTCTCATCCTCAGTGACCAGCACCTGTTCATCTTCCCCGCGATCGGCCTGGCCATAGCGGTGTTGGGTGTGAACCTCCTGGGCGACTCCCTGCGGGATCTGTGGGATCCACGGATGCGGGGCGCGTAGCGGCCGTTCGCCCGCGGAGCGCACCCGAGCCCGAGGACGACCTGCTGCCGAACGAGTGGCCGCCAGATCCCCGCGCTTGCTTTGGTCCGAAGCGTGAGGTGGCCGAGACCGACCTGCGTCTCTACCCCGACCGACAACCTCGTCTACGAAACCAAGAGTACGAAACGAAAAGCGGGGCCGCCTCATCGAGGCGGCCCCGCTCGCTATCCCGAGTGATCGGGCTTCTGGCTAGACGTCCTTCCAGACGCGAGCCAGGTTGTGGGTCAGTCCCATCGGGATCCCGCCCTCAGAATCCTCGGGGAAGCCCTGCACGTAGCTCCTGAACGACGGATAGAAGACGAGTGACGAGACGAACGCCTGAGGCGAGTGCTCGAAGAGCAGCATCGAGGCGTCCCTGATCGCGTCCGCCCGCTCATCCGGATCGAGGGCTGCACGCTGCTTCTCGAGGGCCAAATCGGTCGTCGCGTCGGAGAACGCCGTCCGGTTGAAGGGCGCGCCCGTGTGGAAGCGGTGATAGAGGTAGGTGTCAGGGTCAGTCCCGCCCACCTCGAGGCCAATGTTCATGATGAAGTTGCCCGCCGCACGCTGGGCGAAGTAGTCGGCGCTGGTGCGGGGAATGAGCTCCAGATTCAGCCCCAGCTTCACCACGTCTTCCTTGATGGACAACGCGTGGCAGTCACACTGGATGGGCGTGGGGATGTCGATCACCTCGTCGGCACCGATGCCAACCCCAGCGGCGTTCATGAGGGCGATCGCCTCGGCGATGTCCTCGGTCTTGTCCTCGCGGTAGCCGGGGAGCTGCAGCAGCTCCTCTTCGCTGAAGGCGAGCGGGTGGAAGAACTGTGGCACTGGACCCATGTGGATGGCGCCACCGGGCCCGCGGCCGTTGACCGTGAGCTGGCGGTTGGTCACCAGATGCACGGCTCGCCGCACGCGCACGTCATCGAACGGCGCCTTCTCGGTGTGCATGTGGCACTCCGAGATCGCGGAGTGGAGCTTCTTGCGGAAAGCGAAATCATCCCCGAGCTGCTGCTGGTAGGTCCCCACAGCGGTAAAGTTCTGGCCGGTGCCCACCGAGAACGAGTCGAACTCGCCCGCGATGAAGGCCCCCTGCGAGGCGTCACTGGAGATGGCCTTGATCTCGACCGCGTCGAGGTACGGGAGCGGCTGACCATCGAGACCCATTTCGAAGTAGTTGGGGTTCTTCTGAACGACGGCGCTGACTTCGAAGTCGAACACGTCGCGGACGAACGGGCCCGTGCCAATCAGGTTCTCGTACTTCTTGATGCCATCGTCGCCGACGAGATCGTTCTGCTCCATGTTGACCATCATCGCGGGGTCGTCCGCGAGGAAGCGCAGCATCGGCGCGAACGGCTCACTCGTCGTGAGCGTGAAGTTCAGGTCGTCCGTTGCTTCGACCTTCGAGACGCGGTCGAGCTGCCCCTGGATGAACTCAGCGTTGTCCTTGTTGAAGCGATTGATGCCAAAGGCCGCGTCCTCGGCCGTGAACTGCCGGCCGTTCGCGGGGGCCAGGTCGTGCCAAGTGATGTTCGGGTGGAGCTTGAACACGTACGTGACGTCGTCCGGTTGCTCCGGCAAGGTCTCGGCCAGCTCGGGACCGACGGCGACGTTGCCGTCGTAGTTGAGAATACGGCTGTAGACCCTCCCCAACCCGTTGGTGTAGGTGCTGCTGTGGTTGGTGATGGCGGGGTCGAAGATGCTGTCCCCACCAACGCTGCTTCCGATCACGAGCGTACCGCCGCGGGTGATTTGTACAGTCGGTTGCGTGGGAGCGGTCGTGGCCGTGGGGTCGGCACCACCGTCACCGTCACCATCGTCAGGTGGCGTCTCATCGTCGTCATCATCGCCGCAGCCAACGAGTGCGGCTGCCCCTAAGCCACCGGCGGCCGCCGCCGAGCCCTTCAGGAATCCGCGGCGCGATAGGCTTCGATCTCGCACCTGACCTGACCAATCCGTGCTGGTTACCATGCTTCCCCCCTGGAACGTCTTGAGGTTCGGTGTATATACGGCCGGGACCATCTCCCGGGTTCACCCGATCCTGAGTTGACGCGAAACCCGTGTCAAGGGCCATTCGGGACCCACTCAGGGCTCGCCGCGAAGCCATAGCAAGGCGTTCAGCACGAACCGTAGGTTATCGCCGCGCCCGATCAGCCCTGGGCCCGGCAGCCTCGTGCCCTCGCTGCCAAGAAAGCCCGAGTCAGCGACCACGATCACGCGCCCGCTTCTCCCGCCCTCGCGGTCCAGCGCCCCCGCGAAGAGGTGGGTCCGAGGGTCGTAGGTGCGTCGCCAATCGACGATCGAATCGGGCAGCCTCACCAGGGCGCGACAGCCTTCCGCGGCGATGCCGCAGCAGTTGTTGGTCACGACCGCTCGCACTCCCGCCCCCGCCGAGGATCCGGCGATCACGGGGTGGCCCGCGGCGAGAGCGCCCTCCGCCAACGTGGTGAGCTGGCTCGCCGCAGGCGCAGCGAACCACGCCGGCTCGATCGTGATCCCGAAGGCCCCCGCGAGCTCGCGGTCATACTTTGTATGGTCGTACGGCGCCTCGGGCAAAGGTCCGTGATTGGACATGAGGAGCAAGCCCCCGCCCCCGGTCACGAATCCGTCGAGGCTTTCGAGCTCCCGGTCCGTGTACCCGTTGCCGTCAGTCGCGTCTCGCGTGGGGACCACCACGACGTCGAACCCGCGGAGCGCGTCAGGTGTCAGCCGATCGCCTGAGGCCTCGACCGTCGACCCTTCGCCCTCGATCGCGGCGATGAGCGTCTCCAGCCGAATGCCATCAGCGAGGTGGACCTTCACCTGAAGGGACCGCGAATCGAACAGGACTCTCATGGTGCTGCGCCTGAGCGCGCTCGACGGCGCTGTACGACAGTTCCCCTACTGGCCCTTTGCGCGAACACGGTAGAGGCTCTTGTCGACGCCTTCGATCGCCTTGGTTGGGTCGAAGGGCCAGTCCTGCGCAAGCCTCGAGAGGGTCTCGCCAGGACGCTCGATCAAGTCCCGGTGGTTGATCCGATGAAGCTTCACGTCTCGGCGCATGCTGAGGATGCCGCGCATGTGGTCGACCACTCGACCGATGGACTCGGCAGTCATGCTCTTCTTGTAGGCGAGATTCTGAGAGGCGGCGATCTCTGCAAGATCCCGCTGAACGAAGGCCACCTCATACTCGGGGCCGGCCGGTAGCCACAGCGGTTTCGGGATGAGCATCTTGATGAGCCGCCCCTCGTACAGGTCCATCTCGTCCGGCATGCGCTCATAAGCATCCTCCGCAAGCTCGAAGTAACCGTAGGGGTTGGGGTCGTACTCGCGCGGCACGGGCTGCTCGTTGAGCATTTGATCGAGCGCCTTGTTATACGTCGCCTCCATGCCGCCCATTTCCAGGCAGCGCATCACCAAGCTCGAACCACAGCGGGCGTGCCCAGTGACGATGTAGACAGTCATCCCCAGCCGTCCGTCACTCCCGCCACGACGCTACCCCGTGCAGGCAGGCAGTGGGCACCTCGCCCACCGCCAGGTACCTGCGCGCAGCGCCGTCGCCCCGAGATTCTGAGGCCTCAGTGATGGGCTACGCCGAGCCGTGGCGCAGGAGCTTGCCGCTCGTCGCGCCCGTGCACTCGCCGTCCTCGAAGGTCACCTCACCGTTCACCATGATCGAGCGGTAACCGTGCGGCTTGCGGACGAGGCGCCAGGCCCCCGCGGGATAGTCGTACGCCTTCTCGGTCTTGCCCATGTCGAGGTTCTCGAGGTCGTAGACGACGATGTCCGCCGGCGCGCCCTCCTTGATGATGCCGCGGTCGCGGAAGCCGGCCGCGAGCGCCTGGTAGGCGCTGAGCCGCCAGTGCGCCTGCTCGAGGTCCATGATCTCGTTGTCGCGCACGAGGTGCGCGAGGAACTCCGTGGGGTATCGCCCGAGCGTGATGAACTTGGTGTGCGCGCCACCGTCGGAGACGCCTGGGAGGGCGAACGCGGAGTTCGCCATCTCCTTCATCGCGGACATGTCGGAGGGCCTTGGCGCCGTCACGAAGAGGGCCTGCATGTCGTCCTCGAGCGCGATGTCGAGCATCGCGTCGATGACGTGCTTGCCCTGTTCCTCGGCGAGCTCCCCCACGGTCCAGCCCTCGTACTGACGTAGCTCGTCCTTGTGGAGCTCGCCGATGATGAGCCCCGCCATCGAGGGGACGACGCCGGAGCCGCCGCGCTCCGACTCGTCATGTTCGGCCTTGGCCGCAGCACGCCGCTCCGGGTCGGCCATCCTGGCCGCACGCTCTGCGACCGTGCCCAAGGTCATCTCTCGCCAAACGGGGCTCGAGTCGAAGAGGTTCCAGTCCTCGAACGTGAACTGGAAGTTGTTCTCAGCGGTGAGCGCCTGTGCGAAGACACGCGTGCCCCGCGCGTTGCACGCGTCCAGCCAGGTCATCGTGTCCTTGTACTGGGGCATCGCGATCCCGTGCTGGTCGGTCGCCACGGCTAGGACGTTGTAGATGACGGGGCGGCCGCTCTCGTCGGCGAGCGTCTCCGTGAGTTCGCGGGAGGCGCCGATGCATTGGATGAAGCCGCGCCCCAGCTTCCGCAGCACGTGCGCGAAGGAGACGAGATCTTGCTCCTTCATGAGGTTCGTGATCATGAGCGTGCCATCGATGTCGCGCTGGACATCGTTGTCGCCGAACTGGCCCGACCAGCCGCAGCCACCGGCCGCGAGCCCCTCCTCCATCAGGCGGCTCATCTCCGCCATCTCGTCTTCTGTCGCAGCCCGGCTCTTGGCCGCCTCCAGCCCCATCACGTAGGCCATCAAGGGGTTGAGGGGCATGTAGCTGAGGAGGTTCACGCCCTTTGGCGTGCGATCGAGGCTATCGAGGAATTCGGGGTAGGTCTCCCAATCCCAGGGCATGCCTTCTTGCATCGATTCGAGCGGCACTGCCTCATTGCGCGACATCGTCAACATCGTGCGGTCGCGGTCCTCGGCCCGCACCGGCGCGAAGCCGAAGCCGCAGTTGCCGATGGCAACGGAGGTGACGCCGTGCCAACCCGAGATCGAACAGTACGGGTCCCAAAACACCTGCGAGTCGTAATGCGTATGCAGGTCGATGAAGCCCGGTGCGACGTTCAGGCCGCTCGCGTCGATCACCTTCGCGCCATCGCTCGCGGTGAGCGTGCCGATGCTGGCGACGTAGCCGTCCTTGATGCCGATGTCGGCGCGGTAGCGCGGCGTGCGCTGGCCGTCGAAGAGGGTGCCGCCCTTGATGACGGTATCGAATTCTGGCATGTCGACCTACCTTAGGCTGGACGCGCGCATCTTACCGCCGAGCGGCCAATGAAGCCATCGGCTTTTCGGAGGAGCCGGGCGGCGCTTCTCGATTCCCTTGGGGCCCCGAGGTGGCCGCCACCGCAAAGGCACCAAAGCGCCATATGCTAGGCGCCGAGATCATCTCCCTGGAGGATTCCCGTGGCGACGCTGACTATGAAAGACGGAACTCGTATCCGATACACGGTTCGCGGGGAGGGGCGCCCACCGCTCATCCTCATCCACGGCTGGTGCTCCAACCTCAAGCACTGGGACCCGCAGGTCCGCCACTTTGCGCGCAACCACCGAGTGCTGCGGATGGATAGGCGGGGCCACGGCCGTTCCGCGGGCGATGAGACCAGCCTGAACGCGCGGCAGCACGCGGACGACATCGCCGCGGTGGCGCGGAGGGAGCGCGTCCGCGGTGCGGTGGTCGTGGGCCACGCGGGTGGCGGCGCAGCGACACTTGAGTTCGCTCGCGCTTACCCCCAGATCGCGAAGGCCGTGGTCCTCGTCGACTCCGGCCTCGGACCTCGCGCGAAGGTCGGTGATCCTGACAGCCCCCTCGGTGCGGCGATCGGGAACATGATCGCCGCGATGGAAGGGCCAAAAGGGCAGGCCGCCTTTCGCGGCATCTACGAGGCCTACTTCAACCCACGGGCGGACCGCCAGATGGTGCGCCAGGCGGTCGCCGAGGCAATGGAGACGCCGATTCCCGTTGCCGCGGCCGAGCTCCGCTCAATCGCTGCCACCGACACCCGCGCGATCGCCCGCCAGCTGAAGCAACCGCTGCTCGTGATCAGCGCCAACGCCGTCGACCACGCGACCCTCAACTCAGTCGTCAAGAACGTCCAGGTCGGTGAGGTGGTCGGCTCGGCGCACTTCCCTCAGCTGGAGGTCCCGGCTCAGGTCAACGCGATGATCGAACAGTTCATCGGCGGGCTCTAACCCGCTCCTCGCTGATCTCGGTCCAGACCCGCTGCTAGAGCCGCGGCTGAACGTGATTTCGATGCGAAGGTGGGGTGGGGTCGATCGTTGTGGCGGTCAGCTCACGCCTTCCACGAGCGTGCCGGTCCCCCGAATCAGCTCGTGGTAGCGACCACGCTCCAGGCGGGTCCACTCTTCCGTCGATCCGTCGGGCCAGACAACGCGGACCGTCTCGGAAGAGTCCGCCGAACCCAGGCCAATCAACACCCGCGGGTCGTGGGCAGCCAAATAGCTGCCGTCGGTATGTGCTCGCCGCCAGATGGGGTTGCCGAGGTCTTGAATCACCGCGACGCGTGCGCCGAGGGCGCTGCGCCCTCCGGCCTCCTGGAGGAGGTGCAGGCCGAGCCAGGAACGCCCCTGACCAACCTCGTTTCGGAGGACACGCAGGGGTGAGGCGTTGTTGAACAGCACGAGGTCGACATCGCCATCGTTGTCGATGTCGCCACGGGAGACGCCCCGGGTCACCTCTGCAATATCGAACAGCGGATCGCCGGTGACCTCTTCGAAGCGGCCGCGGCCCTCATTCCTAAAGAGCTGATTGCGCTGCCTGTAGGGGAAAAGCTCGCCCTGGTCGCTCTGAGCGGCGATGGCCTCCACCTCGCCGTTCGCGACGAAGAGGTCGAGATCGCCGTCGTTGTCGTAGTCGAACGCGACTGTGCCGAAGCCGGTGTAGGTGTCGCTCGGCGGGCCGAGGCCGGAGCGCGCCGTGCGGTCATCGAATCGAGCGGCGCCGCCGTTGACGTAGAGCGTGTTCGTCTCGTCGCTGAGGTGCGTCATGAACAGGTCCTCATCGCCGTCGCCATCGAAATCGGCCGCGGCGACACCCATGCTCGCCTCGGCCGCGCCCGCCCCGTTCACCGCCGCTCCCGCAGCCATGGCCTGTTCCTGGAACCGCTCTCCGGACTCGTTGATCCAGAGCTCGTTCGCGCGTCCGTCGTTGGCGATGTAGATGTCCGGCCAGCCGTCACCGTTGAAGTCGGCGGCCACCACGCCGAGGGCTGGCCCGAAGACCGACCCGAACCCGAGTCGATCCGTCACCTCCTCGAAGGTCCCGTCGCCCCGATTGCGAAAGAGGGAGTTCCGTTGGGCGGTATAGATCGATGGCTCGCAGTCTTCCACTTCCTCCGAGTCCGAGACGCATAAACCGGAGCCTTCGAGCGAATAGTCATAAGCGGTTGTGTAGTCGGCATCGGTGACGCGCCCCACTGCCCTATCCACCTGCAGGTAGTTGACGACGAGCAGGTCGAGCCATCCGTCTCGGTCGTAGTCGAAGAACGATGCTCCCGACGACCACCACGGTGAGTTCGTGTCGCTGACCTCGGTCACGTCCGTGAACGTCCCATCCCCGTTGTTGCGCCACAGCTGGTTGTCGCCCCAGTTGAGCACGTAGAGGTCGATGTAGCCGTCGTTGTTGTAGTCACCGGTCGCAGCGCCCATGCCGTACCCGGTCGCCCGGATGCCGCTCTCTTCGGTGACGTCCGTGAAGCGCAGCTTCCCGGATTCCACGAGTTCGTTCCTGAAGAGCCGATCCATCGGGGCGTCATCCTCGGCGGCCGCCCGGTTTCCGGCGAGCGAGTGCCCCTGAACGGCGTAGATATCGAGATCGCCGTCGCCGTCGTAATCGAGGAGCGCACCCCCCGGCCCCATGATCTCGTGGAAGGTTCGGTCGCCGGCCATGCCGTTGTCGTAGACGAACGCCAGGTCGACGGACTCGGTCACATCAGCGAAGGGCCCCGTCGCAACCTCCCCAGCTTGGCCGTCAGAGGACGAGCCACCACACGCAGCGAGCGCAAACACGCAGATCAGCGGAGCGAGTCGCAACGGGCGCAAGCGAGGCGAAGCCAGCGACGAACTCATCTCAACTGCCCCGCCGGCACCACGCGGCAGCCAGGCCGGGAGCTCCCACCCCTCGGACTCGATTCGGCTGGGTCTGCGGCCTCGCCGCAGTGAGAAGTTTATGGATCCAGCCCCCTCCGCGGCGTTGCACGGTATAGTAATCCCCAACTCGTCACCCCGACGTTAAGGGAGGTTCTAGTGCCTGAATTCGATACCGTGATCAAGGGCGGCACCATCTTCGACGGGGCGCGTACCCCGCGTTTCCAGGGCGATATCGGCATCAAGGATGGCCGTATCGCCAGTATCGGCACGGTCACCGCGTCAAACGGGGCGAAGGTGATCGATGCCAGTGGCCTGAACGTCGCCCCCGGTTTCATCGACCTGCACACGCACTACGATTCTCAGATCTTCTGGGATCCCTACTGTACCATCTCCGGCTGGCACGGCGTTACTTCGGTCGCCATCGGCAACTGTGGCTTCGGCTTCGCCCCAGTGAAACCCGACATGCAGGACCGCGCGATGTTGACGATGGCGCGCAACGAAGCCGTGCCCCTCGAGTCGATGCAAGAGGGCATGCCCTGGGACTGGGAGACCTACCCCGAATTCCTCGATAGCCTCGAGCGCACGCCCAAGGGCGTGAACCTCGTCAGCTACGTCGGACTGAGCCCGCTGATGGTGTACGTCATGGGGCTCGAAGCGGCAAAGTCACGCGGCGCCACCGACGAAGAGCGCGCGGAGATGTGCCGCCTGCTAGAGGAGGCCATGGAGGCCGGCGGCTGCGGCTGGTCGGTCCAGCTGAACGCAGGCATCGGCACGGATGCGGCCGGCGCGACCGCCGGCCAACGCGACTACGACGGGACCCCCATGGTTACGGACACGATGACCATCGCCGAACTCGATGCATTCTCGGGGGTGCTGCGCAAGATGGGCCGCGGTTTCATCCAGGCCATCGGGGCGACGCGAGAGATCACCGAGCGCATCGCGAACGAGAGCGGCCGTCCGATGATCTGGAACGTGCTCACCCTCCAGAACGACCAGCACGGTTTCGCCATGCCGGCCTATAAGGACACGATCAAGTGGCTCGACGACGCGAACGCGCGCGGCGTCCGCATCTTCGCCCAGGCGCTCACTGCCGAGAACAACTTCCAGTTCACGCTGGAGGATTGGAACCTCTTCGATAGCAGCCCGGTCTGGCGCAAGGTGCTGATCGGTACGCCCGCAGAACGGGCCGCCAACATGGCCGACCCAGAGCTGCGTGCCGAACTCCGCGCCGAGCACGACGACCCGGACGGTGCCGGCGCTCTCTCGCGGAGGGGCGACCTCATCATTGGCGAGGTCGAGAAGGACGAGCTTCGCGAGTACGAGGGCCTCACGGTGGGCGAACTCGCCGAGAAGCTCGACAAGCACCCGATCGACACGATGCTCGACATCTCTCTCGAGGACAATCTCCAAACCCTCTTCGTGACGCCGCCGCGACCGACCGACATGGTCGCCATGAAGGAAGTCGCGAACTCCCCGTTCGCACTCCCCGGCCTCTCCGATGGTGGCGCACACACCAAGTTCATCACGCTCGGGCGCTACCCAACCGAGTACCTGGCGCTGCTCGTGCGGGACAACGAGATCATGGACCTGGAGCAGGCCCACTGGCGCCTCAGCGCCTACCCGGCGCTCGCGGCCGGCTTCCGCGACCGCGGCCTGATCAAGGAGGGCATGCCAGCCGACATCGTCGTCTACGACCTCGACGAGCTGGACATGGGCACGACGGAACGAGCCTACGACTATCCCGCGGGCGCCTGGCGCCTCGTTCGGAAGCCGGAGGGCTACCATCAGATCGTGGTGAACGGCGAGGTGACCTTCGAGCACGGTGAGTGCACCGGCGCGACGAGCGGCCAGCTCCTCCGCCACGGCTCGGCCTAGCCGACCGGCGCGAGTCACCACGAGGCAACTGCGCGAGCGTCGCTGGTTTCACACCAGCGGCGCTCGTTGATCGCCCTCCGCCGCAGTCGGGCGCCGCTCGAGCAGCCAACAGGGGGCGACGCGGCGCGGACCACTCCCCTCGGCTAGAATCACGGCATCTCGCAGGAGGGACGCGCTGATGCCCGAGTTCAAGACAGTGCTGTACGAGCACGTGACCCCAGAGGTCGTGCGGGTCGCCCAGAACCGACCCGAGGCGCGCAACGCCCAGGATCTGCAGCTCACCTACGACCTCAACGACGCCTTCGACCACGCCAACCAAGACGACAACGTGAAGGTCATCATCCTTTCCGGCGAGGGGCCGCACTTCAGCTCGGGCCACGATATGCGCGGTGGCAGCGGAGCCACGCGTGACGACTTCAAACCGATCGGCACCTGGGCCAACTTCCACAGCGAGGGTGCCGAGGGCGCCATGGCTGGCGAGGAGGAGAAGTACCTGCAGATGTGCCGCCGCTGGCGGAACCTGCCCAAGCCCATGATCGCCGAGGTGCAGGGCAAGACCATCGCCGGCGGCCTGATGATTGCCTGGGTCTGCGACATCATCATCGCTTCCGACGACGCCGAGTTCCGCGACCTCGTGGTCGGCTGGGGCATCCCCGGGGTCGAATACTTCGCCCACCCCTGGGAGCTCGGCCACCGCAAGGCGCGACAGATGCTCTACACCGGCGACTGGGTCAGCGCGCAAGAGGCGCACCGCCTGGGAATGGTGAACGAGGTCGTGCCCCGCGCTGAGCTCCGGGCCTTTGTGGAGGACATGGCAAAGACGATTGCGGAGAAGCCCTCGTTCGGACTCAAGATCACCAAAGAAGCGATCAATCAGACGCAGGACGCGCAGGGCCTCTGGAACGCCCAGCAGGCCGTCTTCATGATGCATACCCTCGCCCACACGCACTGGCGAGAGCTGACTGGGCGGGGCACCTACGCCGGTGACGGCGCCCCACCCCGCCCCGGCGGCGCACGCCAACCAGAGCCGGTCGCGCCGAAGGCATAGACACCGCAGCGGCCCGTCGAGCCCGGGCGAGGGCGTGTCTCTGTGGCTGGACGCCGGGACCTGCATCGCCGATCGCGATCGAGGCCGTAGTACCGGTCTGCTCATCGGCGGCGTCGGTGGTGACAGCGACACAGCCTCGACCGGGCCGGCGGAGCCTGATCAAGTCCGGGCGGTCTCGTCGGTCTCGAGGAGTCGATGATCCTGAGGGCTGCGACGGGGAGGCAGGCATACCGCGCCTAATCCTCCTCTTCTCGCCTACCTGACCCGCATGCCGATCAGGGCGGCAGTGCCCTCGGCGCCGCCGGGGCTTGCCCTCCGCGGCGGTGCCGCCTATCGTTCGCCAACTTCACCGAGGAGGCTGCCGTGGCTGAGATCGTCACGCTCGAACGGCCCCGTGAGGGCGTCGCCCTCATCACGATGTCGAACCCGGAGATCAACAATCACGGCTCCTGGGAGGGGATCGGGCAGCTCGGAGACGCGCTCATCGAGGCCCGCGAGGGCGGCGCGCGCGTCTCCGTGTTGGCCGCAGCCACGCCTGGCCACTGGTACGAGCACGCCTGGCTCCGCGATCTGCGGAACACCGTTACCGGCGAGCCTACCACGGGCACCGGTGGCGGCTGGGGCGTCTGCCTGCAGGAGCTGGCGAAGACCCAGGTCGTGACGATCGCGGCCATCTCCGGGGACTGCTCCGGGGGCGGCGCCGAGCTGGGCTGGGCCTGCGACCTGCGCATCGCCGAGGAGCAAGCCCGCTTCGGCCAGCCCGAGATCCAGATCGCGCTGACGACGGGCATCGGTGGCACCAGCCGCCTCGCGCGCATCATCGGGCGCACGGCGACCGCCGAGATGGTCCTCGATGGCACGCCGCTGCCAGCCCAGCGCATCTACGAGCTCGGAGGCGTGAACCGGGTCGTTCCCGACGGCACCTCCGTCGAGGTTGCGCTTGATTGGGCGAGCCGCCTCGCCGATCGCCCCGCGCAGGCGCTCGGCACCCTGAAGCAGATCCTCATCGAGAACGAAGACCTCACCCTCACCGATGCGCTAACGAACGAGCAGCGTCTCTTCCAGACCGTCGTTGGCACCGAGGAAGCGATCGAAACCATGGGCTCGATCCAGGATCGCTTCGACGCCGGCGAGTCGATCGAATCGGTCTACGGTTCACCCCGGCCCTAACCAGCCAAACCCAAAGGAGTGCCGAGCATGGGCGACCTCTCCCTCCATGAAGCGATCTTCACCACCCGCAGCATGCGTCACCTCAAACCCGATCCGGTGCCACGCAAGGACCTCGAGTACATCGTCGAGGCGGCGACGATGGCGCCGAGCGCCGGGAATACGCAGATGTGGGCCTTCGTCGTCGTCACCGACCGCGAGCAGATCGGGAAGATCGCCGCCGCCTACCGGGAGGTCGGGCGGGAGTACATCGGCGAAGGCGTGCTCAAGCAGCCGGACCTTACGGATGATCGCCGGCGGGTCTACTCCAAGGCGCTGCACAACGTCGAGCATCTCGACGAGGCACCCGCGATCGTGGCCGTCTGCATGCCCGGCCGCTGCCCCGACAATGCGGACAACGCCTCAGGGTTCTTCGGCTCGAACTACCCCGCAGCCCAGAACCTCATGCTCGCGGCTCGATCGCGCGGTTTGGGGACCGTCTTCCTGACGCTCGCGACGGACTACTCACCAATCCGGCCGACCGAGAACCCCTCCGTCCACGAGGTCCTCGGGATGCCCGAGGACGCGACCGTCGCGGCCCTTATCCCCGTGGGCTACCCGGTGGGGGGCTGGGGCCGCCCCTGGCGCAACCCCTGGCAGGAGAGCACCCATTGGGATCGCTGGGGGAGCCAGGCCTAGCGCCTGACGCTAGTTCGGCCTGCGGCCGCCGTCATCCGCGAGGAAAGCCGCCCTATGCGCTCTGTGTTTCGGGTAGACGCTCGACCGCGTCGAGGGGCGGCTTCTCCGGGTCGATGAGTAGCGGAGGCGGAGCTGGGCGAGGTCGACGAGCGTCAAGGATGCCGAGACGGGTTGCGCTGGGCGCGCTCCCCCAAGCGGTGTCAGGCTCAATCGGAGGGGCGGCCGCGGAGGCTGAGCCCTCACGGAATGCTGGCTACTGGCCGCTCGCCTCGGAGCGCTCGACCGTGAGCGATTCAAGCTGGCGCCGGAGAGCCTCCAGGAGCGGACCGTTCACACTGCGCCGGCTGTTCATGGCATCGATGACACCGATCGCGTCCGCGATCGCTCGCCGGTAGCTCGCCTCACAGTGGTGCGGGGGATGACTACCTGATTGCCGTTCCACATAGGGACCATCGGCCCGACGACGCGGTTCCAGCAGTCCGCCGGCCAAACCCTACACGCGAATGGCAGGAATGCGCCGATCCTCACGACGAGCTGAGACCGGGTGAAACGGTCATACGCGACATCTTTCATCCGCGGCGTGGCGATCCCGAGTGGGCCGCCTCGCCGAATTGCTGACGGCGGCGGGGCGCAGCGCTCGCCAGAGCCTGCTCGATCAGCAGATCGCAGCGTGGACGCTGCAGTTCGACGAGGCCTTGTTTCACCGCCTGCAGGCTGCCGCGGTGCCGGCCGCGCCGGTGCTGCCTTCGTGCCGCGCGATCTCCGATCCGCACGTGCAGGCGCGCGGCCTCTACCAGCCGCGCGCCCTCGAAGAACGACGTTGGCGCCTCTGCATACCCGGCGCCGGTCTACGACCTCACCGCGTCTGCTGGCGGAATTCGGCGCTCGCCGGTGGCGATGGGGCAGGACAACGACTTCGTCTATCGCGAGCTTCCCGGCGTGGGCGAGGCGGAATTCGTGAGGCTGGTGGATTCGGGGCAGCTAGCGAGCGAGTTCGACCAGTCGATCCGCTAGCCGGGGGCGATGCGGGCTACAGCGGCCACGATTCGCTCAATCATGCCGCGACCGTATACTGCGCCGCCGCTGGGGGTGGCTATGCGGACCATCGAGGGCAGGACCGCCGTGAGCACGGGGCGCGGCCAGTGGTACGGGCTTCTCGTCGAGGCTGCGCGGGCAAACAGCCGCGCGAGCTCGATGACGCCGGTGTCGCCGCGAGCGGGCAGCAACGTGAGCGGCGCGCAGGGTTGCAGGCGATGATCGCTCAGGCGACAGAGCCCGAGGAGGTCGCCGAGCAGCTCCTGGAGGCCGGCCGCGAGGACCGGTTCTACGTGCTCGGGCACGCGGATTTCGATGACGCCATCCAGGATCGCCTGACGACCGTGCTCAGCGGTGGCGCCCCGAAGCGAGGCGCGGCCGCCCCCCACCCCCAGCGTTGACGGACGCAGCCACCGCCGATCGCGATTGGCTCGCCGACCGCCGGGCGGCGGCGGCGAGCTGCTTCGCGGAGGGGCTGGGCACGTTCGCACTGGTGTTCGTCGGGGCGGGCGCGCTCGCGGTAGACGCGGCCAGCGAGGGCGCGGTCACGGGCGTCGGCGTGGGCCTCGCCTTCGGCTTCATCGTCATGGCGCTCGTCCTCGCCTTGGGGCATGTCTCCGGGTGCCACATCAATCCTGCGGTCACACTGGCTTTCCGCGTGACGCGCCGGATCGGGAATCGGCGAGCGCTGGCGTACATCCTCGCTCAGCTGGCTGGGGGCATCCTTGGCGGGCTGGCGATCGTGGCCGTCGTCGGGGGCGACGGGGATGCGGGCGCGACCGCGCCGCGTATCGGCGGCACCGATGCAGCGCTTCTCTCGGAGTTGATCCTGACGTTCTTCCTGGCGCTCGTGGTCTTCGGCGCCGCGACCGACGCGCGGGCGGAGGGTGGCGCTGCAGGACTCGCGATCGGGGCGTACGTCGGGCTGGCGGCGCTCTCCTGGGGCCCCGTGGCCAACGCGTCGATGAACCCCGCCCGTTCGCTCGGCCCAGCGATTGCCGGGAACGAGTGGAGCGCTCATTGGGTGTATTGGATCGGGCCGATCGCGGGCGCTGTTCTGGGAGCGCTGGCGTACGAGCTGATGCGGCCGCCGACGCAGGAGCGTGACGCTTCGAGCGAGGCGAGCGACGGAAGTGGAGACTCGACATAAGGATAGCGGCGAATCTTCGCCGCTATCCTTACGAGCCGACTGGGGCGGGCATGAGCGTGTGGGGCTACGCGCCCTCGTAGATGCCCGTCTCGGGATGGAAGGCGGCCCAGCCGTACCACTCGGTGAAGAACGAGGTGACGAAGGCGAGCTGCACACCGGCCAGGTCGCCCTCGAGGGCGCGGCCGCTGGCGCCCCACTGGGACCCCGTCTGAAGGTCGTAGATCGCGCCTTCGCGGCGTTCGAAGTCAAGGACCGTGCCATCGGTAAGGAGGCGGTGATAGGCGAGCGCGGGCATGCCCTCGATGTCTTCGAAGATGACGACGGGGACGCCACCGACCTCGGCCTGCATGGGCTCCTCGGCCGGGACGTTGGCGATGGGGAACGCGACCGCACCGTCTCCGGCGAGGACGCCGATCACGAGTTCGTTCTCGGGCAGGCGCGGGTCGAGGTCTCCGAGCGTCTCGAGGAAGGTGCCCCGGATCCCGCTCGCGCCGAGGTTGACGCGGTCGCGGTAGCTGTAGCCGGTCTCGAAGTCGACCGTCGTCGTCTCTGGGTGTTCCGCGAGCCAGGCGCCCCAGGTGGTCGTCTGGAGCGGCAGGATCTGGAGCTGGGCACCCGCTTCGGCGCCGCTCAGGGCGAGACCATCGAGGTGTGACCACACGGAGCCGGTGCCGTCGTCAAGCATGACGAAGACGCCGTTGTACAGCCCGGAAGCCCGGAACAGGTAGCGCTCGCCGGCCACGACGGGGTCGAACCCGACCCCGGAAGAGCAGGCTATTCAGAAGGTAACGAGGTAGGGCTCCCCGCCGAGGATGCCGTTGGAGACGTGGTGGAAGCGCATCATCGAGATGGGGTACGCGCGCGCTTCGCCGTTCTGTTCGGCGCCGAGCACGAGCGTGTCGTCGCTGAGCCAGGCCGCCTCTGCGGCCTCCACGATGGCGGGATCGTCTAGGGGCGAGAAGCGCCCCGCGCCCGCGTTGATCCGGTCCTCATCGACCTCGGCTGAGGTGACGGTCAAGGGCGGTACCGGCGCTCCCGTGAGGTCATCGCTGCGAACCACGGGCTGCACGGTTGCCGAAGGCGCGGCCGTCGCCGTCGAGGAGACGGTCGCTGGCTCGGTTGCTGGCGCCGCCGTCGTCGCTGCTGGGGGGATGGTGGTTGGGGCGGGGCTCTGGGCGCCCTCGGAGCTGCTGCAGCTGATGAGAACAAGCGCCGTCGCGCCCACGAGCACGAAGGGAAGCATTCGGACAGTAGCCCTGGTTCGCATGCTCGTCGTCGGCGCCTTCGTCAATGGTATGGCGCGGACACCCCCGCAGGTGACGGGTGGCTGCGGCCCGCCGGCGGCCTATCCTGATGCTGAGGAGCACCCCGTGACGGCAATCGAACGCTATCGGGCGATGATTGACGCGGTGAACGGCCAGCGCGAAGCGCTCCGCGTCGCTGACCTCGGCCCCGAGTGTTGGAGCGAGCACGCTCCGTCCTATCGCTTCGATCCGCGCCGCCCGCTCGATGGAAATCTCGCGCAGCTTGCGGAATTGGTGCAGCCGGACGACCAGGTCGTCGATGTTGGGGGCGGGGCCGGACGCATTGGCCTCCCGCTGGCGCTGCGCTGCCGCTCCCTCACGAATGTCGAGCCTGCTCCGGGAATGGGCGAGCAGTTCCTCTCTCTGGCGGGTGAGGCGGGCATCACGAACGCAACGCTCCTGCGCTCCGACTGGGTCGGGACGGACGTGGAGGGGGATGTCGTCCTCAGCGTCGATGTCGTCTACTTCGTCCGCGAGATCGGTGACTTCGTGCGCAAGCTCGATCGCGCCGCGGGCCGGCGTGTCGCGATCTGGATCTGGAGCCCGACACCCCCGGCGCGCAACGCCCGCCTCTTCGAGATCGCGTTCGGCGTCGCCCAGGCGCGCGCACCGGACCATCGCGAGCTGCTGCCGGTGCTCTGGGAGGAAGGCTTCCTGCCCGAGGTGCGACTTCTCCCCGAACCTTTCACGTGGCCTGAGCGCGCAAGTCTGCCCCAGAGCGCCGAGGAGGCGATCGCCTTTGCGCTCCGCGAGATCGAGGCGGAGGAGGTCCCTGAGGCTGGGGATCGGGTCGGGGCGCATCTCGACGAACTCTTCGCCAAGGATGCCGCGGGGCGCTGGCAGCCCGCCTGGCGTCCACGCCTAGAGGGCATGCTGATCACCTGGGAGCCTCGGTCGCGGGGGCGCCACGGTTGATCGCTGTCGATACCTCGGGCAGCGGCTTTGCGGCGCTCGAGGCTTCGGTACCGGGCGGCCTGACCTAGGCGACTTCCCCTAGCCCTCCGTCGGCCGCAACGCGACCACCGGGATCGCGCGGCTCGTCTTCGATTCGTAGTCCGCGTAGCGCTTGGCGCTGGCCTTGAAGCGCTCGAAGGTCTGGTTCCGCTCCTCGCCTTCGAGTGGGCTCGCGACCATTCGGCTGACATCGCCGCGCACCTGAACCGTGACCTCGGGCGCGGCGCGCAGATTCGGGTACCAGGTGGGGTGGCGGTCTTCGCCGGCGTTCGAAGCCACTACCACCATTGGCGGCCGCACGGATTGGAAGCTGAACGATGCCCGAACTCGAAGCTCACCTGGCGTAACCGGACCAGGGGAGCCACGCACCTGCCTTGGCTAAGTTCCCGCGGGTGAGGTCGGAGGGGCTCCTGAAGCCCCTCCGACTCGGCGCCCGGATAGTAGTTCTCCGCGGGACCGGCGCTCGCTCTAGCACGCGGCACAAAAGGTCGTTAGCGTCGCGACAGACCTGGGGGAGGCTCAGATGCAGCGCACGGTTCTGCTCGGGTTCCTCGTGGGCGCCCTCCTCGCGGCCTGTGGCGGCGATGACCGGCTGACAGCGGAGGACTACTTCGAGCGCCTGAACCGCATCGCGGACGATCGCGCGACAGCGACGGACGAGATCGGGGCCGATTTCGAACAGTTCCTCAGGGACGAAGACCCGGAGGAGGAGGTCGTTCTCGAAGCTCAGCGGACCCTATTCAAGGGGCTCTTGGAGGCAACTGAGACCGCTCTCAATGAGACCGAGGATCTCTCGCCGCCTGCGGACCTAAAGGAGCTGCACGAGGAATTCGTTATGGGCGTCCAGGGAGTCGTGGAGCAGCTAAGGCAGATCTCCGACGCGATGGAGGCTGCTGACACGGCTGAGGAGGCCGCCGAGAGCCTTGAATCGACGTTTCGCGACTTCGAGGGGACAGGCGACGACTTTCCTCGGGCCTGCCGCGCGATGGAAGCAGCGGCAAGCGAGCGCAACATCGAGGTCGACCTCGACTGCGGCGATGACGAGTAGGAGGCCCGCTGACGAAGCTGGCCTAGAACAACCAGGGAGCCGGCCCTCGGTGCCCGGTGACCACCATCCAGCCCGCCGCTTGCAACGAGGCCGTTGATACGTTCCTCGCGTCTCTGGGCGAAACCGGCGCGCCAGCGGGGCCGGGCCACTAGAAGCGCGACTTGCGCGACTCGTAATTCGAGTGGACATCGATCAGGACCGTGCGACCGTCGGCGTTGAGTCTGCGCGCTTCCTGAATCGCGGGGCCCATCTCTCTGACCTTCCTGACCGTAATCCCTCCGGCCCCGAGGCCCTGAGCGATCTGCGCGTAGTCGCCCTTCATGTGCGAAAAGCCGTACTGCTCGCGGGCCGTAGGGAAGCCCCCGGGGTAGGTCGCCATGCCACCGTTGTTCAGCAGGACCGTGGTGATCGGGAGCCCCGCGCGCACTGAGGTCTCGAGGTCGAGGCCGGACATCCCGAAGGCGCCGTCGCCCATGAAGTTCAGGCAGAACCTCTCGGGGTCGGCCAGCTTCGCCCCGATCATCAAGGGAATGCCGAAGCCGAGGTGGGTGGTCTTGCCCCAGCCGATGTAGCTATGCGGGGTGGTGGCCGTGAGGAACGGCACCATCGAGTCGCGGGGCGCGCCTGCATCGTGGGTGACGACTGAGTTCTCGGGGTCGATGTTCTCGTTGATTTCCTGAATCACGCGGTAGGTGTTCAGCGGCTCCTCGTCCGAGCGGAGCACGTCCGTCCAGTCCGCCATCCAGGCGCCCCGCTCGTCGGCGATCTTGGCGGCGACGCCGGTCTTGCGCCCGCCCTCGCCGATCTGCGCTTTCACGGCCGCGGTGAGAGCCTCGATCGTGAGGCGGGCGTCGCCGACGAGGCCGATATCGCAGGGGGTGTCCTTGTTGACGTCCTCGGGGGCGTTCGTGTTGTGGATCACCGTCTTCCCTGCCGGAACCGTCTGCGTGTAGTGGTTGTGCGTGAGGCTCGTGCCGAGCCCCAGCACGGTGTCGGATTCCACGATCCACGCGTGGGCTGGGCCGGTGGTGGCGCCGCTACCCGCGCCGAGCGAAAGGGGGTGGCGCTCATCGAACGCGGACTTGCCCTCCATCGTGGTGAACACCGGCACCTCGAGGAGCTCCGCGAGCTCACGCAGCGCCGCCGTCGCTCCCGCCATGAGGACACCGGCGCCGGCCCAAATCATGGGCCGCTCAGCGGCGAGGAGTGCGGTCGCCGCCTCCTCGATGTCCCCCGCTGAGGGCTGCTGTCGGGCCGCCCTCGGGGATTGATAGCCGGTGGCGCTCTCGGGCACTTCCTGGACGCAGACATCGGCGGTGAGTTCAACGACCACGGGTCCGCCGCGGCCGTTGCGGAGGGCGTGAAACGCTCGACGCATCGCGTCCGCGATCTGGGTTGGGGTATCGATCGACTCGACCGACTTCACGACGCCGCGGAAGCTCTCGACGGCGGAGAAGTTGGGGCGGACCTGGCGTTCGGTCAGCGAGTAGCCGCCCGGCAGGACGAGAATCGGGATGTTGTCGGCGAAGGCCTGCGCGAGTCCACCCATCGAGTTCTCGGCGCCGGCGGCGTTCTGCGTGGCGACGACGCCGAAGCGCTTGCCGTCGCTCATCCGGCTGTAGCCGTCCGCCGCCATGATCGCGCCCCGTTCGTGGCGGAACATCACCGGACGAATCCCGACCTTCGCCACCTCCTCGATGAGCGGGTTGTTGGGGAAGCAGGTCATCTCCGCCACGCCCTCGTGCTTGAGGATCTGGGCGATGAGCTCGTTACCGTTCATGGGTCGTTCTCCGCGCGCTCGGGATCCGCCTCCGGGGCGGCGTGAGCGGCTCGCGGATCTCAGCGCACTGCGCGGCGGGTGGCAAGGCCGCGCCCCGGTGGGAGCAGTGCTTGGCGGCCGCCCACGCCCGGGGACCGACCGCCTGACCGTCAAGCTCCAATTGCCGCTATCCCGAGCTCTCTTCGGCGATTGCGATCACCCGGTCCCGCGCAGACTCGAGCGTCACGCCTAGCCCTGTGAGCAGGCGCGCCGAGAGGTTCTCGCCCTCCGCGATGAGGCCGAGGAGGAGATGGCCGCAGTCGAGTTGGGAGTGACTCAGGCGAGCGGCCTCTTCCGCCGCGAGCTCGACGGCCTTCTTCGCGCGCGGCGTCAACCCGATCGCGTCGGGAACGGGCGCAGTGCGAGGGGGAATGAGGCCGTCGATTTCGGCGACGAGCTGGCTCCTGTCGACGCTGAGGCGGTCGAGCACGGCGGCAGCGCCGTTGCCTGAATCGGTCGCAAGGGCCCAGAGGATGTGTTCGGTACCGATGTAGTCGTACTTTCGCCGCAGGGCCTCGTCCCGGGCTGCCTCAATTGCTCGCCTGGTTCCGTCCGCCCAGGAGGCGAACCCCTCGGCCGCCAGCCTCCGCTCCTGCGTCTGCCGGCGTTGCTCAGCCATCAAGAACTCGGCCAAGCTCGACTCGGAGATCAACCACTTCCGCCCCAGTTGCATCCCTGGGAGCAGTCCATCGTTGAGATAGCGGTAGACCGCGTTCTTGTCGAGGTTGAGCTTCTCCGCGACCCATTCGGGATCGCGGAAGTCGACGGTTTCTGGGGTAGCAGTCATCCGTTAGCCTCTTATAACTTGGTATGTCCTAGTATACCAGTGTTTGACCTGTTCTGGAACTGCCAAGACTCGAAGGCTGGCTGACCCCCTCCGCTGTGGGGGTGGTGCGGTCTGGTACGCTCAGCACACTCCTCGTGCGACTCAGGGAGGAACGTCCCGTGCTTACCCTCATCTCGCCTGCCAAAGCCCTCGACTTCTCGAGAGACACGAACGGGCTCGTCGCGACCGAGCCGCGCTTCGTCAAGGACACGACCGTCCTCCTGAAGCGCTGCAAGAAGCTCGGCACGCGCTCGCTGCGCAACCTCATGGACCTGAGCGAGCCGCTAGCGCAGCTCAACCGTGATCGCTTCCAAGAGATGAGCCTGCCCCTCACGCCGGAAAACGCCAAGCCCTGCGTGATGGCCTTCCAGGGCGACGTCTACCATGGTCTCGACGCCGCGAGCCTCTCGGACGGCGACCTGGCCTGGGCGCAGGAGCGGCTGCGTATCCTCTCCGGCCTCTACGGGCTCCTCCGCCCCCTGGATCTGATCCAGCCCTACCGGCTGGAGATGGGCACCAGGCTCTCGAACACCCGTGGAAAGAACCTCTACGACTTCTGGGGCAAGCGTCTCGCCGCTTCACTCAACGCGGAGAGCGAGGCGCTTTCCGGTACTCCCGTCCTCAATCTCGCCTCAAACGAGTACGCGAAGGCCGTGCCGGTAAAGCACCTGGCGCCGCCGCTCGTGACTGCCGTGTTCCAGGAGGAGCGCGACGGCCATGCGCAGACGATCGGCTTCGTCGCCAAACGAGCGCGAGGCCTGATGGCCCGCTTCGTGATCGAGAATCGGATCGAGGAGCCGGAGGCGCTCAAGGACTTCGCCGAAGAGGACTACGGGTACCGTCCGGACCTCTCGGAGGACGACCGGCTGGTCTTTACGCGACCCCGCCGTTAGCCCCGGGCTCAGAGCCGCTCACGCAGTCGCTGAATGCGGTCGAAAGACGCCGTGATCCGCTCCTCGGGGATCGCGCCCGACGCGACCCGCCCTTCGACGAGATCGACCACGGCCCCGGCGAGATTCGTCCCGTCCGGGCGAACCTCACTGGTAAAGAGCAGGATGTCGACTCCAGCTTCGATTGCGAGCTCCACGGCCGCCTCGAATCCGTAGTTCTGGGAGATGGCGGCCATTTCCATCGCGTCAGACATCACCACCCCGTCGTAGCCCAGCTGATCGCGGAGGAGCCCGCTGACGATCGCTCGCGACAGGGTGGCGGGGTAGGTGGCATCGAGGTTGGCGGCGAAGACGTGGGCCGTCATCACGACGTCCACGAGGTCTTCGGCGATCAGCGCGGCGTACGGTTCGAGTTCAGCCTCAGCCCAGGTATCGGTGATATCGACGAAGCCTGCGTGGGAATCCTTCGTCGAGCTGCCGTGCCCCGGGAAGTGCTTGAGCGTGCAGAGGATGCCGTGGTCGTGGTGCGCTTGGATGAACGCCCTTGCGTGCCGGATCACAACGTGGGGGTCGGCGGAGAAGCTGCGACCGAACGCGCCGATCACAGGGTTTCCGCGGTTCACGTTGAGGTCGACGACCGGCGCCAGATTGAGGTTCACACCAGCTCTTCGAAGCGTATCTGCGAGCTCTGCGGCGGCGGCGTAGGTGATCGCGGGATCGTCGATCAGTCCGAACTCCGCGGCTGCCCTGGTCGCGGGGAAGCCGCCACCAGGGCCGAGCCGCGCGACCGTGCCCCCCTCCTGGTCGGTGGCGATGATCAGGGCGTGGGGCGCGAGGCCCTGTAGCTCCGACGTGAGCGTGGCGAGCGCGCTGGGCGAGGCGATGTTCCGGGCGCCCGGCCGGTCGAAAAGGATCACGCCGCCGAGGTGACCCGCGCCGAGCTGGCCACCGATGGCGCTCTCGGACTCGATCGACTGCCCGCGGAAGCCGGTCATCACCATCGCGCCAATCTTCTCGCGTAGGGTCGGGACTGGTTCCTCGCCGTCCGAGGCGATCGCCGGCACGACGAACCTCACGCTTGGCGGCTCTTCGTGGATCGCCGCTGCCGCGCCGGACTCCTGGGCCGCCGCGGGGGCGGCTGCCCGCGGCCAGCGTCCCCGCGCGGCCACGACGGTCGCCCCGGCAGCGGCGCCGGCGAGCGTCTGTGTGATGAAGCGTCGACGGGTGAATCTGCGGCGTCGGTGCAAGGTGGCTCGAAGCTCCTGGGACTGGGTGGCGAAGGCGGCCAACGATACGCGCCTGCTCCAGACCGGCGAACCGTCGCTTCGGCCGCAGCTTCGGCACTCATGATCACCCGCGCCAGGCCGCGGGCCCGGCCGGAGACGTCCGCGGCCTGGAAAGAGGTGTCGCCGGAAGGGACCAGCGTCGCTCGACGCGTCGCTTCAATGGGACAGGCGAAGCGGCCGGCAGGGCCGCGTAGTCGCAGCAGCCTTCGAGCGCCGAGCGGAGGGAGGCGGGGCCCGAGCGAAGGGAGGTTAAACACCAGCGAGCGCGCAGGCGGAGGGGTCCGACAGGGCCGCGCAGACGCAGTAGTCGAGCGCGGGGGCGGCGGGCAGGTGGGTCCGAGAGAAGCGAGCTAAACACCAGCGAGCGCGCAGGCGGAGCGGCCCGACAGGGCCGCGCAGACGCAGTAGTCGAGCGCGGGGGCGGTGGGCAGGCGGGGTCCGAGCGAAGCGAGCTGATAACCCACTCAGCCGCCCGCCAGGACTCTGCTACGATTCCGGCGTTCCCCCGCCGAGGTGCAAGTGGCCGTATCCGGTTCGTCCGAGCCCGTCCTGGGTGCGCTGCTGAGCGAGCGTCAGAGGATGCTCCTGCTGCTCTCGCTCTCGCTCTGCATGTTCATGAGCTCGCTCGATGGCTCGATCGTTGCCACGGCGTTGCCGCAGATCCTTTCGGACCTGGGTGGCTTCCGTCTGCTCTCTTGGGTCTTCACGATCTATCTGCTCACCTCGACCGTGGCGGTGCCGGTCGTGGGCAAGCTCTCGGACATGTTCGGCCGCCGGCCGTTCGTGATCGCAGGCGTTGTCATTTTCCTTGTCGGTTCGTTGGCCTCCGGCTTAGCGCCGTCGATGGCCGCGCTGATCGTCGCCCGCGGTGTCCAGGGGATCGGCGGCGGGATCATCCTCGCCTGCGTCCTCGTCGTGATGGCAGATATGTACACGCCGATCGAGCGGGCGAAGTACGTCGGCTACATCATCGCGATCATCACTGCGGGCACCTTCATCGGGCCCACCCTGGGCGGGTTCCTCACCGACGGGCCCGGCTGGCGCTGGTGCTTCTACATCAACCTTCCCGTGGGCGCCGTGGCCCTGGCCTTCATTTGGGCGACCTTGCCCAACTCGAAGCGGGGCGGGTCGATCGGCGATATCGATTTCGTAGGCGCGGCCCTGCTCACCCTGGCGACGATCGCGCTCCTGCTGGCGAGCGCCTGGTCCTACGAAGAATACGGCTTGAGTTCGGCGGTGACCCTGAGCCTCCTGGTTGCGGGGGCCGTACTCGGCGTCCTCTTCGTCTTCCAGGAGCGGCGCCACCCCCACGCCATCATCCCGATGTTCCTTTTTCGCAACCGCATGTACGTACTGACCGGGCTGATCGTCCTGCTCTCGAGCGCGCTCCTGTTCGCTGCCGTGCAGTACCTGCCGACGTTCATCCAGACGTCGCTGGGCGCCTCTGCGACGGCTTCGGGACTGATCGCCACGCCGCAGGCGCTCGGCATGCTGGCGATGAGCATCGTTGGTGGACAGGTGATCGCGCGGACGGGCCGGTTCAAATACCAGATTATCTTTGGCTCGGTGCTCTCCGCGCTTGCCGCGTTCCTCCTCCAGACCATGGACGTCGGTGAGGCGAAGTGGCACATCGCCCTCTACATGGTCGTCTTCGGACTCGGCTCGGGGCTGGTAACGCCGGTTATGAACGTGATCGTGCAGGCGGCCGTCGCCCAGGACCTCACGGGCGTGGCCACGAGCAGTCAGATGTTCTTCCGGCAGATCGCGCAGGTGCTCGGAGTTGCACTCTTCGGCGTGCTTTTCACGACGTCGTACAGCAGCGCCTTCACGGACAACCTTGACGCGGAGACGCGCGCGGCCCTCCCCCTGGCCGTCTACGAAGCCTTCGAGGGTGACGCGACGCTCAGCGTCGATCCGGAGCGGTTGGGCGCGGCCCGCACGGAATTCTTGGCGAGTGGCGGCACGGCCGTGCTCTTCGAACGTGCGATCAGCACCCAACGCGGGGCGGTCGCGAGCGCGACGCAGCTCCTGTTCTTCGTCTCCGCGCTTGGCGGACTGATCGTGGTGGCGCTCTCCTTCGCGATAAAGGAGATTCCCCTGCGCGGGAAGGCGTCCCCGCCTCCGCCCGAGGACGGAGCCGTTCTCGCTCCGGCAGGGCGCTAACCGCCTGAGCAAGGTCGCCCGTAAGCAAGGTCTCTGGTTGGTAGGGTTAGGTTCCCGCCCGCAGCGCCTCGACGGGCTCCATGCGCGCTGCCCGCAGGGACGGATAGGCGCCTGAGACCAGACCCGTGACCGCGCCGACCAGGGGCGCGGCGAACGGGACCAGCGGATCGAGCACCGGCGTCCAGCCCTGGTAAGCGGCGATACCGACCACGACCAGGGTGCCCGTGCTCGCTCCGAGAATGCCCCCAACGAGACCGAGAGTGCCGCTCTCGAGCAGGAACTGCGAAGCGATGTGGAGACGCGTCGCGCCGAGGGCGCGGCGCAACCCGATTTCGCCCGTCCGCTCGATAACGGAGACGAGGGTGACGTTGGCGATGCCGATCGCTCCGACCAGGAGCGAGACGCCTCCGAGGATGAGGAAGAGCACGTTGAGGTCGCTCTGGACGGCGTCGCGCACGCGCTGCGGTTCCGGTGGCGATGCCACGCGCAGCGTGCGTGGGTTGTCCGGACGCAGTGCGAGCGGGATCTGCTTCGAGATCAGCGATGTCGCGCCGATCTGCGTCTCCACGATCACGAACTCGGGGCTGGTGAGGCGATACTCGCGCCGGGCTGTGCCTTCAGGGATGATCACCGCGCCGCGGAGTTCGGGCTGGCGGGCGAGATCCGCGAGGATGCCGATGACGAGGTAGATGTCGTCGCCGATACGGATCGCGGGGAGCTGCTCGACGCCCGTGATCCCGAGGCGTGAGGCGGCGGACGGCCCCAGGACCGCGACTCGCTCCGCCCGTTGCGAGTGACCTTCGTCCGGCAGCCGGCCTGATTGCAGCTCCGCCCGGACCGCGACGAAGAGGCCTGGTGATGCGGCGTGCACCGCCAGCCGGAAGTCCGTCTGACGGCTCGGATCGCTGACCGGGGAGGTGCTCACCAGCGCCTCCCCGACATCGATCGTGCTCACGCTCCCGGCGGCGACGACGCCATCCAGTCGCTCGATTCGCTCGGGCGCGTCCCAGGGCAGCACATCAGGCCTCGCGCTCGTGGCCGAGGGGCGCGCGCTGACGATGATCTCCGTGGCCGCGAGCTCGTCGAAGCGCCCGACGATGCGGTTGCCCGCGGTTCGCGAAAGCCCGAGCGTTGCCACGAGCGCAGCCAGGCCGATGACGGTGCCGAGGATTGTCAGGAAGGTGCGACCGGGGCGCGTGAAAAGGCCCGCGACGGCCTCGTTCCCGAGATCGTAAGGCGACATCGCGGACGGCTGAACGCGCGGCCTCGGGCGCCGGCACCCGACTGCCTCGATACGACGAAAACCGGGCACCCGGAGCCGCTGCAGTCCCGCCCGGACGCGGTTCATGCGACCTCCGAGAGTCGTCCGTCGACCATCCGGACGCGTCGCTGGGCCCGCGCTGCGACATCTGCTTCGTGCGTAATCATCACTATGGTGAGCCCGCGCGCGTTGAGCCCATCGAAGAGCGCGAGGATGGTCTCGGTCGTGCCCGAATCGAGGTTGCCCGTGGGCTCGTCGCAGAGGAGGAGCCGGGGCGAGCCCATGAGCGCACGCGCGATCGCGACACGCTGGCGCTCGCCGCCGGAGAGCCGTGTCGGCAGGAAGCTGGCCCGGTGGCCGAGCGAGACCTCGGCCAGCGCACCCTCGGCCCGCTCGCGGCGCCCGCGCTGGCGTCCGCGCTGATAGACCTCCGAGAGCATGACGTTCTCCAAGACGGTGCGGTGCGCGAGCAGATGGAACGCCTGGAAGATGAAGCCGATCCGGCGGCCGCGCAGCCCCGCGCGGCCGCCGTCGTCGAGGTGCGCGACATCGATGCCGTCGAGCAAGTAGGTGCCGGAGGTCTGCACGTCCAAGCACCCGAGGATGTTGAGGAGGCTCGACTTCCCCGATCCGGAAGGGCCGCTAATAGCCAGCCATTCGCCCTCGTAAACGGAGAGGTCGACCCCACGGACCGCGTTCACGGGCGGATCGCTCCCGAACGTACGCCCCACTCCCTGCAGCGCGACTACGGGGACCGAGTTACCCACGCGAGCTGGCGACTGCGCCCGCGGACGATCGTGGGTCTTGCGGTCGCTGCTCACGAGCCCGCGCCCCTTTGGTCGAAACCGATGACGACCAGATCGCCCGCCTCGAGCACGCCCTCGACGGGCGTGACCTCGACGAACCCCTCTGCGGAGAGGCCCGGCTCGACGGTCACGAATTCGAGAACGCCGTTCGCGGCTCGCTGAACGCGGGAGGAACCGTCGGCGGCGAGTGAAAGGGCGCTGATCGGGACGACCAGGACGCTCCCAGTGGTGGACTCGATCGGGACCGTGAGCCGTACGGACGCGCCGACGATCCCCGGCGGCGATCCGTCCACGAGCACCTCGAAGTAGATGTGGAAGCCATCGACGCCGTTCGTCCCGGGCCCTTCCGCCACGCGGGTGACGAGGCCCGTGGCCGAGATCCCGAGGTCGGGCTCGTCGATGACCACGGGCATTCCGGCTTCGACGAGGTTGGCAACGCTCAGGGCCAGGGAGCCGTCGATCGCCACGACCGAGTCGGTCACGCTCATGACCGGGCCGGCGGCTTCGTCGCCGCGGGCCACCGCCACCGAGGAGACGCGCACTGGCACGCTCGGGACGAACACGATCTCGTCGGCGGGCACCTGGACCCCCGCGCGACGCTGCACCAGACCGAGGGTCCCGACGGTAAGGCCGGCGAGCTCCTGGCGGGCGCGGAGAGCCTCGTTTGCGCCTTCGAGCGTGGTTTCCGCGGCACGGAGAGCGGCTTCGGTGGTCGGTAGCGCGGCGTCTGTCGCAGCCGCCGCGACCGTCGCCTCGGCCGTGGCCGTCGCTGCTGCGAGTTCGGCCTCAGCCGCCGCCAACTCGGAGGCGGTGGGGACGCTCCCAGCGCGAATGGCATCGAGAGCGATGCGTTTCACCGAGGTGTCTGCCGCCGCTGCTTGGTTCGCGAGATCGGCTTCGGCCTGGGCGGATGCGAGCGCGGGGCCGGCCCCCGCGCGGATGGCTTTCGCATCCGCCACCGCGGCCTGTCCTGCGAGGCCGGTGGCGGCGGCGCTCGCGATCGCGGTCGTCACATCCTGCTCGGCGACGGCGATGTCTGCGGGCTTGGCATCTGGGTCGCTGAGGAGGGCAGCGAGGGCGACTTGCTTGCCCGTGACCTCGGCGGCAACGGCGAAGTCGTTGGCGCTCGCTTCAGCGCGGGCCGCGGCGACCGCGGCAGGTGCCCCATCGGCCGCCCGCTGCGCTTCCGCGATCGTATTCGCCCCGGAGAGCCGGGTCAGCTCTTCGTTCGCAATCGCCGAATCGAGTTCTGCCTCGGCGGCCGCGATCTCCGCTCTGGTGGCGGCGCTCGTCCCGGCCCGCATCCCGTCGAGCGTTGCTTGTTTCGCTCCCACATCAGCGCTGGCGACTTGGTTATCCGCAGCGGCCTGGGCCTGGGCGGTGGCGATCTGGGCGGGGCCGGCCCCGGCTTCCGTCCAGGCGGTCACGCGGGCGCCTTGGGCCGCGGCGAGCTCCACCTCGGCTGCGGCGACCGCGTCCTCTGCCCCGAGAATATCCAGGCGGGCGGAGGTGAGCTCCAGCTCGAGCGCCGCGATCGCCGAGAGCTGCTCCTCCGTCGCCTCGATCGCGGTATAGCCAGCGCTTTGGTACCAAGCCGCGACGGCGGCCTCGGTGAGCTCGTCGTAGACGCCATCGACCGGTCCGGGTTCGAAGCCCAAACGGACGAGCGCTGCTTCGAGTTGGAGGACATCCTCGCCTTCGAGGCCGGGGCCGAGGTCACGGAAGGTCAGTTGAGCCCCCTCGAGAAGGAAAACGGGCCGGCCAGAGGCGATCAGTGCGACATCCCCCTCGGTAAGCTGGCTCCCGGCGATGGGGATACTCGTCACCCGGCCCGCTTGCAGCTTCAGGGCACTGGGGGCGAGCGTGATCTGTTGCGGCGAGCCGAAGCGGGCCGTGCCTCGGGTGACGACGGTCGTCGAAAGCACACGTTCTTCCGCGGGCACGAGAATTGGCGAGGCGAGTGGTGCAGCGGTGTCCGCCGCGATCTGGGCGGGCGAGCGGACCCGCGAGGCAGCGCCATAGCCCGCGGCGGCGGAGAGCACAACCACCCCGATGAGGATCGCAATGAGCTTGCGGCGGCTCACCGGCGCACTGCCCGGGGGAGGGGCTGGGGCCCGGGGCTCGTCATCGGCATCGAGGTGCTCCGGCGCTGAGGTCGACCCATCGTTGCAACGCCAACCTGACTAGTAGCTGAACGTTCGCGGGTCCGCGCGCGGGCACGGATCGGTCCACGCACGGGCCAGCCCAAGGGCGGGTTTCGGCGGCGGCCGCCGTTCAGCACCGGTTCAGCCTGATTCAGGGGCTGTTCAGGGTGGCGGTGTCTTCATGGTCCCCGATAGACGCAAATCACCAGGAGAAACGGCCAATGCTCAGCTCGGTAATTCCTACACCACGTTCTCTGAACGCTCGCTTCGTCGCGCTTCTTGCGACGGCGCTTGCGGCACTCCTGCTCGTCGCTGCCTGCGGCGGCTCCAGCTCATCCAGCGACTCCGGCGCCGGCGGAAACGGTGGCGGCAACGGCGACGGTGGTTCCGATCCCGGCGCCGACTTCACGGGCCGCACCGAAGAGTTCGCCATGACCGAAGATGAACTCGTCGCGAAGATCGAGGCCGTCGAAGAGCGCATCGGCGCCTGCATGCAGGAGGCCGGCTTCGAGTACGTGCCCCTCGACGCCACGACGGTTCGCGATGCGATGGACGCCCTCGGCACCCTCGTCGGCATCAGCGACGAGGACTTCGTTGCGCAGTTCGGCTACGGCATCTCGACCGTGTTCGACGAACCAGGCGAGATGATCATCTTTGGCGACCAGAACATCCGTATCCTCGAGAGCCTGAGCGAGAGCGATCAGGTGGCCTACCTGAGGACGCTCCTCGGCGAGGACACCGAGGCGACGTTCGTGCTCACGCTCGACGATGAGGACTTCGAGCCGGTCGGTGGCTGCACCCGCACTGCGGTCGAAGCAGAGTTCAGCGCGGACATCGTCAACGGCCGCTTCGGGAACCCGTTTGACGTTGCCGTCGACAACGACCCGCGCATGGTCGCAGCGCGCGACAATTGGGCGCGCTGCATGCGCGAAGAGGGTTACGACTACGACCGGCAGGAGGACGCGGAGGACGAGATCGCCGAGCGTTTCGATGAAATCGTGGGCGACGAGGATCCCGAATCGCTGACCGGACCGGCGCTGGCCGAGCTCGGAGAGCTCCAAGGCGAAGAGCGCGCAGTCGCTGGGCGCGACGAGGAGTGCGCGAGCGAGTTCCTTGACGATGTGGAAGATGAGGTCGAGGAGGAGCTCTCCGGCGTCCTCTAACCCGCTCGGAGCGACTTGCCCTCGTGGGGGCAGCGAACCCTGTTCGCTGCCCCTGCTGCGTGGCAGGCTTCAGGAGCAAGGGCTTCCGTGATCGCGGTCACTGAGGGCTACGCGTCGCTCCCCGAGGCTCGGGTCGGAGGTCACGACCGAGACGGATGATCGATCGGCTGGAGTCCGGTGGGCCCACGGACGAGCCGAGGGTCCCACTGCTCCGCGCGGCCGTCGTGCTCGACGCATCCCTCCCCGGACGTTGGCCCTGAGCCTCGCAGGGCATCGTCTGTCTTGAACGCTTGCGGCGGCGGCTACACTCCGCGAAGGGGCGATCGGCAAACGGCACCCAGAACGGGCTCGGAGCGCTACAGCTGGACGAGCGCCGCCACGATTCCGATGAGGACGATCAGGGCGGCGAGGCCGAGCGCGAAGACGCCGCAGCCGAGGGCGATGGCCTCCAGCACACCGCGTGCGGGCCGCGGCTCCTGCTCGGATTCGCCAAGGGGTGCTCGTGCGAGGTTTCGCACGCGGACCGAATAGCGATCGACGGACGCGATCAGGGGCGACCTCGCGAGGACTTCTTCCGCCGCTGATTCGTCCGTCGTGGTATCGAACGAGAGCTCAAACATTCGCGTGAGCGCCCGCGAAAGGCTGTCGACCTCCCAGTCGGAGAGGGCGTCGGCCGGAACGCACCGGCCGACGCCGGCGCGGCCGAAGAGCTCGCTGAGCGGGCTCGTGGCAGGCAGCTCTCCGCGATGCAGCGCCGCGACGTCGTCCTGCCCGACGAGCTCGCTGAGTTGCGCGTGAATCATCCGCTGCCCACGCGCCTCGGCCGCGCCGCATTGGCCATCATCTGGGCCAGTCGCTGCCGCATCACGCGCCCAGCGCCTGCTCCGCGGCGAAGGCGAGAGCCAGCGCGACGATCGCGAGAGCGGCCGCGCCGCCGCTGAGGAGCACTGCGCGCGGGACGCGGATCGGTTCCCAGTCCCCTGGCCTGGCCGGCGTCTCCAGCCACCAGCGACCGGCCGAGCGGCGCAGCGCGTCCCAGCGCTTGCGCTGGGAGAGGAGCAGGAGCCCGCCACTGAGCAGGCCCATCCCGACCGCCCCGAGGACGAGCCAGTAGGGAATGTCGACGTAGCCCCCGGTGGCCCAGCGCAAGGCCACCCCGCTGAGGGTGAGGACGCCCGACGGAATCAGCCAGCGGGCGTGCAGGATCAAGCCCAATGTCAGGAACACCAGCCCGGCGGCGATCGTTTCGAAACCGTAAGCACCGGCCCCGCTCTCGAGGCTCTGAGCGGCGGCGGGCAGCACCAACACCAAGACCCCGGCAACAAGGAGGGCCTCGTGGAGCCCCATATGGACCCGCACCAGCGGTGGAGAGGCGCGGTAGCTCAGGCCCAGGAAGAGCAGGTACAGCGCGATCGGCACGGTGTAGGCCTGAGGATTCTCGTATTCGCGGGAGGCGATCGCGAACAGCAGTCCGGCCACGAGCACGAGCGTTCCCGGGAGCCAGACCTGCTCGCGGCGCACCCAGATACCCTCGATCGCCACCGCCGCACCGGCGGCCGTCAGCACCAGCGCGAGCGTCGCGAACTCCGTGAGCATCCGCTGCGAGTCGTCCGCTGTCAGTTCATCGGCTGCCTGAACGTGAAAAGCGAGTGCCGTGAGACCGGCGAGCGCCCAGGGCCCCCAGGAAAGCCAGAAGCTCGACAAGCCCCGTTCGCCGGCAGGTGGATATCGCCGCGCCGCCATCAGCAACGCCCAAGCGAGGGCGGCTTCGCCCGCGTAGGCCAGCGGGAGCGAGGCGAAGTCGATCGCTCGCCAGTCCCAGAGCGCTGCTGTCGCGGCGGCGGCGAGGAGCGCGGTCAGGCCCAAGACCGGCCAGCGCCCGCTCGCGAGCGCTGCCGCCGCGCTCAGCAACGCGGACGTTGCGAGAATCAGGAGAAGTGCCCCCGGTTCGCCGAAGGCGACGCCCGCCGCGACCACTGAGGCGGCGGTTGCGACCGGCACGAGGACCGTTTCGATTCGCTTTCCCCGCACGCCCGCCGGCACCGTGCTTAGCCAAGCCACCGCGGCGAAGGCGAAGTAGGTCCAGGCTCCTTCCGCCCCTTGGCGATCGAGCGCAAGGTTCAGGAAGGCGATCGCAGAGAGCGCGAGCGCGGCAGCGAGGTAGAAGAGCGCATGGCGCTCAACCGCCCGCGCCCGCACCCCCGCCTGGGCGACGAATGCCTGGCCGATGGCGCCGCCGTTCCGCAACCCCACCCAGAGAACGGTCAGCGCGGCGAGGAGCGCGGTGGCCGTTCCGTGCCACGGCGTCGCCTCGTAGGCGACGGCCAGCAGCGCCACTGGGCTTACCACGAAAATGAGGGCGTAGGCAGGAGCGAAACGATGGAAGGGGCGTAGCTCTCGCGCCACCAAGGGGCTGGCACCGAGGACAGCCCCTTGGACCAGCGCGGAATACCCCCACCACTGCGCCCCGACGCCCGTGGCCCACAGGCTCGCGGGCACGGACATTGCGAGCAGCGCGGGCACCGCGAGCGCCGAACCATCGCGCCGCCGAACCGCGTCCCAGGTCACGCCCACGAGTAGGACCGCGTAGGTGAGCGGGAGCTGCGCGTCGGGTGTCCCCCCGATCGGTGCGACTGCGTGGGCAGCGACGATCGCGGCCAAGCCGAACGCGGCGGCAATCGCCCGCCAGAGCCTGCGCGCCTCGGCATCGAACTCGGCCAGAACCAGGTAGCCTGCGCCCACCGCCGCGGCCACGGGGATGAACCACGCGAGGCTCGGGTCGAGCGTCGCCCAGAGCGTGGTGCTGAAGGCGAGCGCGATGAGCGAGGGCAGCGCCCCCGCGACCTCCCGGGAAACCAGGCCCCAGCGAATGAATGCGATCGTCGTTCCCGCCGTGACGACGCCATAGACCGCCGGGAGCACACCGACATCAGCCTCCTCGAAGAACCCCATTGCGACGTGGGCGAAGGCGATCGCCCCGATCGCCAAGAGCGCGGCTGCGGCTCCCCAGAGGCGCGCGAGCCACGGTGCATCGAGGTGCGCAGTCAGGAGGTAGCCGAGGCTGCCGACCGCGGCGAAGGCGGCGTACCACTCCCAGTGCCCGCCGGCCGCCCACCAGGTGCTGCTCGCCGTCAGAATCGCCAGCGGCGGCAGCGCGCCGACCGCTTCCCGCCACTGCCAGCGCCAGCGAACGAAGGCGCCGGCGGTCGCAGCCAGAACGATGGCGTAGGTGAGCGGTAGAGCCGCGCCCTCCGCGTCGACGTCGAGCGCCGCGATATGGCCCAGTGCGAGCGCCAGGATCGCTGACGCGCCTGCCGCGGCCCCCCAGATGCGTGGTGAGCGCTGCGTGTCGAGCTGGGCGAGCACGAGGTAGCCCGCGGCACCGATGGCGGCGATGCTCGGGTACCACTCCCAAGCGGTGCCGCCAGCGGCCCAGACCGCGGCGATGATGGTGAGCGTTGCTACGGGCGGCAGCGCTGCGGGCGCGGTCGGCCAGGCGAAGCGCCAGCGCACCAAGGCCGCCGCGATTCCCAGGAGCGCAGTCGCGTAAACGGCGGGGAGCGCCCAGTGTGACGCATCTTCGAGCGTGACGCCGAGATGGGTCAGGCCGATGCCGATGGGTAGGGTTGCCGCTGCTAGCGAGGCCCACCGGTAGGCCCTGCCATGATCGAGGAATGCCGTTGCGAGATAGCCCAGCGAACCCGCTGCTGCCAGCACGCCCCACCACTCCCGGCGCTCCCCGGCTCCAGCCCACCAGGTCGTGATCGCCGTAACCGCGAGAAGGGGCGGCAGCGCGAGCGGCCCTTCGTACCAGCGACTTCGCCAGCGCACGACGGCAACCGCGGCTCCAGCACTCGCGAATCCGTAGGCCACCGGCAAGGCCGCGGCCGTGCTCCCGGCGTCTGTGACCCCGAGGTGGGCCGCGGCGAGGCCGAGCGCCCCGGCAATCGCCGCCACCAGCGCCCAACGCCGCGCACGTGCGCGCTCGTCAACGAGCGCGAGGACGAGGTAGCCGAGTCCAGCGACCACGGTGAGGCTCCCCTGCCACCACCAGCCGATGTCGAACACGGCCCAGAGCGTCGTCGCAGCCGTAAGCGCGAAGAGCGCGGGCAATGAGGCTAGGGCTGGCACCGTTGGGCGCATGCGCACGGTCGCGGCCGCGGCGCTCAAGAGGAGTGCGTAGGCCGTCGGGAGCTGCCCCGCATCGCCGAAGCCGCTTCCGGCGCGCACGTGCGCGTACACGATCGCGAAGGCCGTGGTCGTGAGCGCGAGCCGCTCGGCCCAGCGCCTGCCCGGAACCATCTCCCGAACAGCGGCGAGATGAACGGGGAGAACGAGGCCGATGAACCAGACTCCATACCACTCATCCGGCAGACCGAGGACCCAGGCCAGCGACCCCCAAGCGAGGTAAGTCGCGAGCACGGCCGGGATCACGTACAAGCGCCCGAGGCCCCGCCAGACGAGGACGTAGTAGAAACCGCCGGCGACCGTCGAGCCGAGGAGCCAGAGGACGTTGTTCGGGAGCGTCGCTTCGTCGAGGACCTGGGTTCGGAGGGCAACGAATTGCAGCGGCACGAGGAGGGCGCCGACGAGGAGGAACACGGGGCCTGCCTCGCGGACGCGCTCCCAGCGGTGTAGGACGAGGCCCAGCACGATGAACCCGATCGTGTAGCCAGAGAGGATCACGAAGCGGGCCAGGCCTGCCAGGGCCCCGCCTTGATAGGCGACGAACAGGAGGGCCGAGACCGAAAGGAGCAGCGCGCCGAGATAGAGGAGGATGTCGGCCTGGCGTTCGGCGGCCCATTCGAGCACAACCTGGCCGGTGGGGCGGCTGGGGGGCCGGGGTGGCCCTGCGTCACGTTCTTGTGGAGGGGGGGATGGCAATGGTGCGGGCGCTGCCCGCGCTTCACCGGCCGCCGGGACCACGATCGCCGCGGCTGCGGCGGCCCGGGGGCCGGCTTCAGCGGTGGTTGCGGGCGGCAGCTCGACCGCTTCAGTGAGCTCCCGCGGCCCCGTCGATCTCTGCCACGGGCGGGGCGCTTTCCGCCCGCCCGTTGGCCGCGTCCGCACCAGCCGCTCCTCCCAGGTAGCGCGGAGCGCGCTGAGGCTCGGCGTCTGGGCGTCCTCGTCGCTCAGCGCGTCGAGCTCGCTCAGCGCCGCGACGAGGGCTCGCAGGGACTGGAGCGAGATGCGCCGCCAAGCCGTGCCGCAGTGCGGGCAGGCCCACAACGAGGCGGCGTAGACCTCGCCGCAGGACGCGCAGTAGTGCCGGCTGGGGCGGTCGTTCTCTTCCGCGCCGGTCTCGGTCACGCCGCCTCGGTGGCGGCGTCCTCGGCGACCGCCACCAGGCCGATGTCCACCACGGACCGGCTCCGCCGCTCGTCCGTCAAGGCGCTCATCGCGAGAGAGTGTACCGCCGGCCGCGATCGCGAACGGTGCGCGATCGGCGTCGATCTTGTGGACCAACGGCCCTGCGTCGGGGTGGCCGGGGGACCGTCGGCCGGCGGCGGCGCACGCCGCTCCTAGCCGGTCGCGGGATACACTTCGAGCAGCCTGTGGAAGTCCCTCTGCCCAAGTCGCCCCGGACCGTGCCCCACCGGGCACCGGCCTCGCGGTGCCTGTGAACGTCCCCGGCCGGGGCGATGCCGCCCCCGCGCTTACAGGCACGGTCGTCGGCGGACCAGCTGGACGCAGCCACGATCACCTTCTTGACCCCTACCGTGCGATCCCGCCCCGCAGTCTCCTGATCGTGTTCCTCCGCCATCTGCGCTGACTGCCCTGCCGCGAGCACGTGTCGCAGTTGTGGCGCCGGCGGGACGAGATTCATGGATTGGGAGCCGAGGTCCTGCTCGTCTCGTTCGAAGGTCAACGAAGCACCGAGCGCTTCGCCGCCGCCGTCGAATCCCGCTGGCCGATCTTTGTCGACGAGCCGCGCGCGGCCTACACGGCCTACGGTCTCACGCGGGCGAGTGCGGCTCGCGTCTGGTTCTCGCCGCGAACGGTGGCGTTCTATCTCCGCGCGCTGCTCCGCGGCCGGCGACTGCAGCGGCCCGTGGCCGACACCGCCCAGTTGGGCGGGGACTTCGTGATCGATCGCGGGGGCCGGACCGCGCTCGCGCATCGGAGCGTCGAGCCGGCCGACCGGCCCTCAGTCGAGTCGCTGCTCGATGTCCTCCGAGGCATTGCCTGAGCGGTTGTCCGAGAGCGCGACAATGGTGACCTCGCGGTTCGTTCCTCGCCCGCCCGGTCAGCTCGCAGGCGCGGATCGAACCCGAGATTGGCGCAACCGTATCCGACCCCCGCGCATCGCGCCCCCGACCGACGGCCGACGGGTCGCGCGCTCAGCCGGGGTGCCCCCGCGGCGCCCCTTAGAAGATAGAATGGCGCACCGCTTCGAGACGAGCTCAGGGAGGAAGCCATGAGCCCTATCAACGTCCTGCTCGCGAGCAAGGGACACCCGTTCCAGCGCGAGCCGTTCTTCCAGATGTTCGATGCCTTCCAGGCGCAGGGCGATATCGCCGCCTGGACGCACGTCGAGCAGCCCGCTGCCCAGCTCTTCTTCAATCCGGAGAACTCCGCGCCCTACGATTGCATCGTCGACTATTCGATGCCGGGCGTCTTTGACGGCGCCCCGCCGCCCGAGGAACTGAAGGACGGCTACGCCCGCCTCACCGAAGCGGGCAAGGGCCTTGTGTTGATCCATCACAACATCTGCTCGTGGCCGGCCTGGGAGGAGTATGCCGAGATCGTTGGCGGCCGCTTCCACTTCAACCCGGGCACGCTCCGCGGCGTCGACTACCCCGATTCCGGGTATCTGCTTGCGGTGATGCACAAGGTCAGCGTCGTCGAGCCCGACCATCCGGTGGTCCAGGGCGTCGACCCGGAGTTCGACCTGCAGGACGAGATCTATCTCGCCCCCTACTTCGAGGAGGATGTCGTGCCGTTGCTCCGCAGCGACTTCGACTTCACCTACAAGAACTTCTTCTCGCCCGCGCTGGTGGTGAACCACGGCCGCATGTATGAGCGTGGCGACTGGACGCACCCACCCACCCCCAACCTCGTCGCCTGGGCGAAGAACTACAAAAACAGCCCGATCGTCTTCATCCAGGCGGGCGACGTACCCACGTCCTACAACAATGCGAACTACCGCAAGCTGCTCGGCAACGCCATGAAATGGGTCGCCTCCGACGAGGCGCACACCTGGGCGCGCGAGCGCAACGCCGCCGTGGTTTCGTAGGGGGAGCGATATGGCCAGCAACCGAGTTCTCGACAGCCTCGCCCAGTATTCCTGCGGCCCAGGCGGGCACGGCTTCGCCAACGGCCCGGTCTGCGCCACCTGCGGCAAGCACGAGACGCCTCACCTCACCTGCATCTTCTGCGAGAACGACGGCGTCGAGCGCTACGGCGGCGTCTGTGACGAGCATACGATCACGAACGGCGACCGCTCGGCCACGGGTCCCATCTGCGGCAACTGCCACGTGGTCGTCTACGACAAGGATCGCGAGAGCGGAGGCTGGGCGCTGCCCATCTCCGCGTAGCGGCGGTCGCACTGCCCCGCCCCTTGGCTAGGCCGCGCCGAGCAACTACGATCGCTCCCGAGCATCGCTCCTGCGGCCCCGTGGTGTAGTGGCTTAACACGCCACCCTGTCAAGGTGGAGATCGTCGGTTCGAATCCGATCGGGGTCGCCATAACCCGCTACTCGACGTAACGACCGCCGGTCGTTACAGCCCCAGATTTCGATACGGCGTGGCTCGCCAGTCTTGCGGCCGGTGGTCGTGATGTCGATCACCCGGTCCGTCTCGAGGGCCTTCTCTAGCGCTGGGTCCATCGCTCCCGTCCTAGCGGAGATTCGGCCGCACGATACAGAGCCCAAACGACCTCGACGAGAACACGTTCCGGTTTGCGCCCACCTCTGACGGCTGTGAAGTCGGTAGGCCCTTCGGACGGGGTAAATCAGGACTCGGCCTTCTAGACTTGCCGCATGAGTGGTCGCGGCCGTCCTCCCTACCCGGAGATCCTCACACCAGCTGAGCAGAAGGTCATGGAGCAGCTGAGGCACCATCTTTCCAACGCCGAGATAGCGGTTCGGCTGGACATCAGCGTCAACACGGTTCGCTACCACGTCTCCAACATGCTCGCGAAGCTCGACCTGCCGGATCGCGAGGCGCTGGCAGCGTGGGAGCCTGAAGAGGCGGAGGCAGTTGGGCTCCTCAGGAGAGCGCTGGCTCTCATTCCGGTTCCGGGATTCTTGAAGGTTGCCAGTCTGCCGGCCTTGAAAATAGCGGTCTCGGGAGCCGTGGCTGCTGTGGGGGTCGGTGCGGGTGCCGCTGTGGTTTTGTCAGTTGACTGGTCCGGCAGCGGCAGTGACGAGGAAGCGGAGAGCTTTCAATCAGAGAAGACTCCCGACGCCTCGGATCCGGAGTGGCCGTTGCTGGACCCGAGCCGGGCGCGCGAGTTCGCTCTGGCGATCCTCATTATGCCTGTGGACATCGGGAGTGGATTCATCGTCACGGCGGAGGACGAATATTCCCCTGACGATGATTAGGGGATTATATACGTGAGTTACGGGACGTGATAGGCTTCTGCCAATGACGGGAATTACGACAGCTCTGCGCAGGGTGTCAGGTTGGTACAACAGCCTCCGCACCCGGAAGAAGGTGTTTCTCTGGATTGGAGCCTTCTTCGGCGGCCTCATCGTCTTCGTCGCCGTCTTCGGCGAAACGGCCGAACCAGACGTGGCGCCCGTACAGGCAGTCACGGCGCCACTCACGCAGACACCGGAGCCAGCTACACCGCCCACCACTGCCCCTACCGCTACATCCACCCCAGCGCCTACCGAGAAGCCGACGCCCACCGAGGGGCCGCCGCCGCCCACGGTGCCGCCGACCTTGACGCCCACTCCCACCTCGACGCCCAGGCCCACCTCGACGCCCACCCCGCCACCCATCCGCGAGCAGGTGGAAGACTGTCTCGATCCATGGGACGGTAACCACAATGGATTCGAGGATCAGATCCGCCCGTTGCTCAACGACCGCGGATCGATGAAGACGCACGAGACGCGCTTCGGCGTCGAGGACTACTCGCTCAACCGGGTCCTGATCAAGATGGTCTACTCGGCGAAGAACTCATTCGGGGGGCGGGTCTCGGTGGAGGCAATCGGGTTGCTTGACTACACGACGTGCGAGGTAGAAGTGCTTCTCACGGGGCTGGAGGGCGAATGATGGCTCCTGAAAAAGACAAGCCCATGCCGACGGACCCGATGGCGCTCATCCGCGCCATCCTGCGCAAGCCTAAGCCGGAGCCGAAGGGCTAGAGATTCTCTTCCAGTCATGCCCGCCAGACGGGCTCGGGCGCCAGTTCCACCCAGAGGGGTAGGTCCCTCTCCAGCAGCGCTGGCGGTGCCTCGACGTAACTGGGGATGGCGCCATCATCCTCAGTTACACCGACGGCGCCATCCCCAAAACGCTCGAAGATGGGGGAGATGCTCTCTAGGTTTCGGATGATCGCCGCGGCCCCATGAAGGTTGAGGTCGGCGGCCATGCGTTGCGCCTCGACAAGCTGCGTCATCACCCTGGGGTCGATGTAGGGTACTTGATAAGGCATAACTGACTCCCTTTTCGGGGTAGACAGCAACCCGACCACCCTTGCGGTCCCGAAAAAGTTCGGGTCGAATGAGGATGTTCACCCCTCATTCGACGGATAAGGTGCCGTCTCCCTTCCGGCCCCCGTAAAGGGGGCCGATGCGATCGATCGTAGCACATTCGTTCTCTGCTCGATAGCGACCCTGCTAGGCGATCAGGTCGGCGTACTTGAGGCGCTTTCCCATCATTCCCTGGACGATGGCCCGGAGCTGGTCGATGGTGTCCAGCGGGCGCGCGTTGTGCCGCCCCGCGAACTCTCCCACGTAGCGATCCAGGTGCTTCGCGCTCATCTGGTGGTACGTCCCCATGTAGCCGCGCTTTAGCATCGACCAGAAGCTCTCGATGCCGTTCGTGTGGGCTTGCTCGATGACGTACTCGCCCACGCTGTGCTTCACCGTCTCGTGGTTGGGAAGACCGCTGTAGGCGCTGGCCTCGTCTGTGTAGACCTTCGCGCCGTCGGCTGTGCGCTGCCAGACGAACGACCGCAGTGTGGGGCCATCAGTGTGCTTCACCAAACGGCCGCGCTCACCTTCTTCGTCTCGCGGTCCTTCACGCCAGCCACCGCCGTCTTGCCGACCGTGCCACGCCCGGCGTGCTCACGCTACGCCCGAATGCTTGTTCTTCTCCAGCCCGCCCACGTAGGTCTCGTCGGCCTCGACCGGCCCCTCGAACTCCGGGGGCGCTTCGGCCCAGGCCTTGCGGATGCGGTGCGCCAGGTGCCAGGCCGATTTCTGTGTGATGCCCAAATCTCGGTGGAGCTTCATGCTCGACACGCCCTTGAGGTTCGTGATCATCAGGTAGGAAGCCAGCGCCCAGGTCTGGTAGCCAAGCTTCGAGCCCTCCATCACTGTACCCGTTCGGACGCTGAAGAACCTACTGCAGTCCCGACAGCGGTAGGGCATGGACTTGTGCTTCGAGCCAGCCTGAACGCTTAGGGAGCCACATGAGGGGCAGCCCACGCCAGCGGGCCAGCGCTCGTCAGCGAAGAACTTCTCAGCCGTCGCATCGTCGGGGAACATGCGGATGAGATCCGCGATGGTGATGCCCTCGCGGCTGGCCTTTCCTGGTGCTGACATGGGGGGCCTCCGTGGGTCTCATTGTACCACGGTTCGTAACTCACGTATATAATCCCCAATGATTACGTCCCGTTTGGGGCACCCGAGTGCGCCCAATTAGACGAATTTGCCCACCGAATAAACGCGTTTTTTTTTCGAAGCCAGTCGCCAGCTCGACCCAGCGAACGCTCACCGGTTTTCTCGGGACGTCATAGGAGGAGTCGGCGTAGAAGTGGAGATTGACGTAGAGGTGTACAAGAGTGCCGCCGGGCTTGAGGAGCTGGTGGCTGACATGAGGCGGACCCATGAGGTCGTGTCATCCGATTGCTTCAGCGCGTTCTTGTCTGCTCAGGGCTCGCCACTCATCGTTGAGGTCGTTGAGCCGTCCACGGTGGCCCCGCGGGGTGGCAGCGCCAACTCGATAGTCCGTGTACCTCCACCCGCAGGTGTACCTCCCTGGCTCCGCTTTGAGGAATACGTCTGGAGAGTAGGGAATGTGTACGTGGAGGTTGACGTGGAGTTTGTCGCCGACGAGTTCTCGCCTGAGCTGGTGCAGGCAGCAATCTCGGCCACGGAGCGCTCGCTTGAGAGAGTGTTCGTAGAGGCGGCACTCGAGCAACCCGCCACGGGCGCGAACTGAGGCCAGCCCATCCTGGCAGGTAGGAATCCTTAAAGACGCACCGAATGAATCAGAAGGGCGCGCCGCTATGCGACGCAGGCGCATTCCGCGCGCTCACCTGCCCCCGGGAGCACGAGAACCTTTGGTGGCCGGGCTGGACGGCGACGTTACCCCACGGCGGCGTCCGCTTGTGAAGCCACAGCACCTGCTCGCGGTCCCCGGCTCGTACTCCCTCACTGTGACCTGGATAGCCAATCCCGAACCCCCGGCTACGCGCGATCAAAGAAGGGCGGCGCGGTGCTATCGCGCGCCAGCTCCAGCAATGCGGGCACCATGATCTTGTGTCCGCCGGAGAGCGGCGGCAGATCGTCTTCCGCGAAGAACCCCACTTCTGTTGTTTCCACGCCGTCCGGTCGGAGCTCGCCCGTCCCCTGCTCCATCAACATCGCCGTGTGGTAGAGCTGCATCCGCAGCTTCGAGCGCACGCGCCGGGAGTCCCAGACACCAAGAAGACGGACCGCTTCGGCGTCCACGCCTGCCTCCTCGCGCAGCTCGCGCGCGGTCGCCTCGGCGATCGTCTCGCCCACCTCGACGAGCCCGCCCGGCAGCGCCCAGAGACCATCGTCGCTACGCCGGATGAGGAGCACTCGCTCCCCCCGCATGACCACGGCATTCGCCCCGACGGATGGACTGACGTGGTCGAGGTTGCCGCGATAGGTTTCCAGCACGGCGTCCCCATCGCGGCCTTCGATCACGCCGACGATCTCTGCGCTGAGCCGGAGCGCGTGTTCGTAACGCTCGCGGTCGTAGTCGTTCTGCACATGGTGCAGCCCTATCGAAGCGCTGCCGCGCAGCTCGTCCGCGATTTCGTACAGCCGCTTGGAAGTCCCGTCGCTCACGCCTAACCACCTCTGCCCGCCTGCAGTTTGCCGCTTCAGTCAGGTTGTGATCGCACCCTCAGAAGCGCTCGAGACGTGGTTCGCGTATTTCGCGAAGACGCCCTGCTTGTAGGGTGCCTCTGGTGCTTGCCAGGCGTCGAGGCGGCGCTGGAGCTCGGCTTCGTCGATCTCGATGTCGAGGCGCCGGGCCTCGATGTCGAGCGAGACGGTGTCGCCTTCCTGGAGGGCAGCGATCGGCCCGCCAACGGCCGCCTCGGGGGCGACGTGACCCGCCATCAGGCCGCGGGTGGCACCGCTGAAGCGTCCGTCGGTGAGGAGGGCAACCGAGTCGCCGAGGCCCACGCCGACGAGCGCCGCGGTCACGCCGAGCATTTCGCGCATGCCTGGTCCGCCGCGCGGCCCCTCGTAGCGGATCACGACGACGTCGCCGGGCGCGATGCGCCCTCCGGAGACGGCCGCGAAGGCGTCCTCCTCGCGGTCGAAGACGCGCGCGGGGCCGCGGTGCCGCATGCGCTCGTAGCCCGCGACCTTGACTACGCAGCCCTCGGGCGCGAGGTTTCCCTTGAGGATGACGAGACCGCCCGTTTCCTTGAGCGGCGCGTCGAGGGTGACGATGACATCCTGCCCCGGCGTCTCTTGGGCGTCGGCCGCCTCCTCGGCGATGGTGCGGCCCGTCACGGTTTTCTCCGTGCCGTGAAGCTTGCCGCCGGCCAGTAGCCGCTGCGCGAGCAGGGGCGTACCGCCTGCGCGGTCCATGTCGAGGGCGACGTAGCGGCCGCCAGGCCGCAGGTCGCCGATGATCGGTGTGCGCTCGCTGATCTCGTCGAAGTCGTCGATATCGAGGGCGACCCCGACCTCCTTCGCCATCGCGAGGAGGTGGAGGACGACGTTCGTCGATCCGCCCGTCGCGGCCGCGCAAGCGATGCCGTTCTCGAAGGCCTCCCGCGTGAGGATTTCCGCCGGCAGCTGTCCGCGCGCAAGCAGGTCCATGACGAGCTTGCCCGCCTCGTGCCCGATATCGTTCTTGCGGGCGTCCGTGGCCCCGACTGTTCCGCTGCCCATCGGCGCGAGACCGAGGAATTCGACCACCGTCGCCATCGTGTTCGCGGTGTACTGGGCGCCGCAGGCTCCGGCGCCGGGGCAGGCGACATCCTCGAGCGCGGTCAGCTGCTCGTCGGTCATGTCGCCGGCGGCGTGGCGCCCGACGCCCTCGAAGACATCCTGGATCGTCACGTCTTCGCCTTCGTAGACGCCTGGGGCGATGGAGCCGCTGTAGAGGACGAGCCCGGGGATGCGGAGACGGGTAAGGCCCATCGCGCCACCCGGAATGGTCTTGTCGCAGCCGACGATGACCACGGCGGCATCGAAGGAGTAGCCCACGCCGCAAAGCTCGATGCTATCGGCGACCAGCTCTCGACTGATCAGGGAGGCCTTCATCCCCTCGGTGCCCATCGCGATCCCGTCGCTGATCGAGATGGTGTTCACCTCCATGGGCGTGCCCCCACCCTCCCGGATCCCACGCATCACATCCTGGGCGAGCGCTCGCTGGTTGAGGTTGCAGGGCATCGTCCCGATCCACTCGTGGGCGACCATCACCAGCGGTCGCTGCAGCGCCTCGGAGTCGAAGCCGACGGATTTGAAGTACGAGCGGGCGGGCGCGCGATCGGGGCCATCGACGAGCGTGCGGCTGCGGTGGCGAGGGTCAAACGGCATGCGAAGCTCCGGCGGCTGAGCCCCTGGGGGCTCGGCGGCATCAGCAGATGCTGGGGCAGCGGAGCCTACTTGATGGCGGTTTGCCCGGCCACTTCGCCGATCGCCTCGCCCAAACGCTGGATGCCTTCCTCGATCTCCTCGACCGGCGTGTAGCTGAAGGCGAGTCGCAGGTGCTGAGTCACGTTCCCGTCGGCGAAGAAGTGGGGCCCGGCGCCGACGATGACCGCCTTCTCGTTCGCGACGCGCGCGACCTCGAGGGCGGAGAGGCCGGGGCGCAGGCCGAGCCAAAGGAAGAAGCCGCCGCCCGGCCGCGCGTAGCTGATGTGCTCCGCGCAGTGGCGCTCGAGCGCCTCGCAGACCCGGCCGAGCTTGCGCGCATAGATCTCACGCAGCCGCTCGATGTGGCGGTCGAGATCGCCGTTGCGGATCATCTCGGCGACGATCCGGCCCAGGTAGGGGCTCGACCCCATGTCGTAGCGCAGGGCCGCCATCCGCCCGCTGAGCGCCGCCGGCGCCAGGTTCCAGCCGAGACGCAACCCCGTCGCGATGATCTTCGAGAACGTCGCGACCTTGATCGCCAGCTCGCCCCCGGAGAGCGAGAACAGGGAGGGCGGCGGTTCGTCGCCGTACCAGAGCTCGCCGTAGGCGTCGTCCTCCATCAGAACGAAGCGATGCTCGCGCGCGAGCTCGAGGAGGCGCTCGCGCCTGGCCAGGGGCAGGGTCGAGCCCGCGGGATTCTGGTGCGTGGGGATGCAGTAGAGCAGCTTCGCGCGCTTGCCCTGGTCGGCGAGCCGGGTCAGGTCCGCTTCGACGAGATCGATGCGAATCCCCTCGTCGTCCATTGGGAGGGGCTCGATTTCGGCGCCAAAGGAGCGAATCGTGCGGAGACTGCCGGGGAAGGTGGGGCTCTCCACGAGCGCGGTGTCGCCAGGATCGAGGAGGACCTCGCAGGCGACGCCGATGCCGTGGGCGGCACCGGAGGTGATCATCACGTTTTCGACGGTCAGCGGCAGCTGCTCGATTGTCGACGAGCGTTCGGCGATAGCCTCGCGGAGCGGAAACGGCCCGAACGTGCCGCCGTACTGGAGCGCCTCGCGTCGCTCGTGCTCGAGGACGGCGTGCGTGGCCCGCAGGAGCTCCTCGCTTGGCAGCGAAGGCACGTCGGGAAGGCCCCCGGCAAAGGAGATCACGGGACGCGGATCGGGTTGGGCCGCCGCCCAGACCCCCGGCCCGAGGATCCTCGAGCGAGCGCTCACGATCTGCTCGAGTGAACCCTGGTCCCAGAGGGGCGTTGCACGAGCGGTTTCGTCGGACATAGAGCCAGTATGAACGCCGCGCCGGGACTCACGCCAGATCGGCGGGCGCCCAGCGCTCCCCGCGGCACGTGAGCAACCCCCGCAGACCGGCCGATGAGCCCGTTCATCGTGGACGCCATGAACGGGCAACCGCGGCAGATCAAACTGGCTATACTGTTGCTTCACTCAGCGCACGGGCCGGCGCAGGCTTCGCATACGCGAGGCGGGAAGCGACATACCCCGAAAAGCTGGCCCGATCAGTAGCACCGCTCATGGTGTGCGTGCAGGAAGGAACGCTCGATGGCCGCGCATACCCGGCCCCCGAAGCAGGGGCTCTACGATCCCCGCCTCGAGCACGACTCCTGCGGCGTGGGCTTCCTCGTGCACCTCAAGGGGCAGCGCTCGCACACGATCATCGAGAATGCGCTGACTGCGCTTGCGAACCTCAACCACCGCGGCGCCAGCGGCGCCGAGGTAAACACCGGCGATGGTGCCGGCATCCTGATTCAGACCCCGGACGAGTTCTTCCACCACGAGTGCGCGCAGCTCGGGATCACGCTGCCGCCGCGCGGCCATTACAGCGTAGGCATGCTCTTCTGCCACGTTGACGAGCACGCCCGCACGATGGCGATGAATCTGCTGGCGGAAATCGTGCGGGGCGAGGGTCAGCATCTCCTCGGCTGGCGCGAGGTCCCCACCGACAACTCCATGCTCGGGGAGACCTCGCTCGAAGCCGAGCCCACGATTCACCAGGTCCTGATTGGCCGGGGGACCTGGGTCGAGAGCGACGACGACTTCGAGCGTCGCCTGTTCGTCATCCGCAAGCTCTTCGAGGACGAGGTCGAGCGCCGGGGCATCGGCGATTCCGAGGCGTTCTACTTCTCGAGCCTGTCCGCGCGGACGCTCGTCTATAAGGGGATGCTCACTGCGCTGCAGCTGGCCGCGTACTACCCCGACTTGCGCGACCGCCGGATGGTCTCCGCCCTCGCGATGTTCCATTCGCGGTTCAGCACGAACACCTTCCCGAGTTGGAAGTTGGCACATCCCTACCGTGCCATTTCCCATAACGGTGAGATCAACACCCTCCGCGGCAACAAGAACTGGATGGCCGCGCGCGAGGCCCTCTTCGCCTCACCGAATTTCCAGGACGCGCACAAGATCCTGCCCATCATCGACGAGGCGGGTAGCGACACCGCCTGCCTCGACAATGCGCTCGAGCTGCTCACCCTGGCGGGGCGCCCGATCGAGCACGCGATGATGATGCTCATCCCCGAGGCCTGGAGCGGCCACGAGACGATGAGCGCCGAAAAGAAGGCGTACTACGAGTACCACAGCCTGCTCATGGAGCCCTGGGACGGCCCCGCCTCCGTCGCTTTCACCGACGGCCGCACGATCGGCGCTGTCCTCGATCGCAACGGGCTGCGGCCCTCGCGCTACGTGGTCACGAAGGACGATCTGGTGATCATGGCCTCGGAGGTCGGCGTTCTCCCCGTCGCGGACGACCGCATCCTCATGAAGGGCCGCCTGCAGCCGGGGCGCATGTTCCTCGTCAGCCTCGAGGAGGGGCGCATCGTCGGCGATGAGGAACTGAAGGAGCGTCTCGCTCAGAGTCACGACTACGCGGGCTGGCTCGAGACCAACCTCACCCGGCTCGCCGATCTGCCCCCTGCCGAGGCACCCGCCCCGATCACGGATGTGGCGCTTCTCGAGCGCCAGATCGCGTTTGGGTACACGGTCGAGGACGCGAAATACCACCTCGGGCCGATGGCCGGTCAGGGCCAGGAGGCGCTCGGCTCGATGGGTACCGATACGCCCCTCGCGGTCCTGTCCGACCGGCCCCAGCCGCTCTACAACTACTTCAAGCAGCTCTTCGCCCAGGTTACGAACCCACCGCTGGATGCCATCCGCGAGGAACTCGTGACGTCGGTCGACTCGCTTATCGGGGCCGAAGGCAACCTCCTGGGGGAGGGGCTCGACGACGGCTATCGGATGATCAGCCTGCCCACGGCGTTCCTGAGCAACGCAGAGCTGGCGCAACTGCGCCAGCTCGACGACGGCCGCTTCCGCTCCGCCGTGCTGCCGATGGTGATGCCTGCGGCCGACGGGCCGGGGGGTATGGGGCCCGCGCTGGAAGCGCTCTTCCAGCGCGCCGACGACGCGATCGATCGCGGCGCCAACATCCTCGTGCTCTCGGACCGCCCTGTCGACGAGGAGCACGCCCCGATCCCCGCGCTGCTTGCGACCTCGGGCCTTCACCACCATCTCGTACGGAACAAGCGCCGCACGAAGGTTGGTCTCGTGGTCGAGACCGGCGAAGCGCGCGAGGTGCACCACTTCGCGCTGCTGATTGGCTACGGCGCCGGCGCGATCAATCCCTATCTCGCTCTCGATAGCATTCGCGCGATTGTCGGGGACCGCTCGATCGAGGCTGAGATTGCCGAGGACGAGGCCGAGCAGAACTTCCTGAAGGCGCTCAAGAAGGGCGTCGTCAAGGTGATGTCGAAGATGGGTATCTCGACGATCCAGAGCTACCGCGGGGCTCAGATCTTCGAGGCCGTGGGCCTCGAAGAGGATCTGATCGATCGTTACTTCGCGGGCACGGTCTCACGCATCGAGGGCGCCGGCCTCGAGCAGATCGCAGCGGAGATGCTCTCCCACCACGCCCGTGCCTACCCGGAACGCGACGGCGGGCTCCATGCGGTTGGCTGGGGTGGCCAGTACCAGTGGCGCAACGGGGGCGAATACCACCTCTTCAATCCCGACACGATCTTCAAACTCCAGCACGCGACGAAGACGAAGCGCCGCGAGATCTTCAGCGAGTACACGACCCTCGTGAACGACCAGTCGCTGCGGATGGCCACCCTCCGCGGCCTGATGGAGTTCCGCTCCGATCGTGACCCCATTCCGCTCGACGAGGTCGCTCCCGCGACGAGCATCTTCCCCCGCTTCGCGACGGGTGCGATGTCGTTCGGATCGATCGGCGCGGAAGCGCACGAGACCCTCGCGATTGCGATGAACCGCATCGGCGGCAAGAGCAACACCGGCGAAGGCGGCGAAGACTCACGCCGTTACACGCCCGACGAGAACGGCGACTTTCGCCGCAGCGCGATCAAGCAGGTCGCCTCCGGTCGCTTCGGTGTGACCAGCGAGTACCTCGTGAACGCGGACGAACTCCAGATCAAGATGGCGCAGGGCGCGAAGCCCGGCGAGGGCGGCCAGCTCCCCGGCCATAAAGTCTGGCCCTGGATCGCGGAGGTGCGCTACTCCACCCCTGGCGTGGGCCTCATCAGCCCGCCGCCCCACCACGACATCTACTCGATCGAAGACCTTGCGCAACTGATCCACGACCTCAAGAACGCGAACCCCCGCGCCCGCATCAGCGTCAAGCTCGTGGCTGAAGTCGGCGTCGGGACCGTCGCCGCGGGCGTGGCCAAGGCGAAGTCAGATGTGGTCCTCATCAGCGGCCACGACGGCGGGACCGGCGCCAGTCCGCTGACGTCGGTCAAGCACGCCGGTGTCCCCTGGGAGCTCGGTCTCGCCGAGACCCAGCAGACGCTCGTGCTGAATAAGCTCCGCGACCGCATCATCGTTCAGACCGACGGCCAGATGAAGACCGGACGCGATGTCGTGATCGCCGCCCTGCTCGGTGCCGAGGAGTACGGCTTTGCGACGGCGCCGCTGGTCGTGATGGGCTGCATCATGATGCGTGTCTGCCACCTCGACACCTGCCCTGTCGGTGTGGCGACGCAGAACCCGGAGCTTCGGGCGAAGTTCACGGGAAAGGCCGAGCACGTCGTCAACTTCTTCGCGTTTATCGCTGAAGAAGTGCGTGAGATCCTGGCCGAGCTCGGCTACCGCTCGCTCGAAGAGCTCGTCGGCCGCAGCGATCTGATCGACGCGCGCCGCGCGGTCGATCACTACAAGGCCCAGGGCCTCGACCTCTCTGCCATCCTCTACCGCCCGCAGGTTCCCGAGCACGTTGCAACCCGGCGCATCGCCGAGCAGGACCACGGCCTTCGCCACGCCCTCGATCAGGAGCTGGTCCGGCACGCGGCCCCAGCGCTCGAACGCGGTGAGCGCGTCGATGTCGAGGTACCCATCCGCAATGTGAACCGAGTCGTCGGCACGATTCTCGGCAGCGAGGTCAGCCGCCGCTACGGCATCACCGGCCTGCCGGACGACACGATCACCTTCCGCTTCAGCGGTTCCGCTGGACAGAGCTTCGGCGCCTTCGTTCCCAAGGGGATGACCCTCCTTCTCGCCGGTGACGCGAACGACTACTTCGGCAAGGGCCTCTCCGGTGGGCGGCTGGTCGCCGCCCCACCCCCGGCCTCGACGTTCCCGCCCGAGGACAACATCATCATCGGCAACGTCGCCCTCTACGGCGCGACCGGTGGTTCCGCCTTCATCGGCGGTGTCGCGGGCGAGCGCTTCGGCGTTCGCAACAGCGGTGCGCATGCGGTCGTCGAGGGCACCGGCGACCACTGCTGCGAATACATGACGGGCGGTTGCGTGGTCGTGATCGGCCCCACGGGCCGCAACTTCGGTGCGGGCATGAGCGGTGGCATCGCCTACGTGCTCGACGACGTGGACGACTTCGAGATTCGCTGCAACCGCGAGATGGTTGACCTCGAGGCGCTCGACCAAGACGACGATCTCGATCTCGTACGAGGGCTTCTCGAGCGCCATCACGAGTACACCGGCAGCACGGTCGCCGAGGGGCTGCTGCAGGACTGGCCCGCGGCGGCTTCGCGCTTCGTGAAGGTCATGCCCCTCGACTATCGCCGCGTGCTCGAAGAGCAACGCGCAGCGGAAGCAGCCGAGCGCGAGCAGGTAGGCGCGGCCGGTGGCTAAGGCGACCGGCTTCATCGAATTCGCACGCGAAGGCCCGCCGCGCCGGCCCGTAGCCGAGCGCCTCACGGATTGGCTCGAGTACTACGAGGAGATGCCGCCGAAGCAGCTCAATGAACAGGCCGCACGCTGTATGGACTGCGGCGTGCCCTTCTGCCACCAGGGCTGCCCCCTCGGGAACATCATCCCCGACTGGAACGACCTCGTGTATCGCGGGCATTGGCGCGAGGCGATCGAGCGGCTGCACGCGACGAACAATTTCCCGGAGTTCACCGGGCGCCTCTGCCCGGCACCGTGCGAAGCCGCCTGCGTGCTCGGGATCAACGACGACCCGGTGACGATCAAGCAGGTGGAGGTCAGCATCATCGAGCGCGCTTGGCGCGAGGGCTGGATCGAGCCGCAGCCCCCGCGGCAGCGCACCGAGCGGCGCGTCGCGGTCATCGGCTCCGGCCCCGCCGGCCTCGCCTCCGCCCAGCAGCTGCGCCGGGCGGGGCACGACGTGACCCTCTTCGAGCGCGATGACCGCATCGGCGGCCTCCTCCGCTACGGCATCCCCGAGTTCAAGATGGAGAAGCGCATCATCGATCGACGCCTTGCGCAGATGGAGGCCGAAGGCGTCATCTTCCGGCCGGGCGTCAACATCGGTGTGGACGTGGATGCACGCGACCTCCAAAACGAGTTCGACGCGATCTGCTTGTCGGGCGGGGCCACGCACTCGCGCGATCTGCCCATCCCCGGCCGCGAGCTCGATGGCATCCACCTCGCGATGGAGTTCCTGCCGCCGCAGAACCGCATCGTCGCCGGCGACGACGTCCCGGAGGACGAGCGTATCTCCGCGAGGGGCAAGCGCGTCATCATCCTCGGCGGGGGCGACACCGGTGCCGACTGCCTGGGGACCGTCCACCGCCATGGTGCGGCGAACGTAAATCAGTGGGAGCTGCTGCCGCGTCCGCCGGACGAGCGCCCCGAGGAGACGCCCTGGCCGACCTGGCCGAACATCTTCCGTTCCGCCGGCGCCCACGAGGAGGGCGGCGAGCGCGATTACAGCATCCTCACCAAGAGCTTCTCCGGCGAGGATGGGCGTCTGACGACGCTGCACGGGGTGCGCCTCGAGTGGGCGCCAGGGGACGACGGCCGCATGGAGATGAGTGAGCTGGCCGGCACCGAATTCGAAGAGCCGGTCGACCTCGTCCTGCTCGCCCTTGGCTTCCTCGGTCCGGAACGGCCGGGGATGCTCGAGCAGCTCGGCGTCGAGCTCACCGAACGCGGCAACGTCGCTGCCAACCAGGACAAGATGACGAGCGTGCCCGGCGTCTTCACGGCCGGCGACATGACCCGTGGCCAGTCGCTCATCGTCTGGGCGATCGCCGAAGGGCGCGATGCCGCGCGCGGCATCGATCGCTACCTCATGGGCGAGACGACGCTGCCCTAGCGGCGCCGTCCCGCGGGGGCGGAGCGGTTCAAAGCGACTTCGTCCGGGGCAAGGTGCTCGCACGAGCGAGACCATGTCGATGGCGGCCTCGTCGCCGTGAGGCTCGTCCAGTGCGCTGGTCGGCTTGGGCAGGCGCCTCTCTCTGCCTTGGCTCCGCCCTAAGAGAGGCTCTCGCAAACCCTGCCGTCGTTGTCGTTGCCATCTAGGCCATTGATGTCGCTGGGATCAAAGTTGTCGTGGAAGCGCTGCGCTTCCTCCTGTGTGCTGAAGTGGCTGCAGTTGCACCCGTCTGCGCCGGGCGTGTAGCACGTGGGCGAGGTGGGGGTTGGCGCTGGGACGGTGGTTGCTGTGGGCGGCGCGCTCGTCGGCGTCGCCGTAGCCGTGACGGGGGTGGGGCTCGGGCGGTTGAGGTTGCGGTCGGGCTGGGGGTCGAGGTAGAGGTCGAGCTGACGGCTGCCGCCGTGGTCGCTGGCGCTGTAGCGCTTGACGTGGAAGAGGCGGTGCTCGCAGGGGCGGGGCTCGCCGTCGCGACAGCTGTTGCTGTGGCTGTGGCTGGTTGGGTGGCCGTTGGGGCCGAAGTCGCCGCCACCGGCGCGGTCGTTGCCGACGCACTTGCCGCCGTGGAGTCGAGATCGACGAGCGCGGCCGACAGACTTTCGTCGCTGCCGCCCCCGGCGATGCCAGCGGCGATCAGCAGGGCGAACAAGCCGACGACAGCGACGATCGGGCCTTTGACGCGCCAGCGCTGGCGCGCGAACCACCGCCACCAGACGAGAAGCGTACGCATTCACAGAGAAGCTAGCCCCCAACGGGCGTCCTAGCCACGCGGATCTGCGAACTGCGACAGGGTCTGTCGCGCGGTCTCGATGCAATCCCCGCGCCCGGCACCAGCGGCGCGTGGCCGGCTCGTGGGACGAGTGTCCGACGGACCCGCACGCGAGCGAGCTGACCGCCTGGCGCGCTGCTGCCACGGTACTCTCGCTGTGGGACAACGATGATTCTTACCGTGCTCGTCGCCGCATTCCTTGCAGGCCGTTGGTGGGCGATCCCCGTGGCGGCCCTCGTCTGGGTGGTGATGTTCATCGTGGTCGTCGGCGGTGGCGCGATTGAGGCCACGCTCGGCGCGGCTCTGCTCGCCGCGGCGAACGCAGCGATTGGGGTCGCGAGCCGAGCTGCGTTGAATACCGCGTGGTGGCGTATGAAGCGAGGTCTGGGCCGGGGCTCGAGCGCCGCGGCCTAGGCCGGCGCGGCCTACGCCTCGAGCACCGCGCGGCACCAGGAGTGCAGCCTGGGGTCATCCGTCGCGAAGGACCAGAACGCGGCGATCCAGCGTTCGGCCGGACGGTAGAGCCCATGAAGCCCTCTCGCCGCGAGCCAGTCATGCGCGACGATCCGGTCTGCCGCTTCGGCGTTTGGGGTAATCGCTGGGTCGAGATAGGCCACAGCAGAGAGCGGGTCGAGGCGACGGTCGCCCACGATCGCGACGCTGCCGAAGTCGAGCACGGCCGTGACCGCCCCACCTTCGGCGAGCATGTTCCCAGGGAAAGTGTCGAGGTGGACGAGGGCAGGCGCGGACGGCTCCGGAAGTGCGCTCGCAAGTTCGTTCGCGTCGACCGCGAGCGACTCGAACTCAGAGGCCGCAAGGCTGTGCGCAGCCCGGCGTTCCAGGTACCCCCGGAACGTTCGCGAATGGATGGCGCCGTCTCGGGCGATGTCGCCGTACCAGGGGCGCTCTACCGTGAGGTCGCCGATCGCGGCCGTTGCTTCCAAATAGCTGTGTATCAGCCCCGCGCGCTCGCTCCCGCTGGCGTTCCCGAGCACTTCGCCCAGGGGACTGCCGGCAAGGCGCCGTTCGACCGTCGCACGCCTGCCGCCTGCGGCGAGTGTCTCGAAGACCTCTGGAATTGCGAAGGGAACACGATGGGCGCTGCGAGCGAGTTCGGAGAGCAGCGAGGTTCGGAGCGCGAACGCGGTTTCACTTGCTCCGGGCTTGGCGACTCTCAGGATCCGCTCGAGATCGAGTGCGAATACCCAGGCCTCGCCCCCGGCCCCAAGGAGGGGGATGTCGTGCAGCCCGAAGGCCGTCAGCATCTCCTCGTGGTCAGCGTCCATGCGTGCTCGACGAATCGTACTCGTGAAGCGATCAGGTACGGCTCGCAGGACAACTCACCATGGCGCGGATCGCCCCATCAGGCTGGCGGGTGCCCCCGACGGGCCGGCGGCGATCTGACTGGTACCCCCGGCAGGAATCGAACCTGCGCACATGGTTTAGGAAACCATTGCTCTATCCACTGAGCTACGGGGGCACGCTCGGAACGCCGTCTCGAAGCTAGATGAGCGCGAAGGGCCGGAACGGTTTTCGGCGACCTCGCGTCCTCATAGCCGGCCAGGGAGGTGCAAGCCCGAGGCCATCGGCGCGCGTAACCGTCCTCTCTGACACATCGCGAGTTTAGCAAACGGCCCTGCGAGGACGAGCCCAGCTGGATGCCCCACTGAAAGCCCGCGAGCGAGGCGGCGGCGCGCGCCCGAGTGGGTCCGCGCACGGTGCTTATCATTGGCGACCATGCCAAGCGAACGCATCCAGCGGCGCATCGACGCGCTGCTTGACGAGGCGGACGCGGCGGTCGCAGCACGGGAGTGGGCGGCCGTTGCCGAGAGCGCACGAGCCGTGCTGGCCATCGACGAGGGGAACGAAGACGCCGCGGCGTTCCTGAAGATGGCGGCATCGAACGGCATCTTGGTCGATGCCGAGGCAGCCGAGGCACCCGCACCTCTGGCGTCCGCTCAACCGACCGTGCCATCTCCACCGCCTCCAGCCGCACCCCAGCTGCCGGAGTCCTTTGGCGCGGGGCGTTTCCACGTGCAGCGCTCTCTGGCGAGGGCGGCAAGAAGAGGGTCTACCTCGCCCGCGACGCCCTCCTCGGCCGAGATGTCGCGTTTCCCCTGATCAAGACGGACGGCCTCGACGATGTCGGACGGGAGCGGGGCATGCGCGAGGAGCAGGCGATGAGGCGGCTCACCCCGCCCCACATTGTCAGCATCTTCAACATCGGCGAGCAGGACGGGAGCCCTCCATCATCCAAGAGCTGATGGGCGGCGGCGACGTCGAGCGCGAGCCCGTCCGCCTCGACCACCGAACCGGGCCAGCCGTCGGCGACCGCGAGAAGGCGCGCGAGCTCCTCAGCGAGGCATCGACCGCTACCGCGAGATTGGCATGCCCAAGCACCTGGAGATGGCGGAGGAGTTACTGGCAGGGGCGGAGGGCCACGTGCTCGTGGGAGCCTAGCCCCTAGCCCATTGGCATCATCATCCCTTCGCCGTCGAGGCCCGGTGCCAACCCAGGTTCGAAGATCACGGCCACGGCTAAACCCAACGCGACAACGCCGGTCGCTCGGCCGAACGCTTCACCTCGGCTCCAGAGCTTTTCGATCGCTACGACCCCAGCGAGGGCGGCCATCGCCAGGAGGGTCATGAAGCCGAATGCGGCCATCAGCGCCATGAGCGCCCAGCAGCAGGCAAGGCAGTACGCCCCATGGCTGAGCCCGACCCGTAGATCGCGAACCCGGCCTCGGTAATTCGAGTAGTGCAGCACGTCACCGAGTGGTGTCCGGCAGTGAGACAAGCAGCGGTACTTCAGTGGGGTGAGCTGATACACCCCACAGCCGGCGAAGATCGCCACGGCGAGCGCCGTCCCCACCATGGGCGCGGCCGTCGCGGCCTCACCCGCGATCCAGGCGAGCGCGAAGGCGGGGACACCTGAGATCGTCCAGATCACGAGATAGCCCAGGGCGAATTGGAGCGCCCGCTGCAGTCGGTGGCTGTCGAATGTCCGCGAGTAGAGCGTGGCGAACGGTGCCGCCGAGGGCAGCATCATTGCGGTCATCATCAGGCCCCACATGCCTGCGAACGCGAAGAGATCCTTGCCCATGGTTCCGGGCATGCCACTCATGCCACGCGACTGCTCAACCGTGAACGCCCAAGCGACCCCAGCAACCACCAACAGAACCAAGAGCTGCGGGGCGGCCTGAAAGACAAGGCGAGGGGAAGCGGACCGGGCTACGCGCTCCATGAGAACGGCGCGGCGTGTCCATTCCGGCCCTCGTGATCCCACTCCATGCCGAAGGCGGATACGCGTGCTCGCTCGGCCCGCGCGATCGTGAGAGTTGAGTTTGCGGGATGGAACATACCGGTGAGCTTGGAAACCTCGCCGTCGGGGTTCTGGGGAGGGACGAAGTCCTCAATCTCGATATCGATTGAGTCGCCTACCCGCAGGCTGTGTCGCCGGCCATCGTCCGCATATTCGATCGGCTGCCGCTCGACTCCCATGAGCTCTCCCACCAGGGGTGCCAATGCCCCCATCGGGCCACCTGCTTGGCCGCCGAATACGCGGCCGAGCGCATCAGCCTGCGCATCGGACGCGCCGTCGTTGATCAGGAGGCCCAGCCTCCAATTGCCTTCGGCCATGACCTGAGGCGTGTCGGCAACCATCACGACGGTCTGATCGCCAACATCAACCCCCTCGACCTCGCTCGTGTGACGTGGAAAGCGAGAACCACGCGGCAGCGGTCTAGGTCCGCTGCTGCGGTCAGAGCCGAGGTGGTGCAGGGGCAGACTGACTCGCACGAGCAGTTCTCGAAGTACGTCCCTTCGATGTTCCAGGCCATAGGGGTCTCCTAGCTGTTAGTGCTGGCGAGCCTAAGAGCGAGCGCCCAAGAAGGTCAACGGTGGACGTCGAGAGTGTCATGCCTTCGAGTTTGGCTCGTGCGTGACCTCCTCCACTGCGTTGCCGTCATCTGTGCGCCATCCACGCTCTCCACCGCGGGGATTGGTGGCGGTACGGCGCTAGCGCTCGTGGGCTAAGAGCGCTCCGCGCTCATCTCGTTGAGCACACGCAGTTGGAGCTTGAGCGCGCTGAGGCGGTAGCTGTCGATGACGAGGTCTTCGACCCGCTCCAGTCGGGGTTCGGGCCCATCGCGAAGCCGAACCAGCCGTAGCGGCCGATGTACGCCGCGACCTCGAACAGCGGGTCCTGGAGCAGGATCTCGCGCGCGCCCGGGTCGGCTTTGAGGGTCACGCTCTCGCCCGAGTCGTCGAGCCAGAGGAACGTCTTCTGCCCGACCTTGAAGACGAGGTGGTCGTAGAGCTGCGTCGTCTCGAGGGCGTCCGGGAGCGCGAGGCCGATCTCCCGCAAGCGGGCGTGGTTTGGGGTCAGGGCAGGTCCCAGGTTCATCGCTGGAGCCTAGCAGGAATGCGCTCCCGATCGGGAGGAGCGGTGGCGTCGGGCGACGGGCGACTGGCGGACCCCCGCTCACGTTGGAAGATAGATCCCTATGAGCACCGCTGGGCCCTTGCTCTCATCTTCGCGCTCAGCCTGGTCGTGGGAACTAGGCTAGCGGTGGTGGGCGCGACGACGTGCAGTGCGGATTGGATGTTCGTGCCCGCAGCCTCTGACTATGCGGCGTCACGGATTTCGTCGCTCAACGCACTCGCCTTCGCGGGACCAAGGACCAGTTTGCCCGAGACGTTGCACCACCAGGCAAGGCTGTCGGCATCTTCGGGAACGAGTTCGGTGGGGGGTTTTGACAGGTGGCCCTCGGTCTGGCGGGCGAGGAACTTCTCGCCATCTCCCTTGAGATACTTTCGGCAGATCGGGATGACCTTTTCGTAGTACGACATCGTGGGACCTCAGACGCCGATCATCCGGTACCAGCGAAGAAACGCAGTGCCAATCGCCAGCATCGCGATTGAGTTGAGCCCGGCCATCGTGAGCATCAGCGTGGGCATACTTACCGCCTCGCCATCACTAACGTAGAAGGCAACTCCCACGAGCGACTGCACCACGAATAGCGCGAGGCCGAAGGTGATGAGCGCAAACTTGTCGACCAGGCCGGTTGCTCGGATCAGGAGGAAGCAGACCCCCGCCGTTGCAAGGGCGAGCAGCGCCGTAACGGGGTAGGCGATTTTGTTGAGCGTATCCCGCCAGTTGTCCTGCCCGCCGTGCGTCATTGCGGTCATGGTATGGCCCGTGTCAGTCTCAGGTGAGCTACCGGACATCGCCATTTCGTGTGAGCCACTACCGCCCTCGCCCTCCATCGGCTCGTCGTCCGCTTCGCCTGACATGGACATCTCGGGTGAGGCGACTTCGTCCTCGTCCGCCTCGTCATGCATCGCCATTCCCTCGTGCTCTTCGTGGCTGTCAGCGCTGACATGGCCGGCGCTCCACAAGGCCATCGCACCCAGAGCGGCAATTGCAAGCAGGACGAAGGTTGATCCAAGGATCGCCCGAAACGAAATCATGAAACTCTCCACAAGGGCGCGTCGCTTGGACGCAGCTTTTTCATATCAATTTTCGGTGGCGGAAAATGTGGAACGCATCGGGAGAGTTCCCAATCGATCGTCCCGCGTTTTCGGGCAAACTCCTGCGCTCTTTCGAAGCCTGTGGGGCACGAAAACCCCATCCGGGGTCAAGCGGCGAGCGATTGACGGACCGCGCTGGCATTAGGAAGATAGGTTCCCGTGGAAACCCGCTGGGCCCTTCCTCTGCTCGTCGCGCTCAGCCTCGTCGTCGCCTGCGGTGAACGACCACCGTCTTCACCATCGCCGCTGGCCGATCGCGCAGCGACACCGCTCTCGCCCCTGGACGCTGACGCCCAAGTCGCGATCAACTTCGGTCGCTCCATCGCGGCTGACGACGAGGGAACGCCGCACGTCGTCTGGTTTGAAGACGAAGGCGGGCCCGGCTCGGTTTGGCACCGGCGCTCCCCGGACGGTGGCCAAACCTGGGAAGCGCCTCGGCACGTGGCGGATGTCTTCCAGCCGCAGGGCACAGCCGTCGTTGCCGCCGCAGGCGCCTACGTCTACGTGGCCTGGCACGACTTCACTGGCGGAAACCCCGATATCCGCCTGCAACGCTCAACCGATCGCGGCGCGACCTGGGAGGCGCCATTCACCCTAGTCGGCGGCTCCGCGCCCTCCGCGTTCCCCTCTCTCGCCGCTTTCGGCGAACGGGTGCGGGTGGTCTGGGGGGATAACCGCGACGGCGAGCACGCCGAGATTTACACGAGCGGCTCGCGCAACGGCGGTGAGAGCTGGAGCGCTCCCCAACGGATTTCGAGCACGACGTACGAATCCTGGGTGCCAACGGTCGCGCTGAATGACGATGTCACGATCGTCGCCTGGATCGACTACCGCGATGCGAACGAAGAGCTCTACATCCGCCGGTCGCTCGACCAAGGGGACAGTTGGGAGCCGGTCCAGCGTCTCACGAACGACCCCGCTGACAGCTGGGCGCCCTCCCTCGCCCTCGACGGCGAGACGGTGTACATCGCCTGGTTCGACCGGCGCCACGCGCTCTCCGACGAACTCGACCTCGAGGCAACGCTCGACGAGGCCCTCCGTCTCGTCGGCCTCGCCCCCGGTCCCCCGGCCCCCGCCCGCGACCCCACCTCCTACTACCTCCCCAGATTCCAAGAGCGACGCGACGCGACGCAAGCGCGCGTCTCCGAGGCCGCTCCCGCGTGGGTGCGCGGCGGCGGTGATCCGAAAGAGCTGGAGGCGCTCTTCCGCAGGCTCGAAGGGCAGGCGCGGGCCTGGGAGGAGGGCTGGGAGATCTACTACCTCCGCTCGACCGACAGGGGCGCCTCTTTCGCGCCCGAGGTGCGGCTCACGGATGTCCTCGGCAGGTCGCTGCGGCCCTCGGTGGCGGCCTCGGGAGAGACGGTCACGATCGCGTGGTTCGACGTACGCGACGATCAGTCCGACATCTTCCTCCTTCGCTCGCCTGACGGCGGGAACAACTGGGATCCCGAGGAGCGTGTGACCCGATCAGATGCCTTTGCGATGCGTCCGAGCGTCGCTATCACGGGCGAGGCGGTCCATCTCTTCTGGCGCGAAGCCACCGAATCCGGGGGACGCGCGACCTACAGCTCGCTTCCCCGCTGACCCCCGAGACAGCGCTTCCGCCGCCCGCTACCCTCCCCCCATGAGCCGTCGCAAGGGCCGCAAACGTCGCCGCCAGCGCGAGCCCGACGAGAACGGCGTTGCGATGGAGGCGCTGCGGCGCTCGGAGGCGCGCCGCCGGCGTCGCCGCCGCGCCACCGAGCCGGACGCCTTCCGCGCCCAGCTCGATCCCAACTACCGCTCCGACGACCTCCGTGCGGTCACCTGGCAACCCCCTGGTCCCCGCGACCTCCTCGCGATCATGCGCGAGGACGACGCGCCCCGCACGAGGCCGAAGCTGACCTGCGAGGGCTGCCACGAGTTCGTGCCGAACGAGGATTTCGGTCGCGGGACCTGCCTCCACCCCGGCAGCGGCATCGTCGCCCCCTGGACGGACACCGAAGCCTGCCAGTTCCACGAGCCCCGGCGGCGGCGGTAGAGCCACGGCCCGTCCCCACGTTGGCAGCAGGACAATTCCCTGAGATGACCGGCTATGCCCGCCCCTGGACGCGCCGTCTCAGGGCGGAACTCCGCTCCCGCCGCAGACGGTCTTCTCTGAACTCTGAACCTTGAACTCTGAACTCTGAACTCTGAACTCAACACCCATATCTAGTAGAATAGATCTTGACGCCCCCCCACATATGGGGCATCATGCGCCTTCATTGGCGCACTGGTTAACGCGCCCTAACAATTCGGTCCGGAGCCCGCCTATGCGCTGTCCCTTCTGCCACTCCGACGATTCCCGTGTCACCGATAGCCGGGGCAACGGCGATGCCGTTCGCCGCCGGCGCGAGTGCGCGGGTTGTGGCGAGCGCTTCACGACGCTCGAGACCGTCCTGCGATCGACCGTCCAAGTCGTGAAGAAGGACGGCCGGCGCGAGGACTTCGATCGCGGGAAGCTGCTCGCGGGAATGCGCGCCGCTTGTGCGAAACGCTCGGTCTCAGCTGACCAGCTCGAGACCATCGTGGCCGATATCGAGTCGCGCGTCTCGCGTGACGGCCGCCTCGAGGTCCCATCCGCCGTGGTCGGCGAGCTCGCGGTCGAGGCGCTGCGACGAATCGACCACATCGCCTACATCCGCTTCGCTTCGGTCTACCGCGCCTTCACCGATGTCGAGTCGCTGAAAGAGGCGCTCGAAGCCCTGGACGAGGGCCGCGACCAGATGACCGACGAGCAAAAGCTGCAGCTTCCCCTGCCCGAAGACGGGAACCGGGATGCGCGGGCGGCGCCTGCGCGTGAGCCCGTGCAGCTCGTACGGACGGCGGGCTAGGCGGGGCGAGCGCCGGGGTTGCGCCCCAAGCCATCCATCGCTAGAGTTTCGGTCCAGAACATCCGTTCTATATCACTCGTAGGAGAAACATAATGGCCCACAAGAGAACAACTGGTGCCAAAGCGGCAAGCGCGGCGGGGAAGACGCTCGCTAAGAAGACGTCCAGCAAGGCAGCCAAGTCTGCAGCAGGGAGTGCGCTCTCTCAGACCAAGTCAAAAAAGAGCGGCCACTAGGGCGTCAGCCTCTGAGCCCCCACACACCGTAGTGCGGAAGCCCGCGGGGCGTTCGTATGCGCACAACACGCTTTAAGCACCTCTGGAGGACCCATGGTCACCACTTCCGAGCCCACGCCCGAGACCGGTGCCGGAGGCTTCGTCCCCGCGACCCTCTCGGACAATGCGCGGGTCGTGATGGAGCGCCGGATCGTGGCGCGGGACGAGAATGGCGATCCGATCGAGACGGCGGAGCAGTGCTTCCAGCGCGTCGCCCGGAACCTTTCCGAGGCGGAACTGCGTTTCGGCGGTACGGAGGAAGACCGGGCGGCCACGGAGGAGGACTTCTACCGGCTCCTCTCCTCCGTCGACTTTCTCCCGAATTCGCCGACGCTGGTGAACGCGGGGCGCGATCTGCAGCAGCTCTCCGCTTGCTTCGTCCTGCCCGTGCCCGACTCCATCGATGGCATCTTCAAGGCGATCCGTGACACCGCCGTGATCCACAAGTCCGGCGGCGGGACCGGCTTCGCCTTCTCCCGCCTCCGCCCCGCCAACGACCGCGTCCGCTCGACGATGGGCGTGGCGAGCGGGCCCGTCTCGTTCATGACCGTTTTTGATTCGGCTACCGAGGCGATCAAGCAAGGTGGCACCCGTCGCGGCGCGAACATGGGCATCCTCCGCATCGACCACCCCGACATCGATGAGTTCATCTCGATGAAGGCGGACATGACCACGCTCACCAACTTCAACATCAGCGTGGCCGTGACCGACGCTTTCATGGAGGCGCTCGCCAACGACGCCGACTACGATCTGATCAGCCCCAAGAACGGCGAGGTGGTCGATCGGCGCAACGCCCGCGAGGTCTGGCAGACGATGCTCGAGAACGCCTGGCAGAACGGTGATCCCGGCGTCGTCTTTATCGACCGCATCAACGACGGGCGGGCGAATCCGGTGCCGAGTCGCGGGCCGATCGAATCCACGAATCCGTGTGGCGAGCAACCGCTCTACGCGTACGACTCCTGCAACCTCGGCTCGATCAATCTCGCGCACTTCGTCGTGGGCGAGGCGGGCGCGCGCACGGTTGATTTCGAGCGGCTGGGAACGGCCGTCCATCGCTGCGTGCACCTTCTCGACAATGTGATCGAGATGAACCACTACCCGATCGAGGAGATCGAGGAGACGTCGCGGGCAATTCGCCGCATCGGGCTGGGCGTGATGGGCTGGGCCGACCTCCTGCTCGAACTGCACATTCCCTACGACTCAGAAGAGGCGCTGGCCCTCGCCCGTGACGTGATGGGCTTCATGCAGCGCGAGGCGGACGCCGCCTCACATCAGCTCTCCGCGGTCCGCGGCAACTTCCCCGAGTGGGGCGAGTCGATCTACGGGCCTGGCGGCAGCGAAGGGCCGATGCCGTTGCGCAACTCGACGCGCACCACGATCGCCCCGACCGGCACGCTCAGCATCATCGCGAACTGCTCTGGTGGTGTGGAGCCGGTCTTCGCCCTCGCCTTCGTGCGCTCACACTACCTCGACAAGGACGACCCCACGAAGCGCACGGAGCTGAACGAGATGAACGAGCAGTTCGAGCGCGCGGCCAAGGCCGAAGGGTTCCACAGCCAGGAGCTGATCGACTTCCTCGCCCACGGCGGCCAGCTGGCGGATCGCGCCGATGTGCCGGATTGGGTGAAGCGCGTCTTCGTGACCGCGCACGACATCGCCCCGGAGGCGCACGTGCGCACGCAGGCCGCCTTCCAGGAGGGCACGGACAACGCCGTCTCCAAGACGATCAACTTCCCCAACAGCGCCACCGTCGCAGACGTCGCCGAGGCCTACCAGCTCGCTTACGACACGGGCTGCAAGGGCATCACGATCTACCGCGACGGCTCGCGCGACCTCCAGGTGCTGAAGCACGCGACCGACGAGACGAGCGCCGGCGCCGATGCTGTCGCCGCCGCGGAGGCGCTCGTCGCCGAGAGGGGTAGGCCCGTCCGCCGCCGCCTGCCCGACGAGCGCCAATCGATCACTCACAAGTTCCGCGTGGGCGAACAAGAGGGCTACATGACCGTCGGCCTCTTCGACGATGGCACGCCCGGGGAGCTCTTCATCAACGTCAGCAAGCAGGGTTCCACGGTCAGTGGCCTCATGGACACGGTTGCGAAGCTCATGAGCTACTCGTTGCAGTACGGCGTGCCCCTCTCCGACCTTACGGCCAAGCTCAGCGGCGCCCGCTTCGAGCCGAGCGGCCCGACCGGCAACCCCCAGATCCCGATCGCCACGAGTATCGTCGACTACATCTTCCGCTGGCTCGAGCTGAAGTTCGGCGACCGGGAGCCAGCGCTGCAGCCCACACTGATCCCGCCCTACGAGGTCGCGGATAGCCTCGGCGTCGACGAGCCCGCCCTCGCGCACGGCGACATGGTCGCGAGCGGCGTGGGCTGCCCCGACTGCGGTTCGGTCCTCTTCTACGGGGAGGGGTGTCTGCTCTGCCGCAGCTGCGGCTACAACAAGTGTGGGTAGCGACCGACCGCCGTTACCCGTCGTCGCCAGTCGCCACCCGCCCCGAGGGGTAGAATCGAACCGTGGGCTTCTACTACAGCTCGGGCGAGCCCGATGGCGATGGCGATGGCAGCTTCCGTGAGGTGCTGGCCATCACGCTCGCGATCACTCGCATCCTCGCAGTGCCGTTTGCGGTCCTCGTCGGTCTGACGGTCGTCCTCGCGGCCCTCGTCTGGCTGTTCGTGATCCACGCCGCCCTTGGGCTTGGTGCGATTGGGCTGATAGTCGTCGCGCTTGTCGCTCGCGGCGTGTGGGAAGCGAAGCACCCGCCGCAGCTCACGTGAGCTCTCCGGCCGTGGAGGAAGCGGTCGCCGAACGACTCGCGGGCGTCCGCGAGCGGATCGCGCGCGCCTGCGCACGCTCGGGCCGCGATCCGGCCGCGGTGACCATCGTCGCGGTCAGCAAGGGCCAGCCCGCGGAGGCCGTGGCGGCAGCGGCGTTCCGGGTCATCCATTCGGTCGACTCGGAGCGGCTGCTCGCCCGGCTCGACTCGCTGGCTACCGCGCCGGTAGACGTGCTGCTTCAACTGAACCTCGCCGCGGAGCCGCAGAAGCACGGCGCCCCCGCCGACCAGCTTCCTGCGCTGGTTGCGGCCGCACGCGCCCTCGCTCAGACTCGCCTGCAGGGCCTCATGACGATCGCGCCCTACATTGCCGATGCCGAAGAGGTACGTCCTGTTTTCCGTGAGCTGAGCACGCTGGCGCAGCGGTTCGAGCTCGCCGGGCTCTCCATGGGCATGACCGACGACCTCGAGGTTGCGGTCGAGGAGGGCGCGACGCTCGTGCGTGTCGGCCGTGCCCTCTTCGGGGAGCGTTCGCCGTGACGACGGTGATCGTTGGTGGCGGGGTGATGGGCGAGGCGATTCTCGCGGGCGCCCTCGAGCAGGGCGTCCTCCGCCCCGACGAGGTCATCGTCGTCGAGGTCGTCGCCCCGCGCCGCGATCACTTGGTCAGTCGCTACGGCGTGAACGTGGCCGTGGCTGCGGACGACGTCCTGCCCGAAGCGACGCTCGTCCTGCTGGCGGTGAAGCCGCAGGAATTCGCGCACCTGTCCGGGAAGCTCGCCCCCGGTGCTGTCCTCATGTCGATCATGGCGGGTGTGAGCATCGCTGCGCTCTCCTCGCACTTCTCGCATGACCGGGTGATTCGGGTGATGCCGAACACCCCCGCGGCCGTGAACGCGGGCATGAGCGTCTGGACGGCGACGCCAACGGTCGACGAGGACCAGCGTGCTGCCGCGCGCGCTCTGCTCGGGGCCATCGGCCGCGAGCTCTACGTCGACGACGAGGCGAAGCTGGACATGGCCACGGCCCTCAGCGGCAGCGGCCCCGCGTACGTGTTCCTCTTCATTGAGGCGCTGGTCGAGGCCGGCGTCGCAATCGGACTGACTCGTGCCCAAGCCGAGGAGATGACGCTCCAGACCCTCTACGGCTCATCCCTCTACGCGCGCGCAAGCGAGCATTCGGCCGCCGACCTGCGTGCCCGCGTCACCTCGCCGGCGGGAACCACCGCTGCTGGCTTGCTCGAGCTCGAGCGCGGGGGCTTTCGCGCCGCCGTGGCCGAATGCGTACGCGCCGCCCACGAACGCTCGCGCGAGCTGGGCGGGTCTCGATGAACGGCACGATCGCAGCCCTGTTCACGGGCTTCCTCTACGTACTGATCATCGCGATCATCGCGCGCGCGCTGCTGACCTGGTTGCCGGTCTCGCGGACGAATCCGTTCGTCCTGATCGTGCATCAGATCACTGATCCACTGATCCAGCCGGTGCGCCGCTACATGCCCCGCACGGGCATGATCGACCTCAGCCCGATGCTCGTGATCGCCGTGCTCTACGTGATGATCATCGTCGTGGGCCGGGTCTCCAACTAAGCGCCGGGCAGCCTCAGACCACGATATTGAGGAGCTTGCCCGGCACGTAGATGACGCGCTTCGGCTCCTTGCCCTCGACCCAGCCCCGGACTTTCTCGCTCGCGAGCGCGAGGGCGCGCGCCTGTTCCTCATTCGCCCCGGAGGGCAGGGTGAGCCGGTCACGCACCTTGCCGTTGATCTGCACCACGATCTCCATCGTCTCCTCGATAGCGAGCGACTCGTCGAACGCAGGCCAAGCCTGCTGGTGGACACTGTAGGCGTTGCCCCGTCGCGCCCAGAGCTCCTCCGTAATGTGGGGTGCCAACGGGGCCGTCATCAGGATCAGCGTCTCGACCGCGCGATCCCACTCTGCGTCGGCGCCGCCCTCTGAGTCGCGGGCGCGCTGGAGTGCCGTCGTCAGCTCCATCAGGTGCGCGATCGCGGTGTTGAAGCGGAATCCGTCCAGGTCGGCCGCCACGTCGCGGACGGTCCGCTGGGTGGTCGCGACGAGCTCCCGGGTCGCCACGGGGTCGGCCGCGCCGCCGCCTCCCGCGGGCTCGCTCGCGAGCGCCCAGAGGCGGTTGAGCCAGCGAACGATCCCGGGCATGCCACTCGGGTTGTAGGGCCCGCCCTGGTCCCAGGGGCCGATGAACATGAGCTGGCAGCGGAACGCGTCGGCGCCGTGCTCGCGCACCTGGTCGTCAGGGGCGACGACGTTGCCGCGGCTCTTCGACATCCGGTTTCCGTCCGGCCCCACGATCACGCCCTGGTTAAAAAGGCGCGTCATCGGTTCGTCACCCTCGACGATGCCCATGTCACGCGCCGCTTTCCAGAAGAAGCGCGTGTAGAGCAGATGCATGACCGCGTGCTCCGGTCCGCCGGTGTACTGGTCGACGGGCAGCCATTGGCTAGCGGCCTCGGACGAGAACGGCCGCTCCGGGTTGTGCGGATCGACATAACGCATCTGGTACCAACTCGAGCACATGAACGTGTCGAGCGTGTCCGTCTCACGCCGGGCGGCGTGACCGCACTGCGGGCATTCGACATTCACCCATTCGGGGATCTGCGTCAGCGGCGACTGCCCGGTCGGCTCGAACTGCACGCCCTCAGGCAGGAGCACCGGCAGATCGCCCTCCGGCACGGGCACGACGCCGCAGGCCTCGCAGTGGATCATCGGAATGGGCGTACCCCAGTAGCGCTGCCGCGAGATGAGCCAGTCGCGGAGGCGGTAGGTGACCGCGCCCCTTCCCGTACCCTCGGTCTCCGCGTGCGCGTTCAGCCGCGCCACCGCTTCGTCCCCGTGAGTGCCGTCGAACCGGCCGGAGTTGATCATCGCCCCGCCCTCGGTGAACGCGGCCGTCAGGGGCTCGCTCACGTTGACGTCGGCGCTGTCGAACACTGGTACGACTGCGAGGTCGTACTTCCGCGCGAACTCGAAGTCGCGCTGATCGTGTGCCGGGACGGCCATGATCGCGCCCGTGCCGTAGGTCAGGAGGACGTAGTCGGCGATCCAGATGGGGATACGCGCGCCGCTGAAGGGATTGATCGCGTAGGCGCCCGTGAAGACGCCGGTCTTCGCGCGATCCGTCGATAATCGCTCGATCTCCGTGGCCTGGACAGCCGCGGCAACGTACTCCACGACCGCGCCGCGTTGCTCCGCGGTCGTAAGCTGCTCGACCAATGGGTGTTCCGGCGCGAGCACCATGAAGGTGGCGCCGTAGACGGTGTCGGGCCGGGTGGTGAACACCGTGAGCGGCTCCGCGATGCCGGGCACATCAACGGCGAAGTCGAGGCTGGCGCCGTCGGACCGGCCGATCCAGTTCCGCTGCATTGTCGCGATGCGTTCGGGCCACTCGATCTTGCTGAAGTCCAGCAACTCTTCGGCGTAATCGGTGATCTTGAAGAACCATTGGGTGAGGAAACGGCGCTCCACGACGTCGTCCGAGCGCTCGCAGCGCCCATCGAGCACCTGCTCGTTCGCGAGCACCGTTTGGCAACCTGGGCACCAGTTGGCGGCCGCTTCAGCGCGGTAGGCCAGTCCTCGCTCGTAGAGCTTCAGGAACCACCACTGCGTCCAGCGGTAATAGTCGGGATCGCAGGTAACGACTTCGCGGTCCCAGTCGAAGCTGGCGCCCATCGCGTGCAGTTGCTCGCGCATCCGCTCGATGTTCTGGTAGGTCCACTCCTTGGGGTCGACACCGCGCTCGATAGCGGCGTTCTCCGCGGGCAGGCCAAAGGCGTCGAAGCCGATCGGGAACATCACGTTGTAGCCCTGCATGCGCTTGAAGCGCGCAGCCGCATCCGTCGGCGCGAGCACGTACCAGTGGCCCGTGTGCAGATCTCCGGACGGGTAGGGGAACATGGTGAGCGCGTACCACTTCGGCCGCGGGTCATCGTCGCTGGCGTGGTCGATGTTGTCTGCCCGCCAACGCGCGCGCCACTTCGGCTCGATCGTGTGCGGGTCATAGCGGTCGGGCATGGAGCGCTCCTGGTGGCTTAGGCGCCGGCGGCCGAACTGCTGACCAGGGCTGGTCGCGGCCCAGGTATCGGCGGTCGTCGCGAACGGGCAAGCTGGTGCTGGGGAAGTTGGGGGAAGGCCCCGCCGGCTACGCGCCGCGAGGCCGTCGAAGAATGAGCCAAACGCTCAAGTCCATCGATCGGTGCACAGCTCGATGGTAGCGAACGGGGCCGCCGCGGTCACCCTTGAGCCTTTTGCGGCCGCTGCTGGTAGTGCGCGACGAATAGCGTTTCGAAGTTGCGATCGGCGGAGCACCTCTGGCAGGTCAGATACCAGACCCAGACGGTGTCCGGATCGCGGCCGTAGCGTTCGCGCGCCATCGCCTTCGTTTCCTTCATGAGCGCCTTCATCTCCCCCCAAGGGGCGGGCAGGAGCCGCGTGAAGACGACCCCGCCGGGCACGTGGAAACCCCTGCGCGACGCGTCGACGTCCTCGACCTCGAGGAGCACGGGCCTTCGGACGCGACCCGGTCCTAACAGCAACATCGGGTCTTCGGGGACAACTCCCACCGCCTCCGCGCGCTTGATCAGCTTGCGGCGGTGGCTCCAGAAACGGATGGGGACCCCGAAGAACGCGGGCACCCCGATCTTCGCAAAGGTGATCTCGCTCCAATCACTCTCGACCTCGTGCCACTCGTGCCGCTCCAGTCGCGCGCAATCACATGAGGGCGGCTCGTTCACGGGGTGGGGCGCGCTCTCCTCGGGGGGTCCTGCCTGGCCCGCTTCGGAGACGGGGACGCGCCGCATGCGCGGCTTTCGCTTCTCTGCCATTGAGCTGCTAGCTGCCGCCCGAGCGGACAGCGTCGACGAGCTCGGGGCGCTCCCGCAGGGTCGCCGCCGAGATCACGACGAGTGAATCGAGGTGGCGCTCACGCGCAACCTGGGCGCTCAGCCAGGCTTCGCCGACGACTCGCGCGGCCTCGACACGGGAGTCGGCCGTGTCTTCCCGCCCCGCGGTCTGCGCCAGCGGCTGGCGGCTGCGTCCTGGAGGAGAACCGCGATCTCCTTGGCCGGGCGCGGTGGGGCCAGTCGATCACGAAGTCGGCCTGGGTGCCTCCCCAGAGCTCGGCGCCGTCGCCCGGGCCTAGATAGCGGATCGTGGCCTCGGCTGTGGGAGCACTCATGCCTGCTTCTCCTCTTGGGGCCGCGCGATCCGGAGCGCCTGGGGGAGCTCGTCCAGCAGCTGCACGCGCACCTGGACCCGTGTCTGCAGGCCCCAGATATCGATGAAGCCGACCGCCGACGCGTGGTCGAAGGCGTCCTCGCGGTCGTAGGTCGCGAGGGCGCGGTCGTAGAGCGAGGCCTCCGCGCGCCGCCCGGTCACCGTCGCGCTCCCGCGGAGGAGGCGAATGCGAATGCTTCCCGTGACGTGACGCTGCGTGCTCGCGACATAGGCGGCGATGTCCTGGTGGTGGGCGCTGAACCAGAGGCCGTCGTAGATCAGCTCAGCGTACTCGGCAGCCATCTGCCGCTTGAGGCGGAGCTGTTGCTTCGCCAGGGTCAGCGTTTCGAGCGCGCGGTGCGCTTCGTGGAGGATCGTGGCCGCCGGGGACTCGTAGATCTCGCGGCTCTTGATCCCGACGAGGCGGTCTTCGACGTGGTCGATCCGCCCCACCCCATGCTCCCCCCCGAGCTGGTTCAGCCGCTCGACAAGCGTCACCGCGTCCAGAGCGGCCCCATCGAGGGCCGTCGGGAATCCGCCTTCGAATGCGATCTCGAAATCGATGGGATCGGCAGGAGCGTCCTCGGGCGCGCACGTCCAGGCGAACGCCCCGGGCGGCGGCGCCGCCCAGGGGTCTTCGAGCACGCCGGCCTCGACGCTGCGCCCCCAGATGTTCTCGTCGATGCTGAAAGAGCCCTTCGTCTCCCAGGCGATGGCGACGCCGTGGTCCTGGAGGTACTCGATCTCGGATTCGCGCGACATCGCCTCTTCGCGCATCGGGGCGACGATGCGGAGCGCCGGATCGAGGGTGCGGATGCCGACGTCGAAGCGCACCTGATCGTTGCCCTTGCCCGTGCAGCCGTGGGCTACGGCAACGGCCCCCTCGTCGTGCGCCACATCGACGAGGAGCTTCGCCATGAGCGGCCGTGCGAGGGCGGTCGCCAGCGGGTACGCGTCCTGGTAGATCGCCCCCGCTGCGAGGGCGGGGAAGGCGAAATAGCGCAGGAAATCCTCGCGCGCGTCTTCGACGACGACTTTGCGGGCGCCAGCCGCAAGGCCGCGCTCCTCGAGCACGTCCTGCTCGCGGCTCATGCCCACATCGATGTTCAGTGCGACCACGTCGTAGCCGCCCTCCTTCGTCAGCCAGGTGATCGCGGTGGTGGTATCCAATCCGCCGCTGTACGCAAGAACGAGCTTTGGCACGCCGGCCCTGCCTTCGTCGAGTGTGGCCCCAGCGTAGCGCGCTCATCGGCCTGAGGGCAGGGTCAGGCGCTCGACTGGAGGAGCTGCGCCACTGCCAACGTACTGAGGAGCATCGCCAAGACCAGGGCCAGCACCACAATCGAGACGGCGACCGGGAGAACGCCCGCGATCGCGAAGGGAGCGAAGGCCAGTCCCATCGCCCCACCCGCGGCCGCGCCCAGTACGAGGGTCCCGGGCGAGCCGAGCGCACCGTCGGCCGCTCGCGCGGCCAGCAGTCTCCGCACACCGACCCCGAGCGTTCCGACCGCGGCCAACGTCGCCAGGGCGAGGGCGAAGCCGACTACGAGGTCGCCGACCGGATCGCCTCCTCGAGGATGTCGCAGGCGCGGTCGATCTCATCGTCGGTCACGATGAGGGCCGGCATGAGGCGGATACGATCGGGCCGCACATTGTTCACGAGCAGTCCGCGTTCGCGGCAAGCGGCTACGACCGCTACGGCGGCCTCGCTCGCGAGGCCCACAGCCAAGAGCAGTCCGCGGCCGCGCACCTCCGTCACCGCAGGCACCGTGTCTTCCATCGCCCGCAGGCGTGTAACCAGCCGGTCGGAGGCTCGCCGCGTGGCGCCGAGTACGTCGTTCTCGAGGATGTACCGGAGCAGGGCGACGCCTGCTGCCGTCGCCACGGGATTCGCGCCGAAGGTGGTGCCGTGGTCCCCAGGGACGAGGTGCAGCGCGAGCTCGTCGCGGGCGAGGGTCACGCCGATTGGGAGGCCACCGGCGAGGCCTTTGGCCACGCACATAATGTCCGGCTCCATACCTTCCTGCTCATGCGCCCAAAGGGTGCCAGTACGCCCGATTCCGGTCTGGATCTCGTCCAAGATCAGGAGCAGCGCGTTGGCGTCGCACCAATCGCGTACACCCTGGAGGTAGCCCTCCCCGGGCATGTTCACGCCACCCTCGCCCTGGATCGGCTCCATGAGCACCGCCACCGTGTCCTTGTTCGTCGCTGCCTTCACGGCATCGAGATCGTCCCAGGGGACGTGCGTGAATCCCGGCGGCATGGGCGCAAACGGTTCGCGGTAGCGGGCCGTTCCCGTGGCCGCGAGCGCCCCCAGGCTGCGCCCGTGGAACCCATTCTCCATGGCGATGATCCCGTAAGCGCCGTTGCGCTCGTCGTGGCCCCAGCGCCGCGCGAGCTTGATCGCCGTCTCCACGGCCTCCGCCCCGGAATTGGAGAAGAGGACGCGATCGAGCGGGGAGTTCTCCACCAGCAGCTCGGCGAGCTCGATCATGGGAGTCGTGTAGTAGAGATTCGAGACGTGGATCAGCTGCGCCGCCTGCTTGGCCGCAGCCTCTACCACGACTGGGTGGGCGTGCCCGAGGGAGGTGACGGAGAGCCCGCCGACGAAATCGAGGTACTCGTTCCCGTCAGCGTCCCAAACCCGTGAGCCCTCTCCGCGTTCGAGGACGATCGGTTGACGACCGTAGTTCTGGAACAGGTACTTCCGCTCGAGTTCGATCCAATCGGGCATGACGCGTCGGCTCCTATCGCTGCTGGTGGCTCGCTTGGCCTGGGGATTCTATGGGCTGAGCTTGAGAGCGTCGCCGGGGGCGCGTGCTAGGACGACTCGGGATCGAAGACGGTGCCCTGCCCCGCGAGCGCCAGCAGCGCGCCCGGGACGCGGCCATCGACGATCTGGCTGCGCACGCCCATCGCCGCTGCGCGCAGGCACGCCTCGGTCTTGGGGATCATGCCCCCCGCCACCACCCCCGCGGCCCGCAGCTCAGCGACCTCATCCACATCGAGCTTTCGCCGCACCGCGCCGTCGGCGCCCCGCACCCCGTCGACGTCGGTCAGGAAGACGAGTGCGCTCGCGTTGACCGCTTGCGCGATCCAGGCCGCCGCTTCGTCCGCGTTGACGTTCACGAGCTGGTCGGCCTCGGGGCCGGCGACGTAGCCGATTGGGCTGATGACGGGTACCACGCCCGCGGCCCGCAGGGCGAGTACGACCTCGGCATGCGCGGCCACGGGGCTTCCCACGAAGCCCAGCTCGGGCCGCCGGCGCTCGCACTCGAGCGTACGGCCATCCGCGCCCGAGATCCCTGCCGCCCGGGCTCCTGCCGCGTTCAACGCAGCGACGATGCGCTTGTTCACGATGCCAGCGAAGACGGCAACGACGACTGGCAACGTACGCTCGTCGGTAACGCGCAACCCGTCGACGAAGCGGCTCTCAATCCCCATCGCCTCGAGCCAGCGGCTCGCTTCGGCGCCGCCGCCGTGCACGACGATCGGCTGATGGCCTTGCCGCTCGAGCGCGGCGATGTCAGGAATGGTCGTGTCGGCTTCCCCGAGAGTGCTCCCCCCGATCTTGACGACGATCGGCCCCGCGCCACGCTGCCACGGGCTCACGTGGTGTAGTCGGCGTTGATGCGTACGTACTCTGCGCTGAGATCGCAGCCCCAGCCGGTCGCGCGCGCCACGCCCGCGCCCAGCCCCACGTCAATCGTGACGGTGTCGCCGGACATCGCCCGCGAGACCTCCACCTCGTCGTAGGCGATAGGCTCCTGGCGCTCGAACAGGCGGTGGCCGCAGACCGCCAGGGTCACACCCGCCTCAGCGATCGCGACTTCGGAGCGCCCGACCACGCTGATGATCCGTCCCCAGTTGGGATCGGCGCCGTGAACGGCCGTCTTGACCAGGTAGGAGGTGCCGATCTCGCGCACCAGGCGCCGTGCGTCGGCCTCGCTCGCCGCCTCGCCTACGGTGATCTCCATCAGGCGCGTGGCGCCCTCGCCGTCGCGCGCGATCGCCTTCGCCAGATGCTCGCAGACCGCGCTCAGCGCCGCCCGGAATCCCTCGATCCAAGGGCTGCCGGCGTCGAGCGGCTCACCGCCGGCGGCGCCGTTCGCCATCAGAACGACGGTGTCGCTGGGGCTCGTGTCGCCATCGACCGTGACCAGGTTGAACGTGCGATTCACCGCTTCCGTTAGGCTTGATTGCAGCATCTGCGGGGCGATCGGGGCGTCCGTCGTCAGGTACGCGAGCATGGTCGCCATGTTCGGATGGATCATGCCTGAGCCCTTGGCACAGCCCCCGAGGGTGTACGGACCGAAGCGCACACAGCCGTGCTTCGGTACGAGGTCCGTTGTCATAATTGCGCGCGCGAAATCGCGCCCGCCATCCTCTTCGAGGGCGATCGCGTCGATGCCCGCCGCGACTTGGTCCATCGGCAGGAAGTGCCCGATTACGCCCGTGTTTCCGACGAGCATCGCCTCGGGCGGGATGCCCACCTTCGCGGCTGCCCAGTCCGACATGGTGAAGGCATCGCGTAGGCCGCGCTCACCGGTGCTCGAGTTCGCGATCCCGCTGTTTACGACCACCGCTTGCGCCCTTCCATCGGCCAGTCGGTCGAGGTTCGCATCGATGCAGGCTGAGCGCAGGCGGTTGCGCGTGAACACGGCGGCCACCGCCGCGGGCCGGTCCGAGGTGAGGATGCCGATGTCGAGCTTGTCCTCCCCGTAGGTCTTGATTCCGGCGTAGGCGGCCCCAGCGCGGAAGCCGGCCGGGCTCGTTGCGCTACCCGTGGGATCGATCTCGAGCTCCACGCTCACGGGAACAGCGCGGGCCGGTCGAGGCCAGCAGTCTGGGCCAGGCCGAACATGAGGTTCATGTTCTCGATTGCGCTGCCGGCGGCGCCTTTCATGAGGTTGTCGAGGACACCCACCACGACGAGCGCGCCGTTGCGCTCGTCCACGGTCGGGTGCACGAGGCAGGCGTTGCTGCCGTAGGTGTGCTTGGTGTGGGGCGGAGCGTCGCTCACAGACGTGAACGGCGCGTCGGCGTAGAAGTCGCGATAGAGCGCGACGACCTCCGACTGGGAGACCCGCTGGGCGAGCGGCGCGTAGCAGGTGGCGTGGATGCCGCGTGTCATCGGCACGAGGTGTGGGACGAAGGTCACGGCCACCTCGGGGCCCTCGCGCAGCCGCGAGAGCTCTTGGGCCATCTCCGGCTGGTGGTTGTGGTTCGCGATGCGGTAGGCGGAGACGTCTTCGTTCACATCGCTATAGCTGAACCCGCCCCCGCCCCCGCCCCCCCGCCCAGCTCCCGAGATCCCCGACTTCGCATCGACGAACACACGCGGCTCGACGAGTCCTGTGGCGACCGCCGGGGCCAGCGCGAGGATTGTGGTTGCGGGATAGCAGCCGGGGTTCGCGACCAAGTCGGCGGCTGCGATCTCGCGCGCATGGAGCTCGGGCAGGCCGTAGACCGCGCGTGAGAGCAGCTCCGGTGCGGGGTGCTCAGCGCCGAACCATTCGGCGAAGGCGGCGGGCTCACGCAGGCGGAAGTCCGCGGCGATGTCGATCACACGCACCCCGCTGCGCACGAGCGGCGCACAGGCCTCGGCGCTCGCACCGGTCGGCAGGGCCGAGAGGGCGACATCGACGTCCGCCTCGAGTTCCGCGGTGATGGGGAGGTCCGCGTAGACCGCCAGGTGCGGGAACGCGTCCCCGAGCTTTTGGCCTGCGAGCGACCGGCCGGTGGCTGCCACGAGCTCGGCTTCGGGGTGATTCCAGAGGAGGCGCGCCGCCTCCATGCCCGCGAACCCGGTGACGTTGATGACCCCGACGCGAACCGTCATCGCTGCATTGTCCAGCCTCGCGCGAGCGGAAGCCAGGGTCGCACGGGGAGCGGTACGATGGCGGGCAATGGCGCTCGAGCTGACGTTTATCGGCACCGGCAACGCATTTGCGCCGGGCGGCCTCTGCTGGAACGGCTTCCTCGCGAACCGGCGCTTCCTCTTCGAAGCCCCACCCCAGGCCCTGATGTCGCTCCACCACGTCGCCGTCGATCCAAACGCGATCGAGGCTGTCGTCCTCAGCCATCACCACGGCGACCATTTCCTCGGTCTGCCCTCACTCCTCCTGCACTGGAAGTACCAAGGCCGCTCGACGCCCGTCACGATCGTGGGCCCGCCCGATACCGCTCGTCTCGCTCGCGAAATCGGCGAGACCGTCTACCCCGGCCTTTTCGAGGGCGAGTTCGCGATCGATTGGCGGGAGCTCCGCGGGGGGGAATCCCTGACAGTCGGCGACCTCACCCTGGAGCCCGTCGTGGTCGAGCACGATGATCGGCTGTCCCTGAGCTTGGGTTTCCGCGCTCGCCTCGATGGCACTGACTTCGGATACACCGGCGACACGCGGTTCTGTGACGCGGTCCTCGACCTCGCCCGCTCCTCCGAGGTTCTCGTTTCCGAGTGCGCCTCTCGCGCCGACTCGATCCCGATTCACATGAACCTGCTTGACGACATCCCGCAGGTGCAGGCGGCGATGGCCCCGACTGCGCGGCTCATCCTCACCCACGTCACGCCCGAGGTGCAGCCCGACCTTCCGCGCACGCTCGTCGCCCGCGACTACCAGACCTACCAGCTCTAGGGGTTCAGAGTTCAAAGTTCAGAGCTCAAAGTTCAGAGCTCAGCGGGGACGTGGGCAAGCCTCCCCGACAGGCCGGCCGTCTTGCCAGAGGCTACAGCTCGCCTTCGGGGCAGGGCCGTGGGGTTCCTGAGCCGGGTATACTCGCGGCTTCATGGCACACAGACTGCGCGGCGCGGCGGCGATCACCGGACTCGGCATCACCCCGATGGGGCGGATCTACGGGAAGAGCTCCACGGATTTCGCCGTTGACGCGTGCGCATTGCGTTGGCCGATTCGGGCCTCGCGAAGAGCGACATCGATGGCCTGCTGATCAATGCGGGCATCACCGGCTTCCAGGGCGACGGCTTGGGCCTGGGCCTCCAGAATGCGCTCGGCCTGGGCGATCTGCGCCTCCTCAATCACATGAACGCGGCCGGCTCGACGGCGGCCCAGATGGTTCATTACGCGACGATGGCGATCGACGCCGGCATGGCGACGCACGTCGTTTGCGTCTTCGCCGACGCGCCCTTGCGCGAAGGTGCGTCCGCGGCCGCGGCCTACGGCAACGCCGGGCGCCGCAGCGGGCCTCAGGGGATCCAGGGGCTCTCCGCCGGCGCCGGCCACTTCGGCGCCAATACCGCCTACGCGCTCGCCGCGCGCCGCCATATGGCCCTCTACGGCACGACGCAGGATCAGCTCGGTGCCGTGGCTCTAGCCGAACGCGCCTGGGCGACGAAGAACCCCATGGCGAAGATGCGGGATCCCCTCACACTCGAGGACTACCACGCCTCGCGTTGGATCGTGGAGCCCCTCCACCTCCTCGACTGCTGCCTCGTTTCGAACGGCGCCGTCGCCGTGATCGTGAGCCCTGCTGCCCGCGCCCCCGAGATGCCCCAACCCCCGGTTTACGTCTGGGGCATGGGTCAGGGTCATCCCGGCGACAGCCGCCGCGCGGGCGATTCGCCAGAGACCGAGACGGGTGCGCGGTTCGCCGCAAAGACGGCGTTCGGCATGGCCGGCGTCGGCCCCGAAGACATCGACATCTCGCGAGCTCTATGACTGCTACACCTACACCGTCCTCGTGACGCTCGAGGACTACGGCTTCTGCAAGAAGGGCGAGGGCGGCGCCTTTGTGGAGGACGGCAAGCTTGGCCCGGGCGGCTCGCTTCCCACGAACACGGGCGGTGGCCAGCTCTCGTCCTACTACATGTGGGGCATGACGCCGCTCAGTGAAGCCATCATCCAGGGCCGTGGCCAGGGCGGGGACCGCCAGGTTCCGAAGAACGATGTCATCCTCTCGACCGGCAACGGTGGGACCCTCAACTACCACGCCGCCCTGGTCCTCAGCCGGCACGCGAGCTGACCGCGATGAGCGACGGCGCCCCGACGAAACCCGTTGCTGCAGCCGACGAGCTCACCGAACCGTTCTTCGCCGCGGGAGCGGAGGGACGCCTGCTTCTCGCCCGCTGCAGCAGCTGCGCGGAGCTGCGCCTGCCCATCGCCCCGAACTGCCCGAGCTGCCTTGGCGAGCGCTACGAATGGGAGGAAGCGAGCGGCCGGGGAACGGTCTACACGTTCGCCGTGATGCACCAGCGCTACCACCCTGCTTGGGAGCCGGATCTGCCGTACAACATTGCGGTCATCGAGCTCGATGAGGGGCCACGGATGCCCGCGAATCTGATCGGCGTCGACAATGCCGACATAACCGTTGGGCTGCCGGTGGAGGTCGTATGGGAACGCGAAGGTGATACGCCAGTGCCGAGATTCCAGCCGGTTAGAGCGGTTTAGCGGCTTCGGTTTGGCTTCAACGGAGGTCCGCCAGTTGCTTATGACAATGCTCTGCCTTCACAGTTGACGGAAACTTATTCCGCGAGCCGCCCGATGCCCCCATCTGCCCTCAGCGTCGTCCTTTGGGCGACAGATCTTGACGCCTTTGCCGCGTTCCTCGAGGGCGTCCTCGGGGCCGCCATCCGTGAACGGCACCCAGGCTTCGCCGCGCTTACTATCGACGGCGCCGAGATCCTGCTGCACGCCGACGAGTCCTACCGCGGTCATCCCTGGTTCGACGCTCTCGGCGAGGAGGGCGCGGCGAGGGGCATTGGGGCGGAGATCCGGCTTCGCGTGGGAGCGGTCGGGGAGCGCTACCGCCGCGCCCTCGAGCTGGGGGCGGTGAGCATCCAGGCACCGCACGAGGATGGCGGGGCACGGACCTGCCAGCTCATGGGGCCGGATGGCTACTTCTTCACGCTGTGGGAACCGTCGCCGGCCGAGCCCTCTGACTAACTAACGCCCGCTACCAGGCGGTCCAGCCGCCGTCGACGAGCAAGGTCTGGCCGGTGACGAAGCCGCTTGCGTCACTGGCGAGAAACACGATCGCGCCCGCGAGCTCGTGCGGCTGCCCCCAGCGCCCCATCGGCGTGCGTTCGGTGATGAACGCGCGGCGCTCGGGGTCGTCGTAGAGTGGACGCGTGAGCTCGGTCTCGAGGTAGGTGGGCGCGAGGGCGTTCACTTGCACGCCGAGCGGCGCCCACTCGAGAGCGAGCACCTTGGTGAGTTGGTCGATAGCGCCCTTCGAGGAGGCGTAGGCCGCCTGCCCGGGCAGGGCCACGCTCGAGAAGATGCTCGAGATATTGATGACCTTCCCGGAGCCCTGCTCGACCAGCCTGCGGCCCGCGGCCTGGGCGCCGTTGAAGTAGCCCGTGAGGTTGATTGAGACGACTCGCTCGAACTCCTCCGTCGTCAGCTCTAGCACCGGCTTGCGCAGATTGATCCCGGCGTTGTTTACGAAGATGTCAAGCTGGCCCAGCCGATCCACGGCCGCTTCGACGAGCGCCGCGCAAGACGAGGGGGACGTGACATCGGTCGTGACCGGCTGCGCCCGCCGCCCAAGTGCCCGAATCTCTTCGGCCAAGCTCTCGAGCTCGGACAGGGTGCGGCTCGCGAGCACGAGGTCGGCGCCCGCGGCAGCGAGGGCAAGCGCCATCGTGCGGCCGAGCCCGCGGCCCGCGCCCGTCACCGCCGCAACTCGACCGGTGAGGTCAAATAGCTGCGTGCCGCGCAGCTCGGGGCGCTCTTCGGGGCCGCTCATTCGTAGCGCAGGGCGTCAGCTACCTCCACGCGGGAGGCGCTACGGGCAGGGAAGTAGGTCATCAGCATGGAAGAGCCGAAGGCGATGCCGCAGATCACGGCGAGTTGGATCCAGGGCACGACGAAGCCTGCGCCCTCGGGGGAATCGTCGATGCCGCCGGAGGTCCACAGCACCCAGGCGAAGGACACCCCCATCACCAAGCCCATGATGATGCCGAAAAGGGCAACGAAGCCGGATTCGAAGAGGAAGCTGAGCGCCACCATCGAGCGCTGATAGCCGATCGCGCGGAGCATGCCGATCTGCTGGCGCCGCTCGACCACGGCTCGGAAGGCGATCACGCCGAGGGCAGCGATGCCGACGATCAGGCCGAGCCCCATGAAGCCCTGGAAGAGCAGCAGGAAACCGCTTACCGCGGCGCGCTGATCGTCCAGCAGCTTGTCGAGCGACTCCGCCGAGGCCTGCACCAGCCCCGCCTCGATCGATTTGGCGAACGCCTCCCCGTCCGTGCCGTCTCCCGTCACGAGGAAGAAGCGCTGAGCGTCCGAGTCCGGGAAGGCCTCGAGGAGGGTCGCGCGCTGTACGAAGATGCCGGGGAAGAAGACGTCGCCAGGGTCGTCGATCGCGCCGATGACGGTGACCGTTGTACGAGCGTCCGTCCCCGGGTCGCGGAACGTCAGCGTGAACGGTTCGAAGCCGTCCTCGAGCTCGAGGTCGAGCTCGAGCAGGTCGTCGTCGCCGAAGTCGTCGCCCCCACTCGTCAGGAACGAGGGGATGACGGCGAGTGAACCGTCACGGGCGAGCGCCTCCCAGACCGCTTCGTCACTCTCGAAGCCGGCAGCGCGATAGTTGAACTCGAACGTCGTCCGCGCGAAGAAGGTCTCGTCGGCGCCGAAGACGGTGAAGGTCTTGAATTCGCCCGGGTGCGCCGGATCCTCGATCTCGGTTTCGAAGGCGAAGGCGACGCGTACCTCGGCCGCGGCCTCGATCGGCTCTGTATCGACGCCGCGCTCGTCAAGCGCCGCGACGAGGTCATCCACGCGGTTGTTGCTGTTGACCACCACCTGCGTATCGAACCCGCCCTTCGCGTCGTCCGAGAGGAAGATCGCGACGAAGTTCTCGTTGATCGTCGAGAACATGATCAAGGCGAACATGATCAGGCCGATCATCATCACGGTCATGCCCGTTCGTATGCGGGATGTGAGGGGGTAGGCGACGGCCGTCTTGACGGCAGGCACGATTCGGCCGAAGCGCTGCCCGACGGCGGCGACGGCGGGCAGGACGATGTCGGCGTTGTAGACGACGAGGAACGTGCCCGCCGTCACCATCACGATACCGCTGATGAAGAACATCTCGATGTCCCCTTCGAGCTCGCCCGTGATGAAGTTGAACGCGTCCGTCGGGAAGGCGTACCAGAACAGCAACAGGAGGCCGGCCACGATTGTGAACGAGGCACGCTCGGCGATCTGGAAATAGCGCAACGTGAGCGCTGCCCAGAGGAACACGAGCGAGACGCCGGTCCCGAAGAAGAAGGCCCGGTCGGAAGCGAACGTCCACTCGATGAAGAGGGCGGCGAGTCCGAGGCCCACCATCGCGAAGCCGGCGCCCCAGGCGATCGCGCGGTCCCGACTCTGCATGGCCGCGAGCGCAAGCCCCAATGGCAGCACGAGGATTCCGAGGACGATCAGCCACGTCCCGGGGGTGGGGTTTCGGTCACGCGTGAAGCGCACGAGGAGGAGTGCGACGAGGTAGAAGGGAATGAGCGGGAGGAAGATGAAGGGCCAGACAGGAATCCCCTGGCCGGCCATCCGCTCGTGCCGCGGAGCGCCAAAGTTGTGGCCCCGGAGGACATAGAGCCAGGGCCCGACCAATGCGAACAACAGGGCGATGATGAACAGGGACGAGAGGTCCGTCAGGCGAAAGGCAGCGAACGCAAACACGATCACATTGCCGCCGGCCACAGCCGCATTGAGGGTGGCGCGCACGTAGCCGCGCCAGGTGGCGGCCTCGGGGTTCGCCGTGACGGGCGGTGGCAGGTCGCGGATGGCCGCGACGATGTTCAGACGGCTCGCCCGTACGGAAGCGAAGAAGATCACGATGAACGTCGTGATCACACCGATACAGAACGAGACGATCAGGCTGCGGAGGGTGAAGCTTACCCGCAGCTCGAGCCCCAGCCCCTCCTCCGCGATCGAGTTCACCACCGCCACCATCACGAAGGTCACACCGATGCCCGCGACCAGGCCGACCAGCGCCGCGCCCAGGTCGTAGCCCATCCCCTCGGCCAGGAACGACTCGACCAGGTGGCGGCGTTTCGCCCCCACCGCGCGCGCAATCCCCATCTCCGGCTTCCGCTCCGCCGCCAGCATGATGAAGATGAGGAAGATCAGCAGGATCCCCGCCGCGATCGAGAAGAGCCCGAAGACGACGAAGACGGTTGTGAACACGCTGCCGGCCAGCTGCGCGAACTCGATTGCGTCCTTCTTCAGTGGGTCGACCGTGTACGGCTTCAGCTCGAGCGCCCGCGCCAGCTTCTCCTCGACCACGTCCGATCGCTCCAGGCCGCTCCGCACGCCGCCCACGTTCGTGACCGCGATGAGGTCTGCGTCCTCGCCGCGGCCGAGGATTTCGCTGAGGAAGTCGAAGTGGACCGCGCCTCCGGGGAACTCTGCGGCGCCGAACTCGAAGGCGCCGCTGAGGAAGCTGTTCGGCGAGATCGCGACGACCTCCACCTCCACAGGCCGGCCCTCGAACAGCAGGACGAGGGTGTGCCCGACCTCACCGTCGATCTCCGCGGCGAGGTCCACGTTGATCGCGATCTGGTTCCCCTCCAGCAGCACCACCCCCCCGTGCGCGTCGCGCAGCGAGCCGAAGGGCTGGGCCAGCGACGTGTCGTAGGCGACGATCGTCGCCGAGGCCTCGTTCAGCTGCGTGTCGAGGTTGACGACTGGGAGTCGCTCCGCGATCACCGCTAGGAAACCGTCGATGTCGGGATCGTCGGCGAAACGCTCGCGCAGGAACTCAAGGTCCTCGAGTGGGATCACACGCTCGTCCTCGGGCCGGGGGAAGCGCTCCTCGTCCCACTCGATGAGGATGTCCGTCTCGCCCCCGATCTCGTAGATGCCGTCCGTGACGGTGCTCGCGACCGTGTCGCCGGTGCCGAAAGCGGCCGTCATGATCACGGTGGCGAGCATCAGGCCGAAGATGATCAGCGCCGTCTGGGTGCGGCGCCGCGGGATGTTCCGCAGGCCCGTCTTGAACATCACCGGGTTGCGCACGGCCAAGTAGATCAGCACCACGAAGATCGCGCCGGTGAGCGCGACGGCGATCGTCGCGATCACGCTCATTGATACGCCGAACAGCTCTTCCATGGCTTCCGCCCTAGCTCCCTGCCGCGGACGTGGCGGGCCGGGTCGACTCCTCGCGTTCGATGAGGCCGTCCGCCATGTAGATGATGCGGTGGCAGCGCGCCGCCACCTCAGGCGCGTGCGTGACGATGACCTGGGTCTGGTCCTCCCGGGCGTTGACCTCCACGAGGAGGTCCATGATGCCACCCGCCGTCGCCGAGTCGAGCGCGCCCGTGGGCTCGTCCGCCCAGACGATCGCGGGACTGTTTACCACCGCCCGCGCCACCGTCACGCGCTGGCGCTCCCCGCCCGAGAGCTGCGCGGGGCGCTGGCTGGCGTGCGCGCGCAGGGAAACGCGCCCGAGCGCGGCCAGCGCGAGCTCGCGCGCGACCCGCGGCTTCGTGCCCGAGACGATGAGCGGCAGCTCCACGTTCTCCACGGATGAAAGCACTGGCAGGAGGTTGTAGGTCTGGAAGACGAAGCCCATACCCTTCGCCCGGAACTCCGTCTTCTGGTTGTCCGCCATGCGCGCGATGTCCTCGCCGTTGATGAGCACAAGTCCGGAGTCGAACGTGTCCAGGCCGGAGATGCAGTTCAGGAGCGTCGTTTTGCCGCAGCCGGAAGGGCCCATGACGGCGACCATCTCCCCGCGGGTCACTCGCAAGTCGACACCGCGGAGCGCCTCCACCTGGAGCTCGCCGGTGTCGTAGGTCTTGACCACGCCGGTCGCGTCGATGACCAGATCGATGGGCGTACTTCCGTTCGTCGTCACAGTGGTCTCCTGCCCTAAGTAAAGATGAATACCTGTTTGATGAACGTATCTTCAGTTACAGCTCCCGAGCGGTCAAGTCCGCGGCCGTAGCCACGGCCTCTAGCGTCGGCCGGCCGCCCTGAGTCTACGAGGAGCTACGTCCCCGCGTGCGCAAACTCGCCGGAGTGCGCAGAATGGCCCGAGGGGGACACGATGGCCGAGAGCGACGATCAGGGTCCCGAAGTAGCGCCGATGCACTCCGACGTGCGGGCGCGATTCAGCACGCTGCAGCTCGCGTTCGTGTGTGGCCTGGGCGGCCTCGCCATCATCCTCGGGGCCGTGCTCGGACTCGTACTCGCGAACGACTAGGCTCGCAGGGCCGGGTTGCATCGCGCGACTTCACGTAACAGGCCCCGAAACTGATCCGGCCCCGGGGTATGATCCCCGGCATGAGCGGTGCGATCGCAGCGCCCGGCGATGCCCTGCTTCTGCGGGTGACGAAGTACGACGGTGAGGCGCACTGGATCCAGCGGCTGCGCGTGCTTTCCGACGATGGATCGCTCCTCACCGCCCACTACGCCGCGGGCGGTCCAATCTTCACGAGCCGGGGCGAGTTCCGCTCTCGCTACGACAGCCTCGTCCACTTCTGGCGCGACCGTTGGTACAACGTGTTTCGTCTCGCCGAGCCGGGCGAGGACACCGCGCTCTGGTACTGCAACGTGACCACCCCCCCGAAACTGGAGGCAGGTGAGCTGCGTTACGTGGACCTCGACCTCGATGTCACCGTGCGCGCGAGCGGCACGATCGAACTGCTCGACGCCGAGGAATTCGAGGCGCACAAGCACAAGTATCGCTACCCGCCGGACGTGATTGCGCACGCGAACGAGGCCGTGGGCGAGCTCTCCGGACTGGCCCAACGCCAGAAGTTCCCCTTCGACCTCTAGCGAAGGCGGCTCGCGGCCGTCGCTGGCAGTCGGCCGAGCCACCTTCTTTCCGAACAGCTCGGGCGATAGGCTTGAGCGGTGACTGAGGACCTCTCCCTCCGACACCGCCTCGAAGCCCTGATCGACGGAGCCGCGCGCGCGGCAATGCGGGCCGGTGCGCTGCCCGATGTCGCCTTGCCTGGCGCCGACCTCGAGCGCCCGAAGGACCCCGCGAACGGCGACTACGCCAGCTCTCTGCCCCTCCGCCTTGCGCGAGCGGCGATGATGCCGCCCCTCCAGATCGCCGAGGCCATCGCAGCGCACCTCCCCGCTGACGATACGATTCAGGCCCCTGCGGTAGCGCCGCCCGGGTTCATCAATCTCCGGCTGGCCGAGCGATTGATGCAGGCCGAGGTCGAACGCATCATCGCCGCGGGCGCCGCCTTCGCGGACCTCGGGCTCGGCGAAGGGAAGCGCGCTCAGGTCGAGTTCGTCTCCGCCAACCCCACCGGTCCCCTGCACGTGGGCAACGGTCGTGGTGCGGCTATCGGCGACACGCTCGCGGCTGTGCTTGCGGCCGCCGGTTACGCGGTCGAGCGCGAGTACTACGTGAACGATGCCGGCACCCAGACCGAGGTGTTTGCGGAGACACTCTACGCCCGTTACCAGCAGCTCTTTGGCCGCGAGGCGCCGATCCCGGCCGAGGGCTATCCGGGCGACTACATGATCGAACTCGCGGAGGCCATCCGCGACCAGGTGGGCGACCGCTTCCTGGCCGCCGAAGGTGAGGCTGTGGACGCGGCTTTGGGCGAGCTCGGCGTGGAGCTGATGGTCGGACGGATCGAAGGCAGCCTCACCCGCTTCGGCGTGCGCTACGACCGTTGGTTCCGCGAGCGTTCGCTCTTCGAAGCGTCGGACGGCAGTGAGACTGCGCCCTACGAAGCGGCGATGGCCGTCCTCCGCGAGAACGGCCACCTGGTGGAACGGGAGGGCGCCGTCTGGCTGACCTCCAGCGCGCTCGGCGAGGAGAAGGACAACGTCGTCGTTCGCTCGGATGGACGCCCCACCTACTTCGCGAGCGACATCGCCTACCACTACGACAAGTTCGCGAATCGTGGCTTCGACCTCGTGATCGACGTCTGGGGCGCCGATCACCACGGCCACGTCTCGCGCGTGGAGGTCGCCACCGAGGCGGTCGCCAGCCGCGGCGACGCGCTGCACGTACTCCTGTACCAGCTCGTCACGCTCAAGCGCGGGGACGAAGTCGTGCGGCTCTCGAAGCGCGGCGGCGAGATTATCACGCTCGACGAGCTCATCGAAGAGGTTGGCGCCGACGCTGCCCGCTTCTTCTTCCTCCTCCGCGCGCCGAGTTCGCAGATGGATTTCGACCTCGAACTCGCGGTCACCCAGTCGAACGAAAACCCTGTCTACTACATCCAGTACGCCCACGCTCGTCTCGCGAGCATGCTCGACCGGGCGGCGGCCGAGGGCCACTCGCCTGACGGTGGCGACGTCACCCTCCTGACCCGCCCCCACGAGTTCACGCTGATCCGCGAAATGATGCGCCTCCCGGAAGTGATTGAGCTGGTCGCGTCCACTTTCGAGCCCCAGCATCTCGCTCACTACGGGACGGAACTCGCGACGGCGTTCCACGCCTTCAACGACGCTTTCAAGCAGCTCGGCGATTCGAGCCTCAAGGTGATTACCGACGATGCGGCGCTGACCGCCGCCCGCCTCCAGCTCGTCTTCGCCGCCAAGATCGCCCTCGGCCGTGTGCTCAGCCTGATGGGGATGAGCGCACCGGAGCGGATGTAGCGAGGGGCCTCAGCCCTCGGAGTCGTCGCGTTCGCGCGGCGCCACGATGTAGCCGTTCGTCGCCTCGCCGAGGATCTCCCAGGAACCGGGGTCGCCCCACGCGAGAAACGCGGAGACCGCGCAGGTGAGACCGTCGAGCGTGTCTTCGAGGCGCTTCAGCCCCCGGCCCCGCGCCGCCTCGGCGGTCTCGGGCGCCAGAATCGCTTTTAGGTCCGCGCTTCGGAGGATGCCGCTCGCTTCCCGCTCGATAAGCCGCTGGAGATGGGACTGGTACTCCCCGAGGACCCGGCGCCGCATCGCCACCCGACGACCTCGCTTCGCCTTATAGGGCAGTCGTTCGGACAGCCCGAAGAGGCGAACGTGGATCGTGTGGGGGTAGACCTCGAAGGCGAACCGCCCTTGACGATCCCCTCCCAGCAGCCCCGCCGCGTCCAGAACGAAGCCGGCTTTCGCGAGCGCCTGCGCGAGATCCATGCCGGCGGTGAGGCCGTTGCGGATCAACAAGTCGAGGTTCGCCGAATGGGCCGAGGCTTTGTAGCGGCCGAAGCGGCGCCCGATCTCCCGCTCGACCCAGCGCTCCCGGGTCACGATCAGGGGTGCGTCGATCGCCACCACCACCGTGCCCCGGACGGCGACCAGCTCCTCGGCGAGGCTCTCCGCGCTTCGCACCGACGCCTCGATCCGCGTGCAGCTGAGCTCGCTACCGGATTCGCCCTCGAGCCAGCAGATGCCCGTCTCGTAGCGGCCCGTCCAGGAGAGATCGAGCCCCACGAAAGTCGTCATAGTGGTCGCAGTTTAGGTGGCTCGCACTGACTTGCTGGCTTCGCCAGCCGCGCGATGGCACGATCGGTGCCGTTCAGGAGGACCGATGGCGGAGTTACTCCCTGCCCTCAGCGCGCGTCGCGCGCGCCGCGCCTTCGATCCCGGGGCAGTCCCGGCAGATATCCAGGACCTACTCTGGCGGGCTGTCTCCGTCGCCCCGAGTCACGGCAACGCGCAGTCGGTGCGCTTGCTAGTCGCGCGCTCCGCGGCCACGGAGGCGATGCTCGCCGCGGCGCTCTCCGAAGGCAATCGCAGCTGGGCGCCCGCGGCGCCGCTGCTCGTCGCGCTCGGAGCGCTGCCCGCGCACGAGCGCGGGGATGCGTACGGGCCGGAGCGCGCGCTTTGGTCGTTCCACGCCGGCATCGGAGCCGCAAATCTGATGACACAGGCCACGGCCCTCGGCCTCGTCGCCCACCCGATGGCGGGTTTCGACGAGGCCGCCGTGCGGGCCGCATTCTCGGCACCCGACGACCTGCGCGTACTCGTCGTCTTCGCGATCGGGTACCCCGGTGACGTCGAGACTCTGCCGAAGGATCTGCAACAGCGCGAGCGACGCGAGCAGGGCCGCCAACCCCTCGATCGGCTCGTCGCGATTGATCGGTGGGGAACAGAGCACGAACGGGCGGCGCGAGAGCCCTCGCCGTCAACGCGCGAGGATGGCAAGCTGCGCTGATGTCCGCAATCACCGACCTTGGCGACGAATACGTAGAGGGTCTCGCGGCGCTCGATCCGATCGCCGCGACCACCCTCGGCATCGCTGGCCACGAATCCGAGCTCACGGACTACTCGAAGGCGGGCGAGGAGGCCCGCGAGGCGCTCGCTCGCAACACGCTCATTCGCCTGGATACGCTGCCGTCCGAGGCCGACGGCGATCGCATCGCCCGCGACGTCATGCGCGAAGCGCTTACGATCGAATGCGATCTCTTCGAGACGGGCGACTACCTCGCCAACCTGAACGTGATCGCATCGCCACTTCAGTCGGTCCGCGGGGTCTTCGATCTGATGCCCGCGGCGGACGAGGGCGACTGGATGACGCTGGCCCAACGTATGGGACGCGTACCGGGCGCCCTCGGCGGGTACCGGGCCACACTTCTGCGCGGCATCGAGGCGAGACGCATCGCGCCCCGCCGCCAAATCGAAGGGTGCATCGGCCAGCGCGAGGCGTGGGGCGGCGAGGGCGCTGCGGGCGGAAACTTCTTCGTCGATATCGTTGCGGGTATCACCGACTGCGAGTCCGACGGCCTGCTTCGCGACCTCGAGGTGGCCGCCGAGTCGGCCGCCGCAAGCTATCGCAGCTTCGCCGAGTTCCTGCGCGAAACCTACCTCCCCTGGGCCGAAGATGAGGACGCTGTCGGCGAAGACCGTTACCAGCTCTACGCGCGATCGTGGAATCGTTGCGTACTCGATCTCCGGGAAACCTACGACTGGGGCTGGGACGAGCTCCATCGTGTCGACGCAGAGATGGAAGCTGCGGCCGAGCTGATTGCACCGGGCACCGGCGTCGAAGTCGCCAAGGAGGTTCTCGAAACCGACCCCTCCCGTGCGATCGAGGGCGTCGACCGCTTCCAAGAATGGATGCAGGAACTTCAGGACACGACCATCGCCGAACTCAACGGCACCCACTTCGATATCCCCGAACCGCTCCAGCGCCTCGAGGCGATGATTGCGCCGCCCGGGGGCGCTCTCACCATGTACTACACCGGCCCCTCGGAGGACTTCAGCCGCCCCGGGCGCACGTGGTACCCGACCGGTGGCAAGACCCGCTTCCCCCTCTGGGGCGAAGTCTCCATCGCCTATCACGAAGGGGTCCCTGGCCACCACCTCGAACGTGGCAACACGCACCTGCTCGACCTCTCGCGCTTCCAGCGGCTCTTCGGTCATTGCTCCGGCTACATCGAAGGGTGGGGCCTCTACGCGGAGCGGCTCATGGGTGAGCTCGGGTACCTCGAGCGTCCCGACTACGCCATGGGGTTGTTGCGCGCGCAGGCGCTTCGCAGTGTGCGCGTCATCGTGGATATCGGGATGCATCTGGAGCTCCCGATCCCAGGCGGGCAGCGGTTCCACCCGGGAGAGCGCTGGACGCCCGAACTGGGCAGCGAGTTCGCCGTGACCCGCAGCCACTTCCCACCGCAGTTCACGGCCAGCGAGATCGATCGCTACCTCGGTCTCCCCGGCCAGGCGATCAGCTACAAGGTCGGTGAGCGGGCCTGGCTGGCGGCCCGCGAAGCGGCGCGGCGCAGCCTCGGCGAGGCTTTCGACCTGCGTACGTTCCACAGCGGCATGCTCGCGCTCGGGCCGATGGGACTCGGCCTCCTGGAACGGGAGAGCCTCAGTCTCGGCGCGGGCGACACCAGCGAGAAGGGCCAGTGACCGCTCGGCGACGCACGGTCGGCGGCATGCTGATCGTTGTCCCTTCACTCCTCTCGGGCGCGGGACTCGGGTTCATCCTCGCTGCCATCCTCGCGAACAACCAGGTCGTTCAGGACATCTTCGTGATCCTTGGCGCAATCATGCTCTGGTTCGACTTCTTCGTAACGATGGCGGTCATCCGCTACTCGCTCCGGAGTCTCGACCGCCGGATGGACGCGCTCGATTCACGGCGCAGCGGCTAGGACGAAGAGCACCGCAAGCACGGCACCCGCCACGGCGAGGACGCCGAACAGGACCGTCCCTCCGAGCGAGCTCAGCCGGGCCGTAGCCAGCCCGGTGGCGACGGTCAGCGCCGCCGCGAGAGCCGCTAAGAGAAGGTCAGCGAAGGCAATCACAGCCACCGTCCCCGAAGCTGAGACTGCGAATAGCGCCACTGCGAGGGCGCGCGAAGCGCGTTCGCCCAACCAGCCCGGCAGGCCGCTGCCGGCGTCCTCGCTCCCGCAGACGTCGGGCGCTTGGTTGGCGAGATGGAGCGCGAGGCCGAGTCCCGCCCCCAGCGGGAACGCCCACCACATGGTTGCCGTCCAGGCATCGCTCGCAACGAACACCCAGACGGGAACCAAGGGGAGCGCGAGCGCCAGCGGCATCCAGCTCAGCGGCGTGCGCTTCAGCCAGGCGTCATAGGTCAGTCCGCAGCCCAATCCGGCGATGCCGATGAGCCACGCTCCCAGCGGCAGCGGGAGTGTGACCAAGAGCCCCGCCAGCGCGAAGGCGGCGCCGAGTCGCGCGGCCGCGGCTCGGGAGAGCGCCCCAGAGGGGATCGGCTTCCTTGGTTTGCGGACCGCGTCGTCCTTGGCATCGACGACATCGTTCGTGAGGCCGATTGCGAACTGGTAGCAGAGCATCCCGAGGCCAAGGACCACGGCGGTGCCGATCCCGCCCCCGGCGATGGGCACGAGCGCGACCGTTAGCATCGCCACGGGCAGCGCGCAAGCGGGCCATGGGGCCGCGAGTCTAGCGAGCGAGAGGCGACTGCCGATCAGCGCTTAGCGACGAGCCGCTCCCAGCGCAGGATGCCGGCGATCGACTTCGCATCGACGATGCGGCCGTCGTCTACGGCGGCCAACGCCTCCTCACGGCTGAGGCGTACGACAAGGATGTCCTCGTCTTCGTCACCCGCGAGGGGCGCCGGCGTGAGGTCGCTGCAGAGGAAGAGATGGATGTATTCGGTGGCGTAGCTAGGAGCGACGTAGAAACCGCCGATCGCCTCCACTCGCGCCGGTCGCATCCCGACTTCCTCGCGCAGCTCGCGCTCGGCGGTCGACGCGGGCTCCTCCCCCGGTTCGAGCGTCCCCGCGGGGAGCTCGAGCAGGCGCCTGCCGGCGCCGTGCCGGTACTGCTCGACGAGCAGCAGCAGCCCGTCGCCATCCACAGGGACCATGCAGACCGCTCCGGGGTGATAGATCATCTCGCGCTGGAACGTGCGGCCGTCGGGGAGTCGGAGCGCATCCAGGTGCAGCGTCAGCAGCCGCCCACCGAACACGGTTTCGCTGCTGGCCAGCTCAGGATCTCCGGGCATGCGGCCTCCTAACGAGAAGCCCCACCTTCGAGCCGAGGGTGGGGCTTCTGTGCTGTTTATCGAACTGTGAGCGCCGTGGGCTACTCGAGGTAGTCCTTCAGCTTGCGACTGCGACTCGGGTGGCGCAGCTTGCGCAGCGCTTTCGCTTCGATCTGGCGGATCCGCTCGCGGGTCACCCCGAACTCGCGACCGACCTCTTCGAGGGTACGGCTGCGGCCGTCTTCCAGGCCGAAGCGCAGCTGGAGCACGCGCCGTTCCCGGCTCGTGAGCGTCGCGAGGACGTCTTCGACCTGTTCCCGCAGGAGCTGCTGGCTGGCGGCGTCGGCAGGCGCGAGCGCGGTCTCGTCGTGGATGAAGTCGCCGAGATGGCTGTCTTCCTCCTCGCCGATGGGCGTCTCGAGCGAGACTGGCTCCTGCGAGACCTTCTGGATCTCGCGGATCCGCTCGGGCGAGAACTGGCTCGCGGAGTCCTGCTTCGAGCTCTCGAACATGCCCCGCGCGATCTCCTCGCTCGTCGGCTCACGACCGTACTCCTGGACGAGCCGGCGGCTCACGCGAACGAGCTTGTTGATCGTCTCGACCATGTGGACGGGAATGCGGATCGTGCGCGCCTGGTCCGCGATCGCGCGCGTGATCGCCTGGCGAATCCACCAGGTCGCATAGGTCGAGAACTTGTAGCCCTTGCGGTAGTCGAACTTCTCCACGGCACGGATCAGGCCGATGTTGCCTTCCTGGATGAGGTCCAGGAGCGACATACCCCGCCCGATGTACTTCTTCGCCACCGAGACGACGAGGCGGAGGTTCGCCTCCGTGAGGCGCTTCTCCGCCTTGAAGCCGTTGTGCTTGATGGTGTCGAAGTGGTACCGCAGGCGGTCTTCGAGGGGGGAGATCTTTTCGACGAGCCCGTCTGCCGGGGGCACGAGCTCATCTTCGCCCCCGGCCTCCTCCCCCATCTGGGCGACGAGGTCGGGCGTGAGAATGTGCGTCACGATCGAGACGGAGACGATGCCGAGGTGGGCCATCTCCTCGTCATGGCGCAACCGCTTCATCGCATAGGTACGGAACGGCAGCTCCATGGTGCGATCGACGAGTCCCCGGAACTGCTCGTCCGCGAGGATCTCGGAGTAGCTGCGGCGAGCCAGTTTCGGCCCCTCGGGGTCACGCCACTTCGGCGGCTTCGGCGGCCAATCGCCCTCGTTGTCCTCGGGCGGTGTCTGACCCGCGACGATCCTTTCGTAACGGTCGACGAAGGTGAGCGCAGCCTTGTAGACGGGCTGGAGGCCCGTGAACTGCTCGAGCAGGGAGACTGCGACGCGGGCCGCGGAGGGGGGATGGCCGTAGGCCTCGATGTAGGCTTCTTCGATCTCGCGCAGATGGATACCCTCCTCCATCTGCCGGGCGAGGTGCTTCTCGTCGTCGGCCGTGAGCAGGTAGACCTTGCCGATCTCGCGGAGGTACATGCGGACCGGATCGTCGATCCCCTCCGACTCCTCTGTGAGGAGCGCTACCGTTTCCTCTTCCTCCTCCTCGTCGGTCTCCTCCTTCTCTTCCTCGTCCTTGTCGTCGGTCGTCGCGGGGGTCGTGTTCGTAGACAGCTCGTTGTCTTCGTCGCGGCGCTCGTCGTCGAACTCGCCACTGGACAGGCGGCTGAGAACGCTGCCGATCATGGCGTCAGCGCTGGTGGAGGAAGTCTGATCGGTCAAGGTTTCGTCGCTCATTCGGCTGACAGGTGTCCCCTTATCCTGGATTGGGATGGCGCACTGGGGCACAATCCGCGTCAGGAGAATAGCAAATCGCACGTTCACTTTCAAGCCCCCTCACGCGACTCCTTCGAGCCGTGAAGCCCCCGACGCGCGACTCAGACCCCCCGGAGCCTCTGGGCGTTGTAGGTGGGGTGAAGCGAGGCCGGGGTCCCTAGCGATCGAGCCCTCGCCGCTCGCGCCCAGACCCTTTGGGCGCTAGTCGCCGGTCGGGAACCCCGCCTCCGCCCAGGCGTCGGTGCCGCCCTCCACATTGAAGAGCTCGACCTCGTCGAGACCCGCCGCAGCGGCGTACTCGGCCGCGAGCGCACTACGCCCACCCATCTTGCAGATGAAGAGGACTTCCTTCTTCTCACCGGCAAAGTCGCGGATCTGCTTCAGCTCGTTCATCACGGTGTTGACGGGGATGAGGCGCACGCCCGTGGCGTGCACCTCGACGTATTCGTGCGGATCGCGTACGTCGACCATGACGGCATCGCCGCCGTCCAATTTCTCTTGGGCCTCTTCGATCGAGAGCCGCGTGAAGGGCTCGCGTGGGTCTTTGGTAGCCACCGGCGTTGCTCGCTCCTGCGTGGGTTTGTACGGGCAGCCTAGCATGCTCCCAAGCCCCGCCGCCCCTCGCGGCGGGCGATCCGATGGGCCACACTCGGCCGATGACCGACCCCCTCCGCCCCGTCGAACACGAGGCCCTCGCCGCTTGGGCGCGGCGCGTCCGCCGCAATCGCGAACAGGTCGAGCGCCACCGGGCGGCGCTCCCCCCCGGTAGCGACTTCTATGCCCCGATCGCGTCGTGGTTCAAGGTCGATCCAAGGCGAACCGACGACGACGCACTGAACGCGCTCCTGGCGCTCGTCGGCCACGACGAGACGGTGCTCGATATCGGCGCGGGGGGCGGCCGCTACGCGCTGCCGCTCGCGCTCCACGCTCGCGAGGTGATCGCAGTCGAGCCGTCAGAAGGCATGCGCGGCGTTCTGCAGGAGGGGAAGGCCGAGCACGGCATCGCGAACATCCGCCTCCTCGACGAGCGTTGGCCGTCGCCCGCACTGCCCGCCGCCGACATCGCCTTCATCGCCCATATGGGCTACGACATCGAGGAGTTCGGCCCATTCCTCGATGCCATGGAGCGGGCGGCGAGCCGCCTCTGCGTGGCCCTCATGCTCAGCCGGCCGCCCGCCGGGCGGGCGGATCCGTTCTGGGAGGCCGTCCACGGCGAGGCGCGAGAACCCCTGCCAGCGCTGCCGGAGTTCCTGGCCCTCCAACTCGCGCGCGGGCGGCTCTGCGAGGTGCAGTTGGTCGAATACTCGGCCGGCGTGGGCTACGACACCATCGACGACGCGCTGAGCTTCCTGCGCCAGCAGCTCTGGATCGCCGCGGACAGCCCCCAGGACGAGCGTCTTCGCGAGGTTCTGCCGCGGCACGTCCGCCAGGAAGCCGGCCGCGTGACGTTCGCATCGGACGCGGGCGTGCTCGGCCTCGTACGCTGGCAGCCCCTGCCGGCAGACTAACGGGAGCGCGCGTACTTCTTCGCGGGAGTGAGCACGATTGGGGTCAGCTCGGCGGCTTCGTAGGAGGTCCGCTGGCGCTCCTCGGGCGGCACCCCGTAGGTCGTGGTGCGTTGCCGCGGCAGACGTCCGATGCTGGAGATCAGGGCATCCATCGCCTCGGGCGGCATCTCCTGGCCGTGGCTCGCACCGGCCGCGCGGCTGATGCTTTCGTTCATGAGCGTGCCGCCCATGTCGTTCGCACCGGCTTGGAGGCAGGCCTTCGAACCCGCGTCGCCCATCTTCACCCACGAGACCTGAATGTTCGGGATGAGCGGATGCAGCGCCAACCGAGAGACGGCGTGCATGAGCACCGCTTCGCGGTAGGTGGGGCCCCTGCGCGCGCGACCCTTCAGGTAGATAGGCGCCTCCATGTGGACGAACGGCAACGGGACGAATTCGCTGATCCCGCCCGTGCGCTTCTGGAGGTCACGCAGGCGGAGCAGGTGTCGCGCCCAGGCGACGGGCCCGTCGATATGGCCGTACATGATCGTCGAGGTCGTGGTGAAGCCGGCGTTGTGCGCCGCCTCGACAACGTCGATCCACTGATCGGTGCTGAGCTTGTCCGGGCAGAGCGTGGCCCGCACATCGTCATCGAGAATCTCCGCGGCAGTCCCGGGAAGCGTCCCTAGGCCCGAGGCCTTGAGCCGTTCGAGGAACGCAGGCACGGGGATGCCCAGGGTCTCCGCCCCCTGATGCACCTCCAGGGGCGAGAAGGCGTGGACGTGCATGCTCGGGAGCGCGGCCTTCACCGCTTCGCAGATCTCGAGGTAGGTGGCGCCCGTGTATTCGGGGTGGATACCGCCCTGCATGCACACTTCGGTCGCCCCACGGTCCCAGGCTTCGCGGGCGCGGCGCACCACCTCGTCCAGCCCGAGATCGTACGGCTTGCCCCGCAGGTTCTCGCTGAGCTTGCCCTTGGAGAAGGCGCAGAACTGGCACTTGAAGTAGCAGATATTCGTGTAGTTGATATTGCGGTTGACCACGTAGCGGACGATCTCGCCGGAGACTTCGCGCCGCAGCTCGTCGGCGGCGGCGCAAACGTAGTCGAACTCCTGGCCGCGCACCTCGAAGAGCCGCGCGATCTCAGCCTCTTCGAGCTCGTCACCGCGGCTCGCTCTCGCCACGAGCGCGGGAACGGGTGAGACCTGCGGCAGCCCTGCGGGCTGCGCGCGGGGGAACTCGTGCCTGGGGGGCGGTTCCAGAACCGCGCCTGGGGCCCACTCGCCCTCGCGGGCGAAGCCCTCGGCATCCATCGCCCGCAGGACGAGCGTGGCCATCGCCGGCTCCTGCCAGCGGCCGTTGTCGCGAGCGTAGGTCGGGTAAACGGCGAGCCGCTCGGAGAGGTGGTGACCCGCCGCTTCGGTCTGACGCCGCAGCTCCTCGATCTGCGGCCAGGGCGCTTCTGGGTTGACATGGTCGATGGTCACGGGGGAGACGCCACCCCAGTCGCTCAGCCCCGCCGCCACGAGCTTCCCGTAGGAGTCCGGCATGAGGTTCGGGGGCGCCTGCACGCTCATCTCGGGCCCGAGGAGGATGCGCGTCAGCGCGAGCGTCCAGACGAGGTCGTCGAAGGTCGGCTCGGGCGCGTTTGCCATCTTCGTCCCGGGCTTCGCGCGGAAGTTCTGGATGATCAGCTCTTGGATGTGGCCGTGTGTCTGATGGAGGTCGCGCAGTGCCAGGAGCGATTCGACGCGCTCTCGCCGCGTCTCGCCGATACCGATGAGGATGCCCGAGGTGAAGGGCACCTGCTGCTCGCCCGCGAGCCGGATGGTCTCCAGGCGGGCAGCGGGGTCCTTATCGGGCGAGCCGTGGTGGACTTCGCCCTTCCGCATAAGCCGGGGCGAAACGCTCTCGAGCATGATCCCCTGCGAGACCGAAACCTTGCGCAGGAGGGCGATATCCTCAGCCGTCATTACGCCGGGGTTGGCGTGCGGCAGGAGCCCCGTCTCCTCTGCCACGCGCCCGGCTATGTCGGCGAGGTACGAGATCGTCGTCTCGTGACCGAGCGCGGCGAGCTCTTCGCGAGCGACCTTGTAGCGCAGCTCAGGCTTGTCCCCGAGGGTAAAGAGCGCCTCAGTACAGCCCGCCTCGGCCCCCGCTCTCGCAACCTCGAGGACCTCGTCGATCGTCATGAACGCGCGCTCGCCGCGACGCGGCGGCTGCGCGAACGTGCAGTAATGACAGACATCGCGGCAGAGCTTGGTGAGGGGGATGAAGATGTTGCGCGAGTAGGAGATGACGTGGTTATGCGCTTGGTCGCGAAGCGCACCCGCGACCTCGACGAGCGCGGCGAGGTCGGACTCCCCGGCGAGTGCGTAGGCCTCGTCCGCAGTGGGACTGCTGCCCGCAAGCACGCGGGCGAGCACGCCCTCGGTCACTTTGCGCATGCGCTCCCCCAAAGCCCTTCGACGGCGGGCCGCGGTCGATCGTACAATACGAGTGAGTAGGAAGTCACAACCCACTCCGGAGACGGTATGACCGCACGCAGCGTCCGCTGCCCTGTCGCAACTACGCTGGATCTCGTGGGCGATCGCTGGACGCTCCTGATCGTGCGCGACCTGCTTCGCGGCGAGACCCGCTTCAGCCAGCTGCGGGGTTCGGTCGAGGGCATCACGAGCAGCGTGCTCTCGGACCGCCTCAAGCTGCTCGAGGGCCAGGACCTGGTCGAGCGACGCCTGTACAGCGACCACCCACCCCGCGCGGAGTACCTCCTCACGGCCAAGGGCCACTCGCTGGGCGTGGTCGTGGGTGCGCTTGCCAGCTGGGGCGAGGACCACACCGATCACGACCTCGCGATCGTCGATGGCCGCTGCGGTCACGGCGTTGATGTGGTCTATCGCTGCCCGACCTGCGACCGCTCGGCGCCCCGTTCGCAGATTCGGATCGTTCCGGCCTAATGGCGTGGCGAATCTGAAGGCTCCCGGTTTGCTCGGCCTTGGGAGAGCCCGGTATCCTCATGGATTGAGATAGTCCCCAACCCGATTTGGAGCGAGTGCGTGCACACCATTGGTCTCACTGGCGGTATCGCCAGCGGGAAGTCGACCGTCGTGGAGTTATTCCGCGAGCAAGGCGTCTCTGTGATCGATGCCGATATCCTCGGCCACCGGACCTACGACCCCGGGACGGCCACGTTCGCGGCGGTCGTCGCCGCCTTCGGCGACGAGCTCGTCGCCGATGACGGCACCATCGACCGGCGCGTTCTCGGTGGCAAGGTCTTCGGCAAACCAGAGGAGCTCACGCGCCTGACCGACATCGTCTGGCCGGACATGCGCGCCCTCGCTTCGGAGGCGCTCTCGGCCCTCGAGGTCGCGGGCAATCGGCTGGTGGTACTCGAGGCAGCGGTGCTCTTCGAGGCGGGCTGGGAGGACATGGTCGACGAGATCTGGGTCACCACCGTGGCGGTCGAGGTCGCGGTCGCACGGCTCGCCGAACGAAACGGCCTCGACGAGGCGGCCGCCCGCGCCCGGATCGATTCCCAGCTCTCGAACGCGGCGCGCGTGGCCAAGGCCGACGTCGTCATCGAGAACGACGGTACCCGCGAAGAACTGGCTGCCAGCGTACGCGAGGCCTGGGACGCCCTGAGCGCACGCACCGGAACGGAAAAGAGGCAGACGATTGGCTGACGCACTGATCGCACCGACGGCGCCTGGGGGCCTGGTCCTCGCCGCCGAAGAGTTCACGATTCGCGAAGAGCCTTACTACCTCCCGCTCGCCGACGAGATCGGGCTCTTCGAGGCCGCCTACGCGCAGCGCATCCCCGTTCTCATGAAGGGCCCGACCGGTTGCGGCAAGACCCGCTTCGTGGAGTACATGTCTTGGCGCCTCGGGCGGCCCGTCACGCGGATCTCCCAGGGCGGTGACGCGGCGCCGGAGGAGGGCCCCCGGCCTTTCGTGACGGTCGCCTGCCACGAAGACCTCACTGCGAGCGACCTCGTCGGCCGCTACCTGCTCGATACGGACGGAACCCGCTGGATCGATGGCCCGCTGACGCGCGCGGTCAAGGCGGGCGCGATCTGCTACCTCGACGAGGTGGTGGAAGCGCGCAAGGACACGACGGTCCTGATTCACCCCCTCACCGACTACCGCCGGCTCCTCCCCATCGAGAAGCTCGGTCAGGTGGTGGAGGCTGCGGATGGCTTCCTCTTGGTGATCTCGTACAACCCGGGCTACCAGAGCGCGCTCAAAGATCTCAAGCACTCAACCCGGCAGCGCTTCATCTCCGTCGAGTTCACCTACCCCTCGCGAGAGCAGGAAGCTGAGATCATCACCCACGAGTCGGGCGTTGCCCTCGACGTCGCCATCGAGTTAGCGAAGCTCGGGGAGAAGGTGCGCAACCTCAAGGAGCACGGCTTGGGCGAGGGCGTGAGCACGCGTCTCCTGATCTACGCCGGTCGCCTGATCGACAAGGGGATCTCGCCGAGACGGGCCGCGCAGGTGGGGGTCACCTGGGCCCTCACCGACGACCTCGAGATCCAGCGCAGCATCGAAGAGGTCGTGACTTCGATCTTCGAATGAGCCCTCACGCGGTATCTGTGACCGGCCCCAAGAAGCTTCTGTGGCTCTGTGCGCGCAGGCTTGCTGCGTGAGGGTCGGCATCGTTTCTGATATCCACTGCAACCTCCCCGGTCTGCAGGCAGCGCTCGATTACATGGGAGCCATCGATGAACTGCTCTGCGCCGGCGATGTCGTCTACCAATACCGCTGGTCGAACGAGGTGGTCGCGCTCTTGCAAGAGCGCGACGCGCGCGTCGTCCTCGGGAACCACGACGACAAGATCCTCGGCCGCGATGGAGAGCGCGCCCTCGCGGGCGAGCACGTGCGCGGCGATCTCGTGAGTTGGCTCCGCGCCCAGCCGTATGAAATCGAAACGACCATAGACGGACGGCGGCTGCTCATGGCGCACAGCTCACCCTGGGGTGGCTGGGACTACCACTATCCCCACGATCCCATCTGGGCGGGCGCAGCGGACCTCGAGCAGGACGTGGTCGTGGTCGGTCACACGCACGTGCCGATGGCCGAACGCTACGGTCGCACCCTCGTGATCAATCCCGGTTCGGTGGGCGAGGCTCGCCACGCCGGAAACAATTACCAGCTCTCCTGTGCCGTTTGGGACACCGCAAGCGACGAAGTCACGTTTCACGAGTACCCCGACCCCGCGAGGGTCCAGCGGCTCAGCATCGCCCCGAGGAGCGCCTCATGAGCGTCGGCACCCAACTCATCGTCCGCAATCGCGCCCGCTTCGATGGCTTCCCGGAGCCGCTCCTGGAGTCGTTCGAGGCGAGCGTCCGCGCCCTCGAGCCGCGATTGACGCCCACCCAGCTCCAGGGCTGGGCGCAGGGTGGCCTCGACCTGATGGCCATCAGCCTGCGCTCCTGGGAGGCCGCTGCTGAGTACTTCAAGGCCGGCCCGCAGATGCCCGCGAGCACCCCCTGGGAAACCTACGAGCAGCTGGGCCGAGAAGCGAACGGGATGACCGAGCAGTCCGCTCCCCTCGCCGTTTCTTTTCTCCGCAGCGCACCCGCGACCCTCGCCGAGATCGGCCCCTCCCATCTTGCGCAGTGGGCGGACCTCGGCCGCCGCCTCTATAAGGGCAACTGGAAGAGCGCGTCGCTAGCCGCGCAGTTCTACGACGCGGGCCCCGCCCTGTTCGAGGCGGTGCGCGTGAGCCAAGCGAGCCGCCTCGTCCTCTTCTTGGACGAGCTCGGGCGACACTCCTACGAGCTCGCGGCCGCCTGTCTCGCCTCGGCCCCCGAGGTCCTCGGGCGCCTCGAAACCGCGGACCGGGTGCCCTTCCTCACCTTCGGCGTCGAGCTTGCGCAGTCGAGTTGGGCCGACTCGCGGCTCTACTTCGACCGGGGCGCGCCCCTCGTCCAGCGCGCCCATGCTCCGGTGCGCGAGCGCTATCTCCTGCTCGCATCCCAAGTCGCGCGCGATCACAGCCGTTCCGCGTTCCAGTACTTCGAAGACGCTGCGAACGCGCTTGGTGAAGTCGATCCGGAAGACCACGCGATCGTGATTGAGCTGGCTGAGCAGCTCGCCCCGCTCTCGGCCTACGCGGCGATGGACTTCGTCGGCAACTCCCCCGAGGTCCTGGAGAAAGTACGCATCGACGAACTGCCCGCCTGGCAGGCCGCCGGGCTCAGCATCCTCAGCTCGAGTCAGGAAGGCGGCGAGGCCTACTTCCGCCTGCAGTCCAGCCGCGGCGAGGAGATCCTCGACACGCTTTCCGCGCGCATCGAGCTCTCCAAAGTGGGCGAGGTGCTGCGCCTCTACGCGAAGGCGTTGACGGGCCGCAACATCAGCGTCCAGACGGCGACGGCCCTCGCGGACAAGGGCATCGGCTGGGTGCATGAGGAGCGCGCCAGCACCGAAGGCACGACCATCTTCCTGCCCGAGAGCATGGAGCAGTATCGCGAGAAGGACGAGAACTTCGCGAGCATGAAGGTGTTCACCACCCACCAGGCTGCCCACCTCGAATTCGAGAGCTTCAACTTCGGCTTCGACCGGCCATCCGCCCTGTTCGACGACCTTCGCCCGACCGTGCCCGAGGCGGCGGAAGCCAACCCCGCTACGGAGATGGAGCGCTTCTTCGACCTCTTCCCCGATCGCAAAATGGCCAGCGACCTGCACGAGATCGCCGAAGATGCGCGCATCGATGCGGCCATCAAGCGCGAGTACGGCGGCATCCGCAGGACACTCGATCGCATTCAACGGGAAGAGCTCGATCGCCGCCCAGAGGTCAGCGATCTCCCCCTCCGGCAAGCGTTCGTGGAGAACCTCGTGCGGGCGAGTCTGGACGGTACCGACGCTGTCCGCTGGCCCACGGCCCAGGCCGAGGTCATGGCCCGCGGTGTCGCCGTTCTGGGGCAGCTCGGCGAACGGGGTGCTCTCGCCGAGGACGCAGCTGAAGCCACGTTGCGGCTCTACCAGCTCGCCATGAGCGTGAAGAACGAGCCCGACGACTCCGACGAGGAGTGGGATTCGCTGCCGGAGCTCGACGAGGAGTCGTTCTCCCTCGATCCGGGCGACCTCGGCGGCGACGGGCCGCAGATGGAGCTCGGCGAGCCCCAGGAGGGCGACAGCGAGTACGAGAGCCCCCAAGACATCGACTTCCGCGGCGACTTCAAGCCCGAGCTGGTGCAGCTCCTCATGAAGTTACGCGACGACCTGCAGCTCGGTGAGGCCGGCGAGCTTTCGCCTGAACAACTCACCGAAGAACAGCTCAAGGAACTCCTCGAAAAGAGCGCGGAGATCGACCTCGATACCCTGCTCGAAGGCGACCTCCAGAGCACGACCGGTATGTTCCTCTCGAACCTACTCAAGGAAGCGGGCACGCCCAGCCTCGACAGCGACACGAAGTCGAACGAGCCCCTGAGCGACCTGAGCACCGGCAGCGAAGAAGGCGAAGAGCCACTCATCCCAATCGTCACGACTTACTACTACGACGAATGGGACTTCCGCGCGCAGGACTACAAGCCGCGCTGGTGCGCGGTCAAGGAAGCCGAGCTCGAAGAGGGTGAGGAGGACTTCTACGACGAGACGCTGCGCGACCACGCCTCCCTCGTTGCGCAGACGCGTAAACAGTTCGAGCTGATGAAGCCCGAGCTCTTCCGCAAGATGAAGCGCCTCTCAGACGGCGAGGACATCGAGCTCGATCCGGCAATCGAGTGGATGATCGATATCCGTACGGGCGTCAGCCCTACGGAGAAGGTCTACTGGCGCCGCAACAAGGTGGAGCGCGACGTCGCCATCGCCTTCCTCCTCGATATGTCCGCCTCGACCGACGAGGAGATCGCCAAACGCGATACGCAGTTCGACGACTCCGACGACGACCCGCGCAAGTACCTCAGCTGGTGGGTATCGAAGCGGCGTCAGGAGCTCTCCGCGCCGCCGAAGCGAATCATCGATCTCGAGAAGGAGGCGACCGTCCTCCTTATCACCGCGCTCGAGACGATCGGCGACGACTACGGCATTTATGGGTTCAGCGGCTACGGCCGCGACAACGTTGAGTTCTACGTCATCAAGGACTTCGACGAGAGCTTCGGCTCAGCAACGAAGAAGCGCATCGACAAGGTCACGCCCATTCGGTCGACGCGGATGGGCCCCGCCATTCGCCACGCCGTGCACAAGCTCAGCGAGACGGACGCGAAGGTGCGCATCCTCTTCCTCCTCAGCGACGGCCGGCCGCAGGACCATGGCTACGGCCGCGATCGCACCGAGAAGGAGTACGCCATCCACGACACCAAGCAGGCCCTCAACGAGGCCAAACGCGAGGGCATCACCCCCTTTGCCCTTACCGTCGACCGGGCCGGCCACGACTACCTGAAGACCATGTGCGAGGACATCGGCTACGAGGTCGTAGGCGACATCGAGGCGCTGCCTCGCCGCCTGCCGGCGCTCTACCGGCGCCTCACCGAGTAGCGCGCTTGGCGCTCCTGCTCGTGCGCCATGGCCAGTCCGAGGGGAACGCGCGCGGCGTCATCCAGGGCCAGCTGGATATGCCCCTCACGGACCGCGGCCGCGAGCAGGCGAGAAGCGTCGCCGAACGTCTGCGGCGCGAGGGCGGCGTCGAACGGCTCGTGGCGAGCCCCCTCGCGCGGGCGTTCGAGACGGCGGAAGTCATCGGTTAGGCGCTCGGCCTGCCCATCAGCACGGACGAGCGCCTAATGGAGTACGACTTCGGCCAGGGCGCAGGCCTCACCTTCGCCGAGCTGCGCGAGCGATTCCCGGCGACCCGGGTGGGGCGGGAGCGCGGCGAGCGTCCTCCTATCCCCGACGAGGAGGAGCTCGATGTGTTCGATGCGCGGGTTGCGGCCGCGCTGGCGGACCTCCTCGCCGAGGATGGCCTGACGATCGGGGTGGCTCATGGCGGGGTCATCGGATCGGCGCTCAACCACGCCCTGCAGAGCGGTGGTGACGCCCCGCGCCTTCGCATCCGTACCGAGAACTGCTCGATCACCGAGTTCGTGCGCGACTCTAGCGGCCGGCTTGTCCTGCGGCGCCATAACGACGCCTGTCACGTGGCGGGGAGGTTTTGAGAGCTCGCTCCGCTCGGGCCCACCCAACCACCACCACCCCCGCGCTCGACTGCTGCGGCTGCGCCTCCGCGCTCGCTTGATCAGCTCGCTTCGCTCGGGCCCCTCCCCCGCCCCCACCCCGCGCTCGACTGCTGCGGCTCCGCCTCCGCGCTCGCTGATCAGCTCGCTCCGCTCGGGCCCCGCCCCCGCCTCCACCCCGCGGCCGCAAGATTGCGACTACTCGGCCAGGGCCCAGGTCAATCCGGCATCTTGTGCGGGGAGCAGCTCATCAAGCTCTACGACTGGGAAGATTTCCAGGTCGAGCGCGGTCGCGAACTGCGCACACCCCTCGACCAATGCGGAGTATGGGTCAGCCGAAACGAGGGCGAACGCGGTTCCTCCGGCGGCGCCCCAGTTCCCCTCCAGCGTATAGCCAGCGGGAGGCGTCCACGATGCGGTGAACTTGCGACTAATCCTCAGGACTTCCGCCATGCTTACGCCGACTTTCGCCGTGGCCTTGATCATGTACAGCAAGATCTTGCCCCCACTTGTTGTAAATTCGGGGGGATACTAAGCCGTTGTTCTCTGCGTCGGCAATGGCCGTTGAGGCGGTAGTTCACGCAACTGATCGCGGTCCACGAGGAGTTGGGCGCCCGATAGGGTTTCGATTGCGGCAATCCAGTGGCGCCGCTTCGGCCTACGCTAGTCCAGCGCAGCCTCGGCGATCTCGAACGCGTAGGTCTCGATCACCGGGTTCGCCAGCAGCCGTGCGCACATCTGCTCGGCTTGCTCGCCCGCCTCGTCGGCGCTCACCGCTTCGAGTGTGACCTGAAAGAGCTTCCCCGCCCGCACACCGGCGACGCTCCCGAAGTTGAGGCTGTGCAGTGCCGAGGCGATCGTCAGCCCCTCGGGGTCGTTCACGGTTGGCTTCAGGGTCACCGAGATCGTGGCCACGAAGCGGCTCACGCCGGCAGCTCCTCGCCCGTCAGTATCTTGTAGACGCGCAGGTAGCGCTCCGTGGTCGCGGCGACGACGTCATCGGGGACTTCGGGAGCCTCGTCGCCGTCGCGCCAACCGCTCGCGGCCATCCAGTCGCGCACGGGCTGCTTATCGAAGCTGGGCTGCGAGCCACCCGGCTCGTAGTCGTCCAGCGGCCAGAAGCGGCTGCTATCGGGCGTGAGGACCTCATCGATCAGAATCGTCTCTTCGTTGCGCAGGCCGAACTCGAACTTCGTGTCCGCAATGATGATGCCCCGCTCGAGCGCCACCTGGTGGGCGTAGTCGTAGACCGCGCGGCTACGCTTCTGCATCGCGTTCGCAGGCTCTGCCCCGACGATCGCTTCGAGCTGCTCGTAGTCGATGTTCTCGTCGTGTCCACCGGCTTCAGCCTTCGTCGAGGGCGTGAAGATCGGCTCTGGCAGGCGCTGCGACTCCTCTAGGCCCTGCGGGAGGGGGATGCCGCAAACCGAGCCGGTGCGCTGGTAGTCCTTCCATCCGGACCCCGCCAGATAACCGCGCACGATGCACTCCGCGTCGTAGCGCTGGGCCTTGCGGATGAGCATCGAGCGCTCGAAGCAGTGGGCGGGCACAGGAAAGGGCACGAGCGACTCCGCGTTCTCCGCGGTGATCACCGCGACGAAGTGGTTCGGGACGACCTCGTCCATCCGTTCGAACCACCAGGCCGAGAGCCGCGTCAAGACCTCGCCCTTCCTTGGGATGGGCGTCGGCAGCACGACATCGAAGGCAGAGATGCGGTCGGTCGCGACCATCAGCAGGTGGTCGCCGAGGTCGTAGGTATCGCGCACCTTGCCGCGCATGACCGGCGCGGGCAGCTCCGCGCGCATGAGCACGTTCGTCACGCTCTCGCCTCCCGGATACGCAAGTAGTAGATGGTCGTGACCGTATGCGCAAATACGGCCGCGGGAATCGCGAACGCACCCTGGATCACCTGCAGGAGCGCATCGACGGCCATCCGGGTCGAGCGACTCGCGTCGTCGGGGCCCAGGCCCGCTGGCACGAGCACGCCGAGGAGCAGCGCCAGCCCAGCCCCGACCAGAACGATCGCGAGCAGCCGCAGCATGTTCCCCTTCATCACTTCCCAGCTGCCCCTGAGCGCGGCGATCGGTCCTGCCTCCTCGAGCAGGTAGACCTGGAAGGCGACACCGAAGCGGATCGCGAGGTACGGCAACGCGAGCAGGCCCACGATCGAGAACGCGAGCACCACGGCGCCGCCGAGGATCAGGAACACCAGGACGACGAGTCCGCCGAGACGTGTGAACGCGGGATCGAGCGCCTGCGAGAGGCTGACATGTTCGCCCTGAGCGAGGCGCGCTGCCGCGACGATGGTCGCGGACCAGCCCACGAGCGAAAACAGGAGCGCGATAGCGGCGAGCATGACCACCGCGAAGAGCGGCCCGCCGCCTGCATCGACCCCCACGAGGCCGCCCCGGGGATAGACCTCGTCGGCGAAGGCCGTGTTGTAGAGCAGGACTGTGGCCACGATCGTCCCCAGGACCAGCGGCACTTGGACGACCGCGAGCGGCAGCATCGATTCGCGAGGATGCTCCCGCATCAGCCGGACGGCCGCCCGCAGCATGTCACTCACGCCCGGGCGGTCAGGAGCCGGGCTGGATTCGCCGTCGGGCTCGGTCACGCGAGCCCGAGACGCTCGAAAGTGGCGCCCGCGTTACGCAGGTAGTACCCGTAGTCGAATAGCCCGCTGAGCTGACCCTCGGGGATACGTGCGGTGATCTCGCTATCGGCGAGGAGCAACGGCAGGAAGGGTTGGCGCGTCTTCCAGGCCCTCATCGCATTTCGCTTCACGAGGTCGTAGGCGTCCTGGCGGCTCAGCCCGGTTTCGATCAGCTCCAGCAACACGCGCTGCGAAAAGACGAGACCGTACGATCGATCGAGGTTTTCGCGCATGTGCTCGGGGTAGACGACCAGGCCCTCGGCGATGTCCGCGAAGAGCGCAAGCATGTAGTCGAGCAGCAGGCAGGCATCCGGGAAGACGATCCGCTCCGTGGAGGAGTGGCTGATGTCCCGCTCGTGCCAGAGGGCGACGTTCTCGAGGGCGGTTGTCGCGTAGCCGCGCAGCACCCGCGCCAACCCGGTGATGCGCTCGCACTTCTCGGGGTTGCGCTTGTGCGGCATCGCGCTCGATCCAGTCTGCCCCGCTGCGAAGGGCTCCTCCGCTTCCAGCACCTCCGTGCGTTGGAGCCCCCGGATCTCGGTCGCGAACTTCTCGAGTGACGCCCCGATCAGGGCGAGCGTACTCACGAACTGCGCATGCCGGTCGCGCTGCACGATCTGCGTGGAGGCGGACTCGACCCCCAGCGCGAGCATGCTGCAGGCCGCTTCCTCGATGGCAGGGGCGATGGAGGCGTGGGTTCCGACGGTCCCACTGATCGCGCCGACGGCGATCGCTGTCCGCGCCGCCTCAAGGCGTATCTGATGGCGCCGCATCTCGTCGACCCAGACCGCCATCTTCAAGCCGAAGGTGGTCGGCTCGGCGTGGACTCCGTGCGTGCGGCCCGCGCAGAGCGTCTCGCGGTGGTCCCTCGCGAGTTGCTCGAGCGCCTGCGTCAGGCGCGCGACACCGGCGGCGAGGAGGTCGCTCGCGACGCGCAGCTGGAGGGCGGTAGCGGTGTCCCAGACATCGCTGGTCGTGAGGCCGTAATGGACATAACGTGACTCATCGCCAAGCGAGTCTGCCACCGACTGCAGGAATGCGGTCATGTCGTGGTGGGTGATGGCCTGGTATTCCTCGACCTTGGCGAGGTCGAAGGTTGCGTTCGCGCGAATGCGTTGTGCCGCCTCGGCGGGCATTTCGCCCGCGGCCGCACGCGCCTCGCAGACGGCAATCTCGACTTCGAGCCAGCGCTCGAACTTCGCCTGCTCGCTCCAAATGGCGGCCATCTCCGGCCGCGAGTAGCGAGGGATCACGGAGCGGCCCAGGGCGATGTCGGTGCGGCGGCGGCCATTGCGTTCATCATACCGAGGGGCTCAGGCGCCAGCGTCGATCGCGGCGTAGTTGTCTTTCCGGAACCCCCAGACCCCTTCGTAGAGCTCGGCCGCGGGGTCGAGCTCCGCCAAGCGCAAGAACGACATCGTCGACCATCAGTGCGTCGGCCCCACTGCCGCGAAGGCCGGGTAACGGATCGGGGGGGGATCCACAGGGCGCAAGCGTCAGCCAGCGTTTGCAACGAAGCCTCGAGCGGTGGGCCATCCGCATGCTCGTGCCGGTGATCAGGATGGTTCGCATAGATCGCTCCTCGTACGAAGCCCTCAAGGCTGGCTGCGCGGCAGGTGGCCGGGGGGCCGGCGCGACTCTCTGGGCTACCCCCTACTTGCGCGCGATAGTGGTCGCACTCGGACGGCCGGAGGGCGCATCGGATGCTGGTCGAGCCGGCAGCCTCCGTTACGGATTACCTCTTGGCGGCGATCGCGTTCTGCTTGGCGCTGCTCGTCGCGCGGAGCTACCCGCACCTGCGCTATTGGACCTGGGGCCTGGTCACGATCGGCTTCGGCGCGCTGCTCGGCGGGATCTACCACGGCAGCCTCATCGATGACCCGGGGCTGGCCGACCCGAGCTGGACGGCGATCACGATCATCGTGGCGATCACCGTGTCACTGCTGCTGGCGGCGACCGTCGAGTCGGTCCTGGGCGAGGGCCAGACCCGGCTCTGGATGATGCTCCGATTCGCGACACTCGGGGCATTCGCCATCGTCGCGTTGCTCGGCGAGGCCGCGATCACGACCCTGCTCTACGTCGAATCGTTGACGATGGCCGCGGTGACCGGGCTCTGGGTCTACGCTGCGCTCAAGGGTCAGCGAGGGTCGCGCTTGATGCTCGCGGCGATCCTCGCGAGCGGCGGCGCTGCGGTCCTGCGCTTCGCGCCAATCGGCTTCCATCTAGGCTGGGAATGGGACCCTGATTCGCTTTACCACGTCGCCCAGGTGCCCGGCTTAGTCCTACTCTACCTCGCGCTCCGCCGCCTCCCCGCCGTCCGCGGGCATGCGATCGCAGCCGTGAAGGACGGCGCCCTTCTCGAGCCGGCGGGCCAGGCCTAGCGAGGCCTGACAACGGCAAGAGGCCGGGCGGTGCGGCCCGGCCTCTTGCCCTGGTCGTTGACTGTGGCCGGCCTAGCGGCCGATGCCCAACTCCACCCTCGACGGCTGCGACCACTGCGCGTAGCGTCCAGGGGAGTGGAGGAGTGAGACGATCACGCCCTCGTCTTCGATATCGACGACGAGGCGGGTCCGCCGCGCGCGCGCGCGCGAACTCGACCGGCTCGTCGGTCAGTACCGAGTTGATGGCGAACGGCTTCGCAGCCTTGACGGCGAGCGCCCAAGCATCGATGACCATCTTGATTGTCGATGCGGGAAGTTCACCGAACTCCTCGTACATCAAGGCTTCGTTCTTCGGATCGCACTGGCCGGCGATGAAGTCGATGTACTCGACGGGCGTGGCGCCCCGCTCGTACATGCGGCTCATCTCCGCCCGGCCCTCGGGCGAATTCATGATCGCGGTTCCGATTTCCGTGATTGCGTAGCAGGATAGAGACATCCTTGGTCCTCCCAGACTCAAAGTCCGGCCGATGCTGCATGGCCAGCGGGCGACGAGAACCTGGCAGATGTCCTATGGTGAGATCTAGTACAAAATTTCGCCGGAGCTCACTGAACGCGGAGAGCGGATGTTTCCCGACAGCGGCCTAGCCGGGCCGAGCCAGTTGCAGAGCTACGCCAGCGAGCTGCGCCGCGAACTTCGCTACGGTTCGCCGCTGTCGAGCGCATGGCGAGAGAAATACGACGAGGCAATTGCTCGCGCCCGAGACGAGCGCGATCTGTTGAGCCTGGCAGCGTTGTCGGTGACCGCAGCCATCCGGTTCGACGCCGAGGGCCTGCACAACTTCGCGCTCGACCACCTGCGGGTGGCGGAATCGCGCTGTCGTGCTTCGCCGGAGGCTTCCGTCCTTGTTAGCGGAACGCTGGCGCTGGCGGAGGCGATTGGCGGCGCCCCCGGTCCCGCGCAGGAAGCGCTGGCAAACGCGTACCGGCACGCCGGAACAGGGATCTCCGAGGAAGCACGAGCCGACCTGAAGGCCCACGCGCTTGCGGTGAGGACTGTGCTCCTCGATCCAACCGCCGGGGAGGGAGTGGCCGAGGAAGTCACAGAGACAGACGGCCAGGGCCGGGACTGGTTCGCTTCGATGCTCATGAGTTGGCACATCCCCTACCTGCTCGCTATGGGATATCGGGGGCGCGCGCAGGGCTGGACCGAGCAGTTGCGCGTGATCGCTGCCGCCACCAAACATCGCTGGCGACAGGTGGACGCTGCAGTGTTCACCTATGCCAATGCACTTGCCCAGCGGGGCGAAGCGGCGACACCCGACCAGAGACTCCTCGACGAGTCACGCAACGTAAACGCGCTCTGGCGATTGCGCTGCTTGGCCCTCCGTGAGGCGACGTTACGCGCCCAATGGGTCGAGGCGCGTGAGGAGATCGCGCGACTCAAGGAGCTCACGTCGGTCGTGAGCCGCGGCTTCGTTGACGGCAGTTGGCTGTTCTCTGCGTTCATCGCGGCGATGCGCGGGGACGAGGACGAGGCTTCGCCGCCCGTTCCCGATCACCTCAGCCTGCTCAATCTTGGTGCAGTCCTGGCGGGAATGGAGGCCGTTGCCGTCGCTGGTCGACAGAGCGTCGCAGTCGAGTGGCTGCGATGGGTCGACGGCCATCTCCCCAAGGAAGTCGAGACTGCGCTCGAGTGGCCCGTGTCCGCCGCCCGCGTCCGCGGGCTCCTCATGGCCCGTGCCGGCGATATCCAGGGGGCGACGGTGGCGCTTCGCGAGGGCGTGCGCTGGGCGAAGAACGCAGGCTATGTGGTCGAGCAAGCCCTCGGCGAGGTCCAACTCGCGGAGCTTCTCGCCCACGGCGGGCGTATGGCTCGGCGGAGCAGCTGGGACCGCCTGCGGCGGGATGGAACAGCGGTGCTCGAGGGCCTGGGCCTGGAGCCGATCCTCCCCGCCTACTTAGTAACCCGACTCCTGGCGCTCAGCCGGTCGGAGGATCACACCCCGCTTACCCCACGCGAGGTCGAGGTGCTCTCGGCGCTCGCGAAAGGCTCGACCTACAAGGAGGCGGGCCTCGCGCTCGACATTAGCTGGCGCACCGTTCGCGTCCACGTGACGCACGTATACGAAAAGCTCGATGTCTCGAGAAAGATTGAGGCCGTCCGGGTCGGCCGTGAGCTCGGCATCATTTAGAGCGAACTAAGGGCGAACCACGGCCTGGGGAGAACGGTGGCCGGGCCGGCTCAGGGGCCGTGCTAGACTTCCGCTCCGCAGGAGAGGAGCGGTTCGGGTGGAAGAGTTTCGCGGTCGTGTGGCTGTCGTAACCGGTGGCGGGGGCGGCATCGGCAAGGCAATGGCGCTTGCCTTCGCCGAGCACGGGATGAACGTCGTCATCGCCGATGTGGACATGGACGCGGCCGTCACAGTCGTCGCTCAAGTCGAAGCAAAAGGTGTTCGCGCGATCACGGTCAAGACCGACGTCTCCGATCGCGCTTCGGTCCAGGAGCTCGCCGACACCACGAAGCGTGAGTTCGGCGGCACGCACGTTCTCTGCAACAACGCCGGCGTCGTCACGTTCAAATTCGCCCAGGACATGACCGAGCAGGACTGGGACTGGGTCCTGGGCGTCAACCTTTACGGGGTGATTCACGGAATCGAGGCCTTCCTTCCGGGGATGGTCACCGCGGGCGAAGGCGGCCACATTGTGAACACGGCCTCGATCGCCGGCCTTGTACCAGCGGCGACCCCAGGCATCATTGCCTACACGACCGCCAAGTATGGCGTCGTCGGCCTCTCCGAGGCGCTCCGCATAGACCTCGCTGAGCACAACATCGGCGTGTCGGTCGTCTGCCCAGGCGGCGTTCGCTCCCGCATCGGCGAAGCGGGACGGAACCGGCCGGAGCAGTTCGGCGGGCCGGAAGTGTCCGCGATGCTGCCGGGCGACGGCGGTCTGCCCCAGACGATGATCGAGCCGGAGGACCTGGCGGCGCGCATTCTCAAGGCCGTGAAGAACGACGAGTTGTACGTCCTCAGCCATCCGGAGACGCAGCCCGCCCTCGAAGCACGCTTTGCCGGGCTCCTCGAAGCCTTTGACGCAATCCCAGCGAGCTAACGCGAGCCACCGTTGGGCAGCCTGTGACTCGCTGCGTCGCAGCCTGGTAGCGTCCGCCTCGCGAAATCCGCCGCGAGAGAAGCCTTCGCGGCCCGCTCACACGAAGGAGAGAACACATGGCAGCGAAGGTTCTGGTCGTCACCCAGGGACAGCCGTTCGATTACGCCGGAAGCGTTGCGCTGAGTGCCCGGAGAGGGCTGGGGCCCTTGGGTCTCGGCTATCCGTGACCTTTGCACCAGGAGGCTGAGCTCCTACGCGGCTCAGCGCAGATCCCGGAAGGTCGCGCGGATCCCGCGCACGATCGCTTGCGGCTCCTCGGCCGGGGCGAAGTGGCCGCCGGCGGGGTGCCGGTCCCAGTGGTGCAAGTTCCAGTACTCACGCTGCTGCGTGCTCGGGCCCTGGGGCGCCTCCGGGCCGTGGAAGGTGATGCCCGTCGGAACTTCGACCACCGGCGTGCGGTCGTGGCTGGCGCTCCACTTGTTCCAGCCCGCCTCGTAGTAGTACCGCACCGACGTCACGAAGGCGTCCGTCGCCCAGTAGAGCATCATCGTCGTAAGCAGATCGTCCTTCGAGAAGCGCGACTCGACATCGCCGCCGGTGTCGCCCCAGTTCCGCCGCCGCTCGAGGATCCAGGCGCAAAGCCCGATCGGGGAATCGTGCGCCATGAAGGCCAGGGTCTGCGGGTCGAGCACTTGGACCGCCACGTGCGAGGAGTAGTAGCGAGTGCGGGCGAGCCCGGCTCGCCGCACCTCGGCGTCCTTTATCTGGAGGTAGCCGGGGTCGCCGAGGACCCAGGGCCGGTCGTGGTTGAACATATTGAGCGCGATCGCGTCGGTCAGGTGGATGCCGATCACGTGGTCGGCATATTTGTGGCCGAGCTGGCTGGTGACGAGCGCGCCCCAGTCCCCACCCTGAGCCGCGAAACGTTCGTAGCCGAGGACTTCCCGCATGAGCGTGTCCCAAAGATCGGCGGTGCGCCAGAAGTTGATCCCAGGTGTGGTTAGCGGTGTGGAGAAGCCGAAGCCCGGGAGCGATGGCACGACCACATCGAACGAATCCGCCGGGTCGGCTCCGTACGCTCCCGGGTCGGTGAGGGGCCCGATCACGTGGCGGAGGTCCCAGTAGGTCCAGGGCCAGCCGTGCGAGAGGATGATCGGCATCGGATTCGGTCCCTTGCCGCGCTCATGCACGAAGTGGATGGGCATGCCTTCGATCTCGACGCGAAAGTTCGCGAACGCGTTCATCTCCGCCTCGTGCGCGCGCCAGTCGTACTCGTGGAGCCAGTGGTCGGCGAGCTCCTTGAGGTAGGCACCATTCACGCCGTAAGACCAGTCGTCGTTATCGAAGTCGGGCGCCCAGTTAATGCGCTCGAGGCGCGTGCGCAGGTCGCTCAGCTTCTCCTCCGGAATGGCTATCTCGAAAGGCTCGGCCGGCATGGCGCTCTCCCCCTCTGCCTGTAGCGCGCGAGTCTAGCCCACTCGCTTCTCGGTACCGGCGTTGTCCCGGTCGATCGCTCCGCTATCGTTCGGGACGACGCGAGCACGCGTTCGGAGGCTCATGACAATCGAGGCCGACTAGACCTTTGTCGGTTCTGTCATGCGTTCTGCGCGATCGAGGTCGACATCGAAGACTGTCGCGCCATCAAAGTCCGCGGCGACGCCAAGAATCCCATGTATGCCACGGGCGCCCGCGCTGGCCGTTCGGGCGAGCGCGGAGACGCAGCAGACGAGCGCGGGCGGGGCGGCTGGGGGAGGGGCCGAGCGCAGCGAGATCTCAAGCGGCGCAGAGACGCAACGGCCGCGAGGCCGCAGCGGCCGAGCGCGGGTGGGGCGGCTGGGGGAGGCGCCGAGTGCAGCGAGCTGTCTTTAACATGCTGCCAACACGAGAACACCGACGGAGATTGCCAGGGGCATCCTGGATCTGTTCAAGCTCGATGGGAAAGTGGCGATGGTCACGGGTGGCGGGGGCGGGATCGGCCGCGGCATCGCCCTCGGGCTCGCCGAAGCCGGCGCTGACGTCGCTGTTGCCGGGCGGCGTGAGCAGCTCCTCAACGATGTCGGCAAGGAGATCGAGGATCGCGGCCGCAAGACCCTCGCCCTGCCGACGGACGTGCGCGAATGGAGCAAGGTCGAGGCGCTCGTGCAGTCGATGATGGACCACTTCGGCCGGATTGATATCTGGGTCAGCAACGCCGGCGGGCTGCAGGAGCAGGGCGTGAACTATCTGGTGAAAACGCCCGAAGAGTCGTGGGACATCACCCAGACCCTCAACTTCAAGGCTCCCTGGATGTGCGCGAAGGCGGTCTGGCCGGCGATGCGCACCACGGGCGGTGGCAGCCTCATTAACGTCAGCTCCGTCGGGGGCCTCTCGCGGGGTGCTCCCACGAACGGCGTCTACTCGGCGGCGAAGGCGGGGCTGAACCACCTCACGAAGACGCTTGCCCTGGAGATGGCACCCTTCAATATTCGCGTGAACGCGATCCTCCCAGGCAGCGTGCGCACCGAGGACTACGAAGACGCCTCTGGCGGCGGCGATGAGTACTTCGAGGAGATGGCGAAGAACCATCTCCTGAAGCGCCTGGGCAAGGAGGAGGACTTCGGTGCCGCCGCGGTCTACCTCGCCTCAGAAGCCTCGAGCTGGGTCACGGGCAGCCTGATGATGGTGTCCGGCGCGCCGTAGGCCAACCGGAACCGCCCCCACGATCTGCGCTCGGCCCTTTACGCGCTCGCTTGTGCTTGGCACCGTACTCGCCTGAGGCGGCGGGCCGATTCCGCAGCCAGACGAGGAGCACCGCATGCCTGACGGAATCCGCGACCACGAGGTCGTCTCGATCTACCCCTACAGCGACGAACAGATCGACCAGCTCATGAACGCCGCCGGTGAGTGCGTCCTCATGTGGGGCACGCAGGACGGCTGGCCCGTCGGTGTCTACCACTCGTTCGTGTGGAAGAACGGCAAGTTCTGGATCACCTGTGCCGCCCACCGCCACCGTGTCGCTGCGATCCGCCGCGATGGGCGTGTCTCGGTCGCCGTCAGTGGCGTCTCGGCGCGCAGCGAGGGCTCGCCGCGTGGGTCCGCGACGGCGAAGTGCCGCGCGGTCGTACGCGAAGACCGCGAGACGAAGGATTGGTTCTATCGCGATCTCGCCCACAAGTCGAATCCGAACGACAAGGCGGCCGAGGACGACTTCGTCGAGCGGCTCGATTCGCCCCTGCGCATCATCATCGAGGCGACCCCAGAGAAGTGGATCACCTTCGATGGCGCGAAGTCCGGCAGGGATATGGGGGGAACCCTCACGGACGAAGAGCGCGGGGCGCGCCTCGACTCGGACGCTGTCCGTATGCGCGCCGAGCGCGAACGCCGCGGCCTCGATCCAGACGCGCGCTAGCCGTAGCAATCAGAGAGCTTGTCGACGGGGGGGCAGCCGGCACGAGGCCGGCGATGCCGCCGTGCGCAAGGGCAGCAAGGCCCACAGGATCGGAGGCCGTCGGCAGTCGACGCTTAGGACGTCACTCGGCCCGAACATCGCGGGAGGGCCGAGCACGCAGAAACCCGTGGAGCTCTTGCGCCGACCGCTCGTGAACCATCACGGAGACGTCTACGACCCATCCGTGGGATGGGGCGCTACGATCATCGGCGCCGAGCGGAAGGCCATCGCTGCCAAACCATGGACATCGACCCGTGTACGCCGAAGTTGCGGGCAAGCGCTGGGAGACGAATGCGGGCATCCATACGAACGGCCGATCCGGTCGTCTAACCGAAGGTGATCATTGCCGAATCTCGGATGGCGCCTCGTAAACGATCGCGTGCTCCATGTGGACCATCCCAAAGCTTGCGCTCAGGAGCGACCTGATCTCATCGATGGTCGCCCCGGCTGCACGGAGTTGGTCGAGTGTGGAGTTGATTTGAGGATCATCTTTGGACGGCTTGAACTTCCCCGTCATGGCGTAGAACGACAGCGTTCTGACGTACTTCGGCATAGGTACCCCCCTAGCCCGGCGATTATCGCGGCACGGCTGATCGTAGACAGGGCAGGACGCCCCCCCGCCACTGACGAGCTACAACCGTGACTGCTCAGACGCCGCCTTCGAGCGGCACCTGGCTTAACCGACGTACTGAAGCGATCGATGACCTTCTGCGCGCTCCCTCGATGAATGGGAAGGACGGGCTTGAGCCGCTTGCCGGAGACCTCCGGAGCAACGATGTTGCGGCGCTTCGTGTGCTTCTCCCCGTCGAACTGCATCATCGTCGTCCCGAAGAGGGCCGTGTGCCTTCAGGTGGGTTATCGAGTCCCCTTAATGATCGGGCGAATCGAAGGCGGCGGCGAGTTCGATAACCGAGATCTCCCCCGCAGGATGGACCGCGACCGTGCGCAGGTCCGAGTCCTCAGCGAGGGCGGAGATCGCAGCGACCCCGCGTTGGCATCCGCCGAAGTGCACGAGCATCCGCAGATCCATCGCGGTGCTCGGTGCTTCGCCCCCTACGCCGGTCTTCTCGACGACGAGGACGCGGCCGTTGGCACCGGCCGCGTCGGCGCAGCGGCGCAGGATCGCGCCGGCGCGTTCATCGGGCCAAGCGTGCAGGACCGCCGACAGGATGTAGCCGCCCGCACCAGCGGGGAGGGGCTCGAAGAAGCTTCCCGCGACGACGTCGCTGCGTTCCGCGAGGCCGGCGGCCAGCAGCGTCGAGCGAGCGGCCTCCACAGTTTGGGGCTGGTCGAAGACGGTGCCTCGCAGGCTTGGGTACTCCTTGAGGAGGGCGACGAGCAGCGTTCCGTTGCCGCCCCCGACATCGACGACGTGGCCGAGCGAGCCCCAGTCGTAGGCCGGGACCACATCCAGGGACCAGGTAGCCACGTCCCGGCCCATCTGCTCGTCATAAGAAGCCGTGCGTGTCGGGTCCGCGGCGAGATCCTCCCAGAACGACCGTCCGTAGAGCGCATCGAACGAGGCGTTGCCGGTACGCACCGCATCCAGCAGGCCAACGAATGAGAGCTCGGCCCGGCCGAGGGCGTCGTTGATGTCGAGTACTGCGCGGAGCCCGGACGGGTGGCCATCACGCAGCCACTCTCCCCGAGCGGTCAGCGAATACCGGCCCGATCCGTCACGGCCGAAGAGTTCGAGCGAGACGAGGTGACGGAGCAGGCGGTCGAGCGCGTCGCTGTCGGCTCCGGAGGCGCGGGCCAGCGCCTGAGCCGTCGCCGACCCGCTGGCGATCTGGTCTGCAAGGCGAAGCGTCGAGGCTACACGAACCGCCATCGGCGTCACGAGGTCGGCCAACCGAGACAGGTCAGATTCGCTTCCGCTTTGCTCCGTCACAGCGCGCCCCCAGTCAGCGGTTATCGATCTCCGCGGCGAAGCGCCCCGCCACGCCACCGCCGCTCACCGCGGCTAAAGAGCGCTTCGGCGTTGAGAAGATCAGTGAAGCGCCGCCGGCACCACAGGAGGGATCGTCGCCGTCCCCAATTAGCCGACGGGCGTCCTCGCGGGCTGGTAGACGGCAGGCTTCCCGCCCCGCTTCGCCTTGCTCGCGGGCAACGACTCCGTGCGCTTCTCGGCTTCCTTCGGCGCCCAGCCCCAATTGCTGATGATGCGGTAGCTCGTCCGACATTCCGTTTCTCCTTCTGGCCCGTAGTTCGGAACGGGCTTCGCCTGGGGCAAGGAGGGTGGACCCCTGCCTACGAGGGCGCAACGCCAGACCGTCCCGCAACCGAAGCCGATTGCTGCGTTGACATGCCTGGGCGCTGCAATAGACTCGAGCGAAGCCACCGAACTCGGCCCGGCGAAACGAGAGAGCGAACATGGCAGCCCCCCCCCCAGAAGCTCCCATCATCGAGCCTGGCGAGTTCCTCACCGAAGAGCACCGCATCAACCCCTTCCCGCTCTACCAGAAGATCCGAGACTGGGAGCCCGTCTACCGGGACACCTTCCAGAACCGCTTTGTGGCCACGCGCTACGCCGATATCTGGGACGCCTACAAGCGCAGCCGGCCCGGCGGGGACTTCACTCGTGGGGTCTACGACCCGAAGGGCCACTACGAATTCGGCTCCGACTCCCCCCTGGGCCCAACCATCCTCGACATGGGCGAGGGCGAGGAGCATCGCTGGAGCCGCGGCATCGTCGCGGGCGAGTTCGTCGGCAAGAAGCTCGAGAGCTGGCTGCCCGTCATCGAAGAGACGGCCGCCGAGATGATCGAGCGCTTCTCAGCGGAGGCCGCAGAGGGCCTCGCCGCGGGCTTCGCCAAGTCGGGCGAAATCGACCTCGTCGCGCAGTTCAGCCGACGCTTCCCGATCCGCGTGATCGCGGGCATGCTCGGCCTTCCCCGCGAGGACTACGATTACTTCGAGAGCATCTACAACACGCTCTTCGCCGGGATGGGCTACGGCCGCGCCTACTTCCGCTCCGGTGAGAAGGCGAAGTTCGAGATCCACGACTACCTCACGCCCATCATCGCGGAGCGGCGGGCCAACCCAACCAGCGATCTGATCTCCAAGTTCGTCACGGCCGAGATGTCGGGCGAGATGATGTCGGACGATCAGATCAAGGCGTTCATCACGCTCCTGCTCGTCGGCGGGGGCGACACGACGCACAAGGCCATCGACGCGATGTGGTGGAATCTGCTGCACAACTACGAGCAGTACGAGGCTGTACGCGACGATCCGGATCTGATGGATCGTGTCTTCACGGAGATGCTCCGTTTCGACGGCTCGAACCACTACCAGGGGCGGCGCGCGATCCACGAGACCGAGCTCGGTGGCCGGGTCATCCCCATGGGTGCGAGCGTCGCCCTCTGCTTGGGCTCCGGAAACCGCGACGAGCGCGTCTTCAAGGACCCGGACACGTTCAATATCTTCCGTGACGACCTCTACTTCGGGAAGGAGCTGCGCGTCGGGTACTGGAACGACGGCGTCGCCAGTCACCTCGGCTTCGGGCAGGAACGGCACTTCTGCCTGGGCTACGCGATGGCCCGCCAGGAGGCGGTGATGGCCGGCAAGATGCTGCTCAACGTGCTCACGAACCCGCGCCTGAAGGACGTGCCCAACGACGGCATCGTCTTCCCTCCGCCCGGCAAGGGCGGGGTCCGCGGTCTGCTGCACTTTGAGATCGAGTTCGACGTCTAGGCACGGCCCCAAGGGCCGATCCTGCCACCACGGCGGTGGTATCGTCCGGCGCATTCCGCGCTAGGAGGCGAACCATGGCCACGCTCCTCGCGCACATCAAGATCGAAGCGAGCGGAGAAGCCCGCTTCGAAGAGCTCGAAGGTGCCCTTTGGAGGGACACCCACGCCAACGAGACGAACGTTCGTCGCTACGAGTTCTGGCGAGGCGCGGAGAAGGGTTCCAACTACGGACTGCTCTCCTTCAACAGCTTCAACGGCTTCATCGAGCACTAGGCCAGCCACCACCACGAGGACTCCGGCCTGGGAGAGGTGATCGAGGGCATCGAGCTCGAGTGGATCGACCCCGTCCCCTCCGCCTCGGACCTGGCGACGACGGACACCGAGCCGCTCTTCGACGGCGCGAACGACGTCCAGAAGCAGTACCACGCGCAGTTCCAGCCGGACGTCCAAGCTTGGTGGAAGGCCCTTCGCGGCTAACCGACCCCTCGCGATAATCGTCGTGGCGGGGGCGGGTGGCGTCTGGACCTCGCCCACGTAGGTGCCGGCCAGCCACCGCGGCGCTGCCCGTGAACGAGGCGGCGCCCGCCCCGGCCCGTGCGCAGGCCCACGGGCGCTGCAGGAGCGGCGGGTACAGGCGAAAACGCTACACTGGCTTGCAGCCATGACCGAGACCATCAACGCCCCCGCTGCGGCCGCCCCGGTGCCCCGCGCCCGGGGAATGCGTGACCTCGTTCCGGACCAGATGCGCGCCTTCCGGCGCGTGGAGGACGCCTTTCGCGAGGCCGCGCAGAACTGGGGCTACGAGGAGATCCGCACACCGACCGTCGAGAGCTATAGCCTCTTCACGGCTGCGGGGGCGCTCTCCCCGGAGATGCTTGCCGGCGCGTACACCTTCCTCGATTGGGACGGCTGGAGCGGTGAACGGGTCATGCTGCGCTACGACTCCACGATCCCGGTGGTCCGCGCTGCGCTCGACGGCGGGATCGAGCTGCCCGCGCGGCTCCTCTACGTCCAGAGCGTCTTCCGTGGCGCCGAGGGGGAGGAGTGGCAGTGCGGTCTCGAGTACCTCGGCGCACCAGCAGTCGTCGGCGATCTCGAGGTCGCCGCCGTTTCCGCCAACACCCTCGACAGTCTTGCGCTCCCAGTGGAGATGCGCCTCTCGCATGCGGGTGTCGCCCGCGCGGCGATCGAGGCCGCGGGGCTCACCGATGTGCTCGCCCGGCGAGCGCTGCTCGACGAGGTCGCGGGCAACGGGCTCGCTGCCGTGCGGGGCGCCTTCGCCGAGCAGCCGCAGGCGCTCGCCTTCGTGGACACGGCGCTCGCGGGATCGGGCGAGTTGGCGCTCGTCGATAACCTCATCGCCCTCGCCCGCACGGGACTAGCAGCTGCCGTCGCACCGCTCGCCGAACTGCGCGAAGTGGCGGCAGCCTTGTCTGAGGGTGGCCGCACGATCGCGATCGATCTCACGCTTCCGCTCGACTTCGAGTACTACTCCGGGGTGACTTGGGAACTGGGTGGTGGAGGCGGCACGTCCTGGGGACGGGGTGGGCGTTACGAGCCCGTCGGGCCCAACACGCCTCCCAGCGCATGCGGCCTCGCGCTCGACCTCGACGGGCTCGCCGCTCAGCTGCGGAGGACTTCGCCGAGGCGTGCCGTGGTGCCGATCATCGCGGTGCGCGAGGCCGACCTGGCCCCGGCCCTCGACCTCGCGCGCTCACTTCACCGCCAGGGCATTCCTGCCGCTCTCGGTGAGACCCACGCTTCGCCTATCCGCTTGTCCGTAGGGCCCAACGGGATCACGGCCGCGGGGCCCGATGTCTCCCGCGAAGGCGCCACCCTCGACGAGGTGGTGCAGCTCGTTCTGCAGCACAAGTGATCGAATCGCAGCGCCCCCTCGGTCTTGCGCTCCCGACCGGCGACCTGCGCGCATCCACGGGCGAGCTGCTCATCGATGTGGGCATCTCGATGAACGGCTACGAGCCCGGTTCACGGCTTCTCCGCTCCGAGGCGGACGAGCGCGGCTTCCGCTTCCGCATCTTCCGCGAGCGCGATATCCCCATCCAAGTTGCGCTGGGGAACTACGACCTCGGGATCTGTAGCGACATCTGGGTAGCCGAGCTGCAGGCACGCTTCCCCTACCAGCGGGTCGTCCGGCTCGGCTCGCTCCCCGGCCCCACCACCGAGGTCTGGCTCTGTGCCGCTCCCTTCTGCGGTGTGGCCGCGGGTGAGGTGCCGGCGCCGCACTCACTCGACGGTGTGCGTATTGGCACCGAACTCCCCAACTTCACGGATCTGTTCGCGGCCCGCCTGCGCCTGCCCCGCTACTCCCTGCTCAACCTCTCCGGTTCGGTCGAGGCCTACCCCCCGGAGGACGCCGACCTCGTGGTCCTCCCGGCTTCGGACGCGACCGCGGTGGAGGCGCTCGGCTTGGTCCCGCTGCACCGCCTCTTCCGTGGGGGTGTGGCCGTCGTGGCCAACACGGCCTCGTTGGCTTCGCGCGATTGCGCGGCGGTACTCGATCGGCTCGCGACGGCCTTCGCGCCCACCACCCCGGAGGTGACTCTCCCGGACCGCGCGAGCACAGCCGCCCTCCAGTGCACGGAGCGCTCGCCCGAAGCGCTCCGCCTCGCCCTTCCGGACGGCCACGCCCAGCGCCACACCCACAGAGCGCTGAGCGACGCGGGAATCACGTTCGACGGTTACGGCGAGCGCGACCACGCGCGGCGCCCAACCTCGAGCATCCCCGGCCTGGAAGTAAAGGTCGTGCGCCCCCAGGACATGCCCCAGCTCGTGGCCAGGGGGGCCTTCGACATCGCCATCAGCGGCGTGGACCGGCTCCGTGAGCACCTCGCGCTCTTCCCCTGTCGCCGGTCGAGATGGCGCTGGACCTGGGGCGAAGCAAGTACCGGATCGGCCCAATCGTGCACAACGACTTCCCCGCGACGACGACGGACGAAGCCCTGGCTGCTTGGTCCCGGCTTGGCCGACCAGTGCGCATCGCGAGCGAATTCCCGGGGCTGGCCGAGGAGTGGGCCCGCGACCACCGTCTGCCCCATACCGCCATCATCCCGATTGCGGGCGCGAGCGAGGGCTTCGTTCCCGAAGACGCCGATATCCTCGTCGAAGGCGTCGAGACGGGGACGAGTTTGCGCGTGAACAACCTGCGCATGCTCGACCCGTTCCTACACTCCACAAACTGCGTGATCGTGGGCAAGCGTCCACCAACCACCCGCCCCGACCTCCTCGCGGACCTGCTGTCGCGCCTACGGGCGGGCGTTCAGACGGCGAGGATCGCCGAGGAGCAGGAAGCCGTGGCGAGCTCGCCCGAAGGCGCCGGCTAGTGCCGCCCGTGACGCTCCACATGATCCTCGCGAGAAGGCTCGCTGCGGGCCTGGCTGAAACGCTCTTCGAGGAGCTGCCTGGCCCTTACCTGCTCGGCGCCACCGCACCGGACATCCGCGTGATCACCCGCGAAGACCGTCGAAACACCCACTTCTTCGACCTCTCCGTGTTCGACCATCAGGACTCAGTTGCGGGATTCTTCGGGGCGCAGTCGCACCTCGCCGATCCGGCACGCCTCAATCCCGAAACACGCGCGTTCGTGGCCGGATACGTGACCCACCTCGTACTCGACGAGCAGTACATCACGGGTGTCTACCGCCGCTTCTTCGCCCGTCACGACACGATCGGTGGGAGCGTCCGCGCGAACGTGATGGATCGCCTTCTGCAATTCGACCTCGATCGCACCCATGGCGACGCCGCGCTCCGCGCCGACCTCTGCACCGCGCTCGCCTGCACGATTGAGGCCATCGACGCCGGCTTCGTCGACGCCGAGACCCTCGAGCGCTGGCGCCAGGTGGCCTGCGATATCGCCGCGCGGGGGATGGATTGGGATCGCGCACGAGCGATGATCGAGAGGCCCCTCAGGCGAAGCGGCATGGACAACGAAAAGGGCGAGCTGAGCGCGTTCCTTGACTCGCTCCCCGAGCTGCTCGATGAGACAATCGGCCACGTCACGAGCGCGGAAGTGGACGGCTTCGTCGAGCGCGCCACGGCGGCGGCCGCGGCCGCTGTCACGAGGTACCTGGAATGCGGATAGCCCCGTGCGGATAATCCGCAACGCTGAGGAGGGTCGGCGCACCCTCCTCGCGCGCAAACCGTTGGAGGGCGAGGAGCTCCCCCTGGAGATGCGGGAAACGACGTTCCGCACGTTCGGGAAGGAACTCGAGCCCGACGAGGTCGTGCGTCGCATCATCCGCGACGTGCGCGAGGACGGCGACAACGCCGTGCGTTACTACAACGGCCGCCTCGATGGCTCGCAGGTGGAGGACCTCCGCGTCTCCGACGAGGAGATCCGCGCGGCCCACGAGTCCGTCGACGGTGAGGTGATCGAAGCGCTGGGCTTCGCCGCCGGTCGCATTCGCTCCTACCACGAGCAACAGCTCCGCGGCGCCTTCGTCGACTTTCAGCTCAATGGCCTGGGCCAGCTTACACGTCCGCTCGAACGCGTCGGGATCTACGTGCCCGGGAGCACGGCCCCGCTCCCCAGCACCGTCCTCATGTGCGCAATTCCGGCGCGGGTCACCGGCGTCAGCGAGGTCTACCTTGCGAGTCCGGTGCTGCCGGACGGCTCGGTGCCGCCGGTGAAGCTCGTGGCCGCGGACCTTGCGGGCGTCGACGGCGTCTTCAAGGCGGGTGGCGCGCAAGCCGTCGCCGCCCTCGCTTACGGCACGGAAGCGATCCCGAAGGTCGACAAGATCTGCGGCCCCGGCAACCTCTTCGTGACAATCGCGAAGAAGCAGGTTTTTGGCGATGTCGGCATTGATGCCGTCTACGGCCCCACGGAAACCATGATCATCGCCGATGAGAGTGCCGACCCTGACACCGTCGCGGCCGACCTGCTCGCGCAGGCCGAGCACGACCGCCTCGCCAGCCCCATCCTCCTGACACCCTCGCACCATCTTGCGGAGCAGGTGGCCGTCGCGATCACGCGCCAGCTCCGCGCTCTCGACCGCGCCAAGATCGCGAGCGAGGCGATGGAGACCCGTGGCGGCTGCATTCTCGTGAACGACATCGACCACGCCATCGAGCTCGCGAACGACTACGCCCCGGAACACCTCTGCCTCGTGGTCGAGAACCCGACGGCCTACGCGATGAAAGTGCGCAACGCAGGCGGCCTCTTCCTCGGCGAGGGCTCGCCTGAGGCGCTTGGCGACTACACCGCCGGTCCCAGCCACACCATGCCCACGGGCGGCAGCGCCCGCTGGAGTTCGCCCCTGGGCGTGAGCGACTTCCTCAAGACCGTGAGTCTAGTGAACATCCCTCCCGAGGATGTCGAGGAGCTGGCCACAGCAGCCAGCATCATTGCTCGCGCCGAGGGCCTCGGTGGGCACGCCGCCTCCGTCGAGCGGCGGCTGCAGGGCCGCTAGCGAGTGAGTTTGGTGGACCTGCAGCGCTTCCTTCGCCCCGATATCGACGACCTGCCGGGCTACTCGCCGGTGCAGCCGCTCGACCTGCTCGCCGCGGAGATTGGGATGCCCGTCGACGAGCTGGTGAAGCTCGATGCGAACGAGAACCTCTACGGGGCGATTCCGGCCGTTCGAGAAGCCGCGGCCAAGGCCAGCTTCCACGTCTATCCGGACCCGGCGCAGACGGCTCTCCGCGCGGCTATCGCCGACTACCTCGACGTTCGCCCGGAACAGGTCGTGGCCGGCTCCGGCGCCGACGACCTCATCGATATCCTCATCCGGCTGGCTCTCCCGATCGCAGCCGCCTCCGCCACACCCACGTTCGGCATGTACGCCTTCCTCAGCGCGATCGCGGGCGTCTCTCACATCGACGTGCCCCGAAGACGCGATTACGCGCTCGATCTCCCCGCTCTGCGCACAGCCGTGGACCAGGGCGCCGGGATCGTTTTCGTCGCGTCTCCCAACAACCCCACCGGGAACGCCTCCGGCTTGGAGGAGATCGAAGCGCTCTGCGCGCTGGACGCGCTCATCGTTGTCGACGAGGCCTACGCCGAATTCTCGGGGGCGAGCGCGGTTCCCCTCCTCACCAGCCATCCGAATCTGGTGATCCTGCGCACGTTCAGCAAGTGGGCAGGGTTGGCTGGCTTACGCGTCGGCTACGCCCTCGCCCACGCTGAGCTCACGGAGCGCATGATGGCGATTAAACAGCCGTACAACGTCAATGCCGCGGGGGACGCGGCCGCGCGCGCGGCTCTCGAACATTGTGAGAAGATCTTTGTGACCGTGCGCGCCCTCGTGGACGAGCGCGATCGGCTGGCCGAAGCGGTCGCGGCGCTTGGCTGGCTCACGCCCCACCCCTCGGACGCCAACTTTGTGCTCTTCGACGTTCAGGGCGAGGGCTGCGCCGCCGCCGTCGCGAAAAAGCTGCGCGCGCGCGGCGTGCTCGTCCGTCACTACGACCACCCCCATCTCGCAGGCAAGCTGCGAATCAGCGCGGGTCGCCCCCAGGACACCGATCGGCTGCTCGAGGCACTGCGTGAGGTGGGGCCCGCATGACCGCCCGCAAGGCCACGGTCACCCGCAAGACGGCGGAGACCACGATCGCGATCAGCGTTGATCTCGACGGCAGCGGCCGCTTCGCCATCGAGACGGGCATCGGCTTCTTCGACCACATGCTCAGCCACATCGCGAAGCACGGCGTCTTCGATGTGGACATCAAGGCAGAGGGCGACCTTCAGGTGGACGCCCACCACACCGTCGAGGACGTAGGCATCGCCCTCGGCGAGGCCTTCGCCCAGGCGCTCGGCGACAAGGCCGGAATCGTGCGCGCGGGCTCCGCCCACATGCCCCTCGACGAAGCCCTCGCCTTTGCCGCGGTCGACCTGAGCGGGCGTCCCTACGCCGAGCTCGATCTCGGCCTGCTCGGCCGAGAGGTAGGCGAGCTTCCCGCGGACCTGCTCGCGCACTTCCTCGAATCGTTCGCGGCTGCCGTCGGAGCGAACCTGCACGTTCGCTCGCTCGCCGGTGCGAACGACCACCACAAAGCCGAGGCTTGCTTCAAGGCCTTCGCGCGAGCCCTCGACGCCGCCACTCGCATCGACGCGCGCCGCGGCGGCGATATCCCCTCGACGAAGGGCACCATCTAACGGCTGGAAACTGCTGCAACCAGAGGTTGTTTAGAGGCGGGCAGCCGGCGCGTGGGCGCTGATGCCGTCGTGTGGTCAGCGGTGGAGCTGACCGAGCTGCCGTCTTCGCCGGCGATCCCCTCGACCTGTGGCGCCCAGGGTCAATCTCTACCTCTTCGGGGCGGGCCTCGCCTGTAGTCAGTCTCTAGGGCAATGAAGCGACGACGTGCTCCTGGACTAAGATGCAGCGCATGTCTGGCGAGATCGACTACGAGACCGTCGCCCAGTACTGGGACGCAGCGGCCGAGCACGCTGCGACATCGGCTTACCTGGCGCATGAGCAGGGAGTTCCCGACGACTGCGTGCAGTATCGCTTCCGGCTCGAGGCGAGCGTGATCGGTGCATGGAGCGCCGATATCGGGAACGCGTCTGCGCTGGACGTGGGCTGCGGTGCAGGCATGTGGACGGCCTACCTCGCTCGACGCTTCGAGCGAGTGACTGGTGTCGAGCAGAGCTCGCCCCTGCTCGACACCGCAGCCCAGCGAACGCGCGGGCTGCCGAACATCGAGTTCATTCAAGGCGGTGCGATCGAGGTCCTTGGGGCAATGGACGACGGTTTCGACCTCGCCTTTGTCGGTAGCCTCATGATGTATCTCAATCGCGCCGACGCCGTTGACCTGCTGCGGGCGATACGAAGGCGTCTGGAACCGAGGGGTGTGGTCATCGCTCGCGAGACTACGATCGCGCGGGGGGTCCAGGTTCTGAGCGGCGACTACCCCGTCGCCTACCGGTCAATCGCAGAGTATCGGGCCATCGCGCGAGAGGCGGGCTATGAGGTCGCCGAGGTGCGCGTGAACGCGGGCTACGAGGCGATGGAGATCGCGGTGGAGTTCGTCAGGCTGCTGCGTCGCCTGCCCTTCCTCCGACGCGTGAGGCTGGAGCTGATCGGTACGGCTGTGTGGCGCGCCCTACGCTTCACCGCGCCCGTGAGTCTCCGCTTCGCGCCCGCGTTGCTTCGTCGTCTCGGAGTGACGTGGCCCCGTCTGAGCAACCACTTCTTCCGCCTGGCGCCCGAGCAGGGACCAGCCTGACCGGCTCGTCAGCGGCGGTCCTCCTAACGAGCCAGCCCAGGCGATGCCTTGGGGCGAAAGGTCCACAAGGGCCACGAAACCCGATCCGGCCCCCGGCGTGCCTAGCCTAGAGGCCCTTCGTGATTACGATGATTCCCCTTGGCCTCGTCCGACGGCGGTCTGTGCTGTGACTTTGACCCCCTGGATCGTACCTTCGACAGCGCGGCGGACGCGCAGGGCTGCGGCGTCGCTGATTTCGCCGGCGGCCTCGATGGCCCCGGTAGCCGCTGCGGATGCCGCCTCTTCTACACTGACGGTGGTCCCCTTGGCGGCTTCGATCGCGCCCTCGACGGCACCGAAAGCTGCGGTCGTGAGATCAGCGCCCACCTTCGAAGCCTCGCTCACAGCGCCACGGGACGTGAGGGAGATGGCGCCGAGCGTCTCGACGCCAGCTTCCGATGTGCCTCGAACCGTTCCGATCACTGCCCCTTTCGCAGCGTTCCCAATCGATGCCGCCGTCTCCGATGCTGCGTCAACGGTCTTGCCGATCGTATCTGCAGCGGTCGTTGCCGACAGCCCAACCACTTCGCCCACCGCCCCGATCGTGCCCTTCGCCGCGTTGATGCCCACGGAGGCCACGGCGCCACCCGCCGAAGCCGTTTCCGTGACCGCGGTCTGCACGGTTTGAGCCACGGTTTCGACTACTGCCGAAGTGATTTCTCCGGACCCACGGATCACTCCGATAATGCCGTCCTTGATGCGCCCACCGACTTCTTTCTCGACTGCCATTTGACCTTCCTCCCTGTCCTTCTCAGAGACTAGGGCGTCTGTGTCCTTAATGGAAGCCTGTTCCGACAAGGTCGTGGACCTGGATGCCGCTGCGGGCGAGTTGCCGCCCCATCGTTCCTTGGCCCTCGAACCGCCATCGCACCGCGCGCGTTGCCCCAGAGGTCCTGAGAGCCACACCCAGACGGGTTCACGATGCTGGGGCCGAAGCCGCCGCTGTTGGGGAGCGCGTCCGCTCCTCGTCCCGGTGGCGGCTGCCACTGCGGTGGGGCGGGTTAGTGAGGACGAGCACGAGCGCGCCGCAGAGCAAGAGGAAGATCGCCACCCACCAGATCGAGCCGATGTGGCACTGGTTCGCTCGGAGGAGCGCTCCGCCGTGACTCGGGACAGTCTGTTCGATATTCTTGACGGCTCTGAGGCTTCAGCGCGGCTGAGTCGCGAGGTCGTGCGCGAGCTCGTGGGCCAGCCAAAAGCTGACGACGAGGAGCTGAACGCGACGCTCGGCGAGTTCTCCGAAGAGATCGCCTTCTGCGCGTTCACCAACCCATCTGTCCGAGGGCTTGCCTGGGCAAAGGCTGCGATGCGGTCTGCAGCGCGTTGATCCTCGCCCGAACGCTGGTCGATGTCCGAGGGTGGGGCGGTCGCCGAAGGCAACCACGCGATGTCTTATCCTTCATCGTCACGAACCTTCGCTGGACCCACGAGGTTCCGCACAAGCGGACCTACACGGGGCCAGGGATCTCCCTCACGTTCCGTGCCTGCGCGTAACTCCGGTGGGCAAGTGGCCCACCGGGCTGCGCGTTCAACCGGGCGTGGGGTGGCCAAACCCATCCGCATTGCTTGAAACCGGTCAACCCCATTGGACACAGACCGACGACTTGTGGTTGGCCGTCGCGATGCCTGAGTCGATCCTTATCGACTACCGCAAGACCGTGGGCGTCGGACCAACTTCGCCGCTCAGCTTGTTGGAGGCGTCGAGGGCTGCGATCTTGTAGCACTCGGCCAGGGTCGGATAGTTGAAGACATTGTCGACCAAGTAGTCGAGCCGCCCGCCCAGGCCCATCAGCATCTGCCCGATGTGGACGAGTTCGGTCGCCCCTTCACCAATGATGTGAACTCCAAGGATCTCCTCCGTTTCGCGACTCACGAGAAGTTTCAGGAGTCCCCGATCGTCTCCGAGGATCTGTCCGCGAGCCGTCTCCGCGTAGAGCGCCAGGCCCACTTCGTGCGATAAGCCCTCTTGGGCGAGCTCCTGCTCCGTGCGCCCTACCATGGAGATCTCCGGGATCGAGTAGATGCCGAAGGGAAGGGGGCTCGGGACCACCTCCTCGGGTGCGCCGAGCGCATAGCGGGCCGCCAGCCGCCCTTGCTCCATGGAGGTGGCAGCGAGAGCGGGGAAGCCGATCACATCGCCAACGGCGAAGATGTGACCAAGCGACGTTCGGAACTGCGCGTCAACCGAGAGCCGGCCCCGCTCATCGACCTCAAGGCCCACTCGCTCGAGCCCCAGCCCCTCGGTGTTTCCTTGTCTTCCGACCGTGTAGAGCAGCGCATCCGCCTCCAGCACCTTCCCGCTGCCTGTCCTCGCCGTCACCACACCATCTTCGACGACAACCTGGTCCAGTTCCTCGCCCAGAACGAACGTGACACCGTTCGCGCGCATTTGCTGCATCAGCGCTTCGCGGATTCCGTCGTCGAGGAACTCGAGGAATCGCTCGCGCGCGTCGAGGAGGGTGACCTCGATGGCGAGCAGGGCGAAGATGCTCGCGTACTCAACTCCGATTACGCCGGCCCCAACGACGATGCCGCGTTGCGGGATCTCCTGCCGTCCGAAGAGCGTGTCGGCGTCGACCACGAAGTTGCCATCCAGCGGCACGCGCGGCGAATGGGCGGGAGTCGAACCTGGGGCAAGGATGACGATCTCCCCACGCACATCGACGGCCCCCTCTTGCGTGGCAACCCGCAGCTGGTGAGATGCCACGAAGGTCGAGTGGCCACGGATGAGCTCGACCCCGTTTCGTGCGAGCTGCGACTCCATCACTGCGAGCTCGCGCTCAAGCACGTGGGACAGGCGCAGCGTCAGATCAGCGAGGGCGACGTTCTCTTTGACTTGGTAGCCCGCCCCGTAGAGGCCGCGCTGGCGAAACCCCGTCAGGTAGAGGACCGCCTCACGAAGCGCCTTGCTCGGAATAGTGCCGTAGTTGATGACCGCGCCACCGATGCGCTCGCGCTCTTCGATGGCCGCGACCCTCGCACCGAGCTTCGCGGCTTGGATGGCCGCACGCTGGCCCCCGGGGCCGGTCCCTACGACAACGACGTCGTAGCTCCTCATCGTCGGACCCCTCTCGCAGCGTCGCCGACCATGCGCTCATCACCGCCTCGTTGGCCCTCGGGCCGCAGCGGTTTGATCGCGCAGGCTCGGGGAAGCGAGCGCTCGCGATTCGTGCGAGGCTCTCCTCTTTGTGCACGCGCTCGCTGCCCGATGGAAGCCGTAATAGTACGGCTTTGTCGCGCTCGCCCCGCGAATGGGGGCCGCCCGCCACGACTCCGCGCCGCTCTTTGAGCGTTACGACCTGCTGTCTTGCGGGGCTCCACGTCTCTCGCCGGCCTGTCTTACAGGCGCGGACTCAGCGTACTCCCTCGTCCTTTGGCTTGCCGGCCTCAGCTTCTGCCCGCCGGATGATGCGGTCCATCGTCGCTACGGCGGCGACGGGGTACTGGCCCACCGCCGTCTCCGCCGACAGCATCAGCGCCGCGGCGCCGTCCCAGACTGCGTGGGCGACGTCGCTGGCTTCGGCGCGGGTTGGGCGTTCGTTCGTACGCATGCTCTCCAGCATCTCGGTCGCGACGATAACGGGCACACCCTGTCGCTCTCCGCTGGCGATGATCCGATGCTGCCAGATTGGCACCTCCTCGACTCCGATCTCCACGCCGAGGTCGCCCCGCGCCACCATTAGTACGTCAGAGACCTCGGCGATGGCATCGATCTGCTCGAGCGCGGCCGCTCGCTCAATCTTCGCAACGAGGCGGATCTGCGGGGCGCCAACCTCGGCCAGCAGAGCGCGGGCTTGTGAGATGTCGTCTGGTCCACTTACGAACGATAGCGCCAGCCAGCTGATGCCCTGCGCCACAGCGAAGACGAGGTCAGCGCGGTCCTGCTCGGTCAGCGCAGGCAGTCGCAGGGCCACGTCGGGGATGTTCAGCCCCGCGCGGCTGGTGAGCGTGCCCGCGCTTCGTACGATGGTCTCGAGTCGGGAGCCGCTACGACTTGTGACCTCGAGCTCGATGGTGCCGTCCTTGAGGTAGACGCGAGTTCCGGCTACGACGGCGTCGCCAAGCGCTGCCTCGTCCACCGAGACGACGTTCGGGCCGCGGTGGCCCGCTTCCGCCGTGAGCGTGAGGGCCGTGCCTTCCGCGAGCTCGAGATCCTGAGGGAGCTCACCGACTCGTAGCTTCGTCCCTTGCAGGTCACCCAAAATTGCGACTCTCGTCGCGCGCGCGTGCACCAGCCTCCGCAGGCGTTCGACGAGCGTCCCCACGTCCTCGTGGCTCATATGCGAGAAGTTCAGTCGCGCTACGTCCATGCCCGCCTCAATGAGCGCGTCGAGGGTCTCGGGCGAGCTCGAGGCAGGGCCTAGCGTTGCCACGATCTCGGCTGACCGGCCTGGCCGTGCGGTCTCGTTCATCACTGCCTTTCTCCCCTGCTGCTGGCCGATGGTCTCCGCGCCCGAAATCCCCGACGAGGCCGTGGCAGGCAAAACCCGGTCCGTGCGGCGCGGATGGGATTTTGGGGCCCACGGGGGTCGTACGGGAGCTACGCCACACGGCGCGAGGCCATTCTCCCATGCGTGCGCTTCAACGACCTCAACGCGGCCCTATCATTCTCCGCGCCCTCCGCGCCAAAGTTCCTCGGCGCCAAGGTCGATGACCGCAGTTTCTGCATAGTTCGAGGAGCGACTCGATGCGAGCAGCCATCTACCCGGGCGCACTGCAGTTTGAAGTACAGGACATCGACACACCTGAACCGCGCTCCGGCCAAGTCCTGGTGCAGGTGTCTCGCTCCGCGATCTGCGGGACGGACGCGCACGCGTTCATGTACGACCTCGCGCAAGGCCATCGTGGACTCGGCCGTCGTGCTGGCAGAGGCGATCAGGCAGTAACGTGCCTACCACCTCATCCCTCCTTGAAGGGCCGGGCAACCCCCGGCCCTTCTCCTTCTCCGGCGCGTCCGCTATCTCACTGCGCTATAACAAGCAACATGGGCACGACGGCGCAGCTCTCGCTCCCTCCGCTCCTTGACGCACCGGAGCGACACGCGTTCGCAGGCAGGGAAGCGCCGCTCCGGGTGTTACACGAAGCACTCGAACAGGCCGCCAGCGGGCACAAGCGGCTCGTGCTCATTTCCGGAGAGCCGGGGATCGGGAAGACGCGCCTGGCCGCAGAGCTCGGCCGGAGCGCCCACGCCGAGGGCGCGAACGTCCTCTTCGGCCGCTGCGACGAAGAGGCGCTTCTCCCATACCAGCCATTCGTCGAGACGCTGCGCTTCTATGTCGCAAACACGCCCTCTGACGCGCTCATGGAGCGGCTGGGTCGCGGCGGCGCCGACGTGCCACGAATCGTTCCGGAGCTGCGGGACCTCGTCCCTGACCTTGACGAGCCTATCCGGGGCGACGCCGAGGATGAGCGTTACCGCCTTCTGGACGGCGTCACGAGCCTGTTAGAAGCGGCATCTCAGGAGCGCCCCCTCGTCCTCCTCTTTGATGATCTCCACTGGGCGGACCGGCCTACATTGGCGCTCCTGCGCCATCTCGTCCGCAGCCCGGAGCCCTCGCGCCTTCTGGTCGTCGGCACCTACCGTGAGACCGAGCTCGATCGTGCCCACCCCCTGACAGAGGCACTCGCAGAACTTCGACGCGAGGAGGCCCACGAGCGTCTCGCCTTGCGTGGTTTGGAGGCAGCCGAGACGGGCGCGCTTCTCCTGACGATCGCTCCTCACGTCGAGACCGAAGACAGCGTGGCGCTCATCAAGGCGGTCCAGGACGAGACCGACGGCAACCCGTTCTTCCTGCTTCAGACACTTCAGCATTACTTCAGCATTACAAGGAGAGCGGCGTCCTCCAAGAGGCGAGCGACGGCACTTGGACCGCGGCCCTGGAGAAGGTCGAGCAACTTGGCGTTCCTGAGGGCGTCCGCGAGGTACTGGGACGGCGCTTGTCGCGGCTCTCGGAGGCCGCGAACCAGGCGCTCTCTCGCGCATCCGTGATCGGTCGGGACTTCTCAAGCGAGGTGCTCGAGTGGACGGCTGGGCTCGACACCGAGGTACTGCTCGACGCGCTTGATGAAGCGTGCGCCTCGGGACTGGTGGAACAGCTCCGGCAACCGCCAAGCGCTTACCGCTTCGGCCACGCAATCGTGCGGGAAGCCCTGTATGCAGAGCTGAACACAACCCGACGCGTGCTCTACCACCGCGAGGTGGGCGAGGCTCTGGAGGAGCTGGGCGCCGGGGAGCGCTCTGAGCGGCTCGGCGAGCTTGCCTACCACTTTGGCGAGGCTGCCGCTGGTGGAGACATCGATAAGGCCGTGCGTTACGCCCGCGAGGCCGGCGACGCCGCCATGGCCTCGTTAGCGTGGGAGGAGGGTGTCGTCAACTACGAGCGGGCGCTCGGGGCGCTCGATCTAATGGCCGAGCGCGATGATCGGGAGCGTTGCGAGTTGCTCGTGCGGCTGGGTCAGGCCCACAACAGCGTGGAAGCCCACGGCGTCGCCGCCCGCACCCTGAAACTGGCGATCGAGCTCGCGCGAGAGACGGACGCCCCGGATCTCTTTGCTGAGGCAGTCCTGGCGCTGGGCGACCACCCATCAGAGGTGGTGTACGGAGGAGTCGGTGTCCAATTGCGCGAGCTGACGGAGGAGGCTCTGGCGAAGCTGGCAGTCGAGCCGTCAACTGAACGCGTCCGACTGCTCGGGCGGCTCGCGACGTTGGCGATCTACGACTTGAAGCCGGAACGTCTGCGGCACTACGCGCACGAGGCCGCCGAGGTCGCAGAAGCTCTTGGTGACCAGTCCGCGCTCGCACGCGGCGCCTATTTGAGGGGGCAGGCCCTCTACCAGCGGAATCTCCCCGAGGAAGCCCTTGCCCCCCTGCGAGAGATGCTGAGCATCAGCCGGCAGGCCGGCGATCGGACGCTCGAGTACGAGGCTCACACAGCGATGGCGACGGTCTTCGCACAACTCGGGCTTGTCGATGAGTACCGGGAACAGACGAGCGCAGCGCAACAGCTTGCGGCCGAGCTGCGGCTGCCCGACCACGGCGCATGGGCGTTCGCCCTGCCAGCCGTACTCGCCACCATCGAGGGCGACTTCGCACGAGCGCGGATACTCTGTGACCGGGCGGCCGAGCGGGGCGCGGCCTGGGACCGGACCAGGCTGACCCGCCTCTTCATGTGCGCCGATCTGGGATTGTGGGAGGAGTGCAATGAGATGTACCGCTCGCAGCCCCAGGCCTGGAGGGAGACAGTGGGCGGGCGGACGGTGAGAGCTTGGGCCGATGTATTGCAGCGTAAGGAGGAGGATTCCAGGAGGGCCTTCGGCGTTCTCGCCAGCGAAGGCTTCCCGTTTCCGGAGGACTCGGTACTGCCGAACGCCCTCACGCTTGCCCCAGGTCTGCGCCGAGCTCCGCGAGCACGCTCATGCGAAAGGCCTCTACGACCGCCTCTGGCCCGTCGCGCACCTGAACGCGGACTCGAACACGTACTACTGGTTCGGCTCGATCGAGCGACCGCTCGGACTGCTGGCCAGCCTCATGGAACACTGGGACCTCGCCCAACAACACTTCGAGGACGCTCTGACAGCGAATGAGCGCTGGGGAATACGTCCAGCGATCGCGCGGACTCGGGCGGAGTACGCCGCGATGCTCCTGCGGCGAGATCGGCCGGGTGACCGAGGGAAGGCGCATGATCTCGCGACGATTGCGCTAGACGAAGCCGAGAGCATGAAGATGCTGCCTCTCGCCGAGAAAACGCGCGCGTTGCTCGGCCGTCAGCGGTTTCCCAGTGGGCTCACGAGGCGTGAGGTCGAGGTGATTCGATTAATCGCCCGGGGCAACACCAACCCCGAGATCGCCGATGCCCTCGTGATCACCGTGAACACGGTCAGGCGACACGTAACCCACATCCTCGAAAAGACGGGAACCGCCAACCGTACGGAGGCGGCGAGCTTCGCGGTTCGCGAGGGTCTCAGCGACAAGTAAGTGCGTGTCAATCACACAGTTGTGTGATTTCTGGCTCCAGGCTGCTCCAAGAAAACTTCCCATCATCGGCCGATGGATGCGAGCCGCGTCGGCGGCACTCTGAGTGCGCCCAGAGGAAGACCTGGAGCACATGCAGAGGAGCCCCACCATCACCCACCTACCCCAGAGCCCACACTTTCCGGAGACGCTCGCCCGGTTCGGCCGCACGGGCGCCGCCATCGTCGCCGTAAGTGTCCTTGCACTCGCCGGCGCCCTCACCTGGACCGCCGTCGATGATGGAGGCCAAACCACAACGACCAACCGCGAGGTCACGGTTGGGGCCGTCGTCGGCGCGGTCGAGCTCCAGCGCCAACTCGACTTCAGTGCCGTGATCGACACCGCCCAGGCCCCGGCGGGCGCCGTCGCCAACGCGGTGGAGCTTGAACGCCAGCTCAACCCCCTGAGCGCAATCAACACCGACCAGGTCCCCGCGGGGGCGGTTGCCAACACGGTGGAGCTGCAGCGCCAGCTCGATTCCGTGAGCGCGATCGGGACGAATCAGGTCCCGGCGGGGGCTGTTGCTAACGCGGTGGAGCTTCAGCGCCAGATCGGCTCCGTGAGCACGACTGGCACCAGCGAGGCCCCGGCGGGGGCCGTTGCCAACGCGATGGAGCTGCAGCGCCAGCTCGACCAGCAAGGCGCAGAGGTCTTCGATGCCGGCATCCTCGATCAGAACGGCGGGCAGCCGAGCGAGCTCTCCTAATGGCTGGCCAGGTGCCACCTCTAAAGAAGGGGTCGGGAAGCCGGCCCCTTCGCCTGCCCAGCGTTTCTCGGGGAGGTGACTGACCTCCGGCGCCCCCTGCGTGTCATCGCTCCATCCTCTCAAGGTTGGAGCCTCCACCGAACCCGGGGCGGTTCAAGACCCTCAAGGCGAAGCTGGCGGACAAGCGCTTGCCAGCGAAGATCCATGAGCGCTACCGCATCATCGGAGCGCTCTGCGAAGGAGCGACGGCAGCAGCGGCCTCGCGCATGGTCGGCTGCAGTGAGGGCAAGGCGGAGCACTGGATGCACCGCTTCAATGCAAGCGGCTTTACGACCTTCGAGAAGCAGCCGCACCATCGGGGCCGTCCCCTCATCATCGACGGTCCGCAGGTGCGGGCGCTCATCCAGGTCGCGCTCAGTCGGCCACAGGACCTTGGTCTGCCCTTCACCCAGTGGTCGGTGAGCAAGCTGCGGAGCTACTGCCTGAAGGAGGGGCTGATCCCGCCGATCAGCGGTGAGTGGGTGCGCCGCCTGCTGGGGCCGCTTGGGGGCGTAGCTGGGCGCCCGTCGGTCACCCCCAGCGCTTCCGCGCCACCTACCGCCGACTCTGGGGCACGGAGCAGCTGCTCACCTTCTACGACGTCTACGCCGATTGTCTCGCCGGCCAGGTGCGCAAGCGCAAGACCGTCGCCGACCTCCTCGCCGTCTTCGCCGGCTGCGCGCCTGCTACCCCCTGAGCACGCGCCTCCACCTGGTGATGGACAACCTCAACACGCACACGCATGAACGGCTGCAGGCGTTCATGGCCGCCCACAACATCGAGCCCGTCTCCACGCCGACGTACGCCAGTTGGCTGAACGCCATCGAGTCACACTTCGCACCACTCAGGAAGGAGGAGCGAAATGACCAAGGTGTTGAAGTGGCTCGGTGGCGGTCTTGCCGTAGCGATGTTGCTGGGTGCCGTCGGGCTCTATGGCGGTGCGAGCGCGCAGGCGCAGTCACCGCCGACGCCACCGGCGCGCTTCGTTGGCACAGTGGCGATCGACGGCGTGGCCGCAGCGGCGGGCACGGCGATCGTCGCGAAGATCGGTGAAGCGACCTGCGAGGCGACGTCCGTCTTTACCTCGGGCGGCGAATCGCGGTACGCCATTGATGTGCCGGCGAGCGAGCCGACGAACTCACCGGACTGCGGTGCGGAGGGTTCGAGCGTCTCGTTCTACGTTGGTGGTAAGAAGGCGGACCAGGAGGGTGAGTGGAGGAACTTCGACTTGAACGTTCTCAACCTCACCGTGACGCCGCCGCCGGCGCCGCCGGACACCGGCACAGGTGTGGGGAGCAGCACGTCGAGCACGACGCTGCCGCTGGCGGCGGTCCTCGGTATCGCGACGTTGGTGCTGGGCCTTGGCGGCCTGGCGCTCTCGCGCCGCCGTTAACCGCGACGAACCATCGCCGGCGAGGCTCGTGCGCAGGTGGTCAGCAACAGTGAAGCCGACGACACGGCGGCTGGCCAAGTCGATCACCGTCGCGATGTAGCACCAGCTCTCCCTAGGTGCGCAGGGAGGAGATGTCCCCAACCCAGATGCGGTTGCGCTCGAGGCTGCGGGGCACAAATATCCCGTCCGGCCAGTGCGGATGGAGTTTTGCCACCCCACGGCCACGGTGACCAGGCCCGTGCGACCACCGACCAGAAGATCGGGTCCTCGTTCCGTAGCTGGAGTCGCCTCGGCTGTCTCGCATACACGGCGAGCTCTGACGCAGCACCAGGTTCTCCATGAGCAGGTCCTGTCCGGCCAATGCGGATGGGGTTTTGACCCCACGCTCTCGGCGCCAACGCCACTGGCCAAAAATCGTCTCCGACCGGGTCCTTGGCGGTTTAAATCACGTCTACAGGGTGGGCTGCCTAGCGGCAGATGGAATATTCGTGCCCCACAGGCTCTACTGGACGACTCCTCCTGGTCGCGCTGCGACTGCTTGGTCTCCCCCTTCGTCAGCGCGTCTCGTCGCCTGCGGCAGCAACGATCGCGGCCACGTCCCCATGATGCGTCCACACGTGCCAGGGTCGAGCATCGGAAAGATGGCCGCCACGCTCCATCGCCGCCAGCATCGGAAAGTTGAGCGTGTCGACATCGGATAGGATCTTCGTGAAGCCAGCGTGCTGAGCTGTGGAAGTACCCTTCGCCAAGAGATCGTCGATGTAGCTGTTTCCGCGCTGTTCAGGCAGAACCCCGACATGCACGATCGTTGCCGTCTCAGGTTCGCTGAAGGGCGAGACTGCAACGAAGCCCACGGCCTCGCCGCGATCGTAGGCAAGGTGCCAATGCCGAGCACCTTCCCCCATTGCAGCGATTCCCAGCATCGTCTTTTGCCCAGTTCTCCGGTCCCGCGAGACCGTGGTAGTAGCGATCGTTCCTGTCCAGCGTTCCCTCGATCGAGGGAACGCTTCACGCGGGCATGCTCGTCCTGTCCCACCTCTTCGAGCGAGCGGAACTGGAGTCGCTCAGGCACCGCCGGCATTTGTCCATCGTCCTGCCAAACGAAGCCCTCCTTCTCTTGGAAGAGGGTCATCCCAACGCCCTCGAAGAGGGCACGCCGCTTCGTGTGATCGGCGTTGACCTCGTTGTTGGTTCGCGCCTCGAGGAGAGGCGGCACCTGCTCGGCGATCGGGGTGAGGCTATTCGCAAGAAGGAGTCGCCCGGCACGCGCGTAGTCCTCGTCTCGGCTCAACAGGTTGATGGTGAACAGGAACAGCTCGTCGGGTGGGAGGCTTCCTAATAGCTCCGGTCGGGCAGTCTGGATCACACAGAATCCGGCGGAGCCAACAACCTGTCCGTCTCGCTCGAGGATGAAGCACCACTCGGGCCAGGAGTGCCCCTTGCTCCAGAGTTCCGACGTGACTTGTGTAAGCGGCTCCCGGTCGTCACCGGAGAGCGCGGCGAACTCCGGGAGGTCGTCGATGGTGATCGAGCTGACGCGGTACACGAAGGGCTCCTGCGAGCAGCCTACCCCGCAGCCCCCCCGCTCCAAGCAGTTGCTCACAGGGGCGTAGGACGACACTTGGGGGACGTGTGACATCTTGGCGATCATGCTCGGCGAGCCTCGGCGAGCCTGTGGGGCACGAATATCCCGTCCGGCCAATGCCGGATCGGGTTTCGCCACCCCACGGAGCCGACCGCGGAGCCGACACCGACCAATGAGCCGACTGCCACCGCCACGCCGGAGCCGACCGCGATCGCCGAGCCAACGCAACCTCCGCCCCAGCCACCCGTCACTGGAGGAGGCCTGTCTAAGCCGAACGAATCGGCGTCGCTCCCGCGGGCCTTGGTGCTGTTGGTATACACCGGCGCGCTCGCCGCGGTGGCGGGTGGTTGGGGCTTGAAATGGCCGTCCGCCGGTAGGCGGGGCGACCGAGCCGAGGGAGTGGCGGGATGTGCCCAGAGGAGGGCCCAGCGACCGAGGTCGTGCAGGATCCCGGCTGTAAATGCGCTGTCGGACTCGCCAATGCCTGCAGGGCACAAATATCCCGTCCAGCCAATGCGGATGGGTTTCGCCACCCCACGGCTCTGAACTGAGACCTCATCCTCGAGAACGCCTAGAGGGCAGGCTGATGCGCAGACCAGCTGGTAGCCTGCTCGTACGCGTGGGCGACCCGGCAGACCGTGGCCTCGTCGAAGTGTCGCCCCCCGATCATCAGTCCAATCGGAAGCCCGTCCTTGTCAAACCCGCAAGGCAGGCTGATCGCGGGGATGCCCAGGACATCGTACGGGGCCGTGAGACGGGCGAGGCGGGCAGCGGGGTCTCCTGTCTCGATCGATGGTGCGGTGGTGGCGGTCGTGGGCGACACAAGTACATCGATGGTTCGGAGCAACTCAGCCGCCTCTGTGATCCACCGCCGCCGCGCCCGCTGGTCGTTGATGTACTGCACTGCAGATAACGCCTGCCCAGCTAACAGAGCGCCGCGGACGCTCTCGCCGTAGTCCTCGGGTCGCTCTCGCAGCGAATCGGCGTGGTAGGCAGCAGCCTCCGCGAGCAGGATCGACGTTCGCCCATACGCAGAAGACCAGGGCGACTCAACGGTCGTGACGGTAGCCCCCAACTCCTGAAGCACATCGACTGCGGTCTCACTAGCCGCAACGACCTCCTCGTTACAACCTTCCCAGAAGAAGTCGCGGGGAACGCCGACACGGATGCCGGTCAGATCACGGCCGATCGAGTCGGTAACGTCACCCGGCGGCTCGTCAGCGCTGCCCGGGTCTTCCGGATCGAAGCCCGCGATGGCATTGAGAATGAGCGCTGCGTCCTCGACCGTTTTCGCGAGTGGGCCGACATGGTCGAGCGTCCATGAGAGCGGCAGGACACCTCTGCGGCTGACCCGGCCGTAGGTGGGCATGAGCCCGACCACGCCGCAGAGCGATGCGGGGATCCGAATCGAGCCGCCCGAGTCGCTTCCGAGCGTGCCTAGGCAGGACCCCACCGCGATCGCGGCCGCACTGCCTCCGCTGCTCCCACCGGGCACACGGTCGAGGTCCCAGGGGTTGTGCACCGGCCCGAAGTGGGGGTTGATGCTGGTGGTGCCGAGCGCGAACTCATGCAGGTTGAGCTTCCCCGTGAGCACCACCCCAGCTTCCTTGAGCTTCTTGGTGACGAAAGCATCCTCATCAGGGACACGATTGCGGAGGAAGCCGGAGCCACCCGTCGTTCGGACACCCGCTGTGTCGTAGAGGTCCTTGAGGGCGAAGGGGATGCCGTGGAGCGGCCCTCGGTCGCGTCCGGCAGCTAATTCGGCGTCCGCTACCGCGGCTTGTTCGCGGGCGACCTCGCTCGTGACCGTGATGTAGGCGTTGAGCGCAGGCTCCGTCTCTTCGATGCGGGCGAGGACGGATTCGGTCAGGTCCGATGAGCTGAGCTCGCCAGCACGAATAGCGTCGGCGGCCTCGCGAATCGGCAGGCGATGCGGCTCTTCCATCAGGATCGACCTCGGCGGAGCTGGAGCCCAAAGGCGGGCTCCGTCTCGCCGAGGCCGACCGGCGACGCCGCAGGTGGTCGGCGGAGCAGCGCCAAAACTGCGGCAAGGAGCGCCGTGAGTTGCTCATCGTCCACCTCGATCTCGGCCTGGAGGGCAAGGGCACGGAGCGTCTCGGTGAGGTCGGTCGTTTCTGCCATCGTGGCGTCCTCCGCTGAATATCGCCCAAGCCTATCGCCTAGTGAAGCTCTAGCGGGTCTGTGGCAGTTAGCGCAACGGAACCTCATGGGACATGCGCGCCCTGTGCCGTTTCAACGTCATCAGGCGGCGCCACGCTGGTATTGGTGGTCTAGTCCTCCGAGAATTGTGCGGCCAGTAGCGTGCCCACCGCCGTCGAAGATGAGCGGCGGTCCCTTCCGCCTGTTCGTGCCTACCGCGATGACCACGACGCTCGTGAATCGCAAGCTGCTCGCGGAGAACGATGTTCTCGAGGATGAGGTCCTCCCGTCGCAAGCAGTCGGGGCGCGACCAGGAAGAGTTGCCCGCAGGGCACATCGCGACCTCCGGCCGCGAGCCTCAATTCCGCCAGCCGAGACAACCCCGATGGCCTTTAGAAGACCACGGCTCTCAGCCGGCGAGGTCGCCTACGCCGCGAAAGACCGGCTGCACGGGGCGGCCCTCAAGGTGATGTTCGATGCCATCCTCGAGCGCGCGACGGTAGACGTGCAGGGCCTCGCCGATCGCCTCGATCGTGTACGCGATGTCGGCCTCGCCGTGCGAGTAGCTCACGACGAGCGAGGGCATGAGCAGGCCGCGCTTGATGGTCTCCTGCAGGAAGAGCGTGCGAAAGGCCTGTGAGGGCTCGCCCTGGCCGTCTCGGGTGATGTAGACGAGGTTGCAGGCCCGGCCCGAGAGGCCGAAGTGCCCGCCGACGCCGGCTCGTTCGATCTCGGCGTCGATGCCCGCGGTGAGCCGCTCGCCGGCGCCGCGCAGGGCCGCCGTCACGGGCTCGGCCTGAAAGATCTCCATCGTCTTCATAGCGGCTGCCAGGGAGTGCGTCTCCCCGCCGTGCGTCGTCGAGTTGAGGAAGACGCGCGGGCCGGCGTGCTGCCAGCCCCCCAGCTCCATAATCTCCCGCCGGCCCACCAGCGCCGAGACCGAGAATCCGTTCGCCATGCCCTTCCCGAAGCAGGAGAGGTCGGGTGCTACGCCGTAGACCTCCTGCGCCCCGCCGAGCGCCCAGCGGAAGCCAGTGATCATCTCGTCGAGGATGAAGAGCGCGCCTTCGCGGTGGCAGAGGGCTGAGACCGCACCGAGGAAGCCGGGGATCGGCGGCACGCCGCGCTCGGCTTCCATGATGACGCATGCGATCTCTCCGGGGTGTTCGGCGAAGAGCAGCTCGAGGCTCGGGAGGTCGTTGTAGGGGAACGAGAGCGTAAGCGCGCGGACGGCTTGGGGGATGCCCGCGCTCATCGGCGTGGTGCCAATGAACCAGTCGGCCGTGGAGATGAACGGGTCGTCCTTGCAGACGACGACGCGATCGCGCCCGGTGAACGCGCGCGCGAGGCGTACGGCAGCACTCGTCACGGTCGAACCGTCCTTCGCGAACTTCACCATTCCAGCGGAGGGGACGAGTTCCGCGAGCTTGTCGGCGCACTCAACTTCCAGGGGTGAGGGGCGGGCGAAGTTGGCGCCGAGCGAGAGCTGCTCGCGCGCGGCCTCGATCACGGGGCCGTAGGCGTGGCCCAGCATGACGGACCGCAGCCCCATGCCGTACTCGATGAACTCGTTGCCATCGACGTCCCAGACATGGCAGCCCTCGCCCCGCACGATGAAACTGGGCGCGTTCACGGGGTACTGGTCGTCGCCTTTGGCGTAAGTGTGCGCTCCCCCGGGGATGCGAGCGTGGGCGCGACGCTGGAGCTGGCGTGAATGTGCGAATGAGGGGCTCTTGTGTGGCTGGATCGTCGTACGCGTCTCGATCATTGTCGACTCCCTCGCTACCTCGATCCCCTAAGCGGAGTTCACCTGGCACGAACTATTGCCGCATGGCGGCGTTGGGGGCGCGTTGAGGGGCTGTTCGCCTGCGGCTGCGCGGCGCACCTAGTGAGGTCTTCCGAGGACCCCGACGGCCGGCCGGTGGCGCCCCCGATCGCGGCCTGGGGCTCGATGCTGAAGCATGGAATACCGCCCGATAGGTGCCTCGAGCGAACGACTGCGGGCGGCGTGCTGGGGCGACCTGGGGAGCCTGGCCCGTGGGTCCGAGGGGCGAGCGCGTTGGGCCGAAGGAGGCGTAGGCCTCGGCCGTAAGCTCGCGTCGGAGAGGATGTAGCGACTGCCGCACTGAATGCAGTTTCGCCGACGACCTGGAGGAGAGATGGATGATGATCGTGAGGCCCGCAACGTCCTGGTCCACACCGAGCTGCGCCATCTCGACGCAGTTGCCGGAAACGCCGGAAGAGCCCTTATCCCAATCGCCGCCAGCGGGCCCCGGCACGATGCGCTACAAGTCCCGCTACGGTCGCGCCGACGGAAGAGAGGAGGCAACACTCCCTGAGGCAGCGGGGGTCCTCTTCAGGCGCGCTCTCAGCACTCCGAAGCGCGGGCCAAGCAGCAACTCGATCCACCGCGAAACCTCGTTGAGTCCATACGTCCTCAGGAGGAGCACACACATCAGATAAGCAGTTCCGCCCGCGATCGCGGCCACGAGAGCACCAATGGGCATGCACGCGACCGCGACGAGCACCGCCACAGCCGCTGCTCCGACCACCTTGCCAAAGAAGACCGCCAAATGCCGGTCGAGCAAACCTTGGGGTAGGAGCCACACAGCTCCCAGTGTCAACGCGCCTTCGATGGCCAGCAGCGATACCGCCGCACCCAGCGCGGCATTGTCGAGCCAGCCAGCGAACAGCGGGATGAGCAGCAGGCTCAGCCCGATCTTTACGACGAGCCCGAGCGACATGACTCCTGCCCAGACCATTTGTCGATCGGCCGCGATGAGCGCTATGTGGGTCACAATGAGAAGGCTCGTAGGGGCCACCGTTGCCGCCATCACGAAGATGACCGGTCGACTTTGCGAGAACCCGTCGCCCAAGGCTCCGAGAAGAAGGGCATCGGAAAGCCCAATTGAGAGAATGGATATCGGGATGGCTATCGTCACGACGAGCCTGAGGATGTCGCCGACTAGATTCTGAAACTGTGCGGGGGATTCTCTCTGCAGAGCGGACATTCGTGGAAGCGCGACAGTACTCACGATAGAGGGGATGAAGAGAATCATACTGAAGATACGCACAGGGGCGCTATAGATCCCAACCGCACTGTCATCAGCTAAGAGCGAGAGGAGGAGAATATCTGTTGCGGTGTAGATCATCACGAAGATCCCCGCCGCAAAGTAAGGCAGGCCACTGCGGATGAGAGAGGCGGCCAGGCGTGGAGAGAACATGAACGGGCGGTATGGCACCATTCGATGGAGCGTCACGAGGACCGGTATGGGCATGAGGAGACCGAGGCCGAGGTATGCCAGGACGACCGCCACCAAGCCGAGGTCGGCGACGATGACTCCCACCACCAGCAGGAGCATCAGCACCCTCTCGGCGACGGCCCAAACCGCTCGATAGCGCATCCGCTCGAGCCCTTGGAAGGCAGCAAAGGCGAACGACACCATCAGGGCGAAGGGGACCCCCGCACAGGACGCGATCACAGCGATCTGCGTTTCTCGCGAGTACCCGAGGGTCACCGCCATCGCGGTACCAATCGCGCCCGCGATGCTCCCCAACAAGAGGGCTAACGAGAGCGCCGTCGGGAAGAGTCGGGCGATCGTGTCGGAATCACGGGCGATCTTCTTGACGAACGCGGTCGGGATGCCAAGCGCTCCCAGCCCCAGTGCGAGCAGGCCGAACTGGGATCCCGTGTGGAATTGGCCAATGCCCTCCGGACCCAGGTGGCGGACCAGCAGAGTGAGTGTGACTAACTGCAGGGTCCAGGTCGCGATCTGTCCCGTGCCGAGGGCTAGGAAGTTCGTGCGCATCGAGTGCCGCGCGGGGCGCGCAGCGGGAACGGCTGCGGCATAACCGCGACCAGGAGCGGCGGGAGATGGTGCGAACTCAGGCATAGACCTCTGCGGTACGGCCACTATTGCGGGTTGGGTGAGTTTCGTGCGCCCAGGTTCATCGGGAGTCGAGGACCTGTACGACCAAACGTGGTGCTGGCAGACGCAGGAGGAAGCACCGCATAGAGAGGCGGCTCAGCCGGAGTCGCCGTGGCCAAGCTGGTCATCGTGGCTTCGCGGCCGCGATCGCACCGAAGACCGCGTAGATGTCGGAAGGCGGTGTGTGACCCTGCGGTTCTTTGCGGTCGAGGCAACAACGCCCTCAGCCTCCCGCTGTTCACGGCAGTCAGGGGATGTCGAAAAGCGCCACCGAGCGCGTAACGAGGGCCACCCTTCGCCCAGGGGAGCCACTGATCACGCGGGAGGAGATAGGGTGTAACCACCCGAAGCGTTTTCCGTGCGCCCGCCAAAGCTCCGCGCGGTCGGACGGCGCCTCGACCCTCGATGCACCTCGCCCTACCAAGCTGGGACAACACGCAGAACGTTACGCAGAACGTTAACGCGACCCCGACCCACAGCATGACCGCATTTGCATGCCCGGGGTCTGGCGAAACGGACTCGGATCCAGGAGCACCTGTGGCCAATTTGCTTCCGCCGACGCCGATCTCCTTCACCGCGCCTTCCGTCTGGCGGAAAGCATGCGCTCCGGTGCGCACAGCCGGGGGAGTCGACCCCGCCCACCAGTGCAATGCCCCGCGAACGGCCTGACAGATGGGAAGGCAGAATAATCGAATTGGGCTGTTCGGCTGGTTCGGCGGCGGCAACCTCGGAAACGATGGTTCGCTGGAGTCGATGTTGCGCTCGCTGCAAACTGCCGCCAAGGGACGGAAGCTGCTCTGCATTTGCGCCGATCCCGTCACCGTCACCGATCACTTTGGGATCGACGCCATCCCGATTTGCCCCGACCACCGCACTGACGCGGGGCCAAGACAACGCCTCACGCGGATTCGGGACAAGGCTAGCCTGTGGTTTCACGCCAGGCGGCACCTCAAAAGACTTGACGTCATCATCGTGCCTGGGACAGGCATGTTCGACGACCTTGGCGTCCGCCCTCTCGGCTGGGCCTACGACACCTTCGTCTGGTTTACCTTGGCGCGGGCGATGGGCGTGAAAGTTATCTTCACGAGCATCGGCGCAGGTCCGATTCACAATAAAATGAGCCGGGCACTGATGAAGTCCGCGGCCACATCCGCGACGTACTGCTCATATCGAGATGGTATCTCCAAATCCTTTATGGCTAACCTCGGGCTCGACGTTTCACGGTTCCCAGTTACTGCAGATATCGCTTTCGGACTTCCATCCCCGCCACTACTCCCACGATCAGAATCGTCGTTAACCTTCGGTATCGGGCTTATGACCTACTATAACTGGGCTCAGGATTCGGAGTCAGGACAGTCATAATACGATATATACATAGACAAAATGACAACGTATGGTGCCTGGCTTCTGGACCAAGGGCATAATATTCGAATTATTACCGGAGAGGAATCCGATAATCTTGCCGCCAATGATCTTCTACAATCACTTGCACGACGAGATTGCGACGGATTGGAACGGCGTGTCGAGTTTGCGCCACCAAGGACGCTTCATGACGTCATGCAGCAGATGTCGGACACTACGATGGTCGTCGCAACCAGGTACCATAATATTGTCTGCGCGCTGAAGATGGGGAAACCGACCATTTCGCTAGGGTATGCGGATAAGAATTCCGCATTGATGACAGAATTCGGCTTATCCGACTTCTGTCAGGAAATCAGCAGTTTCGACGTTGACCGGCTCAAGGCGCAAACGGAGCGACTGCTCGAAGGGCGATCCACGTTCGAGGCGAAGATAGCCGAGGCCCGTGGGCGTGTCGAAGCAGACTTGCGGGAGCAAGAGGCCTTGATCGTGTCTCTGCTCTAGAGCCGTTTGTCTCTTTGGGCGCAGGATCGCCGCGAGAGAGACCTGCTCGTCGCACACCGCCGCCAATGGTGGGATCGGTAGAATCGCTGTCCTGGCCCGTCAACAAGTTCCGGTTCCATTTCTCAGGCTGTGGAGGACGCGCGCCGCCCTCCACGGGATGGAAGAGGGGTCCCTAGGTTTGTTTCACGGCCTGCGACAACCCCGCCAGCGAAGGGGCTTGCCGGCTGGCCCAACGGCGACCGCGGAGCGCGGTGATCTCCGCCACGATCTTGGTGAGGGCGAGGCGTTCGCTCAGGGGCAGGTTCGAGCGCAGGACCATGTCTGCGAACTCGACGAAACGCCATCGGGCCCAGATCCATGGCACCAGCGGCCGTCGCTCGAGATTGCTCGCCGCGATCATCGCCTCGTAGTCGCCCATCGTATCGATCTGACCGGCCGAACCCACACGATGTCGTACGAAGAGCTCGGCCTTGCCGGTGGAAAGGAAACGTCCGGCGATCGCCAGGCGAGCGGCGAAGGGGATGTCCGAGGCAGGGAATCGCCCTGGTAGCGGCGTGACCGCGAGGACTGACGATCGCATCACGGCGGCCAACAAGAGCGGGGTGAGCTCCGGCCGCTCGGCCATCACGAACATGGCTGCGCGGAAGCGCGACCGCCGATCGCCATCCATTGCCGGCATGAGTTCTTGACTGGGCTCCCCGATTGGGATCGTCGGATCGTCTTTGAAGAAGTGCCCTTCGCCGAAAGCGAGCACCGCTCCTGGGTCACGCTCCAGCAGATCGACGCACGACTCGACCAACGTAGGAGCGCCCAGATCGTCTGCCGCCCACCACTTGAAGTACTCGCCCCGGCTGAACTGGAAGACCTGGTTGAAGTTCGCAGTGATCCCGATGTTCTTCCGGTTGCACATGTAAGTGAAGCGCGAATCGTGGGCGCAGTGCTCCCGGCAGATCTGCTCCGTCGCGTCCGTCGACGCGTTGTCCGAGATGATCGCCTCGAAGTCGCCAAGCGTCTGCGCCGAGATCGTGGCGAGGGTCTCCTGGAGGTGCTCCTCTTCGTTGTACACCGGGATTCCGATGCTCACCTGGGGGCTGGACATCACGCGGCCTCCTTACGCTTCGTCTGACGTTGGAGTGGAGTCATGGTCCCGTGGTTGAGTCGTGGTCGTCGGGGCGTCCTGTGGGGCCACAAAATAGGATCGTGTCAGGCGGCCTCCCTTAAATAGCGGTGATGGATGCCTGCGAGGACGGGAACCGACATCACCCGGCCTAATTCAGGCCGAGGGCGCGGTAGACTCCGGGCTAGCACACGAGGCAGCAACGAGATGAGGATCACGGAGATCGAGACGTTCGTCGTCGACGCGGGATGGCGGCCCTGGCAGTTCGTGGCCGTGCGCACGGACGAGGGCATCACCGGATACGGCGAATGCTCTGACGGGCGAAACCCGTACGGCATCGTCGGCACGATCACCGACTTCGCGCCGATCCTCGTCGGGCGCGACCCACGGCCGGTCGAGATGATCTATTGGGATCTCTACCGCCTCGCGCGGCAGAGTGCCGGGGGGATCGCGGCCAAGGCGATCGCAGGCATCGAGCTGGCGCTCTGGGACATCAAGGGGAAGGTGCTGGGTCTGCCCGTCTACGAATTGTTCGGCGGGCCGACACGGGAGCGGCAGCGCGTCTATTGGTCGCACTGCGGAACGTCGCGGGCGCGCAACTACGAACTCGTGGGCGCGCCCCCGATCGACTCCTACGCCGCGTTCACGCGCTTGGGAGCGGAGGTGGCCTCGAAAGGCTTCACCGCACTCAAGACGAACGCGATCATCCCCGGCACCCCTGCACGAACCTGTGGGGGCGGCTTCGGTGGGCCGATCACTGACCAGACGGTGCCAGTCGAGATCCTCCGCCACCTAGAGAAACAACTCCAGGCCTTCACCGAGGGCACCGGACCCGACCTCGAGATCGCGCTCGACCTGAACTTTCACTACAAGCCCGAGGCGGCGGTGAAGATCTGTAGGGTCGCCGAGCAGTTCAACATGCTCTGGGTCGAGCTCGACATGTACGAGCCGCACGCGCTGCGCGAGGTGAAGGACGGGACCACCGTGCCCATCACCTCGGGCGAAAGTCTCTTCGGACTGCGTGAGTACCGACGCTACTTCGAGGCTCGCGCGATTGACACCGTGATGGTCGACATCCCCTGGAACGGGTTCGCGCGCTCGCGCGATATCGCGATGGCGGCTGAGAGCTACGAGCTGAACGTGGCGCCCCACAATTACTACTCGCACTTGGCGACGCACCACGCGCTGCACCTCTGCGCAACGCTCCCGAACGTTCGGATCATGGAGATCGACATCGACGACGTGCCCTGGAAGGACGAGCTCACCGGTGGGCCGCTGACATTTGAGGATGGGACGCTTGCGATCCCCGCGGGGCCCGGCTGGGGGGTGAATCTCGACGAGGACGTCGCGCGCGCACACGTCTGGGAGCCTGGTCGCGGACCCGGCTTCCCCACTGCGGGCCGCTGATCGCCCCGCGCCGCGGCGACCCGCGAGCGGCTAAGTCACCGAGCCTGCGAGGCGCCGCAGGAAGGCGTTCTCATGTGCGAGCGACTCTGCCCCGATGCCTGTGGTGTCTCAAAACCCCATCCGCACTGCGCGGATCGAATATTGGCACTGCACACCTCCACCTCTGCTTCGAGCGCCACCTGCAGCATGCGCCGCGCACCCTCCTGCACGACCGCGTCCAGCGGCGGATGATTCCTCTTCTCCTGGACGGGCGACGACGACTTCTCTAGGTTCCTTCATCGCGTACCTTCCTCCCTTCTTGGGACTGCGAGTTGTTACTCACCCGCAGGGCACGCCCCCTCTTCCCTACCCCCGTCCCCAACTTTCGGTCATACCTCGACCAACGGACCAGAACCAGACTATCCGATCACCGTTCCCCGAATCCGTCACACAGGGCAGTAGCCGAGGGCCAGTGCCCCACGGCCGAGGTAGGCACCAGCCGTGGGGCCGAGTTCGGTAGTGACCGATTCGGCGACGTTGAGTGCACCGCGGGCTCGCTCCAGCAGGTCGACGGCCGCTCCGTGGTTGAGGGCGTGGCTGACGACGATGGCAGCTGAATCGTCGCCGAGGGTTGCCTTGGCACGGGCGACCATTGCGTCAAGGGCACCGTCGATGTCAGGCGCGATGTCAACGCCTTTGAGGGTGCCGCCAGCGCTGAAGATGGGGATGTGGTCCTGGAGGTCGCCGACCTCGGTGCGGAGGATCGCAATATTGAAGCGTCGATTGAGGGCCTTGAGGTTCGCGGGCGCAAGGAGAGCCGCCGATCGGGCCGCGTGCTCGCGGACGAACGCGACGACGTCGTCCAGCGATCCACCGTCTGAGGCACGCGCGGCGGTCGCGATGGCGAGGGCGGCCAGGCCCGCAAGGCCGACGCCTGGTTGGATCAGCTTGATCACGTCGAGGCCCTGAGGGTGTCGTGACTGGGCGCCCTGCGCCTGCTGCCAGATTGGGTTCTCCGCGAAAGGCATGATCAGGACCACTGTACTGTCGTGCGACTCGAGGATGCTCTGGTAGTGCCGCCAGAGCTCGCGATTGGTGACGCCGTTGTAGCGGGGCGCGTCGTCGTTGGCGTCGATCAGGTCGTAGAGCTCGGTGGGGCTGATCTCGCCGTCGCGATGCGCGCCCTGGGGCAGGACGACGTGCATGGGGGCGACGACGATATCCCGTTCCGCCGCCCAGGCGGGGCCGAGGTCCGTGCTGGAGTCGACCAGGATTCCGACCGACATCAGGCGGAGGCCATCTGAGCGATCTGAACCGGCTTGGGCGCATTGAGGGTGACGCCGGAGCAGTCGGCCAGCGTGGACGTGATGAGGTAGGTGGGCGGCAGGTCGTTGAAGACTGGGCTGTCACCGACGCGCAGCTGGAAGCCGCGGTCTGTCCAAGCGTCGACGACGTCTGGGACGATGCGCGATTCGAGCAGTTGGATACCGCCGTCCGCCTTCTCGTTGCGCGTGGGGTAGAAGATATCGTCGTAACGGATCATCGCGGGGTCGAGGGTGATCGACGTAGCTGCGTCGATCTCAACGATCGACTCTCCGTCGGGGACCGCGACACGAGCTTTGTGCGTTGAGGCCGTCGAACTCCAGCAACACCTGCCCAACGCGGACGGGGAAGGCGTAGTCGGCGCTGGAGGCCAGTAAGCCGTCACCCTCGGCGATCCAGTCGACGATCCAGTCGCGCGGCAGCGCGCCGGAGAAACGGCCGGCGACGATCAGCTGTGCCCAGGCGAAGGGGCCCACGGGCGAGTCCTCGCAGCGCAGGACGATGACGCGGCCGTAGGCGTTGAGCGGCTGGGTCATGGCCGAGGGAATCGCCCGTGATGCCTTGGCGCGCGGGACTTCGAAGTTGGCCATCAGGATGACCGAAGCCCCCAGGGTCCAGGGGCCGGGAGGGGTGCTCGCGGCAGCACCGGTTCCGCCGCGTCCATCGAGTCAGGCCGCGAGATCGGCCAGCTCGAGCTGGCCGGGATCGCCCATAGCCATCACTTGGCTCGTGCCGGAGCGGCTTCGGGAATCGTCGTCATAGGGGTGGCGTCCTCCTCCTGGAAGTGCGGCATGACCTGCTCAGCGAAGAGGCGCATCGAGCTGAGGATCTTCTCTTGCGGCACGATCTGATCGAACTGGATCAGGAAGAGCATCCGGTCGATACCGATCTCCTCCCATTGCTTGATCGCGGCGATGCACTGGTCGGGTGTGCCGACGGGCCGGTCGACGCGCTCGGGGCTGCCCAGGCTCGCGCCGGCAGCATTCGCTCCGGCGGAGTAGCCGGGCCCAGGATAGATCGAGCCAACCCCCACGATGTGACCAGCGGCGTTGTAGAAGGCGTTCGCCGCCTTCAGCCCTTCCTTCGCCTCCTCCTCTGTGGGCGCGCAGTACATCCAGGTGAAGGCGTTGACCTGCTCGTTGACGAAGGAGCCGACCGGATCGCAGTTCTGGATGATGCGACGGTAGTCGCTGACTAAGGGCTCATAGCGAGCGGGGTTCCCCGAAGAGACGCCCAGGAAGCCCAGACCGCGCTCCGCCGCCGGCGGTCTCGGGGCTCTGCACCGCGACCCAGATGGGTGGGTGCGGCTGCTGGTAAGGCTTGGGATAGACGGGGCGTTCCGGCATCTGGAAGTACTTGCCGTCCCAGGCGAAATCCTCCTGGGTCCACATGCGCGGGATCGCACGTACGATCTCGTCCCACTGCTCCTTGGTCTGGTCGGGCTGGACGCCGAACCCGCCCATCTCGACCCACGTCGACTGACGCCCGGTGCCGAACTCGAGGCGACCGTCGCTGATCTGGTCGAGGTAAGCAGCCGCCGACGCGGCGCGGACGGGGTGGTTGACCTCCGGCAAGATAATGCGAACCCCGTGGCCGAGGCGGATCTTTTCGGTCTTCGCCGCGCAGTAGGCGAGGAAGACGCCGGGGGCGGAGGCGTGCGAGTAGGACTCGAGGAAATGATGCTCAACGATCCAGGCCTGGTCGAAGCCGAGCTGCTCCGCCAGCACCACCTGCTCGACCCCTTGCTTGTAGACGCGGTGTTCCTTTTCAGGGGTAATCGGTTTCGAGACCGACTGCTCGAAGAAGAGTCCGAATTTCATGGGTCGCTCCTCGCGCTGCGCACCAAGACTAGCGGAGAAGATGCGCGGAAGGTGTCGCGAGTGCGCGCACCATTCTCCGGGACGAAAGGCTTGACCCTGTCGGCGAGGACGTCGTGGGGGCGGACGTCAGTCTGGTTCGCTGCTGCCGCTCTCCGTCGCGAGGCCATCCAGGGCTTCGGCGAGCTCCCACGCCTCCTCGAGATCGGCATCGAGCCGGCCAGATGACACCCTCTGCTCGGCCGCCCGCTATAGCATGGACGACCTCGAGACCATGAACTGCACCCTCACTTTCGAGCGCACGGCCTCGCCCTACCGCCGCGAGGCGGTCCTAAGGTGTCTCAAAACCCAATCAGCATTGGCCGGACGGGATATTCGTGCCCCACAGCCACATCGCTAGCCTCCGAAGCGGAGGCTCACGCCTGATTCGGCCTTACGCAACAAGGCCGATAGGGTTTTGAGACACCACAGGCGTCGGGGATGTTGCCCCGTCTTGCCGTTCTCGTCATCTTGCCGTTCAGGCAGCCTCCGACTCCGAGGGCATGCGCCGGACCCTCGGTTGAGTGATCAGAAAGAGAACGCCGAGCAGCGCTATTGCCGCGCCGCAGATCGCGAACCATTCGCCCGCACCAACGAGCTCAGCCCCTCCGCCTGCCAGGAGGGCGCCGAGCGGCGAGCCGCCCATCATCCCCAGCGTGTAGATGCTCATCACGCGGCCCATCACCGGCCGGGGCGTGTGCGACTGGACGAGCGTCAGGTTGAGGTTCACGAAAAACCCCCCGGCCATCCCGCTCAGCAGCATGAGGGAGAGCGTCAACGCGTAGGAGTGCGATAGCCCCATGCCAACGGCTAATATGCCGCTGAGGACAAGGGAGCAGGTAAACCAGCCGCCCGCGTTCTTCAGCCCCTTGATTGACGCCAGCACCAGGGAACTGCCAATCATCCCAGCGCCCATCGCGGCGAAAAGTAGGCTAGCCCGGAGCGCGTCAGATCCCAGCTGCTCCTTCGCGATCTTGGGGAGGAGCGCCTGCCAAGGGCCGATGATGATGAGCGATGTCGCCACGAGAAGGGCAAACAGGGCGCGGACTTCGGGCGCGTGGAGTACGAACGCGAATCCCTCGCCGATCTCGGCCCGCATCCGTCGCCTTGGCCCGCCGGCCCCCTCGGGCGGCGGCACGCGGAGCGGGATGAGAACGAGCAGACCCACGCCCATCAGCCCTGCTTGAACGGCAAAGTTGCCCCCGATCCCCCAGAGCGCGATGGCCGCGCCGCCGACCGCCGGCCCTACGATCTGGGAGACGTTCTGGCCCATACTGTTCAGCGTGATGGCGTTCATCAGCCGCTCAGGGGCGACGATTGATGGGACGATCGCCTGCCGAACGGGTTGCCCCACGGCGACGCCGGTGCCAACGACGAAGGCGAGACCGATGGCAACCGGGACGGTCATGAGACCGCCCCAGATCAGGAGGGCCCCCCCGAGGCTGGTGAAAAGGACAAGCAGCTGACTGCCCATGAGGATGAGGCGGCGATCCACGCGGTCGGACAACACGCCAACAGGAAGGGAGAAGAACAGGACCGGGATCCCGAGCGCAAAGCTGACGAGTCCGAGAACGCCGTTGCTCTGGCTGATCTCGAGCGCGAGCCACACGAAGGCAAATCGCTGGATGCCGTGAACGAGCCCGTAGGAGAAGTTATTCGCCCAGAGGAGCCGAAAGGTCGGGGAGGAGAAGGCCGAGAACGTCTGCGGCGATAGTCGCAACGAACCTCGGTGCCCCGCGACGACCCCGCCCCCGGCCGCGCCTGAGGCTTCCGCCATTAGGAGTGCCGCGCGGACGGCTCGAAGGCAGCCAATCGAATTCTCACGTAAAGGTCAGACTAAGTGGGCGGCCAGCGACCGAGCAAGCTGGGGTGTGGTGTCTTAAACCCCATCCGCACTGCGCCGACGGGGTCTTGAGACACCACAGTGGCGGCTGATCGATGGTGAGCGCTGGGGCGAAATGTGACTCGGCCCACCAGCCAGGACTGGGGATGACCTGACCTCTACGACCAGCTTCCTTGGCGCGCAAGTGTTCGACGCGGTAGTAGCGACACTGCGTGCGGACACCGTGACCCCGGACCTCTGGCTGACGCCAGAGTGGTAACCCGCAACGTCGTTCGCCACTCTGTGCGACGGCCAGAGCTGTGCGGTGCCATTAATCGATCCATCGCTAGATTGACCTGATCGGCGGGGCCATCGGCGCTGCCCGCCCGGCGGACAGCAGCCCCGCTGACTCATCCGCGATCGAGATGCCCGCTTCGGCGGTGACTTCAATCTGCGGCTGCGCCGTCTCGGCATCGCGCCGATCGTGACACCGTTCCGAGCTCCCAGGCGAAGGCCATCGCCGAACGAGTGATCGGCACGATCAGACGAGAGTGCCTCGATGCCATGATCGTCCTCGGCAGCGTCCCTCCGACGCGTCCTCGCCGACGGCTACTACAACGCCGTCCGCCCTCATCAGTCGCTCTCCGCCCAGCCGCCCGAAGGACCGCGGCCCGTCTTCGACCCTAGCGGACCCGTCAGCGGTCGCCCGATTCTCGGAGGCTTTCATCACGAATACCGCCGCGAGGCCGCCTGCCGGGGTTTTGTAACGGCACAGCCTCGACTGGTTTAACCAGCGCGGGCTCTTCTGCTCTCTCGGCTACGACCCACCAGCCGAGTTCGAGCGCGGCTGCTACCCTCAGCCCGTCCCGGCCCTCGCCGCGGCTCAATGAATCCGGTCTCCATCAAACCCGGTGCGGTTCACTGGTTCAACGTGACTGGGTTATGACCACCGACATATCTGCTGGGCCGCGTTGACGGAGTTCCGAGCCGCCCATAGATTGTCGACACGATGGCCAGCATGACGCTGCTCATGGTGGAGAAATATTTGTGACTGCTCAGACCGCGTCGGATCCCAGCAACGTGCTGGAAGGTATCAGCGTCATCGACTGTGACTCGCACTACACGGAACCGCCGGATCTGTGGACGTCTCGAGCGCCGGCTGCGCTCAAGGATCGTGTCCCCCGCGTACGGGCCGACGACCAGGGCGAGCAGTGGTGGTTCGTCGACGGCGAAACTCGGCTGGGACCTATTGGCACGACCGTCGTCGGCCGGGACGGTGAAAAGGTGCTGGGCAAGTTGAGCATCCGCGAGTTCGAACGCCTCGATGAGGCCTCCTACGACGTGGACGCGCGGCTGGAGCTGCTGGACCGGCTAGGCCTTGCCGCACAGATCGTTTACCCCAACGCGGGCGGTTTCGCCGGCGGCGGGTACCTCTCAATAGAGGATGAGGAACTCCGCAACGGCTGTGTACGGACCTACAACGACGCCATCGCCGAGTGGCAGGCGAACTCGAACGGCCGGCTCTTCCCGCAGGGCATCCTCCCATTCTGGAACATGGAAGAGGCGCTCAAGGAAACACGCCGGTGCAAGGAGGAGCTACGGCTCGTCGGCCTGACCATTACCGACACCCCTGAGAAGTTCGGCATCCCCGACTATCAGTCATCTCACTGGGATCCGTTCTGGGAGCTCGTCAGCGAACTCGAGCTCCCGTTGAACTTTCATATCGGGAGTGGGGGCGCGAAGGGTGCCCCCTCACCGTTCGTGGCGTCTCCGTGGGAGTCGATGGGCCCCGAACGGAAGCTGGCGGTCGGGGCCACGAATCTCTACGTCGACAACGCGCGAATGATCTCGAACCTCCTCTACGCTGACATCCTGGAGAGGTTTCCGAAGCTCAAGTTCGTGTCAGTAGAGAGCGGTATAGGGTGGATCCCGTTCGTTCTCGAGGCGTGCGAGTACCAGTGGGACGAGATGGTGCCCACCGAGGTAAAGCACCACAAGATGCGCCCCACCGAGAAGTTTCGGAACCACATTTACGCCTGCTTCTGGTTCGAGGACTTCGGGCCACGCGTCGCCATCGAGCGCATCGGCGTCGGCAACGTGCTGTTCGAGACTGACTTTCCCCACCCCACATGTCTGTACCCACGGGCGCAGGAGCACATCGCCAACGTACTCGGCGATCTGCCAATCGCAGTGCGTAAGCGCGTCCTTCACGACAACGCGGCGGAGCTCTACAAGCTTCCCGTCTGACCAATCGCCGATCTCGAAGTCGCGCGGGAGTTGGGCAGGTGCCGTAGCTCGGCCGCTCACGCACGGCCTGGGCATCGGTCAGAGGAGTGCAGACCAGCCGGATCGGGGTCTCGGACGACCCGGTTGATAGACATGAGGCAGGCTGAGCCTGTTCTAGGTTGGACTACGTCGGAGCGACCTCTTCGGCCGGCGTGAAGGGCTGCGTTTTTACGGACTGAAGCTGTGGAAGCACCGCCTCAGCGAAGAGCCGCATGTTTCGCTCGGCCAGCTCTAACGGCATACTCCCGTACTTGAAGACGATAATGAATTCCTTCGCGCTCGTCTTCGCCTGGATGCTCTTGAGCTGTTCGAGACACTGCTCGGGAGTACCCCAAACCTGATTACGAGCGAACGCCTCACCGATCTCAGCGGCACTGCTATTCGCGTACGCTTCTCCGCTCTGCGCGTACCGTTCGTATCCCTTGGTCTGTCGGAAGTGCTCGGGGTCGTCGAATTCGTAATGACGACGGCCACTGTCCTGCTGCTCACTCATGTACGTGCGAGCCACTTCCCACGCCTCGCCTTCGTCAGCGAAACAGGAAACCCAGCTTACGGCGATCGGTTGGGTAGGCGCCCAGCCGCGCTCGGATCGAATGGCATTGAAGCTGACAACGTCGTCGTGGTACTCGTCCACGCTTTTCTGGTTGACCATGAGAATGCCCAGCCCGGCGTTAGCCCCGATCGGCAGTGTCTCCGGGCTCATCCAGGCGATGCACATGTCGTCCGCGAGGCGAGCTGACCGAGGGCGAGGGCGTACGGTCGTCTCGGGAATCTGATAGAAGCGTCCCTCGTGGCCGAAGCGCTCCTGGGTGAGCGCTTCACGAACGACCTCTAGCGCCTCGTTGAAGCGCTCGCGCGACTCGTCCATTGGGACACGAAGTGCCTCGAACTCGCGCCGACCAGCGCCGCGTCCGAATCCGAGAGTGAGCCGGCGATCGCCAATCATGTTATCGAACATCGCGATCTGTTCGGCCGTCTGCAATGGGTCGTGCCAAGGTAAGACGATGACCATTGTGCCGAAATCGATACGCTCGGTACAGCCGGCGAAATAGCTCAGGAATTGGAGCGGGCTTGGCACCATTGTGTACGGGGAGAAGTGATGCTCAACGGTCCACATTGAGTCGAACCCTAGCGGCTCGACTAACCGGCCGAGTCGAAGCTCTTCGTCATAGATACTCGCATCGCTGACGTCCGGAGGCCGGGCGGTATCGCCTGACTCGAAGCGCTCCCAATCCCGGTAGTTCTGCAAGAAAAACGTAACACCAATGCGCATGGAATTACCTTTGTTACGGCACAGTTTTGGCGTCGAACTCCGCCCCACACGCAGGCTACGGACGGAACGGCTGACCCTGCCCCCCAGGGGACCTAATCGGCACTATCCGCTCGTAGTGTGTGGTCTGTCAATCGCCTTGAGCATTGGGCCAGGGATCGCCACAGGCTTTGAGCGACCCTTGGGCGATGGTCAGGTCACAGGGTGCCTCCGGTGGTCGGGGGGCGTGCTTGGCGCCGTAGCTGGGCCTCTCGATGACGAGCTAGTGGGCGCCGTGAAGGAGGCGGTCGAGCGCGCTGTCGGCGAGGGTGGGGTCGGCGAAGAGGACGAGCTGCTCGCTCACGTCGCGGGTCGAGGTGACGATGAACCTGGAGCGGCTATCGGGCGCGACTATCCCGTCTGGCCGATGCGGACGGTGTGGGCCCCAAAATCGGATGGAATTTTCGTGCCCCACAGCCCCCCCAGCTTCGATTGCGAATCCGGCCGATGCTCCCAACTCGCGAGCGCTTCCTTAGGGAAGTAAGAGAAGCTTCCGACGGCCCGGTCGTTACCCTGAGATTAGTTGCCGGGCACTAGTTCATGAAGAGCCGTTCGAACTCGTCCTCGGGAAGGTCGTCCGGGACCTGGTGACCGGGGCCGAAGGTTCGGTGCCGAGGGAACCCGCTCACGACGCTCATCTTGCCCATATTCACGAGCTGCCGGACGGCGCGATCGACCGCGCGAGGATCGTGGAGGATCGGCAGCCCCAGGCGCGTCTTGAACGCGGTGCGAGCGCGTGCGACCGGCCCGCCGAAGAGCTCCAGCTCGCGCAGCCGCAGCTCAACCAGGGCGGCGTCGAAGCTCTCCTGGGGGAAGCGCACGTAGAGCTCTGCGAGCAGCTGTGTCGATAGCGTGTCGTTCGCGCCGGACAGCACCAGCGGGACCTCAGTCGTGTGCCCGGCCGGCGGGGGCGCGTCCCAGTAGACCCAGCGGCCGTAGAGCTCGCGCAAGCGTTCGCCGAGCGGCGTTTGCGCAGTCCAGCGATTTCGGGGGGACGAATCCTCCTCGACCGCAGACTTCGTCAGCGGGCGGCTGAGCTCCAGGAGCTCGATCGCAATCGCCGAGTGGGGATCGCTCAGGTCGCAGCGCTCATCGCGCGGTTCGACCAGTAAGAAGGAATTCGCGTAGGAGGTGCCCCAGTCCACCGCCAGGCGGCGCTCGTCGTCGCCGAGTTGGCGGTGGGACAGGAGCATCGTGAGCTGGCCGTCGTCGACGCTCCGTCGGGCCCGCAGATAGCGCTGCCAGGCAGGCGAGCCATCCACGAATACCGGGCTCCCGTCCCTGGCCCAGGGACGTGTCTCGCGGGGTACGTCGTAGACCACTCCCCGCGCGGTCCCGGCGAGGTCCTGCAGCGCTCGTAGCAACACCGCCTGCTCAGCGCTTGGCGCACCGCCATCGAGCCGGCTGGCTGTGCGGCGCCTGCGGAAGCGTTTCCACATTGGTGTGGCCTCACCGGGAGGGTACGCGAATTCTCATGCGCGCTGGTAGGGCTCATGTCCGCGAAGTTCGTCGCTGCGGGACGGACGCCGGACGGGCCAAGCGGTCCCCGAGCGCCTGGCGGCGGAGATTTCGCGCTCGGCCGAGGTGGGGCGGCACGCGGGGCTGAGCCAATAGGTAGACTGCGTCGCCAAGCGCCCCTGGGCGTTGAGGAGGGCAGGACCATGACCGCACCCACAATCGACCTCAGCGATCGCCTCGATGCGGAGCACCGAGCGGTGTTCGACACACTCCCGCTCGATCCGCGCGACTGGTCCGACATCCCTGCGCTGCGAGCGCGGATGGCGGAGATGGCCGCGGGCCTACCGCAGCCAGTGCTGCCGCCCACCGTTGCCATCGAGGACCGCACCGTGCCTGGCCCGGCCGGCGAGCCAGCCGTCACGGTCCGGCTCTACCGGCCCGCGGGCCTTGCTCCGGGGTCGCCCGCGCTCTACTGGATCCACGGCGGCGGGATGGTCCTCGGTAGCATCGCGATGAACGACGCCTATTGCGCCGGCGCTGCCGACGACCTGGGCGTGCTCGTGGCGTCGGTCGAGTACCGTCTCGCGCCCGAAGATCCCTTTCCGGCCCCGCTTGAGGACTGCTACGCGGGCCTCGCCTGGTTCGCTGGGTCCACGGAATCGCTTGGCATCGACCGCGGCCGGATCGCCGTCGGCGGGGCCAGCGCGGGTGGTGGGCTCGCTGCGGGCGTCGCGCTCGCGGCACGTGATCGAGGCGAGGTGCCCCTCTGCTTCCAGCTCCTCGTCTACCCCATGCTCGACGACCGCAACGCCACCGCCAGCAGCCACGCGATCACCGATCCGCGCCTCTGGAACCGCGAAGCGAACCTTGCGGGCTGGGGCGCCTACCTCGCCGGAAACGCGGGCGGCGAAGGCGTCTCCCCTTATGCCGCCCCTGCTCGGGCGACCGATCTCGCGAGCCTGCCACCGGCGTACATCAACGTCGGTGACCTCGACCTCTTCGTGGACGAAGATGTCGCCTACGCCCGCGCCCTGGGCGCCGCGGGCGTGCCCGCTGAGCTTCACATCTATCCAGGTGCGTACCACGGCTCGAACGGTTCGGTGCCGAACTCGGCGCTCTCCCAGCGTTGGCTGGCCGACGAGCGCGCGGCGCTCGCGCGCGCCCTGCACGGCGCCTAGGGAGGCCTCGAGATGGATCTGACCCCCGAACAGGAACAGTTCCTCCGCGAACACCACTTGGCCGTGCTCGCGACCGGCCGGCGTGATGGCTCGCCCCAGATTTCGAGCATGGGCTACCTCTACGACGGATCCCACGTCCTCATGTCGGTCACGACCGAGCGGGCGAAATGGCACAACGTCGCCCGGCAGCCGAAGGTGGCGATGGTCGTGAACGAGGGCCAGCGCCAACTCGTGCTTTACGGCACCAGCGAGCGCGTCGCTGAGGACCCCGAGCGGATGACGGTCACGCGCTCGCTGCGGAGCGCCTTCGGCATGGAAGCCGACGCTGGCGACGCGGCCTTCGCGGCGCAGCTCGACGCGGACAAGCGCGTGATCCTCAGGATCACGCCCGACAAGGTGACGATGAACTAAGGGCGGCAGCGAGCTGTAGTTCCCAGGAAGGTTGTTGACAGGGCGCGTCCTTGCGAACGAGCTCGGACAGGCCCTGGGACGGAATGGGATTCGCGTGAACGCCCTCTCACCAGGGGCGACCTGGTTCCCGGGCGGCGGCTGGGACCGTACGCGCGAGGCCAACCCCGACTTCTACAAGAGCGTCGAGCGCAGCGTGCCTTTCGGCCGTCTCGGCACCGGCGAGGAGATCGCGCGCGCCATCACCTTCCTCGCCAGCCCCGCCGCGAGCTGGATTAACGCAACCCACATCATCGTCGACGGCGGCCCGGGGAAGTTCGTCGACTAGCAGGTCGCTGGCCGCGGCGACGGTGCGGCAGTCGGCCCGTCAATGTCGGCGATGCGTACTCGACCAGCTACTTCGCGCCGGGGCGTATCCCGAGTCGTAATGACGTCGCCGGGCGGCGCCCGACCCTCGGGACGCTACGCCGGAGTTTCGCTGGCGGTCTCGGAGCGTTTCACGCTCTCCTCGAGCTGCCCCCAAAGTTTCAGGAATTGGGCCAACTCGTCCGGGTCGTCTCCGTCCTCGACCGCGACTTCGATCTCCCAACCGGAATCGACGAGCGCGCGGGCGGCGCTGGCGACGTCGTCGAGGCCGCTCGGTTGCGCCGCCGGCTGCTCCCGCCGGCGGCGCTCCCGCCGGCCGATCCAATAGCCGAGCTGGGCCGCGATCCCCGCTCCCATGAGCGCCCCGCCGATCACCGCGAGTATGTCCACCGGGCTCCCCACCGACGCGCACTTCGCGGGGCGTCTGGCCCCGGAGGCGCTTCACGCTAGCAAAGCCGCGGAGCTATGTCTGCAACGCTTAGAAGCGCTCCTCGCGCGCCGGCGTGGGCGATTGCGGTGGCGGCCGCATGGTCGGCGCCGCCTCGCGATCGCGGATCAGGAACGCGACGGCCACGCCCAGGGCGCCCAGCGCGAGGGTTGCGAGGAAGGCCTCGGCGAAGGCGTCGATCGCCGGGCCGGTCGCGCCCGCCGGTCCGAGCGCGGTCTCGTGATGGGCGATCCGGCTCGTAAGAACCGTTGCCCCGATCGCGACGCCGAAGCTCTGCGCGACCTGCCGCGTGGCGTTGAAGACCGCCGTCGCGCGGCCCGTCTCGTTCATGCTGATCGTGGCGAAGGCCGCTGTCTGGAGCGGGATCAGCATGAACCCGAACCCCATCCCCCGCAGCAACATCACCACACGAATAGTCCAGAGATTACTGTCCAGGTCCATCTGCACCAGCGGGATCGTCGTGAGACTTGCGAGCACGAGGCCCAGCACAACGAGCCGTCGCGGGCCGACCCGTGGGTAGAGGCGCGTCAACACCGGCGCCATCAGCATCACGCCGATCGCCTGCGGGAACGTCACCAAGCCGGATTGGAGCGGGCTCAATCCGCGCTCGAGCTGGAGGAAGAGCGGTAGCAGGAAGAGCGTCGCGGAGAAGCCCATGAACGCAATCGACTGCGTCGCGTTGGCGACCGAGAACATGCGATTGAGGAAAAGGCGCACGTCGATCAAGGGATCTGCGTGCCTCCGCTCGAAGGCGACGAAAGCGACGAGGCTCACGATCCCCGCACCGCCGAAGCCGAGGACGTGGAGGTCGTCGAAGCCGCGGCCGCCTGCCTCCGAGAGGCCGAAGAGCAACAGCGCGAGGCCCCCTGAGACGAGGAGGAAGCCGGCTGCGTCGAACCGGCCCGGCCCGCGCTCGCGCTGCTCCCGCAGAAAGAGCACCGAGAGCACGATGCCGGCGACCCCCACTGGGACGTTCACGAGGAAGATCCACTGCCAGGCGAGGTGATCGAGGATCAGCCCGCCCACGAGCGGCCCGCTCGCCGGCGCGATCGTTGTCGGGACGACAAGGATGCCCGCCGCGACGGCTCGCTCCGGCTGGGGGAAGCTGCGGAACACCATCGTCTGCGCGACGGGCATCAGCAGGCCCCCGCTATCCCCTGGAGAGCGCGGAAGAGGATCAGACTCTCGATATTCCAGGCGGCCGCGCAGAGCGCGGAGCCGGCGGTGAAGAGGGCGAGCGCAATCACGAAGAGGCGCTTCGTGCCGAAGCGATCACCCGCCCAGCCGCTGACCGGGATGAACACCGCGACGCTGATCAGATACGCGGTGACGACCCACTGCACCTGGCTGGTCGTGGCGTCCAGTTCCTCCGTGAGGACGGGCACCGCGACGTTCACGATGGTGAGGTCGAGGAGGTTCATGAACATCCCAAAGACGCTCACAAGCGCAACGACATACTTGTGCTCGAGCCGCAGATCCGCCTCCCCACCTCGCAGGCCCTCGCCCGGCGCGGCTGGCTGCGATTCTCAGGCGCCCCGCGGCGGCCGCGCAATCACGGCGGGGCCGCAACCAGCCACAGTCTCTGTGGCTCGAATTGCCGGGCTGGGTCGCGAGACGACGACCCCGCGGGGAGAGAAGCCGCAGGGACGACGCAGCGAAGAAGACCGCGCTACGGATGATTCCCTATGGGTTGTATGTGCTTGGGGTAGGCGAGGGCGAACGGGCGACGGTCTCTACCGTGAACTGGATGACGCAGGGATCGTTCGAGCCGCCCCTCATCGCAGTGGGGTGAAGCAGGATGCCGGCACCTGTGACCTGCTCAAGGAGAGCGGCAAGTTCGCGGTCAGCGTGCTCGGAACCGGCCAGAAGGACCTCGCCTTCGTCTTCTTCCGGCACGTCGAGCCGGACGGGGGCGAGTTCGGCGACTACGCGTACGAGACCAAGACCACCGGCGCACCGCTCATCCGATGCGCCCGCATGGTTCGAGTGCGAGGTCGTGAGTTCCGTCGAGGAGGGCGACCACGCCATCGTGATCGGCCGCGTCGTCGAAGCCGGCGTCCGTGACGAAGTCGAGGTGCTCACGCTGAAAGAGTGCGTCGTCAACTCCGGCGGCTGAGGTTCGTCACTCCGGCTCGTCCCGGGCGGCCTCGGGCACTTCGGGCGCGAGCTGCCGGGCGAGGCCCTCCAGGAACTGCCGCATGAGCATCCGGATGGAGCCGCCGATAAAGCTCCCGCCGAGCCGTGTGAGCGCCCCGTGGACGGTGAGGTCGCCGCGATAGCGCAGGAGTGTGCTCTCGCCGTCTTCGCTGAGCGTGACCGTGCCCTGGCCCATCGCCGTTCCCTCCGCGGCGGCGCCCGAAAGCCGCAGGTGGTACGAGTCCGGTTCGTTCACGTGCGTGACGCGTGCGAGTCCTCGAAATCGCCCCCAGAACCCACGGATTTCGACGGACGCGACGAGTTCGTAGGTATCCTCGTCGATCCGTTCGAGCGACTCGATTGCGGGCAGCGCTAGGCGCAACGTCGCGGGCTCGAAAAGCGCAGTCCAGACGGCCTCGGGCGCGGGCTCGAAGCGGTGCTCGCCCTCGATCTCCACGGTCGTTCGCCTCGGCGCGGGTCCGCGCTGGCGGGCCATGCTACGCCCCGCTCTGGCCGCTATGATGCGTCCCTCATGCTCGACCGTTTCAAAGTCCCGGACGAGATCGCTGTCCGTGTGGCCCCGGCTACGATGAAGCTGGCGGTCGAGCGCATCTTCGAAGCCCTCGGCACACCCCCCGCGGACGCCGAGCGCTGCGCCGAGACCCTGCTCTACGCAGACCGTCGCGGCATCGATTCACATGGCGTGAGCAACATGATGCGCGCTTACGTGGCGGGCATTCGCGGCGGCACGATCAACCCCAAGCCGAACTGGCGCATCCTCCGCGAGGCCGACGCCACTGCCACTATCGATAGCGATGAGGGCCTGGGCCTGACCGTCGGTCCGCAGGCGATGGACCTCGCCATCGAGAAGGCGAAGCGCTGCGGCATCGGCGCCGTCGCCGTGACGAATGGGCGCCATTTCGGCGCTGCCGCGTACCACGCGCACCGCGCCGTCGCGCACGACATGATCGGGATCGCGACCACCGTCGGGGGCAAGCAGGTCGCGCCTACCTTCGGGTCGCAGGCGATGGTTGGGCTCAATCCGCTCGGGGTCGCGGTCCCCGCGCGAAACGAGGCGCCGTTCGTCTTCGACGCATCGATGAGTTCGGTGGCGGGAAACAAGATCCGCCTCGCGCGGCGGCTCGGGGCCGAGGTCCTCCCCGCCTGGATCGCTGAGGCGGATGGCACGCCGATCATGGAGGAGCGCCCCGTCCCGGACGACTTTCTGATGCTGCCCGTCGGCGGCACTCGCGAGATCGGCTCGCACAAGGGCTACAGCTTGGCCGTCATGGTCGATGTGCTTAGCGGTGTCCTCGCGGGGACGGGCCCCGGGCTCGCGCCCCGGCAGGGAGGCGGGCACCACTTCCTTGCGTACCGCATCGACGCCTTCACCGACCTGGGCGTCTTCAAGGACGACATGGACCTGTACCTGAAGTCGTTGCGCGAATGCCCCCCCGCGCCCGGCGAAGAGCGCGTCTACTACGCCGGCCTGAACGCCTCCGAGACGGAGCAGGAGCGGATCGAACTAGGCATCCCCTACCATCCCGAGGTCATCGAGTGGTTCCACGAAATCCTCGGGGAGCTCAACGTCGCGGACGATCTGCCGGAAGCCTGACCGGTCATGAATCTCGCTGGCGGCGGCTTGAATTGCCGCCACCGGCACCAAGGAGGCCAGGATGGAGATCTCAGGAAAAGTGGCGCTGGTCACGGGCGGTTCGTCGGGGATCGGTCGGGCGACGGCGCTCGCGCTTGCGAACGCGGGGGCCAAGGTCGCCGTCGCCGGCATCGATCCCGCCGGCGGAGCGGAGACCGTCCGCGCGATTGCGGCCGCCGACGGCGAAGCGCTCTTCATCCAGGCGGATGTCTCAACGGTCCCAGGCACCGAAGCCTTGTTCGCCGCGGTCGTTTCGGCGTACGGCGGCGTCGATATCGTCCACAACAACGCCGGCATCATGACGGGTGACACGCCCGGCTGGCCCGACGTCGGCCTCGAGAAGATTTACCAGGTCATGAATGTCAACGCTGTCGGGGTGATGCTGGGGACGGCGGCGGGCATCCGCGCGTTGCGCCGGCGAGGCGGCGGTGTGATCGTCAACACCGCCTCCGTCGCTGCGCTTGGGCCCATGCCGAACGACCCCATCTACGCCGCCTCGAAGGCCGCGGTCGTGAACTTCACGGAGTCGTGCGCGGGTCTCGGCGAGTCCGAGAACATCCGCGTGAACGCCGTCCTGCCGGGGATAGTCGACACCCCCATCATCGCGAAGACCGGCGATGGAACGACGCCCGCGAAGTGGCTCGAGCCCGCCCTCGCCGCCGCCACCATGCTGCAGCCTGAGGACATCGCCGAAGCCGTCCTCGGCCTGATCCGCGACGACTCGAAGGCAGGCGCGGCCGAGCTCGTGACGAGTTCCCCCTAGCCGGCGGCGGTCCTCTGGCGGCCGTACCTTATCGCGCTGGCGCGCGCGGGATCTCGATGCGCGCGCTGCCGAAGGTCGCGAACGCGGTCACGTTGAACGCGGGCCGGAGCTGACGCCAGACGCTGTCCCGGCGGGCCATCGTCACCTCCCAGTCGCGCGACAACGTGCCTTCGACCTCTGCCAGGGGAACACGGACTCCGTAGCGCAGGAGCGCGGGCTTGCCGTCGACATCGCCGGGCACGACGAGCGCGTCGAACTTCAGCATCGTCGCGTCGCAGCGACGGAGGGCGCCCATGCGGATACGACAGAGCTCGCCCTCCTCGTCCGCGATCGTGGCGCGGATCTCCCCATCGCTCACGACGAGGTCGACGGCACCGCTGCGGCGTGAGCCACCGAAGGCCTGGCGGACCGCGGCAAGCTGGTCCGCCCCGGGCACGATCGCGTCCAGCAGCAGATTCCGGATCTGGACGTGCTCGCGCATGCCGAGAAACAGTCCGGCCTCGCGGTACGGCCCCACGGGCGAATCCGGCGCGTCGACGATGATCACTTTGGCGTACGGGGGCACAGGGCGAATCAGCCCCTCGGGCAGGAGATCCAGCATCTGGTGCTTCGAGAGCTCAAAGGTGAGGCTGACGACGCGGGCGTCGTGCAGATCCCAGCCGCCCTCTAGAGAAGAGATCGCAGGCCGGTCCGCGATGGACGCGACCGCGCGTGTTCCGAAGTCAGGCACGGCCCCGCCCCAAGGTCACGAAGGAGCCCGCGGCGCGATTGCGAAGGCGAGCGCTTCGCCGAAATGCGTGGCGAGGAACGTCGGGAGTGCGCATTCGCGCCATTCTACGTTCGCGGGGCCCGCGGACTGCCATGCCGCGAGGCCGGGGGTCGCGCCCGCGACGAGCCCGGTGCCGCCTTGGCCGCCGGCCGCGTTGAACGCGGCCGCCCGCGCTGCGGCCACGCTGTCGAAGCCGCCGACGAGGCGTGCGGCCAAGCGCACCCGCAGGAGCGCGTACCGTTCCTCAGGCAGGCCATCCGGCGCCTCGACGAAGGCTTCCGCAGTCGCCCGTTCCAGCCGTTCCGATTCGGCGATGAGCCACATCGCTGTCGCTACCCCTGCGTCGTCGAGCCATTCGGTGGCCGCCTCGGGATCCATCGCCGAGGTGGCGATGCTCGCGGTCAGCGCTCCCAGGCCCAGGAAGCTCCGGCCGACGTTGAGAACGTGGACACGGTTCGAGTCGATCTTCTCGTGCGCCAGGTCGTTGCGTCCGCCCGCGGCGGCCGTGAACGCCGGCGAATAGCCGTACGGGCCGACGAGACAGAGGACGGGCTCGGGGCCGAGTTCTAGCGCCTCCCGGAAGGCGGCCATATAAACGGCGCGTGGAGCCGGATCGCTGAATGCCCGCTTGGCGTCATCCGGTGCCACCACGGTGACGCCCGCCAAGGCGTCCGGCCCGAGCCCGCTCGTGTAATCCGCGACGAGCCGCGCCGAGACGCGGCTCACGGTCGTAGGCCGAAAAGCTGCCCGGCTTCGCGGCGGAGCTCCGCGCGGAAGTCGGGATGAGCGATGGCGATGAGCTCGACCGCTCGCTCGCGAGTGCTCTTGCCGAAGAGCCGTGCGATCCCGTATTCCGTCACGATCGTGTCGGCGAGCGAACGCGGAATCGTGACGACCGTGCCGGGCTCGTGGGTCGCCACGACACGCGAGGTCGTGCCCCCGAGCGCGGTCGACTTCATCACCGTGATCGCGCGGCCCCCCTTGGAGTACATCGCCGCATAGTGGCTGTCGGTCTGGCCGCCCGTGCCGTTGATCATGCGCGAACCATGCACGGTTTCGGCGTTGATCTGCCCCTGCAGGTCAACATTTATCGCGTTATTGATGGCGTGCACGCGATCGTTCGCCGACATCACCTTCGGGTCGAGCACGAGATCCGAGGGGTGTAGCTCACAGCGCGGGTTCTCGGCGATGAACTCGAGGTCCTCCGGCGTGCAGCCCGCCCAGCCCGCCGCCACCGCCACCCCCGGCCGGAACCGCTTGGCGGCGTTGGTCATGATTCCCTCGCGGATCAGACGGGTCCATTCGGGGATGATCATCTCGGAATGCAGCCCGAGGTCGTGCTTGCGATCGAAGGTCCCCGCTCGGACGAGCGAGCTGCTGGGCTCGCCGACTCCGATCTGAAGGTTGGCGCCGTCCGAAACCACCTCCGCCACGTTCGCCGCGATCGCGCGCGATTCCGCGTCTGGCTCCGGGATCTTCCCGAGGCCAGGCCCGATCAGCGCCGGATCCAGTTCGTGGAAGCGCGCCAGCGTGCGGCGGAGGGTGCCCCGCAGCCAGCGCGCGGGCGTGGTGTCCAGCAGGTCGAGCAGGGCGGCGCGACGAGCGGCGTCCGGCAAGGCTTCGACCTTGGCCCGCATCTCGGCATCGCTCGGCCCGGGGTCGCCCTCGACCAGGTAGTCGATCTCCGAGACGTGCACGGTGCAATCGCCGTAGAACATCGGGAAGGTATCGTCGATCTCGGCGATGACCGTCCGGCAACGCTCGACGTAGGCGCGCTTGTTGAACATCATCGGGCCGAAGTTCACGTAGCCCTTCTCGTTCGGGCGGCTCACGCGCGTGACGAACACGTCGGGAAAGGCGAGGTCGTCAGGCCGCTCGATCTGCTTCAGCTCGGTCGAGAAGAGGTTCGGGATGTAAGACGCGTGCCCCGAGTCGGTGGCGAAGCGGGCGAAGTCACCGATGAAGATCTGGAAGTCCACCGTGAAGCGTTCGTCACCCGCCTCCGGGGAGAGCCAGCCCGGGTCCTGGGTCGGCGTGGTGAGCCGAATGCGCACATCTTTGAGATCGCGGCGAGCGGTAATGGCGTCGAGGACGTAGTCGAGGGAGGTCAGCGAACAGTAGAGGACGTCGCCGTCCTGGACCGCGGCTGCTGCCTCCTCCGCGGAAACCGTGCGATACGCGCTCGCCACGTCGCTACGCCGTCGTCACGGGCGCATCGACGAAGGCGGGCATCACTTCCTTCGCGAAGAGCCGCATCGATTCGAGATTCTCCTCGTGCGTCGACCAGCGGCCGCCGACGCCGATGTTGAGCGCGTCGACGCCGAGCTCCTGCCAGTCCTCCACCGCGCGGGCGACTTCGTCGGGGGTGCCAACGAGCTTGCCCACCTGATCTGCGCCCAGCGGTGAGCGGAAGGCGGCCCCCGACCCGAGGGAGTGGGCGTGGTAGGCGGGGCTCGGGTAGGTCGAGCCCATCGTCATCAGGTACGAGCTCAACGGCCCTGCGATCTGATCCTCGGGCTTGCCCACCATCTTCTTGGCGTAGTCGGCGTCGGGGTGGCAGAACAACTGGGCCTGCGCCCGCACCTGGTTGTTGATGGTCAGCCCGAGCGGCTCCGCCTCCCGCGCGGCGCGCCGGTAGTCGGCGATCAGGTCGGCGTATTTGGGGATGCCGCCGAGCGTCACACCCAGCATGCCGATCCCTTTTTCGCCGGCGAGCACCGCGGTCTCCGGGCTTTGGACCGCCACCCAGAGAGGGGGATGGGGTTGCTGGACGGGTTTCGGGAGCACGTTCCGCGGCGGCATCGAGAAGTGACGGCCCTTGATCGAGAACTCGTCGCTCGTCCACATCTTCACCACCGCGCGCGTCGACTCCTCCCACATCTCCTTCGTGTCATCCGGCTCGACGAGGAACCCCCCGAGCTCGGTCCAGGTGGCGCTCCGGCCCGTGCCCAGCTCCACCCGCCCGTTGCTGAGGATGTCGAGCGTGGCGATGCGCTCGGCCACGCGCGCGGGGTGATTGATGTTCGGCAGCATCAGGTAGATGCCGTGCCCGAAGCGGATCTGCTTCGTTCGCGCTGCGCAGTAGGCGAAGAACATGTCCGGCGCGGACATGTGCGAGTACTCCTCCAGGAAGTGGTGCTCGACCGACCAGACGCTGTCGAAGCCGAGCTCGTCCGCGAGCTCGACTACCCCAACGGCTTGGTGGAATACGCGCGATTCGCTCATCGCGTCCCACGGCCTCGTCACCACGAAGCCCACCGAGAGTCCGAACTTCATGCGCGGCCTCCGCCCGCCCCGCGGGCCGCCCGCATCTTGCCACGAAGGAGAGCCTCCGGTCAGGGGTGGGTACGGAGGAGGCGCTCCCGAAGGAAGCGCCTCCTCGATCGCCGACGTTGCCCGACGCTACCGATCGGTGCCAACGGCAACAGCCGCCAGCTGTGGTCCTGGGCCCTCGACCCGCAGGTCCGGGAGCCACTCGAGGAAGCTCGGCAGGTACCAGTTGCGGTCGCCCAAGAGCTTCATCGAGGCCGGCACGAGGACCGTACGCACGATCGTCGCGTCGATGAGGACGGCTACGGCCAGACCGAAGCCCATCTGCTGCAGTTGGACCAGCTCGCCGGATGCGAAGCCGCCGAAGACGGCCACCATGATCAGGGCGGCCCCGGTGATCAGCCCGGCGGTCGAGCGCACGCCGAAGGCGACGGATTCGGCGTTGTCGCGCGTCTCGTCGTAGCGCTCACGGATCCGGCTGAGCAGGAAGACGTGGTAGTCCATCGAGAGGCCGAAAAGGATGGTGAAGAGGAAGAGCGGCAGCCAGGGCTGCAGGCCGTCCGACTCTTCGAACCCGAAGATGCCCGCGCCGACCCCGTGCTGGAAGACCAGCACGAGCAGCCCGCAGGCCGCGCCCACTGACAGGAGGTTCAGGATGATCGCCTTGATCGGGACGACGATCGAGCGGAATACGAGCGTGAGTAGGACGAAGCTGAGCGCCAGCACGATCGCGAACACGATCGGCTGGTACTGGGTCGTGAGGTCGACAAAGTCGAGGTCGATCGCCGTCTGGCCGCCGACCAGCACTTCGGCCCCGGAGCCGCCGAATGCAGCGGGGACGTAGTCATCGCGCAGTCGCGTCACCGCATCGCGGATCGGCACGCTCTCGGGATCGCCTGCCACCGGGACATTCAAGAGGGCCAGGTCGCCGGCATCGTTCACCTCCAGGGAGGGAAGGCCAAAGCCCTCGTCTGCGGCGATGTCCGCGCGAAGAGCTTCGATCCCCGCCTGCACGGCTTCGCTCTCGATGTCGCCATCGGTCACGACCTGCGCAGGATTGCTGAGGCTCGCGCCGAACTCCTCCTGCAGCGCGACGAAGCCGCGGGTGACCCGGAGATCCTGAGGGAAGGTGCTCACGCCTGATGTCGAGGTGTTGATGGTGAGATAAGGCACCGCCGCCGCGATCAGGAGTCCAGCGCCCAGAATCAGGCTTACGACCGGACGGCGCATCACTGCGTAGGAGATGCGGTCCCAGACGCCGCCCGCCGAGTCGTCCGGCGTAACGGGAAGGTCGCTCGGCTTCTGGCCGAAGAACGGCACCCGGAAGCGGTTCACGAAGCCTCCGAGGACGCTCAGGGGGGCGGGCAGAAGCGTGAGCGACGCCACTACCGCGAGAAGGACGACGAGAATCGCGCCGAGCCCCAGGCTGAAGAACGCGGAGTGCGGGATGATCAGCATCCCCAGGGGCGCGAACACGACGGTCGCGCCACTGAAGAAGACGGCGCGGCTCGCGGTCCGGCCGGCGGTTGCGATCGCTTCGACCTTGTCCAGGCCGTTGCGCAGTTCCTCCCGGTAGCGGGAGACGATGAAGAGCGAGTAGTCGATGCCGACCGCGAGGCCGATCATCGTGATGATGTTGAAGGTGAACACGTGCAGGTTGAGCGCCTCGCCGATGATCGAAACCACGCCCAACGAGGCGGCGATCGCGATGATCGCGAGCGCGATTGGGAGGAGAGCGGCACCGACTGCGCCGAAAACGGCGGCCAGGATCAGTAGCGCGATCGGCACGCCGATGATTTCGCCCTGCTCCGAATCCTTCTGCGCCTGTTCGGAGAAGTCGACCGCGAAGGTCACGTCTCCGGTCACGAACGTCTCGATACGCGCGTCCTCGCCTGCTCCGTCGACGATCTCGTAGGCCTCCTCGATCCGCTTCTCAGCGTCCTTCACGGCGCCTGCCAGCACGAGGGGGATCACGGTCGCGCTCCGGTTCTCGGATACGAGCGTCTCGTCGCCGGATGAGTAGAAGGTATCGGCCGACGCCACGAAGTCCGGGCCCAGCTCCAAGAGCTCTGTCTGGATCGACTCGACGAGCGCGCGGAATTCGCCGTCCTCGACCGTGAGCGTCTCGGAGCGAATCAGCACCGCTTCCTGGACCGACTCCTGACCGCGCAGGCGGTCCTCGATCAGTCCCTCGGCTCGCTTCGATTCCGGACCGTTCGTCGGATCGAACTCCGACGTGAGGGCGTCCCCGAAGCGTGTGGCGATGAGCCCGAAGGCAACCACCAGCGCGATCACCCAGGCGCCGATCACGAGCCACGGCTTGGTCGCGCTGCCCGTGCGAGGCTTTCGGTTGAAAGGGAGTTCAGCATGGCGCTAGATCCGTGCTTCTGGGGCGGCCGCGATCGCGAGGCTGCCTTGGGTTGGGATGGGTGGGGAAGGCAGGGGCGTCATGCTTGAGCTCCATATAGGGTTAACGATCGAAAGTTCAACTATCGAGGTGAAGGGAAAGATAAATCGTTAGCTATCTAAAAGTCAAGTCACAAGTGGCGAAAGATTGTCAGGCACGATACCATTCGTCCATGACAACCCGTCACTACGACCAGTTCTGCCCGCTGGCGAGCGCCCTCGACATCATCGGCGAGCGTTGGACGCTGCTCATCGTCCGCGAGCTCCTGTGGGGGCCGCAGCGCTACTCCGACCTGCGTCGCGCCCTTTCCGGCATCGGCACGAACCTCCTCGCCGCACGCCTCAAGGCGCTGGAGGGTATAGGTGCGATCGAACGGGAGACGCTGCCGCCGCCCGCTGCCTCGACGGTCTACCGGCTAACGGAGATGGGCCGCGGGCTCGCGCCCGTAGTCGCCTCGCTCGCGCGCTGGGGAATGCAGTTCTTGGACGAGCCAGTCCCGGAGGACATCGATCCGGGCCGGCTCCTGCTCGGCCCCGGCCTTCTCCTGGATCCGGCGCAGGGGGATGGGGTGGACCTCACCTGCAACGTGCTCGTCGATGGGCGCGGCTACTGCGTCCAGATCCGTGACGGCGAGTCGCACGTGGCGGAGGGGTGTTCTTCTCGCTGCGGAACGACCCTGACGACTAACCTGCCGGTCCTCATGAGTCTCGTTTTTGGGCAGCGTTCGCTGGCCCAGGCTGAGGCGTCGGGTGACCTGACCATTGCCGGCGATCGCGATCCGGCAGAGGGCCTGATTGGTACGATCGGCCTGCCCCAGACGGCGCCGCTTCTCGCCCGCTAGTGGTTCTCCGCAAAACGAGGCGCCCCTAAGGGGCGCCTCGTTTTCGTTTCTCAGAGAGGGCTCTGCTTGCGCGAGCGTGGCGCTCGGGCCACGCCCCCGGAGCCGCTAGCTGACTCCGGCGGACTTCAGCGCGTCGGCCACGTGCTGCGCCTCGTGCTGGGGGAAGAGCGAGAGGAGCTGGCCGAGGGACATATCGGAGCCCATGACCTTGTAGGTCTTCGCTAGGTCCTCGGCGCTGAAGCGCTGGATGTACATCCAGACCACACCGTGGGCCGTGTCCATCTCGATCGGCAGCATCTTCGCGTCGAGCGCCTTGAACTTGGCGATGCCCTTAGCGTTGCGTTCGTCCCCGCCAGGTGTGAACTCGCCGCTTGCAAGCATCGCGCGAATGTCCGACGCGATGTTATGGGAAGTGTCGACGATGTGTCGGAACGCGTCACCCACGGTCCAACCCTCGTAGCCGGGCGCCTCAAAGTTGGCCGCCGCCCTCGTCACGGCCGCCTCGCTCTCCGCCCATTGGCTGCGTAGCGATTGGAACAGCGCTTCTCTGGAAACTGGTGCGTCAGCGGCCATCGTGGTCCTCCCTGCGAAGTGCGGCCCGCATTGTGTCGGATCGCGGGAGACGGGTCCAGGGAGGATGGGGCTTCAGCCCACGGAGACTCCGTCCTTGTACGGCACGGTCACTGGCCGGACTACGTCGGCTGGCGCCGGCGTTAGGTAGGGGGCGCGAGAAAGTCCATCAAGGCGGTGCCTGTGCAGTCGGAGTCGACGTTGCAGACGCCCCGCCCAGCGAGGATGTCGCCTGCGTGCACTGAGCGGAAGTCGATGCTGATCCGGCTCGAGCGCGAGCGGCTCCCCTGGGTGGGTCCGCGCGCGTTCCTCGCGGAGCGGAGCTGGAGGATCAGTCTCGGGTCGTCCGACCGGCAGGAGGCCTGGTAGGTCGGGGACCTGCCGGCCGAGCCAGCCTCGGCCTCGAAGCGCCGCCACCTCCCCTACGATCTTCGCGAGGGCCAACCGTTCGCTCAGCGGGAAACCCGAATGCAGGACCATCCCGGTGGCCTCGAAAAACCGCCATCGCGCCCAGATCCAAGGGGCGAGGGGCCGCTGCGCCGGCTTGTTCGCGGCGATCATCGCCTCGTAGTCACCCATGGTGTCGATCTGCCCGCCGGAACCCTGGCGATGGCGCAGGAACAGTTCGGTCTTGCCCGTCGACAGGAGCCGCCCGGCGAGCGCCATGCGGGCGATGAACGCGATATCGGACGCGGGATACCGCCCCATAAGCGGAGTCGCCGCGATCGCCGACGTGCGCATGACCGCCGCCAGCAGGACAGGTGCGAGTTCGGGCCGTTGCGCCAGCAGCTGCATCACCAGCCGAAAGCGTGACGTTCGTTCGCGGTCCATGGTGGGGATGAGCCCAGAGCTCCGTTCCAGCAGGGGATCGCAGGGTCGTCTTCGAAGAAGAGCGCCTCGCTGAAGGCGAGTACGGCGCGCGGGTCACGCTCGAGCACATCGATGCCCGACTCGAGCAGGGTGCGAGCCCCCAGATCGTCCGCCGGCCACCACTTGAAGTACTCGCCCTGCGCGAACTGAAAGATCTGGTTGAAGTTTGCTTTGATGCCGAAATTTTCGCGATTCCGCACGTAGCGGAAGCGGGAGTCTTGGGTGTAGTGATCGCGACAGATCTCTCCGGTCGCGTCCGTCGAGGCGTTGTCGGAGATGATCGCCTCGAAGTCACCGAAGGTCTGCGCCAAGATCGCGCCGAGGGTCTCCCCGATGTGCGACTCCTCGTTGTAGACCGGGATGCCGATGCTGATCTTTGGGGTGGACGCCATCGTCGCCTCCAGCGGACCTCTCCGAGGTTTGAGCACGGTCGTGGGCGGGCGGTTGAGGGGTGGTCTTCCGGTGTCCCCTCAACCAGCGCTCCACGAGGCGCTCCTACTCTTCTTGGAGGACGATTCTCGGGAGGCCGGCATGCCCGCCGTCGACGTTGTCATTCCCACGTTCGAGCGCCCCAGCGGCCTGAAGCGCTGCCTCGAGGCCCTGGCTGCGCAGACCTTCGCTGACTTCGCCGTCACCGTCGTCGACGATGCGAGCTCCACGCCCACCGAGGCCGATATTCCCCTCGAGCTCCAGGGCCGGCTCGATCTCACGGTAGTGCGCCTCGAGGAAAACGGCGGCCCCGGTCGCGCCCGAAACTTCGGCGTGCGCCGAGGCCACGCGCCCATCATCTGTTTCCTGGACGACGACATCATCCCGGCCTCTGCCCTCGTTGCCCGCCACCACGAGGCCGTTCGCCACGACCCCGCGCTGGTGGCTATCGGCCCGATGGTGGAGCCGCCCGGCGCTGAAGCGCCCCCTTGGATGCGCTGGGAGAGTGAGGGTCTAGAGGAGCAGTACCGGGCGATGGAGGCGGGCGAGTTCGCGCCCATCTGGCGCCAGTTCTACACCGGCAATGCCGCGCTCTCGCGCGCAGCCTTTGAGGCGGGCGGTGGCTTCGACGAGCGCTTCCGCCGGGCCGAGGACATCGAGTTCGCCTTTCGGCTACAGCGCGCGGGCTGCCGCTTTCGCTTCGATCCGGGCGCAAGGGCCACCCACCAAGCCGCGCGCTCGGCGGCGACCTGGCTCGCCATCCCCCGCGCCTACGCGCGCATGCATGTGGCTCTCGATCAACTCCATGCGGAGAGCGATTGGCTCGAGATCGTTGACTGGGAAGGTGGCTGGCGCGGGCGGCTCCTACGCCGCGCCGCCCACCTCGGTCCGTTGGTCAACAAGCTTGGTTCTGCGGCCACGATCGCGTCCCTTCCAGTAGCCAACGTGGCGGGCGGGCGGCTCGCGCGCCATCTCGTCGGCGGTGCCTATGCGCTCGTCTACTGGTCGGAGCTGAGCGTGCGCGGCGCTCGGGACGAAAGATGGTGCAGGGACCGGCGATCACGCCCGTGCCCATCGCAGCCCCCGCCTGAGCCAACCGGCCCGCCGGTACAATGCGCCCAGTTCTCGCTGGCGCTGGCCCGCGGGTGGAGGCACGACCGTGAATCTCGGAATCAGCATCGGCTACTCAGGTGCGCAGATGCGCCTACCCGTCGAGAAAGTCCAAACCGCCGAACGCCTCGGCTACGACTCCGTTTGGACGGCGGAAGCCTATGGCTCCGATGCGGTCACCCCACTCGCCTACCTGGCCGCGGTCACCGAGCGCATTCGCCTGGGTACGGGCATCATGCAGCTTGCCGCGCGGACCCCGGCAAACGCCGCGATGAGCGTCGCGACGGTCGATGCGATGGCGGGGGGCGACCGTTTCATCGCCGGCCTTGGCGTTTCCGGGCCGCAGATCGTCGAGGGCTGGTACGGCGAGCCCTGGGGGAAGCCGTACTGGCGCCTGCGCGACTACGTCGCGATCATGCGCAAGATCTTCGAGCGCGAGCGGCCCGTGTTGCACGAGGGCCGGGAGATCTCGCTTCCCTACGCGGGCGAAGGCTCTTCCGGGCTGGGCAAGCCCCTGCGCTCGATTCTCCACATGAACGCGAAGCTCCCCATCTGGCTCGGCACGGGGACCGAAGCGAATGTGAGGCTGACCGCCGAGATTGCCGACGGCTGGCTCCCACTGGGCTATGTGCCCGGAGAGAAACTCGCCGGCTTCCGCCCCTGGCTGGACGAGGGCTTCCGCCGCGCCGGGGGCGGAAAGGGTATGAACGACTTCGAGATCCAGGTCGGCGCCGGGGTGCGCATCACCGACGACGTCAAGGGCGCCCTCGAAAAGATGAAGCAGAACACCGCGCTCTATGTCGGGGGCATGGGTCACCGCTCGAAGAATTTCCATAACGACAACATGGTGCGGCGCGGCTACGGTGACGCCGCGGCGCGCATCCAGGAGCTCTTCCTTGCGGGGCGCAAGGAGGAAGCGGCCGCAGCCGTCCCCGATGAGTTCCTCGACGACATTGCCCTTATCGGCCCCGTGGAGCGGATCCGTGAGCGCTACAAGCTCTGGGCCGACGATCCCATCACCGGAATCACCGTCTCTAGCGATCAGGTGGAGGCGATGGAGCTGATGGCTGAGCTGGCTGAGCTCGCGCCGGTCCCCGCGTGAGCGGCATGGGCCGGAGCGAGGCGGAATCATATGTGTGGGCGATCGAGGCCGCCGTCGAAGGCGTTCTCGCCTGCCTCGAGGGGCTCACCGCGGCAGAGCTCGCCTGGCGCCCGCCCGTCCTCGATGACGGGACCGGACCCGGAGCGCAGCCTGACGAAGGCGGAGGCGGGAACACGCTGTATGCCCTCGGCGCGCATGTCATGGGGAACGCCGAGCAGAATTTCGTCGAGTTCTACGCCGGGGAGCCCGTGAGCCGCGTCCGGCGCGCGGAGTTCCTTGCCGGCGGCGAGACCGCCGGGCCCCTCCGGGAGCGCTGGACTACCGTCCAGGCGCGGCTGCGCGCCGCCGTCAGCGAGACCGATCCCGGGGAGTTCGAACGGGAGCGGGAGCATCCGAACCGTGGTCGTATCAGCGGCCGCGAGGTACTGCTGACGAGCATCGCCCACGCAAACGAGCACCGGGGCGAGGCGCAACTCATCCGCGATCTGGTCCTCGCCCGGCGAGCCTCGGCCGATTGAGCACGCTGGTGCTGATCGGACCCGGCGACGGTCGCAGCGACATGACATAACTGTCGGAGATCGCGGCCCCCGCTACCCGCGACAGATTGTCGACAGGTCCTCGACTGGTGGCAGCTAGCGTTCAACCGTGCGGAGGCTTCCCTCGGTGATCTCATGATCGTGATCGATGTCGCCGCCATCGCTCTTGCGGGGCTGATTGCGCTCCACGGACTGTGGTGGACCGTCCTTGCACTGGCCGCCCTGCCACGCCCGCGCCCCGCCCCGCCGTCCCCGCGCTCGTGGCGGTTCGCGGTGATCGTTCCCGCGCACAACGAGGAGCGCCTGATCGCGCGCTGCCTGGCTTCCCTGAGGGCAACGCAGTGGCGTCCGGCGCCCGAGATCGTTGTCGTCGCCGACAACTGCAGCGACTCCACCGCAGCGCTCGCGCGCCGCTTCGATGTCACCGTGCTCGGGCGCCACGATCGCACCAAGGTTGGCAAGAGCTACGCCTTGCAGCATGCGCTGGCTGAGCTGGAGTCCCGCCCGAGGCCTCCCGATGCCGTGGTCGTCGTGGACGCCGATAGCGTTGTGGCGCCCCGGTTCTACGAAGGCCTTGCGACGGCGCTAGACGGAGGCACCGCTGCCGCTCAGGCCTACCACGAGGCCGAGCCCGCGGTTGCGCCGACCGCGAGGCTTAGGCGCCTGGCGTTCGCCCTCACCCACTGGGCCAGGCCGCTCGGCTCGTACCGCCTCGGGCTTGGTACCGGCATCAAGGGCAACGGTTTTGCTGTGCGCTGGGAGTGCGCGCGTGACGCCCTCGGCGCCGACGGCCTCGCCGAGGACGCCGCTGCCACGCTCGTGCTTGCGCGCAGAAGTCAGGTAGTCGCGTTCGCCCCGGACGCCACGCTCGCCGCGCCGATGGCGGCTTCCGCGGCCGAGGCCCGCCGTCAAGAGGGTCGTTGGGAGCAGGGTCGCCTCTCTCTCTCGCTCCGCGCGCTCACGATCGCTGCGGGGCAGCTCCGCCGGGGGCGGTTCGGTACTGCTGCCGCGGCCCTCGAAGTCGCGACCCTGCCGCTGAGCCTGCTTGGCTTCGGCGCAGTGATCGCGTTGGGTCTTGCGCTCGTCGGCGTCGGGTCGCTGCCGCTCGCGTTGGTTGCGCTCAGTTCGCTCATCTCGTTCGTCCTCGTCGGCCTCGCTGCCGCGCGGATACCCCTCGATGAGCTTGTGGCGCTCGCCTCGCTCCCCGGCTTCCTCCTGAACAAGCTGCGGCTCTACCTGGGTCTTGCGGCGGGCCGGGGCCCGACGGGCTGGGCGCGGACCCGCCGTTAGCCCGCGTGAGCGGCCTGGATCCGGCCCAAGAGGGCGGCATAGTCGCGGCGCCCGACCGGCCGCACCACGCGCCCCAGCCCGGTCCACTGGTCCCACTTCCAGTTTCCCGTTACGCGCGGCTGCCCCGCTGGCTCGACTAGCGGCTCGCTCTTGCTGGCCAGCATCAGGTGGTAGTGCTCGCTAAGCGGAAGGCCCTCGTTCACGATGCCGATCCAATAGTGCAGATCGCTCCCATCCGGGGCGAACGTCGTTCCCAGGTAGCGGTAGCGCCCCTCTACCGGTGGAGAGGAGCTGTTTTCGTAACGGACGCTCCCACCGAATCGCTCGCGCAGGGCCGCACCACCCAGGGCGTACAGCCGGTTTGTGCGCACGGCGTCTTCCAGGTCCACCGCCTCGAGGCCGAGCACGTCCCTACGAACGAACTCGCCGAATTCGTGCGCGACTCGATCTGAGTCGCCTGCCAGCGCCTCGGCGATGGCGAGCCACGCGAGCGTGGCGCTGCCCTCCTCCGCTTCCAGCGGATCCAGTCCGACGAGGATGACGGCGCTTCCACCGTCTCGCTGCGCTCGCAGCCGCTCACGACTGGCGCCGCCCGCCACTTCGACCTCGACTAGCGCTTCTGCCCCGCCCGCGAACGTGACAATCATGTCGGCGACCGTGGAACCCCCCGCCTGAGGCTGAACCGCGACCTCGCTGACGCGTTCCAGCGGACATCCGGCCGCGGCTGCGAAGATCGCCGCAAGCGGCTCGTTTCCCACCTGCAAGAGGTAGGCGAGCCCGCTCGTGCAGTAGTTCTCGAAGGGCGACGCGTTGCCACCAGGGCGGTACGCGGACAGCGAGGTAAAGAGGTTGGTGTCGTCCACAGCTCCAGTATCGCCTCCCCGCTTCGGCCCACCAACAATCTCCGGGCAGGGGGAAGCGTTAAGCAAGCGTTTTCTGGCGGAACTCCCCGCCCCGCCCCCTACATCGGGGTCCCCAGTGGCTCGACCGGGGGTTTTCCCCGGTGTCCCGCAGTGCGGCCGCGCCGGAACCTGCTGGAGGTGGCGGCGTGGGGCGAAGGCAGCGCCCGGCATCGCTACCGCAGGCCGGGGGCGGACCCTTCCCCACCGCTACCTCCCGTGGCGACAACCCCAAGTTCTGTGGCGGGTCCGCCCCTCGGCCTCAGCGCCCTCCGGCCACCATGGCCGGTTCCCGCGTTTCCCCGAGCGTCCGCAAGATCTGAATCAGCAGCGACATCCAGTCGGTCCCGGCCTCCTCTCGGGGGATGCGCACTTGCTCGGGGCCAACACGGATGCCCGGCAGCTCGAACGCAGCGACGGCGCGACGGTGCCGTTCTTGGGTTCCGCCGCGTACGCGAAGATGGAAGCTCTCGGGGCTGGTCGAGATCCGTTCGATCCCGGCGCGCTGCCCGGCCGTCTTCACGAGGGCGATGAAGAGGAGGTTCTCGACGAGCGGCGGGGGCGGGCCGAAGCGGTCGCTGAGCTCTGCCTTCATCGCCGCTACGGCTTCCGCTGAGTCGATCTCGGCAATTCGCTCGTAGAGCGACAGCCGCGTGTCCATGTCCTCCACATAGCGCTCCGGGATCGACGCGCTCACCGGGAGGTCCACCCGCGGAGGAGGCGGCAGCTTGGGTTCGGCGTCCGTGTCGCTGCCCTCGAGGCCCCCCCGCAAGGACTCCACCGCTTCGGCGACGAGTCGCGAGAACATGTCAAAACCCACCGCTGCGATGTGGCCGCTCTGCTCGCTTCCCAGCAGGTTTCCGGCCCCGCGGATCTCCAGGTCGCGCAGGGCGATCTGGAAGCCGGCGCCGAGCTCGGAAGCTTCGAAGATGGCCTCCAGGCGCTTCTGCGCGGTTTCGCTGATCGCACGATCGCGATCGTAGAGGAGGTACGCGAACGCTCGGTTTGCCGAGCGCCCGACCCGCCCCCGCAACTGGTAGAGCTGGGCGAGCCCGAACTGGTTCGCGTTGTTGATGATGATCGTGTTCACGTTCGGGATGTCGAGCCCACTCTCGATGATCGTCGTGCACAGGAGGACGTCGCTCTCGCCCGCCCCGAACTCGAGCATCACCCGTTCGAGCTGCTCTTCCGGCATTTGCCCATGCCCGATCGCGATCGAGGCTTCAGGCACGAGGTCGCGCAGGCGGGCGGCTACCCGCTCGATGTTCTGCACGCGGTTGTGCACGAAGTAGATCTGTCCCCCTCGCTCCATCTCTCGCATGATGGCTTCGCGAACGATCTCGTCGTCCCAGCCCGTTACGTAGGTCCTTACGGGGAGGCGCTCCTCCGGCGGGGTCATCACGGTCGACATGTCGCGGATGCCGGCGAGCGACATCTGCAGGGTTCGCGGGATCGGAGTCGCCGACATCGTCAGGATGTCCACCTCCGCGCGCATCTGCTTGAAGCGCTCTTTGTGAACCACGCCGAAACGCTGCTCCTCGTCGATCACGACGAGGCCGAGGTCCTTGAAGGCGACGTCTCGCTGGAGCACGCGGTGCGTGCCGATGGCGACGTCTACGGAGCCGTCGGCGATTCCGGCGACGATCTCCTGCTGCTCCTTCGCGCTGCGGAAGCGAGAGAGCACGGCCACATTCACGGGAAACCCCGCCGTGCGCTCGCGGAAGGTCTCGCCGTGCTGTTCGGCGAGCACCGTGGTCGGCACGAGCAGGGCGACCTGCCGGCCCGCCATCACGGCCTTGAAGGCCGCCCGTACGGCCACCTCTGTCTTGCCATAGCCGACATCCCCAGCGATGAGGCGGTCCATCGGCCGCGACGACTCCATGTCTGCCTTCACCTCGGCGATCGCCTGCAGCTGGTCGGCGGTCTCGACGAATGCGAACGCGCCCTCCATCTCCAGCTGCCAGGGACCGTCCGGCTCGAAGGCGGTCCCCTCCGCCACCGCGCGGCGTGCGTACAGCTCCAGCAAATCCTGGGCGATCTCGGCGACCGCACGGCGCACGCGCCGCTTCGCCCGCGCCCATTCCTGGGAGCCTAGGCGGGTGAGCGCCGGCGGCCGGTCGCTCGGACCGACGTACGCGCTCACGGCTTCGAGCTGGTCCGTGGGTGCGTAGAGGCGGTCCCCCTCCGCGTATTGCAGTTCGAGGTACTCGCGCTCCACGCCGTCCACCGAACGACGCGTGAGCCCGCCAAAGCGGGCGATCCCGTGGTCGAGGTGGACGACGTGATCGCCGACGTGCAGCGTGGTCAGGAGGCTCGGCCGGACGCCTGCCCGCTTGCGCTGGGGGCGTCGTCGTCGCCGCAGCCCAAAGACCTCCTCGTCGCTGATGAGGGCGAGTTCCTCCCCGAGGAGGAAGCCGCCGCTTGCGGCCGCGTGCACGAGCGTGATCGATGCGGCGGCCGGTGCCGCCGCCAGCTCCGTCCGTAGCAACGGCGCCAGTCCCTCTTCCTCCATCAGCTCGCCCAAGCGCAGGGCCTGCTGTGACGCGATCACCACCGACCGCCCCTCCTCAGCCCAGGCAGCTGCTTGCGTGACGACCTCGCGGATGCGCCCGCCGAAGGCGGGTGCGGCCGTGAACGGCAGCCGTTCTGCGCCGAGTTCGCTCGCTCCGAAACGATGGAGCTCGGCGCGGCTCTCCTGATCCGCGAGCACCCGGCGGACGGTTGCCGCTTCGAGGTTCAGGGGGGGAAGCCCGGTCGGGATTGCGCCCCGTCCCTCGAGGGTCGTGCGCACCTCTTCCTGATGCTCGAGGAGCTGACCGAGGGCAGCTTCGCCCTCCTCTTCCTCCTCGAGCACGATGAGGCTCCCGCGGCCAAGGTGGTCGAGAGCGGTGGCGCGATTCAGAAGCGGCTCAAAGAAGCCCGCGAAGCGGCTGCGTTCGCCACCACTCAGCAGTTCCAATTCCTCCGCGACGGCCTCCGCGCCGTCGCCCCCCACGGAGATCGTTTCGAGCAGATCGCGAGCCTGCTGCGCCGCCTCGACCGTGTGACTCGCGAGCGGGGCGAGGTGTACTGCCTCGACGCGCCCCGCGCTTCGCTGCGTCCCCAGGTCGATGCGCCGAATGCTCTCGATCTCGTCGCCGAAAAATTCGATCCGCAGCGGGCCCTCTGCCCCCGCAGGAAACACGTCCAGCAGCCCCCCGCGACGCGTGGCCGTGCCCGGCTGGTCGGCGAGCGACTCGAGCACGTAGCCGGCTGCCTCGAGGCGCCGCTGGAGGTCAGCGGGGGCCAGCGTCTGTCCGGCCTGGATGTCCGTGCCCGCTCCCACCTGCTCGGGTCCGGCGCGGAACTCGGACAGCGACGCCCAGGAGCCCACGACAATCGCGGGCTCGCCGGCGCGCAGATGCCGCAAGGCCCGGTCCCGCTCCGCCACCACGGCAGAGTCGTCCTCGGCGAGCTCATACGGGAGCCGTTCCTGTTCGGGCAGCCGTGCGATCGGGAGCTCCCCAGCGTAAAGCGTGAGCTCCTCTTCGAGCGCCAGGGCCCGGCCCGCGCTTGGCGCGACGACGAGCGTGACTCCGGCGTGGGCTGCCGCGAGAGCCGCGATCGTGACGGGCTTTGCCGCTTGCGGTACGCCGAGGTGGCGTCGCGCATCGCGTCCAGGCCGCAGCCCGCCGAGGTGCGCCTCGACGGCAGCCCGAACGCCCGCCAACTCGTTTGCCACGCGCGCTCCAACGCCCTTAGGCCCGAGCGCAAGGCGCTCGGGCATCGAGTCCACTGTAGGCCAGCGGGTGGTTACGGCCGAGGGCGCCGCCTCGCGGCCCGGCGTTGGGCTTCGTCGAGGGCTTCCGCGAGGTGGAGGACGCGTGCGGGAATGTCCGCCTCGCGGACAGCGGCTTCGTATTGCATCTGGCAGCCGGGGTTCGCGGCCACCACGATATCCGGCCGATGCTGGCGAAATTGCGACGCCTTTCGCGCTCGCAGCTCGGCGGACATCTGGGGCTGCACGAGGCTGTAGAGGCCCGCAGCCCCACAGCACATGTCCGCGTCCCGGGTTTCCACGAGTTCGCAGCCGTCGAGCGCGCCGAGCAGATCGCGAGGCTGCTGCCGGATGCCCTGTGCGTGAGCGAGGTGGCAGGCGTCCTGGTAGGTGACGCGGGCCGGTAGCGAACCAGGGGGCAGCTCTCGGCCGGCGACGTACTCGCTGAAATCCACGACTCGTGCCGCGACGGCCTGCGCCCGCTCCGCGAAGCGGGAGTCCTTCGCGAGCAGCTCCCCGTATTCCTTCATCGCGGCGCCGCAGCCTGCTGAATTCACGACGATCGGTCCGTTGCCCACCGCTTCGAACGTAACCACGTTTTCGCGGGCGAGCTGGCGCGCTTGGGCCAGATCGCCGTCGTGAGCGCTGAGCGCGCCGCAGCAGCGTTGCGCCTGCGGGATTACGACCTCAGCCCCGCTTCGTTCGAGCACCCGTACCGTCGCGCGATGGACGTCCCCGAAGAGCTCGCTCATCACGCAACCCGTGAGCAGCGACACCGCCTCCGGTGCATCTGCGCGGGGCCTGCGGCCTGGGCGGAAGGGTGCGCCCGGCCGCCCCAGTTGGGCTTCGAGGCGCGCGAGCGGCGCAACGAGGCCGAGGATGCCGCTACGCCGTAGCAGGCCCCGCAGCCGCGAGCGTGCGAACCAGCGGATCGGAGTAAGCGCGGCCGCCAATACCCGCCTGCGCGCGATCACGTTGCGCAGAACGAACCGACGCAGGGAGCGCTGCCAGCGGCCGCTCGGGGCGGCTTCGTCGAGCTGCGCCCGCGCCCCTTCCATGATCCGTCCGTAGGGGACACCGCTCGGGCAGACCGCTTCGCAGGCGCGGCACTGCAAGCACAGCTCCCAGTGATTCTGGACCGCCACAGTTAGAGGAATGCGCTCCTCGTCGATGGCGCGGGCGAGGTGGATCCGCCCGCGCGGTGACTCCACCTCCAGGCCGGTGATCGCGTACGTCGGGCAGGCGTTCACGCAGAGGCCGCAGTGCACGCATTTCGCGAGGTCGCTGGCGCTAGGCGCCTCTTCGATGAGCGGCCAGCCCAGCGCTTCAGAGACCACCGACGAACCGTCCAGCGTTCAGGCGTCCATCCGGGTCGAACGCTTCTTTCACGCGGCGCATCCGTTCGAAGGGCCGCGGCCGCCCCCAGCACTCCAGGGTTGCCCGCAGCGCGGCCGGCATGCGCTCGACGACCACGCGGCCGCCACTCTCGGCGAGCGTCGAACGCAGGGTACCGACGACCTCTCCAAGCCCATCCGCCCCCGGCACGGCGGCCGCGGTCCAGGTCGCTCGCACCTCTCCCGCCAACGGTCGTACGAGCAGCTCACTCGGGGCGATCTCGTGGAGGGCGCCGGCCACCTCCGCCAACGCCCTCGCGGAGCAGGACGCACGCAGCGTCAGCGCGGCGTCACTCCCGAATCCGAGATCGCGCCTTGCGAGGTACTCGCGCTCGTCTTCGCAGGCGGAGAGCTCGGTGCGGGCGAGCTCTCGTCCCTTGGCCACCGCTTGGGCGGAGAGCCGCACGAGGCCCCGCCACTGCTCGCCGTCGAGGGCGAGGTCGAGCAGTTCGGGACGCAGATCCGCGCGATCGAGGCGCTCGGCTAACGCCTGCCCGGCCTCGAGCGACTCAACCACAAACCCCAGATCGACCGTCTCCACCCTCGGCAGGACACGCACGGCGATCGAGGTCGCGATTCCCAGGGTCCCCAGCGAGCCGCACCAGAGCCGCATGAGATCGTAGCCAGTGACGTTCTTGACGACCCGCCCACCGGCCTTCACGAATTCGCCGTCTGCGCGCAGCACCGTCATCCCGAGGACGAAGTCCCGGGGCAGCCCGTAGCGCGTCCGTAAAGGGCCGCCAATACCTACGGAGAGCGTTCCACCGAGCGTCGCTTCGTCGGCGCGCGGCGGGTCGGCGGGTAGCCGTTGATCCGCCGCGGAGAGTCGCGCATCCAACTCGACCAGCGTCACGCCGGCCGGCACAACTGCCGTGAGATCCGCGGGCTCGTGCTCGATTTCGCCCCGCAGAGCGGCGCTCAGGTCTAACAGCGCGAAGGGAGCGCGAGGTGCGTTGCCGAGCGCGAGCTGTGTCCTTGCGCCCACGGGCACCAGCGTTCGCCCGTCACGAGCAGCGACGATCTCGCGCAGCTCCGCGGAGCTCTCGGGGACGAAGATCGTCTCCGGCGCAACGCCCGCGACCTCCGGTAGCGTACTCGTCGCCAGCTCAGACATAGGCATCGGGGCCCGCTGCCGCGAGCGCTCCCGCCTGCTGCGCCATCTCGCCGCAGCCCGCACCCTCGGGCAGGATCTTGCAAGGGTTGAAGTCGCCCGTATTGCCGAAGACGCCCCGCACCCGGCCCATGTTCTCGAGGTCGGCCTCGCCGTAGAGCCAGGGCATGAAGCGCTGCTTTTCGAATCCCACCCCGTGCTCCCCCGTGAGTGCCCCGCCGGCGTCGACACAGGCGCGCATGATCTCGGCCCCAGCCTCGAGCACGCGCGCGGTCACGCCCGACTCCCGCTCGTCGAAGAGCAGGCTCGGATGCAGGTTCCCGTCGCCCGCGTGAAAGACGTTTGCGACCGGGAAGTCGTAGCGCTCTCCGATTTCGGCCACCTTGCGCATCGTCTCCACGAGCCGCGAGCGGGGGACCACGCCATCGAGCAGATAGTAGTTCGGCGCGATTCGCCCAAGGGCCCCGATCGCACCTTTGCGCCCCTTCCACAGCAGTTCCCGGTCGGCTGGCTCCGTGGCTTGGCGGATCTCCGTTGCGCCATGGTCCCGGCAGGCCGCCTCAGCAAGTTCCACCTGGGCGCCCACCACCTCGGCGATCCCGTCGAGCTCAATCAGGAGCACGGCCCCCGCGTCGGGGGGGTAGCCGCACTGCAGCCCCGCCTCCGCGGCCTGGATCGTGACTTTGTCGATCATCTCGAGTGCCGCCGGCACCATCCCTGCGCCAATGACCGCCGAGACCGTTTCGCTCGCCGCCTCGATGTCGTCGTAGATCGCGAGCAGCGTCACGATCGTCTCAGGCACGGGCAGAAGTCGAACGACGATCTTGGTTGCGATCCCGAGCGTCCCCTCGGACCCCACGAAGAGTCCGCGGAGGTCGTATCCCGCTGCATCAGGGATGCGCCCCCCCAACCATTCGAGCGATCCGTCCGCCGTGACGACCTCGAGCCCCAACACGTGGTTCGTCGTCACGCCCAGGGCGAGGCAGTGCGGCCCGCCGGCGTTCTCCGCAACGTTGCCGCCGATGGTGCAGGCCTTCTGGCTGCTCGGGTCGGGCGCGTAGAAGAGGCCGTGCTCAGCGGCCACCTCCGAGAGCTGGATGTTGGGCACGCCCGGCTCGACGACCGCGACTCGCTCGATCGCGTCCACCGACAGGATGCGACGCATTCTCGCCGTCGCCACCACCACCCCCCGCCGGGTCGGCACCGCCCCCCCACTCAGCCCCGTACCTGCCCCCCGCGGCGTGACCGGCACCCCCAAGGAGTTGCACACCCCAACAATCGCTCGGACTTCACCCGCGTCGTTGGGGAAGACGACAGCGTGTGGGAGCGAACGGTCGATGGTGCCGTCCAACTCGTAGACCATGAGGTCCTCGGGCCGGTAGAGGACGTGTTCGCGGCCCACGATCGCCGCGAGAGCGTTCACGAGTTCGCGTCGCGTCGTCACTTGCCGGCGGCCTCGCGGCAGCTTCGGCAAACCCCGAAGATCGCAAAGTGATCGAGGTTGGGCTCGAAGTCGAAGTCCCGCCGGAGGTGCTCAGAGAGGCTGTCGAGATACCCGCGGTCGAGCATCCGGGAGCTGCGGCACTTGGAGCAGATCAGGTGGTGATGGGCCTCGCCGGACGACCACTCGAACAACAGATCGTCGCCGCCCATGTCGGTCCCGGTCGCAAGCTGGAGGCCCTTTAGCACGTCGACCGTGCGGTAGACGGTGCTCAGATCGACGATCGGATAGACCGCGCGCACCTCATCCGCGATCTCCGCGGCGGTCAAGTGGCGACCGGCGTGGCGCAGCGCTGAGGCGATGAGCAGACGCTGCGGCGTCACGCGGTACCCCGCCCCTCGCAGAGTCGCTGCCGTCTCCTGTTCGCACGCCATGGGACGCCCTTAGTCTACAGGCGCCCTTCGGCACGAAGGTTCTACACTGACCTCGAAGTCCGAGGGCCCGTTTCGCCGACGTGGACCGCGGTGGTTACGGCGCCTCAGGGCTGCCGTGAGGCTAGTCAGGGGATAGGCGTTGGTGGCTGGCCCTTCGAAAAGCACGCACACGCTCAAGGACCGGTTGCGCGGCGCCCTCTCCGGATACGGGCCGGGCCGCATCGAGCGGCTAGGCGCGAATCCGGCAGCGGTCCTCCTCCTGCTTTACGACCGTGATGACGGGACCCATCTCCTCTTCCAGAAGCGTTCGCAGCAGGTCGAGCATCACAAGGGCCAGATCAGCTTTCCCGGCGGAGCCCGCGACGCCACCGACACCAACGCCGCTTCGACCGCCCTGCGCGAGACGCACGAGGAGGTCGGCGTCCCCCCGGAGCACGTCGACCTTCTCGGTGAGCTCGACGAGATCTGGACGATCAGCAACTACCGTGTGCGGCCCTTCGTCGGCTGGCTCGATCGCTGGCCGTACGACTTCCGTCACGAAGAGCGTGAGGTCGATGAGCTGCTGGAAGTCCCCTTCGACCACCTTCGCGATCCGGCGACGCTCATCGACGACCATCGCGAGGTGGACGGCAAGACGATCGTGCTGTCCTCATACAGGTGGGGTGAGCACCTGATCTGGGGCGCAACGGCTCGCATCCTCACGAACTTCCTCGATGTCTATCGCACCCTCGAAGCCTAGGCCAGCGCAGGGCGTAGGGGGCTCCCGGTGAGCCCGCAGCTGCTCACCACGATGTTGCGCGAGCTCCAGGGGGCCGAGCTGATCCGCGGGGCGGCTGAGGTCCCCATCGCCGGTGTCGAGCACGATTCCCGCAACGTCATGGCGGGCTCACTCTTCGTCGCCGTGCCCGGCTTCACCGTCGACGGGCACGCCTACCTCGTCGACGCGATCGAGGCGGGTGCGGCCGCCGTCGTCGTGGAGCGGGGGCGGCGTGGCGCCTGGCGCCACCTGCCCGGTGAGGCCCCGATCGTCGCCGTGGACGACACGCGCGTGGGCCTCGCGCAGGCAGCGGCGACCTTCTACGGCCACCCCAGCCGCGAGCTCACGGTCATCGGCGTCACCGGAACCGATGGCAAGACGACGACTACCCACCTCCTCACATCCGTGCTCGAAGCCTCCGGCGCTCGTGCCGGCCGCCTCGGAACCGTCGACGCCTACGTGCCGGGCACGGCTATCACGGGCCACACGGCGCGCATGACCACCCCTGAGGCGCCGCAGGTACAGCGCCTCCTGCGGGAGATGGTCGACGCTGGCTGCCGTTACGCGATCATCGAAGCGACGAGCCACGGGCTCGCGCTTCACCGCCTCGACGAAATCGCCTTCGACGTGGCTGAGTTCACCAACATCACCAGCGACCATCTCGATTTCCACAAGAGCTTCGAGGCCTACCGCGCGGCGAAGAGCGCGCTCTTCGCCGCGCTCGATCGAACGCCCCCGCGCGCGGGCGGCCCGGCGAAGGCGGCCATCGCCAATGCCGATGACCCTTCGGCGGGCTTCATGCTCGAGCAGACCGCTGCGCGGGCGATCCGGTACGGGATCGATGCCGCGAACCTTGATGTGAGCGCACACGGCATCGAGCTGCGGCCCGATGGCAGTCGTTTCCGGCTGGTCCTCCCCGCTGGGGAAGTCGTGGCCGAACTCCACCTGCCCGCGCTCTTCAACGTCTCGAACGCGCTGGCGGCAGCGGCGGCGGCGGTGGCCGTCGGAATCGAACCGCCCGCGATCGCGCTTGGCCTTGGCGCCTGCCCCGGCGTGCCCGGCCGGATGGAGCACATCAACGCCGCCCAGCCGTTCGATGTCGTGGTCGACTACGCGCATACGGGGGAGGCCGTAGGCAAAGTCCTCGAGGTTCTTCGGGGGGTCACGCGGGGGCGGCTCATCATCGTCGTCGGGGCCGCGGGCGAGCGCGACCCCGGCCGCCGTGCAGGCGTCGGCCGGGCCGCTGCTGAGGGCGCCGATTTTGCTGTCTTCACGAGCGAGGACCCCCGCAGCGAGGATCCGGAGACGATCGTCCGCGAGATCGGGAGGCACGCGCAGGACGCGGGCCGCATTCGTGGTCGCGATTTCGTCGAAGTCGTGGAGCGGCGCGAGGCGATCGCGACCGCCCTCAGCCGCGCCGCTCCCGGTGACCTCGTCGTGATTTGCGGCAAGGGGCACGAGCGCTCAATCGAGATGAGTGACCGGACGATCCCCTGGGACGATCGGGACGTGACTCGTGAGGAGCTCGGGAAGCTCGGCCACACCGGCGCTTAACGTTAGCGATTTCCGCCTACCGGGGCCGTTCGTATACTCGCCCAGAACCCGCAGCGAGCGGCAAACCAGGGGGAACTGTGCCCAACCGTCGGCGAGATCAGCAGCACCGGAGTCAACGTGCCCCACGTCGACGTGGGTACACCAGCGGCGGGCAGGGGCAGACCTACAAACCGGGCTTCCCTCTGAGTCTGTTCACGAACTCGCGAATCTTCTACATCATCGGTGCGGTCGTGATGATCGGCGGCGTCGGGCTCGCGTTCCTCCTCCAGAGTCAGGGATCAGGCCACAGCCCTGGCGACGCCGACTTCACCCCGGCCCCCGAGGGCACCCCCGTGCCCTCACCCACTCCGGATGAGCGCATCTTCGCCTTCGCCGAGGGCGTCACCGACCCCGTGGCCGAGACCTACACGGCCACCATCAGCACGGCTAAGGGTGAGATCACGATCGAGCTCTTCGTCGCCGAGGCGCCGAACACAGTGAACAGCTTCGTCTTCCTTGCCCAGAAGGGCTTCTATGACGGCCTGATCTTCCATCGCGTCGTCGAGAACTTCGTTGCGCAGACGGGCGACCCCAACGACGGTCGTGACGGGCCCGGCTATTTCACCGCCGACGAGCCGAACGAGATCCGGAACGAGAGCGGGACGATCTCGATGGCCAAGGTCGGCGGCGAATCGGTCTTCGGGAGCCAGTTCTTCATCAACTTGAAGGACAATCCCGCGCTCGATTTCGACTCCGCCAGCCCCGACCGCTTCTATCCCTTCGCTCGCGTGACCGATGGAATGGATGTGGTGCTCGCGCTGGTCGAAAGCGACGTGATCAACTCCGTCACGATCGAACGCACGCGTGACCCGAACGCCCCTACGCCCACCGCCACCCCAGATTCTGAGACGCCACCGGTCGAGCCGGGGCAGTTCGCGCAAGCCGAGCAGGTACTCGACTCGGGGGCGAACCGCTACACCGCCACGATCGTCACTGCGAAGGGCTCAATCGTGTTGGAACTCTTCGCCGACGTTGCGCCAAATACGGCCAACAGCTTCGCGTTCCTAGCGCAAGAGGGCTTCTTCGACGGCGTGATCTTCCACCGCGTGGTTGCCGATTTCGTTATCCAGGGCGGTGACCCCACCGGCATCCCTGCCGACGGCGCGGACGGCCCCGGCTACACCACTGAGGACGAGCCGAATGAATTTCGCAACGAAGTCGGTCGCATCTCGATGGCGAAGGTGGCGGGCCAGGGCGAGTTCGGCAGCCAATTCTTCATCAACCTCGTCGACAACGCGGGCCTCGACTTCGACTCCGGGAACGCGGACAGCTTCTATCCCTTTGGTGAGGTGATCGACGGCCTCGAGGTCATCTTCGAGATCGAGCAAGGGGACGTGATCGAGACAATCATCATCGACGAGATTCCGCGCTAGCTGTCCTGACCACAGACGTGTGAGACACGGCTAGGTGTGCGTCGTGACGTCCGGCTCGTCGGTGGTTACCCCGGCGGCGTAGAGACGCGCGATCGCTTCCCCGTCGAGGCCCAGAAGATCGCGGAAGACGTAGTCGTTGTGCTCGGCGAAGCCCGGGGCCGGAAGCCGGGCGTGCCCCGGGGTACGAGGCAGACCCCAGGGTGGGGTCTCGACTTCCCAGGTCCCTGCGTCGGGATGCGTCTGCTGCGACCAGGCCCCTCGCGCCCGCAGCTGCGGGTCGCTCATCACCTCGGGGATCGTGAGTACGGCCCCCGCGGGCACGCCATCCCGCTGGAGCACGTGCATCGCCTCGTAGTGCCCCCGCACTGACGTCCAGGCTTCGATGAGGGCATCGAGCTCGTGTTCGTGCGCCTTCCGCTGGGCCATCGTCGCGAAGCGCTCGTCATCGCCGAGCTCGGGCTGCCCAAGGACCTTACACAGTGCACGGAACTGCTCGTCGTTCTCGCAGGCGATCGCGATCCAGCGGTCCTCGCCGGCGCAGCGGTAGACGCCGTGCGGGGCGAAGTGCTGGTGCCTGTTCCCCGCCGGCTCCCGAAGCACACCATTCATGCTGTAGTCCGCGACGTACTCACCGACCAAGCCGGTCAGGTTCTCGCGCTGGGCGAGGTCGATGAAGACGGCCTCGCCGGTATGCTCGCGCTGGCGAAGGCCGAGCGCGACGGCCCCCGGCACGCCCACGCCCGAGGCGGGATCGCCGTAGCTGAAGCCGGTCTTGAGCGGCTCGCCCCCCTCGTAGCCAGAGATGGAGACAAGGCCAGCCAGCTGCTCAACGTTAGTGCCGTAGGTGACATAATTAGCCTCGGGACCGGTCTTCCCGTGTCCCGGCATCGATAGATAGACGATGCGCGGACTCGCCACCCTCACCTCGTCGAAACCGAGTCCGAGGTTGTCCATTACGTTGGCACGGTAGTTCTCGACGATCACGTCGCTTTTCGCGCAGAGCTGGAGCAGCAGGTCGCGACCGGCTTCCTGGCGAAGATCGAGCACGGCTGAGTACTTGTTGCGGTTGTTGTGATTGAAGTACGCGGCCTTGTTGTACCAGCGAGGCTCCGTGCGGGGGATGCCCCCGAGCCCGCGCAGTAGGTCCCACTGACGCGGGCCCTCGATCTTGATAACCTCGGCGCCGTAGTCGCCGAGGAGGCGGGTCCCCAACGGCCCCGCCCACACCATCGTCAGGTCGATTACACGGATGCCCGCCAACGGCGCCGTCATTGCGTTTGCGGTAATCGCGCGAGGCTTGGAGACCCGTGCCACCGCTTCCCACTCTGCAGCGTCACCCGCAGGGTCGTTCCCGTGGCGGTGACCGTGCCCGCGACCCAATCGCCGCGCGGTGGGAACTCGGCCCGCTTGCGCACCTCGATCCGGGTTCCCACGCCAAAGTCCGCCGAGGCAGCGATTTCGAGGGCTTCGATGCGCCGGCCGATCGCCTGCGCGAGCGCCTGCAGCTCGGCGAAGTCCCGGGTTCGCTCGAGCAGGTCCCGCGCCTCACCTTCACTCGCGGGGTCGGGCGAAGCGGGAACACCTGCCGGCTCCGGGATCGCGGCCTCACCGCCGCCCGCGAGTGCGCGGCCGACCATGCGCTTCGCGCGGGGCGCGATCTGAGTCGCGAGTTCGTGCAGCAGAAACGCGTCTTCGCAGCGCTCGAAGAAGGCGACGGCGCGGGCGAGGGCGCTCACGCGGGCGATGCCGTGGCGGCGGCGATTTCCGCATCAAATAGGCCCGCCTCGCTCAGCAGCGTGCGGGTGTGCTCGCCCAGGAGCGGTGCCGGGCCGTCCCGCCAAGCATCCGGGCCCATCCACCACGGTGGGCCCGGGTAGCTCGCCGCACCGGCAACGGGGTGGTCGATGCGGCGGAGGAACCCGCGAGCGGCGAGCTGTGGGCTCTCCAGGAGGTCTTCCATCGTGTGAATGAACGTGACCGGTGCGCGGTGCTCCCCGCCGCTTGCGTAGGCATCCTTCTTGCGCACGCTTGCCGCCCAAGCGATGACCTCGGCCATCAGCTCATCGTCGTGCGCACGCCGCGCTTCCGCGGTTGCGAAGCGCTCGTCCTCCAGCCACTCCGGATGGCCGGTCGCCTGCGCGAACGGCGGCCAGTTGCGCGCCATCACGTGCACGCCCACCTGCCCATCGAGGCAGGGGTAGACGCCCATAAAGCTCGACATCAAGTTCCCGCGCCGCACCCCCGCCCACACGCCGTTGTACGAATAGAAGGGGATGCCCGCCTCCAAAATCGGCGCCATGCAGTGCTGCACGCTGATATCCACGTGCTCACCCTCGCCGTCACGCTCGGCCGCGAGCAGGGCGAGGTTCGCAGCCGAGAACGCATTGAGGCCGCCTTGGTAATCCGCTTGGTAGCCACCGTTCTTGACCGGCCCGCGGTCGGCCGTGCCCGTGAGAAACATCTGGCCCCCCATCGCGAAGGCGATGAGGTTGTTCGAACGATCCTCGGCGTAGGGCCCGTCCTGGCCGTACGCCGTGATCGAGACGAGCACGAGCTGCGGGTTGACTGCCCGCAGCGCCTCGTAGCCGAGGCCGAGGCGGCGAGCGTCGCCCGGCCGGTAGTTCTCGAGCAGGACGTCGGCGCCGGCCGCGAGCCGCAGAAGGGCATCACGCCCCGCGGCCGAGGCTAGATCGAGCGTGACCGATCGTTTGCTCGTGTTCAGGTAGAGGAAGAGGGCGCTCGTCTCCGGGTGCGGCTTCGCGTCCTTGAAGGGGCCGTGCGCCCGCGCGATATCGCCATCCGGCGGTTCGACCTTGATCACGTCGGCGCCGTAGCCCGCGAAGAGCCGGCCGCAGTAGGGCGCCGACACAAAGTTGCCGACCTCAAGCACGCGGACGCCTTCGAGGGGGAGGGGCATCGCTCCGGGCCGCGCTACGAGCGGGAGGGAACCTCGACCTGGACGTTGCCGCGCACGGTGGGTTGGCCCTCGGCCAACGTCACGACTTCGAGCTCGACGACGTGCTTGCCATCTTCTTCGCGCTTGTCCACCACGCGACCGGAGAGGGTAGGGGGCTTGCCGGCGATGTCCGGCCGGCGAAAGGCAACCCGCACGCTCCGGAGATTGGCCTCAGAGCCAGCCCAGGCGCCGACGTAGCCAGTGATCCAGGAGAGCTTGAGCAGTCCCGGTACGAGCGCCCCCCCAAACCCCAGCCGGCGTCCCGCTTCGGCATCGCCGAAGGCGGGGTTCGTGGGGTTGTCTCGTCCGAAGAACTCGACCGCCTTGTCCTCGGTCGGGAACTGATCGAGAGGCGCGAGCTCGTCGTCGACGGAGATGTCCTCGAAGTAGATCTGACTCATGACGACTCCGGCTGGTCGAACTGGGTGATCGTGCGGAGCGAGGCGGCGGCCTCGTCCCCATCGCTGTTCACGTAGGCGGTCTGGAACATGACGAGGACGCTGTAGCCGTAGCGGCCCCCGAGGCGGTCACGCACGTCGATCAGCTGGGTGGAGGCCTGAAGCGGCTCCTCGAGCCTGATCGGCTGGCTGAACTTCCACTCGGTCTGCGTGAGGATGCCACGGGAGAGGACCTGTGGGGAGAGCTCTGCTGGGAGCCGCGGTTCCATCATCGCAAGGATGTAGGGGGGTGCGATGCCCGTGCCATCGGCCCAGCGTGGGTCCGTATCGCCGAGCAGGTCGCGCATACGCTGAGCATCCGCGGTCTTCGGGACGACCTCGATCGGGTCGCTCCGCTTGCCGATCATCGCGCGATGGTCGTCGGTGATTTGGCTCTCTTCTACGTCAGCCACGGTCGTTCTCCGGCGGCAGATTCGCACGCGGCGGCTCGCGCACGAGAGGGAGGCTCCTAGCGGGGCAGGCCAACCATAATCTGGTCGTTCTCGATGCGCACGGGGTACGTCTGGATGTCCTCGGCGCCCTTGTTCCAGAAGAAGAGCTTCGATTGTAGCTGGCCGAGGAACGGGTGCTCGGCGTTGAACTCGCTGCTGAAGGGCTGGCGGACGACCTTCCCGGACGAAACCTCGAAGCGGGCCCCGTGGAACGGACACATCACGCAATCATCGCGGACCGGCTCCGGCTTGATCGGGGCGCCGGGGAAGCTGGCCAGCGGCAAGCGCGCGTGAGGACAGAGCGCCGTGAGCGCGACTGCGTCGTCACCGCGTCGCACGATTGCGACGCGGACGCTCCGGAGGCGCACCTCTTTGGCGACGCCGTCGGGGAAGCTGCGGACAGGCCCGGCGCTCGCCCAGGCCTTCATGCGCGCGTGGGGCGTGATGTTCTTCGCCTTCATCGGCAGGGGCGGGTCGAGACCCAAGAGGGGCGCGACGACGACCTGCATAAGGCCGCCTGAGACGAGCCCTGCGACGAGGAGGAAGATGCCGACGGTGAGACCGCTCGAAGCGGTGTCCGCGTCTCCTGGCGTCACGATGAGGACGACTCCGCTGATGATCAGCGTGATGGTCGCTATTCCCCAGGTCCCGAGGATGGACATGCCCACGACCGCCAAGATGATCGACACGGTTCACCCTCCCAGCGAGCGGATCGTACGCGCCCCCTCGCGGCTGTGCAAAGCATCACGAACCGATCGCCCGGGCGGCCGGGCTGGTTCCGATCAGCCTCCGCCCAAGGCGTGATAGCCCCGCCGAAAATAGAGCAACGGCTCCTTGTCGGGGTCGTAACCCGCCCCGACCACGCGGCCGAGTGCGATGACGTGGTCGCCCCCGGGCAGGATCGACTCGAGCTCGCAATCGAGATGTCCGATCGCACCCCTCACGATCGGACAGCCGGTGTGCTCGACGAACGTGTCGAAGTCGGCCAATTCCGGCTCGGGGTCTCGACCGGAGATGGCGAAATGGTTCGAGATTGCTTCTTGATCGCTCGCGAGAATGCTCACGGCGAATTTGCCCGAAGCGGGGACCATCTGCTCGAGATGGTTGCCCCTCTGGATGCAAACGAGAACCAGGAGCGGATCCATCGAGAGCGTCGAGAAGCTGGTGGCGGTAATGCCGTACATGAGCCCCTCGTGAGCCGAGGTCAACACGGTCACCCCGGTCGCCCAGGAGGCGAGCGCGCTCTTGAAGTCCTCAGGGTCGACGTGGGGCATCGCGGACTACAGGTTCTCGAGCGCCGCGCTCATGTCCCAGAGCGCGTGCGCCGAGACCTCGCTGAAGTACCGGTTCATAGGCAGGCCCGCGAGGGTCTGATCCATCTCCGCAGCGTCTGGGACATCGAAGATGGCGAGCACGCCAATGCCGGTCTCACGGTAAATCGCCGTGATCTTGCCGGAGTCCTTGAGCGCTTTCGTGGCTCTCAGCTGGTCCGCGACGAGCGCCTGCCACTGCTCAGCGTCAAGATCCGACGGTTGCCTCGATACGAGCCGGACCGCGAACAGCATCCCTGCCACCTCACGCCGGAAGCGCGGCATCTGCCACGATCCCGAGAATCCGTGAAGGCTACCGCAAGGCTCGCCGTGAGCGCCAGACGACGCCCCCTCGTAGCATGCCGCCGTGGACTCGCCACGGCCGCTGGTGACCTTCGATATTGATGGCGTGCTCTGCCGTCCACCGTTCGCACTGAACCCCGGCGGCGTGAGCGTCCGCGCGACTGCCCCGCCCCGATTCCCCCGCCCCACCTGGCTTCTCGAGCGCTGGCGCTACCTCGGCCGCAAGCCCCTGCCCGGCGCCCGCGACGGCTTCCGCGCGGTCGCTGAGCGTTTCGACTGTGCGATCGTCTCCGCTCGGGGCGAAGGTGGGCGGGGGACAACCGAGACCTGGCTCGAACGAAACCTGGGGGTGCTCCCGCCGCTCCACCTGCGCCCGTCCTGGCGCGAGCGCTCTTCGACCTTCAAAGCGCGCATCATCCCTGCCCTCGCTCCACTCGCCCACATCGAAGACGACCCGAACACCGCGCTGCTCCTGGCGGAGCGGATCCCGCTCGTCTTCCTTGTCCACTGGCCCCGCAATCGCGGCGTGGATGCGGCCAACATCCATCGCATCCGGCGCATCTCAGAGGCGCTGCCCATCCTCATCGAGGCGCTCGGGGCTCAGAGCTGAAGTGGGCCGCAAGTCGAGCCGCCTGCGCTCATTCGCCCGACATCTGCTTCTGGAACGTGGCGAGGTCGAAGTAGTCGCGCCAGGACGCGATCTTCCCGTCGCGCAGTTCGAACACGCCCATCACCGGGAGCGCGACCGCGTTGCCTTGAGCGTCGAACTTATCGATCCGCTCGGTCATGACGGTGTCTCCCTGAGCCACGAGTGAGAGCACGTCCCAGCCCCGGCTCACCATCGTCCCGGCCATCCCGCCGAGGGCGTTCTTGATGTTCTCGCGGCCCTCGATCGGCTGCATCGGGATGTTGTGGTAGAAGGCGTCCTCGCTGAAGTAGGAGGCCAGCTTCTCACCGTCCGGCGCGGGTGCGTCCCACTCGGCACAGAAGTTCCTGACGATCTCGGCGTTGTCCATGTGTCTTACTCCTCGCCCAGAATGCTACGGCGCAGCAGGAGCAGCGCCGTGGTGATCGCGCGCCGTTTCGTCGCGGCGCGCCCTTGGCTCATTTGTGTCTTCATCGATTGAGGGACCCCGCTGGGGCCCGCCACGGCCACGAACACGGTCCCTGCTGGCTCGCCGTCCTCAGGTTCGGGGCCGAGGGCACCGGTCAGGCCCACGCCGTAGTCACTCTCCATGCCCTTGCGCACGGCGCCCGCCATCGCTTCGGCGGTCTCCGCGGAGACCACGCCGAACTCCTCGATGACGTCGGCGCAGACGCCCGCGGCGATCTTTTGCTGGGTGCCGTAGGGAACCAGCCCGCCGGCGAAGTAGTCGCTCGCGCCGGCAGCGTCTGTGAGGGTGCTCGCGAGCAGCCCGCCGGTCGCCGATTCCATCGTCGCGAGGGTCTGGCGGCGCTCGTGCAGGGCGTCGCGGATGACGCCTTCGAGCGTGTCCTCATCCCGCCCCCAGATCGCGGTCCCGAAGATCGTGTCGAGTTCCTGCTCCACGGGGCGGATGAGACGCCAAGCCGCCTCCCGCGTCGCCGCTTTCGCGCCGATGCGGAGGTGCACGCCGTCGGCTCGCGCGTAGGTGCCGACGCCGATGCCGGGTGTCTCGTAGACGGGCCTCGCCATCTCGTCGACCGTGCCCTCACCGATACCGACGGTCTTGATCGTGCGGGTGACGAGCACCTCGCCTGACCGCCCTTCGAGCTGGGGCGCAACTTCGTGCTCCCACATGCGCTCCATTTCGGGGGGCACCCCCGGCATCGAGACGATCACGTGGCCGTCCCGCTCGGTCCACCAGCCCGGAGCGGTCCCGCGGGGGTTGTCGATCGCGTGCGCACTCGGGATGAGCCAGGCCTGCTTCAGGTTCGACTCCGGCATCGGATACCCCCGCCGCTCGAAGAAGCCGCGCAGCCGCGCTTCCAGCTCGGGAGCGACCTCGGGCTCTTCGCCCAGCAGTGCGCAAATACCTTCACGGGTGAGATCGTCCTCGGTGGGTCCCAGGCCACCGGTCGTCAGCACCAGGTCGGAACGCTCCCAAGCACGTTCGAGCACGCCACGCACGCGGCCCAGGTTGTCGCCGACGACGCTCTTATGGTTCAAGTCGATGCCGAGCCCCGGAAGCTGCTGGGCGAGGTAGGCGCTGTTCGTGTCGACGATCTCGCCGAGCAGGATCTCGGTGCCGATGGCGATGATCTCGGCCTTCACGGGCGAGAGTCTAGCAGGCGTCCTGCGCGTATTCGTGCGGTCGCAGCGACCAGCGCCCCACCGCGTTCGGGGTCAGGTCGGCCGGCGGTTCCCCGCTAGGCGGAGCGGCGAAGCGCTCTCGCCACCTGACGGCCCTCCTCGCGCTCACGGATCTTGCGGCGCTTGTCATAACGCTTGATCCCACGAGCAACGGCAAGTTCCACCTTCGCCATCCCACGGCGGAGGTGGAGGTTGAGGGCGATCAGGGTCAGGCCGCGTTCGTCCAGGGCTTCGCGAATGCGCCTGATCTCCTTCTTGCGGAGGAGGAGCTTGCGGTCCCGCCGGGCCTCGTGAGAGACGTAGCCGGCGTTCTCGTAAGGCGCGATGTAGGAGTCGAGAAGCCAGATCTCACCCTTCCGAAGGCGGCCGTAGCACCCTTGGATGTCAACCTTGCCCTGGCGGATCGACTTGATCTCGGAGCCCGTGAGCGCGAGGCCTGCCTCGTAACGGTCGATGATCTCGTAGTCACGACGGGCGCGGCGGTTCTCGGTGACTATCGACTGTCCAGCGGGCATGAAGCCAAGTCTCGCACGGTGCGACGGAGGGGCCCAATGCGAGTCGCCCAGCCGCACGGCGGGGGCTGACTCGCAGGTTGTTCGTTGGCGGCGGCGGGCTACTCAGCCGGTTCGGTTGGCTCCCCGTCCGTGCCCTCGGCCGCTGCACCGGAATCGTCGGTCTCGGCTTCCGGGCGCACGGGCGGCGGGGGCAATTCGTTGCCACGAAGCAGGTCGATGGCGGCGAAGATCTGGAGGTCGCCGAAGTCGATGTAGTCGTCGCCGGTCATCACGATTTCGAAATCGGGGCGGATGCCGATGCCCTCGATCTCCCCACCGGAAGGGCGCAGCCAGCGCCCGACAGAGACATATAGCGCGCCGCAGCCCTCGGGATCGCCACAGCCCGTCAGTTCGCGGAGCTGGTTCACGGTGCCCTTCCCGAAGGAGCGCGTGCCGACGATCGTTGCGCGACCGCTGTCGGCAAGAGCCGCGGCGAGGACCTCGGAGCCGCTCGCGCTGGCACCGTCCTGGATGATGATGACGGGGATGTTCGTAGCCACGCCGCCGGGGAAGGCCCCGAAGGTGCGGGTCTCGCCGTCCGCATCACGCTCGGTCAGAACTGCGCCACCGTCCATGAACTCGTCCGCGACTTCGACGGTTGTGCGTAGCAGTCCGCCGGGATTGGCGCGCACATCGACGATGAGGCCGATGTACTGACCGTTCTCCACATCCGCGAGCGCCTCGCGGAGTTCGTTCGGCGTCTCATCGTGGAACTGCGCGATGTGGATATAAAGGATGTCCTCGACGAGCTCGCCGTCGCGGTCTACCAACTCAGCGCCGCTTTCGCCAGGGATGACCTCGAGGATCGGCTCCGTGAAGACGCTCTGGATGAGGATCTCGCCCCGGATGATGGTGACGTCCTCGACCTCGGGGCCGGCGGCACCGCCACCGATATCCGTGTGCCGCACCGTCAGGATCACCGTGGTGCCGCGGGGGCCGCGGATCTGCTGCACGGCCTGCTGGTCCGACCAGCCATCCGTCGGCTCACCATTGACGGCGAGGATGATGTCACCTGCGCGGATGCCCGCGAGCTCGGCCGGGGAGCCTCGGAAGGGGGCTACGATCTGGACGACCCCGGTGCGGTCACTGACGCTCGCACCGATGCCTTCGTAGGTCGATCCGAGATCGAGCGCGCCCGTCGCCAGATCACCTTGTGTCAAGTACTCCGTGTGGGGATCGTTGAGCGACGCGATCGCTCCGCGAATGGCGGCGTCCCTGAGTTCGGTTTCGTCGATGATCTCGCGGTCGACGAAATCGCGCTGGAGGATGTCGAAGATCTCGTCGAGGATGGCCGCCCCAACGGAGATCTCGGAGACCTCCGAGTCGCCGCCCGCGGGCAGGCTGGTTGTGGGTTGGGTGGTACTGCGCACCTCGTCGTTGGTCAGATCGCTCACGCCGTAGCCGAGGCCGAACACGAGAAGAAGGGCCGCCACTGCCAAGAGAACGAACGTTGCTCCGCGCGCGAGCCGGGCGGAGCCGGATCCTTGGGGTGCAGTTTCGCGTGAGAGTTCCATCAGCCGCTCCGGGTGCCCCCGGCGGCTGCCGGCGGCTCTTCCACCGAGTCTACGGGGCCGTCTCTTCGGGCAGCAATGCGGGCGAAGACCGACGCTTTACGTGAGCGGGCGCGAGAGCGGGGGCGGGAAGACGCCGATACCACCCTCGCTAACCCGGTCGAAAGGAACACCACGTCCCGGTGCCCAGACCATGACCGCGTCGCAGGAGCGATCGCCGAACATCGCCGCACGCGAGTCGGTTAGGAGGCGGCCGCCCGCGAGGAATAGGGAGCCGTCCGGCGCCCAGAGAGGGTGCGAGCAGCCGTACTGATCGAAGAAACCCACCGCGGTCTGATAGTCCGCCGAAGGGAGAAACGGCGGGCTCGCCCCGAGGAACTCGCCTTCGCCGGAGCGCGCGTGCAGCGAGACGGTGCCGTCCCCCGTGGAGGAGGCGACGACGAGCGCAAACTTCTCCCCGGTGGGATCCCAGAAGAACCCGGCAAAGGGCCGGCGGATGAGCAGCTCGGCCTCACCACTGGCACCGAGGTCGAAGGCCCAGAGCTCGTCGAAGGCGCCGGACGCGGGCCGCCGCGTGACCGCTACCGTGAGCGTGCGGCTCCCCGGACGGAACGCGAGACTGACCCCTCCGGGAAGCTCGTCGAGAACTCGGCTCGACTCACCCGACGCGCCCGCGACACGCAAGGCCACGCCATCGCCGGAGGCGTCAGGGGTAGCGAAGGCGAGGAGCTCCCCGTCATCGCTGAAGGCGGGCGTGCGGAAACCCCGGGCGTCGGCAGAGATTGGTCGGGACGCGCGCGCCTCGGCTAACTCGAGGACGGAGAGATTGACGCCGGCGTGAACGGCGAGCCGCCGGCCATCGGGCGACCACGCCAGAAAGAGCGGGCCCCCTGTCTGGATCGGATCCGCGATGATCGGCCCGTCTGCTTCGCTTAGGAAGAGCGTAAGCCCCGCCCGCCCTTGGGCGACAAGCGCCAGCACCTCGCCCGTGGGCGACCAGAGGGCGTAGTGGGGAACGTTCGGGGCGATGAGAGCGTCCACGCCGCTCGGGCTCTCAAAGAGGCTGCGCAAATGGTTGCCCTCGAGGTCGAGAAGCTCGACCGCACTGCGGCGCTCGTCGCCGAGGCCGCTCACGATGGAGACGGAGATGGCCTCGTGGCCGGGCCGCCAGGCGGGCCAGTGTCCAGAGGGCGCGAGCTCAGCGCTCTGCCAGCCACCGTCGGCGAGGCGGAGGTGGGTGACGGGCCGGTCGGGCTCGGAAACGACGATGGGGAAAGACAAGGTGGAGGCGTTCCTCTCCCGATTCTAGGCGGGAGCGGTGTGGAGGGCTCAAGCCCTGCGTCAGAAAGGGTCCGATGGACCGGTTTCGGCTCCGGGCGGAGAGCAGTCGGAGCGGGACTTGATGTTCGCACTATTATAGTTATGTTCGGAATTACGCCTGAAAAGGCCCGAAACCCTATCTTGGCTCCCCAGTGCCCCGTCCTGCGGCGCCGCGGTCGAGGCCCGCTCGGCTCGGCTCGCCGAGCACCGGAGGCTTGTCACCGGGCGTCAACGCAGCTTCCACGGCAGCCGCCTTGTTTGGCCACTGGGGCTCTCTGCAGAGTGGTGCTGGTACACGCGAGACCGGTCGCATGAGCGCGCTGGTGCTCTCGCTTCTCGGGGGAGATGGCATGGACGAGCGGCCGAACGATGACGGAGAGGGTCCTGTCACTCCGGTGAGCGGCGGGCGCGACAACGGATCGGCTCGCCCCGCCGACCCATTCCCCGATGGCCCCCTCACGCTGGCGCAACAGCAGGAATTGGTTGTCCGTTACACCCCGTTGGTACGTCGCGTCGCGCGCTCTCTCGCGCTCGAGATCCCCGGGGTGCTCGAGTACGAGGACGCGGTCGGCTTCGGGACCTGTGGCTTGATCGAGGCAGTCCGCCGCTTCGACCCAGAGAAGGGTAAGAACTTCCACGCCTATGCGGTCCGCCGCATCCGCGGTTCAATGATCGACGCCTTTCGCCGGATGGACCGTCTGTCACGGACGATGCGCCAGAAAGCGCGCGCGGTTCAGAGGGCGCAAGCCGAGCTCGAAGGGACGCTGGAACGCACACCGAGCGAGCGTGAGATCGCCGGTCACCTGGGCATCAGCATCAAGGAGTGCCGTCAAGCGGTAGCGAGTGGCCGCTGGGTGACCGTTTCGCTGGATCGAATCCTCGAGCCCGACGACCACAGCGACTCGTTCCCGGGCGCGGAGATGCCTACCGCGGACGAGGATATCGACTTCACCACCCGCTTCGAGGAGCGTGAGCTGCGCGAGGCGCTGGACCGCGCCGTAGGCGCGCTTCCGGAGCGCGAGCGGTTCGTCGTATCCCTCTATTATGTCGAGGACATGACCATGCGCGAGATCGCGGCCGTCCTCACGGTTTCGGAGACACGCGTAAGCCAACTTCACGCCCAGGCCGTGCGGCGGTTGCGCGGAAACCTGATCCAAGAAGCGGCCTAGGTTCAATCTCTTCACGACTGCGCGCCCCGAGGGGCTCATCTCCGCTACGAAACGTGCCGAACATTGTGATTGACAGCAAGTGAACGCGAGGCGCATCGCGCGCTCGTGGTTGGCCCCTGGGAGCGCCAACCGCCCGCGCTGGGGGCGCACTGGCCGCCTTGGGGAGGCAGCAGACATGACCGAGCGAGCGGACCATACCTTCCGGACGGCGGTCGCGTTCGTCACGCATACGCGGGACTACCGCTCTGGGGAGCTGCTCCCGGCCCTTTCGCGGCATGGGTTCACGACCACCGAGCGCCCCCACGACCGGGAAACGGAGCGGCTGCTGTCACAGTTCCAGCCCGAGCTAACGGTCCTCGCAATCGATCCGCGGCGCGAAGCGGATATCGCGCTGATCCGCGCGGTCGCCCGCAGCTGCCAGTCGATGATCCTTGTCATCGTCCCCGGTCCCCACTCCCAAGGCGTTGCCGGCGCGCTCGAGGCCGGTGCGGATGTCTGCGTACGGGAGAGCGAAGGCGTGGAGGTACTCGGCGCCCAGATTGGTGCACTCGCGCGCCGGCGCATCATCGCACCCCCGGCAGAGGACAGCGAATCGACGATCGAAGTGCGGGACCTCGTGCTGGACTTCGACCGTTGTCAGGTGGTGCGCAACGACACCAAGATCCCGCTGACGCCGACTGAGTTCAAGATCCTCGCGCACATGGCGCGCCACGCGGGCAAGGTCGTGAGCCCGGTCGAGATCCTGAGGGCGGTCCAGGACTACACCTATTCTGAGCGCGAAGCACAAGAGATCGTGAAGGTCTACATCCGCCGTATCCGCCGCAAGATCGAGGAAGATCCCTCGAGCCCGTCGTATATCATCAACGTGCGCGGCTTCGGCTACCTCTTGGAGCGCCGCGAGCGCGAAGACATGGAGCACGGCGCCAGGGCCGCCTAGCGGGGGACAGTCAGCTCTTAACCTTCGGTCTTTACCTTCGCTTCGGTGCTCTCCGCCTACGGTAGAGGGAGAGACCCAAGGAGGTCGCCATGCGCGTCCTAGTAGTCGAAGACGAAGAGCCCATTGCCTCCGCGATTGAGCGGGGATTGACCAAGATCGGGTACGCGGTCGATGTCGCTTACGACGGCGCTGAGGCGCTCGAGAAAGCGGGCGTCAACGCCTACGACGTCGTCTGCCTCGACCTCAACCTCCCACGTGTGGACGGCGTCGAAGTGTGCCGCAAGCTGCGCGCCGACCACTTCCGCGGCGGGATCATTATGTTGACCGCGCGCAGTGGTATCCGGGACCGTGTCGAAGGCCTGGATGAGGGCGCGGACGACTACCTCGTGAAGCCGTTCGCCTTCAGCGAGCTGGCGGCGCGCATCCGCGCCATCAGCCGGCGCGAGGGCAGCATGCGCGAGCCCGTGCTCGCGACCCGCAGGCTCGAGCTCGACCCGAGCACGAATCGGGCGCGGCGCGACGAGGTTGAAATCCACCTCACGCCCAAGGAGTTCGCCCTCCTCTACTATCTCGTCAAGAACGAAGGCCGTGCCGTCCCTCAGGAAGAGCTCCTCGAGCACATCTGGGACGAGAACACGAACCCGTTCACGCAGACCGTGAAGGTCCACATGAACAACCTCCGCCGCAAACTGAACGAGGGATTCGGGGAGCAGCTGATCGAAACGATTCGAGGGAAGGGCTACGTCCTCTAAGCCGCACCTCCCGCCCTTTGTACGGACCGTTCGCTTCCGGCTCACGGTCTGGTATTCGAGCCTCTTGCTGGTGTTCGGGCTGGCTTTCGTGATCTCCCTGAACGTCGCCGCGCGCGTCGATCAGCCGGACGACCTGCTGATCCTCCGCGGGCTGCGCGTCGGGGACATCGAATGGCAGCCCATCCGCACCTCGCCGGGCGGAGCGCTAGCGGGTTTCACCCCAGTCGTGACCCCTTCCCTGCTTGTGGAAGAAGCGGGCGACGAGTTCCAGTCCCAGAATCTCGACCGCCTGCGCAGCTGGTCGATCATCGCCGTCATCGGACTAGTCGTAACGGCGGGACTGGGTGGCTACGCCCTTTCGGGAATGATGCTCCGGCCGGTGAGGGACATCACCGGCGTGGCCTCGGAGATTAGTGCGACGAACCTCACGCGGCGCATCAACCACGAAGGCCCCGACGACGAGCTGAAGGCCCTCGCCGACACCTTCGATTCGATGATCGACCGGATCGAAGGCGGGTTCGAATCGCAACGCCGCTTCGTTCAAGACGCTTCGCATGAACTGCGGACGCCGCTGGCCGCGATTCGCACCAACATCGAGGTCGCGGAACTCGACGACGACGCGAGCACCGACGACTACAAGGTCCTGATGGAGACCGTGAAGGGGCAGACCGAACGGCTCACCCGCTTGAGCGAAGACCTGCTCCTGCTGAGCACCCATCAAGCGGAGCCCGTGGCCCTCGAGCCGGTCGACATCGGGAGCCTCGTCGCCACAGTGAACGAGGAGCTGGGGCCGCTGGCTGATCGTGCCGGCGTAGACCTGACGGCGACGGGAGACCTCCGCTGCGAGGCGATCGCAAGCCCCGACCTGCTCTATCGCTGCATCTTCAACTTGGTGGATAACGCGGTGAATCACTCCGACGAGGGCGCGAGCGTGGTCGTAGAACTCTCCTGTGCGACCAGCGCGCTGTCCGTGCAGGTCAAGGACAGCGGTCCGGGCATCCCCGCCGACGCGCTCGGGCACGTCTTTGAGCGCTTCTACCGGGTCGACAAGGGTCGTGCGCGAAGGCACGGCGGCTCGGGCCTCGGGCTCGCGATCGTGAGCGAGCTCATGGAAGCCATGGGTGGCTCGGTCAAAGCCGAATCGACGCTCGGCGAAGGCTCCACGTTCGCGCTCCACCTGCCCCCTGCCGCCAGCGCCAACGGCGCCGCCGCGGCTCCCAGGCGGGTCTCAGTTTCTTGACCTCCAGAGAACGGGTCACGTAGGGTTCCGCGGGTAGTCCAGAGGCCTCGGCGGCGACCTTCGTAAGCGCCCGCACGGCGTGACGACGGCGCTTCCGGTTCACTGGCCCTCGGCGAACGGAGGCAGACCATGAGCCGACCGCTGCTCGACCGGATCGATACTCCCGCCGACCTTCGCTCGCTCACTGCCGAGGACCTGGAGCAGCTCGCCCAGGAGATCCGCGAAGACCTCGTCGATTGCATCGAATGCATCGGCGGCGGTGGCCATCTCGCCTCGAATCTCGGCGTCGTCGAGCTCACGCTCGCCCTCCACCGACAGTTCGATTCGCCCACCGACCGGATCCTCTGGGACGTCAGTCACCAGGTGTACGTTCACAAGATGGTCACGGGCCGGCGTGAGCAGATGCGCACGATCCGCCAGTACGAAGGGCTCTCCGGCTTCGCGGACCGCCACGAGAGCCCCCACGATCTCTTTGGCGCCGGCCACGCCGGAACCTCGATCTCAGCTGCGACCGGCATGGCGGTCGCGCGGGATCTGCGGGGGGAGGACCACCACGTGATTGCCGTGATCGGTGATGGCGCGATGACCGCCGGAATGGCCCTCGAAGGCCTGAACCATGCCGGCCACCTGGGCACGAAGCTGATCGTGATCCTCAACGACAACGCCATGTCGATTTCGCCGAATGTGGGCGGGATGAGTCGAAACCTGAACAAGCTGCGGGTCGACCCCCACTACCGTCGCGCGAAGCAGGAGATCGGCGAGTTCGTCGAACACTTGCCGCTCGGCCGCCAGGTGTGGGAGGGGGCGAAGCGCGTCAAGACGAGCATGCGTGACCTCCTCGTGCCCGCCAGCTTCTGGGAGCAGTTCGGCTTCGAGTACTACGGGCCGATCGACGGTCACGACCTCGGGGAGATCGAGGCGACCTTATCTGCGATCAAGCGCGTTCAAGGCAGACCCGTCCTGCTCCACATCCTCACGGAAAAGGGGCACGGCATCCCGGAGGCTGCGGCCGACCCCGTGAAGAGCCACAGCGGCACCTTCTGGCTGAAGAAGAAGCCCGCCCCGGATGCGCCCAAGCCACCCCCCACCTACAGCCAGGTGTTCGCCCAAGCCACGGGTGAGTTGATCGCGAGCGATCCCCGCGTGGTCGCGGTGACGGCGGCGATGCTCGAGGGCACGGGCTTGGTCGCCACCCAGAAGGAGTATCCGGACCGGGTCTTCGATGTCGGTATCGCCGAACAGCACGCGGTGACCTTCTCGGCCGGTCTCGCGACGCAGGGCATGCGACCGATCGCGTCCATCTATTCGACCTTCCTCCAGCGCGGCTACGACTCGATCGTGCACGACGTGGTCGTGCAGAACCTGCCCGTGATCTTCGCGCTCGATCGCGCCGGCTTCGTGGGCGACGACGGTAAGACCCATCAGGGCTTCGTCGACACCTCCTACCTGCGCTGCCTGCCCAACATGGTGGTAAGCGCGCCCAAGGACGAAACGGAGCTGCGTGATCTGCTCTACACCGGCGTGGCCCAGGACGGTCCCTTTGCCGTGCGCTACCCGCGGGGAGCGGGGCCGGGGGCACCGACCGACCTGCCGATGAAGCAGATCCCGATCGGGCGGGGCGAGATCCTCCGCGAGGGCGGCGATATCACCCTGATCGGCTACGGAACCTCGGTGATGGAGTGCGTGCAGGCAGCCGAGCTGCTCGCGGACGACGGTATCGGCGCGCGCGTGATCAACGGCCGCTTCGCGAAGCCGATCGACGAAGAGTTGATCCTGGCCGCCGCGCGCGAGACCGGCGCGATCGTGACCGCAGAGGAGAACGTTCGCGCCGGCGGTTTTGGGGACGCCGTCCTAGAGTTGCTCGCCGACCATGGTCTGGCGGATACGCTGATCCTCAACCTCACCATGCCCGACACGATCGTCGATCACGGCCCCCAGAAGGTGTATCGCCAGGTCTACGACCTAGACGGCGCGGGGATCGCGCGGCGCGCGGCTGAGGCGCTGGCTGCCCGCCGGGGACCCGTCAAGGCAGCGGGAGGCAGCCTGGCGCCCGCCTAGGCAGCGAGCCCATGGCGAGCGCTCCCACCCCGCCTCCGCCAGCCCTTACCGCCCACCTCGAAGCGCTGGAAGAGGCGCTGCGTGCGGCCGTCGGTCCGAGCGACTCCGCCTTGGTCAGCGCTGCCCGCTATGTCATGGGTTGGGAGGACGAAGAGGGGCGGCCGCTTCGGGCCGGAGGCAAGCGCATCCGCCCCGGACTCTGCTTGCTCGCGGCCGAGGCGTTCGGTGCCGCGGCCACTGAGGCGATGCCGGGGGCAGTCGCGGTGGAGCTCGTCCATAACTTCTCGCTCGTTCACGACGAAATCCAGGACCGCGATGCCGAGCGCCACCACCGCCCCACGATCTGGCGGATCGTCGGCGAGGCGCAGGCGATCAACGTCGGCGACTTCCTCTTCACGCGCGCGCTTCGAGCGCTGGCCGAGGCCGGCCTGCCCAGCGAGCGACGCGTAGCGGCGCTCGAAGCCCTGCTCACCGCCACGGACGACATGATCGGCGGGCAGTGGGCGGACCTCACCTTCGAAGAGCGCGGCGATGTCACCGTCGCCGACTATCTGGCGATGGTCGAGAGGAAGACGGGGGCACTCATCGGCGCGCCCCTGCAGATCGGCGCGATCCTCGCCGGCGCACCGCCGGTGCAAAGCGATGGGATCCGCGACTGGGGGCGGAGGCTGGGGCTGGCGTTTCAGGCGCAGGACGACATCCTGGGAATCTGGGGCGATCCTAACCTCACCGGTAAATCTAACCAAAACGACCTCGCTCGCCACAAGAAGACGCTGCCGGTGATCGAGGCCCTCACGGACCCAGACACCCGCCGCGCCGTCGACGCCCTCTACGCGCACCCGGAGCCGCCGGTGGGCGCGATCGTGGCCCTGTCGGCGCAGCTCGAGGCAGCCGGCGTACGCGAACGCTCCGAAGCGCACGCCCGCCGCTACGTGGCCGAGGCGGAGGGGCTGCTCGCCGGGCTTGGGCTCGGCGAAGACGAGACCCGGTTGCTGGGGACCGTGGCGCGCTACCTCATCGAGCGGGCCGGGTAGCAGCGGGCGAATGTGAGCGAATGGGTATCAGGGAGGGCCGTTCTGCGGAACGCTCTACGTTATGTCGGGCTGGCCCCCTGCTATACTTGATGCCTGGGGACGAAAGGATTCGACAGGAGGCTAGGTAGCCGGGTAGCAGGCCGAGGTTGGTTGTCACCCTCGTTAATCAGGCGACCACATGAGTAAGCGCCAATAACAATCGCGAACTCGCTCTCGCAGCTTAGTCTGTGAGTCGTTCTGTCGATTGCCCCTTCCCCGACGGGGCGCGGCAGGGCGTCACAAAAGTCGGGGTGCTGTGAGCTGACGCCGATACTGCTCACCTAAGATTCATCGGCTGGTCCCGCCGTCCTCGGGCCCCACCTCCGGAGCGGCGGGACGAGACCCCAACTGGTGGGAAAGCCTGTAGGACAACTCGGAGCTGAACCTTGCTGGACCGGGAGTTCGATTCTCCCGCGTCTCCACCAGTTCCAACATTCTGTGCGGCCAGCTCGTCCGGGCGAAGGACGAGGGCGGTGCAATCATCCGTCCGCTCGACCGCCACTTTGAGAACCGCAGTGAGCCCCGCGCTCGGCACGACCGCCGTCAGACGACGCGATCGAATATCGACGTACGCCTGAGCGAACAGCGGCTCCAACAGCGAGCGCCGCTCCTCAGGAGTGGCCTCACTCCAGAGGGTCGGCAGATCCTTCAGCAGATCAATCACGTCAGCGTGACGGACGGGCGCGTCCTCGTTGGCCGCTAGGATTTCGGCGTCGAGGGCCGCGAGCCTCGCGTCGTACTCGCGCTCGGTGAAGGCGCCGTCACCGTACGCACGCGCAAGACGCCGGCGACTTTCGAGCAGGCTGACGGCCCCCTTCGCGTTGTTCCGCGTTGCCCGGTCTGAGATTTGACACAGGGTGCTATCAGGCAACTGGATAGCGCGGAAGATGTCCTCAATCTGAGAGTCGAGTTTCTCGGCCATGAAGGCCCTGCGGTTGGTTTGACATGGACGGCCGTGTTGCTCCCGATACATCGGCCTCCCGTTTCGACCGCGATCCCCGTGCAGCCGACTTCCGCAGCGTCCGCACATGAGGCGTCCCAGGAGCAGCCCTCGTGAACGACCGGCCGTGCGTCGGTGCGGTCCGCGAGGCGTCCTGCGAGAGCGCGCTAGGTCGAAGGTGGACTTCGAAACGATCGGCTCGTGTCGCCCGCAGTGGTACTCCTCGCGCCACTTCACCTCGCCAGCATAGAAACGGCACTTGAGCATGTCTTTCACTGCGTGCGCTGTGAAGAGCCTTCCAGTCCGGGTGCGGAAGCCTTGGTCGGTGAGCCAGTTCGCGATCTCACCGTTGCTCTTTCCAGCGAGCTTCATTTCGAACGCGCGCGATACCGCCGCGGCCTCGGGTGGGACGATCTCCGCCGGCTCGTCCGCTCCCCGCGCCAGATAGCCGAACGGTACAGGACCCGACGATAGGCCCTGTCGCGCGCGCTCGCCGCGTGCCTTACTCACGTGCACGCCGAGCTGATCGCTGAAGAACTCGGAGACCCCGCCGATCATCGTGAGCATCAACTTTCCTGCCGGCGTTGTGAAGTCGATATCCTCAGCCACGCTGGCAAAACCGACGTTGCACTCGCCGAGGACCTGGAGGGCTTGGCGCTGGACGCCAACGTTGCGCGACCACCGATCCAGCGTGTGTACGACCACTACGTCGACGTCACCCCGTCGGGCTGCGCCGAGCAACGCCGAAAGCTGCGTCGTGCATCGATCTTCTCCGTGTGCGCACTGACCCCTTCGTCCGCATAGATGCGGAGTAGATGGTGTCCCTCGCGCTCACAGAAGCGTTCGATCTCATGCGTCTGCGCTGCGAGGGAGTGGTTCTCGACCTGCTCTTCTGAGCTGACCCTCAAGTATCCGACAGCTCTATTGGCTTCCTTCCTCGTCATGTTTCCTCCGCCTTTGCAGGATGGTTCGAATGACAGCCGCCCAGACGTCAGCAAGGTGGTCGTGGCTGACGGGTGAAGCGTAGGTTCGCAGATTCGTCGTAGCGCGATCATCGTTCTTGGCGGACACAAATGGACTCCCAATTCGATTGGGGTCCTTCCCAGACCCTGCGGGAGCCTCTCCGCCGCTCCGAGCGACGCCGAACCCTGGTTCATAGGCGCGGCTCCAAGTTGATCTCGATCCGCCCCTTCGCGACGCGCCAACTTAGGCGGCCATGGGAGATCGACTGCTTGAGGACAGGAGCGTTGGCTCGAAGTTTCGCCGTGATCGCCTCGACCAGGTCGTCAACGTCAGGGTCCGCAGCGCCGTCACGCCTAGTCATCCGATCCCCCCGAGTCGTGGCTGAAGTTGGACATGCCGGCCCTCCACAGAGATCCAACCCTCAAGCCGAAGCTGCTTGACCAGCGATGTGATGTTGACTCCGATTTCGCTTGCCGCGTCGTAGAGCAATCGCCAGACGTCCGACGACGAACTGCGTATTGGCGTCCCCGCTTCGCGAAGGAACCTGAAGGGCTGGGTTGCAGGAATCCCGCCCCTGCCCCAGCAATCGCTCCCGCAGGCTCCTCTGAGAGGCGTAGTAGCCAACGGCAGCTCCGCCTGCGGTGAGTCCGACTTGGGCGGCGAGCTCGTTTCGGACTCCGGAGAGCTCGTCGAGGGCTGCTCCTTCGTCTCCTCGGGCGATTCTTCCGCCCCATCCGTAGCGGCTGGCGAATTCTTCATCGATCGAGTCGATACGCGAGCTTGTCCATACCCGCTCGAAAAGCGGGTCCGTCGAAGGCACCGTAGCGTCGTACGTAATCTTCACCATTGGGGTTGACACTCCAGTCGTTTGCGATGTAGCCACCGTCGGTGGAAAAGGTGCGAGCGTCAAAGTTCGCTTCTCTGAGTTCAGGATATACCTCATCGACTACCTTATCGACGGGCTGAGACCCACTGGTGCCGGTCTTTGAGTCGCGCATTGAGCACCGCCCTCGCCTCAGGCGTAGCCGATTCCCCTGTGTTGGCCCTGAAGCTTCACTGCAGTTTCCTCTCTAGGAAGCACCGCGGACCGGCGGTCCGCGGTCTGCGAACCGACTGCAGATGCTCCCAAGCAGAGGGTCGTGGGTTCGAATCCCTTCTCCCCCTCCAACTTCGCCACCCCATGGCGAAGAAGCGCCGAGTCACCGACGACGCCATCAGTCCTTCATCCGCTCGGGCCAGTACGACTGGATCGAGCATCACTGTGCCTCGGCGGGCTATTATTGGGGATCGGCGGGCACCGGTTGGTATTACGGTTCGAGATGTCTAGGTTGCGGAATCGGCTACCAGCTCATACTCGGCCTCCCGTAGTCCTTTGGGCGCTCGCGACAGGGCTGGTCCTCGCCTGTGGGAGCGAGGGCCAGCCTGCGTGGATCGAGACCGCTAGCGAGGAGCTCCCCGCCATCCTTGCCGCGTCCGACAGCAGGGCCGCGGAGGAGGCCCTCCGCGACGCCGAGACGCCTTTCTCAGATCACGCGCGCTGGTTCCTGATCGAGTTATACGACGAGCTGAACGCGCAGACCGAGCCGAGCGAGCGGCAGGTGTCGGTCGGGACGGCTGAGGTCGTTTTCGTGGGCGACGAAGCGAACAAATTCCGGGTGGTGCTGGTGACAATAGGCGCGCCTGGCGGCTTCAACGGCCTCCCGCTGCCGGACGGGGGTGGCGTGACTGGCGCAGCCGTGCTCTGCCTCTTCGACGACGCGGGCGAGATTGAAGTGCGCTCCGCGGCGCCCCTTGCCTGTGGGAGCGAGGGCCAGCCTGCGTGGATCGAGACCGCTAGCGAGGAGCTCCCCGCCATCCTTGCCGCGTCCGACAGCAGGGCCGCGGAGGAGGCCCTCCGCGACGCCGAGACGCCTTTCTCAGATCACGCGCGCTGGTTCCTGATCGAGTTATACGACGAGCTGAACGCGCAGACCGAGCCGAGCGAGCGGCAGGTGTCGGTCGGGACGGCTGAGGTCGTTTTCGTGGGCGACGAAGCGAACAAATTCCGGGTGGTGCTGGTGACAATAGGCGCGCCTGGCGGCTTCAACGGCCTCCCGCTGCCGGACGGGGGTGGCGTGACTGGCACAGCCTTGCTCTGCCTCTTCGACGACGCGGGCGAGATTGAAGTGCGCTCCGCGGCGCCCCTTGCCGAGTGCTGACACTCCCGCCCACGTCCGCCTCCCCTCCGAGGTCGTACAGCCCTTCCCCCCCCGCCGAGCTCGCGCGCCTGCTGGCGGCGTGCGATCCCACCACCGCCGTCGGGCGGCGCGATGCCGCCGTGGTGCTCCTCTTCCTCGACACCGGCATCCGCTGCGCCGAGCTGAGCGCGCTCGACCTGGCCGACTGCGACCTCCCCCGCCGCCGCCTGCTGATTCGCCACGGCAAGGGCAACAAGCAACGCGTCGTCCCCTTCGCCCGCCGCTGCCGGGCCGCGCTCAAGGCCTACCTCGCCGTCCGCGGGCGCACGCCGGGCCCGCTCCTCTGGGCCGTCACCGGGCCCAGCCAGCTGCGGCCCGGCGTGCGCCTCCAGCCCAACGGCCTCAAGCAGCTGCTCCGCCGCCGCGGACGCGCCGCCCACGTGCCCCGCTGCCACGCCCACCGCTTTCGCCATACCTTCGCGACCTGGGCCATCCAGCAGGACGCCCGCGAACTCGACGTCCAGCACTTGCTCGGCCACGCCGGCCCCGAGATGGTGCGCCGCTACACCGCCAGCTACCGCGCCGAGGATGCCGCCCGTCGCCACGCGCGCTTCTCGCCCGCCGATCAGAGGGAGCTAGGCGGATCGAAGTCGCCTCGCTCATCGTGGTCGCTCTCCGGACCATGCCTCTGGGTCGCCTTCGAGCGCTCCCGGCAGCACCGGAAGCGGCACCTGAACCGGTCACGCCGGGACGGCTCGCACCTGTCCTGGCTCTAACTTAGGAAGTGGTACAAAGACTGGGGGCAGGTCACCGGAGTCCCATGTACATGAACGGAGGGCGCTCGTAGAAGGTCTCTATGCCGCTGTGAATGAGTCGGTTGGTCAGTCACGGCCGTGCTGGAAAGCGCCATTCGATCGTCGCCTCAGCGGTCGGCTCCGGTCGCCTCGAGGTGAGTTGCGGCGTGAACGTCGGAACCGCAGATCCCTGCCGCCAGCACGCGCACCAGCACCTCACCGGGGCCAGGGGTTCCCCGTGGCCATTCCTCGACCGTGAGCGAGGTGCCCCGCAATACGAGTGCCTGCATGTCGCTCGACCCCCTCTCACACTCCTCGGTCGGAGTGGGCGGTAAGCCTAGTCCTTAGCAGCGGGCGCATGATCGACAAGGTGGCTGTCCGATTTCACCTGTTCGAGCTGCTCGCGGGCGTGGGCCGCAGCGGATCTCGTGTCGCGATCTCTCAGACGGGATGGCCGGGGGTGACCACGCATACGACGGCTGCCCGCCAGCCCGCGACCAGGCGCAGGAGGCGCTCGGCGGCGGGAAGGGTGTCGATCGTGACGGGCACAGTGTGGCTCGCGCGCCCCTCGCGCTCGAGGAGGCGGTAGCCGGCCATGCTGCGGGCGAGCCGCACCGCCTCGCGGTAGGAGGGCGAGGACGGCCGTTCGAAGGTCAGGGTGCAGGTCAGCATCTCGCCCACCCGCAGCCCCGGGCCGGTCGTCCCTGAACGACTGGCTGCGAAGGCAACCCGGTCACTGGCTCGACCTGATACCGATCTCGAGGAACTTGCCCTCGTCGAAGCGCATTGCGACCCAGGCCGCCACCTGGGCGATGCCCGCAAGCTCCTGGCGGAGCCGGATTCGGCGCGGACGCACTATCGGCACGCTCTCGAAGCCGGTGAGCAAGTCGGGTTCCGGCCGGAGATTGCCCTAACCCGGCTCGCTCTTGCCGATCTCCTGCTCCAGAGCTACCCGGACGAGCGGGACGAGACCATTGCTCACCTGGATTTCGTCGTGGATGAGTTCCGCGCGATGAAGATGCAGCCATCGCTAGAACGCGCACTCTCCCGCCGGGAGATCTTGAAGGCATGACCGTTTCCCTGGCTCCGCCCCACCCGGGACGGGCTGGCGTGAGGCTTTGGGCAGCGCGGCACGTGGCGCGACACAAGCAATAGCGCTTCAGGCGGACGTGCCGAGCGCCTCGGCGAGCTCCTTATCAGACGGCTCCGACAGCACGCGGCTGTCGCCGATGACGATCGTGGGCACGATGTCGCGCCCGTCGTTCAGCCGGCGCACCTCGGCCGTAGCGGCCGCGTCTCCCTTGATGTTGACCTCCTCGTACGGCACACCGAGCCGCTCGAGGAGCGCCTTGCTGCGGAGGCAGTCCGAACAAAGCGATGTCGTATACATTCGCACGGAGGGCCAGTCGCCTTCGCTCACGCCTCGACTTTCCTCCATCGCCCAGGTTGAGGCTATTCTCACACTGAAGGGCCGTCGACGCGACCGGCGCACCGGGCCGTGTCGAGCAGCACCCCTGGGCGGACTGGCGTGTGTTGGCGCGGGAGGAGGCCGGCGCGCCAGCAGCGCGCCATGAGGCGGTTGGACGTGGGTCAGCCTGAGTCGACCAGCTGCGCCTCTGATGACTCGAGAAGCGAGAACGAGAACTCGTCCTTGGCGTTGAACGACCGTGTTTCACTGCCGCGTATGACCGTTACCTGTCCGAGGCCCCGTACCTGACAGGCTCGGCTGTTTGCCTCAAAGATGCAGGAGGTGTGCTCGTCCACGCCAAGCACAACCGTCTCTCTTGGCAGCATCTCGCGCAGCGCCTGGAACCGAGTCTCCCCGATGAAGCAGCGGCTCGTGTCGAGATCGGCCCCGCCCTCTTTGTTGTCCCAGTGGGGGACAATCGCAAGGTTAAGACCAAGGCCGCCGAGCAGGTCGAGCCCGGCTCGCCACTCGGGGTCCTCGCCGGCCTTGTAGATCTCATAGACCGGCAGCAAGTGGGTGAGCGAGGTGGCACACCTCCCCGTCCGGTTCCGCTCGCCTGCCTCGCGGGCATTGTATGGTTCACGCCCCGGCTAACCTACGGGAAGATCGCGCGTGCGGCCCTGAATACGCGCCGCCGAACGGGAGTTGTCAGGGGAGCACCTGAATGAAAGCGATTGAGGCGAACCTTCTCAACTTTCTAAAGCGATCGCCGCAGTTCGTGATCCCGGTCTACCAGCGCACCTACAGCTGGACAGCGCGTGAATGCCAACAGCTTTGGGACGACATCATCCGGACCGGCGGCGACGACCAGATCTCGGCACACTTCGTTGGCTCGATCGTCTACATCGAGGAGAGTCTGTATCAGGTTACGAGCCAGTCACCGCTGCTCGTGATCGATGGGCAGCAGCGCCTTACGACCGCAATGCTGATCCTCGAAGCGTTGGCGAGGCACCTTGGCGACGGCGAGCCGGTTGACGGATTCTCCGCACAGAAGCTCCGGAGCTACTACCTACTCAATCCCCTGGAGGAGAACGAGCGAGGCTTCAAGCTCGTCCTCACGCAGACCGATAAGGCCAGCCTGATGGCCCTCATGCAGCAGAACCCCCTGCCTTCGGAAAGGTCCCTCCGCGTCATGGAGAACTTCGCGTTCTTCGAGGAGCAAATCGCGGCTCTGGGTGACGATGTGGTTCCACTCTGCCGCGGCCTCGCGAAGCTCATGGTCGTCGACATCGCACTTGGTCGAGAGCAGGACAATCCCCAGCTCATCTTCGAGAGCATGAACTCGACAGGACGAGAGCTGAGTCAGGCTGACCTCATTCGCAACTTCGTCCTGATGGGACTTGAGCCGACCGAGCAGACGCGGTTGTACGAAGACCATTGGCGACCGATGGAACTCGCCTTCGGACAAGAGGCGTACGGGACTCACTTTAATGGATTCATGCGCCACTACCTGACGCTGAAGACTGGAGAGATCCCGAACGTCGGGAGAGTCTACGAGGCCTTCAAGGCATACGCGCGCCAGCCGGAGGTCGAACACGACGGGATTGACCGTCTTGTTGCCGACATCCAGCGGTTTGCCGGCTACTACTGCTCGATGGCGCTCGACCGGGAATCCAGGAAGATTATCGGTGAAGCCTTCCAGGATCTGCGCGAACTCAGGGTCGATGTCGCATACCCATTCTTGCTTGAGCTGTATCACGACTACGATTTGAGTGTCCTGCGGGAGGACGAACTCTACGAGGCGGTTCGGCTGGTCGAAGCATATGTGTTCCGTCGCGCCGTCTGTTCGATCCCGACGAACTCACTAAACAAGACGTTCGCGACCTTCGGCCGTGAACTCAAGAAGGATCGTTATCTGGAGAGCATCAAGGCTCACTTCCTCCTGATGCCGTCTTATCGTCGCTTTCCACGAGACGACGTGTTCAAGCGCGAGTTGCAAGTCCGGGACCTCTACAACTTCCGAAGCCGCAGCTACTGGCTCCGCCGGCTCGAGAACCATGGACGGAAGGAGCGGGTACCGGTCGACGAGTACTCGATCGAGCACATCATGCCGCAGAACGAAGACCTCTCAACGGCGTGGCGGAGCGAGCTCGGTCCAGAGTGGGAACGCGTCCACGAGACCTGGCTTCACACGCTCGGCAACTTGACGCTCACTGGCTACAACTCGGAGTACAGTGACCGACCTTTTGCCGAGAAGCGCGACATGGAGGGCGGCTTCAAGATGAGCCCTCTCAGACTGAACGAGGGCATCGGATCGCTAGAGCGGTGGGACGAGCGGGCGATCAAGCTCCGGGCTGACCGTCTTGCGAGCGTGGCAGCAAGCGTCTGGGCGGATGTGGACCTGTCAGAGGAGAGGCTTGCCGCGTACCGCACGCGGCCGGAGAGCCGCCGGGCTGAGACGTACACGATCGACGACCACCCCTGCCTCGCCCAGGACAGCCCTTTCCGACCACTATTCGACATGTTCCGTAAAGAAGTACTCGCGCTCGGCCCAGTGGTCACCGAGGAGTTCCTCAAGCTGTACGTTGCGTACAAGGCAGAAACCAACTTCGTCGACGTGGTGCCACAGGCTTCCCGCCTCCGTCTCGCGCTGAATATGCGGTTCCATGAGCTGCACGACCCCAGAGGCCTTGCCAAGGACGTCACCAACCTCGGTCGCTGGGGGAACGGCGACGTGGAGGTCGAGCTTAGTGAGCCGGAAGAGCTGCGGTACGTGATGGGGCTTATTCGTCAGGCCTTCGAGAAGCAGATGGGGAACGGCGACAGCGATACCTGAACCGGCCAAGTTCGCCATGGCGCTGCGCGTCAACCGGCGGTAGCCGCTTGAGGACTGATCATTGGCGCCGCGCGCGACGGGCCTCAGAACGTAAGCGGCAGATGCAACCTGGTGAAATTCAGCGCTCGGATAGTGATCCAGGCACAGTCAGCGCTCGGATGGTGATCCAGTCCGAGGCGTGTTCCAGCATCTCCGGAGGCGGGGCCGCGGAGGGCTGCGGGAAGGGATGCTCCGAGTGCAAGACGTGCACGTGCTGCGGCACAAGGTGCTGGTCGAGGGCCAGAGCCGGCGGCAGGTGCGGTCCAGCAGCCGACCTTCCCGATTGCGAGCACATCGAGCGGGCTTTCCCGGGTGTGCGTGCTTCTCTGTTGCCCGGAAGCTGCGTCGCCGGTACGACTGCGGATAAGAGACCGACTCGGACGAGGCGAGACTCAGCATGAATCTGCGGTTCCACATCGACCCCGATACGGGCGACCTCCACATCCACCGGCATGGAGTGCGCCAGCAGGAAGTCGAGGACGTTATGGCATCCCCGGCCGAAGACGTGCCGGGGCGGCGCAACTCGCGCCTCGCCATCGGACAGACGCTCGGCGGACGCTACCTTCTGGTAGTGTATGTGCGAGACTCGGAGCCAGACAGCGCGTTCGTCATCACCGCCTACGAGTTGTCCGGCAACGCCCTCACCGCTTTCCGGCGGCGGAGGCGGAGGAGACAACGATGAGCGACGCGACAAACAGGTTCCCGCCCGGCTGGGACGAAGAGCGCTTGCGCGACGTCATCGAGCACTACGAGGGGCAGACGGACGACGAGTTGGCGGCGGAGATCGAGGCCGCCTTCGAGGACAGGTCGCAAACGGTGATGGTGATCCCAAACGATCTCGTTCCCGCAGTGAGGGCGCTGCTCCCCGAGTCCCCCGATCCCGCGCCGGCATCCCCGGCCTGATGCGAGTGGCTTGTTCTGTCGCCCGTGATTAGGACCGGCACGGGCGCCCTCTCCTATCGGCTCGACCATCGGCCAGTTCGCGTTATCCGAGTGGCTCGGCGTCTATAGCGCCACCGCCCACTGAAAAGTTCGCAGTACAGTACGTGTAGGCCCACCAGCTTCCATAGGCTCAGAGCCATCTTGGCCGACCGTGCGCTCCGAGGCGTTATGGCATCCCCGGCCGAAGACGTGCCCACTTTTGGCGCCGCGCTTATCCACGCTCCGCTTCCTGCCTATCTGCTCGTCAGTCTCCCAGTTGAGGGCGTGCCAGTTGCGGCGATTTCCCACCACGTTCAAGTAAGTCCTACTTGATAGTACGTTTCAAACCAAGAAAACGTTGATTCGAACTGACGCTCCCTTGCACGACTCGTACGCTAATGCCTCCGCCGGGTATACGCTCGACACCCCAATCCTGCATGGGCCATAATTGCCGAGCGTTGCGGAACTGGCTAGACCCGTCGCCTCGCGCGGAACGCGAGCGTTAGAGCCCCGACCAGGCTGAGGACCACAAGCGCTCCACCCACAGGGATCCCGATGGAACGCCAGGGGTTCGCTTCTTCCGGGCTTTGGAGCTCGGTGGTGATCCTCGCTTGTGCATCTTCGTCAGGCTTGTCCTTGGGTAGTCGCCCGTCGCTCCGCACCTCCTGGTGGAGGACGACTCCGTCTCCCACCAGGGAAGTGAGGACGCTGTCGAAGGCGGATGCGGGCACCAGGAAACTCAGGAACGCCTCCTGGCCGTCCTGTTGGGTCGAGACCGTTACCACCTGACCCATCGTCCCGCCGGCTTGGTCGACCAGGTCGCGGATGCGCCTGACCGAACGCTCCACGTCGCGCACTTCGATCCGCAGGGACGCTGAGGGAGCGGAGGCCGTTGGGTCGGGAGGGAGCGCAAAGGTCACCATGATCGTCGCGAGCGCGACGCTACGTTCGATGAAGTCGAGCTGCCCTTGCAAGCGCTCGACGTTTGCCCGCACGCGCCCGAGTTCCCGCTCCACGGTGAGCACGTCGCTGACGGATACGGCCCGGTCGAGCAGCTTCAGCAGGCTCGCCTCAGCGCTCCGCTCGCTCCGAAGCTGGGCCGCGAGGTCGATGGCGTCACCTGTGACGTCGGTCTGACCAAGGCTCTGTCCGAGCACCTCGCCGAACGCCTCGATGCGGTCGATCGTGTGGTTGAACTGCTCGGCAGGCACGCGGATGGTGGCGGAGCCGCGTCCGGGCTGAGGGCCGTCTGTCGTGGAGACGTGCTCGATAAAGCCTCCAACCGACTCCACGAAGGCGCGGAGCTCAGTGATGGCCGTGCCGACGTCTTCTACCTCGACCGTCAGCGACGCCCGCGAGATGACCTGGCGCTCGCTATTGAAGACCGGGAAGTCCTGGGCGTCGCCCGAGGGACTCGGGGCTGTCCCCCGCGTGCCCACAGGCCCTGGACTTCCAGCAGGAGCCCAGACAAACGACGGCGCTGGTGTCCCGGTGGGCTGCGGTGCCGGCACCACGAGCGCGCCCGACTGCTCTTCCTCCAACGCCCGCGACAGGCGCGTGTCTGCTCCATCGTCAACATCTAAGTATTCAAGGCTGTCATCTGATCTGATGGCGAGGTTGAATGAGTTCTCATCGTCATCGCCTGCGACGAGCAGCCCATCGCCGTTGCCTGCCGTCAGACCAGCGGCGACCAGCACGATACCAGTGGCGCCGACGGCCAGCACCACGGTAGCGGCGGCGCCAACTGCTAGGGAGGCCCATCGCCGTTGCCACCAGGTGGAAGTTGTGGTGGATCCCTCCAGCCTCGGCTTGATGCGCACCCACAGGTCTGCAGGGGCGGGCGCCTCACTCCCCGCCGCGTGGAGCGCCGTCCGCAGCCTGCGTTCGGTCTTCTCGTCTTGTTCGCTCATGTCTCATCCTCGCAGTCTGCCAGTATCTCTCGCAGGTACTCAAGCGCCCTGCTCAAGCGCGATTTGACTGTTCCCTCACGGACGCCGAGGGCATCCGCCACTTCCCCCGTCGATAGGTCCGCGAAGTAGCGGAGAGCAACTACTCGCTGGTGACCGTCGGACAGCTGGCTGAGCGCTCGCCGAACCTCGTCCTTGTCGTCCACGTAGCCGAACTCTGGGTCCGTGCTGCCTTGATCAGCCTCGGGTAACGGTTCGACCGACAGCTGACGGCGAGCCTTCACGTTGAGCGCCTGGTTGACCGCGATGCGGACCAACCAAGGTTTCACGGGCTCGCCGAGACGGAACGTTGCTATGCCTTTCCAGGCTCGCACGAATGTCTCTTGGACGAGCTCTTCGCTGACCGCCCTGTCATGTGTCATGAGATAGAGCGTGCCCATCAGCACGTCCCCGTAGTACTCCACTATCGGACGGAATGCCTCGCGGTCGCCGCTCTGGCAGCGCCGGACCGCATCCTGCTCGTTGATCACGTTCTCTCCTGGTCGCCAGCGGCCTTCATTAGGAATGTACAGGCCATTGGGACGATAGGTTCCCTACACTGCTGTGGTGAGCGACAGTTGACGAGAGTTCGGGCCGAAGTCCGCTGATCTGCCACCGTGAGGAGCCCGTGATCGATTGACGCCTCGGGCACGTTTCAGTCCTCGTCGTGCCCGCGCAACGTCCACATCCACCAGCCGGTGCGCGCCGCGATCTCATCGGCGGCCCGGCAGTAGACCTCGGCATGGGCGAAATGGTCCGCGCGGCCGTGCTCGGACCAGCGCGCGACCCAGTTGCCCTGGGCATCGTGCTCCAGCGTGCGCTGGGGCGCCAAGATCGGAACGTGGGTGCAGAGCGGCGCCTTCGGTCTCGCATCGGGAGGTCCGGAAGGTCCCGAGTTCGGGCGTGTCTGGTACGGAGAGCCCGTGGGCCGGGAGGAGATCGCGTTCGAGTCCGGCGTCTTCCTGCTGACCCGCGAGAAGGCGAAGCAACTACGTGAGAGTCCAGCCCCGATGCCGGAGCCAGCCGAGCTCCTCCAACTTGAGCCTGTGCAGCCGGATCGGCCCGCCGACACCGGCGAGCAGATCGAGTTCGACCCCAAACGTCTGCCAGCCCGGAGGGCGACGCTGCGGATCACCGGCGCTATCCCGCCGGAGACGTGGAACCGGTTCGGACGCAGCATCCTGCCAAAGCTCCAGGCCGGGGACGGCCTGCGGGTCGACATCGACCTTCGGGTAAGCGCCGATACCAGCGTTGCGGGCAATATCCAGGCGGACGTCAGCCGTGCAGTCGATGAGTTGATGCTGGGCGACCAGTTGCGCGTCGAACGCGAGGATGCGCCGGATGCGTAGCGCGTGCCGAGCCTCCGCATGTCCGCCTCGATGCGTCAGCACAGGGAGCGCGGCCCCGCTCCGGACAGGCTGGGCCACCGATGACGATGCCCTACTCCGACGACCAACTCCGAAGCCGGTTGCGCCTGGGCGAGGACAGCGGCTGGGAGTTCAAGGAGGTCGAGTGCCGGGGTGCCCAGCCCGCGCGGCATCACCGCGACGACTGGGCTGACGAGGTCGCCGCCTTCGCCAATGCCAGCGGCGGCGTCCTGCTCCTCGGCGTCACCGACGCGGGCAACGTGCCGGGCATGTCCCGCGAGTGCCTCGACGCCGTGGAGCGCCTTGTCGGGGAGATCGCGAGGGGTTCCATCAAGCCCGCGATCCGCGTAGAAGTGTTCCGCCTGGAGTTGGACGGCCGGGCGTTCCTGCTGGTCACAGTGCCGGAAGGGCATGCCCAGCACGACAGACCGGGCGGCAGCGCGCTCACCTCGTAGCCGAGCGCGAGTAGCTCGCCCTGGATGCGGACGGCGCCCCAGCGCGGGTTCTCGGTTGCGATCCTCGCGATGAGCCCTTGCCGCTCTTTACTGATACGCCGCCGGCCCGGGTGTCGGGCTCGGCTCTTCCACGTCCAGTACCCGCGCCACGCCGTGCGGCTCGCGTTCCACCCTGGTGATGGTGCAGCCGGAGACGGTCATCCGCTGGCACCGGGCCAATACCGGGAGAGCCACGACCAGAAGAGACGGTCGGCTGGCTTCGTTCGAGTGCGAGCGCGCTGACGGGTCAGCAGGGCGAGCTGCTGCCGCAGGGCCAGGTTCTCGAGCATCAGGTCGTGCTTTGATCGCAGCGCGCTTCGAACCGCGTTCGTCACTAACCCAAGGTACGTTCGCATGGCGGAGCCTCCTGCCCACGCAGGAGGCAGCCTTCAGATGGACGCCCCCGGGGTCAACTCAACGCCAGGATGACGTTTTCTGGTAGCACAGGTGACCAATGGTCGACCCCGGCGCCGTCTAATGGTTCCGCCGCAGATAGCGAACAAGCTCCAGCATCGCCTTGCAGTCGACCGCGTTGTAGTCGCGGATCTGTTGCATCAGCTCGAGGTCGAGCATCGGGACGCCAAGGCGCTCCGCCTCGTGAACGCACCACCACGCGCCGATCATGACACCGAGCCCGTCCGTTGGGCCGTCGCCCCACTCTGTGTCGATCAGTCCGAGGGCATGCATCGCTTTGGTGACGGGCTTCAGGCCGAAGCCGTGTGACCCGCGAACGACGACCGGCTCGCGCTGGACGACGCGCGACAGGAAGTCGAACCAGTTGGGGTGCGGCCAGTTCTTCTCGGGGTGGCGCTTCACGGCTGCGTACCAGGCGGTCTCGAGCCAGGTCTCCTCAGCAGGGGACCAGTGGATCACGTAGGGATCCGTTCCCGGCGCTAGGCGGTCTCGCACCGCGTGCATGTGAGCGACCCAGCCGTCGATGGCGCGCGCCTCCTCTGGCTCAGTGAGGTCGTCGGTGACGAAGCACGCGTAGCGCCACTCACTATCCTCGATGTGCCCGCAGCCGATCATGAAGATCAGCTCCTGGCCGCCTCGCTCCGGGATCCTCGAGAAGTCGTCGTCCAGGCTCGAGACGGTCTCGAAGTCGACGTAGAACTCCACCGGTGCCGGCGCGATCCAGTCGTCGCGATTGGCGAGGATGCGCGCGGGCCGGATCAGCGGACCGTCTAGGTCGCGATTCACGTCGAGGAGCGCCTGTAGTCGCGGGCCCAGGGTCTCGCCGCCCAGACCCACAGCGGCCGGCGTGACTCCAGGATCCGCGCAGCGTGTCAGCCCGGCGCTGTTGGCCTGTCGACGTTTGTCGACGCCCACCCAGTAGAGCTGCGTTAGGTCGTCAGTCTCGGCGAGGATCAGCTTCACGGCATTAGACCAGGGGGCGTGGTCGCCCTTGGCATTGACGCGCAGTTCGTCCACGCTCGGCTCCGGCGCCGCGACCCACTCGTGGCCCTCCGTGCGAACCCGACGAATCCAACCGATCGCCGCGTCGGCTTGGTCTTCTACACGACCGCGCGACCTCGAGGCGTCGTCCTGCGCGATCGATCCGAGGCGGTCCATACAGTTGTGGACGCGGGTCGTCACTTTGCGGCGCGTTTGCTCCCAGCCCCGTCCGAGGATGAATGACTCGGGAGGCGTGTAGCCCTGAAGTCGGCCCAACATCCGGTTGTAGACGTGGAGCTGCACCTTGTACGCCGGGGCCGAACCACTGTTTCCAAGCTCACCGCCGGCGGCCAGATGAAGCTGCGAGAATTTCGTATCGACGATCCGGTAGTGCGTGCCGAGAGCGGGCAGGTCCGGTGCCCCGACCTCGGTCGCGTCGGCGGAAAGGTCGTTCGGGAACAGTTTGCGCAACACGTCGGCGCGGACGAGCAGGTCGGGCGCGCCGTACACGCGCGACTCAGCGTCACGGAGCACCCCCTGGAAGATGACCGGCTCGCCACGGCGCATCGCTTCGAAGGTCGCTTCGGCCACAGCGAGGTCACGACGCGCCTCGTAGCCCTGCTCCGCGCCCTCCGGTACGTGCACCTCGACCAGCGTGCCGAGGTGACGGACGACCGCCTCCTCGAATGCCGCGCCCTGAGCGAAGATGAAGGTCAGGAAGTCGGTTCGCGGCTCGATGGCGTCCTCGCCGTCGCGCTCGTATCCCTTCGCCTCGCCGTGCCGCTCGAGCCAGTCAAGCAGCGGGTTCTCCAGGACGTGATTGCGCGTCGCCGAGGCGGAAACCCACGCATCCCACTCCTCGGCGTTTGTCGGGACGACCAGGTCGCCAATGGCGTTTCGTGTCAGCGCATCAGCTGCCAAGTTCGGCTCCTGAGGCGTGCCAGGCCTTCAATATCGCAACGCGTCAGACCGACACCTGCGAAGTGTCAAGCAGGATCACTCGGTCGCGGGGCTCCTGGAGATGCTGCCGCGCCATCGCGATGCGCAGCACGCCAGTCCCAGCTGCCGCTGGAGGTACCAGTCCTATCCTAAGAAGTGCTACAACGCCTGGGGGCACGTCAATTGGACTTCGCTGGTAGCTTCGCCTGAGGCCCGTGGGCCAAGGGGCGGAGTCCGGATCGCCTATGAGAATGCCGGGCGTTACCTCACCAATACGCAATTCGCCGACCTCGTCGGAAGTGGGTGGGTCGGCTCGTTCCCGCAGGACGAGAAGATGCTCACTGACGTGATCGCTCAGTCGCTCGAGGCTAGCCACTCCATAACGTTAGCCATCGCGCAAGCGGCCTAGCCTGCTGCTACGACTTCCTCATCAAGCAGTTCTGCGCTGGCTCGAGGCTCCTTTGCCATGCGCTGGTGGGACTGGCAGAGGGGAATCCCTCGCTCCGCATGCCGGACACTCCAAGCGGTTTTGCGGTCACGGGCGCTCGTTCACTGAGCACCCCGAAACCCGCCGTGGCGCGCTGGCGGGCGTTCGCCGCGCCCCTATGATACCCACCGTCCAATAGGGTCGATATACCGGAGGTAGCTTGAGCAACGACATCGCCTGGATCACGAACTTTATCTGGGGCATCGCGGACGACGTGCTCCGTGATCTCTACGTCCGCGGCAAGTACCGCGATGTGATCCTGCCGATGACGGTGCTGCGCCGGCTCGACGCTGTGCTTGAGCCGACGAGCGCTGCGGTGTTCGAGATGAAGGAAAGGCTCGATAGGGCTGGCATCGTCCATCAGGATGTCGCGCTCCGACAGGCGGCCGGGCAGTCCTTCTACAACACCTCCAAGTTCACGATGCGCGACCTGCGGGCCCGCACGAACCAGCAGCAGCTGCGTGCCGACTTCGAGGCTTATCTCGAAGGGTTCTCGCCGAACGTCCAGGAGATCCTCGACAGCTTCGAGTTCCGACACCAGATCCCGCGGCTCTCACGGGCTGACGCGCTCGGCACGCTGATCGAGAAGTTCACCGACCCGGCGACCGATCTGAGTCCATCGCCGGACACCGGGATCGACAACCACGCGATGGGATCGATCTTCGAAGAGCTGGTGCGTCGCTTCAATGAGGAGAACAACGAGGAAGCCGGAGAGCACTGGACGCCGCGGGACGCCGTGCGGCTGATGGCGAACCTGGTGTTCTTGCCCATCGCCGACGAGATCGAGTCGGGCACGTACCTGTTGTACGACGGCGCCTGTGGCACTGGTGGCATGCTGACGGTCGCCGAGGAGACGCTTGAGCAACTGGCCACGCAGCACGGTACGGAAGTCTCGACGCACCTCTACGGGCAGGAGATCAACGCGGAAACCGCGGCGATCGCGAAGTCCGACTTCTTGCTCAAGGGCGAGGGGGAAGCCGCCGACAACCTCGTCGGCGGGCCGGAGCACTCAACCCTCGCCAATGATGCGTTCCCGGCGCGGGAGTTCGACTTCATGCTCTCCAACCCGCCCTACGGGAAGAGCTGGAAGACTGACCTGGAACGCATGGGGGGGAAGGAAGCGATCCGTGATCCACGGTTCGTGATCGAGCACGCTGGCGACCCTGAGTACTCGCTGGTCACCCGCTCCAGCGACGGCCAGATGCTGTTTCTCGCGAACATGCTGTCGAAGATGAAGCACGAGGCTAGGCTCGGCAGCCGCATCGCCGAGGTGCACAACGGCTCGTCGCTGTTCACCGGTGACGCCGGGCAGGGTGAGAGCAACATCCGTCGCTGGATCATCGAGAACGACTGGCTCGAGGCGATCGTCGCCCTGCCGCTGAACATGTTCTACAACACCGGCATCGCCACCTACGTGTGGGTGCTGACGAACCGCAAGTCCGAGCGCCGGCGCGGGCGGGTGCAGCTGATCGACGCCACGCCGTGGTACAGCCCGCTGCGCAAGAACCTCGGCAACAAGAACTGCGAGCTCTCGGAAGGTGACATCGCCAGGATTTGCGACGCCTTCCTCTCGTTCGAGGAGAGCGAGCAGTCGAAGATCTTTCCGAACGCCGCCTTCGGCTACCAGAAGGTGACGGTCGAGCAGCCGCTGCGGCTGCGCGTCGATCTCGGGGTGGCGCGGCGAGGGGCATTCCGGGACGTATGCAGCGAGGCGGGCGAGGACGCACTGGCGGACCTCGTCGATGCGGCTGCAGAACGTCTCGGCGCTGGACCGCACGACGACTTCGGCACGTTCCTCGAGCAACTCACTCCGCTCGCGCGTACGGAGAGCCTGAAGCTGACTGCGAAGCGAAAGAAGCTGCTGCAGAGCGACCTCGCCGAGCGCGATGAGGCGGCGAGCCCGCTGCTGAAGAAGGTGCACCGAGCCGGGAGCGTTGAACCCGACCCGCTGCGCGGTCTGTTCGAAGTCACCCTGGACGGCCTGGCACGCGTCGTCGAATACGAGCCCGACGGTGACCTGCGCGACAACGAACAGGTGCCGCTGCTCGAGGACGGAGGGATCGAGGCGTTCATTCGTCGTGAGGTGTCGCCATACGCCCCCGACGCTTGGTTCGTCGCCTCCAGCATCAAGATCGGATACGAGATCAGCTTCACCCGCTATTTCTACAAGCCGGAGCCGCTGCGATCGCTCGACAAGATCCGAAAGGACATTCTCGCGCTCGAGCAGGAGACGGAGGGACTGCTCGCAGAGATCGTCGGGGTACCAAGCAGATGATCGTCGACCTCGAGCCTTATCTATCAACGAGGCCCTCAGGCGCGGGGGCGATGGGTCACGTGCCTGAGCATTGGGAGATCAGGAAGCTTCGACACCTCCTTCGACCGACGAGCGAGCGGAAACGACCGGATCTCCCGTTGCTCTCCGTCGTGCGAGAGCGGGGCGTAATCCTCCGCGACGTTGAAGACCGAGACGAGAATCACAACTTCGTCCCCGACGATCTCACCAACTACAAGGTGGTTCGTGCGGGTCAGTTCGCGATGAACAAGATGAAGGCCTGGCAGGGTTCGTATGGGATCTCCAGCTTCGATGGCCTCGTCAGCCCTGCATATTTTGTCTTCAGTCTCGATGGCGTCGACGGAGATTTTTTCCACAGGGCGATCCGCTCGCGCGGCTACGTTCCGTTCTTTGCGCGCGCATCCGATGGTGTCCGGATCGGACAATGGGATCTTTCACAGGAGCACATGAAAGAGATCCTGTTCTGCGTCCCACCGCTGCCCGAACAGGCCGCCATCGTTCGCTACCTCGACCACGTCGACTGGCGGATCAGCCGCTACATCCGAGCGAAGCAACGCCTGATCGAGCTGCTCGAGGAGGAGAAACAGGTCATCATCCACCGTGCCGTGACGCGTGGCCTCGACCCCAACGTCCGCCTCAAGCCCTCTGGCGTCGAATGGCTGGGAGACATGCCGGAACATTGGGAACGGTGTCGTCTCAGAAACGTAGTGGCGGTAGTCACTACAGGTTCCCGGGGTTGGTCGTCATATGCCTCTGATACCGGGCCTCTGTTCATTCGTATCACGAATCTCAACCGTGGTTCACTAGAACTGCGATTCGACGACACGATGAGATTAAATCTACCGGATACATCGGAAGTTACTAGAACGCGAATCCAAGCCGGTGACTTGTTGATTTCAGTCACTGCCTACATCGGGTCGGTAGGACTCGCTCCTGAAGATTTAGAGGAAGCCTATGTAAGCCAACATGTAGCTCGTTGCCAACCACGGCCAGGATCGTCTTCTCGATGGCTTGGCTACGTGCTCATATCTACGGTGGGGCAAACTCACGGCCAGATTAGCCTTTACGGTGGGACAAAGGACGGCCTCTCGCTTGACGATGTGAAGGACTACCAAATTCTCCTCCCACCCTTGGACGAACAGCTCGCCATCGTCGAGCACGTTGACAAGACCTCCGCCGACATCGACGCCGACATCGCCCGTGCCCGCCGCAAGATCGCGTTGCTCGACGAATACCGCACCCGCCTCATCGCGGATGTTGTCACTGGTAAGCTCGACGTCAGGGAAGCGGCGGCCGGCCTGCCCGAAGTCGCCCCCGCAGATCTCGAAGACATCATCGAGATCGACGACGTGGTGGCGGACGAACTCGATGCGGGACTCGAGGAAGTCGCGACGTGACCACGGATACGAGCGAGCTTGGCCTCGAACGCCTGATTGTCGCGGCGATGACGGGCGTGGCACCTGCCGCCGCCAGCCGGGTAGCCGAGACGCCCGGTACGTACGGCGAGCGGCGCTGGGTCGAAGGTAGCCCAAACGACTACGACCGCGAGCACGCGATCGACCTCGTCCAGCTCACCGCGTTTCTCCAGGCGACCCAGCCCGAAGTCGCGGAGGCGCTCGACCTCGCGAACGACGACCCGACCCGGCGAAGCTTCCTCGCGCGGCTGCAGGGCGAGATCACAAGGCGCGGCACGATCGACGTGCTGCGCTCCGGCTTGAAGCACCGTCAGCACAACGTCGATCTCTTCTACGGGACTCCCAGCCCCGGGAACCCGACCGCCGCGGAGCGCTTCGCGCTCAACCGCTTCACCGTCACGAGGCAGCTCCGCTACAGCAAGGATGAGACACAGCTCGCGCTCGACCTCGTGACGTTCATCAACGGGCTTCCGGTGTTCACGTTCGAACTGAAGAACAACCTGACCAAGCAGACCGTCGCCGACGCGGTGCAGCAGTACCAGCGCGACCGCAACCCTCGTGAACTGCTGTTCCAGTTGGGGCGGTGCGTTGCCCACTTCGCCCTCGATGACCAGGAGGTGCGGTTCTGCACGCACCTCACCGGCAAGGACTCCTGGTTCCTCCCGTTCAACCTGGGCTGGAGCGACGGCGCCGGCAACCCGCCGAACCCGAACGGGATCAAGACCGACTTCCTGTGGAAGCGGATCCTCACGCTATCGGGACTCACCAACATCCTCGAACGCTACACGCAGGTGGCCGAGCAGCGAGACGACAAGACCGGCAAGAAGCGGCGCGTGCAGATCTTTCCCCGCTACCACCAACTCGACGTGGTGCGGAAGCTGCTCGATCATGCCTCGGAGCATGGGGCGGGCCAGCGCTACCTGGTGCAGCATTCCGCCGGCAGCGGCAAGAGCAACTCCATCGCCTGGCTCGCCCATCAGCTCGTCGGGCTCGAACACGACGGCGCCCAAGTGTTTGACTCGGTCGTCGTCGTCACCGATCGCCGCATCCTCGACAGGCAGATCCGCGACACCATCAGGCAGTTCGCTCAGGTCGACGCCACCCTCGGCCACGCCGAGCGCTCAGGTGACCTTCGCCGGTTCCTCGAGGACGGCAAGAAGATCATCATCACGACCGTCCAGAAGTTCCCATTCGTGCTCAACGATATCGGGACAGCCCACGCCGGCCGCAACTTCGCGATCGTCATCGACGAGGCGCACTCGAGTCAGGGCGGCAAGGCCACCGGGGCGATGAGTCAGGCGCTCGCGGGCGTGGCCACCGACGACGACGAGACGACCGAGGACGTCATCAATCGGCTGATGGAGTCGCGGAAGATGCTGCCAAACGCAAGCTACTTCGCGTTCACGGCCACACCCAAGAACAAGACACTCGAGATCTTCGGCGAGCGCTCGGACGAAGCTGGCGAGGCGAAGCACCGACCGTTCCACAGCTACACGATGAAGCAGGCGATCCAGGAAGGCTTCATCCTCGACGTCCTCAAGCACTACACGCCGGTGAACAGCTACTACCGCCTCGTCAAGACCGTGGCCGCCGACCCGGAGTTCGACACGAAGCGCGCGCACAGGAAGCTCCGGCGTTACGTCGAGAGCAACGACCATGCGATCCGCCTCAAGGCGGAGATCATGGTGGATCACTTCCACGAGCAGGTGAGCGGCCTCAGCAAGGTCGGCGGTGAGGCTCGCGCGATGGTGGTCACCAGTGGCGTCGAGCGTGCGATCCAGTACTTCCACCAGATCCGGAGCTACCTGCAAGAGCGCAAGAGCCCGTATGAGGCGATCGTCGCCTTCTCAGGCGAGCACGAATACCACGGCAGCACCGTGACCGAGGCGTCCCTGAACGGATTCCCGGTCGAACGCCATCCCCGACAAGATTCAGGAGCACCCCTACCGGTTCCTGGTCGTCGCCGACAAGTTCCAGACCGGCTACGACGAGCCGCTGCTGCACACCATGTACGTCGACAAACCACTGTCCGGCATCAAGGCCGTCCAGACGCTCTCGCGTCTCAATCGCGCGCACCCCAAGAAGCACGACACGTTCATCCTCGACTTCCTGAACGACAGCGACGGTATCGAGTTCGCGTTCTCGGACTACTACCGGACGACGATCCTCAGCGGCGAGACCGACCCCAACAAGCTGCACGACCTCGCTGCCGCGCTGGACGAGGCGGAGGTCTACTCTGTCGACCACGCCGAGAACCTGGTCGAGCAGCATCTCTCCGGAGCGGACGTGGATCAATTGCACCCGATCCTCGACGCGTGCGTCGCCCGCTACAAGAACGACCTGGACGAGGACGGGCAGGTCGGGTTCAAGGGGAACGCCAAGGCCTTCACACGCACCTACAGCTTCCTCTCGTCCATCCTGCCGTACACGAAGGCGGAGTGGGAGAAGCTGTCCATCTTGCTCAACTTCCTCATCCCGAAGCTCCCGGCCCCGGAGGAGGACGACCTCTCAAAAGGCATCCTCGAAACAATCGACATGGACAGCTACCGCGTCGAGAAGCAGGCCGCGGTCGCGATCCAGCTCAAGGATTCTGACGCCGAGATCGGTCCGGTGCCGGCGAGTGCGGGTGGCAGCAAGCCCGAGCCAGAACTCGACCTGCTCTCGAACATCGTCGGCGCGTTCAACGAAGAATTCGGTGACATCGACTGGGACGACGCCGACCGCGTCCGCCGACTGATCACTGAGGAAATCCCTGATCGCGTGGCGGCAGACACGGCATACCAGAACGCGATCGCCAACTCAGACAAGCAGAACGCGCGGATCGAACATGACAACGCCCTCGGCCGCGTCATCCTCAACTTGATGAAGGACGACACGCAGCTGTTCAAGCAGTTCAGCGACAACGAGCAGTTCAAGCGTTGGCTCGGTGAAACCGTGTTCGCGCTGACCTACTCCTGAGACCTGATGTTCTCGCGGAGCGCAGGTTCCTCCCTGCAGGAGTGGTGGGAAGGGCACCACCCTATCTCGAGACCTCCCCGGGAAAAGTTCGCAGGACGGTACGCTCCGGTCCACTAGACTGGACAAAATCGAGAACCTTCCCTCTGAGGTTCCGCTTGGCGTTGTAGCCGCCGAACGCGGAGCGAATCACGGACTGCTCATGAGCGGACGACGACCGGGCTTGGTGACCGCGGGGATCCTGCTTGCCGTGGCGGGCGCCTTCGCAATCACGGCCTGCAGCGGGAACGAGCCAAGGTCGCCCGAGCCGCCCACCACCACCCAGACTGCCGCCACCGCAACGCCGCAGGCCACCGTAACGCCGCAGGCCACCGCGACGCCGCAGGCCACAGCCACCGCACCAGCTGTGCCCAGCGCTTGGACCTGGAACGGTTTGGAGGTCGCCCCGGAGAATCGCTGCGCCCCGTACGACGCCGACGACTACCCCTATTCGCAATCGGTTGAGCAGCTGATCGTTGGGGACATGGGCGGCATCATCTACGGCCCGTACACCGGAACGTGGTTCGCCAGCACATCCGAGACCGACATCGAGCACATCGTCGCGCGCTCGGAGGCGCACGACAGCGGCCTCTGTGCGGCGGATGCCGCGACGCGGCGGCGCTTCGCTTGTGCCACGCTCGTGCCGCTCTCCATCAGCTGTACCGCTCGGCACCGAGATTCGTACGAAAAGCGCATCCTCATCGGTGGCGCGCTAGCATCAATCACTGGGTCCTCCTTCGAGCCTGGTGGTTCTTCAACCCCAAGTCTCGCTGGAGGTCCCTTTGCGATCAGCCGTCTCGCAGGTGTGTGGTTAGTACACCTAGCGGGTCCCAGCGGGAGGAGCGCACGCAGGCTGCCGTGCCCGGCGGCAGCGAGGCACAGCAGCTGACGGAACGGTCGCTAGGAGTCGATCCGTAGGAACTCGCCGGACGCCGAGGGGCGCCCGTCCTCATCACAGCGAGTCACCTTGCGGAGACCCGATGGCCGCTCCAACTTCATCCAGACCGGGCGGCCGCCCCGTGTCATCCAGTCCGGCCAGCCGTCAGTGCTGACTGCCTCGGAGGGAATCTTGGGGGACGCGAGTACGTAGTGAAGCGTCGCAACGTGCACGCCGGGGCGGCCCTGGCCGAATATGAGGGCGAGCCGGTCGGCCTTCGAGTTGAGCTGCTTGTTCGTCCACCCGGTTTCGACCTTCGCTTCAATGAGAACGATGTGAGTCGTCGACTCGCCGTCAAACGCCACGAGCAGGTCTGCCGGGCCCGTTGTCGCAACGGATGTACGCAGGCGCCGTCCCGCGCCGGGCGACGATCCCCTCGAGCGTCGGGAGCAATTGCAGGGGCAGGAGCGGGATTCCTCGGCTACCAAGGATTCCGGCGAGCAAGACCAGCCCTAGGCGGCCTTTCCTCAGAAGACCTCCCTCCGGACCTGAGTGACACGAAGCTCTTCGCCCCCGAGCTGGTGTTCTGAAGTGCTACTAAGGGCGGCGGCACCCAAGGCCAGTTCAGGCCCTGTGCGAGACAGTTCGAGTCCCGGTAAGGGGCCTACACGTACCGTACTGCCAACGTTCTGCTTGGCGGTCTCCGTCTCAGAAGGCGTAACCCGCGAAGCGGCGGCTATGGTGCGTCGACCATCTCCAGCAGTGTGAGGACGGTCCGCCCCTACCTCCGCCGAATGGCCAGCCACGCGAGGCGCGTGCTGAGATGGACCGTTGGTCATGCCGTAGGCCTGCGTGGCAGCGTTCCGTTCCGAGGTGGAGACAAGGTCGTCTCCCGTTCGGGCAGGGCTCCAGCTTCACCATGTCAGGCCGTGAGGGCTGCCGGGACCAGTCCCGCGTGCGGGAGGGAATCCGGAGCTTCATCGAGACCGTCCGAGAGAAGCAGCCTGCTAGGGGCCGAGGTCGTGCGCTGTGAGCACCGATAGCCCGAGCCCCTTGGCTAGGAGGCACGCGTCGCGGTCGTGGCTCATATACTCGACTCGATGCTCAGTCGCGTGGGAGATGATCCAGAGGTCCATGTCGTCGACCGAGTGAAGGCGCAGGTCCGCCCGCTTCTGGCTCGCCCTCCCGTACCAGGTACTCGTGGCTTCCGACGGTGGAAGCTGGACGGTCCCGGCGATAAGGGCGTCGAGCCGCCTGCGCCTCTTTTCGCCCCAGTTCGGGTGATTCTCCAGCTCCGTACGGGCGAAGTAGGAGAGGGCTATTGCCCGCCCATTCAGAAGTCGCGTGTATGTGGGTGCATGCGGACTGTTGGTCGTGAAGTAGGAGAGGACGTTCGTATCCACGACCACGAAGGCAGCCGCCGCGTCTTCCGCGCTCACCCCGCTGTGGCACGGGAGGTTCGCAGATACTCGCGGAACTCCTCGGCATCGCTCTCCGTCGGCCACAACTCGTTCAGCAGTTCGACGTAGTCGGGCGCCGATCGCATCGCGAGACCTTGCTCTTGTGCAAGCTGCTGAATGCTCTTCGGCGGTACGTCGACACCCCTCTCGGACGCGTCGAGGAGCCGAATGCGTCCCACCACTCGCCCCACTATCCGGCCATCCACAATGGCCTCGGATACGTGGACCTCGGCCAGTTGACCGAGGGCTTCGGCGGTGTGATCGACCACGTCATCCTCGATCGCCATCGTCTGATCGCTGTCGTCAGGAAGCTTGATGCGAAGGCGCTGACGACCCCTCTCGACATCAGCCATGTAGACATGCCCGTAAAGCACCGTCTGCCGGATCGTCGGTTCGGGAACGGCTGACTGTTGCGACGGGGCATCCAACCGCAAAAGCACAACTTGGGGCTCCGCGTCGGCGACCGCGTTATTGAATCGGGTGACCTCGGCCACCCTGCCGATCTGGCCAGCTGAACGCACGATGCGCTCAACCATCCGGCGCCGCTCGTATCCGCCTTCGGAATGGGACGTTCCCTGCGAGATGTCCTTCAGTTCCGAGACAAGGCTATCGGCGATCGTGTCCGGACCGAGATCTTGACTAACGAAGGCCAGCTGTCTCTCGGTGGCCGTAGGCGGGGCAGCGAGTTGGATAACGACGCTGCCCGGTGACACGGAGGTCACCCTGAAGCTAGCGAGCCCCCGCTCGACCGCGTTCATCGGACCGCGTCGAGGGCCAACGCCGAGCCGCTCGTCGGCAATGAAGCGTGCTGCGGCGACGACATCCGTCAGGAGATTTGCGAGAGCGCGTGCATCCACGCCGCCCTCGATAGCACCGTCGAGACGCAGTTGAAGCCAGTTGCGCTGCGCCTCGTCTTCAGCGGTCGGCATCGTTGTCCCCTTGCGCGAGCGCGCAGCTTAGCCTAGCAGGCGGCAGGGATCCGCCGTTAGGAGGCATTGGAAGAGTGGGCGGCGTAGCCCTCATCTTCGCGCGCGCCGCCCGTGATCAGTCTTCGAGCCGTTCTCGCAGCCACGCCGGAGTGTCCCGCGTCGCATCACGTCCAACCTCGGCTTTTTGCCGCGCACCTTCGAGTCGGTCGGCAACACCGTGCGCTTCCTCAGCGCCTCGGGAGACCTCGCCTATCCCTTCATCCAGGGCCTTCCCCAGCTCGCCGAAAACCCGCGGGCTTGGGCGAAGATGGCGCTTAACCACCACAAGGCCATGTTCGACCCGACGGTCCAGGCCCGCTTCACCCGCGACAACCTGGAGACCTTTCAGAAGATGGCGCGCAACGGGGTCGAGGTCGGCGACGCCGATTTCTTCAAGGCGCTCCGCAACGAGGGCGAGATCCCCGCCCTCGGGCGCGCCATCGACAGCGCCACTTCGGGCCTCGCCAAGCCCACCACCAACGCCATCCGCAAGCTCGGGCGCCAGACCTACCAGCGTGCCGAGGCCGCCTACGCCACCGGCCAGGCGTCGGCGTAGGAGACGTCCCGCAGCTCGACAACGAGGGTCGCGCCCGGCGTGAGGGCCAGCCGCTCCCGGTAGGTGACCGTGCCGGTCACGGCCGCGTTGGGCTCGCGGCCCGATGGCACTTCCTTCGTCGCGTTGGGTCCGCTGCGAGGCGATCCTCGAGTCCCCGTGGCTGGCCAGGGCTCGATCTGGCAGGCAGCGGCGAGCAGGAGAATCCCGACGCTGAAGAGGGAACACACGGCGGTCTGGACTCTGGTCGGCATGCGGGCAACCTCGCCAATGAGGATCCAATGCGGTTCTAGCAGTGTGAACGCCCCCGGCGGAACTTGCTTCCGGGACTCGCGGCGCGGGCCGCGGAAGCCGATCAGCGGCCTACGTGGGAGCGGTGAGTCGCAGGGCGCCCGGCGGCCCGGCGGTCGCCAGGGGGTCGGCGAGGATGGCGGCCAGCGCCTCGGCTCCCTCGACGACGCGGGGGCCCGGGGCGGCTGAACCAGGCCGAGGCGTCGACCGCCCAGATGGCACCACGGGTCGCGGCGGGGAGCGCACGCCAGGCGGGGTGGTCCCAGAGCCGGCGCGCCTGGGCTGAGACCGCCTCCAACGAGAAGCCACAGGGCAGGACGATGACCATGTCCGGATCGGCCGCCCGGATCCCTTCCCAGGTGCAATGGAAGGATGGCTCGCGGGGGCGCCCCAGGACGTCGATGTGAACCGCCCCGGGAATGTTGGAGGCTCCAACTCCTGAGAGGATGGGGCGAAGATACGGCTGCATCAGCGTCACTCGGACGATGATGTCGCGGCCGTCCAACTCCAATCCCTCGCTGCCGGGCCGGGCACAGCCCTCGATGGTGGACTGGTAGTAGGCCACCCGCAGCACGGGTTCCTGCTCCTTCGGGATGAGGTTGGCCCACACGACGTGGACCGGGGCCTCGACCCAGGTCCGCCAGTCGGACCCGGCGCCCTCCTCTCCGACCAAGTCCGGCGGCGGCTGCACCAGCATCAGCAGCATGTCGACCTTGTCAGGATTGCCGTGGGTGATGACCTCATATGCCGTGTCGTTGGTGAAAGCGAGGCGGCCGTCGGACTCGATGATCTTGGCATGGATCGCATAGCGATTCCCGGAGTCGATGTCATCACGGTGGTAGCCGACGTTGAAGCGGATGGGGACTTGGCCGGGGCCGGTGATGGTCTGCCGAGCGATCAGCAGAGCGTGGGCGTCGGCGTAGGAGACGTCCCGCAGCTCGACAACGAGGGCCGCGCCCGGCGTGAGGGCCAGCCGCTCCCGGTAGGTGACCGTGCCGGTCACGGCCGCGTTGGGCTCGCGGCCCGATGGCACTTCCTTCGTCGCGTTGGGTCCGCTGCGAGGCGATCCTCGAGTCCCCGTGGCTGGCCAGGGCTCGATCTGGCAGGCAGCGGCGAGCAGGAGAATCCCGACGCTGAAGAGGGAATACACGGCGGTCTGGACTGGTCTTGAGACTTGAGTCTGGCCCGCGCGACCTCCGGTAAGGCGCGGGCTACCAACACGTCGGACACTTGTAAGGAGAAGCCTTCCCTTTTTCTGAGCTCTTGCAGCATCTCTGCGCTTTGGAATACCTGGGCTACCGCGTCCTATTGTTCGAGTGTCGTGAGCTCGAATTCGGGCTCGCTGAGCCATCGGGCGGTCAGGCAGACGGGATCACGCATAGTTCGTCTCCTTGCCATGAGTTGCGCTTTTGGCTGTAGGTCGTACCTCCGGGGCTCCGGGAGTTCCGTGTCGGAGCTCAGCCCGGGATCGGGTGGCAGCTGGGAGTCTTTCCGACTCGTCGATGACGAGGAGCTCGGTCGCCTCGCTCTGCGCAGCCCACTCCTCCAGCGGCCTGATGTAGCTCCTCAGCTGGTGGGTGTGCCTGAAACCGGCCGCCCAGCCGACCGGGAGCAGGTCCCAACCGACCACATGGACGAGCCACCAAAGCAAGGGGGCGCGCAGATGGCGACGGTCGATTGGAGGGAGAGCCGCGGCGGCGAACACCTCGTTGAGTAACTCACTGGCGTAACGGCCTGCGAGGTGACCGCCTTCACGGCTCTTGAACACTTCTCCCGACGAAGGCCGGCCATGGAGATTCCAGAGAGTCCGCAGGACCGAGAGAGCAAGCTCGGCAATGACGGGGCGTCTGCCTTCCTCGAGACGCGCGAGTCCATCGACGACCACTGGCCACGGCTGCAGTCGCTCCCATCTCAAGGCAAGGGCCTCTGCCGGCCTTAGGGTCGTCAGTGCGTGCGAAACGACTAGGGCGCCTGCTCGAGCGCGGTACAGGGCACTCCGGTGCTGTAGCTTCGAAGCGGCATCAATCATGCGCTCGATCCCGAGCAGCGTGAGTGGATGACGCCGTCGGGTGCGCTTCAGTGAGCCCCCCAGGCTCCGGTCGAGCGAGTGTCCAACCGTTACGACCCGGCCGGGTAGGCGAGTGAGCGCAGCCTCGAGTGCAGCTTGAGTTCGGGTGGGGGGAGGGAAGAGCCGAACGTAACGGTGGATCACGAGGTGGCGGCAGCGTCTCGCCTGCTGTGAAGCCGGCGCCCTGATTGCCGCGACGGCGTCGACTGGATGCGCCAGCAACGCCGCGACGGACTCTTGCGCAGAATCGGCAACGGTCGAATTTAGATGCGAGCGGTACTGCCTGATCGTTGACAGTCTCAACTCTCCCTCAGCCGTGAGGGCACGTGCGAACTCGGCCAGCTCCAAGTCCAAAGCAGTGCCGCTCTGGCGAGAACATGGCCCTGATCCATCCGAACCGCCAACGCTCATCTCGGCTCCCCCGCCGGACGGCCGAGATAGGTTTCCGCGCTCGCTTCGCTGAGCCAGCCTCCGGCGCGAACGACGCCGCCCAGTCCCAGTTCAGGAGCGATATCTCTGGCGAAGGCATGTCGAAGACGATGGAAGGTGAAAGGCTCGAGACCGGCCAATGCGCAGCCGTGGGCAAGTGCTCGCAAAGCGGGATGGTAGGTAAGCACCCGGCCGTCTCTGATTCGCCATATCGACACGTCTGAGGGGGCTGTGCAGTCCCCTGGAAGGAGAAAGTCCGCAGCGGAGGCTCGAACCGGGCGCCGGTCTGGGCGCGCCTTCTCCTCAACAAAGACCCATACCTCGCCCGTTGGTGAGCGCCAGAGATCGGCTTGGGTGAGCTTGAGGAGAGCCCCGACGCGAGCTCCGGTGAGATAGCCCAAGGCCACCAGGTCAGCGGTCACCTGTTCGTGGTTCCGCTCTGATAGACGCAATCGACCGATCACTCGCTCGATCTCCGCTGGTTGAGGCACGGGGCGCTGCTCTCTTTTTCGCGGCGTCCCGCCCGCGGCGCGGAGGCGCAGCCCGCGGCGCTCTGAGGAGAGCTCTTTAGCCTCAGCAAAGGCCCGGCGCAGGGCGTCGCGGCTCAGACCGTTCGGGGCAGGGAGAGCACTGATCATTGCCTGGTAGGCGTAGCGCACACCGACCCCATAGCCTCGCGTGAACTGATCATTGCTCCGAAGAGAACGATCGGCTCTCATGAGTGAGGCCAGCAGGCCTGGGTCGGTCACGATCTCGCGGAGCGGTGGCCTGTCGGGTGCTGGAAGGCGAGACGCCCGCCCGTCCGTGGGGCCAGAGCGCTTGAGGGATGATCGGATGCGCGAGGCATAGGTCTCGGCCGTCCGGCCCGAGTCGTGCGCCGTGATATCGATGAAGACTTGCAGGATCTCCTCGTTGGAGAGGTTCCAGGGCCAGTCCTCAGCTCGGTCTCCATTAACAGCCAGAAGTCTCTGTTGATCACTTAATCTCTCAAGCGCTGGTCCATCCGGTGTCGCGACGCCTGAGGCGCGTCCAGGTGGGCGGTGCCTGCTCATGCTGCCACCCGCCAGCCGATCGAGTAGGCGCCCCAACGGTGCGGCTGCAGGAGAGGGATCTCATAGACGGTGGAACCGCTCGTGACGCGGCCTCCCGCGTCTCCACCATTAAGCTCGCTTTGCTCGGCCCACCGCCCCACCCCACCCGCGCTCGACTGCTGCGCCGGCGCGGCCCCCGCTTCGCCTCCGCGCTCGCTTGTGAGCTCGCTGCGCTCGGGCCCACTGCTCCACCCCACCCGCCGCTCGACTGCTGCGCCTCTGCGGCCCCCGCTTCGTCTACGCGCTCGCTTAGAGCTCGCCGCGCTCGGGCCCCCCGCCCCGCCCACCCGCGCTCGTCTGCTGCGCCTCCGCGGCCCCCGCTTCGTCTCCGCGCTCGCTGCGCTCGGGCCCCCGCCCCACCCCACCCGCGCTCGTCTGCTGCGACTCTGCGGCCTGGCAGCCGCTTCCCCTGCGCGCTCGCTTAGAGCTCGCTGCGCTCGGCCCCCCGCCCCACCCCACTCGCGCTCGTCTGCTCCGTCTTCCCTGCCGGATGGCCGCTCCACCTTCGTGATCGGTCCTGTAGACGATCGGCAGTGCGCCCCACCGCGAGGCGTTTCAACCGATCGCGCCGGAGGGCGGCAATCGATCGCCCGTCGCCACCGCCTCACATTTCGCGAGGACCACCCCCACGGGTATGCTCGGCCGAGCGAAGAGACGCAGGAGGTGGCGATGAACGCCCAAGATGTGATCCGTGGCCAGCTCGGAGCAGCCCATCAGTTCCTCGAGGCGACCCTGGCGGACTGCTCGCCGGAGGCGCTCGCGTACCAGGGCGAAGGCTGGACGATCAACCCGATCGCCGCGATCTACACCCACATCGCGATGACGGAGGACGGCATCATCAACGGGCTCGTGCAGGGGAAGCCGCCCCTGCTCACGCAGGAGGGCTGGGGCGAGAAGCTCGGGATCGAAGACGCCAATCCCTCGCAAACCCCAGAGTGGGCGGACAAGCACTTCGACCTAGCGATCGTGCGTGACTACGCGAACGCGGTCCGTAAGGCGACCGACGAGTTCCTCGCGAGCGCGGGTGACGATCTGCTCCTGACCACAAGAGAGACACCCATGGGTGAGATGACGACGCTGCAGATGATCGCGAACGTGGGCGTGATCCACGTCGCGAGCCACTGGGGTGAGATTGCGGCGATCAAGGGATTCCAAGGGCTCAAGGGGATGGAGTTCTAAAGGGCGAGTTCAGACCGCCTCATCGCCCGCCTCCGCGGGGGCGCGGACAAGCGTAAGCTCTGGCCGACGGTCCGCCACGGGGTCAGGACCGATCGATCGCGCCCGGCAGATCCGGGCCCAAGGAGACTGCCCATGAACGCCCAGGAACTTCTGCGAGGTCAGTTCGAGCAAGCGCACCAACTCCTCGAAGGCACGATCGGCGATGTGGAGGCCGCGATCCTGAACCACCGCGATGAGGCCTGGAAGATCAACCCCATCGGGGCCATCTATTCGCACGTCGCCATCGCCGAGGACGCGATGGTGAACGGCATGGCGCTCGGCCGCGAGCCTCTGCTCGCCCGCGGTGGCTGGGGGGAGAAGCTCGGCATCACCGAGACGTCGCCCCGCCAGGTCGACGTACCCGTCGATTTTGCCGTCGATCTCGAAACGGCGCAGGCGTTCGCGCAGGCCGTCGCTGCCGAGACGAACGACTTCCTCAGCAGCGCCTCAGAAGAGGTGCTGAGCAAAGAGATCGATGGGCCCTTCGGCAAGTCCACCGTCATCGGCTTTCTTTCGACCATCGGACTCACGCACGTAGCGGGCCACTGGGGCGAGATCGCGGCGCTGAAGGGCGTCCAGGGCCAGCAGGGCTTGCCCTACTAGGTCCGGGGCGCCAGGTCGGCGCTCCGGTAGTGGTTCGCCCCCCTCGCCTGACTCGGCTCGAGCGGCTTCGGCCGATCCTTTGGGCTAGCTGACGCCTGGCTACGGCCTGTAAGGCCCGCCCGTCTCGCCCCAACCCCAGGCCGGCATTGGCGCATCCGCGTCGACCTCGACATCCGGGGCGGAGTTCAGCACGGCCAAGCGCGATCCCCATTCGATGTAGGCGACGAACGCTGAGCGGAATTCGGGTCCGGGAGCCCAGCGGCGTCGGCACATTCGCCGATGAGCTGGACCCAGCGTCGCCGCTGCTCCTCCGAGATCCCCTTGCCGACGTGGTGCTCGATCATCGCGGGATGGCCGCCGTGGTCCTCGCTGTAGGTCCTCGGCCCACCGAACACCTCCGCGATGAAGCGGGCGACATGCGCGCGGTGGTGCGGATCGGCGTTGGCGAAGAGGGGTGCGAGGAGCGGCTCGTCCTCGATGCGGTCATACAGCAGCTGTGTGAGCCTCTCGAAGGCGGACATCCCGCCAGCCCACTCGTACAGCGTCGGCGGCGATTGGCTGCTGCGGGCTTCGTCACTCATCGGCTGCGATCCTGGCGCCCAGCACAGCTTCGCGCATCCGCTAATCGGCTAGGTCGCGGATCCGTCGGGGGCCTACGCTCGGGCGCGCTCAGCGATTAGCACGTCGAGCTCAGTCTTGAGCCGGCCCAGAACCTCGTCGTAGGGGAAGGCGCCCAGCTCCTCCTCGCCCCGTTTGAGGTTCACGAAGGTGGGCGCGCACCAGAGTCCGAGATCGGCGTCATCGGTCTCGCCCGGGCCGTTCACCCGGCAGCCCATGACCGCGATCGTGATGTCGTGATCCTTCGCGTAGGCGGTCGTTGCTTTCACGTCCTGAGCGAGCTCGATGAAGGCTTCGTTTTCGACACGGCTGCAGCTCGGACAGCTGATGATGTTCAGTCCACCGTCGAGGAACTCGGGCACGGAGCGGAACCGCCCAGCCTCGATATCGTCAACGATCCCCTGCCCCGCTTCGACCTCGCGCCACTTCTCGGCGAAGGGCAGCGTCAGCGACACGCGGATGGTGTCGCCCACGCCCCTACTGAGGAGCTGCTCGAAGGCGATGCGCGTCTTGATCACGCCTTCCGGGGGCATCCCCGCCTCGGTCACCCCGAGGTGGAGGGGGACATCGGGCCGCGCCTCCGCGAAACGGCAGTTGCCGGCGATCACCTTGCGCGGGTCGCTGTCCTTGAGCGAGACGACGTAGCGATCGAAGCCAACGTCGTCGAGCATGCGGCAGTGATCGAGCGCGCTCTCGACCATCGCGGAGACGCCTTCGAGCCCGGGCTCGTCCGCACCCGCGAACTTCTCGTCCATCGCCGGGTCGACCGACCCGCAGTTCACGCCCACGCGGATCGCGCAGTCGTGCGTGGCGGCCGTCTCGGCGATGAACGCGACCTTCTCCGCCACTGGCTTCGACTTCTCGTGGTGGTAGAGGTGGCCAGGGTTGTAGCGAACCTTGTCGACGTGGGGAGCGACCTGGGTCACGAGCCGATAGCTTTCCTGGAGGTCGACGACGAAGTTCGCCTCGGGCACCGCCTCGCGGACGCGCGCGAGGCACTCGACATCCTTCTTGCTGTCAACGGCGACCCGCACGAGCCCCGCCCCCGCATCGTGGATCATCCGCACCTGGGCGGTCGTCGCCTCGATGTCCTGCGTCTTCGTCGCCGCCATCGACTGAACGACGACCGGCGCTCCGCCCCCGATGGTGATGGAGCCGACGCGGACGGCCCGGCTCGCTGCTCGCTCCATGCGCGCAGTCTAGCAGCGGGCGCCACTAGCGAGCGCGAGCGCTCCCCGAGTCTCAGGCGAACCAGGAACGGTCGATGCCCGTGAAGACGACGAACGGCACGAGCAGGACGGCGGCAATCGAGGCGAGACCGACGAGAGGGCCGCGGTTCGCGGCGAGGAAGCCCGCGCTTCCGCCCGAATAGGCGTTGCCGCTACCTTCGACGATGCGCCGGCGCTTGCTGCGCAGGCGCAAGCTGTTCGCCATCACGCTCACGGAACTGAGCGCCATCGCCCCGCCCGCCACGATCGGATTGAGCAGGCCGGCGACGGCTAGCGGCAGCGCTAGGACGTTATACCCGAAGGCCCAGCCAAGGTTCTGACGAATAGTCGAAAGCGTGGCGCGGCTCAGCATGATCGTCTCTGCGATCTTGGCGACGTCGCCGTGCAGGAGGGTCACGTCGCTCGCCTCGATGGCCGCATCGGCGCCCGTGCTCATCGCCAAGCCGACGGTTGCCTGCGCGAGCGCGGCGGCGTCGTTGACGCCGTCGCCCGCGACCCCCACCCGCAGGCCCTCGTCCTGGAGGGCGCGAACGATGGCCAGCTTCTCCTCCGGGAGTGCGGCTGCGTGCACCTCGCCGATCCCGGCCTGCTCCGCCGCTGCCTTCGCGGCGCGCTCGTTGTCGCCGGTCACCATCACGACGCGGACGCCCAGCGAGCTCAGCGCCGCTACTGCTCTCGGCGCGTTCCCCTTGAGAGGATCGGCGAAGGCGAGGAGGCCCGCCACCTGGCCGTCTACGGCGACGAGCGCCGTCGTTCTCCCTTCGCCCTCGAGGCGGGCGAGCGCCGCATCGATGGTTGGTCCCAGAACTGTTCCAGATGCGGCAAAGAGTGCGGCCGTCCCGACCGCGACCTGACGGCCCTCGACGGTGCCCTCAAGGCCGGCACCCGGGGTCGCGGCGAAGCCCTCCGCGGTCCCAATGGCGATGCCCCGCTCCTCCGCCCCGTCGACCACGGCGCGGCTCAGCGGATGCTCGCTCAACGCCTCGACTGCAGCCACGTCGGCGAGCAGCTCCCGCTCGCTGAACCCCGGCGCCGCAACCAGCTCGACGAGCTCGGGCCGGCCTTCGGTCAGCGTTCCCGTCTTGTCCACGACCACGACATCGAGGCTGCCCGCGGCCTCGAGGACTTCGGCGTTGCGGATGAGGATCCCGCGCTCCGCGCCCATACCCGTCCCAACCACGATCGCGGTCGGCGTGGCCAGCCCGAGGGCGCATGGACACGCGATCACGAGGACCGCGACGGCATGGACCATCGCGTCGACCCAGGAGCTTCCGAGGAATCCCCAGCCGAGGAAGGTGGCGAGCGCGATGCCGAGCACGACCGGCACGAACACGGCCGCGACGGCGTCGACGAGGCGCTCGACGGGCGCGCGCGAGCCCTGCGCCTCCTCGACGAGCGCAGCCATGCGTCGCAGGACCGTCTCCTCACCGACCGCCCGCGCCTCCACGACGACGACGCCGTGCTGGTTGAGCGTGCCTCCGACAACCACGTCGCCAGGACCGCGCTCGACTGGGATCGATTCGCCCGTCATCAGAGATTCGTCGACGGCGCTGAGGCCCGACCGTACCACGCCGTCGACGGCGATCCGCTCCCCCGGCCGCACCCGGAAGGCATCGCCCACCGCTAGTTCCTCCACCGGCACAGCCAGCTCTTCACCACTGCGAAGGAGGTTCGCCGACTTGGCTGCGAGCCCCAGCAGGGAGCGAATGGCGCTCGCCGCGCCGAGCCTGGCGCGGTCCTCGAAGAACCTGCCCATACTCACGAAGAGGAGCACGGCGGCACTCACGTCGAAGAACATCGCCTCGGCCCGGTCGAAGAGCACGACCCAGGCGCTGAACGCGAAGGCGACCGTGGTCCCCAGCGCGACGAGCACGTCCATGTTTGGCGTGAGCGCGCGGAGGGCGGGGAGCGAAGCGCGGTAGAAGGGCCACCCGAGGACTATCTGCACCACGCCCGCCGCAGCGAGGAGCAACCAGCCCGTCGCGCGGGCGCTGCCCAACAGCGGCAGGTCGGCGATATCCATCGCCATCGCGAGGATGATCACGGGCACGCCGAGGCCGGCACCGACTGCGAGCCGCACGATCGTCGCGCGCTCGTTCCGGAGTGGAGTCTCTTGTCCCGCCTCGGCGAGTGCTGCCCCGTACCCCGCCCGCTCGACCGCCGCCACGAGCGCGCCCGCCCCGCCCCTCTCGCCCAGCGTCACGCGAGCCGTCTCGGAGGCGAAGTTCACGCTCGCCGCCTCCACGCCCTCGACTTTGGCGAGGGCGCGCTCGACGCGGCGCACGCAGGAAGCGCACGTCATCCCGCTGACACGCAGTGTGATCGCGTTCTCCGCGCTCATCGCTTCATCCGCAGGCGCTGGGAGCTCAGCTCGGGAGCGCCGCCGCGTACCCCTCCTCAGCCACGGCCGCCATCACGGCGTCGAGGTCGATTTGCTCGCCCTCGACGATCGCCTCACCCGCTTCGAGGTCGACCTGCGCGCCGCTCACGCCGGTGACGCCGGTGATTGCCTCGGTCACTGCGTGGACGCAGTGATCGCAAGTCATCCCCGTGACCCTCAGCTCAATCGTCTCTGCCATCAACTTCCCCGCTTTCGTCCTGTGGCCTCGCCGGCTCGTGTGGATGACCCGCTCTCAACCGGCCCCTGCACTTTGTACACCCGCAGAAGCTCCTGTACCGCCCTCTCCGAATCGCCGCTCATGAACTGCTCGATCACATGCGTTCGAAGATGGCCTTCGAGCACGAGGCCGTCGAGACTGCGCAGCGCCTTCTGGATGGAGAGGGAGAGGTCGAGCAGGTCCACGCAGTAGCGGTCCTCCTCGATGTGCTTCTGGAGCGCGTCCACCTGCCCAGCGATGATCTTGAGCCGGCGCGCGGCCTGTCGTTGCGTCTCCGCGAGCATCTCGTGCCTCTCTCCATAGGGTACCCCCCTATCCTACACCACCCCGGGAGAGCACGCGACCCCTGTCGGTCCGGTGGGGCTTGCGAACGCGTACGCGGACGCGCGGCTCCCGCGGTACGCCACTGCCGTGCAACCGAGCCGCGGCGAGCATGGAGCCGCCTGCCGCCTAGTGGCGACACGCGGCTCCCGCCCAAGCGCGACCAACGATCCTGCTCGCGCGGCCGAACGACGGGTCGTTAGCGGTGGACGCGAACCTCCGCCTCGTCGACTGGGTTGGGCGCCGTATCCAAGTCGGATCGACCGGCCGCTGGGCAGCCGCCACCCGAGCGAGCCTGCCGTCCTCTACCCGGTCAACTACGGCTTCGTGCGGCACGATCGCGCCCGATGGACACCCGCTCGATGCCTACGTTCTCGGCGCGAGGGAGCCGCTGGCTCACTGTGAAGCGACCGTGATCGCCATCATCCGCCGGCGCGACGATGTCGAGGACAAGCTGGTCACAGCGGACAGCGGCGCTTCGGACGCAGGGGCGATTGAGGCTGCGACGGAGTTCCAAGAGCGCTTCTTCGACTCTTGGGTAGAAGTGCCGTAGGGACGCCGTCTCGCTGGGCCCGGAGCCGCGTGCTAGACTCCCGCAGCTACCAGCGTGGCGGGGTGAGCACGCCTGCGTGCGCCCGCTCTGCGCTGCCGGAGGAGGTCGGACGACCATGGATCTGAGCCTCAGCGAAGAGCAAGAGCTGCTGCGCAACTCCGCGCGCGAGTTCCTCGAGAACGAGTGCCCGGAAGAGCACGTGCGCGCGATGGAAGAGGACGAGAACGGCTACAGCCCGGAGCTGTGGAAGAAGATGGCCGATCTCGGCTGGCAGGGGCTGATGATCCCCGAGGAGCACGGCGGCGCGGGTTTCTCCTACCTCGATCTGTGCGTCCTCGTCGAAGAGTTCGGGCGGGCGCTCGTGCCCGGTCCGTTCATCCCCAACGCCACCTGTGCTGCCTGGCTGACGGTCGCCGCAAGCGACGCCCAGAAGGCGAAGTACCTGCCCGGCATCGCGAATGGATCAGCCATCCACACGTACGCGATCACTGAGGAGTCGGGACGCTGGGACCGCGAGGGCATCGCCCTCACCGCCACACAGGACGGCGCGGACTACATCCTCAACGGGACGAAGCTCTTCGTTCCCGACGCGAATGTGGCCGACTACCTCCACGTTATCGCAGGCGCTCCAGAGGGACCGCCAGCGAGCTTCATCATCGCCCGCGACCAGCCCGGCGTTGAGGTGACGCTGCTCAAGACGATCGCCAGCGACAAGCAGGCCGAGGTGGTCCTGAACGACGTGCGGGTGAGCGCCGATGATGTCGTCCGGGCAGACCAGGCGACGCAAGCGCGCGCGCGCAATATCGCCGTCAACCTCGAGAACGCGTATCTCGTCGGCCTCGCCCAGAAGGACTTCGAGATCGCTGTGAACTACGCCAAGGAGCGCGTCCAGTTCGGCCGCCCCATCGGCTCGTTCCAGGCGATCCAGCACAAGGCAGCCGACATGGTGACGGATGTCGATGGCATGCGCTTCATCACGTACAAGGCCGCCTGGGCGACCAGCGAGAACGAGGATTCGCAGGACATGGACACCTCCATGGCGAAGGCGTGGTGCAGCGAAGCGAGCCGCCGCGTGGTGGCCCACGGCCAGCAGATTCACGGCGGCATCGGCTTCACGAAGGACTACATCATCCAGCTCTATTTCCGCCGCCAGAAGCGGGCCGAGCTCTTCTGGGGCGACGGCGACTTCCACCGCGAACGCGTCGCCGAGCTGTTGGAGATCTAGAGCCAGGGAAGCCGCGCGGCGTACGTCCCCCGAGCGCCCGATCCCACCGCTGAGCCGTACTCACGAGCGTAGGCGCAGGTCCGAGCGCAGCGAGCTCTAAGCGAGCGCGGAGGCGAAGCGGCCGCAGGCTGCAGAGGAGCAGCAGACGAGCGCGGGTGGGGCCGGGCGGGGGGCCCGAGCGCAGCGAGTTCTAAACGAGCGCGGAGGCGAAGCGGCCGCAGGCCGCAGAGGCGCAGCAGACGAGCGACGGGTGGACGGGCTGGGGTTGGGTCGAGCGAAGCGAGCGATAAAGCGAGCGCGAAGACGAAGCGGCCGCAGGCCGCAGAGGCGCAGCAGACGAGCGACGGGTGGACGGGCTGGGGTTGGGTCGAGCGAAGCGAGCGATAAAGCGAGCGCGAAGACGAAGCGGCCGCAGGCCGCAGGGGCGCAGCAGACGAGCGACGGGGGGTGGCGGTGCGGTGGGGTCCGAGCGAAGCGAGCTTTAGTGCGAGTGGCCGCCAGGGCCGTGGCTGTGGCCATGATGGGTAAGGTCGTCGACACCGCCCGCGTCGTCGCAGGTGGCGTCGTCTCCGTCATCCGCGCCGTCATCTTCCCAGGGGGCGGGGCCGTCTCCGGTGGCTTCCTGCGCCACGCCGACGACCGCGAAATTCCCGATGATCTTCTGCGCCTTCTTGCCGCAGGAGGGGCAGGGGACGAGTTGGAGCACGTCGCTCATCGGCATCCGCTTCTCGAAGCGCTCGTCACAGTTCGGGCAGAGGTATTCGTAGAGGGCCATCGCTGGATCGTGCGGTCAGGCGGGCGGCGCAGTCAATGTCACCCGCAGTTGGTCACCCCGAGTTGCGCTCGCGCTCGTACGGCCCGGATCGCCGCGCCGCCTCGCGGAAACGATCGAAGTTGCCGTCGTAACGCCGGATATTGGCATCGCGGCGCACGCCCTGGTGCTCGCAAGCGGAGCCGACCGCACAGCTCGCGCAGCAGAAGCGGCGCGTGGCCATGAAGTGGGGCTCACCGGTGATCGGCACCAGGCAGCGCTCGCAGCGGATGTCGTCGGCCAGAGGACCCTCCGTGGCGCCATTCTCCGCGCGTGCCGCCGTGGGGGGAAGGGGTAGGGTGGCCGCCTCGGGACCGCTCGGGCATGCTGCGCACATGGTTCGCATCAATCGCGTCTACACCCGCGTGGGCGACGACGGCATGACGGCGCTCGTGGGTGGCCAGCGCGTGCCCAAAGAGAGCCTTCGGATCGAGGCGTACGGCACAGTCGACGAGCTCAACAGCGTGATCGGCGTGGCAGTAGCGAAGGGACTGCTCGGGCCACTCTCCGACCCCTTCGCCATCATCCAGCAGGTGCTCTTCAACCTCGGCTCCGACCTCGCCACCCGGGAGTCGGACAAGGAGCGGCTGAGCGGCCCCGGAATCGAGCAGCGCCACGTCGATCAGATCGAGGCGTGGATCGACGCCTGGAACGAGGACCTCGAACCGCTAACGAGCTTCGTCCTTCCGGGGGGGACCGAGAGCGCCGCCCAGCTTCACGTCGCCCGCACGGTCTGCCGCCGCTCGGAGCGCATCACGATCGCGCTCAGCCACGAGGAGGCGGTGGGGCCGTTCGTTGTACCGTACCTGAACCGGCTGAGCGATCTGCTCTTCGTTGCGGCGCGGCTTCAGAACCACCTCCGCGGCGATGGGGACGTTCTCTGGGACTCGCGCAAGTTCTGAGCCCGGGAACCTAGCGCCGGAGCCGCACCAGCGGACCCTCAGCGAAGAGATCGCGGGTGCTGATCCCCAGCCGCTCGTAGGCGGCGCGAGGGATGCCGAGGTCGGCGACGTAGAGTTCGCCCACCTCGTTCGCGCAGCCCGGGAGGACCTGGCCGGCCTTGGGCAGATCGAAGATCAGGGTCGTGCAGGCGGCGATCGCCGGGCTGCTGACGACGCCGGTGTGCGCATTCACGCCCGTCGGCACATCCAGCGCGAGGATGGGTCGGCGCGAGGCGCCGGCGATCTCCGTGACCGCGGCGGCGAGGCCGGTCGGCGCGCCTTCGAGCCCGTAACCGACGAGTGCGTCCACGATGAGGTCGGCGTGCTGGAGGTGGTCCTCGACGGTGTGCTCGCTCGTATCGTGGTCGTGCGGCTCACCAATACCCGACTCCTCGAGGATGTGGAGCTGGCGGCGTGTGGCGAAGCTCATCTGGCTCTCGACTTCGCCGAGAATGGGCTCGGTCTGGACGCCCCAGTTGTCGAGGTGGCGGGCCGCGCAGAGCCCCGCGGCGCCGACGTGGCCGCCGCCGGCGAGCATGACCACGCGCTGGCCGCGCCCACGGCCTCCGAACATCGCCAAGATGAGTTGCGCGACCGTCCGCCCCGCGTTCTCGATCGGCTGAAGGATGTCGTAGTGGAAGACTTCCTGCGCAGCGCGCTGGATCTCGCGCATCTGCCCCGGAGTGACCGTGGGCGCGTCCTTGAGCTTGCGTTGGGGAAAGCCGCCGGGGTCCGACTTGACCGCCATGGAGCGTGACCTCGGCGCGGCGGGGGCAACAGCCGTGTGCCGCAATTGTGAATTTTTCGTCGTTCGATGCTACCCCGAGGTGTGCTCGGCCGTCACTCGGGCGGTAATCCCACCGCGAGCGTGGAAGTCCCCGATCACCGTGGCCCGGCGAGGGGCGATCGCCTCGATCACATCGTTCAGGATCTGGTTCACCACGTCTTCGTAGAAGATGCCGCGATCGCGGAAGCTCTGCAGGTAGTACTTGAAGCTGCGCAACTCGATACAGCGCGCGGCCGGCACGTAGACAAGCGAGATCGTGCCGAAATCAGGCTGGCCCGTCATCGGGCAGACGCTCGTAAATTCGGGCGCCTCGAAGTGAATCTCGTAATCGCGGCCCGGGTGCTGGTTCTCGAAGTGGTCGATCGTGCCGTCGCTGGCGAACTCGGTCGTTGGCATCGAGCCAGGGTGCGGTCGGGCGCGGGGCCGCGCAAGCGCGCGTGCACGTGCCCGCGGTGCTAGCGGCCGAAGCCGAGAGGGATCGGGCTGAGGTCCGCGGCATCGTCGTAGACGTCCAGGCCCTCGAGCCGCTTGAGCGTGATCACGGCCGCGTAGGTGACCGGCGTCGCGACAGCTTCAAAGAGGACCTTGAACAGCCACTGCTTCCAGATCAGCGGCCACAGCTCGATCCCGTCACGGCCGGCGAAGGCGATCGAGATGAAGATGGCCGAGTCGAGACCCTGGCCGACGATCGTCGAGGCGATGGTGCGCGCCCAAAGGAAGCGCCCGCTCGTCGCTCGCTTCATTCGCGCGAGCACCATCGAGTTCGCGAACTCGCCGACGAGGAAGGCGGCGAAGCTGCCGCCGACGATGCGCCAGGTCTGACCGAGAATCGAGTCGTAGGCCGCGCCGTCCTGCCAGAAGGGCGCCGCTGGAAGGTCGTCGGCGAGGACGATTGCGAGTACGGCGAGGCCGTTCGCGAGGAACGCGGACCAGATGACCCGTCGCGCCGTGCGGTAGCCGTATACCTCCGTGAGGATGTCCCCAAGGATGTAGGAGATGGGGAAGACGATGACGGCAGCGGGGAGGAAGTAGTCCGAGATCGGCCCGGACACACCCGAGAAGTCGGCGATCTTTACGGCCACGATGTTCGAGACGATGAGCGCCCCCGTGAAGAGCGCCGCAATCGGCAGGAGGTAGCGCGGTTGGGGCGGGGTCGGGGCCATCGCGCGCGAGTCTACCGGCCGCTCCGGCTACGCCGGAGGGGAGTTCAGTGTTCAGAGCTCAGAGTTCAGAGTGGGGCGAGGGACGAGCGCGTAGGCTGGCGATCATGGCTTCAGCGGCCGAGCGGCACTTCAAGTCCGGCGAAATAGTCCTCCACCGCATGCCCTTCGTCCTCGAGAGCGGGGTCCAGCCCCCGCAGATCTGAGCGGAGTTCAGTGTTCAAAGCTCAGCGTTGAGAGTGGCACGAGGGACGAGCGGGTAGCTGGCGATCATGGCTTCAGCGGGTGAGCGGCACTTCAAGGCCGGCGAAATAATCCTGCACCGCGTGCCGGCGGTGGACGAGAGCCAGTCGCAGGCGCCGCAGATCTGAGCGGAGTTCAGTGTTCAAAGCTCAGAGTTGAGAGTGGCACGAGGGACCAGCGGGTAGGCTGGCGATCATGGCTTCGGCCGGCACGCGGCAGTTCGAATCCGGCGAGGTGATTGACAGCATCTGGAGCCGCTGGAACGCCCTCTACCTGATCGTCCCCCGCGCATAGCGTGCGACCTGGCTCTTGTGGACGCCGGGACTGGGACCTCCTCGGCTGGTACGTGAACCTGCTTGGGCCGAGAGCGCTTCTCCCGGCGGCGGAGCACCCCAGGAGGCCGGGCAAGCCGCAACCTGGTTCCCCCCACCTGAGCCGCCCTGGTGGCGAGCCCGGGAAGGAGCGAGAGATGAGCATTGGCGTGTACCACCATCCCGAGGGCATGACGAAGGCCCAGTACGACGAAGTGATTAGCAAGCTCGAGGCGGTCGGGGCTAGCTCGCCTCTGGGCCGCGCGCATCACGCCTGCTTCGGGCCCGCTGGTGGGCTGATGGTGTTCGACATCTGGGACTCGGCGGAGCAGTTCGAGGCCTTCGGCGAGACCCTCGGGCCGATCCTCGCCGAGGTGGGCATACAGGGCGGCGCGCCCGAGGTCATGCCGGTCGAGAACGTCATCGAGGGCTGATCCGCTCGTCACACGCGCCCGAGGGGCGGCGGCCCACGGTCGTACAACCGAACCACACCCCGAGAGAGGCGCTCCCTGAGCACATCGTTCGAAGGCAAGGCGATCGTCGTTACCGGGGCGGCTTCCGGCATGGGCCGGGGGACGGCCGCGCTCCTCGCCGAGCGCGGTGCGCGCGTTGCGATCGTGGACCCCGCCGCGGCGGGGCTGGCGGAGACGGAGGGCACGCTTAAGGCTGCTGGCCACGACGTGATCGCCGAGCCGATCAGCGTCACGGACGGGGAGGCGGTCGCGCGCCTCGTAGCGCAGGTGCGGACGGAGTGGGGCGGTGTCGAGGGCCTCGTCCACTGCGGCGCGATCCTCCGCTACGCGGGCACGCTCGAAGCCGACCTCGAAACGTGGCGCGAGGTCATCGACGTGAACCTCACGGGGACGTTTGTGATCGGGCAGGCCGTCGCGAGAGCGATGATCGCGGACGAGCGCAAGGGGGCCATCGTCAACATCGCCTCGGTGGCCGCGGTGATGGGGCTGCCTAACCTCTCCGCGTACTCTGCGTCGAAGGGCGGGGTGGCGGCGCTCTCCCGTTCGATGGCGATCGAGTTGCTCCCGCACGGCATCCGCGTGAACTACATCTGCCCCGGATTCGTCGAGAGCAGAATGACCGAGGACATCTTGGCGGAGGAAGGCGCCCGCGAGCAGAGGAGCCAGCAGACAGCCACCGGCGAGATCTGCAGTCCGCGCGACATCGCCGAGGCCTGCGCCTTTCTCCTGAGCGAAGGCACAGCCGGCTACATCGTGGGCAACGGCTTGATGGTGGATTCGGGGGGGTCGGCCCGCTAGCATGCGCTCGCCGAAGCGTTCGGCCAGGAGCAGACCATGGGCATCCGCGGTGTGGGACATACGTCGATCACGGTGCTGGACCTCGATCGCGCGGTCGCGTTCTACAAGCTCCTCGGCTTCGAGGACACCGGCACGCGCCTGCACCTGGACAACGAGTTCATCGAGACGTTGCAGGCGATCCCAGGCACCGACATCACGGCGGCGGTCCTCAACCTGGACGGCTACGCGCTCGAAGTCATCAAATACGACGCTCCCACGGGCTACGAGCGTAATCCCCTCCGCACCTCCGATGTCGGTGGCTTCCACATCTGCCTGAGCGTCGACTCCGCCGACGAGGAGTACGAACGGATGAAGGCCGCGGGCATGGAGTTCAAGTCGGGCGTACTCGACTACGACGGCGGGATCCGGGTCGTCTACGGTTGGGACCCCGACGGCAACACCATCGAGCTGCTCTCGATGGCGCCCGCGGCGGTGAGTTAGGCCGTTTCCAAGCTCGACGCGAATTCGTAGGACCAGCCCGGCTGCCACGGGCGCGGGTTGGTGAGCGCGTCGTGGAGGGGCACGCCCGCGCACAGATGCTCCAAAGCGACGAAGGCGGCGTGCGACCCGATCAGCAGGACCCTGCCGCCTGGCCAACGCTCTTCGGCTTCGGTCAGCACGGCCCGGTGGCGTTCCACGGCCTGCCGGTAGCTCTCCCCCTCGGGGAACGGCTCGTCGACACGAGCCGCGCGCGCGGCTTCGACATCCGCCGCCGGCGCGCGGGTCAGCTTCCCGTAGTCGCACTCACGCAGCCGCGCGTCGATGAGGATCGGGAAGCGCGCATCCGGAAAAGCGAGTGCCGCAGTCGCCCGCTGGCGCTCGCGGTCGCCGCAGAGCACCGCGTCAAGGCGCTCATCGCCCCGGCGGCGCCCCAGAGCTGCCGCTTGTCGGCGCCCAAGGGGCGAGAGCCGCGGGTCGGCGTGGCCGGAAGCGAGCCCCGCCTCGTTGTCCACGCTCGTGGAATGCGTTTCGTAGATGACGGTGAGCGGCATCCGGGCACAGGGCCGGGGCGGATCTACGGCCGGTCGATCTCGATCGCGGAGACCTTCGCCGGCCCGTCGCCGGTGTTCGTCCAGGAGTGGAGGGTGTTATCGCCCTCGACGACGAGGTCGCCTTCGAACACGGTCACGCTTTCGCCTCCGTCCAGGGCGAATTCGAGCTGGCCTGTGGCGATGTAGACGTAGACATCGCAATGGACGGCGTGCCAGCCCGTGGACTGACCCGGCTCGAATTCAACCACGAGCCAGCGGCCGCCAGGGCCTGAGGGCACGTCGAAATTGTGCGCCCGGTCGGGCGGGAGCTCGCGGTTCTCCGCGATCACGGCCTTGCCGGCGGCGTTGTTGCGCGTACGGATGAACTTCACGAATGCCGCACCCGGCGCTCGCCCTTGTAGACGATGAGCAGGTAGAGCCGGCCCGCAGGTCCGGGGGTCCCACCCGTAGCGAGCTGCATGGAGACGACCTCGTTCGCGATGTGCGCATCGAGCCACTCGTTGGTGGCCCGATCGAGCGAGGCGCTATCATCCGCCTCGAGCACGGTGGTGTAGAGGTAGCTCGCGGTTGCCTCGATCGGTGTGGTCACGGCCCGTGGACGGTAAGGCCGTACGCGGCGGCAGCGCAAGGGGCGGGAAGGCGGGGCGGTCGAGCGGTGCCAGCTATAGTTGAGGCGCCATGCGACCGCGAGCAGATGAGGTCCTGAAGAGCGCTCTCTGGACCTTCGACGAGTACATCGCCCCAGAAGTCACCGAGCCGTTCGCGAAGAGTCTGACTTTCACGGTGGGCAACCTCATGCGCAACGTCCTCGCGCGCATCGAGCACGAAGGCCAGGCCCTCTTTGACGACAATCGCGAAACACGGGCGGTGCTCGACGAGGTTCGCACCTGGATCGAGGGCACGACCGCAGCTGCGGAGCGCTCGGACCTCGTCGTTGTCGCCCAGGGCATCGCTGAAGAGCAGGGCCAGCACTACTGGACCCCGGAGGAGTACCCCTCGTTGGCGAAGGTGACCGAGGAGTCGCTGGCGCTACGGGCCCTCCTCGTGGCGGCGATCGCGGCGCTCCAGGCAGCCAAGCCAGATCTGGGGGAGGAAGCGGGCTACCTCGTCCTACGCCGCTCGATTCGTCGCTGTATCAAGCACCAGCTCGAGCGCGAGGCGGTCTGGTCGACGGAGGCGCTGGAGGGGCCGCGGCGCTAGCGGGCCAAGGTCAGCCTTCGATCACCAAAGGACCGACGATCGTGTACCCCTCCGTAAACACGACGGTCTCCAGGATGACGCGATAGCCGGTTTCGTCGAGGCGCTCGATCGTGACCGTGCCGCTTACATCGAAGCCGGTGCCGAACTGCGGGATCGGGCCGCCAGCATCGACATCGAGGTACACGCAGAGACCGGTGCTCGCGGGATCGTTGCAGTTGAGCGGGAACGTGCCCGTCTGCCCAGTCCAGGCGGAGCCGTACACCGTGAAGAACTGGAGTGACAGGAGGTAGCCATCGACGGCCGCGACGTTGTGGGTGTGGTAGAGCGGATCGTCGGAGTTCGGGTCCGGCAGCAGATAGAAGGCGGGCGCGCCGATCTGGTCCCAGTCAATCGTTACGAGGCCATTCGCCATGACGAGTGCAGGGCCCTGAGGAGCTGAATCCACGCCGCCGGCCCCATCAGGAAGCGTGACGATTTCGTAGTCGGGAAGCTCGAAGTCACCGGCTGACGGCTGGCGGAATTCCTTCAGCGTGAAGGAAAAATCGCCGTCCGGGCTTGTCCCCTCGAGATGCAGGAGCGTGTTCGCACCGATGCAGATCTCGGCCTCGACGCCCTGGCTGTCCATCACTGTGTAACAAGATCCGGTGATGCCGTCGAAGGTGCGGTCCGCGGTCTGGACGACGGTCACTCCTGGCTCCGCAACCGCCCCAGTAACGAGCTCAGTCGGGTCGAACAGCGTCGGGATGGGCAGCGCGCCCGTGCCACCCGTTGATGTCTGGAAGCACTGCATCTCGACGCAGAAGGTGGTCATCTCGCCATCGTTGACGATCATCACCGTGCCCGTCTCCGAGCCGCCAAAGCCCCCCTCGAGCGTGATTGCGGAGCGGGGCGGGTCGGAATCGACGTCCGACGCGACCCGGTAGATGCCGGACGTCGTTTCCCCATTCGGGGCCGTGCTCGTGATCTCGTACACGGCGAGGTACGTCATCGGAGGGTTCTGCACCGCACTCGTGATCATCGCCACGTTGTTAGTGGCCCCACCCCCATTGGGGCCCCCGTCAGTTTGAGCGTCATCGCCGTTCGCGCCATCGTCGCCGCCATCGTCGTCGCCGCCCGCTGCGCCCCCAACGGTCGATCCCTGCTGCGTCGTGTCTTCACCATTGCCGCTACCGCTGCCGTCATCCTCGACGATCTGGCTGAGCAGCCAGCCGATCGCCGCGCCGATGATGATCACGGGGATGGCGTTGACCAAGAACCAATTCGTCGTCACGGAAACCCCTGGGGCAGGCAGTGCCGAGATTGTAGCGCTCTCCCGGGAAGGACAGCGATCGGCGGTGGGGCTTACGCGGCGCGCTAGAATCGAGCGATGCCAGCGTTCGATGCGGTCGTGGTGGGGGCGGGGCCGGCGGGAAGCACGGCCGCGCGCGAGCTCGCCGCTGCCGGCGCCCGCGTGTTGGTCGTCGAGCGCGCGGACTGGCCGCGCTACAAGGCCTGCGGCGGCGGCGTCCCCTTGCGCGCCGAGCGCATGCTGCCGTTTCCGATCGATAGCGTCGTCGAGGACTCCGTTGAACGGATCGAGGTGTCCGCGCGGGGATCGATGACCTTCGCGCGGGACGCGGGCGGCCCCTTCGCCCGAATGGTGATGCGTGAACGCTTCGACGCCCTCCTCATGGAGCACGCGCAGCGGGCGGGCGCCGAGCTGCGCACCGGGACCGCCGTTCGTGGCCTGGAACTGAACGGGCGAGCACAGGTACGGGCGGACGGCTTCGAAGCCGAGGCGGAGGTGCTCATCTGTGCCGATGGCGCGCACTCGCCGGTGGGGCGGATGGCCGGCCTCGGGCTCGAGCTCGCGGAGTGCGCGGCCTGGGAGGTGGAGGTGCGGGGCCGCCCCGAGCGTGCACCCGTAGCCGAGGCGACCGCACTCATCGATGTCGGCTACGACCCCTGGGGCTACGCCTGGCTCTTCCCCAAGGCGGAGCTTCTGTCGATCGGGATCGTGCTCCCACGTGAGGGAGCGGGCCAGATGAAATCGCTCGTGGAGCGCTACCTCGCGCGTCTTGGGCTGTCGGGAGCGGCGGTCGAGATCGCGCGCGGTCACAAGATCCGCTTCCGCCGTGGAGGCGAACGGATCGCGAGCGAAAAGGTGGCCCTGGTGGGCGACGCCGCTGGCCTGGCGGACGAGTTCACGGAAGAGGGGATTTCGTACGCCATCCACTCCGGCAAACTCGCGGCCCGCAACGCCTTGCGCGCCCTCGGCGGAAACGGCGACCTGCGTGGGTACCAAGCGGAGGTGGAGGCGGAGATCCAGCCCGAGCTGGCAGCCGCCCGGACGATCGCCTACATGTTCTACGGGATGCTCCGGCGGGCGCCGCGGACGTGGATGTTCGCCAGCGCGCACGTGCCCTTTCTCTGGGGATCGTTCTTCGCCGCGCAGCGGGGCGATTCAAGCTACGCACGAGAAGCGCGCCGGGCGGGACCGCTCGCGAGTGCGGCCGCGGCGCTGCTGCGCCGGAGCGACGCGCGCGAGGGAACCCGTTGATCGCTGGCCAGCGCAGCCGTAGTCTCAGCCACGGAATGCAGAGAGTGACCAACAACATCGGTCGGCTGCGCTAGGACGGCCGCCGCTCCCCAGGGGAGCAGGGCGGCCGCCGCAGCACCCCTCACCCGATGGCTCGGATCGGGCACAGATGGCCGCCGCATTCCCGAGTTCCCGTTTCTTCGACTCTCGTTCCAGCGTGTACGCGCGGCAGACGGGTTTCGCAATGCCCCGACGCTCCCCACTTCGCACCACGCTCTCCCACCACCGGCTTCGCAATGCCGATGTCGCGGCGCGCATCGTCGCCTCGACCGGCCTCTCACCGCCGGCGCTCGTTCCCCATGCGGGTCGAATCGTCGCAATCGAGCGGGACCGACAGCGCTGGCACCGCCTCCACAGCCGCTTCCGGGGCGAGCCACGCGTGCAGGCGGTCCTGGGAGACTTTCGGCAGGCTCCGCGACCCCGGCAGCGAGAGTACGAAGTTGTGGCGAACCTGCCGTTCGCGCACACCTCGGAGGCGATGCGCTCGCTGCTCTCGACGCGAAGCGGGCTGCGCGCGACGCGGCGATGCGCTGGGGTGGCTTCGGCGAGGAGACGCTGGTGTCGGTATTGGCGAAGCCTTGGTTCGAGTTTCGGATCGCCCTCGCCCTCCGCCGACGCGACTTTGTGCCCCCACCCCAGACCGACGGCGTGCTCCTCACCGCCCGGCGGCGGCTACGCCCACTGGTCGCCGTCACCGACGAGCGCGGGTACGCCCGCTTCGTGCGGCAGGGCTTTGGGCGCGGGCGCACAAGCGCGCGCCGCAACCTCGCCGGCGCCCTCGGCTACGAGCGCTTCGGACGGGCGGCGCGGGCGCTAGGGATCGAACGCGAAGCACGACCGGGAGCGCTTTCGTTCGAGCAGTGGCTCGGGCTATGGCGCGCTTCGCCCCTGCCCGGAGCCAGACGCTGACCCGGCCGCCGCACCTCCGTCACGCTTTCGCAATTCGGGTATGGCCACGTTCGCACGCGGCTTGCCGCGATTGCGAACACGCCCGTACGCTGGTCACCACACCCTTCCTGGGAGACACGAGCGCATGGCTGAGAGCGCAACACGCGAGGTGCGGCCCGACGGCAAGCTCCGGCTTCCGCCAGGTCAGCGGCTGACGACGGGCTGGCCCGTACTGCACTACGGCAGCATCCCCCGCATGGACACCGACAGCTGGCGGTTCCACGTCTGGGGCCTCGTCGCGGAAGAGCGCAAGTTCACGTGGGACGAATTCAACGCGCTCGGCGAAACCACGGATATCAGCGACATCCACTGTGTCACCACCTGGAGCAAGTACGACAACGAATGGGCGGGTGTGCCCTTCCGCAAGCTCTACGACGAGATCCAGGTGAAGCCCGACGCGAAGGTCGTGATGGTGCACAGCTATGGCGGCTACACGACGAACGTGCCCCTCGAAGACCTGCTTGCGGAGGGTGTGCTCTTCGCACGTACCCATAACGGCGAGCCACTCAGCAACGACCACGGCTGGCCGATTCGCCTCGTGGTCCCACACCTCTACTTCTGGAAGAGCGCGAAGTGGGTGGGCGGCATGCAGTTCCTCGAGGAGGACCGCCCTGGGTTCTGGGAGATGTACGGGTACCACATGTACGGCGACCCCTGGAAAGAAGAACGCTACGGCTGATTTTGGGGGCGCCACGGCGGTCCCGATCGCTGCTCTCGACGCCGGCCTACGTTAGCTCGCGCCCCTGTACCGACGTAGCGGACCTCCGGTGGGCGCGGTTAGTCCTCTGGCGCGGCGGCGGCGAGCAGCTCCTCGGCAACGGCACGGTTGGCGGGGGTATCGCCACCGAGCATGAGCGCGAGCTCGGCCGCACGGCGCTCGCCTGTCACTTCGCAAATGTCGCTCCAGGTGGCGCTACCATCGCTTTCTTTCGTGACGACGAAGTGGCAGTCGGCGTAGGCCGCCACCTGCGGAAGATGCGTCACACAGAGGACCTGATGGCGCGCTGCGAGGCGTCGCAACGCCTGCCCGACCACCGATCCCGCGCGCCCGCCGACTCCCTCGTCGACCTCGTCGAGGACGACGAGGCGGGGCTCCGCAGCCGCACCCAGCACGGTCGTGAGCGCAAGCAGGAAGCGCGAGGTCTCGCCACCACTAGCGACCGCTGCCAGGGGCCGGGGCGGAGCGCCGGGGTTGAAGGACGCCAGCAACTCCATCTGGTCGACCCCCGACTCGGTGAAGGCGCGCGGGTTGCGCTCGCTGGTCTCTGCCGGGCGGGTATCGCTCGCGATCACATCGTAGTCGGGGAGGGCGACCAGCAGCCCCGAGGGGTCGTCGTCGCAGGCGAAACCGGCCGCGAGGCTCGCCCCGCGCATCTCCAGGCGCGCGAGCTCCTCCGACACCGCCCCGATGAGGCCCCCGGCGGCTGCGCGGCGAGCCTGCGAGAGCGACGCCGCCGTCGCCGCGGCCGCGTCAGCCAGCTCCGCCGCCCGCGCCTGCATCGACTCGAGCGACGCCCCGGCACCCTCAATCGCCTCGAGCCGTGCTCGCGCCGAGTCTTCGTAGGCGAGGATGTCCGGCACGCGCTCACCGTACTTCCGACGCAGGCGAGCGATCAGGTCGAGCCGCTCATCGATGGCGCCGAGACGCGTGGGGTCGTCGTCGAGAGCGTCGCGGTAACGGTGGAGGGCGCGAACGAGGTCAGAGGCCGCCGACTCCAGGGTGGCCGCGGGATCGGCGATCTCGGTAGCGGTGGGGTCGCGCTCGACGATGTCGTGCGCGGCCGCGACGGCTTCGCCGAGGGGCGGGGCGTCGAGCGACGCGAGCACCGTCGCCACCCCCTCGAGGAGGCGGCCCGCGTTTGCGAGCCGAGACTGCTCGGCCCGCAGCGCTTCGTCCTCGCTCGCTTCGAGGGCGGCGCTCTCGATCTCGTCGACCTCGAAGCGAAGCTGATCGCGGAGGCGCTCCCGCTCCCGCGCGTCGGTACTCACCGCCTCGATCTCGCGTCGCAGCGTGCGCAGCTCACGAACCTGAGCGGCCATCACTTCGCGCTGCTCCGTGAGCCCGGCGAACGCGTCCAGCACGCCGAGCTGGACCGCCGGACGGAGCAGCCTGAGCTGCTCCGATTGCCCGTGAATGTCGATGAGCTCGGCGCCGAGAGCGCGGACCTTTTCGGGCGGAACGCCCGTGCCGTCTATGTGCGCGGCCGTGCGCCCCGAGAGCCGCACCGTACGCTCGATCATGATCGGTTGTCCGCTTGTCAGGAGGTCGGCCCGGACAGCGGCGCTCTCGGCGCCCGGCGCCACGACGCTGCGGCCGTGGCGCCCACCGAAGAGAAAGTCGAGCGCATCCACGATGATCGACTTGCCCGCGCCAGTCTCGCCCGTAACCACGTTGAGGCCCGGACCGGGCGCCAGGATGACCGCTCGGGCGACGGCGAAATCGGTGACGGTGAGCTTTTCAAGCACCATCGTTCATGGCGCTGCTGAGCTGGATCTCGAGGCGCCCGGTAAGGTCGGCAAAGAACGACGATGGGGAGTGCAAGCGCGCAAAGCGCGTCCTGTGCGGGCTCGCCCCGACGGCGACTTGGGCGCCGCCCCCGAGAGGCACATCCTCCTGGCCATCCACGGTGAGGATCGCACCCTCATCTGAGCGCACGGTCAGCAGCACCTTGGAATCCGGCTGGAGGACGAGCGAGCGGCCGATTGCGAGGTGCGCCGACACCGGCGTGACCACGAGATGGTGCTCGCTCGGCGAGAGGATCGGGCCGCCGGCACTGAGCGAATAGCCGGTACTGCCCGTCGGAGTCGCAACGATCATGCCGTCGCAGCGGTAAACGGCGACCCGGGCCTCGTCGATTTCGAGCTCAACGTAGACGGGACGGCCCGGCGCGCGGCGGCTGAGGACGACGTCGTTGAGGCCGTGGAACGTGCGGCCGGCCGCGTCGCCCGCGACGATAGTGCCGGTCACCATCAGGCGCTCCTCGATCCGCCACTCACCCGCGACGAGCCGTTCGAACTCCCCAAAGACCTCGTCCGGGCTGATGCTGGTGAGGAAACCGAGCCGCCCCATATTCACGCCGAGGATGGGCGCTCCGTCGGGCACGGCGAGTCGTGCCGCGCGTAGGACGGTGCCGTCACCGCCCAGGCACAGGATCAGGTCGGCCGCGGGGATTCCGGGGTTTGGGGGATCGGCCCAGACGTCCGCTACGAGACCGTGATCCCGGCCCGCTCGAACTCCTTGGCGACGCGCTCGGCGAGCGCGAGCGCGGGCTGGTTGCCCTCGGGCCAGAGCACGACCACGCGCTTCAGCACGACGCGCCCTTTTCCGGGCTCCTGAGATGGACCAGGATCTCGCGATTTCCCTTGTCGCCCGTGACTGGCGAATCGATCGTGCCCAGCACGGCCCAGCCCGCGGTGATTGCCCACTGAACGAACTCGTGACGGACGCGCGTGCGCACGGCCTCGTCGCGAATCACGCCCCCGCGGGGAACGTCCGCGGGGCCGGCCTCGAACTGCGGCTTGAGGAGCACAACACCGTTGGTTCCCACGGGCAGGCGCGAGGCCACCGAGGGCAGCACCTTGCGCAACGAAATGAACGACACGTCGGCGACGAAGAGGTCGAGGGGCGGGAGTGGGGGGAGGTCACGTGCGTTCGTGCCTTCCATGAGCGTGACGCGAGGGTCCTCGCGGAGGCGCTGGTGGAGCTGCGCGCGTCCGACATCGACCGCCACGACCGACAGCGCGCCGCGCTGCAACAGGCAATCGCTGAAGCCGCCCGTGGACGCGCCGATATCGAGGCAGCGGAGGCCCCTCGCGTCGATCGCGAACGCATCGAGCGCGGCCTGGAGCTTCCGACCGCCGCGGCTCACGTAAGGATCGAGCTGGGTCAGTTCGAGCGGGGCACCCTCTTCGAGCAAGGTCGCCGGCTTCACGAGCGTGAGCGTGCCGGTGCGGGCGCGACCCGCCATGATCAGCCGCCGCGCACCCTTACGGGAGTCGGCCAGGCCACGGCGCACAAGAAGCTGGTCGGCGCGGACGCGAGGCATCGCGTAAAGGCTAGCGTATGGGGCAGTCCTAAGTTCAGAGTTCGGAGTTCCGAGTTCGGAGCTCGTCCCGCCCCCCACCACCGCCCCTCGCTCCGGGCGCAAGCGCCATTCGGAGCATCCGTCGGACCCACCAGCCGGCAGGGCGGCGCCGCGCGAATGAGGCGCTAACGCGACCGCCCCGGCGTATCCTGGAAGGCGAGATGATTCGGGCCCCGAACTGATCTGAGCGCCCGCGCGCACGGGCACCGCCGCGGCAGTGGTGTCGTCGACGACCACCGCTCCCCCGGAGGTTTGCCATGCGTCTCTATTCCGAATTCGCCGATTGGTTCCATCTCCTCACCGCGCCCGCCGACTACGCCGAGGAGGCAGCCCACTATCGCGCCGCCCTGCTCGCAGCCTGCGAAGGTCCGGCTGAGACCCTGCTCGAGCTGGGCTCCGGCGGCGGCAACAACGCCTCGCACCTAAAGCATCGGTTCGCCTGCACCCTGACTGACCTGTCGCCGCGGATGCTGGCGATCAGTGCGGCCCTCAACCCCGAGTGTGAGCACCTCGAGGGTGACATGCGCTCGCTCCGTCTCGAGCGGACGTTCGATCTCGTCTTCGCCCATGACGACGCTTGACGACCTTCGCGCACTGGCCGCAACTGCCTTTGCCCACGTCCGCCCGGGTGGCGCCGCACTCTTCGCGCCCGATTGCGTGCGCGAGAGCTTCATGCCCGAGACGGACCACGGGGGCCACGACGGGGACGACGGCCGGGCGATGCGCTACCTCGAGTGGACGCACGACCCGGATCCGGAGGATACGCAGTATGACGTCGAGATGGCCTACCTGATGCGCGACACCGACGGCAGCGTCGAGGTGGCCCACGACCACTGGACCTGCGGGCTATTCCCACAGGCCGAATGGCACGCCGTGCTCGGCGGCGCGGGCTTCGAGGTGCGCGAATACCCCTCGTACGATCCGGTGGAGTACCCCGCTTTGCGGCTCTTCCTCTGCTACCGGCCGTCGTGACCGCATTGAGCCGCTGTCGAAGCTGCGCAGGGAAGGGGAGCGATGCGTCTCTACACTGAACTCGGCGACTGTGACATCGAAGGCGACGTATGGTCGCGATGGTGGGGCCAAAGTTCGCTCTCGTGTTCGTTCACGACGCGGTGATGTACCTGGCGTCGCTCGACGACCTGCGCGCTGCGGCTGCGACCGCATTCGCGCAGGTCCGCCCCTGCCTTCGCGGGGAACAAGACCATTGAAGCAACCGGCTCTTCTCGCGCGAGCGATGGCGTACCGCCCTTGGGCGACCAGGCTTCAACGAGGGAAGGTACCCGTCGTGCCGGCCGCAACCCGGCGATGGGTCGAGCGAACGGTTGGCAGCGGGGCGACCATCGAGGCGGTGACCCCGCTCACGGGAGCCACTACCTCATACATGCACCTGCTCGACATCGCCACGGGCTCCGGCCGGGTTCGCCTCGTGCTCCGGCACGAGTTGAGACCGACCTGGCTCCGCGAGGAGCCGGACGCCCTCAGCCGGGAGGCGGCGAATCTTCGGCTGCTCAGCGGCAGCGACGTGCCCGCCCCGGAGCTTGTCGCCGCGGACGCGGACGGCAGCGACTGCGGTGCGCCCGCGCTGCTGATGACCTGGCTTCCAGGCCGGGTCGAGCTGCGGCCGGACGACCTCGATGGCTGGCTCGAACGCCTCGCAGCCCCAATCCGGCGAATCCATGCCGTCACGCCGGGCGACCACCCCTGGCGGCACGAGTGGTACGGCAGCTCCATTCCGGAGCCGCCGGCCTGGTCGAATCAGCGAGGGCTCTGGGCGGCGGCGATCGAGGTTGCGGCCGGGCCACCCCCCGCGACCGACCTGCGCTTCATCCACCGCGACTACCACCCTTGCAACTTCCTCTGGCAGGGTGGGGAGGTGAGCGGTGTGGTCGACTGGGCGTCGGGCTGCGCCGGACCGGGTGGAGTCGACCTCAGCCATTGCCGGGGCAACTTGCAGAAGATGTACGGTCTCGAAGTCGCCGATCAGTTTCTCGACCTCTACCAGGCCTCCGCTGGTAGTCATTCGGCCTACCACCCTTATTGGGACATTTTGCAGCTTGTCGAAAACCTCCCGCGTCCGCCAAGGGTCTACCGGCCCTGGGCGGCTTTCGGACTCCAGGGGCTCGACAAGCAGCTGATGTTGGAGCGCACCGAGGAGTACCTCGCCAGCGTCCTCGCGAGGCTACGCTAGAGGCGATCGCGCGAGCGCCTGGGGGAAGGGACGGCTACGCTGAGACGATGGATGGTCCGGTACGCGTGGAGGCGGCACCGCGCGAACGCCAGCTCCAGGCCGGCATCGAGCGATCCCCGGCGGGCACCGCGACTTCCCCGGAAGCAACCGCAGCCGGGCGATGCGAGGCCGGCCAGATCGTGAAGACGCTCATCTCCCTCGCGCAGGGGCAGCTAACGAGCGCGCAACGAGCATCGATCACGCAGGACAGCCGATGACGGCCGAGGCCGCCACCGCCGTCGCTGCGCAGGGGCGCCCTCGCTGGCTCGAACTGGCCGTTGCGCTACGGCCGTACCAGTGGCCCAAGAACGGTCTGGTCTTCGCCGCATTGGCCTTCTCCGCAGGCACCGCCTGGGAATTCGGTGAGACGCAGAACTGGTGGCCGCTCCTCTGGCGGACGGCGCTGACTTTCGTTGCCTGGTGCATCGCCGCGAGCGCTGTCTACCTCGTCAACGACACCTTCGACCGGCACGCCGACCAGCTCCACCCCGTGAAGCGCAACCGGCCAATCGCCCGGGGCGTAGTGTCGCCCAGGACCGCGGTCAGCGCGGCAACGGTGCTGGCGGTGGCGGCCGTCGCGATCGCCGTTGCGGTGGACTGGCTGTCCGGAGCCGTCCTCGCGGGCTACGTCCTCGGGATGGTGGCCTACTCGGCGGGCCTGAAGGCGATCGCGCTCCTCGACGTGCTCGCGCTCACGGGCGGCGTGATCGCCCGAGCGGTTTCAGGGGCCGCCGCGATCGATGTCGAGATCAGCCCTTGGCTCTACGTCTGTACCGGCTTCGCCGCCTTCTTCGTCGCCACGAGCAAACGTTGGGCGGAATTCCGCGAGCTCGGCGAAGGGGCGGCCCGGCACCGCGCCGCGCTCGACTCCTACACCTCCGAGCTCCTCACGCAGATGCTGGCCGTCAGTGCCGGTGCCGCGCTTTTGAGTTACGCGCTGTACTCGATCGAGTCCGAGAACGCCCCCACGAGCGGCGCGATGGCCCTCACGATCCCCTTCGTGGGCTTCGCGATGTTCCGCTATCTGCAGCTCCTCAGCGGCAAGCGCCGGGGTGATGCGCCCGATCGGATCCTGTTTACGGATCCGGCGATTCTCGTAGCAGTGGCGGGGTTCGTCGCTGTCGCGCTCGCAGTGCTGGCGAGCCAGTAGCAGCGCCTAGGCGCTTTCGTCCTGGACCTCGGAAGTTTCATCGTCGTCGAGATCGACGGTCTTGCCGCCCTTCGCCATGAGGATGGGACGGTGGTGCTTCGTGATGGTCTCGGTGTTGACCACGCATTTGTCGATGTCGTCACGACTCGGGATCTCGTACATCACGTCGACGAGGCGGTCCTCGACGACGGTGCGCAGGCCGCGGGCACCGGTACGCAGGCGAATCGCCTCCTCCGCGACTGCGCCGAGCGCTTCATCGGTGAAGGTCAGATCGACGCCATCCATCGAGAAGTAGCGCTCGAACTGCCGGATCAGGGCGTTCTTTGGCTCGGTGAGGATACGGACGAGGTCGTCGCGGCTGAGTGAGCTGAGACCAACAACGAGCGAGAGGCGGCCAATGAACTCGGGGATGAGGCCGTACTCCAGGAGATCGTCGTGGGAGACATGAGCGAGAAGCTGATCGGTGCGCTCGGGCCCCTTTAGACGGCGATCGGCACGGAAGCCGATACTCACGCGATCGCGACTGAGGCGGCGCTCGACATAGGTCTCGAGGCCCTCGAAGGCACCGCCACAAATAAACAGCACGTTTGAGGTATCGATCTGGAGGAAGTCCTGGTGGGGATGCTTGCGGCCACCCTGGGGCGGCACGTTGGCCACGCAGCCCTCGATGATCTTGAGCAGCGCCTGCTGCACGCCCTCCCCCGAAACATCACGCGTGATGCTGGGGTTGTCGGACTTCCGCGCAACCTTGTCGATCTCGTCGATGTAGATGATGCCCCGCTCGGCCTTCTCGATGTCGTAATCGGCGGCTTGGATGAGATGCAGGAGGATGTTCTCGACATCCTCGCCGACGTACCCGGCCTCGGTGAGGGCGGTCGCGTCGGCGACGGAGAAGGGCACATCGAGCAGGCGTGCAAGCGTCTGCGCCAGGAACGTCTTGCCCACACCCGTGGGGCCGACGAGGAGAATGTTCGACTTCTGGAGCTCGATGTCCTGATCCGGGCTGGCGTTAATGCGCTTGTAGTGGTTGTACACGGCGACGGAGAGCACCTTCTTCGCCGCCTCCTGGCCGATCACGTAGCTATCGAGATGCTCGTGGATGTCTCGGGGCGAGAGCGCGTGGTTGTCGGCGGCCACGGCCGCCTTTGCGGTGGTCTGGGTGGGGCTCCCCGATTCCTCATCGATGATCTCGCGGCAGAGGTCGATGCACTCATCGCAGATGTAGACGGAGCCGGGGCCGGCGATGAGGCGGCGCACCTGGTCCTGGTTTTTCCCACAGAACGAGCAGTGGTACTGGACGCGATTCGAACGATTACCGGCCACCCCCTACTCCCCCCCGCTTTCGCTCGTCGCGGCCGCCTGGGGCTGTTCCAGGAGCTCGTCGACGAAGCCGTATTCCCTCGCGCCCTCAGCGTCCAGGTAAAAGTCCCGGTCGAAGTCCTCGGCGATCTTCTCGACCGGCTGACCGGTGTGGTTCGCGATGATGTCGCGGATAACTTCGTTGTTGCGCAGAATCTCGCGGGCGGCGATCTCGATGTCCCGCGCCTGACCGCGAGCCCCGCCGAGCGCCTGGTGCATGTGGATCGTGGCATTAGGCAGGGCATAGCGCTTGCCCTTCGCTCCGGCCGCGAGCAGCACGGAGGCCATCGAGGCCGTCTGGCCGACGGCGATGGTCGAGACATCCGGCTCGATCAGCTTCATCGTGTCGTAGATCGCGAGGCCGGCGGGGATAACGCCGCCGGGCGAGTGAATGTAGAGGCTGATATCGCGGTCGGGATCCTCCCGCTGGAGGTAGAGGAGCTGCGCAACGATGAGGTTCGCAATCTGATCGTCGATCGGGGTGCCAATGAAGATGATGCGCTCTTTGAGGAGGAGCGAGAAGATATCGAAGGCGCGCTCGGAACGGGGCCCGGTCTCGATGACCATGGGGATAACGGCCATCGGATCGGTGGCAGCAGAGCGGCTCACTCAGATTCCTCCGCGGGCCCCTGGGCAGCGATCGCTTGCAGGCGCTCAAGTGTTTTATCGGTCAACAGGTTCCTACGGATAGTGGCGACGCCCTGATCGCTCTCGAACATCGCGCGCAATTGCGCCGCGTTATCCCCGAGAGGCTCGAGCATTTTCTGCCGCTCCGCCTCGATATCCTCGTCGCTCACGTCGACGCCTTCAGCCTCCGAGAGTTCGCCGACAACCAGTGAGCGGGCGAGTCGCTGCTCCGCTGCCTCCCGGTAGGTCTCTCGGAATTCGGCGGCGCTCTTGCCGATCTGAGCGAGGTGCGACTGGTAGGCATTCGCGTCGTTCCCGTGGCTCTCGCGGACGAGGTCATCGATCTCGCGATCGAGCAGAATCTGGGGGAACTCGATCTCGGTGAGACCCACGAGCTCGTCGACCACTTTCACGCGGTAGGCCTCGTCTGCCTGCCGCTGGAGCGATTGGAGGAGATCGCTGCGCACGCGTTCACGGAGCTGGTCGATCGTCTCGAACTCTTCGGCGTTGACCTGCTGGGCAAGGTCGTCGTCCAGGTCAGGGAGCTCCTCTTCCTTTACGGCCTTCAGGGAAAGCTTAAGCGAGGCCGTCCCGCCCTTCAGGCTCTCAGGGAAGTCGTCGGGGACGCTGAGCTCGACTTCGCTCTGGGAATCGGCCTTCATGCCCAGGAACTGCTCGGCAAGGTCAGGAAGGAGGAGGCGCTGACCCTCGCGCAGCGGGAACTCCGCGTCTACGTCCTCCACGAACGGGTTGCCATCGACGGTCCCGACGATGTCGGCCGTGAGGATGTCACCCCACTGCGCCCCGCGCTCTACCGGCACGAAAGTGGCGAAACGCCGTTGGATGAGCTCCATCTGCTCCTCGAACATCTCGTCGGTCACGTCGACGGGTTCGGGAGCGATGCGGATATTTTGGTACTCGCCCAAGGTCACCGTGGGGCGCACAGGAACAGTGGCCTTGAAGCGCACGGGCTCCGTCTCCAGGATCTCGAGATCCGGCTGGTCGACAGGGTCGACATCTTCGCTCTCGAGCGCCTCGGAGTAGACGGCCGGAACGAGGGAATCCAAGGCCTCGCGGATCAGGCCCTCGCGCCCGAGCATGCGCTCGACAACGCGTCTTGGGGCCTTGCCGGGACGGAAGCCAGGAATACGCAGGGTTGGGACGAGGCGCTTGTAGGCGGCGTCGAGTGACCGCTCTAGGCGGTCCGGCTCAACTTCGATCTCAAGTTGCACGCGGCTCTCCGGGAGCCGTTCGAGAGTGACCTTCACCAGAGCCGCCGCGCCTCCGGACTTCAAGTATACGTTATCAGCTCGCTTCGCTCGGCCCCGCCCCCCACCCCTCCCCGGCGCTCGTCTGCTGCGCCTGCGGGGCCCCCTGGGCCCCTCCGCCTCCGCGCTCGCTGGGTATCAGCTCGCTTCGCTCGGCCCCGCCCCCAGCCCGCCCCGGCGCTCGTCTGCTGCGCCTGCCGGGCCCCTTGGGACCCTCCGCCTGCGCGCTCGCTGGGTATCAGCTCGCTTCGCTCGGCCCCGCCCCCAGCCCGCCCCGGCGCTCGTCTGCTGCCGGGCCCCTTGGGACCCTCCGCCTGCGCGCTCGCTGGGTATCAGCTCGCTTCGCTCGGCCCCGCCCCCAGCCCCTCCCCGGCGCTCGTCTGCTGCGCCTGCCGGGCCCCTTGGGACCCTCCGCCTCCGCGCTCGCTGGGTATCAGCTCCCGCCGACCCCAACCAACACCCCGCCCGGCGCAACATCAGCGCTGGTGCGTACGGGGCTCCACCAGGTCCACGAGGGCATCTCCGAGGAGGTTCCAGGCGAAGAAGAAGAAGATTACCGGCGTCGCCGAGGCGATGAGGAGGTGCGGGAAGGTCTGGAAGGTGCGCACGCCACCGGCCTCGGAGATGAGGCTGCCGAAACTCGAGCCCGGCGGGTCGATCCCCAGGCCGAGCCAGCTCAGCGCGACCTCCGCCCCGGCGATCGCGGCCATGCCCCCGGAAAGGCCGACCATGAAGATGGGGAGGACGCCGGGCAGCAGGTGACGCACGAGAATTCTCCACGTCGAGGCGCCCATCGCCTCAGCCGCGAGCACGTACTCCTGCTCGCGGATCGCCAACACCTGACTGCGAACGATGCGGCTCGATCCGATCCAGACGAAGGGCACGGCCGCGCCGACGACGATCATGAACTTCACCAGCGTGCGGGCGTCATCGCCGAGGAAGGTGTTGTCCTCGAGCCAGAAGGCGATGTCGTTGATCCGGGTGCGGAAGGCGGCTGCGATCGCAAGCATGAGAAGCAGGGTGGGCAAACCCGCGAGGACCTCGCCCACGCGCATGATGAGCGTGTCCACCCAGCCGCCCCGGTAGCCCGCCAGCAGTCCTAGGCCGAGGCCGAGGAAGACGCCTCCCGTGAGCAGCACGATGATCGTGAAAAGGATCGTCGTGCGGGCCGCATAGGCGACCCGCGAGAAGAGGTCGCGGCCGAGGGCGTCGGTGCCGAAGAGGTGGTCCGCGGAGGGCCCCTGACGCACCGTCTCGACCGTGAGCTCCTGCCGGTTGGGATCGTGCGTCGCAACGACGGGCGCAAAGAACCCGGCCCCGTAGAAGACGATCAGGTAGGCGATCGCGATCATCGCGACCTTCTTGCGCGCCAGCCCGCGCAGCGCCCGCCAACGTGGGGGCCGGCGCTGTTCGAGTGCACCGGTCTCGGCGTAGCCGACATCCACCGCCATTGCTAGCCGCCCCTCGTAGCGCCCACTCGGATGCGTGGATCAATGAAGCCGTAGACGACATCGATGACGACGTTGGCGACCACGAACAACGTGGAGCCGAACAGCACGAGCGCGAGGACGACGTCAAAGTCCGGCGCTCGCACGGCGTCGAGCGACTCGCGGCCGATCCCCGGAATGCCGAAGAAGAGTTCGATGAAGAGTGAGCCGGCGAAGATGCCCGGAAGCGTTAGCCCGATCACGGTCACCATCGGCAGCATCGCGTTCCTGGCGAGGTGGCTGATGATCACCGTGCGCTCACGCAGGCCTTTGGCGCGGGCCGTACGGATGTAGTCCTCGCCGATGACCTGGATGACAGAAGCCCGCATGAGGCGAGCCACGCCGGCGACGCCCGGCAACGAGATCAGGAGGACCGGCAGGATGATGTTCTTGTGGAACACCCCTTCGTAGCCGAGGTTCACCCATTCGAGCTTCAGCGCGAACAACCACTGCGCGAAGATCACGGAGACGAAGACCGGGATCGCATCAAGGAACAGCCACGATCCGATCAGCAGGGGATCGAGGGGGGTGCCACGGGAGAGCGCGGCGTAGACGCCCACGGGGATCCCAAACGCGAACACGATCACGAGGGCGAACAGCCCCATCGTCGCCGAGACCCGGATCTTCGGAATGATCACCTCTTTCACCGAGAAGTCCTGGTGCCGGGTGGAGACGCCGAGATCGCCCTGGACCACGTTCTGGATGTACTTCACGTACTGGATGTAGACCGGCTGGTCGTAGCCGTACTTCGCGCGGAGCCGCTCCGCGACCTCGGCGTCGTAGCGCTGACCGAGGAGCGTGTCAACCGGATCGCCCGGCGCGAGCCGAAGCATGTAGAAGACGACGATCGAGACCACGAACAGCACCGGCACGGCCCAGAGGAGCCGCCGCAGAATGTAGCCCGCGAGCCCTTGGCCCAAAGACGCTAATCCTTGCTCGGGTCGATCTCGATGTAGCGGAACTTGGGCACCACCGTCCCGAGGTCGGGCCAGTTCTTCACACAGTTCCGTACGAGCAGGTGGTCGACGGGCCAGAACGTCGGGATGATCGCCGCGTCGTCGATCACGAGCTGCTCCGCCTCCCGGTAGAGGCGGAAGCGCAGCTCCTGATCCCGCTCGACCGCCGCCCGCCGAATGAGCGCGTCCACCTCGGCGTTGGCGTACCCGATTCGGTTCAGGGTGCTGGTGCTCTCGAAGAGCTTGCCGACGAAGTCCTCGGGGTCAGGGTAGTCGGCGATCCAGCCCGCCGAGACCATCTGGAAGGTCCCACGATCCAGCTCGCGCAGATAGGCGGCGGTCTCGACCGCCTGCAGTTCGATCTCGATCCCCAAGTTGTCCTGCCACTGCTGCTGGAACGCCTGGAGGATGTCGGGCGGATCGCCACCGCCGCCGCCGTAGGAGAGCACGATTCGGGGCACGTTACCGGCGTAGGTCGATTGGGACAGGAGCTCCACGGCGCGGGCGGGGTCGTACGGGTAACTGGTGACGGCCTCGGCATCGTAGCCCGGCATCTCCGGGGGGAGGATGCCGTCGGCGACGCGCCAGGCGTCGAATAGCAGCACCTCGTTCACGGCATTGCGGTCGATGGAGAGGGCGAGCGCTTGGCGCACCAGGGGGTCGTTGAAGGGCGCCTTGTTCAAGTTCATGGCGATGTAGCCGAGCGCGAGCTGCAGTGCTGGGCGGTATTCGTCACTGAGCGGGCTATCGCCGCTGCGGACCGCCGCGAGCTCGATCGAGGGAACGCCACCGATGTGGATCTCGTCGTTCTCGAAGCGCGTGACGAGCGAGCCGCCTCCGAGCTCGAAAACCACCTCTTCGAGGCTCGGCACACCGAGGTGATAGCGGTCGTTTCGGATCAGGACGATCTCCTCGAGCGGGTTGAGGGTCTTCAGGCGGAAGGGGCCCGTGCCGACGGGCTTGCGTGTCCAATCGCGCGGGTTCGACTCGATCTGCTCCCGATCGACCACGAACGCAACGGGGTAAGTGAGTTCCTGGAGGAAGTAGCCGATCGGCCGGTTCAGGCGGATCTGGAGCGTGTACTCGTCGATCACCTCGACACCGCTGACCTCGGTGGTGTCGCCGTTGAACTTCGCGCGCACGCCTACGATCTCGTCGAGGTAGAGGAGGACCGTGGGTGAGAACTCGGCGGGGTCCGCCGCTCGCTCGAAGCTGTACTTGAAGTCGTCCGCGGTTACGCGACGACCGTTGTGGAAGACGACGTCCTCCCGCAGGAAGAACGTGTAGGTGAGGCCGTCCGCGGAGATCTCCCAGCGCTCGGCGATGTCGGGCACGACGTTCAGGTCGAGGTCGAGCGTGACGAGGCCCCCGAAGATCTCGACGATGTACTGGCTCGTCACATCGTCCCGGGCCTGGATGGGGTCGAGCACGGTGTTCGGATCGCTGCCGAAGGTGATGAGGCGGTTCTCGCCGCAGATCCCGCTGACCGTGGCGCCGTCGTTTCCGCCACCGCCGTTACCCGTGTCTCCGCCGCCGCTGCCGTCATTCGAGGCAGGAACGTTGCCGCCATCATCGTCATCGTCTCCACCGCCACCGGCGACCGCCACGACGAAGATGACGCCGACGGCGACGATGAGCAGGACGACGAAGCCCATCATCAGCCCAAGCGTGCGATTCGACATAGCCCCTCCCGGCTCTGGGCTCCGCTAAGGATACGACGAGCCTGCCGCAGTCGATGTGCCTGTGTTCGTGATTAGGGGCACAGCGTAGCCGCTGGCCAGGCGGCGGGGGGAGCGAGCTCGCGCTCGGGCTTTACCGGGGCTTCAGGCCGGTGGCGGGGGGGCGAGGCGCAGCCCGAGCTCGTCCAGCTGCTCCGCCGGGACAGGCTGCGGCGCCCCCATCAGCGGGTCGCTGCCCGAGGAGGCCTTCGGGAAGGCGATGACATCGCGGATGTTGTCCGTACCAACGAGTTCCATCAGCACACGCTCGATGCCCATGGCGATCCCCCCCATCGGGGGCGCGCCGTATTCGAGCGCGTCCAGAAGGACGCCGAAGCGGTCCTGCATCTCTTCGTCGCTGTAGTTCATCAGCCGCAGGACCTTCTCTTGGTCGGCGCGGCGATGGATGCGAACGGAGCCGCCGCCGATCTCGGCGCCGTTAAGCGTGAGGTCGTACTGCTTCGAGCGGACGGCGGTCGGTTCCGTCTCGAGCAGCGCTTCGTCTTCCGCCACGAAGCCACAGAAGGGGTTGTGCGTCGCGTCCCAGCGCTCCTCTTCGGGACGCCATTCCAGCAACGGGAAGCCCGTCACCCAGGCGTACGAGAGCACGTCGTGATCGATGAGGTCAAAGCGCGACCCCAGGTCTTCGCGTACGCGCGCTAGCGAGGCTGACACGACCTCAGCGCGATCCGCCACGAGGAAGAGCATGTCGCCGTCCTGCGCGGCGGTCATGGTCCGCAGGCCGGCGATCTCCTCCTCCGAGAGGAAGCGGGCAATGGGCGAACGCAACTCGTCACCGGCGAGGAAGCCGATGTTGGCCAGACCCTTCGCCCCGCCTTCGCGAGCCACTTCGACCAGCGCATCGATCGTGCGGCGGGGCATCTCCGCCTGGGCCGGAACGCGCACCGCCTTGACTTCGTCGCCATTCGCCAGTGCACCCGCGAAGACCTGGAACTCGGACTCGCGCACCGCTTCGCTCACGTCGACGAATTCGAGCCCGTAGCGGAGGTCGGGCCGGTCGCTGCCGTAGCGGGCCATCGCGTCGGCGAAGTCGAGGCGGGGGAAGGGCGTCTGGGCCAGCCGCTTCGCGCCGCCGAAGCGGTTCGCGATCTCGATGAACAGCTCCTCCAGGAGGGCGATCACGTCCTCTTCCTCGACGAAGCTCATCTCCAGGTCGAGCTGCGTGAACTCCGCGACGCGATCGGCGCGGGTGTCCTCATCCCGGTAGCAGCGCGCGATCTGAAAATAGCGCTCGAAGCCGCCGACCATCAGCAGCTCCTTGAGGATCTGCGGCGACTGCGGCAGGGCGAAGAAGTGGCCCTGCTGCTGGCGCGACGGGACGAGGAAGTCGCGTGCGCCCTCGGGCGTGGACTTGATCAGCGTGGGCGTTTCGATCTCGGCGAAGCCACGCTCGGAGAGGAAGTTGCGCATGAAACGTACGACTTCGTGGCGGAGGCGGATGACCGCGGCCACATCAGCGCGCCGCAGTTCGATGTAGCGATGGCGAAGACGCACCAGCTCGTCCACTTCGCCCGGGTCGTTCACGGAGAACGGTGGCGTGAGGGCCTCGTTGAGGACCTCCACGCGGGACGGCACGACCTCGATCTCGCCGGTGGTCATGGCCGCATTCACGGTTTCGGGCGAACGCTTGCGCACGGTGCCCTCGACGGCCAGCACCCACTCCGGGCGGGCACGGTGGGCGGCCTCGTGTGCGGCGGCGGTATCGGGGTCGACGACGAGCTGGACGATGCCGTGTGAATCGCGCAGGTCGATGAAGATGAGACCACCGTGGTCGCGGCGGCGATGGACCCAGCCGGCGAGGCGGACAACGCGCCCTTCGTCTGCGGCGGTGAGGTCGCCCGCGTAGGCGTCTTTGAGCATGAGGCAGCCTACCGCGAGGGCCTTCAACGACCAACGCGGGCGAACCAGAATCGCGCTAGCGCGGACCCAGCAGATCGCGCAGCTCGGCCGCGTATGCGCTCTCGACCTCGCCGGCGACGCGCTCCTGGAAGCGGCGGTAGGCGGCGACGAGCGCTTCCGCCTCCGCGGTCAGCGTCGTCCGGCCCCCACCCGCGCCCCCCACCTCGGAGCGCACGAGATCGCGGTCGAGGTTCGCCTCGAGCTCCTTGATCTTGCCCCAGGCGCGGCGGTAGCTGAGCCCCAGCTCCTCGGCCGCCTCCGCAAGCGACCCGGATTCGCCGATGAGTTCGAGCAGGCGCACGCGATAGTCCGACATCACGAGCTGGCCGTCCGCTTCGAGCCACAACTTCTGGCGGGGCGAAGTAGGCGTCATGGCGCGCGAGCCTAGCACGCTCGCGCGCCGCCTCACGCACGAAGCGCGGCGAAGCGACCTACAGCACCCCTACGACGACCCGCGCGGCGCTATCCTGCGGCATGGCCCTCCCGGACGACCTCAACGCGCACGAGCAGCGCCTCGTCGCGGCGGCGGCAGCGGGCGAGGACTGCGTCCTCGCCGGAGAGCGGCCGGAGGCCGAAGACGAGGCCGCGCCCACGGTCCGCGCGGACGTAATCCGCGCCATCGTGACGGGTGACGGCGCCCCCTGCCACACCCGCGGCCTCTACCTCCGCGGCGCCCGCGTCACCGGCGCGCTCGACCTCGAATCGATGAGGCTCGCCGCGCCGCTGGTGCTGCAAGCCTGTCACTTCGAGGAGCCGATCGTCCTCAGTGACGCACGCACCCGGCGCCTAGAGCTGAGCGACTCTTTCTTCCCGGGGCTGAGCGGTCCAGGCCTCCGCGTTGATGGTGAACTCAGCTTCACCGCGAGCTCCGTGAATGGGCTGATCGACCTCAAAGCTTCCAGGATGAACCGATTGATCTTCGACCGACTGGGCGCGGACGGCAAGGTGATCCTAGAGGACGCGGAGGTCAGTGGACTGGTCAGCGGCAAAGGAGCAAAGCTCCGCAACCCAAAAGGCGAGGCGCTCAGCGCCGATGGGTTAAAGGTCGGCGGCGATGTCTTCCTTCGGACGGGGTTCGAGGCCGACGGCGAAGTGAGGTTACTGGGCGCGGAGATCGGCGGCCAGCTCTCCCTCAACGGAGCGAAACTCCGTAACCCAAACCACGATGCGCTGAGCGCCGATGGGATCAAAGTGAACGGGGGCGTCTTCCTCCAGGATGAGTTTGAGGCGGACGGCGAGGTGAGATTGCTGTGGGCCGAGATCGGCGGACAGCTCAGCTGTGCCGGGGCGAAGCTCCGCAACCCACGGGGCGATGCACTATGCGCCGAGGGAATGAAGGTCAAAGGCCACGTTATCCTGCGAGATGAGTCACCGGTAGACGGTGAGGTTATTCGGTTTGAGGCCGACGGGAACGTCAGCCTCGGGGCCGCGGAGGTGCTTGGCAACCTCGGTATCCGTGGTTTGCTCTTCGGCCAAGGATTCGCGCTCGATCTCCGGGGCGCTAACGTTCGAGGAGAATTGCAGCTGACGCCAAGGGCGAAGCCGAGCGGAATCGTGGACCTACGACATGCGCACGCGGGCGTGCTCAGGGATGACCCCGGTACCTGGCCAGATGCAGGGCGGCTCATGCTCGACGGCTTCCGTTACGACCGCATCCATGACGGGGCGAGGGCCACGCCGAAGGAGCGGGAGCGTTGGCTTTCGCTCATGCCACCGACGCCGGCTGGGACGCCGCACACCCAGCCCTACGAGCACCTGGCGGCTCTCTACGATCTGATGGGCCGCCCCGATGATGCGAAAACGATCCGGGCGGCGAAGGAGCGGGCCGTCCGCTCGAAGCGCAGTTGGTGGCGGAAGCCGTGGGGTTGGCTCCTCGACTTGACCGTCCTGTACGGACTCAGGCCGGAGCGCGCGATCTACATCGGCCTCGCGTTCATGGTTGCTGGAGGGGTCATCTTTGGTTTCGCCGAAGGCTTCGACTTGATGACGCCCACGTTGGAGGCCAACTCCCCAACGCCACTTACCTCGTACACAGCGGCGATTTACTCCGCCGACGCGTTCCTCCCCATCGTCGTTTGGGGCTCGAGTCTGAGTGGCAACCGGACGCGAAGGGCGGGTGGGGCTGGGCCGTCCAGGGCTACCTGTGGGCGCACATCGTTCTTGGCTGGGGCCTGACCTCGCTGGCGATCCTGGCGGTCACGGGCATCGTGCGGAGCAAATAGCACGCTCCCTGCATCCCCGTTGGCCCTCAGCCGTTCAGGTCGCTGCGCGCGGTCTGGACGGCGTGGACGTGGGCGTAGTCGTTCACGGTCAGGACGGCGTAGCGGGTGTCGGCCATGCGCACGGTCGTGATCGAGGTGTGGTGCAGGGGCAGGACCCGGTCGACCGCCGACGCGAAAACCTCCGCGAGGAAGTGGTTGATCACGCCCGCGTGGCACGCGACCACGACCCGCCGGCCGAGGTTCGCAGCGGCGATCTCCCTGATCGCGTTCGTGACACGTCGCCTGAATGCAGGGACGTCCTCGACATCGGGCCAGGTCGAGTCGCTACGCGAATCGCTCGTTTCGCCGAGCAGCTAGACGAAGCGCTCGGCGCCGTAGTGGTCGAGCACACCCTTGTCGTCGGGGACGCCACGGAACAGATCGATCTCGGTCAAGCCTTCGTGCACCACCGCTTCGAGCGATTCGACGAACGGATTCTCGAGGTCGACGATGCGGACGCGCCGCCGCTTCGCTGGATCTGGCATCGCCCGCGACTCTCGCGTTCGGCCCGGCAACGCGACAGGGGAGCAGCAGCAGAGGAGAATCGGGGGGTGGCGCTCGACCTCGATCCGGGCTTGGCGGCGGTGGGCAACCCCGCCCTCGTGACGGCGATCATCGCCGAGATGGACGGCGGGACGATCCCGTTCGAGCGATTCATGGAGCTGGCGCTCTACCACCCCGAACACGGCTACTACCGAACGCCCGGGCGCATCGGAACGAGTGGTGACTTCCTTACCAGCCCCACGATCCACCCGATGTTCGGCTGGGCGGTCGGGGGGTGGTGCGAGTGGCTGTGGGGAGCCCTGGGGGAGCCCGCACCCTTCACGGTGATCGAGCCGGGGGCAGGCGAGGGCGTGCTCGCGACCACGATCCTCGACTGGGCGGAGGGGCGGGGCGGCGGCTTCGGCGCCGCCCTTCGTTATGTAGCGATCGAGCCGAACGCGCACGGCGCAGACCCCCGCGTGGAGTGGTGCGAGGGGGCACCGGAGCCCGTCGAAACCGGGATCGTGCTCTCGAACGAGCTGTTCGACGCCCTCCCCGTGCGGCTCTTCGATGCCGACGCCCGGGGGCCCGTCGAGGTGCACGTGCGCTGGGACGGGGACGGCTTCGTCGAGGCGCGGGGCAGCGTCGCGTCGATCGAGGAAGCGCCCACGAAGGGCCGCTTCGAGGTCAGCGGGCGCGCGCACGCGACAATGTCCGCGATGTGCTCCCTGATCGAGCGGGGCGCGGTGCTCACCTTCGACTACGGCTACCCGCAAGAGGAGCTGTGGGCTGACTGGCGCGCGCAGGGCACGCTCCTCAGCTTCTACCGCCACACCGCCCATGAGGATCCCTACCAGCACGTCGGCGAGCAGGATCTGACCGCGCACGTGAACCTTTCCGAGCTGGAGGCGGCGATGGAAGACGCGGGCTTCGCGACCCACGGCCCCGTCACTCAGGCTGCCTTCCTCACGGAGCTGGGATTGGGACAGCTGGTCGAAAGCGCCCGCGCCGACCTCCCCGAGTACTTCGCCCGCCGGCGCGCGCTGCAACAGCTCAGCGACATGGCCGGGCTGGGCCGCGTGCGCGTGCTCGCGGGAACGCGGGGCGCCGCGGGCGTGCCGCCCGGATTCGGGGCGGAGGCGTGAGCGCGGAGGAGCGCGAGCCCGCTACGGCGGCGCCCCCGCTCGAACAGCCGATCGCCGTGGGCGAGCCTGCCCCCGACTTCCGTTTGCCCGCGATCACGTCCACCGGCGACCAGATCGAAGTAGACCTTTCCGCCATTCTCGTGAACGGCAGGGCGCTGCTGGTCTTCTATCAGGACGACGGCATGCCCATTTGCACGAGCGAGCTGAAGGCTTTCGCGCAGGAGCACGACCTCCTCGCACAGGCGAACGTGCAGGTCTTCGGCATGAACACGAACGGGCTGGGGTCGCACGCGCGCTTCCAGGAGCGCGATCATTTCCCCTTCGCTCTCATCAGCGACTTCTACGGCGAGGTCGTACAGGCCTTCGGTCTCTGGGACGACGACGCGCGCAAGTCGCGGCGGGCGCTGGTCGTGGTCGGCGAGGACGGGCTCGTTGCCTATGTCGAACCGCACTTCAACCCCGGGAACCTGAGCGCGTTCGAGGCCGTCTTCACGGCGCTGGGCCTGCTGTAGGCGGCTCCCCCCAAGGCTTCGCCCACCGCTGCTTGCCGGCACCAGGCTCGGAGCTCGAGAGGCATCGATCCCATGACGGTGGGCCCTGCGACCGCGAGCAGATCTGCCCGCGGGAGAGAGACGTACTCGTCGGCGTATGGGACGAGGGCGGTGTTGGGTCCAACAGAGCCGTACGGTGATGTTGCACCTCACAGCCGCATTGTTGGCCATCCTCGCGGGCGTAACCACGGTGGCCAGCTCGACACAGGAAGTGGTCACGGTAGGCGTCCACGACGACTTCTTCGAGCCGGAGACGGTACGGATCGTAGCGGGGACCCGGGTCGTGTGGGACGCCCGCGGCCCCTTCCGGGTTGGCCACACGGTCACGAGTGCCGAGGGCGTGTTTGATTCCGGCCTCGACCCCTTCCTCGTAGCGGGGGACTCGTTCGCATTCACGTTCGAGGAGCCGGGCACGTATGTCTACTATTGCCAGCTCCACGGCTCGGCGGTCGGGACAGGGATGTCTGGGGTGGTCGTGGTTGAGCAGGCTCGACCGCCCACCCCGGAGGCGACTGCGACGAGCACGAGCACCAGTACCGCCACTGTGACTGAGGAACCGGCGGAGCCCACCGCACGGGCTGACCCAGACACGGGCGACGCCTCTGAACAGGACGACGACGCTCGCGCCGCACCCGCTGTCCGTGGCGAGAGCGAGCCGGACGATGGCAACTTCCTCAGCCTCAGCCTCGTCGCTCTGCTGGTAGCGGGCACCCTCCTGCTGGCTGCCGGTGTGGGCGCGTTCTGGCGCCGCCACCGGCGCTAGCCCGGCATGAGGAAGTCGCTCCTCCTCCCCGTGAGACTCCCACGCGGCGAGCCCTTCGGAGGCTGAGCAAGGTTAGGACTGTGTGGGCGATCACACCGGCGGCGCTCGCCCCCAAAGGACTGCACCTCCGTGAACCCACCATTAAACAGGTGTGGACCGAGGTCGAACGCCTCGCCGACCGCGGATCGGGAGTCGACACGCTGCTTTTCACGAAGCGCCGCGAAACGAGCGCGGGCGTTCGTTGACGGCGCGATCGCCGCGTTCCAGCATGGAGCGATGGCCGCCTACTCCGATGCCGTCATGGAGCACTTCGAACACCCGCGCAACGCCGGCGCGATGGACGCACCGGACGGCGAGGCGATAGTCAGTAACCCCGTCTGTGGCGACCGCATGCAGGTCATGTTGCGGGTCGTCGACGGCCGCATCGAGAAGATGCAGTGGCTCACGCGCGGCTGTCCCCCGGCGATCGCCACCAGCTCCTTCACGAGCGAACTCGTGGAGGGCTGGACGCTCGAAGAAGCGGAGAGACTGACACGGCACGCCATCGCCGAGGGGATCGGCAGCCTGCCGAAGGACAAAGTGCACTGCAGCGTGCTCGCCGCGGACGCCATTCGGAAGGCCATCGCGGACTACCGCCAGCGCTCCGCCTAGCCTCGCGCCCCGCCTCTGCGCATTCGGTCACAAACGGTCGTATGATTCCGCCAACGGTGGCAGAGACGCTCTAGCGATGATCGAGGCCTTGCCCCTGCTCTACAGCCCGATCGCTCTGGGCGTGATTTTCGTCCTCATCTGGGCAACCTCCAGCGTCATCTTCACAATCCCCGCCTTCGCAACCCGTGGCGCCACACAGCTGCTGTGGCTCGGCGCCGCGGGCTTCGTGCTCACGGTCGAAGGCGTGGCCCTCGTCACACTCGCCGTCCTCAACAGCCAAGGCAAAATACTTTGAGGGCGCCACGACGAACGCCCCGGAGCGTCTGACGCCGACCTAGGTAGGCCCGCGCTGTCGGCACCCGATGGGGACCGCGACGATGCCGGTCGGGCCCAACGGTCCAGCTACCACCGAGGCTCCTGAGCCGGGCACGAGTGCCCGCGGGGCACGATCTGCCGGCGGACTCAAAGAAGACGGCGGATAGGTTTGCGGCCGGGGCGCGGATCGTAGTTGCTCTTGAACATCTCGAGCTTGTCCCGCTCGATGAGGTACTTGCCTGCGAAAAGCGTCGCCGGGATCTTCTTCTGCTTGATCAGGCGGCGCAGGCTCTGGGGGTGGATCGAGAGCTCGCGCGCGGCTTCGACCAGGTCGAGGTAGTCGTCGAAAGGAGTGGTCACGGGAGTCGTCTCCGCCTCGGGCTGGCGAGACGATCGAATAGATCATCTGCTTAGGCAATAACAAACTTTATAGAGCATCGCAGTTATTGTCTAGCTACGCCCGGCACGAGCGGGGCCTCGCTGCTCTCGGGGACGCGAAGCCGCCGCGCGATGATCACCGTTCGCCGGTTCTGAATCGTGGTACAGAGCAGCGTTACGGGGTCGCCTTCAAGGCGGCCCAGAAGGCGCCGCAATTCGTCCGGCTCCACGGGAAAGGCGCGCCGCCGGATCTCCTCCGGGCGCCAGCCACGTTCGCGCAGACGAGTCCGAAGCCGCGCCAGGGAGAAGGGCGCGACATCCAGGACCGCAAACGTCGACGCCAGCGGATCGTGGGCGACGTACTCCGCCGTCAGATAGGCGACCTGGGGATCGAGCAGCGACGCGCTCAGGCGCGCCCCGAGGTGACGAACGAGTCCGGCGCGCGTCACGCACCCCTCCGGGTCGAAGACGACGGCGCTGGGCGCCCGGCAGGTTGCGGACGCCTCGGGTTCGGTGGAGGCGAGGGTCGCATCCTCGGGCAGAAGCACGGCCCGGCGCAGTGGCAGGCCATTCTCACGCTCGCGACCGGCCCCGTCGAGCCAGACCGTGGCCTCCCGTAGGGAGCGGCCGACCTGGACGAACTCAAGCTCAGCGGCCGAGGGCACTTGGTCGTGGGGGAGGCCGGGCGGGCCCTTAAGGGAGGCGATCCGGGCCTCGGCGCCGAGCGCCAGGCATTCGTCCCAGGCCGGCGAGAAGGCGGCTGGATCGAAGCGGCGGCCCCGCTCGCCGCGGCGTTGCGGGTCGAGCACCAGCGCAACCCCGCGAACATCGATCGGAAGTCGTGTCGCCTCAGCCCGAGCAACGCAAGCGCGCGGCACATTGTGGGCCGCCAGCAGCGCCGCTACGGAATCGTGATCGAAGCCGACCGCAGCGGTGGCGCCCCGCGCACACGCGCGCAGATCGCCGCCCAGGCCGCAGGTCGCGTCTACGATCCGAGCGCCGGCGGCCGCGAGGCGCCCTGCCCGCCGTGCCGCGACGGCGGGATGGGTCATCATCTCTAGGCCCTCGCGCGTGTAGAGCAGGTCACGCTCGGTAGCGAAGCGGCGCCGAGCGCGGGCGCGGAGGGTCACCTGTTCGGCGAGGGCGGACGCTTCATGGGGCGCGTACTCCCGCCGAAGTCGCGTGGCCAGGGCCGTGGGTGGGAGCTCTGTCAAGCCCTCCGGGAGCCCAGCCAGGTCACGCCCCCCGCGCTCCGACACGAGATAGCGCGCACGCCTGAGATCCACGCAGGAAGTGTACGCGCGGGAGGGCGGTAGACCTGGGGTGGGGTCGGCTATGCTGCTAGCCAATGGCGTCCGTGCTCTGGCTCGATTTCGAAGGCGTCGTCGTCGAGCCCGGACTGACCGATGCGATCGTGGCGGAGTTCGGTCGCCAACCGAGCGCCGCCGACGGAACCATCGAGCAGTCACTCGTCGCCGCCGTGGCCGAGTTCGATGCGGATCGCGACGAGGTGATCGAGCGGGTCCGTCAGCTCGCCCGGGCACGGCCTGGACTCGCCGAGCTCGTCGGCTGGGCCCAGTGGCACGACTGGCTACCGATCGTCGTGAGCACGGCGCTCGATGTCTGCGTCGACACCGTGCTGGACGACGGCGGCCTGGATCGGGTGACGCGTCACTGCGGGCGCACGCGGCAGGTTTACCGCTGGCGCCTGAGCTACTCCAGCCCGCGCGGGGTGGAGCTGGAGGAGGGGTTCCTGCTCTCCTACGCGGCGACCTTCAAGAGCGCCGGAGACCTCGTGGTCCACGTCGGCGGCGCGGCCGAGGGCGCACAGGCCGCGCGCAGCGCGCATGCCACCTGCGCAAGCGGGCCCCTACGCGATGCCCTGGGCGAAGGCGGTGAGCGCGTGTACGGTTTCAAAACGCTGGCCGAGGCGACCGAGATACTCGACCGCGAGGGGGAAGCATGGCGCGCGTCCTTCTCCTCTACGACAGCCGCGGGGGGCTGACCGAGCAGCTCGCGAACGCCATCGCCGAAGGCATCCTCGCCGCGAACGCCGAGCTGGTCCGTCGTCGCCTCGACGAAGCCAAGGTCGAGGATCTGCTTGCGATGGATGCGCTCATCCTCGGCTCCCCAAACTGGAGCGGGATCACCGGTAAGCTCAAGGACTGGATCGACTACAGCGGGGACCTCTGGGAGTCAGGAGAGCTCGCGGGCAAGGTCGGCGCGGCCTTCACGGCCGGCTATTCGCGCTCCGCGGGCACCGAAGCGACCCTGCTCCAGCTCCTGCACCTGCTGTTCGCACACGGCTTGGTGGTAGTGGGGTTGCCTTGGAGCGAGCGTATGCGTCGATCCGGCTCGTACTACGGTGCGACCGCCCATGGCGAGGTCACCGACGAGGACCGCCTCCAAGCACGCGCGCTCGGCCGTCGCGTCTCGGAACTCGCCATCCGGCTCTCGGGCTGAGCCTCGCAACGCGGCGTGACCGCTCTCCCGGCAGCGGAGCGATCGGGAGGTTTGCTGAAAACCCCAGGGAATCGCCGAGGAGCCGGCGATTCCTGTGGACATTGCGCCGCACATTGGGCCCCGCCTCGCTGGCCCCGACGCGAGAGCCGCGCCGTGATGGTAGATCGTGTCACCGTAAATCCCCGCCATGAGCGGATGGAGGTTGTTGCGGTTGGACCGGAGCAGCCGGTGCATCGGGAGGCCGGCCCCGCGGGCAACGCGTAAAGCTCCCGAGCGTGTCGTAGCGGCTGTCTCGTTCCCGCAGAATGTCGTCGAAGCGGACCTCGTACCGGTCGACGAAGTCGGTCGTCGCGCAGAGGCACGAGGGGTGGACCGAGGGCTCGACCCGCTCACGGCGCTCGTCGCTCCACACGCCCGCCAGAGCAGCTCCGCCGTCAATCGCCTCGATCAGTGCCGTGAGCCAGCCTGTTTTGATGGGCATCGCATCGGTGTCGAAGGTGACGAAGTAGTAGGCGGCGTCGCGACGCGCGCGTTCGTAAAGCCGCTGCATTCCCTGCGCGTGCGGATGCTCCAGTCGTTCGAGCGGGTCAGCATCGATGAGCGTGCACCGGCTGAGCCCAGCCGTGAGCTCCTGGGCTGCCACCGCCCCCACATCGTTGTTCCAAACGTAGATGTTGTCGTTCGGGTAGATCGTGCACTCGGCGAGGGCCTCGAGGCACAGTTTCAGCCAACGCGCGCGGGCAGGGTTCCTCCCGCCGTGAACGACAGGGATCGCGGCCTATCGGGGCCGGCCCGGGGCCGGTCCGGTTGGCGCGCCGTCATCGTTCCTGCTCACGCCGCACTGTGTCCTTCTGTACTGCCCGGCGCTCCCGGCGAACGGGAGCCGGCGCGCGCGCATCGGAAAGAGCGATCCGTGCCGGTGCCCGATCGCGGCCGCTGGCGGCGCGCGTGGGACATCGACGGGCGGGGCGGCAGGATTGGTCTCAAGCCGGACCTGCTCCCGAGTCCTAGCGCAGACTACTCCGTGGGGAGATCGCAGACCATGATGAGCAGGTCGCGCTCCTGGCCGGCGCGGTCGCTGACCCAGCCCGAGAGGATCGCCTGCTCGTGGAACCCGAGCCGCTCGAAGACGACGCGGGCGGTCGCCTGGTCGACCGTCATCTGCGCGCTCAGCTTGCGCACGTCGAGGGCCGGCGCCACATGGCGAATCTCCCCCGCGAGGGCCGCTCCGACGCCGGTCCCGCGATAGTCGGGATGCACGTTGATTCGGATCTCGCCGACGTGACGGGTCCAACGCGCCGGTTCGGTACGAAGGCTGGCGTAGCCGACGACGATCTCACCGACCTCGGCGAGGACGGTGAACGTCCCGCCATCCGAAATCTCGTCCATCCACTCGTCCACGACCGCTGGGTCGGTGATGTCCTCGCGCAGGAAGAGGAGGTCGTCCTCGGGCAGCGCCCGCGCGAAGGCAAGGATCGCGTCGCGGTCCACGGGCGCCATAGGGCGGAAGACGATGGCGGTGCCATCGTTCAGGAGATCCTTGGTCGGGTAGCGGGCAGCGAAGTCAGAGCGAGTGAGGGTCATCGTCGGTCCAGTGTAGGTGGCTGCTTCCGGCTCGGGGAAGGTCGCGGCGCCCGCGGAGAGCACGAACGCGTGGCAACTGGTACGAGGAAGGGCTGGGTACTTGCGCAAGCGCTCGTCATCGGCGGCCCGCTCGCAGAGCCAGAAGCGCGAGCCGCGGCCACTCGTCACCCGGCGTCCGTATTCGCACACGCTACAGAGGCCAACGCCGGGGTCGAGGGCGGGCGGATCGGTCACGTGCGCAGGTCTCCGCCTACTTGCCCGCCAACCGGACGACCTCTTCGGCGCACCCCCACGAGAGGGTGAACCCGGCGCCGCCGTGGCCATAGTTGTGGATGACGCGGCCCTCACGCTCGAGGCGGACGGCTGTGCGAACGGGTCGCAGGCCGACGCTGTCGCGAAGGACCTCGCCAGGCGCGACGCCTTGCGCCACGGCCAGCTCCAGGATGGCTGCGCGCAGAGCAGGGTCGGGGGCCGGAGGAACGTCGACATCGACATCGATCGCACAGCCGCCGAGGACGACCTCGCCGCGGCGGGGGATCGCGTAGAAGAGTGCAGCCTCATCGCGCTCATCGTGAAGGATGATCGAAGGGTCGACCGCGCCCTCAGCGACCACGACGGTCTGGCCGAGCACGGGCGTGAGTTCGCGGTCGTCGAGGAGGCGCCGCGAGCCGAGTCCGGTGCAGTTCACCACGAGGTCGCCCGCGACCTCGTCGAGCGCAGCCACTTCTTCGATCGCGATCGGCGGAAGCTGTCCCTCGAGCCAGGGGAGGTAGATGCGGGGGTCGACGCGTGGGGCGCCGCACACCCACGCCGCTGAAGCGTCGAGCGGAAGCCGCGTCCGTTCCAGACGTAGGTCCTCGACGCCGGCCGCCCACCAAGGTGGGGTTTCGCCGGCCGCCGCGTCGTAGAGCGTAAGCAGATCGACGCCCGCCTCCGGATGGTCGCGCGCAAGCTCCAGGAGGCGATCGCGCGTGAGCGTGCTCCAGCCGAGGACCCGATCTCGGGGGAAAGCGCGGAAGGGGTACCAGAAGGCACCGGCCGCTCCGGAGGCCGCATCGAGACCACGGGCGGCCGCGAGGATCTGGACGTCGTGGCCAGCCTGCACGAGCGCAACCGCGGTCGTAAGGCCAGAGACACCGGCGCCCACAACGGTGATCTTCAAGGTGCCTCCTCGGCTACGGCTGGACGCCGGGGCGAACTTAGCCGTCGCCCGAGGGTCGTCCCTCGCTAGGCGCGGAGCGTAGCGCCCAGCTCGATTTCGAGCCTGCGAAGCAGGCCCTGCTCGAGGCGCGTCACATCGCGTTCGCTCAGGGTGCGGTCCTCGGCGCGGAAGCGGACTGCGAGTGCGAGCGACTTCATCCCCGGCGTAACACCCTCGCCACGGTACTCATCGAAGATGTCCGCGGTCGTGCGCACGCCGCCGGAGCGGTGAGCACGCACGAGCTCGACCAAGCCAGCCGCAGGCGTGTCGACGGGGACGACCAGGGCGAGGTCGCGGCGGACCTCGGGATAGCGGCTCGGCGGGCTGTAGTCGGGTCGCTCTGGGACGGCAGCGGTGAGGGGTTCGAACCAGAGCTCGAAGAGGAACACCGGCTCGTCGATATCGAAGCTGCTGGCGACATCGGGATGCACCTGCGCGAGGACGCCAATCGGGGCACCGCTCGCGGCGATGTCGGCGGCGTGGCCCGAGAGGAGGGCGTGGTACTCGGCAGGCGCAAAGCTTGCCGCGACGCCAAGGTCCTCGAGCAGCGCCTCGACCGCGCCTTTCGCATCGAAGAAGTCGAGACGCTCGGGCCCGGGGCGGGCCCAGCGCTCGAGGCGCTGCCCGCCGAGGACGGCGCAGAGTACGGGGCGCTCGTGCGGCAGGTCCGCCTCGGTCGGCAGGTACTCGACGCCGAGCTCGAAGAGCCGGATGGCGGCCTCCTCGTGGTGGCGATTGCTCGCATACGCCGCAAGCAGCGAGCCCCGCAGCGACGTACGGAGGAAGGTGTGCTGCGAGGCCACCGGGTTCGTAACAGCGATCGGGCGAGCACGTCTATCGTCGTCCGGCGCGACGACGCGCGCGAGCTCCTCGGCTGAGGTGAGGGTGTAGTTCACGACCTCCTGGAACCCCAGTCCCGCAGCGAGCGTGCGCGCGCGTTCGCGGGTCCGCTCAAGGGGGCGCGCCTCCGCATCGGGAATGGAGCCTCGGAGCGCCGTGGTCGGGAGCTTTTCGTAGCCATAAACGCGAATCAGCTCCTCGATGAGGTCATCGGCGAGGGCAACGTCCGGCCGCCAGAACGGGGGCGTGACCAGGTAGCCCTCGGGGGCGGCGGTCACCGCAAAGCCGAGGCTGCCGAGGATGCGCTCGACCCCCTCGGGCGCGATGGCGATGCCCAGGACCTGCTCGATGCGGCTGGCCGTGAGCGTGATCGCGGGGCTGGGGAGAGGGGTCGGGAAGACATCGACGAGGCCCGCGGCGGGGCGGCCACCGGCCACCGCTTCGAGCAGGTGCAGCGCCCGCTGCTGAGCGTAGGAAGCGAGCTCCGGCCCGATGCCTTTCTCGAAGCGGAGCGATGCTTCACTCCGCAGCTTCAGCGCCGACGAGGTGCGCCGGATTGAGCCGGGGTGGAAGTTCGCGACCTCGAGGAGGACCGTCTTGGTCGACCGGGAGACCTCGGTGTTGCCGCCGCCCATGATCCCGGCGATGGCGACGGGGCCACCGCCATCGCAGATCAGCAGCATCTCCGGGTCGAGCTCCCGCTCGACCCCGTCGAGGGTCGTCAGGCGTTCCCCGGGGAGCGCTCGACGGGGCGTGATCGCCCCGCCCCGCACCAGGTCGTAGTCGAAGGCGTGGAGGGGCTGTCCCGTTTCGAGCATCACGTAGTTCGTGACGTCGACGACGTTGTTGATCGGACGCATGCCCGTGCGCATCAACCGCTGCTGCATCCAGGGTGGGGAGGGGGCTAGATCGACCCCCTCGACGATGCTGGCGGTGAACCGCCGGCAAAGGTCGGGCGCCTCGATCGAGACCGCCACGAACTCCTCCGCGCGGCGGGCAGACTCCGTGTAGGTGCGATCGGGCTCGCGCAGTGGCTGCTCGGTGATTGCCGCGACCTCGCGCGCAAAGCCGACCATGCCGAGCAGATCGGCGCGGTTCGCCCAGGTCGAGACATCGAACACGACATCGCCGATCGCGTCGACCAGGGGAGCGCCCAGGGTGGCATCGGCGGGCAGCACGAGGATACCCTCGTGCTCGTCGCTGAGGCCGAGCTCCTTCTCGCTCAGCACCATGCCCGCGGAGTCGACCCCGCGGATGGCGCGCAGCTTCAGCTTCGCGGACTTACCCGTGTGCCCGTCGATCAGCTCCGCGCCCTCGGTCGCGAAGGCGACCTTCTGGCCGGCCGCCACATTGGGCGCGCCGCAGACAACGGTCAGTGGTCCTTCGCCCACGCTGACGGTCGCAAGTCGGAGCCGGTCGGCGTTGGGGTGGGGTTCGACCGCGAGCACCTCCGCGACCCGCACGAGCGCCGGGTCCCACCCCTCCCCGATGACCTCCCACCCTTCGACCTCAGCGATCGCATCCGTGACCCGCCGCGCGAATTCGGCCGGCGAGAGATCGATGTCGACGTAATCACGGAGCCAGGAAAGGGGGAGTTTCATCGGCCTGGGGCCCGCCGTTGGCCGTTGGCCGTTGGCCGTTGGCCCGATCCCGCCGATCGCACCGAGGTTTGGATGAAGGCTTGGAGCTGCCTCTTGAGCGAGGCGAGAGGGGAAACGAACGCCTCGTGTGCGTCTGTCGTTAGATACCCGAGGTCTCGTGCGAGGATGAGTTGGTACTCGAGTTCGGTCGCAGATCCCAAAGCGATACGTAAGAAGTTTCGGAACTCCCGGTCGGTTCGCGCAGAGCCTTCGGCGATGTTCGTCGGGACTGATGCCGCCGCCCGTCGCATCTGAGACTGCAGGCCGTACTGTTCGGAGTCAGGGAAGGAGTCAGTGGCCCGGTAGACATCGAGCACCAGGCGATGCGCCGCCTGCCAGACCTCGAACTCCTGGAATGGGCGCACATCCGCCTCCGGCACGCAGTATGCCAACGGCTAGGGGCCAATGGCCAACGGCCTCGTCAGAACTGCCGGAGGAAGCGGAGATCGTTCTGGTAGAAGTGGCGGATGTCCTCGATCCCCCAGCGGAGCATCGCCACACGCTCGATGCCCAGGCCGAAGGCGAAGCCGGTGTGCTTCGAGGAGTCGTAGCCCACGTTATCGATGATTTCGGGGTGCACCATCCCAGCGCCCAGGATCTCGATCCAGCCGGTGCCGTGGCAGGTGCGGCAGGAGCTCCCATCGGCGCGGCAGATGAAGCAGTCGATGGCCATCTCCACGCCAGGCTCCACGAAGGGAAAATAGCTGTGATGGAAGATGATCTCGCGGTCCTCGCCGAAGAGGCGGCGGGCGAAGCCGTAGAGCGTCCCCTTGAGATCGCTCATGCGCACGCCCTCGTCCACCGCGAGCCCTTCGATCTGCGTCAGCATCCACTCGTGTGTCGCGTCGGTCGCCTCCTGCCGGTAGCACTTCCCCGGGACGATCACGCGCACAGGCGGCTCGGAGTTCTCCATCACTCGAATCTGGTTGGGCGAGGTGTGGGTGCGAAGCAACATTTTCCGCTCACCGTCGATCAGCGTATCCACCCAGATCGTGTCCCACATATCGCGCGCGGGGTGGTCCTCGGGGATGCGCACCGCGTCGAAGTTGTACGAAGCCCACTCGACCTCGGGCCCCTCGAACACACGGAAGCCCACATCGCTGAACGCCTCGATGCAGTCGTTGAGGGTTTGGCTAACGGGGTGGAGGCGGCCAAGGGCTTGCGGCCGGCCGGGAAGGGTCACGTCGAGCGCATCGTCAGCGGAGAGGGCAGCCAGCGCTTCGGCCCGCGCCGCCTCGCGCCGCCCTTCGAGGGCGCTTTCGAGCTGCGATTTGAGCTCGTTCAGCGACTTCCCCAGCGGCCCGCGCTGCTCCGGCGCGGCGTCCTTGAGCCCGCGCAAACGGAGCGTGAGGCGGCCGTCCTTGCGGCCTAGCCACTCGGCCCGCCAAGCGTCGCGTTCGACCTCGTCGGCAGCCGCGGTGAGCGCCGCCAGCGCTTCGCGTCGGAGCGCGTCGAGATCGAGCTGGGGGGTGGACATCGGTACGATCGATTATAGGTTCGGCTTGCGTCCGAGCGAGGACGCAACTGCCTGCCGGCGCCTGCGTAAAGGCGGCATCAAGTTCTTACGGCGCGTCGCGCCTCGCGGTTGTAGCGTGGACGGTGGCCGAAAGCTGGGGACAGCTGGACGCTGAGGGGACAGATCGCCGTGGGCGGTTCGTGGCGGGTGTGGTTCGGTGTGGCGGTGGCGGCGGCGCTCGCGGCGTATGCCTGCGGTGGCGGGGATGCGGACAGCGCCGAGCCCACAGACGACCCCGAAGCCGGCCCCACCGAAACGGTCGACGACGAGAGCGAACCCGCCGAAACGGTCGACGACGAGAGCGAACCCGCCGAAACGGTCGACGACGAGAGCGAACCCGCCGAGTCGGTCGCCGGCACTGAGCCTGCGCCGGAGTTCCCGATCGGCCTCACCTGGTTCAACGTCAGCGAGCCGCTGACCTTCGAGGCGCTCAGGGGAAAGATGGTCCTGCTCGACTTCTGGACGCAGGGCTGCATCAACTGCCAGCACATCATCCCGGACCTCAAGCGGCTCGAAGCCGAGTTCGGCGACAGTCTCGTCGTGATCGGCGTGCACTCCGGGAAGTACTCGGAGGAGGCCGAGGACGAGGCGGTCGCTGAGGCGATCGCTCGCTACGGCCTCGAGCATCCGGTGGTGAACGACCCCGCCTTCGTCGTCTGGCGGCAGTGGGGCGCCACGGCCTGGCCCACGGTCGTGCTCATCGACCCGCGCGGCAACGTCGTCGGCGGGCGCGCCGGCGAGAGCGTCTACCCGGTTTTCCAGCCGATCATGGTGCGACTCCATGCCGAATTCGAGGAGCTCGGCCTGATCAACGAGACGCCGATCCCGCTCTCGCTCGAAACCGCCGTCGCCTCGACGTTCCTGTCTTTCCCGAGCGAGGTGCTCGCGGACGAGGCCGGCGACCGCCTCTTCATCGCCGACGCCGGCCACCATCGCATCGTCGTCACCCACCTCGACGGAGTCGTGATCAACGCCATCGGCAGCGGCGAGGCGGGCTTCGCCGACGGCGGGCCCGACCAGGCCCAGTTCCGGGACCCGCAGGGCCTGGAACTCTCGCCGGACGGCAAGACGCTCTGGGTGGCGGACACGCGCAACCACGCCGTCCGTGAGGTCGACCTCGCGACTGGCGAGGTGACCACGATCGCCGGGACGGGCACGCAGGTGTTCTCCTTCGAGCCGGGGTTGCCAGCTACGGAGACCGGGCTCGCGTCGCCATGGGACATCCACTACCACGACGGTTGGCTGTATATCTCGATGGCGGGCACGCACCAGATCTGGTCGCTCGCCCTGGGAACCGGCTTCATCAGCGTCTTCGCGGGAACGCGCCATGAAGGCCTGCACGACGGCAATCGACTCGATCGGGCGACCCTCGCGCAACCGAGCGGTATCGCCGGCGATGACACGCACCTTTACTGGGTCGACCCCGAATCCAGCTCCGTCCGCCGGGTCGCCTACGAAGGATCGGGCGACGTCGAAACGCTGATCGGTCGCGATCTGTTCGCGTGGGGAGACGTCGACGGCCGCGCCGGGACGGCGAAGATCCAACACGCCCAGGGCCTCGCGCTCGACGGGGGCGTCGTCTACATCGCCGACACCTACAACCACAAAGTGAAAGTGCTCACGCTGGCCGACGACGAGGTCGCGACCCTGGCAGGCGGCGGCGAGCGGGGCTGGCTCGACGGCGTGGGAGCGGAGGCGGCGTTCGAGGAGCCCAACAGCCTCAGCGTCGCGCGGGGGCTCCTCTACCTCGCCGATACCGGCAACCATGTGATTCGCGTGATCGACCCGGCCGCGGGAGTGACGACGCTTGCGCTTACGAACCTCAGTGCCGCCGGACCCGCACAGGCCGGCAACGTCCTCCGCGTCGAACTCCCGACACAGGTCGTCGCACCCGGCGTGGCGACGCTACGCGTGACGCTGCGGTCACCGCCCGATTTCCACCTCAACAGCGCGGCACCATCGCGGTTGACGCTCGCCACGAATAACCCGGCCGTGGCCGACCTCGGGGAGACCGTGCTCACCTGGGAGAGCGACGAGCCGTCGATCACGCTCCCCGTCCCCATCTCGCTGCGGGAGGGCGAGGCCGAGCTGACCGGGCAGGGCGTCGTCTACTACTGCCGCGGCGGTGAAGAGGCGCTCTGCCAGATCCAGCACGTGGAACTGGTCGTGCCGATCACGGTCAGCGAGGACGCGAGCGCAGGCGAGATCATCGTCGACTATCTCCTACCTGCGACGGACCCAACCTACGGCGAATCTTGACAGCCCCTGGAGCGCGCCGAATCATGGCCCCACCTAGCCAGAACGGGGAGGTCGCGTGGTTCGAGGCTATGTGCTCATCGAGACGGACGTGGGCAGCGCGAAGGCCGTCGGTGCCGCTACCGCCACACTGAGCTATCCCGGCGCTAGCGTGCTCGCCGTCGATACCGTCACCGGGCCGTACGACGTGATCGTCCAAATCGAAGCCGACGATCTCGACACCCTCGGGAACGCCATCACCGACGCTATCCAGACGGTGACGGGCGTGCAGCGCACGACCACCTGCCTGGCGGTGCGTCTCGGCTAGGGCCCGAAGGCCTCGCTGACATGACGATCCCAACCTCCGCGATGATCAGCGTCGAGGACGCGCGCGCGCGCATCCTCGCCTTCTTCTCCCGGCTCGAGCCCACACCGGTGCCCGCCCTCGACGCGCTCGGCCAGGTGGTGGCCGAAGACGTCACCGCCACGTTCGACATCCCACCCCTCGACAACACCGCCATGGACGGCTACGCCGTGCGCGCAGCGGACACGACCGGCGCGACCGAGGAGAGCCCCCGCCGCTTGCAGGTCGTCGCGGACCTCGCTGCGGGCTACGTGCTCGACACGGAGGTCGGCGAGGGCGAGGCCGTGCGCATCATGACGGGCGCACCGATACCGTCCGGGGCGGACGCGATCGTGCCCTTCGAGGAGACCGACGAGCCATTGCGCGCGCCGGGTGAGGCGCCTACGCGCGGCGATGTCGTGTCCGTCTTCAAGGCCGCCGAGGTCTCAGCGAACGTCCGCTCTCAAGCGGAGGATATCTCCGCAGGCCAGGTCGTCCTCCACGCGGGACGCACCGTGCGCGCCTCGGAGGTGGGCGTGCTCTCGAGCATCGGCCTCACGCAGGTCTCCGTGTATCGCCGGCCCGAGGTCGCGATCCTCTCGACCGGCGACGAGATCGTGACGCCCGGCGGGGAGCGCCGGGCGGGACAGATCTATGACGCGAACGCGCACAGCGTCGCCGCCCTCGTGCGCGCCTTCGGTGGGCGGCCACGCCTCCTCGGCATCGCCCAAGACACCGTCGAAGACCTCACGGCGAAGATCCACGCCGGCCTGGACGCGGACATGATCGTGACGAGCGCGGGCGTCTCCCGCGGCGACTTCGATGTCGTCAAGGACGTGCTCGCGCGCGAGGGCGCGATCGATTTCTGGACCGTGCGCATGAAGCCGGGCAAGCCCCTCGCCTTCGGCGCTTTCGAGGCGCCGGATGGGCGGCGCGTGCCCCACCTCGGCCTGCCAGGAAACCCCGTCAGCTCGATGGTCGCCTTCGAGCTGTTCGGGCGCCCCGCGATCTTAAAAATGCTGGGCCGCGACGACTGGCAGCGGCCGCTCATCAAAGCCATCACCCGCGACAAGATCGTGAACACGGACGCCCGCCGCTTCTACGCGCGCTGCATCGTCAGCGAGGGCGAGGACGGCCGCTACTACGCGGACCTGACGGGCCCGCAGGGCAGCGGCATCCTCACGAGCATGAGCGCCGCCAACGGCCTCACCGTCATCCCCGAAGACATGCCCCACGCCAACCCCGGCGACGAGATCGACGTGATGATGATCGACTGGGAGCACCCGCCGTAGGCAGCCGTCCTATTGAGTATGTAGAGTCCTAGGTCATGGCTTTCGGGGACGTTGCGGCGATCGATGTTGGGAACGTAGTCCTTGCAGGCGGAGGCCTTGCGCTGGTGCTCTGGCAGCTCAGCAAGACGCTTAGCGCCGCGGAAGCAGCATCGCGCGCCGCCTCGAAGGCCACCGGCGCGATCGCCCAGCAGATCACAATAGCGGACCTCGGCAGAATCCAGTCAGACCTGCGAGGGCTTCAGGCTGCGCTCCGCGGCGAGGAGTTCGCATTCGCGCTCGTCTCGAGTCGGCTAGTCAAGGATCAGATTGTGGCGCTGCGCGCTCGATCCGGCGTTGAAGGGGTGCAAACCCGGCTAGCTCGTCTGTCGAGAGCGGCGAGTGATCTTCAGCGGATACGCGAAGCGCTTGAGCGCGACCGCCTATCCACAGAAGACGCATCCGAGCTAGATATCGCCGACGCGAATGGCAAGATCGACAGGATCATCGATCTCGTCGTCGAGTGGCAGGAGAGTAGAATGTTCTCGAACCCAGGAGGCCAGGGGACATGACCGGCGTTCCAGCGGAGCTTGACGATCTCTTGCAGAAGATCCAGAGCCTCACACAAGCTGACCAGCTGGCCTGGAGAGAAACGGTCGAAGGGTTCTTGGCGCCTGCCGGAGGAGATTCCTTCGAGGTATCCCTCGCATCAGGGCAGTGGCTACTGACGAAAAGCGTGCTTAGTAGCAGGATCGACGTCGAGGTGAGAAACGAGAGGGGTGACCTCATCTACTCGTTTACGGTGTTACCTGACGATGCGCGCTACATGTCCCTCTCGACGACCTACGAGACCGCGCGGCGCCAGGCTCTCAACGCACGTACAACGCTGGAGAACATGCGGCAGGAGCTAGCGGGCCGCTAACCGCCCGGCCCGTCCCTCAACAAATCCGGGCGGCGTTCCTTCGTGCGCTGCCGCCGCTGCTCCTGCTTCCACTTCTCGATCTCGGCGTGGTGGCCGCTGAGGAGGACTTCGGGGACGGTCCAGCCGCGGTACTCCGCGGGGCGCGTGTACTGCGGATGCTCCAGCAGGCCGTCGACGAACGACTCCTCCTGGGGGGAGGCAGCGGCGCCGAGGGCGCCGGGGATGTGGCGCGCGACCGCCTCGATCAGCACCATCGCCGCGAGCTCGCCGCCGGTGAGGATGTAGTCGCCGATCGAAACCTCGCGGTCGACGCAGTGCTCGACGAAGCGCTCGTCGACGCCCTCGTAGCGGCCGGCGACGAGGACGAGGCGCGGGTAGGCCGCAAGCTCCCGTACGAGGCCGTCGTCGATCAGCTCGCCCTGAGGCGAGAGGTAGACGACGTATCCGGGCGGCTCGGCGGCGGCCTGCGCGGCCTGCACCGCGGCGTCGAGGACATCGACCTTCATGACCATCCCGTGGCCGCCGCCGAACGGCGTGTCGTCGACGGTGTGGTGGCGGTCGGTCGCGTGGTCACGGATCTGGTGGAGGTGGAGGTCGAGGAGCCCATCCTCACGCGCGCGCTTGATGATGGAAACATCGAGCGGTCCCACGAAGGCCTCGGGGAACAGCGTCAGCACATCCACCCTCATTTCTTTTTTTCGAGACCCCGGCAGACCTGACCTGCGCTGCTGACCGAACGGGCCGTCCCCCCTGACCACACCCTGCGAACGCCGTCGATTCGCATGAAGCTACACCGGGCACCGTCTGTCATCCGTCGTGCTCCACCGGACCCGCGAGCAGCTCGGCGATGTGGGGGAGGAGGGGGAGGAGGACGGCGAGGCCATCGGCGATGCCCTTCGGGCTGCCGGGCAGGTTCACGATCAGCGTACTGCCACGGGTCACGGCGAGGCCCCGCGACAAGATCGCGTAGGGCGTGTGCTTCAGCCCCTCCTGCGCGATTGCTACGGGGATGCTCGCGACATCGCGCTCGGCGACGTCGCGGGTCGCCTCGGGCGTCAAGTCGCGGGGGGTCAACCCGGTGCCGCCGGTGGTGAGGACGACCTCGGCGACGCCCTCGTCGCACCAGGCGGCGAGCTGGTCGGCAATCACCGCCCGGTCATCGGGCAGGGCCGCGCGAGCGACGACCGCGTGGCCCTCCTCACGGCAGCGCAGATCGAGGAGATCCCCGCCGAGATCGACGCGAGTGCCCGCAGAGACGCCGTCCGAAGCGGTGAGGATGGCGATGCGAACCACGGGGACAGTCTAGCGAGCGGGCAGAGTTCAAAGTTCGGCGAGGAGACGCTGGGGCGCTCGCGGGCGCCGGGGCGGTCGCCAGATAATGGCAAGAGCCACCCTGTGGGGAGATGTGGGGAATTTGTGTTGACACTGCCGAGGGGCGTCCCTATTATCGCGTGGTGGTGAGATGTGGGTCATGATGGGAAGTCAACCCAAGAATCTCATTAGATCGGCGGAGGTATCCCTACTCCAGGGAATCGAATGGCGTTCCGTGGGAACTTCGAATACCAGCTGGACGACCGCAACCGCGTGGCCCTGCCACCGAAGTTCCGGGAGGCCTTCGCGAACGGCGCCATTCTCGTTCCCGGCATGGACGGCTGCATCGAGGTGTACACCCCTGAAGGGTACGAGCGCGAGGCCACCGTGGTCGAGCGTGTCCCCGCCTACTCCGAGGAGGGCCGCCAACTGCGGCGCGCCTTCTACGGCGAGGCCTTCGACGTCCAGCGCGACGGCCAGGGCCGCCTCCTCATCCCCGCCAAGCTCCTCGCTTACGGCGGCATCCAGCGGGAGGTGGTCGTCGTTGGCGCCGACCAACGGCTCGAACTCTGGGACCGCCCCACCTGGGAGGCCCAGGAGGAGTCGCTCCAGGCCGCTCGTGCGCGGGCATTGCAACGTCTCTCCGAGGCGCCCGCAACGAACGGCGCCGAGGCGGACTAACGTGAGTGTCATGACATCCGAACGCGCCGCACACGTGCCCGTCCTCGTTGACGAAACGATGCGCTACCTGGCCGTGCGTGAAGGCGGCACCTACGTCGACTGCACCGCCGGCGCCGGCGGCCACAGCGCCGCTATAGCGGCGGCCATCGGGGCTGAGGGCCGGCTCCTCGCCATCGATCAGGACAGCGAGGCGCTGGAGTTCGCGCGCACGAAGCTGGCTCCGTTTGGGAGACGGGTCAGCTTCGTGCACGGGAACTTCCGCGAACTCGACACGATCGCGGCGAGCGAGGGCTTCGCGGGGGTGGACGGCATCCTCATGGACTTGGGTGTTTCGTCGCTTCAACTCGATCGCGCGGAACGGGGCTTTGCCTTCGCGAAGGAAGGCCCGCTCGACATGCGCATGGACCGGTCGTCGGACGGCATGACGGCTGCGGACATCGTCAATACGTGGGACGAGCAGGCGCTCGCCGACCTCTTCCGGGAACAGGGAGAGGTACGGGGCGCGCGCCGCATCGCAAGAGCGGTGCTCGCGGCACGGCCGCTGCGCTCGACCTGGGATCTAGCCAAAGCCGTCGAGCAGACTGCGGGGGGCGCGAGAGACCGAACCCAAAAACACCCCGCCACCAAGGTTTTTCTCGCGCTCCGGACTTGTGTGAATCGCGAACTCGACTCGCTCCACACTACTTTGCCGCTTGCCCGCAGTCTGCTCGGCTTTGGAACTTCCCGCGAAGGCGGGAGGTTCGTGACTATAGCCTTTCATTCGATCGAGGATCGCGCCGTGAAGACGTTCTTCGAACGTGAATCGCGCGATTGCCTCTGCCCGCCCGAGCTCCCGGTCTGCCGGTGTGAGCACCGGGCGACACTCCAGCGCCTGACGCGAAGGGCGGTCCGCCCGGGCGACGCTGAGATTGCGCGCAACCCACGCGCACGCAGCGCCGTGCTCCGCGCCGCCCAGCGGGTCGGCTAACGCCCGTGCGGAGAGCCGGTGACCCGCGAAGGAGCGATCGTTCGTGACGGCGATCGATCGGCCTGCACCCAGGACCCATGGCGGCAGGCTCTCCCTGCCCCGCTTCGGCCTCAGCAAATGGGTTTTGACCGGGGTCTTGCTCGCCTTTGCCAGCGCGATGCTGCCAGTTTTCCAGAACAGCTCGGTCACGAGCCGGGGGCTCGACCGCCAGTCTCTCGAAGCCGCGAAGGACGCGCTGCGCGCCGAGATGAGCCTGCTGGAGACGGACGTCGCGCGCCTCACTTCACTCGAACGCATCGCCAGGCGCGCACGTGAGATCGGGCTGTTCCCTAGCGGGAACGCCTTTTATGTAACGGTCACGGAAGCCGGACCGGCTCCCGCAAAGATCCCCGCGGAGTATCTCCCCAGGCCTTCGGAGCCCAGCTCCGAGCCCGCTCCGTGGTGGCGGTCGCTCTTGGAGGCGATCCCGCTGCTGAACTGAATTCGCGCCCGGTCGCTGGGGAGGGACCGGCTGGAGGGGCGCCGATGGCGCACCAGCAGGCCACACGCACGAGGCGTGTCTGGCTCCCCGCCGCCGCATTTTCGCTGTTCGCCCTCGTAGTCTTGGTGCGGTTGGTGCAATTGCAGGTGCTCGACCACGAGCGCTACGCCGCACAGGCGCGAAGCGAGCTCCTCGAAAGCGATACGCTCTTCGCCCGGCGGGGCGCGATCCTTGACCGCAACGGCGCCGTGCTCGCGATCAGCGTGGATACCTGGGACCTCTACGTCGCTGCCCGCGTGTGGCGCGAAGACGGCGTCGCCCGGCGTGGCTCGGAGGCGATCGCAGAGGCTACCGGGCTCGACCCCGCCCAGCTTCGCGAGGACGTGCGCACGAGCGGACTCGTCGATGTGCTAGTAGCGCGCGATGTGCCTTACGAAGCTGGTCGCGGGCTGCTCGACGCCGGCGTGCCCGGCCTGGTCGCACTGCCCAACACGGAGCGCGTCTACCCCGGCGGCGATATCGCCGCCTCCATCATCGGCATCACCGGCCTGGACAACACCGGCCTGACCGGCATCGAGGCCTGGTACGACGACGTGCTCCAAGGCACGCCCGGACGCGTGATCTTCGAGCGAGATACGACCGGATCGCCGATCCCTTACGGGGAGTTCTTCACGACCGAACCGAAGCCCGGCTCTGACATCGTCCTCACCATCGATCGGCGCCTCCAGGAGATCGCCGAGCGCACGCTTGCCGCAGCGATCGAGAAGCACTCCGCGCGCGGCGGATCGATCATCATCATGGACCCGCGCAGTGGTGAGATTCTCGCGCTTGCGACCACACCCGGCCTGCTCTACAGCACGCTCGACCTCTCGGACGCGGCGCAAGCCGATCTGCTGCGGAACCGGGCCGTCACCGACGTTTACGAGCCTGGCTCGGTGATGAAGGTGATCACCACGGCAGCGGCGATCGACGCCGGGCTGGTGAGCCCCGACACGGAGTACGTAGACACGGGCGTCGCCAAGATCTACGAGGTGGAGATCAAGAACTGGAGCGACGGCGTCTACGGGACGCAGACGATGACCGGCGTACTCCAGCACAGTATCAACACGGGCGCGATCTTCATGGCCGAGAAGCTGGGGGCGGTTGGTTTCCAGGAGTACTTGGACGCGTTCGGCTTCGGGCGGGCCACAGGGATCGATCTCAACGGTGAGGCGCTGGGCATCCTCCGCCGGCCAGACGATCTGCTCTGGTCGCCCGTCGATCTGGCGACCCAGGCGTTCGGTCAGTCGATCAGCGTGACGCCCATTCAGTTGGCGACGGCCGTCGGAGCCGCGATCAACGGCGGCCTGCTCCTCCGGCCCCGGCTCGTTTCGGCGACGGTGGCGGCGGACGGCACGGAGCGCGACCATCGTACGGAAGTGCTCGGTCGACCGATCTCCCCCGAGTCAAGCGACACTATCCGGACCATGCTGGGAGCGGTGATCGATCCGGGCTGGTTCCACCCGGGCAAGCCGCGGCTCTATACCGCCGGCGGTAAATCCGGCACGGCCAACGTGCCCATCCCGAACGGCTACGACGATAGCCAGATCGCCTCGTTCGTGGGTTTCGCGCCGCTCGACGAGCCGCAAATCCTGATCCTCATAAAGCTGGACGAAAATCAAGACTTCCTCACGGGCACGGCCGCGGCTGGGCCGATCTTCGCCGCCCTCGTCGACGAGGTCCTTCCCTACCTCAGGGTGCCGCCCGATGCAGCCCTGGCGGCAGCCCGATGAGCGGCATGACGACGACCTTCCTCGCGGAGAGCATGCGTACCCACGGCTATCGCGTAGTTGGGGGCGCGGAAACGCCGATCCTGGGCGGGGCGGCCGACTCCCGGCTTGTGCAAACCGCTGATCTGTTCGCGGCCTTCCGCGGCGAGCACCAGGACGGGAACGACTTCGTCGACGAGGCCCTGCAGCGCGGAGCCGCCGCCGCCGTCTGCGAGCGCGAACCGGCCCAGGGTTGGCCGGACCGCACGCTCGCTGTTGTCGACGACACCCGCGTCGCGCTCGCCGCGCTCGCCCGCGATTGGCGGCGCGCCTGCGGGACGAAGGTCATCGGGATCACCGGGACCGTCGGCAAGACGACCGCCAAAGACTTGACCGCAACCGCTCTGGCCCAGCGCCATGGCACCCACCGCAGCCCCGGCAACCTGAACTCGCGCGAGGGCCTGCCCCTGGCCTTGATGAGCCTGACTCGCCATCACGCCGTCTCAGTGCTCGAGATGGCGATGGACAGCGAAGGCGAGATCGCCGAGCTGAGCGCGATCGCCGAGCCGTTCGTTGGCGTCGTCCTCAATATCGGCGCAACGCACCTCTCGAAGCTCGGGAGCATGGCCGCAATCACCCGCGAGAAGCTCGCGCTCGTGCGCGGCTTGCCCGCGGACGGCGTCGCGGTCATCAACATGGACGATGAGCGCATCGCCCCGGTGGCGGGCGAGTTGCACTGCAACGTGATCGGCTTCGGCGCGAACGCCTCGGCACGTCTGCGGCATGGGGAGATCCGCGACTTCGGACTCGAGGGGACGGAGTTTCCCGTCACCTTCGAGGACGAGGAACAGACGGTAAGGCTGCGCCTCCTCGGCAGCCACCTCGTGCCGACCGCGCTCGCAGCGATCGGTGCCGAGCTGGCGCTTGGCGAGAGCCTCGCGGGGGCCGCGGAGGCTGTCAGTACGGCCGAAATCGAAGGCAGACTGAGCGTCCGCCGCAGCGTGAGCGGTGCGCTGATCCTCGACGATAGCTACAACGCCAGCCCCGACTCGGTCGCGGGAGCCCTCGCCCTCCTTGCCGGGCTGAGCGGACGACGAGTCGCACTGCTCGGCGAGATGGCCGAGCTGGGCGAGCGGGCCGAATCCGAGCACGGGCGCATTGGCCGCTTGGCGGCGGAGCGCTGCGACGCACTCCTCGCAACCGGGAGGCTCTGCCAGGTGCTCGTGCGCGAGGCGCAGCGCGCGGGCTTGCGCGAGGCGCGTTGGTTCGAGACAAAGGAGGCAGCAGCGGAGCGAGCAGCAGAGTTGCTTAGCTGTGGCGACCACATCCTGGTGAAGGCTTCGCGCTCCCAAGCGCTCGAGACCGTCATCCCCACTCTGGAGGGCGCAGCATGATTCGCGCGCTCCTCTCCGGTGGGATCACCTTCGGCCTAACAGTCGCGATCGGCTGGCCGATCGTCCAGTACCTGCGCGCTCAGCGGACGGGGAAAGCGATCAGCGAGGACCAACCCGCTTCGCACCAGACGAAGGCCGGAACGCCGACCTTTGGCGGCTTCATCATCTGGGTGCCGACGCTGCTCGTCACGGCCTTCGCGGTGGACTGGCTCGATCACCGATCGATCCTGCTTCCGCTCGGAATGATCGCCGCGACCGGCGCCATCGGCTTCGTCGACGACCTCGGAACGCTTCAGCACCGCGTTGGGATCCACGCGGGCCTCACGTGGCGCTTGAAAATCGCGATGCTCACGCTCCTCGCCGTTGGCGCCGCCTGGATCCTCTATTCCGAGCTTGATGTCGAGTCCGTGAACGTGCCCTGGGAAGGGAGCCACGCGCTCGGCCCCGCCTACATGCTGATCGCGGTCGTCACGATCGTCGCCACGACCAGCGCCGTCGCCGTGACCGACGGGCTCGACGCGCTCGCGGGCGGGACCACGCTTTTTGCGTTCGTGGCTTACGGCATCATCGCCTTCGTACAGGGCCAGGACTTCGTCGCGAGCTTCGCCTTCATCATCGCCGGGGCGAATCTCGGCTTCCTCTGGTACAACGCCCACCCCGCACGGGTATTCATGGGCGATACCGGTGCTCTCGCCCTCGGCTCGAGCCTCGCGATCATCGCCCTGATGACCGGGCACTGGCTGCTGCTTCCGTTGATCGGGCTCGTCTTCGTGGCGGAGGCCCTGAGCAACGTGATCCAGATCGGGTACTACCGTCTCAGCGGCGGCACGCGTGTGTTTCGACGCGCACCGTTGCACCATCACTTTGAGGAGATCGGCTGGAACGAAACGACGATCGTGACCCGCTTTTGGGTGGTCGGCATCGTCGCCGCGATGATCGGCGTCGCATTCGCGTTGGCGGTCCCGGAGTGACGATGGCGATCGAACGGTCCGCCCGCAAAGCGATTCCCGATGTGGCTGGCGCGCGCGCGCTCGTCTATTCGCTCGGCATCGAGGGGCGCGACCTCGCGCGCTGGCTGATGGCTCGTGGCGCGACGGTCTCCATCTCCGATAGCCGCAGCGAGGTGCAGCTCGCCGCCGCGGGCGCGAAGGCGCCCGCTGGCGTCGAGCGCGTCATCACCGGCGAGCAGCTGAACCCAACCGGCTTCGACCTGCTGGCGGTCTCGCAGTCGGTGCTGCGCACCGATCCCGGCATGCTCCGTGCACGGGAGCTGAGAATGCCCGTGGTCTCACAGATGGGGCTCGCCCTGCGCCTCTGCCGCGGGCGCCTGATCGGGATCACCGGGTCCAGCGGCAAGTCCACGACGACCGCCATGGTCAGCGCGATGGCCGAGGCCGCAGGCATCGACTACGTCGTCGGCGGCAATCTGGGCGGCTCGCTGCTCCACCGGATCGAGGCGGTGGCGCCAGAGACGGCCGTCATCCTCGAGATCAGCCACACCCAGCTCCAGTACACCGAACGCTCGCCCGAAATTGCGGCCGTGACGAACGTGACACCCAATCACCTCGATCAGTTCAGCTGGGACGATTACGTCGACCTCAAACGGAACCTGCTGCGCTTCCAGAGCCCCGACGACCTCGCCATCCTCAACGCGGACGACGAGACCAGTCGCACCCTGCGCGAGGGAGTGCGCGGACGGCTGGCCGAAGTCTCCCTCGAAGGTCCCGTCGTGGGCGACGGGGCCTGGCTCGCAGACGGGCAGATCTCTTCGCGCTGGGGCGGCCAGTCGGAGGCAGTACTGGGCGCGGACGAGCTGCGGGTGCGGGGGCGCCACAACCTCGAGAACACGGTCATGGCGGTCGCGGTCGCCGCCGCCGCCGGCCTGCCAGCACACGCAATCGCGGCCGGCGCCCGCGGCTTCGGTGGACTCCCCCATCGGCTCGAAGTCGTCGGCCGGGCGAACGATGCCACCTGGATCAACGATAGCATCGCGACCTCGCCCGAACGGACGATCGCCGCGCTGAAGGCGACCGCCGAGCCCGTGCTCCTCCTGCTCGGTGGTCGCGAGAAGGCACTTCCCTTGGACGCGCTTCGTTCGGCCGTCGCTGAGCGCTGTCGCGCCGTGATCTGCTTCGGCGAGGCCGGCGCCCTTTTCGGCGAGGCCATGAAAGGTGCGGCTGACACAGTTCAGCAAGTGGAGACGCTCGACGAGGCGGTCGCGCTCGCCGCAGAGCTAGTGCGTGCGGGCGACATCGTGTTGTTGTCACCGGCGGGCACGAGCTTCGACGCCTACCCCCGCTTCGAGGCCCGCGGCGAGGCTTTCGCCACCCTCGTAGCGGGCCTGGACGGTTTCGAGGCGGAGGTGTCGTCATAGCGGCCGCGGAGACCGGACGCTGGGGCGCGGGGCGCCCCGACTACACGCTGCTTGCGCTCGTCATGGTGCTCACGATCACGGGCCTCGTGATCGTCTACAGCGCCAGTTTCGTACTCGGCCTGGCGCAGTTCGACGACTCCCGCCACTTCATCGTGCGCCAGGGGATGTGGGCGGCGCTCGGCGGCCTCCTCCTGCTCGCGGCGATGCGCACCGACTACCACCACTACCGCCTCCTCGCGATCCCGCTCATGGGGCTCACCCTCCTAATCCTTCTGGCTGTGCTCGTCATCGGCGAGGAGGCCGGCGGCGCGCGGCGCTGGCTCGGCGTGGGCGAGTTCACCGTCCAGCCCGCGGAGTTCGCAAAGCTGACCGTCATCCTCTATCTGGCGGCGTGGCTGACCTCCAAAGGCGATTCGGTGCGCAGCTTCGAACACGGCCTCACGCCGTTCGTGCTCCTGATCAGCGCCATCGGCCTGTTGCTCATGCTTCAGCCGGACCTAGGCACCACCGCCGTCATCCTCGCGATTACCGTGACGATGTTCTGGGCGGCCGGCGCCACCATCCTCCAGATGATGGCCCTCGTGACCGCGGGTTCGCTCGCGATGATCTCGCTGGCGCTGATCGAGGGTTACCGCCTCGACCGGCTCAGTGCGTTCCTGAACGCCGAGTCCGACCCCCTAGGCAGTGGTTTCCAGACACTGCAAACGCTGATCGCGCTGGGCAATGGTGGCGCCACCGGCCTCGGGCTGGGCGCGAGCCGGGCTAAGTTCTTTTACGTGCCCGAGAGCCACACGGATGGCATCTTCGCCATCCTCGGCGAGGAGCTGGGGCTCGTCGCCACGGCTGCTGTCCTCCTCCTGTTCGTCACGCTGATGATCCGCGGCTATCAGATCGCGCAGCGCTCACGCGACCAGTTCGGCTTCCTCCTGGCCACGGGGATCACCACCTGGATCACGGTCCAAGCGCTGATGAACATTGGCGGCATAACGCGTGTGATTCCGCTGACGGGGGTGCCCCTGCCGTTCCTGAGCTACGGCGGCAGCGCGCTCGCCGCCGTGATGCTCGCGATCGGCGTGCTCGCCAGCGTTTCACGCTACGGCAGGGATCGTGGGACCTACGACGACCGCCGGGGTGGGCGCCGCGGACGCATCATCCGGAGGGGAGAGCGATGAGGATCGCGCTCGCTGCAGGCGGAACCGCCGGGCACGTGTACCCGGCGCTCGCAACCCTGAGCGCGCTGCGCTCGGCTGGTGAGCCCGTGCAGGCCCGCTTCTTCGGACCTGACAATCGCGGCGAGCGCGAGCTCGTGAGCGGCCACCACGTGCCCTTTGAGACCGTGCCGGCGGCACCCATTCGAGGACGGGCGCCGCTCGCCCTGGCCGCCAGCCTCGCCCGAACCGTCGCGGGAATCGCGACGGCCGTGCGCGCCCTGTGGCGCTTCCGGCCCCACATCGTGCTCAGTACGGGCGGCTACGGCAGTTTCCCCCCGAGCGTCGCCGCGCGGATCCTCCGCCTGCCGCTCGTGGTTTTCCTGCCCGACGTTGAACCGGGCCTCGCCGTGCGCGCCGAGGTGCGACTGGCGACGCGCGTAGCCACGGCGACAGAAGCAGCGGTCCCCCAGCTCCCTCGCGGGAAGACCCTGGTCACCGGCTATCCCGTTCGGCAGGCATTCGCGGGGAGTCGGGCCGCATCGCGCTCCGCATTGGGCTGGGGCGTGGACGAACACGTCCTGCTCGTTGCGGGCGCGACCCAGGGGGCGCGCGCGATCAATAACGCCGTTTGGGATTCGCTCCCACGGCTCTGCGAAGCATCGAGAGTGGTTCACATCACCGGGGAAGCTGCAATCGGGCGGGCGACGGCCGAGCGCGAAGGGCTCTCCGCCGAACTCCGGCCCCGCTACGAGCCGAGCGTCTTCCGCACAGACATGCCTGCGCTCATGCTCGCCGCCGACCTCGCCGTGATGCGCGCCGGCGCGAGCGTGCTCGGTGAGCTGCCCGCGGCGGGGCTGCCCGCGGTGCTCGTGCCCGGCACCTTTGCCGGCGGCCACCAGCGCGCGAACGCGCGCTGGCTCGCCGACCGGGGCGCCACCGTAACGCTGGAGGAAGCCGAGATCGAGACGCTCGAGCGGCAGGTGCTCTGCCTCCTCGGCGATGACTCGAAGCGCTCAGCCATGGCACGGGCCGCACGCAAAGCGGGCGGCAGCGATGGCGCTGCCCGTCTGGGAGCGCTTCTACGCGAGGTTGCGAAGCAATGAGCGAGCTGCGTGGACCCGTCCATATCGTGGGCATCGGCGGCATCCATATGTCGGCGATCGCGCAGCTTCTGCACGCGCACGGTGAGGTCGTCCAAGGGAGCGACCTCGAGCCGTCTGCGCTCACCCGCGAGCTCGAGGCGCTGGGCGTGACGGTGTTCGCGACGCACGCCGCCGAGAACCTGCGCGACGCTCGTAGCGTCGTCGCTACCGCCGCCGCGAGCGAGGACAACCCCGAGGTGGCCGAGGCGCGCCGCCGCGGCCTGCCCGTCTTCGGCCGCCCCGAGGTCATCGCCGAGTTGATGTCGGGCAAGCGCGTCATCGCCGTCTCCGGCTCGGCGGGAAAAACGACGACCTCGAGCCTGATCGCGTTCATCCTCAGCGAGGCCGGACACGCACCGATGTACCTCCTTGGGGGCGAGAGTCGCGACCTCGGCGGGAACGCGGGCTGGGGCGACGGCGACCTCTGCGTGGTCGAAGCGGACGAGTACCAGCGCGCATTTCATGCCTACGAGCCGGACATCGCTGTGATCACGAACATCGACGCCGATCACCTCGACATCTTTGGGACGGCGGAGGCCTACGAAGAGGCTTTCGCCGTCTTCGCTGGGCGGATTAGGCCCGGTGGACTGCTCCTAGCGGGCGGCGACAATCCTGGTGCGGCGAGGGTGGCGAGCGCCGCCGGCGACGGTATCTGCGTCCAGACCTACGGCTTCGCGAACGACGCGACCTGGCGAGCGACGAGCACGACGCTCGAGGAGAGCGGCGCCACCTTCACGGTCACGAAGGACGGTCGTGAACTGGGCGAGCTTTGGGTCGCGGTACCGGGCCAGCACCAGGTCCAGAACACACTCGCGGCTACCGCCGTTTGCCTCAGCGAAGGCGTGCCCTTCGCGACCATCCGCGCCGCCGCCGCCCGCTTCCAAGGGGCGAAGCGACGCTTCGAGCGTGTCGGCGAGGCGGGCGGCGTCCTGGTGATGGACGACTACGCCCATCACCCCAGCAAGGTCCGTGCCGCACTCGCCGCCGCGCGCGAGCGCTTCGCGGGGCGGCGCATCATCGGCATCTACCAGCCGCACACCTATAGCCGCACCGCCTACCTCTGGGATGGCTGGCTGGACTGCTGGGCGGGGCTCGACGCGCTCGTCGTGCTCGAAACCTACCCGGCCCGCGAGAGCCCCGAAGCAGGCCGCTCAGCACAGGACCTTGTGCGCGCGATCGAGCGGCCGCCTGCGACCTACGCCCCCGACTTCGAATCTGCCGCGGAGGCGGCGGTCGCGCTCGCCGAGCCGGGTGACGTCGTCATGACCATCGGCGCAGGCAACGTCGTCGAGGTCGGACCGAAGATCCTGGAGCGACTGCGATGACCGGTCGCGAGCGACTGGCTGCGCGGCTCGCTGAGGTGGGCGAGATGCGTGCGGACGAACCGATGGCCCGGCATACCACCTTCGGTGTCGGCGGACCGGCGGACCTCTACGTAGCCGTGCGCAGCGCGGAGACGCTCGCGCAGGCCACACGCCTGGCCGCAGAGGCGGAGGCGGGGCCCTTCGTACTCGGGAGCGGAAGCAACATCGTCGTCGCGGATGGAGGCATCCGCGGCGTGGTCATCGACAACCGCGCCCGGCAGGAGCAGGCCGAAGGAGACACCCACCGCGTCGAGAGCGGAGCGAGCTTCGCCGGCTTTGCCCGCCGCATGTGCCGCGCAGGACTCGCCGGCCTGGCCTGGGCCGTCGGCATCCCCGGAACCCTCGGCGGCGCCGTTGTCTACAACGCAGGCGCGTACGGCGGCTGCCTGGCCGACGTGCTCACGCGCGTGCGACTGCTCGGTCCCGACAGCAATGCCGGCTGGCGCCCCGCGGAGGAGCTCGGACTGGTGTATCGCGGAAGCGCCTTCACACGAGGCCAGTTCGCGGACAGCACGGTCCTCGAAGCCGAACTCACGCTCAGCGCGGGTGACGCGCCCGCACTGCTCGCCGAAGCGAGTTCGTACGACACGCGGCGGCTCACTGCTCAACCGCGCGGCCGCAACGCCGGCTCGATATTCAAGAACCCGCCGGAGACGCCCGCTTGGAAGCTGATCGAGTCGGTCGGACTGCGAGGCGAGCAGCGCGGCGGCGCCGCGATCAGCGACCGTCATGCGAACTTCTTCGTGAACTTGGGCGGCGCCCACGCTGCTGACGTGCTCTGGCTCGTCGAGGAAGCGGAGCGACGCGTGCGCGACCAGCACGGCCTCCAACTCGAGCGCGAAGTCGGCTTCGTGGGGGCCTGGTAGTGGTGCGTCAGCGGGTCGCGGTCATCTTTGGTGGGCGCTCGGGCGAGCACGAAGTGAGCGTACGCAGCGCCCGCAGCGTGATGGCTGCGCTCGACCGAACGTGCTGGGAGGTCGTGCCCGTCGGTGTGACCCGGCACGGCGCGTGGCTCACGGCCGAGACGACGCAGACTGCGCTAGACGAGGGCGCAAGCGCGTTCGACCAGGGCGGGACGGCGCTGACCGCGGGCGCGAGTCTGGCAGCGCTGGCCTCGTGCGACGTTGCCTTCCCACTCATTCACGGCACCAACGGCGAGGACGGGACGCTCCAGGGTCTGTTCGAACTGGCCGGGATCGCGTACGCCGGGGCCGGTGTCGCCGCCAGCGCCCTCGGCATGGACAAGGCGCTGCAAAAGGCGCTCTTCATCGAGGCGGGAATCCCGGTCGGGCGCTACGCAGTCGTCCGCCGTTGGGAGCTGGAGCGCGACTGCGACCAGGCCCTGCGCTTCGCCGAGGCGGAGGTGGGCTACCCCTGCTTCGTGAAGCCCGCAAACGGTGGATCGAGCGTTGGCGTCACCCGCGTCGTCTCCCGCGAAGACCTGAGCGGCGCGTTCGTTACGGCGCTTCGCTACGACGAGAAGCTCGTTGCGGAAGCCGCGGTCGTGGGGCGCGAGGTGGAGTGCTCAGTTCTCGGCAACGAGGCCCCCGAGGCAGCCTCCGTGGTGGGCGAAATCGAGCCCGACCGCGAGTTCTACGACTACGAAAGCAAGTACGCGACCGACTCGGCGACCAAGCTCCACGTCCCTGCGAGAATCGATGACGGCCTGGTTGATCGCGTCCGTGAACTCGCCGTGCGCATGTACCAGGTGATTGGCTGCGAGGGCTACGCACGCGTCGACTTCTTCGTACAGGAGGACGGCGCGGTCCTGGCCAACGAAGTGAACACGATCCCCGGCTTCACCAGCATCAGCATGTACCCCAAGCTGTGGGAGGCGAGCGGCCTCTCCTACGCAGACCTCCTCACCTGCATCCTCCACCTGGGGATCGCCCGTCACGAGCGGAGTCTGGCGCGATGATTGTGCGCCGCCGCCGAAAAAAGACCACGGGCGCGAGCCCCAGCAGCGTGCACCGGCGAAAGCAGACCGAGACCGTCGGGCAGCGCCAGCCCCGGCGGATCGTGCGCCGCGGCGTCACCGGCCGAACGCGGTTCTCGCTAGGGATGCGAAGGCGCTGGGTGGCGACGATTGGGGGGCTCGCACTCCTCGCGGCGATCGTGGGCGGGGGCGTGTGGACCTGGCAGTCACCGATGCTGCGCGTCCAGCGCATCGATATCGCCGGCAACGAAGCAGTCAGTACCGCCGCCATCCTCGACCAGGTCGGGCTCGCCGGCGAAAGCATGGTCACCGCCGACCTGCGGGCGGCGGCGACGGCGATCGAGGAGATCCCGCTGGTCGCCTCCGTGAGCATCGAGCGGCGCTGGCCCAGCAGCGTGCGCATCGTCGTCCGCGAACGCGAACCGTGGGGTTCGTGGGAGCAGGCCGGGGTGCGCTACACGATCGATCGCGAGGGGGTGGTGTTGGGCCGCGAACCGGCACCCGCGGGCGCAACCACGATCGTCAGCACGGCCGCCTTCTCGCTGAAGGCAGGGGACCGCGTCGACTACCAGGCGGTCGAGGCGGCGATCGAAATCGGCGAGCAGCTTCAGGCGGCCCTGGGAACGCGCGCCGTCGAAGTCGTCTACACGCCCGGCGAGGGCGTCCGTGTCCACACCGCGGACGGCCAGACCGCGTTGCTCGGGGATTCAAGTGCCATCGCCTACAAGCTTGCCGTTTGGGCACGGGTGGCAAAGGAAGCCGCGAGCCAGGGAATTTCGTACTCAGCCATCGACCTACGGTTCGGGGACAGGCCCGTGCTGCGATGAGCGACGCATGCGAGGGGACGTCATGAAGCGAGGGACCACAGTAGCGGCCGTCGATATCGGCTCCACAAAAGTGACGGTACTCGTCGCCGACGTGAGCGAGTACGGAGAGACGCGCGTCCTGGGCGTCGGTGTCGCACCGGCGGCCGGGCTTTCGCGCGGCGTGATCGACAACATCCAGTCCGCGCGTGACGCGGTCGCCACGGCGGTCGACAAAGCGGAGCAGTCGTGCGGGATGCGCATCCTGAGCGGCGTGGTGGGGATCTCGGGCGGCCATCTCAGTGCCCAGAACAACCGCGGCATCATCGCCATTCCCGATCGTAGCCGGCCGATCTCCCTCGACGACCGCGAACGGGTGATCGCTGCGGCCGGCGAGATCAGCATTCCCACGAACCGCCAGGTGATCCATGTGCTGCCGCGCGGCTACTGGATCGAGGGGACCGACCCCGTTTCCGACCCGGTGGGGATGTACGGCGGGCGGCTCGATGCGGAGACGCACATCGTCACCGCCGCCGTCTCGGCCGTGCAGAACCTGACGAAGTGCGTCGAGGCTGCCGGCGTCCAGGTCGACGACATCGTGCTCGAGTCAATCGCCTCCGCCACCGCCGTGCTCACGGACGAAGAGCGTGTCCAGGGCGTGGCCGCCGTGGACATCGGCGGCAGCACCACTTCGCTGTGCGTCTACGAAGAAGGCGCGGTCGCGCACTCGGCCACCTTGCCCCTGGCCGGGACGCATCTCACCCACGACCTCGCGCGTGTGCTGCGCTGCCCCTGGGACAGCGCGGAGCGGCTGAAGTGTGAGCACGGCGCCGCCCTGACCACTACGGAGATGGACGGCGAAGAGGTGGAGGTCCGGGCGTTTGGGAGGCATTCGCAGAAGCGGATCCCGGTGAGTCATGTCGCAGAGATCCTGCAAGCGCGAACGGAGGAGATCCTGGAGATGGTGGCGATGGAGCTGAAGCGCGCGGGCTACCTCGAGCGGCTCGCAGCGGGGCTCGTCCTCACTGGAGGGAGCAGCCAGCTCGGCGGAATCGCCGACCTGGCGGAGCAGCGCCTGGATCTACCCGCCCGCGTGGGCGAGCCGAGCGGCTGCGTAGGCCTGACCGACCTCATCGCGACCCCGGCATTCGCGACAGGGTACGGCCTCGTGGAGCACGCACTCGGTGACGTGCAGTCCTCCGCGGAGTTCTCCGGGGCTCGGTTCGAGGGACAGGACGGGGGCATTCTGCGGCGCATTGCTGCGCTCGGCCGGTCCCTCATCCCGCAATGACACCACTGAAAACGACGGCGCCCAAGGGAGGCAGCACATCGAGCAACGCCAGCGGCAGCACAATCCGGAAACACGTCAACGGAGGGAGATACGTTGAATAACGGGATCGATAGGGACTTGTTCCCAGACATCAAGGTCGTCGGGGTCGGCGGGGGCGGCAGCAACGCCGTCAACCGCATGGTGCGCGCGCGCATCCCCGGCGTCACATTCGTCACGATCAACACGGACGCACAGGCGCTCGCCAGCTCTGAGGCGGAATCGAGGATCCGCATCGGTGAGAAGCTGACCAAGGGCTTGGGCGTCGGCGGTGACCCCACACGCGGCGAGCGAGCCGCCGAGGAGAGTCGCGACGAGCTCCTCGAGATGCTCAGTGGCGCCGAGATGGTGTTCGTCGCGGCCGGCATGGGCGGTGGCACGGGAACGGGCGCCGCCCCTGTCGTGGCCGAGGTCGCGCGCGAGATCGGTGCCCTCACAATCGGCACGGTGACCACACCGTTCGCCTGGGAAGGCTCGAATCGCTCACGTGCGGCCGCAACGGGGCTGGAACGGCTTCGCGAGAAGGTGGACACGCTGATCACGATCCCCAACTCGCGGCTCATCGAGATCTGCCCGGCCGACAGCACCGTCGACCAGGCATTCGAGACGGCCGACGACGTGCTCCGGCAAGCGATCCAGGCGATCTCCAACATCATCAGCCAGAACGGCTCGATCAACCTCGACTTCAACGACGTGCGGACGGTGATGAGCGAGGCCGGCCCCGCCCTCCTCGCCATCGGCTCGGCGGCCGGTGAAAACCGAGCCGTGGAAGCGGCTCGCGCCGCGACCTCGAGCTCGCTCCTTGAGCAAACCATCGACGGAGCGGCCAGCGTGCTCTTCAACGTCACCCACGACGGCAGCCTCCAGCTCCGTGAGCTGGACATGGCGGCGCGGGTCATCGCGGAAGTCGTAGACGACACCGCAAACATCATCTTCGGCACCGTCGTCGACGCGTCGGTGAACGAAGAGATTCAGTTGACCGTGATTGCGACGGGCTTCCCCGACGCGGCGCGGCCGAACGCCAATCCTCGGGAGACACGACAACTCGTGGACCTCGGGCTGCCTGGCGTTACGAGTGTGGAGGACGCCGAACTTCCGGCGTTTCTTCGGCGCAACATCCGCTCGATGAGCGGTGTCAGCGCCAATGGCGATCGAGAAGAAAACCTGGCTGAAAGGAGGTAACCACCCAAACCGAGCGCATTGTCAGTCCTGACGGACCACTTCTCGATCAGGGTGGATTGGGGGCTTGGTGCTATGGGAGATGGCATCAAGCCCTCGTCCATCCCTAAGAGCAACGCGTCGGTCACCCCGCCGACAGTTACCTCGCTTTCAGCCGGATCCGTAACGTAGCACAGCGCGTTTGCTACGTTCCAGCATCCTCCTCTGGAGGCTCGGGCCATTCTGTCGTACGCCCACCCTCCATCGGCTCACCCAGCAGACGGGCCTCCAGCCACGGTCCGAGCAGCGCATCGAGCGCATCTGCCGCGGTCATCAGGGAGTGATCGGCATCGCCGTAGAGAACGAGCCGTTTGGGCTCGGCGGCGCGCTCGTAGATGTCCTCGCTCGCCTGCGAATCGAGGACCGTATCGCCACTCCCGTGGACGAGGAGGAGGGGCCGGGCGAGCTCCTCGACCTGGCGCGTGCCGTAGAGCTGTGGGGAGAGCGACGCAACCGCCCGCACAAGTGGGTGCAGGGCACCGGCCTTCACTACTACCGCACCACCGAAGCTGTGGCCCACGAGAGCCACATCGGCGGCACCGATCCCTTTGAGGAACGAACAGCCGGCGAGGACGTCGAGCACGCACTCCTCGAAGGCATTGGGTTCACGGTAGCCAAGGCGAAGCACGCTGATGCTGCGTGGCAGGAGAAGCCCCGGCAGGCGTGCGAACAGTCCCTTGGCCGGACCGTCGAAGCCGCCCCTCGCACCGCCCACGCAGATCACAGCACCACTGCCGCCCTGCACGGGGTGGAAGATGCCCGGGATTTCACCGCGGCTGGTCTGGAGCGCGAGTTGGAGGCTCTCGGGCGTAGGGCCGGGCGCGGCCGTGACGTTGCGCAGACTCAACGTCAGGTCTTCTGGCTCGGGCGGGGGCGGCTCGCTCACGCGCGCACGATACAGACAACACGGCCCGCAGACGCCGCACCGCCGTGCGCTCGGTCCCCGCGAGCGCGGTCGCTCAGCCCCCGAGCGCCGAAGTGCCGCCGCGGTGCGTAGCCGACGCGCTGCTACTATTGATCGAGAGCAATGTGCGGAATCGCAGGGATGCTGCGGTACGACGGAGCGCCCCTCGAGCGCGCAACCATTGAGGCGATGGTCGCGACGCTGCGGCACCGCGGTCCGGACGGCGAGGGCGTGTGGCTTACCCCTGGGATCGCGTGTGGGAGCACCCGGCTCGCGATCCTCGACCTCACCCCCGCGTCCGATCAGCCCTTCCGCGATGAGCAAGCCGATCTGACGCTCGTCTTCAACGGCGAGATCTACAACTACCTCGAACTGCGCCAAGATCTCGAAAGGCGCGGCCACTCGTTCCAGAGCAGCGGGGACACCGAGGTTCTGCTTCGTGCTTACGAGGAGTGGGGCGCGGACTGCCCGCAGCACTTCAACGGCATGTTCGCCTTCGCCATCTGGGACGGACGGCGCCGCCGCCTCGTGCTCGCCCGCGATCGCTTCGGCGGGAAGCCGCTGTTCATCTCCCGCACGGCCGAGGGCCTGTCGTTCGCCAGCGAGATGAAGGCGATCCTCGCGGTCCAGCCCGAGCGCCGCTGCCCCAACCGGCAAGCGATCTACCGCTACCTCTCACGTGGCGACCTGAACGTCGATGAGGCGACGTTCTTCGACGGGATCGTCTCCCTGCCACCCGCTCACACGCTGGTCGTCGAGCACGACGGCAAAGAGCGGCTACAGGCGTACTGGCACCCAGTCGCGAGCGACCTTCCGAGCGGTCGGCGCGAGCGCATCGAGCACCTCCGCGAGTTGCTGTTCGACTCGATCCGCATCCGCCTACGGAGCGACGTCACGGTGGGCAGCAGCCTCAGCGGGGGCCTCGACTCGTCGAGCATCGTCGCCGCGATCGACGCGCAGAAGGGGCTCCAGGACATCCGCCAGGGGACGTTCAGCGCGCGTTTCCACTCGGAGGCGCACGACGAGGGGCGGTTCATCGCGCGCTTGAGCGGCCAGGTCGAGACCGAGCCGCACGAGGTCTGGGTAGACGCCGATCGCTTCACCGCCGAGCTCTCACGGTTGCAGTACCACCAGGAGGAGCCAATCGCGAGCTCGAGCCCGTATGCGCAGTGGCTCGTGATGGAGCTCGCTCAGCAGCACGACACCACGGTACTCATGGACGGACAGGGCGCCGACGAGGTGCTCTCGGGCTACGACCAGGCGCATGGGATGTTCTGGGCGCACTGGCTGCGGCAGGGCCGGCTCGATCGCTTCCTCGGGGAGGTCGTATCGTTCTCGAGGCGGTACAGCGATCTGCGTGCACCCGCCCTCTTCGGCGTCTATTACTCGCTGCCCGAACAGCTCCGCGATCGCCTCGCCGGGTACTACTACCGATCCGAGAACCTCGTTTCGGAGGAGCTGCGGCGCGATTTCGCGCCCGCGCACGCGGCCTCAGATCATCCCTTCGACGACCGCCTCAGGAACGAGCTCGTGCGCTGGCAGACGACGACGCAGCTGCCTGAGTTCCTGCGCTACGCCGACCGCAGCAGCATGGCCTTAGGTCGCGAGGTACGGCTGCCGTTCCTCGACCATCGGCTCGTGGAGTACTGCTTCGCCTTGCCACCGGATCTGCTGCGGCGGCGGGCCGTGACGAAAGTCGCGTTGCGGGAGGCGATGCGCGGCATCGTGCCGGACGTAATCCTCGATCGCAAAGACAAGATCGCCTACGCCCCGCCGCAGGAGACGTGGCTCCTGGGCCCGCTGCAGGGCTGGCTCCAGGAGACGCTCGCGCGGGCTGCCGCGCGAGACGATGTGTTCAATGCCCAGGCGCTGCAAGATCTGAGCGAGCGAGCGACCCACGACGCGAGCGACCCGCTCATTTGGCGGGTCGCAAGCACCGAGGTCTTCTTTGCGGAGCTGATCGACCGCTCGGCAGCGCCCACCCCCGCCTGACCGGCTCGAGGAATCGCTTCAGGTAAGAAGCGCGTCGTCGGGCAGCGGCTCGCGGGGCACGTCCTCGTGCGCGTTCACCATATGGCGCGCGAGCGGCTCCAGACGCCCCCACACCGCGTCGAAGTCCGCGGCGTCGATGCCCTGGGCGGTTAGGGCCGCGCGCATATGACCGAGCCAACTCTCGGCATGGTGCTCGGCGATGACGAAGGGGAAGTGCCGGCGCCGGAGACGGGGGTGGCCGTACCGCTCAGAGTAGCGCGCCTCGCCGCCCAGCCACTGCTCGAAAAACAGCTTGAGCTTTTCACGGCTTGGGCCCAGGTCCTGGGGGTAGAGCGCGCGCAGGGGCGCGTCCTCAGCTACGGCGTCGTAGAAGTGATCGATCACCGCTGCAACGGCTTCGCGACCGCCGATCCGCTCGAACAGCGAGTTTGAGGTCACCCTCGTTCAGCTTCGTCGCACATCTGGTCGATAGTAGCGCGCACTCGAGGCCGAGAGGTCGCCCCCCTCTGGTCCCCTCGCGCACTCTTGTGGACGAACGCGCGGTTGGGCTCCGCCGGCTCTGGTGCGGTCATGCGGTGCGTCCCCGCAACGCCATGAACGTGAGCGTGAACGAGATCATCCCGAAGCCGAGGATCGCCGCCGCACCCCTGAGCAGAGCGAGCCCATCCCAGCCTTCGAGGACCAGCGAGCGCTGCGCCTCGAGGATGTAGGTGATCGGGTTGATCGTGGCAAGGAACTCGAGCCACCCCGCGAAGACCTCCTTGGGGGCGAAGGCTGTCGAAAGGAAGATCAGCGGAAAGAAGAAGAGGTTTCCGGCCGCGGCAGCCTGCGGGCTCCCCGTCTTCAAGGCGATCGCGGCGTTGAAACCCGAGTAGCCTATGCCGAACACGAAGGCTCCCGCGAAGAGCACGAGGGCTCCGGCGACCCCCGCCTCGAGTCCCGCACCCACCACGAGCCCGACCGCGAGGATCACGGCCGTCATGATCAGGGCGCGGACGCCGTCGGCCGTGATGCGACCGAAAACGATGGCGGGCCGGGGGGCGGGCGTGAGCAGCAGCTTATCGAAGTAGCCACGCTGGATATCGGTGATGGTGCCCAGACCCGCGCCCGCGGCCGCGCTGGAAGCGGCTGAGAGCATCGCCACGGGCATCTGGAAGCCGGTGAAGTTGTCGATCGCGAACGCATCGCCGGCGATGCGGCCAATCGAGCCCACGGTCACGGCAAAGAAAAAGAGCGGGATGAAGATGTTGGCGACTTCGCCCGCCGGCTGCCGCCGCGCCTCGCGCAGCGCCCGCATCGTGAGGAAGAAAATCGTCGCTGCCGTCTGCATCACGAGCTCGGCGCCGCGGCTGGTGCGTCCACCTGGAGGTGCTGGCCGGTGGCCTGGAGGAAGACGTCGTCCAGGCTGGGCCGCGCGATCGACACGTCCCCGACTGCGAGCCCGGCTTCGTCGAACGCCAGAACGATCCGAGCGACGGCGCGGGCGCCGTCCGGGACGTACATTACCGCACAGCCGTCAGCGGTCTGGACGCGCTCCACGCCGTCGATCCCAGCAGCAACCGCGGCCGCGTGTTCGAGGGCCGCATCCGGGCCTTCGATGCGCACCGTGACGACGTCGGTGCCGATGCTCGCCTTCATCTCCGCGGGGGAGCCCCGCGCGATGATGCGTCCTGCATCGATGATGGCGAGGTCGTGCGCGAGGCGATCGGCCTCCTCGAGATACTGGGTGGTGAGGAAGATTGTGATCCCTTCTTCGCGGCTGAGCTGACTGACGTAGCGCCAAATCCCCTCACGGCTCACAGGGTCGAGCCCAGTTGTGGGCTCGTCCAGGAAGATGATGCTCGGCCGGTGCACCAGCGCAGCGGCCAGGTCGAGGCGGCGCTTCATCCCCACTGAGTACCCCCCAACAGCGCGATCGGCAGCCTCCTCCAGGTCGACGACGGCGAGCAGTTCCTCGACGCGCTCTCGGAGCGTGCGGCCGCGCAGGACGAAGAGGCGCGCCTGCAGCGTGAGGAGCTCGCGGCCGGTCTGGATGTGGTCGAGGCCCGCTTCCTGGAGGGCCACGCCGATCCGGCGTCGAACCGCACGCGCGTCCTGGATGACGCCGAGCCCATCGACCCTGGCGGTGCCCGCGGTTGGCCGGAGCAGGGTCGTAAGCATGCGAATGGTCGTTGTCTTGCCGGAGCCGTTCGCGCCGAGGAAGCCGAAGATCGCGCCAGCCGGAATGTCGAGGTCGATGCCGTCCACGGCGCGCACGTCGTCGAAGTGCTTGACGAGCCCCTCAGCGACGATCGCGCTCATCGATTTGAGCCTAGAGAACGTTCGCCGGAGCGCAACTCGCCGACATCAGCCGGGCGGATCCCGCCGCCCCGGGCTCTAGCGCTGAGCAGGCGCCACTCCGGCAGCCCCCGGCCGGCGCGCGACCACGGCGGCCGCAAGCTCGAGATCGTCGGTGTTCACGCCACTGACCCCGGCCGCGAGCACCTGTTCCAACCAAGCCTGGTTGTTGATCGGCCACACATAGGTTGCAACTCCCCGTCCCGTGAGCTCGCTCATCAGTTCCGCGGTCACCAGGCCGCGATGAAGCGAGAGCGTCTGATACCGCTCGCCGAGCGAGGGGAGGAGCTCGGCGAGTTCGCTGCCTGTGGCGGCCGATGGGATGATGCTCGCTTCGGCCACCTCTTCGAAGGGGGCGAGCAGCGGCCAGTTACGCGCGGTGACGGTATACGGGGCGCCGGGAAGCTGCCGAGCGAGCACCGCGATCAACGCTTTGGAGAGGGCGAGCGTTTTCGACTTCAGGTCGATCATCAGGCGAATGTCGCGACTTGCGGATTCGAGCACTTGCTCGATTCGCAGCCGCGGGATCCAGCCGGGGACCAGCCGCCAGCGGTCCCAGAGCAGGGGAATCGGCCCCATGGTCTTGAGGTGACGAACCTCGAGAGCGCCGCCGTGGAGCCAGACATCGAGCTCCGCGAGGTCGACGCCAGTCGCCTTCGCGCGGTCGAGGGCGGCGAGGTCGTTGCCGCCGCGGTGCGCGATCACGACGGGCCGCCCCTCCGGCGGCAGAGCAGTCACGAGAAAGGCTCTCCCCTGCGGAGGAGCTGCTGAACGTCGGGAGGGAGGGGGACGCCCCTGCCGGTCACGGTGTCGAGCCAGGCCCACGAGTGGACGAACGCGGCCACCGGCGTGCCCTTGGCGCTGGAGGTCACTGCAAACTCCTGCTCGAAGCCACGATCGTCCGCACTGATGGTGTGCACCTCGATCGTCGCCCCCTCCGCCCAGGGCAAGGGGGTGTGGTAGACCGCGCGCGTCTCGCGCTGGACGGCGACGACGTGATCGGGCTTGCTCACGCCGCAGTGCGCTTCGAACGCCGCATACGCCAACTCCGTGAACGCGAGCAGCACCCCCGCGTGGACGAAGCCGGTACTGCTGAAGGTATCGGTGTGGCGCGTGGGAAACGCGATCGTGAAGGCCACCGACTGATCCTCTGGCGCGGGGACCGGAGGGGCAAGCGCGAAGCCTGTCCCCGACTGGCCCGACCGCCTGGGCGATGGGGGAGGCCGTCGGCGACCAGCGCCGCCGGTGTCAGAAGAGGGCGGCGTCGACCCCCCAGGTCTGCCCCGCCGCCGTTGCGAAGAGCACGACCGAGATCAAGAACATCATGAGGTTCTGCCCCTGCTCGCCCTGGTCCTTGAGCCCGGCGAGCATGAAGTAGTTCAGGTTCAGGAAGGCGCCGACGGCAAGGCCGGCGAACGTGAGAAAGCCGAACGTCACACTCACCCCGACCGAGAACTCCCCGAGGACGACGAGCCACGAGGTCACGACCCAGGCCCGATCGCTGCGTAAGGAGACTTTTCGGATCACGTTTGCGAAGGCGGGCACGGGATGGTCTGCCACCAGGCCCTCGACCCAGCCCCGGGATTCGCCCCGGAGGAAGCCGGGAACGTCCTTGTGGCGCACGCTCTCCAGCCACCAGAGACCCAGTCCGATTCGGAGGATGGCGAGCCACTCCTCCTTGGTCAGCCAGTCGAAGATATCCTGTGGGTCCATGTCCCCTCGCCGCCGGGCGTGGTCGCCGACCGTGATTCTAGCCCCCCTGACGAGGGAAGTCCGCGCGCCGCCCGGTACGATGGAAGCGTGAGTACCGAAGCGCCGAAGCCGCCGCTGGTGTGGATCGATATGGAGATGACCGGCCTCGAAGTCGAGCGCCACCACGTTCTCGAGATCGCGATCTTGGTGACAGACGGTGAGCTGAACGAGCTCGACGACGGTCTCGAGATCGTCGTGCACCAACCCGAATCGGTTCTCGCGCTCATGGACGAGTGGTGCGTGAAGCAGCACGGCAAGTCGGGCCTGACGGCCGCGGTCGGCGCCTCCCGAACGGGGCTCGCCGAAGCGACGGAACTCGCGCTGGCCTACCTCAAGAAGCACAGCGCCGAGGGCCAATCCTTGCTCTGCGGGAACTCCGTGGGCCACGACCGGCGCTTCCTCGACCGCTGGATGCCGGCCGTGAGCAAGCACCTGCACTACCGCATCATCGATGTCTCGAGCGTGAAGGAGCTCGCGAAGCGCTGGTACCCGGATACGAAACGCTTCCCCAAGAGCGAGGGCCATCGCGCCCTGGACGACATCCGCGAATCGATCGCGGAGCTGCGCTACTACCGCGAGCAGGTCTTCCGGCCGCCACTCCCGGACCAAGCCGCTGCGCCAGACGCGGAAGCGCCCTCCGGCGAGGCCGGCTAGGCGCTCTCCTCCGGCATTGGGAAGGCCGCGAAGAAGTCCTCGTCGGACCGCTCGCGGCCGAATAATTCGATCCAGTCCTCATCCGTGAGCCGCGCCCGGCCGGCGACGAACACCTCAGCGTCTGCGCCGACGAGGTAGCGGAGCTTCGGCTCCGGATCGTCGAGCGCGGCGACAATTGCCGTGGCGGCGCCGCGGGGATCGCCGCCTGTCTCATTCGCACCTGCGTAGAGCGTGCCGATGCGGCGTTCGATGTCGGCATAGGGACCGCCCGGAGGCATCGAGGCAATGGCCTTACCAATGATCGGGGTCGAAAAGAAGCCCGGCTCGATGATCACGACGCGGATGCCGAAGGGGCCGACCTCGAGAGCGAGCGCCTCGCTTGCGGCCTCGAGGGCGTGTTTGGTAGCGCCATAGATCGCCTGCGTTGGCCCAGCGATGAGCCCGGACCCGGAGGAGACGTTCACGATCGTGCCGGAACGTCGCTCCCGCATGGCCGGGACCACCGCCTGCATCGTCCGCAGCGGCCCGAAGAAGTTCGTCTCGAACATCTCGTGCGCGCGCGTTTCGTCGAAGGATTCGAGAACACCGATGTCGCCGAGCCCCGCGTTGTTCACGAGGACATCGATCTGGCCGGCGTCGGCGGCGATGTCGGCGATCGCGTTGGTGACCGACGCAGGGTCGTCGACGTCGAGCGCGGTGATGGTAAGGTCCAGGCCCTCGGCCTCGACGGCCTCCCGTAGCGGTCCCGCGCGATCGAGATTGCGCATCGTGGCGTACACACGTTCGCCGTGGCGGCTCAGGCGAGCGCCGTCTGCAACCCGATGCCCGTGCTCGTTCCAGTGATCACGACAACCGCCACGAGCGACTCCTCGACGGGACCCGAAGGCCTCATGGTTTCCGGTAGCTTAGCGCCGGCGGAAGCGGCGCGCGGCGCGTTCGAAGAAGCCGGGACGGCGCATCCGCTCACGTAGCTGCTGGACGCCTTCGGGGGTGCCAACAAGGACCGGCTGCGACCAGTCGCGCAGGCTGGGCGTGCGGTCCTCCCGGACCTTCGCGGGTGGCGTGAAGCACTCGAACGGCTGCCACGCATTGCCCGCCCGGATGAGGGCCGTTCTCCCAGCAGCCGCGTTGAGAACGAGGCCGGCCGCCAGGTCCCAGGTGTGGACGCCCCAGAACTGAGCAGTCGTGAACGTCCCGGCGGCAACGAAAGCGCACTCGATCGCAGCAGAACCGGTCACGCGGTTGTCCCATTGGGCAGTGCGCCCAGGCGCGCCGCCGGGCGCACTGCTCAGACTGCGGCGGACGCCTTCGTTGGCCGCCACGCCCGCGAGCGGTTCGCCTTCGAAACGAAGAGGGCTGCCGCTGTGGGCGTGGTAGACGCCCGCCCGGAGGGCATGGCTCGTCGAGCACCAGATCGCCCCGGCGATCGGTGCACCATCGCGGAGGACGCCGATGGAGGCAGCGAAGAGGGGGAAGCGGTTGACGAAATTGGTCGTCCCGTCCACGGGGTCGACCGCCCAGAGATACTCCGCCGTCGGGGCGGGATGGTCGTCCCGCTCTTCGCCGAGGATGGCGTGCTCGGGAAAGCGCTCGGCCAAGCGCTCGCGGATCATCGCTTCGACGGCGCGGTCGACCTCGGAGACGGGGTCCGTCGGCGCCGTGTCCTCCGATTTCTGCTCCGCTTTGTAGTCGACGGAGACGGACCGGCCCAGGGCCGCGGTGATCTCGGCGCCGGCGGCTGACGCGAGCTCACGCGCCGTCTCCTCTAGCGACTCGAGGAGACCGGGCTCGGTGAGGGGCAGCTGCTGGGTGGTGTCTTCGGTCATGGCTTGGGGGCCGCACGCTCATCTGCCGCCGCGTGGTCGGCAATGACGACGATACGCGCGCAGACGATACGCGCGGCGGGGATGTCCCCGCCACGGAGGAGCTGCGCCAGCGCCTCTCGCTTGGTCTCACCGGTGACGAGGAAGATCGCGGCCTTCGCGGCGGAGAGCACGGGCAGCGTGAGCGAGAGCCGCGTGTGGTCATCACGCTCGACCTTGACCACGTACCCCTCGCGCGCCTTGAGGGCGGGGTCTCCGGGGAACAGCGACGCGGTGTGGCCGTCGGCACCAAGGCCCAGAAGCACCAGATCGAAACGCGGGAGGCCGGGGCCGAAGACGGCCGCGAGCTCGGCTTCCTCTCGCGCGGGATCGCAGGCCGCGCCATCCATCGGGTGAACGCGCGCGTCGACGTGTGCGAGGAGCGCCTCGCTGGCCATGCGGAAATTGGAGTCGGCGTGGGTGCGAGGCACACAGCGCTCGTCGCCGAAGAAGACGTCGAGGTCGGACCAGGCGTAGTCGCACCCACGGAGACGCTCGTAGAGGGCGCGGGGCGTATTCCCCCCAGCGAGCGCGACGGAGCGTGGTTGGAGTTCGAGGAAATACTTGGCCGCTTCCTCCGCAACGTCCGCGACGACGCGAAGTTCGGGGCTCACGTCAGGAGCCAGGCCCTCGGCGCGATGAGCGTATCCGACTCCGGCGGGCCCCAGGTAGCGGCGGGGTAGAAGTGCACCGCGGGCGGCTCGTCGAGGATACGCTCGATGATCTGCCAGGAGCGATGGACGGCGTCCGCGCGCGCGAAGAGGGTGTGGTCGCCCCCCATCGCGTCGTGGAGGAGGCGCTCGTAGGCTTCCGCGGGCTCTGCGCTGAAGGTTTCGTCGAAGGAGAAGTGCATGGTCGCGGGTTTGACGCTGATCTCGGGGCCGGGCTCCTTGGCGAGGAAGCGGAAGGAGATCTCTTCGTCCGGCTGGATGGAAAGCGTGAGCAGGTTCGGGCGGAGGTAGCCGACGCCGGTGCCCTCGAACATCCTCACCGGCGCCTCGCGGAAGGAGATCGCGACTTCCGTGGCCTTGCGCGGCATGCGCTTGCCGGTCCGTAGGAAGATGGGCACGCCCGACCAGCGCCAGTTGTCGATGAACAGCCGAATCGCGGCGAAGGTCTCAACCCCGGAGCTGGCGGCTACGCCCGTCTCCTCACGATAGCCGGGGAGGATCTCCCCGCCGTCCTGGGCACGGATGTACTGCCCGCGGACGACATCAGCGGGGTCGATCGGGCGGATGGCGTGGAACAGCTTCGCGGCTTCGTCCCGCACCGCCTCGGGGCGGAAGGACGCGGGGGGCTCCATCGTCAGCATCGCCAAGACTTGGAGGACGTGGTTCTGGAGGATGTCGCGGAGAGCACCCGCCTCTTCGTAAAAGGCGCCTCGGCCCTCGATCCCGATCGACTCGGCGACGGTGATCTGGGCATGGTCGATCGCGTCGCGGTTCCAAACGCGCTCGAAGACCGAGTTGCCCAAGCGGAAGACGAGGATGTTCTGGACCGTCTCCTTACCGAGGTAGTGGTCGATGCGGAAGACCTGGTGTTCTTCGAAGTGCTCGTGGATCGTCTCGTCGAGGCCGTGGGCAGACTCGAGATCGTGGCCGAACGGCTTCTCCACGACGATGCGGGCGCCCTCGACGAGCCCGCCCGCCGCGACCTCGGCGATCGTCGTAGGGAACGCGGAGGGCGGAATCGAGAGGTAGATGAGCCGTTCGAGGTGGGAGCAGCAGCGAGCGACCTCGGCGAGACCCTGCCCGCCGTCGACGTAGCGGAGTCGCTCGGCGAAGGCGGGCCAAGAGCCCTCGTCGAGCTCCGTACGCGAGAACTCGCGGACCGAAGCGGCGGCGGAGTCGCGGAACTCGGCGTCACTCAGAGGGCGGCGCGCGTAGCCGATGATATGGCCGTTGCGCGGGAGGAGGCCGCCGAGGTGGAGGTTGTACAGAGCCGGGAGCAGCTTGCGTTTGGCGAGATCGCCCGTAGCGCCGACGATGACGATGTCCTGATCGGCGGGGGGATCCAGGCTCACTGCGACTTCACAGCGTGGCCGCCGAACTGGTTGCGGAGCGCCGCGATGACACGCATCGCGAACGGATCCTCCTGGCGAGACGTGAACCGCGCGAACAAGGACTGCGAGATCACGGACGCGTTGACCGCGTGATCGACCGACTCATTGACCGTCCAGCGGCCTTCGCCAGAGTCATCGGCATAGGCGCGCAGTTGCTCCAAGCCGGGATCTTCGGCGAAGGCGCCCTCGAGGAGCTCGAGCAGCCAGGATCGGACCACGCTGCCTTGCCCCCAGAGGCCCGCGATCTCGTGCAGGTCGAGGGGGTACTCGGACGCTTGCAGCAGATCGAAGCCCTCGGCGTAGGCGTGCATGAGGCCGTACTCGATGCCGTTGTGAACCATCTTTACGAAGTGGCCGGCCCCGGAGTTGCCCATGTGGCCGTACCCATCGGGCGGAGCGAGCGTAGCCAGGAGCGGCTCGACGTGCTCGAAGGCCTCGCGGGGGCCGCCGATCATGAGGCAAAAGCCGACCTCGAAGCCCCAGACTCCGCCGGAGGTCCCGATGTCGAGGTAGTGCAGGCCCTGCGGCTTCACTTGGTGCGCGCGGCGGACGGAGTCGCGGAAGTTGCTGTTGCCGCCATCGATGAGGATGTCGCCTGGACTGAGGAGCGCGGCGACGTCGCTTACGGTACTCTCGGTTATGTCGCCTGATGGGACCATCACCCAGACGACCCGTGGCGAGGGCAGCGCCGCTACCAGCTCTTCGAGCGAGGCGACATCGGAGACGTCCGGGTTGCGGTCGTAGCCAACGACCTCGTGGCCGCCCTCGCGAGCACGGCGTGTGAGGCCCATGCCCATGCGGCCGAGACCGACCATTCCGATCTTCACTCGGTCACCTCACCCACGAGCTCGTCGAGACCGACGCGCGCAACGCGTCTCCCTCTCGCGACCAGAGACTCGAGGTCGCCCTGCGCCTGCGCTGTCTTTAGTTGCGAGAACGAGTACGGCTTCCCTGGGATCTCGGCGTCCACGGGGTCCTCGCGCACGATCTGGACGAAGGCCCCGCTTGTGGGGCCGCCTTTGTGGAGCTGGCCGGTCGAGTGCAGGAAGCGGGGGCCGAAGCCCACCGTCGTCGCGACGCGATAGCGGTCGCGCAGCCGCGTACGCAGGCTCTGGAGGATAGCTTGGCTCTCCCCTGTCCGCGGGAGGTAGGCGAGCAAGGCGAGGTAATCGCCGGAGCCCAATGAGCTGAGCAGTCTAGCGAGTGACCCAGTCGCGGGGGGCGGCACGGGCTCGGCCAAAACGCGGTCCGTCGCGTCCTTCGCTTCCTGGACGTTCGGCTGGTCGAACGGCTGGATCCCGAGCACGTGACCCGCGACCGCGGTGGCGAACTCCCAACGCGCGAACTCGGCCGGAAGCTGGGCCGCGTCGCAGTACGGCAAACGCACGACGGGATGGCCCGCCGCTTCGAGTGCGGCCAGGTCAGCGTGCTCGCCCAACGCGACGAAGAGGCGATCGTCGCCGTAGACGTCGGGGCCGCCGAGGGGCTCGCCCTCCACGGGCAAGATACCGGTGCCCTCCTTGCCCGTGGACTCGGCGATGAGCTGCTCGACCCAGTAGCCGAAGCTGCGCATCTCGTCCGGCAGGACGAGCGTGAGCTTGTCCCGGCCGCCGAGGGCCGCTTCGCCCATGACTGCGCCGAGGAGGGCGCCGGGGTTTTCGTGGGCCACCGAGTTGCGGCAGGCCTCGAACATCTCCTGAGCGCGCATCGCAAGCTGGGCGATATCCGCCCCGATGAGCGCCGCCGGGACCATCCCGAAGGCAGAGAGCGCCGAGTAGCGCCCACCGATATCCGGCTGCGCGTTGAAGACGCGGCGGAAACCGTGCTCGCGGCCAAGAGCCTCGAGCGACGTGCCAGGATCGGTGATGGCGATGAAGTGGGCGCCGTCGGGAATGCGCTCCCAGAAGTAGGCGAACTGCGAGTTCGGCTCGATCGTGCCACCGGACTTGCTGGCGACGATGAACAGGGTCTTGGCGAGATCGAGCTGCGCCTCGAGATCGAGGATCTGCTCGGGATCGGTCGTATCGAGGACGTGCAGTTCGAGGGCACCATCGGCGCGGCCGAGCGTCGTTCGCAGCACCTCCGGCGCGAGGCTCGATCCGCCCATCCCCAGAAGCACCGCATCGGTGTAACCCGCGGCGACCACGTCGGCGGCAAAGTTGGCGAGATCGGCGGCCTCTGCGCGGGCCCGGTCCGCGACCGTGAGGAAGCCGAGGCGGTCGCTGATCTCGGTGGGGTCGGGCTTCCAGACCGTGTGGTCGCCCGCCCAGATGCGTTCGACGATGTCTTCGGTCCGCATCGTGGCCAACCGCTGGTCGACGCGCTCGGCGAGGTCGCCGAGCGCGAGCTGCGCCGCGGGGCGGCGGCCCGGGGCGGTCGCGAGACGGCGGCCGAGCTTGTCGAGAAGCGAGACGAAATCGCCCTCGAACGAGGCGAGGCCGTCCACGAGCAGCTTGTCCGTCACGGCTTCTAGATCGATGCCCGCTACCGCGACCGCGTCGAGCACTCGGCGCGCATCGTCGAAGTTCGGCTCGAGCGTCGGCTCGACCACAAGGTGGTCGAGGACGGCATCGAGGGTCGCCTGCGGCATCGTGTTCACGGTGTGGGGCGCGATCAGCGTCTCAACGTAAAGGGTGTCGGAGTAGGCGGCGTTCTTCGTGCCCGTCGAGGCCCAGAGCGGACGCTGGTGGTGGGCACCGGCCGCGGCCAGCGAGTCCCAGCGCGGCCCTGAGAAGATCTCGAGGAAGCGCTCGTAGGCATAGCGCGCGTTCGCGACCGCGACGGTGCCGCGCAGGGGCGAGTCTTTGGCGAGCTCTCCGTCGACAGCTGTGTCAACACGCGAAACGAAGAACGACGCGACACTAGCGATGGTGTTCACGGTGCCGCCCGCGGCGAGGCGGCGTTCGAGGCCGGCGATATAGGCCTCGGCAACGCGCTCATAGACGGCGACGGCGAAGAGGAGCGTGACGTTGATGTTGACGCCATCGGCGATCAGCTCCGTGAGCGCTTCGACACCCGCGGAGGTGCCGGGAACCTTGATCAGCACGTTCGGGCGATCGACGAGGCGGAACAGGCGCTGGGCTTCGGCCACGGTCGCATCGCGGTCGTGCTCGATCCCGGGCGGCACCTCGAGGGAGACGTAGCCGTCGACCGCGGCGGTCGCGTCGTATATGGGCCGGAGGGCGTCCGCGGCCATGCGGATGTCCTCGGAGGCGAGGGCGACGAACGCATCGTAGGAGTCGGCTTCACCCATGCGAGTGATCGCCTGGAGCGCCTCTTCGTAATCGCTCGAGCCGGAGATGGCCTTATCGAAGATCGTTGGATTCGAGGTCATGCCCGTGATCCAGCCGTCCTCAACCATGCGCGCGACGCCGCCCGAGGTGAGGAGACCGCGACGGATGTAGTCGAGCCAGACGCTCTGGCCCTGCTCAATGAGCTGCTGGGTGGGGATTGCCATGTGCTTTCCTCCGGGGTGGGCTAGCGGGCGCGCAGGCGCTCAATTACGGAGATCGCGCGTTCTGCGACCGCGCTCGCTGTGAATCCGTACTGCTCCATAACCACCTTACCCGGAGCCGAGGCCCCAAAGCGGTCGATCCCGACGACCTCGCCGTGGGCGCCAACGTGGCGCTCCCAGCCGAAACTCGAAGCGGCCTCGATCGCGATCCGAGCGGGGACGCTCGGGGGCAGGACCTGCTCGCGATAGCTTTGCGGCTGCTCCGCGAACAGCTCCCAGCTGGGCATGCTCACGACCCGCGCCGCGAGACCAGCTTCGCCCAAGAGGGCCGCCGCGTCCCGCGCCAACGAGACCTCCGAGCCGGTCGCGATGAGGATGACGTCGGGCCTGGCCACCGGCGGATCGTCGAGGATGTAGGCCCCGCGCGGAACGCCGGCCCGGACGCGCTCGATGTTGTCGATGACGGGCAGGCCCTGGCGCGTGAGCGCCAGCAGGCTCGGCCCTGAGCGCTCGATGGCGACCTTCCAGGCGGCAGCGGTTTCGTTCGCATCTGCGGGGCGAAGGACGACGAGGCCGGGCATCGCCCGCAGAGCAGCGAGCTGTTCGACGGGCTGGTGCGTGGGGCCGTCTTCCCCAAGCGCGATGCTGTCGTGTGTGAATACGTAGATGGCGCGGCACTCCATGAGCGCACCAAGGCGGATCGCCCCGCGCATCCAATCGGAGAACGCGAGGAAGGTGGCGCTGTAGGGGATGAGCCCGCCGTGCGCGGCGATGCCGTTCACGATCCCGCCCATCGCATGCTCGCGCACGCCGAAGTGGAGGTTGCGACCGTCCCAGCTGTCATCGCCGAAATCGCCGAAGCCGGAAAGGTGGGTGTTGGTCGAAGGGGCGAGATCGGCGGAGCCACCAACAAGGTTGGTCAGCACCGGAGCGATCGCATTGAGGACCTTGCCCGAAGCCTGGCGAGTCGCCATGGCGGGCGTGTCCTCGGCCGAGAAGGCCGGGATCTCGGCCTCCCAACCGAGAGGCAGCTCGCCCGCGGCGACGCGCTGCCACTCGGCGGCCTCCGCGGGGAAATCGCGGCCGTGTGCTTCGACCCGCGCCTGCCAATCGCCCTGCCAGGCCGCACCCTGCTCGAGTGCGACGCGGAACTCGGCCAGCGTCTCCGCAGGGATATGGAAGGGCGGCTCTGCGGGCCAACCGAGCGCCTCCTTCGTGAGGCGCACCTCGTCCTCACCCAGGGCATTGCCGTGGGCGTCGGCCGAGCCCGCCTTGTTCGGGCTCCCGTGCGCGATCTCGGTCGTGGCCACGATGATCGAGGGACGATCGCTGGCAGCGCGTCCCGCGCGAATGGCCGCCTCGATCGCTTCGAGGTCGTTGCCGTCGACGTGTTGAACGTGCCAGCCGTAAGCCTCGAAGCGCTTGCCCACGTCCTCGCGGAAGGAGAGGTCCGTGTCCCCCTCGATCGAGATCTCGTTGTCGTCGTAGAGGAAGATCAGCTTCCCCAGGCCGAGGGTCCCAGCGAGTGAGGTCGCCTCGGAGGCGATCCCCTCCATCAGGTCGCCGTCGCTAACAAGCGCATAGGTCGTGTGGTCGACGATCGTGTGGCCGGGGCGGTTGAAGCGGGCCGCGAGCATCCGTTCGGCGATCGCCATGCCCACGGCGTTCGAGATCCCCGAGCCCAGCGGCCCGGTCGTCACCTCGACGCCCGCAGTGAGGCCGTGCTCAGGATGACCGGGCGTCTTGCTGCCCCACTGGCGGAAGCGCTTCAGCTCTTCGAGCGGGAGGTCGTAGCCGGTGAGGTGGAGGAGGCTGTAGAGCAGCATCGACGCGTGCCCCGCGGAGAGCACGAAGCGGTCGCGGTCGGGCCAAGCAGGGTCGGCGGGGTTATGCCGGAGGAAGCGGGTCCAGAGCACGTAGGCCATCGGCGCCGCGCCCATCGGGGCGCCGGGGTGGCCTGAGTTGGCGGCCTGCACCGCATCCATCGAGAGGGTGCGGATGGTGTTGATCGCCTGGTGGTGCAAGGTACTGACGGTTGTTGCGGTCATGGCGGGCGCGCTCCGGGGAGAGATCGGCGGCTCGGACTGCCAGCCGCCGGGAGGGCCGCTCTCACGGGCGCCCAGCGCGAATGTAGCACGTTTGTTTCTCACCAGGAATGAAGGCAATGCCCTAAAACGTTTCCCCGTAGGGATCGCGCGTAGGGGGGCTCGGCGGTCCTACTCGACCCTCACCGCTGGGGCGCTAGGCTATGCGCGACCGGCCGGCGAAGGATGGCAGACCAATGGCAGATGCGAGCGCCTTCCCAGCAATCGGCGACTACGGGCTGATCGGCGACATGCATTCGTGCGCGCTCGTGTCGCGGGAGGGAAGCATCGACTGGTGCTGCTTCCCGCGCTTCGACAGCCCCGCGGTATTCGCCCGCATGCTCGACGAACGAGGCGGGTACTTCCGGCTCGCCCCCAAGGGCGTACGCCGGGTCACGCGCGACTACATCGCGCGGACGGCGATCTTGGAGACGCGCTTCGAAACCGACAGCGGCGAGGCCGTGCTGCGCGACTTCATGCCGGTTCCGGCAGGTGCCGTCGCCGACCGGCCGCGGGAGCTCACCACCGAGCACCAGATCGTGCGCATCCTCGAGTGCACCACCGGAAGCGTTCACTTCTCCCTGGATTTCCAAGCGCGGTTCGACTACGGAACGATCGTGCCCCATGCCCATCTCGATGCAGACCACCTGGGCGTCTCCCATGGGGGCCCCGACGCCCTTTCGCTCTACTGCTCCGCGCCAATGACGGAAGGAGACGCGGGGTTCAGCGCCGAAGGCGAGCTGACGGCCGGCGAACGGGTTGAGGCCGTCGCGACTTACCACGTACCGGGAACCCTCGACCGTTCGCACGGCGCGAGCTCGGAGCGGGGCGAGCAGCTCGTGGCGATGAGCAGCGCCGATGTCGCGGATCGCCTGGCCGAGACGAAGCGGTTTTGGGAGGAGTGGTCGGGCATTTGCAGTTACAGGGGGCGCTACCAGCGCGAGGTACGACGCTGGGCGCGCACGCTGAAGTTGCTTACGTACGCCCCGTCGGGGGCACTCCTGGCAGCGGCGACCACATCGCTGCCCGCTCCGATTGGGGGCGAACGCAACTGGGACTACCGTTTCACCTGGATCCGTGACGCCTCGTTCGCGCAGTACGCGCTCGCGATCCTCGGGTACCAGGCGGAGGTGCGTGAGTTCAAGAGCTGGATCGAATGGAGCACGCTCGGGCGCGCCGCCGACCTCCAGATTATGTACGGCATCGACGGCGAGCGGCGGCTCACGGAAGTCGAACTGCACGAACTGCAGGGTTACCGCGATTCGCGCCCCGTCCGCATCGGCAACGGCGCAGCCAAGCAGTTCCAACTCGACATTTACGGCGAGCTGTTGGATTCGGCCCACATCTACAGGCGCCTCGGCGGGGGGATGATCGATGAGGACTACTGGGACTACCTCCAAGGGGTGGTGCAGGTGGTCATGGAGCGCTGGCGCGAGCCGGATGAGGGTCTCTGGGAAACCCGGGGCGACCGTGAGCACTTCGTCTTCTCGAAGGTGATGTGTTGGGTGGCGATCGACCGTGCAATTCGCGCCGCGCGCGTGCTCGACCTCGAAGGCGATATCGTCGCCTGGAAGCGAGTGCGGGAAGAGATTCGCGACGACGTGCTGGAGAACGGGTACGACGCCGAGCTCGGGGCCTTCACGCAGTCGTACGGGAGCAAGCTCCTCGACGCCGCGAACCTGATGCTGCCACTCGTCCGCTTCCTCCCCGCCACGGACGAGCGAATGCGCAGCACCATTCGCGCCACGCAGCGCGACCTCGTCTCCGAGCAGGGTCTCGTCTACCGCTACCGCGGCTACGACGATGGCCTCCAGGGCGAGGAGGGCGCCTTCGTCATGTGCTCCTTCTGGCTCGCGGACAACCTCATCGCTCTCGGTGAGGTCGCGCCCGCTCGCGAGCTCTTCGAGCACGTGATCGGCTACTCGAACGACCTGGGCCTCCTGAGCGAGCAGATCGAGCCGGCCACGGGCCAGCTCATGGGGAACTTCCCCCAAGCCTTCTCCCACCTCGGCGCGATTAACACGGCCGTACAGCTGGAGCGCGCGAGCCGGACCGACTGAGTCATCCGGCGACGTGCGGTGGCCGGAGCGAGCGGCTACGATCCTCGTATCGAAGGGTGACGACGACGCGAAGTAGGGGTCTGCGCCCACACAAAGGAAACCCAATGCGTGAGATCGAGGCGGCCGTGATCACTGAGGCCGTGGCGAAGTTGGCGGTGGAGGCGACGCACTTCCTGCCGGAGGATGTCGAGGGCGCGATCCGCGACGCCCGCGAGACCGAGCGCTCGCCGCTGGGCGTGCAGATCATCGACGAGATCCTCGAAAACGCGGAGATCGCGCGCGAACGGATGTTGCCCCTCTGCCAGGACACCGGCACCGCCGTCGTCCACGTTGCGCTTGGCCAGGACCTGCACGTCACCGGCGGCTACCTCATCGACGCGATCAACGCCGGTATCGAGCAGGGCTACGGCGACGGCTACCTGCGCAAGTCGATCGTGGACCACCCCTTCGGCGACCGGAAGAACACGGGCACGAACACCCCCGGCGTGATCCACACGGAGATCGTCCGCGGCGACGAACTGCACATCGGCTTCATGCCGAAGGGCGGCGGCTGCGAGAACATGTCGCGCTATCAGAACTTCCTGCCCGGCGCGGGCCGCGAGGCGGTGATCGACTTCGTCTGCGAGACGGTCGACCTCTCCGGCGGGAATCCTTGCCCGCCCCTCGTGATCGGCGTCGGCGTGGGGGGCACTGCGGAGAAGGCGATGACGATGGCGAAACACTCGCTCTTCCGCGCGATCGGCGATCGCAATGCGGACGCCGACGTGGCCAGCCTCGAAGGCGAGCTCCTCACTGCCGTGAATGCGCTCGGCGTGGGGCCCCAAGCGGTCGGCGGCTCGACTACCGCGCTGGACGTGTTCGTCGAAACTCACCCAACCCACATCACGGCACTGCCGGTAGCGGTGAACGTGCAGTGCCACAGCGCGCGCACGAAGCACGTGGTCCTCTAGGGGGGATGATGGCGGACAGCAAAGCGATCACCCTGCCCCTCACGGACGAGATAATCGACACCCTGCGCGTCGGCGATCACGTCGCGTTCAGTGGGGTCATCTATACGGCGCGCGATGCCGCCCACAAGCGGCTCATCGCAATCGCGGACGCGGGCGAAGATCTGCCGCTCGATCTTCGCGGTCAGGTCATCTACTACGTGGGCCCGACGCCCCCTCGCCCCGGCCGCGTGATCGGCTCCGCGGGCCCGACCACGGCGATGCGCCTCGACCCGTATACGCCGCGCATCCTCGATCTCGGGGTAAAAGGCATCATCGGCAAGGGCGGCCGCGGGCCCGCCGTGCGCGAGGCGATCCGGACGAGCCATGCGCTCTATTGCATCGCCGTGGGGGGCACCGGGGCGCTGCTCAACCGCCATATCAAGACGGTCGAAGTCATCGCCTTCGAAGACTTGGGCACGGAGGCGATCCGGCGCCTGGAGGTGGAGGGCTTCCCCGCGATCGTCGTGAACGATGCCGAGGGCGGCGACCTCCTCGAGGAAGGGAAGCAGCAGTACCGCACCAGCGAGCGCCCGATCCCCGCGGTCACCGGGCTAGGCCGTAGCGGCAACGGCGGGGGAGCCTAGCCACGCCGGCGCAGGAAGCCTCGGCAACAGCTGCTCGCGTCGAAGCGCTCGCGGGCCTCGACCAGCTGATCGCGTGCGGCTGGGACACGACCGCGCTCGGGCGTGAAGCGATCGCCGCCGTGCAAAGCACGGCCGAGGCCGCTCACCCGGGCGCCGCGATCGTGCGCAGCTGTCAACGCATCGAGGCGTACGCGCGCGCGCCCTGCGACTGCGCGGCGCCCGCCCGATGGGCGGGAGTCGCAGCATTGCAGCACCTCAGCGAGGTCGCCGCAGGGCTGCACTCGGTCGTCCTCGGCGAAGCCCAGATCCTCGGGCAGAGCCGCCGCGCCCTGGACGGCAGCGGCGCCGCCCTCCAGCAGCTTGGCAGCGTCGCAATCGCGGCCGCGCGAGAGCTTCGCGCGGAGACGGCGTTCGACAGCCACGCGGGGCATCTCCTCGATCGCGGTCTCGCGCTGGCAGGCCTCGATCCGCAGGGACGCTTGTTAGTGCTCGGCACCGGTGCGATGGCGCGGCTCGTGGCGGAGCGTGGTGCCGAGATCGGGTTCGGCGAGGTCATCGTCGCGGGACGGCGGCCGCCGGCGCGGCCAATCGCGGGCGAGTTCGTGGCGCTCGCACGGGTGGCGGCGCTGCCGCCGGTGACCGCGGTTGCCGGCTGCCTCGGTTCGGGCGCCAAGGCGATTCCGCTCGACCGGCTGCCGCCGTCCGAGCTGGTACTCGACCTCGGCACGCCGCGGAACTTCGAGGGCAGCGCCGAGGCGCGCGTGATCACAATCGCGGGGCTGCTTTCGGACGAGGCGCGGCGCCCGCATACGCAGGCGCGGCGGGGCGCACTGCGGGAGCGGCTCAGCACCCTGCTCAAGCGCCGGATCGCGGGCCGCCGGGAGACGTCAACGACCGCGGTCGGGGCGCTCCGAGCGTCTGTCGAGCGGGCGAGGCGGGGGGAACTGGCGCGGCTGCAGAGACGCCATCCCGAGATCGCCGCGGACACGCTGGATGCGATGACGCGTTCGCTCCTCAACCAGATCTTCCACGCCCCCACCGAGCGGCTCCGCGAGCGCGGCGACGACCAGCTGGCGCGCGACCTCGCGGCGCTCTTCGAGGACCTCGGCAGGGACGAGACCTAGCCTGACGGGGCCTCGCCGGGCTGGCACTTCGGGCACCAGGCGGTCCAGCGAAGATCGCGGCCCTGGCGTTGGCGCAGGATCCGCGTGCTGCAGCGACGACAACGCTGCCCGGCCTTGCCGTACACATACATGGTCGGACGGCGGGCACCGTCCTCGCCAACGCTGGCCTGCAGCAGCGTCCGCGCCGTCGTAATCATGTTCGTGAGCGCTTCGTCGTCGAGCTCGCCGACGGTGCGCCAGGGGTTCAGCCGGCAGCGGAAGAGCGTCTCGTGCTTCCAGATATTGCCAACGCCCGCCATCAAGCGCTGATCCATGATCGCGTCGCCGATCGTGAGCTCCGCGAGGGCGGAATCGCGGAACGCCCCCAGGACCGCCGCCGCGTCGAAGTCCTCGTCCAGGAGATCCGGTCCGAGCGTGGCCAGACCGTGCTGCGCGGGTAACGCGCGCTCGGCGACGAGTTCAACCACCGGGGCGTCGAAGCAGACGGCGACAACGTCGCTGGTCTCGAGGATCAGGCGGGGATGGGCGGGGCCGCTCCCGCGGATCGTCCAGGGCTCGCCGGGCGCGTAGATGCCCCACTTGCCCCACATCCGCAGATGCACGCGCAGGGCCAGGCCGTTGTCGAAGGAGAGGATGACGTTCTTGCCGTGCGAGCGCGCGCCGGTACAGGTGGCGCCCTCGAGGCGGCCCACCTGGGGGATTCTCCCCGGGCCGCGCGCCTCCGCTCGCTCGATGCGCTTGCCGGCGAGCGCGGCGTCGAGCCGCTTCGCGTAGCGATAGAGGCTGTCGCCCTCAGGCACCGGCGATTCGCTGATCGGGGGAGGGTGGGTGCGGGTAGGACATGGCCCGAGCGTTACCGCGCTCGGGGCGGGGCAGCGGCCCCGCTCGGCTCGCGGTAGGTGAGCCCACGGTAGCCGGACGAGAAGCCGAACTCGGCCAGCCGCTCCCCAAGGAGTGTCGAGCCCGCGGGCTCGCCATCGACCCTTTCGATCGTGAGCGCTTTTCGGGGGAGCCGGGGCGCGAGGGCAGTGAGCGTCGCGATTGCGAGCTGGGCGACGCCCTCATCCTCCACCAGCGCGAAGGTGAGAAGCGCACGGCCGCCGCGCTCCAGGTAGAGCGTGGGCTCGCCATCCACGAGCACGACAAACGCGCCCGCAGCGCGCGCAGGAGAGCGCCGCTCGCTGTCCGCGCGATCGGGCCAGGCGACGGCGGCGCCGTAGGGGTTGGCGGGGTCGGTGGCGGCGAGCAGCTGCGCGGCTGGCTCCTCCGGCTGCTCGCGCTCGGCCCGAAGCCGCTCAATCGCGCCGGGCAGCGCAAACTGCGCGGCACCGAGCCCTTCGATGAAGTACCCGCGACGGATCTTGCCCGCCTCCTCCATCGCCTTCAGTACCGGGTAGACAGCGGAGAAGCCACCGGCCACGCCCTCGGCGTTCACCGCCTCGCGGGTGACCACGCCATAGCGCTCGAGCAGCGTCGTCGCGAGCGCGTGGGCGCGGGCGGTCTCGTTGACCTCGCCGTCCTCCGCGCTCGGGACGAGCGACCAGCGGCCCGCGGCATCGGGAGGGACGAGCGCCCCGCGCGAGGGGGCTGAGCGCTTCGAGCTCGTCCGGCGCATCTGCGGCAGGGCGCGGAGCGGCGCAAACGTGTCGTTCGTGACGTGCCCGGCCCAGACGAGATCCCAAAGCGCGGCGAGCGTGTCGCGGGGAGGGGCGTCAGCCGCGCCTACGAGGTCCGCGAAGAACGAGGCTCCGCGCTCGCTCAGCCAGGCGAGCAGCCGCTCACGGATCTCGCCGCCTTCAGCAAGCGCGGCCGCGGGCGGCCGCTCGAAGAGCGCCGCCCGAGGGAGGATGGCGATGCGGCCGTCGTCGCGACCGAGCGATCCGGCGCCCAGCCAGGCGATCTCGCCGGAGGCGCCGAGCTCGTCGAGCAGCCGCGGCTGGTAGTCGTGGACGCGGGCGGCAAGAACGTCGCGCTCGAAGAGCGAAGCCGGGAGCGGCAGGCCCTCCAGCTGACCGAGGACGTCGCGCAGGCGGTTGAGGCCGGCCGCACGGCCATTGAGACCGTGCCACTTCGCGAGGAAACGCGCAAAGGCGGCGCCATCGACGGGCTCGACCTCGCGGCGAAGCCGGGCGAGGGAGCGCCCGCGCAGCCGCCGCAGGACTTCGGCATCGCACCATTCACGGCCTAGGCCGTCGGGCCGGAGGGCGCCGTGGACGACCCGGCCCGCCGCCTCCAGTCGGACGAGGGCCTCACGGACGAGGGCCTCCGGAACGGACCAGCGGGCGGCGGGGTCGGCGGGGGTGAAGGGGGCGTGGCTGCGCGCGAAGCGTGCGACCAGGCCGTCGATCGCGTCGGCCGTGGAGACCAAGAACGGCTCAGGGACGCCGAGCGGGGGAGAAACGCCGAGCGCGTCCCGGTAGCGGCCGGCATCCTCGATCGGGATCCAGCGCTCCTTGCCGGCGATGCGCACGCGGCAGGCGCGGCGCGTGCCTTCGAGGATCGCGAGCCAATCTGGCGCGGCGCCGGGTTCGGTCACGCGCGCGACGGCCTCGCCGGCGGAAAGGTCGCCGAGGCGGCGAAGGACGTCGTGGAGCTGGTCCGGGTTGCGGGCCTGGCGGCCCTCCGCCAAGGCCTGCAGCTCGAGCTCGATCGCTTCGAGTGCTTCCGGATCGAGCAGCTCGCGCAGCTCGTCTTCGCCGAGCAGATCGCGAAGCAGATTGCGATCGAGCGTCAGCGCTTGCGCGCGTTGCTCGGCGAGGGGGGCATCGCCCTCGTACATGTAAGCGGCGACGTAGTCGAACACCAGCGACCGGGAGAACGGCGACGCCTCGTTCGTCTCCACCGGCACCACGCCGATTTCGCGGCTGCGGATGCCCCCCAGTACCTCGACCAGGCCGGGGACGTCGAAGACGTCGCGCAGGCACTCGCGGTACGTCTCCAGGACGATGGGAAACGCCTCGTAGCGGCGGGCGACCGCAAGGAGCCCGGCGGCGCGCTGCCGCTGCAGCCAGAGAGGGGTGCGCGCGCCCGGCCGCCGGCGCGGCAGGAGCAGCGCGCGCGCCGCGTTCTCGCGGAAGCGGGAGGCGAAGAGCGCGGAGTCCGCCAGGCGGCCCAGCAGCAGCTCCTCGACCTCCTCGGGTGCGGGGAAGAGCAGGCTCTCCGGCGGGATCTCCTCGCCGCCCGCAAAACGCAGGGCGATGCCGTCGTCGCTCCAGATCGTCTGCACCTCGAAGCCGCTGCGGTCGGCGAGCACGGTCTCGAGGGCGAGCGCCCAGGGCGCGTGCACCTGCCCCCCGAAGGGCGAGAGGATGACCACGCGCCAGTCGCCGAGCTCGTCATGGAACCGCTCAACGACCAGGGTGCGATCCGTGGGGAGCGCACCCGTCGCCTCCCTCTGCTCCTCGAGATAGGCAAGGAGGTTCGCGGCGGCGCGCTCGTCGAGGTGGTGCTGCTCGCCCAACTGCTCGGCCGCAGCCACGGCCGGGAGGGCGTCGAGTTCGCGCGTAAGCGCGCCGATCGCGCGGCCGAACTCGATCGGCCGGCCGATGCCATCGCCCCGCCAGAACGGAATCTTGCCCGGCTCGCCGGGGGCGGGCGAGACGATCACGCGGTCCTGGGTGATCTGCTCGATCCGCCAGGTCGAGGCACCGAGCAGGAAGGTCTCGCCGGCACGGCTCTCGTACACCATCTCCTCGTCGAGCTCGCCTACGCGCGGCCCGCCCTCCCCCAGGAACACCCCGTAGAGCCCGCGGTCCGGGATCGTGCCGCCGTTGACGATTGCGGTCGCGCGCGCGTCGCCGCGCGCTTCGAGCGTGTCCGTCGCGCGGTCCCAGATGAGGCGCAGCTGGAGGTCGGCGAATTCGTCCGAGGGGTAGTGGCCCGCGAGCATGCCGAGGACGTTCTCGAGGGCTTCGCGGCTGAGTTCGGCGAAGTTGTAAGTCCGCCGCACGATCGCTTCGACCTGGTCGACGGTGAGGGTGTCGAGCGCGCACATCGCCACGATCTGCTGGGCGAGCACGTCGAGCGGGTTGCGCGGTACCGATGAGGCTTCGATCGCGCCTTCGTCCATACGCCTGGTCAGCGCGGCGCATTCGAGGAGGTCGCCGCGGAACTTGGGGAAGATCCGGCCGACGCTGACCTCGCCCACCTGGTGGCCGGCGCGGCCGATGCGCTGCAGGCCGCGCGCGACGGACTTCGGCGACTCGACCTGGATGACGAGGTCGACCGCACCCATGTCGATGCCCAATTCCATCGAGCTGGTGCAGACGAGCGCGGGCAGCTCGCCGCCCTTGAGCGCGTCCTCGACCTCGGAGCGCTGCTCGCCGGACATCGAGCCGTGGTGGGTGCGCACGAGCTCCTCGCCCGCGAGCTCGTTCACGCGCAGTGCGACACGCTCGGCGAGGCGGCGGTTGTTCACGAAGATGAGGGTCGAGCGGTGCGCGCGGACGAGGTCCAGGAGCTGCGGGTACATCGCCGGCCAGATCGAGCTGCGTGACTCCGCAGCGGCGGCACCCTCGGCCACGGCGGCGGCCGCGAACTCCTCACCGGGGCGGGTCATGTCCTCGACCGGCACGACCACTTGCAGGTCGAGCATGGGGTTGGTACCAGCGTCGACGATGCTGACCTGACGCTCACCGCCGAGGTAGCGCGCCACCTCCTCCAGCGGCCGTTGCGTGGCCGAGAGACCGACGCGCTGGGGCGGTGTGTTCGCGATCGCCTCCAGCCGTTCGAGGGAGAGCGCGAGGTGCGCACCCCGCTTGGTCGGCGCCATCGTGTGGATCTCGTCGACAATCACCGTCTCGACCGTGCGCAGAACCTCGCGTGCGCGCGACGTGAGCATCAGATACAGCGACTCGGGGGTGGTGATGAGGATGTCGGGTGGCTGGCGGCGGATGAGGTCGCGCTCACGCTGGGAGGTATCGCCCGTGCGCGTGGCGACGCGGATGTCGGGGGCGGGGAGGCCCTCGCGCGCGGCGGCAATACGGAGTCCGGCGAGGGGCGCGCGCAGATTGCGCTCGATGTCGTACGAAAGCGCTTTCAGGGGCGAGACGTAGAGGACGCGCACGCCCGCACGCTTGCCGGTCTTCGTCAAGGGCGGGGGCTGGGTCGAGAGGCGGTCGAGCGCCCAGAGGAACGCCGCCAGCGTCTTCCCCGACCCGGTGGGTGCGAGCAGCAGGGCATGGCCGCCCCCCGCGATCGCCTCCCACCCGCGCTCCTGCACCGGCGTCGGCTCACGAAATGCCTCGCGGAACCACGTCCGCGTGGGCGCGCCGAAGCGAGCGAGGGCGGTTGAGGATGGGGGAGCTTGGGCCATCCGACGATTGTGCCAGATGCGGGGAGCTAGGATGGTGGCGGACCTTTTCCTGCAGCAGCCCGCTGGCCTTGAGCCTGGGCTCGAACTCGACGAGCGTGATGCGCTCGGCGAACTGAGAGAGGAATAGGCCCTCCTCGACGCCCGAATTCCCGCCGCCGATGACGACGAGCTCGTTGGTTCCTTTGTGGAAAGGCCCATCGCAGGCAGCGCAGAAGTGGATGCCAGCACCGACAAGATTATCCTCGCCGGGCACCCCGAGGCGGCGGTCTTTGGAGCCCCATCAGCTACTCCGCCGCCCGCCGCGCGCTCACGAGGCGGCGACCCGTTCAGCGACGTCTCCTGCCTTCTGGAGGAACTGCCTCGCCATCAGCAGCGCTGTGACACCTTCGCCCGTGGCACTCGCGAGCTGCTTCGTGCTCCCACTTCGTAGGTCGCCGGCTGCGAACAGCCCCGACAGCGTCGTCTGAAAGCCCTCGTCTTACCTACTCAACTTATTTGGAAGGGCATTAGTTCAGCGGCGGCGGGCGCGGGAGCTAGAGATCGAGGTCTAGGTCCGCTTCCCCCGCATCGTCCAAGGCCAAGTTCCCACGATCGCCAAACTCGTCGTTCTCGAATATTGCCGGGACACCGCCCTCGCCTGCCGACTCCTCAACCGGTTACCCGCGAGCCCATCGCGCAGAAGGGTGGAGCCGGAGTCCTCGCCCGGCGAGGAACCGCCGTCAACGACGCCGGCGGTGAACCCGTCCTCGAACTTCATCGCCAAGGCCGGGGTACTGGAGTCCCCATCGGCGTCGTCAACTGCTTGGGCGATGAAGGCGTCGTCGTACTGCATGCGGAGCGCACTGAGCTCGCCGCCAGCGTCGTTCCCGCCACCCCCCGCGATGTTCCTGTCGATGAGTTTGTTGTCGTAGTCCCCTGCGAAGTTCGGCGAGGTGTCCTCCGCACGAGCGTCAGTCGCCCTGATTACCCCTCCGAGCGGATTGTCAGTGACGACCTCGTCGGGGCGTCCCCCGGCCCCGCTAACATCGGCCTCAGTTGGTTTCTGCGTGCCTCCGACGAGGCCCCCAAAGCGGTCTCTCAGTCCCATGTCCTGTTCCTCCCCGCGGCTATGCCCTCGACATTAGCATGGCCGTCTAGGCCCCCTGGGTGACGGGCCGTGGCTCGGCGAACTGGTACTTCCCCAGGTGGCTCGAGTGGCTTCCACAGATCCACATCGAGGGCGCCATCGGCGAGCCGGTCGAGGCCGTTCCTGCCGGCGCCAAGTGAGCCATCAGCCGCATCGATTCGTCCGCCGCCGCACCCCTCGTGGGGGCTGGGGCGGCGGCGGATAGAACCGCCTGCTGCTCGCTGAGCACGATAGGGCCCGTCACTAGCTAACTCGCTCCAACCCCGTGACGCAGAAGCTGGCCTGGAGTCGCGCCGGTGCACTCCCCATCCTCGAACGTGACCTCGCCGTTCACGAGTATCCAGCGATAGCCTTCCGCTCGCTCGATGCGCCGCCACGCCCCGGCGGGGAGATCGTAGACCTTCTCGCGCGGGAGAATCTTCAGGTTCTCGTAGTCGTAGACGAGGATGTCCGCGGGCGCGCCCTCTCGGATCCAACCGCGGTCCTTGAATCCCGCCGCTTGGGCCGGATAGCCACTCAAGCGCCAATGCGCCTGCTCGAGGTCCATGACGTCGTTGTCACGGACGAGGCTCGCGATGAACTCGGTGGGATAGACCCCCATCGTGAGGAACTTCGTATGGGCACCGCCATCTGACACTCCTGGCAGCGAGAAGGGACCGTTGGCCACATCCTTCATCGCCTCGATGTTCGGGGCGCCCGCCCTGATGTGGAACAGCGTCCGCAACTTATCCGCAACGGCCAGGTCCAGCATCGCATCGATAGGGTGCTTGTTTTCGCGGTCCACGATTTCTTGGATCGTGAGGCCCTCCAGGTCCTTGAGTGCCGGATCCTCGACCTCCGCCACGAGGAGGTCGTCAATTTTCCCCGCGGCCGCGACACGCGGTGCCTCGCCTCGATCGTATTCTTCTTTCGCTGCCCGGCGCCACTCGGGGTCTGCGAGCTTGACCGTGCGCTCCTCGACCGTGCCGACGCAGGCCTCAGCCCATAGCTGACGCGAGTCGAACAGATTCCAATCCTCAAACGTGAAGTCATACCCCAGCGTCACCGTGACGGCCTGACCGTACACACGATTGCCCCGCGCATTCGCCTCCTCGAGCCACGTGAGCGCTTCCTGATATTCCCCCATCGGCACCCCGTGCTGATCGGTAGCGAAGGAGATCACGTTGTGGAGGACCGGCCGCCCGCTCACTTCGGCGAGCTTTTCGTGGAGCGCACGCGTTTCGGTGGGACCCTCGCCCCCGCCGCCGATCACCTGGATGAAACCTTCCCGTCGTTTCGCGAGGACCTCCGCAAACGCGAACAGCTCCTGCTGCGACATCGTGTCAGTGATCATCGGCGTGCCGTCGTAGTCGCGCTGGCCTGAGTTGGGACCCGTCCACTGCGCCGAAAATCCACAGGCGCCCGCCGTCATCGCTTCGTCCAGCAACTCGCACATGGCCGCGCGTTCTTCGTCCGTCGCGGACCTGCTCTTCGCGGCTTCGAGCCCCATCACCGACATCATCAGCGGGGACACGCCGCAATAGCTGAGGAGGTTCACGCCCTTGGGCGTGCGATCGAGGCTATCGAGGAACTCCGGGAAGCTCTCCCAGTCCCAGGGCATCCCCTCCTGCATCGACTCCAGCGGGATCGCCTCGTTGCGTGACAACATCAGCATCGCGCGGTCGCGCTGGTCGGGCGTGATTGGCGCGAAGCCGAAGCCGCAGTTGCCGATCACTACGGAGGTGACGCCGTGCCAGCCCGAAAGCGTGCAGTACGGGTCCCAATAGATCTGCGCATCGTAGTGGGTGTGGAGATCCACGAACCCGGGCGCGACGATCAGTCCAGACGCGTCCAAGATCGTTTCGGCATCGCTCGACTCGATCCGGCCGAGGTAGGCAATACGCCCATCCTTCAGCCCCACATCGGCCGTGAACCGGGGCGTGCGCAGCCCATCAACGATGGTGCCGCCCTTGATTACCGTGTCAAATTCAGGTTCAGGCATCTCATGTCCCTTTCTCTGCGCCAAGCTAGCCCAAAACAGGGCTGAGCTCGGTGATGCTCCGCGTGCTGGCATGCACCGGCAGCTTGCTTCGTGATTCTAGGACCGCGCTGAGCCGCACGACAAGATCCGTTCTGCTATCGCTCGTTCTGGCCGAGGACATCACCCGGCCGTGGGTGAGCGCCTGCCTTCCAAGCAGAATGCCAAGGGTTCGATCCCCTTCTCTCACGTGGCGGCGAGGACAGAGGGGGAGGCCCGTCTCACACGGTGATGACGATCTTTCCTTGAACGTGCCCCTGTTCGAACTCCTGGAGCGCCTGTACGACTTCGCTCAGCGGGTATGTCCTGTCGACGACCGGCGTGAGCTTTCCGGCTTCAATCAGCTCTTTCAACACGCCCAAGGGGTCGGCGACTTTCGACACGCGTCCGGCGTCGCGGCTTCCGACGGAGGACGCGCATGGCTCTACTCCAGCCGCCTGGCGCGCCCCGATGCCAGGGCGTAGATTCGCGCTCTCTACAGAAGGAGAGCGTGATGCCGAAGTTCCTTTTCAAGGCCAACTACACCGCCCCCTCCGGCGTCCAGGGATTGCTCAAGGACGGCGGCACCAAGCGGGTTGAGGCCGCACGCGCCGCGATTGAAGGGGCGGGCGGCACGCTAGAGAGCTTCTACTTCGCCTACGGCGACACCGACGTCTTCGCCATCATCGACGCCCCTGATGCAGCGACGGCCACGGCTATCGTGCTCACTATCAACGCGAGCGGCGCCGTAACCGGAACGACGGTGCCGCTGATCACGCCCGAAGAGGTAGACGAGGCCGCGCAGAAGCAGATCGACTACCGGCCACCAGGGGCCTGAGCGAGCGAGGAACTAGCCCGCGGACGTCTACTTCAGTTCTATCGCGATGGCGTGGGAGCCCGAGCCGGTACCGCAAGTACAACGAACGCCGCCCCCATCGCCTGGACCCGAATCCGTAGCGACCGGATCGCGGCTCAAGCTCGAGAACTCGCCTGTAGGGATCGAAGATCAGGAGCCCTGATCGGCTCGAAGCCCACGCGCAGAACCAAGAACTGTCCGTAGACGATCCCCAAAATCAGCGGGGCGAAAGCCGCCATTCGCCACGCGGGCAGGTGAATACTCGGCCTTCGACTAGGCTTTGCCCCCGACAGAGACTAACGAGGCGGGCGGCTAGATCCTGCCAACAACTCCTCCGCCATCTCCAGGTGCTTGGGCATCGACCGCTGGCCTGATCGACGGGGTCGACCTGCTCGTCTGGGGGAGCAATCAAAACCCCATCTGCGCAGGGCGGACGGGGTTTTGGGGCCCCACAGGGCACCAACCGCGTGATGAGCAGCAGCTTTGAGCAGAATCCATACGGAGGAACCTCGGCGAAGAGCGTCGCCTCAGGCGCTCAAGGCGCAATCTCATCCAGCCAACCGAAGCCCGAAAAAGCCTATCCCGATAGGCCGGATGGAATTTTCGTGCCCCGCAGGTGGGCCTAGGTGGCAGCGACTCCGAACTCGACGCAACTCTGAAGCGCTGTAAGCGTCGGCTTGCATCGGCGGCACTCGCCAGGGTCGCGTCCTCGTGATCCAGGGTGAGCATCGCAAGCGCCTCCAGGCGTTGCTCGAAGCCGATGGCCATCGGGTCAAGCTGGCTGGTGGGTAGCGGGCCCAGCTCAAGCAGGAGCGTCCGGTCGGTCTCCGTCGTGGTGCGGCGCTATAGTCCGTCTTCGCCGAGGAGGACAAGACCATGTCGCTTGAAGGACGGGTAGCCCTGGTAACCGGCGGAGGCCGTGGTATCGGTCAGGCCATCTCGCTGGCTCTCGCCGAGGACGGCGCCGATGTCGCGGTGAACTACCACCGGAACGCTGAGGCGGCTGAGGAAACCGTGAACGCCATCAAGGGGCTCGGGCGCAAGGCGAAGTCCTACCGCGCATCCGTCGGCTCGCGCGCTGAGTGCGAGGCGATGGTCGATGCCGTGCTGCGCGACTTCGGGTCCATCGGCATCCTCATCAACAACGGCGGCGGCTTCGTCAGTGCCGTCCGCGATGTCGCGGACGGCAGCTTCGCTGAGGTAGAGCAGCTCATGGGGGTAAACGCCTTCGGGCCGTGGCACCTCGCGCAGCTGGCTCTTCCATCCCTGCGCGAGCAGCCGCGCGGCGACATCATCATGGTGTCGAGCCTGATTGTGGACGCCCACCGTGCCGGGTACGCCTCGTATGCGATGAGTAAGGCCGCGCTCGACGTCCTCGCCTACACGCTGGCCAACGAAGAGCGAGACCACGGCGTGCGGGTGAACGTCGTAACGCCGGGCTTCGTCGAGACCGATATGGGGCTGGAGGCGCTCCGCTCAACGGGCGTCGAGAGCTTCAGCGACGTGGCCCCGGGCATGCCCTGCGGGCGTGTCTGTCAGCCGGAAGACGTAGCCAACGCGGTGCGCTACCTGGTGAGTAATGGCGCCAGCTACGTCAGCGGCACGCGGCTGGTCGTTCACGGCTCCGGCGACTACTAACTACCCCGTAGCACACTCGGCTCAGGGCTCACGCGGGTGTGGTGTTTCAAAACTCCATCTGCACCGTGCCGACGGGGTTTTGAGACACCACAGGGGCAATCCAAGGCCTCATCCAGTTCGATCTTCATGACGTTGTCAACGAGGTCGCGCAGCGTCCCCTGCCGGAAGCCAGAGAGCGCTACGCTCGGAACTGATATTGAAACCGCGGGGCCTGGTCTTCGCTGCATACCAGGTCCTCCGCTTTCCTCATGACTTGGGCGCAGTCGGGCGCTCGAGTCACGCCGTTCGCGTCTGTGCCCGGCCGCTGACAACGGCCCGCTGGTTAGGCACTGCGGCGCTGTTCGCTTTCTGGGAAGTTACCCGCGTACCAGTTCTGGGGTCGGCCGGGTGCACTCGCGATGAATGCGAAGGCGCGCTCGACTACAGTACCGATGCCGCCGGCGTCGGCTTCGGTCTCGGACAGCTCCCTGGGCAGTTCCCCTGGTTCAAACGATTCGTCGACGTCGAAGCCGCAGCAGAGCCCGTAATGAAGCCCCAGTCGGTTGGATTGGGCGAGCACGCCGGCGATGCCGTGTACCTGCGGCGAAAGGCCCTCTTCGTGGCGCCCGGCCACCGCTTCAATCAAGTGAGTGGGGAAGCTCCAGCGTTCGCTCAAGGCACGACCCACGTCGGCGTGATCGTAGCCGGTCGTCTGGAGTTCGCTTTCATGTAGGGGCGTGCCGGTCGCGCGAGTGTGTGCGAGCGCCTCGGCGAACTGGAATGGCATTGATTCCCGCAATACTAGCCGGCCGATGTCATGAAGGATCCCAGCAGTGAAGGCGTCTTCGGGCTTGGCCGAGCGCGTCCGTCGAGCGACGGACCTGGCCGTCACCGCCACGGCGACGCTGTGGCCCCAGAACAGTCCAGATCGAAGGCATCGTTCGCCGTGGTGTTGCGGGAGAAAGCGTTCATCATGCTCATGCTGATCGCGACTTCGCGGACCTGATCGAAGCCAAGGATGGTCACCGCCTCACGTACGCTGCTCACTCGCCGGCCGAAACCGTAATAGGCCGAGTTGCAGAGATGGATCAGCTTCCCCGTAAGCGCCTGGTCCGCGGCCATCACGTTGGCCAAGTCGATCGCACCGGTGCCGGGATCGTCCGCGATCGACATGATGTGCGTTGCCACGTCAGGTAGCGGGGGAAGATCGCTCATTCTGTCGAGGAGTTCAGTCGGGTCCTTTGGCATACCTCCGATAGTCGACCTCGGACGCGAGTGGCGGAACTCGGGAACTCCCTACCAGGCGGTGGTCAGCGTCAGTTCAGGGGTATTCGCGACGAGCGCCGCGGTCTACGAATCCTGTGGTGTTTGAAAACTCCATCGGGGTTGTGTGAGGGAGGCTGAGGCTGTCATTCGGAACTCTCACCTCCCGATCTACGTCTTCCGACCGTAGTGGACGACTGAGTCCGGCGTCATCGGTCTCCACGCTGCATCAGAGCTGCTCGCCCGTCGCGGATTGAAGCTGTGGGTCACGAACATTCCGTCCGGCCAATGCCGATGGGATCCTGAAACACCACAGGTCAGAGGATTGTCGCCACGTCGTGGACTACCGTGATTAGCCCGGCAGTCAGTGCGCCGACGAGTGACGTGTAGCCAAGCGTGGTCCCCCAGGGGCTGGTAGGTCGAAAGTCGGCCGGGCTTGGCCCGCCGCGTCCAGGTGACAAGTGTTGCGATGGCCATCCGCGAAGCCGCTGTCCTCGTCGTCGGCTTGCAAAGCTCCTGCCTCAGCTTCGTTGATGTCGATCACGAGCAGACTCTCGTCGGTCCCCGCCGAGGGGCCAAACCCAGACCTCAATGCCCGTGAGATCAGCTCCGTTCGCACGGAAGATCTCCGCCAGGTTCTCGCCCGCTTTCCACCTTGGACCGACCTACAAGCCAGCTCGCTAAACGCCACCGGCGTCCGCTCTCACCGAGCGTGGCCGAAGGGGATACACCCTAGCTGCGGGAGTGGGACGAGTGGCTCGTGACCCGTCGGAAAGGTCCTTTGGTCACTCGATCGTGAGCCACTCTCCAACTGGGCGGCTGCGGGCATTCCTCGGGCTTTCCGTGACCTGGGCTGCGCCCCTCATCCTGGATGTCCGTCAAACCGGGTCAACCCCACGGAGCTGGCCTCACGAGCAATCGCTCCGGGCCCTATCCAAGGTCTTTGTCCTCGCCGTCCCGTTGCCGCCTTCCTCGTCACCGGGCTGTTCATCGTACGCGGCACCGACGCGGCCTTTACCGACACGACCGCCAACACGGGCAACTCCATCAGCGCAGGAACCGTCGACCTCGTCGACGATGACGCCGCCTCCGTCCTCTTCAACATCACCAACATGTCTCCTGGTGACTCCGTCACCAGCATCACCGCTACCTACCAGGGCACGATCACCAATCCCGTGGCAGTGAAGCTCTACTCCAGCGGTTACGTGGATTCGGCGAACCTCGCCGACTACCTCAACGTCACCATCGAAGAGGGCTCAGGTGGCTCCTTCGGCAGCTGCGCGGGCTTCACGCAGGAGAACACGATCGAGACGGGCGGCGACCTGATCGCCTTCGGTACGACCCATACCGACTACGCCAGTGGGGCTGGTGTCTGGGACCCGTCGGGAACTCCGGAATCGAAGACCTATCGCTTTACCCTCGCCCTCGATGCCGCCACCCCTGACAGCGAGCAGGCGGCGACCGTGACGGCACTCGTCTTCACTTGGGAGGTCCGCTCCAACTAGCCGTCGTCTGAACGAGATTCCGTAGGGCTCCCCAACGGCCTCCGCCGGGTGGAGCCCTACTTGTATCGCCCTCTCCAGCCCGCAGGCCCGCTGGACTGGACTCACAGGGTCAACCCTCGGCCTCAAGGGCGAGCGCGACGCGACCGCCGTGGTCATGCATTTCCCGCGGGCCATCCCAGCCTCACTACCGCTGCCGCACCAACCCGAGCCGGTCGCGATGGGATCGCGAAAGGCGACCCTCCTGGCGCACCTCAGCACCGCCGGTAGCCTCGTGTCGCTTTCTTGGTCTCGGCCTTCGTCGTGCTCGCATTCTGGGTGGCCGTGCCAGCGGTCGTCCTCGGCTGGAATCCAACCTTGATCACCTCAGGCTCGATGGCACCCGCCTTCCGAAGCGGGGAGCTCGTCCTGTTTGACCCCGACGATGGGCAGGGCCTGGGCGCGGGTACGGTGATCAGCTACGACGACCCTGCGGGAGCGGGACGGGTGAGCCATCGCATCTCCCAAGTTCTGCCGGACGGCCGCTACGTCACGAAGGGTGACGCGAACGCATTCGCTGACTCCACACCACTCGAACCGGCACGCGTTGAGGGCGTCGGTCGACTGTTGGTGCGGTCGGGCACGAATATCCCGTCCGCATTGGCGAGACAGGATATTCGTGCCCCACAGGCGGGGATGATCGCGTCGAGCACGAGTCGATCGAGATCGACGTGGGCCCGATCGTCTGCCAAGTTGGGAGGGCGCTGGGCTTGGCGTAGTCGCGAAGCCATCGCTGCAGAAAATCTGCCACAGTCACATCGCTGGAGATGAGGTCGATGCCCTTGTCCCGTTGATGAAGTGCTTCGGTCAGCGCTCGCTCTGCATCGCGCCGAGTCCCCGGAAGCCATTCGACTTCAGGTCTCGCGCTCCGGACCGTTGACGGGTACCAGCGGCGCCTCCCTCGGGCCGTGGGAATGCCGTGCGGTTCAGATGGTTAACGATCTGCTGGAGCGAATCACCGGCTTCGCGCCGCTGCAGAATCCGGCTCGTTGGCCACCGATCCGCTCGCGTCGATAGCGAACGGATAGTCAAGACCGAAACGTGCGACAAATTCACGCACGGCGGTAGGCGTCTCCCTCACGCTGACTGAGAGGATCACGAGTTCTTGGTCGTCGTACCTGGTCCTTGCTACCCGCAACTCGGGCGCATTCGCTTGGCATTCCACTCAGAACGTGTGCATGAAGTTCAAGAGTACGGGTCGCCCACGGAAGTCGCTCAAAGGTACTTGTACGTTTCAAGCGTCATGGTCCCGAGGGCTGAATCGCTGAGCTGGGATGGTGCACGCGGCACGCCGGGGCCCGGCACCACATCCGGCGGTTGCCGGCGCGGGCTCGGCAGAAGCGGGCGGGCGGGCCGTATGTGAAGGGGACCGCAGAAGCTCTGTTAGCTGATTCGCTGCCTCTCCTCCGGGTCAATCCACAGCTGCGAGGTCCAGGTGTTGAGGCCCGGTACCAAGACAACGTCCTTGAGGTAGCTCCACCACGTCGGGTGACGCAAGATGTTCGCGCTGAAGACGTGAGGCACGTCCTCCAATAGCAAGTCGTCCGCCTCGCGAATGATCTGAGCACGCGCCACCACGTCGACCTCGGCGCGCTGAGCCTCCGCGAGCTTGTCGAATGCGGCGCTCTCGTAGTGGCCGAAGTTCTGTGACCCCTCGGAGTGGAACCGCTCGAACAGGTAGAAATCCGGGTCGACAGCCCCGGTGTTGCTCGCGATCACCATCGTGAAGTCACCCTGCTGGCGGGCCACGATCCACTCACCGGCTTGGACTTCGTTGAGCTCGAGGTCGACATCGATCGCTTTCAGGTTCTCACGGAAGGCGATGCCATGGTCACCGATGAAGCCCTGCTTCAGCGTCGTCAAATTCAGTCCGTCGCCGTACCCGGCCGACTCCATCAGCTTCTTCGCCTCCGCAATGTCGTCGTCTTTGGGTTGGCGGTAGCCTGGGACCTGCGCGATCTCCTCTTGGGTCCGGCCGTAGGCTGCGAAGAACTGCGGGACCGCGGTCATGAGCAGACCCGTTTCCTTGCCCCAGGCGTTCTGGAACTGGTCGCGGTCTGCCGCAAGATGGAAGGCCCGCCGGACGCGCCCGTCGGTGAACGGCTCCCTCGTGTTGTTGAGGTCGATGTCGTAGGTCGCAGACAGCACCTTGGGAGCGCTCTGGATCGCGTCGCCGAACGAACTCTCGAGGGCTTCGACATCAAGCTTCCGCAAGCCCGTGATCAACGAGGACGCGTCGATCTGATGGCTGCGTAAGGCCGCATCCCGACCGGCCGCGTCCGTCAGCGGCACGAAGTTGATCCTGTCGAGGTACGGCTCGTTCTCCTCGTAGAAGTTCGGATTCTTGGTGAGAAAGCTCTGGACGCCCACCTCCAGCTCGCCCCGTATCCAGGGCCCGGTGCCCACCAGGTTCTCGTAGAGCTTGATACCCTCGTCCCCCACTGCTTCGTTCTGCTCTCGGTTGACCATCACCCAGGCGTCGTCGGAAATGACGGAGAGCATGGGCGCGAACGGGAACTTCGTCGTCAGTTGGTAAGTCGACTCGCCGATCGCTTCGTGCTTCTCGGCGGGCGCAAGTTTCGATGCGAAGATGAACTCTGGATTGTCCTTCGCGAACCGGGAGACGCCGAAAACGGCATCCTCGGCGGTGAACTTGCGTCCGTTCGCCGGCGGCAGGTCGTGCCAGAAGACGTTCGGACGGATGTTGAAGATGTACGTCAGCTCGTCGGGCTGCTCCGGTATCTCGCTGATGTCCGGCAAGATGGTGAGGTCCGGCGCGTATCTGATGAGCCTCGAGAACACCTTATTCAGTCCGAGCGAATACGAGGGGCCTTTGATCGTAATTGCGGGGTCGAATACGCCGGGCGCGCCTAAGGCGCCGATGTTCAACGTGCCCCCTGAGACCGGACCATCTCCAGAGGGTCCCGTCGCCGGCATGTCGTCATCGCCACACCCGGCCAGAGCGAGGGTGCCGAGGCCCGCGGCGCCTACCGCCGCTCCGCCCAAGACGGAACGGCGCGAGACTCGCCGCCTCCTCCAGTAGCTGCCCCAGTAACCTTCCATACTTGTCGCCTCCTTGTCAGAAGCCGCGTGGCTCAGTGCTCAGATGCGCTACTGGTAGACGCGACGGGTCCAGCACCACTACCCCGCGACACGCCCGGCAGGGCGAAGCGGGCCGTAGCAATCCCCCGACGCCGGGTGATGGGCGCTACTGCTCGGCAGCAGCCTTGGCGCTCGCCAGAATTGCCCCTATCGCCTCTTCCCACGGGACCACCTCGAGGATCTCCTGGCTGAAGAACGGGAAGAAGGGAGTTGCGACGCCCACCGCCGTCGCCTTGGACGGCGCTTCCAGGATCGCGTATCCCTCCGTGTTACTGGTCCAGTTGATCTCGTCGAGCGTTCCGCTTTCGAGGAGGGCGCTGCCACCCGCGGTGAGCCCTTGGGTGAGCTCGTACACAGCTTGTGGGTCTCCGGGCAAGGCCGCCGGATTTCGCGCTGAATCGGAGGAGGTACTTTGCCATGGTGTCTTTCTCGCTCGGGTTTGGGAGCCGAGCCGCTAGTGCGCCGGGATTCTAGCTCCTAATCCTTGCCGAGCGGCAACCGAGTCGCCAGCGATTCATGCCGCTATCCGCCTGTGCGGCTCCCCCCGACGGAGCGAGCTCCTCGAAGAGCGACTACAGCATCCCCTCGCCGCCCACCGCCATCCCGGCGACCGCGAAAGGGCGCTCCAGCGACCTCTACCGCGAGATTGGCATGCCCAAGCGCCTCGAGCCGGCGGAGGGACTGCTGGCAGAGGCGTAGCTGACTTGGTAGACCTTCCGGCGGCTCACGCAGGACACTCAGACGGTGACCACCGACGCTCATGACGACGGGATCGACTCGATCAGCGCAGTCACCCTTGGCACACACGACATGGCGGCAGCCGTCGAGTTCTACCGGGCGCTCGGCTTTCGTCTTCGTTACGGCGGCCTCGACGCGAGCTTCACGAGCTTTGAGGTAGGCCAGGGGTATCTGAACCTCGTGGCCGTCGATCCGGAGAAATCCTGGTCCTGGTGGGGGCGGATCATCTTCCACGTCCAGGACGTTGACGAGATATACATGCGCGCGCTTGATGCCGGGGTCGTACCAGACACCAAGCCACGAGACGCGGAGTGGGGCGAGCGGTACTTCCACATCACTGATGGGGACGGGCATGAGCTCAGCTTCGCCCGACCGCTGCGGTAGCTGTCAACGAGGCCATCGACCTCTATCGCGAGATCGGCATGCCCAAGGATCTCGAGATGGCCGAGGAGTTGCTGGCGGGAGCGCAGGCCAGGAGCTGAGCCCAACAGAAAGCGGGGGTCCGTTGGTGGACCCTTATCGGCGGCGCTAGCTACTCGGCGTCCACGAGTAGATACGCGCGAGGCTGCCCCCCATGAGGGCCGCTCGCTCTGACTCCGTGAGCTGGTCGGTAACGCGGAAAACCTCGACCCCTTGCTCGTAGGTCAACAACTCGACCGCGCGGGTCCAGTCGGTGCCCCACAGGCAGCGCTCGAACCCGAATGCCCGAAAGATCTGGCCCAGGGGCTCCCAGATGTCGTCATGGGGAACGGCTCATGCGACAGCGTGCAGGCCCCTGACACCTTGATGGCGACGTTGTCCAGCTCCGCCAGAGCGACGACGTCGGGCAGATCGGCAAACGGTTGCTCGGGTGGCGGGGGCTGGAAGGGCTGGGCGAGGCCCAGGTGGTCGATCACGACCTGGGTGTTGGGATGGCGCCGAGCGAGCTCTCCGATCAGTTCGAGCTTCCGCCAGCACAACACGTTGATCGGAATGTCGTTCGCCGCCCCTGCGGCCAGGATCTGATTGAGCCCGGGGTGATCGGCCGACATGTTTCTGTCCGAAAACCGGTCGCTCAACATGATGCGTGCCCCGACGACACCGGGCGTTGCCGCCCAGCGGGCAACTTCGTCGCCGACGCCGGAGGCTTCGGGGTCGAAAGGCTTGATCAAGCCGAAGCGCCCAGGGTGTCGGGCGTGCACTTCGAGCGCGTAGCTCGCGTCGTAGCGGTACAGGCTGTAGGGGGACACCAGGAGCGCTCCGTCGACGTCGACGGTATCCATCGCCGCGACCATGTCGTCACCGGTCACTTGGGCAGGACCGACGAGCGTACCGGCCCAGGGTCGCTCGGGTCGGTGGCGTTCGTAGGCGTGAACCTGACAGTCGATCGTGAGCACGTGTGAATCCTTTGCGTCCAGGTTGCAGCATCCTGCCACAGAGAGACATGGGCCTGCCGAGTAGCGAGCCATCACCGGAGGCCCTCACCGAGGCCATCGACCTCTACAGAGAGATCGGCATGCCCAAGCACCTGGAGATGGCGGAGGAGCTGCTCGGCCGGCGCTTCCAGGCCGAGCGATGCCAGCTGACGACGGTGGCCGGTTGCACCATCACGAGCGAGTCTCGCCATCGCGGTCAGACCCTCGCGAGCAGTGACCACTGAGTTTGTCGACCACTACAACCGCGCGCGGCCGCATCGCACGCTCGCGCTCGTCCCTCCCTTAGAGCCGGTGCTTCGTGTCAAACCGCCCGAGGCCGCAAATGTCACCCTGCGCCCGGTCCTGGGTGGTCTTCACCACGAGTATCGCTGGGAGGCGGCCTGATGGGGTTTTGGGGCCCCACAAGTGCCTCGACCACATCATCGTGGTGAACGAGCAACACCTCGCTGGCGTGACGAAGGCTACAGAAGAACCATCGGGTTGTCGGGGGGCAGGCCGAGGAGCACTCGCCCGACCCCTGCGAAATTGCGCCGGCTGGTCGCGTAATGCTGCGTGACGGCGTGCACATCGCGGAAGCAGCGCTCGATGGGGCTTGCCTCGAAGATGGCGCTGCTTCCGCCGGCGGACTGCATGAGGTCGACGGCGTAGGCGGCACTTCGCGTCGCGTTGGTCGAAGCGAGGACGAGCTCCGCGCGCTCTTGGAGTGATGGGTCGTCCCCCTGGAGAGTCCGCTCCCACGCCCCCTCGACTACCTCGTAGAGCCAGGCTCGGCTCGAGCGCACCGCAGCCCTCGCTTTCCCGATGTCTTCCTGGGACGCGGGCCCCTCGCGCAGAGGGCTGCCCCCCGAAAGTGCCGTCTTCGTCTCGGCGAGGTCGGTGAAGGCGTCGATCGCGTGTTCGGCGATGCCCAGGGCAACCACCGCGACGGGCGTCCCGATAAGGCCATAGAGCGGGAATCGGTAGAGCGCGCCCCCAAAGGCTGAGCCTCGCACCGTTTCAGGCCCGAACGCAAAGGAGCGGCGTTCGGGAACGAACAGGTCGTCGGCCCGGATGTCGTTACTGCCGGTGCCACGCAGCCCCGTCACGTGCCAAGTGTCGAGAATCTCGGTGCCGGCGGCGGGCATGAAGAAGGTCCGTAGCTCGGGCAGACCGGCACTCGTCAAGCGAGGCCTGCCTGCTTCCATCACGTGGCAGCCTCCAGTCAGCCACGCGGCGTGCGCGCTGCCGCTGGCGAACGGCCAGCGCCCCGAGACGCGGTAGCCGCCCTCAACGACCACGGCGGCGCCGGGTGGGTAGAGGCCTCCGGCACCGACCACGTCGGGTCCCTCCGCGAAGACCTCCGCGATCCCGTCGTCGGGAAGAAACGAGACGAAGGGACTGAAGGCGAGCCAGATGAACAGGTTCCAGGCGGTTGCGCCGTCGATGCGAGCCACTGCTTCCAGCATGTCCATGCCGTTGCGCGGGCTGGCCTCGTGTCCGCCCAGCGCTCTGGGTACCCAGGTGCGAAGGAGCTTGGCGGCCTTCACCCCAACCTCGATCGGAGCCGCCAGGCGTCGCTCTTGCTCTGACTCGTCTGCGTAGCGCCGAATCAGCGGCCCGAGCTCTTCTACAACCTCGGCCAGCGGACGGTGCGGCGTGGCGGCCATCCGACCTCCGGAGCCTCGCACGGAGCTTGGCGGTCATCTTAGAGGGACGTGGTTGCGCGCGCCACGCAGACGGCATGGGACGTGGTCGACGCTGTGGCACACGAATATCCCGTCCGGCCAATGCGGATAGGGTTGTGGGGCTGTCGTGTCTCAGAACCCCGTCAGCACAGTTCGGCACCGCGCGGCTGGGGTTTGAGACGCCGCACCTCTGCATGGACGATCTCGGTTGGATGGCCTTCCGCGGGCGAGCGGGCGCCTTTGCCTGGCCGCTCGAGTCCATTTTCCGAAAATACGCGGAAGTCTCTGGGCGAGCGCTCGACCGAAGACGGGTCGAGCATTACCAGCTGTTCACCATTCTGCTCATGGCCGTCTGCTGCCTCGTAGGCATGGAAGACAGGCAAGGAGGGATGCACGCCAACATCTATTTTTCGCTGTATCCCTCGCTTGAGGTGCTGCTTCCCCTTGCCATCTCCTCGATGGTGGGCCTGGAGACCCCACATTGCTCGTCGACGACGAGGTAGTCGACGAGCTCCCCCTCTATCTCGAGCAGGAGTTCCTCCCTGGGATTGCCAACGACATCGATGATCCACTCGTTCGGATGAGGCTCCTGTCCGTGACCCAGCTTCTAGGGCACCTACGCGCGCGGCTCGGGATCGGCACGGAAGTGGACGCTCTGAATCTCGACACGGTCGCCGCCGCGCTGGGCGAGCGATTCGAGAGCTGGCCGCAGGCTGAACGAGGCATCGACGAACTCCTCCGCTCGGGGAGGTCGACGACGAAATCGTGCTGCCGATGCTCACCAGTGTCGGACTCCAACGCGCACGCCTCTGGCCAGCCGGGGGCCCTGGGCGAATGACCGTGCCCGACCTGCCGGATTGGCTCGGGTCATGAGCGAGCACCGAAAGCGTCGCCACTCCTGACGCCACTCGCAGCGGCAACGTAGGTTCCCAGGTGGCCGCGTCCATCGCCTCGCTTCACGAGATGGGAGCGATGCGGATCGGTCACGGGCACGCGGGGGTTGCGGAAAACCTTGGGTCAGTCCCAAATCAGGGCAGGCTGGAACGCGCCTGGCCAGCTCGAGGGTGCTCCGAAGAACGGCCCGCGGGGCCAGCCGAGGTGTGCGCACTCTCGCCCAAAGGGATCGGCGTCGTGTCGGGGGGGACGCGGGTACTGGCCGACCCCGCTAGGATCTCGGTGGGCCCGTAGCTCAGTTGGTAGAGCAGTGGACTTTTAATCCATTGATCGGGAGTTCAACCCTCCCCGGGCCTACCACCCGATTCCTCAATGGGAACGGGGGTTCGCCCTGAGCATCGCTGGGAGCTTTGGTACCTTCGGTCCCGAGCAGGTCGACGACAGCCCCGTCATCGTCACCACCGACCCGCTCAGCGATGCCAACCGCCTCGCCCTTCGCCAGAGTCTCATCCAGGCCTGGAAGGACGGTCTCATCACCCGGGCCAAGGTCCAGCGCGAAGGTTTCAACATCGATGATCCCGAGGCGATGGACGATGAGATCATTGAGGACACCGCAATCGAAAAGCTCGTGGGCCTCCTGATCGACAACACCCTCCTTGAAGTGCGCATGGATCTGGCACAGTCGCTCCCGCCCGCCGGGGCACCCGCTCCGGGGGCTCCTGGGGGGCCGGGTCAGCCTGGGGCCGATGTCGGCGCCGCGCCCGCTCCCGCGAACCCGCCCACCGTTGGCAGCGTCGGCGATGCCCCGGATGGTCCGAGGGCGCTGCCCGTCTCCCGAGCCAACGCCGGTCAAGGGGGTGGACCCCCGGCCGCGCAGCCACCCGCCGGGCCCTCCGGGTGAGCGTTCCCGATGGCGCCCTCGACTACGCGGTCTCGCCAGAGGGACGCCTGCGCGTGCGCGTGCCCGAGCCTGCGCCCGAGCACATCCACGTCGACACGCAGTACCTCGAAGGCGAGGGCCTGCAGCTCCCGCCCATCCTAGTGAAGCTGGGCTACGGCTTCGCGCACGAGCCCACGCCGACCATCATCGGTGAGCCGCAGGTGGGCTTCACCCTCCACTGAGGTATGCTCTAGAGCGAGCGGCCAGAACGAGAGTTCACGCTTGCCCAATAATCGTCTGAGTGCCCAGCGCTGGAACCGGCTCGAATCGAACATCGCCACGCGCGTCGGGGAGATACGGGAGCGCGTCCGCGACGGCCTCATGGCCGACGGCCACCCACCCTTCACCGACCGCGTCACAGAGCGCGAGGAGCTCGACAACCTGCTCGCGCTGAAGCAGGCCGGCGACCCCGCCTTCTGGTTCAGCCCCGAAGCGCCCAAGCGCCTCGAAGCCCTCCTGCGGCGTCTCGGTCCACCTCCGCCTGTAGGCCTTGCGGGGCCCGCCGGTAGAGGTGGGCCGCCCGTCGGTCTCGCCGGCCCCACTGGTAGGGAGCCCCTCTAGATGCCGACCTTGACTCCGACTCCTACCGTCGAGCAGTGGCGTGGGCTCGTCTCGCGCCACTTCAAGCCGGGTGACGTCGACAAGGCGCTCTGGGTGATGGGTTATGAATCCGGGGGTGACCCCTCGGCCTCTGGCGACGGTGGATCCTCTGTCGGCCTCTTCCAGCTCAACGACGACGGCCTTGGCAGCGGCCTGAGTCAGGCGGAGCGCGAGGACCCCGAGGCGAACGTGCGTGCGGCTGCGGCTGCGGTCTACGGCGGCCAAGGCTGGAAGCCCTGGGGTGGCGACGGCAACACCTACAAGGGTCGGGCCTTTGGTTCCCTCGGCAACCACCCCTATCCCGGTGATGGCCCGAGCGGCCTGCTCTCTGCTTCGGGAGGGACTTACAACGACGGCACCAGCCTGATCGGACGCAATCCCCTCCCTGAGGGCATCTCCCCCCCCCCGGATGAGCCCTCGGGCCCGAACTACGGCGGATTCGTGCAGACACTCCAAGACCTCCAGGACGCAATCCAGGCGGAGCCGCTCGACCGCGCCGACTTCGGCGAGGGGCTCGACGGTGACGAGGACTTCCGCTTCGCCCAGGAGAGTCAGGTGGAGAGTCTCGCGCGCCTCGGCGAACTCCAAAAGCTCTTCGCCGACTACCAGAACGGCATCGCAAACCTGGGCGAATACCAGGTGCCGATCGCGGATATGCCCCCTCAGTTGCGCGCACAGCTCGACGCCTACAACGCCGAACTCTTCAAGAACATTCAGAACGAGTTCACGCTCACCGGCTTCGACCTGGAGCAGAGTGCCGCCATCGCCCAGTACAACGCCCAGCTCCAGGAGTTTTCGTCGAATCTGGGAAGGGAGCGCCTCGACCAAGCAGCCGCCGGCTCTGCCCTCGACCGCTCCCTCGCCGGCCTCCAAGAAAGCCGCCAGCGAGCGGACCTCATCACTAGCACCTTCGGCTCCGACTACGTGAGGAAGTACGGCGTACCCACGGGCTCGACCGGTGCTTTCACGGCGGGGGAACTCGGTGGCGCCTCAGCAGGTCTCGCCGCCTTCGTCGGCCGTGGCCCTGACGAGGTTGGTATCCGCTATCCGGGCACCGCCGTCCTCGACCCCGAAGGGTTGCTCGCTTCATACGACAAGCAGTTCGGCGTCTCAGGCGCTCTCCCCGACGCGTACTCGCCCTCGCTCATTAACGTGCCCGAGGCGCCTCAGCTGCCGACCGTGCCCTCGCTCCTCAACCCACAGAACCCCACGGTCGCGCCCGTGGGGTCTCCACCCGGGGCGGCCTCCGGCGTCCAGCAGCCGGGGCCACCTAGCGCCTGGGAGCGCGCGCTCGCGGGGCCTGATTCCACTGACCCGTCCGCACCCGGGGCTCGGTGGCAGGGGCCGTCTATTCTCGAAATCGCACGCCGTCAAAAAGAAATCGAACGCCAGGGGAGATAAAAGATGCCACCGCAGACCGTCGTCACGGGCACTCAGATCCCCCTCGACCAGGCCCAGATCGACTACTGGCTCGGCCAGCTCCAGGGGAACCAGCGCGGCCAAAACTTCGGCCTGGGCAGCAATATCCTCGACTTCATCACCAACCGTGACCGCAACCGCGCCGGCGCGAACGCCGCCTACGGCCAGCTGGGAACGAGCATCGCCGCGCTCAACGCGTCCCAGCGAGGCCAGCTCGCGTCCGCCCAGCAGGCGGCCATCCAGATGCTCGCCGACCGCACCGGCCCCCAGAACGCCGTCGCCTACCAGCGCGCGCTCGCCGGCCTCTCCGGGCCCGGACCGAACCAGGGCCAGGCCACGATCGACCCCCTCGCCCTCCTCCGGGACTTCTACCAGCCCGCCAGCATCGAAGACATCTATCCAGGCGGGCCGCCCCAGGCCTCGGGCATCGATGTAGAGGAGGTGCTCCGACAGATATTCGGCATGGTCGGCCAGCCCTCCGGCGGTGGCGGCAACGTGCCACCGCCGGACCCGACAGTGCCGCCCGAGCCACCCGGCCCGACAATGCCGGAGGGTGACGGCACTGGCGACGTGCCGCCGCTGAAGGCGGCGGTTTTCGCGGCGCAGAAAGCCTACGACGCTGCCCCGGAGGGCCCGCAGAAGGAGGCGCTGAGGCAGGCGATGATAGAAGCCATTAACGCCTGGCTCTTTTCGGATGACGGCACCGCCGCCACCGACCCCGCCGCCAACGGCGGCGCCTCGCTTGTCCCCTCTGACCCCAACGCGCTGCCTACGGACGAATCCGGCGTCAAGCAGGCGCTGCCTACCATCGGCACCGGCTACACGCCGCCTCCACCGGGGCAGCCAGTCACGAAGGCGGAAGCGGAAGCAGCAGCGGCGGCGGGGGACACGGACACCATCAATCGCTACCTTTTCGGGGACGACGGGGGCTTGCCCGACGACGACTCCGGCGTCGCGCAGCTGCCTCCTACTATCGGGGGGCGGACCCCACGGACGGCTCCGGCGTCATGCAAAGGCCGCCTACCATCGGCACCCCGCCGCCACCACCACAGCCGCCGGGGACACCTCCCACGGATGACTCCGGCGTCATGCAGTTGATGCGGACCATCGGGGAAGCGCAGTCCCGGGGTGGGGATGGCATGACTGGCGCAGTGCCGGCCATACACCGTAAGGGCGACAAGTATGTCGAGCGAACGATGCCCTTCCGACCCGGTCCGGGTCCACAGGCTCCGTTCATGCCCCCACCCCTCGGACGAGCTCCCTTCCCCCAACCCCCTGGCATCCCGCACCTGCAGCGCCCCCCGGGGCCAGGGCCTCTACAGCAACTACCGGGCCTTCTGGAGCAGCTACCCACCAACCCTGCCGTCGGCGCCGGCGGCGCGCTTGCCCCCCCTGACCCCGCTGTCGTGCCGCCTGCCCCCGTGCCACCTCAGCCCTCGCCTGGCGGCGATATTGACCCCGGCTTCTTCCGTGACCTGCCCCAACCCCCCGGCATCCCCCAGTCGCCCCGGCCCCCTCAGGCTCCGTTCCTTGAGCAGCTGCCCCAGCCCTCCCGGCCAGGCCCCGGTCCCTTGCCGGGTCCCCAGATCCAGCCCTTCCGCCCTCCTCCGGGCGCACCGCCGCTAGCGCCCGTTCACCCCTTCTTGCAAAACCCTCCTTCTGGCGCGCCGCCGTTGATGCCCACTCCAGTCAACCAGGGCTTCCCCGCGGCCGCCTATGGCGGCACGTACGACCAAGGGCCGGTGATCGTCGGCGAACGTGGTCCCGAGCTCGCCTCGGCCTCGCCCTCTGGCCTCCTCCAGGTCCAGCCAATCTCGCAGGGCCAAGCCCAAGCCCTTGCGGCTCCTCAGCAGATGCCCATGAACCAGATGTCCATGCAGCGGAACCTCATCGGATCCGCTTCGCGCCAGCCGGGGCGATCGCGGCAAGCTGCCACCGGCGGCACCTTCGAGGTGACGTCGTACTCCGACCCTCAGCTCGTGAACGCTCCGCCTATCCAGCAGCTCCAGGGCGAGGTGAACACGCCTTCCTTCCAGAATCTCGACACCGAGTTTGGGGGGGAACGGCTGCCCTCAGTCATCAACCTCCAGCGCTTCGGCCAGCTCGACCCGAGCTCCCAGGAGTACACGCAGGGCATCTACAACCAGGGTGCCCAGGTCGATTTTCGCGACATCATCGCCAGGTCGCTGAGGGCCGCGCCGCAGGGTGCCTCCTTCGGCCCTGCGCGCTACCGGGGCTAAGATGCCCAAGCCCCCGGTCTACTCCTACCGCACGCATCGTGAGCAGCGCGAGCGTGACCGCAAGTTCCTCGGCACCCTCAGCCAGACCGTGTCCACGGCACTCACGTCGGGCACTGGCCCCGAGGCCGCACAGGAGGCCCGCCACGTCGCTTCCGCCCCGGAACGGGGAGAAAGACGCGCCCAGCGCCACCGCGAGCGCCAGGCGCGCATCGGGGCGCGCTTCGAGGCAAAGCAGGTCGAGCGCCAGCAGGAGGTCGCCCCGGAAGGCGAGGTCTCTTCGGCACGATCGCGGGCGCGATCAAGGGTGCGGCCAAGACGAGTGTCAAGGCGCAAGTCGGTGCTGTTGGAGCTGGCCTCGAGCAAGTCGGCCGCATCCCCGGAGCCAAGGACACGGGACTGGCAGCGCTCAAGGGCCTCAACTACGCGGGCGACGTTTTGGGCGGATCCATTGAGACCCCCTTCACGGACCCCCAAGTCGACGAAGCGACGGGCGACGTCTCGCGACACCCCACCATCTCGAAGGGCTTCGGTATTCTTGGCCGCGAGGCGCTCGGGTTCTTCGACTGGTATGACGCCACCGGCTTCGGCTTCGGCAGAGCTTTGGATCGCGACATCGCCCAGGAGGCCGAGGTCTTGGGTGAGGAGGTGCCGGGCCGCTTTGATGTCTTCGGAGCGATTAGCCGTGCGCAACGCACGGGCGAGGACTTCCAGCGCTCCGAGAACATCCCCGCCGGAATACGCACGGCCGTCGCTCTGGGCACGGACCCGCTCTTCTACATTGGCCCGGGCACGTTCGGTAAGGCCGCCACCGCAATTGCCAAGAGCGGCAAGGCTCCCAAGGGCGTCTCAGAGGCGCTGCTGAAGACGCTCGGTCCCGAGGCACGCACGGGCATCGGTGCCCTCCTTGAAGGACCTCCTCGACGCGCGCGCCTCGCGCTTTTGGCTGGGGCGTCGGCCGGCTCTCAAGCGGCCCAGTCGGGCGGCGTCCCCGGCGTGGACGAGGGTATCGAGCGCTTCCTTGCACCCCTTCTTGGTGGTGGTGCAGGTGGGATCGCCGCAGCCCGCCGCACTTCCGTGCCTCGCTCCCCTTCGGCCGAGGACGTCGTGCAGGAGATGGTGCCCCGCGCCGAGGGTCGGCGCGGCATCGGCGGAGGTGCGCTCACGGGCCTGCCCCCCGGCGTCCGCACGAACCGTCAGATCTCCGAGCTCATCAAGCGCGCCGAGCGCATGGCCGAAGAGGGCGCGGAGGGCCGCTTCTGGTACGAGGACAGTGGCCGCTACTTCGTCGAGATGATGAACGGCGACCTCCACCAGGCCGACCAGTTCGCACGCATCGCCGCCATCACCAGCCCCCAAAAGACGCCCCACGCCCAAGGGCCCCTCATCCTCCGCGCTTGGTCGCAGTACCAGAAGGGCGAGCCGCTCTCGGGAATCGTCACCGGCCCCGCCACCAAGCGCCTCGAGCAGGCCCTGCGCGGTACTCAGGAAGAGTGGGACGACACCGTCGTCTCCTTGTTGAAGGGCGACTAAGGAAAGATCGGCACTCCCGGACAGCCTTCTTGATGGGAAGATCGGCACCCAGCTTGAGCTTCCCTTGAACGGCCTGGCCGAGCCTCGAATCTCCACGAAGATGCCCAAGCGCACAGCCAAGAAGTCGGCCCGACAGGACGAGCTGTTCCATCTCTACAGACGCCGGACCGCCAGCCGCTCGGCACCCGCGACCGTCAAGAAGTACACATGGACGCTTGAGCAGTGTCTTCGGCTGGCCGAGAAACAGGTAGGGCACCCGGTGAGCGTGACCGACTTCCTGATGGACAGGTCCTTACTTGGATACGTCTGTTCCACGGTCGAGCGGCCTTGTGGGGGATCGCCCATCTCTGCATGGACAGCCGCGCATCGGAGGACGGTGTTGCGGTCCGCAGCGGGGGCACTCGCGCCCGAGCTCAGAGCGCTGGGTCTGGTTGAACCGATCCAGCACGTGAACCGTGCGATCCAGGAAGTCGCCGAGAAGGTTGGAGGCGGCTATCGCTTGCCCGTCGGGAAGCCGCGACACCGAGGACGGCCAGCGCCTTCGGCGTCGGAGTTGGACGCCCTGCTTACGAACCTTGGAGCCGATGAAGGCTGGGCTGGTCAACGAAATGTCCTGTTCTTCGGAATCCTCGCGGCGACGGGCATGCGGGTTCGAGCGCTTCTAGAAATCGACGGGCGAGATATCTGCCTCATGGGGGATGGCACCGTCCGTCTTTTTCTCCACGACAAGGCGTCGGGCGGTCGGTTCGAGCTGGAGCTCCCGTGTCGCTTTCGAGATCCGCTTGACGCCTACTTCGCGGCCGTCAACCTGTCGCTCGTGGGTCGAGGGAAGGGGAGAGTTGGATTCGGGAAGGCGGGTGCCGTATGGCGTGGGCCGAACGGAAAGCGGTGGTCCACCGATCAGATGCGACATCGCCTGCGCATCGCGTGTCGTGAGGCGGAGATACCCGACTACACGCCTCATTCGTTCAGGGCCTATTTCGCGACGCAAGCGACGAGCATCGCGCCGAGGCGGGTGGCTGCCCTCGCAGGGGGCTGGCGCGGGACCGAGCGGATGGACGACCACTACGTCGGTGTGCCTCGCGATGCGATCGAGCGGAAGCTCGCACGGATCGGTGTATCCCGGCCAGATCGGCGCGAATCGCTGCCGGATCGACAGGTCGCGGCGGCTCGCATTCTGTCAGCCGCGCCGAGAGCGCGTGCGACCGCTGAACTTGTGAGGGCCGACCGCTTACCGGCATGACGCAAATCCAACCGAACCTGATCAGGCTTAAACCGGCTCCGTTGGACGCAGAGTCCGAGGCGCTTCTGAAGGCCTACACGGGAATGCGCCTTGACCAGGGAGCAGCGCGGTCGACCGTGTCGTCGGAGCGGTCGCAGCTTCGAGTCCTACTGCGAGATTCGATGGAGTTGGGCGGCTCAGGCACGCTCGCCGAGCTCGTGATGGACCCTGCAAGCGTTGCGAACGCGCTCGCTTCTCCGTGCGGATCGCCGAACAGAGCGACCGTTCTCACAAGGCTTCGTGCCTTCCAGCGCCTTTGCCAGCTTGGTGTTTCTGCTGCGGTGCATCGGACCCGGCTGGACGCTCTGGACGAACGCTTGCCCGCCCGGTCCAGCCGAGGTTGGTACGACGCGGGGATCGCCGTTGGTGGGACGCGAGCGACGCATCGGCGCCGAGCGCCGACGATCGAGCCGCGGGAACTGGTGGAGATTGTGCGTCGGGGAGGAGCGGGATCGACGGAGGGCGCGGCACTTCTCGGTGTGCTCTGCTTCAGCGGCCTCCGGGTCGGGGAGGTTCGCACGCTGCGATGGGCCGCCTTGCACTGGAACGGTGCAGCGGAATCGTGGGACGCGTCGGTTCGACGTAAGGGGAGACGCGGTCTGCAGTTCCTCATCGTCGGTCCCGGTGCCCACGCCCTCACGAACTGGCGCCTTGAGTCAATCCCTGCCCAGCAAGAGGCGGTTTTCGGGGCCCAGCGCACCGGGGAGCCCTTGTCGGAGCGGGGCTTCAGGAAGTGCGTAGCGGCAGCGCTCAAGGAGGCTGGCTATCCCTCGACTCACCACGCGCAGATCCAATCGGCGTTCGCCGCCTGGCTGCACGAGTCGGGGCTCACGGACCACGAGATCAAGGTGGTGATGGGGCGCCGGGAGGTCAGATCGGTTGACCGGCTCCTGTTCGCCCACCGGGCGTTAGCGGCGCAGCGGCAGCTTGCCGAGCAAATGGAGGGTGCGTCCCTTGGCTCGGGCTCGATCGGGAGCCATTGAAGTGCTCTGGGTACTTGAGGTTAGAGTGAAAGAAGGTAATAATAATGAGGAAGGAGGTGCTGCGATGGATGTGACGCTCAATGGGAAGCGCTACTCGATGACCAAAGCGGATGTTGAGCGGGTCGTCGACGAGGCTCCGGACTCGCCGCGACGATACGTCGTGGAAGTCAAACGAAAGCGCTACCCGATCAAACAGGCCGCAAGTGCGGGCCTCGCTGTGCCGCCCGTCGCGTTCACTTCCCAGCAGGCCTACCAATGGCTCTCGCGACTCGACTTCGACGTGATCGATTTGAAGGGCTGACGCCCATGCAGATCCAATCGGCGTTCGCCGCCTGGCTGCACGAGTCGGGGCTCACGGACCACGAGATCAAGGTGGTGATGGGGCGCCGGGAGGTCAGATCGGTTGACCGGCTCCTGTTCGCCCACCGGGCGTTAGCGGCGCAGCGGCAGCTTGCCGAGCAAATGGAGGGTGCGTCCCTTGGCTCGGGCTCGATCGGGAGCCATTGAAGTGCTCTGGGTACTTGAGGTTAGAGTGAAAGAAGGTAATAATAATGAGGAAGGAGGTGCTGCGATGGATGTGACGCTCAACGGGAAGCGCTACTCGATGACCAAAGCGGATGTTGAGCGGGTCGTCGACGAGGCTCCGGACTCGCCGCGACGATACGTCGTGGAAGTCAAACGAAAGCGCTACCCGATCAAACAGGCCGCAAGTGCGGGCCTCGCTGTGCCGCCCGTCGCGTTCACTTCCCAGCAGGCCTACCAATGGCTCTCGCGACTCGACTTCGACGTGATCGATTTGAAGGGCTGACGCCCATGCGAGCACTCGTCTACTGCCTCGTGTTGACCGATGCCCAAGAGCGGGATGGCACTTCCCTCGATACTCAGGAGCGGGCGGCCGTCAAGGTTGCGCGCGAGTCCGGCTATTCGGTGACCGAAACGGTCCGCGACACCGCGAGCGGATTCACGCTCGAACGGCCGGGCATCGAACACGTCCGGCGTCTGCTCAGGGCCGGCGCCGTCGACATCGTGCTGGCTTACGTCGTCGACCGGCTGTCGCGCAATCAGAACCACATCGGTGTCCTCTTCGACGAGGTCGCTCAAGCGGGGGCTTGGCTGGAGTTCGTGACGGAGGACTTCGCGGACACAGCGATCGGCCGCTTCATCCTGGCCGCGCGGGCATTCACGGCGGAAGTCGAACGCGAAAAGATCGCCGAGAGAACGATGCGTGGGAAGGCGGAGCGAGCGCGGAGAGGGAAGCTTCCGCAGGGCACGGGCAAGGGCATGTACGGCTATGCCTACGACCCGAGCACCGGGACCCGGCGGATCATCAACGAACAGGCAACAGTCGTTCGACGGATCTTCGAAGCGTTCGTCGCGGGTCGGGCGTGTAACGGCATCGCGAACGATCTGAACCGCGACGCGGTTCCCGCGTTCAGCGGCGGGCGCTGGTATGCGCTAACGATCCGTCGACTGCTCGAGAATGAAGCGTTCGCGGGACGAACGATCTACCGGCGGACCCGCGCAGATCGGGTGCGGGATGTGGCGCGGGGTCGCTGGACGCGGCGCATCGTGGAGCGGGACCAGTCAGAGTGGATTGAGGTCGCGGGAGCGACGCCAGCGATCATCGACCGAGGCCTGTTCGACGCGGCGCAGAGGATTCTCGACGATCCATCTCGCCGCCCACAGACGGCTCCGTCGGACTTGTACCTGCTCCGAGGCCGGATCTCTTGCCGGGAGTGCGGTGCAAGGATGGTCGGCCATGCTTCGAATCGAGGGCGCTACCGCTACTACCGCTGCCCGAACGGCTCAAGCGGTCCGGGAGAGACTTCGTGCGGCTCAAAGTACATCCGCATCGAGCGTCTTGAGGGCGCGGTGAAGACGGCTTTGACCGATCTGCTTGCTTCACCGGACCGGCTCCTCAGTGAAGCGAAGCGTCTCGCCGGAAGGCAGCCGCAAGACGACGAGCTTGAGAAAGTGCTCCAAGCCTTAGGCGAGGTGGAGTCCGCTCAGGGAAGATTGGTCCGGCTGTATACGACCGAGGCGCTTCCCGAGCACCTGCTGCGCGAAGAATCTCGGGTGCTGGCTGAGCGGCGTGAGGTGCTGGAGAACACGCGCCGAGAGCTGCAAGCTCAAACGGTGCCCACGCCACACGACTTCACGCGGATCGCACGCGACGTGCCAGCGGCGCTCTCGGCCATCCGCAATTGGGTTGAGGACGCGAGCGGGGACGACTTCGATCTCATGCTTCGAGCTGTCGATGCGCAGGTCAGAGCCTCACACGAGGGCGTCGAGATCGCAGGCGTCGTGCCGATCTTCCCAGATGGAGATCAGGTCGATTTCGCTACCATTGAACAAACATCGGGATGACCACGTGGACGTAGCCCCGCAGCTGACGCGGTGTTCAGGCGCCAGTGTCCCTTCTTGGCCGGACGTTCGACTCGAAGAGCGCCCCGCACCTCGCGCACTTGACCTCCAGCTTTGCCCCCGGAGACGCCCGCACAGCCAGCTTTCGGCAATACGGACAGCGAACCTGGAGCAGATCCGCGACGTCTCGCGCCGACTCCTTCACGGCCGGGATTCCGGTTCGCAACGGAAGCAGAGCTTGCCGGGCGGCGCCAAGCGGCTGTTGCAGCCGGGACACTGCCGATAGGCACCAGTGGCTCGGAGAGGAGCCGAGGCTTCCCTGGCCTGAAGATCGGGGTCGATCGGTCCGCCTGACTCTTCGCCCAAAAGACTCCGGGCTGATGCGTCCGGGTCGTCCGAAGCGTCCGGATTGAATCTAGATCCGTCGGACACTTCGTCACCAGGGACCGGACGATCGTCCGGGGGATCGTCCGACGAAATAGCATTGTCTGATTGGGTTTCGGACACTTCGGACTCTTCGGACGGCTCAGCCCCAGCCTCATCTCGTGCCCACCGAATCGTGATGACACGACTACGTTTGCGCCCGCTCTCGCGCCCGAAGTCGACGTCGAGGCCCGCCTCGCGAAGGTTGGGGACCACTCTGCGCAGCGCATTCGAGAGCGCCTGCGGCCCCGTCGGCCAGCCCTTCCCTTTCGATCCGCTCCCTGACGCCGAAGCGGTGAGAGCCTCCAGAAGTTCCGTCGCGGTCCCGGCCCATTCCTCCCGGCCGTCCATGAATTTAGTGAGAGCGCGCGCTACCGCCGAGCCCTCGATCGCACCCACATGGCCGACCTGGCGGTTCTCCTTGTAGGCCTGGGAAAATACCTCCGCGTCCCAGCCAAGCGATGCAGCAGCAGCGGCTCCCCTCCTCGCAAAATCCGCCTGCCTCGGTAGCTTGGACGTCCTTACCCTAGGCAAGGTGCGTATCACTTCCACCAGCACGTCCAGGAGGGCACCGAAGAGCGAGAGATGCTGCGCTTCAAACTCCGACCAGAAGGTCGCCTCATCCATCCGCTCGCCCTCCGGGATGTGCGGCAGGAGGAAGAGCAACGCCCGGTCGAGCAGGTCGCTACGAGTGGCGAGTTCCTCGATCCCGTTGAGGATGATCGGGCGCTGGGCGTCGAAGAGGACCTCGTCATCGTCGCTGTAGAGCTCGCGCGTGGCGAAGCCGCCCCCCGTTGCAAGCCGGCAGAGGGCGTCGGAAAGCCAGGGCTGGACGCGAGAGATGTTGTCGACCGCGAGCAGCCATCCGTTCGAGGCCGCGATCACGAGGTCGTGCCCATCGCGCGGCTGCGCCCGCAAAGGCGCGCTGTTCGGGTCGATGAGCGCCCTGATCACCCGTGCTGTCGTGGATTTCGCCGAGCCCTGCTCTCCCTGCAGGACGATCACGACATAGGGACCGCTCAGCCAGAGCGAGGTGATGAGCGCGGTCGCAAGTAGGAGGAAGTCATCGTCCCGCACGTTCACGAAACGCTGAAGGTCCCCGATACGGCCACCCTTCGGATTGGCGCCACGGTCGCCGCGATGACCTGTTCGAACCTGCCACCAGCGGAGCTGGGCTTCGTTGATGAGGTCGTCCTCGTCGTCCCAGCTGAAGGTGAGTGCCTTCGCGATGAACGCTCTGACCTCGCGGCGGATGAGGTCTCGCTCCCAAGCTGCGAATGGGTCGGATTGGTGGGATGCCTGAGGCATCCCTCTCCATTGGGGCCGCAGCGATGTCCGCTGACATCACGGATGAACGCGGATGTTTTCTTGCTCGCCCCATGTAGGACCGCCCGATCCGACACATCGGCCGCGTTTTCCGTATAGGGCGTTGTGGAGGGTCACCACCGTGGTCGCCGCCGTCACCAACGAGGCGCGCCGCGACGCCGTCACGTCGCTGATCGCCATCGCCCTCAGCCGTGCAGCCCCGTCGGCCAAACGAGCAGTTGCTTTGGAGCGCGAGTTACGCGTGTATGCGGACGTGCGAGAGGACCGAGGGGTAGGGCGATGACCGCTCAGGCGGGTCGGCTAGAGGTCGTTCAGCCCGAGCGCCGCGCCGGCCTCGTCGTCCGCGTCTCCACCGATCGCCAGGCCCAGAACCAGGAGGGGCTCGCTCACCACCCAGCTCCAGCGCCTCCGCGACCACCTCATCTACAAACGCGACGCCGTCGGTGAGGACTGGGCTGAGGTGGCGCTCTATGAGCTCTGGGCAGTCTCTGGCAAGGACTCCATCCGCAGCCCCGAGTTCGAGCGCCTCTTCGAGGACGTCCGCGCAGGCCGCGTCAACACCGTCGTCTGCACATCGCTCGACCGCATCTGCCGCTCGGTCAGCGACTTCCTGCACTTCTTCGAGTTCCTCTCCGAGCACGACGCCCAGTTCATCTGCCTCAAGCAGCAGTACGACACCACCAGCCCCCAAGGGCGCCTCTTCGTCACGATCATGATGGCCCTCGCTCAGTTCGAGCGGGAGCAGACGGCCGAGCGCACCCGCGACGCCGTGCTCGCCCGCGCGGAACGCGGCCTCTGGAACGGCGGCCGGCTACTCGGCTACGACCTCGACCCGGAGCGCAAGGGTTACTCGTACCAAACGCCGTCGAGGCCGCGAGCGTCAGGTTCGCCTTTGAGTCTTACCTGCGTACGGGCTCCATCTCCGAAACGGCGGCAGCGATGAACCTCCGAGGTTTCCGCACGAAGGCGTACACCTCGCGCCGGGACATCGACCACCCCGGCCGCGAGTTCTCTCGCACCACCGTCCAGCACCTTCTCAAGAACCCTGCCTACATCGGGCAGAAGCTGATCGACGCCCGCGGTGAGGCAGGACCGTGGACGCGGTCTGGCCCGCCATCATCAACGTCGACACCTTCGACCAGGCTCAGCGGCTCCTGAGGGCGAACCGGCGCACCAGTCACAGCCAGGCGAAGAAGCTCCGGCACGTCCACCTTCTTGGTGGCGGCCTGCTCCACTGCGGATGCTGCCGCGAGCCCATGCAGGGTCGCTCTGGCACCGGACGCCTCGACAAGACCTACTTCTACTACGCCTGCACGAATCCGGACTGCCGCCTCCGTGTGGTCGCGCCGGAGATTGAGGAAGCGATCGTCACACGCATCGGCGTCCTCGCCGGCGACGACGCGACCGTCGCGACGCTGATCGAGAAGGCCAATCGTCTGCTCGAGCGGGAGCGGCCCAAGATCGAGAGGCGCATCCGTACGCTGCGACGCTCGCTGGAGTCACTCGGCGGCGAGGCCGACGGCGTGATGCTGGGCCTCGGCAAGGCGACGCCGGAGGCGGCCGAGTTCCTGAACGGGAAGCTGGCGGATCTCCAAGAGCGGAAACACCAGATCGAGTCGGGGATGCTGGAGGCGGAGCAGGAACTCCGCGATCTGACCCGCGCTGCGGTCACCCCCAATGACGTGCGAGCCGGGCTCAAAGAGTTCGGCCGTACGTTCGCTCACTTACGCCCCTTCGAGCAGAAGGAACTCATCCGCCTCGTCATCCGCCGAGTGGAGATCGGCGACCGCGAACTGGTCCTCGAAATCTATGGAAACGCCGTGGGATCGTTCGCCGAGGCTGCGGGGAAGACCCAGAACGTACGTTCAGGGTTCGCTGAGCCAACGATCTGGCTCCCCGGCGAGGATTCGAACCTCGAACCTAGCGAGGGATCCGGAAAAGAGCTTTGCGCAGCAGACTCAGACTCGGTTTCCGGCTTCTCCTTTCCACCTAGAGGCTCGAATCACCGCCACCAGACACTGGACCTACAGAGAGCGGGGCACTGGTGCGTCCCCAGGTGCCCGCAAGGATCAGCGCGATCAGCAAAGGGGCAAGCACGATCAGCGCTTCCTCGTTATCTGCCAGGATGAGGGCAGCGACGACCAGGCCGTCGAAGGTGATGGTCGTCCTTACGGCGCCAGGCTCCACCAGAAACGGTCGTCGGCGTCGAAGCTGGTGTCGTCCTCAATGAACATCAGCAACATGGGTACATCCTCTTCGAGGACGGACCAGCAGACGTTGCCTGTGATAGTCCCTCCCTTGAAGACGTCGACAAAGTTGTTGAGCTCGTCTGGGATCACCCCACAGAGATCGATGAAGTTCTGATAAGCCACGCTGGATGGCCCAAGGGCGCTGATCGAGACATCAGAAAACAGGCGACTGGGCTCGTCGTCACCGTTGTAGGTTGCGCTCACGTTGACGATGAAGAACTGCTTCCCCGTCTCTGGCGGATCGTTGAATCTGTTCTCAGCCATCACGGCGTCGGTGCCGTCCGGCGTCACGGAGTTCACGACGATTACCCATCCCCCTATCTCAGCTGAGGAGCCGATCGGGAGAGCGAGGTCGCGAGAGCTGCCATCTGGCTCGGGAGGCACCGTGGGCGTCGGTGTGTCGGCCGGAGCCAGTGTGGGCGTCGTCGTGGGCGTCTCGGTCGGGACTGCCCGGGTCGCCGTTGGCTCAGTGGTTTGCGTGGGTGTGGGATCAGGCCGAGCAGTAGCCGTCGGCACAGCTTCCGCGACGGTCGGCTCGTCGTCGGGACCAGTGGGCACGTCGCCCTCGTCGCCCCCGCCCCCGACGGCGGCTGCCACAATGATCAGGACTACGAGGCCCACGGCCGCGAGAATGGGGGCCTTGATCAGCCAGCGCTTCCCCCAGAAGCTTCTGAGGAGCGTCATCGCGCGATCCCATTCTCGCGAACGGATGTTCTATACTCCCCGCGCCTCGCGGAGGCGGGGCTGGGGTATGGCCGGCGGAGGTCCCGGATGGGGCCAATTCGAACCGGCGCCCGGGGGTCCCCGATGGCGACATGCTTTGTCGTAGATTCTCCTCTTCCAATTACCTGCATAAAGATCTCGACCTCCAATGTTCTACGGGCGTCGCCCTTCGGCGACGCTCGTGGGCGGCGGAGTGGGCAGGGCGGCGGCAGACCATGATATTGCTTTCCGGCGTGGAGGGTCTGACCTCCGCTCAGCTCCGCTTGCTGGTTGAGCAAGCGGGTGGCACGTTCACTATTCCTCCTGTCGAGCTGACGATCGCCGCTGAGCACGGAATCCAAGCAATAGTGCTCGGACAGACTCAAGCTCAATCTCAGACGCCCCCTCGAGTTCGCCCATCAGGCCCTCCGGCAGCGGGGTCTGGAGGGTAGGAAGGTCGAACCCCATCGAGCGGACCAGGTCCGCCATCGTGACGGGGAGGACCTTCACGAGCTCGTTCGCCATAGCGGCCGACGCCGTCTTCGTCGCTCCGCCTTCGATGCTGTTCAGCGCAGAGCGACTGAGCCCGGGCACCAGATTCGCGACGTCTGCTTGAGACAGACCCGCTTCCTGACGCCGCGCCTTGAGCAAGCTCCCTAGGCGGTTTGAGGCCATCGGACGAGAACCTAGCCCAGTCTGGCTGGACTGGTATTGACGACGTGATGACGCCGATCTATGATTCTCGTCATGTCGGACATGGTTCTCGTCCAACAGAAATGGCCCCGCTCGCTGCGAGACGCTCTTCGTGACGTTGCTGCGCGGCGCCATTCGACGCTGAGCGAGCTGACGCGGCGGGCCGTGATCGAGCAGTTTCATTTGTCCACAGATGACGATACTTCCGCCCAAGATGACGTAAAGTCAGTCCAGGCGGGGTCGAATTGATGGGGAAGAAGCCCGGCCGGACGCTCGCGCTGCGCTGGTATGAGGACGCGTTGGCCCTCGCGAGCTACGTCGAGGCGCAGGGATTCAGCGAAGACGCGCTGCGCGTCCGTGAGTTCGCCGCGAAGGTCCACCCCGATCGCGTAGCCGAGCCCACAGTCGGCGTGCGTGCGAGGAGTGCCTGATGGGTGGGACGACAGAAGGCCGTTACCGCGGGGGCATGACAACCCTCGCGCGCTACGGGCGCGAGCACTACTCGCGCATCTCGACCGGACGACCGAAGCGGCTACGGCTCAACAAAGACGGGACCGTCAAGGGAAGCCCGTCCGAAGGAGTGAAGCCGGGCAGGCCCCGTGGTGGCTTTGGCCAGACGCGACGCAGTAAGGGGAGGCGCCGGCGAATGACACCGACACCCACCCGTTTCGGATAGACGAAAGCCGGGGCTTGCACACCCCGGCCCGTCAGCAGTCCCCAATCAGAAAAGGACTAAGGAACAGCGTAGTCAAGAGACAGGCATAACGCAAACGACGCACACGCCGGGGCCGTGGAAGGTCTTACCCAACTACGGCCCTAGGCCTGATGGGGTTCTCGCTATCGTCGAAACACCTCTTTCCAGCCCTCGTGGGGAAGCCTCATGAGCGCGGGCACAGCCGAAGAACGAGAATTCATCAAGCGCGATGCGATGGACGCAGAGGCCGCGTGGACACGCCACTTCAACGGCTGCCGCCGCTGCCTAGCGAACTTGCGTTGCCGGATAGAAGAGCGGCTGCGCCTTCACGCGGACCGCCTCGAGCAGCGACAGGGGGCAGCATGAACCACGTTGACCTAGAGACCCTGGTTCTGTCGCACGGTGGGCATGACAGTTACGAGGACGGCCACTGCGTGATGGAAGCGGTTGCCTACTTCGCGCACGAAAAGCACGGCGACCATCCCAACTGCGTCAGCCCGGTAATTGGGGAATTCCTGCGTTCGTGGAATGACGTGTTGAGGAACGACGAAGACCGGAACCGGCTTCTCCGCAATCTGATTCCCTTGGTAGTCGGTACCAACACCGGGTCAGAAGACGACCTCAAGCGGTCGTGGTTGGCGCTTGACTGGCTGGCTCGGGTGAACGCCCCCGCCTGGCTGGATCTAGCTGGGTTAGCCCCCCAGGCCGCCGCGCTGCGCGACTTAGGCGAAATCCGGGATGGTGACGGTGCCGAACGCGCGATGGACGCCCTGAGGGACGCGCGTGAGAAGGCGACTGCGGCCAGGGATGCGGCCTGGGATACGGCCAGGGCTGCGGCCTGGGATGCGGCCAGGGATGCGACCACGGCTGCGGCCTGGGCTGCGGCCAGGGCTGCGGCCAGGGATACGGCCAGGGCTGCGACCACGGCTGCGGCCTGGGCTGCGGCCTGGGATGCGGCCTGGGCTGCGGCCTGGGATGCGGCCAGGGCTGCGACCAGGGCTGCGGCCTGGGCTGCGGCCGAAGACAAGCTAGCCCCAACCGTTGCCGAGCTTCAGGAAAGCGCACAGGAGTTGGTCCGACGGATGGCTGCGGTCGGTGCGGAAGTGGCCTCCTGATGCCCCTCACGAACGCCTATGAGTCCGATACGGACGCCCACGCCGTCTCGCTTGATGGCCGCTTCTTCATGCCGGTTACGCGGCCGGGTGAGCCCGAAGACATCGAGCGCGTGGAAGAGCTGTTCGCGAGGACGCGGCCGCCCGTCGTGGCAGGCACGTCGCATGGCGCCGTGCTCTCACGCGCTTACCTCAATGGCCACGGCTGGGAGATTGAGGAGCCGGTTTCATGACCGACGCCCTCGACCTCGCCATCTTCTTCACGGCCTTCGCGGGCATCCTCACAGCCGGCGCCTACATCGGACGTGACTGGTGGGACGGCTAATGGTAGCAACACAGACCCGCCGGCCGAGCGCGCATATCGCCAGTGGTTACACGGTGAAGTTGTACGTCTCGGACTGCGTCAACTGCGGCGTGATATTCGGAATCACCGAAGAGCTAGAGAACCGGCGTCGCTACGACGGCAAGTCCTTCTACTGTCCGAATGGACACTCCATGGTCTTCAGTGGTGAGGAGGCCAAACTCAAGGAGGAACTGACCCAAGCCCACGAGCGCGCGGCCGGAGAACGACGCCGCTTCGATGCCGAAAAGCGCAGCCACGCGGCCACTAAGGGTCAGCTCACAAAGACGAAGAAGCGCGCCGACGCGGGCCTCTGCCAGTACTGCCATCGCACCTTCAAGCAGCTCCGCCGCCACATGACCTCCCAACACCCTGGGCACGTCGTGGGGAAGGCGGACTGATGGCGCCCGTCGTCGACCACCTCTCCCCCAGCAGCGTCAAGACGTTCATCTCGTGCCCGCGCAAGTGGGCCTACCGGTACGTCGAGAAGCTGAAGACGCCCAAGACGGCGAGGCAGATCAAGGGGACGGCGGTCGACAGGGCAGCGAGCTGGAACCTCGAGCAGAAGATCGAGACCGGGCGAGACGAGGACGCGGAGCACATGGCCGAGGTGGCGGAGCACGTGTTCCGCAGCGAGATCGACGGGCAGGGCGGCCGGGACGAATGCAACTGGAAGGACGAGAGCCTCCCCACGGGGCTCGACTCCACCGTCAAGTTGACGGTTCTGCACCGCGAAAAGCACGCGCCCTTGATCGACCCGGCTGATGTCCAACTGGAGCTCCACCGGAAGCTACCGAACGGCTGGGACTTCGAGGGGCACCTGGACTTCGTCGACACGCGGGGCGTGGTCGGGGACTTCAAGACAGCCAAGCGGCGCTGGAGGCAGGGCCGCGCAGACAAGGACCTACAAGCAACGGGCTACGGCTACCTGCTGGACCGCCCGATCGACTTCGGCTTCTGGACGCTTATCGACACAGGCAAGAGCCGCTACGAGGAGGTGCTCACGACCCAACGGACCACGGCACAGCAGGACTGGCTGGAGACGGCGGCGCTGGACATCGCGGACTCCATCGAGGCGGGTTCGTTCCCGCCAAACCCGGACTCGTACCTCTGCTCTGAGAAATGGTGCGACTACTGGTCCCGCTGCATGGGCAGCAACAAACCACCGAAGCGAAAGGACGCGACATGAAGATTGAAGGAAACGCGACCACCTACCCGACCCTCCCGCCCGACGTTTACGAGGTGGAGATCGACGAGGTCAAGGACGAGTTCACTGGCGAGTACGGCACGTCGCTGCCCGTGAAGCTGAAGGTGCTGTCGGGTGAGTTCGAGGGTGAGGACACGGTCGACTTCATCCGGCTCAACGACAAGTACCTGAACGAGGGCTTCATCGGCTCACGCTCGCGACTGTTCAAGCTCCTGGCAGCCCTCGGGACCGATATGGACGAGGCCGTGAGCGTCAACACGGACGACTGGTTGGGCAAGCGCCTGCGCGTCCGTATCGACTACCCGGACATGCCGGACGGAAAGAAGGGCGACACCCCGAAGCCCGTCGACTACATGAGCTTCGATCGGGCGCGTCGCGACCCGGGGAGGAACGGCGACAGCAGGCGCGGGAACCTCCGCGAGCGGCTGGAGCCCCGAGATGGCGACCGGAACGACGACTAGACGACGGCGAGCCTCGCGCTCGCCCTCTCACTGGTGCGGCGGAGGCCTGTCCCGCTTGACCCCGCGCTTCCGGCGCACCAGTGAGGGTGTTTTGGAAAGCAGGAGATCGATGAACGCTCAGGATGTCTCGTGCTAGTGGCGACCTCCACGACGATGCTCGAAGCCGCCTTGGAGTACGCCCGGATGTCCTGGCCGGTCCACCCACTGCACACGCCGCAGGAGGGCGGCTGCTCCTGCAACAAGCGGGGATGCGAGTCCATCGGAAAGCACCCGCGGACGCAGCGGGGCCGACACGACGCGACCACCAACGAGGACCAGATCCGCAAGTGGTGGAGCCAGTGGCCCGAGGCCAACATCGGGCTGAACTGCGAGGACGCCGGCCTGCTCGTGGTGGACATCGACCCGCGCAACGGCGGGGACGACAGTTACACGGACCTCGTGAGGGGTCGTGCAGACCGCGACCGCTGGATCAACACCGTCACGAACCTCACGGGCGGGGGTGGCTACCACCTGGTCTTCAAGCGCCCTCGGGAGCTCGGACGGGGAGACGGCGCAACGACGAGCAGCATCGGGCAGGGCATCGATATCCCCAAGCTCATCGTGCTGCCGCCCTCGCTGCACATCAGCGGCGAACCCTACCACTGGGAGGCGGACCACTCACCGGAGGACCAGGAGCCGCAGCTGCCCCCACCAGCGCTCACGGAGATAGTGGGGCGGCGAGACGCCAGCGTTCCCAACGAGGGCGAGCGGCTCGAGACGACTGCCGAGATTCTCCAGGGCGTCGACGAGCCGGGGCGCAAGTGGGCGCTCTACCGGCTCGCCAGCCGCTTCCGCTACGCCGACATCCCCTTCGACGCGGCCCTAGAACTAATCCAAGAGGCGGCAGCGAAATGCCGGCCGCCCCTGCCTCCACATGAGGCTGAGCGGAAGGTGCGGGAGGCGTACCACTTCGCTGCTGGCGCGACGGCCGCGGTCGTGGCGGGCAATGACGAGAGCCCCCACGCCGAGGGGTTGGCGGGGCTGACGCTCATCGCGGCGCACATCGACGGAGGTGTCCCCGTGCCCGAGTGGTTGATTGAGGGCGTGCTCCTGAAGGGGTGCGTGACGCTGCTGCACGGCGAACCCGGCTGCGGCAAGACCTTCCTGGCACTCGGTTGGATGCTCGACCTCGTCGAGCAGAACCGGCGCGTGATGTTCATTGATGAGGAGAGTGGGCCGGTCCTCGTGGGCGGCCGGTTTGCCGCCATGGGAGCAGTCGGAAAGAAGGTCGATCATGTCCTTCACTACTACGCGTTCCCCGGCATCGCCTTCAGCGACTCATCCAAGGTGATTGAGGCGGTCGCGAGCTTCCAACCCGAACTCGTGGTCTTCGATGCGCTCGCGGATATGCTCGTGAAAGCGGGCCTGGATGAGAACAGCAACGCCGAGGTAACGCAGTGGATGGATGCGCTACCGGTCTCGATTGCGCAGAGCGGTGCGGCCGTGCTGCTGCTCGACCACGACACCAAAGACCAGGCCAACACGAACTATAGCCGCGGAGCGGGCGCCAAGAGGGCGAAAGCCGACGTCCAGTGGCGCGTCGTGAAGCGCACGGAGTTCGACGCCAACACGGTCGGGCGCGTCCAGCTGCAGCGCGGGAAGAATCGCCCGGGAGTCGTCCCCGAGACCTCCATGTGGTCGGTCGGGGGCAACGGCGAGACGACGATCGTCGAGCCCTTCAGCCCCGATCGCCACAACATATCGACATATTCCGAGACCGAGCGAAGGGTTCTGGCGGCGCTCGAGGAGGGACCCTTGAGACCCGCTCAACTGCGCGAGATCACCGGCCTGAAGCGCACAGCGATCGCAGCTGCGACAACCCAACTGGTGGCCCGAGGGGCGGCATTTCGAGAGGGATCGACCAACGCAACGACCTACGTCCTAACTCGACCGGCGAATAAGTCAATTCAACCGGCGAATAAGTCCAACCCCGCAGCCACTCGACCGGGGGAGGGGGGGCGCCCCTATGGGGCGTCCCCACCGGTGGAGTTGCGGTTGGATGGCGGAGCTGACGAGGAGGATCTTCGTGTCTGATCACGAACGCCAGGCCCAGTTGCAGTATCACGAGCGAGAGGGGGAGCGACTCGGTCAAGCATTAAGCGCTGGGCATGCCGCTCTCGAGGACTGGTCGTACTTGCCGCCGATCGCTGATGACTGGGAGGAGTGGCGGGGTGTAGCCAAGTGGTGTGCCCTTGATCAGCGATACCGATTCCACATTGAGATGACGATATTCCTCCGGCAAGGCGAGGGGCCGTTCTTCTGTCCCATCTGCGAGGAGAGCCCGAGCGAGGACCACGAATCGATCGTCTGCCTTGAGTGCGCCTGGGAGACGGTGTTGTACAACCGCGCGATCGATGCGGCTCGTGAGCTGGGACGCGCCTGGGGCCGAACGCGGGAGGTGGCGGCGTGAGTGAGCAGCACTTCATGGTCGACCTGGAGACGCTGAGCACCCGCATTCCGGGCACAACGCTTCGGGCAGCGAAGGACCTGGGGCGCAAAGCCATCGGCATCGAGATCAGCGAGGAGTACTGCGAGAACGCGGCGATCCGCCTGACGGACGCGGTGTCGATGTTCGATGAGGCACCCGCGTGAGCACTCCCAGAACCTGCCAGAAGGTGAAGACGTGCCGCGAGCCCGCTATCACGACCTACGTGACCGAGACCGGCGAGCTCCCCATCTGCGAGGCGCACTGGCGCAAGCTCGCCAAGCTGCCACCCGTTCGGAAGAAGACCACGGGCAATTGCCAGCGCTGCCACGAGCGCCCCGGCATCTACGCCTATCCAGTGGGTGAGGAGCGGTTGCTCATCTGCTCGAACTGCTGGACCGACGCAACCGGCAAGGCGCATCGCGAGGCACCCCTGCACGCCTCCGTGAGGGAGGCGATGAAGCGTGGCGAGCACGGCAGCCAGACGGTGAAGCCATGAGGCACGAACAGCAGAGCCACATCGTGACGGTCACGAAAGAGGTCACGCTCGACGTCGATACGCATTGTTGCGCCTGCTGTACCTGCGGCTCATGCGAGGGAGTCGACTGCACGGACTGTGCTGGTGATTGCCTCGATGTTCGTGACGCAACGGCGCTCGAGGCCGCGGTTGACGCCATCGTTGCGCTCCTAGGGGGAGGCGAGGCAGAGGACGCGCGTCGCTTCGTCATTCGTCACCGGCCCTACGAGGTCCTGCCGCTATGACCCCGGAGGACTCCGACAGCTTGTTCTTTGGTGGCTGCCGATGAACCGCTGCATCGACTGCCGCGCCCTCATCTCTCGCGGCTCACGCTGCCGCCGCCACCAGCTCACGCGCGAGCGAACCCGCAAGGCCGGCCGTGGGGGCAGCGGCTGGGCGGCCTCTCGTACCCGCCAGGCGATCCTGACCAGGGACGGTCATCGCTGTCGGGGCTGTGGGGGGGCCTCCTCCCCTCACCTGCTTCACGTGGACCACATCACCCCTGCCTCCCGGGGAGGAGCGAACACGGATGCGAACCTGCAGACGCTCTGCGTCGACTGCCACGACACGAAGACCGCGCGGGAGGCGGCTGCTCGTGCGTAACGCTGCGCTCCGAACGCCACACGCCCATCCCCGCCTGCCCGGGGGAGGGGAGGTCGAAATCTCTACGACCGAGGCCGCCCTCGGTACCCACGCCCCCTCTCGTTGTGCGCGTGCGAAACTTCGAAGGGGGTGTCGAGTTGGCTGGTGAGGGCGGCGGGCGGCCGCCCGTGCCGACTGCGATCAAGAAACTCCGGGGGACGGATCAGCCGAGCCGGCGGAATCTGCGCGAGCCCAAGACGGTGGCGAAGCTGTCGCGGGTTCTGCCGCACATGACGGAGGAGGCGCGGGCGTTGTGGCGGAGCCTTGGTAAGGACCTCGAGGCAATGGGCGTGATCTCGGAGTCGGATCGCATCGCGTTCGCCGTCTTGTGTGACGCCTGGGCTGAGTACCTCGAGGCCAAGGAGATGGCGAAGACTCAGGGCACGACGATCACGACCGAGAAGGGCTACGTGATGGAAGCGCCCTGGATGATCCGCGCGCACAAGCTGCGCGAGCAGATCCTCAAGCTCTCGCGGGAGTTCGGCCTGACGCCAAGCGCGCGGGTGCGCGTGAGTGCAGTTGAGCCCGCGCGCGAGGCCGACGCCTTCGACGAATTCCTCCAGGGCCAGAGCGCGTGACCGCATTGGCCGACCGGGCGACGGTCGAGCCACCCGAGGTTGACGACCAGGTCACCGCGTACGCGCGCTCGGTGGTTGAGGGCGAGGTGGTGGCGGGTCGGCTCGTCATCCTCGCGTGCGAGCGGCACCTGCGTGACCTGGGGGACGGGCACGAGCGAGGGCTATGGTTCGATCGCCACGCTGCCGGGCAAGCGGTCGCGTTCTTCGCGCTCCTTCGGCAGAGCAAGGGTCAGTGGGGCGGCCAGCGCATCGAGTTGCAGCCCTGGCAGGCGTTCCGGATTGGCTCGGTGTTCGGGTGGAAGCGCGAGGACGGCACTCGCCGCTTCCGCTACGCCTACAACGAGGTCGCACGGAAGAACGGCAAGACCACAGAGGCCGCCGGCATCGGGCTGCTGGCGGCGTTCTTCGATGGTGAGCTGGGCGCCGAGGTCTACGCGGTCGCGACGAAGCGCGAGCAGGCGCGCCGGACCTGGGACGAGGCCCGCTACATGGTGGGGAAGGAGCCGCGCTTCAAGCAGTTCATCACCGTCCAGGCCGCCAACATGCACAACCTCGGGACGGCATCGAAGTTCGAGCCCCTCGGTTCCGACAAGGACACGAGCGACGGGCTGAATATGCACATGGGGCTGTTTGACGAGCTCCACGCGTGGAAGGACCGGCTCTTTTGGACGAAGCTCACGACCGCTACCGGATCTCGGGCACAGCCGCTCATCTGGATCATCACCACGGCCGGCGAGGACGAGGAGTCGGTGTGTGGCGAGCAGGCCGACTACGGCATAAAGGTGCTGGAGCGCGTCTACGACGATGACGATTGGTTCGTCTACATCGCGCGGATCGACGATGAGTCCGAGTGGGATGACGAAGCTGCTTGGCCCAAGGCGAACCCCAACCTAGGCGTGACGAAGTTCCTCGACACCATGAGGGCGGACTGCCGCAAGGCTCAGAACGTGCCGGCAGAGAAGCCCGGCTACCTGCGGATGCACTGCGGGCTCTGGGTGAAGGGCGTCAGCCGGTGGTTGCGGCTCGACACCTGGGACGACCAAGGGAAGCAGGCCAAGCTGCAATCGCTCGAAGGTCGGCCGTGCTTCGGCGGGCTGGACCTCTCGTCGACGATCGACCTCACGGCTTTCGCGCTGTGGTTTCCCGACGAGGACGGCGACGGCGGCGACCTATTCCTGTGGCACTGGGTTCCGGCCGAGACGCTGCTGAGGCGGTCGCGCGAGGACCGCGTCCCCTACAACGTGTGGGCGGAGCGCCGATACGCGGGAGAGAAGGCTGAGCGACCATTCGTAGAGCCGACTGATGGCCCGGTCATCGACTACGACGTCATCCGAAAGCGCGTCGGCGAGCTCGGCGAACGGTTTCAGATCGAGTCGATCGGTTACGACCCCTACAACGCCACGCAGCTGGTGGGTCAGCTCGAGAACGACGGGTTCACGATGGTGAAGGTCCCTCAGAACATGCTGCGCCTGAGCCCACCCACCAAGGAGCTCCAGCGCCTGGTGCTCTCGAAAGGGCTCCGCCATGGCGCGAACCCCGTCCTCCGCTGGCAGGCTTCGAACGTCGTGGTGAAGAGCGACTCCGAGGAGAACCTCAAGCCCAACAAGGAGAAGAGCGGCGACCGGATCGACGGGATCGTCGCGGGCGTGATGGCGATTTCGGAAGCGATGGCGGGGTCAGAAGGCGAGGCGGAACCGCAGTTCTATGGCTGAGCGGAGGCGTCGACTCGCCGTGCTATTGTCAAAGCGCTTAGGCGCTTTACGCGGAGCGCGCGTCGTCTTCGCGGAGATCGGAGGCATGGTGATGGTATCGGGTGGACTCTGGCTCATCTACGAGCCCCTCGCCCTCATCGTGCCGGGCCTCGGGCTCGTGCTCCTGGCGCAAGGATGGAGGACTGAATCGTGACGCTGCTGCAGACGATGAGGCGGGGCTTCGAAGCCTCGGTCACGCTCGACAATATCAACCTGAGCAACGCCCAGGGGTCCCTCTCGAATGGCGCGGGCGCGGGCTCCATCCCGCTTGTCGGGAACAAGTCCGCGAACTACGAGCAGATCTACCGCTCGCAGATCTGGGTTTGGGCGGCCGTGAACCGCCTGGCCTTCGGCGTCGCGCGGCTGCCGCTCAAGGTCTACATCGACGGCGACCAGCCGGGTGAGCGTGAGCGCCTCCGCACCGGCCGGCTCCCCGACCTGATCGAGGCGCCCTACGAAGGCGGCGATAGCTTCCTGCTGACCTCCGAGATCCTCGCTAACCTCGCGATTCACGGGAACGCGATCGCCGTGAAGGTCCGGCCGCGGCCGGGGATGCCACCCACCGAGCTGATCCCCAGTTCGTGGGCGTTCTGGCGCGTGCAGCCCGGCAAGAACCGCCGTGTCGACTGGTACGTCTTCAACAGCGCCTCCGGTCCGATCCCATACCTGCCGAGCGAGGTCGTGCACTTCCGCCGCTACGCGCCGGGCGCGGGGATCGTCTCTCCCTCGCCGCTCGAGCCGCTCGCCCGGACCCTGATGGTCGAGGACGCGGCGCAGCGCACGCAGATTGCCAGCTACGAAAACGGTGTCCGCCCTACGGGCGCCGTGTCGGTCGAGGGGCAGCTCAAGCCCGAGACCGCCCAGCGAATGCGAGCGGAGATCGACTCGACCTACGGTGGCGTCGACAACGCCTTCAAGATCCTGCTGATGGAGGCCGGAGCGAAGTGGCAGGATATGAGCCACACGCTCATCGACTCCGAGATCGTGAACGCGCGCAAGCTCACGCGTGAGGAAGTGGCGGCCGCGTTCAACATGCCGCCGCCCTCGATCGGCATCCTGGATCGCGCGACCTTCTCGAACATCGAGGAGCAGCACATCATGGAGTACAGCGACACCGATGGCCCCTGGCTGCGTGCCATGGAGAAGGCGTTTAAGGCTCAGCTGATTCGGCCCGAGCCGGTCCTTCGGGGGCAGTATGTCGAGTTCGACCTGAACGAAGTCCTCCGCGGGAACACGACGGCGCGCTATAACGCGCTCTTCAAGTCAGTGGGTGGTCCTTTCATATCGATCGACGAGGCCCGAGCGACCGAGAACCTCCCGCCGCTCGGAACGCCCGAGTCCAAGACCGTTGCGCGCCCGCTGAATATGGAGCCGATCGGTGTCAAGGCCGACGGGGGAGGCTGAGCCCTTGGCTGAGATCCGCTGCCCGCAGTGCCGGCGCTTCCTCGCTGAGTCGCGCGGAGCGATTCGGGTCGTCTGCTCAAAGTGCCGGTGCGAGGTCTCCTATCGCCCGAAAAATGAGTATGAGCCTAAGCCCTTGACTACCTAGCCTCCGCGGTTGTAGTCTCGTTCTGCGGACCTAGTCCGAAACGGCCCTGTCACTGGGGCCAACGACGGCCTCGCTTCCAGGCCCAACGGGAGCGGGAGTGGCGTCGTCCGCGAGAACCACCTTCCTCGGATCTCTCGCCTGCTCGCGCACGAGCCTTGGGCGATCCTGCCGGAGAAGCTCGACGCCATCGTCGAGCTCATCGCGCTGCGCGCGGCCGGTGGCGCCTTCACGGCTGAAGAGATGCAGGCGCGCACCGGGCCGGGCCCGGCTGCGCGACAAGCCACGCGCCATCGCGCGATCCAGGTCCTCCCGCTCTACGGCGTGATCTCACATCGCGCGAACCTCTTCGAGGAGGCGAGCGGCGGCACGTCGATCCAGGGGTTCTCCCACGGTCTGCGCCAGGCGCTCAACGACGATGCCGTCGAGTCGATCCTGATCGACATTGATAGCCCTGGCGGGTCCGTGAACGGCGTCGAAGAGCTCGCTCGCGAGATTCATGCGGCTCGAGGCTCGAAGCCCATCTGGGCAGTCGCGAACACGCTTGCGGCGAGCGCCGCGTACTGGATTGGTTCGCAGGCCGACGAGTTCCTGGTCACCCCGAGCGCTGAAATCGGTGCAATCGGCGTGGTCATGGTCCACGAGGAGCGCTCCGAGGCGGACGCCAAGGAGGGCGTCCGGCACACGGTTATCTCGAAGGGTTCGCGGAAGTCCGAGGGGACCCCGTTTGAGCCACTTTCTGAGGAAGCCCGCGCCGCGATCGAAGAGCGAGCCGAGGTCTTCTACGGCATGTTCGTGGGGTCCGTGGCTCGTGGTCGGGGCCTGCCTGAAGAGACGGTCCGCTCCGGCTTCGGTGAAGGCGCACTCGTGCCCGCTGCGGAGTCGGTGCGCCTGGGAATGGCTGACGGCGTCGCTACCTTCGAAGAGACGCTCACGCGGATGGCGCAGACGCCCCCGACGCCACGTTCGATGGCGGCATCAGCGAGTGCGACCTATACGCACCCGCTCTCCGCATCCACCGAGACAGAACCAGCAACCGATGAGCCTCCCGACCCCGAGCGGGTCGCGCGGCTTTGGGACATCGCGCTCACCACAAACCGGCAGGAGGAACCGACCCATGTCTAAAGCCCTGAACGCCGAGAACCTTCGCGAGGAGATCGAGAAGGTCGAGGCGCAGGCAGCGGTGAAGTTCACCGCCGCCGAGAAGGTGAAGGCTGAGATGATCGAAAGCGGGGTGAACCCGCTCACCGATACGGACGCCTTTGCAAAGGTCGACGAGGCCTACATGGAGCACAGCGTCCTTGCGGACGAGGTCGGCGAGATGCGGCACCGGCTCACGGCGATTTCCAGCTGGGGCGAGGGTGGTACTACCCCCAGCCAACCCTCGCCCCAGCCTCGCCCCTTTGCGGGCTCGGCGGAGGGCGTCGGTCCACCGATGACCGCTGGCCGCCGCCTAGTGGAGTCGCCCGAGTACAAGGCCCTCGCCGAGCAAGGGGTCTTCGATTCGGATGCAGCCTTCCAGGCGATGCAGCAGGGCCTCGCGCGGCCTGTCACGATCCTCGATCGAGATGCCATCGAAGCCGCACTGATGTCGGGTCAGGGTATGCAGGCGGCCACCGTCACGGGCGGCGGCGCCACGAGCGGCGGAGCCTTCATCCAGAACGACATCATGCCCGGCTTCGTGCCTCTGGCGCGGAAGACCCCAACGCTCGCCGATCTGGTCGCGCCTGGCACCACGGATTCGGACACCGTCGAGTACGTCAAGCAGACGGCCGTGGCGACCCAGGCCGCGGAGACCGCAGAGGATGCGGCCGCGCCCGAGGCGACCGTCACCTTCACCCCGGCGACCACGGGTGTCGTCGAGATTCCGGTCTTCGTGCCTATCACGCGCCGAGCGATGGCGGATGAGGGTCAGCTCCGCACCATTGTGGAGAACGACCTTGTCGCTGGCGTGCTCGACCGCTTGGACACGCAGCTCGCGACCGGTGACGGCGCCGGCGAGAACCTCACCGGTATCTACAACGCCTCGGGCATCGGCACGCAAGCGCTGGGCGGGGACACGCGTCCGGACGCCATCCACAAGGCATTTACTCTCATTCGCGTCGCGGGCGGCGTGCTGGGCGAACCGGACGGCATCGGGATGCACCCGAACGACTGGCAGGACCTCCGCCTCCAGAAGGACTCCAACAACAACTATCTGCTGGGGCCAGCTGGCGTCGCCGGAGCGAAGCAGATCTTCGGCGTGCCGGCGATCGACTCGACCGTCTTCACTGACGGGACGCCCCTCGCTGGCGCCTTCCGGCGCGGAGCCCAGATGTGGCTGCGTGAAGGCGTGACCGTCACGAGCGGCCTCAACAACGACGATTTCACCAAGCGCCGGATCTCGCTGCTTGCGGTCATGCGGGCCGCATTCGCGGTCAAGCTCCCGGGCGCGTTTGCCACGATCACGGGATTCTAGTCGATGCCGATGCTCGACCGAGTCACGATGATCGAGCCGAGCACGGGGCGTAGTTGCTCCGTGCTCGTGATTGACCGCGAGGCCTTCGAGAAGCAGGGGTACGAGCTCCTCGCCTCCGATCTCGCCGACAACGGACTCATCCCCGAGCCCCGGCGGGCAGCCCGCCAGACGGCCCCACGTAAGGCACAACGGAGGAATTGATCGATGGTGATGACCGGGAAGCTCTACGGGAAGGCGTTCACGTCGCTCTGGAACAAGGAGATCGACTACGACACCGACCAGATCGACGTCGTCCTCACGACGGTTTCGGAGGTGCCGGACCAGGACGCGGACGACTACCTCGACGACCTCTCGAACGAGGTCTCAGGCGGGGGCTACGTGCGTAAAACGCTCGCCTCGAAGACCGTCACGTACACGGGCGGCACGAATAAATTCAAGCTCGATGCGGCCGACGTGCAGTGGACTGCCGCCACCTTCACCTTCCGCAACGCGCACGTCGTGGACGTGACGCCCGTCACCAACGCCACGCGCCCGCTCATCGGCTATCAGGCGAGCGACGCCGACATCACGGGCGGCGGGGGCAACCTCGACCTCGTGTGGCACGCCGACGGCATCGTCGAGATCACGGTCAGCTAAGGAGAAGAAGGATGCCCGATAAGCCAAGAGAAGCAGCGGAGGCGAAGCCCTCCGATAGCCTCCGGGCGGTCACGAAGCTGCGGGCGTTCCTCGAAACGCCCGGGATTCTGCGCATCATCACGAGCGCGCACGCCTGCCAGGAGATCTCCGGAGTCGACCCCGCGTCCGTCGAGCCCTCGAGCCGGGGCTTCGATGAGGCTGCCTGCGCTGCGTATCGGCACAGCGACCGCGATCCGCGGCACTTCGTGATTCACGACGTCGATCGCCTCGAGGGACCTAATCACCACGGCCAGTTCACGGCCTACAGCGAAGGCGATGCGGACTACGTGTTTGGCCAGCCGGAGGCACTTCTGACGCGGCTGCTCGAGGCGACCGGCTCCGGTGCGCTCTAAGTCAGGCCGGACGAGTAGTCGATGGCCCAAAGCACCATCCACGCTGCCCTTGGTGTAAATCCTCAGCACCGCATGGCCAATATCGGCCTGTATACGGCGGCCGTTTGCAGCTGACGATCATCGACCACGCTAACGAGGATCTATTCGTCGATACGGCGAGCGAGATCACCTTTGTTCGGGCGCACGCAGCCGCCATGAAGGCGACCGCCGAAATGCCTAGGTATCCGTTGGTATGACGGTCAACGGCGCCCCTATGGCCGCGACAGCTGCTGCGCCAAACGCCCTTGTAGGGCTGGAGGTATTCGCGGTCGCGATGGCTGCAACGGCTGACTCCCCTGCATCGAGGGCTGATCAGATCGCGCTCGCGGTCGCGATGGCTGCAACGGCTGACTCCCCTGCATCGAGGGCTGATCAGATCGCGCTCGCGGCCCCTATGGCCGCGACAGCTGCTGCGCCAAACGCCCTTGTAGGGCTGGAGGTACTCGCGGCCCCTATGGCCGCGACAGCTGCTGCGCCAAACGCCCTTGTAGGGCTGGAGGTATTCGCGGTCGCGATGGCTGCAACGGCTGACTCCCCTGCATCGAGGGCTGATCAGATCGCGCTCGCGGCCCCTATGGCCGCGACAGCTGCTGCGCCAAACGCCCTTGTAGGGCTGGAGGTACTCGCGGTCGCGATGGCTGCAACGGCTGACTCCCCTGCATCGAGGGCTGATCAGATCGCGCTCGCGGCCGCGATGGCCGCGACAGCTGCTGCGCCAAACGCCCTTGTAGGGCTGGAGGTACTCGCGGTCGCGATGGCCGCGACAGCTGCTGCGCCAAACGCCCTTGTAGGGCTGGAGGTACTCGCGGTCGCGATGGCTGCAACGGCTGACTCCCCTGCATCGAGGGCTGATCAGATCGCGCTCGCGGCCCCTATGGCCGCGACAGCTGCTGCGCCAAACGCCCTTGTAGGGCTGGAGGTACTCGCGGTCGCGATGGCTGCAACGGCTGACTCCCCTGCATCGAGGGCTGATCAGATCGCGCTCGCGGCCGCGATGGCCGCGACAGCTGCTGCGCCAAACGCCCTTGTAGGGCTGGAGGTACTCGCGGTCGCGATGGCTGCAACGGCTGACTCCCCTGCATCGAGGGCTGATCAGATCGCGCTCGCGGCCGCGATGGCCGCCACTGCGAACCTTCCCCAGGCTACGATCGGGCTGGGCGTGATCGCGGCCGCGATGGCCGCCGCCGCAAGCTCACCGGCCGCACGGGCTGACCAGATAGCGCTGCCGGCCGCCATGCTCGCAACCGCGGGAGGGCCGGCGGCGCGCGCGGATCAGATCGCGTTCGCGCAGGCGATGCTCGCAACCGCGTCCGCGCCCAACTCGCTCGTCGGGCTGGAGGTGAACGCGGCCGTGATGGCTGCGACGGCCGACGCGCCGGCCGCGCGCGCGGATCAGATCGCGTTCGCGCAGGCGATGCTCGCAACCGCGTCCGCGCCCAACTCGCTCGTCGGGCTGGAGGTGAACGCCGCCGCCATGCTCGCAACCGCGGGAGGGCCGGCGGCGCGCGCGGATCAGATCGCGTTCGCGCAGGCGATGCTCGCAACCGCGTCCGCGCCCAACTCGCTCGTCGGGCTGGAGGTGAGCGCCGCCGTGATGGCTGCGATGGCCACTTCGCCGGCCGCGAGGGCTGACCAGATCACACTCGCGCAGGCCATGATGGCTACAGCAGGCGCCCCAGACGCGCGGGTGGATCAGGTAGTCATGGCGGCCGCCATGCTCGCAACCACGGGAGGGCCCGCCGCTACCGCGGCCCTTGAGGTCCTCGCCGCCGCCATGATCGCGACCGCGAGCGCGCCGGCGGTCGCGGCTGGCCTCGAGATCGTCGCGGCCGTGATGGCCGCCAACGCGATCTCGTCGGCCTCTCGGGTTGATCAGATCGTCCTCGTCGAGGCCATAGCGGCCACGGCACTCATGGCCGATGCACGGGTTGATCAGATCGTCCTCGTCGAGGCCATAGCGGCCACGGCACTCATGGCCGATGCACGGGTTGATCAGATCGTCCTCGTCGAGGCCATAGCGGCCACGGCACTCATGGCCGATGCACGGGTTGATCAGATCGTCCTCGTCGAGGCCATAGCGGCCACGGCACTCATGGCCGATGCACAGGTTGATCAGATCGTCCTCGTCGAGGCCATAGCGGCCACGGCACTCATGGCCGACGCACGGGTTGATCAGATCGTCCTCGTGCAGGCCATAGCTGCGACCGCGAATGTGCCCAGTGCCCTAGTCGATCTGGTGGCGCTCGCCGGTCTGATGGCTGCCAACGCGATCTCGCCGGCGTCTCGCGTGGACCAGATCGTCCTCGCTGCCGCCATGATCGCGAACGCGAGCCCGCTGGCGGCCCGTGTGGACCAGATCGTCCTCTCACAGCCGATGGTCGCCACGGTGAGCGCTCCCCTCGTAGTCATCGACCTCGATGTCGTGATGGCCGTGATGGCCGCGACCGCCAGGGTGCTCGACGCGACAGTGACGAACGCGAGCGCCCTTAACCGCCACGGCCGCCTCGGTGGCTCCAGCTCGATCCATGCCGCAAAGGGGTCGCACTGAATGAGTAGATTTCTAGCGGGCACGCCTATCACACTCGAGGTGACCTTCACCATCGACGGCACGCTCGTCGATCCGACCGGCACTCCTCGCTGCAAGGTCGAGGACGAGTTTGGCGTCACGGTGAAGGCGGAGGCCGATGCCACCAAGCTCGGGGGCAGCACGGGCAAGCTCCAATTCGCCCTGACGGCCACCGAGAACGCCGACCCGAAGCGGCTGGTGGTCACCTGGTCCGACGTCGTCCTCAGCGCGGCTCCCGTGATCACCCAGGTCACCCGCGAGGAGGCTGTCGGGGACTTCCTCTTCACCGAGGCGGAGGCGCGGGCGTTCTCGTCGGACGCGGACACCGGCCTCGCGAACATGACGAAGTACGCGGACTCGTTGATCGTCGAGGGCCGGGACCGCATCTGCGATGCGTTCGCCGAGATCTTGAACTGGTCACCGGGCACACGCTGGGAGTACCGCGTGCTCGACGGGAAGGGCTTGGACCGGCTCTTCCTCCCCAATGTCCACGTGACTGCTTTGAAGACCGTCGAGACGCGCAAAGCGGGTGCCCAGACGTGGACCGCGTTCACCGCCGCCGAGCTCGCGGACACCGTGCTCCACGAGGGCGGGTTCATCGAGCGCGAGACCCTCGGCGCCTTCCCCACGGGCCTTCAGAACTTGCGCCTGACCTACGAGCACGGCCTTCGGCCACCGCTCGAGCTGAAGCGGGCGGCCATGGAGCTCCTGCATGAGCAGCTAGTGGGCTCGAACATTCCGAGCCGCGCGATCTCCCAGACCGACGAGCTGGGCACGTTCACGCTCAGCACGGCTGGCAGACGTGACGACGTGTGGTTTGGCCTCCCCACCGTCGACCGAGTCCTCAAAGACCTCCGTGAGTCCTTCCCCGTGGTGATGGCCTGATGCCCACAGTCACGAGCAAGGCTGCCGCAGTGCTGGACGCCATCACGGATGGGCTGAGCGCTCGCGCGGCACTTGCGGGGATACAGATCGCCTCCGGGCCGATGCGTTTCGAGTCGTCCTCGGACTCGATCCAGTTTTTCCAGGTGGACATCAGCCAGGAGTGGGGAGCGCTGGGGCGAAAGCGGCGCGAGGAGGAGGGGGTCCTCAAGGGCGCGGTCTGGGTGATGAAGCCCGGCAAGGACGAGGCTGCTGTCCGCGCGACCCGGGATCGGGCGTTCGTGCTGCTCGGGGAGATTGAGGACTTCATGCGGGTCGACCCGTCGATCGGCGGGGTGGTGCGCGTGTCACAGATACGACCAGGCGTCCTGGACCAGGGCGCCAATGAGGGCCGCTGGGTGGAGCTCGACTTCGAGATTCGCTACGAGGTCCGGCTGCAATCGACCTAGAAGGAGGCAACCGATGAAGGTCAAGTATCAGGGGATGTTCGCGGAGGTGGAGGTGCCCGCCTTGGCCAACGCCGAGCACCCCGGCGGGCTGATCGTGAAGCAGGGGGAGACCATCACGGTCGAGGACGACGAGATCGGTCACTCGCTGCTCGACCAGGTGGACAACTGGAAAGCGGTCGGCACCGTGCCAGCGGACCCACGGCAGCTCGAGGAGCCAGGCGAGCCGCCCCCAGACATCTCGACGCCTGAACCGAACGACAAGGAGGCATAACCATGCCCATCGGCAGTGGCATCTCCGCTCAGCTCGGCATGAAGGCCGAATCCACCTACGGGACGCCGGTCGTGGTCGACCGCTTCTTTGAGTTCGTCCGTGAGGGCATTGCGGCGGACGTGCGCAAGCTCTACGGCCGCGGTCTGCGAGCCGGCGGCGCCCGCTTCCAGCGGGCCGACCGCGTCAAGACCTACACCGCCGCCGTCGCGGGCGACATCGAGATCGAGGTGCCCACTAAGAACGCAGGGCTCCTTTTCCAGCACATGCTCGGGGGCTCCGCCGTCGCCGGCGGCGGTGCCGACAAGACCCACACCTTCACGCCCGACGCGGCCGCCCTCCAGGGGAAGTTCCTGACTGTCCAGGTCGGCCGGCCCGACATCGCCGGCACCGTGCAGCCGTTCACCTACGCCAGCATGAAGGTCGCGTCGTGGCAGCTCGCTGCCGCCCTCGACGACATCCTCAAGCTCACGCTCACGCTGGACGGCGCCTCCGTGAGCACCGCGACGGCGCTCGCGTCCGTGTCCTACCCCACGACCGACGAGCTCTTCGTGTTCACGGAGGGCGCGCTCACGGTGGGGGGGCCCACTGTCGACGTGCGCTCGTTCAACCTGACGGGCAACAACGGCCTCGACACCGACCGCCGCTTCCTGGGCAACTCAAAGAAGGAGCCCCTGGCGGCCGCCGAGGCGATGCTCGAGGGCACCCTCGATGCCGAGTTCGAGGACCTGACGAAGTACGCGGACTGGATCGCTGGGGCGCAGGCGCAGCTGGTGCTGACCTTCATGTCGCCGACCGACATTCCGACGTCTTCGCCGCTGGTGCCCTTCAAGCTCACGGTCACCATCCCGGCGATCGAGTACACGGGCGACGAGCCCCAGGTCGGTGGGCCTGACATCGTGCGTCAGAACCTGCCCTTCAAGGGCCTCGACGACGGCACGAACCCGCCGATCACGATCGAATACGTCACGAACGACACGGCCCCCTAAATGGCAGGCCAGCGTGCGGTCGACATCGAGATCCCGGAGCTGAGGGCGCTGGTCCGGGATCTCCGTGCGACCCCGGAGCGCTTCGACAAGGAGCTGCGCGGGTCGTTTCGGGAGATTGCGCGCGCCGTTCGCGACCTCGCCCGCCAGAAGGCGGAGGCGCGCACCAGCCCTCGCCCCGGCCACCTGGCCGTGAGGTCGATCACGTCCGGGGCCGACTCACGCGGCCCCTTTGTGCGGATCGGAAACGCCCGCGCGCCGCACGCCCTCGGGCACGAGTTCGGCTCGCAGAGATTCAAGCAGTTCCCGGATTGGAGCGGCAGCAGCGACAACGCGGGTCACTTCTTTTGGCCCGCCATTCGCGAGAGCCGTGATACGACCGAGAAGTTCGTGCTCGAGGCGATCGACACGACCTTCGCCAAGGCATTTCCAAGCCGATAGGGGGAGAGCATGGCTACCACAGCACCAAATCGACGGACACGACGCGCTGCAGCAAAGAAGGGCGCGAAGCCCGGGCTCCTCGATCCGTCCACCTTCACGCTCGCGGACATTGAGAGCCTCGAGGAGATTGCGGGCATCGGCCTCGACGAGCTCGCAAAACTCGATGACGACTACACCCCGCCTGCGAAGACGCTGATCGCCCTCACCTTCATCATCCGGCGGCGCAGTGAACCGGAGGTCACGCCCGACCAGGTGCGCACGATGACCATTAACGAGATGAACGAAGCCCTGGGAAAAGCCCTGGGGGGCGCCGATGGAGTGGCGAGCAGCTAGCGGCGCTCCCCGAGCTTTGTCGGGTCTTCCCGGGGCTCACGCCGCGAATCGTCTGGGAGGACCTGCAGCAGAACGAACGCGCAGTCATGGACTCGTACCTCGAGAGCATGAGGAGGGCCCTTAGGAGCGGTGGCTAGCCGACAGCTCACGGTCAACATCGTTGGCGACGCCTCCAAGCTCGAGAAGGAGATTGGCAAGGCCTCGGGCACCCTTGGGAAGTTCGGGAAGACGGCAGCGGCGCTCGCTGCCGGCGCGGCGCTCGCCGTTGTCGGCATCGTCGGGAGCTTGGTCGCCATTGGTGACCAGTTCCAGCAGGCCGACAACATCATCCGCTCGGGCACGGGAGCCACGGGTGCCGCCCTCGAGGAGCTGACCGAGAACTTCCGCAACGTGCTCGGGACGGTACCCGAGGGCATGGACACCGTGGCCAGCGCGGTCGCGGACCTGAACACGTTCACCGGCGCCACGGGTAAAACGCTCGAGCACCTCACGCGAACGGCCCTCGCGGCCGGCCGCGTGATGGGCGAGGACACGGCCGGTCTCATCGAGAACACGGGGCGGGCGCTCAAGGTCTTCGGGATTGATGCGGTGCATGGCGCGGGTGTCATCGACACCCTCCTCGTGGCGTCGCAGACCTACGGGCTCTCGATGACGAAGCTCGGGGGCCAGCTCCAGACCTTCGGCCCGGTCCTCAAAAACATGGGCTTCGGCATAGAGGAGTCGACGGCGCTCTTTGGAGGGCTCCACGCGGCGGGCGTCGACGTGAGCCGAGTGATGCCCGGCATGAATGCGTTCTCCCGCAAGTTGGCGGCAGAAGGCGTGACGGACCTCAAGGGTGCGTTCAACGATGTCGTGGCTGAGATCCGAGATGCATCGAGCGTCACGGAGGGGCTCAACATCGCGACCAAGGCGTTTGGCGCCGAGGGCGCGCAGCGCATGACGAACGCGATCCGCTCGGGAGAGCTCGCGATCGAGGACTTCAATCTCGGGATGGGGGGGATGTCGGACAAGTTGTTCGACGCCGGCGGCACGACCGCGGCGCTCGCGAAGGAGAATCTCACGCTCGGGGAGCGCTTCACGATCCTCAAGAACAAGGGACTCGTCGCCCTGGAGCCGCTCGCGTCGAAGGCTCTCGAGCTGGCGTCGGCGTTCGTCGACAAGGCCGTCCCCGCGGTCGAGAAACACCTCCCCCGGGCGATCGCGTTCCTCAAGCCCAAGCTCGAGGGGGTTGGAACGTTCATCACCGATGTCGTCGTGCCCGCGCTGCGTGATCATCTGCCCGAGGCGATCGCGTTGGTACGCGAGAAGTTCGAGGGGGTTGGAACGTTCATCACCGATGTCGTCGTGCCCGCGCTGCGTGATCATCTGCCCGAGGCGATCGCGTTGGTACGCGAGAAGTTCGAGCAGGTGGCCGAGGTCGTGCGTGAGGACGTGCTCCCGGTGCTCGAGCGGATCATCGAGGTGGCCACGGACATGGGGCAGGCGCTCAAGGACAAGCTCCAGGGCCCGATCGAGGCCGTCGTCGGCTTCTTCCGCGACAACAAGATCGTGATGCAGGGGTTCGCTGTCGGGCTCGGCGTCCTGGCCACAGCCTGGGCGGTCTACACGACAGCGCAGCTCGCGGCGACCATCGCCGCAAGCGTGTTCAGCGCCGTGCCGATCATCCTGATCATCATCGGCATCGTCGTCGCGCTAACGGCGCTCGGCGTCGGGATCATCTTGCTCGTCAAGGGGATCATCTTGCTCGTCAAGCACTGGGACGAGATCACCGAGAAGGTGCCCTGGCTCGGGAAGGCCTTCGACGCGGTGAAAAAGGGAATCCTCGCCTTTGTGAGCTGGCTCAGGGGCGACTTCATCGGTGGCATCCAGCAGGCGACCGGCTTCGTGCGGCAGCACTGGGGCAAGATCGTTGCGATCTTCGACGGGCCGATAAAGGCCGCCAGGGTCGCGCTCGAGACCGTCTTCGAGTCGATGCGCGTGTTCATCGAGACGCAGATCGACGTGATCGTCGGGATCGTGAAGGCCGTCCTCGCCATCTTCCAGGGCGACTGGGACACCGCCTGGAACGAGATCAAGGGCATCGTCGACACCGTGTGGAAGGCGATCAAGGAGCTGATCGGGATCGCCATCACGGCCGTCCTCACGATCCTTGCGCAGCCGCTCGAGGACATCAAAAACGCGCTCACAGGGGCCTGGGACTTCATCCGTAACGAGACCGGACGGATTTGGGGTGAGGCGCGTGACAAGGCGAAGGAGATGCTCGACGACATCGTCACCGCCCTCCTCGAGCTGCCCGGGCGGATCGCTACGAAGGCGCTCTGGATCGGCATCGCGATGATCGGCCTCGGTCGGACGATGAAGGACAAACTCGTCGATGGGCTGCTCGAGATCGCCGGCAAGGTGAGTGACATCAAGAACGCGCTCATCGACGCCTTGAAGGGCGCCTGGAACGCAATGATCGACTGGGCCGATGCGAACCTCAAATTCACGGTCAGCCTGCCCGGCTGGCTGGGTGGCAAATCGTGGACTTTCGACCCCGTCCTTGAGTTCGCGAAGTTCGCCAAGGGCGGCATCGTCACCAAGCCCACGCTCGCACTTATCGGGGAGTCCGGCCCCGAGGCCGTTGTCCCGCTCAACCGACTTGGAGATAGCGACCTCGGGGGCGGCGTCACCGTTATCGCGAACTTCGAGGGCGCGATCATCAACGTGCAGAGCCAGGAGGACCTCGATGCGTTCGTCGACGACTTCGGCCATGGCGTCAGCAGCGCCCTGCGTGCACGGGGCGCGGCCTGATGGCCGAGAACCCCGTCCGCCACTTCGAGACCTTCGAGAACGCGGCCGCCACGATCATCTACACCTTCCCCCAGGACAACCGCGAGGACCGCTCCGACCAGCGCTTCCGCCGCGCCGGCCGGGCGCTCCTGGGTGCCGACTACGAGCACGACTTCCTCGGCCTCGCGCCGGCGCCGAAGGCACTGGGCACCGAGCGCGTGCGCTTCACCATCTGGGGGACGTCGGCCTCGAACGCGGACACTCTCTTCGAGGAGGCGATCCAGAAGCTCGTCGGCATCGGCAAGGGCAAGCTCTGGTCGATCGATGAGAACTCGGTGCGGCGTTGGTGCTGGGCGCGCCTCGAGGGGCGTCCTAGCTACGCCGTCACGGTCGACCAGTTCTACAACATCCCCGTCTCGTGCCGCTTCACGCGCTACTCAGACTGGTACGCCGCGAGCGCTACGACCGCCAGCCCATCGGTCGCCGCGAGTGGCACGACCGTGCTTACGAACGACGGCAACGCGCCCGTCAAGGGCCAGTCGGGGCTCGTCTTCATCCTCAAGGGCTCGCGCTCGCTCGCGAGCAATGTGGGGCTGACGAACACGACGACGGGCGAGTCGATCGCCTCGACGCGCGACCTTACGACCACGAGCCAGTGGCTGCGGATCGACTGTGAGCGCCAGGCCGTGGAGTACAGCGCGAACTCGGGCGGCAGCTGGGCCGACGACTACGCGCTCGTAACACTCCCGGCGACGCAGGTGGGCTTCATGACGCTCGACCCGGGCGCGAACACGATCCGGGCTGACCACACCGGCGCAGCCGTCACCCTCGACTCCACCTTCCGGGACACGTACGGATGACCGGCGCGCGCATCGAGATCCACACGGCCGCCGGCGTCAAGACGAGCGACGGGCCCATCGAGGCGCACGCCGTCACATACGACGGCGGCCTCGACGAGATCGGCTCCTTCATCTTCGACCTGCCGGCCGAGGAGGCGCGCTCCGCTGATGTCGCGCACGGCTCCCAGCTCTGGCTCTACATCGAGGGCGAGGGGCTGGTGTTCCGCGGCATCGTGACAAAGAAGCCGACGCTCATCGACCAGGCCGGCCGAACCGTCCTGCGGGTCTCGGGCTCCTCGCTTGCGCTCCAGCTCATGTGGAAAAACACCCTACAGGGCCTCGCCTTCACGGGGACAACGCTCGCCAACACCCTGGGAGCGGACGCGATGTCGGGCACGCTCCTGCACTCCACTGGCTGGGCCCCCGGGGCCCTCGGCGTGCCCACCAACAACGCCTACATCCGCTACGACTGGATCTCGCGCTGGAAGGGAATCACCGAGGCGGCCAATCTCTTCCAGTACCACGCCCGCGAGGACTCGATCACGCTCTCGGGTGGCAGCCCCGTGAGCGAGGTCGATGTCGACTCCTTCCAGAGCGCCAGTGGGCTGCGCCTCGTGAACGTCGAGTCGGCGTCCGAGGCCCTCGCGGGCGGCGTGGTCATCCCCATCACGAAGGTGAAGGTGCTGAGCGAGTCCGAGGAGCTCTGGAACAGCATCACCGTCATGAACGACGGCGACGAAGCGTCGCAGATGACGCTTGAGTGGTCGGACCGCACGACGCCCTACGCGATCCAATCGGCCACGGGCCCGAACGGTCGCTCATACAGCTACATCGAAGACGCGGCCTCCGTGGCCGCTTACGGGCGCAGGGAGCGCGCGCTCATCATCCCAGGGGCGATCCCCCTCTCGAACGCACCGTCGTCCTTCACCGCGGCTGCCAACGCGATGTACGACGCCGGCGTCACATACCTGCAGCACGTGAAGGACCCCTACGGGTCGTACCAGATCGAGGTCACGGGTCTGACGCACGTCGTGGACGGCGTGCCGCGGTTCCAAGTGGGCGACACCGTCCGGCTCTCCTACCGCGGGATCGCTCATGACGAAGATGGGCCCCGCGGTTGGCTCACGATCGACCAGGACCTCATTCTCATGCGCTACCGCCGGTCCATCCGCGAGAGCGGCGAAGACCGCTGGACGCTCGAGGTCGCGAACATCGACCGTCATTCCGAGGACGACCCCGCGCGCCTGGCGGCCGCCGTCGAGCGCGTCTTCGCGCTGCAGGTAGCGCAGCGCTCATACCCCACCACTTACAACGACAGCCTGCCCTGGACGTCGATCAAGGCCGGCAGCGAAACGGCCGAATTGCGTGCGACCTACGACGCGAACGTCTTCCTGGGGCGGAAGTACCGCCTCACGTTCTACGGCCGCGCCCTGCGCTCGAACGTAACCACGACCGACACGGTGACCACGCACACTCACTCGATCACGGGCCAGGCCACCTCCGGAGGCGGCTCGCACACTCACTCGATCACGGGCCAGGCCACCTCCGGAGGCGGCGGCCACAGCCACCCCATTACGAGTCAGGCGACCTCCGGGGGCGGCGGCCACGACCACGAGATCTTCGGCTACGTGTCGGGCCAGGCGACCTACGTGACGGGCACCCCGAGCCCCGTCTCTACGCAACTGGAGAGCGGGAGCCACTACCACAGCGGGACGGGCACGAGCTTTCCGAACATCGGCAACCACAACCACTCGCTGGCGAACCACACTCACGCCCTCGCGGTCACGTTCTACAACTGGTACCTGAAGAACTCTGTTGGCACGAGCAAGACCGTGACGCTCGAGACGCTCGGGTACCACGGCACCGGCGGCCTTCACTCCTTTGAGACGGTCACCACCCACACGCACCCGATCACGGGCCAGGCCACCTCCGGAGGCGGCTCGCACAGCCACTCGGTCACCGGGCAGGCCACCGACACCGTGACGACCCACACGCACCCGGTCACTGGCCAAGCGACCGACGGCGGCGGGTCGCACAACCACGTGCCCGTCTACGGGATCTACATCGACCCGAGCCCGCCGGGCGGGAACGTGATCGAGCTCTGGATCGACGGCACCGACCGCACGGTGGCCCTTGGTGGCCCTTGGCCGCTCGACGCCGAGCAGCAGCTCGACATCACGACGTACGTCCTCGACGTAAACGGCCAGCCCCTGCGGGACAACATCGATGCCCAGTTCCGCGCGGCATCAGGACAGTTCGACATCCGGGCCTCGCTGCGCTCGCTCGTGAGCGAGTCGTCGCTGCAGCCCGTTTAGGAGGAGCCAATGGCAGACCCGAAGTTCGACTACGAGATCAAGAGCGACCTGCTGCCTCGCCCCGGGGCTGAGGCTTGGGAATTCGACGTGGAGTGGTTCATCGGCGGCGAGTCGCGCGGCCTCGAGCGCCTGATGGTCTCGAGAGCGACGAAGGAATCGGTGCTGGCTGAGGTCGAGCGCCGAGCCCTGCAGATCGCCAACGAACTCCAGCCCCGCGAGATCCCCGCCGACGTCACAGCCCTGCGCAACGTGAGGGCGACCGTGGACCTCGCCCAAGTGCGATCGGAGCGCGAGTGATGCTGTTCGGACCCTTCACTATCACCCAAGACAAGAACGTCGACGAGAACGGGAACGGCCAGGCGCAGCTCGTGTTCGGGCAGCACCCCAAGACCGGCGCCTTCCTCGTCGAGGACGCAGAAGGCCACTTCGAGTACGTGGATGTTCGGCGGTGCCGGGTTGGAGCGGTCTACCGCGACGCGCTTGAGCACATCTGGTGGGAGCAGCTGAAGGAGGCCAAGCCGCCTGCGGATAAGCCGGCATGACGCTCCCTGGACCGGTCCCAGATCCAAGCCCGCCGGGGCGCCGATCACCTACCGGATCACTCGACCGACGGGGCGGCCCGACGGGTTCGATGTCCACGTCGAATGGCGCAAGGACGGCAAGCTCATCCTCGTGGCGACGCGCCTCGTGAGGGCGGACGCGCAGGGCAACGCCCCGACGGCAGCTGATGTCGAGACCGAGATCGACCTCGCCGACCTCCAAACCGAGATCCGTGGAGGCCGCGCATGACCCAACAATCGGAGCCCGTCGAGCCGCAGCACATCTTGAGGGCCGTGGAGCGCCTCGAGGACACCCTCCACGAAGCGCGGCGCGAGTCGCGCGAGGACCGCAAGGAGGTCCACACCGAACTCCAGGCCATCAACGGGCGCGTCCGCGGAACAGAGCAGGGCATGTCCTTCTTTCGCGGTGGGCTTGCCGTCGTAGCGGTGGTGCTGCTCCCAATCGCCTTCATCGTGATCGGCCAGCTGTTCGGAGCGATCCCGTGACGACCTGGCGCGGGATCGCGATCGGTCTGCTGCTCGGGCTAGCGAGCTCGCTGCTGATCGTCTGGGGAACACTCATTCGGGAGGGACTGCGATGACGCCAGCGATCCAACAACTCCTCCTCACTCGCCGCGAGAGCCGGCCCAACGAGCCGTTCGCCGGCGGTCTCGCCGAGTACATCACGATCCACCAGACCGGGAACCGTAGCCGCGGCGCCGATGCGCACTCGCACGCGCTGTGGTTGGCGGGCTCAGCGCCCTACTCGTGGCACGCGACCATCGACGATTCCGAGATCTGGCAGTCGCTGCGCTGGGACGAGCAGGGCTGGCACGCCGGCGACGGCCTCAACGGCCCCGGGAACACGGGCTCGCTCGGTCTCGAGATCTGCGTGAACGAGGGCATCGATGCCGAAGCGGCCGCAGCGAACGCCGCCTGGCTCGTCGCCCACCTGCGCGAGCAGGGACATGGCCGTGGGGGCACCGTCCAGCACCACCACTGGACGGGGAAGAACTGTCCCGAGCTTATCCGGGGCGAGCCCGGGCGCTGGGAACGATTCCTGATCCAAGTCGACGAACACGAACAGGAGGAAGACATGACCCAACTCGCCGACCTCAACCGGTTCCTCCGCATCCGGGAAAAACTGAGGCACCTCGCGTCAGCAAATAAGCCCGAGGAGGAGGCCAAGATGATCGAGGCCAATCGACTGCTCACCGAAGCCGGCATCTTTGAGGAGGAACAGCCATGAACACCCCGCAGTACAACTTCCAGCTGGGCCCGGAGACCCTCTGGGCCGCCTTCTTGGCGGGCCTGACCGCACTGGCGACTCTGCCGACCCTTGGGGTCGACGACTGGCGCGCCTGGATCGCGACCGCCGTAGCAGCATTCGCGCGAGCGGCGATCGCGGCGCTCTTCGCCGTGACGCCGACGAAGCCCCCGACCATCGGTGGGCCGGCGCCCGAGGAGGAACCCGCATGAACACCCCGCAGTGAGCTCGCCGAGGGGCACGGACCACTTGGAGAATCTGCAATTGCTCTGTCTCAGCTGCAATCGAATCAAGGGAGACCGGAGGGCAAGCGGCTGCGGTACGATGACCTGATTGCGGGGGTGGTGTAATGGCCGCTCCCAACTGGACCAACCGGACGCTCTTCCACGGCGACAACCTTGAGTTCCTGCGGGGCATGGACAGCGACACCGTCCACCTCATCGCCACCGACCCGCCCTTTAACAAGGCCGCCGCGACTTTCACGCCACCCCCGACTCCCTCGCTGCCGGAGCTCGCTTTCAGGATCGCTGGTCCTGGGCCGAGGACGTGGAGGGCGAGTGGGTCGACCAGATCACTGACGACTGGCCGCACGTCATGAACGTGATCCAAGGCGCCAGGAAGTCCTACGGGGACGACATGGGCGCGTTCCTGTGCTTCATGGGCGTCCGGCTCATCGCGATGCGGCGCGTACTCCGCGACGATGGCAGCCTCTACCTGCACTGCGACCCCACGGCGAGCCACTACTTGAAGCAGCTACTCGACGCGATCTTCGGGCGAAAGAACTTCCGCAACGAGATCATCTGGTGCTATCGCGGAGGAGGCGTTCCCAAACAAGACTTTGCGAGAAGGCACGATATTATCCTTCGGTACTCGAAATCGAAGGATTACCTCTTCTTTGTAGATGAAATAAGAATCCCTTATTCTCACGACAGTATTGAACGACTACAATACAAAGCAAAGTCCTTCAGATCTAACAAAACCTATGATAATTACGAACCTAATCCTAAGGGTAAGCACCCAGAGGATTGGTGGGAAATTCAACCAGTTATGCCATCTGCAAAAGAGAGATTGGGCTACCCGACGCAGAAGCCGCTCGCGCTCTACGAGCGGATCATCCACGCGTCGAGCAACCCCGGTGACGTGGTGCTGGACCCGTTCGCGGGTTGCGCCACCACCTGCGTAGCCGCCGAGCGGTTGGGCCGCCAGTGGGTCGGTATCGATCTGTGGGACGGCACCCACCAGATCATCCTAGACCGGCTCCAAGCCGAAGGTCTCGCTGGGCCTGACGGGGACACCGACCGACTGTTCACATTCGGGGGCATCACCTACACCGACCAGCCGCCCGAGCGCACAGACCAAGGCGAAGCAGCCGCCAGGCAACAGGCTCGCGGGTGATACACTGCTCGTATGGCTGAGGCTGACTGCACCTGCGAGGAAGAACGCGATGCGATCGAGTGGAGCGAAGTCGTGCCCATGGGGCCCGGGGCTGGAGTGACCCACCTACGTCTTCACCTGGCCGGATGCGCGCTCTCCGGCTTGTCACGTGATGGCCGCGATCAGGACGACGGAAGGGCGGGCGAGAAGCTCGCGATCGAGGACGATGTTGAGGGTGTAGCGCCCGGGCGTCTGGGCTCCCTCGATATCGACGTCGGCGAGTAGCTGCAGCGTCCCTGCCTCCCCGGTAGGCGGCGAGCGCCGCTTTCTCACTCCACGAGCCATTCGTCGGGGCTCTGGTAGTTCGCCTCCGTGCCATATTCCACACCCAACGCGACAAGGTACCGCTCCGTCGTCTCGACCTTGGCGTGCCCCAGCAGCGTCTTGAGCGCCATGATGTCGCGATGTGTGCGGTAGTGCTCCGTCGCGAAGGTGTGGCGGAAGCGATGGATTGTCGGGTGGTCAACATCGGCGAACTCGCCCAGGTGCCGGACCATTATTTCGAGCGCGGAGTACCCCATCTCCCGGCGCTGAAGGGTCAGCCACACCGCTGAGGCCGGGACTCGGTAGCGCGCCCGCAGCCAGCCCATCAGCGCCTTCCAGGCCGTGCGTCCGATCGGGACGCGCCGGTCCCGCGAGCCCTTCCCGTGGAGCGTGACGCGCCGGTTCTGGCGGTCGATGTCGTGCAGGCTCATGTGCGTGAGTTCGGAGGCGCGGGCACCCGTCCCCAGGAGCACGGTGTAGATCGCGTAATCGCGGGCAATCATCGCAGCCGGGCGCCCGGGGCGATCGCGCAACACACGGCCCATCCTCTGGAGCTCCTCGCGGCTGAAGCCCTCGACGGCAGCACGGGGCGTCCGCGGGCGGCGCACCTTTGAGACTGGGTTTTCTTCGACGTACCCCTGCTCGACGCACCAGTTGAAGAAGCGGTGGAGCGATTGGTAGCGCTGCGCGATCGTCCACTGGGCGAGGCCGCGTTCCGATTCGCCGTGCAGGTACTCGCGCACGTGCTGTGGCGAGGCTTGAGCGATGTGGTCGATGCCCGTCTGCTCGATGTAGGCGCCGAACGCGCGCCCCACCATGTCGCCGTAGAACGCGCGCGTCCCGGGCGGGCCGTAGTCGTACTCGGAAAGGAACTCCCGGATGATATCTAGAGGTTCGAATGAGAGCAGGTATAGGGGGCGGGGTTCGTTCACGTTCGGGCGCCAGGCAGGCCGTTTCCGAATCTGGACGCAACATAAGCGGTCGTATTGGCTCCCCGGCGAGGATTCGAACCTCGAACCTAGCGGTTAACAGCCGCTCGCTCTACCGTTGAGCTACCGGGGATCGGCCTCAGTTTCGGGTGGCTCCGGTGAAGACGCAATACGGGAGCCGTCCCTAGATCGGGACGCTCACAGCCCCTTCCTCGCTCCTCGGCTACAGTGTCGCCATGGCCGACTTCGGCACCGGCGCCAAACCCCTCGCCTGGCCCCACCGCCTCTGGCGCTTCCTGCTCGTCGCCTGGAACTTCGTCGTTATCTACGTCGGCTACAAGCGCATCCAGCGCACCCGCGGGCTCAGCGCCGCCGAACGACGCCGCCGCTACGCGCAGCAACACCGCGTGGCAGCCGAGCGGATCTACCGCCTCGCGGTGCGCATGGAAGGTCTGCTGATCAAGGCTTGCCAGTTCATCAGCAGCCGTGCGGACGTCGCGCCCCCCGAGATCGTGGGCGTCCTCAGCCGCCTCCAGGACAGCGTGCCCGCACGACCGTACCGAGAGGTGGTGACCCAGATCCGGGATCAGCTGGGCGGGTCGCCCCGCCAGATATTCGCGAGCTTCGAACGCAAACCCATCGCCGCGGCGTCGCTGGCGCAGGTCCACCGCGCAAAGACCCACGACGGTCGCGATGTCGCCGTCAAGGTCCAGTACCGGGGAATCGACCGCGTCGTCGAGACCGACCTCCGCAACATCAGCCTGCTCGTGGGGCTGCTCGCGCAGATCGAATCGGATTTCGACTTCCGCATCCTCGCCGCCGAGATGGGACGCAACGTCCCTCGCGAACTCGACTTCGAGATGGAGGGCCGCAGCGCAGAGCGGGTGGCGAGCGAGCTCGCGCACCGCAGCGACGTACGCGTTCCCACGATCGTTTGGGAGCACACGGCCCGTCGCGTCCTCACGATGGAATACATCAACGGTACGAAGATCTCCGACACCGACCGGCTGCTCGAGCAAGGAATCGACCCCAACCAGGTCGCGCGCATCATGATGGAGGCCTACTGCGAACAGATCCTCGTAAACGGCTTCTTCCACGCCGATCCGCACCCCGGGAACCTGCTCGTCCTGCCCGGCCCGGTGGTCGTGTTCCTCGACTTCGGCCTGAGCAAGGAACTGCCGGACGATTTCCGCCAGAACTACGCCCGTTTCACGTTAGCCGTGCTCAGCCAGAGCGATTCGGGAATGCTGCGCGGGTTCCAGCAGCTCGGCTTCCGCACACGGCGCGATGACCCGGAGACGCTGGTCGCCCTCGGTCGCTCGTTCTTCGAATCTGCGGGACCGCAGCAGCGCCCCTACGCCGATGCCGAGGTGATGGGCGATGTGAATGAGAGACTCGCTCGTCTGATGGCGGACAACCCCGTAACCGAAATCCCCGCCGACATTCTCCTAATCCTGCGCGTGCTGGGCCTCATGAGTGGCCTGCAGAAGCGGCTCGACAGCACGGTCGACATGGTCGAGACCATCGCACCGTTTGCAGAGGCGCAGGTCGCCGACGGTGGGTTCGCTGCGGGCAGCTAGCGCCTCCGGGATCGTTAAGCGGTGAGGGGCCCGAAGACGTAGCGGAATGCCTCGACGACATCGTCTCGGGCGACCGTGGCGAGCAGGACGGACTGCGCGATGACCACGCACAGGAGCCCGCTGGTCAGGATTGTCGAGGCGATGGTCTGTCGCCGCCGCCGGGCGGAATCCTGCCCGCGGATGTCGGCGATCTCGCGGCTGAAGTAGATCTGGTCGTATTCGCGCCGCTGCTCAGCGCGCCGCCGCTCAGAATGGCTAAGGACGGCATAAGCCTCGTTCAGCCGTTCGAGCGCAAGCGGCGCCGTCTCATCTTCCGAGGAGAGCCCCACCAGCTCGCCGGAAAGTCGTGTGTAGGCATTCTCCACCCCATCGAAATTCGCGTACGGAGGCAGATTGAGGATGGCGTAGTAGTCGATGATGCGCTTGTCGCTCACAGTCGCTCTCAAGAGGAATGACGACACAAGCAGTCCGCTAGGACAGGGCACGCTCCCCAAAACTCCGCGCGATTTGGGTCGAAAGCAGGGGCGCTCGGCGTCCTGCGCAACGGGCGCTCCCGCCCCCAGCCACTGACCAACGCGCGAGTACGAGTGTGACAAGCCCACCGCGCGCGATACCCGCGCCCCAGAGGAGGAGGGAGGAGCGAGGAGTGGACGACTCGACCGAGGACTAATGGGGCGGGCAGGGTTTGAGGGGTATTCTGATGCGACGAATACGGCGGCGGTTAGGCTGCGGTTGTCCTCAACCCTGGCAATCCGCTAACCTAGGTTAGCCCTTTAAGGCGGTCCTGTGAGGCCACCAAGGGAGGAGGCGCCGGCATGGCCGGCTCGCCCAGCGCAGGCAACACAGCCCCATCCCTGGTCCAGGCATCCCTGCGATGAGCCCCCTCGAACTGCAGCGGGGCGATGAGATCGCGCGCACGATTCGCCGTCTCGCCCACGAGATCGTCGAGAGCAACGGCGGGACTGACGAGTTGCTCCTCGTCGGCCTGCTGACGCGCGGGGTTCCATTGGCGAAGCGGTTGGCGGCCGCCATCGAGACCTTCGAAGGTGCGGTGCTGCCCGTCGGGCGCCTCGATATCGGACTCTACCGCGACGATCTCACGCGCCGTGAGCGGCCACCACCGGTCCGACCGAGCGATATCCCCAGCGACATCGACAACGCGACGGTCGTCCTCGTCGACGACGTGCTCTATACGGGCCGGAGCATCCGCGCGGCGCTAGACGCGATCATGGACTTCGGGCGGCCCGCGCGCGTGCGCTTGGCCGTGCTCGTCGACCGGGGGCACCGCGAACTGCCGATCCGCCCCGACTTCGTTGGCCGCAACATCCCCACCGCCCCTTCACAGGCCGTGGAGGTGCGCCTCGCGGAAGTCGACGGCGAAGACGCGGTCTACCTGATGGAAGGAGACGAGCGCCATGGCCAGCGCTGAACCGGTCGCCGAGAGGGCGGAGGAGACCCAGGCAAGCGAGCCGGAGACGCCACCACCGGCATCGACCTGGGCACGAAAAGACCTGCTCGACACCGACGTGCTCTCGTCCGCAGAGATCGACCTCATCCTGGAGACGGCGGAGGCCATGGCCGAGGTCCGCGCCCGACCCATGAGTCGCGTCGCGACTCTGCGGGGAACCACGGTCGTGACCCTGTTCTACGAGCAGAGCACGCGCACCCGCGCGAGCTTCGAGCTCGCGGCGAAGGCGCTCGGTGCCGATGTCGTGAACATCGCCTCCTCCAGTAGCAGCGTCGAGAAGGGTGAGTCGCTGATCGACACCGTGCGCACCCTCGAGGCGATCGGCGCGGACCTGCTGGTCCTCCGCCACCCGAGTTCAGGCGCGGCAACACTAGCGAGCCGCCATACTGGTGCCAGCGTGATCAACGCGGGCGACGGCTTGCACGCGCACCCCACGCAGGCGCTCCTCGACCTCTACACGATGCGCCGCCATCTCGACGACCTCCGCGGCGCGAAGGTCGTCATCGTCGGGGACATCCTCCACAGCCGCGTCGCGCGCTCGAACCTCTGGGCGTTACACGCCGCCGGGGCGCGGGTCGTCCTCTGCGGTCCGGCAACCCTTCTGCCGCGTACTTTCTCCGACGCCTTGGCGAGCGAGATGTGCGAAACGAGTACCGACTTGGATGGGGCGATCGTGGATGCGGACGTGGTGATGGCCCTGCGCATTCAGCGCGAGCGGCAGGAGCAGGGCCTCCTGCCGTCGCTGCGCGAGTACGTCCAGCGCTACCAAGTCACGGAGGAGCGGCTCGCGAGGGCCCAGGCCGGTGTGCTCGTGATGCACCCCGGCCCGATGAACGAGGGCATCGAGATCGCGCCCGATGTAGTGCGCGGCCTCCGTTCGGTGGTGGAGGAGCAGGTCGCAAACGGCGTGGCAGTGAGAATGGCGATCCTCTATCTCCTTGCAACGGCGAGGCCGCGATGACCACGCTTCTGATTCAGGGCGGCCGGGTGATCGACCCCTCGGCGCAGCTCGACGCCCGGGCGGACCTGCTCGTGGCTGACGGCGCCGTGCGGGCGGTGGGCGAGGGGCTGAGCGCAGACTCGGCGGCGGTTGTCGACGCTACCGGTTGCATGGTCGTGCCCGGGCTCGTTGACCTCCATGCGCACCTCCGCGAGCCCGGCTTCGAGCAGAAAGGCACCATCGCCACCGAAACCAAAGCGGCCCTGCGCGGCGGCTTTACAACCGTGTGCGCGATGCCCAACACCCAACCGCCTCCCGATAGCGCGCCCGCGGTGGAGTCCCTGCTCGAACGCGTCTCGCGCGATGCGCGCGTACGCGTCCTGCCAGTGGGATGCACGACAGCGGGGCGCGCGGGCGAGCGGCTGGCGGAGATCGGCGAGCTCGCCACCGCTGGGTGCGTCGCGATCAGCGACGACGGCAACCCCATCGCCGATGGCGGCCTTATGCGCAGCGCACTCACGCTCGCGGGCGCGCTCGGCCTGGCCGTAGCCGAGCACTGCGACGACCCCGCCCTGAGCGGGGCGGGCGTCATGCACGAGGGCGCCGTGGGCGAGCGCCTTGGGCTGCGAGGGCAGCCCGCCGCTGCCGAGGAAGCGGCTATCGCCCGCAACCTCGCCCTCTGCGACCTCACCGGCTCACGACTCCACCTGATGCACCTGACGACAGCGGGCGGCCTCGATCTCGTCAGGCGTGCGAAGGAGCGGGGGCTGCCGGTGACCTGCGAGGTGACGCCGAGCCACCTCTTCCTTACGGAGGACGCCGTGGCGGGGAGCAGCGAAGGGCCGGCCTACGACACCAGCGCGAAGATCAACCCCCCGCTGCGTACCGAAGGGGACCGCCACGCGCTCGTCGCCGGTGTGAACGACGGAACCATCGATGCGATCGCGACCGACCACGCCCCCCACGCCCCCGAGGAGAAGCTGCAGGAGTTCGATGCTGCTCCGTTTGGCATCAGCTGCGCCGAGACGGCGCTCGCCAGCGTTCTCACACTCGTGGCGCGGCGCGAGCTTGAGCTGGCCGCCGCCATCCGTGCCCTCACGGAAGTTCCCTCGCGGGCGTTCGCGCTCGCTAACCGGGTGCCCGGGATCGGAACGCTCGCGATCGACGTGGCGAGCGATGTCACGGTGTTTGACCCGCTTGAGACGTGGACGGTCGACCCCGCCCGCTTCGCCTCCAAGGGGCGGAACACCCCTCTCGAAGGCACGGAGCTCACGGGGCGGGTACGGGCCGTCGTCGTCGCGGGCGAGCTGCAGCACGCTGCGGAGGCCGTGAGTGCCTAGCGCACGGCTGGTGTTAGCGGACGGGAGCGTCTTCGAGGGGCGCTCGGTCGGGGCTGCAGGCCGCGCCGATGGCGAGGTCGTGTTCAACACCTCGATGACGGGCTACCAGGAGATGCTCACAGACCCCTCGTACGCGGGCCAGCTCTTGGTGCTGACCTATCCGATGATCGGGAACTACGGTGTCGACGCCGCTGTCGAGGAGTCGGATCAGATCCAGCCGCGGGGACTGATCGTGCGCGAGGTCGCGCCCTACGCCAGTCACGTCCGCTCGCGAGGCGACCTCGGCAGCTTCCTCGCCGAGCGCGGGACCATTGCGATCGATGGGGTAGACACGCGCGCGGTCACCCGTCGCATCCGGCGCGAAGGCGTGATGCTCGGCACGATCACGACGGACGAGGACGGCGAGCAGGCGTTGGAGCGGGTACGTGCTTTGCCCGGCTACGACAACGTCGACTGGGCCGCGCAGGTGACCACGGCCGCGCCCTACGAGTGGGGGGACCGAGCAGCCGCCACTGCAAAGTTCCGGGTCGCGCTCATCGATGGTGGCGTGAAGCGCAACATCATGCGGTCGCTGGCACTCCGTCGTTGCGCGGTCTCCGTGCTGCCCGTCGACGCCGGGGCGAACGATGTATTAGCGCTCCGACCCGACGGTGTCGTCTGGTCGCCGGGGCCGGGCGATCCGCAGGTCCAGACGCAGCAGGTGGAGGAGGCCCGCAAGCTCATTGGCGCCGTACCGCTATTCGGCATCTGCCTGGGACACCAGGTCATCGCGCGGGCCTTGGGAGCAGGGACCTTCAAGCTGCCCTTCGGCCACCGCGGCGGCAATCACCCAGTACGGGACGAGCGCAGCGGCGCGGTCACAATCACCGCGCAGAACCACGGCTACGCCGTCGATCCGGACGGCCTAACCGAATCGGCGCAGGTCAGCCATGTGAACCTGAACGATGGCACCGTCGAAGGGATCGTCATGCGCGACGAACCCGTGATGGCGATTCAGTATCATTCCGAAGCGAGCCCGGGGCCGCTCGACAGCATGGGGATGTTCGACCGCTTCGTGGAGATGATGAGCAACGTGAGCAGCGGGCGATGACGCGCACGACGGCTCTCCAGCGGGCGACGCCCGCCGATGCGCCGGCGATCGCCTCGATCGCCTACGCCCTTCGCGACGAAGCGAACATCGGCCTCCCCCCTGCCCTCGACGGAGCCGCTGCGGAAACCTGGCTAGAGCAGATGGGCGACCGCGGCGCGGTCGTCCTCGCCCTAGATGGCTCCATCCCGGTCGCCTTCGGCGCCCTGGAGGCAGGGCCCGGTGAGCCCGAAACGGGAGTCCTCGGCGTCTGGGTGTTGACCGACCACCGCCGGCGCGGAATCGCTACCCAGCTCGCAGAGGAACTGATCGAGCTGGCCCGCGATCTCGGCTACCAGCGTATTCGCGGCCGCTTGCCCGCGGAGAACGAACCGGCGCTGAGCTTCCTCTCCGGCATCGGCGCGATGGTGCCCCTCCGCAATCCCGACATGACCTTCGAGCTCCCCCTCTAACGTGGCAACCGCGCAACCACCGCGACGGCCACTGCCACCACCCGCCCGAGGCGGGGCGCTGCCGCGCGGCGCAGGGCTACGGCGGCGAAACGCGCCGTTGCGCCCCGCAAGCCCGCCGTCGGGCTGGCCGGACCCGGTGCTGGCAGTGGCGGTCACCGCCTGGACCACCGCCCTGGTCGTCGTCGCGGCATCCTTCGTCGGCGAGAACATCCTCGGCGGCGACGCGGGCCGCTTCTGGGCGCGCGCCTTCGCCGGTGCCCTGGAACTCACGGGCCTCTTCCTCACCCTCCTCGCGCTCGGCCTCATGGGCGAAAACATCCGCAACCGCACCCACTACGTGGTCCCCATGATCGTTGGCCTGGGGGCGGGCGTGTTCGAGGGCATGCTCCTCCTCAACGGGACGATCGATCTCACGATCCTCGCGCCCCTCCTCCTCCTCATCTTCGCGCTGCGCCCCGTGCGCCGGGGGATCAGCCGGATCGCCCGCCGGCAGCCGGCCGCCGCGAGGTAGCGGGACGATGCGGATCACCCCCGAAGCCGCGACCTCGAGGCCAGCGGTCGAAGCGATCCACGCCCGCGGAGAGTCGCGATGAAACCCGAAAGCGTCCTCATCATCGGCTCGGGCGCAATCGTCATCGGGCAGGCCGCGGAGTTCGACTACGCGGGCACCCAGGCCTGCAAGGCCGTCCGTGAGGAGGGGGTTCGAAGCATCCTCGTGAACTCCAACCCCGCCACCATCATGACCGACCTCGACATCGCGGACGCCGTCTACATCGAACCGCTCACCGTGCCCGTGATCGAACGCATCATCGAACGCGAGCGCCCGGAAGGGCTGCTCGCAACGCTTGGGGGACAGACCGGGCTCAATCTCGCGGTTGACCTCGCCGACGCCGGGGTTCTCGATCGCTACGGCGTGCGCCTCCTGGGCACACCCCTGGAGGCGATCCGGCGGGCCGAAGACCGCGAGCTGTTCAACGCACTCCTCGCAACGATCGGCGAACCCGTACTCGAGAGCGAGAGCTGCTCGACGCTCGCGCACTGCGAGGCGGCCGCGGCCACCATCGGGCTGCCCGCCGTCGTGCGCCCGGCCTACACCCTCGGGGGAACGGGCGGCGGGATCGCCCGCACACTCGAACAACTCAGCTCGATCGCGGCCGGCGGGCTCGCCGCCAGCCCCATCTCGCAGGTGCTCATCGAGCGCTATCTGGGTGGCTGGAAGGAAATCGAGTACGAGGTGATGCGAGACGGCGCGGGCAACTGCGTGACGATCTGCAACATGGAGAACCTCGACCCCATGGGCATCCACACGGGCGACTCGATCGTCGTCGCGCCCTCGCAGACGCTCAGCGACAAGGACTACCAGATGCTGCGCTCGGCCTCGCTCCGGATCATCGCAGAGCTCGGGATCGAAGGCGGCTGCAACATCCAGTTCTCCCTCGCGCCGCGCAAAGATGTACGCGATTGGGAGGGCGATCCGAGCGATCCGCCCCCCTACTACGTGATCGAGGTGAACCCGCGCGTTTCTCGCTCCTCGGCCCTCGCATCGAAGGCGACCGGCTACCCGATCGCGCGCGTGGCCGCGAAAATCGCCTGCGGCAAGACCCTCGACGAGATCCCGAACGCGGTCACGCAGCGCACCACCGCCGCCTTCGAGCCTGCGCTCGACTACTGCGTGGTGAAGATCCCGCGCTGGCCCTTCGACAAGTTCGCGCTCGCCGATCGCCAGCTCGGGACCCAGATGAAGGCCACCGGCGAGGTGATGGCCATCGACCGCACCTTCGAAGGCGCGCTCACGAAAGCCGTCCGCTCCCTCGAGTTCGGGCGGCGAACGCTGCTCTGGGAGAACCCTGCCTGGAGGACGGATCCGATCGACCTCGGCCCTACCGACACTCGGCTGTGGGCGCTGATGGCAGCCCTCCGCCGCGACCATCCGCTGTCCGACATCGCCGCCGAGACTGGTGTCGATCCGTGGTTTCTTGATCGGCTGCAGCGGCTGATCGCGATGGAGCGCCGCCTCCTCTCGGAACCGCTCGACCGAGAACTTCTGCTCGCGGCGAAGCGCATGGGCTTTAGCGACGAAATGGTGGGCCAGCTCGCGGACTCGCTCCCCGACCGAGTGCGGGAGCTGCGCCATCAGCTCGGAATCCGGCCGGTCTACAAGATGGTCGATACCTGCGCCGCCGAGTTCGACGCGATCACGCCCTACTTCTACTCGACCTACGAAGAAGAGAACGAAGCCGTCCCTGATCCGGCCCAATCGACAGTGGTGCTCGGTAGCGGGCCGATCCGTATCGGCCAGGGGATTGAGTTCGACTATGCGAGCGTGCACGCCGCCTGGGCGCTCCAGGGGGCCGGTCGCCGGGCAATCCTCGTGAACTCGAACCCGGAGACCGTCTCCACCGACTTCGACACCAGTGATCGCCTCTACTTCGAACCGCTGGACGAGGAAGCCGTCCGCAACATCCTCGAGAACGAGGCCGGGGAAGGCGGCGACCCGCCCAGCAGCATCGTCCAGTTCGGGGGGCAGACAGCCGTGAACCTCGCGGAGCCGCTACGGCGTGCGGGCCAGCCCATTATCGGCTCGAGCGCGGAGACGATCGACACCGCCGAGGACCGCGAGCTCTTCGAGCGCTTCCTTCAGGACCTCGGCATCCCCCAACCCCCAGGGGCGGCCGTCCGCACCCTCGAAGAAGGCATGAAGACAGCGCAGCGAATCGGCTATCCGGTCCTGGTGCGCCCCTCGTACGTGCTCGGCGGCCGCGCCATGGAGATCGTTCAGAACGCCGGCGAGCTCGTCGGCTTCCTCGCGCAGGCTGCGGAAGCTGCTGAGGGGCGGCCCATCCTCATCGACAAATACCTCGAAGGCCGCGAAGTCGAGGTCGACGCCATCTGCGATGGCGAGCAGGTCCTCACCCCCGGCATCATGGAGCACATTGAGCGCGCTGGCGTCCATTCCGGCGACTCCATGGCGGTCTACCCCCCTCTCCACCTCGACGACGACGAGCGCGACCTCATCTGCCGCTACACCGAGCAGATCGTGCTCGCCATGGGCGCAATCGGCCTGACCAACATCCAGTACGTCGTCTTGCCCCGCGGGGGGGGGCAGGCACAGATCTTCGTCATCGAGGTGAACCCGCGCGCCAGCCGAACCGTCCCGTTCCTCTCAAAGGTGACGGGCGTGCCCATGGTCCGCCTCGCGGTCCGGGCGATGCTAGGCGAGACCCTCGCGAGCCAGGGCTACGACGGCGGCCTCTGGCCCGAGCGCGATCTCGTCGCGGTCAAAGCCCCAGTGTTTTCGATGTCTAAGCTCGCCCAGGTCGACACCTACCTCGGCCCAGAGATGAAGAGCACCGGCGAGGTCATGGGGATCGACCACAGCTACGAGGCCGCGCTGGCGAAGGCGTTGGTCGCCGCCGACCTCTCCCTCGAGCCGGGCACGCCCGTCCTCCTTTCGCTTAGCGACCGCACCAAGGCCGAGGCCTTGGCTCTTGTCCACGGTCTGCATGAATCGAACTGCCCGCTTTACGCAACGGAGGGCACCGGCGCCATGTTGGAGGCGCTCGAGATCCCCGCGACCGTCGTCACGAAGGTCCTGAGCGGCTCTCACCCCAACGTCGTCGACGTCATCATCGACGGCACGGTCCGTTGCGTCGTGAACACGCCCGAAGGTCGGCTGACCGGGTCACTCCGAGATGGCTTCCACATCCGCCGAGCCGCGGCCGAGCAGCGGATTCCGTGCTTCACGTCGATCGATACCGCGAAGGCGGCGATCGAAGCACTCCGGGGCTCGGCCTCGCTTTCGGTCGCGCGGCTGGACGAGTACGTGGGCCAATGATCCGCGAGCACGCGACGGTTCTCTCGAACGAGGCCTGTTACGAAGGCGGCTACATTATCTGGCTGGATGCACCGCGCCTCGCCGCCACGGGGCACCAACCAGGCCAGTTCGTGATGGTTCGCTGCGCTCCCGAGGGAGGGGAGCCGATGTTCTCCCGCGCCTTCAGCGTTCATCGCGCGAAGGAGGGCAGGATCGCGCTGCTCTACGCGGTTTTCGGACGGGGGACGGACTGGCTCGTGACTCGCCGACGTGGAGACGCCGTCCCCCTCTACGGGCCGCTGGGGAAAGGCTTCCGCCTGCCCGACGGCTCTGGGAATCTCCTCCTAGTAGCTGGGGGGGTGGGCGTCGCCCCCATGATCGATCTCGCCGAAGTTGCCGTCGCAAAGGGGCATCAGGTCACAGCGATGATGGGCGCACGCACGGCCACCCAACTCCTCCCCGCCGCCGCCTGGCCCAGCGACGTCGAGTACGTCGTCGTCACCGAGGACGGATCGCAGGGCCTCGAAGGGCGCGTCACCGAGCACCTCGCGCGTTACGTCGACTGGTCGAGCAAGCTCTACGCCTGCGGTCCGAACGCGATGTTCGCCGCACTGGCCGATGCCCTCCGGCAGAACGGCCGCCGCCAAACCCCCGAGATCTTGATGGAGGAAAACATGCCCTGCGGCTGGGGGCTTTGTTACGGCTGCGCCATCTTCACCCGCCACGGCGTCCGCCTCTGCTGCAAGGACGGCCCCCGCTTCAACCTCTTCGATGTCTTCTAGGTCGGGCTGTGATCAGGCGACTCGGAAACCTGATGGACCTCATGTAGGAACAGCGCTACCACGAGCGCAGCATCCGTGAATAACCGGGCTTCCGTGACGAGAGGGAATGCTCGGTTTTTCGCCGCGTGGCGGTCCCCGCTGGTGTTGCTCCGCTCAGCGATCGCCTGAGTCATCGTCCCGAGGCCGGTCACCACAAGTCTTCGGCACCGCTCAACCCCAGGAGATCTCTCACTCGTTTGAGTAGCTTCCCAAGATCACCCTCGCTCAGGGTCGGATCATTCGAGTCTTGGGAAACAATAATCTCTTTGCAGACTCCCTCCAGCATCGTCCGCGCGCTCGTGATCGCGGCATCTGGGTTCCGCTCGATGCGACCGAGCGTCTTAAGCCAATCGCGCCGAAGGGACCAAGACGAAAGAGTGACCGCTCGGGCTCTCACACCGTTGGCGACACCGCCCTGGTGGAGTGCATCTAGTAACCTCGCCACCTCCTCCTGTGAAGGCAGAGGGTTCTTCGTTTCAGGTGGAACGCAGCAGAGATCGATCAGAGCACGGTACTGATCTTCGATGTGAAGTCGTTCGAGACAGTAGTGGAACAGCTTCTGCTTCGTCAGGGTTTGACCATAGAACTCTGGATCCGGGATGTTCGCCGAGTAAGTGCGGAAGAACGTCAGCAGTTCTTCTTTGGTGAGCCCATTCCCCTTGCCAGTTTGCGCGAAGGCCTTTGCGAAGCCCGCGATCGTCCCGACCGGCGGAGCGTTCATCGGAATTCCCCTCACTCGAATCTCCGCCAGTGTACGACGTCGAACTCTTACTTCTTGGCTGGACCACTGGGCCGACCGGGTGGCATCTACTAGGACCCGGCCGCCGTCTCGAGCCGTTTCCGCGCCTCTTCGGCGCTAATCGGCAGGTCGAAGCGCTTCGTGCGGCCGCGCTCGCCACCCGCAAGAACGACCTCGCGCGACGCCAGGCCCAGCGCTCGCGCCAAGAGCTTCGCGACGGCCGCGTTCGCGGCGCCCTCGACCGGTGGCGCGGTCACGCGCACCCTCAGGACGCCGCTCTCATCGAAGCCAACGACACGGTCACGGCTCGCACGCGAAATCACCCGAACCTCGATCCGCCCCATCGCCTGAGCGTAGGCTCTGCAGGCAACTGCCGCGACCGCGACAGGGTTCGTCGGGTTGCACTAGAACATTTGTTTTATCGCGTGTAGCATTTGGCGCGAGCGGGCGCTCTCTCCGAATCTCGCGCCCGCACGGAGCGCGCCGTGGCCAAGAAATCCGATGATCGTGATCGTGCACTCGAGCTGGCCCTGAGCCAGATCGAAAAGCAGTACGGACAGGGCGCCATCATGAAGATGGGCGATGCCAGCGCCAATATGGCGGTCGGCGCGATCTCCACCGGTTCACTCTCGCTCGATATCGCCCTCGGCATTGGCGGCATCCCCCGGGGCCGGGTGACCGAGATCTACGGGCCCGAATCGGCGGGCAAGAGCACGCTCGCCCAGCACATCATGGCCCAGGCGCAGAGCGCCGGCGGCACCGTCGCCTACATCGACGTCGAGCACGCCCTCGAACCGGCGTACGCCCAGGAGCTCGGCATCAACACCGAGGAGCTGCTCATCAGCCAGCCGGATACGGGCGAGCAGGCGCTGGAGATCTGCGAGGCACTCGTGCGATCGAACGCGATCGACGGCATCGTGATCGACTCCGTCGCGGCACTGGTTCCGCGCGCGGAGATCGAAGGCGAGATGGGCGACGCGCACGTCGGCCTCCAAGCGCGGCTGATGTCCCAGGCGCTGCGCAAGCTCACCTCCTCCATCGCCCGCACCAGCACTGCCGTCATCTTCATCAACCAGCTCCGCGAGAAGATCGGCGTCGTCTTCGGCAACCCCGAGGTGACGCCCGGGGGCCGCGCGCTCAAGTTCTACTCCTCCGTCCGCATCGAGCTGCGCGGTATCGAGAGCATCAAGAAGGGCACCGACGTGATGGGCCGGCGGGTGCGCGCAAAGATCGTCAAGAACAAAGTGGCCGCTCCCTTCCGCACGGCTGAATTCGACATCATGTTCAACCCCCCGCGCGGGATCAGCCGCACCGCCGATGTCATCGACCTCGGTGCCGAAAGCGGCATCCTTACCAAGTCGGGGGCGTTCTACAGCTACGGCGATCTGCGCATCGGTCAGGGCCGCGAAGCCGCGAAGACGTTCCTCCACGAAAACCTCGACATCCTCGAAGAGATCGAGCGCGACCTCCGCAGCGAGGCGGGTCTATCGGCGGAGCCGATGACCGACGGCAGTCCCCCCATCGAGCCCCCCGCCGACGAGGAAGCTCCCGCCCCAGTCGATGCAGAGCCAACGCTCGCGGAGCCGGCCGCCGTCGGTGGCAGCTAGCGGGCGCCGTGCCCCTGGATGATGCGCCCCGGATCACCAGAATCACCCGTCGCTCGCGGGGACGAGCCGTTGTTGTCACGGACGACGGCGAGACCCTCGCGCTACGCGCGGAGACCGTCGCGCGCGCGGGCCTCGTCGAGGGCGCCCTGATCGACGCGACCTCCCTCGCGCAGATCGACGAGGAGGAACAGCGTGTCGCTGCGCACGAGGGGGCGCTGCGCCTGCTTTCGCGTCGCGCCCGCAGCGAACGCGAGATGGCAGGAGAGCTACGAATGCGGGGCCTGACGCCAGCCGTTGTCGATCACGAGATCGCACGGCTACGGAAAGCAGGGCTCCTTGACGATGAGGCGTTCGCACACTCGTGGGTCCAGGATCGCGCCACGCTTGCCCCCCGGGGACGGCGGCTGCTGCGCCAAGAATTGCGCGGGCGGGGGGTCACGGCCGAGATCATCGAGACCGCCACCGAAGGCACGGACGACGGCGAAACCGCGCTCGCGCTCGCCCGCCAGCGCGCCGGGCGACTCAGCGGCCTCGATTTCGAAACCTTCCGCAAGCGCCTGGCGGGCTTCCTCGGGCGGCGCGGGATTGGCTACGGCGAGATCGCCGAAGCCACACGCATCGTCTGGGAGGAAGTCTCGGCAGAAGCCGAGGGCGACTGAGCCGAGCCAGTCCGGCTGGGCCGCTCTGCACGGCGCCGAAGCGGCCCTTGGCACGGGGCGATCCGATGCCGCTCGAGGCGAATTCTTTGACGGCTCCGCCGCGCCGCCCGTACCATCGGGCCGGAAGGCGGCCTTCGCCGCTTCAGGAAGACTATGTCGCGATTCGCGATTCGTTTGGAGCACCAACATGGCGGCGATACTTGCCGTGATCGCCGGCCTCGTGGGGGTACTGATCGGGTTTGGCGTGGGCTATGCCCTGCGTCGCCGCTCCGTGCAGACATCGCTGCAGCAGGCGGAGGAGGATGCCCGACGGGTCCTCGCTGAGGCCGAAACGAACAGCCGCGAGCTCGAGCTCGAGGCCAAGGAGGAGACGCTCAAACTCCGCAATGACGCCGAAGCCGATATCCGCGAGTGGCGCTCAGAGCTCTCGCGGACGGAGAACCGGCTGACGCAGCGCGAGGAGAACCTCGACCGCAAGGCCGAAGGTGCTGACGAGCGCGAGGCGAGCATTCGCGAGCGCGCAGAGGCGCTTGGCGAATCCGAAGACGAGATCGATCGCTTGCGTGAGGAGCAAGTCCACGAAATCGCTCGCGTCAGCGGCCTCAGCCGCGAAGAAGCGCGCGAGCAGTTGCTCGCGGCCATCGACGACGAGATCCGCGAGGAAGCCAGTCGCCGCGTTCGGGAGATGGAGCGCGAGGCCGAAGCGACAGGCGCACAGCGCGCGCGCAAGGTCATCGCCACCGCCATCCAGCGCTTCGCCGGCGAGGTAACCGCCGAGACCACCGTCTCGGTGGTTCCCATCGGCAGCGACGATATGAAGGGGCGCATCATCGGCCGCGAAGGGCGCAATATCCGCGCGATCGAAGCGGCCACCGGCGTCGACCTCATCATCGACGACACGCCCGACGCCATCACCGTCAGCTCCTTCGATCCCGTGCGGCGAGAAGTTGCGCGCGTTGCCCTCGCCGGGCTGGTCCAGGATGGCCGCATCCACCCCACCCGCATCGAGGAAGCGGTCACGAAGGCTCAGCGGAACGTCGAGACGACGATGGCCGAGTCCGCCGACACGGCGGCCGAGGAGGCCGACGTCCTCAACCTCCACCCCGAGGTCATGAAGGTCTTCGGCCGCCTCCGCTACCGCACGAGCTACGGCCAGAACGTCATGCGCCACTCCATCGAGACTGCCCACATCGCCTCGATGATCGCCCGCGAAATCGGTGCCAACGAAGATATCGCCCGCGCAGGCGGCTTCCTCCACGACCTGGGTAAGGCCGTCGACCACGAGGTCGAGGGCACCCACGCCCTTATCGGCGCGGATATCGCCAGACGCTACCGCGTCCGCGATGAGGTCGCCCACTGCATCGAAGCGCACCATGAGGAGGTCGAGCCCTCGACGGTCGAGGCCGTCGTCGTGCAGATGGCCGACGCGATCAGCGGCGGCCGGCCAGGCGCCCGCCGCGAATCCCTCGAGAGTTACGTCAAGCGCCTGCAGACGCTCGAAGAGATTGCCAAGGGCTTCACGGGCGTCGAGCAAGCCTTCGCCATCCAAGCGGGGCGCGAGCTTCGAATCATCGTCAAGCCCGAGCAAATCGATGACCTCCAGTCGATGAGGATCGCTCGCGACGTCAGCCAGAAGATCGAGGAGAGCGTGGACTATCCGGGCCAGATCAAGGTGACCGTCGTGCGCGAAACGCGCGCGACCGAGTTCGCCCGCTAGGCCCCCTCGCGCGCTACCCAGAATGGCAACTGGCGACTTCCACCTGCACAGCACCGCCTCCGACGGCGTCCGCAGCCCGACGTGGGTCGTGGAAACCGCGGCCGCGAACGGTGTGCGCATCCTTGCGCTCACCGATCACGACACCACCGAGGGGCTTGCCGAAGCGCGCGCCGCCGCGGAGCACGCGGGCGTGCAGCTCGTCTCGGGCATCGAGCTGAGCGTCGACCTCGACGGGGTCGATGCCCACCTCCTCGGCTTCGGCTTTGACGTCGCCCACGCGCCCCTGCAAGCGTACCTGAGAGAGCAGCGCGAGGGCCGCGTCGGCCGCATGAGGCGAATCGTGCGCACACTCGCGAGTCACGGCCTCGCTATCGAGGCCGAGCGCGTTCTGGAGATCGCAGGCGAGGCGAGCGTCGGCCGGCCGCACGTGGCCCGGGCGCTCGTCGAAGCAGGTCACGTTGCGAGCGTGGCGGAGGCTTTCGACCAGTGGCTAGGCGACGGCAAACCCGGCCACATCGCGCGCGATCGCCTCACCCCCGCCGAGGCAATCGCGCTGGTTCACGAAGCCGCTGGGGTCGCGTTCGCCGCGCATCCCATCTTCCTGGGCGAGCCGTACGAGGATCCCGTACGAGCGCTCGCGGCGCTTGGCCTCGACGGGCTCGAAGCGCACTACAAGCACTACGATGCCGACACGGTCGAAGCACATTGCGCGCTCGCCACCGAGCTCGGCCTAGCGACCTCGGGCGGCAGCGACTACCACGGTCTAGGCAACCCCGACGACCGCGAGATCGGCGAAATCCCCTTCCCAGACGTAGCGGTCGACGCGTTCGTGGCCTTCCTCGAATCGCGAGCAGTACCGGGGCTCGCCCTCGCCGGAGTGGCTTGATGGACATCGAAATGGGCGCCGACGAGATCGAGAGCGTCATCCCCCACCGCTATCCGTTCCTCCTCGTCGACCGAATGGTTGAGCTGGAGGCCGGGGTCCGTGGCGTCGGACTGAAGAGCGTGACCACGAACGAGTGGTTCTTTGAAGGGCACTTCCCCGGCCGCAAGGTCATGCCGGGCGTCCTCATCGTCGAAGCACTGGCGCAAGTCGGCGCCGTCACCCTCCTCAAGGATGTCGACCACATGGGGAAGGTGCCGATGTTCGGCGGGATCGAGAAGATGCGCTTCCGCCGGCCGGTCGTTCCGGGCGATCAACTCCTTCTCACGTTCGTGCTCGAACGGATGCGGGGGCCTGTGGGGCAGGGGACCGTAGAGGCGCGCGTCGATGACGCGGTAGTCGCCGAAGGAACGATCTCGTTCGCGCTTGTCGACAGCCCCACGACCTGAGCCCCACGCCCCAACGAACGGACCTCGAGCCCTGGCGAGCGGCCGCCGCAGCGGGCGCGGGCGGAGACCGAATCGCCGCCACCTTTACCTTCCAGCAGCTAGCCTGAGAAGAGCGAAATTGCCGTCGGGGGAGGCGGAAAGGGGGTCTGCTAGCATGGCGACAATGGCCCAAATCGTGGAGTGCCCCAGACACCCTGGGGTCGAGACCGCGCTCCAGTGCAGCCGCTGTGAGGTCGCGATCTGCCCCTCCTGCCTCGTCCAGACGCCCGTGGGCGCCCGCTGTCGCGACTGCGCCCGGATCAAGCGCGCTCCGGTGTACGTGCTCTCAGCCGGGCACCTGCTGCGCGCTGGGGTCGCCGCCGTCGTCGGCGGAATCGCAATGGGCCTGGTCTGGGCCCTCATCCTCCTTCCCTTCACCTTCGGCTTCTTCTCGATCTTCATCGGTGCCGGGCTGGGCTATGTCTTCACACGCCTCATGGAGTTCGCCACGGGTGGGAAACGCGGGCCAGCGGTCGTCGGCTTCGCGGTTGGAGGAATCGCCATCGCCTGGGGCCTGCAGATCGTCTTCATCGACTTCCGCTTCGCGCTCTGGGGACTCGTCGCTGCTGGGATCGGCGTCTACTTCGCCTATCAGAACCTTCGCTAGATGCCGCGGGCACGTCGCCGTGCGCGGCCTTGCGCCGGTCCTCGCAATGCGCGCGGGCCTCGGCCCTCCCGCGCCGCGGGAACTACATGACGAGTCTGAGCGGCTAACCTACGAGACGGCGGCCGCAACCAGCACGAAGGCGAGCGTAAGCCCACCGACGAGGGCGATCGTCACAAGGTCCTTGCGCACGTAGCGGTAGTCGGCCGCCACGTGGTGCTCGGGGCGCGCGTTCGCCGCGAGCCGGGGCGTCTGCGCGCCCACCGGCTGATTCGCGGCCTCCGCAGCTTCGCTCGCGACCGGTCGGGGGAGGGTGGAGGCGCGCTCGCGCGGACGCCGGCGTTGTCGCCGGGGCCTTCGGGAACTCATCACCTCACATCGTACGCGAGCGACCGCAAGCGGCCCAGCAACCCCTAGGGGGACGCTTTCACGGCGATATCGACGTTGAACTCGCCACCGCTGAGCAGGAGCGGAACCACGAGCCGCGTCAAGTCGAAGGTCGCGATCGTGCTCCCCGCACCGACGAGGAGCGCGGGCGGCGACATGTCCGTCCGGTAACCGTTGCGCTCGAGCCGAATCCCGGCCTGCCCGGTGACCACGTTCGCCAACTCAGCAATCGCGCTCTGCGCCATCTCGTCAAACTCCGCCACCCGCTCGCCGATCATCGCGCTGGCGATGGTGCGCGCCAACTCGAGGGACATGGAGTAAACGGCGATACCCGAAAGACCGCCCGTGACCGCGACCAACGCGCTCACCTCGCCACTCGTGCGCGGCGAACGCACCCGGTGGATCCGCCCCTTGCCAACGGTCTCGCCCAGCTCCTTCTTGATCACGTCCGCCGCCGCCTCGATGAAGGGCGCGACCAGCTCGAGCCGTACCCTCCGCGAACTCGACGCCTCCTCGGCCGCCTGTTCGACTGTGACCTTCGCTACTGACATCCGATCACTCCTCGCGAGGACGTTCAGAGGCTGCCGCCAACGTTCGCCCCCTGAGGTGGCTAGGCGTGCACGCATCCCCACCGGATCGTCGGCCGCACCGGCCTCGAAGTTGAGGCTCCCTGGGCTAGTCGAGCGTCGCGCGCAACCCCGAGGCATACGCGCCGGTGTCGTCGATATCGCTGCCAGTGATGGTGATCGTGGCGGGTAGGCTGCCGGTCTCATCGAGCCGGTTGGAGATGGCCCAGCGGGCCCAGGCCTTGAGCAGCTTCTCGCTGCTGGTACGGGCGCCCGCCCGACTCAGATGAGACCCCAGTTTCCGCTGCGCGTCGCGGGAAATCATCACCGCAACCGTCGTCATCTGACTGCGACCCTCTTCGACCTTATAGGTGATGCGGTGGAAGCCGTTGTCGGAGCTCTCTGGCGCGTAGGCCATGAGGACCGCACGAATTGCCGGGGTGCTCATCCGGATTGCTCCTCGAAGTCTCTTGGCCGGCCGTCCCCGTCGACGTGGCCGGTGATCTGGAGCGCGAGATGGCGCCCGCGGGTGCCTGGTGATGCGACGAAGAACTCCCGTGAGCCGAGGCTCAGACGTACAGGGTCGTCAGCAGTACGATCGAGCACGATCACATCGCCCGGTGCAAGATTCGCCATATCCGTAGCGGGTACCCAAGCCCCGCCGAGAATCGCGCGCGCATCGACGACGAGGGGCAGGAGTTGCTCCTCGCGAACCTTTGAGTCCTCGTCCGCCGGGCCGGCCAGGCGATGCTCGAAAAGCGTACTCCCCGCCAGCTTCGGCAGGACTTGCTCGAGGATGGTGAGCGGGAAGCTGATCGAGATGCCACCGGTCTCGCCGGCCAGCCGCACCTCGTACCAGGCCGTGATCACGAATTCGCCCGCAGGCACGACGTGCAACACCTGGCCGCCCACCCCGAGATCGGTCACGTCCGGCTGGAGCTCCGTGATTCGCGCCCAGGGCTCGACGAGTGACGATGCGATGCCGAGGCCGATGTGGCGGATCAGGGCCATGTCGATATCAGTCGGCTCTCGCTGGGTCGCCCGCGGACCCTTCGTTCCGCGGCCACCCATCAGCCGATCGATAATGCCGAAGGCAAAATCCAGACCGAAGGAAGCGACCGCGTAGCCCTGCAACGGAGACATGTCAATGGTAACTACGGCGGCGGAGGTGCCGACCTGCGCGATGTACTCCTCGTAGATCCCGCGCTCGAGGGCGCTGAGCCGGGCCTCGGCGGGGGCGCGCAGACGGGTCGAGAAGGAGGTCGCGATAACGCCCGCAACGGCTTGCTGGATGAGTTGCAGACCCCGGAGCTGTTCCTTCGAGAGCTTCTCTGGGTGGCGGAAGTCGTACGGCTTGATCCGCCGGCCTGAGTCTTTCGCAGGCTGCCTGACGGCGGCAGCGGCGGCGCTCGGCGCAGCGCTTTCACTCAGTTCTTGCGCATCAGCGTTGAGGAGCGCATCGATCTCGCGCTGCGAGAGAACGGCACCGTCAGCCACAAGCTAAGTCCACTCCGCCATGGTCATCATCGGCGCCGCGGCTGGCTATGAGGGGGTTCCCTTGCATGCCTAACGCGGACGCCTGTCGCGAGCGCGATGCGGGCGCGGTCTGCGCCATATCGGGCAATGCCCGATGACGCGGTAGAGGGCCGGTCCCTAGCGTGGTGAGCCAGCGACACACCTCTTCTGCCGAGGGGTGAACGAAGAGGTAATCGAATGGCAGCGAACGCGCCCGAAACCAGTCCGGAGATCGCCGGCGAGAGTTCGTCCGACGAGCATGTGGTGATCTTCCGCCTCGACCAGGAGTACTACGCCCTCGATATCCAAGCGGTACAAGAGATCGTGCGGATGCAGAACATCACCTCGATTCCAGGGTCCGATCCGTGGGTCGAAGGCATTACGAATCTGCGGGGACGGGTCGTGCCCGTCGTTGATCTACGGCTCCGCTGCGGCTTCGAGCCGAGCGAAGCGACGAACGAGACGCGCATCGTCGTCGTCAGCTGCGAGGCCGGAATGGTGGGCTTCGTCGTGGACGCAGTCTCGGAAGTCATGCGCATACCCGCCGCGCAGGTCGAACCTCCGAGCGCCATCGTGAGCGCCCCGGAGAACTCGTACCTCCGCGGGGTCGCCAAGCTCGAAGACCGGCTGATCTCCTTGATGGAGCTGGACGGATTGCTGCCGTCGGAGCAGTTTGCCCAACTGCTCGAAGACGCTGCTTAGCCAGCCTCGCAATCCCGCAAGCCCTCAACCCGACAACCGCACCACCAGGAGCGCGTGATGGCGGACGCTGAGCGTCTCGACTTCGACCTCAACGATGAAGATCTCAAGCTCTTCAACGAGGAAGCGGAGGAGCAGATCGAACTCCTCGATACGGCCCTCGTCCAGATGGAGGGCGAGCCCGACCCGGAGCTGGTTCAGCGCATTTTCCGCGCCGCTCACACCCTTAAGGGCTCCGCCGCGACGATCGGTCATAGCCGCATGGCCGATCTGACCCACGCGATGGAAACCGTGCTCGACGCCGTGCGGCAGGGCCGGCGGGCACCCGATGGTGACGTCGTTGACGCACTCCTGGCCGGCATCGACGCCCTGCGCGAGCTCGCTGACGAGGTTGTGACACGGATCAGCTCCGGCGTCGATCCAGCGCCCCTCGTGAAGGCGCTCCTCGCCGTCCTGGAGGATCCCGCCGCGGACCCTCAGCCGGCCAGTGCCGAAGCCGGCGGCAGCGCCTACGAACTCGACGCGGGCGTGGAGACCACGATCCAGGCAGAGATTGAGCGCGGGGCCGCCACCTATCTCGCGACCATCGATCTCGCGGCCGACTGCCAACTTCCCTCGATCCGCTGCTTCCAGGTGATTCAGGAACTGGAGGAGCTGAGCCAGGTCCACCAGAGCTGGCCCGACCAGGAGACGATCGAGCGCGGCGATGGCGGCCATCGCCTGGTCGTGATTCTCACTTCGCTCGAGTCCGACGAGCGAATCGCGGCGGCGATCCGTGACATCTCGGACGTCGCGGAGTCGAACACCAGGGCGCTCGATCGCGGTGAACTCGCCAGCGTCGCCCTCCCACCCGCGGCGGCACCGGCGCAAGTGCCTGAGCCCACCGCCGCAGATCGTGGCGCGCCTGCGCAGAGCGCAACCAGCGGCGAGCCCACCGCGCCGCCAGCGCGCCGCCAAGCCTCCTCCGTCCGGATCGATGTTGAACGCCTCGACGGCCTCATGAACCTTGTCGGCGAGCTCGTCATCGACCGCACGCGTCTCGAGCAGATCCGCGAGCAACTCTCGCACGTGCTCCGGGACGCGAACGAACCTGACCTAACCGAGAACTTCGAGGAGACCACCTCTCACCTCGCACGCGTTACCGACGAGCTCCAGGAAGAGATCATGCGCAGCCGCATGCTGCCCGTGCGCTCCGTGCTCTCACGGCTCCCTCGAATCGTGCGAGACGTCGCTTCGAAGGGCGGCAAGCGCGTAGAGCTGACGATGAGCGGCGAGGACACCGAGCTCGACCGCTCCGTGATCGAGGAGCTCGCCGACCCGCTCGTGCACATCCTCCGAAACGCGGTCGATCACGGCATCGAGCCGCCTGAAGAGCGCCTCGCGGCGGGCAAACCTGAGGCCGGCCAGGTCAAGGTCACCGCTTGGAATCAGGAGACGTACATCTACCTCTCCGTCAGCGACGACGGGCGCGGGATCGCGATCGAGCGGCTGCTGGAGAAGGCGGTCGAGCGCGGGATCGTCTCGAGCGAAGCCGCGGCGAGCGCGACGCCCGAGGCCGCGCTCGACTACGTCTTCATGGCCGGCCTCTCGACCGCCGCGGAAGTTACCGATGTCTCGGGCCGGGGCGTGGGCATGGACATTGTGCGCACCAACATCGAGCGCCTCAACGGCGAAGTACGCGTGCGCAGCACACCGGGCGAAGGGAGCGAGTTTACGATTCAGCTCCCACTCACCCTAGCGACGACGAAGGCGCTCATGGTGCTCGCGAACGAAACGGTCTACGCCGTCCCCCTCGTATCCGTCACCGAGGCGCTCTCCATCGACGAGGCCACGCTCACCAGCGTTGACAGCCATCAGGTGATGCGGCTCCGGGGCAAGCTGCTACAGGTGTTCGAGCTGGCGGAAGCGCTCGGCGATGGCCGAGACGCGGCCGACATCGAGCCTCAGTTCGTCGTGGCAGCCCGTCACGGCGACCGCGAGGCGGCGTTCCTCGTCGACCGGCTGCTGGGCGAGCAGGACGTGGTCGTGAAATCGCTGGGCAAACTGATCGGGAGTCGCAGCGGCCTCTCCGGAGCCACGATCCTGGGCGACGGCCGCCTGGGCTTGATCATCGATACCGCAAGCCTCATCTCAAGCCGCAGCGTCATCGCTCCGGTACCAGTCGCGGCCTAAGCCCAGAGCGCAAGAGGAATCAGCCATGGCGGAAGACCGATCGAAGTTGCTCAGCTGGCTCGAAGCCGTAGCCGGAGATGGGGCGGTCCGCTCGGGACGGGGTCTGAGCGGCCTCCTCGGGCAGGAGGTCACGATCCACATCCCCGAAGTGCGGATGGGCACCCGGGACGACGCCTCCGACTCCGTGGGCGGCCCCGATGCCGTCGTGATGGGCGCCTACCTCACGATTTCGGGCGACATCACCGGCCACGCACTGTTGCTCTTCCCCCAGCAGCGTGCCCTCGAATGCGTCGATCTGATGTGCGGACAACCACGGGGAACGACCACCGAAAGCGACGAGCTCGCGCTCTCAGCGGTGGGTGAGCTCGGCAATGTCGTTGGCTCCGCCTTCGTCAACGCGCTCGCCGACCACACGAACCTGATTCTTCACCCCAGCCCCCCGGTGGTGCTCGAGGATTTGGCCGAGGCCCTCCTCCAGACGGTTTACGCCGAGATCCTCGAGCAGGGTGGGGACGTGATCATGATCGACACGATCTTCGAAGACAGCGAGGGCTCCGCGGCTGGCCTGCTGCTCGTCGCTCCCGATGGCGACTGCATCGAGCGCTTGGAGGCGATCGCCGCATGACCCTCGCGGAAGGCTCGACGAAGCGCCGGCCCGTCGGCATCGGCCTCCTCACCGTGAGCGCCGAGCCGAGCGAGGTGCTCGTGGCCTACGGCCTCGGGTCGTGCATCGGCGTGGCCGCGTTCGACCCCGAGGCCAAGGTCGGCGGCCTCGCCCATGTGCTGCTGCCGCAATCCTCGGGACGGACCCTTCCCACGCGCGACGAGCCCGCCCGCTTCGCCGACTCAGGCGTCGACACGCTCCTCCAGGAGATGGCGGCGCAGGGGGCGCAGCGCTCCCGCATCGAGGTCAAGCTCGCGGGTGGCGCCGCCGTTCTCGGCCGTGGGAGCGCCCAGCGATTCAAGATCGGCGAACGGAATGCCGAGGCAATACGCGACAAGCTTCACGAGCTCGGCCTACGTCCAGCCGGCGAGGAGATCGGCGGGGACAAGGGCCGCACGCTCGAGCTGTACATCCTGAGCGGGAAGACAATAGTGCGAACGGCAGCATCCGCCGGACGCGAACTCTAGGAGGGCCACCGTGGCGACAATTTTGGTGGTAGACGACGCCGCATTCATGCGTATGCGAATCTCGAAGATCCTGTCGGAGGGCGGTTATGAGGTCGTCCAGGCTGAAAACGGCATCGAAGCCATCGCTCGGTACAAAGAGACCAACCCCGACGCCGTGCTGATGGACATCACGATGCCCGAGATGGACGGACTGACCGCGCTCGAGCAGATCCGTCAGTACGACCCCAAGGCGAGCATCGCCATGGTCACCGCTCTCGGCCAGCAGCAGATCGTGCTGCAGGCGGTGAAGGCCGGGGCCAAGGACTTCCTTGTGAAGCCCTGGAAAGCGAGCGCGTGCTCGCCGCCGTGAGCAAGCTCTGCGCTTAGGCAGCGACGAGTGAGCGGAGCGACTGCTCCCCAGCCGGACGCGAAAACACGGGTGCTTGTCGTCGACGACTCCGCTTTCATGCGGCGCACACTCGCCCGCATTCTCGAGGAGCACGAGGGCGTCGAGGTCGTGGGCACCGCTCGTGACGGCGTCGAGGGCGTGCGCGAAGCCCTCCGGCTTCGCCCCGACCTCATCACGATGGATGTCGAGATGCCCAATCTGGACGGTGTCGGCGCCGTCCAAGAGATCATGCAAGCGCTCCCGACGCCCATCATCATGGTCAGTTCGCTCACGACTGAGGGGGCGGAAGTCACGATCGACGCCCTCGAGGCGGGCGCGATTGACTACGTCGCCAAGCCCAGCGCCCTCGGCGAGGCAGTCCCCGGCCTTCGGGAGCAGCTCGCCGGCCTTCGGGAGCAGCTCGCCGGCGCCATCGGCGGCTGGCAGCAAGCCAAGGTGCGGCGTCGGCGACCACCCGCCCAGAAGCGGCCGGTCCCGAAGCGGCCACCGACCGCTCCCGGGAGGCCCGCGGAGCGCCTGATCGTCATCGGCTCGTCGACCGGCGGCCCGCCCGCGCTCACGCAGGTCGTGCCCAACTTGCAGCCCCAGCCGGCCGTAGGCGTGCTCGTCGTCCAGCACATGCCGGCGGGCTTCACCAGCACCCTCGCTCGGCGCCTAGATAGCGCCTCCCCCCAGCCGGTGCGCGAAGCCGAGCACGGCGCGGTCCTTCAGGGTGGCGAAGTCCTGGTCGTGCCCGGCGACTACCACCTCGAGCTCAGCCACGAACGCCGCGTACTCCTGAACCAACGGCCCGCCAGGCACGGCGTGCGGCCGAGTGTCGATACCACCCTCGAATCCGTCGCCCGCGTGATCGGAACCAAGGCCTGCGTCGCAATCCTGACAGGGATGGGGCAGGACGGTGCCGAGGGGTGCGTCGCGGTCGAGCGCGCGGGCGGCCATGTGGTCGTGCAAGACCAAGAGACCTGCGTCGTCTACGGCATGCCTCGGGTCGCCAAGGAGAAAGCGGAACGGGCCATCGAGGCGCCGATCGAGCGGGTGGCGGCCGAGCTCATGAAACTGGCGAGGATCGGAGCGGCAGGCTGACCGAGCAAGGGGCGCCCGACGACCCGGCCTGGCAGGTATTCCAGCGGAAGCTCGAAAGCGCGATCGGTATCCCTTTAGCTCACTACAAGGAACCGCAGATGAAGCGTCGTCTCGCGACGCTGATGCGGCGATTCGAGTTGGCCGACTGGCCTGACTTCTCGCGCGCGCTGCGCGACGATGCTCTGCTCGAAGAAGTCCGGAGCACCCTCACCATCAACGTGAGCGAGTTCTTCCGCCAGCCCGATCGCTTCGAGGAGCTGCGTCAGGTCCATCTCCCCGCGCTGCTAGCCGAGCGGCTCCGCTTGAAGCTCTGGAGCGCGGGCTGCTCGATCGGCTGCGAGCCCTACACGCTCGCCATCGTGCTCGAGGAGCTGACGCCCGACGCCCACCACTCCGTCCTCGCCACCGATGTCGACTTCGGCGCCTTAAGCCAGGCTCGCGAAGGCAGCTACTCGCCAGCCGACGTACGTTCCGTTCCGTCAGCGCTGCTCAAGAAGTACTTCGAGTTCGATGGTGAGCGTTACCTCGTGCGCGCCGCGCTGAAGGGCCAGGTGACGTTCCGGCACCACGACCTGTTGAACGACGACTACCCGACCGAGCTCGATCTCGTCCTTTGCCGGAACGTGGTCATCTACTTCACCGAGGAGGCGAAGACGCACATTCACGAACGCTTCGCCGCGTCGCTCAGACCCGGTGGCCTGCTCTTCGTCGGGGGCAGTGAGATGTTGGCCCGCCCCGGGAACTACGGCCTTGTCTCGGCCGCAACGGGCTTCTATCAGAAGGCCGCCTGAGCGCCCACCCAAGATCCGCCCGCAGCCACGCTTGACCCACCTCCCTCGACCGCGCGCGCCGGTAGAATCCCCGAAACGCCACCGCACCGCCGGGCGGTGCCCGAGGGAGGCCTGATGTGAGCGACGCAACGAGCGATATCGGACTACCGGTGACAGAGTCGTACCCGCCGCCAGCACGCGTGCGGGACGGCTCCCTCGTGCAGTCGCGCGACGCCTACGTCGAGCTGCACCGCCGCTCGATCGAAGACCGTGAGGCGTTCTGGGCTGAGCAGGCGAACGAGAACCTCGATTGGATGAAGTCCTTCGAGACCGTGGTGGAAGAGGACTTCACGACCGGGCGCATCGCATGGTTCGAAGGCGGCACCCTGAACGTGAGCGCCAACTGCCTCGACCGCCATCTCGCCGCCCGCGGCGACAAGGTGGCGTTCCTCTGGGAAGGGGACGAACCCGGGGAGAATCGCAGCCTGACTTACCGTGAGGTCGCGGACGAGGTCGGGCGCCTCGGGAACGCACTGCGCGCGCGTGGCGTCGGCAAGGGCGATCGCGTCGCCATCTACATGGGCATGGTCCCGGAGCTGGCCGTGGCGATGTTGGCGTGCGCGCGCATCGGCGCCGTGCACTCCGTCATCTTCGGCGGCTTCAGCCCACGCTCGATCGTCGATCGGGTCGAAGACTCGACCTGCAAAGCGATGATCACCCAAGACGAGGGACGGCGCGGCGGGCGCCCCGTGGCCCTGAAGACGAACGTCGACGAAGCGCTCCAGCTTGGAGGCGCGAGCGTCGAGTTCGTGATCGTCTACAAACGCGGGTCCGGAGACGTACCCATGACCGACGGTCGCGACATCTGGTGGGATGACTTCCTCGCCGGCCAGTCGACCGAATGCGACCCGGAGGAACTCGGCTCGGAAGATCCGCTGTTCATCCTCTATACGTCCGGTTCCACGGGGAAGCCAAAAGGCGTCCTTCACACCCAGGCCGGCTATCTCCTCTACACGATGCTCTCGCACCGCTACGTCTTCGACTGCCGTGACGAAGACATCTACTGCTGTGCGGCCGATGTCGGCTGGGTCACGGGACACAGCTATATCGTCTACGGCCCCCTCGCCAACGGCGCGACCTCGGTGATCTTCGAATCGATTCCCACCTACCCGGACGCTGGGCGCTACTGGGACATGGTCGATCGGCTCGGCATCACCATCCTCTACACCGCCCCCACCGCGATTCGGGCGATCGCCGCGGAGGGCGACGAGCCGGTGAAGCGCTACAGCCGCAAGACCCTGCGCGTGCTCGGCACCGTTGGCGAGCCGATCAATCCGGAGGCTTGGCGCTGGTACTTCAACGTCGTGGGCGAAGGCCGCTGCTCAGTCGTCGATACCTACTGGCAGACCGAAACGGGCGGCCACATGATCACGGGCCTGGCCGGCGCGAACGACATGAAGCCCGGATCGGCCTCGCTCCCATTCTTCGGCGTGGAGCCGGCAATCGTTGATGAGGCCGGCAACGTCATCGAGGGCAACAGCGTCACCGGGCGGCTCTGCATGACCGCCTCCTGGCCGGGGATGATGAGGACGCTCTACGGCGACCATCCGCGGTTCATCGAAACCTATTTCACGACCTATCCGGGGAAGTACTTCACGGGAGACGGCTGCCACCGCGACCAGGACGGCTACTACTGGATCACCGGCCGCGTCGACGATGTCCTCAACGTCGCCGGCCATCGACTCGGCAGCGCCGAGATCGAGGGCGCGCTGGTCGGGCACGATAGCTGCGCCGAGGCCGCGGTCGTCGGCTACCCCCACGACGTGAAGGGCACGGGCATCTACGCCTACGTAATCCTGAACCAGGGGTGGTCGGGCTCGGACGAGCTTGAGCGCGAGCTGCGCCAGGCGGTGCGAACCGACATCAGCCCCATCGCTACCCCCGACCAGATCCAGTTCGTGCCGGGCCTGCCCAAGACGCGCTCGGGCAAGATCATGCGGCGCATCCTCCGCAAAATCGCCGAGGGCGAGCCGGAGAACGTCGGAGACGTGACCACGCTCGCCGACCCAGCCGTCGTCGAGGACATCGTCGCGGGCGCGAAGACCGCCTAGCGGCCTACATCGCGCTCTATAGGCAGGGAGGGGTCGCGTGCCCACTCGGACCGCGAAGCGTCCTAGAGGGCGACGTTCGGTGCACCCAGGAGCGCAAGCGCCAGGCGATCGCTGGTGAGATCAGCGAAGGCGGGACCCGGAATGCAGTCGGCCAACCATCCCTACGCCCGCTTTGGCCGACGTACGACCGGCGTCGGTCGGCGGAGGACCAAGGAAGACGTGGCCCCGAGAACGCGGACGCTGGGATCTCCGAGATGCGCTTCGAGGCAGCCCGTTTCGGCGAGCGGCTCGGGTTTGCGATCGGTCATGACGAGTTCAACTCCGGCGACCGAATAGCTGCTCGCGGTCTTCTCGCTCGCGAACCCAAATGATCGGCCGCGTCGCGGAGGACCGCGCTCAGCGTACCCACCTTCAAGGAATCGTGGTTTGGGACGGTGACATGGCCGCTGGTCGCCGTCGCGGCGAGTGAGTCTTAGGTGACTGGCCGTCTGTCTCGAGACCTCTTAGCCGAGCTGAGCGAGACGCTGGACGAAGGTCCGGCGGGACAGATCGCGCGGGAGCTTCACACGACCAAGACTTCGTCGCGAATGGAATGGAGCCGGATCGTTCGCGGCCGATCGCCGTCGTCGAAGTGGCACAGGACAGCGTCTCTGGCCTGATCCCGGAGCTCCTCGATCGATTCCGCCTCAGTAAAGATCGAGTGCCCGAGTGCACGCGCGGTGAACCCTCCCTCAGGCGCCTCTTCAACCGCGAAAATGATTCTCCGGCTCCCGCATCCGTACTCAGTCTAGGGCACCGCTTCAGGATCGGAAGACGCCAGCAGCATTGTGACGGCGGCGAGGGCGGCATCGCGCTCACTGCGCGCTTCCGCGCGGTCCAGCAGCAGCGGAGCGAGGGTTTCGATCGCACGCGCCAGCTCCGGGTCCTCGACCCGAAGCCGTTCGTGCGCCTCGGCCGGGCTGAGCCCCTCGACCCAGTAGCGGCGCACGGCCGCGCTCACGAAGGCGCCACCGAGCACCTCGACACAGTCGCGCGGTTCGTAACCCGCGTCGGAAAGCGCCCGCTGGACGATCTCGATCGCCTCGCGTCGGTCGCGGCCGCGAAGCTCGAAGAGGCGCGCGACGGGACGCTCAGGCCGGGGCGCGCTCGCAGACTGGCTCATCTCACGGGCTCTGTAAGCATCGAACGCATGTTCGCCATAGTGCGCCCAGCGACGCTTCCTCGCAAGCCCCCGCGGTCACGCGTCGAGCCCGAGGAGCGTCGTCAGATCCTGCTTCGACTCGAGAATGTCCGCCCAAAGATCGCCGGTCTGGGCGAAGCGCGCGGGCGCCGTGAGGAGGGTGAAGTCGGTGGGGTAGAGGTCATCGAGCTCGTCCCAACGGACGGGGACAGAGACGGGCCCGCCAGGCTTCGCTCGCGGCGAGAAGATGGCGGCGACGTTCTTCGCGCGCGCGTTCTGGTTCACGTCGAGGAAGATCTTGCCCCTGCGCTTTTCGGAGGCCCATTCGAGCGTGACGTCCTGGTGATGGCGGGCGAGCAGCTCGCCCCCGATCGTCTCGCAGAGAGAGCGAATCACGGGGTAGGGGAACTGGCGAACGATCGGGACGTAGATGTGTAGCCCCGTCGCCCCCGAAGTCTTCACGTACGACGAAAGCGCCGCCGCATCGAGAATCTCCTTGAGCCAGCGCCCGACTTCGATGGTCTTTGCGAAGGCCTTGCGGTTGAGCTGCGGCTCCTCGCCGGCCGCTTCAGTGCCCGCGTAGATGTACGGATCGAGGTCGAAGAGCAGGAAATCGGGGTAGTTCAGGACGGACGCCTCGACGTTCTCCTTCGAGCCGGTAAACGTGGTCGGCAGACCCGTCGCGTCGGGCTCGGTTACGGCGCGCGCCATCGTCGCGTGGAACTCCAGGTTCGCGAGCTGGACGAGCCAGAGGAGCGTCGCGAGGTTGTTGCAGAGCAGGAAACCCTTGTCGCCGCCGGCACCGTCCGAATGGATCGGAACTGTTTCGACGAATTCCGGGAGGGCCGCCTCCGAGTGCTTCTGATAGAAGTAGGGCGCATCGATGCCGTTCGGGTAGCGCGTCAACGTGACGAGCCGATCGCGCAGGTGCGGCAGGATCAGCGGCGCGACGCCGGCGAGGTAGCGCAACAGATCGCGCTTCGTGAGCGCACGCTGATCGCCAAACCCGGGCCAGAGCGGTTTCTCCAGATTCGTGACCGGGATCTCGGCGGCGCCGACGGCCAGGCGCACTTCCTGGTCCGGGGACTCGAGTTGGCTCAGCACGGACTCGATAGCGGGCGCCAGCGAGGAGGCCGCTGGTGGGGCCGCGTCAGCCGGCCTAGCGGGGAACGTGACCCCCTCCGGCGCCTTGTCCGGCCGCAATCGCTTGAAGACAGGAGCGCGGAGAACGCCCCCGGAGGTGACCTCGGCATACTCAATCTCGGCAACAAAGTGCGGCCGCACGAACGTCGCGATCTCAACCTCTGGAATGGGCTCGGCGAACGGCGAAGCCTCTACCACCAGCGGAGCGAGCTGGGCGTACAGCTCCACCAGCAGGGCGTCGCTGAAGCCGCTGCCGGCGCGCCCGCGGTAGCTGAGCCCGCTATCCGGCTCAGAGCTACCCAGCAGGAGCGAACCGAATGTGGACTCGCGAGCCCCCTCGCCCCGAGTAAAGCCGGCTACGACGAACTCGTCGGTCAGGCGCGCCTTGAGCTTGATCCAGTTGTCAGAGCGTTTGCCGGGGAGGTAGTGACTGGCGCGGCGCTTGGCCACGAGGCCCTCCAGACCGAGGGCGAGAGCCGCGGCGTAGGCCTCCTCCCCGGTCGCATCGAAGTGCTCGACGAGGGCCACCGGACCCCCGGGGAGCAGAACGCGGGCGAGCGCTTCCTTGCGCTCCTCCAGGGCGACTGCCGTGAGGTCGTAACCGTCGAGATGGAGCAGGTCGAAGGCCATGAACATCACCGGTACGCGACCCTCCGCCGCGGCGATGTCGATCGCGCCGCCGAGGTTCATCCGTTGCTGCAACAACTCGAATGAGGGCACGCCTCGCTCGTCGAAGGCGACCACCTCGCCGTCGAAGACGGCCGCAGAGACGGGCTGGGCCGCGAGCGCGGCAGTTACACCGGGATATTTCTCGGCGATGGCGTTCCCGCGCCGCGACCGCAGGTCGACCTCACCGTTCACCACGTGAGCGACGGCACGAAGGCCGTCGAGCTTCGGCTCGAAGAGCCAGTCCGGATTCGAGAACGGCGAGCGGTCCGCACTAGCCAACATCGGGGCGAGTGAGACCGGAATCGCTGCAGCCGTAGTTCCCGTAAGCGCCGCCGGCGCGTAGTCGGATGGCTCCTCGCGGTGGCGGGGCAGGCGGCCCTCTTTGAGGTCCTCGAGGCTGAGGGCCGAGACCACCGAGCGATCTTCCGCGCTGAGATCACGGGCCCGATCGGCGGCTGCGTCCTTGTGCTTGAGCAGGAGCCAGTCGCTCTTCGTCTTGACCAGGGCCCAGGAGCCCTTGAGCTTGCGCCCACGCAGATGGAACGAGATCTTACCGGCCGCAATCGCCGCTTCCATCGCCTCCGCCGCCGCTTCACGGTTCGTGAAGCTCAACGCCCGCTTCTCATCCGGGGCGTACGTGCCCGCGTCCCACACGATCACGTGGCCGGCGCCGTATTGCCCTTTCGGGATCACGCCTTCGAAGGCCGAGTAGGGGATGGGGTGGTCCTCCGTCATGATCGCCTGGCGCCGCACGCTGGGGTCCGAGGAGGGGCCGCGAGGCACCGCCCACGACTTCATCACACCGCCAACCTCGAGCCGCAGGTCGTAGTGCAATCGCCGCGCCGAGTGCTTCTGGACCACGAACGTCAGCGGCCCGGCGCGCCCCTCCGGAACGCTATCCGCAGGCTCGGGCGTGACATCGAAATCCCGCTTCTCCCGATACCTTTCGAGGGCGCCCTTCACGGTGCCCCTCGCGGTGGTTTGCGCCGAACCCCAGGCGTTGGCGCGCCACGCAAACTGGGGACGTGCGTTCCGGCCCCCTCAGGGCGTGATCGGTCGACGGTACGCATGCCGGCTAGTCTGCTGCGGCGACGGCTTCCTCTTTGGGCTCGCCGGCCGGGGCCTCGCTGCCCTCCTTGCGCGTCTTCGCAGCCTCTACGCTCGCACGCAGCGCCGCCATGAGGTCGACTGCGGGCTGCGCGGTCGGGGCTTCGGGCGTCGCCACTTCCTCACCCTCCAGCTTCGCGGTGATGATCGCCATGAGCGCCTCACGGTACTCGTCTCGGTACTGGGACGGGTCGAAGGGCCCCTCCAGCATCTCGATCAGCGCCGCCGCCATCTCCATCTCCGCGTCGGAGACTTCGGCCACCGCAATCGCCTCCGGCTCCCGGATCTCGTCGGGGAAGAGCAGCGTCTCCAGGATGAGCTGATCGCCGCGTGGCCGCAGGGCGCAGAGCCGCTCCTTGTTGCGAATCGCGATCTTCGCGATCGCAATCAGGCCCTTCTTCTGCATCGAGCGGATGAGGAGCGAGTACGGCTTGATCCCCGTCTCCTCCGGCTCCAGGTAGTACGACTTCTCGTAGTGGATGGGGTCGATCTCCGCTTCTTCGACAAACGCGGTGAGTTCGACCGTGTGCTTGCTCGGAAGGGGCAGCTTCTCGAAGTCTTCGTCTTCGAGCACGACGTAGCGGTCCTTGGCGTACTCGTAGCCCTTGACGATCTCGTCGTAGGCGACCTCACACTCCTCGACCGGGTCCCAGCGCATCTGGCGGATGCGCGTGTTCGTGTCGCGGCGAAGCTGGCGGAAAGCGATGTCCTTACTATCCGTCGCGGTGAGGAGCTTGATGGGAATGCTCACCATGCCGAAGCTAATGACGCCTCTCCAGATCGCTCGGGGCATAGCTGCGCCTCCAGGGGCCGCCATCGGTCTTCCGCGGCAGCGGGAGTTGCTACGAGTGTACGGCAGACCGTCACGCTGATCAGCGAGCGCGGGCGCGGTCCGTGTCACGGCGTTGGTCGTGACCACAGTCACAGCCGCGCGCTGCCTGCTCGCGGAGCGTAGAGGCCGTGGCCGTCCCCAGTCGGGCGCTGAGCCTCGGAATCTCCTCGCTAGCCGCGATCGCGCTCGCCTGCGGCGGCGCACCCGATCGTGCGGAGACACCGACAACAGAGCGAGAATCGCAAACGGAGCCGACTGCAACGGTTGCTCCAGCCGAGGCCACGGCGGCGGCACCAGCACCCGAGATCACGGCGACCGCGACGCCGTTCGCTCCCAGCCTGCCCGCCCTTGACCGGAGCAAGCACACGGTCCCGCTGGAGGAGGTCTATTTCGACACCTTCGGCTTCGGTGCGATACCCCTGAGCGAGGTCTAGAGGGGACGATCGTGCAACTCCGTGACGCGATCCCGCCGTTCTACGAGGGCGTCTATGACCCGGCCGCTGAAGGGGACTGGCTCGAAGCGGGCGACCTCGTCCTCGGCTACGTGGCGCCGAGCGGGCAGGCCTACGCCTATCCCCACAAGATTCTCAACTTCCACGAGCTCGTGAACGACGAGATCGACGGTATCCCGGTGCTGGTGAGCTACTGCCCGCTCTGCGGGAGCGGCGTAGTCTTCGACCGCCGCTTGGGCGGGCGCATGCTCCGTTTCGGCAACACGAGCGCGCTCTACGGCAGTGACCTCGGCATGTTCGACTGGGAGACGAATTCCTACTGGTGGCAGGTGGCCGGCGAGGCCATCGTCGGCACGCTCTCGGGGGAGACGCTGACGGTCCTGGCTTCCACCACGGCTCAATGGAGTACCTGGAAGTCACTTCACCCAGAGACGCTCGTTCTGACGCGAAACACCGGCTTCAACCGCAACTACTCGTTTGATCCCTTCGCCGACTACGCCCTCCAGCTCAGCTTCGGAGGCCCCCCCTTCCCAGTCGATGCGGCCGCCTTCAACGATGGACGCCTCGCCCCCGCGGAGCGCGTGCTCGGCGTCGAGTTCGGCGGTGAGAGCGCCACGTACTCGCCCGTCCGGCTGGGGGATATCGCACTCAACGATGAGGTCGGAGGCGAGCGCATCGTTATCTTCTCGCGAAGCGACGGGACCGCCGCAGCGTACTTTGCGACCAGTGACGGGCGTGCGCTGACCTTCGAGTACGACGGTGGCGCCTATCTCGATCGCGAGACAGCGAGCGTCTGGGACTTCGCCGGTCGCGCCGTTTCCGGCGAACTCAGTGGGCGCTCGCTCGAACCCGCGCCCAGTCGTTCGACGTTCTGGTTCGCGTACCTCGCCGCGTTCCCCGAAACCCGATTGGCTATCGCGCCGGAAGAGTCGTCAGCGGCTCGGTGACATCGATCTTCCGATAATTGTTCGTGCCCGCGCGGCCGGTACCAGGCGCCGGAAACCCAACAGAACCACCTCCGTTGAGCTGACAGCGCGACCGCGAACCACAAATCGGGATGTGAAGATCCTTCAGGCGTGAGGCCCCGGATGGTATACTGAGAAGGCCGAATCCCAGGCAGTTGGTCTGGGAACGGGGGACCCAAATGTTTGGGGTGCATTGCGCGGTACGCGCATAGGCGAAACTCCGACGCCGAACCCGTCAGCTAACCCCGTAGGCGTTCGGAGGACCCGGGACTTACCAGATCTCGGCCTCCTCTTCTCCAGCCCCTCCGTCCGCTCGCGGACGGAGGGGGGTTCGACCGCGGCCGGTGCTTGTCACCGAAGGCCGCACGTGTAAAGGAGGCCAGCCCTTGACCGCTGCCGCCGTCTTCGCGACCACGCCACCGCGTGATCACGGGGTCAAATACCGCGCGATTACGCGCCACAACATCGCCGACGTTCCGCAAGCCGAGCTCCTCAAGGACCACCAGCGGCTGGCGATCGATGTCGTCTCCCGCGTTCTTCCGTTTAAGACCAACAATTATGTCGTGAACGAGCTGATCAACTGGGATGACGTCCCCAACGATCCGATATTCGCGCTGACTTTCCCGCAACGGGGCATGCTCCCGCCCGGGCACTTCGAGGAGATGGCCGCGCTCGTCCAAGGCGGCGCTTCCCGTGAGGTTATCGACGAGGCCGCGAACAGGATTCGTCTGACCCTCAACCCCCACCCCGCCGGCCAACTCGAGCACAACGTGCCGATGCTGCACGAGGAGAGCCTCGACGGCATACAGCACAAGTACGAAGAGACGGTGCTGTTCTTCCCAAGCAACGGCCAGACCTGCCACGCCTATTGCACCTTCTGTTTCCGCTGGCCTCAATTCGTCGGCGTCGACGATCTCAAATTCGCGGCAAAGCAGGCCGAAGGCCTCGTGGACTATTTGCGCGAGCATCGGCGTGTCTCCGACGTCCTCATTACCGGGGGCGATCCGATGGTGATGAAAACGAGCCGCTTCCGTACCTACGTCGAGCCCCTCCTCGAGGCGGACCTCGACAGCCTCACGACCATCCGTATCGGCACAAAAGCGCTGGGCTACTGGCCCTACCGTTTCGTCACCGACGACGACGCCGACGACATGCTCGATCTCTTCCGGCGCATCACGGGCTCTGGGCGGCACCTGTCGATCATGGCCCACTTCAACCACCCGCGAGAGCTCGGCACCCCCGCCGTACGCGAGGCGGTGGCGCGCATCCGCGAGACCGGCGCCCAGATCCGCACGCAGTCGCCGCTGATGCGCAACATCAACGACGACTCATCCGCTTGGGCCGAGATGTGGCGCGAGCAGGTACGCCTAGGGATGGTCCCGTATTACATGTTCGTCGCACGGGACACCGGCGCGAAGCAGTTCTTCGAGATCCCCCTCGTACGTGCCTGGCAGATCTTCCGGGATGCCTACCAGCAGGTCAGCGGCCTCGCTCGGACGGTCCGGGGACCGAGCATGTCCGCGGATCCCGGCAAGGTTGCTGTCCTCGGACCGGCGCAAGTTGCGGGCGAGAAGGTGCTCGCCCTGAACTTCCTCCAGGGTCGCAACCCGGACTGGGTGATGCGCCCCTTCTTCGCCCGCTACGACGAATCAGCAACCTGGCTCGACGAGCTGCGACCGGCGTTCGGCGAGGAGAAGTTCTTCTTCGAGGACGAGCTTCGGGATCGCTACGACCACGGAATCACCGCGGGCTCGGCCCGCTAGGCTCCGGCCACGAAACCACACCGCAAAGGGCCCGCGATGCGGGCCCTTCCTCGTTGGCTAGCTCGACGCACGTCAAAGGACCAGCAGGCCCTGACTCGCGGCTCGCGTAACCGCTTCGGTGCGGCTGCCCGCATCGAGCTTGCTCAGGATCTGGCTGACGTGGAACTTCGCGGTGTGCTCGCTGATCCCGAGCTGCAACGCGATCGCCTTGTTCGGCAGGCCCGCCGCCACGAGCGCCAACACCTCACGTTCGCGCCCCGCGAGGGGGGGCTCGGCCATCGCGGCGGACGAGGGGGCGGTGGACGCGCTGCGCCCGGCAAGCCGCGGATCCGTCACGGTCAGCCCGTTCACAACCGACTGCACGGCCGCTGCGAGTTCGGCGCCAACGGCATCGCTCCTGAGGAAGGCGTAGGGCTTGCCTTCGCGAGGGGAGGGCCTAGGCATCGCGCTAGGCTCGAGGAGGAAGACCGTGGGTAGGTGCGAGAAGGCCTCGATGGCGGCGCCGGCGCCGATGCCGCTGGTCACGCTGATCACGACCACATCCGTGGACGGGTGCGCGGCACCCTCGGACCCGGTCGATGGGACATCGCCGGCCACGTGCAAACCCTCCGCTTCGAGCATGGCTTGGAGACCCGCCCGAACCGAAGGCTCGTCCGCAACCACCAGGACGCGGATCACTCCCTGGGAGCCCGACACGGACTACGCTGCCCTTGGGATCGCGCTGAACCTGCGCGATTCGCCGCCCCGCAGCACCTCCAATTGCACCGCTTCGCCCGCCCGTAGCCGCTTCAGCTGACGATCGACTGGCTCCGGCGACACCGCCTCTCCCACCGCGATTATCAAGTCGCCGAGGACGAGCCCCGCCGCGTCCGCGGGGCCCTCCGGATCGACCTCGCTGACGAGCAACGCTCCAGCCGGGCTAGCAACGGCCTCGACGGCCACGAGTCGGCCGCTGAGGCCCAAAAAGCCCCGCACCGCCGGGGCGGCGGCTTCTGCGAGCAGCTGCTCGACGGCAGCACTGGGCACAGCCACAGCCATCCCCCCGCTGACCATCGCGGTGATCCCGAGGACCCGGCCGCTGGCATCGGCTAAGGGGCCGCCGGAGTTACCCGGCGCGAGTCGCACATCAGCGACGATCGCCCCTTTGAGCGGTAGGGAGTCCCCCGAGGATTGCCTAGGACCAGCGACAACGTTCCCCAATGTCACCGCACCCCGTTGGCCGTGCGGATTCCCCACGGCGATGACGAGCTCGCCGGGGCGGGCCGCCGGGACGGTTCTCAGCGCAGCCGGTTCGAACCCTCCCCCCGATACCCGTAACAGGGCGAGGTCCGCTTCCTGCAGACGCGCAATGACCGTAGCGCCAAGCGTTCGATTCGCCCGGTCGACGACTTCGACTTCGTCGGCCCGAGCGACGTGGTCGTTCGTGACGACGAGATCTTCGGCGACCGCAAGCCCGGAGCCGAGGCCTTGCGCACTCCCGCGAACGGCGACAAGGCTGCGGAGCAGCTTCTCGGCGAGGTCCGCCAACTCAGCGCTGACGATCGATCCCACCGTCGCGGAGGTCATCGCCGTCACTCTAGCTCCGCTCCCCAACCGTCACCGCGATCTCGGCCGGCTCTCCACCCCGAAGGACGGTCAACGCGACCGCCTGATCAACACGTTCGGGGCCGAGCTCCGCCTGCAGCCCCTCGGTGTCGGTGATCGCCGCGCCACCGAAACGCACGAGCACGTCGCCGATCATGAGGCCCGCCTGGCCGGCCGGACTCTCCGGCTCGACGGTGATGATCAGCAGACCCGTCTCCTGTCCGTCGAGCTTCGCGCCCATGGCCTCGGGCAGACGCGCGACTTGGCTCCCGATACCCAGATAGCTGCGGCGCACCCGCCCTCCCCCGAGGAGCGCTTCGACGATCGGCGTCAGTGCGGCGTGGGGCACCGTCAATCCTGCGCCACGCCCCAGATGCGAGCTGTTCAGGCCCACCATCCGGCCCGCGACATCGATCAGCGGCCCGCCCGAGAAGCCGGGAAAGAACGTCGTATCGGAGCGGATCGAGCCGCCCACACGGCCACCGCGGAAGGTTCGCCAGGGTCCCCCGCTCGCGCTGATCACACCGAGCGACGCTTCTGGGCCGCCCGCTCCCGGCCGCCCGAGGGCCAGGACCACGCTCCCGATACGCTGGGACTCGTCCGGCGCGAGCGCGATTGCCGGAGTCGCGCCCGCGATTCGCAGTACCACGACGTCGGAGCCGGGATCGCGGCCGACCACGGTGGCATCGACGACCGCCTCGTCGGGCAGACCGATGGACACGTCCTCATCGCGCTCGACGACGTGGTCCGCCGTGACTACGACGCCGTCGGACCAGACGACGCCGGTAGCGGGGATGCGCGCGCGGGCGTCGACACGCACCGTCGCGCGGGCAGCCTGCGCTACCGCGGCGGCCAGGGAATTCGAGAGATCTTCGAGGGCGGTACTGGGGTCGCTCATTCGTAAGCCTCCAAAGCTTCGTGCTCCCAGGGTTGCAGCCGAAAGGTTGTGGCGGACCCGCCAGTCGGGCAGGTGCTTCGCTTGCCCATCTGGGCAGCGAAGCACCGGGGGCAGCTATCCTGAGCGCGTGCCCGGCCAGGGGATCGACGGAGAAGCGGTGAAGGCTGCGCTCGTCGCGAACGAAGCCTTCTACCGGTCACTTGCTACCGGCGACGCCGGCGGGATGGACGCTGTCTGGGCGAGGATCGCGCCCGTGACCTGCCTCCACCCCGGTTGGACCCTCCTCAGCGGGCGCGAGACCGTGCTCGAGAGCTGGGATACGATCCTCGCCAACCCCGACCAGCCCCGCATCGTCGGGGGTGGAGCGACGGTCACGCTCTTGGGCGAGGTCGCGATCGTTTTCTGCCGCGAGGTCGTCTCTGGCAGCGCCCTCTACGCGACGAACGTGTTCACCCGGGAAGATGGAGGCTGGCGCATGGTGCACCACCACTCCGGCCCGGTGATGGTACGACCGCAAGCCTAGTGCCCGCCCGCGCGACCTGGTTTAGTCCTGCAGCTAAGGGCTGAAGCCCTCGCGGTTGAAGGCCTCGTCCCGCCAGGCGAGTGCGGCCTTAAGCCCTTGCTCGTTCGAAATGCGACCGAACTCGCCCGCGCCGGGTCGCATCCGCCCACTGAGCGCATGCCATTGCGGGCCCGTGTTCAGCGCGGTGCGAATTCCCATGATCTCGTACGACTGGTTGAGGGCCAGCTTGTTCGCCGCGAGCAGGTCTGGGGCGATGCTCGAGAGGGCGCGGACCTCGTGCATCACCTCCTCCTCCAGCTTCTCCGCGGGGAAGCTCTTTGCCACCCACCCCCACTCTGCCGCCTGCTTCCCGGTGAGGCTATTGCCGCTCAGTTGAAGGTACTTCGCTCGCCCCATCGGCATCTTCCAGGGGAAGTAGATCACGTCCGGCGTCGTCATGCCGCGCATCGGTGGGTAGCCGATCTTGCAGTCGTCGGAGGCGAAGGCGATGTCGCACATCGACATCAGCTCCGAGCCGCCCGCGAGGCAGTAGCCGTGGACCATCGCCACGACAGGCTTCAACAGGTCCCAGATCGTCATCCAGTCCCGCACGCAGCTTCGCGCGAACGGGTCGGTCCAGCTATCGAAGTGCTTCTCCGAGACGAGGACGCCGGCCCGCGCGTCTGCTGGCTGATTCGGGGTGATGTCGTAGCCCGCGCAGAAGGCGCGGCCGGCACCGCTGACGAGGACGACCGTGACATCGTCATCGCGCTCCGCTACGTGGAGGGCGTCCACGAACTCGCCGCGGAGGTCACGGTTGAGGGCGTTCAACTTCTCCGGTCGGTTCAACGTGATGCGCGCGATCCGGTCGCTGGTGGAATAAAGGATGTTCTCGTAGTCCGGCATTGGGACCTCCTGGGAAGTGGCGGGATTGTACGCGGGGCTTCTCGCTCTTGGCTCTCGGCCAGCGGCTCCTGGCTCCGCTAAGGGGTCGTCAGGGGTTGGAGCGTGAGCGGCGGATTCGGGACGTCCGGTTCCGCGGCGGTGACGCCCTCGGCGTAGAGCTCGCGATCTCGGCAGGGCTCAGTCCGAGGAGGCGCCCGAAGACGTAGTCGTTCGCCTCAGCGAAGCGGGGCGCCGCGTTTCGCACGGCCGGCTTCGTGAGCGAGAAGCGCCACATGAAGCCTGGGTAGGAGTAGACCCCGGTGTCGGGGTGGTCGATGTCGACGAAGGCTCCTCGGGCGTGAAAGTGCGGGTCGGCGTGGAGCTGCCAGTTATGGAGGATGCGCGCGGCCGGGACGCCGCGCTCCTGGAGCGCGTTAACGGCCTCGAACTGGCTCAGGCCGCAGGTCCAGTCGGTGACGCGCGCGTCGAGCTCCCCCCGCCGCTCCAGGCGCTCTGTCAGCGTGAGCGCGGCGAGGTCGCGTAAGCCGGCAAGGTCGCAGAGCGCCTGCCACTGCGGCCCCGTGCGCACGGCGATGGCGATCCAGTCGTCGCGGCCGGCCACGCGGTAGGCGCCCGTGGGCGCGTCCCCGGGCTCGATATTCCCGCGCCGAGGCATCGCCTCGCCGTGATCGTGGTAATGCGCGAAGGCCGCCACCATGAACGTCATCGCCGATTCCGTGAGGGCCATGTCGAGGTGCGAGCCCTGGCCCGTGCGATCGCGGCGCTCCAGCCCCGCAATCACGCCGATTGCGGCGTGCGCCCCCGCGATCGGGTCCGCGATGAACGAACCGGTGCGATACGGTCGCTCGTCGCCCGCGTAGCCGGTCGTGGAGGCGAGACCGCTGGCGGCCTCGATGTTCGACCCGTAAGCGACCCAATCGCGCCGCTCGCCGGTGGCGCCGAAGCCGCTGATCGAGACCATCACCAGCCGCGGGTTCACGGCCCGGAGTTGCTCGTACGCGAGACCGAAGTTCGGCATGACGCGCGCGCTGTTGTTCTCGACCACGGCGTCTGCCTGGGCGGCGAGCGCAAGGAACAGTTCGCGACCGCGAGCCGTCGACAGGTCGAGCGCGATATCGCGCTTGTTGCGGTTCATCTGGTTGAAGTAGCCGGACCGGTTCCAGTGGTACTTCCCCGGGTCGAGGCCGGCGTAGTGGCTGCCGCGCGTAGCAGGTTTCGTCGCCAGCTCGACCTTGATCACCTCGGCGCCCATGTCGGCAAGGTGGCGACACGCGATCGGCCCCGCCCAGTTGTTCGTCACTTCGAGAATCCGAAGCCCCGCCAGCGGCCCGCGCGCAGGTGTCTCGCGGCAACGGTAAGAACGGCGGGAGCGATCCTTGGGGGTGGCGGAGCCGCAAGCGCATCCCCGAGCGTGGCGGGTGGGGCGGAGGTCTCCCAGGGGTCGGTCCACTGGTACGGCCGGCCCGGCATCGCCTTCCCCCGCGAGCTCCGGAAGTAGCCGCGGTGCGCAAGGTGGGGATCGTTCAGTAGCATCGCCGCATCGGCCATCGGCGTGGCCGGAACACGGAGGGACTGCGCTTTCTCCACGATCTCCATAACCGGCCGCGTCGCGCACCATGCGTGCGCGATTGCCGTGATCTCGTCGAGGTGGTCGCGACGAGCGAGGATCGTGGTGAAGCGCGGATCCTCGGCGAGTTCGGGCCGATCGAACAAGACCAGGACGTTGGGACTGATGAGGAGCGAGAACAAGTGGACCCAGCCGTCCTTTGCGCGGACGAGGTCCGAGCCGTTGCGCATGAAGACGCGGCCTTCGTGCGTCCAGGCCACGGTCGTGCTCCAGTGGGCGCCGAGCATCGCCTCCGCAGCGCTGACGTCGAGCTCCTGCCCCTCGCCCGTGAGGCGCGCATGCCGCAGCGCCACGAGCGCCGCATAGGTGAGCTGCAGACCTGCGTGGAACTGGGCCTGGTGGCCAGGCACACGCACGGGCTCTTGCTCGGGGTCGCCGGCGATCGACCAATAGCCGCCCCAGCGGGCGTACGGCCCGCTCCACCCGAAGTGGTCGGCGTTGGCGACGACGATGGCCGGGTTCGTCGGGCGCAGGAGCGCGAAGAGCTCGCCCTCGGCGAGCTCTGGCAGGGCGAAGTCGGTGATAACGAGATCGAAGCGGGGCGCCCCCCGAGGGAGGACCGCCAACAACTCGGCCTGCGAAAGTCGCTCCTCGCGCAGCTCGATGTCGTCCTCGAAGTAGGCACGAAAGAGGTCGCTCGGTGGCCAATCCCCCGGCCGCGGATCGCTCCAGCGCCACCAGGAGCAACGCGCCCCAAGGTCGGTGAGGAGGCGCGTGGCGTAAGCGCCGGCAACCCCGCGCGCAAGGTTGAGGACGAGGAAATCGAGGGGCGGCTCGGCGGGCATGGTGGCGAACTCTACATCCCTTGGGTGGGGCCCGGAGGGCGCCCGCGTAGCCTGCTATCCCTTTGCCACCATCTCGATCGCTTCAGCCACCAGTTCAGCGACATTGCACGTTTCGCGCAGCCAAACGGCTACCGAACTCGTGGCATCCGGACGGAGACCAGGTGTTCGCTGGCTTAGGCCCGCGGCGCGATCCAGCGAAACTCGCTGTCCTCCTCCGAGAGGACGACCCGGGCACTCGGTGCGGTCGCGAGAAACTGGAATACCCGCCGCACCCTTTCGCCGGGCCAACCGAACGCATGGACCAGGCGCGGCCGCGGCCGCGCGGGCCCGTATCCTCGAACGTCTCCCGCACCGCCGCATCGGCGGGCGACTCGCCGGCATCGGCGGGCGACTCGCCGGCATCGGCGGGCGACTCCCCGGCCTCGACGAGCCGCCGGGCGGCACGCACGCACCTTCGGCGCGACTGTTGCCGCAAAGGACGAGGACGGGGCCCTCGTGCGCAACACACGCCCCGGCGATGCGGATCGACGCCTCTCCTCCCTCGGAGTGACTTACGCCTACTCGTGAACGATCGGCGGCTTCGGGCTGCGATCCCAATGGAGCCGGAAGACGTCGGGCCGGCTGTAGTGACCGACCGCGTCCACCCAGCGCTTCGCCTCGACCAGGTCCACCGGGTCGATCTCGGCGTAGACGATCGTCTCCTCTTCGTACACGGGTTCGGCGAGGTACTTCCCGCCGGGCGCGATAATCGCGCTCCCGCCCGTCATCTCCCACATTCGCGGATGCTCGGAGAAGGGCGTGCCTGGAGGCAGGCGCTCCGCGGACATCACCTCGCGCGCGACGACGACGGCGCAGGCGTTCTCAACGGCGAGGTGGCGTGTGGCGGCATCGATGGTCGAGTCGAGCGAGGGGTAGCCAGGCCACACCGAGGCGTGCACGGCCACTCCCAAGCCCGCGAGGGCATAGCAAGCCGGGGCCATCTGGTGCTCGTAGCAGATCAGGCCGCTGAGGCGGCCAATGGGCGTTTTGTAGGCGTCGAGGTCGGAGCCATCGCCCATCCCCCAGACGGTGCGCTCGGAGAGGGTCGGAACGAGCTTGCGGTGACTCCCCAGCAACGACCCGTCGGCGCCCAGGTAGCAGAGGGTGTTGTAGAGCGTGCCCCATGCCCGTTCGGTCACGCCGATGACGACCGTCGCCTTCGCCGTTTCGCCGCACGACCGATCGCCTCGAGTTCAGGTCCGGGAATCTCCACGCTGCTCGCAGTAAGCGCCTGGAAGAGGCCGCGGATGGACGCGGCCGGTCGTTGTTCGGTGCACCAGTAGGGGAAGCCCGGGAGCCAGGACTCGGGGAAGACGATGAGCCGCGCCCCCGCCTTGGCCGCCTCGCGGACGCTTGCGACGGCGAGCTTCACGCCCGCTTGAAGATCGCCGTAAACAGGCGCGCGCTGCACGGCTGCCGCGATGAAGAGTTCCGTGGCGGAGTTCGCTGACACGATCGCCGTCCCTACCCAGCCTTGGCATCTGTGCGGCTAGCGACCAGCATGCGGGCCTCCTAACTCAGTGTACCGTCGCGCTCAGCGCCCGCTCTGCGGCCTTACGCTGAAGAGAGGGGGTGCGCCGTGCCTGCTACGAATCCTGATGGTCGCGAGCGTTCAATTGAGCGCTTCAACGCCGCTCTCACCCGAATCAACGCTTCGATTCTCGCAGGCGACGCGACCGACGAGGTGCTCGCCGTCACCGCTGAGCGGGCTGAGGAGATCGCGGATCGGCTGGCAGCGGGGTCACCCGGCCGACTGTGGGGCGTCGCCTCGAACAGGAAGCATCCGGACGCACTGGCGTTCCTGCTAATCGGCGTGGTGCCCCACACCGCCCTCATCGATGTCGGGACCCTCGGGAGCTTCGCGGAGGGATCGGTGACCTTCGATGGTCGGCACGAAGGGCCGCCCGGCTTTGCCCATGGCGGGATCATCGCAAGCCTCTTCGACGACCTGTGTGCTGCCGCTCAGCGGCAGGTGGATTCGCGACACTCGTTGACTCACCAACTCGAGATCACCTATCACCGGCCCACGCCTCTTGATCGGTCGCTGCGGGCCCGTGCCGAGGTGACCGATGAGCGGGAGCGGAGCGTCACCGTGCGCGGGAGCCTTCACGACGGCGACACGGCGCTCGTGGAGGCGACCGCCACGTTCCGCCGGCCTGGCTCTCCGCAGTAGCCCCCAACCGCTCTCGCTCGTGCCGCCCACGGGCCCGCCTCGATCCACCCCCCACGACTTATCCTGCGACTCATGCTGCCCAGCCTTCGCATCCGCTTGCTCGGCCCGCAGGACCCGCCCGTGATCGCCGCAGCCTTCGGCGCGCTCGGGTGGGTCAAGTCGCCGCCGCAGTCACGATACGAGCGCTACCTCAGCGAGCAGGCAGCGGGAGAGCGGGTGGTCCTCGTCGACACCGCGAAAGACGCCCTTGCCGGCTACCTCACGATCAAGTGGCAGTCACCGTACGAGCCCTTCAGCAACGAGGGGATCCCGGAGGTCATGGACCTCAACGTCCTGCCGGAGCTTCGGTGCCAGGGGGTCGCCTCCGCGTTGATGGACGAGGCCGAGGCGAGGGTCGTGCCGGTCTCCCCGGTGATCGGCATTGGCGTGGGGATGGACCCGGACGACGGTCCCGCCCAGCGGATGTACGTCGTCCGCGGCTACATCCCCGACGCCCGCGGGCTTACCTCGGATCGCCGTCACCTGCAGTGGGGCGAGACCGTGCGCGTCGACGACGACCTCGTGCTCTTCCTCACCAAACGCCTCGTCCATTAGCTCACGAGACACCACTCGCAGGTTCCGGAGCCGCCCCGCGGGAGGGCGCGGCATCGACACCGCCCCGCGGAACGGCCCTCGACAAGGACGGCGGAGGCCGCTGCCCTGCTGCGACCACGCGACTTCGCCATCGCGGTGTCGCCGGCCTCACAGCCTCCCGATGTCCTCCGCATCCTCGTCTCCTTGCGTTGGATCGCCCAGCCCGGCGCGATCGTCGAAAACGACTGCGGTCCGATCTGGGAGGGCCGCCTGCTGCAGGTCGAGCGCAGTCGACGACCTCAGCCACATCACCTCCGGCCAGACCATCGGTGCTCGTGTCGAGCGGGACGTCGTGTTCCTGGTCACCGCCGTGCCGCTCTTGCAGCCTTTCGACCCCTCGTTCCTGGCCGAACTGACCTGCATCCTCGAGGCGAAGCTGCCCTAGCCGGCCGGGCGTCGCGAGGAGATTTCGGCGGCAGAACCGAGCGCCACGGGAACCGAGTCGCCGCGCTGGGCGTCTAAGGAGGTATCGAACCCCGGCGAGGTGCACGATGCGACGACTCGTTCTTTCCGTCCTCACGCTTTTCATAGCCCTGGTGGCCTTCCCCGCCTCGGCCTTCGGCCAGGAGCGACCGGAACCGCCGACCTGCGCCCAGGCCGAGCCCTGCTGGTGGCCGGTCGGCGCGATTGCGACGCTCGAGCGGTTCGAGGCAGACCTCGATGTGACCGACGGCGTTCTCCGCGCGCGCTATCGCCTCAACCTCACGAATCGGGGCGACGGCATGGCCGAAGGGCGCATCGTCGTACCAGTACCGCCTGGGAGCTCGGTCGTCGACCTGGTGCTCTCCGGCGGCCCGGAGACGCTCGAAGGAAAGGTCCTGGACGCCGCCGAGGCCGAGCGCATCTACGAAGACATCGTGCGCCGCATGATCGACCCAGCCCTCCTGCGCTCGCTCGGTGACGACCTATTCGAGGTGCGGGCCTTCCCGGTGCCGCCGGGAGAGTCCCTCGCGGTGAGCTTCACAGTCACGACTCCACTCACCGCAATCGATGAGCAGGCGCTCATCGAGATCCCCTGGTCGCGGATGTCGCCTCGCCCCCTCAGCGCCACCGTGGAGATAGCGATCGACGTGCCCTGGGAAGTGCGCTCCGCACTTGCTCCGGGCCGCTCCCTCGAGGTCGAGCGCGAAGGCGACGGCCATCTCACGATTGGCTGGGAATCGTCGCACCAGCGCGCGCTCGAGAGCGACTTCCGCCTCTACCTCGCGGGCGGCGAGGGCCTGCTGAGCACGCGCGTGCTCACACACAGGGAGGCCGGCGAAGATGGCTATTTCGCGCTGCTCTTCGCCCCCGCCATTGATGTCGCCGAACGCGTGGACCGGGACATCGTGCTCGTCCTCGACACCTCCGGATCGATGGAGGGCGCAAAGCTGGAGCAGGCGAAGCGTGCGGCAGCGTACGTCCTGGAGCGGCTGGGGGAGGGCGACCGCTTTGGCGTCGTCACCTTCTCCCGGACTGTCGACGTCTTTGGCGAAGGACTGCACCGACCGAACGCCGCCGCTGACGCGATCGCCTACGTCGAGGGTTTGTACGCGGCCGGCGGCACGAACATCGCGGGCGCCCTCGAGCGCGCCTTCGACCTCGTCGGCGGAAGCCGACCCTCGACCCTCATCTTCCTGACGGACGGTCTGCCGAGCATCGGCCCAGAGGACGCGGAGGCGATCTTGGCCATCGCCCAGGCGAGTGCGCCCGAGCGGGCGCAGCTCTTCGCGTTTGGCGTGGGCTTCGATGTCGACACGATCCTGCTCGACGCGCTCGCAAGCGAGTTCGTCGGCTCGAGCCACTACGTCACCGAGGGCGAGTCGATCGACAGCGAGGTGTCGCGGCTGTTCGAACGGATCTCGACACCCATCCTCACCGATGTCGAGATCAGGATGACGGGCACCGGCACCTACGATCTCGCACCGGGCGAGATCCGCGGCCTCTTCGCCGGCACGCAAACGCTCCTGACCGGGCGCTACCGTGAAGCCGGCGCGCTACGCGTGGAGGTAAGCGGCAACACGGCCAACGGTCGGGAGACGTTCGTCTACGAACTGACGCTGCCAGAGCGAGACCTCGCTGAAGCGGCCGTCGCGCAGCTCTGGGCGCAACGCCGCGTCGCGGATCTGCTTACCGAGCTCAGGATCGAGGGCCCGCGCGAATCGCTCGTCGAGGAGATCGTCGCTATCGCCACGCGTTTCGGGATCGTCACGCCCTACACCTCCTACCTCGCAGAGGAGCCTGTGCTCAGCCTCGGCTCCGGGGACCAGGCCGTCAGGTCCGTCACCGAAGCGGCCGGCGCGCCCACGAGCGGCGAGGCTGCGGTCGCCGGTGCAGATTCGCTCGAATCCCTCCGCGACGGCGATTTCGCCGCCGGCGGCGAGCGCATTCGCGTACTCGCTGCGCACAGCTACATCCTCGTCGACGGCACCTGGATCGAGAGCGCCTACGACGGCACCGCCGACGCACCGGAAGTGGCGGTCGGTTCGGCCGCCTTCGCAGAGCTGCTTGCGGCCCAGCCCGAACTTGCCGGGGCGGCGGCGCTCGGTGAGCGCGTACTCGTGAACAGCAAGGATGGGTGGGTGACGCTCGTCTGGCCGGATGCGGAAGCTGGCGGGGAGGTCGTCGTCCCCGATGTCCGGCCGGAAACTTCAGGTGGGGGCGGCGGCGTTACCCAGATCGACCCAGACCGCGCAGGCAACGGCCAGGGCCCGGGCGACACCGGTCCCGGGACAGTCGTCGACCCGCCCGGGAGCGCCGATTCGCGACCGAGCGCGATTCTGATCATCGCCCCGTTGGCAGCGGCCGTCCTGCTGCTCGCCGTCTCGGCCGTGGGTATCGCGCGGTTCGGGCGAGGCCGGCCGCGCGCGGCCTAATCCGGCCGGGCTAGCGCAGGGGCTCGTTGCCGTCCCAGGCCGCGCACACGGCCTGACGGGCATCGAGCCCCTCGCGCGTCTCCGCCGAGAGCCGCCCGAGCTCGATCGTCTCCGACCCCGCACCCGGCGGCTCGAAGTAGGTGAAGCGAAAGCCGCCGCTGCGTCCGTCGAGGACCTTCTCGTAGCCGCTGCCGAGCAGCGCTTGCGCGCCGGCCTCGTAGTCCGCGGGGAAGTGCGCGACGTGCTGGAGGCCCTCGCGCCCGCTTTCAAGAAAGTCCCGGCAAGGCGAAGGCAGTTCATCGAGCGGCTGGATCAGCTCGAGCATGAGCGGCCCCGACCAGGAGACCGCACAGGCGAAACGGGCCGCGCTCTCAGCACCACGGTACGCAAACTCTTCGGGCTGGACCTCGTAGTTCACCCACCACGGGCCAATGCCCGTGTCGAGATAGGTACGGACCCAAGCATCCACATCCTTCACGGCGTAGCCGAGCTGTCGCATCGCACCGAGCGTGGCGTCCACCGCAGGACTATGCCAGCTGCGCCGGAGCCTAGCCAGGGCAGCGGCACGCGTGGCAGCGCGATCCCAACGCTAGGGAGGGGCGCACCGAGCACAAGCCGACCCTCCAGCACGGCGACGGCCCCCAAGGTCGTTGGCTCGGGCTCGGTTGAGTGCGAGCGCGCCCTTACACCCCTGAGCCCGAGGACGCGACGGACACAGCGGACGCAGCCCCGGCCGACCGCGGCGGTTTCGGCAGCGGCTCGCGCAGGACCCTAGCGACAGTTCCGTTCGTTTTGTAGACAATGGAGTCGATGACCACGCCCGCTTGCCCGGCTCGGCCGCAACTTCGCACCAGCGGATCCCGCGGCGTCGGTCGCGAGCGGTCCCAAGTGACCGCGCCATGAGCCGCATCCTCAGAGCCTTGGGACTGGGCGGTGGCGGCAGCCCTCGCTCGGACTCGCGTTTCGACTCGCCCAAGGTGCGCCGCATTCGCGAAACTATGCGCTGGCGGGGCTACGACCTGAGCGAGTACAGCGACGAGCAGATCGTGCGCGCAACCGCTCAGCTCCGCGATGGCATCTCAGAACAAGGCGAGACAACCGAGGCGGGGCGGCGCGCACTGGCCGATGCGTTGGCTCAGGGCGACTTCGACGGCCCCGCAGCGCCGGTGTTCGAGGAGCCCGCGGCGGCGGAAGAGGAGGCCGCGGTTCCCACTTCGACGACCGATGAGCCGACGCGCTCCGGAGGCAGTCCCCCTGAACCCACTCCAGTCGAGCACGACGCGGAAATCGCGCAAACGCGGGCGCAGCCCGCGCCCGCCGGCGGAGTCCCGCAGGAAGAACGAGAGTCGCCGGGCGTGTCTCGATCCGAGCTCGGCACGCCCCACCTTTTGGAGCGACTGAAGCACCTTGTCGGGATCCATTCCTGGCATGAGTACGAAGAGGGCGAAGGCGCCGGCATCCGCTGCATCGGCTGCGGCGAGAGCCGCGGTGGAACGATCGCGACCAGCCCGGCGCCAGATCCGCCAGACGCGCGGCCCTCACCCACGGAGCCCGTTACACCCCTGGAGCTGCCAAAGCGCGAGGAACCGCCGCGCGAGCGCGCCTCCGGCTCGCCCTGGCAGTTCTTCCTTGGTCTGCCCTGGTGGTCGAAGCTCCTGGCGGCGTTCATCCTCCTGCAGGTCATTGGCTTCGTCGCTTCTCTCATTGGGAACGCCGTCTAGGCGAGCCCTTGGCTCGCCCAGCGCGCACACCAAGAAGGCGTGATCTCGTCGGGTGCGAAGCCGTTGCCACCAGCGCCATAAGACGCTGGGCAGGAGGTCGAGCGGAGATCATTCGCGACGAGGGCTTCGGCCCATGGAAGCCGGGATGACCCTGTGGCCGACGATGAAGGAGCATCGCTGGTACCGTGAGCAGCTCACAAATCCTTGGGTGGGCGCCGTCGGCGCGGAGCGCAATGGCGAGATGATCACCGGCTACGTGAACGAACTGATCGATCGCTGGATCGACCGGGGCGAGGTCGAGTTCGTTTCCCAATTCGCTGCACCACTGCCGCAGATGGTGATCGCCACCATTCTCGGGTTCCCCTCGACTCGATCAAGCTTGCCCCCGGCGAGAACCACCTGACCCATCAGCCAGGCGTCATGCTGGGGACTGTGGGAGCTCAACCTGGCCTTCGACAAGAGGAACCAAGGCCTCGCCCCACCAGCGCCGTGCGCCTCCTGGTCGCCGCGCTCGCGCTGGCGGCGTGCCTGCTCTTCGCCGGTTGCGAGGAAACGCTGGTGCCCCTTGCCGACTCCGCAGCGACGATTGAGGCGCTCAAGACGGAAGTGGCCCGGCTCCGAACGGTGGTTGCCACCGCCGACGAACCGATCGTCCTCGCCGCAGAGGAGACCTTCGAATGCTTCCGCGAAGGCGGCGACGAGCGTCCGATCGAGGTCGAGTACGTCCTCGCGGGCGAGGTGCGGCGTCTCTGTGCCCCCGCGGACGGAGACTGTGTCCGTGACGCGAGCGTGGGCGAAGCACTGCCGGAAGCCTGCCGCCCGCTCCTGCCGGAGTAGCCGGACCCAGCCCTAGGGCGGAGTGGCGCTGGTAGACTCGCGCTCCGCCCCGCCGGAGGGCCATGCCCTCAGCAGCAGCGGTAAGCCGAGCCGGAAACGATCCATCCTCAGGACATCCACCACCTGGCCCTCGTCACGGCCAACCTCCAGCGGGGGATGGAGGAGGTTGGTCGAAGATGTCGAAGCCGAGATCGAACGGCTCGAAGGGTTAGGGCACGCAGTCGAGGCTGCGGGCGTAGGCGCCGACGGCTGCGCTGGCGGCTGGGCCTACACGCAAAGTCCAATGGCCGTGAGAGTCGAGATCCTCGATGTCCAGGGCCGTGAGGCGACAGGGCGCTGGGCGAGGGGCGAGATCGCCTAAGCCCCTCCCACCGAGGTCATCGCGGCCGGCGACGCCAAGGCTCGTCGCCGCTCGCGGGTTGCCTCCCAGGCCCCACATAGCCACGAGAACGCGGAGATTCCGTCGGGAACCGGCGCACGCGGACCTCGGTGACGGCGGTGCCGCCCTGCTGGGCGATCACGTCCCGGCCCGATCGGTCGGCGTACGATGAACGCCCGCCCATGCGCTCACCCTCGCTCGTCGCGTCGCCGGAGGACCCGCCCTGCCCGGGAATGTCGGCGTGACCGCCAGCGGTCCCACGCTATCGACCACGCTCTCCGAGAGCGACGCACGTGCCTACAGCGCGAACATCAACCGCTTCTACCTCTTTCGCTTCTTCGTCGACTTCCAGCTCTGGCTCCCGATTTGGGTGATCTACCTGATCGATGAGCGCGGGCTCTCGCTGACGCAGGTGACCGCGCTCGACGCCCCTTTCTGGCTGCTCTTGATCGTGATGGAGGTCCCGACCGGGGCGGTCGCCGACCGTTGGGGGCGGAAGGCCTCGCTGAGCTACGGCGCAGCGATAAATGCGGTCGCGGTGATCGTCTTCGGCCTTGCCGGGAACTTCGTCCTCCTCCTCTTCTCGTACCTGGTCTGGGCGGTCGCCTGGACGCTGTTCTCCGGGGCCGACGCAGCCTTCTTTTACGACTCGCTCCGAGTCCTCGGCCGCGAGGGTGAATACCAGAAGTTGTGGGGCCGGATGCGCGCGGTGCAATCGTCCGGGGCCATCCTCGGGCTGGCGCTGGGCGCCCCGTTGGCGGCGATGACCACGCTCTGGGTGCCCGTGGTCGGGAGCGGCGCGCTCATCTTGGTGGCGTGGGTCATCACCCTCACCTTCCGCGAGCCGCCACGCTTCGCGGACGGCGAAGAGCAGCTGGGGTACCTCGCCGGGACGAAGCAGGCCTTCCGCATTGCCTTCGGACGCCCGGCAGTGCGCGCCATGCTCATCTTCGCGGCCGTGGTGATGGGCATCGGCGTGAGCATGCAGATCCTCGCCCAGCCCTTCCTGGCCAGCCACGATGTCGGCTACGGGAACTTCGGCTGGTTCCTGATCCCGGGCCAGCTGCTCGCGATCGGCCTGTCCCTCGCGGCCTACCGCGTCACTGCCGCGATCGGGCTCAGCCGTGTGATCGTCCTGATGCCGCTGTTGGTGATGACGACGGCGGTCGGATTGGGGGCATTCGACCACCTCGGTGCCTTCGCCTTCTATCCCCTCACGACGATGGTCTTCGCGATGAGCTTCCCGGTCATCTCGGATTACCTCAATCGCCGGATTCCGAGTTCCAGCCGCGCGACCATTCTTTCGATCTACTCGCTCCTCTTCAGCCTTGTGGCGGCAGGCATGGAGCCGCTGCTGGGAGCGGTCGGCGATGCCCAAGGGCTTCCGATCGCCTACCGCACCGCCGCCATCGTAATGGCCGTGGTGGGCGCGCCGCTGCTCGCCCTCTGGCTGCGCGAGAACCGCCGAGAGGTGCTCGCCGACGAGGAGTCCGACGCGACGGCCGCGGAGCAGAGTACCCCCGGAGAATCGGAACCGGAGCCAGCCGCAAGGTCTTGACGCGGCCGCTCCCTGCCGAGGATCGCGGTATGGGCCTCGGTCCGATGGGGCGGCACCCACGCGTTCTCCGGGCGGTCGCGCAGGCGCTGTCGCAGCGACTGCGCGTGCCGATGACCTGGCTTGCGCCGATCGCGTTGCTAACCACCTGCTCTTCGATGCTCGCGTTGACGCAGGACCTCCCCGGAACATTGCCAGTGAGCTGGACCATACGGGCGGTCATTGCGATGGCCGCGGCGACTTCCCTCACGCTCTCGCTGCAGATCACACGTCGCCTTCGAAACGCGACCGCCGCCGTGGATCAGATCGCGGGCGGGCGGCTCGAACGCGGGTCGCGCGTTCTCCCCTTCGCGAACTCGACGATCTCAGCCAAGCGATAAACCGACTGGCGCGAGGCTTCAGCGAACACCGCCGCGACCTCGAATACCGAGCGTACTACGACCCGCTCACGCGCCTCCCCAATCGGGCGTTGTTTATGTCGAGCTTGGAACGCGCGATCGCCGAGGAAGAGGGGATGGGGACGGTCGCCGTCCTCTTCGTGGACCTCGACCGTTTCAAGCTGATAAACGACACGCTCGGCCACGACATCGGCGACAGCCTCCTGTCGGTCGCAAGCCGTCGGCTTGCCTCGACGGCGGGCAAGGAAAGCATGGTTGCACGCATGGGTGGCGACGAGTTCACCGTGCTCGTGCGGGGGCCCGACGCGCGCACGCGAGCAGTCGCGGTCGCCGATGAGATCACCCAGCGGATGAATGCGCCGATTCGCGTCGCCGGACACGAGCTCCTCACCACCGCGAGCGTCGGCATTGCCGTGAGCGAAGACCGTGCCCAGAGCATGGGCGACCTCCTCCGCAAAGCCGACATTGCGCTCTACCGGGCAAAAGCCGAGGGCCGCGCTCGCTCGGTCACGTTCCGGCCCGAACACGAAGACCTGACGGTCGATGACGTTGACTTGAACTCGGCGCTCCACCGCGCCGTCGAGCGGGAACAGCTCGCGCTGCGCTGTCAGCCCGAGGTCGACCTCTCGACCGGAAACATCATGGGTATGGAGGCGTTGCTGCGCTGGAACCACCCGAGCCGCGGCCTGCTCTCGCCGGCGGACTTCATCGAAATGGCCGAGAGCAGCGGCGACATCGTTCCCATCGGGGGTTGGGTGCTCGAGCAAGCCTGTCGCGAGGCATCGGCGATGAGCGCACGTTCCGGCGCGTCGCCGGTCGTCGGCGTTAACCTCTCAGTCACGGAGTTCTACCAGACGGACGTGGTGGCGCGGACGGCCGCGGCCCTTGATTCGAGTGGCCTCCCCGCCGGCCAGCTCAAACTGGAGCTCACCGAGAGTGCCTTGATGGAGGACATCCCCGCGACGGTCGATACGCTGATCCAACTGAAGAAGCTCGGCGTCGCTCTCGCTATTGACGACTTCGGGACTGGGTATTCGTCCCTCAGCTATCTGCAGCACCTGCCCGTGGACACGCTCAAGGTCGACCAGCTCTTTGTGAGCGCGATCGGGCGCGACCCCCGCGCGACGGCCATCGTCGACGCGATCGTCCGCATCGGAACCGCGCTCGACTTGCAGGTGACGGCGGAAGGGGTGGAGACCCTCCAGCAGATCTCCTACCTGCGGAAGGTTGGCTGCACCCGCGGTCAGGGGCACTACTTCTCTGAACCGATCCGGCCGGAGGAGTTCGCGGCCCTCCTCGATCGATCCATCGCCTTGGCGGGCCGGCCATACCGAGTCGCCTAGGAACCCGAGGGTTGCCCGCCCTCTCGGACCGTCCAAAGCTGCCGAGATCTACGACATGAGCGAGCGGTTCGAGCCCGGCCAGCGCATCCGCCTTGTCGGCGAGTACGGCGCACTCGAGCCGGTCCAGGCCACGGTAATCAACGCCACGGAGCGCGAGCTTCGCCTCCGGCTGGAGGGCCGGGAACCGCATCTAGCTGGCAACTCCAGCCGGAGCGGCGAAGCTGAAGCAGAGGCGAGGACGCCGGCCCCGCTGGCACAGGCCCAGCACCGCTCTCTCGATCGGCGCGCCCAGCGCCACTATCCAGTTTGGTGGCCTTGCGTGATCACCGGTTCCCTCCCCGCGGCGAGTCACCCGGCCGTGGTCATCGATGTCTCCAGTGGAGGCGTCGCGATCGAAACCGCCGCCACGTTTACCAGCGAAAGACTCCTACTCACGCTCGAGGGCGCCAGTGCGACGTGCGAGCTCCACTGCGCCGTTGTCGCCTCTGAAGAGTCCTGGCGAGGGGCCGTCCTGCATGTCGCCTTCGAGGACCTGAGCGAGCAGCAGGAAGCGTTTATCGCCCGCCTGGTCGAGCGCTGGCGCGATGTCTTTGACAAGGCGCAGAGCTATCTCATCAGCAGCACCCGCTCGCGCCAGCGACCGCGCTGGACCAACGACCCCAGCGTCGAGGGCTGACCGCGAGGGCGGCGTGCTACTCGCCTTGCGCTGCAGCGTAGCGTTCGCGGGCGAGCTCGAAGACGTGGCGATTGCCCGTCGTCCAGGTCACCGTCAGATGGCAGCGACGGATGCGCCAGCCGCTACCGGTGCGGACGAGTGAATTCGTGTAGTAACCGCCGAGCGTGAGCGAGCTGTCGCCCTTGTCGTTCGGCAGATAATGCTGGGCCTGCATGTACGAAACGCAGGTCGCGTCGTCGCCGTCGAGAGTAATGACGTGGTTCGTGCTGATGTGCTGAGTCGCCTCGAAGCCGCTGAGGCCGGCGCGGACTCCCGCCACCCACTGATCCGCACGCATCGTCTGGGGCTCGCCTCCGCCGAATGACGTGAAATCGATATCCACCTCATCCGTGAAGCAGGAGCGGTAGGCGTCCCAGTCCCGCATGTCGATGCCCGTGGCGTAGCGGATGACGGTGTCGCTGATCGCCTGATGGTCGAGGAGCATCTGTAAAGCGTCGTCACTCATAGGAACCTCGGGGCCGAGCCGGCGGTGCCAGTCTAGCGCTGGACCGTGAGGGGGGGCCGCCTACGCGCCGGTAAGTCGCGCGGCAAGCAGCTCGCGGACGAGCCGCCGCTGAACCTTGCCCGTGGCGGTCGTGGGCAGCGCGTCCAGCTGCTCGATCGCAGCTGGAAGCTTGTAGCCGGCCAGCCGGCTGCGCAGCAACGGCTCGAGGCTGGTAAGACGAACGGGCGCAGCCGAGACGACCGCGGCCGTAACGCGCTGGCCCCACTCAGGGTCAGGGAGTCCGACCACGGCCGCAGCTTTGATCCCCGGGTACGTCAACAGCACAGCTTCGACCTCGGAGGGATACACGTTCTCGCCACCAGAGACGATGACGTCGTCTCGGCGGTCCAGCACGGTGAGAAAGCCCTCTTCATCGAGAACGCCAACGTCTCCCGTGTGGAGCCAACCCTCGCGGAAAGCGGTGGCAGTGGCGCTTGCATCGCGGAAGTACCCGGGCGTTACGGCCGGGCCCCGGATCTGGATCTCGCCCGCATCGCCGGAGGCGGCCGCAACGCGCAGGTCCATCGAGAGCAGCGGCCGGCCCGCCGAGCCGAGGTGCGACATCGCCTCGGAGGGGGCGAGCGTGGTGACCTGGCTCCCCGCTTCGGTAAGGCCGTAGGTCTGGACTACGGGGAGGCCGCGGGCGACCGCCCGCTCGAGCAGCGAGCGAGAGACCGGTCCACCGCCCACGAGAACGGCGCGCAGCGAGCCGTCGAAGGGCAGCTCGTCGGCTTCGAGCATGCGGCGCAGCATCGTCGGCACCACCGAGAGCAGCGTGACGTAGCCGGCACGCACACCGGCGTTGACGGCCTGCGGATCGAAGCCGCCGTGAAGGTCCATAGCGGTGCCGTAGATCACGCTCCGGATAGGAATCGAGAGTCCGCCCACGTGGTACAGAGGGAGACAGGCGAGCCAGCGATCGTGCGGGTCGAGGCCCAGGTTCAGCGCGGATGCGGTCGCGCTCGCCCAGAAGTTCCCAAAGGTCAGCATCACACCCTTGGCCCGGCCGGTGGTGCCGGAGGTGTAGATGATGCTGTGGCAATCGTCGGGGTCGTGCGCATCGACGAGGGCTGCGGCGGTGGACACGGGGGGGAGGGGCAGGAGCAGAGGCGCGGGACTACCCGCCAATTTCGTGGCCGCCTTCGCGAGCTCCTTGCGGGGTCCGTCGCAGAGCACGAGGGTTGGGTCGGCACTGCGCAACTGCTCCGCGAGCTCGGGTACAGCCAGGCGCACGTTGAGCGGGACGAAGACGCCCCCGAGGAGCGTGGTCGCGTGCATCGCGACGATGACGTGGCTCGAGCTCCCCGCGATCATGGCGACACGCTCGCCCCGAGCGGCGCCCGCCGCGGCCAGGGCGCGGGCCTCTCGAGAGGCGAGCTCGTACAGCGCCGCGTAGCTGAGCTGACGCCGGCCGGTCACGATCGCGGGGACGCGCGGCAGCGAGCGGGCGCGATGGCTGAGCCAGTCGGGGAGCGGCACGCTCACGCCTTACCGTCACAATCTGTCCACGGGCCAGTAGCGAAGCGATCGAGCGCCGCAGGGTCCAGGCGTACGCCGAGGCCGGGGCTGGAAGGGACAGCGATGGCGCCCTCCGCCAGAGCAGGGAAACCGCTCACGACGTCGCCCGCGAGGAGGGATCGCGTGGCGAGGCCGCAGGCGGGGCGCGGCTCCGGCAGGAGTGCTGCCAAGTGCAGGGCGAGGGCCGTGCCGATCCCCGTATCGAAGGTGGTCGTCAGGACCGTGGGGAGGGCGTGCGATCGGGCTGTGGCGATCATCGCCAGCGCTGGGCGCAGGCCGGTCCGTAGCGGCTTCACCACCACGGCATCGACCGCGTTCGTGGCGATCAGCGCGCTTAGCTCGGTGCCGGAGCCGCAGGACTCGTCCGCGGCGATCGGGACCGGGCTGGCGGCGCGCACCTCAGCGAGCTGCGCGGGAGCGGCCACACCCGCAGGCACCGGCTGCTCGCAGAGGGCGATGTCGTAAACCGCGAGAGGCGTGAGCGCCGCGACCGCCTCCTCGACTGCCCATGCCCCGTTGGCGTCGATGCGCAGAACCGCATCCGCTCCGAGCGCGGCGCGCACGGCAGCGAGACGCTCGTCGTCCCGGGTGAGATCGCGCCCCACTTTGAGCTTGAACGTGTCGAAGCCCTCATCTGCGGCGACCGCGGCTTCGCGGGCCACCTCACTTGGATCGCTCGCCGTCAGCAGGGCGTTGGCCGCGATGGGGGCGCCGGCCGGGCGGCCGAGCCCAGCCTGCTGGGCGAGCCAGAGGCCGATCGGGACCTCATCGCCCTGGGCAATGAGATCGCCGAGGGCGGTTTCGAGCGCCACGTCAACGGCATTCACACGCTGGCCGCAGAGCGGGAGCGCAGCCCACGCCGCGGTTGGCGAGCGGCCTACGAGCGCGGGAGCGAGCGCGCCGAGCCGGGCCTCGACTGTCGCCACGGATAGCCTCATCACAGGCAGGGGCGACGCCTCGCCGATCCCAATGGCCCCGTCCTCGGTTTCAAGAACGACGACCACCCCCTCCCGCTCGGCCATCGGCGCACTCGCCGTTTCGAACGGCCGCACGAAGGGGATGCTCCAGGGTCGCCAGCGAACGCCCGCGATCGGGCTCCCTGGGATCATGGGAGGCGGGGGAACTTGTCCAGATCTGCGTAGGCAGGCTCTCGCTTTTCGAGGAAAGCGTCCCGGCCTTCCTTTCCCTCGTCGCTCATGTAAAACAGCATCGTCGCGTTGTGCGCGAGCTCCGTGATGCCGGCAAGGCCGTCGAGTTCTGCGTTGAAAGACGACTTCATCAGGCGCAGAGCCAGCGGGCTGTGACGGAGCGTTTCACGGGCCCAGGCGACGCCCTCGTCCTCGAGTTGCGCCAGGGGGACGACGGCGTTCACGAGCCCCATATCCAGCGCCTTGGTGGCGTCGTACTGGCGGCAGAGATACCAGATCTCGCGCGCCTTCTTCTGCCCCACGAGCCTTGCCAGCTGCCCTGCGCCAAAGCCCCCATCGAACGAGCCCACGCGGGGGCCCGTCTGCCCGAAGCGCGCGTTCTCGGCGGCGATCGTGAGATCGCAGATGACGTGGAGAACGTGACCACCGCCGATCGCCCAACCGGCCACGAGCGCGATCACAGGGATAGGCAGTGAGCGGATCAGCTTGTGCAGGTCCGTGACGTTCAGCCGCGGAATGGCGTCCTTGCCGACATAGCCGCCGTGGCCGCGCACACGCTGATCGCCCCCCGAACAGAAAGCGCGCCCGCCCTCGCCGGTAAACAGAACGACGCCCACCTCGGGGTCTTCTCGCGTCCGCGAGAAGGCGTCCAGGAGCTCGTCAACCGTCTGGGGGCGAAAGGCGTTGTGCACCTCCGGCCGGTTGATGCTGATCCGGGCGATGCCATCCGCTTTGCCGTAAAGGATGTCCTCGTACTCAGCCGCCGGCTGCCACACGATCGCCATCGGCACGCCCCTCTGTGCCCTCCCGGAGGAAGGCGGTAATGGTCCGCGCGCAGTATGCCGGTTTCTCGATGTGTGCGGCATGGCCGGCCTCCGCCACGAGTAGCCGGCGCGCGTTGGGCATCGCGGTCGCCATCTCCTCGGCGATCGCGGCGAACTTCGCGTCCTCGGCCCCAGCCAAGAGGAGCGCCGGCGCAGTCATTTCCGTGAGGCGTGTGTGGAGCGACGGCTGCGCACCAGCTCCCATCCCGCGCAGGCTGTTCGCGAGACCATCGGCCTCGTTCGCGAGGCGTCCCTGTCGGATCGCCTGGCGCATCCCTACCGGGAGATGCTGCTGGCTCGCGAAGAGCGGCAGCAACTCCCAATGGTCGACGAAGGCGGGCACACCCTCGCTCTCGATCTGGTCGGCGAGTGCCTCATCCGCAGCAACGCGGGCCGTCCGTTCCTCCGCCGCGGCGAGCCCGGGCGCGCCACCGATCACCACCAAGCGGTCGACGGCCGCCAGCTGGCCGGCGGCGATCATCAGGGCAAGACGTCCGCCCATCGAATAGCCGAGCCAGGAAGCCTGATCGAAGCCGAACGCTGCCACCGCGCGCACGACATCGCTTGCGGCCTGGGGGCTCTGGTAGTGGTCCAGCTCCCGGGGCTTGTCGGACGCACCGTGGCCGACGATATCGACCGCGAGGGTCGTAAATCGCGCGCAAAGCAGCTCGGCTAGCGGACCCCACGCCCCGGCGGAGCCCATGAAGCCGTGGAGCAGCACCAGTGGAGGGCCGCTCCCCGCCTGCTCGACGTTCAGCGCAAAGCCATTGTCCAGCTCGAGACGCATCAGGAGCGCCAAGCCGCTTCGCACGCCACCGCCCACGCCTCCTGGTGGAGGGCGTAGTTGCGCACACGGTCAGTGCGAATCTCGACGATGCGGACGCCATCACCCGGGCCGGCGAGCGCGTCGCGGAGGTCCGCCCACTCCTCTAGCAGCAGGTGCTGCGCGCCGTAAGTGCGCGCCGCATCGGCGAAGTCGAGCCCGCTCGGGGTTACGAACCACTCCTTGAACACGCACTCGTGCTCGGCTTGTGGCAGGTACTGGAAGATCGCGCCCCCTGCGTTGTTGAGTAGCACGATCGTGAGATCGATCGCGTGGCGGCGGCCCGCCCAGAGGCCGTTGAGGTCGTGGAAGAGCGACAGATCACCGATCAGCAACGCCGTCGGGCTGCGGCCGGCGGCGGCATGTCCGAGGGCCGACGAGACCACCCCGTCGATCCCGTTCGCCCCGCGATTCGCAACGACCTCGAGCAGCTTCTCGCTGCTCGAGAGGAACGAATCGACATCGCGCACGGGCATGCTGTTGCCCACGAACAGGGCAGCCCCCGCCGGGAGCGCGCGCTGGAGCTCGATCACGGCACGCCCCTCGAACGGCTCGGTCGCTGCGAGCGCATAAGCGTCGAGCGCCCGCCGGGCCTCCGCGTCCCGCTCTCGCCAACGCCGGAGCCACTGATCCCTAGGCGATGAGCCCCCTGCCTGCAGCAGCGCCAGGGCCGCCGAGCGAGGGTCGGCGGTGAGTCGTTGCGTGGTGAGACCGTCAGGATCGCGGAGCGATCCCGGAAGGTCGCAGAGGACGTGCGCTGCGTCGGAGGCCCCAGCGAGGAACTGATTGAGCGCCTTTGAGGTCGGCGCCGCCCCAAAGCGGAGGACGCAATCGGGAAGGAACGACTCGGCACGAGCATCCCGCAGGAACGCGTCATAGGCATCGACGATGTGTGTGCGCGCGTTCGGGCCCGTGCGAAGGCCGCTGAGCGGGTCCGCAAGCAGGGGTGCGCCGAGCGCCTCGGCGAGGGCGACGATCGGCTCACCCGGGAGGCCGCGACTCTCGGGACCGGCCACGATAATCGGTCGCTCGCTCCGCTCGACCACGGCCACGGCGGCCTCGACCTCCGCAGCTTCCGGCAGCAGGGGGACGGTCTCCGGCGCCGCGGTCGCGGCGGCGGGGAGAATCGGCCAAGCGGGATGATCCGCCGGAGGCGCTATGAGCGGCTCCTCGAAGGGCACGTTGAGGTGCACGGGCCCGGGAAGGGGGCCGAGCGACGCCCTCACTGCGCGCTCAACGGCCTCCGTGAGACCGTCGACGGACGCCCCCGGCGTCCCCGGCACGGGCAGGTCCGCCTCGGAGCGCACGCTCCCGCCGTAGAGCCCGACCTGGTCGATGGTCTGGGGCGCCCCCACGCCGCGGAGTCGGGGCGGTCGGTCCGCCGTGCACACGATGAGGGGCACGCGCGACAGGTCGGCTTCGACGACGGCGGGGTGGAAGTTCGCTGCCGCGGTGCCTGACGTGCACACCAGCGCAACCGGTCGCCCGCTTGCGCGGGCGATCCCGAGCGCAAAGAAAGCCGAGGAGCGTTCGTCGAGATGGAGCCACGCCCGGACCGCCTCCTGCTCCGCGAACGCAACCGTCAGGGGCGTCGACCGGGAGCCGGGCGTGATGCAGACATCGCGCACACCGGAGCGGGCGAGGCCCCGCACGATCGCTCTCGCGGCGGCGGTGTTCGCGGCCGCGCTCATGGCTATCCCCCGCGCAACGCCTCGAGGAGTGGGTGGAGCTTCAGTTCGGTCTCCGCGAGCTCGCCCCGCGGATCGGAGCCTTCGACGATGCCGGCCCCCGCGTAAAGCAGCGCCTCGCCCTCGCGAAGCAGGGCCGAGCGCAGGGCGACCGCGAACGCGCCTTCGCCGTTCATGTCGATCCACCCGATCGGGCCCGAGTACCAGCCTCGATCCATGCCTTCGAGCCGGCCGATCGCTTCGAGCGCCGGCTCCGTCGGCCACCCACCGACCGCCGGCGTCGGGTGCATCGCCAGGAGGACCTCGAAGAGGTCGACGCCGGCCGCAGCGACGCCCTCCACCGGGGTGTGAAGGTGCTGGATATCCGCCATCTGCATCAATTGGGGCGTCTCAGGAACGGCGAGCTGCTCACACAGAGGGGCGAGCGCCTGGCGCGTCGCTCGCACCACCAGCTCATGCTCGCTTTGCTCCTTCGCGCTACCCAGGAGCTCGTGGGCGAGGCGCCGATCTTCGACGTCGTCCGCGCCCCGCGCACACGTACCGGCAAGGCTCGAGGCGCGCACGACCCCGCCCTCGAGGGAGACCAGGAGCTCCGGACTCGCTCCGACCCAGCTCGAACCCCCGGCGCGGAAGCCGAAGACGAAGCAGGCGTCGTAGCGGTCCGCGAGCTGGGAGAGCGTCGCGGCGACATCGTGCGGAACTTTGGAGACGCAGCGAACCTGCAGTGCGAGGACGGCTTTGCGATAGCGGCCTTCGCCGATCTCGGCCAACGCCTGCGAGACTGCATCGCACCACTGCGGCGCATCCGGACCTGTGCGTTCGTAGCGGTGCGTCGCGCCGTTCTGGGACGGCGAGGGCGGCGCGGCCACCCGCGCCACCGCAGCTACGACCGCGATCGCGACTTCCTCGCGGGTCCGGTCGGTCCGTAGCGGCAGGGTGAGCGAGGCGCTCAGCTTTCCTCGTTGCGTGGCGACGATGATCTCGGGAAGTACGAAGCGCCAGGCACCGAAGGCGTCCCAGACAGGATCGCGATAGGGCGAGTCGGGATCGAAGCGGGCCCCGCCGAAGAAACGTGGCCGCGCCTCTGAAGTGACCGCACCCACCTGGACGCGGGCGGTAGCTTTACGAACGGCGGGCGCAGCCGTCGCGAGCGCGTCGCCGACGGTCCCATTGAGCGCAAGCACCTCCCCGAAGCCAAAGACGTGGATGTCTTGCCCCGGCTCCTCCCAAGAGACCGTTGCCGCCGCCCGCAGTTGACGCTCGTTCCAGGCAGCGACCTCGCCGAACAGGGCGGGAGGCAGATCGACGCACACAAGACCCGGCGCCCGGACCTTTGCGCGCAGGCCCAGAAGGTCGTCAGCGAGTTCGAGCGCCGCCGGGCTCATGCGGGCCGTTTCGAGCTCGGTCACGCGAAGCACCCTCGGCAAGAGGCCCGCACCAGGCCTGGGCCTCGGTCGGCGCGTCCTCGAGAACGTACGTGGGACTGGTGCAAAGCGGCTTCCGTTTCAACTCCAACGGTACGGCCAGCGCCTAGGCTCCGCTGTGGGGTGGCTCACGAGCCAGCCACAGCAGATGCCCATGCGCAGCAGGACCCGTAAACGGGCCCTGCTCAGGAGGGATAGGCCACCCTACCGCTACTGGTCGGCGGGGCGCCTCCCTCAGAGTATACGCCGTCCACGACCCGCCGTCGGCACGCTCTTGGGCCGCGGCCACGTCCTGAGAGTCCTGAGGCTGATCCATCGGCACCGAGCGCCAGATGCCGTCCAGACGACCACTCCTCCTCAGGCCGCGCCGCCGCCTTCCGGCGAGAGCTCGCGATGCCATGAATCCAGCCAGCCGTGCACATGAACGATGACGCCCGCAGGGGCTCGCAATAGATCATCCAGCGCTCGATGACATTCGCGGAGACGGCGGGACCGCTCACGCCGAAGCGCCCGGCGTAGAATCGGAGCCGATGCAGAAACGACGAGTTCTCGCCCTCTACGGTCACCCCGATGACGAAGGCCAAGTGACCGGAACGCTCGCGCGATTCATCGCCGAAGGCGACCAGGTGGCCCTCGTCTGCGCAACGCGCGGCGAAGTCGGGGAGATCAGCGACGCCGCTCTCGCGACCCCAGAAACGCTCGGGTACGTGCGCGAATTGGAGCTGCGCGCCGCGATGGCCCAGATCGGCCTTCGCGACGTGCGCCTCCTGCCCTACCGCGACAGCGGGATGGCGGGCACCCCCGAGAACGAGGATCCGCGCTCACTCCACCAACAGCCGGCTGAAGCCGTGGTGGCGAAGCTGGTCGCGATCGTGCGCGAGGTGCGGCCCCATTTCGTATTCACCTGGGACTCGACGGGCGGCTACGGCCACCCGGACCACGTCGCGATCCATACCCACACGGTCGCGGCGTTCGACGCTGCCGGGAACCCCGAGGCGTACCCAGACGCGGGCCCCGCCTGGGCGCCGGAGCGACTCTACTGGGGCGCCCGCACGATGAAGGGCCTCGCCAGCATCTGGACCGAGATGGAGCGACGCGGCCTCCTCGATGAGCCCATCCCGGACGAGCGGCGGGAACGGTTCGAGAACGCGATGGCCGAAGCGGACCCGCCAGTGAGCGTGATCGTCGACGTGAGCGGCCAGGTCGAAGGCAAGCGCGCTACGTCGAGCATGCATCGCAGCCAGTTCGGCGAAAGCAGTATGTTCACGCGCATCCCCGACGACCTGCGGAGCCAGTTCTTCGGCGAAGAGCGCTTCTATCAGGCGCGGCCGGCTTGGCCCGAAGGCCTCGCCCCTACGAAGGACTTCCCGCCCATCTCGCAGCCCTAGCCCGCCATAGGAGAAGCGAGCTAATCAGCCGGCACCCAGACCAGCACGAGGTCGTCGACGCTGATGTCGTTCGCCTCGAGCGAGACCGGGAAGGGCTCGGCTTCGGTAGCCGCCCGCTGCCAGCGCTCGTCGATCTCGAGAACCTCGTCGAGCAGCTCCTGTTCGAGGTCCTCGAGCCGTCCCCCTTGGTCTTCGAGCCGGTTCTCTGCCGTACGCAGCCGCTGGCTCGCGCGGCTGCTCACAGAGCGCCGCGAGGAGGCGCCCTGAGCACGCGCCCAGCACCCGTGGCGATCGAGCGCGTGTTCTTGCGGCCGCCGAAGAACGATCCGAGGAGATCGCTCGCTGCCGCGACGAACTCGTGGCTGCGACGGCTCTCGTGTCCTGCTTCAGCTCCTGCACGCGGTCCTCCGCACGTTCGAGCGCAGCCCGCACGCGGTCCATCTTCCGGTCGTGGCGCTTGCGCAGCTTGGCCGCGTCCTCGTCGGCCGCCTTCTCGGCCGCAGCGTCGCAACGGACCGCGAAGTCCTCGGCCGATTCGGCTGGGCGCGAGAAGAGCTTGAGCGTCCGGTTGCGCAAGAGCTCCAAGGCTCGGTTGCGGTCCAGCTCAGCGACGAGATCCCGCTTGAGGTCGCGGTAGAAGCCGCCGTGCCTAGGGGCTCCGAGTCGAGGCGGTAGACGATCTTGTCCGCCGCCGCCGAGGGGCGCAGGTCACGCGCGTCCGAGTCGATCTGCCGCCAGTCGTCCGCACTGGGGAAGTCGCCGAGCGGATCGAGGACGGCCTCCCACTCCTCCTGGTGATCGAGCCCGGCACGCTTCTCGTCGAAGCGCAGATGCACGTGGGCAACGATGCGGGCGCGTAGCGGTTGCCGTCGTCACCGCCCCCAATCTCACTCAACCAGGGGGCGGCCGGGTCCGCGTAGCGCACCAGCACTCGGGGACGGTAGGGGCCAGATGCGTCTCCTCCTCGGCAAGAGCCTCAGCCGGGGCCGGCGCCCCTGCTTCCCGGGGCCCGGAGGGCGCGGGTGCGCGGGTGCCGCCGCAGCCCCCTCGCCCGAGAGGAGCGAAACCTGATCGCGGGTCAGTGGCCCGCGCAGACACGACATCGCCCAACGCGTCGTGAACAGCTTCGGGCCATCACGGTCGAGCGTGTTGTGGAGGACGAACTCGCGCGAGCCGAGGCCGGTGATGCGATCACCCATCGCCTCGAGGTCGAAACCACCGGCGGCCGATCGCAGCCCCTCGAGGATCCGCGCTTTGTCGCGCTCGGTCTGCAGCCGCCCGATCATCCATGTGCCCGCGTTCGACATCGCCTTGTAGTCCAGGTCGACTGGGTTCTGCGTGGCGAGGAGCAGACCGACGCCGAAGGCGCGACCCTGCTTCAACAACGTCAGGAGCACGCGCTTCGTGGGCGGCTGGGCGGTGGGTGGGACGAAGCCAAAGACTTCGTCGAGATACACGAGCGCACGCAAGTCGCGGCTGCCCGACTGCGGCCTCATCCAGGTCACCAGCTTTGACAGGACGAGCGCCACGACGGCCTGGCGCTCCGCGTCGGAGAGATGGGCGATACAGAGAACGGCCGCACCGGGGCGGCCATCGGAGCCCCGCAACAGCGACTCGATGTCGAGCGGCTGGCCTTCCGTCCAGGCGGCGAACGTCGGGAGGCCAGGAGCGCGTTCAGGCGCATCGCAAGTTTGCGGCTGTCCTCCGCTGGGAAGAAGACATCGAGCTCGAACACGCCGAGCTTGCGGAACGGCGGGTCCATGATCCGCGCCAGGAGCGCCGGCAGGTCCAGGTCTTGGCCCTTCGCCCACGCCTGCTCCACGAGATTCGAGATGAGGATGTGAGCGGGGCTGCTGAGCGGGTCGGCGTCCACACGCACCAGCTCGAGCAGGCCGGAGGCGAGGGCCGCTGCCTCCTCGCGCGCCGATTCGGCGTTCCCGTCCGCGGGCGCGCGCAGCTCGCCGATCACGTTCAGGGGGACACCGGCCGTAGAGCCAGGAGTGTAGATCGTGACGTCCGCCGCGCCGCGGAGGGCAGTGAGGTCGCTGCCACCCAAGCCAGAACGGCCGAGACCGCTGCGCCAGCGCTCGGCCACTTGCGCCGCCTCAGCGTCCTCGGTGCGGCCCTCACGGCGGGCGGCGCGGGCTCGAGCCAGGGGCCGAAGTCCCTCGGCGCGAGGTCCGGGAAGACCAGCGCCAGGTTCGCGAGATCGCCTTTGAGATCGAACGCCAGTATCGGGATGCCCGCGAGGAGCGCCTCCTCCAAGGCGATTACGCCCAGGCCGGTCTTGCCCGAGCCCGTCATGCCCACGATCACCCCGCGGGTCGTGAGATCGCTGCTGTCGACAGCAGTGGATCAGTGCGCTCGCCCGCTTCGAGCTGATGGCCGAGGTAGAAAGAGCCCCGCTCGCGTTCCAGCAGAACCGTACCGTTCGGGGGCGGCCTAGCGGCCGAGCAACCCGCCGAGCTTGTCCTTCACATCGCCAGCCCCGAGGAAGTCGGTGAGCTGCTCAGGGTTGTCCTTGATGAAACCAAGAACGGTGTCAACGACCCGATCGGCTTTGCCAGCGTCGAGACCCGTCTTCTCGATGATCACTTCCAGTAGCTTCTCTTTCATTTTCGGGACTCCTGTCCACCGAGTGCTGCAGCAGAGCGCACGCGAGCGTCTGCTGGCCATCCAGGGCGCCTCGCCCGCGCGGGCGAGGCGCCCGAGCGCATCGGCTCTCGAGGCGGCGTCCGAGCTGGAGCGCAGGGCGCGCGAGCACCTGGCGGGCGGCATCCCGCGCAGCGTCGATGGTCCCGAGCACCCCTGCCGGTCCAGGAATCGCGGGGAGGACGAAATTCGACTCGGTCCCTGCCGTCTGGCAGCGAACGTCGCCGAAGTCGAAGAGCGCGGGAAGAAGCCCTTCCTTCGCGGTCGCCATGTCCTCGACATCGATGAGTTCGGCGGAGGCCATCTGGTGGTGGAACCCGTGGCGGCGGATCGAGTCGACGATGCGCTTATTCTTGACGACCCACATGTCGTTGTTGTACCGGAACCAGGTGAAGTAGAGCCGCACCAGCCAGAAGGCGACCCAGACGGCATCGACCACGATCACGATCCAGAGGAGCGTGCCATCGAGGCCAGGGCCCAGCCCGAGACCGACGGTAAGAACGACCACGGGCACGATGGCGAGCAAGCTCAGCCCCACGAGCCTGGGGTAGAGGTACATCCAGTGGCGGCGACAGGCGATCAGCACCGACTCGGAATCCTTGAAGCGCGAAGGGCAAGTTCATCCCTAGTCCTTGAAGCCATCGTACCGAGACGTGGGCAGGTGCGTGACCCTCGTTCGCGCGGAACGTCGGTCACGGGTCCGGAGCGGTCGTACCCCCGAGAGGACTCGAACCTCTGCCTTCGGCTCCGGAGGCCGACACTCTATCCGCTGAGCTACGGGGGCTCGCAGGCAGAGATCGTAGCGCCTCTGGTGGCCGCTCGCACCACGTTCAGCTCCGACGCCAAGCAGTGCTAGGATCGGATGACAATCACCAACCGCATCTTGAAAGGGAACACGAACAATGCCAATCTACGAATTCCGCTGCCCCAAATGCGAGCAGGCCTTCGATCTGGTGCGGCCGCGCTCCAAGGCGGGCGCCGCCGCAAAGTGTCCGGACGACGGGACCAAGGCCCACCGCGTTTTCGGCGCTGGCATCATCGGCGTGGGCAGCAGCTCCGGCGATTTCGATCTCGGTGACCTCGGCGATCTCGGCGGCGGCATGCCGGGCATGCCCGGTATGGGCGGCATGCCCGACATGGGCGGCATGGGGATGGATGACGACTTCGACTTCTAAGCACGGGGCCCCGGAGCAGATCTGGAACCCGGCCGCGGCCAGGAGCAGCTGATGCTCGTCGCCGGAACCTACATCCCCACCGATACCAGCGAGGTTGGGCAGGCCCGCGCCCTCCAGCTCTTCAGCAATTGGACCCCGCCCCCGGGCTTTGAGTTCCAATCGCACTACTCGCGCCTAACCGGTGGCGGCCTCTTTGTTGCGGAAACGGAATCGGTAGCGAGCGCGATGGCCGCGATGGCGCCGTTCACGCCGTACTTCGACTTCGATGTCACACCGGTCGTGCCGGTCGAAGAGGGCGTTGAGATCGGGGCCAGCACGATCGCGTTCTGGGCGTCGATCGAGTAACGGCCGCAACCGAGGGGTGGCGCAGCGGGCGCCCCGGCGCCCCTGGCGGTCAGGTTCCCCACGATGCGCGCATCGATCTGCACCCGGAGCCCGCTGGCTCGCTTCAGGCATCGTGGGGATCGTGGCGGTGACTGCCTCCGTGACGCCCTCACAGGCGGGCGGCAGTATACGGCCGCAAGGGGGACGCTCATGGATCCAGCGATCGAAGCGCTCGTAGCCGCCACCGAGATCCGGTACTGGGGCCTGCTCGGAATCGAGCTCGTGGAGGCCGAGCGCGGACGGGTCACCCTGCGCCTGGCGATGCGTCCACAGCTGGCGACACGGCGCCCGGACGTGATGCACGGTGGTGCGCTCGCCTCGCTCGTCGACGCCGCCTCCGGCGCGGTCGTGGCGACGCTGCGGGACCCTGCCGACGAAACCTGGGCCGGGCACGCAACCACCGACCTGAACATCTCCTACCTGCGCGCCGCACGAGGTCCGGTGCGAGCGACAGGGCGGACGCTCCGCGCCGGTCGCACGGCTGTATTCGTAGGCGTGGAGGTGGAGGACGCGGAGGGCGAGCTCGTGGCCATGGGCAGAGCGACGTGCGCCATCGCCCGGCGTGGCTGATTGCGACACATCACGACCGCGGTGGCGCTTCGCTGGTATCTTGGACGAAGCGCCCGCCGCGAACGCCGCGGGCACCGGAGGCAGCGGCGTGGGTGCCAAACACTTTCAGGACGTCGCCGAGATTTCTGAGCTCGACGACTGGTTCGAACGCTCGCAAAGCGAGGACGTCGTCCTCTTCTTGCACGACTACTGGTGCCCGGTCTCGAGCCATGCCCACGGCGAGCTGTCGAAGCTGGAGAGTGAGATCGCTCTGATCGATGTCGCCCAGCATCGCAATCTGACCGCCTCCGTTCAGGAACGCACGGGTGTGAAGCACGAATCGCCGCAGGTGATCATCCTGCGCGCCGCGAAGGCGCGCTGGGCAGCGTCGCACTACCGCATCACCAGCGATGCCGTCAGCGAGGCCATCGCAGCGGAGTAAGCTCCACGGGCAAGCAGCTCACGGTCGAGCCCCAGGGCCGACAACCTCTCCTGGCGAACCGCCCGCAATGCGTGATCACGATGGCTATGGCTTCTGATCTGGAGGATTGACATATGCCTTTTGGCGCTTCCGCAGAGACCCGCATCGCCCGCCCGATCGCAGAGGTAGCCGCCTTCGTGATGGACCCGGAGAACGACAGCGCCTGGATCGGTGGTATTCAATCAGTGACCGTACTGACCCCGCCACCGATCGCCGTCGGGACACGCGTGGAACGGGTCGCCCACTTCCTCGGACGAGAACTGCGTTATGTGAATGACGTAACCGCGCTCGAGCCGGGCGTCTCGCTGGAGATGCGCTCTCATTCGGCCCCCTTCCCGATGACCGTGCGCTACTCCTTCGCGGAGAACGAAGGCAGCACGACCACGACGCGAGTCGAGCTCGAAGGCGATCCTGGTTGGTTCTTCCGGGTCGCGGGGCCGCTGCTGCGGTTGGCCGTGCGCCGCAACCTGCGCGGCGACCTCGGGCGTCTCAAGGACCTCCTCGAGGCCGCCAACGCCCCCGAGCCCTAGCGGTCCTCGCGGAGGCTTTCGCCGCTCCGCTCGAGCGATTCCAAGATCGCTCGCACGTCGCTCTGAAGCCGCTCGATAACGGAGAGCGCATAGCGGTCCGCGTCCTCGAGCTGATTGGTTGCGGCCTCCGCAGCCTCGCTCAGGTGGGCGGCGGCGGTGGCGTCGGCCTCGGCCACCGTCTGACGAGCGCGAGCTTCCGCATCCATGATGATGGCCTGGCTGCGCTCCTGCGCCTCCGTGAGCATCGTCGTCTCATTGAGGAGCTGTTCGCGCAGCTTCTGGGCCTCGTCGAGCACCACTTGCGCACGCTGCTGGGCGTCCAGCAGCACCTGCTCGCGCTGCTCGAGAATTTGCGTGGCCTGGCGGACATCGGCGGGGACGGAGAGTCGAAGCTGATCGATGAGGTCGAGAATGCCGCGCCGGTCGATGACCAAGTTGCTCCCCACCGGCAGGCGGCGCGCATGCACGACGAGCGATTCGAGACTATCGATGAGGTCGAGGATCTCCACGAGCGGGCTTCCTGCTGTCGGCTAGTCGTCGAGACCGAGCTTCGCGCGGATCGCCGTCCGGACGTGGGTCGGCACGAGATCCACGACATCGTAGCCGAGCTGCGAGATCTCCCTCACGCGGCTCGCGCTGATGTAGAGGAATTCATGGTTGGTCATCAGATACACCGACTCGATCGAGGGCGCCATCTTGCGGTTCATCAGAGCCATATCGAACTCATACTCGAAGTCGCCACCGCCGCGAATCCCGCGGACGATGGCGACGGCCCCACGCTTCTCGGCGAACTCGACGGTGAGGCCTTCCAGGACCTCCACCTCGACGCTCGGGAGATCATGGGTCGCCTCGCGGAACAGCTCGATCCGCTCCTCCGTGTTGAACATCGCGCTCTTCTCACGCCCGCGGATGACGGCCACGATCACGCGATCGAAGAGCTGGGTCATGCGCTGTACGAGGTCGAGGTGGCCATTCGTCACGGGATCGAAGGCGCCGGGGAAGATCGCTGTTCTCATGCCGCCTCCATTGCCGCGAAAAACGCCACGGCGGTGTCGCCGTAGACCCTACGGTCGGTGAGAACCAGGCCAGCCGGGCGTTCCGGCGGATTGTATCGGCTCCGGTGCTCGTAGACGACCGTGCCGCCGTCCGCAAGCAGCACCGAGAGTCCGGCGAGTGTCGGCTCCACCCGATCGGAGTCGTACGGCGGATCCAGGAAGATCAGATCGAAGGGCCCCTCGACCGAGTCGAGCGCGCCCGGTAGGGCGCCCCGTACGACCGTGCCGCGCGCAGCGAGCTCCGCGCGGGCAAGACTCTGAACGATCGAGCGGGCCGCACCGCGATGGCTTTCGACGAACACCCCCCGGGCCGCGCCGCGGCTCAGCGCCTCGAGGCCGAGTGCGCCCGTCCCGGCGAAGAGATCCAGGAGCACGGCATCTTCGACGCGACCGGCGAGGACGTTGAAGACCGCCTCACGCACGCGCGCACTGGTCGGTCGCAGACGGGCTCCGCCCGCTTCCGCGAGCCGGAAGCCACGGAGGTCCCCACCGGTGATACGGAGTCGGGTCGGGGCCATCTCAGGGGACCCGCGCGGCGGTTTCGTCTTGAACGGCCGCTGGGGGTTGGAGCGCGAGCGTCACTTCGCTCTCGAAGCGATAGACGCCTTCGCTGAGGCTAAGCGTCACGGTGTAGGTGCCAGGCTCCTCCGGTGTCTGCCACGTCACTAAGCCGCCGTCGCCCCCTTGTAACGAGCCGCCCGTCGCTTCCCACCGCGGCAGCAAGTCCCCGGGATTGGGCTGGAGGAGGACCGGCTGGCCGGTCTCGACAAAGGGCTCGATCGCCCCCCAGATATCCCCCAAGAAGATGTTCTCGCTGGCATCTTCCACCGCGAATCCCCCCAGGCCGAAATCGGAGACGAACTCGAGCTTGAAACCGACGCTGAAGACGTTCTCGATCCAAACGGTGCGGCCGCCGTTGAGCTTGTAGGTGAACGCAACCGTCGCGGTCTCGGGCCGCCAGCGCAGCCCGCTGAGCCCCTCCTCGCGGTCGATGTTGATCCCCACGACCTCGATCTCGCTGCCTGCGACAACCGATTCGCTGCGAATTGCGAGTTTGCTCGCGATCGTCATCGCCTCCGTGAGGCTCAGGCGACGGAGCCCGTCGGCCGACTTCTCTGAAGCGTAGGGTGTGACCGTCAAGACCAGCTTGCTGGGTTCGACGAGGCTGATGAGATGTTCGAGGACGTCCGGCATCTCCAGGCGGTAGGTCCCCTGATCGCGTACGGGGGCGATCTTGAGGACGTCGGCGGCGCGACCCAGGGACGCCCAATCGTAGGCACCCTCGTCGATCCGATCGGGCGCTTTTACCGGCGCCGGGAGGGTGAGCGTGAGCATCTTGCCCTCCGCATGCAGGCCCTCTGCGAGTTCAGCTACGAAGAGGGTGAAGGACGTGCGCTGATCCGCCCGCAATTCGAGGTAGGCGATATCGATCCCTGCGACACGGACCGCGGCCAAGCGCTGGAGGATCCGGCGGACGTGGTTTGAGCGCTCCGCTCCGGTCGCGAGGATGGCATCCAGATTCGGTACGGTGTCGGGCAGCTCGGCCGAAGCAGAGAGCACGGGGTAGTGCGCGGCCTCCGTGGCCGGGGGCGTGCTCAGCTCACCCGCGAGCGTGCCGTCGGCCAACGGCGTGAAGTCGAACGTGTGGACGATGGTGACATGCGCAGCGGCCCGAGGGTGAAGGGTTGCGCCTGGCTCGAGGTAGGCGACGACGTGACCGCCCTCACTCAAGCGCCGGAGGACCGCCAGGTAGCGGGGTGGGTCGGCGAAAAGGCCGGTGGCTTGGGCGCCCGTCTCGTCCAGGACCGCCGAGGCGAGCGGCTGCCAGAGCCCCGTGGTGGCATCGTAGCCGTGAAAGCTGAGATTGCGGTTATCTGCTGTGGCTGCCGTCAGCGGGATCGTGATCTGCAGGTCGAAGCCCTCGGGCAGAGGATCGGCACTGAGATTGCGCTCGTAGACCTCGCTGAATGAGGTGAAGCCTGCGGGAATAGGGATGCCAGAGGACGATTCGCAGTAGGTCTCGTTGCAGCTCTCCCCGCCCCCGAAGACCGCCGAGTATCCGGCGATCGCGATCAGGACGACGGCGATCGCGATGATCGCGAGAAGGATGAAGCGACCGATAGGGGCGCCCCCACGCGACATCGAGGAGCGTCGCATGGGGCCGTCGGCCCAACTCCGGCCGCCCCCCAAGCGGGTCATGACAGCGCTCGGGGCCGTCGTCCCCCCGAGCGGCCTCGCGCGCCCCACGCTTTGCAAACGAACGGCAACAGCATCTCTGCCCGCGATTATCTCGCACCGGCGAGCTACAACCAGGCCCGCGTTCCGGCGCCGCGCGGCCAGGTCGCAGCGGCGTGGCGTATGCCGTGCGGTATACTCTGAGTGCCTCAGACACAGCTTCGAGACCGTTTTTCCGCTCGCCGGCGGGTAAGTCATGCCAGAAAACTCTGTTCCAATGACCAAAGAGGGCGTTGCCAAGCTCCAAAGCGAGCTGGAAAGCCTGAAGCTGGACCGCAAGACGGTCGCTGATCACATCCACACGGCGCGTGAACTCGGGACGAGCCAGAACGATGCTGAGTACGACAACGCGAAGCAGGAGCAGAGCCTGCTCGAGGGAAAGATCCTCGAGATCGAGGACGTGCTTCGGCGCGCCGTCATGATCGACGAGGAGGGCGCCCATCACGCCTCCAGCGTCGTGATTGGGAGCGGCGTGAAGGTGAGGCAGGATGGGAAGGCCCGCCACTATCAGATCGTGGGAAAGCCGGAGGCGAATGCTGCCGAGGGCCTTATTTCGAATGAATCGCCCCTGGGCTCCGCCTTGTTAGGGCGCTCCAAGGGCGATGAGGTCGAGGTCGAGGTCCCCCGCGGCGTCATCAAATTGAAGGTGCTCGCAATCGATTGACCCGGGCGTCCGACCACCATCGTCGCGAGGGCCGCCCAGACGGCGGCCTCTTTGCTGCCAGAAAGGCCAAGTTCGTATGGACCCGCCGAGCGTCCCCGGCGAACCAACCGAGCGTACCCACGTGAGCCCCGCGTGAGCGACCCTGGGAACGACAAGGACGAAAGTGGCGCGAGCTTGCGGACGCAGCGCGTCGAGGCCGCCGAACGGCTGCGCAGCGCTGGCCTCGACCCCTACCCCGCGCGGGTGCAGCGGTCACATACCAGTACGCAGGTGCGCGAGTTGATCGCCGCGTTCGCCGAGGGCGACGATGAGCCCGAGGGCGAGGCGGTCGAGATCGTGGGCCGAGTCGTGGCGCAGCGCGGGATGGGCAAGGCCAGCTTCCTCGACCTCCAGGACGAGGCCGGGCGTATCCAGGTCCTGCTCCGCCGGAACGTCATCGGAGACGAGGCTTATCAGCGCCTCAAAGAGATCGACCTGGGTGACTTCGTCGCAGTCTCTGGGAGGCCGATGCGCACACGCACCGGCGAGCCGACGGTGGCGGCGGCCTCCTGGCAGCTGATCACCAAGGCGCTGATCGCACCGCCGGAGAAGTACCACGGTCTCACGAACGTGGAGCTTCGGCAGCGGCGCCGCTATCTCGATCTGATGGCGAACGAGCAGACGCGCGCGACTTTTCGCGCGCGCAGCCGGATTGTCGCGGCGGTACGAAGGAATCTGGACCAGCGCGGCTTCCTCGAAGTCGAGACCCCCATCCTCCAAGAGGAGGCCGGGGGTGCCGCCGCGCGGCCCTTCGAAACACACTCGCACGGGCTTGGCGAAGACCGCTTCCTGCGCATCAGCATCGAGCTCCACCTCAAACGGCTCCTGGTCGGCGGCTTCGAGCGCGTCTACGAGCTCGGCCGGATCTTTCGCAACGAGAGCTTCAGTCAGCGCCACAACCCGGAGTTCACCCTGCTGGAGCTCTACCAGGCCTACGCCGACTACGGCACGATGGCGAGCCTGGTCGAGGAACTCGTGAGCGGGATCGCGAACGAGGTGCTCGGGCGGACAACCGTCGAATTCGGCGAGCACGAGATCGACCTGAGCCCGCCCTGGCGCCGAACCACCTATCACGAAGCCCTACGCGAGTACGGCGACTTCGACCTCGCGGCGTTCCCCGACACCGAAGCCTTGCGCGAGGAGCTGCGCCGGCGCGGCCTCGACGCGCCGGCGTCGGCCGGCCTGGGCAAGCTGATCGATGTCGCCGCGAGCCAGCTCGTCGAGCCGCATCTCATCCAACCAACCTTCCTTCTGGACTATCCGATCGAGCTTTCGCCACTGGCGAAGCGCAAAGCCGGGGCGCCCGGCCTGGTGGAGCGTTTCGAAGCGTTCGTGGGCGGCTTCGAGATCGCGAACGCCTACTCGGAGCTCAACGATCCCATCGACCAGCGCGGCCGCTTCGAGGACCAGCTCGCCCTTCAGACGGCCGGCGATGACGAAGTCGAGCTCGTCGATGAGGACTTCCTCTTGGCGCTCGAACACGGGATGCCCCCCGCGGGCGGCCTCGGCCTCGGAATCGACCGACTCGTGATGGTGCTGACAGGCCAGACGAGCATCCGCGAGGTGATCCTCTTTCCCCAGCACCGCACGGTGAAGGAGTAGCGATGGGCGAGGGCGGGCCGCTGGAGCGGCACCACACGGCTACTGCCTACGTGGTCGCCGGCGACCGCACCCTCCTCCTCTGGCACGCGAAGCTGGGGATGTGGCTGCCGCCCGGCGGCCACACCGAAGCGAACGAAGATCCAGTGCAGGCGGCTCGGCGGGAGGCGCTGGAGGAGTCGGGCCTCGAAGTGCAGGTCATCCCGCCCCCGGATCTGCTCGACTGCGCTGTGCCCGAGGTGCTGCCTCCGCCAGCCGTGATCCTGATCGAGGACATCGTGCGCGACGACCAGCCCTTCCATCAGCACATCGACCATGTCTATTTCACGCGCACGTCGACGGAGGTCGACTTCTCTGCGCCGATTCCGCATGGACCGAGCCGCTGGGTGGGGGCGGGTGTCCTCCGTGGCGCGTTTTCCCTCCCCGCACCCGATGGTACGCTCGTGCCAGTCGCGGAGGACGTGCGGCTGCTCGGAGTGCGAGCGCTGGCGGCCGCGGCAGCGGAGTAGCCGTGCTCAGCGCCCAGTTCATCCGCGAGAACCAGGATCGGGTCAGATCCGACCTCGCGTCCCGCGGTGCTGAAGCGCCGATCGGCGAGATCCTCGCGCTCGATGAAGAGCGCCGCGCGCTTCTCGGCGAAGTCGAGGAACTGCGCGCGGAGCGCAACGCCGCGAGCAAGGCGATCGGCGCGACCAAGGACCTCGACGATCGGAAGGAAGGAATCGAAGCGGCCCGCGCCCTCGGCGATCGGCTGGACGGCCTTGAAGCCCGTCTGCGCGAGGCTGAGCGGGGCCTGAACGAGTGCTTACTGGAGGTCCCAAACGTCCTGGCACCCGAGACACCGCTAGGGCCCGATGAGGACTCGAACGTTGTTCTCGAGACGATCGGCACGCCACGCACCTTCGACTTCGAACCGCGGCCACATTGGGAGGTGGGCGAAGCCCTGGAGGGTGTGGACATCGCGCGGGGCGTGAAAATGTCTGGCACGCGGTTCTTTGTGCTCCGCGGAGGAGTAGCGCGGATGCATCGAGCGCTGACCCAGTGGATGCTCGACTCGCACATCGAGGCGGGGTTCACCGAGCACTACCTGCCGTACATGCTGACGGAGGAGTCGTTCCTCGCCTCGGGCCATCTCCCTAAGTTCCGCGAGAACCTCTACAGGGACGATGAAGAGGACTACCTCTTCATCCCCACGGCGGAGGCGCCGTTCGCAAACCTCTACCGGGATGAGATCCTGCCGCCGGACGCGGTACCGCAGCGGCTCGTTGCGCACACCCCCTGCTTCCGCCGAGAGAAGATGAGCGCAGGACGCGATACACGCGGTCTCAAGCGAGTCCACCAGTTCGAAAAGGTCGAGCTGTTCGTCTTCTGCGAACCAGGTGCAAGCGGGGAGGAGCTGCTGATGCTCCTCGCGCGCGCGCTCTCCATTCCCGAGCGATTGGAGATCCCGTACCGCATCCTCGAGCTCTGCAGTGGTGACCTGGATTTCAAGGCGGCCAAGAGCTTTGACGTAGAGATGTGGGCCCCGGGCGTGGCGGAATGGCTCGAAGTCAGCTCCGTCTCAGACACGCTCGACTTCCAGGCCCGGCGCGCCAATGTGCGCTACCGGCCCGAACCCGGCGCCCGGCCCCGCTTCCCCCACATGCTCAACGGTTCGGGACTCGCCCCAGGACGAACCTTGATTGCGGTCATCGAGAACTACCAACAGGCTGATGGCTCGGTGACCGTTCCCGAGGTGCTGCGCCCGTACATGGGTGGCGTGGAGCGGCTCGAGGCCCCTTCGTCTTAGCTCTCGCTCGCCTCGCTGGGGGCGTCGCCGTTCGCACTCGCGGTCGAACTCGGGCCCTCGAGGATCTCGTCGATGAGGCCGTAGTCCTTGGCCGCTTCCGCGTCGAGCCAGAAGTCGCGGTCGGTATCACGCTCGATGTTCTCCATCGACTGATCCGTCTGCGTATGGATGATATTGCGCAAGATCGCCTGGAGACGAAGCGTCTCCCGTGCCTGAATTTCGATGTCGGAGGCCTGACCCTCGGCGCCACCCATGACCTGGTGGAGGTGGATCGTCGCGTTTGGGAGCGCCATGCGCTTGCCCTTCGTGCCGCCCGTGAGCAGGACGGTGCCCATACTCGCCGCCAGGCCGATGCAGACCGTCGCCACGTCTGGCCGGATGAGCTGCATCGTGTCGTAGATCGCGAGCCCCGCCGTGACGCTGCCACCGGGACTGTTCACGTACATCGTGACGTCCTTCTCTTCGTCCTCGCGATCGAGGTAGAGGAGCTGAGCGATGATGATGTTCGCGACCATCGCGTCGATCGGAGTGCCGAGGAAGACGATCCGCTCCTTCAAGAGCAGCGAGTAGATGTCGTACGCGCGCTCGCGGCGACCGTCGGATTCGATGACGAGCGGCATCACGTCACGGATCGGATCGAGGCTCATGGCAACCCCCGGTGTGTCCTTCCAGTGTGCAAGGCCCCCCCGGTCCGCACAATTTCTTCTGAGGGCGCCACCGCCGCAGCTTCGGGAACGCCGTCCCCGGCCCAGTGACGAAGAGGTTTCTGAGGGCGCCGGCGGCCACAGTTTCGGAACCGCCGTACCCGGCCCGGAGAGGCTCTAGCGCCGGCGGCGGGGGACTTGGGGGATCAGCCCGGAACCGAACGGGGCGCTAAACTGACCCCCATGAAGACGTGCCCCGCTTGCGGACGTGAGAACCTCAACGTCTACGGCTACTGCCAGGGCTGCGGCCGCGGGTTCGCCGAGCTCGAAGACGATGGCGCTGAGAAGGCACCGAACCCCCGGGTGCAGGCGTTCATGAACTGGATCCGGGGGCGGCGCACTACCCCTGTCGCCTAGAACGCACACCCCCCGAATCCCGTCAGCTGGCCGCGGACTGCATCCACCCCAGCCTGAGCCCTACTCGCCGCCGGTCCACAGCATGAGCACGTCCGGGAGTTGCTCTTCGCCGCCCGCTTCGTTGAACTCAAGGTTCGTGAAGCCGCGCATCTCGTAAAAGGCCCGGGCGCGCAGATTCTCCTGGAAGGTGTAGAGGCGAAGACCGTCCGGATGTTCCTCCATCGCCTTGGCCAGCAGGGCGCTGCCTACGCCGGCGCTCTGGAGTTCGGGGTGGATGTACAGATGGTGGATCCACTCGTCTTCACGCGCCATCAGGCCGACCACGCGCCCCTGGGCTTTGGCCACCCAGACGACTGAGCGCTGGAGCTCGCGCTCACGCCAGAACTCCTCGATCTCCTCCAGGGTGTGAAGGACCGGCAGGAATGGGAGCGAGACCACGCGCGACTCCTGCCACACCTCGGCGATCGCCCGTGCGTCATCGGGCTCTCCCTGCGTGAGCTCGAAGTCGAGCACGCCCTAGCCGCGCGGCGGACCCAGGCCACGGGTCGCGATGATGTTCCGCTGAATCTCGCTCGAGCCGCCCGCAATCGTCGACGGCACCGTGCCCATGTACGACTCCGCGAAGGCGCCGTCCAGGAGGGCGCGGACCGAGCCGTCACGCAGCTGTCCGTACGGCCCGAGAAGGCGGGTGCCCGTACGCGCGAAGCGCTGGTTCAGCTCGGAGCCGAACATCTTCGCGATGCTGGCCTCGTAGTTGGGCACCAGAGCGGCGCTCTGCATCGACAGGATCCGCAGCGAAAGCGATCGCCCCACCTCGAGCTCGATCGCGGTCTGGGCCATGAGGGTGCGAGCTTCGCGACGGCGGATGGCGAGCTGGGAGGGGTTGTCTTGGACGAACTCGATCAGGTCCTCGAAGTTGCGGCGCAGGCCCGCCGAGCTGGCGATCGCCGAGCGCTCGAAGTCCATGGTCGCCATGCCCACGTACCAGCCGCGGTTCTCCTCGCCCACGCGATTGGCCAAGGGTACGCGCACATCTCGAAGAAGACCTCGTTAAATCCGTGCCTGCCTGCCATATTGATCAGCGGCCGGACGGTGATCCCGGGCGTCTCCATATCGACGAGCAGGTAGGTGATGCCGCGGTGCTTGGGTGCATCCGGATCGGTGCGCACAAGCATGAACATCCAATTCGCATGATGCGCGTTCGAGGTCCAGATCTTCTGGCCGTTGATGACGTAGTCATCCCCGTCGCGGGCGGCGCGCGTCTGGAGCGAAGCAAGGTCCGAGCCCGAGCCAGGCTCGGAGTAGCCCTGGCACCAGGTCTCCCGCGCGCTGACGATGCCCTCGAGATGCTCCTTCTGCTCGTCCGTGCCGTAGAGCATGAGCGTCGGGCCGACGTAGCCGACGGAGATCAGATCGGGGCCGGGGACGCGGTTGTAGGCGAGCTCCTCGTTGAAGATCGCCTGCTGGGCAAAGGAGGCACCGAGCCCGCCCGCCTCCTCCGGATAGGCGGGCGCGGTCCAGCCCTTCGCGGCGAGCTTCTGACTGACGCCAGCCGCGAAGGCGTAGTCCTGCTCCGCATCCTCGCCCCGAAAGCCGCGCCAGCCGGCACCGAACTCGCCCTCGATCCAGGCACGGATCTCGCCGCGCCAGGCCTCATCCTCGGCGGAGAAACGGAAGTCCATGCGGATACCCTCGGGACTAGCTTGATGGGGGCGGGGCGACCAGCTCGGCCTGGGCCGGCGCTGGATTCGTCGTGCCGGCCATCACCTGGTTCGGGATGAGATCGTCGAGCTCGTCCAGCGTCCAGGCCTCCTGGTTCGTAATAATGCTGCGAAGCGGCGTGGGGCTGCTGAGGAGCGAGACCCGTTGGCCTGAGACCTGGAACACCTGACCGTTCACGTCGGCAGCGGCGTCGCTACAGAGCCAGACGGTCATCGGCGCGACCTGCGCGGGCCCGCGGATCGCTGACTGGCCGCCCATACCGAGAGTAACGATGCCGCGCTCCTCCCGCAGTCTGCGCGCGCTCGGAGGCACGCTCGCGCCCATGCGCGTGGACGCGCCAGGCGAGATCGCGTTGGCGGTGATCCCGTACTTTCCCAGATCGCGGGCGATGACGCGCGTGAAGCCGGCAATGCCGGCCTTCGCCGCGCCGTAATTGGCCTGGCCGGAGTTGCCGGTCAGGCCTGGGCCAGAGCTGAAGCTGACGATTCGCCCGGACCGCTGCTGGCGAAAGAGGATGCTGGCCGGCTTCACCACGGTGAAGTTGCCTTTGAGGTGAACGGCGATAACGGCGTCCCATTCCGCTTCAGTCATGTTGAACACCATGCGGTCGCGCAGGATCCCGGCCACGTGGACGACGATGTCGAGGCGGCCGTACTCGTCCAGCGCCTGGCGGACCATGGCCTCGCCGCCGTCCATGCTCGAGACGTCATCGAAGTTCGCGCTGGCGCTTCCGCCCGCATCGCGAATCCCGTCTGCAACCTCCTTCGCGGGCCCGTCGGAGGGCTGGGTGCCGTCCACGGCGACGCCGAAGTCGCTGACGATGACGTTGGCGCCTTCGACACCGAGGAGCTCGGCCACGGCGCGGCCGATACCGCGCCCCGCACCGGTGACGATGGCGGTCCTTCCCGTTAGCCGTCCCGGCATCGAAATGCTCCTTTGCGCGGGCCCGAAGCCCGATTCTCACGCTCTGTGAAGAGTTGGCATGATAGGTCATTGCAGCTCGCCCCAGGGCCGCTTTGGGCAGGAGCGCAGGTAAGATGAGGGGACGATCGCGACCGCCCACCGGGCAGGGGAAGACCATGGACAAAGCCGTCCTTCGTCAGACCGTTTCCGACCTGATCGCGCCGAGCAAAGGCATCCTCGCCGCGGACGAGAGCAGCGGCACGATCAAGCGCCGTTTCGACTCGATCGGTGCCGAATCGAGCGAGGAGAACCGCCGCGCCTACCGCACGTTGCTGCTCACGACACCCGGCGCGGCCGAGTTCATCTGCGGCGTGATCTTGTTCGAGGAGACCCTCGGGCAGAAGGATGACGGGGGGACGCCGCTCCCGGAGACCGCGGCCGCCCAGGGCATCGTTCCCGGGATCAAGGTCGACAAGGGCACCGTCCCCCTGGTCGGAGCGCCGGGCGATCTCATTACGGAGGGGCTCGACGGACTCGCAGGCCGGCTCGACGGCTACAAGGCTCAAGGCGCGCGGTTCGCCAAGTGGCGCGAGGTCTACAACGTCAGCGACGAACTCCCCAGCGCCCTCGCGATCTCTGCGAACGCCGAGGTGCTGGCCCGCTACGCGCGCATCTGCCAGGAGGCAGGGGTTGTGCCGATAGTCGAGCCGGAGGTGCTGATGGACGGCGGCCACACGATCGAGCGTTGCGCCGAGGTTTCCGAAGCGGTGCTGCAGTCGGTCTTCGAAGCACTCACGCGCCACAATGTCCTGTTCGAAGGGCTGGTCCTCAAGACCAACATGGTCATTCCCGGCGGGGACAGCGGTCAAGCGGCGAGCCCCGACCAGGTTGCCGACGCGACGCTGACGGTCTTCCGGCGGACGGTGCCGCCGGCCGTCCCGACGATCAACTTCCTTTCCGGCGGCCAGTCGGCGGTCGAGTCGACGGAGAACCTGCACGCCATCAACGTCGCTGCGGGCGAAAAGCCGTGGGCACTCAGCTTCTCGTACGGGCGCGGTCTGCAGGCCCCCGCGCTCGCCGCCTGGGGCGGCAAGGCCGAGAACGTAGCCGCGGCTCAGGCCGCGTTCTACGAGCGGGCGAAGCTCAACGGCCTCGCCCGCGACGGCCAGTACGAGGGCGAGCCCGCAGCGGCCGCTGTCGCGAGTTAGCGCCCGCGCCCGGTGACCACGCTTGGCGCGTTCGCTGTGATCTTCAACGAGCGCCGCGAGGTGCTCCGCTGCCATCACACCGACTGAGACGCGTGGAACCTGCCCGGAGGCAGGGTTGAGGTGGGGGAGTCGCCTTGGCCCGCCGTCGTCCGCGAAGTCCGCGAGGAGGTCGGTGTGCACACGGAGGTCCTGTGGTTGCTGGGGGTGTACTCCAACCACCCCAGGATGACTCGTGTTTCCTTCCTCTGCCGGGTCATCGCTGGGGAACCCTATTCGGCAGACGATGAATCAGACGCGATCAGGTGGTTCGCTACGGACTCGCTGCCGCCGAATACGCTCCCGCGGCAGCGAGCGCGAATCCTCGACGCGCTCGACGATCGCGTTGAGTGCCTGCTCAGCGAGCATCGATTCGGGCGTGGTCCTCGATCGCCCTCTCGTACCTCGCCTATAATCGTGCCAGTCGTGCCCCACATGACCGCGGAGGTTGGCGATGACGGCTAACGCGACTCGCGACCGCGAGACGGACAGGCTCTATGCCCAGCTCGAGGAAGGGATCCTGGGGCGCGATCAGCTCGCGACGAGCGGCACCCTCCACGACCTCCTGCGGGCGGGCCGCGAACCCACCGAGATCATCAGCGAAACCGTGCGCGCACACGCGCCCTACACGAACGTGCCCTACCACCAGCGCATCGACGGTGGCATGTTGCGCTTCGTCAACAACGACCACTGCCTGCTCAGCTCGCGCACAAGCCTCAACCTCCCGCGCTATATGCCCGAGGAACTGAAGCACCTGCCCCTCGCGCAAACGCTCTGGTACGTGCCCACGGGGCTCGATCCGTGGAACCAGCTCCTCGGGCGGATGCCGGGGCACTACGGCCGGCGGACGTACGTGCCCCAGCCTGGCGTCGACCCACCGCCGCCGGAGCGCCACTGGCAAGATCAGGAGCCACTCCACCTCGAAGACAGCTTTGAGGAGCGCCTGAACGAGTGGCTCGTGCTCGTCGAGCAGGGTGAGGTCGTACGCGCCTACCGCGTTTTCCTCGGCCTGTTCGAGGAGAGCGACCGGCGCAAGGAGCTGCTCGCGCAGCTCGTCTTCGCCGGGCTCATCGATGTCCAGGGGCGCATGCTCTACAACCGCTCCTACACGACCGGCCACAAGGCCTACCGCGCCCGGGCCACCGTCGAGCTGGGCGAAGCGATCGGCTGGGAGCAGGCGCACCACGTGCTCTACGCGGGTGTCGTCGATCTCGCCGTCGGGCCCCGCTGGCACTCCGAATACGAGATGGCCTGCCAGGTCGAGCTCTTCCGGCTGCGCGAAGAGCTGCCGAGTTCGTCGATCGATCCGACGCCCTCTCAGGGCCACGACGCCGAACTGTTCGCGAACGGCTCTGCGCTGAGCGAACCGGAGGCCGAGGGCCTTATCCGGGCGCTGACGAAGATGCCGGAGCCCGACTACATCGAGCAGATCACGGCCCTCCTGCTCGCGGGACGGAGCCCTGTCCAGATCCTCGACACGATCCAGGTGGCAGCGGCAAACGTCATCCTCGAGGTGGTCGTCATCGATGAGTTCTCGATGCCCCAGCACGCCTACGAGTACACGAACACGCTGCGCTGGTTCTACGACACCTTCGAACATCCCCATCGCACGAAACTGCTCTTCGTTGCAGGATCGTTCGTCAACCAAGCCGCGCGTTGGATCGCGAACCTGAAGGGCCACGGCCGGCCGGTCGTGGCCGCGCCGGAGGGTGCGGACGCACTCTCCGGCGACCAGCTGCTCGTGCGGCTCGACGAAGCCCTGATGGGCTTGCGGCCTCCAGAAAGCGTGGCCTGGACGCAGGCCTACCTGGACGGAGGCTACGGTCGCTCGCCGCTCGTGCGCACGCTCGCGACGGCGGCGGTGAAGCATGGGAACGATCCCCACAATCAGGAGATCGGCCTCTGCCTCCTCGAGGACTACGGCCACTCGACCTCGTCGCGACGGGATACGCTCCTGCTGGCGAGCGCCTACCACACCGCGGGCCACCGCAAGTACGGCGATTCGCTCGAGTCGTATCGCCGCTTCGCCGAGGCGTTCGGCATTGACGCCAGCGGCGAGGGCCGAGGCGAGGGCGATCCCGCTGAAGCTGCCCTCGATCAGATCGAGCCGCTACCCGAGCCTGCCACACCGAGCGAATAGCTTCCGCAACGAGGGGCGGTTCCGCATCGCCTCCGTACCTCCGAGCATTCGCGCGGTGAAGGCCGCAGTGATGGCAGCGGCGCCGACAGGCCCGGCTGGAGCGAGGGTTGAGCGGCCGTAGCACCGCGGAGGACCGCAACCGAAACGGGTACCCAGCGGCGATCGGCGGAGTCACAATGAACGAGCCGCGCCCTGCGAAAGAGTCCGCACGAGGGCAGGCCCTTCGCCCGCGGCCCGGAGGCCACCCTTGGCGTCGCTGATGGCCCGGGCCCGCCCTCTACGACTGGGCGCGGGAATCGCCATGAGCCTGCTGATGGTCTGGCTGCTCCTACGCGATGCCGACCTCGGCGAGGTGGGCGAAACCCTGGGCGACGCGGACATCCGCTACCTGGTCCCGATCGCGCTGGTCTTCTTCGCGCGCTACTGGCTGCGCGCCCTTCGCTGGCAGATCCTCGTCCGCCACCTGAAGGCGGTAGCGACCCGGCGGGCGCTACCGCGCGTCATCCTCGCGCAGGCGGCAAACCTGACGCTGCCGTTCGGGCTGGGCTACGTGCTAATGGTCCAGATCACGGCCAAGAAGTTCCACATCGGCCGCCGCGAACTGTTCGGCGCGGAAGCGATCGAACGAATGTCGGACGGGTTCGTCTTCGCCCTGCTGCTCGCGCTCGCGCTCGCCACCATCACCATCGGCAAAGGCTTCACCGGTCTGACCGCGTTCATGCTCTTCGGCGCCCCGGCCGGTCTCGCCCTGGCTTGGCTCGCGACTCGGCCGCGGGAGCGGAGCGAGGACCGCGCGGGCCTGCGGGGTTGGCCCGCGCGGACCCTCGCGCGGCCTCAGATCCAGCCTTTCCTCTGCGGGCTACGCTCGATCCAGAACCCCGCGCAGACCACCCGGGTGCTGCTCCTCACGCTCGCGGCCTGGCTCGGCGAAGCACTGCTCTACTGGGCCGTGGCGGCGTCGCTCGGTATCCACGTGAGCTTCCTCGTCCATATTTTCGTCGTGGCCGCCGCCAACATCGGCGCCGGCATCCCGCTGACGCAGGCGAGCGTCGGACTCGCCTTCCTCGCAAAGGAAGCGCTCGTCGCCACGGGCGAGTCAGCCGACGCGGCCATCGCCTACGCCGTGGGCGTGGAGGCGATCATCATCCTGCCCTCGATCGTTCTCGCCCCCCTCGCCGCCTACGACCTGCGGCTGGGTTGGCGCGACGTGATCCCGCGGTTCGAAAGGGCCGGCGCCGAATCGGCTATCGCGACCACCGGGTCCGGTTAAGGCCGCGTAGCGATCGATCGTCCACTGGGGTGGCGGATCGCGCGGACGGAAGGCTGCGTCGAGTAGCACTGGCGACCCTCGGCCCGGCCCCAGGGAGGATCGCCCGCAAGCGATCGCCTACTATCCCCGCATGACAGACACAACTGCCGACGACTCGCTCTTCTGGGAGCTGGCCGAGCCGCTCCTCGCCACCGGCCAAGCGGAGGAGGGCACGATGATGGGCTTCAAATGCCTACGCACGGACGGTGCCTTCTTCGCCACCCTCGAGCACCGCAGCGGCGATCTCGTCGTGAAGACCGCAGCGAGCCGTGTGGAAGACCGCACCATCGCTGCACGTCCGCTTCAGCGGGGCGACGACGTCGGCTTCGCCACCGGGGCGATGCTGACGTCACTCGACACCTGGCGTGACCTCATCGACGACGAGGCCACCGGCGCTCCTCTCGCCAAGGCCATCACCGCGCTCGTGGCCGAGACCGGAGCCGAGGTGGCAGGGGCCGACTACAAGCGCGTGCCCAAGCCCTACCCCGCCGACCACCCCCGGGGTGAGCTGCTCCGGCACAAGTGGCTCCAGGTGCGCTGGCCCGAGCCAACTCCGGCCAACGTCAAGGAGGCCGCTTTCGCCCCGTGGTGCGCGCAACGGCTGACGAAGTGCGCCGGTGTACACCGCTGGCTGGTCGAAAACCTCTAGCGGCGGCCGCTCTGGAGAGGCGCTAGAGCGTCGGCCGGAATGCGACGCGGAGCTCATCGATCCCCCGCAGCACGAAGCCGGGGTGCTCCTCGAAGTCGTTCTTCCGAGGCGGGAGCTCGAAGCCATCGGCACGATCGACCAGCGTCTCACAGGTGAGGTCTAGTCCAGAAGGGAGAGGCCCGCCCCGGGGCACATCTGCCGCCCCGCGAGAACCAGTCCGCCTGCGTCCCCGGTAAACGGCATCGACGACCCCCGCGCCTTCGTCGGTGGAGTCTCCGAGGGCACCCGCCCGGAAGGCCTGCTTCGCGGCCATCCGGACGAGCGAGTCTCGGGCGGCGATCGGCCAGCCGATGCGCTGTCGCACAGACACTCAGACTGAAGCACGACCGCGGCTCGACATCCTGGAAGCAGGATCGGCAAATGGACGACCGCGCGCCGCTGCGTCTTACCCTTTCCCCGGGCCGGCTGGCGCTGATGGCGCTCGCGGTCGCCCTAGCGCTCGCAGCGACGAACGTTGCGGTCCAGTCCTTCTATACAGCCACCGGCGACGGCCACGTGTTCGGGCTGCTGAAGCGCTTCGACCTCAGCGGCGAGGGCAACATCCCGGCAGCGGTCTCAACCGGCTTGCTGCTCCTCGCAACCAGCCTCCTCGCCTGCGCGGCGCTAGCTCATCATGGCGGGGGCAGTCGGGACAGGTTCTACTGGGCAGGCCTCGCACTGGTCTTTCTGTTCCTTTCCGCGGACGAGTACCTGCGGATCCATGAGGCGATGATGATGCGGCTCCAGGCACGCTTCGACGTGTCTGGCTACCTTCTCTTCGTCTGGGTGGTGCCCTACGGCATCGTCACGGCAGCGCTTGGCCTTCTCTACACGCGCTTCACGTTGCGCCTCGCCTCACCGCTGCGCTGGCTCGTAGTTGCGGCGGGGGCTGTCTACGTGACTGGCGCGATCGGCTTCGAGGTTCTCGGCGCACCGCACTTTCACCAGGGAAGCGCCCAGACGCCTGCGTTTATCGCCATCTCAACGACGGAGGAGTTGCTCGAGATGTGCGGCATCATCCTCTTCTGTTACGCCATCGCCGCCCACGAACTCACCCCACGGGGCGGCCTCGAACTCCGCTTGCCGCGCAAAGGCATGGCAGGTTCCGCGGGCCAGAGCACGGCCTAAGGCGAGGGGCATCCCGACCCGGTTCGCCCGAAAACCGGTGACGTCTTCCTGCCGTTGTCACGCGACTCGAATTTCTTGGAATTCAGGCCCGCTTCACGGATACTTACGCGGCTTGGTTCCGCGCCTGCTTCGTTCGGGGAATCGCGGGATCGGGCTCCAAACGCCGACCGGGCCCAGTGTGCCGAAACCGGTCTCGGGCGGCCAAGATGCGGGAGTAGCTCAGTGGTAGAGCGCCTGCCTTCCAAGCAGGATGCCGAGGGTTCGAACCCCTTCTCCCGCTCCACACTTGCCCTCGAAGTCCGCATAGGGCCCTTCCCGGATTCGGTTTTCGGTTGATTGCGGCGATGGTCGCGGTGCCGAGAAACAGCGCGAGCGAACGGTCGCTGCGCACATTCAGGCGGGAGCCATCGAGCGAGTTGAGGAGCAAGACTTCGGAAGCGCGAGATACGCGGTAGACGAAGTGAACTGTCCCAAGAACCTCCAACCTGCGAAATGCCGTCCCCTTGACGGCCCGTAGATACTTGCTCCATCGCAGAGCTACCGGTAGCCAGCGTCTGCGGGGGCGGGAATGAGTGTGACGCACGGGGTAGTGGTTATTCACGGCCAGGGAGCTGACCAGGAGAGAGGGACGTTCCTCGCGGAAGTATCGAGCGCGATCGCGGATACTCTCGAGTCGCAGCAGGCGAGTGTCTCTCGTTCGTTTGACCGAACCTCACATCTGCCAGAGGTCACGCTGACAGTGACGGCAAAGGCTGGGGATGGAGTCCGGGATGTGCCCGATTACACGTTGGTCGGCGCATACTGGGACGACGCATTTCCGCCACCCGCTGCGGAAACGGTGTACCGATGGGCGTTCCCGCACGTCCTCAGGCAGGTGACGCAGACCTTCCGCCTCATCTTCGACTCCACGAACGATTGGCGGGGAGGGCCGCGCGGGAATCAGACGCGTCCAAAGCTCGGATTCTGGACGCGTCTTTCCTTCCAGGTTCACAGCGTTGTCCTCTGGGTACTGCTCTCGGTGGCCGTCATCCTCAGCCTTCCGATCCTCGCCATTCTGTTTATTCTGACAGTGCTGTCCAAGACTCCCGGGCTCAGATTGTTTGGACTCTGGGCGCTGGTCATTAGGGCAGTACACACGCTTGACCCCTTCGTCACCGAGATCATGGGTGACTCTCAGCGATACGTGGACGACGGAGTCTGGGCTGCGAGCGCAAGAGGGGTCATCGAGACGGCGACGATCGATCTCCTGAACAGGCCTGGGATAAACGACGTCACCTTGGTGGCCCATTCAGCTGGCTGCGGCGTCGCATACGATGCGCTGCTCGAAGGCGGGGTAGTCGGAAAGCTGCTCAGTCGTGGCGCTTCGCAGAAGGCTGTCCGATTGGTCACGCTTGGCAGCGCGATCAACCGTTACTACTGGATATCCAGTCGAGCGAAGAAGGCAGGGGGCAGCCCCGTGGCGCGACGCTTCGTTGATCGACATCTCGATCCTAGCGTGGTCCGCCCGAGTTCGGAACCAAAACTCTTTTCCTGGTTAGATCTGCACGCGAGATTCGATTTCGTATCCTCTGGGGGTCTCGACCCCGGACTCGTTCCCCCGGAGCTTGAATCACACGTGACATCGCGGCAGGCTGTAAACCGCGACAATCCATTTGAGGACCACTTCGGCTACTTCGAGAATCGAAGCCTTGTAATGCCACGCATCATCTGGGCGATCAATGGCGACGAAGATCCGCTACGCCCGGTCACGGGTCCCGTCCCGGGCTATGAGGCCCCGGCATCGAGCTGGACATCGGCGCTCGCGCCAAGACGTCTCCGTCGACTCGCAGCCCAGCACTTCGTCCGGCTGGTTGTCGGTGGAGCCATGGCAGCTCATCTGGTTCTGCTCCGACTCTGGGACGGATGGCGTACCGGTACAGAAGATTTCCTCGGCTGGCTCAATGACGGCGTTACGTGGGCCCTCGATCGCCTTCCATTCCTCGCGGGTCAGTGGGAAGGGGACTTGGAAATTACGGTCGGGCGAATCCTAGCCATCTTCGGACCCCTGATTCTTCTCCTCGCAATGGAACGAGTCTTGTCGGCCTCGTTCTTCCATGACCTGGATGGTCCGTATCCTCAGGCTACTAATCCCTCACCGAAGTGACGTCGCACCGCCGGGGACCCCTTAATCGACATAGAGCCACCGCCCCCCCTGCGGAGACGCATTCGAAGCGGTGACCGCAGCGAGCGATCTCGCCCAAGGGGTCGAGGCCGTCTGCCCCGCGATCCCGAGCGCGTCGAGAGCTGCGGAGCGGACTCGCGCTAGCGAACTCGACCCGGATGCCTGGACGGTCTCGAACCGCTGGCCCGCGACTATACTCGACGGGCCGCGATCAGCGGCCGTCGTCAGCGACCGCGCCTGCGTCGGGTTCAGGGCTCCTCGATCGATCAATGAAAGGCACGTGTAATGAGCGTCTCCGACCACGTCGACCTCGACCAGTTCATCCAGGGTGTGGAGAAGCGCAACCCGGGCCAGGCGGAGTTCGTCCAAGCGGTCCTCGATGTAGCCGAGGACATCTTCGACTACATCGAGGACAAGGAGGAGTACCACGAGTACCAGATCCTGCGGCGCATCGCTGAGCCCGATCGGGTCTTAAGCTTCCGTGTCTGCTGGGAGGACGACAACGGCAACATCCGCGTCCAGCGTGGCTGGCGGGTCCAGAACAACAACGCCATCGGCCCGTACAAGGGCGGCCTTCGCTTCCACCCATCGGTGACGGAGAGCGTGCTGAAGTTCCTGGCCTTCGAGCAGACCTTCAAGAACAGCCTGACGGGCCTGCCGCTGGGCGGCGGCAAGGGCGGCGCCAACTTCAACCCGCGGGGCAAGTCCGACCACGAGGTGATGCGGTTCTGTCAATCGTTCATGACCGAGCTGTACCGGCACGTCGGCCCCGACGTCGACATCCCGGCCGGCGACATCGGCGTGGGCGGTCGCGAGATCGGCTACATGTTCGGTCAGTACAAGCGGATCACCAATCAGTTCAACGGCGTACTCACGGGCAAGGGTCTCGAGTTCGGCGGTAGCCTAATCAGGACTGAAGCGACCGGCTACGGCGCGGTCTACTTCCTCGAGAACATGCTGGAGCGAGCCGGCAACTCCGTCGACGGCAAGGACTGTGTCGTCTCCGGTTCGGGCAACGTTGCGCTCCACGCAGCCGAGAAGCTCGCCTGGGTCAAGGACCTCAAGGGCAACCGCCGCGGCCGGATTCGGGAATACGCCGAGCACTTCGCGAGCGCCGAGTTCCACGAGGGCAGACGACCTTGGGGGGTGAAATGCGATCTCGCCGTGCCGTGCGCCACCCAGAACGAGCTCGACGGGGACGACGCCCGGACGCTGATCGACAACGGCTGCATCGCGGTCGCCGAAGGCGCCAACATGCCGACCGACCTCGACGGGGTTCACCTCTTCAAGGAAGCCCAGATCCTTTTCGCCCCCGGCAAGGCGGCGAACGCGGGCGGTGTCGCTGTTTCGGGCCTCGAGATGAGCCAGAACTCCGCGCGCGTTTCCTGGCAGGAACAGGAGCTGCAGGAGCGCCTGGTCAGCATCATGAACGGGATCCACGATCGCTGCGTCGAATACGGCGGCGCCCCGGAGGGCGAGCACATCGACTACGTGCGCGGCGCCAACATCGCCGGCTTCGTCAAGGTCGCTGACGCGATGCTGGCTTTTGGCGTCGTCTGACGCGACGATCTCCGATTCGACCGCGACTCAGTCGCGCGCAGACCCCCACCACCCACAGACCGATCCTCCCCACTGCGCCGCAACGTTCGTAGCCGGATCACCGTTCTGGGCTATGAAGCGTGCCTGTGCGTACCTGCGAGCCACAACCCGTCCGGCCACTGCGGACGGAGTTTGCACCCACGGCAGAGATCCGTCCGGTCCGCTGGAGTCACTTGGGAACTAGCGGGCCGATGAGCCCGAATCAACCATCAATCCGCTTCCCACCACGTACCCCGCGGTCTGCGCGCTGAGCAGGAAGGCACATGCCTCCGCGATATCGCGCGGCCCGCAGATGTCGCCGGTCGCGGTCGTCTGCGCCATCCGCTCGCGTGCGCCTTCTTCGGCCAGGATGTCCGAGGTCATGCCGCTGTCGACGAAACCCGGACAGATGAAGTTGACGCGTATGCCGTGCGGCAGCAGCTCGATCGCCATCGAGCGCGAGAGCGCCGCCACTCCGCCTTTCGAGGCCGAATAGGCGGCCAGATTCGGGAGCCCCATCACCGCCGCCACGGACGCGATGTTCACGATCGCGCCCTTACGCCCGTCCTCGACCATCGCCTTGGCGACCGCCTGCCCGATGATGAAGGTGCCGGTCAGGTTCACGTCGATGACCTCGCGCCATGTCTCCAGATCGGCCTCGAGGGTGCCGGCGTAGCGCAGGATCGCGCCGCAATGCACGAGCCCGTCGAGACCGCCCCAGGCGGAACGCGCCTGCGTGATCAGCCGCTCGACCGCCTCGGGATCGGTAACGCTGATCGGCTCAGCGATCACGTCCCCGCCAGCGGCCTTTAGTGTGCGCTCGGTCTCGGCGAGCCCCTCTGCAGCGGGGTCGACGATCGCAACCCGCGCGCCCCGCTCCGAGAGCAGCTGGGCTGTCCCACGACCCATCCCCGAGGCCGCCCCCGTCACCACGAACGCCTTGCCTTCAAACGACGTGCTCATACACCGTCTCCCTCGCGAGTTGGGCGCATGGTAGCGGCCCTCGGAGCTTCTGGTCTTCCCTCGCCCAGGCTGGCCTCGCTGGCGTGACGCCCTCTGGGCGGACGCTCGCCCGAGGGAAGGGGAATCGCCACCCGACGAAGGGCGCCCACCGATCGAGCGGGGTCCCTTCCCGGCGCCTCGCGTTACGTGATCGAAGCTAACCCGCGGAGGTACCGGAAAGCTTGGGCTGAAGGACGACGAACCCCCTGCGGCGCTCTGATGCCAGCGAAAACCGAACGAGCGTGCCTCATCGGGCGCCGAAGGTGGTGCATCCCCTGGCCTGGCGTCAGTGTTATCGCGGCCACCAGTCCGTATCCGGATACAGCGCGTGCCAGGCGAACCAGAACGATTGGCTGCTCTGAAGGCGGGGCAATTCACTCCCATCCGGAAGCGTCAAGGCCAACTCACCCGCGACGAGGTCGACAGGATCCGCCGACCCAGGACTACCGAGATAAAAGCGTGCCCCCGCTCGTGTTGACACCGCGACGACCAAGGTGTCCCCGACCCGGAGCGCCTGCATCGCGACTTCCTCCAGCGCCTCGACCTCGACCGCCATGGCTAGGCCGTCGAGGACCAACGTGGCCACCAGAGCTTTTGGAGGAAAAACGTCCGGTGGCGTCACGATGGGGAAGCGAACCCCTTCCTTGTCCTCGTAGTAGCGCCCGTAAGCCGCTCCGGGCTCGTAGACATCCAGACCCTGTTCCAGCGCGCGGAGCGCCGCTCCGGACTCGGGTACCGCGAGCACCTCTGTCGCAGGGTGCTCAGCAAGCCAGTCGCCCCAGCGGATCGTGCTCAGGAACAGCTGGTCCAGGATCGCGCCCTCGAGCGGGCCCGCGATCGCCTCTCCGCTCAGCTGGAGCCACAGTGTCGAAGTCTGCGTGTCGACCATGAGTTTGTTCGAATTCAACAACAGCCCCGAGGTCATGAAGTCCAATCTCCGCCCGTCGACCGTCCGGCGGAACATCGTCCCCGAGCGGCAGAGGGTGCAGTTCACGACGACGATGTCCTCACCATTGAGCGTGTCATTGGCCAGCTCATGGAAGTCCATGAACCTGAGCGGGTATGCTCGCGCGTGCGCGCCCTGCACTGCCCCAAAGACGGTCTCTTCGTCGGTGAGGAAGTTGGCTTCGACTCCAGGGATCAGCTTGGGGTTGTTGAGTTCGGGGATCTCGCCCACCCCCACTCCTCCCCAGGTCAGCCTGGCCGCAAGCACTGGGTCGCGTATCTGGGCGATCAGCGCCCCGAGCGGCTCGTCCAAACGGTCGGCGTAGAGCGCGGCCTTCCATCCGATGTAGTCGGAACCGGGGTCGGTGGTGGCCTCCAGCACCCACGACGCGGCCCGGAGGTGCGCCTCTGCGTAGCGTTCCTCGAGTTCGACCCCGGTGAGTTCGGTAAAGGCCGATCGCACGTGCTCGGCGGCCACCGGGGAGCTGAAGAGTCTTAGCAGATCGACGAGATACGGCACGTACCGGGTATTGCCCGATTCGCCGATGCGGTCCGCCAAGCGTGGGATACTCGATTCGTCTGGCGCCGTGGCGAACGCCGCCAGTTCCTGGTCTAACGAGTCCTCTGCGCCAGTGCCTCCTGCGGTGCCACCGACGCAGGACATGCTCAGCGCCGCCAGGGCGACCAACGCCGCAAGCGCTAGTAGAGGGTTCACGTTCGCACGCCTTCGCTGCATTGGCTTTGAAGGTAGCAGACCGATCTTCCCGACCGCGGAAAGGCGCGCGGAGCGAGGAGGCATCAGTCGCCCTTCGCCTCTACGAGCGGGTGTGTTTCCGGGATTGACAGGGGGGGCGTCGCGCGCTTGACTGCGGAGACAGATCCCTTGGGGCTGGTGGCCCCGAACAGGAGCAGCACGAGTGACTGATCGCGCGAATGGTGCCCCCGCAAGCGAAACCGAGCGGCCGTTCTACCGCCACATCAAGCCGACCGAGTTCCGGCGCGATCCGCCCCTGAAATGGCTTCCGGCGGAGCAGCGCGAGAGCTGGCGCGAGCTGGGCATCGATCTCGCGTCGATCCTGCTTCGCGACCCGGAGAAGATGAACATCAAGGTGCTTCTCCATGCCCTTTACAACGGGGAGATCGGAGGGGCCGCGGGTTTTGGACGGCGTTACGTCCTCGCCACCGAGGAGGGCATCGACAACCTCCCCTGGGAGCTCGGCCTCGTCAACGCCCGCCTCTCGTGGGACGAATGTAGGCACACCGAGATAGCCCTCCACACGATGGCGAAGTACGGGGTCCACCTGGGCGAGCTCGCCGACGGCTACCTACCGCCGATCGAGGAGGAGCAGCCGGAGACGGACGAGCCCACGGTCGACCCTTCCGGCGTCCGCGGCAACCCGATGGACCTTGCCGAGGGCATGGCCGCGGTTCATCGCGGGGGCGAGGGCCTCGCCATGAACCTCTTTACCTCATTGATCGATATGGGACGCAACCTCGACGACCCCGACTGGGAAAGGGCCTTCGACTACAACCATGCGGACGAAGTCATGCACGTCGATGTGGGCAACTACTGGGTGCCCCGCCTGACCAAGGGCGACCCCGAAAAACAGATGGCCTGCGCGAAAGCGCAGCAAGCGTTCGAAGAGCTCGTGATGGCCCTCAACACGGGCGAGGCGGTGGAGGTACCCGAAGAGTTCGCCGTCTGAGCCCTCGCCCCTTACCCACCGAGAACCGCGAGTTTACCGCCCCCGTCTTGACTTGCTGAAGATTGCGCCCCAAGATCCGCCGCATCCGCTGAATTGGCGCGGCCTCTAACCACGCCCGCGGACATCGGAGGGAAGATGATGGCGTATTGGGAAGACTACTGGCGACGGCGACGGATTTCTCGGCGATCGGTGCTTGCTGGGGGGGCAGCGTTCGGGGCGGGCACAGCCGGCCTCGTCCTCACCGGCTGCGGCGGCGATGACGACGACGATGATGACGATGGTGAGACGGAAGGGCCAACAGAGGGCACGGACGCGACCGAGGTTCCCGAGCCAACTGCCACCGAAGACACCGGTCCGAAGGTCGGAGGGATCCTCAAGACGGCAGGGGGCCGCTTAACCAGCTTCGACCCGTACTTTTCCGGCGGCCACCCGCAGATTTACGACGGGCCCTTCACCCGCGATACCGCGACGCTCGAGCTCCAGCCGAACTTCGTCGCGGAGACGGAGGTCGTCGACAAGAACAACTACATCTTCAAGATGGCAGACAACGTGCACTTCCACGACCTTGACCCCGTCAACGGTCGCGCGGCGACGTCCGCAGACGTCGTGTACTCCTGGCTGCGCTACTACGAGGTCGCGGATGAGACGATCCTCTCCCCTCGGACCTGGAACTGGATCGAAACCGTTGAGGGCCCGGACGAGGGGACGGTGAAGCTCATCACGAACCGCCCCTACGCGTTCACGCTCGACGTCCTCGCCGTAGACGCCTTCTCTCTCATAGCGCAGGAGGCGGTCGAGAAGTTCGGTGATCTCAAAGGGAACCCGCTCGGCACGGGACCGCACCAGGTCGAGTCCCTTGAGGAGGAGGTTCGCCTCGTTCTGCGCCGCCAGCCGAATTACCATAAGCCGGGCATCCCCTACGTCGATGGCTGGGAAGACCGCGCGGCGCCCGACGGGCTTGCCCTCGCGAGCCTCCTCAAATCGGGCGACATCGACTATAGCCAGACCTCGCTGCTTGACCCGTTCACGGTACGCGAGCTCCTGGACTCGACTCCCGGCCTTGGGGAGGCGAACTTTCCAACACTTCGCCCGTACTTCTACGCGTTCAACGTGGAGGCGGTTCCTGACGTCCGTGCCCGGGAAGCATGCTCACTCGCGATGGACTACGACCGCATGATCGATGAGGTACACGGTGGCGAGGGCCTCTACAACGGCCCGATCACCAGCGGGCTTGCTATCTGGGCGCTGCCCCAGACGGAGCTGCGTGAACTTCAGGCGTATGACCCCGCCCGAGCGAAGGCACTTTATGAGGCTGCCGGAAGCCCGGAGATCGTGATGCTGGCGAGGACAGGCACGGACATCAACGCCCGAAACACGGACAGCGGTGAGGCCATGATCCTGGAGGCCGGAATCAACCTCAAACGCGATGACGCCTTCACTCTCGACAAGGTCGTCGGCGGTGATTTCGGCTTCCTCGTGTCCAGCACCTTTAGCCAGCAAGACCCAGTTGGGAACGGCTTCCAGCTCCAGCTTGCTCAGGGCTATAACGGTCTCTGGAACCATAACAACGATGAGGTCGAGGCACTTATCTCCCAGGCAGAGGAGACGTTCGATGCCGAGGAGCTTATCGACGTCATTCAGAAGGCACAGCGGATCGCGATCAAAGATTTCGTGATCTTGGACCTGCCAAGCGGACCAACAAAAGTGCTGTTGTACGAGCGCGTGAAAGGCCTGAACACGACATCGCCGAACCTCCATAAGTTCCAAACTGACCTCTGGCTCGATACGTAGACCGGTAGCATCGCGAGTCAATCGGAGGCACGGTGCGTCAGTACGTCATTCGTCGCTTGCTGCTCATGCTGCCGCTTGTCTGGGCAGTGGGTACGTTGGTGTTCGTATTGACGCGCGTGATGCCGGGGGACGCTGCGCAGGTCTACGTTGGTATTTCAGGAGATCAGGAGAAAGTAGAAAGCCTTCGGGAACTGTGGGGATTAAACGATCCGAAATGGGAGCAATATACCAACTGGTGGATCGACCTTGCGCAGGGTGACCTCGGGATCTCACTTGTCCGCTCTAGTAATGCCCGTGAAGTGCCCGTTACTGACCTACTGAAGCAGGCGCTACCAGTGACCCTGGAGCTGTCTCTGATGGCACTCCTTATTTCGATGCCGCTTGGAGTGATGATCGGCATTATCTCGGCCGTCTTCCGTAATGGCGCTGCCGACTACGCTGGCCGCTTTGCGGCGGTCTTCTTCCTCTCGGTGCCGAGCTTCTGGGTCGCCACACTGATGGTTGTCCTCCCGGCCATCTGGTTTGAATGGACGCCAGCACGCCCGTGGGAGGGTTTCCTTGAGGACCCGCTCAACAATTTGAGCCTCGTTGTCTGGCCTGCCGTAGCGCTGGGACTCGCCGGTTCGGGTGTGCTCGCCCGGCTCACCCGGTCCACGATGCTCGAGACGCTTACCCAGGACTACGTCAAGACCGCGCGAGCCAAGGGCCTGCAGGAGCGCGTGGTCATCATGAGACATGCTCTGCGCAACTCGCTGATCCCAGTCGTGGCCCTCGCTTCCCTCCAGGTGGGCACGATCTTCGGAGGCACGGTCATCATCGAGCAGATTTTCGCGCTCCCCGGGATGGGCCGACTCTTGCTTACCGCAATTAACGATCGGGACTACAACGTCGTGCAGGCACTTACGATGATCATTGCGAGCTGGTTCATGCTTGTTGCCCTGGCCGCCGACATCCTCTATGGGGCGATCAACCCCCGCATTCGCTTCAGCTAGGCGCATGAGGGCAGAGGGCCGAAAGAGAGGCGGCTAGTGAGCCAGGACACGCCCGGCGCAGCCCAGTTGGCCTTTGCTCTGCCCTTGCGGCCGCGAGGGCAGAGGGCCCGGGCTGTGCGACTCTTCTTCCGCAAGAACCCCGTCGCGCTGCCGAGCATCCTGCTCGTGACCATCCCGACAATCTTCGCGATCTTCGCCCCGCTCATCGCGACACACAACCCGGAGGCGAACGGCCCGATCAGTGAGTTCCTCGCGGGGCCCTCGTGGGACCACATTTTCGGGACGGATCGCCTCGGCCGCGATACCTGGTCCCGGGTTGTCTACGGCGCAAGACCGGCAATGATCGTAGGCGTGAGCGCCGTCCTGATTGGGGTCACGGGTGGGCTCGTCATTGGCATGCTGTCCGGTTACCTGCGCGGCTGGGTGGAACAGCTGCTTCAGCGCACGATCGACGTGGCGCTTTCGATCCCAAACCTCATTCTCCTTCTGATCGCCGTGGCCATCTTCCAGCCGAGCCTTCTCGTTGTCTCGATCGCGATTGGCGTCTTCCTCGCTCCGGCCATCGGGCGCGTAACCCACGGGATCGTTGTTGACATCGCTGCAGCCACCTATGTCGAGGCGGCGGAGGTGGTGGGCGCGAGCAGGCTTCGCATCCTCGTAAGGCACCTACTTCCCAACGTCCTCCCTCCGGTTATTGTCATCTCCTCGGCGGTTCTTCCGGCGGCCATCCTGGCGGAGGCAGGTCTGAGTTTCCTCGGCCTGGGCGTGCCCCCACCCGCTCCATCGTGGGGCGCTGACCTCTCCGGCCAGAACCGGAGCGCGTTCATCGCGGCCCCCTGGTTGTTCCTTTTCCCGGGAGCCGCGCTGAGTCTCACGGTCTTGGGCTTCAACCTCCTTGGAGACGTGATGCGCGATGTTCTCGACCCCCGGCTGCGCGGCCAGTTCTAGCCGGGCGGCGGGGAACGGCGGTTATCGTGCGCGTAGCCAGCCGTGGGGTTGAGCGACCGAAAGGTGGGCGACCGACATGCCGGACCTGATCATCGATCGACGGGACGTGGGCGGGGCGTTCACCGTAGATGAGAACGCCCGCCGGCTCATGCACTACCGCTATACGGAACGAGAGATGATGCGCGCGCAAGCAGGCTGGCCCGCCACGATCGGCGACATCAAGGTCAAGCTCGGCCTCCATACGCATGCCTACCACTGCTCCACGCACGCCGATTCGATCGGCAAGCGACTACCGGAACTCCGGGTTCGCGGCGCTCACGGCCCCTACCCCGACCGCTCGGTCGATCGTTTCGATCCGCCGAATGAGAGCTTCCTGAAGTTCATCGAGATGCTGCAGGACGAGGAGGACCCGCTCCTCCGCGTTGCCGGGCTCTACCGCGTCCTCAAGCCCCACACCATCGCGAACTACAAATACCACATCGCGGCGACGGATCAGATCAGCGACGCGCCGACCATCCGCGTGCTCAAGTTCATCCTGATCGACGAGGAGGAGCACGCCTGGTGGGCCCAGGGGATTTTCGAGGAGCTAGCGCACACCCCCGAGCGGCGTCGCGAGGCGCTTGCATGGCAGACAGAACTCGAGCACGCCTTGGCGGAATCAGGGGGCGTGGCCGGCAACCTCGGAGAGCCGCCTTCCCGCTACTTCTAGCCCGCGAGGCCCGGCGCGGACGGCGGTTCCGGGCGCCCGCACCTAGATCGCGATGTGCAGGTTGCCAGCAGGGACGTGGTCGGCGTCCTGGAGCGCGATGATGTTCTCTTCGGCGGCGAGGCGAGCTTGCATCGCAGCCTCTCGACGCTCCGGCTCCCCTTCGGTCAGGCGAGGAACCCAATAGTCCCCGACTAAGACGTGCATCATCTCGTCCGCGTGGTTGAAATCGAACGCAACCTCCATGTCCGCGTCCTCGAGCTCTTGGGCCATGCTGATCAGCGCCGAGAACACGTTCATCGCCATCCCCTCGCCACCGCTGTTTATCGAAGCGGAGGTGATCGCCGGGTCCATCGAGAGAGGCGACTCCTGGATTCCGTCGCGACGGAATCCGTCTACGAAATCGCCGAGATGGATGTCATGGTTGTGAGCGATAGCGCGTGCGAGCTCACTGTGACGCACCTCGTCCCAGAGGATTCGTGCGTACGCCAGCTCGAAGCCCCAGGGGACGATCTCTTCGGCCGAGCCGCCTTGCTCCCTGCTCCTTGCCCAGTCGGATGCGTGAACGAGGGCGCGGCCGAATACATCGAGCCCTGCGAGCTCGGTCTGGTACAGGGCGTGTAGCGCCTGCTGGAGGTCACACCGCCGCGGATCCGTGAGGAGCAGGGTGAGCGCGTCGATCCCCTCTTTGAACTCCGCTTTCGGCCGGTCCTCGAACGGGAGGGTCCGCCGCGCGGGCGTGCGGCGATGCTCGGAAGGGGTCAAAGGCCGCCCGAAGGCGTTGGACTCCGAGGCCTCCGCCGGGGCTTCAGCGGTCATGATGCGCCTCCGGTGAGCTCGGGGCTCCGATCAGCTCTCGTGGCGGGACAGAAGCTCGATCGTGTTCCCGTCGGGGTCCCAGCCGTAGACCACACGGATCCCGTCGTCGTAGTCGAGGACTCCCGACTTGAACTCCATGCCCTCCGCCTTAAGCCGCGCGTACTCATCGTCGGCGGAGTCGACGATGAGGCAGATATGAAAACCTCCGACATCGGAGGTCCGGAGCGGACTATGGTCGTAGCCGGTCGGCGCGTCGTAGGTCATGACCTCGAGCGCGTAACCATCGAGCGTCAGAGTGGCGGCGGTGAGGTCCGCCCCAGGGATCGCTTGGAGCGTTTCGATGAACTCACCCTTGAGGTGAAGTCGGCTACTTGGCGCTGTGAATCCAAGCTTCTTGTAGAACTCGATGGCCCGATCCAGGTCTTTGACTGTGATCGAAGTGTGTCCGATACCTTGGATGCCCACTGCCAACCTCCTCGTGGGTTGAGCGCGGCCTCTGGCCCAATCCTGGCAAGCTAGATCATAGCGACTGAAGCCACCCGAATCCACCTTGAGCCCGGGCCGCCCCGCGGACGGTGGGGGGCACGAAAATTCCATCCGGGCTCCAAACGGTCGTGCACGTCTCAGGCCGTTCGCCTGGGTCGGTGGTAGCGCCTTAGGCAGCCGCTAACTGGTCAGGGTTCGCCGAATCCTGCTCGTCCGTCGAAGAGAGCTGAGAAGCGGCGCTGGTCGCTTCCAGCAACTACGCGACCTCCTCGGTCATCTCAGCAGTCTGGGACGAGTTCGCGACAAGACCGCAGGGCGCCCCCGGGAGCGAAGTCGCCTCCAAGCCGGAAATCACATCATCGAGGTTGTCGGAGAACGAGAGGTCTGCGACAGCGGACGTTGGGTCCAGGTTGGTGATGGTGAACGTCAGCTTTAGCGTCCCGCCTGCGGCCGTCGGGCCGTCGAACGACTTGCTCAACGTCAGGGGCTGGGTGTTCGTGAAGGTACGGGTGATGTCCTCGCCCGCGGCGAGGTCGATCGTGACCTTGTTATTGCCCAGGTCGACCGCTGAGCCGCCGTCGGTGTCGCCCGTACAGACGATCGCATCCACCGTCCAGCCCGTCGGCACCGTCTCCGTAACGTCAAACGAGCCGGGCGTGACGCTCAGGAACGTCTCCGTGTCATCCGCCGGATCTGTGAGCGTAAAGGAAGCGCCGCCGGGAATCGTCGAGGTGAAGCCGAACGAGGTGTTGTCGGCCGGTGTGGCGGCTTTGACGATGGTGATCGAGCCGGTGGTAGGCGCCGTGCTGAAATCAGCGTCTACCGTCGTGTCGGCCGAGTGCAGGGGCTAGTCGTGCAGCTGCCGCCGGAAAAGGTGATGAACGAGCCCGTCGTCGCGGTGGCCGTCAGGGTGACCGAGGTGCCATCGGCATAGATCTGGGAGCAGTCTCCGGTGGTCGTGCCGGCCGTGCTGGTGCAGGTAATCCCGAGACCAGTGACGATGCCGTTACTCGAGCCGGAGCCCGTGACCGTGAGCGTCCGGGTGCTTACGCCCGCTTCGAAGGCACCGGCATCGCAGTCCGTCCCTTGCGGCCGGGCGAAGCCGGTGCTGCGCTGGTCGGTGCTGACGGTCGTACCGCAGCCGTCGACTCCCGAAGCAATAATGTCAGTCGCGACGCCAGAGGGCGATTGGGTCTCGGTCAGACCGCCATTACCCATCAGGGCACCCACCGTCATGGCCACACCGGTGATATTCCCCGTGGTGGTGCCGCTCAGGGTACATCCTGAGAGACTCTCAACGACGTTGTGACCAATGGTCGAGCCTGTCGTTGCAATATAATCCGGATCAATAGGTGCAGTATTGTCGGCTACGATGCTCGGTGACAGGGCCACTGTGTTTGGGCCTGTTAAAATACCTCCACCAGAGCCATCTGGAAGAAGAGTATGGTTATCGGCGATAGTGCTAAATTTAATCGTCACATTTGTATTTGAATTTGTCTCACAATATTTCCATCCGAAGAAGTCGGGATGGACGTTAACAAGTTACCAGAGTCGTATTGTTCAACATGAACGCTGTAACGCTTAAGTGAAAAGTACAAACTCTCATCAATTAATCCTGCAATATTACCCGCCCTGGTGCTGTTTCTGATGTCTACCATCAGGCTGGCGTCCGACGCAAGAAGGGTACCACCAAAACCAGTGATGGTATTGTCAGAGATCGTGATTTCAGTGATCGTCAGTGTGCCTGAGCCACTCGTGCCCGAGTATTGGGCGACAATACCGCCGCCGTCAGTAGCTGTGTTATCCCTGACCGTACATCTGGTCAAGGTCAAATCGCCATCAAGTGCCCGAATGCCGCCCCCGTTAGCCGCCCCAGCCACACCGTCTTCGACGATCAGATCAACGAGCGTCAAGGGCCCCTCATGCATTTCGATCACCCGGTCGATAGCGTCGGCGTCGATGGTGGCGGTGCTGCCTGGGGCGTCGGTCTCAATCGTGAGGCCGGCGGTGTCGGTGATGTCGAGGTCACCGGTGGCATTGGCGTCTTCGCCTGTCCCGGTGATACTCAGAGTGTAGGTCTTGCCCGCCTCCAGGACGATGGTGTCGGTGCCGTAAGCACCCGCCGCCGTGCAGCCACCGAAGTCGGCATCACCATTGGCTGATTGAATGGCCTCACGTAACGAGCAGCCCGTACCGGGGCCGGGATCGGCCAGCTCATCCGTTGTGGTCGTGACAGTGATAGTTGCCGCCGCATGGGCCACCGGCACTGGCACAACGAAAACGCCCAGAGCGGCCGCCATCACGGCGATCACGATGTGTCGCAGCCACGCTGCTCGAAATCCTCTTGTCATCTTTCGCCAAAAGCCGCCCACGGGTGCGAGCGCGAGGAGGACCCGGAGCCTCTGTCGGTGCGGTGGGCGGGCGGTCAGTGGCATGTGCGCCGAGGCCTGAGCGCCTCGCCGTCTCCTCCCTGCACGGATCGGCGCTCCTAGAGCACCGGCACGGGACGCGCGAATTCTACCCGGTTCAGGTCGTTGAGGCCCTGCGGGGGCGCAGGGAGTTACACGCGGATAATCAATTTCGGCACCACCAAACGAGCGAGCGGTAGCATGCCGAGCCGCCAACGGCGTCGAAGCCGGCCGCGCGGTCCCGAGGCAGAGCCGCTATCATGGCCCCCTCGCTGGTCGCAAGCAGACGACGGCGCAGCGCAGGAGTTCGCCCATGCCCATCGCAGTTGGAACCCAGGTGCCCGCCGACCCGGCGGGCTTCGTGCTGAGCGAGCAAGGTCCCGCGAAGACGACCCTCGGTGAGGTCACGGCGGGCAAGAAGATCGTCATGTTTGGCATCCCCGGGGCGTTCACGGGGACCTGCACCCAGGAGCACCTGCCGAGCTACCTCCGCGAGGCGGAGGCGCTTGGCGCGAAGGGCGTCGACGCAATCGTTTGCCTGGCAGCGAATGATGTCTTCGTGCTCGACGCCTGGAACAGCCAACACGGCGGCCGCGAAATCACGATGCTGAGCGACGGCAACGGTGAGATCGCCGCTGCGCTCGATCTCGCCGTCGATCTCGGAGCGGTGGGCTTCGGCCGCCGCGTGACCCGTTTCGCCGCCGTGATCGACGACGGTACCGTCACGGCCCTCGATGTCGAGGAGAATCCAGGGGTGTGCTCGGTGAGCGCGGCGGGGGCGATCCTCGCGAAGCTCTAGCGGCCGCCGCCGCCACCACCGATCGCGACTCTGGAGCACTGCAGGTCCAGCTCGAAGCCGCCTTCGATGACCTCGGCCTGCGCAGTCCCTGAAGGAGGACCGCCCACACGTAGGCAGAGGGCGCGATCCGTGCCGTCACACGATCGACGGCATTGGCTTCGGCACGACACCTTCCCGGATCGACGCGGGTCGCCTAGACTCACGCTTCCATCCACCCATCCATGAATCGAGGGATGCTTATGTCGAACGACGCCAACGCCGACCGCGCACTCTACCTCCAAATGCTGCGGAGGATGCTCCTTATCCGGCGATTCGACGAGACCGCCGTCGAGCTGGTCGAGCGGGGCGAGATTGTCGGCATCGTGCACACGTATATCGGCGAAGAAGCCGTAGCCGTGGGCGCCTGCGCCGCCCTGAGCGACGACGACTACATCACAGGCAACCATCGCTCGCACGGACATCCCATCGCCAAGGGCGGCGACGTCAACCGCGCAATGGCTGAGCTCTTCGGCAAGAGGACGGGCTACTGCAAGGGCAAGGGCGGCTCGATGCACCTCGCCGACTTCAGCATCGGCATCCTCGGCGAATCTGGGATTCTCGGCTCCGCCCTGCCCGTAGCAGTCGGCGCGGCGCTGGCCTCGAAGCTGCGCAAGGAAACGAAAGTCGTGATCCCCTTCTTCGGCGATGGTGCGAGCAACGAGGGCTCCTGCCACGAGACGATGAACCTCGCCAGCGTGTGGCAGCTCCCGGTCGTGTTCGTCTGCGAGAACAACCAGTACGCCGTCACGACTAGCTACGAAGATTCGGTTTCGGTCGAGAACATCTCCGACCGCGCGTCTGCGTACAACATGCCGGGTGTGCTCGTGGACGGGCAGGATGCCATCGCGATGTACGAAGCCACGAGTGCTGCCGTCGAACGCGCCCGCAAGGGTGAGGGGCCCTCACTAATCGAAGGTCGCACCTACCGCTACCGCGAGCACTCCGAGGGCATCGATCGCATCCTCCGTGAGCGGTACCGGAGCGAGGAGGAGGTCGAGGCGTGGCGTGCGCGCGACCCGATCAAGCTCCATCAGGAACACCTCCTCGAGGCCGGCGTGGCCAACCAGGCGGAGATCGATGAGATCGCGGAGGACGTCGAGACCGTAATCGCGGGCGCGCTCCAGTTCGCCCGCGAGAGTCCGAACCCCGAGCCGGAGGAGCTGTTCGACGACCTCTTCACGAATCCGATTCCGATCGAGCGGAGCTAAGGAAGGCGGACCCGATGACCGAGAAAACCTACGCCGTCGCCTTGAACGAGGCGATCAAAGAAGAGATGCGGCTGGATCCGTCCGTCTTTGTGATGGGCGAGAGCATCCGCGGCGGCATTTACGGCGTCACCGGCGGGCTCCACCAGGAGTTCGGCGACGACCGCGTGCTCGATACGCCACTGTCAGAGACCGGGTTCATGGGCGCCGCCGTAGGCGCGGCCGCGGTCGGTATGCGCCCGATCGTCGGTTCGCTCTGTGCCTTCATGTGGGTAGCGATGGACCAGTTCGTGAACCAGGTCGCGAAGATGAAGTACATGTTCGGCGGCCAGGCCACGCTGCCGCTCGTGTACCGCGTCGGCGTTATGTATGGCAACAACTCCGCCGCCCACCACACCGATCGCCCCCACCCGATCTATATGAACATCCCGGGCTTCAAGATCGTGATGCCGACCACCCCCGCGGACGCCAAAGGGCTCTTCAAGACCGCGCTGCGCGACGACGACCCGGTGCTCTTCTTCGAAGACAACACGCTCATGGGCGTTCGCGGCGACGTGCCCGACGACGACTTCACGATCCCTTACGGCGTTGCCGACGTGAAGCGCGAGGGCAGCGACGTCACGATCCTCGCCGTCGGCGGCATGGTCCCCCGGTCGCTGGCAGCCGCCGAACGCCTCGAGGCGGACGGCATCTCCGCTGAGGTACTCGATCCGCGCTCGCTGGTCCCGCTCGATAAGCAAGCTATCCTCGACTCGGTGGCGAAGACCGGTCGCTTTGTCGCGGTCGACTCCGCACACAAAACCTGCAGCTTCGCGAGCGAAGCCTGTGCGATCGTCGCGCAGGAAGGCTTCTGGTCGCTCCAGGCGCCGGTGCAGCGGGTGGCGACGCTCATGGTGCACCCACCCTTCAGCCCGGTGCTCGAACCGCTGATGTACCCGGATGAGGACCGCATCATCGCGGCGGTCAAGCGCACATTCGAATAATGGCTGCAGCCGCGCGACGCGGCGGGAGGTGAGCGGTGGCGGAAGAGGTGGTGCTGCCCCAGTGGGGCATGAACATGCGCGAGGGCACCCTCGTCCGTTGGCTCAAAGCCGAGGGCGACGAGGTGAGCGAAGGCGATCCGCTCGCCGAGATCGAGACGGACAAGATCGAGTCCGAACTCGAATCGCCCGTTTCCGGGGTCCTGCGGCGAGTGCTCGTTCCCGAGGGCGAAACGATTCCGGTCTTCACCACCCTCGCCCTCGTCGGCTCTGCCGAAGAGGAGCTCGCGCCCGTCACGCCTTCCCGACCCGCCGCGGCAGCTCCCGTAACTGCTTCCGCGCCAGCCCCAAGAGCGGCCGTTACCGTCCAGGTGGTTCCCGCAGCGCGCCGTCTCGCGGACGAGCGCGGCATCCCCCTAACTGACGTCACGGGAAGCGGCCCCGAGGGCCGCATCCTCCTGGCCGATGTCGAAGCGCACACAGCAACCCCAACCACATCGCCCGAAGCCCCGTCCGCGACGCCAGCCGAGGTCGTCCCGGCCGCGCGCCGGCTGGCGCGCGAGCACGGGATCGAGCTCGGGTTGGTCGCGGGGAGTGGGCCGGGCGGTCGTATCACGCTCGATGATGTCGAGCGAGCGATAGCCGCGCCGGCGGCCGAGCGCGAGGCCCCGCGCGCCTCACCGGCAGCGGTTCGCCTCGCCAGCGAGCGCGGCCTCGATCTGCGCCGCGTGAAGGGGAGCGGGCCGCGCGGCCGAATCGTGCGCGAAGACATCGAGCAGGCCCTCGCGGCGCCGGGTACTAGCGACGTTCCCTACCAAGGCACGCGCCGCACCGTCGGTGAGCGCATGCTCGAGTCGCTCCAGACATCCGCGCAGCTCACGCTCGTGAGCGAGGCCGATGTCACGCAGGCCGTGGTCCTCCGCGGGGACCTCCTCGATGCCTGGGAGGCAGAAGGGCTGCGCGTCACCTACACCGATATCGTGATCCGCGCCGTTGCGCTCGCACTCGTCACGCACCCACGCCTGAACGCAGCCCTCGACGGGGACGTCATCCGCCCTTCCCCTGAGATCAACGTCGGCTTCGCCGTCGCCCTCGAGGAAGGCGTGATCGTCCCGGTGGTTCACAACGCCGAGACGAAGTCGCTCCAGACCATCGCGCGCGAGAGCGGCGACCTCGCGACGAGAGCGCGCGAGGGCCAGCTCGGCCGTGACGACGTGAGCGGCGGTACCTTCACTGTCACGTCTCTGGGCATGTTCGGGATAGACGCCTTCACGCCGGTGATCAACCCTCCACAGGCCGCCATTCTCGGCGTGGGCCGCGTGCTCGACCGCCCGAGCTTCGTGGCTGATACGGGCGTCGAGATCGAGCGCCGCTCCTTCGTGACGCTTTCCCTCACGATCGACCACCGCATCGTCGACGGTGCGCCGGGCGCCCGCTTCCTGCAGAGTCTAGGCGCGCTCCTCGAACACCCCTACCAGCTGCTCGCCGAGGGGTAGCCAGCGCCCGCCGGTTCGCCCCTCACACGCTCCCGAGGGAGCCGAGTTAGACCGATCCTGCGCTCAGTTCACCGCAGATCCGGGGCGATCGCAGGCTTGCCCCCGTTCCAGGCGAGCTTGATCTGCGAACCCGCCCATGCTCTAGTGCAGCAGACGCAGAAACGCGTTGGCGGAGGGACCTAAGGCCATGACGAGTGAGGCAGCAGACGTACGACCGTTCTACCGCGAGCTCTCGCCGGGCGATCGGCGCCGCGATCCGCCCCACCGCTGGCTCTCGATGGACGAGCGCGCCGACTGGCGGGAGAAGGGGATCGACCTCGCGTCGATCCTCCTGCGCGACCCCGAGAAGATGTCGACGCGGGTGCTCCTGCACGCGATGTACAACGGCGAGATCGGCGGTGGCGAGACCTTCGCGCGCCGCTATGTGATGGCCACCCAGGAGGGCGTGGACGCACTGCCCTGGGAGCTCGCGCTCGTGAATTCGCGGCTCGCCTGGGACGAGTGCCGCCACGCCGAGATCATTCTCGAGAAGATGCCCGAGCACGGCGTGACGCTCGGCGATTTCGCCGATGGCTACCGTGCCGACGACGGCGGCCTCGCGTCCAGCGCCCAGAACGACATGGTGAACTCCATGGCCGCAGTCCACCGTGGCGGCGAGGGCATGGCGATGAACCTCTTCACCTCGCTCATCGACATGGGCCGGAACATCGGCGACAAGGAGTGGGAGACGGCCTTCGACTTCAACCATGCCGACGAAGTGATGCACGTCGAGGTCGGCAACTATTGGGTGCCGAGACTGACCGAGGGCAATCCGGAGAAGCAGCGCGAGGCGATGAAGGCCCAGCAGGCGTTCGAAGAGCTCGTGATGGCGCTGAACACCGGCGACGAGGTCCTTCCGCCCGCGGACTTCGCCCTTTAGGACCGCGCCGGGATGACCCTTGGCGCAAGCGCGCGGCGTCTCCGTTTCCGGTTGAACCGCCGCCGGGTTGTCACGGGCTCTACGGGCTCCATGCAAAGGGGTGCAGATGCCACGTTCTATTCCCGTACCGGATGAGCTCAGTCAGCCGTTCTGGGACGCCTGCAACGACGGCCGCCTGCTCGTGCAGTACTGCACCTACTGCGATCGCCGGCAGTTCCCGCCGGAACCAGCCTGCCGGGAGTGTGGCTGGCAGTTTCATCTCACCTGGCTCGAAACGAGCGGGCGGGGCACGATTGTCGGCTACTCGGTGACGCACGACTCGCGGACCATCGCCTGGCACCCGGAGCAGCCGTTCGTCAACGCCATCATCTCGCTCGAAGAAGACCCGGTCATCAACTTCCACTCGAACCTTCCGGGGGTGCCGGTCGACGACGTCCCCGTCGGAGCGAAGGTCGAAGTGGACTTCATCGAGGTCACGCCCGGGCAACGAATCCCCGAGTGGAACGTGGTGACCTGATCGAGCAGCTGGCACGCGCCCGGTAGGGAGAGAGGGGCCTGGAACCATGGCGATGGAAACGAAGTGGGAACGGAACAGCGACCCGGTCGGGATCTGGGAGCACCGCGGCAAGGTCGCCCTCGTGGGCCGCGGGCACTCGACCACGGACCGACGCTGGGACGGCGTGAGCCTGGACCGGACACTTGGGGCCTACAGCATGGTCGCCGCCAGAAACGCGATGGAGGACGCCGGCATCTCCCCCGACGATGTCGACGGCGTCATTACCTCGCCCGGCGGACAGCCTCGCCACGGGAGGTTCGGGGCGGGCTGGGCACCGCGCCCGTACTTCGACCCGCCCTACGACACCGAGGACGGACTCACGTACGTAACGGCCGAATGGTTCGCGCGCCAGCTGGACCTCAAGAATGTGAAGTACCTGAACTCCCACGGCGACACTCTGTGGAACCTGATCGGCCTCGCTGCCCAAGCCGTGGGCGACGGGCGTTGTGAGGTCTGCCTCGTGCCCTACCCCAACGGGAACTTGGAAGGGCGCTACCATCAGACCGAGGGACTCGAAGCCGGAGGACCGGCGCAGTGGTCCCTCCCCTGGGGCTGGGGGCTTTCGGGCCAGGGGTTCATCTTCGACCAGTACTGCCGCAAGTACGGCACGAACCACGACCGAATGGCCCCCTTCGTCGTCCAAGAGCGCAAGAACGGACTCTTGTGGCCACACAGCTACTACGCCCTCCACGAGCCGGAGCCCTTCACGGAGGAGGACTACGTCAACGGCCGCTGGATCGCGAGGGGTCTGAGCATCTTCGACTGTGACCGGCCGGTGCAGGCGGCTGCCTGCTACGTCGTTACCACCGCCGAGCGGGCTCGCGATATGAGGCAGAAGCCGGTCTACTTCCTGGACCACACCGAAGGCGCCTTCACGCCTCGCAGCCTCGTTCAGACCCTGGACGAGAGCGAGCAGTGGACTGACATCCTGGCCCAGCGCGCCTACGCGGGCTCGGGACTCAAGCCGGACGACATCGATCTCTTTTCGCCGTACGACGGCTTCGCCATCAACGCTCAGTACTTTCTCGAAGCCTTCGGCTGGCGCGGCGTGAAGCGGGGCGAAGCGCACGACTTCTATGCTGGCGACATCTCCCTCCAGGGGCCCAATCCCCTGAACGCCGGGCGGGGGGAACATGGGAACCGGGCGTATGCGCACGGCCTTCATTACGGACCCGATGGAGCAGCTTCAGGGGCGAGCCGGGCCGCGCCAGGTGGCAATCAAAGCCGAAGTTGCCGTCACGATCGGCGTCCTCCCAGGCAACGCCTGCTGTCTGGTGCTCAGCACCAGTCCGGACTAGCGCGCGCCCCTTTGACCCGCGCCTCCGCGCCGAGATGCTCGGCTCTGCGCTCGCTTTACAACCGCGGTCGATCGAGGGGATGCTCAGCGAGCGCAGGACTCGAGCACGGGGGCAGTGGTGACGATCCTTCTGAGCTTCGATATCGACGGCACACTGGAACTGGGCGATCCGCCTGGTGGCGTGACAATCGAGATGGTGCGTCGCGCCCACGAGCGCGGTTACCTCGTCGGCAGCTGCTCGGACAAGCCCCTCAGCAGCCAGCGGGCGATCTGGAAAGAAATCGATATCGAACCGGTCTTCGTTGCCTCCAAGCACCAGCTGGGTGACGTCCGGGCCCGGGTCGAGGCCGACGCCTACTACCATATGGGCGACCGCGACACTGACTTTCAGGTCGCCCAGGAGCATGGATTTGGCTTCTGGTGGGTGCACGAGGCGATCGCCGAGCCATGGCTCAGCCTCGGGACCGAAGGCTAGGGAGCAGGAAGTCGGGTGCCGGCTCGATCGCGCATTGGGCCCTAGGTAGCCAGCTTCCACCCGAGAGGACGGAGCGACCGTTTTGAAGATCAGGCTGGCCGCTATTGCCAAAGACGAAGCCGCCTACTTGCCCCGATGGATCTATCATCATCTCCGGTTCGGTTTCGACGAGATCGATATCTATGTCAATGACACCACAGATAACTCGGCTGAGGTGATCAACAGGATATCCTCTAGATTTCCTGTTCGAGCAATCGCCGCAGACTACATCTATGAGCGCAAGCGATCGGGGTCATTTCAACACGAGGCGTACTCCATCATGATCAACGACGCAATACTGCAAGATATCGCGCATCTCTTATTCTTGGATATTGATGAGTTCTGGGCTTCGAGGGATTTCGTGACGTCGATACATCAATGTCTTGAGGATACTGGTTATTCCGATGTTATCTCGTTTGTGTGGGCAAACAAGGTTGACGAGGATGACGCGTTCTCGGGACCATATTCCCAGCACACGAGATTAAGAAACAATGTGAACATCAAATCACTATTTCGAACGTCACTGGAGATTAGAAGGATTGGGGTGCACAACGTTAGAGCGACTAATGTGACATACCTTCTGGGAGATGGACGGCCTAACGTACGTAAATGGGAGGCCAAGATCGATCCACAAGAGCTGTCCGATGGAGGACCTAAGAAATTTCTTTCTTTATTCTTCATCGTATTTGGTGGAGTGAAATTGAGTACATATCGAGACTGGGACAGGAATTAAACCTAGAGAGAACTGGTAGAGCGATATCGCGTTTTGAATTGAAGGAAAATCGATGAGGATTCCTGATATATCCCATATATGAACGAGATTATGTCTTCGAGATTCAGAACCAAATACTTATGGAGTATGAGGAAGGCTATCAAGAATTCTTGAACACTTGTGATCTGGTCTTCTCAATAAAAGAGGCACAAGAGTTCATAATCGACCACGCAAGGCTGGTTTGGAGGGAGCTTCCCGCAGCTCGTGCAAGTAATCCTCGGTTGGTGGAGAAGCTGCTAAGGAATGTTGCGGTTGACCAAGTAGAAGCAATTCTGGACCCGGAGGGAGAATTCTCCCAGGACAGCACGTTCATCCCGAGGCGGCGACGACTCCAGTTCTGGCTCGAGAGAAGCGCGCGCCAGCTTCCAGCGCCGCTGAAGCCCCCACTGCGGGCAGTCCGCGGTTTCGTCCGAGGGGTAAGCTCCCGGCTCAACGGCAGGCCCTAGCGAAGCGACCCCGAGTGATCGGAGACAAGAGCCCGGCCTACGCTCCGCAGCCTGTGGTCCGCGACAGCCCGGCTGAGTACCCCTACCAGGCGCACTACTCGTTCGCGGACAAATCGGACATGGCGCGCTCGCGACCGCGGGCTGGGATGGTCCTGACTAAACGTGAACTCTCGTTCGGACGGAGGGACTAACGGATTTTAGGCGGCGCGGGGTTCGCCGTCGCCGGAGCGATCACCGCCCTCGCTTGCTTTCACGAGCTCCGGGAACTCGTCGCGCAGGCAACCCCAGCAGATCCCCATCTCGGGCGTCGCCCGGCGAGTCGCCGAGCGGTAAGCGGAGCCACACCAGCCACAACGTGCCCACATCGTGCACTGTCTTTCGGCTCACCGGGTGAGCGGCCGCATTGGGGGAGCGCCTCATCTTCCCCTCGACCACAACGGACCGAGGGGAACCTGCCACCTCCCTCAAACACGCCCGTCGTCGCGTAGGCAGCCTGGCTGACCATCGGCGCTGCCCACCTATACTTGGCTCGCGCGGCTTCCAGGCTCGAAGGAGACCATAGGATGAACGAGTCAAGGGACGGTGGCATGCTCGCCGACGTCAACTCGCACTTCGATCGCGCGGCCGTCTTCACCGACTACCCACGTGGCCTTCTGGACCAGATCAAGGCCTGCAACGGCGTCTACCGGATGCGCTTTCCCGTTCAGGAGGACGACGGCTCGATTCGCGTGATCGAGGGCTATCGCGCCGAACACAGCTTCCACCGCCAGCCGACAAAAGGCGGAATTCGTTTCAGCAGCGAAGTGAGCGAGGACGAGATCATGGCCCTCGCCGCGCTCATGACCTACAAGTGCGCACTGGTCGAGGTGCCGTTCGGCGGCGCGAAGGGGGGTGTCTGTATCGATCGTGGGAGCTGCAGCCCGGGCTTTCTGGAGCGCACCACCCGTCGCTACACGACCGAACTCAATCGCAAGGGTTTGATCGGGCCGGCCGTGGACGTGCCTGCGCCGGACTATGGCACGGGCGAGCAGGAGATGGCGTGGATCGCCGACACCTACATTGTCCTCAACCCGAACCTGCTCAACCCTTATGCCTGCGTCACGGGCAAGCCGCTGGCGCTGCACGGCATCGCCGGGCGCACGGCGGCCACCGGCCAGGGCGTCGCCGTCGGCATCGCTGAGGCGATGGATTCGGTAGAGGACATGGCCGCGCTCGGACTGAGCCGGGGAGTAGAAGGCAAGCGCGTCATCGTCCAGGGGCTCGGGAAGGTGGGCTTCCACGCAGCCCGTCTGCTCGAGCGGGCGGGCGCCCGCATCGTTGCAGTCGCCGAGATCGACGGCGGCGTGGCCCGGGCCGAGGGCATCGACATCGATGCCCTCCAGGCGCATCGCGCAGCGAGTGGCTCGATCCGCGGCGCAGCCGGCACAGAGACGATCGAGTCACCGGCAGAAGTGCTCGAGCGCGACTGCGACATTCTCGTCCCGGCCGCCCTCGAGAATCAGATCACAGCCGCGAATGCCGGCCGGATCAAGGCCAGAATCGTGGCCGAGGCCGCGAACGGACCCGTCGACGGCGAGGGTGATGAGATCCTTCGAGAGCGCGGCGTGCTGGTCCTTCCCGACCTCTTTCTCAATGCTGGTGGCGTCACGGTGTCCTATTTCGAATGGCTCAAGAACCTCCAGCACGTTGGTCCCGATCGTCTTACGAGCCGCTACCAGGAAACCTCCAGCAGACGGGTGGTTGAGGCCCTTGAGAGCCTCACCGGCAACAAGCTCGGGGAAACCGAGCGCAGCCAGGCCACGCGCGGGCCGGACGAGATCGACCTCGTGGAGGCAGCCCTAGCCGACACAATGATCCACGCTTACCGCTCGGTCCACGAAATATGGAAGGCGCGGGCGATGCCTGACCTTCGCGTGGCCGCCTTCTCGCTCGCCATCGATCGGATCGCGAAGTCGTACCTCGCCCAGGGCATCTTCCCCTAACGGACCGACGCTAGCGTCGCCGACGGACCTGGGGGTCGCTAATGATCGACTTCGGTGACATCGACCACATAGGCGTCGCTGTTCCCCACATGGAAGAGGCGCTGGTCGAGCTAGGCTGGCGTTTCGGTGTCGGCTGGGGGAGCCGAGGAATGTGAACGTTCGCGTCCGTGATTCCGGCGGCGACCGCCCCTCTCGCCCCGGGTAAACTTCTGCGACCGCAGCACTCCCATCGCACTCGAACTGATCGAAGCGCTTCCGGGCACGCTCTGGGCTACGAGCGGAGAGTCGCAGCTCCATCATTTCGGCCTCTACGTTGACAGGCGTCAAAGCCGCCATCGACGAGCTTGGGCCGGGGCTGACGGTGGAGATGGCAGGACTCGATCGCGACGGCATGCTGGCCGGCTTCTGCTACGTGAACGACGCCCTGGGCGTCGCATCGAGTTGGTCGAACGGGGTGCGCTCCCCCGCGTAGCCCGAGCGTGACCACGAACTCGCTTCGTGCGCCAGGCGTCGAAATAGGGACAACCCCTCATATGAGGTGCTCGGTAGGCGGGGATACGCTCCTCCGCATGACGGATACGACCACGGTCGTGTGCCTTGGATTGGACGAGCTTTGGCTCCTCCAGCAGTACATCCGGCACGAGGTGCAGGGGGGCCGCGAGTGGGAGGCGCCCCCGGCGAGCCACGATCTCAATGATCGCATCGCCGGTTCAATCCTCATGCTCGAAGAGACGAGCGAGGCGGAAGCCGCCTTCGAACTCACCTTCCGGGATTGCCTCGCCATCGACTGCACCGTCCCCGCAAGCGCGAAGGACGTCGATAGGAAGCCGATCGGGAGGAAGATCCTGCTGAAGACCTTCGAAGCGCGAAGGCAGCTCCAGCTGAAGTTCGGTGCGACAAACGAAGTCGATCGCCAGTTCACACCGGAGATGGCCCTGGCCGTCCGCCAGCAGATCTGGCAAGGCTATCGTTGGAAGGAGAATCGCTAATGCCCGCCCCCACCACCACCCCCGTCCGCACGCCGGTGGAGCCGAAGCCGGAGGAACGCCCCTGGCAGGAGCAGTTCACCGATCCTTGGGAGATATGCCCGCAGCAGGTCCGCGAGGTCGGCAGCCCGGGCATCGCCCCTTAGCGGAGGTCGCTCCCATGCCCCCAAAGACCCCGCTCGGGAAGCGGCCCGTCGGCACCGCCTGGGACCCCAAGCGTGACCCCGCGCGCGGCCGCCGCCTGCGCGCGATCGCCGCGCTCACGAACGGCACCGAGCGCCGCGTGCACGTCGGCGCGCAGACGCTCATCGCCGGTCTGCGCCGGTCACTCACCCATCTCGAGGCGCTACGCGCGCTCGACCGCAACCGGAACCTCGCGGAAGCGCGACAATGGCTCGACGACCTCCCCTTGCGGGTCCACGCGATCCCGGCCGAAGTCGCGCGCACGCTCGATGCCGTCCCCGAGGACTACAAGGACAAACGGGACCCGGAGCTGCACCCGGGCCTGCAGGACCTCGCTTATCAGATCACGTGGGACATCCACGAAGCCTGCGCCGCGATCAGCGACCCGAACATCTACTTCGCAGGCGTCGATGAGGGCATCGAACCGGTCACCAATGAGCACATCCGGCTCGCGATCTGGGGGATGCAGCGCGAGCTTCTGCGCGAACTCCGCGGTCCCGCCGGGCCTGCGGGGATGCGGCGCCCCGCGGTCCAGCTCAACGAACTGCCCGAGCACATCCAGCGGGCGCTCGTCGAGAGGCGCCGGCTGCGCTACCAGCAGTGGGGCATCGGCCAGGCGGAGTGGGAGGCCAATCGTTGGAGCGTCTGGAGCATCCCGGAGGACCCGGACTGGGCACCGCCCTGGGTCCCGGCTGACTAGCGACAGCGCGTCATTCCCACGCTAGCGGGCGGCGCTCGCCAGCGAAGCGTGGCATTCCCTCCGGACGGTTAGTCCCCCCCCCCCGCTCGTTGCCCCACCTCAATCGCAGCGCGTTCGTGCTGATGTTGGCGATGCTCACAATCGTCGCCACCGCCTGTGGTGGTGCGTCCGAACCCGCGCCCACGCCCGCCTCCACCCGCAAGCCAACACCAGCGGCCACGCCCTCGGCCACCGCCACGGACCCAGACACACCGCCTAGATCCGCCGGCACGCCCACCCCGAGTGCCCCGGAAGCTGGGCATCCTCCTTCGCGCATCTCGAACGTGCGGGCGGAGGCGCTTTCCCCGAACGACTTGGTCGTGCCGTTCGACTACCACCTCGAACTGGCCCCGAGCAGAACGCATTCGTGCATCAGGGGCTTCTGCCGGTCCTGGGACTGACCCCCCTCGACGCGGGCGCCGAGGCGATCGCGCGCATCGCGACGAACTCGCGCCCACCGAGTTCGGACTGAACGCCGTCGCGGAGAGGCGGCTTTCGTGTTCACCACCGCGCGATAGGCCGAGATCAGCGCCGTTCACATCTGCATCCGCGTCTGGACCGGGGGCGGCGCGGCTTCCGGGCTCCACGACGAGATCTGCGAGCCTCTCGAATTCGAGCGGGTGGAGTAGGCCCGCACAACCGCAGCCAGTTCGGGCAACGCCCCCGTATCCTGCAAGCTGAGGCCTTGGCATAGGGCGGATGCCGCGATCGAGCCGGCAGGGGGCGAAGCGATGGGTTCCGTGCTCCGCCGCTTCCCCGCGCTCGCGCACACCGATTTCGTATGGCTCTGGGCCGCCGGCATGGCTTCGAGCATCGCCCTCTGGACGCTCATCCTCGGCAACGCTTGGGTTGTCTTCAAGCTCAGCGATTCCTCGAGCCTCGTGGGCGTGGCCACGTTCGCCTCGCTCTTTCCGTTCTTCCTCGCACCGATCGGTGGCGTCGTCGCGGACCGCTTCGAGCGGCTCCGCATCCTCAAGGTCACCCGCGCGGGCGCCGTTCTTACGACGGCAGTCGTCCTTGCACTGGCGGTCGCCGGGGTCCTGGAGCCTTGGATCGTGATCGCCGTGGCCTTCGCGCAGGGACTGGTTCGCTCCGGCGAGATGCCGGCCGAGCAAGCGCTGATCCCGAACGTCGTGGCGCGCACCGAGATCGCCAACGCGATCATGCTCAGCACGACGTCCCGCCTCGGCTCACGCGCGATCGGCCCGTTGCTCGCGGGACCGCTTCTGGCGACTATCGGCGTCGAGGGTGCCTACGGCATCGCCCTCGCGTTCGCGGTCCTCGCGTTCGTCCTGCTGTTCCGCGTCGGCGCCCGCTCGCATGGCGGTGTCAGCGATATTCGCCGGGCGGTGGAGGGCCTCGGACAGGGCCTGCACTACGTGCGGGAGAACCAAGGCGTGCTCGCGGTCTTCGCGCTCGTGGTTGCTCACTGCACACTCACGATGTCGTTCGATGCCCTGCTGCCCGGTTTCGCCGAGCGCAACCTTGGCACACCAACGAACGGCTACACGGTCCTGAGCGTGGCGGTCGGCGCCGGCGCCTTCCTGGGCACGCTCGGGCTCGCGCTCTCGGCGAACCGTGGACGCGGCGCCTTCTTCCTCGCCACGGGGATCGTGAGCGGACTCGCGCCCGTGCTCCTCGCCCTCAGCGGCACCCTCCCCGCGGGGGCGCTAGGGGCGGCGGTGATGGGTGGGTCCCAGGCGATGTTCATGGCCTTGGCGTCGGTCTTCATCCAGGAGTCCGTCGACGACGCCTTCCGCGGGCGCGTCATGAGCCTCTACCTGATGTCGGCGGGCGGGCTCATGGCATTCGCCAACCTCGGCTCCGGCGCGCTCGCCGATGTGTACGGCGCGCCGGCAATGCTGATCGTCCCGGGCGGCGCGTTCATCGCCGTCATTCTGGGATCGCTCGCGATCGCCCCGAACCTGAGGCGCGTCTACGCGGCGGGCGTCATCCCCCGCCTTCCCGCCTGACGCGCTTTTAGAGCAGGGCGTAGTCGGCCGGGTCGGCCCGCTTCGTTTGCTGCCAATACTCCAGCAGGGTGAACGGCCAGTTCTGCGCCACCCGCCCGGATTCGCTCTTGTACCAGCTCGGCACGCTCGACACGCCCCACGCCACCTTCAGATTGCCCGCGTCGATGCGCTCGTTGTAGGCATCGTGCACGGACTGCTTGCAGTCCAGGGCACGGTGCCCGCCCTCTAGGAGCAGGCGGATGCACTCGAGCACGTACTGCACCTCGCACTCGGAGAAGTAGACGATGCTGCCGTTGACGACGATGTTCGTGTTCGGGCCGTAGAGGCAGAAGAAGTTGGGGAAGTTGGGGATGGTGATGCCCAGGTAGGCACGTGCGTCGCCCGCCCATTGCTCGTGGAGGTCGGCCCCATCGCGGCCCACCACCTTCATCGGGGTGAGGAAGCGCGAGGCCTGGAACCCGGTCCCGTAGATGATGACGTCGACCGCGTGCTCCTCGCCGTCCTCGGTCACGACGCCGCGGGGCGTGATCTCGCGAATCGGTTCGGAGATGAGCTGCACGTGCTCACGCTTTAGGGTCTCGGGCCAGATCCCGTTGTCGAGGACGATGCGCTTCGAGGCGGGCGGATAGGTCGGGATCACCTTCTCGAGCAGGTCCGGCCGGTCCTCGAACTGCGCCGTCATCGCGGTGGCGAGCATGTCCCGGAGCTCGCGGTTACCCGCACCGACGGTGAGATCCCCCGGCTGCCAGTCGTCGTCGACCGCCACCATCGGCAGGAGGCCATCCGAGCTCGCCCAGAACAGCCAGAAGCGGTACCACTGCCCGTAGGTGGGCACGTGGCCGAGCAGCCATTGCATACCCTCCGCGACCTGCTCGTGGTAGGTGGGCACAGCAACGTACCAGTTCGGCGTGCGCTGGAAGATCCGCAGCTCGGCGGCGGCGTCGGCCACCTTGGGGATGAACTGAGAGGCGCTCGCGCCAGTGCCGATCACAGCCACAGCCTTGCCGCTGAGGTCGAGATCGTGGTTCCACTCGGCCGAGTGGAACGACGGCCCTTCGAAGCTGCCGATGCCGGGGAGGTCCGGGAACTTCGGCCGGTTCAGCTGCCCGACCGCGCTAATCAGCGCCTCGCAATCGATGGTCTCCTCGGCGCCGGCGGCCCCACGTACCTTCACGGCCCAGGCGCAGCGGACCTCGTCGAACTCCGCCGAAATGACCTCCGTGCCGAAGCGGATGTCCTCGAGCACGCCGAACTCCTCGGCACAATCGCGGAAATACTCAAACAGCACCTCCTGCGTCGAGTGGTGGTACGGCCAATCGACCTTCTGCGCGAACGAATAGCTGTACCCATGATTCGAGGAGTCCACGCGTGCGCCGGGGTAGGTGTTCTCGAACCAGGTGCCACCCACGTCTGCGTTCTTCTCGACGACAACGAAGGGCACACCCGCCTGTTTCAGGCGGATGGCTGCGAGGATGCCGGACATCCCGGCGCCGATGATGACCGCACGGAATTCGCGGGCGCTGTCGATCTCCTCCTTACGCCAGGCGGGTGCACGCGCGTCTTCCTCCGCGAAAGCCAGTTCTTCCAAGAGGAGCGGGATATACTCGTCGCTCACCTGCCTGCCGAGCATGTAATCCATCATCCCGCGCACGGCCTCCGGCGAGGGACGCGGTGCGACGATAGCGCCGCTATCACGCCAGGCAATGAGCGTTTCGAGGGCGAGCTCGCGCACCCGCGCCTGCGCTTCCGGCGAGAGCCCGCCTTGCTCGGCGGCCGCGACGATGGTGTCCGGCATCAGGTCCTTGCGAAGCAGCGAGTGGTCGCCGGTGATCTGCGCGAGTGCCGGCAGGAGCGAGGGCAGGTGCGCGTCCTCTAAGGCGCGTCGGATGGCCTCATCGTCGTTGGGGATGGGCTCGATCGCGCGCGAAACCGCCATGGACACTCCTGGCCCGCTCCCTGCGGGTGGTAGAGGCAGCCTAGCGCCCGGGCGCGAGTCGAGCCAGCGGTCTGCGTAGCCCTCCATCGAGCCCGGTTCGACCATGCACTGCTTACGCGTGGGCCCTGCGCGCCATCGAGGACGACGGCCCACGCGTAGAATCGCACCCTCCAGGAGGCCACATGATCTACGAACTGCGCATCTACACCGCCCACCCCGGCAAGATGGGCGCCCTCCAGGCGCGCTTCCGCGACCACACCCTCGCGATCTTCGAGAAGCACGGCATCACGAATATCGGCTACTGGACGAACGCCGTCGGCGGCCGCAGCGACGAGCTCTGGTACATGCTTGCGTACGAAGACGCCGCCCAGCGCGACCGCGCCTGGGCGGGCTTCAGCGCCGACCCCGACTGGGGGCAGGCACGCGCGGAGTCGGAGAAGGACGGGCCGCTCGTGCATCACATCACGAACCAGCTCATGAACCCCACGGACTTCTCGCCTCTCTCCTGAGCGGATTCGCGTAGGACGGCAAACCGTTGACCTACCTTGCGCTTCGGCGTGCCTCACCCTTCCCCGGGCCGTGATGGCGCCGCCGCGGAGCTCCGATCCGCTACCGTACCGACCGCCGATGTCGCTCGACCCCATCCCCCTGACGGTCCTGGTGCGGACGCAATCACGCGTCGCAGGGCCGCTCGAAGCGCTGCTGGAAGCGCTCGGTATCGCCACCGTCCAGCCCGCCGGCGATGCGTCGACAACGATCTGTGTGTGCGACCGCGGTCAGCCGCAGGCGGCCGGCGCCGACGCCTGCGTCGAGCTCACGGCCAACGAGGCCGCGTTCGCGCGTGCGCGCCGCGTAATCGGCGCGCGCAACCCCTCCCCGGACCGCGCCGGTGAGGGCCTGATGCCGCCGGCTCGCCACCTCGCGACGTTGCTCGCGGAAGTGGCGGCGTCCGCCGCTCTCCTCCAGGCGCTCAGCGCGGTCGCAGAGCAGCGCCCCAGAGCTGCTCGGGTCGACGCCGAGCACGTCGCGCTGCACATCATTATGCCCCTCGTCTCGGCCGCTTCCGTGGGCGTCACGCGAGCGTCGGTGCCCCCTACCGGGTCTGCGACCTACCCCCTCGGGATCGTCCCTTGCGCCGATGGCGAGGTCGGCGCCTACCAGGCGCTCCCGACCGAGTGGCCGAAGTTCTGCGCGCTGATCGGCCGCGACGACCTCGTCGACGCGTACCCCAACCAGGGCTCGCGCCGCGAGGCCGGCGCGGCGATATGGGGCGCCGCCGAGCCCTGGTTCCGCGCGCACTCGGTCGACGAGGTCGTTCGGTTCGCCCACGAAGCGGGGCTTCCCTACGCCCCCGTCCTCCCGCTGAGCGACCTCCCAGCCTCTGCCTACCTCACGCGACGGGGAGCCGTAGTCACGGGACCGGATGGCGAGCTTCGGCCAGGCACGCCCTACCGCGTCGAGCGAAGCCTGGAACCGGCGACCTCGCCCCCACCCGGCCGCGCTGCGCGAAGCGCTCCGCGACGCGCTCCCGGGCGCGATCCCCGGCCCGCTCAGTGGCCTGATCGTCGTCGAGGTTACCCAGCATTGGGCCGGACCCCTCGCCTCGCGCCTCCTCGCCGATTACGGCGCGTTCGTCCTGAAGTGCGAGCCCGCGGCCGGCGACTTCTGGCGGAGCAGCGGCCGGCTCCGTGACGACGAGGCCGTGTCCTGGATGTTCGAGCCGCTCAATCTCGGCAAGACCTCCACCACGATCGACCTCCGCGATGCGGCCGACCGACGCCTCTTGGGCTCGCTCCTGGGCTCAGCCGACATCGTCATCGACAACCTCTCCGGAGAGGCCCGCCGTCGAGGCGGTCTGGACTTCGCGAGCGTGTCCGCCCTCAACCCGGAAATCATCGCGGCGTCGCTCCCGGGCTACGAGACTGAGGGGCCGCTCGGCGACCTGCGGGGGATGGGCTGGTCCTTCGAGGCAGCCTCCGGCTACGCCTCGGCCCTCGGCGGTGACACGCCCGCGAATTCCGGCTACCCCTACGGCGATCCGATCGGCGCGCTGACCGCGTTCCTGGCCCTCCTGCGGGAGCTCCTGGGCCGTCGCCTCGGAGGCGGCGCAGGCGCCACGCTGCTCGATATCGGGCAGGTGGCCACGCTCGCGTACACCCTCGTCGAGGCGATCCGGGCCGGCGAGGCCGGTCCCGAGACGACGCCCCTCGACGATGCCCTCGCGCAGAGCCGCACCGAATCGACCTGGTCGCTCGAACGCCTGCCCACGATCAGCGGCCGGCCGATGGACCACCCCGGCCCGCTGATCGCGCTTTCGGACCCGGCCCCGCGCCAACGCGCACCCGGCCTGGACGAGCACGGCGCCGCGATCCGCAGGGCGGTCCACGGCATGTCCGGACCGGGATCAGGCTAGCGGCTCCCGGGAGCCCATGAAGGAGCTCCCCGGGAGTCGTGCCTAGCGCGACTGCTTTTCGCGGAAGGCGGCGTAGGCGGCGCGGATGTCCTCGTGCCCGAGCGCGAGGATGGCGGCCGCCAGGTAGGCAGCGTTGCGGGCGCCCCAGGCCCCGACTGCGACCCCCGCAACAGGCACCCCAGGGGGCATCTGCAGGACCCCGTAGATGGCGTCCTGGCCGCCGGCCACGTCGCTGGTCGCGAGGGGTACACCGATGACCGGGAGGGTCGTTTGGGCCGCGACTGCGCCCGGCAGGTGGGCGGCGCCACCGGCCGCGCAGATGATGACCTCGAAGCCGGAGTCGAGGGCCGCGCGCGCGAAATCGCGGACCTTATCGGGTGTGCGATGGGCCGACATCACGTGCGTTTCCGAGGCAATGCCGAGCTCCGCGAGGGCCTGTTCCGTAGGCTCCATCAGTGCGGCGTCGTTCTTCGATCCCATCAGGATCGCAACCAGCGGTGTGCTCACGCCGTCCCTCCGACCTTCCCGATATCGCTGCGCATGTAGGCGCCTTCGAAGCGGATCCGGCGCGCGTTCGCGTACGCCTTCGTGCGCGCCGCCGCGAGCGTCGGTTCGCGCGCGACGACCGTGAGGACGCGACCGCCGTTCGTGACGATCCCCTCGCCCGCCGCCTTCGTGCCGCTGTGAAAGACCTCGACATCGTCATCGACATCGTCGAGCCCCCCGATGAGGTGACCGGTCGTGTAGGACTCTGGATAGCCGCCACTCGCCACTACCACCCCGACCGACGGCTCGTCGGACCAGCTGATGTCAACGGTCGCGAGCTCCCCTGCGGCCGCCGCCCGGCAGATCCCGAAGAGGTCGCTTTCGAGGCGGGCCATGAGCACCTGCGCCTCGGGGTCGCCGAACCGGGCGTTGAACTCGAGGACCTGGTTCCCGTCCGCAGTGATCATCAGGCCTGGGTAGAGCGTACCGACGAAGCGCGCCCCGAGCGCGGCCATGCCCGCGATTGCTGGGCCCACGACATCGCGCTCGATCGCGGCGGTCAGCGCTGGCGTTACCTCGACACTGGGGCTGTAGGCGCCCATGCCACCGGTGTTCAGCCCGCGCCCGCCGTCGAGCGCGCGCTTGTAGTCCGTGGCGGACGGGGTAAGGAGCGCGGTCGTCCCATCACAGATAGCGTGCGCGCTCGTCTCCCAGCCGGCCAACCGCTCCTCGATCACGACCTGGTCCCCGGCGGCACCGAATTCGCGCCTCACCATGATCGCCTGCAGCGCCTCGATCGCCGCGGCGCGATCGTCGCAGACGAGCGCGCCTTTTCCCGCTGCCAGCCCGCTGGCTTTGACAACGATCGGGCGGTCCTCACACTTGTTGAGATAAGCCCTGGCGGCGGCATGGTCGCTGAACGTGCGGTGCGCCGCGGTCTTGATGCCGTGGTCGACCATGAACTGCTTCGACCAGGCCTTGCTCGCCTCGATCTGGGCCGCTGCGGCCGTCGGGCCGTAGCAGGGCAGTCCCCGTTCGCGCAGGCGGTCGACCAGCCCGAGCGGCTGGGGGTCGTCCGTGGTGGCCAGATAGAAGTCGATGTCGAGCTCGCGTGTGGCGGCAACGAGCTCGTCGATTTCGCGCGGTCCAATGGGGAGGTTCGTGGCGACCTGGGCGGTCCCGCCGTTCCCCGGCGCAACGTAGATAGCGTCGACATCCGGGCTCTGGCTGAGCTTCCAGGCGATCGCGTGCTCGCGTGCGCCCATGCCGACAAGGAGGACGCGCGCGCCCACTAGCGCGCCTCCCTCAGGCCCATCACTCCCACTCGATCGTGCCCGGCGGCTTGCTCGTGATGTCGTACACCACGCGGTTCACGCCCTCGACTTCGTTCACGATGCGGTTCGAGACGCGCGCGAGCAGGTCGTAGGGCAGCCGCGCCCAGTCGGCCGTCATCGCATCCTCGGCGACGACCGCGCGCAGGGCGACCGCGTGGCCATAGGTGCGGAAGTCGCCCATGACGCCCACGGTTCGGGTGTCGGTGAGTACCGCGAAACTCTGCCAGAGGTCGCGGTAAAGCCCGGCGGCGCGCACCTCCTCGATGAGAATTGCGTCGGCCGCCTGGAGGATCGCGACTTTCTCCGCAGTGACCTCGCCCATCACGCGGACGGCGAGCCCGGGCCCGGGGAAGGGCTGTCGCCAGAGGATCTCGTCGGAAAGCCCCAATTCCGCGCCGATGCGGCGTACCTCATCCTTAAAGAGAAAGCGCAGCGGCTCGACCAACTCGAGGTCCATGTGCTCGGGCAGGCCGCCCACGTTGTGGTGGGTCTTGATCCGCGCCGATCCCGACCCGTGCGAGGCGCTCTCGATCACGTCCGGGTAGAGGGTGCCCTGGCAGAGGAAGCGCACGCCTTCGATCGCTTTCGCCTCAGCCTCGAAGATCTCGACGAAGAGGTTGCCGATGCGAACGCGCTTCGTTTCCGGGTTGGTGACCTCGGTGAGCGAAGCCAGAAAGCGGTCGCCGGCGCTGATGTGCCGAAGGTTCATCCGCAGATTCCGCTGGAAGGTGTCCACCACCTCCTTCGCCTCGCCGGCGCGGAGGAGACCGTTGTCGACGAAGATGCAGGTCAGGCGATCGCCGATGGCCCGCTGCACGAGCGTCGCGGCCACGGCGCTATCGACCCCACCGGAGAGCCCACAGATCACGCTCCCATCGCCCACCTGCGCGCGAATCGCGGCCACGCTCTCCTCGACGAAGTTGCCCGGCGTCCAGTCGGCTTCCGCCCCGCAGACCCCACGCACGTAGTTCGCGATCAGCTCCAGGCCGCTGGGCGTATGCACGACTTCCGGATGGAACTGGAGGCCGTAGTAGCCCCGTGCCGGGTCGGCCATCACCGCCACTGGTGAATTCTCCGAGGTCGCGAGCGAGGCGAATCCGGGCGGCAGCGCCTCGATCCGGTCACCGTGGCTCATCCAGACATCGAGCTCGCCCGGAAGCCCACGGAAGAGGGGCGCATCACCGGAGGCCGAGATCGCGGCGGGGCCGAACTCGCGCTCTTGGCCAGGCCCCACGCGGCCCCCGAGCTGCTCCGCCATGAGCTGCATGCCGTAGCAAATCCCGAGCACCGGCAACCCTGAGCCGAAGACCCAAGCGGGCGCACGGGGCGCATCCTCGTCGTAGACGCTGTTCGGCCCCCCCGAGAGGACGATCCCGCGAACGTCCAGCCGTTCGAGGACGGCTACGTCCGCGTCGAAGGGCACGACTTCGCAGTAGGTATTGAGTTCGCGAATACGGCGTGCGATCAGCATGCTGTACTGCGAACCGAAGTCGACAACAACGATGGCGGCGTGGGCGGAGCGAGTGGCGACGCGGCTTTCCGCTTCGGCGAGGGTGTCGGCCAACTCTCTCCAGCGCTCCTCTCGGGACGCTAGCAAAATTTGTATAGTTTGGTCAACGAATTCATGCCCGTGACGACCGCAGAGCCGCCCTCGCCGAAGGCGATTGAGCGTACCGTCGAGCACCTCCGCAACGGCGGCCTCGCGCTCCTGGCGACCGACACCGTCTACGGCATCGTTGCCGATATCCGCCGTGACAACGCCGTCGACGCGCTCTACGCAGCGAAGGGCAAGCGCCGCAGCGAGCCGCTCCAGCTGCTCTGCTCCCCGGATCTCGGGGTCCTGAACGCCTACGCCGAACTCACGCAGGCCGCCAGTACGCTCATCGACGCGCTCGGCCCCGGCCCCTGGACCATCATCACGACGGCCGCCCAGGGCTGGACGAGCCCTGCGCTCGCGGGCGGCGTCACTGTCGGCGTGCGCATGCCCCCAGCGCCCACGATCCAGGCCGTGATCGCAGGGTTGGGCGCGCCGCTCGCCGCCTCCAGCGCCAACCGCCACGGCGAGCCTAGTCCGACAACCTGCGCCCACGCCGTCGCCTCGCTGGGCCGCTTCTGCGGCTCCGCCATCGACGATGGCCCCACGCCCGAGGGCGTCGACTCGACCGTGGTCGATTGCAGTCGCACGCCGCCCCGCGTGCTGCGCGAGGGCGCGATTCCCGCCGCCACCATCGCCACCCACCTCGGCCTCGACGGGATCGAGGTGGTCCGTCGGGTGGGAGTCTGAGCTGCCAGCAAACCCGATCGGCAAGCAGACGGTGCGCGACATCGATCTCGCGGGCAAGCGTGTGCTCGTGCGGGCCGACCTCAACGTTCCGCTGGACGGCGGCGCGGTCGCCGACGACACGCGCATCCGCGAGTCGCTGCCGACGCTGCAATACCTCAACGAGGCCGGAGCCGCCGTCCTCGTCTGCTCGCACCTGGGCCGCCCCCAAGGGCGGCCCGATCCGGCCCTCAGCCTAGCGCCCGTGGCGATCCGGCTGGGGGAGCTGCTTGGACGGGAAGTGCGCTTCGCCCCCGACTGCGTCGGGCGAGCGGCCGAGGAGGTTGCGGCGGCGCTCGCCCCGGGCGAGGTCGCAGTCCTGGAGAACGTGCGCTTCCACCCGGAGGAGGAGGCGAACGACCCTACCTTCGCCGCGGCGCTGGGGGCGCTCGCTGACATCTTCGTGAATGACGCCTTCGGGGCAGCCCACCGTGCGCACGCGTCCACGGCCGGAGTGGCGGCCTTCCTGCCCACCGTCGCGGGCCTCCTGATGGAGAAGGAGGTGCGCTATCTGGGCGCCCTCGTTGCAGACCCACCGCGGCCCTTCGTCGCGATTGTCGGCGGGGCTAAAGTAAGCACGAAAATTGCTGCCATCGACCACCTCCTGCCCAAACTCGACGGCCTGCTCGTTGGCGGAGGTATGGCGAACACGTTCCTGAAGGCGCGTGGTCTGGAGGTCGGTACCTCGCTCGTCGAAGACGGACTGCTCGACACCGCGCGCGCGATCCTCGCCCGCGCCCAAGGACTGCGGGCGGCCGTCCGTCTCCCCCAGGACGTGATCGTCGCCCCAGCGCTGGCCGTGGACAGCCCCGCTACGATCCTGCCGGTCACAGCCATCCCCCCCGACCAGATGATCCTCGACATCGGCCCCGCCACCCTCGCCAGCTTCGCGGCCGCCCTCTCGGGAGCGGCGGCCGTGGTCTGGAACGGGCCGATGGGCGTGTTCGAGCTCGAGCCGTTCGCCGCGGGCTCATTCGGCCTCGCGCGCGTCTTGGCTGACCTCGACGCGACCACCGTCGTCGGCGGCGGCGAGACCGCCGCCGTGGTCGCGCGCGCCGGCCTGGCTGACAAGTTCTCGCACGTCTCCACAGGCGGCGGTGCATCGCTCGAGCTGCTCGAGGGGCGCGAGCTCCCCGGGGTCGCGGCACTGCTCGACGCATAGCCTTCGACCCACCCCCACCCCCGGCCGTAAGATCGGCGGGTGGACTTCGAGCTCGCCGCGGCGCTGAAGCAGCCATCTGACTCGAAGGTCATCCTCTGCGTCCTCGACGGTCTCGGGGGGCTCGCCCGGCCCGAGACCGAACGGAGCGAACTCGAGCAATCGAATACGCCTAACCTCGACCGCCTGACGGAGAAAGCGGACGTTGGGCTCACGATGCCCGTGGGGATCGGCATCACGCCTGGGAGCGGCCCGGGGCATCTCGCGCTCTTTGGTTACGACCCCTACCGCTTCGACATCGGACGGGGAGTGCTCGAAGCCGTCGGCATCGAATTCCCGCTCGGCCCCGACGATGTTGCCGCGCGCGGCAACTTCTGCACGCTCGCCGCCGATGGCACGATCAGCGATCGGCGGGCGGGACGGATCGCGACCGAGCGCTCGACCGCGCTCGTCGAGCGCCTCCGCACAATCACGCTCGACGGCGCGGAGGTTTTCGTCGAACCCGTGCGTGAGCACCGCTTCGTGCTGGTGCTGCGCGCACCCGACCTCGGTGAGTCGGTCACGACAACCGATCCCCAGCGCGAGCGCGCAGCACCGTTACCTGCCCGTGGCGGCGACCCCGCCTCCGAGCGCACGGCTGCCCTCGTGAACGAGTTCGTGGCGAAGGTGCACGTCTTGATCGCCGATGAAGAGGAAGGCAACGGCGTCACGCTTCGGGGGTTCGCCACCTACCCCACGCTCCCCCAGCTCGAAGACGTGTGGGGCATCCGCGCCGCCGCGCTCGCCGTTTATCCCATGTACCGCGGACTCGCCAAGCTCGCAGGCATGCGGCCATTGGACTGCCCCGAGGGAATGGAGCAGCAGATCGCGGTGGCGCGCGAGCGCTGGGACGAGTTCGACTATTTCTTCATCCATTACAAGAAGACCGATGCCGCGGGCGAGGACGGCAGCTTCGCCGCCAAGGTCCGCGCGCTGGAGGAATTCGACACCTACGTGCCCGGCCTCATCGACCTCGGCGCGGACGTTCTCATGGTGGCCGGTGACCACTCGACGCCGGCGCTCATGGCCGCACATTCCTGGCACCCTGTGCCGTTTCTCCTCAGCTCGCGTTTCTCGCGCGGGGGCAGCTCGCAGCACCTCACGGAGCACGAGTGCCTGCGGGGAAGCCTTGGCATCTTTCCCGCCGTCGAGGCGATGCCGCTGGCTATGGCCCACGCGGGCCGCCTGCAGAAGTACGGCTCTTAGGAGGGCCCCATGCGACGCCCCTTTGTCGCCGGCAACTGGAAGATGAACACGACGGAGGCCGAGGCGGGAGCCCTGGCGAGCGCCGTCGCGGCGGCGACGGACGGGGCGGCCTGCGACGTCGCCGTCTGCCCCCCGTTCCCGCATCTCGCCGCGGTCCGCGAAGCGGTCCGGGGCAGCGCGGTCGCCGTCGGCGCCCAGAACGCCTATTGGGAGCCGGCAGGCGCGTTTACCGGCGAGGTCAGCCTGGGCATGCTCGAGCCCTATTGCCGCTACGTAATAGTGGGCCACAGCGAGCGCCGTGCCCTCTTCGGCGACACCGATGAGTGGGTGAACCGCAAAACCGCTGCGGTCCTCGCCTCCCCGCTCGATCCGATCGTTGCCGTGGGCGAAACGCTCGCCGAGCGCGAGGCGGGCGAGATGGGCAGCGTCCTCGACCGCCAGATCCGCCGCGGCCTCGCCGAACTGGACCTGAGCGCTCGTATCGCCGTCGCGTACGAGCCGGTGTGGGCCATAGGCACCGGCGAGACCGCGACCCCCGAGATGGCGCAGGAGGCCTGCGCCCTCATCCGCGCACTGCTGCGCGAACTCGCGGGCGATACGGCTGACGCAATCCGCATCCAGTACGGCGGCAGCGTCAATCCCGGGAACGCAGCGGAGCTCCTGGCACAGCCCGACATCGACGGCGCACTCGTCGGCGGCGCCTCGCTCAAGGCCGATCAGTTCGCGGCTATCGTCGCGGCTGCCGGCTGAGCCGTGCGCCGCCTCGTCGCGGTCGTCGGACCGACGGCCGCGGGCAAGTCAGCCCTCGCCCTCACCCTCGCGCAGCGCTTCGGCGGTGAGATCGTGAACAGCGATAGTCGCCAGATCTACCGCGGCATGGACATCGGCACGGCCAAGCCCTCGCTCGACGACCGCGCTCTCGTCCCCCATCACCTCTACGACATCGCGGACCCGGCTGAGGGATACAGCCTCGGCCTCTACCGGGGCCAGGCCAGCGCGGCCCTGGAAGAGATCTGGTCCCGGAACGGCCTCGCCTGGCTCGTTGGTGGCACGGGCCAGTACGTATGGGCGCTGCTGGAGGCGTGGCAGGTCCCCGAGGTCTCACCTCGGCCTGCTCTGCGTGCGGAGCTGCGGGAGGTGGCCGCGCGCGAGGGCGTCGATGCCCTCCACGCCCAGCTGCGCGCCGTCGATCCCGAGGCGGCCGACCGCATCGACGCGAAGAACGTTCGCCGTGTCGTCCGCGCGATCGAGGTCGAGCGGGTCACGGGCAGACCGGTCAGCGCCTGGCAGACCAAGGGCGTGCCCGACTTCGAGTTCCGCGCCCTCGGCGTGGACCGCGAGCCCGACGACCTCATCTGGCGCATCAACCGCCGCGTCGAGGCGATGTTCGACGCCGGACTCGTGGCAGAGACGCGCTCGCTCCTCGAGAGCGGCGTCGCGCCCGACGCCTCCGCGCTCTCGTCGATCGGCTACTCGGAGGCCGTTCGCGAAATCCAAGGCGAGATCAGTCGGGAGAAAGCGGTCGAGCTCACCAAACGCGCGACGAAGCGACTCTCCCGGCGCCAGCGACAGTGGTTCCGACGGCAAGATCCGCGCATCACCTGGGCGGCCGAACTCGATACGGCCGAGGAGTCGCTGGCGGAGTTCGTCCGGTCCGGCACGCTCGCGGCAGACGGAGAGCCCGGCGGTTAGGGGTGCCGAAGGAGCTCAAGCGCACTCACGTGGCGGGGGCGGAGGAGGCCGAAGTGCCGATGGTCGAGCGTCGCAACCTTCGGTTCGTCGAGCCGCTCAACAACACTGAGGACGGCGGCGTCGACGAAGCCGATATCGGCATCCGCGTAGCGGTCGCAGATCTCCGCTATGCGCCGGCAGTCTGCACGTTCCAGCTCCTCGACATCGAAGGCACCCGCTTCGATGTCGTCTAGGAGGCTTAGGAGTACGCCCGGATGAAAGCGTCGGCTGATCCAGTAGTCGACCTCGACGAGTTCGGGCGCGGGGATCAGGAGTCGCTCGTCTGCGGACTCCAACAACGCTCGCGACACCCCGTGAAACGCGTCACTGATGAGCGACCCCTAGAGAGGCCGGTGTCCAGGATCAACGCCAGGACCGAGGCTCCGGTCGCTCTTCGCCCGCCCGGCGAGAGGTATCGCGCGCCACCGAGGACCCGATTCCAAGGCTCCGCGGCTTCACCCGCCGTGTTGTGAGCTTCTCGTCGATGGCTTCGCGCACGAGCTTCGCGATCGAGACGCCACGCTCAGCCGCCATCAACCGCAGCGCCTGCAGCGTCCCCTCGTCGATCGAGATGGTCGTGCGGGTCACTCGATCACGATAGCACCCCCCTGCATCGGATCCAGCGTGCTTGGTACACTCGCGACCATGCGCGTCACGAAGATGCACGGCCTCGGCAACGACTACGTCTACGTCCGTCCCGAGTCGGAGCGCGACTGGTCGGAGGTGGCGCGGCGCTTGAGCGACCGCCACTTCGGCATCGGCAGTGACGGGCTGATCCTCGCGCTCCCGTCAGACATCGCCGATCTGCGCATGCGCATGTTCAACGCCGACGGCTCCGAGGCAGAGATGTGCGGAAACGGCATCCGCTGCCTCGCAAAGTACGCGGTCGAAGAAGGCATGGTAGCGGCGGATGCGGACGACGTAGCCATCGAAACGCTGGCGGGCGTGCTCACCCTTCAGCTCTTCCGTGAAAACGGGACCGTAACGGCGGCTCGGGTCGACATGGGGCCGCCGAACTTCGATCCAGCCTCCCTTCCCGCGGCTGTCGATGGCCCCGGCCCGGTGACCGACCTGCGCGTCGACGTGGATGGCATGGCCCTCCGACTGACGCTGGTGAGCGTCGGTAACCCGCACGCCATCCATTGGATCGAGGGAGACGTCGACGCTTTCCCACTCGAGCGCATCGGCCCGTTGGTCGAGCACCACGCGCTCTTCCCGAACCGTACGAACTTCCAGATCGTGGAGGTGATCGACCAGGGACACGTGCGTCATCGCGTCTGGGAGCGGGGCACCGGCATCACCCTCGCCTCCGGGACCAGCGCCTCGGCGGTCTGCGCGGCGGGACGCCTCACGGGCCGCACCGGAGACCGGATCGTCGACTCGCTCCCCGGCGGCGATCTCGAATTGGAGTGGGATGGCGCGGGATCGGTCTTCATGACCGGTCCTGCAGCGCGCGTCTTCGACGCCGAGTGGCTCGAGGCCTAGGGCAGCGATGACCTTCATCCGCGCCCGCGGCCTCGATATCTACTACGAGCTTCGGGGCGCAGGCCCCCGCCTGCTGGTGATTAGCGGAAGCGGCGGCGATCTCCGCCGAACCGCGGCGTCGCAGCTCCCGGCTCAGTTCGCGACGCTCGCCTACGACCAACGCGGGCTCGGCCAGACGACGATTCCCGACGGCCCCTACACCATGGCCGACTACGCCGAGGACGCGGACGCGCTCCTGGAGGCGCTCGGCTGGGACCGGTGCCTCGTGATGGGCACCTCATTCGGCGGGATGGTCGCGCAGGAATTCGCGCTGCGCTTCCCCGGCCGCGTCGAGCGGCGGTGCGGGCAAGCCTTCGTACCCACTCCGCGAACTGCAGGAGCTTGCGCCGTAGGAGCGCATGCGGGCGCAGATCGCCGTCCGCGATATTCGCCTGACAGCCGAGTGGCAGGAGTCACATCCGAGCGAACTAGACGCGCTGCTGGAGCAGCGACGGGCGCTGGCGGCGATCGGCGCGGACGAGCCGCGGCGCGAACTCGGCTCGCGTCTCCAGCTGGAGGCCCGGCGTCATCACGACGTCTACGACCGCCTGCCGGGGCTGACGATGCCGGTCCTGGTCTGCTCTGCGACTTACGACGGGATCGCACCGCCTGGAAACGGTCGCGCGATCGCCGCCCAGATTGCGGGCGCACGCTACGAGGAGTTCGCGGGCGGGCACGCTTTCTTGGCGCAGGATCCGCGGGCCTACGTGCGCATCGCGGCCTTCCTTTGCGGCGAACTCGGCTAGGCTTGCGGGCGGCCCGGGCGACAAGCTAATGACTGCTGACTTCGATTCCGCGACCGAGGCCACCCTCGATCAGCTCGCGCGATTTCTTCCTCAGAGCGATCGCGTAGCCGGCCGCGCAGCCGCCGTCTACGCGATCCTCATGACCGAATCGGACCTCTCTCCCGGCAGCGCCAAGGTGGCCGAGTGGTGCTACGAGTACGCGGCGCAGGGAATCGCTTACCACCGCTGGCCGGACCTCGTGGCTGCGCGCAGCGGCGAACCGGCCCAACCTCGCTCGAAGACCGGCGACGCCCTCGCCCGCGCTCGCCGTGACTCGCTCGCGCAGGGACTGGATGACCGCGGCGAGATCTAGCGCGTCGTCGTCGGCCCCCGCGATGCGTAGCAAGACTGAGCCGGCGGCAACCGATTCGCCGCCATCATCGTGGCGCCCTCGAAACTAACGGCGGCGCGCTGCGGTTCGCTCGGCTTCGCTGGGGGCGTCGATGCCGGCGTCGCTGAAGGCCTTCTGGACCGCGGCGGTACTGACCTTCGCCCCCGGCGTTGTCGCCACCCATTCGCGACTCCCACGCTTCGATTCGAGCTGCCCGCGGAAGTGGGGGATGACGTAGCGGGAGAACAGCTCGTAGCTATGCACCGTCTGCTCCCAGGTGGCCCACTCGTGCGCGCGCGCGAGGAAGCCACCGAAGCCGCCGGTCATCTCTAGCAGGCGTTCGATCGCCGCGATCGCATCGTCGGGCGTGCCGACGATCACGCCGCCACCCTCGAGCCCCGCATCGAGCGTCGCCGCTTCGGAGGCAACGCCGCTCCCGATGACCTCGCCGAAGTACTTCACGAGCTCGTGCTCGTAGCCTGCGCCCGCCTCGCTGATCGCCTGCTCACGGGATTCGGCGAGGTAGAAGGGCACACCGAGCCGCCATTGGTCGCGTCTGACCGCATGCCCGGCATCGGCTGCTGCCTCGGTGTACCAGCCCCAAGTCCGCGAGAGCGCTTTCCCGCTCTCGTCGCTGAGCCCGCCGAAGGAGACCATGTCGACACCGTGCCGCCCGGCTGCCTGCGACCCTGCGGGCGAACCGGCCGCCGCAACCGCGACCGGCGGGTGGGGGTGGGTATAGGGCGCGATCTGCAGACGCGCTTCGTGCAGCCGGAACCAGTCCGTCTCCATCGTCACGGTCTCGCCGCGGAAGAGCGCCATGATCGCGTCGAGCGATTCGTTCATCATGCGGCGCTGATTGAGCGGGTCGATGCCAAGCATGTAGGCGTCGGAGCTGAGCGCCCCGGGACCGACCCCGAGGATCGCGCGACCGCGGGTCATGTGGTCGAGCTGGACGAAGCGGTCGGCCACGATCAAGGGGTGCTGGTAGGGCAGGCTAAGGACGCCCGAGGCGAGCCGGAGCCGCTTCGTGCGTTCCGCGGCCGCCACGATGAAGAGCTCCGGCGAGGCGATCGTCTCCCAGCCCGCGCTGTGGTGTTCGCCGATCCAGGCCTCGTCGAAGTCGAACCGCTCGAGCAGCTGAAGCAGCTCGAGGTCGCGGTCGAAGGCGATCGTCGGGTTCTCCTCGAGGCGATGGAACGGCCCGAGGAAGATCCCGAACATCATCCGCGAGGGGCGGTAGGCGGTCACGCTCCCAATCCTACAGCCGGAGAGGGCGCAGGTCGGGAGCGAAGCTCCCATTTCCGCGACCGCGGGGAGATCGGGAGCTAGGCGGGAGCGAGCGTCCCAAGGCGTACCCCGCGTAGCAGGCGGGCTTGGGCTCAATGCGACGGCGATGGCCAAGGACATCGGCGCTCACAAGGTGATCGTCCTCGACCGGATTGATCGCCGCCTGGCCCTCGCGGAGGAGTTCGGGGCCGACCACACGGTCAACATCGAGGAGTTCAACTCGCCGGACACCCGCCAGGGCCGGGTCCTGGAGCTGACGGAGGGACGCGGCGCGAACGTCGCGTGATGGAGCTGGTCGGGCGGGCGGAGGATGAGGCGCGCGAAGAGCGCTCCTCGGCGATCGGCCCCTAGGCGCGGGTCGGGGTTGCGTACTGCCCTGGCGGTTCGTGCCCGATGAAGGTCTTCCCCATGTTGCCGTAGTGGCGCCAGCTCACGCCGCCGTGTGCAGCCGCCTGGTGTGCGTCCCGCAACCTGCGTTCGAGCGGGTGGCTCATGCGACTGGCGGTGGTCCCAGCGGTGTTATGGATGAGATCGACGACGTGTCCGCAGGCCTGCGCGGCGTGCGTCGAGGCGAGCAGCCCCCGCCGGACGAGCGGCCAGTCTGGAGACTCCTTGCCGCCATCCAAGGGCCCAAGGTTCTCCTCGATGTCATCCTGTGACTCCATGAGGAAGGCGCGGGCAGCCATCCAGGTCGCCTCCGCCTCGCCCATCCGGATCTGAGCCTCCGGCTGGTCCTTCAACAGCGAGCCAGACCCCCATGGGGTTTTCGTAACGGCGAGGTCGGCGAACACGTCGAGAGCGCCGCGAGCGATGCCCAGGGCCACCGCCCCCTTGTTGTAGGGCACTTGCGAAGGGTTGCGGTAGGTCGGGTTCTCCCAGTTCTTCGTCGAGGCGAGTGCGGCTTGCGGGAGCACGTGCTCCGGGGGGACATAGCCGACGACGCGTACGTCGTGGCTGCCGGACCCGCGCAGGCCAGCCATATCCCAGGTATCGACAACCTCGAACTCGCCCTGGGGGATCATGAAGGCCGCGTCCGCCTGCTTCCCCGTCGTCGGATCCATGATTTCGCCTGTCATGACCAAATTCCAGGTCGCGTTGTGGCAGCCGCTGGCAAAGGCGCCCTGGTAGGTCACCCGCCAGCTGTCGCCTTCGCGTTGCGCTTCGCGCCCTGGGAACGGCCCATTCGGCGTCCCGAGGCCCGCGCAGACGAGGTAGTTCCAATCGTCGCAGATCTCGTGGGCGAAGTCGGGCTCCATCTGCCGCAGCACGAGCGCGTTGATCTCGGAGTTGATCTGGACGCACCAGCCGACAGACCCATCGATCGCGGCCGCAGCCTCGATGACCTCGATCTGCTCTCGCGCGCGCATGTCCTCGCCACCGAGCTCCGTGGGCAGGACCATGCGGTAGATGCCGGCGTCGATCATCTTCTGCACCGCCCAGCCGGGCATGTGCCGGATCTCCTGAGCCTCGTCACCCGCCTTGAGCAGGTCCTCACGTAGGTCGGCCATGCGATCGAGGATCGGCGTCTCACCGAGCTTCGCGCTGCGGTCGATCAGTTCTTGCCGGACCATCGGGTCCACCTCCAGACGCGTCGCTTCGCGCGCTCGTCGGCTCTCGCGCCAGGGCGGGGCCGCCGCGCGATGATAACGAGATCTGAGAGAGGGGCTGGGTGAGAGGCTAGCCTCGGCCCGGGATCGACAACGCGCGCCGGCCCTGAGGCCAAACGCGCGTTGTGCAGGTAGCAGCTGTGAGAGCGATCGGCCGGGCGGGTACGGAGGGACCGATACCCACCTCTACCGTTAGCGCTCGCTGCGACTAGTCGTCGTCGGGTCCGTCGTCATTATCGCCTTCGCTGCCAACGACCACGAAGTTCTCGTCCAGCTGGACGTCCACCTCACTGCCATCGGCGAGGGTGACTTCGACCTCGTACTTCGAGTCTTCGTCGTCGACCTCGGTCTCGCTGACGGTTCCCCCGCCGGTGAATTCGAGGGCGGCGGCGCTGGCCCGATCGTAGGCGTCGCCGGTGATCGGCTGCTCGTTCTCGTCGTCGTCGCCGCCGTTGGTGGCGGCGACGACGACGACGACCGCAACACCGCCGACGATGAGCAGGGCCCCGGCAGCAGCCACGACGGTGTACCTACTAAAGAACTGCATTGCGCGTCTCCTTGTCTGCTTGGTCCGATCGCTACCCTAGAGGTGGCCCCCTGAATTAGACCTGACTGAGGCTGAACGCCCGCTGAACCAGAGGCCGTCGGCGGGAGTTCGACACGCTCTGAGCCTAACGCTATCGGGATCGCCCGATTTTCGAAAGTCCGGAACCGGGCCTGATGTTGCCTCGCCGTGTCACCGCGGCGCGCTGATTGAGGCGACGCGGAGGGGGCGTAGTCGTTCATCATGGATTCAGCGACACTTCAGGATGCTGATGACGCGATGACGAGCGTTCTCGTGGTCGAAGACGAAAAGCGGCTGGCAGCCGCGATCAAGCGCGGCCTCGAGGCCGAGGGCTACGCCGTCGATGTCGCACTCAACGGCACCGACGGGCAGTGGCTCGCCGAGGAGCGCGAGTACGACGCGATCGTGCTCGACATCATGCTTCCCGGCCGCGACGGGTACGAAGTCTGCGGAAACCTCCGCAACGCCGGCAACTGGACGCCCATCCTGATGCTGACCGCCAAGGATGGAGCGCGGGACGAGGTGCGTTCGCTCGATACGGGCGCGGACGATTTCCTCTCGAAGCCCTTCTCCTTCGAAGGCGATCCGAACATCGTTGAGGCGTACGTCCGGCGGCTGCGAAAGAAGGCCGACGAGCCCTTCGGTCGCAGCTCGATCACCACGAAGCGGGGCGCTGGCTACCGACTCAGCAGCGATGGCTGAACCGGTCCAGGCCACCCTTCAGCGCACCTGGCGTTGGACAGCCTCCATCCGCATCCGCACCGCGGCGCTGGCCACTCTCGTCGTGGCCGTAGCGCTCGTCGTAGCCGCAACTGCGCTCGTGGTCCTGCAGCGGCGCACCCTCACGGACAACGTAGACACGGCAGTCAGACTACGAGCAGAGGACATCACCTCGCTGCTTATCGAGGGGACCCTGCCCGAGGAGCTAACCGTGCTCAATGCCGAGGTCTCGCTCGTCCAGGTCCTCGATGACGGAGGAAGGATCGTAGGGGCGAGCGAGAACATTCTCGAGCTCGAACCGCTCGCGGCCGATCTGTCCCCTGGCGAGGCGACGGACATCAGGACCGTGAGCGGGCTGCCCATCGACTTCGACGAAGATTTCCGTGTGCTCACGCGGTCGGTCGAGACCCCCTCGGGCGTTTACACGGTGGTCGTCGGCGCCAGCCTCGACGAAGTCAACGAGAGCAGTCAGAGCCTTGTCAACCTCCTCCGCTGGGGCGTGCCAATTCTCGTGCTGCTCGTTGCGGGGGGGACGTTCCTCCTCGTCGGGAGAGCGCTCTCGCCAGTCGAGGGCATTCGCCGCGAAGTGGCGGGCATCACCAGCCAGCAGCTCGCGAGGCGTGTGCCCGAGCCGGCGACTGATGACGAGATCGGACGCCTCGCGCGGACCATGAACGAGATGCTCGACCGCCTCGAGGTGGCGCAGGAGAAGCAGGAGCGTTTCGTCGGCGATGCCTCGCATGAGCTGCGCAGCCCGCTGGCAAGCATGCGCACGCAGGTCGAGGTCGATCTCGAGCATCCCGGCCACGCGCCCTGGCAGGAGACGATGACCGCCGTGCAGGAGGAGGTCGTCCGGATGCAGCGGCTGGTCGAGGACCTCCTCCTGCTCGCGCGCAGCGACGCGCAGAGCCTCGACGGCCAATACGAGCTCTTGGACCTCGACGATATCGTGCTCGCCGAAGCGGAGGCGCAGCGTGACGCACCCGCGATCACGATCGATACGTCCGGTGTCTCCGCGGGGCAGGTCAGAGGGGACGCGCGCCAGCTCCCTCGGCTTGTGCGAAACCTCCTCGAGAACGCCATCCGCTTCGGGCGATCGCGGGTGGTGCTGACGCTCAGCGAAGCACGCGGACTGACGGTGCTCGCCGTCGACGATGATGGCGGCGGCGTCCCCGGCGAGCAGCGGGAGCGAGTCTTCGAGCGCTTCACGCGGCTCGATTCGGCGCGCGACCGGGAGCACGGCGGCGCGGGACTCGGCCTGGCCATCGCCAGGGCGATCGCAGAAGCGCATGGCGGTACGCTCGAAATCGAAGACAGTGCGCTCGGCGGTGCGCGCTTCGTCCTATCGATCCCGAGCGGGCGTGGCTGAGCTCAAGACGCGCTCTGCCCCGGCCCCCAGGGGACAGAGCATGGCCCAGCGGCGACGGCGCGAGCTAAAACGCCCAACTCCGCAGGACCGTTACACTCCGGCCACCGAGGAGGATCTGATGAGATTTCTGGTGACGTCGATGCAGTCGGACCCGGCTCCGCCGGAGATGGCAATTGCCATGTTCGAGGGCCTGCTTCAGTGGGTGAGCGCGCTCAAAGAGACCGGCAAGCTGGAGCAATCCTGGTCGTTCGCAGGCCTGAAGGGCGGTGGCACAATTCTCAACGTCGACTCGCTCGAGGAGCTCGACTCGATCATGGGCGGCTTCCCCCTCTCGCCCGTGACCGAGATCCAGGTCTACGGCCTCGCCGACCTCGAGAACGGTGTGAACGGGGTGCTGAGCGCACTACGCGAGGTGGTCGGCTAGGCCAGGTCGAGCGCCAACGGCAACCGGGGGTCGGTAGCCGCGCGTAGGGCCCCGATCTCGACCTCGAACCGCGCGGCTGGCGGCGCGGAGCGGCGTGGCGGAGAGACGCACGCAACGAGTCCCCACGGGGACGCCTGCGGCGCGCGGCGGTGAGTCCGCGCCGCCCGCCCGCGGAGAGTCGCGCTAGGCGCTCGACCCGTCGAGGAGCTGATCCGCCAGCGAGACAAGCTCGCGTGCGACCGCTTCTGGGTCCACGAGCATCTCGAAGTGTCCCGAAGGGAGGTCGCGGGCGGGCCGGGCCCGTTCCCGCGCCTCGGCCGCAGCAGCGGCATAGGGACCCGAGAGGTGGAGGTACCCCGCGGGCCGCTCCGGCCAGTCGCGGGTAGCGGCTCGTCGTAAACCGTGACCGGCGTCGCCGGCCCGCGAAGGCTGCCGGGATATACGAGTCGTCTGGCGCCGCGGCGAGCGCAGTCGCGAGCAGATGTTCCGGCCAGCCCCGCACGACCCGGTCGCTGGGCGGCAGCGGCCCGCTCGCCAGGGCTGCGGCCGCTTGCCGTGTGCGCGGCTGCCCCTCGGAGACGGCGGCCTCCCGGAAGCGTTCGACATCGGCCTGATCCGCGAAGAGGTCGAAGCGGCTGGCGCCATCCCGGGGGAGGTCCGAGTCCACGAGGATGTAAGCGCCGGGGCTGATGTCCAGCGCGCGCCCGAACTCGGGCAGCAGGGGCCCCGCACCGTCGTGCGCCACGAGCACCGCGGAGGCGATGTCCAGCTCGACATCCCTTAGCTGGAGCGCCGATTGGTCGCGATGCTCCTGCCCGAACGGCCGCGACCCGCCGCCCGGGGAGGTGAGTGCAGGGAGGACCACCGTCGCACCCAACTCCCGCAGGCGCTGGCTGACCGGAACCCACGTGAACGCCCCGGCACGCACCGCTCGGAGCGCACGCCTCGGACGGGCGGTGGTACCGGACGGAGGGCTGGCGGCGGCGGCCCTGGCGCGCACGAAGCCCTACGCCAGCCTGAGCGCTTCAGCGCTCTGCTCGACGAACGCGACGATCGCAGCTTGGGCGGCGCCCGCGTCCGCGTCGAGCGGCCCCATGAGACCCCGCGGCATGAGCACGAGCCGGTCCGCGCCCGCCTCGGCGAAACGCTCGACAGTCTCGCGGTCCATGCGGCCGCGCGGCGTGATCGAGATCTCGAGCGGCCCGAGTGGTGCCGGGCGCTCGACCTGCTCGGCCGCCGCTTCGAGCCCTTGGATGGCGGCCGCAGTCCCCTCCGCATCGAGCATGAAGCCGTACCAGCCGTTGCCCTGGGACACCGCCCGGCGGTAGGCAGCGGGCGAGGACCCGCCGATCACGATCGGCGGGTGCGGCCGCTGCACCGGCTGTGGATGCGACTGGACGCCCGCCAGCGAGGTGAACCGACCGGCGAATTCAGGCTTGTCCTCGGTCCAGAGGGCGCGGATGACCTCGATGTGCTCCGAGGTGCGCGCGCCGCGCTCTTCGTAGGGCACGCCGATCGCTTCGAACTCACCGCGCACGTAGCCCACGCCCACGCCGAAGATGAGGCGCCCGTTGGAGAGCACGTCGATGCCCGCCAACTCCTTCGCCAGAACGACCGGGTTTCGTTGGGGAAGAAGAATGATCCCGCTGGCGAGCTTGATCCGCTCAGTCACCGCGGCGACGAAGGCGAGGGCGGTCACGGTGTCGACGATGCGGGTCGCCGGCGCGAGGGGGGAGGGAGGCACCTGTGGGTCGACGACGACCACGTGCTCGCCGGTCCAGATCGACTCGAAGTTGGCGGCTTCGGCCGCTCTCGCGACGCTCAGGATGGCCTCGCGATCGGAGAGTGCGCCCGCGTTGATGCCGTAGAAGCCGATCTTCATCGTGAACACCCCCCAACCCGCTTCGCCGGGCGGCGATGATACTCGGCACCGCGTGGGAGACGGAGCGGGGCCCCACCTCGCGGCCGCTTCGCTCCGGCGCGTAGCCTGCGCCAACCTCCGCGCAAGGAGCACGATGATGGTGAAGGCAGCCCTTCTCCACGAGGCGAAGTCGGCCCTTGCGAATCGAGGATGTCGCGTTCAACAACCCCGGACCCGGTGAGGTCCTCGTGAGGATGATGGCCTCCGGCGTCTGCACCCGTAGCCGCGGCATCACGGTTTGGGTCGGGCACGCGCCGTACGGCACACCCGTGACGATCGATGCTCGCGATCTGATCGCCGAGAAGACCGTAATCGGATCGATGTACGGCACGGCGAAGCCCAGATCGAGTTCCCGCGCCTGCTCAGCCTCTACCAGGCGGGCAAGCTGAAGCTGGACGAGCTGATTACCCGCACCTTCCCCGTGGAGGACGTGAACGACGCCTTCGAGGTCCTGGGCAGGGGCGAGGTGGCGCGCAGCACGCTGTCGTTCGAGTAGCGTCCTGACCCCAAGCACCGAACCCCACCCCCACCGGACTCAAGCGCCTACACCGCCCACAAGATGAAGGAGTACTGGCATGAGCGAGCGTGAACCCCTCGACGTGCTCGACGCGATCCAATCGACGCGCGCGCAGCGCTATCTGAAGCCCGACCCCATTCCCGGGCCCGTCCTCTGGGAGATCCTCGACGCGGCCGTGCGTGGACCAACGGGCGGCAACAATCAGGGCTGGGCCTGGGTCGTCATCCGCGATCCGGCGATCAAGCAGCGCATCGGCGCGGTCTACGAGGAGCGGCTCAAGGGCGCCTACGGCTACGAGGAGGTCAGCGACGAGGAGCTGGCCGCCGGTCGCATCACCCGCGGCGGCGTGCAGGCAGGCGAGGTCGGCATCGACGTGCGCAATCGACGCGGCGTCATCCACCTCGCGGAACACTTCGCGGAGGCGCCGGCCTCGGCAGCTCGATCTACGGTGCGGTCCAGAACCTGATGCTCGCCGCACGGGCTTTCGAAATCGGCTTCGTTTTCACCTGGGGCCTCGAGGAACCTCCGGTTCAACGAACTCCTCGGGATGCCCGAAAGCGCGCGCGCGATGTGCCTGATCCCGCTTGGCTATCTCTCGCACGGCTCGTTCTCGCGGCCACGACGACGGCCGCTGGGCGAGGTCGTGCACTGGGACGGCTGGGGGAAGCAGGTCGCGCGCCCCGAGGCCTAAGGGCGGAAGCACCCCGTGCGCGGGAACGGTCCGGGACCCGGGGCGCGCCGGGACCCGGCGCGCTCGTCGATCTGCCGCAGCGAGGCTTTCCGAGCCAGGAACGCGCCTGCCCTAGGTTTGGTCCCCTAGGTCTGAGCGGCGGGTTCACGCAGGAGGAGAATGCTGGTGACCAACACCCAGACGGCGAACGCGATGAAAGCGATCAAGCCAAAGACGCTACCGCCGTTGGTAGCAGAGATCACGCTGATGATCGCCAGAACACCGAGAACGGCGACCTACCGCACCGAGGGCGGCATGCCACACGGGCCAGACCTTGTGCATGAATGTGGGGATGGCGACGCTCAGCGCTAACGCCGAGACCGCGATGCCAGTGGACGAGTAGGCGATGATCTGGGCGTCCGAGAGCGCCCGGATGGTGGAGTCGCTCAGGTCCTCGCCGCCACGGAAGAGGAGGGTGGCCGCGAGGGTGTCCCCGACCCCCGCTGCTGCGCCGATGAAGATGGCGCTCGCGATCGCTGCGATGGCCCAGGCTTCTTGGTGCTCGCGATCACTCGCGCGAAGCTTGTTGGCGACGCCTGCGAAGAAAACAATCGCAAAGGGCAGGAGCGCGATTCCGAGGAAGACCCCCGTCTTGTGGAGGCCCTCCTTGTCAGAGATGTAATCACGCACCTCATCGATGCTGTCGCCGGAGAGGGGCTGATCTCCGATGAGTGCCGCATTGAACATGAGGAGGACGACGAACAAGACGCCAGAGAAACCGGCGATGCGCGAGAACGACATGGGCTACCTCCCGAGGGACTCTAGGCGTCGCAATATTGGAGGCGTCGGAGCCTAATCGCTGCCTTGCGAGTTGGCAATCGCCCGAGCGGTCCCGCGGAGGTCTCCGTCCCGGATCGCGCGTCCCCACTCACGCCCGAAGCCCCGCATCAGGGCTTCTTGCGGGAGGGAGACTGGAGAGAGCGTCCATCGCGCCAGGCCTCTCCCCCGTGGTCCCCCGCTAGAAACCCGCCTGCTTGTCGATCTGGCCCAGCAGGGGCTGCCCGCGACGAAAGCGCTCGAGATTCTCGCAGAAGCGCGCGACGTTCCGGCCGGCGCGCAGTTGACTCGCCCCCGCGGTGTGCGGCGTCATCACCACGTTCGGCATCGCCCAGAGGGGATGGTCTGGGTGGAGGGGTTCCTCGGGCGCGACATCGAGGCCGGCCCCGGCGATCTCTCCGCCCCGGAGAGCCGCCACGAGCGCCTCGCCGTCGACGATCCCGCCCCGGGTCACGTTGATCAGGATGGCGCTGCGTTTCATCAGCGCGAACACGCGCGCGTCGAAGAGCCCCACTGTCGCGGGAGTCAGGGGAAGCGCCACCGCAACGACATCCGCCCGCGCCAGTAGCGCGTCGAACTCGTCCATCCCCCCGACCTTCGGGACCTCGGCCGACCCGGGTACTTCGAGCAGGTCCACGGCTTCGCAGCGCATCCCGAAGGCCGCCGCCCGTCGCGCGATCGCCCGGCCCGTGCCGCCGAATCCGACGATGCCCATGGTGAGGCCTTCGAGCTCGACCGCTTCCGCGCGGAACCGCGATCGCTGGCCCCAAGAGTCCGGCCCGAGCCGAACGGCCTCCGCCAACCGCCGAGTGATGGAAAGCAGCAGGGCAAACGCATGGTCCGCGAGGTGTCCGCCCACGAGCCCCTTTTCGCCGGTCAGGATCACCTCGCTGTCGCGCAGCGCGGGGAACAGATACGCGTCGGCGCCGGAGGCGATCGCATGGACCCAGCGCAGTCTCGGCGCCCGCTCGAAGAACTCGCTGGTGATCGACCCGAGCATCACCTCTACGTCGGCGGCGAGTTCGAGCGCGTCGGTGGCACCGTCGACGACCGTGATCGTCGCCCCGGCGCCGGCGGCTGCGCGAATGCGGCCGCGGTCTTCATCGCTGACGGCGGGCAGCGTCAGCCCCTTCATCACGAGGATGTGCATGGTCGTGAGCATACCGCGGGTGCCCTCCGCGAGTGCCAGCCACGAGCGGTCATCGGGCCACTGGACGTAGGACGTACCCTGACACCGCGCTCTGGGGGACTGCTGTAGGCGCCCGCCTCTCGGGCGCACGCACGATCAGCGCGGCACCCCGGCCGTCTCCGCTGAGCGGCCCAGACGATTACGGACGAGGCACCTCCAGCGAGGACCCGCGAGCGGGTCGATTCTTTTCACTCTGATCGCTCTTCGCCAGGCCCTTCGGGCGAAGCCGACGGCTTGATGGCGATCGACCGGCGCGACGGGTAGGGTGCGGCCATGAGCCCAGTGGCAATCGTGACGGGCGCGGGCTCCGGGATCGGCCGGAGCGTGGCCCTGGCCTTCCTGCGCGAGGGGTATTCGGTAGCGCTCGCCGGGCGACGCTCCGCCGCGCTCACGTCCGCCGTGGGCGAGGCGGGCACAGACGGCGAGCGCGCGATCGCCGTGACGACGGACGTGCGCCGGCCAGGCTCCGTACGTGAGCTCTTCACCTGGACCGTCGAACGCTTCGGCCACGTCGACGTGCTCTTCAACAACGCCGGCATCGGCGCGCCCGCGCGGCCGCTGGAGGAGCTGACCTTCGAGCAGTGGCAGGCGGTCGTTGAGACGAACCTGACAGGCGCCTTCCTTTGCACGCAGGAAGCCTTCCGCGTGATGAAGACGCAGGACCCGCAAGGCGGCCGCATCATCAACAACGGCTCGATCTCGGCGACGACGCCCCGTCCGAACTCCGCTCCTTACACCGCGACGAAGCACGCCATCACGGGCCTCACGAAATCGACCGCCCTCGATGGGCGTGCGTACGACATCACCTGCGGGCAGATCGATATCGGGAACGCGACCTCGCCGCTGACCGCAAAGATGGCCGATGGGGTGCCCCAGCCGGACGGCGGCGTCCGGCCGGAGCCGACGATGGACGTCGAGCACGTTGCCCGAGCCGTCCTCTACATGGCGAGCTTGCCCCTCGACGCGAACGTCCTTTCGATGACGGTGATGGCCACGAAGATGCCGTTTATCGGCAGGGGCTAGGGCCGGTCGGTAAGCCCATCTTGGGGGCAACCGCAGCGTTTACGGCTTCGCGGCCTCACTGCTGGCCCGGCGGAAGCGGCCCACGAGCCGCAATGGGTTGAGACGACCGCGCAGGGCGCGTACGGCCTCCGCCCCCAAAACAGCGATCGCCACCCACCAGAGAACCTCGGCGGAGACGATGAGCGTCGGGATCAATACTGCTTTCGCCGCTCCAGAGATCCCCAAGAACGGGACTACCGGGACCGCGAGCCAGAACAGGCCATGGACCACGATCAAGCCGATGCCAACCGTAAGCCGGAAGCGGCGGGAAGCGAGTGGCCCACGCTGAAGTAGGGATACGGCGGAATTCATCACCCCGCAGTGTACCCGGCAGAGGACCCCGAACGCGCTCGGACCTAGGCCGCCTCTTCGTCCTCCGGGGATTGGCCGCTCGCGGCGCCCACGAAGCCGACCGCGCGATCGAGGACGGCTTCGATCCCGCCGACGAACTGCTCGATTTCGGCGAGTTCATCGGGGAGTGATTCGGCCACGAACTCCTCGCCCGGCTCGTAGCCACAGAAGAGGCCGTAGTGCAAGGCAAGACGGTTCGCCTGCATCAGCACCCAGGAGAGGCCATCGTCTTCGCGCGAGAGCCCTTCGTCGTGGTGGGAGCCCACAGCTTGGACTAACGCTGCGGGGAAGTTCCAGCGCTCACCGAGGACGCGGCCCAGACCGGCATGAGAAAACCCGGTGCGCTCTGTCTCGGCCTCGGCCAATGCGCGGCCACTGTCACTCGCATCCGCGACCGCTTCCAGGAACTGCTCGGGGCGGGCCTGATGCAGCACGAGGCGACCGATATCGTGGACGATGCCTGCGGTGAAGGCGTCTGCCGGCCTCGCCAGTCGCGTCGCCGCCGCGACGCCTTCGGCGATCACGGCAACGGCGACGGAATGCGCCCAGAAGAGCTCCAAGTCGAAGTCCGAATCCTCTTCGGCGGATTCGAAGGCGTCCATGAGACTCATCGTTACCGCCACTTCGCGCACCTGGCGAACGCCCAACAGCGTCACGGCGTCGCGGACGTTCTCGACGGGTCGCGCGAAGCTGTAGTACGCCGAATTGCTCATCCGCAGGAGCTTGGCCGTGAGCGCGTGGTCGGTGGCGATCACCTCCGCGAGGTCGGCCGCGCTGCTCCGGTCATCGGCGACCATCGCCATGACCTGGGGGGGAAACCGATCACCTAGAGCGCATTTGGTACCATGACGGAAGCCCGCCACGGAGCGGGCGGGCTCCCGAGCCTATGGACCCCAAACAAGTCCATAGTAGCACGGCTCAGCCGCGCTATGCCCGGAATCAAATATCAGCTCCGGGAGTGCTGCTATGGTAGCTAATCACACCCCCCTCGATGAGATCGCGGCGGTTCTCGAAGCGCTGGGGGAGGCCGTCAGTCCGTGGGAACGCGCCTACGTGGCGCTGTGCGAGTCACCAGCCGCAAAGCAGGCCGCGCAGGTGCTCAACGCCGCGCCCCTCGTGCTGGGCGCCCTCGCCGTGGCGATGATGGCTCCGGCGGCTGAGGAGCGCCTGTGCGCCGCTACCGCGTGCGCCATGCCCGCATGTGGGTCACGGTGCGCCTGGATGGTGCGAGACTAGCCGCACCTTTGTGACTTTCGTATGTAATCCCCAAACGTTTGTCCTGCGCCGCGGCTGCCACCCACGACCTGCGCACGTACTAAGCCGCACGTCGAGCCTCTTCCCGAACGAGGCGGGCGCGGCCTGATTCCTTCGCCTCATAGAGCGCCTGATCGGCGCGGTCGTAGGTATCGGCGAGGATTTGCGGGGGCGTACCGCTCTCGATCTGCCACGCAGCGAAGCCCGCACTGATCGTCACCGCGAGCTCAGCGCCGCCACTGAGCCGGGTCGGCGAGGCCGCGACCCTCGCCACTGCCTCCTCTGCAAGCGTAGCGGCCTCGGCCGTCGTGCCGTAGAGGTAGGCGCCGAACTCCTCGCCGCCGAGGCGTGCGAGCGTGGCTTCGTCGCGGAATGCCGCACTCAAACGATCGGCGACTTCTGAGAGCACGCGATCGCCCTCGGGGTGTCCATAGGTGTCGTTCACTCGCTTGAAGTGATCGATGTCGAAAATGACGACTGCTACCGGGTCGACCTCCGCAGCGAGGTCGAACCAGGCGCGCCGGTTGAGAAGGCCTGTGAGGGCATCGTGGGTCGCTTGGAACTCGGCCTCGGCGCGGAGGCGATCGACGACGCGCTTCTGCTCTTCGACCTCGCGCTTCTTCGTGTAGAGCTGCGCAACGACCTTGTGGAGCTTGCCGTCGGTCTCGACCAAGCGCGCCACGTCACGCCCAACAGCGTGGCGGGCCGTACCGGAGGACGAGGCCATCCAGGAGATCCAACGGTAGCTACCGGAGCCCTCGCGGACCCGGATCTGGAGATCGCGGATATCCGCGCCTGCCGCGACGATGCCCGCCGCCGCCGGGCGGTCCTCCTCGTGGATGAGATCGAGGAAGGAGGTCCCGAAGAGCTCCTCCTCATCCAGCTCGAGCACCTCGCTCCAGCCCGACGGAGCCGAGTAGATCCGGCCCCGCTCGTCGAGCGCGCAGAGGACGCCGCCGGAGAGCGCAACGTAGTGGCTCAGCTCGCGCGCCTCGAGAAGGCTTCCCAGGAGCGACCCGGCCGCGTCGAGACTCGCCGCGAGTTCGCCGAAGTCAGGGGGCGCTTCGAGCACTCGATCGACACCCAGGGAGAGCGCTTCGCGCCACGCCGCGCTGCCCCGCCGCGCAAACGCGATGAAGTAGGGCGGAGGCGCCTCTCCGCGGGGCCGGGCCTCGCGGACGAAACGGAGGACGCCAACGGGGTCCTCACCGAGATCAACGAGCGCGATTTCGCCGTTCTTCGCAGCCACGGCGTTCGCTGCTCCCGCCAGCGAAGCGCGCACCACGCGGTGACCGAGCGCCTCGATCCGCTGGCGCAGCTCACTCGGGCCGTCACCGACAAGTAACACTTCGCTTAGCACCCGCACTCTCCCGCTTCATAAGCATCGGACGCTGCCGAGCATCGATGAATGCTGGGAGTCCCCAAGGCGAAGCTAATCGTCCGCTCAGCAGCCATCGTGCCTAGGCCGCCATTCCAAGGCCGCCGGGGCCGAGCTCAGCCATGCAGTTGATCGCATCGAAGGCGGCCGTCTTGTAGCACTCGGCGAGGGTCGGGTAGTTGAACACGGCGTTGACGAAGTAGTCGGCGCCACCGCCGAACGACATCACGGCCTGGCCGAGATGGACGAGTTCGGTGGCACCTTCGCCCACCGCGTGGACGCCGAGGAGTTCACGCGTTTCGAGGTGGAAGAGCAATTTGAGTAGGCCCTGGACGTCGCCGAGGATCTGGCCACGCGCGATCTCGCGGTACTCGGCCGTGCCCACCTCGTAGGGCACGCCCGCATCGGTCAGTTCCTGCTCGGTCGCGCCCACCATTGAGATCTCGGGAACGGTGTAGATGCCGTAGGGCGAGAGCGCGGACATCGCGCCGTCACCCGCACCGAGCGCATGCGCAGCGGCGAGGCGCCCCTGCTCCATCGAGGTTGCGGCGAGGGCCGGAAAGCCGATCACGTCACCGACGGCGTAGATGTTCGGCGACGCCGTCTGGTAGTGCTCATTCACCGAGATCCGGCCCCGGTCGTCAGCGTCTAGACCAACTCGCTCGAGCTCCAAGCCGTCCGTGAGGCCCCGCCGCCCGACGCTGTAGAGAGCGGCGTCACTCATCAGCTGTTTGCCGCTCTCGAGTTGGATCCGGATGCGGCCCGAGAGGTCGTCGTCGAGGGTTTCGACGCCCGAGACGGACTCGCCCAGGCGCAGGCGCACGCGCGCCCGACGGAGGTGGTAGATGAGCGCCGCGACGATCTCCGTATCGAGGAACGAGAGCAGATCAGGACGGCGGTCGACGATCGTGACGCGCACGCCCAGCGCCGCGAACATGCTGGCGTACTCGCAGCCGATAACCCCTGCTCCGATCACGGTCAGCGTTCGGGGAATCGTTTGCAGCTCGAGGATGTCGTCACTCGTGAGCACCTTACGGCCGTCGAAGGGGATGTGCGCATCCCGCGAGGCCGCGCTGCCGGTCGCGATCACGACGGCCCGAGTGTCCACCGTGCGGGAGGGTTCGCCGGGCCCGGGATCGAGCTGCAGGCTGTGCGAGCCGGCGAACGAGGCGCGCGCCTGGAACAGATCGACGCCGTTCCGCAGGAGCTGATTGCGGGTGACCTCGACCTCGTTGCGCACGACGTGATTCACGCGATGCAACAGCTGCGGCATCGTCACGTTCTTGAGGACCGGCGCCCAGATCCCGCCGGGGTCCTGCTCGCGGAAGCCGGAGACCTGCAGCACCGATTCTCGGAACGTCTTGCTGGGAATCGTACCGGTGTTGATGCAGACCCCGCCAAGCTCGGCGTTCTGCTCGGCGAGGCCGACGCGGGCGCCGAGCTTGGCCGCCTGGATGGCGGCGCGCTGCCCCGCCGGTCCGGAGCCGATCACGAAGAGGTCGTAGGGAAACCCAGTCTCGGCCAAGCCCGCCTCCGCGCCCCGCGAAACGCGAGGGTCACCAGAGGGATCATCGGTCGTGAGGGAAGGCTGGCACAGAACCGCCCCTGGCTCGTCTCGCTCGAGCCTGGCGTTACCGATAACCTGAATCGCCTATGACCAGCGAGCGCCTAGTATTCGACCCGGAATCGACAGGTAGCCGATGACCGAACCGAGCTTCGACACGCTGCACCAGTTGGCGGCGACCACTATCGATGAGGGCGAGCGGATGGCCGGGGAACTTGGGCGGCTCGTAAGTCTGCTCGGCGCTGACGCCAAAGCCCACCTCAACGCCTTTCTGGACGCCCTCGCAAAGCGACAGCGAGCGCAGCGCGAGATCGCGGACGAGCTCATCGAGCTCGGCTTGAGCCTCGAAGCCATAGTCGCCAACTTCCCCTTCACCGACCAGGCCCTCGAGGCGTTAGCGGACGGCCAAACCGATCTGAACGCGATCTTCCCCTACCCCCTTGCCACCGTAGGCCACGCCACGCGGTAGGGACGTGCTAGGGTCGGGCTGTGGCGCCCACGCCGTTCGAGCCACCCCTCTCGCCGATGGAAGCGCGGGTCCGCGAGGAGTTTCCCGAGCCGCCGGGCTGGGCCTACGAACCGAAGTGGGACGGGTTCCGGGTGCTGGCCTGGCGCGACGAGCCGCGCCTCGATAGCCGCAATCGCCGTCCGCTCCTTCGCTATTTTCCCGAGCTGCAAGACGCCATCGCCGGCCTGCCTGCGGGAACGGTGGTCGACGGCGAGGTGTTGGTCGTCCGCAACGACGCCACCAGCTTCGATACGCTCCAGCAGCGCCTGCACCCCGCGGAGTCGCGCGTCAACAAACTCGCCGCGGAGACGCCCGCGAGCCTGGTCGCCTTCGATCTGCTCGCGCTCGAAGGCCAGGATCTCCGCCACGAACCGTTCGCCGAACGCCGGCGACGGTTAGCGGAGCTCGCCCCGAATCTCGCGACGCAATGGTCGCTCACGCCTTCGACGACGGACCTGGCGACCGGGAAGCGTTGGTTCGAAGCGTTCGAGGCCGCGGGCTGTGACGGCATCGTGGCGAAGCGGCTCGACGGCGTCTATCAGGAAGGCGAGCGGGCGATGACCAAGATCAAACATCGTCGCTCCCTCGACGCCGTGGTCGGTGGTTACCGCCCGGCGAAGGACGGCAACGGGATCGGCTCGCTCCTGCTCGGCCTCTACGACGAGGGCGAACTCGACTACCTCGGCCACTGCTCGAACTTCTCCGCCGCGGAACGGAGCGCGCTCTTCGAGCAGTTCGAGGCGCTTCGCAGCGAGGAGAGCTTCGGGGCACGGCGGCGCCCCGAAGGCGAGTCCCGCTGGACCGCCGGGCGCAAGACCTCCGCCTGGGTCGCGATCACGCCGGGGCCGGTGGCCCAGGTGAGCTACGACCAGATCACCGGTGGCCGGTTCCGCCATGCGACTCGCTTCGAGCGCTGGCGGCCAGACAAGGACCCTGAGGAGTGCACGGTCGAACAGCTGGCGCGGCCCGCGGGTCCGGGGTTCCGCGAGGTCGTAGCGAATAGCGCCAGTGAATAGCCCGGCACTGGTGCGGGTGGCCGCATCAGGCGTCACTCCGGCGGCGGGACGGATTCACCCGCGGCGGCTCGCCCGGCTGCTTGGGGTAGTGGGGCGGCCAGGGGGCATCGGCCAGGCCCCGCTCGTCATCGAGCGTGGCCAGGCGCAGAAGCCCCTCGAGGCTGCCCGCAGCCTCGTCGATGCCCTCCGTCAGGTCACCGACAGCGGCCCAGCGGTCGGCAAAGCTGCCGAGGTCGTAGGCAAGGGGATCGATGGTGCCGAGCTCGTCCCAGCGGAAGGGCGTCGAGACCCGGCCCGTCTGGCGCACGCTGTAGGCGCTCGCGATCGAGCGATCGCGGGCGTTCTGGTTGTAGTCGATGAAGACGCCCCGCCGCTCCTCCTTCCACCACTCCGTCGTGGCCACGCCCGGAGCGCGACGCTCGACCTCGCGGGCGAGCGCCAGCCCCGCCCGTCGCACCTCGAGGAAGTCCCATCGCGGTTCGACGCGGACATACACGTGCATGCCCCGCGAGCCGGAGGTCTTTGGCCAGCCCGTCAGCGCGACCTCCTCGAGCACCGTGCGACAGAGGGCAGCGACCTCGCGGACGGCGTCATAGGGCGTGTCATCGGTGGGATCGAGGTCGAGACGGAGCTCGTCGGGATGGTCGAGGTGGCCGCGACGAATCGTCCACGGGTTCAGATCGACGCACCCGAGCTGGACCATCGCGAGCACGTCGGCGGGCTCTGCGGGCGTGAACATCGGCACGGGCTTCTCCGTCGCCTGGCGTAACACCTCGGTGGTCGGAGCGCCCTTGGGCGCGCGCTTCTGAAAGAAGGGCGGCGCGCTCACGCCGCGGGGCCAGCGCTTGAGCATGCAGGGGCGCGCACGCACCCCCCGGAACGCGCCCTCGACGCAGAGGAGGTAGTGGTTCGCGAGGTCGAGCTTGGTCCAGCCGCGCTCGGGGAACACGACCTTTGCGGGGCTCGAGAGCGTTACCGTTCGGCCTGCGACCTCGAGGGGGACCTTCTCCGAAGCGATGGCGGCCTCCGCGCTGATGGTAGCGGGGCGAAGTGGCTGCGTGATCCGCGGCCCCCCTCGCTGCCCCTCCTCAAGCGCTTGCGCTGAGTGGCTGTGGGAGGACACGCTCACGGCTCCCGCGAGGCCGCAAGACGAAGACGCCCACAGGAGCCGGCTAGCCCTCGGCGGCCGTCAGCGTGTCGAGGCACCGGCGCAGTTCCGGCGCCTCGGCGAGCGCACGCGCGAGTTCGCGCAGCTCGTCCTCCCCGATCACGAGCGGGGAGCGCTGAAAGCGACCGCGCAGGTCGTAGTAGCAGAACCGCAGGGCTCGCTCGCCGTCCAACTCGCCGCCCTCGTAGCGGAGGAGCTGGACCGTGGGGCGGTGGTGGGCCGTCTCGATCTGGACCTCCTCCTCGACCACGCCCTCACCCCAGTGGAACGCGAATCGCTTCTGCTTCGGCATCTCAACCTCCCCAACGGACGGTACTGGCGACCATACCCACCCCTGCCGCGCCGCGGGTCTCAGGCGGGGGCGTACACGGTCACGTGCGCGCGGCTCGCGTCGGTGAACGGCTCCCGCCCCCAGCCACCCCAACGATCGCGCCGCTCCAGCCCGGCGAGTCGCGCCATCAGGTCCAGCTCCGAGGGCCAGGCGTAGCGCAACGAAACCGGGAGCAGCCGCACCCCGGCCTCACTGAGGACGACGTGCTGGGCTTCGATGCGCTGCGCCACCGGGTCGTGACGCGCCACCTCGATCCGCACCGAGTCGGACTCGACGGCGGTCACGCCAACGCGCTGCCCCCGGACGAAACGGCTAGGGTCAGGCACCATCGCTTCGACCACGAACACGCCGCCGGGCGCGAGCGCGGCCGCGACCCCGCGGAAGCAGCGCAGCTGCGCCTCTTGGTTGGGCAGGCTGAAAAAGGTGTTGAAGACGACGAAGATCAGCGGATAGGGGCGCTGTACCGGAACGTCCGTGAAGTCGCCGATCGTGAGGGGAATCGCCTCCCCGCCGGGCTTCGCACGGAGTTTCGCGACCATCGCCGGCGACGCGTCGATGCCGTGCACTTCGACGCCGCTGGCCGCAAGCGGGAGCGCGACCCGGCCCGTTCCGATACCCAGCTCGAGGGCAGGACCCGCGCCTGCGAGCGCGGCAAGGAAGTCGACGAAGTCACTCGGATTGAGGTGCTCGTGGACCTCGTCGTAGATGTCAGCCCAGGTGTCGCCGTAGGAGCCGGGATCGGGTTCGGCCATCGCTCCCTCCGCCTCACGATCTGACCACGAAGGGCGGCGGAGAGCACGCAGGCTAAACTGATTCCCGGGGACCGCTTGAGACTCCTGATCATCTTTGGGCCGCCCGCCGTCGGGAAGAAGACGGTGGGCGCGGCCATCGCCGAACGCACGGCGTTCAAGCTGTTCCACAACCACATGTCGCTCGACCCCGTCGAGGCTGTGTTCGAGTGGGGCTCACCACCGTTCCAGCGACTGGTGAGCGAGATCCGGCTGCGATTTATGGAAGAGGCTGCCGCCGCGGGGATAGATCTGATCTTCACGTACGTCTGGGCGCTCGAGGATCCGCGCGATCAGGACGTCATCGATAGCTACCGCGCGGTGGTCGCGGGCGTTGGGGGCGAAACCCTCTTTGTCGAGATCGTTGCAGATCAGGAAGCCAGGCAGCGTCGCAACGTGTCGCCGAAGAGGCTCGCCCGCCAACGGATGAGTGGCGAGGCCGCCACGGCGGAGTGGATCGCGGAGATGGACCGCAACCACCGCTTCCAGAGCGACGGCGACTTCCCGTACCCGGAGCAGCACCTGCGCCTCGACACCACCGATCTCGCCCCCGCCGACGCCGCCGAGCGCGTCATCGCCCACTTCGCGCTGGAGCGGCGCGCACGCTGAGCGGAGCCGCGCTCCACGAGCCGCTACGCTTACGAAGACGTGACCAGCACAGCCGAGATCATCAGCGCGCGCGCAGGCGGGCAACGAGCCCTTCGTCGCTAAGCGAAAATAGCGGTTCCGGCGGGGGTGTCGCCGCCCTCATGAACCGCGAGGAGGCGCGGGCTCGCGGTTCTAATGGCCCCCATGATGGTGTTCCGCGGGCGCTGCGGCCGGATCCGAGTGGCGTTGCACGGGCATGCCCTGCAGGAAGTCGATCTCGCGTGGCTCCTCGCCGACGTAAGTACGCTCCAACTGAATGGTGGAGAAGTACGCCCCATAGTCCGTGCGTAGCAGGACGGTGATCCGTTCGAGCAGGTTCGCCTCGCTGGACCCGTCGACGAGCACGTGCGCCGAGACCACGGTCCTGCCAGAGGTGAGGGTCACGGCGTGAATGTGGTGCATGTCGAGCGCCCCCGGAAGCGCCTCGACATCTTGTTTGAGGCGCACGAGGTCGAAGTCGCGGGGCGCAGCTTCGAGAAGGATGTCGACGGACTGCCGGATGATCCCGAAGGAGGCCCACAGAAGGACGATCCCGAAGGCCATCCCCAGGATCGGATCGATCTCCAAGAACCCAGTCGTTTCGATGACGATCGCGGCCACGATGATGATCAGGCTGCCCACGAACGTCTGGACCACGTGCCAGATGGCGCCCTGCAAGTTGAGATCGCTGCGATCGCCCTGAAGCAACAGCGCGAGCGAAATCACCTCGGTGAGAAGACCGCCGGCGGCGATCAGAAGCATCGGCAGGGTCGCCAGATCCTTCGGGTCGCTCAGGCGAAGGGCGCCCATCGTCAGGACGAGCACGGCCATGCCGAGGAGGAAGAGCCCGTTCAGGAAGGCGCCGAAGATCTCTGCCCGCATCAGCCCAAACGTGCGGGTCGGGCTGACGGGTCGCCCGGCAAGGTAGGCGGCGCCCATCGCGATCAAGACGCCGCCGACCGCCGAGGCCATGTGGAAGGCGTCGGATAGCACCGCCACGGAGCCGATCACCAGGCCCGCCACGAGCTCGACGCCGAAATAGACCCCGGTCAGGGCCGCCGAGACGCGGAGGGCACGCCGGCTCTGAGGCGCCAGATGTTGCGCGTGCGCCATTTCAAGCCTCCAGGACTGGGCGTGAGGATCCCACCGCGCGCGAGGATCCTAGGCGATTGGGCCGATGCGCGTGACGCGACGAACGCTGTCCCGTATGGCGGTGCGAGGGAGAAGCTAAGAGCGCCGCGCCGCAGCCCGCTCCTCGGCCTCACCACGAGGGACTGGAGCTTTCTTTCGCGCTTCCATCCGCGAGCCCTTTGATACGCGGGGCCTCCAGAGAGCCGCCGCGGATCTTGTACTGGCCGCGCGCGGCCAACTCCAAGCGAGCGCGAAGGCGCAGCGGCCGCCAGGCCGCGTAGACGCAGCAGCCGAGCGCTGGGAGGGGCTGGGTGTGGGGCCCCGAGCGTAGCGAGCTCTAAACCGCCTAGTGGCCACCGACAACCGGAAAGTCCTCAGGATCGCGCGCAGTTCCCTGGGGTGACCTTCAGGGGCCGATGGCGATGTTGGCGACTTGCGGCGCGGTCGAAGCAGCAAATCGAGGCGTATCGCGCGGTGGCCGCGGGCGTTGGGGGCGAAACCCTCTTTGTCGAGCTCGTGGCCGATCAGGCAGCCAGGCCGCGGCGCAACGTGTCGCCGAAGAGGCTCGCCCGCCAACGGATGAGTGGCGAGGCCGCCACGGCGGAATGGATCGCGGAGATGGACCGCGACCACCACTTCCAGAGCGACGGCGACTTCCCCTACCCGGAGCAGCACGTCCGCCTAGGCACCACCCGGCTCGCTCCCGCCGAGGCCACCGAGCGCGTCGTCGCTCACGTCGCGTTGGAGCTGCGCGCGCGCTGAGCGCAGCGGCGCTCCGCGAGCCGCTACGCTTACGGGGACGTGACCACCGCAGTCGAGATCGCCGCTGGCGAGCCGTTCCCGGAAGTGCGCGCGCAGTTCGTCGAGGTGGCCGTGAACAGCGGCCAGCCCACACGCCAGAGCTTCACCTACGCGCGACCCCGCGACCTGACCCTGCGACTCGGCCAGGCGGTCTTCGTGCCCTTCGGTAGCCGCGTACTCCAAGGGGTCGTATTGGGCGAGACCGAAGACTCGCCCGCGCAGGACGCGCGCACGGTCGAGGCCGTGGCCGACCCGCAACCGGTGCTGGACGGGCCCCATCGCGCGCTCACGTCCTGGCTCAGCGAACACTATCTCGCGCCGATCTGGGACTGCGTCGCGGCCTCCCTCCCAGCCGGCTACGGCCAGCGTTCGGTCACGCTCGTCTCGCCCGTTGATGTCCCCCTCCTCCTCCCCAGCGACCCCACCGATCAGAAGGTGCTGCAGTACCTCGCGGTGCACGGCCAGACGCCCGTGGAAACGCTGCGCGAGGCCGTCGGGCGGGTGCCAACAGCCCGACTCACCCGCCTCCAGGACGGCGGCCATCTGACCGTGGCTCAGGGCCTGGCCCGACCGCTGGGCCGCCCGCGCACGGAGCGCCGCGTCGCGCTCGGGACCGAGCCGTCGGCCGCGCAAGCGCACGCCTCCGCGCTCGCCGAACGCACACCCCGGTCGGTGGCGGCGCGGCTCCTCAGTCGCCTCGCAGAGGAAGGCGACATCACACTCACGGAGGCGCGCACGCTCGGCGCTCAGCGCAATCACCTCGAGGCGCTCGCGAAGGATGACTGGCTGCGGGAGTACGAGGCGAGGGTCGAACGTGATCCGATCGCGGAGCGGCCCGAGTCGGCCGCACCGGCCCCTATCCTGACCGAGGCCCAGCGCGCGGCGAAGGAAGCGATCTCGGGGTCGCCCGGCGGCTACCTCCTCCACGGCGTCACCGGCTCCGGGAAGACCGAGGTCTACCTCGAGCTCGTGCGGAAGGCCCTCGAGGCTGGCCGAAGCGCGATCGTGCTCGTCCCCGAGATCTCGCTCACGCCGCAGGCGATCAGCCGCTACGGCGAGCAGTTTCCGCAGGAGCTGACGGTCCTGCATTCCGGCCTGGGAACGGGCGAGCTGTACGACCAGTGGTATCGCATCCAGCGCGGCGAGACACGCCTCGTCGTGGGCTCGCGCAGTGCCATCTTCGCCCCCGCGCCCAACCTCGGCCTCGTCGTCCTGGACGAGGAGCACGAGTGGACCTACAAGCAGGTCGACCCACCGCCCCGCTACCACGCCCGCGACGTGGGCGCGGAACTCTGCCGCCTGACGGGCGCCAGCCTGGTCCTGGGGAGCGCTACCCCCGATGTGGTGAGCTACCACCGCTCGGAGGTGGGCGAACTCAAGCGACTCGAACTGCCTGAGCGGGTGATGCCACTAGGCGGACGGGAGACGCGTACGGCGCCGCTCCCGACCGTCTCAATCGTGGACATGCGCGAGGAGTTGAAGGCCGGCAACCGCGATGTCTTCAGCGTCCCGCTCGCGAACGCCCTGCGGCGCGCGCTGGATGCGAGCGAGCAATCGATCCTGTTCGTGAACCGCCGGGGCGCCGCCCGCTTCATGTTATGTCGCGCATGTGGCTACCTTCCGACCTGCCCAGGCTGCGCGCTCGCAATGGGTTTGGACACCCGCGATCAGCTCCATCCCCGGGTCTTCTGCCACCACTGCGGGCGGGGCCGGACGCAGGAAGAGACGTGCCCCGAGTGCGCGAGCCCGCGCTACCGGCCTTTCGGCGTGGGCACCCAGCGGATCGAGACGGAGGCGCGACGGGCCTTCCCCCGTGCCCGCGTCGAACGCTGGGATAGCGACGCCGCCCGGCACAAAGGGAGCCACGAAAGGATCCTCCGCGCGCTTGAAGCGCAGGAGATCGACATCCTGGTCGGAACGCAGATGCTCGCGAAGGGACTGGACCTGCCGGCCATGACCGTGGTCGGGGTGGTGGATGCGGATGTCGGCCTCAGCCTCCCCGATTATGTCGCTAACGAACGCACGTTCCAGCTGCTCTCGCAGGTGGCGGGACGCGCCGGGAGACGCGAGCGCCCCGGCGAGGTCTACATCCAGACGTACGAACCCGACGCGCCTCCCATCCGGGCGGCCGCGGACCACGACTATTGCGGCTTCTTCGAGTACGAGACCCAGCACCGGCGGAGGGCGGGCTACCCGCCGTTCACACGGCTAGCGCGACTTACCTACCGCCACGCGAACCAGGAGCGCGGGCTCGAGGAGGCGTCGCGCATGGCGGCGGAGCTCCGCACGCGCCGCGATGCCGCGGGACGGCCCGACCCGGACGTACTCGGTCCCACACCGGCGTACGTGCGTCGCCTCAAGGGCGACTACCGCTGGCACATCCTGCTTCGCGGCCAGCACGGGGCCGCGCTCATCGCCGAGGTCACGCTCGGCAAGCGCTGGAGCGTCGACATCGACCCGGTGAGCCTGCTGTAGCAGGCTGGCGACGGCTTTCGCCGCGCTTTCGTTCTGCCGTCCCTCTGCTATCCTGTGCCTAGGCCCTCGGCCGTTATCGCGCGTGGGTGAGGACACTATGGAGCGAGCGATTGAGCCCTGGCGTCGGCTTGCGCTGATCTTTCCCGGCCAAGGCTCGCACAATGTCGGCATGGGCGACCGCCTGAGCCAGGTTTCGCGGGCCGCCCGAGACGTGTTCAAGCGGGCCGACGAGGTCCTCGAGACGCGACTCTCGAAGCTCTGCTTCGAAGGCCCGAAGGACGAGCTCGAGCGCACGATCAACCAGCAGCCCGCGACCTTCGTCACCTCGATCGCGTGGCTCGAGGCACTGCGCGAGCGTTGGGCGGTGCTCGACCGCAAGCTCGAGCCGTACGTCCTCGCGGGGCATTCCATGGGCGAGTTCACGGCCGCCGTCGCCGCCGGCTCGCTCGACTTCGACGAAGGCCTGCTGCTCGTGCGCGAGCGGGGCCGTCTCATGGACGAAGCCGGCCGCGAGAACCCGGGCGGGATGGTCTCGATCGTAGGCCTGCCCGAAGACTGCATCTCCGAGATCTGCGAAGAGTCCAGCACTGAGGATGGGTACGTCGGCATCGCGACGCTCAACTGCGAGGGCCAGAGCGTGATCACGGGTGCGCTGCGGCCGCTGAAGCGCGCCATGGAGCGCGCCCAGCTCGCCGGCGCGCGCAAGGTGGTGCGGCTGCCGATCACGATCGCTTCGCATTCGCCCCTGATGCAGCGCGCCAGCGAGAGCATGAAGGGCCTCCTCGATCGCTTCCCCTTGCGTGATCCGGAGGCGCCCATCGTCGGCAACATCGACGCGGCCGTGCTTCGCTCGGAGCCCGAGGTCTACGCGGAGTTGCGCGACCAGCTCACCTCCAGCGTGCGCTGGCAACGCGGTGTCGAGCGGATGCAGGATCTCGGCGCCGACATGTTCATCGAGGTCGGACCGGGCAACGTGCTCACCAAGCTCGTTCAGCGGATCGACGGCGAGGCGAATGTCGTCAGCCTGAGCGACGCTCGGACGGGACTCCTGAGCGAGAGTTTCCAGAGTATCGAAGCTGCCGCCCAGTGACGCCCCCCCGCGTCGTCGTCACAGGCGTCGGCGCAGTCACTCCCGCCGGAAACACCGCCGAAGAAACCTGGCAGGCGATGCTCGCCGGCCGTAGCGGCGTCGGCCCCATCACCCTCTTCGACCCTGAGCCCTTCCCGGTACGGATCCAGGCCGAAGTCCGCGACTTCGAACTCGACGAGCGCGTGGATGCCAAGCAGAAACGCCACATGAACCGGGGCGTGCGCTTCGGCGTCGGTGCCGCGATCGAAGCGCTCGACGACAGCGGCCTCATGATCAGCGAAGAGAACGCCGAGGACGTCGGCGTCATCTTTAGCGCCGGCGGCGGCGGCTTCGAGGAGCTCTCCCAGAGCGAGCACGTCCTACGGGAGCGCGGACCGCGACGCGTCTCGCCCTTCGTCGTCGCAAACTACGTAGTCGACGCCGCCAGCGGCCACATCGCCATCCATACTGGCGCGCGCGGCCCCAACGCCGCGGTCGTGAGCGCCTGTGCCACAGGCGCCGCCGCGATCGGCGCGGGCGCGCACGCGATCCAGCGAGGTGACGCATCAGCGATCATCGCCGGAAGCTGCGAGTCGGTGCTGATCCCGGTCTTCCACGCCAACTGGTGCTCGATGCGCGCGCTCGCCGCCGACAACGCCCATCCCACCCAGGCGGTGAAGCCGTTTGACCTCAACCGCGACGGGTTCGCCGCGGGCGAAGGCGCGGGGGCGCTCATCCTCGAGAGCGAGGAGAGCGCCCGGGCGCGCGGGGCGCACATCTACTGCGAAATGTCGGGCTCGGGACTCTCAAACGACGCCCACGACATGATTGCCCTGGACGAGTCGGGACGGGGGCTTCGGCGCGCGATCCAAGCGGCCTTGCGCGAGGCCCAGCTGGAGCCGAGCGAAATCAATTACATCAACCCGCACGGGAGCGCGACGCAAATGAACGACCGCGTCGAGACCCGGGTCATCAAGGATCTCCTCGGGGCGGCCGCGTATGAGGCGTCGGTGAGCTCGATCAAGCCGATTACGGGACACTGCATGGCCGCCGCCGGCTCGATCGAAGCGATCGCCTGCATCATGGCGCTGCGCGACCAGAAGGTACCGCCCACCATCAACTACACGACGCCCGATCCCGAATGCGATCTCGACTACGTTCCGAACGAAGCGCAGGCCCGGCCGGTGCGTGTCGCGATGAGCACCTCGGTCGGGCTCGGGGGGCACAACGCTGCCGTGATCTTTCGCGACATCAGCGGGAGAGTCTCCTAGTGCGCGCGCTGATAACGGGGATCGGAGCGATCACGCCCGTCGGCCTGACCGCGAAGGAGTCGTGGCAGAACCTGCTCGCGGGAGTGTCAGGGATCGCTCCCATCGAAGCTTTCGACGCGAGCGACCTGCCCGTGCGAATCGCGGGCGAGATCAACGGCTTTGCGCCGAACGGGATCGAACCCAAGTCGGCGCGGCGGATGTCGCGCTTCGCCCAGCTCTCCGTAGCCGCCGCCCAGGAAGCGGCCGACGACGCCGGGCTGGAGCTCAGCGACGAAGAACGCCCAAGGGCGGCAGTCGCATTGGCGACCGGTGCGGGGGGCGTGCTCAATACCTTCTCCGAAACGGAGACGTTCCTCACGAAAGGCCCGTCCCGCGTGAGCCCGTTCTTCATCCCCCTGATGGCGCCGAACATGGGCGCCTGCCAGGTCGGAATGCAGCTGGGCCTACGCGGCCCCACCCTCGCCTCGACCGCCGCCTGCGCCAGCGGGCTCTACAGCTACATCGAGGCGAAGGCGCTGATCGAAAGCGGTCTCGCCGATATCGTTTTTGCGGGCGGCGCCGAGGCCGCGATTCACCCCGTTTCGATCGCGGGCCTCGCGAACATGAAAGCCCTCAGCCGTAATAACGAGGACCCAGAAGGTGCGTCGCGGCCCTTCGACAAGGACCGCGACGGCTTCGTCTTCGGCGAAGGCGTGGGCGTATTCGTCGTAGAGGCGGAGGAGCGTGCGCGTAAACGCGGCGCGCACGTCTACGCGGAGCTCGCCGGTGGCGCCCTCAGCAGCGATGCGTACCACATCACCGCCCCTCGAGACGACGGGAGCGGCGCCGCCCAGGCAATGACGAGCGCGCTGACCAACGCGGGGCTCGAGACTAAGGATATCGACTACATCTCCGCGCACGGCACCGGCACACCGCTGAACGATGTCTCGGAAACGCTGGCGGTCAAGGTGGCCTTCGGCGACCATGCGCGCAAGCTCGCCATAAGCGCGACGAAATCAATGGTGGGGCATCTGTTGGGGGGGGCCGGCGCCGTGGGCGCGATGGCAGCGGTGCTCGCGATCGCCGAAAACCGCGTACCACCTACGATCAATCTGGACACGCCTGACCCCGAATGCGACCTCGACTACGTCCCCAAGGAAGCGCGCGACCTGCCCGTGCGCGCGGCGATGGCCAACGGCTTCGGCTTCGGCGGCCAGAACGGCAGTGTGATCTTCCGCAAGTACGACGCCTAGTCGCGACACCCGCTTGCCCACCCTCGGGTTCTTGGCGTTGGCCCCCACGCCCCACCGCATGGACCCCGATCGTCCGAGTGAATTGGCATCGCTCCTGCGCAGGCCGGCCCGTCGTGGCGAGCCCAGGCGTCGGCGTCCCATTGCGAAAACCGGAGCTTGGCCCGCGGAGGCTGAGCCTGCAGGAGTTCGCCGCGTGTCTGGGAGGTTGTCAAAGGCGCTACCGCCATCGAGGATGCCCGCCGCGCCATCGCCGAAGGGGCAGACGCAATCTCGGTTTCGAATCACGGCGGCGACTCGCTCGACGGATCGCCCGCCACGATTCGGGTACTGCCGAGCAACGTCGACGCCGTCAACGGCGAGATCGAGGTGCTCCTTGACGGCGACGTGAGGCGAGGGAGCGACGTGGTGAAGGCGCTCGCCCTGGGCGCACGAGCGGTGCTCGTCGGCAGGCCCTACATCTGGGCGCTCGCCGCTGGGGGCGAAGAAGGCGTCCGCCAGATCCTCGAGCTCAACCGCCGCTGCATCGACGGCACACTGACGCTGCTCGCTGCCCGTCATTGCAGGACCTAAACCGGTCGCACCTACAACTGCCGGTGCGCCTCGAGTGAGGGACGAACCCGAGCGTCGACCGCGGTCGACGCCGGGCGGCTATCCGAGACGTATCCCGTCGCCAGGCTCAATCCGGGTGGGCGCGCGCCGCTGCCGGACCATCTGCAGCACGAGCAGGAGCGGCAGGAACCGCCCAAGCAACATCGTCACCATCAGGATGACGACGGCGGTGTCCCCGAGCTGTCGCGTGATCCCCGTCGACCAGCCAACCGTCCCCAGGGCGGAGGCGGCTTCGTAGAGGACATCGATGAAGGGTTCGTCGGTCGCCCGCAGGAGCAGGATCGTCTCGACGAACAGGAGCGCGACAAAAAGGGAAGCGATGGTGGCCGCCTGTCGGATCACGGCCTGGGGGAGGCGTCGCCCGAAGACGACGACCCGATCGCGCCCCCGCATCGTCGAGACCGCCGCGAGCGTGAGCACCGCGAAGGTCGCGATCTTGATCCCGCCAGCCGTCGAACCCGCGGCCCCGCCGATCAGCATCAGCACCGACTCCAGGAGCTTGGTTTCGTCGTGAAGCAGCGCCGAATCGACGGCGCTGAACCCCGAAGTCCAACTAGCCGCCTGGAAGAAGGCAAGCAGCGGGCGGTTCCCGGGGACCTCCGCCCCCAGCGTGCCTGCGTTCCGCCACTCATCGATCCCGATAAAGAGGGTGACGCCCACCAAGAGGAGCGCCGTAGCCGTGAGGATGAGCTTGGCATCGAGCGACATCCGCCGCGGGTCGAATCGAAGGACGGCGAGGATCACGGGAACCGCACCGAGCGAGCCGGCCAGCGCGAGAACCGCGACGGTGACGAGCACAGCGGGATCATCGCCGAAGGGAACCAGGTCGGCGCCCGTGATGTTGAAGCCAGCGACGTTGAACGCAGAGACCGAGTGGAACACCGCCCACCAGACGCTTCGCCCCGCGGGCACACCCGCCGCGGTAAAGCCCGCGAAGAGCGCAAGCGCGCCGAGGATCTCGAAGGTCGCCGTGTAGATCACGATCGTGCGGAGAAAGGAGGCAGCCTCGCGCATGCTGGGGGCGCCGTAGTAGAGCCGCATCAGGTGGCGGTCGCGGAGGCCGAGGTTACGGCCGAGCATCCAGAGGACGATTCCGATACCCGCCATGTAGCCGAGCCCGCCGACCTGGATCACGACGAGGATCACGGCTTCGCCCAAGAAGCTCCACTGTGTCTGCGTGTCGACAACGACGAGCCCGGTCACGCAGATCGCGGAGATCGTCGTGAACAACGCCTGCAGCCCCGTAGCCGTGCCATCCCCGCTCGACGCCGCCGGGAGCATGAGTAGCCCGGTTGCGGCCAAGAGCACGAACCCGAACCCAACGAGAATGCGAACGCTGCCCGTGCCAAAGGGCCGCGCCCGACTCGTCCGCTCGATGCTGATCGTGCGCGTGCCCATCAGGCGTCGCCGGAGCGGACGCCGAGCGGTCATGTGTACTTACCCACGCGGACGCGCCGGGGCTCGTGGAGCGTGCCCCTCGACAGGGCGCGGGGGACTCGCGTCCGGAGTTGGGGTGACAGAGATGACGTTCAGACAGAAGCTCCGGCCAGGGGGTTCCTGAGGCACCGGCGGTGGAAGCACGGGCACTCCAGCTTGGAGATATCCGCGGCTGGCCTCGGCTGGCCCGGCGGCGGTGGCCGTGGTCTCAGATTGGGCCGCGGCTTGCCCAGGCGCAAGCTCCACCTCTCCAGCGGCAGAACGCCGCTGGACTCCAAATATTGAACTCTGAACTCCGCCGTGCTGAGTCTGTGGTCCCCACCCTGTCTCGACTTGCCTGTTAACGGAGACCCGGAGCGGAAGCCCAACGAGTCAACCGCACGCCTGCGGGCGGGAAGTGCTCGCAGAACCTCTCGACGAGTACGATCCCCCCGGCCGCACTCCGTGCTGGGCAACCGCCCTCCGGGCGGTTGCTAGTCAGTTCCGCGCAGGCTCGCTGCGGAGGGCGAGCGTCCTGCGCCGTGACCGAGCGCGTGGGAGGCGTCGGCCCAGTCGGAGGGCGAGCTGTGCCGCGGACCGTCGAGGAAGTCGACGGTCAGTCCAAAGACCTGGAGGACGGAGCTCGCAACCAGCACCCCGACGACGACCACGGCCGCGGCGCCGCGTGCCGGCAATGCCCTCCATGAGCGCTAGCTGCACGGTGGTGCGCCGTCCAGCGTGGCGCTCCGCTGCCCGATCGTCTGCCGAAGCGTTGCCTAGACGCGGACTTCTATCGACGCCGAGCGCTACACGATCGGTCGTTGCTTTGGTCGACAACCACGACGACCGCGGCGCCGTGGTTGTCGCAGTCCGAGCCGAGGGACCACGCGGGTTCGTACTCGAAGGACTGCATCGCAGGCCCTGTACGGCCCTCGGTGATCTCGACCTCTTTCTTGCACACGCCCGGGCCAGGCGTGGCAGCTGAGCTCGTGGACGAGAATGGCCTCACGTACGGTCTCTCCGCTGAGCGCCTCGGCGTGCGCATACGTTGTCTGCTGCGAGACGCTGAGTGTGTCTCCAGGTCGAGCCACGAGGAGCACCGGAGGCGTTTGCAGCGCTACGGTCCCGGGTCCGCCCAGATCGCCGTGCCTGGGTAGAACGCCGCCCAGGCGAACCAGAAGTAGTTGCCATGCTGCACCACGGAAAGGCGCGCGCCGGCTAGCGGCCCGTCTATCGCGAGCCCGCTCGCGTCCCAGAGAGAGCCGCTCGCTCGGCCTCGGAAAACCCCAATCTCAACGGGCTCGAAGGACAGCACCTCGCCATCGACCTCAGGGTCGAAGGCGACCGCCGATCCGACATCCCTGCCTTCGTTGATCTCGATGTCATCGAGCACGGACACCGTGCCCGACGACCAGAAGACTGCGATCGCCTGGGCGGCGAGCACGATGTTCGCGACCTTGACGCTCTGGAGCGCCGAGAACGGGACCGCTAGTGCCTGGCCGCCGATCTCCAACGCGACCACTCGCTCGAGCGCTGGGAGCCGGGGGTCGGGGTCACCGCTGAAAGCGAACGGCCTGGAGGCGGAGTCGTAGCCGACGTAGCCGCTCAGGTCGTAGCGGTACGAGTAGCCCGTGTCGGTCGTCAGAATATCGGCGGCGGGAAACGCTGCCGCAAAGTCCCGGTACGACAACACGGACATGGCGAGAGGCTTGAGGCTCGTGTTCGCAAACACTCCAGCGATCGCTTCACCGGTCACCTGCTGCCACCAGCTCTCCGTCTGTCGGTCGAACATGATCAGGTCAGCGTGGCGCAGGAGCCCGGAAACGCCGAAGTCGAGCACCCGCCCGGCGACGGTGCGCTCGAAGGCGAGCGCCGTGTTGCAGAGCGGGCAATACGTCGCGAGCACGGGCAGGCCCTCGATCACGTCGTTCACGATCTCGTGTGACGCCAGGATGCTCAGGGGGTAGCCGCGCGTATGCCCCCCAACCGTGAGATAGGCGATCGGCAGCGTGTCGTCATAGAGGACTTCGGAGACGGGGGCGAAGCTTGCTCGGCCCCCCGGGCCCTTGATCTCGACGCCCCCTTCAGCGTCGAGGGCGACGATTCGATCGCGACCGCGGCCCCCCGACATGATCTCCGCGGGGTCGACGGTCAGGGTGTCCGGGTCGGTGTTCGGCCATTCGTGAAAGAGGTTGCTAATGCGGAGGGCGTCGCGGTCGATCGTGGGCGGGGGGATCGCGGTGGGCGCAGGAGCCTCGGTGGTGGGTGGGGGGCTCGCGGTAGGCGCAGGAGCCTCGGTGACGGGCGCCGTTGCCGAGGGGCTAGCCTCGCTGCCGCCACCCCCGCATCCACTGCCCATGACTAGTCCGGCGGTAAGGACCAAGCCGAGAAGCAGCCTCGCGTCCATCGTCCGAGCCTAGACCGAATGCGGGCCCGTAGGTGCGTGATCACTCTCACACGCCCCGCCACGCCCTGCGCGAGTGCCCCATATGAGAGTGTGTGAATAAAATCACTTATGCCCGATCAGCCATTCCAGTATTGCCGGGGGTTGCGGCGGGGCGTAGCTTGACCAGCGAGCAGCGGCGCCCGAGCCGGATCTCCAGCCAAACGCTGTTGCTATCACACGGTGGCCGCGCGAGCCGTGGCCCAGGAGCGTGAGCTTTGCACGACCTCGTTGTTCGGAACGGCACCATAGTAGACGGCACGGGCGCGCCCGCTTTCCAGGGCGATGTGGCCATCGATGATGGCACGATCGTTGCCATCGGAAGGATCGAAGCTGATGACAGAGAGACAATCGATGCCACGGGACTGATCGTCACTCCCGGCTTCGTGGACATCCACACGCACTTCGACGGACAAATCACGTGGGATCCGCTGCTCACGCCGTCCTGTTGGCACGGGGTCACCACGGTCGTGATCGGGAACTGCGGCGTGGGCTTCGCACCATGCGCCCCCAACCGCCACGATTGGCTGATCGGGCTCATGGAGGGCGTCGAGGACATCCCTGGGACAGCCCTTTCCGCTGGGATGCAGTGGAACTGGGAGACCTTCCCCGAGTATCTCGACTACGTCGACACGCTGCCAAAGGCGATCGATGTCGGCACCCAGGTGCCACACGGGGCGGTACGCGCGTACGTGATGGGGGAACGCGGCGCGATGAACGAGCCAGCCAACCCCGAGGATATCCAGGAGATGCGCCAATTGGTGTACGAGGGGATCCAGGCCGGCGCGCTCGGCGTCTCCACCTCGCGCACGATCGTGCACCGCGCCATCGATGGCGAAAACGTGCCGGGAACGTTCGCCGCTGAAGACGAGATGATGGCGTTCGGCAAGGCCCTCCAAGACGCGGGCACGGGCGTCTTCGAGCTCGCCCCCGCTGGCGTTACCGGCGACGACATGAACCTCCCCGACCAGGAGGTCGCCTGGATGCGCAAGGTGTCCGCGGAGACGGGCCGGCCGGTCACCTTCGCCCTCGTCCAGCTCGACGTAGAGCCGGACCACTGGGAGCGCATGTTCGACCTCTCCGAGGAGGCGGTGGCCGAGGGCGCCGACCTCTACCCACAGGTCACGGCCCGGGCGCCGGGCGGTCTGCTTGGGCTGCAGACGAATCACCCCTGGATCAACACAGCGACGTTCCAGGAGATCAGCGGGCACTACAAGCTCGGCGCCGGCGACGTCCACCACCTGCGCAGCACCTCCCTCGACAACATCGTCGACGAGCTGAAGAAGCCAGAGGTGAAGGAGCGGATGATGGGCGAGCTGCCGGAAGCCCGGCAGGACATCACCTTCATCACGATGACGCGGGTGTTCCCGCTCTCCGAGCCACTGAACTACGAGCCCACCGAGGACGAGAGCATCGCAGCGATCGCGGAACGCGAAGGGCGTGATCCGTACGAGCTGTTCTACGACCTGATGTTGGAGGACGGTGGCAAGGCCATGTTCCTCGCGCCGACGCTGAACTACAGCGGCGGCGACTACGAGGCCGTGCGCAAGATGCTGACCCATCCGCGAGCTGCGCTCGGGCTGAGCGACGCCGGCGCGCACTGCGGCGTGATCTGCGACGCGAGCATGCCCACCTTCATGCTGAGCCACTGGACCCGCGACCGCAGCCGCGGCGAGAAGCTGCCCATCGAGTTCGCGGTCAAGAAGATGACGAGCGACACCGCCTCGCTCTACGGCCTGAACGATCGCGGCGTCATCCGCCCGGGGATGAAGGGCGACGTGAATGTGATCGACATGGAGCGGCTCGCGATGAAGATGCCAGAGCTCGTCTACGATCTACCCGCCGACGGCCGCCGGCTCATCCAGAAATCCGAAGGCTATGTGGCCACCGTAGTAAGCGGCGAGGTCATTATGCGCGAAGGCGAGGAGACCGGGGCCCGCCCCGGAAAGCTCATTCGTGGCGCCCAGGAAGCCCCGACAGCCGCGGGATAGGGACGCCCTGTCCCGGCTACAAGTCGCAATCAACTGGAGGGAACGCAATGGCAGAGAACTACTGGCTAAGGCACTTGGACCGCAGACGAGTCAGCCGGCGGGCACTTCTCAAGGGGAGCACGGCTGGGGCGGGCGGCGGGCGTGGGGGCGCTCGCCGTGGTCGGCTGCGGTGACGATGACGATACCGGCGACGACGGTGGGGGCGGCGATCCCGACCCGACCGACACGACGGCGGCCGGCGAGACCCCAGATCCCACCGCCACCGCGAGGCCCGATCCCACCGCCACCACGGCCCCGGACACGAGCCTCGTCCCGACCGATGGCGGCCAATATAGCTTCCATAACACCCTGACCGGAGCAACGCTCGACATGCATCGCGAGCTCTACCCCGGGAGGGGCGAGGTGCTCAGCCTCGCGTACAACCAGCTGATCGCCTGGGACCGACATCGAGCAGGCCTCGATCCGCGGCGAAATCGCACGGGGCGTCCCAGAGCAGCCCGACGAGGTGACCTACACCTTCAAGATCCGGGACGACGTCACCTATCACGACAAACCGCCCGCCAACGGACGTACCCTCACGATGGAGGACATCCGCTGGAACATCGAGCGACAGCGCGAGCGCAAGCTGGTTGACGGCACCGAAACCGAGGACTTCTACCGCTTCGGAGCGCTCTACCAGCACATCGAGAACGTGGACTACATCGACGAGGAGACGTTCACGAGCACGCTCAATGCCCCGAGCGTGCTCTGGCTCGCGGAGAACTGCGACCGCTTCAACATCATCAGCGACCGCGAGACGTCGGAAGCGATCGAGCTCGATTTCGCGGTCACCGACCCCGACTTCATCCTCGGCACGGGGCCGTACGTCTTCCAGGAGTACGACCTCGACACGGGCGCGCGGGCGACGCGCCATCCCAGCTATTTCCTCAAAGCAGCGGGCGAGGAAGTCCAGTACTTCGACGAGATCGTCTACACACCGATCGCCGATGCGCAGGCGATCCGACTGGCGTTCGAGCAGAAGCAGCTGGACATCATGAGGGCCGCGCCCGACGTCATCTCAGCCGCCGAGGCGGCCCAGCCCGATGCCGTCCGCCTCTCGGTCGGAGAGCCGAACAGCAACCTCGGGCTCACCTATCCCTACCTCCAGAGCGAAGGCTGGAACAACAAGGACATCCGCAACGCGATCTTCATCGCCACCGACCGCGTGCTCAGCGGCCAACAGCACTATCAGGGTCTCGCCCGCCCGAATCCGCCCGTCCCCTGGCCCTTCACGGACTGGGCACTCTCACCGGACGAGCTCGCGACCACACCGGGCTATCGCGAGGACAGGGATAAAGACATCAAGGAGGCGCGGGCGTTCTGGCAGGCCGGCGGGGGTGAGGACATCGACGCCAAGTGGTTCGAGATGACCATCATCGACGTTGCGGACCAGTCCATCAAGGAGTGGTGGCCGGCGATGATGAACGAGAATCTCGGGACCGATAAGTTCTCGCTCCAGGACGTGCCCGTCGGAACCCTCCTTCAGTACCTCCTCGATAAAGGTTCCGGCGGCTACCTTGGTGGCTGGACGCAGTGGCACTCACCCGACCCACGCCAGAGCTGGCGGGGCCTCTGGGGAGTGGACGGCAACATCAACTTCTACAAGACCACCACTCCTGAGATGGAAGCGCTGATCGCGGAGATGTTCGCCGAGTTCGATACGGAAAAAGCGAAGGAGCTCCTCAAGGACGCCCAACGCCTCTCGATCTCAGACGGTGGCACGGGCCACATTCCGATATCCGGCTCCCTGCGCCAGTATTTGCACTGGCCGTATCTGCATGGAGCGGAGCCGGGATTCCTCGATCACGAGAAGAAGCTCGGCCGGCGCGCCTGGCTGGATCCGAACGACCCAACCTACGCCGGCAAGGCGAGTCTCTAAGCAGGAAGCAACGCCGCCGATTAGCCGATGACCCATGGAGGTTCTCACATGCCAGAGTTCGACTTGGTGATCAACGGCGGGACCGTCATCGATGGCCTGCGCACGCCTCGCTACGTGGCTGACGTGGGGATCTCCGACGGGCGCATCGACTACATCGGACGGATCGACGCGGCCGCTGGTGAACGGGTTCTCGAAGCCGAGGGCCTGATCGTCGCCCCCGGCTTCGTCGATCTGCACACGCACTACGACGGCCAGGTCTATTGGGATCCGTACTGCTCGATCTCCGGCTGGCACGGCGTCACCTCGGTCGTCATCGGCAACTGCGGCTTCGGCTTCGCGCCGGTCAAGCCCGACGACCGCGACCGGGCAATGCTTTCGCTTGCCCGCAACGAGGCCATCCCCCTCGAGTCGATGCAGGAGGGCATGCCCTGGGATTGGGAGACCTATCCCGAGTTCCTCGATAGCCTCGATCGCACACCGAAGGGTGTGAATCTGTTGAGCTACGTCGGGCTCGGGCCACTCATGATGTACGTCATGGGCTTGGAGGCCGCCAAGAACCGGCGCCCCAACGAGGCCGAAATGGCCGAAATGTCCCGCCTCTTGGAGGAAGCGATCGAGGCGGGCGGCTGCGGCTTTTCGGCCCAGGTCCTAGGACCGGGAAGTGGGCAGCGCGACTACGACGGCACTCCCATGATCACGGACACGATGGCGCCCGAGGACCTGCAGTCGTTCGCGGAGGTTCTGGCGAAGTGTCGTGACGGGTTCATCCAACTGACCGGCGGCGGGATGGAGCTGAACGAGAAGCTCGCTGAGGTGAGCGGCCGGCCCGTCATCTACAACCTCATCGTCATCGCGAAGGTGGACCAGCACGGCAACCGGATGGCGAACCATCAGGACACGATAGACTGGCTCAACGAGGCCAACGCCCGCGGCAATCGCGTCTTCGGCCAGGCCGTGACCGTGAAGATCGGCTACGAGCTGACCCTCGAGCACTGGAACATGTTCGACACCCACGAGCTCTGGCGCGACCTGACCCTCGGCACGCCCGAGGAGCGCATGGCCAAGATGGCCGACCCCGAGCGGCGCCCCGCCATCCGCGCCGAGTACGACGAGGGCAAGGGCCCGAGCGCGCCCGGGCGCGACGATCCGCACCTCGTTGGCGATGAGGTAGGGATCGGCATCGCCGTCCTCACCGTCCAGGAGGTCGAGGACCCCGCGCTGAAGCGCTACGAGGGGCTCACGATCAAGGAGATCGCCGACCAGGAGGGCAAGCACGTGATCGACGCCTTCCTCGATTTGGGTGTTGCCGACAAGCTCCAGACGACCTTCGTAACGCCCCCGGAGCAAACCGATATGGAGGCGATGAGCGAGGTTGCGAACTCTCCCTTCGCGATTCCCGGCGTCTCCGACGGGGGCGCCCACACGAAGTTCCTGGCCATGGGCGTCTACCCCACGGAAATGATCACGGAGCTCGTGCGCGACAACCAGATCATGGATCTGGAGCAGGCGCACTGGCGCCTAAGCACGTACCCGGCGATGGCTGCCGGCTTCAAGGACCGCGGCTGGATCAAGGAAGGGTCACCCGCTGATATCGTCGTCTACGATCTCGACAAGCTCAGCATCGGCCCGATGGAGAAGGTCTACGACCTGCCCGCCGATCAGTGGCGCCGTGTGCGCAAGGCCGACGGCTACCGCTGGATCCTCGTGAACGGGGAGATCACGATTGAGGATGGGGAGACCACGGGCGCCACACCCGGCCGCCTCATCCGCCACGGTGCCGGCTAGGAGGGCCGTGGCCACGGGCGCGCTCGTGGCCTGCAGACCGTCCGTCACGCACGGCCGCTGCGGCTAAGGACGCCTCTTGCAACAGTACATCCTGAGGCGCCTTCTCCTGGGCCTCGTTGTCATCTGGATCGTGATGACGTTCATCTTCATCACGCTCCGGGTCCTGCCCGGCGACTTCGCCGCCCAGCAGGTCTCGGACCAGTTCTTCGCCGGACGGGGGGGGCGATCCGGAGGAGGCGCTACGAGCCGCGCGCGCGCGGCTCGGCCTCGACGACCCGGTCGCCGTGCAGTACGTGAAGTACGTCGGCGAGCTGCTCCGCGGAGACTTTGGGGACTCGTTCCGTACGGGCGACTCGACCCTCAAGTCTGTCCGTGCGGCGCTGCCTTACACGCTCCAGCTCGGCGTGATGTCCGTGGTCATTGCGGTGGTGTTGGCGTTCCCCGTCGGAATCCTGTCGGCGCTCCGGCAGGACACCTGGCTCGATGGTGGCCTTCGCCTCTTCGCGGTGTTCTTCTTGGCTGCGCCCACCTTCTGGACTGCCACGCTGGTCTCGGGATGGGCGGTGAAGTTCGAGGTGTTGGAGCTGAACGTGGTCGGCCACCCCGGGATCTGGGAGGAGCCGTGGGAGAGCTTCCAACTCTTCCTTATTCCCGCCCTTGCCGGGGGCCTCGCGACCGGAGCAATCCTCATGCGGTTCCTTCGCTCCCAGCTGCTCGACGTTCTCCGCCAGGACTACGTGCGTACCGCGAGGGCGAAAGGCCTTCGCTCTCAAATCGTCGTGAGGCGACACGTCCTTCGGAACGCCCTCATTCCGATCGTCACGATCCTTGGCATCCTCCTCGCAGGCCTCGTCGGCGGGACCGTGATCCTGGAGCAGATGTTCAACATTCCCGGCATGGGCCGCCTGCTCCTGCAGGCACTCCTTATCCGCGATGTGCCAGTGGCGCAGGTGATGGCGCTCTTCCTCGCCGTGGGCGTGGTCACGATCAACTTGCTCGTCGATCTCAGCTACTTCGTCATCGATCCCAGAGTCACCGTGGAGGCGGCCGAATGACGGAGACGGTGGGCGTCAGAGGGGTGGACTTCCAGGAGATCGGGCTCGCGCCAGAGCGGCCCCCCTTGATCCGGGCCTTGGCCGCACTCGGGCGTTTCTGCCGGCAGAAGAAGGTCGGTGCCATCGGCCTTGGCATGGCTGTCGTGTTCCTACTGGTCGGGGTGCTTGGACCGTACGTGACTCCCTACGGCAAGGATCAGGTCTTCAGTGACGTGAACCCGAACTACGACCGTAACAGCAACGACCCGGACAAACTCAACCCCACGACGCTCTTGCGGCTCTCCAACCCCTCCGGGGACCACCCCTTGGGAACGGATGACAAGGGTCGCGACCTGCTCACCCGGCTCCTTCTCGGGGCGCGACGCGCGCTCTACTTTGGTTTCGGGTCGGCGGCGTTGGCCACCGTTTTCGGAACCCTCATCGGAGTCGCCTCCGGCTACTTCGGGGGCTTGGTCGACTTGATCCTGCAGAGATTCGTCGACGCGATGATCGCGATCCCATCGCTCATCTTCCTCCTGCTCCTCATCCAGATCGGTGAGGTGACGGTGTTCCGCGTCATCCTCGCGTTATCCATCCTGGGCTCCTTCGGTGCCGCCCGCGTGGTCCGTTCCGCGACGCTCGCGACGAGGAACGAAGTCTATGTAGAAGCAGCCCGCGCGGTGGGCGCCAACCACGTGCGGATCGTGGCCCGCCATCTGGTGCCCAATATCGCCGCCCCGATCGTGATCTTCTCGATCTCGATCGGGGCGGCGATCCTCGCAGAGGCCGGCTCTCCTTCCTCAACCTCGGCGCACCCGGACCGAGCTGGGGCAAGATGGTGGCTACGGGTCGCCTCACTTTCGACTCGAAGCCGGTGATGAGCATCGTCGGTGGGGGCGCCATCACCTTCACAGTTGTCGAGTTCAATCTGTTCGGGGATGCAATGCGTGACGTGCTTGATCCCCGCCAACGGGGTGCCTAGCGGCCCCCGCGAAGGAGACCGGCATGGATGACACCCTGACGCAGGAGGACGACTCGCTTCATCCGCCCGTAGTCGCTGATCCGTACTGGAGCGAAACGCACTGGTTCTCGTTCGACCAGCCTGGGCCGAATCTTTCGACGACGATCTACCCAGTGTTCCGCAAGAACTTCGAGATCGCTTATCTGGCGGTCTACCTCTGGGATGAGAGCGCGCATGAGCCCTGGCTCGCTCGCTACGGCAAGGCCTACTGGCACCTGCCCTATCCCGAGATGGACGTGACCCGACTTCGCCTCGGCGATCTCGAATACGATTGCGTCTCGCCGCTGAAAACCTGGGACGTCCGCTACCGCGACGGCGAGCAGGTCGACATGCAGCTCCGTTTCGAAGGGCTGCGCGAGCCGCATCTGGCCCGCAAGACCGCGGAGGGCGGCCATTTCGACCAGCCCTGCAGAGTCACCGGAGAGGTCACTCTGGACGGTGAGCGAATCGAGATCGATACCCTCGGGATACGAGATAAGAGCTGGGGCGTGCGTCCCGATGCTCGGGTGGGCGCACCGCCACCAGATGGACGGACAGGCGCCACCTACGCGTACGGCACCCGATCCGCAGACGACCAATTCCTCGTGCTTCCCACAAGCTACGGCAACGCCGGGCGGGCGGGGGAAGGGTCCGGCTACCTGGTCCGGGACGGCTCGAAGGCGCTGATCGCCAAAGCCGAGCGGCAGGTGCTGAAGCGAGAGAACGGCCATCCCGTGGAGTTGACGCTCGACCTCGAAGACGTCTCCGGGCGCACGCTGCACCTGCTGGGAACCTGCCGAAATCGGCTCGCGAACCAGGCCCTCCCAACGACCTTCGCCTGGCTCAGCATGACCGATTGGCGAACGGCGGACGGCGAGACTTTCCTTGGTGAAGATCAGGAGGTCTTTGGGCCGTACTCCTCGGGCCCCCGAATGTCGGCGTTGAACGTCGGCTAGGAGGTTCGGGCCAGAGGCGTGACCGTCGGTGCTCCGCTGGGTCGTTCAGCCTGCACCACGCGAACGCGGATACGGGGGAGGCATCGAGCGGCATCACGATGACGAAATCAGCTGAGGCATACACACCATGGGCGGAGGCGGTACTCGGCGGCAAATGCGTTGCCGTGCGTTCCGCGGGTGCGGGCGCATCCCGAGCCACCTGGCTCATCGATATCGAGAAGCCCACGGGCGCCATCGAGCCCGCCGTCCTGCGAATCGACACGGGTGACGGCCCCCTTACCGGCACCGAGGTGTCCCTCGAACGCGAAGGGGCGGTTTATCGCGTGCTGCAAGGCCGTGGTCTACCGATCGCCTCATTCGGCGCGATTTCAGAGGATGGCCTCGCGCTGATCCTGGGCCGCCTCGAGGGAACCGCGGAATGGGGCGAGTCATTGGCGGCCCCGGCCCGAGACACGGTGGTCGACGAATTTGTCGACGCGATAGTCGCGCTGCACGCCCTCGATGCAGCCGAGCTGGACATCCCGGGAATGCGAATCGTGCACTCGAGTAACGATCACGCGCGGAATGAGCTCGACCTCTGGGAAGGGATCCTGACCACCCGCGTAACGCGGCCCAGCCCCGCCGTTCGCTACGCGTTCCATTGGATGCGCCGTCACACACCGGAGTGCAGCGAGACCGTCCTCTGCCATGGCGATCCTGGCCCGGGCAACTTCATGCACGAGGACGGCCATCTCACCGGCCTCATCGACTGGGAATTCGCACATTTCGGGGACCCCTTGGACGATCTCGGTTGGATGGCCTTTCGCGGGCGGACAGGCGGCTTTGCCTGGCCGCTTGAGTCCATCTTCCGAAAATACGCGGAAGTCTCTGGGCGAGCGCTCGACCGAAGACGGGTCGAGCATTACCAGCTGTTCACCATTCTGCTCATGGCCGTCTGCTGCCTCGTAGGCATGGAAGACAGGCAAGGAGGGATGCACGCCAACATCTATTTTTCGCTGTATCCCTCGCTTGAGGTGCTGCTTCCCCTTGCCATCTCCTCGATGGTGGGCCTGGAGACCCCACATTGCTCGTCGACGACGAGGTAGTCGACGAGCTCCCCCTCTATCTCGAGCAGGAGTTCCTCCCTGGGATTGCCAACGACATCGATGATCCACTCGTTCGGATGAGGCTCCTGTCCGTGACCCAGCTTCTAGGGCACCTACGCGCGCGGCTCGGGATCGGCACGGAAGTGGACGCTCTGAATCTCGACACGGTCGCCGCCGCGCTGGGCGAGCGATTCGAGAGCTGGCCGCAGGCTGAACGAGGCATCGACGAACTCCTCCGCTCGGGGAGGTCGACGACGAAATCGTGCTGCCGATGCTCACCAGTGTCGGACTCCAACGCGCACGCCTCTGGCTGGCCGGGGGCCCTGGGCGAATGACCGTGCCCGACCTGCCGGATTGGCTCGGGTCATGAGCGAGCACCGAAAGCGTCGCCACTCCTGACGCCACTCGCAGCGGCAACGTAGGTTCCCAGGTGGCCGCGTCCATCGCCTCGCTTCACGAGATGGGAGCGATGCGGATCGGTCACGGGCACGCGGGGGTTGCGGAAAACCTTGGGTCAGTCCCAAATCAGGGCAGGCTGGAACGCGCCTGGCCAGCTCGAGGGTGCTCCGAAGAACGGCCCGCGGGGCCAGCCGAGGTGTGCGCACTCTCGCCCAAAGGGATCGGCGTCGTGTCGGGGGGGACGCGGGTACTGGCAGACCCCGCTAGGATCTCGGTGGGCCCGTAGCTCAGTTGGTAGAGCAGTGGACTTTTAATCCATTGGTCGGGAGTTCGACCCTCCCCGGGCCTACCACCCGAGTCCCCGCCCGTCGCTAAGCGCATGAGGCTCTGACCACCCCACGAAGTCAAGGCCTCCTTGATCTCGAGCCCAGCCCCGTTCGGCGATTGCCGACCGAATGCCGACAGGCTGCGGGCCCCAATTTCTTGGCGGACACCCAGGGCGACACCGACGTCGGATTGCCGGCTCGCTCGACCTCGTCGACGCGCCCGAGCTGAAAGCGACGGTCCTCTCCGACGAAGGCGCCCCGGGGTTCCACACGCAGTCGGAGTTCCAGGAGATCGCGGACGTGGTCGACGATAGTGCCGTGGCCCACCGCGAGGCCGCGGTACGGGTCAGGGACACTGCGGTGATCGCGGCTTCTCGCAGGGCGCGCGACCATTTAGTCTGTTTCAGTGGGTCGATTTTGGGAATGACGTCGAGCCGATGAAATAGAATGATCGGCGAGCGTGGCACTCGAAAAGGAGTATTCCTCATGGCAGATTATGATGTGGTCATCAAGCAGGGTACGATCATCGACGGGCTGCGGACGCCGCGGTTTGTGGGTGACATCGGGATCCGGGACGGGCGAATAGCCCGAATCGGCTCCATTCCCGCTGGGCATGGAGAGCGGGTTCTCGATGCCCAGGGGCGGATCGTGGCGCCAGGTGTGGTGGATCTCCATACGCACTACGACGCCCAGGTGTTCTGGGACCCCTACTGCACCATCTCCGCCTGGCACGGCGTGACCTCGGTGGTCATCGGAAACTGTGGCTTCGGCCTCGCGCCGGTCGCCCCGGAGGCGAGAGACCGCGCAATGTTGACGCTATCGCGCAACGAAGCGATCTCCCTCGAATCCATGCAAGAGGGTCTGCCTCGGCCGTGGCCGTGGGAGACGTTCCCCGAGTTCCTCGACGCCGTCGAGGCGACGCCGAAGGGCGTGAACATGCTCAGCTACGTCGGTCTGGCGCCTGTCATGACCTACGTCATGGGCCTGGAAGCTGCCAAGAACCGGCCCGCGACCGGCGAGGAAAAGACGGAGATGGCGGCCATTCTCGAGGACGCCATGGAGGCCGGCGCTTGTGGCTGGTCGACCCAATGGTCGGGCGAAAACGGGGTCCAGCTCGACTACGATGGGACCCCAATGGTCACGGACACGATGGCCGAGGAGGATCTCTACATCTTCGCCGAGGTCCTGGGGAAGCGGGGCGAGGGCTTCATCCAGCTCACTGGAGACGGCGGCAAGGGTAAGCCCGAAGCGCGAAGAATCCAGGAGCGCATCGCCGAGATCAGCGGGCGACCGGTCATCTACAACGTCCTCGCTCTCGGAGTCGACCAACACGGTCAGGCGACGGGAGACCACAACGAAGTGATGCAGTGGATGGAGGACGCAAACGCGCGCGGTCGACGGATCTTCGGCCAAGGGGTGACCGTCCCGTTGGGCTACCAATTCACGCTCGAGGACTGGAACCTCTTCGACACCAGCCCCATTTGGCGAGAGGCGACGGTCGGAACCGCTACGGAGAAGTCCGCGAAGCTCCGCGACCCGGAGCGGCGACAGGCCATGCGCGAGGAGTACGACGCGGGAAAGCACCGGGGTGCCCCCCTCGCAGGGACGATTGCTCAGCTGACGGTTGAATCCGTGAACGAGCAGGAGCTCGAGCAATTTGAAGGATTGACCGTCGCTGAGATCGCCGAGCAGGAGAGTAAGCACATCATCGACGCGATGCTCGATGTAGTCGGCGACAGCCTCGACACCACGTTCGTGACGCCCTGGCAGCCGATCGATATGAAGGAGATGAAGAGGATGGCGAACTCACCGTTCGCCCTTCCCGGAACGTCGGACGGTGGCGCGCACACGAAGTTCCTGACGATGGGAACGTACCCGACCTACTACATCGCAACCTTGGCCCGTGACAACGAGATCATGGACCTCGAACAGGCCCACTGGCGGCTGAGTGCGTACCCTGCGCTCGCCGCAGGCTTCCGCGATCGGGGTTGGATTCGGGAAGGCGCTCCGGCAGACATCATCGTCTACGACCTGGACCGACTCGAGGTGCTGCCGCGTGAGACCGTGCACGATATGCCCGCGGGTTCGTGGCGTCGTATCCAGCGGTCTGCAGGATACGAATGGGTGCTAGTCAACGGCGAGGTGACCTTCGCCAACGGGGAGTGCACGAGCGCCACGCCCGGGAAGCTGCTCCGTCACGGTGTAGCTAGCTAGGCTTTCGCTCCGCCAGCGGCGCATCTTCCCGAAAAAGGCCGTTCGCGAAATGTGTGGGCACCAGGACCGCTGTGAAGCCAGCGGACTCTGCGGTCGTCGCAACTCGAACGTTGGAGGGCGCTCGGCCCGTACCGTCCCAATATGGTCACCGTCGCTACGATTAGACCACCGCAGGTGCCATGAACGTTCCACCTCGAGATGAGGCTCCCGCCCCGGCACCGCCAAAGCCCAGTCCGGCACCAGATCGTCCTACGCCGCCTCCTCCTCGTCCCCCGACCCCTGGGCGCCAAGAGGCTCAGGTCGGCGGAGGCAAGCCGGAACCACTTGAGAAGGAATAGTCCTCGGCATCGCACGGGGCGGCGTGGGGCCGTAGCCGCCGAGGTGTCCCCGAGCCTCAGCGGCGAACTGGGCGTGGTCGTTGCGTCTATGAACGGCCCCGAGCACCAGCGCGATGAACGGACGCTGCGCCTCGTCAGGCCGCGGGCCGATCGGCGCTATGTCGCGACTGCAGATACTCCTGCACCAGCACTTGCTTCGGCTCGAAGCCCGAGTGAGACGCGTGTCAAATGTGTCCGGCGCTTTGGGTCCCGGTTTGGATGGCAGCCGACCGCGCCCTTGTCTTCAGCGACATCCCGGGCGCTGGCTCAATGCTCACGGCGATTGCCATCCATACGCCTTGACCGCGTGGCACGAACGTGGTAGGAGAGACTGTCTCCACGTCGCAGCGGGATGACGGGAGACTGAAGGAGATCACGGAAGCCATGGCGGAATTCGACACCGTTATCAAGGGCGGAACCGTCGTCGACGGCCTCAGGACACCCCGGTTCACGAGCGACGTTGGCATCAAAGATGGGAAGGTCGCCTACGTCGGCCGCATCTCGAGCCACGAGGGAGCGAAGGTGCTCGATGCCAGCGGGCTGATCGTTGCACCGGGATTCGTGGACTTGCACACGCACTACGACTCACAGCTCTTTTGGGACCCGTGGTGCACGATCTCTGGCTGGCACGGTGTGACCTCGGCCGTCATCGGGAACTGCGGCTTCGGCTTCGCCCCGGTCAAGCCGGAGGAGCAGGATCGGGCGATGCTCGCGATGCAGAGGAACGAGGCCGTCCCCCTCGCGAGCATGAAGGCGGGCATGCCCTGGGACTGGGAGAGCTATCCGGAGTTCCTTGACAGCGTCGAGCGCACGCCGAAGGGCATCAACCTTCTCGGCTACGTTGGGCTGAATCCCCTCTTGATGTACGTGATGGGGCTCGAGACGGCCAAGAGTCGCCCCGCGACGGACGATGAGCGAGCCGAGATGTGCAAGCTCCTCGAGGAGGCTATCCAGGCTGGTGCTTGTGGCTTCTCCGCGCAGTTCGGCGGTGATGGCGGCACCCAGCGGGACTACGACGGGACACCCATGGCTACCGACGTCATGGCGGAGGAAGACCTGCTCGCCTTCGGCGCCGTCCTCAGCAAGGTTCGGAAAGGGTTCATCCAGATCGCCGGAGGCCGTGCGACGCCGGAGTTCGTCAACCGGCTTGCCGAAGTGAGCGGCCGTCCGATCGTCTACAACGCCCTGTCTGCGAAGACCGATCAGCACGGTATCGCTCTCCCGGGCTACGAAGAGACGGAGCAGTGGATCGCCGAGGCGAACGAGCGCGGCAACCGCGTGTTCGCGCAGTCCATCACGACAGCGATTGCTTTCGAGTTCCAGCTCGACGAATGGAGTCTCTTCGACAGCGTCCTGTCCTGGCGTGAGGCGCTGAACGCGGGCTCGATCGAAGAGAAGATCGAGAAGCTGAGCGACCCGGAGCGCCGAGCCGTCTTCAAGGCCGAGTACGACGCAGGCAAGGGCCCGGCGACCGGCGCTGGAACCGAAGACAAGGGCTTCGTCTCCGGCAGCGGCATTGGGGAACTCACGGTCGAGATTGTCGAGGACCCATCGCTGCAGCAGTACGAGGGCTTCACGATCCGGGAGATCGCCGAGCGCGAAGGAAAGCACATCATCGATGTCTTCCTTGACATCGGCGTTGCGGACAACCTGCGGTCGACCTTCGGCTCGCCGCCGAACAAGATGGACATGAAGGCGATGAAGGACATTACGAACTCCCCCTTCGCCCTGCCGGGCCTCTCGGATGGAGGCGCGCACACCAAGTTCATCACGATGGCTGCGTACCCCACCGAGTACATCGAGGTTCTCGTCCGCGAGAACGAGTTGGTCGATCTGGAAGAAGCTCACTGGCGTTTGAGCGCCTATCCGGCGATGGCCGCGGGCTTCAAAGACCGCGGCTGGATCCGCGAGGGGTCACCCGCCGACATCATCGTCTACGACTTCGAGAAGCTGCGGCGGACCGAGACGAGGCGAGCCTACGACTTCCCGGCAAACGAGTGGCGGCTCGTGCGCGAAGCTGAGGGCTATCGCTGGACCATGGTCAACGGCAAGACGACCTTCGAGGATGGCAAGTGCACCGGCCTTACCCCGGGTCAGCTCATCCGACACGGTCAGGGCTAGGCTACGAGCCTCCCAGGAACATAGGCGCCGCGCGCTCGGCGCCTATGCTTCCGGGAGTATCTCGGCGATACCTGGAGCAGGGCGTGGGGTGGCAAAACCCCGTCCGCATTGGCCGGACGGAATATTCGTGCCCCACAGCCGCCGTGGGTATGACCTCACGCGTTGATAATAGGAAGCGGGATCCTACGGAATAAAGTTTTCGCGGCCCAGGAGCGGTGGATGACGCCGGAGCCAGAGAGCGAAGGGCCCCTGAGGTTCCTAACGCCTCCGCAGAGGGTCGAACTCATTCCCCGCGTCCGCGCTCGCCTTGTGGCGATGGACGCAGCTGATATTGAGTTCTTCCTACGCGAGTTCGGGATGCTAGAGCGCCCGTTCTAACCCGGGTGGGAGAGCATTGAGTATTGGGTGACCGAAGAGCTGCGCAGCGCTGATGAGCGGGCTCTAATCGCGAGTGCAAGGCAGCTCGAAGTGGAGCTGCCCGCTGGAATCGAGGGCCACGTGCCCCAGGCCCTCGGCTCGGAGGGCGTCGACACGAGCATGTGGGAAGGCCCCGGGCTGCGCCTTTTCATCTGCCACCTCGCCGACCACAAGCAGTACGCAGCGGAGATCAAGGAGTATCTCCAGGGCTGGGGGATCAGCTCCTTCGTCGCGCACACCGACCTCGTGCCCGACGACGAGTGGATCGATACTATCGAGGACGCTCTTCGGTCATGCCACGCGTTGGTTGCAATGCTCCACGAGGGCTTCCGGAGCAGCCCATGGACCGCGCAGGAGATTGGGTGGGCGTACGGCCGTGGCGTACCGGTCCTCGCTGTCATGCTTGGAGAGAACCCCTTCGGGTTCTTCGGACGGAAGCAGGGCGGAGGGCCGCGCCAGGGTGAGAGCACGGCCGATCACATCATCCGACGACTTAGGAATCACACCGCGACGGCCTCGCGGATGGAAGACTCGACCGTGCATGCCTTCGTCGAGGCAGACAGCTTCGACGAAGCGAGGAACCGGTGCCGGCATTTGCTGGAGGCGAAGGAGCTCACCCCTCAGATGGTCGCTGACCTCGAGCAGGAGATTGTTGAGAACGGGCAGCTTCGCGGGGCCGTCTAACGGAAACAGCGAAATTCCGGACCTCGTCCGGGCCCTCATCGGCGAACGCAGGCCCCGCTAGCAAAGGAGCTGACGCCAGACGCCGTGGGGCGGCAGAATCTCATCCTGTGGGACCCCAAAATAGGATCGCGTCAGGCGGCCTCCCTTAAATAGCGGTGATGGATGCCTGCGAGCACGGGGATCGACACCACCTGCCCTTCTCATTGGACGAGCCGGGGACCCTCAGGCGTCTCAAGAGCCAGCGTGCGATGTGGACGGGTCGAGTTGTAGTAGCGGACGTACTCAGCGAGCACCGAGCGAACATGCTGCTCGCTCAGCGAGATGATGTGGTCGAGGCACTCGCGCCGGAGCGTACCGACCAGCCGCTCGGCGACGGCATTCGCCTTCGGCGCATGCACCGGTGTGAGCACGGTCTTGATGCCGATACGTTTCGCACGCGCGATGAAGGCACCACCGTACGCGCGGTCCCGATCGCGGATCAGGAAGCGTGGGTGCTTCCCCCATGGCGTCGCTTCGATCAGCTGGCGCCACACCCAGTCGGCAGTGGGGTGGCTCGTCACATTGACGTGCTCGATCCGGCGCCGACCGTGCGAGATAAGGAAGAAGACATAGACCGTCTTCAGTGTGAGCGTTGGCAAAGTGAGGAAGTCGGCAGCCCAGATTTCATGTCGATGGTTGCGAAGAAACGTCCGCCAGCTTGGAGAGGGTGGGCGACGCAGGGCCAGCCGGCGGTAGCGCCGCACCGTTTCAGAGCTGAGGTCATGGCCGAGCGCTCGTAGTTCACCTTGGATACGAACGGCGCCCCAACGCCGATTCTCGGCAGCGGTACGTAGGATCAGGGCCCGTGCTTCGGGGTTGATTCGCGGGCGGCCGCGACGCTTGGGCCTGCTCTTCCAGGTCCAGTACCTTCGCCACCCCGCCCGATGCCAGCGCACGACTGTCTCGGGCCGGACGGCGACAACAACGCCACGCCAGCGCGGCCAGATACGCACAAGCCAGACCCAGAAGAGACGGTCTGAGTCTTGGATCTTCGGGCGACGGCGGTCGTACATGGCCAGCTGTTGGCGAAGCGCAGCGTTCTCGAGCACCAGGCTCGTCCGCCGCGGAACCAGCCGAATAGCATCGTCGTCCAGGGTCGGGCATGTCCCTGCATCGGCAGCCTCCCGCTTCGCGGGGAGCCTCGACGCCCTGAGCGGGGCCGTCAAATCACGCGGATGCTATTTTTGTGGCCCCACAACTCACGCAGGACGCTGCGAAGGTGCTGCTCATTTAGCACGATGACGTGGTCGGTGCACTCGCGCCGGAGTGTCCGATTACGCGCTCAACTACGGCGTTCGCCTTCGGTGCTCGCACGGGCGTCTGGATAGCCTTGATCCCGATCTTCGCGGCCCGAAGGGCAAAGTCCCGCCCGTAGCTGCGGTCACGGTCGCGGAGGAGGAACCTCGGCGCAGTCCCCCAGGGTGTGGCCTGGATCATCTGTCGCCAGACCCAGGTTGCTGTGGGATGAGCCGTCACATTGACGTGCATGATCCGCCGGCGCTCGTGGGCGATGACAACGAAGACGTAGAGCGTAAGAAAGCTAAGCGTCGGCACGGTGAAGAAGTCTGCGGCCCAGATCTCGCGAGCGTGCAGGCGAAGGAATGCAGGCCAGCTGGGCGATGGTGGTCGACGCAGAGCTTGGCGGCGATAGATTCGGACGGCCGAGGCGCTTACATCGAGACCCAGCGCCCGGAGCTCACCGACGATCCGAATCGCACCCCAGCGTGGGTTCTCCGAGGCGATGCGTCTGATCAGGCCCTGGACCTCGGTCGAGACACGCGGTCGCCCCGGTCCCCGATGTCGGCTCTTCCAGGTCCAGTACCGCCTCCAGGCTGTGCGAATGCCAGCTGACGACGGTCTCCGGCTGAACGAGAACCAAGGCGTCCCGCCAGCGAGGCCAGGCTATTGCCAGAGAAGACCAGAAACGCCGGTCGGCTTCCTTCAGGCGCGCACGGCGAGGGCGGGCGCACACCGCGAGCTGATGTGGAGTGCGAGATTCTCGAGGACGAGATCACGCCTGTCGGATGGCAGGCCCCGCAACCCACTGAGGAGGAGCTTGAGCAGAATCCACACGGAGAAACCTCCACGCTGAGGGTGGGCTCAGGCGCTCAAAGCGCAACTGCCCTCAGCCCGAAGGTCTCGCCAAAACCCAGTATCCATAGGCCGGATGGAATATTTGTGCCCCACAAGTCGAAGTAGCTGACGTCACGGCCGCTGTAGGCTGCGTATCGACGAACCAACTCTTCGCGGGTTAGGACGTGGGCCCCAAAATCCATCCGAACTGCGGGGATGAGGTTTTGCCTCTCCCCGGCGCGTGGCCGCATGGCGGCCCGGATGCCGATTCGCCCAGACGTTCTTGAGCTATTCGCCCAGCGGCGGCAGAATGCCAGGCGTTGGGTTGCCGCATGGAGCGCTCCGCCCCAACGTAAGGTCAGCGGGCAGGCTAACCCGACGCATCCGATGGAGATTTCAGGAGGTCACCATGACCATCATCGTAGAGACCTTGATTACGCTCCGGCCACCTGCCGTCCTGCCCAGGTTTGTTGACGTGGTCGGGAACAAAGCGCTGCCGCGCCTCAAGCGACACGGGCTCGAGCCGTTCGCCGCATGGTCGCGGGCTGGCGGCCCGGCGCAGCAGGTCATGCATCTCTCGCGCTTCGAGGATCTCGCCTCGTACGAACGTGCACAGGCGTCCTCGCGGAAGGAGTCGTCAGGGGACACCGGCGTCGTCGAGGCTCTGAAGGGCATCGACGTGACGGAAGTCATTAGTGTCTCTGAGCCTTCGCCATATTCGCCCGACGAGCGGATCGATCGTGCCCTGGAGAAATCCGGTGGCCCTCCGAGGATGTGCTTCCAGCACATCGCCCGCATGCATCTCGGCATGGAGGACGAGGCGAAGAAGCATCTGGCCGTCATCATTCGTGAAGTCGAAAAGAATAGCGGCGCCATCCAGCTGATCACCGGTGGCCAGCCGATTATTGGCCGGCGCGACGAGCTCAAGGACACCTTCATCCTTCCGAAAGGTCGGGATGCACTTGGAGAGGCTCAAGCAGCCGAGGCTGCCATTGAGGGCGAGACGGTCGACCGCTGGCACGATTGCTTGAAGGAAGAGGAGACGCTGTTTCTGAACCCTCTTCCGTATTCACAGTTGCAATAGTCGAGTCCAGACGAAGCCTGAAGCAACCGCCGAACGTAGCGGGATGAGCGAAGCCTGCCCGAGCTCCTGATTCAAACTGAGCTCTCCGGTCAATAGGTGCACCGCTGCGGCTCCCAGGGCGATGATGATTCCGTGGGGCGGCAAAACCCGGTCCGCATTGAGCCAAGCGCGATGATGGCCGACCTGGAGGAGATCGGGCATGCGTCTCTACATCGGTCTGCTGCTGGGACTTCTGCCTACGGAGTGGATCGCCTGCGGTCCGGCGTTCAGCAGGCGTACGACTACGCGGGTGACTACGGCGGGGCTGGCTATCTGATGATTTTTAACTTCGCGGATCGTCCACTGGAGCTACCCAACGATGACTCCGAAGCGCGCTGGCCGCGGGGAAGCCGTATACGTTCTCGGACCGCGGCAGCCGCGCGCTCAAGGGATTCGAGAAGCAGGTGCGGGTGTTCGAGATGCGGTGGCAGTAGCTGAGTTCCGTTCGCACAAACCGACGGCCTCGGCGATGAGCTCGTAGGAGCGAATCCGGTCCGTGTGGGCATGCGCGGCCGTGGTGATGATCAGCTCGTCGGCGCCCGTTTGTTCCACGAGTGCCTTCAGCTCATCTCGCACTTTACCGGGCCCGCCGATGACCTGGGAGCTCGTCCGCTCGTTCAGGAGCGCCCGCTCCTGCGGGGAATACTCGTAGGCGGCTGCTTCTTCGGGCGAGGGGAACCGACCTGGTCGGCCGGTACGCAAGCGGACGAACGACAGCGCACTGGAGGCCGCGAGCCAGCGCGCGTGCTCGTCGGTGTCCGCGCACACCACTGACACCCCGAGCATGAGGTATGGCTCGTCGATGGCGCCACCCGACTGGAACGCGTCACGGTAGGTCTTCACGGCGACCATCGTGTTCTTTGACGAAAAGTGATGGGCGAAGGAGTAGGGCAGTCCCAGGACGCCGGCCGCGTGGGCACCGTAGTCGGACGAACCCAGCATCCAAATTGCCGGGCGGTTGCCAAGTCCCGGTGTCGCAGCGATTGCGCCGAAGGGGTGCTCAGGTGGCCACTGGCCATCGAAGTACCCGAATAGCTCGACTAACTGCTCAGGAAAGTCGTCGGCCGTGCTGCGGGCGCGCCGGAGCGCATGGGCGGTGAGCTGGTCCGTGCCCGGCGCTCGACCAATGCCCAGATCGACGCGCCCTGGATGCAACGCTTCGAGCATGCCGAACTGCTCGGCGATAACGAGGGAAGAGTGATTCGGCAACATGACGCCGCCCGACCCGACGCGGATCGTGGAGGTGACCGACGCGAGGTGTGCCAGCAGCACGGCGGGGGCTGATGAGGCGATGCCGGGCATATTGTGGTGCTCTGCGACCCAGTGGCGATTGAAGCCGAGCTGCTCTACCCGCTGAGCTAGATCCAACGAGTTCCGCAACGCGTCGCCGGGAGTGGAGCCCTCTGACACCGGCGCGAGATCGAGGACGGAGAGCGGGACGTCGAGCTCGGTACTCACCGTGCGAGCGTACAGCCTGTGGAGCCGTGAGAGTCATCTGAGCGTCGACGAAGGTGTGACTCGCTGTGTGAACCAGTTCATCGAGCCGCCCTTGCGTCGGAGCCATCCTCCCACCACACCTGTGGTGTTTCAAAACCTGTGGGACACGAATATTCCATCCAGCCTGTAAACACAGGGTTCTAGCGAAGTCGCCAGTAAACCCACACATCTCGACCTCCGGCCGCGAGGCTCACCCGTTGACGGCCGTGGGGCGGCAAAACCTCGTCCGGGCAGTGCCGCTCGAATTTTGGGGCCCCACAGGGTGGTGAGAGCTAGCTTCCAATTGCCGTCCACGGGTCGCTCCGCCCTGCTGCGGGGCAGGTCCTCACCGCCCGCATCGGGGAGTCTCGCACAACGCCGATGTCCCTACCCAGGGCGACTCCAGCCCGCGTAGCTCGCACTCGCCCCAACGCCGCAGCAAGGATGTAATCACCCCTCGCCGTGTTCGGTGGCTCTTCGGGTGAATCGAGGGCACTCGAACACTATCTAGGCCCGCCAGCTGACCTCGAACAGCCGCACCGGCTCCTCGAAGCCCTTGAGCGCGTGGCTCCCTCGGTCCGAGAACGTGTAGGGCTTCCCTGCCACCAACTCGCGCACCACGTGCTCACGAGGATCTCCCCGCCGTCAGCCTCGCCCATCAACCGCTAGTCGATGACGACCGACGCACCGTGCAGATCACCCTCTTCCTCAACGAATAGCCGGTCAATACGCCGCTGGATACGCTCGCTTGGCGTGCCACGCAAGGATAGCGAGGTTGTCGAGGCCATTGCGCCGGGTTGTAGCCGTCAGCCTAGAATCGCCAGCAGCGATGACCGCTCCGCGCCTTCGCCGGCCCGCACCACGACCGCTGCCTGTCTCGATACATTCGTGCGGACCGGTTGGAGGAGGCCATTCTGCAGGAGGCGTCAGTCGTCCTCTCGCGTCCTGACATCGTGCGTCGGGAATTGCAGCGGCTGGAGTCGCGGGGCGTAGTTTTCTCACGATGCCGGAGACTCGCCATAGGGACCTCGTCTACAGCGCCGCCCGCGACGAGGCCGCACGGCACCACGCCTGCGCTCACCTGGGCTGCGACCCTCGTCCAGCCAGATCTCCGCCGTGCTGGAGCCAACCGAGATGGCGGCGGCCATCTACCAGAAGATAGGCTACTGCCCCATCGGGGTGCATCGCGCATGGCGCCCTGCAGCGCTATGACCGGACCTGCCGACCAAGAGGGGACGACCGAGGAACGGAGGCGCTGGCTGCAAGATCGCCGACGTAGGTCCGAGGCGTTCCTGGACAGCCAGGCACCCACCTACGACGAGAACTGGGGCGAGATCGCGCCTAGCCATCGGGACTGTCTCAGCCGGTTCCTGGAGCTTTGCCCTTCCAAAGCCGCGGTGCTCGATGCTGCTTGTGGCACCGGCAAGTACTGGGCGCTCGTCCTCGAAGCTGGTCACAGGCTCGTGGGGATTGACCACTCACGGGGCATGCTCCACCAAGCGAAGGCGAAGTTCCCCACCGTCCCCGTCGAGAAGCTCGTGCTCCTGCAGCTCTCATTCGAACGTGAGTTCGACGCCGTCATGTGCGTCGACGCGATGGAGTTGGTTCCACCCGAGGACTGGCCGCTGGTCCTGAGCAACTTCCATCGCGCGCTCAGGCCGAGCGGACACCTCTACTTCACGGTTGAGCTCCCGGAGGACAGCGGGGGCGCCGCGGAGGCTGCCGGTGATGAGCCGAGGGTCTGGCCCCGTAGCGCTGACGACCTGCATGCTGGCTATGAGCGGGCACGCGCAATGGGTCTTCCCGTCGTACTAGGTGAGTGGACTCACGGTGGTGGCTACCACTACTACCCGGCCATCGATCAGGTGAGGCGCTGGCTCAGCGACGCGCAGTTCACGGTGGTCCACGAAGCCGTCGGCGACGACTACCTCCACTTCATCGCTGTCAGGTCGTCGTAAGGCCCGGGTACCCCTCAGGCGATCTGCGTTCCCCGACAACGCAGGCACCTTGGCCTCGCAACGGGCCGCGGAGGCGATCCGCGAGACCGCCCAGCGGGCTATGTGGGAGTTCCTGGGCATCAACGCCGCGCGCCGAAACGTAACGCTGGCCGAATACCTGTTGGAGCGACTCGTTGCTCCAGGCAGCCCCTCGCAGGGATTCCGCGAACTCGATGAGATCATGAGAGGTTTCATACCCGCCGAATACCGCGACGTCGCACCGCTTGACGTCGTGAACGGGTGGGTTCTCGCGATTACTCAGGAGATTCGGCCCAAGCACCGACGTCGGTCTAGGGCGTCAACGACGGCGGTTGTCCGCACACGGTCTTGTCCGGCATAAGAGTCTGGCTCGTCCATGCGCTCAAGGCGATGGCGACTGAGCGGGAGCCGAGGGAACAACCTCGTCACCAGCTTTCGCTTCCAGGGGCATGGCCCCGCCCGGCCTAAGTCTGGCCTAACGCGATGACGGATGTTGCTCATACCTTGGAGACACCATGGCACCCGTCAGCACGGCAGGTCGCTGTCACCCAACGAAATGGCTATCGGGTACTCAGCCCTGCGCGCAGCTCAGCTCGCCGGCGTCGGCGACCGCACTGTCTGGGCGTGGCAGCACGACCAGTAGGCGGGAGCGCCCGAGGCGCTCGCTCGGAGCCCTTGTGAACAGAGGCTGGCGCGGCTCAGGCGTCAGTCGCGTAGGGAAGGCCAATGCCCGTCCTCACGACCGAGGAGCTGGCCGAAAGCGCCCCTCGGCCTCTCGAATGAGCTCACTCGCGCTAACGCCGAGGGCTGCGGCTAGGGCACCAATCGCCCCGAGTGACGGAGAGCTCGAACCTCGCTCTACAAGGCCAACATAGTTTCGGTGGAGGCCAGCCGACTCAGCGAGCTTCTCCTGTGAGAGCCTCGTCTTTCGCCTCCGATCCTTAAGGACAGAGCCGAACGCGATTTCAAGTTGGCCTTTGGTTGGCACTGTGGTGTCTCAAAACCCCATCCGCACTGCGCGGATCGAATAATGGCACTGCACAGGTCCTGCTCCGCCCGTCCCTGCGCGCTGCAGGGAAGCTTGTCGAGCACGTTGAAGGTCTTGTGCGCCTTAGCCCAGCGGCGGCAGAATGCCAGGCGTTGGGTTGCCGCATGGAGCGCTCCGCCCCAACGTAAGGTCAGCGGGCAGGCTAACCCGACGCATCCGATGGAGATTTCAGGAGGTCACCATGACCATCATCGTAGAGACCTTGATTACGCTCCGGCCACCTGCCGTCCTGCCCAGGTTTGTTGACGTGGTCGGGAACAAAGCGCTGCCGCGCCTCAAGCGACACGGGCTCGAGCCGTTCGCCGCATGGTCGCGGGCTGGCGGCCCGGCGCAGCAGGTCATGCATCTCTCGCGCTTCGAGGATCTCGCCTCGTACGAACGTGCACAGGCGTCCTCGCGGAAGGAGTCGTCAGGGGACACCGGCGTCGTCGAGGCTCTGAAGGGCATCGACGTGACGGAAGTCATTAGTGTCTCTGAGCCTTCGCCATATTCGCCCGACGAGCGGATCGATCGCGCCCTGGAGAAATCCGGTGGCCCTCCGAGGATGTGCTTCCAGCGAATCGCCCGCATGCATCTCGGCATGGAGGACGAGGCGAAGAAGCATCTGGCCGTCATCATTCGTGAAGTCGAAAAGAATAGCGGCGCCATCCAGCTGATCACCGGTGGCCAACCGATTATTGGCCGGCGCGACGAGCTCAAGGACACCTTCATCCTTCCGAAAGGTCGGGATGCACTTGGCGAGGCTGGAGCAGCCGAGGCTGCCATTGAGGGCGAGACGGTCGACCGCTGGCACGATTGCTTGAAGGAAGAGGAGACGCTGTTTCTGAACCCTCTTCCGTATTCACAGTTGCAATAGTCGAGTCCAGACGAAGCTTGACGAAACCGCCGAACGTAGCGCGATGAGCGAAGCCTGCCCGAGCTCCTGATTCAAACTGAGCTCTCCGGTCAATACCCCGTTCGGCTCGTCGATGCGCCAGCGGTGCACGCATGCCGAATCGCTCATCACTGAGAGCGCCCCGACTTCGTCTCCGACCTCGCCCGCGCTCGCAGTGTGCGGGCCTCTTCGGACGCCAGTAGCGAGCCACACGCTGCGCACTCCAGCTTGTATGCCAGGTCCTCATCGCCGAGCTCAGCCGCATCCAGCCATCTCGGATTGAGGATGAGGTGCCTGCAATCCCCTGGAGCGATTGGCTGCTCGCCTTCGATCGGGACCTCACCGGTGTTGCTGCGGCGTCCAAGGAGGCGCTCGAGAGGTCCGATGACTTACTCCTATTGTGATCATCCTAGCTCGTAAACACCTCGCCCTCTATCGGCGAACCGCTCCCGAACCGCGACGAGCGGCGACTGCGGGAAGGCGCGCCAGCTGCTGCTCTGCCTTCAGCTCGAGTGCGAAACGGAGCATGTCTCCGGTCTCGGAGTTGTGGGGCAAAAATATTCCATCCGGCCTATGGATAAAGGTTTTTGGCAAGACGTTCGGGCTGAGGGAGGTTGCGCTTTGAGCGCCTGAGCCGTAGGACACGAATATCCTGTCCGGCCAATGCGGACGGGGTTTTGCCACCCCACGCCCAGGCTTAGATCAAGCAGGCCGCTCCGCGAGTCGACTCTCGACCGCGTCGAGCGGCGAAAAGACGACGCATCCCACCTGGTCGTCTCTCCGCAGAATCCAGTTGCTAATCGCCAAGACTTCGCAGCCTGCGTAGCCTCGCGCCGCCGCCAGGAGAAGCGTTGAGCCGTAGAAGAGCAGCGCTGCGTCGCGGGTGTACTCAAGCGAAAAGACGACCGCGCCTAAGGCGAAGTTCAGACCGAACCCGACTGGTCCCGTCGCATCGAGGCGGTCCCCCGTCCACCGCAGGCGTACCGCCTGCCACGCGAGCGGGACAGCTGGTGCCGCAAGCAGACCAAGGAGTGGTTCATGCCACTAAATGCCGCCGTTCGTTTCGAAGACGAAGGCCGTCACGAGTAGTCCAATTCCTAGAGCGATCCGCCCGACGGTTCCAACTGGACCGATCGCCCGCTTCCGCGCAACCTGTTGGTTTGCCACTTCCTGCCGCTTAACTCCGCTTCGCTGTCGTCGTCGGCGATGGTAACGCCGGCGGCCGTGGCGATCGCGGCGGGCGAGGCGACCGCCTCGTTGACGGGCGCCTCCCGGAGAGTCGCAATCCTGGCTAGCTACCGCGGTCCGCCTCAGCCATTGGCCTCGGGTCGTCCGCGAGAAAGCCCACCTTGCTCCCATACTCCCGCTCGTCCCAGACGCCCGCCTCAACCGCGGTGAGAAAGTCCAGCACGACCCGGTTGAACAGGTCCGGCTCCTCGAGGTTGATCGCGTGGCCGCTTCTCGGGAACACGCTCAACCCGGATCTGCGAACGTTGCGCTTCATGAAGAGCGCTGGCTGAAGACAAGCATCGTCTTCGTCGCCGACAAGGACGAGAAGAGGCTTCTCCAGTGCCTTGAGCTGCGCTTCCTTTCTCGAAGATCGTCTCACGCTTCCCCTGGATTCCCCGCATCGTCAAAGCACCTCCAAGCGTCCACATCTCAGCGGCTCCTTTAGCCCTGTATTGGGGTTCCCCACACCTGTGGGGCACGAATATCCCGTCCGGCCAATTCGGACGCGGTTTTGCCACCACACGGCCTTCGACGAACTCGGTGTTGGGAGTATTCCCCGACCTGAGGACGACGATACCTGCCTCTACGAAGGCCCGCCTGAGACGTTCGCGACGACCATTCCGGCTTCGTAACGTCCCACCACCGAACGACCGAGGTTCTTGGTGATCGCCGTCGAATCCACGAACCCCGCCTGCTCGCAATGGGTGCGGAGCTGCTCTAGGGTGAGGGCAGAGGCCTCGACGTCCCACCGTTGCGGGCGACGACCGGCTCGCGGTGCTCATCGCCTCACTCGCGTTGCTTCTGGCCGGTTTGGGTCCCCTCGAGGTGTTGGACGCCGACCGACAAAGGCTCAGTACGGCTTCCTCGGGGATGTCCTTTCGCAAGTACAAGGGTGCTTCTGACAAAGCGTCATACCAGGTGAGATACGGCGTTGTCCCCCGGTAGGCGTGCAAGTGGTCTCCCACCTCGGGCTCCGCGACGCGATCCATCAGGTCCGCGAGCCCCGCGATATTGTCCTCGGTGAGGGGCATGTGAAACGACCTTGAGCGGGGCCAGATGGTCCCCGACCTCACGTCGACCCGCTGCTCGGCTTGACGGGCCTCGAGATACGCAGCGATGACAGGCGCCGTGTGGGTGCCCTCCACAAACAGCGTAAGACCGGGGGGAAGCAGCTCAGCCAGCTTCACCAGCAGGACCCCATAGTTCCGGGAACACCTCAACTCCCAATAGTCAGGGCCCGGCGCGAAGAAGATGCCGCCTGCCCTCTGCCACGAGCGAGCGACTCGGCCAATCAACAACAACCCAGCCAGACCCAACGTGAGCAACGTGATGGGGTCACGCACGGTCTTCGATACCTAGCGGCGCGACTTCCTTCAGTAGCTCGCCGCTCAGGGTGTTCAACGCGGCCTTCGATGTTGAGTAACGACCCATGAGGCGGTGGCTGTGGGGCACGAATATTCCGTCCGGCCAATGCGGACGGGGTTTTGCCACCCCACGGGACCAACAGTTGGGTGGTTGCATACCCCTGGTGGCGCGTAGCGGAGCTGATCGTTGCGTAGCCTGGCACGACTGCCGAGGGGGCTCTCCCTCGTCTTGGGCCGCTAGGTCTGAGCGGCAGGCTCACGCAGCAGGAGGACACTCGTGGCCAGTGACCAGACGAGGAAGCCAACGAAGCCGATCAAGCCGAAGATGTTCCCTCCGAAAATCGGGTTACGCGCCTGCTGGCGTCCCGTTAGGGTGGCCAGCCATACTTGCGGAGATCGAGCGTGCTATCCGAATTGCGCTCACGTGGCAAGAACTTCCGCTTCCATCCCCCCAGCAATCCTCCAGTCGGCCGCCTAGTCGATAAGCGAAGCGCCGCTGGTCTGCGGGCGATGCCGGCCACTCCTCGATCTCGCTGCGAAGCAACAGCGCAGTTTCAGGGCACGAGGGGATGTCGAACCCCTGCTCCTCGGGCTCCGCCCACCCGCCCGCGAGGTCGGCTAGCCACGAGCCTTCAGTACTCGGGAGCGCGATCGTCACTTCGAACGGACCCGTGAGCTGCAAGAAGGTCTCGCGTGTGTCCGTATAGACGGCGATAGCGGCATAGATCCGCCCGACGATGCGGGTGAGAGCAAGGACCTTCTGTTCGCCCCGAAGCCACCCGCCCTCCCTTCCTAGTCCGAACTCCAGGGCCCCGCATCGGTGAAGCGCAAGGACCGAGACCAGCTGTCAGTGCCTCTTCTGGGAACGCGGGGCGCTGCGTATCGGGTGGGGCTGTGGTGTCTCAAAACGTGATCAGGCAGCCTCCCGACGGTATTCGTGGTGTAAGCCCCCAAGGATTGGTCTCCCAGAGACGGGTCCGGGTGAGCGTGCGACAGGGCGAGGCCCATCCGGCGGATGAGCCCGGAGAGATTGGTGCGGTCGCGTAGCGTTGTAGTACGCCACGTACTCACGCAGGACGTGACGAAGGTGCGTCTCGCCGAACACCAGGACGTGGTCAAGACACTCCCGACGGAGAGTTCCGATGGCTCGCTCCACCACGGCGTTCGCCTTCGGAGCGCGGAAGGGCGTGACGATGGGGACGATGCCTACGCGCCGTAAACGTGCGTTGAAGTTGGCGCCGAAGCGCGAGTCACGATCGCGAATGAGAAAGCGCGGCTGACGGCCCCACGGTGTCGCCTCGAGCACCTGACGCCATACCCAGACGGCGGTGGGGTGCTCGGTCACGTTCCAGTGCTCGATACGGCGGCGCCCGTTACTGACAACGACGAAGACATAGAAGGTGTGGAACGTGAGCGTCTGCACGGTGAGGAAGTCGACTGCCCAGATCTGGTGAGCGTGGAGGCGGAAGAAGGTGCGCCACGAAGGGGAGGGCGTGCGAGTTTTCTGGCGGTAGCGATGAACAGTGGCGGAGCTGACGGTGATCCCTAGGGTCTTCAGTTCATCGGCAATTCGACGTACACCCCAGAGCGCGTTCTCCCTAGCCAAGCGAGTGATCAATGCGCGAGTCTCGGCGTCGATTCGCGTGCGGCCCGGTGGGCGTCCGCGACTCTTCCATCGCCAGTAGCTTCTCCAGGCGGTCCGGTGCCAGCCGACCACAGTGGCAGGCTGGACCAGAGTGAGATGAGCGCGCCAAGCCGACCAGCGGCGAGACGTCAGCGACCAGAACTGTCGGTCCGACGACTGGAGGCGAGGGCGATGACCTCGTCGCTCGCAGACCGCGAGCTGCTGCTTAAGGACGAGGTTCTCGAGAATCAGGTCCCGCCGCGGCGTGCCGAGAAGTTGGATCCCAACCAGGAAGAGTCGCCAGTAGAGCCACATCGCTAACCTCCGGCGAGGAGGCTCACGCGTGATTCGGCCTTACGCAACAAGGCCGATAGGGTTTTGAGACACCACAGCTCAGCCCGATGTAAACGAAGGCAGCCGCGGGGCTGAGCTCAACCGTCTCGCCGGTGCCCCGATCCCTGCGATCACGGAACTCAGCTTCCCACCGTCGGCCTTGAACTCGGTGACCTCGGTATTCGTCAGGATGTTGAACTTCGGATGGTCGCGGACCTTTTCCTGCAGCAGCCCGCTGGCCTTGAGCTTGGGCTCGAACTCGACGAGCGTGATGCGATCGGCGAACTGAGAGAGGAATAGGCCCTCCTCGACGCCCGAGTTCCCGCTGCCGATGACGACGAGCTCGTTGGTTCCTTTGTAGAAAGGCCCATCGCAGGTAGCGCAGAAGTGGATGCCAGCACCGACAAGATCATCCTCGCCGGGCACCCCGAGGCGGCGGTATTTGGAGCCCGTGGCGACAATGGCGGCCCGAGAGCAGTACTCCTCGCCGGTCTCGGTGGTGACGGTAAGATAGCCATCGCTGCGCCCGATAGCGCTGATCCCGACTGCAGGGAGCAATTCCACCCCATAGCGACGGGCCTGCCCAATGATCCGCTCGGCGAGGTCCCCGCCCTTTATCCCTTCCGGGAACCCAGGGTAGTTATCGATACGCTCGGTCGCGCCGGCCTGGCCCCCGAACGCGCTCTTCTCGATCACAAGCGTGTCGATGCCCTCGCGCGCCCCGTAGATGGCTGCCGTGAGGCCGGCCGGACCGCCCCCAATGATGATGAGATCGTAGTAGGTGCGCTTGGCTCTGAGCGTCAGCCCGAGCTTCCTGGCAAGCTCGTCATCGCTTGGCTCCACGAGCACGGAGCCATCCTCAAAGAGGATCGTCGGGATGACCTGCTTGCCGTCGTTCTTCGCGCGGACGACCGCCGCACCCTCCTGATCCTGCTCAATGTCGACCCAGCGGTAGGGGACCCTCATCTCGGCGAGGAACTTCTTTGAACGGCGACAGTCTGGACACCAGGGAGCACCGTAGACCGTGATCTGTGCTGGCATGCCTGAGCCTCCTGCGTGAAGTGGTCAGCGAAGTGGGCCATCCCGCTCGCCGAGGCTGTCATCCTGCTCGCTCACCCCCATGGCGTCGAGGTTGCGCCCAAAGCGCCTCGAGCTGCTCCTGAGGAACGACCTCGGCCGAGCCCCAACTGTCGATGCGAGGCTCGAGCCGCACCAGCAACGCCTCGCGAAAGCTGAGAGGGCGTGGGCGGTGGCGGCGGATGCACTACGAGGGCGAGATCGAGGCGACTGCCTACAGAGAAGACAAGGACCACTCCGAGCGTGAGATCCGGATGCTCCGGGACGAACTAGAGCGCATGGGCCAGGCAGCCGACGCAAGCGATCCCGCGCCACCCTGAACGAGGTTGGAGCGATGGCGGAGCGGTGGTCAGAGATCCGAGCCGCGCTGACCGAGGAGGAACGCCGAGAGATCGTCTGGGCACTGGTGCACGTGACCATCGGTCCGACGGATGAGGTCACGGTGACGGGTCGGCTGGCAGACTTGGGAGGTTGTACCGAAAAAGGGATGGTGGGCGATACTGGACTCGAACCAGTGGCCTCGTCGGTGTGAACGACGCGCTCTAACCATCTGAGCTAACCGCCCGGACGCCCCCGCAGTCTAGGGCTGGCCCCGCCGCACCAGCAACTGGGCGCAGAGCCGCGCGGAGCCTCCCCGCAGGTTCCAGTTTGATGGCCGCCGGGGCGCAGCCGATAATGGTTAGCGGCGCCGAAGTGGCGGAACTGGCAGACGCGCTACGTTCAGGGCGTAGTGCCCCTTGTGGGCGTGTGAGTTCAAATCTCACCTTCGGCACCAACTTCAGATGCGCCAGTAGCTCAGTGGATAGAGCGCTACCCTGCGGAGGTAGAGGTCAGAGGTTCGAATCCTCTCTGGCGTACCAGCCCTAGTACGCCCCAACCTCCTAATCCTGGCGGCCGTTCCGTGACGGTGATTTCGTCTTGCAGGTTCCTTTTGCGCACGATCACGTGCGCGCTCTCCCCGAACTCCCGCCGCCCCCGCACGGCCTCAACGGCCTGAATCGGGTAGGATTCGCGCCGCGCCCGCCCATGCTCTGGAAGCGCCGATTCGTCCACGCAGGCGATGGTGAGGCGCTCACGCCTCGCCTGTCCCTGCTGCAGCATCGCGCCCGCGAAGGCGGGTGAGCGGTTTCGGGCCGCGAACGCCCCTGAGACCGAGTGTCGCTAACGTCGTGAGGGATGATCGCATGCCGAGTTCGATTCGCAAGTGGTGCTGGCTGGCGCCGGCGCTGCGTGTCTTCGCCGTGGTCACAGTCCTGGCCGAGCACCCCCGTGACGCGCAGGCCGCCGCGGCACGGGATCTCGTCCGGGCCAAGCGGGCGGGCGGCACAGGTTTTGACCTAGGCAAGGACATTGCGGTGGATGGTTCGGGCAATAGCTATGTCATGGGTGAGTTCTTTAGTTCGGCCACCTTTGGCGCGGGGGAGACGAACGAAACCACCCTCACCAGTGCGGGATCTAGTGACATCTTTGTGGCCAAGTATGGCGGGGACATCGCGATCAGCATCGAAAAAGCAACCAACGGCTTCGACGCGGATGCTACGCCCGGGCCACCCCTGCTGGTCGGCAGCACGGTCACGTGGAGCTACGTCGTCACCAACACCGGCGACGCCGTCCTCGACAGCATCAGCGTGAGCGATGACGAGATCGGGCCGATTGCCTGCCCGCAAACGACCCTGGCGGCGGGCGAGTCGATGACGTGTACGGCGGTTACGGGCATCGCCCTGCCCGGCCAGTACGCGAACGTCGCCACGGTCACGGCCGCACGCCACTCGACGACGTCGTCAGCGACGGCGACCCCAGCCACTACTTCGGGCGATCGCGGAGATCGACATCGAGACGGCGACGAACGGCGTCGACGCCGACACCCAGAGTCCGCAGAACCTCATCCCGGTGGGGACGGCGGTGACTTGGACGTACGTAGTGACGAACAGGGGCAACCTCACGCTGACGAACGTCGCGGTCACGGACGACGTGCGCGGGCCGATCTGCGTGATCGGCACGCTCGCGCCCGGCGCCTCGACGACGTGCAGCGCCAGCAGCGTCGCTGTCGAGGGGCTCTACGTGAACGTCGGGCACGTGCGCGGAAACTCAGCGATCGGGCACCCGCGCCGACTCGGACGCCAGCCACTATCGCGGGATCGAAACCGCCGGCGGCGGTGGCACCTCGATCACCGCTACGCCCACCGCGACCGCGACCCCCGTTCCTACGGCCACGTCGACCAGCCCACCACCGACGGGGACAACGGAACCCACCGCGACGCGCACAGCCCCGCTCCCGCCAGACACGGGCAGCGGGCTGGCCATCAGTCCATCCATCGGGATCGCCGCCGTCCTCGCGCTCTTGGTGCTCAGCGGCCTGCTGGGCGCCCTCGGTGCCGCGCGACGGCGGCTGAGGTAGGCCCTGGCCTTCGGGTCCGTACCAGCTCAGGCCACGCCGCCCCTCACGCGGTTCTCGTTCGAGTGTCCGGGCTTCGGTCTACGCAGGGCACGCCAGAACTCACGCTGGCCGACAACGCCGCCACCGCTACGACGACGGTCACCGGCCATCCGTTCTTCATCGACCGGCTCGGGGGGTAGCGCGTTCGGGCGGGGAGGTGCGGTGGTCCGCTCGCGGCGTCATTTTGCACCGCCGCCCGGGGGCAGGTCGACGTGATCGCCTACGCCCAGCCCGTGCCGCACGAACCAGCCGCCGTTGACTTCGAGCGTGAACCGGTAGGGCTGGGCAGGCGACAGGATAGTGAGGTCAAAGGGCACTCCTTCGCGGATCTCCAGCACCTCACCATCGCTCGCCAGGTAGGCGATATCCAGCGGAATTGGCGTGTCCTTCATCCAGAATCCGCCGGCCGTCTCCGATGGGAAGACGAAAAGCATGCCCGCGAGCTCGGGCAGCGACTCGCGGAGCATCAGCCCCCGCGCGCGGGTCGCGGGCGTGTCCGCGATCTCGACGGTCAGGGCTACGCCGGTCCCCCCTTCGTTACGGACGGTGACGGTCGTCGTTGCGATTGGGCAGCCCTCAGGGAGCGTCGCGCCACAGCCGAGCGCCCCGGCATCGACAGCGATTCCGGGGAGCACGGCGGCAACCGCGAATGTCTCCGTTTGCGCTTCGCCGGCGCCGCGCCCAGACCACCCGGTGCCCCAGCCACCGCGACAAGCGTCGCCACCACCGCCAGACCGCCACGCCACACGCGGCCATGGTTCCGAACGCGGGCCCGCGTGTCCAGCGTGATGCGTCATTGATGACAACTGCTGACGGAGGACGCGCCTCATCATCGGAGGGACGTCAGCCCTCGGGCCTGCCGCTCCGTTAGCGACCGTGCTGGTCCACCCAAGAGGTAATGAGCCGGTTGGCGATGCTGATCGGACCGGGGATGTTGGGCAGGGCCGAAGTGGGGAACCAGGCCGCTTCCGCGATCTCCGCTTCCTCGAGCACGATCTCGCCGCCCGCGTATTCGGCGAAGAAGCCGAGCATGAGAGAATTCGGGAACGGCCAGGGCTGGCTGCCCCGGTACTCGAGGTTCTGGACCTGCAGTCCGACCTCTTCCTCGACCTCACGCTGGAGCGCGCCTTCGACGGTCTCCCCGGGCTCGACGAATCCGGCGAGCGCGCTGTACATGCCCTCGGGAAAGCGATGGCTGCGCGCGAGCAACACTTCGTCGCCGCGATGAATGAGGACGATGATCGCCGGGGAGAGCCGCGGGAACGTCATCAGATGGCACTGCGGGCACTGCGTAGCGCGCTCGCCGAAACCGCCTCGGTCGGGATCCCGCAGCGACCGCAGAAGCGGTGCGTGCGCTCCCACTCCACGACTTGCACCGCACGGCCCGCCGCCAGCCACTGATCGTCGCCACCGAGGGCGTGGAACGAGAACAGGTCGGAGAACCGCCAGCCTTCGCCCGGCTCCGCCTCGTCCTCGATCCCGGCCGTCCAGAGCGGCCGCCCATCGAGCGTGCCGATGAAGTGGGGCGCGCCGTTCGTCGCGAGGCCGCTGACCTGCTCCGGCCCCGCCAGTCCGGCGTCGCTATCGCGCAGGAGTACGCGATCGCGCTGCACCAACATCCACAAGGCTGAGTCGTCGGGTTCGGCCGGGGGGACTACGCCGGGACGAAACATCCGCGGATTCGATCACACTCTGGCTGCCGAGCGCAAGTCCGGCGGCGCCTTACGGACGCCCCATCGCCGCGGCGAAGGCGCGCATCTCGCGGGGGATATCAGGTCCCATCGGTTGCCACATCAGTTCCGTGGCGCCCCGCTCCCCGAGGTTCGCAACGCGTTCTCGGATCTCGTCCGGCGTACCGGTGAGCTGTGCCGGGGCCTCCCGCTCGCGGTCGAGGTTCGCGCGATGGTGAGCGTTCAGTTCGAGCAAGTGTCCGCGATGGATCTCGAGGTGTCGCACGGCCTCGGGTTCCCGGTCCAGCGATTGGAGCCAGCCGCCGCCGCTGGGCAGGGTATCGAGCGGCTCCCCGCGCGCGGCGAGACCGTGGTAGCGCACAGCGAGTGAAGGCGCGGTCGCGGCGAACGCCCGCTCCGAGTGCGCGGACTCGCCCGCTTCGAGCACGGTCCCGGTGCTCAGCACCGCACACCAATCGAAGCCCGCTACCGGCGCAAAACTGACCGTGATCCCGTCGGCGATCGCATGGGCGAACGCTTGGCCCTTCGGCCCTTGCGCGTTCACCAGCATCGGAACGTCGAGCGGGCGCGACGGAGCGAAGCCGTCTGAGTGCAACATCTGCGCCGCGGCCCCCTCGATCTCGACCACCTCGCCCCGAAAGGAGGCCCATGACATCGCACACCGATCGTTCGAAGACCGGGCGCGAAAGCATCCGCTGGCCCATCGCGAGCCGGCCGGTGAAGCCGGTGCCGAACGCCACCGTGAGGCGGCCGGGCGCGAGCTCCGCGAGCGTCGCAATGGCCGCGGCCTGCGTCATTGGGTGGCGCAGGTGCGGGACCAGAACCCCGGGCCCGAGGCCGATCCGGGACGTGCGCTCAGCGATGCGGGCGAGGGTCACCCAGACATCGTGGTAGAGGGCCGGCGAATCGTAGATCCAGACGCGGTCGTAGCCGAGCGCTTCGGCCAGCTCCGCGCCTTCGACGGCGGCGCTATTCGCGGGGAAGGCGCAGGAGATCTGCACGGGTCGTGCCTCCGAATCGGCGAGGCAGGCATTCTAGGCTGCTAGTTGCGGGGCTCCCAGGAGGAGAAGCGTACGGCGACGATCGCCCCAACCACCCCCCAGAGCGCGACGACGCCGAGGTGACCCCATTCGAAGCCGGATCCGGTCGCGAACGGGTTGAAGCCGGCCTGCAGCGCCTCGGAGAGGTGCTTCACGGGAAAAAGGTCGCCGATTCGCTGCACCCAACCGGGCGTATCCGCGTCGGGGGGGATGAATACGTCGGAGATGAAGAGCAGCGGCAGAATGGTCGCGTTGACGATGGCCGGCGCGGCATCGGCGTTCGGGATTAGGGCCGCGACCGCCAAACCCAGCGCCGAGAACGCCAGCGCGCCAAGCGCGAGGGTGACGACGACCGCCGGCAGGGTGGTGGTCGGCAGCTCGACATCGTAGAAGACCCAGCCGAAAGCGGTCACGATCGCGGCTAGCACGACCATGACCAGCGTGGTGTGGGCGATGCGCCCGAAGAGGAACGCCCAGGAGGGGAGCGGCGCCCCGCGGACGCGTTTGAGCACACCCTCGTCCCGGTTGATCGCAAAGCCCATCGCGAGCCCCGTATAGCAGGAGTTCACGACGGTCAACGCCATGATCGCGGGCACGTAGAAGGTGGCGCCGCTGATCACGCGGCCGCCCAGGTCGAGATCGTTGTTGCCGAAGATCACGTTCAGGATCACGAGGAAGATCAGCGGAAACGCGAACGTGAAAAACGCCGCCGCGGGGTTCCGCTGGAAGGCTAGCTGCTCGTACTTCACCTGCCGCAGGGCCAGTCGTAGCGGCCTCACGAAGGTTCCGATTCGGGGTCTGCCGCGACCAACCGGAGGTATACCTCCTCGAGCGACGGCCGGCTCACGGTCAGCTCGTCGAGGTCGATACCAGCTTCCGCGGCCCAATTCGTGAGTGCGTGCAGATCGCGGGTCGGCGTGACGGTGCGGAGCTCGGCCCAGCCTTCGTCCTGCGCTTCGGTTAGGCCCAACGCCGGTGGCAGCGCGACCCCGTCGGGTATGCGGAAGCGGACGACCGTCGTCTCGTCCGCGCCGATAAGCCGCGCCGGCGTGTCCTCGGCGATGATTTCGCCCCGTACCATGATCGCCACCCGGTCGGCGAGCGCTTGCGCCTCGTCGAGGTAGTGGGTCGTCAAGACGACCGTCTTCCCCAGGCCACGCAAGTCCCGGATCATCGCCCAAGCACCCTGCCGCGCCATCGGATCGAAGCCCGTCGTGGGTTCGTCCAGAAACAGCAGTTCAGGGTCGCCCGCCAGACCGACGGCCACGTCGAGCCGGCGCTGCAGGCCCCCCGACAGCCGTCGTACGCGCTGATCGCGGTGCTCCTCCAGCCCGACGAGTGCGAGGATCTCGGCGCGGGGTAGCGGCCGCGGGTAGTAGCCGCGGAAGAGGTCGATCGTCTCCGCGACGGTCAGGTAGGGCTCGAGGCCCGTGCGTTGCAAGACGATGCCGATGCGTTCTTTGAGGGCGATTTCGCTGCGCTCGGGGTCGTAGCCGAGGACGCGCACGTCTCCCGCAGAGCGCGACCGGTGCCCTTCGAGGATCTCGACCGTCGTCGTCTTGCCAGCGCCGTTGGGCCCGAGGAGCGCGAAGATCTCGCCGCGCTCGACGCGGAGGTCGACCCCGCGCACGGCTTCCAGCTCGCCGTACGACTTGCGTAACCCCTCGACCTCGACGACGGACTCGCGCATTGCCCGATGTTAGCCGGGGTTGGGGTTCGGCACCCCTCTACAATCCCCCCCGGTGGACTACGAGCAGTCTGATGCCGCCGATCGCTATGCCGCTGGGCGGCACCTGAGCGACGCCAGCCAGCAGCTCTGGATGCAGTCCATCGCCACGCACATCGATCGTGACGCGATCCGTGTGATCGTCGACATCGGCAGCGGCACGGGTCGATTGACGGGCGCGTTGGCGCGGTACTTCAACGCGCTCGCGATCGGCGTGGAGCCGGGCGCGGGCATGCGCGAGCGGGCCCGCCGCGACGCCAGCGACGATGACCCGGGGCCGTGCGGTTCGGTGGAATTCGTCGGAGGCTCCGGCGAGTCGATACCGCTGGACGATGCCTCCGCCGATCTCGTGTTCCTCTCGATGGTCTGGCACCACCTCTCTGACCGGCTCCGCGCCCTCGAGGAGATCGCTCGGGTTCTGCGCAGTGGCCGCTGGCTCGTCGTGCGCACACCTACGGTCGAATCGGTCGCCAGCCTGCGTTACCTCGAGTGGTTCCCCGAAGCCGCGGCCCTCAATGCGGCGCGTCTTCCCGGACGCGATGCCGTCATCCGCGAGGCGCAAGCGGCCGGTTTCCGGCTCGCGCATCAGGCCACGGTCCGCCAGCGCAGCGACGACTCCCTGGTCGAGTACGCAGAACGCGTCGCCACCCGCGCCTACTCCAACCTCGCGCAACTCCCCGACCCGGTCTTCGAACGGGGCCTCGCCGCCCTCCGTCGCGCTGCGGCGACCGACACGGGGCCGGTGGACGAAGACCTCGAACTCTTCGTGTTCACCGCCGGATGACGCACCGCTGGTTCACCGATCTGCGCAGTCCCCTTTCGCGACCGGTTGCGGCACCACTGCAACCTCGGGAGTGTGACCCGAGTCACGCCGCTGCCTAAAACGTTCCGGTACGTTCCCGGCGGCTCTGCGGCAATCCGCGGAGCGCCGGGGAGGTCAGCGACCCGCGTGCGATACGCCGTTCGATCTCGCGCTCTCCTGGTACTGGCCGGACTTGGACTCGGCCTCCTCGGCGCCTGTGGCAACGGCGATCAGGAGGGGGGGCCGGCCGCGGCATCGGAGACTCCTCGCGAGCTGTGAGCGCGGCACTGACCGAGGACGAGCGGGCGTTCCTTGCCGATGAGCGGGCAATTGACGCTCGCATCGACACGCAGTTCAAAGAGCTGCCCGAGTCAGGCGACATCGCCTGTAACGAGTACGCGGGGTTCTCCGAGCCGTTCCGCCAGCTCCTCACCCCGTTCTTCGGGAGCAACGGGCCCGATTTCTGCTGACGCTCCCGAACGAACTGGCGATTTGCCCTGCCAACCCCTAACACGCCGCCGCTCACAGTTACGTCGCTGGCTCTATCGCTACAATCACCGCCGACGACACTGCGGCATCAGCGCGTCTGCGGCCCGCTGATCGTTGTTACACCGGCTCGGGATGAGCACCGATGGAGATCACGAATCTGCGCCCCGAGGACGAGGCCGCGATCGCGGGGGTCGCGGAAATCGTGGTCGAGGCGTTTCGCGGGCACACCCCGGTCTGGCCCGATACCGCCGCCGCCGCGAAGGAGGTGCGCGAATCGTTCGCCTCGGACCGGCTGAGCTGCGTCGCCCGTGAGGGCGCGCGGGTTCTGGGCTGGATCGGCGGTATTCGTCAGTACGACGGGAACGTCTGGGAGCTTCACCCTCTCGCTGTCGATCCTGATCGCCAGCGCGAGGGCATCGGTGGTGCCCTCGTAGCCGATCTCGAACGCGAGGTTGCCCGGCGGGGCGCCCAGACCCTCTGGCTGGGCACCGACGATGAGGACGGACGCACCTCGCTGAGTGACGTGGACCTCTACCCCGACCCGCTCGCCAAGCTCGCTGGGATCGAGAACCGTGGCGGCCATCCGTACGCGTTCTACCTCGCCTGTGGGTTTGTGCTCGCGGGGGTCGTCCCGGATGCGAACGGCCCGGGAAAGCCAGACATCCTCATGGCGAAGCGAATCGGCTGAGCGCTAGGGTGCGAGCGGTGCGAAGACGAGGCCGGTGCCCAGCTTGGGGTAGTAGAAGGTCGATTTCTGGGGCAGCCGCTCGCCCCCGTCGGCGAGCGCCATCACCTCGTTCGCGTCCACGGGGTGGAGGAGGAACCCCGCCGCCCCATCCCGCACTCCGCCGAGGACCTCCGCGATGTCGTGCGTGAACTCGACTACCCCGGCGCGCAGCTCCTCGTCGGTGACGCCCCAGAGCGGGTTGAGCACGCCGAAGCGCAAGAGGTTGGGTGGCTGTGCCACCCAGCGCGCGCTGGCGCCCGTAGGTGCGAGCACGGCGACATCGTCGCCGCCGCGGGGGCGGAGGAGATGGACGCGGCCTGGCGAGAGGTTGAGCGCGACGATCGCCCCGGGCTCCCGTTCGAGCGCCTCCTGCAGGGGAGCAGGCTCCGCCGCAATCTCGATCTCGGTGACGGAGAAGGCCGCGGCGATACGCGCCTCCCAGTCTGCGGGTGCTTCTCGGGGCAGGATGCGGTGCAGGGGCCGAACTACGAGGCCTTCGTCGCTCGCGGGCACGACCCCAGCCATCGCGAAGCGCGCGGGGTGATCGCTTGCGAGTTCCCCCTCCCGCTCCGCCAGCCACTGGCGGTACGTGAGCGAGGTCTCGTAGCGATGGTGGCCATCGGCGACGTAGAACGCCTCCGAGAGCAGAGGCGCGAGCGGCCGCAGCGTATGACGCTCCGCCGCGACCGGCCAGAGCCGGTGGCTCACCCCATCCGCGGTCTCACCCTCGAGGTCTGGGTCGTCGCTGTCCGTGATTGCCGCGAGCAGACCTGCGAGCTGCCCCGAGCGGTCTCGTGCGAGCATGAAGATCGGGCTGAATTGGGTGCCCGTGGCCTGGAGGAGACGCAGGCGGTCCTCCTTTGGGGCGGAGAGCGTGAACTCGTGCGGCTTCACCGCACCCTCCTCCCACGGCTGCGACTCGACCCCGCAGATCAGCGCGCGCCGCCGCCGTTCGCGGCCCGCCTCGAGGAACGATTGCTCGTAGACGTAGAGCATCGGCTGCTCGTCCCGGGCGAGGATCCCGCCTTCGATCCAGCCCGCGAGCGCCCTAGCCACCGTCGCGTCTCGCTCGCTGCCCTCCTCAGCCAACTCGAGGCGCACGGCGTTGTACGGCGAGAGCCGGGCGAGCAGCTCGCGCTCGCCCGTACCGATCACGTCGAACGGGGGTGCGAGCAGCTCGCTCGGCGGCCCCGCCTTCGCCGTGTAGCGGAGCCCGCGGATGGGCAGGAGCCGCGGCATCAGGCCGCCTCCGGGCCTGCGGCGCGCAACGGAATCCGGCGGTGACCACGGGGAAGTAGAATGAAGCTCCCGCGATGAAACGTGCGCCGTACTGCGTCTTCTGCAACATCGTCGCCGGCAGCGAGCCGGCGAACATCCTCTACCAGGATGACGAGGTCATCGTCATCCAGAACGTCCTGCGTTGGGTGCCCGTGATGCTGCTCGCGATGACGAAGGAGCACCGCACTCAGGCGGAGCTCTGGGAGGATGGCCTCGCCGATGTTGGCAGGATCGCGGCCAAGATCGGCGCCGAAGCGTGCCCGGACGGCTTTCGCGTGCTCTCCAACTTCGGCTTCGAGGCGATGCAGAGCCAGGAGCACGGGCATCTCCATATCGTCGGTGGCACGCACCTCGGGCCCTACGTCTGAGGGGCTCGTCGTAGCGCTTCCTGCTGATGCTCGAACAGCTCGAGAATGCCTGCGCGCGCCAGTGCGATGAGCTCGCCGAGGGCCGACTCACTGAACGATTTCCCCTCGGCTGTGCCCTGCACTTCGACGAAATCGTCCGCGCCCGTCATGACGACGTTGAAGTCGACCTCGGCCGTGGAGTCCTCCTCGTAGCAGAGGTCGAGCATGGGAACGCCCCCGACCACCCCAGCCGAGACGGCGCCCACGGGAGTCTTGATCGCCTCGACAGGGATGCGGCCATTCTCTGCCAGTTTCTCGGCTGCTAAGCGCAGCGCGACGAACCCCCCGGTGACCGATGCCGTGCGCGTGCCGCCGTCCGCCTGGAGAACATCGCAATCGACGGTGATCGTGCGCGGGCCCAGCAGTTCGAGGTCCACGGCGGCGCGCAGTGACCGACCGATCAGGCGCTGGATCTCTTGAGTACGTCCGCCCGGCCGTCCCCGCTCGACCTCACGCTGCGTTCGCGTGGACGTCGACCGCGGCAGCATCGAGTATTCGGCCGTCACCCATCCGCTCTGCGTGTTGCGCAGCCAGCCCGGCTGGCGCTCCTCCACGCTTGCGGCGCAGAGGACGCGCGTCTTGCCGAAGGCGATGAGGCAGCTCCCTTCGGCGAACTCCTGGAACCCAGTCTCGATGCTGACTGGCCGCAGCTCAGCCGGTTTGCGCCCGTCGACTCGTGCTGACATGGCTCACCGCCTTCGGGCCGGGTTGGGCCCGCTACGCTACCGGCCACCCCCACCAGGTGCAAAGCGCGCGATCAGCGTTCGACGCGCACGCGGATAGCGGCGCCGTCACTCGCGATCGTGACGCGCCCGTGGAGGTCCGTACGCAGCACCGTCTGCCCGGCGAGCGCCGCTAGCGTTTCATCGCTCGGGTGCCCGAAACGGTTTCCTGCGCCCGCAGAGATCACTGCCAATCTCGTGCCCGCGGCGGACCAGAAACCGGCGGCGTTGGTGTCTGCGCCGTGGTGGGGGACCTTGATCACATCCGCTTCGATGTCTCCCAGTTCGACCAGCGCTTGCTGGGCCTTCGCTTCGATGTCGCCGGTCAGGAGGACGGTCGCGCCCTGATAATGCAGCCGCAGGACCAACGAGCCCTCGTTGAGGTCTGAATCGAGCTCACCCGGGAGGGGCCAGAGCACCTCGAAGCGGACGTTGTCGATCTCAAAGCTGTCGCCGCGCCGCAGCGCCGTCCTCGTCGGCGCGCCCTTTGCGAAGCGCGCATAGATCATCGTGTCGTGGGTCGCGCCGTTGTCATACACGGTGCCTACGTCGGACCGTTCGAGCAGAGTGGGGAGGCCGCCGACGTGGTCGGCCTGGGGGTGGGTGAGCACGATGGCAGCCACTTCGCGTTCCCAATGGGGCAGGACCGCGCCGAGCTCCCGCGCCAGCGCGATCCCGCTCGGTCCCCCATCCACGACGATGCGCTCGCCGCCGGGAGTGGTCACCAGGATGGCATCGCCCTGACCGACGTCCAGCACGGTCACTTCGAGGCGTCCCGGGCCAGTGAGCGGTGCCAGGCTTACGGCAAAGACCGTTGCGAGGAGCGCGCAGGCAACTGCCGCTAACGCCACCCGACGCGCGCCCGAGACGAGGGTGGGTGGCGCTGGGGGCCGGGGAGGGATAGCGGTGGGCACGAGGTACCGATAAGCCGGCCATGCGGCCACAGCGAGCAGGACGTAGGCGCCGAGCGCCGCCGGCGCCCCGTGGCCGGGGACGTCGACCGCTGCGCCGGGGAGGCTCGCACCCGCCTCGGCTATCCAGATGATGAATGCGAGGGGGTAGTACGCGACGATGGCGACGGCCCAGCCGGCCGGCTGCCATACGGCTCCCGCGACTGCCGCTGCTCCGCTCAGCCAGAAGGCCACCGCGAACAGCGGCACGGTTGGGATATTCAGCAGCGGCCCCACGAACGAGATCCGGCCGAACGTGACCCAGATGAGCGGAAGCGTTGCCATCCAGGCCGCGAGCGAGAGCGCCGCCACCTCCACGAAGGCACTGGGACGAGCCCCGCGATGCGGGCGCGGGCGATCGCCCAGGTCAGGCCGTAGCGGATCCAGGGCGCGAAGATGATCAGTCCAGCGGTGGCGGCGACGCTGAGCTGGAATCCCACTTCGGCGGCCACGCCGGGGTCGATCGCGGTCATCAGGAGGGCCGCTGCGCCGAGCGTCGCGAGGCCGCTCTGCGGCCGCCCGAGCCAGTATCCCAGGAGCAGAATGGCGGCCATGATTCCGGCTCGCACGACCGTCTCGCTGCCGCCAGCGACGAGCACGTACATCGCGAGTGAGGCAGCGGCCGGCAGTGTCGCCCAGTTGCGGCCGACGAGCGGCGTGAAAAGCAGGAACGCGACCGCCGTCACGAGGGCGATGTTCGATCCCGAGACGGCCACGAAGTGCGCAAGCCCGGTCTCACGGAAAGCCTCCGTGAGTTCCGGCGGCATGTTCGCGTCCCGCCCCATGACGATGCCCGCGGCGAGGGAGGCTTCCGGTTCGGGGAGCGAAGCCTGCAATGCCTGCTCGAGCGACAGCCGCACGTCCGCCGCGATCGCCGGTGCCGTCCAGCGGTCGCGTTCGCCAGTAACGACGACGCTGGGGAAAAGCATCGTCCCGACCACTCCACGCCTTGCGAGGAAGGCGCGATAGTCGAACGCCTCCAGGATGGGCGCGGGTTCCAGCGTTCCGGTAACGCGCACCGGCGTACTGGTGTCGAACTGCGCGAACTGCCCGAGCGTCACGAGCACGCGGCCGTCGGTCGCGCGTGTCGTCCCCCGCTCCGCCACGCGTCCGGCGCGGATGTAGTAGCGGACGGTCGTCAGACCCGGATCGGGCTCGGAGTCGATGCGTCCCTCGATGGTGACCTCGGCCCCGACCGATCGGGCGAGGTCCGGGAGCTCCTCGTCCGCCCAGCCTTCGAAGCGCCAAGCTCCTGCAACGGCCAACAGGGCCGCCGCTGCGAGCAGCAATGCTGCGCCTCGGCCCTGGATCAGAAGCGCGGCCGGTACCGCGGCGAGGAACCAGCCGCCGGCCAGCCAAACAGGGGCGCTCCAGAGGCCGGCCACGCTGAACCCGAGGAGCCAGGCGAGCGCAAGGATGACGAGTGTCACGGCGGGCGTACGCTACACGGGCAGCTGTCGTAGCGACTATGGCGAGGCGTGGCGGCTGGCCTTCGCTAGGCGATGAAGCGGTAGCCCTTGCCCCGTATCGTCTCGAGCTGCTCATCGCTGCCGAGGACGCCGCGCATCTTTCGGCGGAGGTTGCTCACGTGAGCGCGCACGAGCGTGCTTGCGCCGGCGGCATCGTGGTAGCGCCAGACCTCGGTCAGCAGGAGGCGCGGATGCAGGATCTCGCCCTCGTGATCCATCAGATAGGTGAGCAGGCTGGCCTCGATATTCGTGAGGTGGATATCTCCGACACTGCCCCGAAGGGTGTTCGACGCCATATCGACCTCGAAGGGCCGGCGCTGCTCGCGGGGCGGGTGCCCAAGCACGTTCCGGAGGGCCTCGCCCAGCTTCTCGAACGGGAACGGCTTCTTGATCACGATTCCGCTGATGCGGAAATGGGGGCGGCGCGAGCCTTTGCGCAACAGGTACACGAGCGAAGGCGGTTCGGTGCCCTCGTAGACGCGTGCGAGCCACTGATTGAACTGGGGAAAGCCGGCGCCCGACTCTCCTCGCGGGACGCCCTGCACGTCCACGACAAGCGCGTCGGCCGTCATGGGCTCGAACTCCTCCATGGTGACGTCGTAGTTCGCGAAGGTCTGAGCGTCATAGCCACGCTCACCCAAGTACGTTTCGAGAGCCCCTCGCATCCGTGGGTCTCGGCTGATAGCGGCGACGACCGGCATACATCCTCGGGATCTGGGACTAGCGCGCTGGCGCATCTTCCGGGGGCCCCCGGAGCGTGTCAAGGCGAACTCGCGACATAAGGGGGCAGTTGCCTACGAGATTCAAAGCAGCCGATCGCGGCCCCCGATCGGGCCTCCGGGGGGCTTGGACCGCGCCTAGTCGACTGCCGTTAATTCGTACGTGAGGCGCTCGATCCGCGCCCGCACAACGCGGTGGGGGGACTCGACATCAACCCATGCGAACTGGGTCACCGTGCTCGTCTGGATGCGAATCTTCCACGCCTCGAAGGTCCCGGCCGGCACCTCCACCTCCTCGCGCCCTTCCACGCTCAAGTCAGCGTCGAAGACGCGCGTGGTGGCGGTAACGTCCGTGAAGGCACCCTCAAAACCCTCCTCCAGCGGCACTCCCCGGACCAGCCAGAGCAGCGATTCGTCGTCGTACCAGCCAGGCGCAGAGACATCGTCAGTCGGTGCCGGGAGATCGCGCTCCGTGTTGAGCTGTTCGCGCGGTTCCGCGACGCCGATCTCGTACTCGAGCAGCACGAAGCGCACGAGATCCTGGCCTGCCAAGTAGGTCGCGGAGAAGCGCCTTTCATCCTCCTCCAGGTCGATGATCGATCTGACCGTGGAGATCGGCCGTAACGAGTCGGCCTGGACCTGCACGGTGGCATTGTCATGGTAGCGAGGCTCATCTGCGTTCGTGCACGAGCGGCGCAGCTCGGTTACCCCAGGGGCCACCTCCAGCTCAGTCTCGAGCACGCAGCGCCCCTCGAGCTCGCCCCGCTCCGAGAGATCGTATTCGAGGCGCTCGCTGCCCACCCAGGGTGCCCCGACGAAGATCGGGGGGTTCGCCCGGGGCTCTTCGGTCGCGCACGCACTCAGGCCAATCGCGGGCGCCGCGAGGCCAGCAAGCATGAGCCAAGGTCTCACCCCGCCACCGCAACCACTGCCTGCTCGATGCGGCGGAGGGCTTCCTCGATCGCCGCGCTATCGACGTCCCGGTGCGTGACCATGCGGATTCGCCCGGCGCCGAACGCCACCGCTCGCACTCTCGTCTCCGCAAGAGCCGTGAGCCAACCATCGCGCGTGCCGTCGACAACCCGCAGCACGACGATGTTCGTTGCCGGCGGATCGAGCGCGAAGGGGCCTAGGCGGCTAAGCCCCTCCGCCAAGGTGCGCGCGTTCGCGTGATCGTCCGCCAGTCGCTCGACGTTGTAGGTCAGGGCGTGGATGCCAGCTGCCGCGAGGATGCCGGCCTGGCGCATTCCCCCGCCCAGCATCTTGCGCTCGCGCCGCGCGCGCTCGATGAAGTCGCGCGGGCCACAGACGAGCGATCCGACAGGGCCGCCCAGCCCTTTCGAGAGACAGAACGAGACCGAATCCGCAGGCGCAGCCAGCGCCTCGGCCTCGATCCCGCTCGCGACCGCCGCGTTGAAGATACGCGCGCCGTCGAGGTGAACCGCCATCTCCGCGCCGTGCGCGATTGCGGCCAGCGTCTCCGTCTCCGCTAGGGGGACCACGGCACCCCCGCAGCGGTTGTGCGTGTTCTCGAGGCAGAGCAGTGCGCTCCGGGGAGCGTGGATGTTCGGCTCGCGGATCGCCGCGTGCACGTCGGCCTCGGTGAGGCCGCCAGCCGGGGGGTTCGCGAGTGCGCGCAGCTGCACGCCCCCCACGCGCGCCGCACCCGCGACCTCGTAGCTGAAGATGTGGGACTCGTCGCCCAACAGGACCTCATCTGTGGGCTTCGTCCAGCTGAGCACGGATACGAGGTTCGCCATCGTCCCGCTCGGCACAAAGACGGCCGCCTCCTTGCCCAGCCGCGCGGCCGCGATCGCCTCGAGGCGGTTGACCGTGGGGTCATCGCCGAAGACGTCGTCGCCGACGTCTGCCTCGGCCATCGCTCGCCGCATCGCGGCGTCGGGCTGGGTCACGGTGTCGCTGCGGAGGTCGATGGTGGGCCGGGAGTCGCTCACTCGCGCTCCCAGATCGTGCGCATCTCCTCGCCGCCCCGTACCGCCGCGACGACCTCACGCCGCTCCTCATCGATCAGTTCCGCGAGGACGCGTCTGGCGCTGTCGCCCGCCCCGCCGCCGCCGATCGCCTCCATCCGCCCCCGTACCCGGTCCCAGACCCCGGACCCCTCGATCACGCTCACGCGGCGCGGCCAAGCGAACGACATCAGCTTGTCCGGGTAGGGAAAGGCGGGCCGCATCTCCTTGATCGCCCGCACGCGTTCCTCGATCGAGCTCACGCGTGGGACGCGCGAGATGAAGGGCTGGTTCTCAGCATCGCTGCGAAAGTCCACGAGGACGCGGTTGCCCACCGTCTCCAGACGGATGATCAGGACCTCGGCGCTGTCGATGACGCGGTTCACGTCATCGAGGTCGATCCCGAAATCATCGCTCAAGGTGCTGTCGCTCCCAACGGTGGGTGCGGACATGGTAGCCAGCGCTTCCAGCACCCGCCAGCGCGGGGTAGTGGCCCTGGGCATGCGCTAGGTGTGGTGTACCAAGAGGTTGTTGACACGGGTGAAAGGCCGGCGCGCCCTGTCGGGCCCTTTGCCCGCGCGGCTGCTATCTGCCGCGCGTAAGAGCTGCGACGGCAGAGGAACGCAGTCCCGGCGGCGATGGCGGCGTTCTTACGAACAACTTCGCGTCGAGATCACGTTCGACGCGCCGCTCTACTGGCGCATCTGGGCGGAGGTCAGCGGGGGCGGGTGCGGTGGTCGGACTAACCTGACAGCTGCACTGGGCCTACCGTAGCAAGGCGCCTGTAGAATCTCGGGCACTCAACTCATAGCCCACGAGTCCCGCAAGCTCGCCGGGTCGGAGACCGAGCTGCCGCGCAATTAGCGAGACGATGCGGGTGTCAACGTCGTCGTTGCCCGGCCCGTGGGACACCTTTGTTGATGCGAAGACCGTGCCGCCGACACGAAAGAAGTAGCGAGTGTCGTGCGTCTCCTCCACCTCCGCCCCACACTTCCGGACGAAGGTCCTCCTAAGGTCCCGCTTCTTGAGTACCGGCACTGCTCAACTACGATGCCTGGCCCGCCAGCGCCCGTTCCAGGACAGCCAGCTTCTCGGCCATGGCCTCGTTGAGCTCAAAGCGCCGCACGCGGAGCTGGTCGCGAAGTTCGAAGAGGGTGCCAAAGAGATCTCGAACCGCCTCCTCATGAGTCGGCCCTTCACCGAATTCACCCACGAGCTGATCTAAGGCGACCCAGTAGCCCTCGGCCGACTGGGACATGAGCAGGGGGACAGAGTCACCGAAGTCGTCATCGGCCGGGGCGGTCTCAACCTCGACCAGCATCTCTCCCTCACTTGTGGAGAGCTTGAATTCTACGACGCTTGGGTGGCTGTCGCTCAGATCGATGCTGATCGCAGACGAGTCAGGAGCCAACGTCATCGTCTAGTCCCTTCCGTGTCTCGTACTTCTGTAGGTTCTCGCTCATGGCTCGGACTATCGCCATCATGCGCGAGGCTGGGATGCCGAAGCGCCCCACCACCTTGATGGGGACTGCACCGATCCTCTTGGCCTGCTCCGCTCGTTGCTCCGGGCCGCCGAGTGTGATCGGCTGCGTGATCTGGCCGAGGGTGAGCACGAACTCCGAGCCCTCGTGGCTGACGTTCGCCCAGTTCACGAAGATGATCGGGTCGTCGTGCTCCCCGGTCAGGACGATCGGGAGCTCGATTCGCTGGGCCTCTTCCTCAGACAAGTGGGCGCTCCCCTGACCGAACGGGTTCGTGCCTCTCTTTATGCACGAGCATCCACGTGCATCTCGCTCGCTGCAACTGTACTGGGATCGTATGTACGGGTGCGAAAAACGCTGATCGGGTGCTCACCTCGTGTGTGGTCGCAGCACCCCTCATTCCCGGGACGCCTCGTCGGGCGAGTCGCTCCTCGTCGAGAGAGTTGAGCGCCTTCCGGTTTCATTCCATCAGCCACCGCCGTCGCTTAGAGGGTCCGAGTCGAGGGCGGGAACCCGCCGCCGCGCGGGTCGAGCACTTTCATGCACGTCGGGGTGGGCAGACTCGAACTGCCGGCCTCGCGGCCCCAAACCGCGCGCTCTACCAGGCTGAGCTACACCCCGTGCGCCGAGCCTACCGCACCCTCCACGCTCGCCCTAGGCGGGCAGGGGCTGGGCGCAGCCGATGATCTCGTTCACGTCCGCGACGGCGTGGCGCTCGAGCCACGCCTCGAGTTCTTCGAGCACATCCAGGGGAGCCCGTGGGTTGGCGAAGCTGGCCGTGCCGACCTGCACGGCCGTCGCGCCCGCCATCAGGAACTCGACCGCGTCGAGCCCGCTGCGAATGCCGCCACAGCCGACCACGGGGACCGACACTGCCTGCGCCACCTCGTAGACGAAGCGGAGGGCGATAGGCCTGATTGCGGGCCCGCTCAGCCCGCCCGTGGCGCGTGGCAGAACCGGCCGCCGCGCCTCGGTATCGATTGCCAGACCGAGGACGGTGTTGATCGCGCAAATCGCGGCCGCACCCTCCTCCGCGCAGGCGATTGCGACCTCGGTCGGGCTCTGCACGTTCGGGGTCAACTTGACGATCACGGGTAGCTCCGTCCGTCTCACGGCGGCGCGGGTGGCGCGGGCCGCTGCGAGCGCGTTCTGCCCGATCTCGAGGCCGTCGTCGACGTTGGGGCAGCTGATGTTGAGCTCGAGCGCGGCGACGCCCGGAACCCCGTCGAGCGCGGCTGCGAGGTCTCCGTAATCCCCGACCGCGTCCCCCGCGACGTTCACGATCGCAGGCACGTCCCAACCCGCCCAGATCGGAGCCATCTCCGCGACGACGCGTTCCAGGCCGAGATTCTGGAGGCCGATCGAATTGAGCATGCCCAGCGGCGTCTCGGCGACGCGCGGCTGCGCGTTGCCCGCGCGGGGCAGCGGCGTGACCGCCTTGGAGACGATCGCGCCTAAGCGGTTCACATCGAACTGTCGCGCGAACTCGAGGCCCCAGCTGAACGTACCGGAAGCGGGCATCACCGGGTTGCGCAGGGCGAGACCCGTCTTGCGCCCCGGGGCGAGCTCAACCGCCAGGCTCGCTGCCATCAGAGCCAGTGTACGGGCGGGCTGCGCCCGTGCGCAGACGGGTGACATTCGCGCTGGGTCGCGGAGTCAGCGCCGGGGGCGGCGGTTACCCTTCAGCGAGAAGCTCTCGCTGTCCCACATGCGGTCGTCGGTAGAGTTCCGGAACTCGCGCTCTTGCCCGCAGAGCTTGCAGGCTCCCGGGCTGACGCGGCCGTTCGGCGTGGCGATCACCCAGTGGTGTTCGCAGCTCTCGACTGCCCGGCGTTCCTTCGTGGTTGCTGGCATCAGTGCCTCACTGTGAGTGCGCTGCCCCCGCCTGCGCACCCAGCCACACCTAGTGTACGACGATCGTGCGAAAGCGCTCGTAAATCGAGGCCTAGCGAAGGCCCTGCTCGGTAGTTCTAGCTTGCTGAGCTTGGCCCTGCCCGCCCCCTTCACGCTCGACTCCTGCGCCTCCCCGGCCTAGCGGCCGCTTCGATTTCGCGCTCGCTCAAACCAGAGCCCGCCGCGGGGCCCCTCGCCCATCACCGGCCGGAACCCCATCCGCACCCAGAAATAAACGGCGAGCCCGCGATCGGGAGGGGCCCACGCCCGCACCGTGGGGAAGCGGCGGCTCAGCGCCCGCAGCAACGCGCCGGCCGTCTCCGACCCCGCCCCGTAGCCTCGCTCGCCCTCGTTGATACAGAGGCTCTCGATGACGGGGCTTTTTCCCGTGAGGTCGAGCGTTACCTGCCCGATCGCCCCCTTCGTGCCCGGGCGTCGCACGTCGTAGCGCGTGGAGGCTCCCCCGGACTCCACGCGGCGGAGGTATACGCGTGGCCCGGCGATCCGTTGCGGCAGCTCTCCCCGCGCCCTCACCCTGCGAGCCATTCACGCGTACGGCCTGCGACGGTATCCGTGTCCGCGGTGAGGGTGGTGCAGGGCGGCAGCGCGCTGAGGAAGTCCGCGCCGTAGCGTTTGCTGCGGACGCGGCTGTCCAGCACGGCAACGACCCCGCGATCCTCGCGGTCGCGGATCAGGCGGCCAAAGCCCTGGCGGAAGCGGAGTATCGCAGCGGGCAGCGAGTAATCGCCGAAAGGATCGTCGTAGAGATCGGAGCGCGCGCGGTGGATGGGATCCGTCGGCACGGCAAAGGGCAGCCGCGCGATGACGATCAGCGAAAGCGCCTCCCCGCGGATGTCGATCCCCTCCCAGAAGCTCGATGTCCCAAAGATGACGGCGCGGGGGTTGTCGGTCAGGTTGTCGGTGAGCTGCGGGGCCGAGCCGTCTCGCCCCTGCACCATCACGCCGATGCCCTCCCCTTCGAGTTCGTCGCGCGCGAGCGCGGCTATCCGCCGCAGCGAGGCGTGGGAGGTGAACAGCGCCAGCGCGCGCCCTTCCGAGGCGCGGACGAGCTTCACGATCGCGGCCGCCGCGGCCTCGTCGTAGCCGGGCTCGCTGGGCGCGGGTATATCCGTCGGCGTGGCCAGGAGGGTCGAACGCTGGTAGTCATAGGGCGAGCCGAGCTGGAGCGCTTCCGCCTCGGGCAGGCCGAGCTGATTCGCCGCAAAGGCCATCGAGCCGGCGGCCGCGAGCGTCGCGCCCGTCCCGATCACGGTGGCGCGGTCCTCGAACAGCTCCTCCGCCAGCCGCGGCCCCACCTCGAGGGGCGCCGCGTTCAACGCCCGCATTCCATCGCGTGCGGTCGAGGCCCAGACGATCGTGCCGGGGTCGTTTCCCGCGACCATACTCGCGAGCTCCCGGCGGACGGTCTCGAGCCGTCCCACCGCCGTCTCGAGTTCGCCCGCGATCGCCTGGCGCTCATCTCCTTCCGTAACCTCGCCCAGGAGGTGCGCGGCGCTGCGACCGACATCCACAACGTTCCCCAGCTCGCCGTCGAGGCTGGCCCAACCCGCCTCGACCTCTTCCCAATCGGGGTTGTGACGCATCCCGGGCGTGATCAGGAGGCGTTCGTCGCCGCCCTCTCCCTTGAGGTTGCTGAGCGCGTCGAAGGGCCGGTTCAGCTGCTTCGTGGCCCCGGTCACACCAGTGGTCACGGCCTCCGCCGCTGCCGCGAGCAGCCCTCCCCGGAAGCCCGCGACGACCGTCGCAATCCCGCCCTCGCGCCGGTCCCGCGATCGAGGGCGGTAAATTCCGTCCAGGACTTCCATCACCTGACGGGGCCCGACGTGAAGGCCGAACTGCTGCGTCGCCTGGCCCTCGAGGTTGTGCGCTTCGTCCACGATGAGGTGATCGAACGGGGGGATCGCGCTCCGGCCCGTCGCGATGTCGGCGAGCAGCAGCGCGTGATTGACGATCACGATGTGGGCGCTCTCGGCAGTCTTGCGGGCGCGGTGGAGAAAGCAGCGGCCGTCGCGAACGAAGGTGTGCTGGCGGGAGAGGCAGTCGACCTCCGCGGCCGAGAATCGCGCCCAGGCCGCCCGCGCCCCCGGCTCCAGATTCAGTTCGCCGCGGTCGCCGGAGGGTGTCCGCGGAAGCCACAGTGCGAGGGCGGCGGCAAGGCGCGCGACATCCGGATCGCCGAGGTTCGCCTGGTGGCCGCCAACCCAACGCTGCAGGCAGAGGTAGTTCGCGCGGCCTTTCAGCGTGGCGACCCTGAGGTCCTCCGGGTCGCCGATGGCCCCAGCTTCCAGCAGGATCTCGCGGAGCGCGGGGACGTCCTTCCCCAGGAGCTGTTCCTGGAGCGCGATCGTGTTCGTCGAGACCACTACCCGCGTGCCATTGCGGAGGGCGTAAAGCGCCGCCGGCACGAGGTACGCGAGCGACTTTCCGACCCCTGTGCCGGCTTCGATCAGCCACTGTCCGCCTTCCGAGAAGGCGTCGGCCACGGCTTCGCTCATCTCGAGCTGTTGCGGTCGATCCTCGAAGCGAGCAACGACCCGGGCCGCTGCTGCGAAGGCGCTGGCCACGTCCCCGCGCGCCACGGGCTCCGGGACTTTCGCCCGCTCCAGCGGCGCGGGCGGTTTCCAGCGCTCCGGGAGCGCTGGGGGGACGAGCTCCTCGTCCAGCGCCAGCTCGTTGCCGGCGATCTCGCGGGCGAGTGCCGGCTGCTCGATCGCGACGAAGCGAGCGAGCTGCAGCCGCTGATCGCGCGGGAGCGCGGCTGCGCGCCGGCGCAGCTCGACGAAGACCGCGGCGGCCGTGCGCGCGTCGGGGAGGGCACGATGCGCCATGGGAGTCGCGATCCCCAGGCCCGCAGCGAGTTCGCTCAGGCCCCGATAGGTGTGTCCGGGCATCACCAGATGCGAGAGCCTGCCCGTGTCGAACACGGGTGGCGTGAGGCTCAGCCCTGCCCGTTCGAGGTAGGCGAGGTCGAAGCCGACGTTCTGGCCGACGATCGGGCCCTCGCCAACGAACGCCGCGAGGGCGCTCGCGACCTCGGCGAACGCAGGCGCGGCCCGGACGGCGTCATTCGTGACCCCGGTAAGGGTCTCGATGAACTGAGGGATGGGCCGCCCGGGATCGACCAGCTGCTCGAATGCGGCAAGCTCGCGGCCCTCGGCATCGAAGCGCATCGCCCCGATCTCGGTGATGCGGTCGCGATCGAGGTCGAGCCCGGTGGTTTCGAGATCGAGTGCGACGTAGGTACCGCCCGAGTCGAACATGCGTGCGAAAGGAGTCTACAGGAGGCCTAGGCCGCTCGCCGCCCGGGCTGCTTCGTCCCCGGCCTGCCGCAAGAACGATCGTATTGAGGGGTCATGTCGCGCAATCGTAGAATCACCGAGCCGCAACTCGGCCCGAGAGGCACCGTCCGATGAAGGTCTACCCCACCGAAGACATCCGTAACGTCGTGATCGTCGGACACGGGAGCGTGGGCAAGACGACGCTCGGCGAGGCTGCGCTCTACGTCAGCGGGGCCAGCACCCGCATGGGCGCGATCGAAGAGCAGAACACCATCGGTGATTACGACGAAGACGAGCACCGGCGCAAGTTCAGCCTCAACCTCTCCCTCCTCCCGCTCGAATGGTCGGGGACGAAGATCAACATGATCGATACGCCCGGGTATGCGGACTTCATCTCTGAAGTGATCTGCGGCGCTCATGCAGGCGACCTCGCGCTGGTCGTCGTCGATGCCGTCTCCGGGCCCGAAGTGGGCACCGACCGGGTGTGGCAAATCGCCGAAGACCGTGGCCTCCCCCGCATGATCCTGATCAACCGCATGGACCGCGAGAACGCCGACTTCGACACCGTGCTGACTGCGCTTCAGGAGAAGTGGGGCAGCGCCGTCGCGCCCCTCGTCTTCCCGATCGGCGAAAGCCACGATCTCAGCGGCGTCGTCGACCTGCTCGCGATGAAGGCCTACCTCGGCGAGAGCGGTGACGCGGCCGAGGTCCCGGCCGAAGTGGCGGAGCGAGCGGAGGAGCTCCGCGGAGCGCTGATTGAGAGCATCGTCGAGAACGATGAGGCGCTCATGACCAAGTACTTCGAAGACGAGCCGCTCGCGCCCGAGGAGCTTCACGGGGCCCTGCGGACGGCACTCGCCGCGGGCCAGATCGTGCCCGTCCTCTGTGCCGCCGCGACAAAGCAGATCGGCGTCCGTCAGCTCCTCCAAACGATTGCGTCGATCGCGCCCTCGCCCGCGCAGCGCAGCGTCGTCGATGCTGACGGCGGGACGCTTGCGGTCGCCGACGACGCCTCACCGGCGGTGCTTGTCTTCAAGACCTCGGCCGACCCCTACGTGGGGCGGCTGAGCTACCTGCGGGTCATGACGGGCAAGGTGCCCGCGGACATCCACCTCTGGAACAGCAACAAAGCCTCGGACGAGCGCCTGGGCACCATCTACCTCCAGCGTGGCAAGGAGCAGGAGCCCGCGGAGGCGCTTTCGCCTGGGGACATCGGGGTGGTGGCCAAGCTGAGTGAGACCGGGACCGGCGACACCCTTGCGACAAAGGACACGGCGATCGTGCTCCCGGCGATGACCTTCCCCGATCCGGTCTACAGCATGGCCGTACGGCCGGCCGCGAACGCGGCCGTCGACAAGCTTGGCCCGAGCCTCCAGCGGCTGGTCGAAGAGGACCCCGGCCTGCGTCTCCGCCGCGATGCCGCTACAAGCGAAACGATCCTCGAAGGGCTCGGCGACGCCCACCTCGAAGTCGCGGTCGGGCGACTGCTGCAGAAGTTCAACATCGAGGTCGACCTCGCCCTGCCTCGCGTCCCCTACCGTGAGACGGTCGCGAAGTCCTCATCCGCCGACTACACGCATAAGAAGCAGACGGGCGGCCACGGCCAGTACGCCCGCGTCGCCATCGAGATCACCCCGTTACCGCGGGGCTCCGGGCTGCAGTTCAGCAGCAAAGTGGTTGGCGGTTCCGTGCCCCGCGAGTTCATCCCCGCCGTTGAGAAGGGCGTGATGGAGACCGCCCGTGAGGGCGTGCTCGCAGGCTACGAGCTCACCGACTGCGAAGTCCGCCTCTTCGACGGCAAGCATCACCCCGTGGACTCGAGCGAGATGGCGTTCAAGCTCGCAGCTACGCAGGCGCTCAAGGAAGCGGTCGCCGGCGCGAGTGGGATGCTGCTCGAGCCGGTGATGACGATTCGTGTGCGCGCACCGGAAGCGAACGCGGGCGACATCGTCGGCGACCTCAACACGAAGCGGGCGCGCATCCACGGCATTGCCCCGGATGGCACCACGAGCATTGTCGAAGCCGATGTCCCCCTGGCGGAGGTACAGCGCTACGCCTCTGATCTGCGCTCACTGACACAGGGCCGGGGGCTCTTCGAACTGCAGTTCGACCATTACGCCGAGGTGCCCGGCAACGTCGCTCAGAAGGTCATCGATGCAGGCAAGGAGGCGGCTGCCGCCCACTAACTAGGGCTTGCTAACCTTGTGGTGAACGCGCAGTCGCATCCGCTGGCCGCGGTGGAGCCCGAGCCGTATCCGCCTCGGGCTAGGCGGCGGCGGTGCCTCGGGCTGGGGGTCATCACCGCCGCGGGTCACCAGCACGCGGAGATGGTACCCCTTGCCTGGATGGGGCAATTCCTCGACCGCCGCGAGGGTCAGGCCGGTCACGCTCGCGTCTGTTGTGATATTGCGCTGCAGCCAGCGCCCCGCGGGTGCGGCTGCCATGATCGCCCCGATCGCGGCGGCGACGGCCGTCGGATAGGCGCTCCAACGCGCCCGTCCCGTTGCGAGCATCACCGCGCCCGTGGCGAAGGCGGCGGTGGTCACGATGTTCGTTCCACACAGATCGGTCAGCGCGAGTTGGCGCTCGCCCTGACCGAGCCGCAACAGCGCTTCCTGGCCAGCGCTGCGCACCTCGCTCGCCGTGTAAGGGCCGATCAAGTGAAACCCAGCGAGGTCGCTGAGGCCGAGGACGCCTGCGGGTCGGCCTCGCCTCGCGAACAGCACATTCGCCGTTGCGTGTTCGATCGCGTGGTGCTTTCGCAGTCGAGAGAGCGGGTTCATGGCCTGAGGATTCTAGGCGGTTCGCGTGACCTCAGGGGTTCGAGGTCGCGCCGGGCATGATCGCCCGGTAAGGAAACGGATCGATCTCGCCGTTGGCACCGTGAACCGTTATCTGGGTGATCCCCCCGCCACCGAGCAGCGGCTCGATGATGACCACGCCGGTGAAATCGCCCTCGGGCAGCGTCTCTGGGTCCAGCGTAATCACGAGCGCGTTGATGAAGCCCTGCTGGGTGACGGCTGGTTCGCCGTCCCTCTCCTTGATGAGAACGACGGTCGTCTCGGCGCCGATGGCAACGCCCCCGTGAATGTGGTCGTCTCCCTCAGGGCGCCGGACGACGATCCAGGGCTCCGTCGTACGCACGCGGAAAGGCGCGATCCAGGTACCGACATTCTTGGCGAAGACCTCGGCGATGCTCGCCGATCCGTCACTAAAGACCTCGAGCGCGACCTCGCGCGGCGCCGTGATGACGAGCGAGGGCAAGCCGAGCAGGCCGCGAATCGCAGTCGCATCGATCACCGGTGTCGGGTCCGTGTGCGGCTTAGAGGTGGGGAAATCCATCGCCGGGCAGCCGTCGGAGAAGTCGTCTTCCTGGCAGGCGATAAATGCCTGCGGTGCGAAAGCCGCCGCCACCGCGGGGTTCGTGAGGTCGGGCATGCTGAAGATGACCGGCGCCCACATTCGCGGAACGGCATCCGGATCTGGTGTCGGCGAGGGCTCAGTCGTTACTGACGGCGTTTCGGTGGCCGTCGGCTCGACCGTTGGGGATGGCGTTTCCGTGGCCATCGCGTCTTCGGTGCCCGTCGGCGCGCCGGTGACCGACGGCGGGACGGTCGGGGAGGCCAGGGGGTCCTTCTCGAGTAGGCGGGCGGGAATCTCCGGCGGGTGGCGCATGCAGCCGTAGACCCGCTCAGGGTAGGTGTAGTCGCCGTAGCCGTAGAGTGGCGTACCGTCGCCCGAATCTATCCAGGTGGGCGCGGTCTCGTCCGCGCAGTGATAGACGTCACCCCGGAGCGGATCGCGCCAGGGGTTGAGGGGGTGATCGATCCACTCAAGCTCATGGCCGGTGTCGAAGAGTGGATGGTTTATCGCCGCGAAACCGTTGTATCCCCAGATCGCGTAGTACCAGTCCTCCAATGCGGCGGGGTCGCCCGTTCCTGCAATCGGGCGCGCGTCGCTGTTCCACTTGTCCGCGAGAATACGCACCGCCTCAGCAACGTTGAAGAGGAAATGGGTGCCTACCATCGCCTGCTTGACGGTCGCGTTGCCGTGCTCGTTCGTCATGCCGGTGGTGATCTGGCCCAGCCCGAAGCCGCAGTCGAACGAGCGCAGCACGGGGCCGACGCCGCCCCAGGGCACGTCGTGGTGCGCGTTCGCCCAGCTCGCCTCAACCCAGGCGATCGCCTTCACGAGCGTCGGCGGCACGAGCACCGCTAGGTCCTGGTCGAGCCGTTTGTCGCGGGGGCCGACGCGCAGGCCCGGATACTCCAATCCGAGCGGAGAGGTCGGGAAGGTGATCGCCTGTCCAGAGGCGGCAAGCTCGATGGCCGTGGTGTAGAGCGCGACGTTGTCGTAGGCCTCGTAGGTGTCGAATTCGAAGGGACCGGCTTCGCCGCAGGCGTGCACATCTGGCGGCGCGCCGCTGCCGGTGAGCGCCAGTGCCGCGATTGCGGCTACGGCGGCCAGCGCCAGCGCGCCTAGCGAGCGGCCCAACCGAAAAACCTCGTGAAGCCGGGGAGCGCCTGTCGCCCATGGTCGTCGACGATTTCGAGCTGGGCCCGGCCGGGCGCGTCGAAGCCGCTGCCGCTCCAGTGCCGGACCGCGAGGAAGGCCCCGTCTCCGCTATAGCCGAGGGGCACGTCGAATCCGCTCGCCGTCCCTTGCGCCGCCACACCACCCGACCCCGCGCCCGGCTCGGCGCCGAAGCGTGCCGTCAGGCGCGCGGGGTCCCAGGCGATCCCGAGCGCCTGCCCCGAGTCGTAGAGGGGGGCGGCTGCCATCGCGGCCACTCCACCCCTACCGATCGCCACCACCCGTGGGAGATAACGCAGGCCTTGGTCCAGGTTGGCTTCGACGAAGGCCAACTGCGCCCCGTCCGGGCTGAGCGCCCAGTCCCGGGTGATGTGCCGGCTGAGGTTCCCCTGTTCGTTGCCTGCGGCGGTGAGCGTTGAGCCGCGCTCGTCGAGCACCACAGTGAGTAGGGCGCCGGACCCGTCGAAGCCGACGGGTGCGACCGCGAGGACGTTCTCGTGACGCTCAATCTCCTGCTCTCCGCCGGCTAGCGCCGCGCGCACGATCGACACGTCGGAGCCCTTACCGGAGCTGGACTCGCTACGGGTGACGACGATCGCATCGGAGGCCGGCGTCCAGAGCGGGTCCTGCAACAGATCGACCCCTTCGCCCAACCTGGTCTCGCCCCCGGACACGAGGTCGACCATGATCAGGCCCGCAACCGGCCGGGAGGGCGTGCCCCCATCGGGGACGATCAGGGCCAGGAAGCGCCCGTTCGGCGAGACGGCGCCGCGAATGCCGAAGCCGGGCAGGTGAGGCACGGTCGCGACTTCGATCGCGATCTCGCTGGGCGGCGCTCCCACGACGGTGATCACGTCGCTGTCGCCGTAGCTGCGCGCCACGACGGCGTAACTCCCCGTCGGGGCGCTCGCGAACGCCGCTGGGGATTCGCCCCCACCCCTCCCGAGGAGGGCGAAGGCCCCGACGCCCGCGAGCGCGACGGCAAGGCCCCCTGCAGCCAGCAGCCGCCGACTGCTCATCATGGCGAGCCCCGATCGCGCTGGTTCGCCACCCACCCCAGGAAGCGCGCGTCGGGCTCGTCCGCTAGACGCTGGCGCGAGCTTGGCGTCACCAGCTCGGGAGAGAGAACGAAGCTGCCGTCGGTCTGGGCGATCACGAGCGTAGCTGCGAGCGTCGTTCCGTCGGGGGACCACCGGTGCGGGACCACGTAGGTTCCCGACATCCCGACCGCGGTCGCCACGAGCGTTCCGCCCGGCCCCCCGAATCTCGCGGTGGCTGCGTTCGGGGGCCAGGCAACGCCGATATGGGCGCCGCCGGCGCCCGGTTCGCGCACGATCTCGCCTGTGCGCAGAAGCAGCGTGCGGCCCGAGGCCACCCGCCCCGGGCCCGACAGCTCCACGTAGGCGAGCCGCGAGCCGTCGCGATCGAGCCGCCATGAGAGGGTCCGTCCCGCACTGAGGGCGGCGACGAACTCGGTCCCCTCCGCGGTCACGGCCCAGAGCGCGGAACCCGACTGATCAACGACCGCCACGAGCAGCTCGCCGCCGCTGCGGTACCCCACCGGGGCCGCCTCGAGGACTCGTTCGAATGACGCCAGCTCGAACGCGAGCGTTGTGCTCGTGGCCACTTCGAAGATGTGGGCATCGATCCGCCCGGCGCTATCCGGCGCCTCCGAACGAACCAGCGCGACTCGACCTCCATCAGCCGACCAGGCAAGGGCCGAGAGATAGTCGAAGGCCCCCTCGACATCGCGCCGGCTGCCGTCGGCGGTGCGAATCAACGAGAACGTGGCGGAGGCGCGCGGCGCCCCCACCGAGAGCACCCCGAGGAGCTGGCCTGTAGGCGAGGCAGCGCCGCGGGCGTGGAGGCCCAAGGCGTGTGGGATCGTGGCGATCGTCTTAGGCGGGCCGCCGCCGTCGAGGGCGCGGATGCGAATCACGTCCTCGCGCTCACCGGGAACGACGTACGCCACTGACCGCACGGTCTCGGCTTCGACTAGGCCGCCCGCGCCGACTTGGCTCTCGTTGGCCGTTCGCTGCGTCGTCACGAGGGCCCAGACCAGAATTGTGCCGAGCACCGCCAGGACCGGGAGCCAGAGCCGTCCGGATGCGGCCTGGTGGGGCAACTGGAGCTGCCAGGTGGGTGCTTGCACGTGCCCTCACGCTCGATGAGCCGCGGATGGGTGGCGGCGTGGCGGAGGTTCTTCCGTTTGGCCAGCCACCGCCATTGGCGCGAAACGCCCCCGCTCGCCCGGCGAATCCGACCAGTCCCCGGGCAGCACCAAAGGCGACCGTAGCAAGGGCCCCAGGACCGGTCAACGCTTGGTTAGGGCCGCCCGCGGGTTCGGGAAGGAGGCGGGTGCTAGCATTGAAAGACACGTGCTTCGGTATATCGACCTGTTACAGGAGGACCCCGCTGCCTTCCTGGTCCTCGTAGCTGCTTTCGGACTGGCGTTCATCACTGGGATCGCCTTCCACGAGTTCAGCCACGCCTGGACGGCGAACGAGCTCGGCGACGACACCGCTGCCCGACAAGGCCGCGTGACCCTCAACCCCCTGGCCCACCTCGACCCGGTTGGCACCGCACTCCTCGTGATCGTGGGCATCGGCTGGGGGAAACCGACGCCCGTGGATCCGTATAGGCTGCGCCACGGTCCCTTGCGGGGCAACATGCTCGTGGCCGCCGCCGGCCCCATCTCGAACTTCGCCTTCGCGACGCTGGCAGCCCTGCCCCTGGTGCTCGGTTGGGTCGAACCGGTCGCAGACCTGGACCGGATCGAGAACGCGAGCGGGGGCGAGATCTTCGGCACGTTCCTGTTCTTTGTGGCCTGGATCAACGTGATCCTCGGCGTCTTCAACCTGATTCCGATTCATCCGCTCGATGGCTTCAAGGTCGTACTTGGCGTGCTGCCGGCGGACCTCGCCAGGCCCTTGGCATCAGCGGGGAACTGGATGCCCGGGCTCCTCCTTGGGTTGGTTGCGCTGAGCTTCATCGCGCCGCAGTACAGCCCCCTCAGTTGGATCTTTGGCGGCGCCGCGGACGTGTTCCGCGATATCGTCGGCTGATGCTCGATCGCGTTCGCCAGTTCCGCGAGGCCTTTCTCGGGCCCAGTGCCGAGGATCTCGCCGTCGCGCGTGACTACCTGTCGCCGGCGCGCCTGGCCCTCTTCGAGGGCCAGGCGCCGCGTGACCAGCGCCACAGCGCGGGAACCGCGCGCTGGCTTCTGGAGCGCGGTCACGACGACGATCATGATCTCCTCGTGGCCGCGCTCCTCCACGACATTGGCAAGGGCCAGCAGCGCACCCGCGATCGCGTGGCCCACGTCGTGGCGGGGTGGTTTCACGTCGGTGCGCTGGTCGCGGCCGAGGGGTCGGCCATCGCGATGCGCGCGGCCATCGCGCGCAGCCGGACGCACAGCGAGCTCGGCGCGGAGGCGATGGCGGCGGTGCGCGCGCCGGAGCGAGCAATCGAGCTCACCCGGCTTCACCATCGGGATCCAGGGGCGAATGCTATGCTAGCGCTACTGCAGCGCGCGGACGCTGCCACGTGAGCGTAGCGGGCGAATGGCAGACTCGAAAATCACGGTAATCGGCACCGGCCTCATCGGTGCCTCCGTGGGGCTCAACCTCATGGCGAAGGCAGGCCGCCGGTACGAGGTCGTGGGGCTCGACAACAGCCGTCAGAACGTGCGTACCGCCAAGGAAATGGGTGCAATCGACCGCTCCGTGCGCAGCCTCGAGGAGGCGGTCGACGGCGCCAGCATGATCATCCTCGCGGTCCCCGTGCGAGCGGCCGAGGGGATGGTGACGGCGATGAAGCCGTGGATCGCCGAGGGCGCCATCGTCACAGACACCTGCAGCACGAAGGCCTCGTTCATGTCGACCGCGGACGAGGTCCTGGGAGACTCCGCGAGCGTGATCGGCGGGCACCCGATGGCCGGCTCCGATGAGAGCGGGCCAGCCTCCGCGCGAGTCGACCTCTTTCAGGGCGCGGCCTGGGCGGTGACGCCCTCCGCCCTTGCGAACGAGCGCTCGATCGATGTCGTTCTGGGGTTGATCGAATCCGCGGGTGCGGTCCCCATCTATATCGATCCCGCGGAGCATGACGAGCTCGTGGCGGCCGTCAGCCACGTCCCACTCCTGCTCTCCGTGGCCCTCTTCCGCATGGCTCGCGATAGCGCCTGCTGGGAAGACGCACAGCAGCTCACCGGGCCTGCATTCCGCCAACTCACGCGTTTGGCCAAGGGCGATCCGAAGATGTCGACGGATATCGTCTCGACGAACCGCGAAGCGATCGTGTCCTGGCTGCGGCGGTACCGGGAAGAGCTTGGCACGATCATCAAGGCGATTGAGGTCGGCGACGACGCCGTCGAGGACCTGTTCAAGCGGACCCAGTTCGACCGCGAGGTGTTTGACCTGGCGACCGTGGGTCGGGAGCAGCCGGCGGCGAACGCGAGCGCCCCCAGCGCCGCGCAGATGACCGCCCAGATGTTTGTGGGCGGGGCCATCTACGACCGGTTGAAGGAGATGAACGAGCGCGACCGAGATCAGAGTGACCGTGGTGAGCTACGCCGAAAGCTCGGTATCGATGAAGATGGTGACCTCCGGGAGCGGTGATCGTTCGGCGTCCCGGCCGTCTCCGCGCGAGCCTTCGCGTCCCCCCCGATAAGTCGATCTCGCACCGCGCCCTCATCCTGAACGCCATCGCCGAAGGCGACGCCGAGGTTCAGAACCTCCTCGACTCAGACGATATCCGCTCGACGGCCGCCTGTTTGCGGGCCCTCGGAGTGGAGATCGAGTGGCCCGCGGGCTCAACCCAGGCGCAGATCCAGGGTGGAGGCCTGCACGGGCTCTTCGAGAGCGAATCGGTCCTCGATTGCGGGAACAGCGGCACGACGATGCGGCTGCTTACGGGCCTTCTCGCCGCGCACCCGTTGTTCAGTGTTCTTACAGGTGATGCCTCACTGCGCGGGCGCCCGATGGCTCGCGTGATTGCGCCGCTGCAGCGAATGGGCGCGCAGATCAGTGCCCGGGCCGGCGACACCCTCGCACCCATCGCCATCAAAGCGGGGAAGCTCCACGCGATCGAGTACGAGATGCCCGTGTTCAGCGCGCAGGTGAAGTCGGCGCTGCTCCTCGCCGGCATCTACGTCGAGGAGCAGACGCGCATCATCGAGCGGGCTCCGACGCGCGATCATACGGAGAAAATGCTGGCGGCGATGGGTGCGCCGGTGGCTCGGGAGGGCCTTACAGTCACTATCCGCCGCCCCGGCCGCCTGCAGCCCCTGCCCATGCGCGTTCCCGGCGATATCTCGAGCGCGGCCCCCTGGCTCGTGCTCGCAACCTGCCACGCCGACGCCGAGCTCATGCTCGAAGGCGTGGGCATCAACCCGACGCGCACCGGCCTGCTCGACATTCTCCGGCGGATGGGCGCCGATCTGGAGCTCCGCGAAGAGCGCAGCGCCGGTGGTGAGCCAGTCGCCGACATCGTCGTTCGTAGCGCCAGTCTGCAGAGCACGGTCGTTGAGGGCGATGACGTCCCCCGGGCGATCGACGAGCTTCCGCTCGTCGCCTTGCTCGGCTGTTTCGCCGAAGGTCAGACCGTGGTCCGCGAGGCCGCGGAGCTGCGCGTGAAGGAGTCAGACCGGGTCGAGGCTGTCGTCACGATGCTCTCCGCGATGGGTGCGGACATTCGTGGCACCGACGACGGCTTCGTCGTGCAGGGACCGTGCGTGCTCGCTGGCGCAAAGCTCGACGGCGCGGGGGATCACCGCATGGGTATGCTTGGCGCCATCGCGGGGGCCTTGGCCGATGGGGAAACGCGCGTGGAGAACGACGCGGTATCCGTTTCCTACCCAGGCTTCTGGGAAGAGCTCGAGCGGGCGATGCCCGAGACGGCGCAGCCGGCGTGAGCGGCGAAGCGCATCCCTTGATTCTGGTGCTGCACGGCCCCTCCGGCGTCGGCAAGGATACCGTCATCGCGCGCCTGCGCGAGCGGGTCGCGATCCATCGCGCGACGAGCAGCAACAGCCGCCCCAAGCGTGAGGGTGAGCGCGACGGTGTCGACTATCACTTTCTCGATCGCGAAGCGTTCCAGCGGAAGATCGAAGCGGGTGATTTCATCGAGCACGCCGTGGTCTATGGCGATCTCAAGGGGCTTGAGCGGCGTGAGCTGGACGAGCCCCTGGAGCGAGGCGGGGATGTGCTCATTCGCACCGACCTGCAGGGCGCCCGCCGCCTACGCGAGCTGCTTGCGGGTGCCGTCTTCGTGCTGCTCACCGCCGAGAGCCGCGAAGCGCTGCGGGAACGGCTTCGTGCCCGAGAGAGCGAAAGCGCCGCGTCGCTCGCGGTCCGGCTCGCAGAAGTGGACGCCGAACTGGCCGACGCACCCAACAACGATTACATCGTCGTCAACGGCCAGGGGGCGGTCGAGAGCGCCGTCGACGAACTGGTTCGCATCATCGAGCGAGAACGGTGCAACCCCGACCGCCAGCGCGCTGGGGTACGGTCCTAGGTAGAGCGGGGCTCCCTCCGGGGCCCGTGGCGGGTTGGGAGTGCCCTTGGCTTCGGCGGAGATCGCCGCGGCGAAGGGAGGACCCCGCGAGGGAAGCGCCCTACGGCATACATCGTTCGGGAAGCCGCTTAGGTTGCGCGAACGTGGGCCGTCATTGCGAGATGTGCTGAACCCGAAAAGCGCCGAGAGGCTCAGTCGCGATTGCGCACTCGCTACTGAGCCGGCGGAGTCGGTGTCGGCGCTACGGTCGTGGCGCCCGCAAAATCACTTCAGGGCGAAGTCGAGTTCGATGTAGCGGTCCGCGGCGTTTCTCAGGCCGCCGGCCACGGAAGAGCCGATGCCCGCGACCTCCACGCGCACGCCCCGCCCCTGCACCACCTCCACGAGGTGGGTGAAGTCGCCATCGCCCGAGATGAGCACGGCGATATCGAGCCGGTCCGACATCGTCAGCAGGTCGAGCGCAAGCTCGATGTCGACATTCGCTTTGATCGTGCCGTCGGCGAAGCGTTTTAGGGGCTTCGTGACGATCTTGTAGCCCTTGCGCAGGAACGGCTCGACGAACCGCTGTGTCTCACGGCTCACCCCGGGGTCATCGTGGACCGGAGAGTAGGCGATCGCGCGCACGAGGCGGCGATCTTCGGTCAGGTGCTCGAGGACGACGCCCCAGTCGATGCGCCGGCCCGAGCGGTCTCGTGCCAGCTCGACATTCGCGCTATCGACGAAGATGCCGACCCGCGGCAGCGTCGCCGCCGTCAAGGCTGCTCCGGCGCCGTCCCCGGGGCCGCGGGTGCCGGAGCGCTCCTGGAGCTCAATCAGCCGGCTGAGCTTCTCGTTCTGTTCCTGGAGGGCGGCGAGCAGAGCGGCGTTGCCATCGTCTGGCTCCGCCGTTGCGGCTCGCGATCGGCGACGAGTGGCGGGCCGCTTCGCCGGCTCTGCATCGTCATCGTCGGCCTTCGCAGCCGCCGTTCGGCGCCGCCTCGGCGGCGCCGGTTCGTCGTCGTCCGCCGGAGCGCGGCGCCGGGTGCTTGCACGAGCGGGAGCGGGTTCGTCATCGGCGGCGGCGCGACGCCGGCCCCGTGCGCGTGTGGGCGCGGGCTCTTCGTCGTCGGAAGCGCGGCGCCGGCTGCTCGCCCGGGCGGGTGCAGGCTTGGCGTCGTCGTCGGCAGCTGTCCGTCGCCGGCGCGGGGCGCGCTCGGGCGCCGGTTCGGCCTCGTCACGCGCGTCCGCGTCTGCGGTGCGGGCGCTGGCCGAGCGCCCGCCGCGGCTGCCGCGGCGCGTTGGGCGCCGGCGGCTAGCCGTGGAGGAAGTTTCGTCGTTGGATTCGGAGTCGTCAGTTGGGGTCGCGGCCTCGTCGGTTGTCGTGCCGCGACCTGTGAGGAAATTGAGTGCCATTGAGGGTTAAGTTCCCATCCTTTGCAAAACGCTGATCCGGGCGGCGACGCTGCCCGCGATCCCGTGAAGGGCCTCAGTCGAGGCAGATTCGGCCGCGCCAATGACGAACGGCACTCCTCGATCGGAGCTTTCGCGAATCTCTGGTTCAATCGGGATCTCGCCGAGGAAGTCGATGCCGAGCTCCTCAGCTGCGTCGCGGGCGCCACCGTGCCCGAAGATGTCGTATCGCTTCCCAGTATCGGGAGCGACGAAATAGCTCATGTTCTCGATCATGCCGAAAACCGGCACGTCGAGCTTTTCGAACATCGAGACGGCCTTCATCGCGTCTTCCAAAGAGACGTCCTGAGGCGTCGAGACGATAACGGCCCCGGCGATTGGCGCTTCCTGCGCCATGCTCATCGAGGCATCGCTGGTGCCCGGAGGGAGATCGATGATGAGGTAGTCGATGTCCTCCCAGGGCACGTCGTGGAGGAGTTGCCGGACGGCGCTGCCGATCATCGGGCCGCGCCAGACCACTGGGGTCCCCTTTGGCAGCAGAAACCCCATGGAGACGAGCTGGACGCCGTGCTTCTCGACTGGCCGCAGTCCGTCGCTGTTCCCCGTTTGGTGGCCGGCCGCGAAGCCGAACATCGTCGGCAGGTTCGGCCCCGTGATGTCGGCATCCACGAGGCCGACCTTCGCCCCGCTGGCGGCGAGGGAGACGGCGAGGTTGGAGGCGACCGTCGACTTGCCTACGCCTCCCTTGTTCGAGGCCACGGCGATGACGTTGCGCACGCCGTCGATCGTCTTCTGGCCTTCGCGCGGGTCACTCGCACGTACCTGGGCACCCCAGTCGAGCGCGACCGACTCGACGCCGGGGAGGGGCTCGAGCGCCGCGCGGACGTCCTGCTCGATGACGTCCTTGAGGGGGCAGGCAGGGGTCGTGAGCTCGACCTTGAGGATGATCGAGCCGCCTTCGATGGTCAGCTCCTCGACCATCCCGAGGGAGACGATGTCGCGGTGGAGCTCCGGATCGTTGACCGTCGCCAGGGCGGCGAGGACGGCGTCTCGGTCAACAGCGGTGGGAGCGCTCATTGCGTGGGGCGAATCCTTCGCGCACGGCACTCTCGCAGCTGCGAGCCCGCCGCCGGAACGATGCTGGCCAAGGAAAAATTACGGCGGGAACGCGAACGGGAGACGTTGGGCCTCGAGCGTGGTACGTGGGAGATTATGGTACGAGCGTACCCCGCTTCCGCGCGGGACACCAGTGGGCCACCTCGCGAAGGGGCCACTACGCCTCCGCCCCCGCGCCGGCCTGGCGCTCGTAGCGACGCAGCAGCATTCCCACGGCGCGGGTCATTCGCCACGGACTCGTAGAAGGCCTGGGCTCGGTGGGTTAGGCCAGCCCGGGAATAAGCCTTCGAGGTCGCGGGGGCGCAGACCCTCTGTGCTGTACGCGTATCGGATCGCCAGATCCCCGCGGCGGCCTAGGCGCCCCAGGGTGTAATAGCTACCTTCAGCTGTGCGTAGCCATCGAGGAACCCAGGGCGTTCGCCCGCGTAGACCTCGTCGAAGATCGCCAAGGCGTCGTCCAGCCAGGCGTGCAGATCGGCGTTGTCCGGATTCGCGTCGCGATACGCGTCGCGGATGAGGACGAAGTGGATGCGTGGGTCGTAAGGCTGCTTCGTGCCGCCCAGCGACTCGTCACCGTCGAGGAGGCGCAGGAGCATCGCGTCTGCCGAGCCCAGCGTCTGCTCGTGGATGGGCGGCCCCTGCATGCGGTACATCACCGAGGTCATGTCGCGCCCGTTGCCGGTGGTGTAGCCCATCTCGCCCCAGAGGTCGCGCATCTTGGCGTCTCCGCCCTGGTGGTCGATGACCCGCTGCCCGAAAGCGCGGAAGGGCTCGGAGACATCGGCGAGGAGGTCGGTGAGGCGGTCGCCGTCGAGGTCGGTGGCGAGAACGATGACGTCCTGTTGCTCGATCAGGTCCCAGAGCAGCAAGCCGTAGTTCGTATCGGCGATGTGCTGCTCGATCTGGCCGCCCCACCCCTCCATCCCGTCTTTGAAGTCGGCGGGCAGGAGATTGACGATGCGGTCCACGGCCTCGCGGTGCTCGACGTAGCCGTCGACCGCGTATCGGCGGCCGACGTTGAACTTCGTGCCCTGGAGCAGCCATGAGAGCAGGCCGGCGTTGATGCCGTCCTCCATCGCCTGGGTCGGCTTGAAGGCGACCCGGCCGAGGCGGCCGGTTTCGTGCACAAGCTGGAGGAAGCGACGGTTGGCGTAGGCCATCTGCACGCCAGGGGTGTTCATCTCCGAATGGATGTTCCCGGTCTCCGCGTTGACTTCGAAGACGCCCCGGTTCTGGGAGTAGGGCAGGCAGGGCATGCAGCGCACGACCGTGATCGGGCCGTAGGGGCGGACGTTGCAGTAGACGCCCGCCTGCGTGCGCAGGGGGGCGTTGCCCGACTTGCCCATGACGACCACACGCCCGCCCTGCCCGTCATTGACGTAGGCGTCGCCCGCGGTCGACCACTTGATCGAGGTGCAGGGCATGTTGCCGAACCAGCTCAGTGCTTCGAGCTTCGTGTCGTGGCGGTACTGCGCCCACATAGGCACGCCGTAGTACGGCAGGCCAAGGATGTCGGTCGCTGCGATTGTCCCCAGGAGCGCGTAGGCATCGGTGAGCGAATGGGCAACTGGATGCACACGTCCATCGTGGTTACCGCCCTGCCAGATCACCGCATCGGGGTATCCCGTGGGCTTTACGGCCGCGGGTTCGAAGAGCGCGGCCAGCGCTTCCATGAGGTCGCCGCCATCGGCTTCCGTGCGGGCAATCTTCAACAGATCGAGCATCGTTTCGTTCCCCTCGTGTGGGTGGTCGTGGATTCGATCGAGCGTCTGCGCTCACGCGCCCCTGCCGGCCGCGAGTTGGCGCAGCACGTACGCGAGGATGCCGCCGTGACGGTAGTAGTCGAGCTCCACGGGAGTATCGATCCGCACCCCAGCCTCGAACGTGATCGTCGCACCCGCGTCGCTGGTCGCGGTGACCGCCACGCGCCCGCCGGGGCGAAGGCCTTCCGCGATACCGCTGATCGCGAACAACTCTTCGCCGCTCAGGCCGAGGCCCTCGCGGCGCTCGCCGGGCAGGTACTGGAGCGGCAGGATGCCCATCCCCACAAGGTTGCTGCGGTGGATGCGCTCGTAGCCCTCGGCGATCACCGCGCGCACACCGAGGAGCCGCGGTCCCTTCGCCGCCCAGTCGCGTGACGAACCGGTGCCGTACTCCTTGCCGGCGAGCAGGATCAGGCGCACGCCCTCATCGCGGTAAGCAATGGCGGCATCGAAGACGCTCATCTCCTCGCCGTCGGGCAGGTGCCGGGTAACGCCGCCCTCGGTTCCCGGGGCGAGCTGGTTGCGCAGGCGGATGTTCGCGAAGGTGCCGCGCATCATCACTTCGTGGTTGCCGCGGCGCGCCCCGTATGAGTTGAAGTCCTCGCGTTTGATCTCGCTGTCGAACAGGTAGGCCGCCGCCGGGCTGTTCGGCGCGATGCTGCCCGCGGGCGAGATATGGTCGGTGGTGACCGAGTCGCCGACCATCACGAGCACGCGGGCGCCGTCGATGTCCTCGAGCGGCCCGGGCTCCTCGGACAGGTTCTCGAAATAGGGTGGGTTCTTCACGTAGGTCGAGTCGCCGTCCCAGGCATAGCGGCTGCCTTCGGGAACGGCGAGATCGCGCCAAGCGGCGTCCCCCTCGAAGACGGCCCCGTATTCCTTGCGGAACATCTCGGACTTCACCGCCTGGCGGACGGAGGCTTCGATCTCGTGCTGTGCGGGCCAGAGGTCGCTGAGCAGCACCGGCTGGCCGTCAGCGTCCTCGCCCAGCGGTTCCGTCAGGGGGTCGAAGTCCATGCGTCCGGCCAGGGCGTAGGCCACGACCAGCGGCGGCGAGGCGAGGTAGTTCGCGCGCACGACCGGGTTTATGCGTCCTTCGAAGTTGCGGTTGCCCGAGAGCACGGCCGCCGCGACCAGATGCCCCTCGGTTACGGCTGCGGCGACATCGGCGTCGACCGGGCCGGAGTTGCCGATACAGGTCGTACAGCCGTAGCCGACCAGGTTGAAGCCGAGCTGGTCGAGGTACGGCGTCAGGCCCGCGGCATCGAGGTAGTCCGTCACAACCTTCGAGCCGGGCGCGAGGCTCGTCTTCACCCAAGGCTTGCGCTGCAGCCCGCGCTCGACGGCCGCCTTCGCGACCAGCCCGGCGGCCAGCAACACGTCGGGATTCGAGGTGTTCGTGCAGCTCGTGATCGCCGCGATCACCACCGACCCGTGGCCCACCTCGAAGGAGGAGCCGTTGCGCGCAACTTCGACCGGCGTACGGCTGGCGTCTTCTCCGGCGAGCGCATCGAGGCCACTCGCCCAGGCTGCTTTCGACTCCCGCAGGGGCACCCGGTCCTGCGGGCGCCGCGGCCCGGCGAGCGATGGCTCGACGTCGCCCAGATCGAGCTCGAGTGTGTCGGAGAAGGCGGGGTCGGGCATCTCGTCCGTGCGGAAGAGGCCTTGCGCCTTGCAGTAGGCCTCGACGAGCGCCACCTGGGCCCCGTCCCGGCCGGTGAAGCGCAGGTAGTTCAGGGTCTCATCGTCGACGGGGAAGAAGCCGACCGTGGCGCCGTACTCCGGCGCCATATTCGCAATCGTGGCGCGGGTCGGCAGCGGCAGCTGCGAGATGCCGCTGCCGAAGAACTCCACAAACTTCCCCACGACGCCGAGTCCGCGCAGCATCTGGGTGACGGTGAGAACGAGGTCGGTGCCGGTCGCACCCTCGGGCAGGGCGCCCGTGAGACGAAAGCCGACGACCTCCGGGATGAGCATCGAGACCGGCTGGCCGAGCATCGCCGCCTCGGCCTCGATGCCGCCCACGCCCCAACCGAGCACCCCGAGGCCGTTGATCATCGTCGTGTGCGAATCGGTGCCGACGAGCGTGTCGGGGTAGACGAGGCCGGTGGCTTCGTTGCGGAAGACCACGCTCGCCAGGTACTCGAGGTTGACCTGGTGGACGATGCCGGTGCCCGGCGGCACCACGCGGAAGTTGTCGAACGCCTGCTGGCCCCAGCGCAAGAAGAGATAGCGCTCGCGGTTGCGCTCGTACTCGGTCGCGACGTTCTGGGCGAAGGCCGCATTCGTGCCGTAGGCATCGACCTGCACCGAGTGGTCGATGACGAGGTCGACGGGCTGGAGGGGGTTGATGCGCTCGGGGTCCCCGCCCATCGCCTCGAGCGCTTCACGCATCGAGGCGAGGTCGACGACTGCCGGCACTCCCGTGAAGTCCTGGAGGAGGACCCGCGCGGGCGCGAACGCGACCTCGCGCTCCTCGCCCGCATTCGGGCGCCAGTGCGCAAGCGCTTCGATGTCGTCGCGAGTGACGGCGTCACCATCTTCGCGGCGTAGCAGGTTTTCGAGGAGGACGCGCTGGGTGAACGGGAGGCGCTTGGCGTCAGCACCCTGAAGGACGGCGTCGAGCCGGTGGAAGGCGACGGTGCGGCCCCCAACCGTGAGTTCGCTGCGGCTGTCGAAGCTATCGGCCATGGTGATGACTCCTCTGCCACGCGTGACCCGTGCGGCGGGTGGCGTGCGCTCGTCTCTGAGTCGCGCTTGATTGGGCGGCGGAGCGCGGGATTTGCGGGCCGCCCCCGTCCCCGAGGCCGCCGCCGGCGGCGGCGGTCTTCGGGCGGCCCTCGTCCAGCGGCAGCGCGAACTGCGCCGGGAACTTCGTCCCACCGCGCCCGCGACTTCCCCCGAGGGGACCGTTGGGCCCGGGCCCGGCCTGCGCGAGGACGAATCGCTCAGAGTATAGCTGGCTCTTGGCCGTCGGCTCCTGGCCACCCCCCGTCCCTCTCTGAACTCTGAACCTTGAACGCTGAACTCCACGCCCCGTCCCTCTCTGAACTCTGAACCCTGAACGCTGAACTCCACCCCCGTCCCCCTTTGAACTCTGAACCGTGAACGCTGAACTCCACCCGGACCTTGAACTCCGAACCTGGGCTCCGCACACTGCGGGGTCAGGGCCTGTAGCTCAGTGGTCAGAGCGCCCGGCTCATAACCGGTTGGTCGGTGGTTCGAACCCACCCGGGCCCACCAGCTCCTCCCGCTCACGAACGTCGTGACTCCTGCCCGGGAGTTCGCTCTAGGGGCGTGCCCAATCTGGCGGGCTCGAACGAAGTCGCTCGGCTGGGCCCGCCGGCCCCAGCGTCATCGGCAGGGTCACGCTCGCCCGAGTCCTGTACGATCGCCCCGTCGCGACACGCGGTCCAAGAGGAGTTCAAAAGTGGCAGATGAGATGCGGATCCAGGTCATGAACGGCGGCCCCTACGTGGTGTCGGGCGGAGTCCCCCTCAAGGAGATGGCGCCGGTGCACACGTTCAACGGCGAGCCCGTCGACTGGCACGTCCTTCGTAAGATCGACGAGTCGCGCGACATATACGCGCTCTGCCGCTGCGGTCAGTCCAGCGACAAGCCGTACTGCGACGGTACTCACGCGACCACCACCTGGGCGGAAGCGGAGACCGCCGACCGCGGCCCGCTAGCCACGCGCGCAAAGCGTGTGGAGGGCAGTGGTGGGGGGGTCATGCTCGACGATGAGGCGGTTTGCATCAATGCCGGCTTCTGCGGCACCCGTACCACGAACGCCTGGGACCTCATGAGCGAAGCGGGCGATGAGGCGCGGGCGCAGGCGATCGGGATGATCTCGATGTGCCCGTCGGGCCGCCTCTCCTACGTCGCCGAAGGCGCGAGCGCGCCAACCGAGCCCGAGCTGGAGCCCGAGGTGGCAATCCTCCCCGGGGGCCCGCTCTGGGTGCGGGGAGGGATTCGCGTCGAGAGCGCGGACGGTACCGCCTGGGAAGACCAGAACCGGCGTAACCTCTGCCGCTGCGGCGGGTCCAAGAACAAGCCCTTCTGCGACGGCGCTCACAGCGACATCAACTTCGACGAGCGCTAGGGATGCTGGCTCCGCCGCGCATCGTCCGCCCCGCGGAGCGTGAAGGCGTTCCCACGGCGGCGGGTGGGGACATCTGCGCGACCCTCGCCACGGGCGCCGAGACGGACGGCTCCTACTACCTGACCCATGCCGTCGTGCCCGCGGGGCGGCGGTCCCCCCGCCCACATCCATACACGTGAGGAGGAGGCGTTCTATGTGATCCGGGCCGAGGTCGTGTTCCTCGTGGGTGACGAGCGCGTGACCGTCGGGCCCGGGACCTTCCTGAACGTCCCCAAAGGTACGAAGCACCAGTTTCGCAAATGAGGCCGGAGCCGACCCGGAGATGCTCTTCTGGTTCGCGCCGCGCGTATCGAGGGGGTCTTCCGCGAACTCGGCGAGAATCCGCAGGGACATCGCGGCCATTGGCAAGAAGTACGGCACCGAGTACTTCTTCGACTGACCGGGGACGCGCCGAGCTTTGGTCTGGCTGGGGATCGCCGTTCACAGGCGCTGAGGATCCCAAGCTCCTTGCCGCCGAGATCGAACGAACCGAGGCCAGCGACGGGTCGATCCTGCTCCTGGGCGCACCACCCCTTCGGCGTTCCGAGCGAGATACGCCCCGCCCGTGGGCAACGTCGGCGATAATCGGGCGGTTCCGGGCCCGCCAGATGGAGCGCCGCCGTGTCAGATCTCCGTCGCCGCCTGATGGGCAGTGGTGCCGCCGGTGGCGGTTCGCCGTCCTCGCTCGATCTCTCGAGCGGTTACTTCGACCTCGCCATCGTGGGCGAGTCGTTCCACCAGGATGAGCTGATGCCGCTGCGCATCTCCCAGCGCGGGCGACCCTTCGAGGTACGGCTCGTGCCGGAGCCGGAGAACCCGCACGATGCGAACGCGGTGGCGATTCAGGTGGCGAAGTCGGGCGCGCTGATCGGCCACCTCAGCCGGGAGGAGGCGGCGCGCTACCAGCCCCACCTCCTCCGCCTGGCCGCGGCCGGCCTTGCAGTTACTTGCAAAGGCCGCACGGTGGGCGGCGACCCCGAGCGCCCCACGATTGGCGTCTGGCTCGACATTGACACGCGCCGCCTCGAGGAAGCGCAGCCTCCCACCAAAGGCGCGTGAGTATCGCGACGGTACCGGTTCGGCAACGGCCTCCGGCGCGAATCCGCTTGCTGTTGGTCGTGAGCAAGCAGGCAGCGGGTGAGGGACAATAGTTCTTAGGAGGGACCCTCCGTGGCCCTTGAGTCCAGCGCCCCGATTCGCCCCGAAGATCGAGGTCCCCTTCTGGCGCGGATCAGGCGCCTGCAGGAGCTGATCATCACCCGGCGAGGGTCGCTGGATGCTGCCGAGTTGGACGAGGTCGTGGATGAGGTCCACGGTGCCTCAAAGTAGTGCTTCGCTCGATTGCGCCTTCTTAGCTCACGCTCTTATCCCTACCCAGCACACCCCTGGAGCGATTGCCGTACTTGAGGAGTTGCTCAGCACCGGCGTGGAGTTGATCGCCAGCCCCGGGCTCCAGCTAGAGTTCCCGTCGCTCCTTCGGAGGCTCGTGGCGAGGGGGATCTTGGTAGACGAAGAGGTGGGATCATTGTTCGAGATCTTCCTCGATCTCGGCGTCCAGCCTGTTCAGTTGGATCGTCAGATGTTGCGCCGCGCTTGGGACATCTCCGTCGACCTCGGACAGTCCGATCTCTTCGACGCGGCTGGCTACGTGGTTGCGGAGGCGACGGATGGGGAGTTCGTGACGAGCGACGTGCGTTTCACGAATGCAGCCCTCAATCGCGGATACACGGGAGTCCGGAAGGTACCTTAGGCGCCCTAGATTACCGTCGGCGGGCGGTACTCGCCAAAGACCCCACGCATGGCGCCACAGATCTCCCCGAGGGTCGCGTAGGCGCGGACGGCTTCGACGATCGGTGGCATCAGGTTCGTGTCACCAGCGCACGCGGCCTCGAGCGCGGCGAGTGACGCGGTGACGGCGTCGGCGTCGCGCTCCTGCCGGTGGTGCGCGAGCCGTGAGAGCTGCTCGTCCACCAGACCCCGGTCGACGCTGAAGATGGTCTGGGGCTGCTCGCCGCCTTCGCGGTAGTCGTTCACGCCCACCACCACCTCGTCCCCGCCGTCGACACGCTGTTGATGGCGCCAGCTGGCGTCCGCGATCTGGTTCTCCATCCAGCCCGATTCGATCGCGGCCACCGAACCACCCATCCCCTCGACCTGGGCCATGATCGCGCGGGCCTCGCGCTCGAGCGCGTTCGTGAGGTGCTCGACGTAGTAGCTGCCGGCGAGCGGGTCGACGGTGTCAGCGGCTCCCGTCTCGTGCGCGACGATCTGTTGCGTCCGCAGGGCGATCCGCTGCGCGTCGTCGGTGGGCAGCGCGAGCGCTTCATCGAAGCAGCTCAGGGCGATGCTCTGTACTCCGCCGGTGACGGCGGCGAGCGTCTGGATGGCGGCGCGCACGATGTTGTTCTCCGGCTGCTGCGCCATCAATGTGCTGCCGCCGGTCTGCGTATGCGTGCGGAGCGTCATCGAACGCGGGTCGGTTGCGCCGTACCGCTCCTTCAGCAGCCGCGCCCAGAGCCGCCGCAGGGCGCGGTACTTCGCCACCTCCTCGAAGAAGTGGTTATGCGTGTTGAAGATCCAGCTGATTCGGGGCGCGAACTCGTCGATGCCGAGGCCCCGCGCGAGGGCCGCGTCGATGTACGCGCAGGCGTTCGCGAAGGTGAACCCGATCTCCTGCGCGGCCGTCGAGCCGGCGTCGCGGATGTGGTATCCGCTCACGCTGATCGTGTTCCACAGCGGCACCTCCTTCGCGCAGTAGGCCATGATGTCGGCGGCCAGGCGCACGCTCGGGCCCGGTGGGAAGATGTAGGTGCCCCGCGCGACGTACTCCTTGAGCACATCGTTCTGAACGGTGCCGCGCAGCTTCTCCGCGGGCACGCCCTGTTTCTCGCCGGCCACCAGATACATCGCCAGCATCACTGCCGCGGGCGCGTTGATGGTCATGCTCGTCGACACCTTGTCGAGGGGGATATCGGCGAAGAGCGTCTCCATGTCATAGAGCGAGTCGATTGCGACGCCGACCTGCCCTACCTCCGCGATCGCCAGCGGGTCGTCCGAGTCGTAGCCGAGTTGGCTAGGGAGGTCGAAGGCGACGGAGAGGCCCGTCTGGCCCTGGTCGAGGAGGTAGCGGAACTTCTGGTTCGACTCGTCGGCGGTGCCAAAGCCGGCGTACTGGCGCATGGTCCACAGGCGGCCGCGGTACATCGTCGGCTGGACACCGCGCGTGAACGGATACTCGCCGGGGAAGCCGAGGTCGCGCTCGTAGTCGAGCTCTGCGATATCGAGCGGCGTGTACAAGCGGCCGACATCGTGGCTGCTGGTCGAGAACTCAGCTGCGCGCTCGGGCGAACGCTGCACCGCCTTCGCGAGCGGCCCCTCTTCCCAACCATGCACGGCCCGCAACAGCCCCGCGAGCGCCTCCTGCGAGAACAGGCTGAGCTGCGTGGGCCTCGTTTCGGTAGCGTCGCTCATCGGGCGGCCTCCACTGCACGGCCAGTGTATCTGGGGGGCGCCGGGCCGGCAGCGCGCCCCGTGCAGGGCTGGGGCGAGGGCCGCCAACCGTTCCTGGGTCGGTAACGCTCGTGATTGGCCTGGCCGTGCTGGGGGGCGTAGGCTGCCCGGCACGATGCGACCCGAAACCGCGCTCTTCCTTCCCCCCGGCGTGGTTCCGCCGGGCGCCGCCGCGGCTGCCCCGGCCGTCGCCGGCGGTCCGCCCTTCAACCGCGAGTTCTTCGAGCAGGTCCTACCGATGTCCGTGAAGTCGTTCTGCAGCCAGGTCGGGTGCGAGTCGCCGATCGTCGAGCTCCATGCCGTCGACGGCTCGAAGCACTTCGTGAAGGCGATCTCGGGCGTCTCCGATTGGTGGGTCGCGCTCCACACGACGCACGAGGACCACGATCACGACGTCCAGATCTTCCTTCCGTTCACGACCATCTTCCGGGTCGAGATCCACCCGGAGGAGGACGAAGCGCAGCGCAGCCTCGGCTTTCTCGCCATCCGCGCCGCGGAAGAGGACGAGGAAGAGGCAGAGGCGCAAGGCGAGTAGCTCCCGCGCCGTGCCCAGCGCCTACGTCGCGCTGCTGCGCGGAGTCAACGTGGGCGGCCATCGGCGCGTGCCGATGGCCGATCTCCGCGGACTCTGCGAGGGGCTGGGCTTTGGCCAGGTTGCCACGTACATCCAGAGCGGGAACATCGTCTTCACGAGCGACCACGCAGTCGAGGAGGTCGGCCGCAGGCTCGAAGCCGCGATCGCGGAGCGCTTCGCCTTCGCGGTCGCCGTCGTCGTGCGCAGCCGCGCCCAGCTCGCCGCAGTCGCGGAGAGCCACCCGTTCGCCGGCCGCCAAACGGATCGCGCGAAGCTGCACGTCGTGTTCTTCGAGAAGCCGCCCCCGCCCGAAGCGGTCGCTGCCCTGATGGCCGGGGACACTTCGTCGGACGAGGTCACAGTACAGGGCCGCGAAGCCTTCGTGCATCACCCGAGCGGCGCCGGCCGCTCGAAGCTGAACCTGGATCTGCTCGGGGAAGGCACGGCCCGCAACTGGCGCTCGGTCACGAAGCTGCTCGAATTGCTGGAAGGCCTGGACGTACCAGGCAAGGAGGAGGCGGGCGAGTAACAGAGGAAAGCGCTGTCGCGGGGAGGGACCGCGGCTGAGGCTTCCCTGCGAGTGGCGGCAGCCAACCGCTCGCCGGTGCCGGGCGGCTGACGGGGCTACAGCGCGCAGGAGCCTTGGTCCCCACGGCGCTGCGGACCCGAGGCCGATGCGCGAAGACCGAACATATGAAGTTCAACATCCTGACGAATACCGAGGTCACCGAGTTCAAGGCCGACGGTGGGAAGCTGAGCTCCGTGATGGCACGGGATCGGGGCACCGGCGAGACGGTTGAGCTCAGCCCCGCTGCTGCCTTCGTTTACATCGGGCTGAGCCCCAACAGCGACTTCCTGAAGGACACCGTTGAGCTGGACCGGTGGGGCTTCGTCAAGACCGACGAGGGCTTCAGACGACGCTGCCGGGGCTGTTCGCAGCCGGCGACCTACGAAGTGGGAGCACGCAGCAGCTCGCGAGTGCCAGGGACGAAGGTGTCACAGCGCTGCTGATGGCGAGGCAGTTCCTCCAGAAGGCAGGAGACGTCGCTGAACGGCTCGCCGCCTCGTGAGCGCGCAGCGGGCGGCGGAGTAGCTGATGGAAGTTCGCCAGGCGCGGGAGGTTCAGGCACTCATCATCCTCACCTCAAGGCGGCATGAGCCCGATGCCGGCTGCGCTTGGCGGCGAGAAGTCCCGGACGGGTAACGTCACTTCGCGGGCTAGTGCTGGTACAACTTGACTCGTGAGAACTTAGCGAGGGCCGCGCGGTGACTACCCTTGCACCGGTTCCGCCAGGTGAGGTAGCGCGCGATGCGCCAGCGGTGGTACTCGTGGGAGGGGTCGTCCGTGCCAGCGATGGCGAACTTCTTGAGTGGTGCGAAGTGCGACTCGATGGCGTTCAGCCAGCTCGCGTACGTGGGCGTGGAGACGGGCTCGATGTTGTGGGCGGCCATGAACGCCCGTAGCCGTTCATGCTTGTGCGTGTTGAGGTTGTCCATCACCAGGTAGAGGCGCGTGCTCAGGGGTAGCAGGCAGGGCGGACCAAGGTCCTGTGGCCGACTGAGCGCGACGCGGATGAGCGCCCGCACCTGCGGACCGTCGATGATGAGGGGACGGCCCCGATGGTTCGGCTGCTTCTCGAAGGTCGTAAAGCCGCTTGCATTGAAGCGGTGCACCCAGTGCTCCGCCTTGCCCTCACTGCAGCCGACCATGCGCGAGGCCGCTTCTGCCGTCGCTCTTTCGCAGAGCGCCCCGATGATGCGGTAGCGCTCATGGATCTTCGCTGGCAAGCGCTTGTCCGCCAGCTTCGCCTTAAGGTAACCCCGCTTCTGCGGCCGTGATTGGTCGGACCTTGAGCCGAGGCGCTCCCATCGCTGCTCCCGCTTCCCCACCAGGCACAGCATCTCACCATCTCAGCTAACTTGGAATGGCACTCGTGCCGTAGCAAAGTAAGAGGCGGGGGTGAGAAGCTGCGAGGCAGGGCGGGTGCCAGGAGCAACGTGTGGGAGCGCCACGACTGCAGCTGCGGCCATTGACGGAGGCGGAAGCGCGGTTCCTTGAAGGACGCTTGAGAGAGAAGCGCCTACCAGCCAAGATCTACGGTCGCTATCGCCTCATCGCGCTGGTACGGGGCGGTCAGACGGCACACTCCGCCTCGCGGCTGGTGGGCTGCAGCGACCAGAAGGAGGAGCTCTGGGTGCACCGCTTGAACGCGAGCGGCTTCACCACCTTCGAGCGGCACCCGAATCACGTCGGCCGACCCGTCATCATCGACGGTGAACAGGTGCGGGCGCTCATCCAGGTGGCGCTCAGCCGGCCGCAAGACCTGGGCCCTTCACCCAAGTGGTCGGTGAGCAAGCTGCGGGCCTACTGCCTCCAGGAAGGGCTGATCCCGCCCATCAGCGGTGAGTGGGTGCGCCGCCTGCTGCGGCGCGAAGGGGTCTCCTATCAGCACACGAAGACCTGGAAGCAGTCGCCGGACCCCGACTTCGAGGTGAAAAAAAATCGCGTCCTCGACCTCTACGAGCGCTCTCCCGAAGACGGCGCCGTCGTTTGCTTTGACGAGTGCGGCCCGCTCGGGCTAAGGCCGCTTGGGGGACGCTCCTGGGCACCGGTCGGCCACCCCCAGCGCTTCCGCGCCACCTACCGGCGACTCTGGGCACGGAGTAGCTGCTCGCTTTCTACGACGTCCACGCCGACTGTCTCGCCGGCCAGGTGCGCAAGCGCAAGACCGTCGCCGACCTGCTGGCCGTCCTTGCCCGCCTGCGGCCTGCTACCCACTCGCCACGCGGCTCTACGTGGTCATGGACAACCTCAACACCCACAAGCACGCCCGCCTGAGGCGTTCATGGCCGGCCACAACATCGAGCCCGTCTCCACGCCCACCTACGCGAGCTGGCTCAACGCCATCGAGTCGCACTTCGCGCCGCTCAAGAAGTTCGCCATCAGCGCGACCGATGACCCCTCGCACGAGTACCACCGCTGGTGCATCGCGCGCTACCTCACTTGGCGCAACCGCCAGAAAGGCGCTACCAAGGCTGCCTCGCCAAGTTCTCATGGACTAAGTTGTACCAGCACTAGCTGTACTGACCACACACCTGCGAGACGGCTGATCGCAAAGGGACCTCCAACGAGACTAGGGTTAGAGAGCTGTGCTGTCTCAAAACCCATTCGCGCAGAGCGACAGAGTTTTGAGACACCACAGCCCCAAAACTCGATCACGCCGGAGATGGCGGAAGAGTTGCTGGCGGGGGCGTAGGACCAAGAGCCGCTGGGTCGCCACGTCATGCGCTGGCAGGGAACTAAAGAACTCCAGCCAGTGTCTGGAAGAGTAACTGAGCGAGGAGAGAAGTCATAGAGCAACTCGGGGAACGACCTTTGCCATGCTGCTTGTGCTGGGCGCTGCACTGGGCTTGGGAGCCGGCGGTGACGACGATGCTGGCGAGCGGACGCCCACTCCTTACCCCAGCGAAATCGCCTGGGAGGATGTCCCAGACTTGCTCTCTACCGGCGAGGTGGAGAGCGTCTTCGCGACTCACGCCTTGAACGTCACGTTTCAGATGAAGGATGGCAGCAACGTTGACGCTAGAATTGCCTGGACCGAGCTGGGAATCAATGACATCTTCCAGCTCGTGGACGAGTGTGGTGACCCATGCGCGGACCTGATTCTAGCAACGGAGTAGAGGCTTGCGAGCGGTCTCAACTAGTTCGAGCTGATCGCCACGATCACTACTTGGAGGTGTGTGTTTCAAAACTCCGTCGGCACAGCGCGGACGGGGTTTTGAAACGCCACAGGTAGGCATAGCGGTAGGCCCATTCCCGGAGCAGGGTCTGGATGAAGCGCTCGGCCTTGCCGTTCGTGCGTGGGGTGTAGGGGCGGGTGCGGAGATGACGGAGCTGGTGGGCGGCACAGGCCTGGCGCCAGCGCGAGGAGCGATAGGCGCTGCCGTTGTCGGTCATGACCGACTCAACGGTGATGCCCTGCTCGGCAAACCAGTCCCTAGCGAGGAGAGCGTCGGCGTATTACCGGGGCGGGGCCGTGACCTACGCGGGGATCACGCTCCTGCCAGCGGGCCAGCTCACTGCGTCCACTGCGCGTTGAGGTAAGAGAGATGGGTGGGTCGAGGAATCGCGTGAACCAGTTGCTACGCCAGGCGCGGGGCAAGCAGTACCGCTAGGGCAGGCTACCACCCCACCCTCGCGTCCGCTAGGCGCATAGACGCTCTGCGCCTCGACGGAAGTCAAGCGGGACGGAGAAAAGGGGCCGGCGTAGCTGCTCCTCTGTCAACCCTTGGAGCACTGGCAGGATCAGCGCCTGTAGCTGGGGCTCGTCCTTCGGGGAGTAGCCTATGCGCTTACTAAGTAGCTCTAGTGCACGTACCCTTACGCTCGCTCCTTCGCGTCTGTAGCTTCAACCATGAGCTTGTGTGTGAGCCAGCCAGCAGTGAGCCCAGATTGCACACGCGCCCCTGGTCTCGGTCTGGCCCGTGGGGCGCACGAAAGCGCTCCACTCGTCGGGGACGGCTGGGACGGCCCGCTACGGATGGGCCTCCAGGAACTCGCCCACCAGGCTGTTGAAGGTCTCAGGGTCTTCCCAGTAGGTCGAGTGTCCGCAGCCCGGGACCTCGCGGTACTCAGAACCCGGAATGATCTCATGCGTGGCGCGCACAATTTCGGGCGACACCACGATATCTTCGATCCCCCCCAGGAAGAGGATGGGGACGGTCAGGGCCGCCACCTCGTCCTTGGTGGGACCCCCGGTGCGCAGGTTCTTGTCCATGGAGCGCTGATCGAGGGGCGCGTTGAGTGCCTGCATTTGCTGATAGAGGAACATGCGCTCCGGGTCCCGCTCCGGGAACGACTCCGCCACCATCACGGGCAGGCCTCGTTCGACGCGATCGGCCATCAGCGGCTCGCGGAGGCGGACATCGCGGTCCAGATTCTCGGGCCACTGGAAGAAGCCCCAGGTGTCGGCCATCACGACGGCGCTGATCCGATCGGGAACCCGCACCGCGGTGTCGAGGGCCGTCCGTCCGCCCATCGATTGCGCCACCAGCGCCACGCGATCCAGCCCTAAGTGGTCCAGCAGGCCCACGAGGTCCTCGCCGTAGCGGGCCCAGCCTTCGTCCTTGGGATCGGTCGAAGCGCCGTACGAGCGGTGATCGATCGTCACGCAGCGGTACTGCTTGCGGAAGTGCGGGACCTGCTGCCACCAGGAGAGGTGGTTGCCTCCAGCGCCATGCAGGAACACGATTACCGGCGCGTCGTCGCTGGGGCCGGGGTGGTCGTCGTAAAACAGGTCGATCCCGTTGAGGGCGAGGAATGGCATGTTGTCTTCTTCCTTGTCGATCAGACGATGGCTTGTTATTGAATGCTACGATACCCAGTCGACCAGGTGGCGGGGATGATCGCGTCGAGCACGAGGCGATCGAGATCGACGTGGAACTGGCCCGATCGTCTGCCAAGTTGGGAGGGCGCTAGCCTAGACCGGTGGCCCCTCGTTCACCCGTCTGTCCGCCCGCTCGCCGACAGGGTATGCAACCACCCGCGGACGCCGGCCTCGGTCCTATACGCCCCTCTAGATGCTTCTGAAGCCCCGTCTCGACCCTTGAGGCCCGAGACTGCGGCGAGCGAGTAGTGCCTACGTCATTCTCAGGATAGGCGCAAAACAATCATTGGTGCGGATCAAAATGAAGATCGACTGATTTGCAATGTCGACTACTTCCCACCCTTCACTTCCTTTCTCCGCGATACGTTCGTTAAATTGGATCTCTTTCTTCCCAAAAATTGATGTCGCTCAAACCAAAAGTCAGCCATAGACCGCATAAGGAATTACCTGTGGGCCCCAAAACCCCATCGGTGCGATACGGACGGGACATTCGTGCCCCACAGCGAAAACTGCCGGTGGTTGCGCGCGAAGACCGGTTTGGACATTCTAGTTCGAGGAGTCGGTCGGAAAATGCACTGCTCGTCTTGAGGTGAGGGATGACGGTTCTCATCCAGTGGCTGGCATTCGGCACCCTCCGCAGAGGAACTGATGGATTCGTCGGACAGTTCATCGGCGGGGTTGCGCCGCGCGCGCTGAACGCTGCCGCGCAGGACTCCCTCCAATCCCATCTAGACGATGTCATGGGGCGCAGCGAAGCCCACGGTGACGCTCATCCGGGTTGGTGCGATGAGCCAACGCCGCCGGCGGAGGTGGTGGATCTTGCGGGCGGCTCCCCCCTTGGAACCGCTGCGCGCCAGGCGATGGTGCGTCTTAGAGGCGGTCGCTCCCGGGACCGCTTCGTCTCGCCTGCTCGCCTTTCTACGAGTCGACCATGACAAAATCTGCCGGCTCGCTATCCTGAAGCTCGACCTTCTGGAAGAGGACCTCTAGCAGTTCGAGGACTCAGCGAAGGCTGCACGCGCGATCACCCACGCGCGCTTTGAGAATGTTCTTCCCTAGAGAGGCAGGTTGCGGAACGTCGCGAGCTTGTTTGCCACTACCCCCAACGAGGCTCCTCACCAAGACCGATCCCCAGTGCCCGTCTTCCCGACGATCTCATGCACGAGGGGGCTATTCGCGGGGTGGAACCCGCCCGCACGGACGTCGCGGTAGAGGCGCTCGAGCTCACTCCGTTTGAACATGCCCGCGCCTCCAGAGACGGTCATGCAGTGGTCGACCGCGTTCTTCGCCGCTTCGACCGCAAGGTGCTTCGCGCCAAGCAGCAGTGAAGGCCACTCGTCGCCGTGGTCGACACTCTGTGACCAATCTGAAGCGACGCTGTCCACATGGCTGGCGGCGGCGCGGAGAGGGAGGGTGGCAGCTGCGACCTCGTGCTGAACCTCGGGGTGATAGGCCATCGAACGCGTGAGGGCGAGTGAGGTCTTCCGGCCAACGTCCTCGGCCGCCAGGTCGAGCGCCCGCTGGGCCAGCCCCAGCCCCAGGTAGACGTTCGCAAAGGTGCACTCGACCCAGGCGAAGATGCTGACAACGAACAGGTCGGCGGTGCCCGCAGGCAGAACCCGGGCAACGTGCTCGTCGGCGACGATGGCGCCCTCCAGCACCGTGTCCTGGCTGGCGGTGGCCCGCATCCCCAGGGTGTCCCAGGTCTCCTCAATGCGGTAGCCGTCAGTGGCTCGTGGCATGAAGACGTGGACGATCTGCGGGTTTTCCGGATCGCTCGTACTGTCCATCGCGTGAATCCCGAGGTAGGTCCAGACCGGGGAGAGGCTGCCGAACATCTTTCTCCCCCGGAGCCGGTAGCCGCCGTCAACGCGCTCGGCGCTGGCAGTTGAGAGGAAGAGCGGCATGTCGTTACCCCGCTCACCGTGGCCCGCGGCGAAGACCTCTCCGTCAGCGGCTGCTCGAAGCACCCACTCGAGCGAGGCGTCACCGGACGCACGGAGGCCAGCGGCCACGCCAGTCCAGTAGATGTGCATGTTCGTCGCGAGGGCCGTGGCAGGCGCGCGGTAGGCAAGACGGCGCTGCTGCGCACAAACCTGCGCGAGCGAGAGTCCGAGCCCGCCGAGCTCCTTGGGAATCGCCATCTTCAGATAGCCCGCCGTGACGAGCTCGTCAAAGTCCTCCTGGAAGAAACGGTTCTCGCGGTCGTACTCGGGGGCGCGCTCGCCGAAGCGGGCCAATGCGTCGTCGCTGATGATGTTTCGCTCGACCGTTGGTGCAGTCATGTGGCCTCCTCACGTCCTTACACGGTGTTATACTCCCTTCTGGCTTGTGGTCTGTCAAGAAATCAAGGGAGTTCAGTACCTTCTTGCGTCGTTTAGGGACTCTCGGGCATACTGCTGTAGTGCGAGAGAGCGTGGGCGCCCTCGAAGCCGAGTCGAACCTCGAGGCAGGTCTCGGACCTCTCGACGATCCGCTCTTCATCAGAGTCCAGAACCAGAGCGCACGACTGGCGGAACGCTACGCAAACGGCTGGTCAACGGTCGACATCGGCTTCCTGTCCTTTCTGCTCGAGACTTCACGATTCGGCTTCTTCGCATTCGGCCCCGTCACCATCGACGTCGGCCTCGTCGAGGATCTGATCATTAAGACCGCTGGCTCTTTGGCGCCGCCCGCGAGTGGCCTGACGAGCTACTCCGAGGACTTCGTCGAATTCACCGGCCTCCTAATGAAGGAGTTGCGGCGAAGTGGTCGTCGTCACGTAGACGAGCTCCACTACCTCCTCGCCTTCATGCGGATTGGGAAAGGCGTCCCCGGTCGGGTGTTCGCCGAGCTCGGCGTGGGTCCCGAACAGGTCGAGGCGTATGCCTCCGCGAGAGGATCGGACGGAAACGGGGACGAGGACGGGGTCGCCGAGGAGCGCCTCTACTCACCGGAGGAGGCGGCCGACTACCTGAGCGTGCACGTGAAGACGGTGCGTAGCTGGATCCGTTCGGGTCGCCTGCGGGCGAGCCGCCTTGCGGGGCAGCGCGCTCTTCGAATTCGCGCCTCCGACCTCCGGGACGTCCTCGAACCTGTCGAACCCGAAGGCGACTAGACTCGTCGTGCCATTACACCGAATGACCGTCTGCGGAAGGATCGAAATATGCCTCTCTTCACAGTTGAACGGGATGTCTCAGGCGCGATCCGAGCGGAGATCGATGCTAGCGCCTTCCGCGCGCTGACCTGTGCTCAGTAGTACGAGAACTTGCGGTGGATCCGCTCCTATTGGGATGTTGAGCGCGAGCGGGTCCTCTGCCTCTACGAGGCGACAAGTGAGGCGGAGATCAGAGAGCACTCCGAGCGCGCACGGATAGATTGCGGAGTGGTCCGGGAGATCACCGAGATCCGCCCAGATCAGTACGCACCGCCGGCCCAGTCGCGAGCAGTCGCGGCGGGCGGTGAAGGTGGCCGCTGAAGGGCCAGCCATGCCGAGCGAGCGGATCCGGCGGCAGATTGACTCTCTGCGGGAGCAAGTTGATGCCGTGAGGAAACTCGTGGCGGGGAAGCCCTACGCGTTCTCGGACCAAGGCGGCCACACGCTCAAAGTGTTCGTGAGGGCAACGAACGAGGCGTGAGTCGGGATTCGCCATAGTGCCTTACGCGACGAATAGCGACAACGGAGCGAAGATCTACTACGAGACAGAGGGGTCCGCGTCGACCGCGATCCTTCTCCATCACGGGTTCGGCGCGGCGCTCGAAGTCTGGCGCCCAGCCTGGTCAGGGCCGCTATCAGAGGACTATCTCGTCGTGCTGATGGATTCCCGCGGTCACGGCAGGAGCGACAAACCCCATGAGGCCCGCGCCTACCTGATGGAGCCCAGAGTCGGGGACGTAACTGCGGTGCTCGACGCCATCGCTGTGGATCAGGCCCACTTCCTCGGCTACTCGATGGGCGGCCATGTCGGCTTTGGCATGGCGAGGTACGTGCCCGACCGGCTCCGTTCTCTGCTCATCGGAGGCATGCATCCCTACACCCGCGTCCCGGAGCCCTTGGACAAGCGGGTGGCGAGCCTCGCCAGGGGAATCGGAAACTATCTCGCCAAACTCGAGGCGATGGAAGGAAGACGCTTCCCTGAGCCCGTCAGGTCCTGGTTCTTGGAGCACCACGTAGACGCCTTGATCGCATCGACCCAGGGGACACGTGACACCAGGGGCCTGGAGATCGGGCTGCCTAATCTGGGGGTGCCCGCTCTTATCTTCGCTGGAGACGGAGACACCGAGCATCACGACCTAGCAGAGAAGAGTGCCGGTGAGATCCGCAACGCGACCTTCGTGAGCTTCGTCGGTCTGAACCATGCGCAGGCGGGGACTCAGCATCAGGTAGTGCTCCCCCACATCACAAAGTTCCTCAAGAGCGTCGATGGCGTCGGCACCCCATAGGACAGGCGCTCAAGGGCTTCGAGGAGTTGGTGCGGCTGTTCGAGTTGGATTGGTAGCCCACGTGAAGCTGGATGGCTGAATCTCCGCCGGGAGTCGACCGCCTCGTTGCGAGCCAGCGGAAAGGGGGGCGTTGGCGAAACGACCGTCCCTGTTGGCCTCGCCCTGGCACTTGCCCACGATGGCGCCCGCGTCGGGCTCTTCGACGCCGACCTCTATGGCCCCAACCTGCCCCACGCATTCGGCATTCGGCGCACGGAGCGTGGTGACACAACCATTGCCATTGGCTGGTCGGCCGTTATCGATCAGTGCGACCGGTATCCGATTTTGGGTCACAAAAGCCGATATCACCAGGGGCTGCTCCTCGGAGATTTGTGGCCTGAGCTACATGCCACCCTCGACTTAGCAGTGGCGACGTTCTGCCAACCCTCAGCCAACGCCGCGAGGATCTGGGCAAGCCCGACGATCGCCTGGAGTGGGATGCGCTCGCTACTGTCGGGAAGGAGCGTATTGATGCCGCCCGCGATGCGAGACCCAACTGGTGGGCTCACAGAGGAGCAACTGCGCACGATTGCCGATATGCCGGTGGACAAGCTGGCTACGGAACTAGGTTGGCTTCGGTGACGGCCCGCCGGGTGAGGACGTGATGGTTGCGCTGAGGCGGGTTCCGGCCGGCGCTTTGACGGCCGTGCCCGACCGGAATTGCCGGCAGCGGGGACGACTGCCCCGCCCCCTCGCCCTGTTCCGCGTCGGCATCATCCTGCTCGCACTGCTCTCGCTCATCGCCTGCGGCAGTGACAACGGCGGCGGGGTGCCAGTAGCCGGGGGCGACTCGGGCGGTGACGACGACGGCGTGGCCGAAGCCCTGCTCCTGCGGCTCGGAGACCTCCCCGCGGGTTGGTCTGAAACGCAAGCGGCGGCGCCCGCGGCGGGGGCGCTGTTCGATGAGTGCGCGGAGCAGGTCAGCCCCCTCCCTACGGGGAGGGCCGCGACAGGCGAGTTCTCCGCAGGCGCGGAAGCGTCGTTCTCGCAAAGCGTGACCGTCTTCGATAGGAAGCCGACGGCCCAAGCGGTGCACGAGCAGCTCACGACCGTTCTCGCCTGCGTCGTGGCGGCGGTCGAAGCCGGGCGCCTCGACCACGATGAGGTCGTGTACCGCGCACCCTCGCTCACCCCGGCCGCGGTCCCCTCGTTCGGCGATAGGCTGGATGCCTACCGGCTCGAGCTCCGCCGGGAGGCGACGGGTGCGACGAGCGCGGATGGGGCCGACGTCATCTTCATCGACTTCGTCTACGTGACTGAGGGCGCATTCGCGTTCGAGATCCGCGCGACTGGCCACGGCACGCCGTTCGACTCAGTGCTGCTCGCGGACCTGGCGCAGACGGCAGCGGTACGGCTTCCCGCCCTCTAGGCAGGTGATCCGCGGGTGCGGCGGCCGGGGGCCTACCGCCCCCGGCCCCATACGACGTCAACCCCGAATCCGTTAGGATTTCGCATCACGCCTGGCGGTGCTCCGGGAGCGCCGCGATCGTGGTCGTGGCCCCGGTGATCGCCAACGCGGTCTTCGCGAGCACCGGCGATCGGATCCGCGAGTTGCCGATTGCGCGCCACTTGGGAGCGAACGGCTGACCGGCTGACCCCCGGCGCTCCGAACCCCAGCCACGTTGGCCGAAGGCGCCCGCCGGCGACGGCGCTCGGGGCCGAGACGGGCTCGCACAAGGACGGCGCTGGGTTTGAGCGACCCCAGTCCCCCCGCCATCGCGAATCAGAAGGGCGCTACGAACCACTCCCCGATCGCCTCCACCGCGTCCACCGCCGTAAACCCGTCAAGCCACTTGCCCACGTGTAGCGCGTACTCCTGGAACACCTTGAGGGCGGTGAGCGGGACGAGCGCCAAGACCACATTGCGGCGGCTGAACACGAAAGCTGGGCGCCAGTGCGGCAGGCTCGCGACGAACAGGAACCACAGCTCGAAGACGTTCGGGAAGCCGATGAGCACGGCCCGCGCTCCCGTCGCTTCGAACGCCACGAATCCCGCGAGCCGGTAGAGCCAGAGCGCCACCGCCACCGACCGCGCCGGCCCCTCCCAACGCAACGCCACCACCAGGAACGTGAGCATGTAGACCTGGTCCAGCCACTTGTCGAACGCCTGGTAGTTGCTCACCCCGCCGAGATGCAGCAGGTTCCGCATAAACAGGTCGCTGAAGTCGACGAGGATCGCGAGCCAGCCACCGACGAAGGCCCAGCGCAGCACGGGCAGGGAGCCGAGTACGCGCGCGATTGCGATCAGCAGCTCTTCGAGGGACACCTCGGAATCCTAGGCTGCGGCCGCCGCCTTGCGAACCACGCGCATCCCACCGACCGCTTCTCGGCAACCTGCCGTCGGGAGGGAACTCCAGTTCAGCTGGCCGGCGGCGGGATTGCCCCCAGACGCTCGCTCGGAGGGCGGTCGATCGAGGCAGGCGCGCGCGGCGTCGGTCGCGTAAGGAAAGCGAGAACCACGGCGATCAGCGAGAAACAGCTCACGACAGCGTACGCGGCTCGCCAGCCGTCGACGAAAGCGTCGCCTGCTCCGGTGGTGTCCGCGATCTCGCTCAGGGGAATGTCGAAGCCCTGAGCTGCCATGACCGCGACGACGACACCGGAGGCCAGAGCCTGCCCGATCACATTGCCGACGTTACGCGTGAGGTTGGTCAGCGCCCCCACGACGCCCAGCATCGAGGTCGGGACCGAGCCCATGATCACGCTGTTGTTGGGCACGTTCCACAGCCCCATCGCCAGACCATTGACGAAGACGAGTGCCATCACGAGCAAGAGTGGCGAGTCGCGAGTGAGGAGCGCGAGGAAGAGTATCGTCACCCCTTGTGCCGCCAATCCCACGATCGTGAATGGCCTCGCCGCGAATCGATCCGAGAGCCGGCCCGAGCCCTGCGCGGCGATCCCCATACCGAGCGAGGTCAGGAACAGCACGCCCCCGGCCACACCCTCCTCGAGTCCGCGCAGGCTGATCAGGTAGATGGGCATGAGCAGCCAGGTCACGGTTGCGGCGAGGAAGCCAAACAGGCGGGTCAGCACCGCCATGCTGAACAGCTTGTTCCGGAACATTCGCAGTTCGAGCATGGGTGCGGGGCGGCGCAGTTCCCAACGTATGAACGCGGCGAAGAGCAACGCCACCGTCGCGAGCCCACCGATGACGAGCGGGGACGCCCAACTGACACTGAAGGGGTTGTTAATGGTGACCACAAGCAGCGCGATCGCCGAGGCCGAGAGGAGCGCGCCGCCGAAGTCGAATGACGGTCGGTCGGCCGGCTGTGGTTGGTTCAGGCGCTCGTCGTCCAGGATCAGATAGCCGGCAACGAACGCGATCGCGATTGGCACGAGGAGCATCAGGAACAGGGCCTCCCAGGGCAGCACCTGAAGCACGAGGCCACCAACGATCGGCCCCGAAGCACCGCCGATCGAGACCGCTGTGGTCTGGCTCCCGATTGCCATTCCGCGCTCGTTCTGGGGGAAGACCGACACCACCATCGCGGTCCCGACCGATTGGCCCATCGCGTTCCCGGTGGCCATCACGATCCGGGCGAGGATGAGGATGGCGAAGGTCGGCGCGAACGCGGTCAGGGCTGCGCCGCCGCCGAATATCGCCAGACCGCCAAGGTGGACCCGCTTCCAGCCGACGATGTCGGCCAGCCGGCCCATCGGCATCATCAGCGAGCTAATGGTGAGTGCTTGTGCCACCACCACCCACGCCCCCGCGCGGAGCGTTACCCCGAAGTCGTCGGCGATCGTCGAAAGCGCGACGAAGACCATCGTCATGCTCATCACCTGGGTGACGAACGAGATGCCGATGACGACGAACGCCTTCCATTTGTAGAGGTCGTCCGGACCTGGAGGGCGATCAGTGATCGCCACGGGCGGGGGGGCGTCTGACCACGTCAAGAGCTGGCCGCCATCGCCGTTCTACCGTGTGCCCACCTGTGCCGGCGTCGAGGCGCTCTCGCGCCAGTTACCGCCCGCACGCCGACGCGAGGGTGCTCAGCTTGCGACTGCGCTGGGCGCTCTTCAGCGGGTCGACGAAGCCGTTCGTGCAGTAGGCGAATGAGATGCCAGTCTCAGGATCGGCCCAGGCAACCTGACCGCCGGCTCCGCTGTGGCCGAAAGCCCTGGCCGAGGGCCGCTCACCGAAGCCGCGGGCGCGCGAGAACTCGTCGTCGCCCGCCACGATCACGCCGAGCCCCCGATTCGCGGGAACGCCGGTGAGCGGCTCCAGATGATGCGGCGCCGTCCGAACCTTCGTGGCCCACTCGATGGTCTCGGGCTTGACAACCTGAGCACCGTTGGCGGCTGCACCGCCGTTCAGGAGCACCTGGTAGAAGAGCGCGAGCTCCGCCGCCCGGCCGATGCCGCCGGCTCCCGGGACACCGACCGCTCGGACATCGGGCTCGTTGTAGGTGAGGAGGATGTCGGGGCGGACCTCGCCAAACCCTCCCGGCGGTGGTTGAGGCTCCTCGACATAGACCATGCCCGCGACGCGCTCGTTGAGATCGTCGGGCAGCCCCAGATAGAGATTTTCGAGGCCCAGGGGTCCGATGAGGCGCTCGCGGATGCATCTGCGGAAATCCTGACCCGTGAGTCGCGCGATCAGTTCGGCCAGTACCCAGTGCGCAGAGGTCGGGTGGTACTGATACTGGCTGCCCGGCTCCCAGTTCAGCCGCCATCTGGAGAAGGCAGCGAGCCGGCCCTCTCGCGTTCCCCAATCGCGCGGACCGAGCGGGGCCGTGGGAAAGCCGCCCGTATGGAGCATCGTTTGCTGTGCGGTCACGACCTCCTTCCCGTTGGTCGCGAACTCGGGGATGTGGTCGGCGACGGCATCCTCCGGCCGGAGCAACGCCTCTTCGAATAGGGTCCATACGGCCACCGCCACGATCGCCTTCGTCGCTGAGAAGATGCTGAAGAGCGTTTCGCTCGTGGCCGGCCGCTCGACGCCCCCTGAACGGCGGTCCCGTAGGTCTCGAAGCGGAGAAGCTCGCCGCGCCGCGCGAGAGCGACCTGGCAGCTCGGGAGTACCCCCGAAGCAACATCCTGCTGCGCTCGCTCGAACAGCGTGTCGAGCCTGCCAGCGCCGTGGCGGGCGATGCCTGTTGCGTCCGGCATCAGTCGCCCCACCTGACGACCCAGGCCCGAACCGGCTCCTCGAACCCCTTCAGCGTCAGCTCGCCCCGGTCCTTGAAGTCGAACGCCTTGCCCGCCCCGGCCTGGCGCACGACCTCCGAGACGAGGATGCCGTTCACGTCAGCCGCGCTCTCGAGTCGTTTGGCGATGACCACGGAGGCGCCATGCAGGTCGCCCTCCTCCTCGATCGGCTCGCCAGCGTTGATGCCGATACGGCGCCGGATGGGCACGTCTGAGTCGGCGAACTTGTCCAGGATGCCGAGCTGCATCGCGATGGCGGCCTCGACGGCAGCGCTCGGCACGGAAAACTCCGCCATGAACGCGTCGCCGATCGTCTTCACGACGCGCCCCCCGTGCTCGTCGACCGCGGCCCGGAGGACCGTATCGTGGTCGTGCATCACATCGCGCATCTTCTCGTCCTTCAGTTGGGCGAGGGGGGGTGGAGGCGACGACGTCGGTGAAGAGGATCGTGCGGAACGGCGAAGGCTCCCTCGACACTGACTCAGCTTCCGTCCTCACCTCTCTCAAGAACGCGTCGATGAGCTGCGCGAACGCAGAAAGCGACGAACTCAGCGAGGTTTCTGTCTCGAATAGGCGAGCCCCTGGGATGCGCTCGGCCATCTGACGGCTCGGTGGCTCTATGGACAGGGGGAACTCTGTTCGATGGTGGATGAGTAGTGTCGGGCAGAGCACCCCTGCCAGCCGATCGTCCACATCGAAGGTCCCAAGCCCAGCCGCGATCGCGAGGAGGTCGTCCTTGCCGATGGCCTCGCGCATGGCCGCCTCGGACACCGCTGGATCGACCCCAAAAAACGATGCCGATCGCACCGCCTGGAGGCGTACGTAATAGTCCCAATCCGACTCCGCGACTTCGAGCAACCCTCCCGTGCCCAAGGCTGAGTGTTTGGAGAACGCCTGGTGGAGCACCAGGCTGCTCACGCGCGCGGGATTCAGCGAGGCGTATTCAATCGCGACCGGGGCGTTGTTGAAGAACCCAAAGAGATCCGTGCGCACAACGCCAGCAGCCTCTATCACGGCCGCGAGGTCTTCAACGTGAGCTCGAAGAGACGCATCACGAACCCCCCGCGAGGAATGCCCGCTCCCACGCGTGTCATAGACGATGATCTGGCGGTCATCTCGCAGACGCGAACGCCAGTCGAGGTCCCTTTCAAGCCAGTGCGCAATGCCACCGACGAGCGGGGGGTTGGTGCCGACGAATACCAGAGCGGGACCAGCACCCAGTGTCGCGTAAGCGAGACTAGTTCCATCTGCCGAGCGCGTGTAGCGGATCGGGATGTCGATCATCCCGAGCCCCACCTGACGACCCAGGCCCGAACCCGCTCCTCGAACCCCTTCAGCGCTACCTCGCCGATGCTGCTGAACTCGAGGCCCTTCCCTTCGCAGCGCTCGGCGAGGAGGGCTTCGTCGGCCAACCCACAGGCCATCAGGTGGTAGAGAGAAGCGAACCGAGGTCGTGCTTCCTTTGCTAGCTCAAACAGCTCGACTGTGGAATGGTGGGCTGCTCTCAGCAGTGGCGCCCCTCCGGGGCCTAATCGCTGGTGCGGAGATTCCGGGTAGGCGCCGCCAATCGGCACGTCCCCACCAGCGGCTTGCGCTCGCAGATCGAGGAACCGGTCTGTAGGTCGCTGGATGCGCTCACCCGGCATGCTGGCCAAGGATAGCCGGGTTGCTGGCGATATCGCGCCGTGTCGTGGCCAGCCGTCCAAGAATCGCTGTCACCCATGACCGCACCAGAAGCGCTGCCCGAGGGCACCGTTACCGTCCTGTTCACGGATGTCGCGCGCTCGACTGAGCTGACGAACGCTCTAGGGGATGAGCCAGCGCGGCCGCTACGGTGAGCCATAGACGGGGTGCGAAACACTCGCGGAGGTGCTCAGGATCACGGGCAGCGTGAGCGCAACCACGATGACGAGCGCCCAGATGGCCAGGGCTGATGTCAGGACCTGTTCGCGGCGCCGCGCCGAGCGCGCTGCATCTGCTCGGCGCTGGGGGATCCACCACGGGCTAAAACGCGACTCGAAGTGGTGGTAGGTCAACCCCAGAGCGGTACCGTAGCTGAGATGGCCAATGAGGCTGGGCATGAGACCGGCTGCGCTATCAGCGGTCCAGTCCGGCGCGCCACCGAGCAGGATCGGCAGGAGGGTATTTGGCCCGATGACCCAGACGAAGAACGCGAACGAGAGTCACCCAGCCGATCGCGGAGGCGCGGTCGTAGGTCTGTCGCCAAAACAGGAGTCCGTAGGTCGCTCCCCAGGTCACCGCGATCGAGAAGTGCACGAAGAACCCAACGTACGCCGAGTCGACCCGTGCGAGTGCGCCGACGTTATCGAGCCCCCCGATCTCGACCATGACGTAGGTGAAGAGCAGGCCTCCGGCGACTCCGGCGAGGGCACCGCGGCCTATTGCGCGGAGCCCCTGCGCCCCTGCCCCCTCGTGGTCTTCGTCGAGCAGCTCGTCGGAGAAGAAGAGGCGCCAGAGGGCGTCGAGCCACTGGTACCAAAGCGCGATCGCCCCACCGAGGATCAGATACGCGAACAGGGTTGCGAAGTCAGCACGCGCGTCGTTCGCCGACCACGGCAATCCCTCCCCACCCATAAGCGGCAGGAGGCTGCGGTTCAGGACCACCCAGAGCAGGAATCCGTACATGCTGCCGCGCACGAGCGCTGCCCCGGCACTGTCGCGAGGCCGGGGGACCAGGAGGGCGAAGGCGATGCCGCCGGTGATCGCGATTCCCAGCAGTGCGAGCCAGGCCAAGCCAATCGCATCCCCCTCGGAGAGGGCCGCGAAGCGCGGCAGCCGGTCCTGAGCGTGCAGGAGCCAGCCAACGATCGCTCCCGCTGAGACCCCAGCCAGCGCCCCTCGCAGGAGGGCGCCCGCGCTGGCCAACTCCAGCACGGTCCGGCGCACGGCGAGCAGGGCGAGGCCCGTTGCCGCGCCGTAGAGAAGGTGTCCGAGCAGCGGCGGGAAGGCCGCCTGCAGCGAAGGCACGTGCCAGGCGATCCCGTCCCCAACGATGAGCGGCCGCAGCGTGAGGGGCCCCGCAAACCACCAGAGGGCGCCGTAGCTGACGCCCCAGAACACGGTTTCGCCCGAGCCCAGTCGTTGGTGCCAGACCAACGCCCCGAACCCAGCCCCGACTGTCGCCGCGATTGCCAAGTGGACAACCACGCCCAGCGCGACTGAATCCTCGGCGCGAACCACTGACGCGATCGAGTCGAGCGCACCGAGCTCGACCATCGCTGCGCCGAAGATCACCCCGCCGACCAGCCCGGCGATCGCGCCGGAGACGATCCAGCTGAGGAGGCCGTCGGACCGGATCATGAGCCCTCCGCCTCGTCGCTCTCCACGGTGGCCGGCGGCCCGGCGGGCTCAGCGGCGGGCCTCGAGATCTCGGCGGTGAGGACGATATCGCGGGGGAAGAAGAGCTCGATCGACCAGTCGATCGCGACTCGTACCCGCTTCTCGAGGCCGGGCAGCTTGCTCAGGTAGATGGTGCGCCACATCAGCCACGCGAGCAGACCGGAGAATTGCCGCCCCCGGATCTCGGCCGCCGCAGTACGCCGCCCCAGCGCGACCAGTGAGCCGACCGCGCGGAAACGGAACGGGCGCGCGGGTTTGCCCCGCAGTGTTGCCGCAACGTTCTCCGCGGCGGCCTTACCCTCGCGCAGGGCGTGTTGCGCGGTCGGCGGGTAGAACCCGCCCTCGCGGTCAGGATCGGGAACCTGAGCGCAGTCGCCCACCGCCCAGACGCCGTCGAGTCCCTGCACCTGGAGCGTCGCCTCGACAACTACCTGGCCACTGCGGGTGTGCTCGCAGGGCAGCTCGGTCAGCCGCGGGCTCGGCTGGTTCCCCGCGGTCCAGACCAGGGTGCGGGTTGGCAGGTCGCTGCCGTCGGAGAGCTGCACGGCGGCGGCATCCGCTCCGGAAACGCGGCTCCCCGGCAGGAACTCAATGCCTCGTGCCTCGAGCTTGTCTTTCGCATAGGCGCCGAGCTCCTCGCTGAGTTCCGGCAGGATGCGATCGCCCGAGTGCACGAGCACGAAGCGCATCTCGCCCGGATCGAGGTCCGGGTAGTAGCGGCGGACGCCGTGGACGAGGTCGAGCAGTTCTGCGATCGTCTCGGTACCGGCAAACCCCCCGCCCGCGACCACGAAGGTCAATAGTCGTCGGCGCTCTTCGGGACTCACCTCTGCGTCCGCAAGCTCGAGGCTGCGGAGGACCTGGTTACGCACGCGGGTCGCATCCTCCAGCGTCTTGAGCGTGTAGGCGTGCTGCTCGAGTCCCGGAAGGCCGAAGAAGTTGGGCTCCGATCCCAGCGACAGGATCAGGTGGTCATAGGGCAAGGCCTGCGCGCGCCCGCTGCCCCCGGGGCGGATCGCCACCGAACGGTTCTCGGTATCGATCGACTCGATGGCGGCGTTGCGGAAGCGTGTCCGTGGGCAGGCTGCTCGCACTGAGGCGCTGATGTGCTGCGGTTCGAGCGCGCTCGACGCCACTTCCGCCAGCATCGGCGTGAAGAGCAGGTAGTTGCTGCGACTGACCAGCGTGATCTCGAGGCTTGGGTCGCGGCGGTAGATCTGTTCGAGCCGCTGGGCGGCGGCCATTCCCCCGAACCCGCCTCCCAGGATCACGACCCGATGCCTAGGTTCCGCGCTGGCTGGATGCTCATCCTCGGGAAACCGGCCCGCGAGGGCGCAAAGGCCGAGGTGCAGCCCCAGGCCGGTGATCGCGCCATACATCAGGTGGCCGACGAGGCTTGGGAAACCGGCAGAAGCGGCCGCGGCCGACCACGTCGGGCTGTCGCCCTCGAGCAGCGGCCGCAGCGTCAGCGTTCCGGCGACCCACAGCAGCAGGCCGAAGACCACGCCGGAGGCGATGGTCGTCGCGTAGCTCTCGGGCTGGAAGCGGAAGATCGCGGCAAAGGCCACGCCCCCAATCCCAGCCAGGAGGAGATGCGCGACGAGCTCGAGTCCGCTGGAGTCGAAGCCCGCGATGCCGGTGACCTCGACGGAGAGGTCCCGCTCCTGCATCGCGGCGGCGAAGAGCGCTCCCGCAAGCAGCCCTGCGACTGCGCCGCCTGCGAGCTCGGCGTGCCAGCGATCGATCATCGCCCCTGCCCCCACCGCCCCTCCGAACCGAGGCTGAGATGTACGGCGATGGTAGCGGTTGGCTCGCCGCCCTGCGCCGCGGCCTGGGAGCCTCGATTCGCTGCTATCCGGGGCCTGGGGCACGACGACCCTTCCGCCAAGTGCAGCTGAGTTTTGAAACACTCGAAGACGCTCGCACGGTGCTCTCGGAGTACATGCGCAACGAGAACGCGACGACATTGAAGGCTGGATGCAGACGCCCGGGACCGCGTGGCGTTTAGCGCCGCCGGCAGGTGGTATCGATCCCCGTGCTTGCGGCCCTGTCTTCGTTACGGCAGGGAGGCCGCCTGATCGAAAAATGGCGCGGCACACTCCGTAGACTAGCCCGCCAGCGATCGCAATCGCCCGGAGTAGCGCTGTGGCTTTGCGCCCTTTCGCCCCGCCCACAACGATCGACCCCTACCCAACCCACAAGCGGCTCCTCCGGCGGTCGTCTCCTTACCACGAACCCGACCTCGGGGCGTGGATGGTGACCCGCCAGTCCGACATCACGGCCATCCTGCGCAACCCCCGCGTATTCTCCTCGGCTGGCAGGAGCGCAGTCGATGACCCGGCGCGCATGATCGTCCTCGTCAACGAAGATCCACCACGTCACACGCAACTCCGAGCCCTCGTTCAACGACCGCTCGCGCGGCGGCTCGACGATACCCTCGGCGGGTGGATCGCGACCCTGGTTGACGACCTGCTCGATGCGATCGATCCCGACGACACCGAGATCATGAAGGAGATCGGGGTCCCGCTACCAGTTTCGGTGATCTCGCACCTCCTCGGGATCCCAGCCGAGGATCGCGACATCTTCATGCGGATGCGCAGCCCTCAGCCGGGGCAGTCGCAGGAGGAGCGCGTCGCCGAATTCACAGCGATCGTCAACTACCTCCGGCGGCTCGTAGCGGCCAGACAGCAGGTGCCACAAGACGACCTCATCAGCGAGCTGTTCGCCGTCGAGATCGACGGTCCAGACCTCGAAGAATGGGAGGTCATCGGGCTCTGTATCACGCTACTCGTCGCCGGCAACGAGACGACGAGCAACCTGATCGCGAATCTTCTGAACGTCCTGGCTGAGCGGCCCGCGCTTTGGCAGCGCCTCCGTGAGGAGCCCGCCCTCATCCCGACGACGATCGAGGAGGTGATCCGCTGGCAGTCGCCGACGCAGACGATCTTCCGAACTACGACCGAGATCACGGAGATCGGTGGCACCCGCGTCCCGAGCGGAAGCGTCGTCGGCCTGGCGATCGGGGCGGCGAATCGCGACCCTCACGTCTTCGCCACGCCCGACACGCTCGATCCCGATCGCGACCTGAGCGCGCACCTCGGCTTCGGCAGCGGTGCCCACTACTGCATCGGCGCACCTTTTGCGCGACTCGAGGTGGAGACGCTACTACGCGCCCTGATGAAACGATTCGCGACGATCGAACTGGGCGCGACCGCAGCCGAACGACAGACTGAATCACCCTTCGTCCTGGGCTTTCGGCGACTGCCTCTCAGGTTCACGCGCTAGGCTGCGGGCGGCGGGCGCAAAGGGCTCGCCCACGCGGGCGAGCCCCTTGCCTAAGTAGATGCGGAACTCGAACTAGCTGATTCGCTCCTTCTCGTCCGGGTCGATCCACAACTGGGAGGTCCACGTGCTCAGCCCAGGGACCAAGACGACGTCCTTCAGATAGCTCCACCAGGTCGGGTGGAACACGATGTTCGCGCTGAAGATGTGGGGCGCGTCCTCCAGGAGCAGGTCGTCCGCCTCGCGGATGATCTGTGCCCGTGCAGCCGTGTCCACCTCGCTGCGTTGCTTCTCGGCCAGCGCATCGAACGCCGCGCTCTCATAGCCGCCGAAGTTCTGCGACCCCGCGGAGGAGAACCGGTCGGACAGATAGAAGTCCGGGTCCACGGCTCCCGTGTTGCTGGCGATGACCATGAGGAAGTCGCCCTGCTGCCGCGCCACGATCCACTCGCCGACTGGCACCTCGTTGAGCTCGAGGTCTACGTCGATCACTTTCAGGTTCTCGCGGAAGGCGATGGCGTGATTGCCGATGGTCCCCTGCTTGAGGGTCGTGAGGCTCAGTCCGTCGCCGTGGCCGGCGGCCTCCATGAGCTTTTTCGCCTCGGCGATATCGTCGTCCTTCGGTTGGCGGTAGCCGGGAACTTCGAGGATCTCCTCCTGGCTCCGGCCGAACGCGGAGAAGAACTGCGGGACCGCCGTCATCAGTAGACCGCCTTCCTGGCCCCAGGCGTTTTGGAACTGACTGCGGTCCGCCGCGAGATGGAAGGCTCGCCGAACGCGGGGGTCCGTGAACGGCTCCCGCGTATTATTGAGGTCGATGTCGTAGGTCGCCGACAAGGTCTTCGGCGCGCTCTGGACATCGTCGCCGAACTCGTCCTGAAGCGTTATCACCTGGTGCTTGAACAGCCCCGTGATGAACGAAGACGCGTCGATCTGCTTTGTGCGGAAGGCTGCGTCGCTAGCGGCCCGGTCCGTAAGCGGGATGAAGTTGATCTTGTCGAGCCACGGCTCGCCCTCTTCGTAGAAGTTCGGGTTCTTGGTCAAGAAGCTCTGGATGCCGACATCGAGCTCACCACGCAACCACGGCCCGGTGCCGATAAGATTCTCATAGAGCTTGATGCCCTCGTCCCCGACGAGATCGTTCTGCTCCTTGTTGACCATCATCCAAGCGTCGTCGGAAATGACGGAGAGCATCGGCGCGAACGGGGTCTTGGTCGTCAGCCGGTACGTCGACTCGTCGACCGCTTCGTGCTTCGCTACCGGATCGAGCTTCGAGCCGAAGATGAACTCGGGGTTGTCGTTCGCGAAGCGCGAGACACCGAAGACCGCATCCTCCGCCGTGAACTTGCGCCCATTCGCGGGGGGCAGGTCGTGCCAGAAGACGTTTGGCCTGATGTTGAAGATGTACGTCAGCTCGTCGGGCTGCTCGGGGGGGTCGGCGATGTCCGGCAAGATGGTGAAGTCAGGCGCGTACCGGATCAGCCTTGAGTACACCTTGTTGAGGCCGATCGAGTAGGCCCCGCCCCGGATCGTGATCGCGGGATCGAAAACATCAGGTTGGCTTGAGGCTCCGCTGAGGTTGAACGTGCCCCCCGAGATCTGTCCCCCCGACGGAGCTGCCGCGGTTGGATCTGCCGCGGTTGGATCTGCTGCTGAGGTTGGATCTGGCTCGTCGCCCCCGCCATCGTCGCCGGTGTCATCGTCGTCGTCGCCACAGCCGGCCAGGGCAAGCGTGCCAAGCCCGGCCGCGCCAACGGCCGCCCCTCCCAAGACGGAGCGCCGCGAGACTCGCTGCCTCCGCCAGTAGTTCCCCCAGTAACCTTGCATGTCCTGCCTCCTATGGAGCACTTTTACGTTCGGATCGCTCGCTCAGCCCTGCGCATCTTAGAGGGCTCGCAGGCGTGGGTCCCAGACATCACGGATCGCATCCCCAAAGAGGTTCACGCCCAGCACGGCTAGGCTCAGGCCTACTCCGGGAAAGATAGCGAGGTAAGGCGCCGTGAGATAGTAGTTACGTCCTTCCGCCAGCATCTTGCCCCACTCTGCGGTGGGGGGCTGTACGCCAAGGCCGAGGAAGCTCAGCCCCGCGCTGACCAGCAGCAGCCCGCCGACCGAGGTGGTCACCACTACCGCCACCGATGGCAGCAGATTTGGGAGTAGGTGGCGCAGCAGGATGCGGGGCGTCCCCGCCCCCAGCGCCTGCGCGGCCTCGATGTACGGCTCGTTCAGGAGCGAGAGCGCGGTGCCCCGCGCGAAGCGGGTGACTCCCGGCGTGATGAGCAGGGTCAGGATCAGGATGAGGACGTGGGTCTCGCGGCCAAAGACCGCGACGAGGGCCAGCGCCAGGATGATCCCGGGCAACGCCAGGAGCGCGTCGATCAGCCGTTGGAAGAACAGGTCGAACCAGCCCAGCGCCCAGGCAGAGGCCATGCCCAGGACGGTTCCGATGCCGAAGCCGATCGCCACGGCGATCACCGCCAGCGCGACCGTGATCCGCGCACCACTAATGACTCTTGAGTAGTAGTCCCGCCCGATGTGATCGGTGCCGAACCAGTGCTTCGCGTTTGGGCCTTGGAGGATGTCGTTCGAGAACGCGTCCGGATCCGACCGCACCAGCCATTCACCGAAGAGCGCGATGAACACGATGATGAGGACGAGCGTGAGCCCGAAGGTACCCAGGGGCTGGGTGCGAGCGAAGCGCGCAAAGCTGCGCGCCTGCTTTCCGGCGAAGCTCCTCTGCACCAGGAGTTCCGGGGCAGCGATCGCCGTCACGAGTAGCGAATCCTTGGATCGAGGACGGCGTAGAGGAGATCGATGATCAGGTTCACGAGCACGAAGACGATGCCGATGAGTAGCACGAATGCCTGGATTGCCGTGTAGTCGGAAGCGGTGACTGACTGGACCGCGTAGCGGCCCAGCCCCGGCAGCGAGAAGATCTGCTCGAGGAACACCGAGCCGGAGACCAACCCTGCGAGCGAGAGCCCGACCACGGTCAGGACCGGGATCATCGCGTTCTTGAGAGCGTGGCGGAGGATGACCGTGAATTCCTTCAGCCCCTTGGCGCGCGCCGTTCTGACGTAGTCCTGGCGCATCACTTCGAGCATCTGCACCCGCGTGAGGCGAAGCAGGATCGCCGCGAACCCCATCGCCCCCACCGCTCCCGGGATCGCGAACTGCTTGAGGTTGGCGATGGGATCATCGACGAACTCGATATAGCCGAAGCGTGGCGACCAGCTCACGGTGACCGCCGGGATGACGATCACGAGGGTGGCCAACCAGAACGTCGGGATCGCAAGACCGACGATGCTCACCAAGCGCAGCGCCTGATCGGAAATCCGGTTCTGCTGGACGGCGGCGATGATGCCCGCCGGTATCCCCACCACCACCGACATGAACAGCGTCATGAGCCCCAGTTCCAAGGTGATGGGCAGCCTTCGCCAGATCTCGTCGATCACCGGCCGGCCCGTGACGAGCGAGTCGCCAAAGTCGCCCGTCACCACGCCCCCGATCCACTTCGGGTACTGCTTGTAGGCCGGCTGGTCGAGGCCGAGGTGGGCCCGCAGCGCCGCTGCCCGCTCGGGCGTGTACGTACGTTCGAGCTTCAGGTCGACGACGTCGCCGGGGATGGCGCGGATCATGAAGAACGCGCCAAGCGACAGAATCAAGAGGACGACCGGCACCGCGAGGAGGCGGCGGATGATATACGCGGTCATCCTTCAGGCGTCCCCCCTCGCCGGTGTCGGGCCGGGGTCGCTTGCGGACCCCGCTTCGTTCAGGCCGTGCCGTGGCGCAGCACCGTCCCCGGCGTTGCGCCCGTGCACTCCCCGTCTTCGAACGTCACATCACCATTTACGAGCGTCCAGCGGTAGCCGGATGCCTTCCTTACGCGCCGCCATTCGTCCGCGGGGAAGTCGAACGCCTTCTCCTGCGGTTTCAGCTCGAGGTTCTCGTAGTCGTAGACCACGATGTCGGCGGGCGCGCCCTCGCGGATCCAGCCGCGGTCCTTGATCCCAGCCGCCAGGGCCGGGTACGCCGAGAGCCGCCAGTGCGCCTGCTCGAGGTCCATGACGCCTTCGTCCCGAACCAGCTTCGTGAGGTACTCGGTCGTGTAGGCGCCGAGGGTGATGAACTTCGTGTGCGCTCCGCCATCGGAGACGCCGGGGAGAGCGAAGTCTGAGTTGCAGACCTCCCTGATCGCCTCCATCTCGCCTTCGGAGCGCTCGCGCGGGGGCGTCACGAAGGTGGTTTTGAGCTCGTCCTCGACGGCCAGGTCGAGCATCGCGTCGATCGGGTGCTTGCCCGTGCGCTCGGCAACCTCAGCGATGGTTAGCCCCTCGCAGTCGTGCAGCTCGTCCTTCTCGACCGACTCGACGATCATCGAAGCGACACCCCAGACGTTTACGCCGCCGACCTTGTCCTCCGTGCCGCCACCGGCGATCGGGCCCCTGCCTTCGTCGAACTCCTCTCGCAGCGCCTGGCGCCGCTCCGGGTCGCTCATCTTGGCGATCCGCTCCGGCACTGAGCCCAGCGTGACCTCACGCCAGGGCTTGCTCGAGTCGAAGAGGTTCCAATCTTCGAGCGTGAACTCGAAGCCGACCTCCGCCGTGATCAGCTGGGCGAAGACGCGATTGCCGCGGCGATTGGTGTCCTCCAGCCACTGCATCTGTTCCTTGTGGTTGTCCATCGGCTGGCCGTGCTGGTCCGTGGTCACGCCCAGGCCGCTCATGAGTGGTCGGCCGCTCGCCTGGCAGAGCGCTTCGGTCAGCTCATGGCTCACGCCTGCGCCCTGGATGAAGCCGCGCCCCTTCTTCTTGAGGACCGCGGCCAGCTTGAGGACGTCGTCGTGCGGCATGAGGTCGGTGATCATCGGTGTGCCGTCGTAGTCGCGCTGCACGCTGCGCTCGCCCGAGAGCTGCGTGGAGAAGCCGCAGCACCCCACGTCCATCGCCTCGTCGAGGATTTGGCACATGCGCGCCATCTCCTCGTCGGTCGCCGCCCGCCCCTTCTCGTCGATGCCCATCACGTAGACGAGCAGCGGGTTCAGGCCGAGATAGCTGAGCAGGTTTATGCCCTTGGGGGTGCGTTCGAGGCTCTCTAAGAACTCCGGGTAGGTCTCCCAGTCCCAGGGCATGCCCTCTTGCATCGTCGCTAGCGGCACTGCCTCGTTGCGCGCCATCGTCAGCATCGCGCGGTCCTGGTCCTTGGGATCCACCGGAGCGAAGCCGAAGCCACAGTTCCCGATCACCACCGAGGTGACGCCGTGCCACCCTGAGATCGAGCAGTACGGGTCCCAGAAGATCTGCGAGTCGTAGTGCGTGTGCAGGTCAACGAATCCCGGGGCGACGATCATCCCTTCGGCGTCAAGGACCTTGGCGCCGATCGATGAAGGGATCGAGCCGATCGAAGCGATGCGCCCGTCCTTAATCCCGATGTCTCCGCTGAAGCGGGGGGTGCGCAGGCCGTCGATAACGGTCCCACCCTTGATTACTGTGTCGAACTGCGGCACATCAACCTCCTCGGGACAAGCCCAAACTCGGGGTGGCTCGACCTCTCCCGACACGCAGACAGCGTCAGGAAGGAAGACCCCCGCGGTTCCCCCATGATTCATGAGGAACCTATGCCTGGATCGCGGTGATGTCAACGCGGCGGCCCATTCGTGGTCAGTGCCCCCGGTGGGTATTACACCCATCTTGTGACGAATTTCACGCCATTCCGCGAGGTTGCGAGACGGGAGTTTTCGCGCGCGTGAGCGGCACCCTGCTCCGACCCCAAAACCTGGAATTCACGGCCGCGCTCGGCGCCGGGAGAAGCGGGGCAATAGTCGGTCACCGCGCCAGCGGCCCACCCCCGCGGCGGCTAGGCTGGTATGGACATCTGCAGTCGGTTGCCTACGAACTGCTCTGCGACGATGTTCCGCATCCAGCGGTGCCACGGTCCGTTCCCGTACTCGAGGATGTTCGGGCCGAAAACCCCCTTCGTGCCGAACTCGTACGGACCGTCGGGCTTGTACGTTGCCCGGTTGTAGGTCTCGTTGTCTTGGAAGTGGCGACGATGTCGTCATAAGCGGCTAACGATCCAGCGGTTATGGAGGCGGTCGTGGTGGAGGGGTGGTGGTCCCGCGGCCATTGGTATTTGGAAAGGGGTCACGCTGGTACTCGGGGCCATCGAAAACGCGGGGGTCCACCGCGGTGTCGCTGCTGTTATCAGTCGTGGTCATGACTTCCCCTTGGCGTGCTGATGATGAGGCCCCAGAATACATGAGCTCCGAGCGTTGGCGGCTTCCGCCTGAGGGCCGCGGTGGGCCCCCAAGCCCTATCTGCGTAGTGTCCCGCGGGCTCCCGATCCTACAGAGAAACTGGGGGCCAAGACGTGCTAGCGGACCGCGACTTGGATACGCTCTACGGATGGGTTCCAGTCACGATGCTGCCAGAGGGATTCGTCATGACAGGCTGCTGGAGGGCGACTTCAGGTGGGGCAGCACCGCTGCAGATCGCGACGAAACGCATTTGGGCGTAGGCCCCCGGCCAGAGCTGTTCGTATACGTTGCCACCAACGGTAGCTGGGGCGGGGCGTTACCTCTGGCTCATCCTCGGTCCGTATTCGGGAGGATGGTTCGTCGCCGTCGCGTCCCTGGCCGGGCGGTGAGTCGCGACGCGGCGCACGCCAGCTCGCGGCCCGCGGCCGCTCGGCGCGCTCCCTCCGTCACGCGGTAGATGGGAGGAGCACGAGTCCTGATCGACGAGCCCCTCCTGCGCGCCGCGGGATTCGGCCCTGGAGCAAGGGCAATTCCCCTCAAGGGCGGGCAAGGTCGATCGTGGCAGGTGCGTTCGCCTGAGGGCGAGCCACTCGTGCTGAAGCTGAAGCTCCCAACCGGCGGTTCCCGTTCGGCAGCCGAGTTCGTTGCGGCAGAGCACCGCCCTCGAACTCGCAGCGAGCGCGGGCCTGCCCGTGCCGCTACCTCGTCAAAGCGGCAGCTACGGTGAAGCGCACTTCCTAGTCCGCGACTGGGTCGAAGGGGTGTTGCTTACCGAGACGCTGCGGCATTGCCCCTGGCTAGTGCGGACGCTGGGACACGAGTTCGGGCGACTCCAGGCGCGTCTCCACAGACTCCCGTCCGAAGGTCTGCCTTTCCGCGAGCCACGGTGGCTGATCCGGCATGTCGAGCTGCCTGAACTCCTGGACGCGATCCCGGCTGGGGCGGCGGAGGATCAGTTCGTCCATGGCGACTACCAGTTGGGGAACGTCGTCGCGAAAGCCGGGCGAATTGGCGCCGTCTTGGGCTTCGAGTTCGCGCGCCGCGGCGACCGCAGAATCGACCTCGGGCTGACGCTGGCCCAGCTGGTCGCGGGTAGGCGGGGGCCGGGGCCCCTGGGGTTCCTCGGCCACGGCTTCAAGCTGCTCTTCGCCCGTGCCTGGCGACGCGGCTACGAAGGCGAGGCGGGGGCGTTCCCCCTCGATCCCATATTCGCGGCGATGGGCGCAGCGGTATTGTTCAGCATCATCGCCGGCACACCGCGATCGGCAAGGGACCCGGCTCGGCTAGAGCGGGCGCGCAGCTACCTCATCGGGCGACTGCGAGTGGCGAAGCTTCCGATCGAGGCCGTCGAGGAGCGTGAGTAGCCGTTGCTAACCAGGCACATGCCGCTCCGATGGCAGCGCGATTCTCCCGTCGCACACGGCTGCCCTCAGCGGCCAGACCCGTTCAGAGGAAGCCCGGTGGGCACGAAACCCCCGTGCAGTGCGGATGGGTTTTTGCTGCGCCACAGCCCAGCCCTCTCGACGACTGCGGGCGATTGGTGCCGCGAAGCCCGGATGGAGTTTTCGTGCCTGTGGGGCCCCAAATTCCATCCGCACTGCATCGTGCACGGAGGATCCGGCCGCCGGTGCGATATCCGCGGAGTGCGAAGCGCGAGCGACGGCCGAGGCGGGCTATACTGCCGACCGCCGTCGCCCTCGAGGGCGCATGAAAGGGAACCCATGAAACCTTGGCTTTGTCTCGTAGCGGTCCGGGCCTCGGCGGCCTCCTACTCTTCCCGCAGAGCTCCAGCGTCGGCGCGACGGACGGTGAGCAGTTCCTCTTCGGCCACGACAACAGTAACCACACCATAATTCGGATTGACACCGCGACCGGGCAGGCAACGGTTGTGGGCGAGACAGGCTTTCAATCGACAGCTTCAGCATTAGCCACCGCGCGCGGCCCGGTGCCAGGTGCCGACGGTGCAACCTTCGCGGCGGGCACGAATTTTGGTCTACTCAAAGACGCATCGCTCCGTGCCGACTTTGTTGTTGCTGTAGACACGATCACCGGGAGTGCAATGCAGGTCGTCCAAACGAGCCGCCTCGTGGCTGCGCGAGGAATCGCCTTTGGGAAAGATGGCGTCACACTCTTCGTTATCGAGGGGAGCGGAGAGCTCTCAAGGATCGATACGGTCACGGGTGCTATCACGCTAGTCGGTGACACGGGCTTCCCATCGGATTCGCTGGAATTCGACCCTGACTCCGGCTCGTTCTTCGCGATCTCCGGAAACACACTCGTCAAGATCAGCGAGTCGGATGCCTCAGCCACCATCGTCGGTTCAGAAGGCGGCCTCGGGAACCTGGAGGCGTGCACGCTGGTGAGGTCACCGGAGGGGACTTGGTTCACGATCCACCGGGGCACCGGGAACCTGATCACGGTCAACGTGGAGGACGGCACGCTCCAGGCCGTCGTCGGGCCGCTGGGTCCAGCACCCTCCAACCAAGTGTGTGGAACAGCCTTCGCTCCAGCGCTGTCGCTCCCCGCACCCAGCGCACCCGGCTTGGGCAGCGGGCTTGCACCGGAGGACGGCTCTGGGAGTGCCCAAGGCTTCATTCTGCTGGGAGCTCTTGTTGGCTTCGGATGCATCCTTGCCGCCGCCGTAATACTTCGGAAGGCGCGGTCGAGCCGCCGATCTACAACGCGGCAGCCTTAACGCTCGCTCCCGAGCAGGACGTTAGGAGGGCTGTGGTGTCTCAAAACCCCATCAACACTGCACGGATGAGTTTTGAAACACCACAGAGCAGCCCGGAAGTCGCCTGTCCGCCAATTCCGCGGGGAGGTCAGAGACCGTTCTTGGCTACGTCTTTGAGGAACTCGTAAGTCCGAGAGGGGGCATCCGTGTCCTGGGGAACCGGGAGGATCGCTCCGTTGAAGTCTGTCACTCCGATCGCTTCGAGGCGCTTTAGCTGCAGCCGCACATCTTCTTCGTCCCCCACGATGGCGAGATCAGCGGGGCCGCTCGCGCCCTCGCGGGCGATCACCTGCCGGTACGACTTGATGTGTGAGTAGATCTCCCAAACCTTGGCGCAAGATTCGCGCGCTGAATCCGTTTCCTTCGTGAGGGCGATCGGGAAGCCCGTCATGATTCTGGGCGCGGGCCGCCCCGCTGCCTGTGCCGCCTTCGTGATCGTCGGAATGCCCGTCGCCTCCAGATACTTGGGTCCGCAGAAGAACGTCGTCGTGCCGTCCGCGAGCTCGCCGGTGACCTTGAGCAGGCCCGGTCCGAGCGCGGCAACAAGGACCTGAGGCCGGCCGGTCTCGGGCACCTCCAGCTTGTTGTACGGAGCCGAGTTCATATGAACCTGAAACTCTTCGCCCTCGAAATCGACGAGTTTGCCTTCGAGCAGCGGCATGAGCACCGAGAGGTATTCGCGCGCGTGGCGGATGGGCGAGACCCAACCGAGCCCCTGCCAGCTCTCGACGATGAACTGATGGCTCAGGCCGATCCCCAGGGTGAATCGTCCTCCCGTCGCGAGGTTGGTGGTGAGAGCCTGCTGAGCCATGACCATCGGGTGGCGTGGATAGGTCGCCACGATGGATGTGCCTAACTCGATCCTGGTGGTGACGGAGCCGGCGAAGGTCAAAATCGTCATCGCATCGTGGCCGACGTGGTTCCCCGCCCAGGCTGATGAGAACCCATCTGACTCCAGGCCCTCGAAGCGTTCGACGATCCCTGCGATCCCAGTCTTCGTCGGCCGCTGCCCCGGTTGCCCACCAGTACTTATTCGCATGTCCAGCCTCCTCGCCGGCTCTCTCGCACGTTGTGAGGGAATGAAGCGCGGTTACCCCGTAGGCGACTAGGGGAAGAGGCGCGCTGCTCGATCACGCTTGCCACCCGTATATGCCGATCAAGTCCTGGAGCGTCTCACCGAAAACGTTCTCCCGTGGCAGCCCAAGCGTCTTCCCCAGCTCGGCGCTCAGCCAGTCGGAGGCCTCGGCAAGCTTCGCGCGCTCGGCCTCGCCACCGGCGCTCGTTACTGCCGCGACGGGATCTGCCCCAGCCTCCAGAGGACCCGCTACGCGAAGGATGGCGTCTTCACCCTGATAGCTCTCGCTTGCCCCGATCTCCGCGGAATAGCGGTCCCCCGTCGTGGGGTGGCGGATCACTGTGACGAAGGACATGAGCCTCTCCTCTTGCCAAGGCGCGAGCCACGCTGTGCGATCTCTGGTGCGGACGGCGGTACGGCGCTCCCTGACCGGGCGATACTAATCCGACCCGGAACGAGCTGCTCGAAGGCCTCACGCGCGAACGCCTCGGTGGCCCGTGCGGTTGGCACGCCGCGGGGCAGACTTGTCCATGCACCCCAGATGGGTCTGGGGCGCCACCCCCCAACGAGCGGTGGCGCCCCACGCTAGGGCCCTGCGAGGCTCCAACCCATCCGCGCTGTGCAGATGGGATTATGAGACCGCACAGTGCGGTCGCCGGCGACGCCTAGGCGGTGCCGTGGCGCAGCAGCGCACCCGGTGTGGCCTCGGTGCACTCGCCGTCTTCGAAGGTCACCTCACCGTTGACCATGATCCAGCGGTATCCGTCCGGCTTACGCACTCGGCGCCACTCGTCAGCTGGGAAGTCCCAGGCCTTCTCCACGGGCCGCAGGCTGAGGGCCTCGAGGTCGTAGACCACGAGATCAGCGGGGGCGCCTTCCTTGATCCAGCCACGGTCCTTGAAGCCGATGGCCTGCGCGGGGTAGCCGGAGAGGCGCCAGTGTGCCTCCTCCAGGTCCTGCACCTCGTGGTCACGCACGAACTCGGACAGGTACTCGGTGGTGTAGGCGCCGAGAGTGATGAACTTCGTGTGGGCGCCACCATCGGAGACACCAGGCAGCGCGTAGGGAGAGTTGCAAACCTCTTTCAACGCGTCCCACTCGTCCGCGCTGCGCTCCCGCGGTGGCGTGACGAAGGTGGTGCGCAGTTCATCCGCGAGGGCGAGGTCGAGGAAGGCGTCGATCACGTGCTTCTGGTCGCGCTCCGCTAGCTCGCCCAAGGTCATCCCCTCCGAGTCATGGAGCTCGGGGTCGACCACCTCTTGCACATACAGGGTGGGGATAGTGGTGAAGGGCAGCGGGTCCTTGCCGCCGTCGTACTCTTCCTTGATGGCGGCACGCAGCTCGGGGTCGCGCATCTCGGCCGCCCGCTCGGCTGGGGTGCCCAGCGTCGCTCGGCGCCATAGCGCGCTCGTGTCAAACAGGTTCCAGTCCTCTAACGTGAACTGGAAGCCCACGCCTCCCTGGATCAGCTGCGCGAAGACGCGGTGGCCGCGCGCATTGGCGTCGGCCAGCCATTGTATCTGCTCCTTGTAGTTCTCCATGGGCTGGCCGTGTTGGTCGGTGGTCACGCCCAGACCGCTCATCACGGCGCCGCCGGTCGTTTCGCACAGCTCCTCAGCCAGCTCGCGCTCGCCCGCACCCTGGATGAAGCCGCGCCCCACCTTGCGCAGAACTTGGGCGAGCTTGAGGACATCTTCCTTCGGCTGGATGTCGGTGATCATGGGCGTGCCGTCGTAGTCACGCTGGATGCCGTCCTCGCCACCACGCTGGGTGGAGAAGCCGCACGCGCCAGCCTCCATCGCTTCGTATAGGATCTCGCACATGCGCTCCATTTCAGCGTCGGTCGCGGAGCGCCCCTTGCTCTCGATACCCATCACGTTCAGGAGCAACGGGCTGAGACCTAAGAGCGCCAGCACGTTCACGCCCTTGGGCGTCCGCTCCACGCTGTCCATGAACTCGGGGAAGGTCTCCCAATCCCAGGGCATGCCCTCCTTCATCGTCGCGAGCGGCACCGCCTCGTTGCGGGAGACGGTGAGCATGGCGCGATCACGATCCTCTGGCCTCACCGGCGCAAAGGCGAAACCGCAGTTGCCGATAACCACGGAGGTAACGCCATGCCAGCCCGAGAGCGTGCAGTAGGGATCCCAGAACAGCTGGGAGTCGTAGTGCGTGTGGTAGTCGACGAAGCCCGGAGCGACGATGAGGCCGCTCGCGTCCAGACAGCGATCACCGTCGCTGGGCTTGAGGTCGCCGATGTAGGTTATGCGGCCCCCTTTGATCCCTAGGTCCCCCACGAAACGGGGCGTGCGCATGCCATCGATGATCGTGCCGGCTTTGAGAATGGTGTCGAACTCTGCCACAGCGGAAAATCCTCCAACGTGTGCCCTTCCCGAGGTCTCCAGACCCCGGGGACATATGAGGACTATACCGCTGTCTACCTTGTGTCATCCAGGCCGAGGCAGCCAAATTCACTGTTTCCCGCGGGGAGCTGTGCCGTTTCAGAACCCCGTCCGGGCGGTGTGCGAGGCCGACAGTCGCAGTTCGGATGTTCTCGAGAGCCAGCTCGCCTCCTGCCCGTGCGACCGCACGCAGCGACACGAACGCATCCCTGAGGACCAGCTGCATCTTCGCCTCCCACCAGCGCGGAGGCCTCGATCGCCCCCTCGGTCACGTCAATCCACACGCGGATCGAAAAAAATCGCACGGCACAGGCCGATGGGCTCGCTGAAGAGCGCGGGGGCCTCACGCAGTCGCAGGCCTCGTCGCGCTCGAGGAACGTGTGGGCTACGCCGCGCTCCGGTGGTGCAGGGCGCGACTGGGCGGTGCCTATTGGCCGTCGGGGCTCGTGGCGACGAGGTCCTCGATCAAACGCTGGTGCCGCTCTTCGAGCTGATCACGTACGCGAGCTGAAGTGAATACGTACCGTCGACGAGCCTTCACACCCTCCACGACAAGGTCGCCCACGACCCGGGGGTCGAGTGCGGTGGCGAGGAGCGCCTCTCGGTCGCTGTCGCCATCCTCCGCGCCGCCGAACTCGGGCTGACGATTTCGCTCGGCCGCGAGGATCTTCGTACGGACACCGGCCGGGCAGAGGCAGGTGACGCCAATTCCCTCGGGCTCGAGCTCAAGCGCGAGCGCCTCGGTTAGCCCGACCACGGCGTATTTCGTGGTGTGGTAGCCGAGTGTGGTTATCGGCGAGGCAAAGAGACCGTTGATGGAGGCCGTGTTCACAATGTGGGCTTCGCCAGGTTGCTCCTTCATCCGCGGAGCGAACGTCTGCACCCCGTTGATCACACCGCGAAGGTTCACCGCCAGGAGCCAATCCCAGTCCGCCTGGGTCATCTCGAGGGCAGGACGAAACAGGAGCACGCCCGCGTTGTTACACAGGACGTTGACCTCACCAAACTCCTGATAGGCCCGATCCGCGAGCGCCGCGACGGAGCCTGCGTCAGCCACATCCACCTGCACCGCTAGGCTCTTTGCTCCCGCTCGTTCCGCGGCCTCAGCGACGCGCTCCGCTGCGTCGCCCTCAATATCAGCAACGACCACGTGCGCGCCTGCGTCGGCAAAGGCATGCACCATGCCTTCGCCGATACCGCTGCCACCACCGGTGACCACAACTACCTTGCCGTTCATGTCGTCCATTCGGGTCTCCCTTGGGCTCTACGGTCGTTAGGGCAGCAACTCCTCCGTCATCTCCGAGTGCTTGGCGACGCCGCTCTCGCGCTGGCGAGCTGAGTTTGCCTCTACGGTGCTGGCTTCACGAGCGCTCCTGGCTAACCTCCCGCACGACAGTACTGTCGTGCGGGAGGTTAGGCACGAAGCGGCCGACGATGTTGCCGCGGCGGTCGACGAGGAACTTCTCAACGTTCCATATACTTCGCTGTGGCCTCAGGACGGCGATGCCTCGTCGTCGAAAGTCGCGCACGGATGCTGGCGGCTGCACGAGCGCCAGTCAACCGAGACCGCGGAGGAGTTGCGGCTTCTGGCCGCATTCTCGGTCTTGTTGCGGGGCTAGTTGTAGTTCCACAGAGGTTGTTGACGGATCGGGGGTCTCGCCCTCTTGCTCAGTGAGTTGAAGAACACACGGCGTAGGAGCGCGTTGGCCCCGACTGCGGGGAGACGCAGTCCGAGCCGCAGCGGAGCCACACGCAGGGAGTCGACCACCTCCATGCCGCCGTCGACGACTACAGCCGTTACCCCAGCTGTAGTGCAGAGAGGGTCTCGTAGTACAGATGGGGTTTTGAAACACCACATCTCCAAGCGCCGGTAAAGGGCGCGAAGCCGGGCCGACGAGTCGAGGGCCGCCGGGCTATCATCGCTGCGCGGACTGGCCGATATGGTCGATGACACTCGGGCGAGCGGACTCCCTCGCGATCTCTCCCACTACCGGCTGGAGCGGCAGGTCGGAGCGGGCGGCATGGGGTCGGTGTTCCTCGGTGTCGACCGGCGCGATGGCAGCCGGGTGGCGGTCAAGCTCCTACACCCGATGCTCGCGGCTGCCGCCGAGTTCCGTGAGCGCTTCGAAAGCGAAGCGCACGTGGCCGCGCTCCTGCGTTCGCCCTACACGGTGCACCTCCTCGATTACGGTCATGAGGGGGACACGTACTTCCTCGTCATGGAGTACGTCGAGGGGCAAACGCTCGCAGAGGCGCTGAGGGAGGGGCCCCTCCCCGTTGAACAGGCGCTGCGGATCGGGATCTCCGTCGCCCGCGCACTGGAGGAGGCCGCGGCCCGGGGGGTGGTTCACCGCGACATCAAGACCGAGAACATCATGCTGCTGGCGGAAGGCGGCGTGAAGGTCGCCGACTTCGGCATCTCGCGGCGAGCGGGGGTTCCGGGGCTCACGCTCACGGGAGCCTTCCTTGGGACACCTGACTACGCGGCCCCCGAGCAGTTCGAGGGACAGGCCGATGAGCGCACGGACATCTACGCGCTGGGAGTCACGCTCTTCGCGATGCTCGCCGGGCGCCCTCCCTTCGAGGGCACGCCGCTCGAGCTGATGCGTCAGCACCGCGAGAGCACGTTCCCCCGGAGGCGCTGGCGCACGTGCCCGAACCAGCCGTTGAGGCGGTTCGGCGGTGTATGGAGAAGGAGCCCGAGGCGCGCTATCAGACAGCGACGGAGGTCGCGGCCGCGCTGGGGCACGCGCTGCGGAGGCTGAGCGAGGAAGTGCAGCCGCCGGCAACAAGCGACGCGCCTGCCGTCTCGCTGAGCCTGCGCGAAGGGCGCCGCAGCGCCCGAACGGGCGCGACGACCTACGTCCTCGAGGTCCAGAACGAGGGGGACGGGGCGGTCACCGTCGACCTCGCCGCCCACCTGCCAGCGGGGGAGGGCATCATCTCCCTTCCGGACAGCGTCGAGGTCGGCGGTGGGGGAGGAACGACGATCACATTTGAGGCCCGCCCGCCGAAGCGTCGCCTTCGGGGATCGAGCAGGAGCACCGGCTTCTCGGTGGCCGCCACGGAGCCGGGCGGGTCTCCACTCTCGACCGCGACGGGCGAATTCGACGACACGCCAGTGCGATGGCCGATCATGGCGGGTGGCTTCCTCGGGGGCGGGGCGCTCATCGCGGCGGTGGTTGGGGCGCTCTTGATGGCAACGAACGTGATGAGCGACGACACCCCGGCGCCGGTGAGTGGCAACGAGGAGGCCGTGACGGGGACCCCGACGAGCGCTCAAACGCCCTCAGCCACCGCAAGCGACCCCGGCGAATCAGCGACGCCGCAGCCCCGCTCGGGGATCTCGCGGCCGCGGCTCGAGGCGCCTGAGCCGACAGAGCCTTTGGGCTTCGAGATCCTCGATGGTGGGCAGACCTACACGTTCCGCTGGACCGCTGTGGCGGGTGCGGCGGACTACGTCATCGAGTTCTCGGAGTGCTGGGTGGAGGGCCCGTCACCAGACTTCGTGAACGCAACCCAATGCGAGACCGACTGGGTGATTCGAGAGCGGGCTGTCGCGGCCGGCGATTCGTACTCGATGCTCTACGAACGGCCGCACCTGGAGTACTGGCGGACGAGGTGGCAGGTCACGGCGCGTTCAGACGATGTGGAGGCGCCGTCCGACCCCCTTTCGCAAGGCTCGGCGGATAGCGAGCCGAGCGCTTGGCACTACCTGATCTTTCTGAACTGAAGACTATGGAATCGGACGGCGCATGCGCAGAAGCTCGACCCCACCTGGGTCTGATGATGTGTAGCTGGAACAACCTGATGCGAATGCGGGGAAAGAACCCCGGCTCCGGCCGGGCTTGCGACCGCCGGTTTGGGCGGGGCCGGCGGACTGGGGGCAATTGACATGGCCTCCGGGCCTTCGCGAGCGCGTCCCGGGTTCGTCCAGGGCCTGGTGCTCGGAGGGATCTTCGCCGGCGTTGTCGTGATCGTCGTGGTGCTCCTCCTGCTGCTGCTTGGCGGGGACGACGATGGTCCGCGGCTGCCCGCGGAGCAGGCGACGCCAACCCCGAGCGCGGGCGCCGATCGTGGCGGTGGTTCGCAGGCGACGCCCCCGTCTACGCCCACCGTACCGCCACCGGTCGTGGCTTACGTCAACTACATCCTCGACGCTTCAGGGAGCATGCTCGAGCTGCTGCGCGGCGAGCCCAAGTTCGACGTTGCCAAGGACGCGCTCTCGCAGAACCTCGACGGACAGGTCGCGTCCGATAATCGCGTGGGCCTGCGGGTCTTCGGCAGCACCGCCGGGTTGACCGGCCCGGAGAGCTGGAAGGACATCCTCCAGCTCGTACCCGTCAGCTCGGAAGGGGCGCGGGAGGTCGTGACGGTACTCCCGGATATCACCGCCCAGGGGAACACGCCCCTCCATGACGCTATCACCTCCGCAGCCGACGAGTTCCTCTTCGAGCCCGGACGCAAGAACGTGATCGTGCTGTTCAGCGACGGCGAGGAGACGTGCGGAGGCGATCCGGCGGAGGCCGTGGCCCAGATCAAGGAGGACTACGATATCGCCTTCGAGATCTTCGTGATCGGGATCCTCGTCGATAGCCGCGTGCGGGCCCACCTCCAGGGCATCGCGGACGCCGGGGCCGGGATCTACTTCGACGTGCGGAGCCGCGCAGCGCTGGACAGCGCGCTGGCGAGCATCGACCTGCTGGTCGAAGACGAGGGGGAAAGCACGCCACCTGTCGACCCGTTGGCGAGCTCGAGCAGCCACACCCCGAACGTGAGTTCGGACGACCCGACTATCCACATCACCTGGCCAGCCGAGGGACAGCAGGACGGCGCGAGCGACGCCACCGGCGTGGACGGTTACTCGTGGAGCTTCACGGAGAACGCCACGGACCTGCCCGACACCGTGAAGGACGGCGAGGAGTACGTGACCACAACGACCAGCCCTCCCCTCCCCGATGGAAGTTGGTGGTTCCACCTCCGCACGCTCGACAACGCGGGCAACTGGACCACCACGCTGCACCTCGGGCCCTTCGTGATCGACACCACCGACACCAGCGACGGTACCCAGACCAGCACGCCAACGAACACGCCGCCCAGCACGCCGACCAACACACTGACCAACACCCCGACGAACACACCAACGAACACGCCGACCAACACGCCGACCAGCACCCCGACCAGCACCCCCACGAACGCACCAACCGCGACACCCACCCAGCCCCCGCGGTGGCGGTACATATCCTGGAAGGTGAGGGGGAAACCTTCTTTGCAGGCGAGACCGTAACGATCTGCTACGACGTCAGCCGTCCAATGTTCGTGGACCTGGATCTGATCACTCCGACCGGCACGATCGACCTCGTCACGGGCCCCGATGACGGCTCGGGTGATTGCCTTCCTGGGATCATCGACGAGAGCGATCCACCCGGGCGTTGGGACGTGGTGCTCGCTGGCGAAGGCGGCGCATTCGACACGACGTTCTTCTTCGTCGGGTCGTCTACGCGAACTGTGACCGTCGAGATCACCTATCTCCAGAGCTCCGCACCGGGTAGTTCGGCAGGGGGAGATATCTCGCTCACCACCCCTGGCTATTCGCAGCTACAAGCATTCTCCGTGGTCGATATTATCGAGATCACGTTCACGGACGTTCCTGCCGGGCAATACTTGCTCGCGATAGCGTTCGAACGGTTCACTTTCGGCGACCCGATATCCAGTCACACATGCATGGTGAGCGGAACGCTCGACGAGATTAGCGTTGACCTGTTCGAGTGCGCAGGGATCCAGCCCTGATGCGTGTGGCCGTGGCACTGCAATTTCCGGTCACGTGCCCGCTGCTCCCGATGCTCCTGGATGCCCACGAGACGTGTGTGGAAGTCGACGGCCTGATCCAGATCGCTCGCGGGCTAATCGACGTCGCCGCGGCCGCTTGGACCGTCAATCACCCCTCCTTGCCGGTTCTGCGCCGTCGCTACCGAGAAGAGGCCCGCTACCGCGGGCCCTCACCGTCGGGGCATACGTTTCTTGGGAACCACCGTGCGCGCAGCTCTGCTCTCGGGCGACGAAGTCCACGCGCGGAGCAAGCATCTCGGTCTCGGATTCGGTAATGCGGCGAGCGCCTGCACGGCGTAGAAGTCCGGTTCGCGCATCAAACTGCCCGGGCCGCCAACTACAGAGCCGCCGCAGGCGCTCAGAAAGCTCCGCGCAACTCTCTCGAAGGGGATCTGTTTTCCCTCTACAGGGCACCCCGCTGTCTGGGATCAAGGGTATCTCGGAGTGCGTCGCCAAGTACGTTGAAAGCAAGGACCGTCAGCGTGATCGCCCCACCGCCCACGAGACTCATCATGGGTTTCGTCTCGATGAATGCCCGACCCTGACTCACTATGGCACCCCAACTGGGACCAGGGGCGCTCAGGTTCAAGAACGCGAGGCCTGCTTCCGCGAGGATGTTCACACCTATCGATATCGAGAATACGACGATGATCGGTCCGACCAGATTGGGGACGACGTGCCGGACCATGATTCGGGCGGGACTCGCCCCGAGCGTCCGCGCTGCCTCAACGAATACCGAGCTCCTGATGCTCAGCACGGCCGAGCGTATGACTCGACTCGTTCCAAAGGTCCCCAGGGTCGCAAGCGCCACCACCGTCAGCGTCAGGCTCCGCTCTCCGGCCTGCACCAGGAGAAGGAGGATTATCAAGCCAGGGATCGCGATCACCGCGTCGACCACCCTCTGGATGAGCAGGTCCACAAGGCCGCCTAGGTATCCCGAGACAATGGCGATCGTCGTCCCCGCTACCGCTGCGAGGAACGCGGCGCCTACTCCCACGATCAACGCCGTTCGCGCCCCGTACAACATGCGCGACAATAGGTCCCGACCCAGATGATCCGTGCCAAATGGGTGATCCCACGACGGCGTCGCGAGGATGGCGACCGTCGTCTCACTCAGCGCACCTGACTCGAAGCTGTCGGGATCGTACTTAGGATTCGGGATCGAGATGACATCATCCTTTCCGTGGGGAGCGATCCCCGGGCCGGCGACCGCTACTACGATCACCAGCAGCACAATGACCAGCCCGGCAGCTCCCAGCTTCTCCCGCCGCAGGAACCGCGCTAAGGCACGCATGGCCGCCTGCGCCCGCGAGGTCACCCCAGGCAAACCCGAGGTCGCATCCTCCGCTGGAATCTCCCACGCCCCCACTCTCCTATCCACCAGACGCGGCCAAGGTGATCCTTGGATCAATCTTGAAGTACATGAAATCGATTATCATGTTGTTCAGGACGACCACGATGCAGATCAACAATGCTGCTCCTTGGACAACAGGAACATCGCGGGTGTTAATCGCTTGGAATATCAATCTCCCCATCCCCGGAATGTTAAACATCGTTTCGAGTATCACCGTCCCGCCAATAACTCCCGCAAACACTAGCCCCAATACTGTCACGACCGGGATGATCGCGTTCCGCAAAGCGTGCCGCAGTATCACGACACGTTGCGACAAACCCTTCGCCGCCGCCGTCCGCACATAATCTTCACGGAGGACATCGAGCATCTGTGAGCGCAGGAGTCTCATCAGAACCGCGCCGCTTGCGAATCCTCCCGCAACCGCGGGGATAGCGAAAAGCTGCAGACTTCCCCAAAAATCCTCCCAGATCCCGGGCGCGCCTACAACGTCCAGTTCGAGGATGTCGAACCGCAAGACAAGCAGCGTGCCAATCGCGGCTATCCAGAACGATGGCGCAGCCAACCCAAAAATCGCGATGGATCGCAGGAGATAATCAATCCACGTGTTTCGTCGTGTCGCCGAGATGATCCCAATGGGCAGCGCCAACAGCACGCCGATCGTCATCGTCATGGTCCCCAGTTGCAGGCTGTAAGGGATCGCGTCACTAAGCTCCGACCAGACCGACTCCTTCGATCTGAACGACGTCCCCAGGTCGCCACGGAAGAAATCCCCCAGGAAATCCCCATACTGCTCAGCGATGGAGTCGTTTAGCCCGAGGTATTCCCGCGCCTCAAAAACCGCGTCCTCAAAGTTAGCGCTGGTCCTCTGACCGCCAAAGAAATAATTGTTCGCTACCTGTTGGACCGCGAAATCCGCGGGTAGCACCCGGATCGTCACGAAGACGAAAGTGATGACGATCCAAACAACAACGAGCCCCGAGACGAGCCGCTGAAAGAGGTATCGACGCATGCCCTCTACACAGAACTCGGCTTCCCGGCGAACGTTGGATCCGTGGTGTCATGCCATGAGCGCTCCGCCACCCACTTATCGATGAGCACGAAGTACGGACCATCGGAATGCAAGTAGGGCCAGCGCTTGTACAGCGTTACGCCAGCGGCGCCAAAAAGGTAACCTGCACCATTGTCGTTCATGATGAGGCGTTGCGCATCATGGATGATCTCGACGGCTTTCTCGCGGTCAAATTCGCTCAATGAATCCGCAATCATCCTTTCGAACACGGGATTGTCATATTTGCCGAAATTGAGCCCTCCGCCGAGTATGTGACCGTCACCAAACCGTTGCCGAGGATCGGGCGAACCCCATGCCCCTGATGGAACCACCATTCCGACAAATTCGTCGCCCAGCAGATAGTTCAGCGGGTCACCTGCAAACGGGACGGAGATGATGCTGGTCCCGAGCGCTTTGTTCATCATCGCCGGAAACCACTCCACGATGTCGGTCCGTATGGCGTACCCCTCCGGGCTGGGGATTTCCAGCTTCCCCAGCGCTTCTCCGCCGCCCGCCTCCCAGGACGCGCGCGCGTCCTTGAGGTCCTCCGTTTTGTCCACCTTGTAGCCCGGGGTGTCGGCCAGCTCGGTCTGTGATATGGCCCAGTCACCGTAGGCCCAGGGGACGGGCGGCTGCCGTCGCGCCTCGCCCGCGTACTCCTGATCAATCACTTGCTGACGATCTAACCCCAAGTGAAATGCCCGCCGAATATTCTCGTTCGAGAACGGACCACCAATATAGTTGTAAAACACGCCAAAATGCTTTTCTGGGTTCGCGATCTCGAACTCTTCCGACCCCGGCGTCGCTTGAGCCAGCGCATCCATGAAAGCCCTGCCGTACCTGCTGCCCCCTATTAGATCGATTTGCTTTTGCTCGAACGCGGCCGAATGAGTGTTGAGGTCGGCGCCAATGTTAGTAGCGGCTACCGCGTCAAAGAACTGGACTTCTTCACCCGCGGCCTTACGGAAGTAATCGGGGTTCCGGATTGCGCGGTTCTGTTCTTTGTTGTATTCGGTGTAGATATAGGCCCCAGTTCCGAGAACGAAATCAGCGGTAAATCGCTGGGGGTCTTTTTCGATCTCTTCAGCTACATCCTGATATAATATCCCGTTCCAATCTAGCGACCACGAAAGCAGCCAGGGCGCGGATGGCTCGGAAAGTCGGATAGACAGAGTCGTTTCGTCAATATAATCGACACTCTCGATATGCTTGTAGACCTGATTGTAGCGGTAAAAATCCTCTACGTCTGTTGTCCCATCTGCTAGGGTCCGAAAGCGTTGGCGCTCAATATTCCATTCGATATCATCCATGGTTAACGGCCGACCATTAGCAGGTGACTTGTTCTGCCACTTCACGCCTTCACGGATCTTGAAGACGTACGTCTTATTGTCGGGCTGCTCCGGTAAGGACGTCGCCAAATCTGGCTTGAGCGTACCGGCGGCGGGATCCTCAAATATCAAGAGATTGCTGTAGGCGATGCTCAGCGCCGCCGAAATCGTGGGGGAAAGCTCCCGATGGAGATCGAGGGTATGTCCTCCACCCCCAACCTTGCTGTAGTAGCTCCCATCGACCGGCCCCTTGACGGCCGGTTCGGTCGGCGCGGCGGTAGCCGTCGGCTCCGGTGTCTCTCCCGGTCGGGCTGTGGCCGTCGGCTCCGGTGTCTCGCCCGGCCTGCTCGTGGCCGTGGGGTCCGGGTCCGGCGGTTCAACTTCGTCGTCATCATCGCCGCAGCCCACGACTGCGAGCCCGGCGACACCGCCACCAACGGCTGCGGCGCTGCCGAGGAACCGTCGCCGAGAGACCTGCCCCTTCCGCAAACGACTGTAATAAGTAGTTCGATCAACCATGATTTCCCTCCCTGATTGCGTATTCTTTAGTAGTCATCCAACTCGAAGAAAACGCTTGGAGCGCATCGCCCCGCGCGGTGGCTACGTTCTGGATCAGCGATACGGCGAGTCCCAGTTATCGAGATTTTCGCCGAGTGGCCCCATCACCGGGCCCCAAGGCGCGCCGATAGCGCCGCCTTGGTCCCGGCTGTTCGGAGCTCGTGAGGCTTCTGCCACGAACCGGTCCGACGCCAACGCGGCGTCAGGATCGCGCGCCATCCAGGCGTCCGCGAGAAGCTTCGTCGAGTGCCGCTCAGTGAACAGGTAATGCGCCATGAGCGACCTTTCGGGTTCCGGCCAGTCCCTCGCCGCAGACTCCTGGCTCCTGTAGTCACCAGCAGCATGATCGAGCGCCGCGAAGCCCTCCGCCGAGTCGTATAGCCAGCCAAGCTTTTGGGTGTCCGTGAGGCTGCCATCGTTCAGTGCTCCGCCCGGAGCCCACGCCGGCAATTCGACGCTCTCACCGAGCTGTTCCAAACGATGGCGGAAGAGGAACGCGTTCTCCCTTTCCCGATTCCTGACGATTTCGAGGATCTCGGTCATCGCGCGGTCTTCGCCTTCAGCAGACTGGGCCGCCCAATGTCCGATCGAGAGCGATCCTAGGCCCTCCGCAATGGCGACGGCCCTCATCAGCTGAACCATCGATTCGCGGGTGGCGCCCATCCTCTAGCCCCTAAAGTGACAGTTTGTTCAGGCATAGTGTGCTGTGGCCTCGGGGTTACCTCCCCTCGCTTTCGGGCTAACTCGCTCCAACCCCGTGACGCAGAAGCTGGCCTGGAGTCGCGCCGGTGCACTCCCCATCCTCGAACGTGACCTCGCCGTTCACGAGTATCCAGCGATAGCCTTCCGCTCGCTCGATGCGCCGCCACGCCCCGGCGGGGAGATCGTAGACCTTCTCGCGCGGGAGAATCTTCAGGTTCTCGTAGTCGTAGACGAGGATGTCCGCGGGCGCGCCCTCTCGGATCCAACCGCGGTCCTTGAATCCCGCCGCTTGGGCCGGATAGCCACTCAAGCGCCAATGCGCCTGCTCGAGGTCCATGACGTCGTTGTCACGGACGAGGCTCGCGATGAACTCGGTGGGATAGACCCCCATCGTGAGGAACTTCGTATGGGCACCGCCATCTGACACTCCTGGCAGCGAGAAGGGACCGTTGGCCACATCCTTCATCGCCTCGATGTTCGGGGCGCCCGCCCTGATGTGGAACAGCGTCCGCAACTTATCCGCAACGGCCAGGTCCAGCATCGCATCGATAGGGTGCTTGTTTTCGCGGTCCACGATTTCTTGGATCGTGAGGCCCTCCAGGTCCTTGAGTGCCGGATCCTCGACCTCCGCCACGAGGAGGTCGTCAATTTTCCCCGCGGCCGCGACACGCGGTGCCTCGCCTCGATCGTATTCTTCTTTCGCTGCCCGGCGCCACTCGGGGTCTGCGAGCTTGACCGTGCGCTCCTCGACCGTGCCGACGCAGGCCTCAGCCCATAGCTGACGCGAGTCGAACAGATTCCAATCCTCAAACGTGAAGTCATACCCCAGCGTCACCGTGACGGCCTGACCGTACACACGATTGCCCCGCGCATTCGCCTCCTCGAGCCACGTGAGCGCTTCCTGATATTCCCCCATCGGCACCCCGTGCTGATCGGTAGCGAAGGAGATCACGTTGTGGAGGACCGGCCGCCCGCTCACTTCGGCGAGCTTTTCGTGGAGCGCACGCGTTTCGGTGGGACCCTCGCCCCCGCCGCCGATCACCTGGATGAAACCTTCCCGTCGTTTCGCGAGGACCTCCGCAAACGCGAACAGCTCCTGCTGCGACATCGTGTCAGTGATCATCGGCGTGCCGTCGTAGTCGCGCTGGCCTGAGTTGGGACCCGTCCACTGCGCCGAAAATCCACAGGCGCCCGCCGTCATCGCTTCGTCCAGCAACTCGCACATGGCCGCGCGTTCTTCGTCCGTGGCGGACCTGCTCTTCGCGGCTTCGAGCCCCATCACCGACATCATCAGCGGGGACACGCCGCAATAGCTGAGGAGGTTCACGCCCTTGGGCGTGCGATCGAGGCTATCGAGGAACTCCGGGAAGCTCTCCCAGTCCCAGGGCATCCCCTCCTGCATCGACTCCAGCGGGATCGCCTCGTTGCGTGACAACATCAGCATCGCGCGGTCGCGCTGGTCGGGCGTGATTGGCGCGAAGCCGAAGCCGCAGTTGCCGATCACTACGGAGGTGACGCCGTGCCAGCCCGAAAGCGTGCAGTACGGGTCCCAATAGATCTGCGCATCGTAGTGGGTGTGGAGATCCACGAACCCGGGCGCGACGATCAGTCCAGACGCGTCCAAGATCGTTTCGGCATCGCTCGACTCGATCCGGCCGAGGTAGGCAATACGCCCATCCTTCAGCCCCACATCGGCCGTGAACCGGGGCGTGCGCAGCCCATCAACGATGGTGCCGCCCTTGATTACCGTGTCAAATTCAGGTTCAGGCATCTCATGTCCCTTTCTCTGCGCCAAGCTAGCCCAAAACAGGGCTGAGCCACGCTCCGATGCTGGGGCGCGCGGACAACCCGCGTATGACTCTAGACCGCGCTGGGCCGCGCCACAAGTCCGCAGTTGCGATCTGGTCAGCTAGGACCGCACGGCGTCCGTCGAGCCCGTGGCGACCCGCGTCGACCGCCTCCTGCTGCTGGGGCGTTAGTTGGAGAGCCACGATCCGATGACCTACCGAACCTATGTTCTACCGGTGTTCTACCGGAGAAGCCTCCCTCTACACAGAACTCGGCTTCCCGGCGAACGTTGGATCCGTGGTGTCATGCCATGAGCGCTCCGCCACCCACTTATCGATGAGCACGAAGTACGGACCATCGGAATGCAAGTAGGGCCAGCGCTTGTACAGCGTTACGCCAGCGGCGCCAAAAAGGTAACCTGCGCCTGAGTCGTTCATGATGAGGCGTTGCGCATCATGAATGATCTCGACGGCTTTCTCGCGATCAAATTCGCTCAATGAATCCGCAATCATCCTTTCGAACACGGGATTGTCATATTTGCCGAAATTGAGCGCTCCGCCGAGTATGTGACCGTCACCAAACCGTTGCCGGGGATCGGGCGAACCCCATGCCCCTGATGGAACCACCATTGCGACATATTCGTCGCCCAGCAGATAGTTCAGCGGGTTACCCGCAAACGGGACGGAAATGATGTCTGTCCCGAGATTTTCGTTCATCATCGCCGGGAACCACTCCACGATGTCGGTTCGTGTGGCGTACCCCTCCGGACTGGGGATCTCCAGCTTCCCCAGCGCTTCTCCGCCGCCCGCCTCCCAGGACGCGCGCGCGTCCTTGAGGTCCTCCGTTTTGTCCACCTTGTAGCCCGGAGTGTCGGCCAGCTCGGTCTGTGATATGGCCCAGTCACCGTAGGCCCAGGGGACGGGTGGCTGCCGTCGCGCCTCGCCCGCGTACTCCTGATCAATCACTTGCTGACGATCTAACCCCAAGTGAAATGCCCGCCGAATATTCTCGTTCGAGAACGGACCACCAATATAGTTGTAAAACACGCCAAAATGCTTTTCTGGGTTCGCGATCTCGAACTCTTCCGATCCCGGCGTCGCTTGAGCCAGCGCGTCCATGTAAGCCCTGCCGTACGCGCTGCCCCCGATCAGGTCCGCTTGCTTTTGCTCGAACGCGGCCGAATGAGTGTTAAGGTCGGTGCCAATATCGGTGCCGACTACCTCATCAAAGAACGCGACCTCTTCACTCGCGGCCTTACGGAAGTAATCGGGATTTCTGACTGCGCGCACCTGTTCTTTGGCGAATTCCGTGTACATATAGGCGCCAGTTCCGAGAACGAGATCAGGACTAAATCGCTCGGGATCTTTTTCGATCTCTTCAGCTACATCCCGATACAATATCCCGTTCCAATCTAGCGACAACGAAAGCAGCCAGGGTGCGGATGGTTCGGAAAGTCGGATAGACAGAGTCGTTTCGTCAATATAATCGACACTCTCGATATGCTTGTAGACCTGATTGTAGCGGAAAAAATCCTCCGCCTCTGTGCCATCTGCCAGAGTCCGAGAGCGTTGACGCTCAATATTCCACTCGATATCATCCATGGTTAACAGCCGACCATCAGCAGGTGGCTTGTTCTGCCACTTTACGCCTTCACGGATCTTGAAGACGTACGTCTTATTGTCGGGCTGCTCCGGTAAGGACGTCGCCAAATCTGGCTTGAGCGTACCGGCGGCGGGATCCTCAAAAATCAAGAGATTGCTGTAGGCGAGACCCAGCGCCGCCGAAATCGTGGGGAAAAGCTCCCGATGGAGATCGAGCGTTCGTCCGCCGGGACCCCCAATCTTGCTGTAGTAGCTCCCATCGACCGGCCCCTTGACGGCCGGTTCGGTCGGCGCGGCGGTAGCCGTCGGCTCCGGTGTCTCCCCCGGTCGGGCTGTGGCCGTCGGCTCCGGTGTCTCGCCCGGCCTGCTCGTGGCCGTGGGGTCCGGGTCCGGCGGTTCAACTTCGTCGTCATCATCGCCGCAGCCCACGACTGCGAGCCCGGCGACACCGCCACCAACGGCTGCGGCGCTGCCGAGGAACCGTCGCCGAGAGACCCGCCCCTTCCGCAAACGACTGTAATAAGTAGTTCGATCAACCATGATTTCCCTCCCTGATTGCGTATTCTTTAGTAGTCATCCAACTCGAAGAAAACGCTTGGAGCGCATCGCCCCGCGCGGTGGCTACGTTCTGGATCAGCGATACGGCGAGTCCCAGTTATCGAGATTTTCGCCGAGTGGCCCCATCACCGGGCCCCAAGGCGCGCCGATAGCGCCGCCTTGGTCCCGGCTGTTCGGAGCTCGTGAGGCTTCTGCCACGAACCGGTCCGACGCCAACGCGGCGTCAGGATCGCGCGCCATCCAGGCGTCCGCTGTCCGATGGAGAGCGATCCTAGGCCCTCCGCAATCGCGATCCTGCCCATCAGCTGAACCATCGATTCGCGGATGGCGCTCATCCGCTAGCCCCTAAAGTGACAGTTCGTTCAGGCATAGTGTGCCGTGGTCAGGGTTAACTCCCACTCGCTGTTGGGCTAACTCGCTCCAACCCCATGCCGCAGAAGCTGGCCTGGAGTCGCACCGGTGCACTCCCCGTCCTCGAACGTGACCTCGCCGTTCACGAGTATCCAGCGATAGCCTTCCGCTCGCTCCACGCGCCGCCACGCCCCGGCGGGGAGGTCGTAGACCTTCTCGCGCGGGAGGATCTTCAGGTTCTCGTAGTCGTAGACGAGGATGTCCGCGGGCGCGCCCTCTCGGATCCAACCGCGGTCCTTGAATCCCGCCGCTTGGGCCGGATAGCCACTCAAGCGCCAATGCGCCTGCTCGAGGTCCATGATCTCGTTGTCACGGACGTGGCTCGCGATGAACTCGGTGGGATAGACCCCCATCGTCAGGAACTTCGTATGGGCACCGCCATCCGACACTCCTGGCAGCGAGAAGGCCCCATTGGCCACTTCCGTCATCGCCTCGACGTTCGGGGCGCCACCCTTGATGTGGAACATGGTCCGCAACTTGTCCGCAATGGCGAGGTCCAGCATGGCGTCGATGAGGTGCTTGTCTTCGCGCTCCATGAGTTCTCGGAGCGTGAGGCCCTCGAGGTGCTTGAGTTCCGGATCTTCAACTTCGGCCACGAGGAGGTCCTCCATTGGCCCCGCGAAGGCGACCGAAGGTGCCTCTCCTCGATCGTATTCGTCCTTCAGCGCCTGGCGATGCCCGGGATCGGCGAGCTTCACCATGCGCTCCTCGACCGTCCCGATACAGGCCTCGGCCCAGGCCTGGCTTGTGTCCCAGAGATTCCAGTCCTCGAAGGTGAAGTCGTACCCCAGCGTCACCGTAATGGCCTGACCGTACACACGATTGCCTCGCGCGTTCGCCTCCTCAAGCCACCGCAGCGCTTCCTTGTAGTCGCCCATCGGCACCCCGTGCTGATCGGTAAAGAAGGAGATCACGTTGTGGAGGACCGGTCGCCCGCTCACTTCGGCGAGCTTTTCGTGGAGCGCACGCGTTTCGGTGGGACCCTCGCCCCCGCCGCCGATCACCTGGATGAAACCTTCCCGTCGTTTCGCGAGGACCTCCGCAAACGCGAACAGCTCCTGCTGCGACATCGTGTCAGTGATCATCGGCGTGCCGTCGTAGTCGCGCTGGCCTGAGTTGGGACCCGTCCACTGCGCCGAAAATCCACAGGCGCCCGCCGTCATCGCTTCGTCCAGCAACTCGCACATCGCCGCGCGTTCTTCGTCCGTCGCGGACCTGCTCTTCGCGGCTTCGAGCCCCATCACCGACATCATCAGCGGGGACACGCCGCAGTAGCTGAGGACGTTCACGCCCTTGGGATGGCGTTCGAGGCTATCGAGGTACTCCGGGAAGCTCTCCCAGTCCCAGGGCATCCCCTCCTGCATCGACTCCAGCGGGATCGCCTCGTTGCGTGACAACATCAGCATCGCGCGGTCGCGCTGGTCGGGCGTGATTGGCGCGAAGCCGAAGCCGCAGTTGCCGATCACTACGGAGGTAACGCCGTGCCAGCCCGAAAGCGTGCAATAGGGGTCCCAGTAGATCTGCGCATCGTAGTGGGTGTGGAGATCCACGAACCCGGGCGCGACGATCAGTCCAGATGCGTCCAAGACCGTTTCGGCATCGCTCGACTCGATCCGGCCGAGGTAGGCAATACGCCCATCCTTCACGCCCACATCGGCCGTGAACCGTGGCGTGCGCAGCCCATCAACGATGGTGCCGCCCTTGATTACCGTGTCAAACTCAGGCATCTCATGTCCCTTTCTCTGCGCCAAGCTGGCCCAAGACTCTCGATGGGCTCAGCCAACCTCCGGTGGTTGGGTGCGCGGGGGCAACCCACAGTGCGACTCTAGACCGCGCCTGGCCGCGCGACAAGCCCGCATATGTGCGATATCGTGTCGCCGCGGCGTACTGCCGCGAGCGAAGGACGTTAGCGCCGGTCGTCGGCGTCCCCCGCTCGAAGGCACTGACGTGCCGACGAGCTCGGCCTGATCAGCTTAGGATCACACGGGAGGACTCCCTATGGCAGACACGCAACTGGCGCTCACGGCGCACCTCTTCCGGCGGGCCGGGTTCGGGGCGACCCGAGCGGACCTCGAGGCCCAGGCCGCCCGCCCCTACGAGGATGTGGTCGAGGACCTCCTCCACCCGGAGCGCTTTCCCGAGCCCGCGGACGACGTGCTCTTCCGCTACTACCCCCAGATGACGACGCCCGACACACCGGCCGCCTATGCCGGTCGCTGGGTCTACCGCATGGTCAACACCGAGCGCCCACTCGAGGAGAAGATGGCGCTCTTCTGGCATCACGTCTTCGCCACCGCCTGGTTCAAGAGCGAGCACCAGCCCTCGATAACCGACCAGATCCAGATGTTCCGCACGCACGGGCTCGGTGATCTGCGCTCGCTCCTGGCGAAGCTCTCGCGCGACCCGGCCATGATCAACTGGCTCGACAACTGCGAGAACCACAAGGACTCGCCCAACGAGAACTACGGTCGTGAACTGCTCGAGCTTTTCTCGATGGGCCTCGGCAATTACGACGAAACCGACGTGAAGATGGCGGGGCGCGCGTTCACCGGCTGGACCTTCGAGCAGCCCATCCCCCTCTACCCCCACGGCCAGTACCCCTCACGCTTCGTTTACCGCGCCGAAGACCACGACGAGAGCGAGAAGACGTTCCTCGGCCACCAGGGGCCGTTCAACGGCGAAGACATCATCGAGATCATCGTCGGGCAGGAGGCTACGGCGCGCTTCATCGCCCGCCACCTCTACAACTTCTTCGTCGCGGACGAGCCCCAAATCCCCGCGTGGAGCGTCGAGCCTCCGCAAGACGCCGCCGCCGTCGACGAGCTCGCGCGCACCTTCCTGGATTCGGGCGGCGATATGCGTGTGGTGATGCGCACCCTGCTCAACTCCGACTCCTTCAAGGGCGCCCGCTTCGCCCGGGTGAAGTCCCCGGCGGAGTTCGTGGCGGGCGTGCTCAAGCTCTCCGGTGCGCTCAGCCGCCCCGAGCCGCTCATAGGATCGCTCCAGGTGGCCCTTGGAGCGATGGGCCAGAGGCTGATGGACCCACCGAGCGTCGAAGGCTGGCACACGGGCAAGGAGTGGATCGACGGCGGCACCCTGCTGGAACGCGTGAACTTCGCCGTCGACCAGCTCAAGGACCCCGCTGGCGCGGGCACGGCAGAGGCTGCTCAGCTTCTGGGCGCGGGTGACTCGCCCCTGCCCGCCGAGGCGCTCGTCGACGGCTGCCTCGATCTCGCCGGCCCGTTGGAGGCAAGCGAAGCAACCCGCGCGGCGCTCCTCGAAGCGGCCGCAAGCAACGGCGTCAGCGAGGGCGAGCGCGTAGCGCGCATGCTCACGCTCGTCGCCTCCACCCCGGAATACCAGTTCGCGTAGGAGGCTCTGATGACAACGAACGGCGGTTCGACCGATCCTGTGCTGGTCATCATCCAGCTCACTGGCGGCCTCGACTTCATGAATACGCTCATCCCTTATACCGAGGGCGTCTACTACGACTCCCGGCCACACGTCGCAATTCCGCAGGATCAGGTCCTGCCGCTCAACGATCAGCTCGCCTTCCACCCCGCCGCCTCGCGCCTGAAGGAGCTGTTCGAAGCGGGCGATGTCGCCGTCGTGCAAGGCATCGGCTACCCCAACTCGAGCCGCTCCCACTTCCGCGGCATGGACATCTGGCACACGTGCGAGCCGGACACGATCGCCACCGAGGGGTGGGTGGCGAAGCTCGTCGCCGAGCTCGACCCGAGGAGCGAGCGGCCCCTGACCGCCATCAGCTTCGGGCGGGGCCTGCCCCGCGCCTGCGCAGCCCCGGGCGTGACCGTCACCTCCGTCGGCGACCTCGATAGCTACGGCCTGATGTCGGGCACCGAGCGTCAGCAGGAGCACGATCAGCACCTCGATCTGTTCCGCCGCATGTATACGCCCGCCGTGGGCGCAGGCACGGTCATGGACTACCTGGGGCGGACGGGCCGCGACGTGCTCGCCGGAGCCGACCTCCTGGCCGACGTGCCGGGCCGCTACACGGGCACGGTCGAGTGGGGTACCAACCCCATCGCGTCCGCCCTCCGCGACGTCGCGCGGGTGCACACGGCGGGCATGGGGACGCGCGTCTTCTACACCCAGCACGCGGGCTACGACTACCACTCACACCAGCCCGGCAACCACGATCGGCTCCTCGGCGAGCTCTGCGGGGCCATCTCCGACTTCCTTCAGGATCTGCGCAACCAAAACGCAGCCGACAACGTAGCGGTCCTCGTCTTCACCGAATTCGGCCGCCGTATCCGCGATAACGGCTCGGGGACGGACCACGGCTCCGGAGGAGGCGCCTACATCATCGGTGAGCGCGTGCAGGGCGGGCTCTATGCCGAGTACCCCTCCGTGAAGCCGGCGGATTGGCTGAACGAGGAGGACCTGAAGCACACGATCGACTTCCGCGGCATCTACGGCACCATGCTCGAGCAGTGGATGGGGATCGACGCCCAACCGATTGTCGGCGGCACCTTCGAGCAGGTGCGGCCCTTCAAGGAAACGGCCGCCTAGGAGGAAAGGTCATGTCGAAGGCTCACGCCCTTCTCCGCGCTGGCTTCCCGTACGTCACCACGCTCGGCATGCGCCGCGTGACCAGCTACCCGATGGATCTCGCGCTCGGCGACGAGGGCCAGCTCTTTGTTGTCTGTCGCACCGACGCTGGCGCGAACATCCGGCGCATCAACTGGGACGATGAGGACCTCGGGACAATCAGCCCGCCGCTCCTGTGGCCCGTCTGCATCGTGCGCGGCCCCGACGGTAACCTCACCATCTCGGACGAAGGCGCCCACACCATCACGACCGTCACGCTCGAAGGAGAGGTCGTGCGCTCGTGGGGCGAGCACGGCTCCGCGCCTGGCCAGCTCGACCGACCGTCCGGCCTCGCCTTTGATCCCGACGGCAACCTGCTCGTAGCGGACACAGCCAACCACCGCATTCAGCGCTTTACGCCCGAAGGTCGCCACCTCGGGGGTTGGGGCAGCCAAGGGAGCGAGGCCGGCCAGCTCGACATGCCCTGGGGGCTGACCATCGACGAGGAGGGCGACGTCTACGTGGCTGATTGGCGCAATGACCGCGTCCAGAAGTTCAGCCCCGCGGGCGAGCCACTGATGGTCCTGGGACGCCCAGGGGCGGGTGACGGCGAGTTCAACCGCCCCGCTGGCGTGGCCGTGGACGCGCACGGCGATGTCTACGTGGCCGACCGCGGAAACAACCGGGTGCAGCTTTTCAGCCCCGAGGGCCGCTACGTGCAGAAGTTCCTGGGGGAGGCGACGCTGTCGAAGATCGGCCGCCGCTACATCCTCGCGAACCAGAAGACCCTGCGCCTGCGGGAGATGGCGAACCTCGAGCCGCAGCGCCTGTTACGCACCCCCGCCTCCGTGCGCCTCGACGGCGAGGGTCACATGTACGTGCCCGACCTGGGCTCGCACCGGGTGCAGATCTACAAGAAGGAGGCCTACGTGCTCGAGCCGAACGAGATCATGCCTCCGCTCAGCGCCCCGACTCTGCTGACGACGTAGGCGTGGCGCCAAGGTACCGAGCGACCCGCGGCGGCGCTTCGTAACCGCAGCAATGCCCAGCTCGATCGAAACACGAGCGGTAGTTCAGGTGGCCGAGAGACAGACTGTGGCTGCGCGGCTTTTCCGGCGAGGGGCCGCTGTTCTCGGAGCTGGCCCCCGCCCTCCTCTGGGCCAACGAGCCGTCTGGCCTGCACTACCTCGCCAAGGGGTGCCAGGGCGGATCGAGAACCTGTATCATCCCCTCACACCAAATCAGGAGCGACCGCCGATGCCCGCCGATATCGCGCCACCGGCGCCTAGCGCACCGCGATGAGTAGGCTCACCGATCGCGTCGCCCTTGTCACCGGCGCCGGACGCCACCGCGGCATCGGCCGCGCTATCGTCCACCGCCTCGCGGAAGACGGCGCCGACGTCGTTGTCACGGCCCGCGCGCGCGACCAGAGCAGCTTCCCCCAGCACGAGCAGGAGATGGGCTGGAAGGGCATCGAGAGCGTCGCCGACGAGGTCCGCGATCTGGGTCCCCGTGCCCTCGCCCTCGACTGCGATGTCACCGATAAGGACGATCTCCAGCGGGCGGTCGAGGCCACAGTCGCAGAATTCGGCAAGATCGACATCCTCGTGAATAACGCCGCCCTCCCCAGCGAGGCCGCGGCCGCTCCCATCCTGGAAATGACGGACGAAAACTGGTACGAGACCGTCGACGTCAACCTTCACGGGCTCTACCACACCATCCGCGCCGTGGGCCGGGAGATGGTGAAGTCCGGCGGCGGCAGCATCATCAACATCTCCTCGACCGCGGGCCGCATCGGCATCCCCAACTACGGCGCCTATTGCGCCACCAAGTGGGCGATGCACGGCCTCACCCAGCAGCTCGCGCTCGAGCTCGCAAAGCAGAACATCCGCGTCAACATCGTCTGCCCAGGCTCGACCGACACCGACATGATGGACGGCACCTTCGGCCGCCACGACAAAGTGGACGGTCTCGACCCGGGTACGACGAAGACGGCTGTCCGCAAGCGGCTCCTCATGGGCCGGCAAGCGTCCGTCGAGGAGCAGGCGGCTGTCGTCGCCTTTCTCGCCTCCGACGACTCCTCCTACATGACGGGTCAGGCCCTCAACGTAGACGGCGGTAGCCGGATGGATTGAGCAGGGTTCAAAGTCGAGGGTTAGAGAGGGCATTGCTTTTTCACCCATCGCCCGCAGTCCGAACCAAGAACCAAGAGCCGGAGGTACCCGACATGCAGCTCCGATACGTGAAGACCCTTGAGGAGGTGCGGCGCCTCCAGAAGCTCTACGCCGCGCCCGAGTTCGAGCGAACCCGCGCCATCTCCGCGTCTTTCAGGACGGACCCTGAGGTGATCGCGGCGGTCCTCCCGCCCCCGCTCGAGCCAACGGATGAGCCCCTCGCCTCCGCGAGCGCTTCGTTCATCGGCGTCAGCAACACCCTGCAGCCGTTCGGCGCGGGTGGGCTCTCCGTGCGCTGCCGCTATGAGGACATGGTTGGCAACTACGCGATCACAATGCCGATGTCGACGGACAGCGCCGTCATCTTCGGCCGTGAGCTGTACGGCGAGCCGAAGAAGCTGGCCGATATCAACGTCCGCCGGGATGGTGACGAGATCACAGGCACGGTCGAGCGCTACGGCATCACCTACATCGAGATTCGGGGGCGCGCCGTCGAGCAGCTGGAGGCGGGCGAGTCGCGCGACTCCAGCCAATTCTATTTCAAGTTCATGCCCGCGCCGGACGGGAACGGTTTCGACAACGACCCCGTGCTCGTGCGGGTACGTCACACCGGGCGCACGCGGCTGCTGGAGCGCCTCGACGGTGAGCTCTTCCTGCGTGAGTCACCGCACGACCCCGTCGCGGACGTGCCCGTGCGCGAACTGCTGAGCGTGAACTACGCCGAAGGGGACACCTATACCCACGGCGAGATCCTTACGCGCGTGCCGGGCGAGTCGTTCCTGCCGTATATGTTCAGCAGGGTCGACGACCTCGAGCTCCTCGCCACGGAGGCGGAGGCGAACGTACTAGCCTGAGCCGGAGGGCCATACCGCGCGATTCAGCGTCGTCGCCGGCAACGGCTGGCTCGACGCGGACCGTGAGCGCTCGATGCGTCCGCTTGGGCGCGTTCGGCGTCGTTGACCATCCCTCGTCTCCAACCCGCGGCGCGGACCACACCAGCTCTTCGCCGAGGGAGGCGTCGGCACTACCGAGTCCCGCGGGGCTCGATGGCTCGAGCGCGTGCGATCCGGCGGTGGTAGCGCGAAACACCGTCCGCGGGCGAGCCAGGGGAGAGACGTGTGGACATCGAGCCGTATTCTCTGACGCTGCTGGAGTGGCTGTACGTCTTCGCAGCTGGGCTCGGGCTGGCAACACTGCTGCTGGGCATGGCGCTCCTCGTTTGGTCGTTACGGCGCCGCGCCCCTCGACCTGGCAGCCGCATCGTTCCTCGCCCTAGCAGGCGCGGCTGGGTTCGCTGCCGTTGGGCTGGCGGCGTCTGAGCGAACCGCGGTGCACTTCCTCGCTCTGGACATCGGCGATCTCTTCGGGAACCTCGTGAAAGCGCTGGTGCTGGCAGCGGCGGTGCTCGCTGCCTTCATCCTGACCGGCGGGGCTTTCGTCCTGGGACTGCGGGAACGCGTTCGCTGGCGCCGCGCAGCCCTGCTCGCGGGCGGGGGGCTCATCCTCGTGGGGGGCATCCTACCGGGTTTGTTATGGGCGGTAGACGATCTCGAATCCCGCCACAGCCGCGGTCACCCCGCTGGCACCGATACCTCGGCGCCCTTCGCCGCCACCCTCATCGTCGACGGGCTGGACTTCCCGACTGGGCTGGCGATCGGACCTGCCGGTGAGATTTTCTTTAGCGAATTGAGCAGCCGTATCGGGGTCGTGCTTCCCTCAGGCGGGTCCCGGGAGCCGGAGGTGCGTCTCGTCTCCCAGGTTCCGCTACCCGCGGGCGGCCTGCTCTTCCACATCGCCCTCCACCCAAACTGGCCTGCCACGCCCTACCTCTACGCTTCGAAGCAGCATGAGGCCGAAGGCAGCCTCTACCTGCAACTCATCCGCTTGGAGCTGGACGGCTACATTGGGGGCGAGATTGAGGCCCTCGCGGCAGGGCTTCCGACGCCTGTATCGCCGGACAACCACTATGGCTCGGCGCTCGCGGTTTGCGCAGGCTACCTCTTTCTCACGGTGGGTGATACAAACCAGAAGCGTCTGGCGCGCCGCGTCCAAGACCCGACTGATGCAACAGGCAAGGTCCTGCGGTACCGATTGGACGGTGCCGACCTCGTTCCGGCGGGAACTCTCCACGATGACCCGCCCGTCTTTGCTATGGGATTCCGAAACCCCTTCGCCGCATCGTGCGATCCGGTCACCGGCTTCCCCGTCGTTGCGGATAACGGACCGAGCTCAAACGATCAGGTGCGCCTGGTGGAACCGAGTTCGAACCACGAGTGGCCGTTCAGCGACGAACGGAGCTCCGTCACTCCTCCCCTGTACGACACCGGCGACCGTACCGTGGCCCCCACTGGGGTGGTGACCCGCAGGCTGGAAGGCGAGCTCCGAGAAGTCTTCTTCACCGTCTTCAATTCGGCGAGTGTCTATCGGTTCACCTTTGTCCAGGCGGGCGTCACCGTCTCGGAACTCAAGCTCGCCCACGGAGGCAAGGAGCCGGGTCTGGCCGCGACGCTGGGCCCAGACGGCTGCATCTACTTCTCCACGCTCTCAGCCATTTGGCGTCTCGACGAGCCCGGGTGCGTCCAGCCTGCTCCTGGGGCCGCAGCCGCATCACCGTAGAACGCGCCGCCGCGTCCCCCCTGCTTGGGAAACACACCTAGAGGCGGACGAGGCGAACGTCCGTGATGCCCTCGACCGCCGCGATCAGCTCGACCGCGGCCTGGTCCGGCTCCTCGTCGAGCATCAGGATCATGAGGGCGAAGCCCCGCGGGCTGCGCCGCCCGACGCGCATGGCGCTGATGTTGATGTCGTGCTGGCCGAGAATGGTGCCGAGCTTGCCGATCATGCCGGGGCGGTCTTCGTTCTCACAGAAGAGGAGGAAGCCGCCGGATTCGGGGACGATGTCGATATCGAAGTCGTTCGCGCGTACGAGGTTGGGGAGGGAGTTGTGAGCAGTCCCGCTAACGGTCACCTCGGCTTCGCTGCTGCCGACGCGCAGCTCGATGACGTTGCGAAAGGCCTGGTGGGAGGCGCGCAGGCGCTCCTCGATGGTCCAGCCGCGGGCGTCGGCGATGCTCCTCGCGTTCACGAGGTTGACGGTTTGCTCGCTGATCGGCCGGAGGAGGCCACGAATGGCGAACGCCTTCAGCGGCGTCACGTCGTGCTCGGCGATCTCGCCGTAGAACCCGAGTTCGATCGTCGTCAGCTGGCCCGTCAGGAGCTGCGTAGCGATCGTCCCCAGCATCTCCGCCACGGCGAGATAGGGGCCCATGATCTCGAGTGTCTCCGGGGGGACAAGCGGGGCATTGACGGGATAGCGGGCCGGTCGGCCGGCGAGCACGTCGAGGACCTGTTGAGCGACATCGGTAGCGATGCGCTCCTGCGCCTCAGTCGTGGACCCGGCCAAGTGCGGTGTGACGATGATGCGGTTCTCTTCGAAGAGGGGAAGCTCGCCGGGCGGCTCGCGGCTGAAGACGTCCAGCGCCGCCCCAGCCACCTTGCCCGAGCGCACCGCCTCCAGCAGATCAGACTCGTCGATAATCCCGCCTCGAGCGGCGTTGATGAGGCGTACGCCGTCCTTCATGTCCGCGAACTGATCGCGCGCGACCATTCCCCGGGTGCCAGCTGTGAGCGGCGTGTGGACGCTGATGAAGTCGCTCTCGGCATAGACTCGATCGATCTCCACGGGTTCGGCGCCCAAGGCGCGGACGCGCTCCGCGGGCACGAAGGGGTCGCTCACGAGGACGTGCATTTCGAACGCTACGGCGCGCCGAGCCATCTCCGAGCCGATCGGCCCGAAGCCGATCAGCCCGAGCGTCCGCCCGCGCAGCTCCGCGCCCATGAACTCCCGGCGCCGCCAGGAGCCGCCGCGCAGCGAGCGGTCGGCCTGAGGGATATGCCGTGCCAGCGACATCAGGAGGGCAAAGGCGTGCTCCGCGGCGGCGATCGTGTTCCCGCGGGGCGCGTTGACCACCACGACGCCGCGCTCGGTCGCCGCACCCAAGTCCACGTTGTCTACGCCGGTACCGGCGCGCGCGATGATCACGAGCCGATCGGCTGCGGCGATCACCGCGGCCGTGACCTTCGTCTCGCTGCGGACGACGAGAGCCTCGTAGTCCGGGATGGCGGCGAGCAGTTCGGCCGCCGTCATGCCAACCCGCACGTCGACATCGGCGCCGGCTTCAAGGAGTGCGATACCTTCGGCCGCTATGTGATCGGCAACGAGGACGCGGGGTCGTCCGCCACTGGCGCTCTCGTTCGTCATCGCTGCGGCTTAGCAGCCGCGCTCACCCTCACGCCGGACCCGTAGCCGGGGAATCGTCCAGGAGCCGCTCGACCACATCGAGCGCGCCGCCGACATCGTCTTGGGAGCAGAAGCCCATGTGGCCGACCCGGAAGATCTTCCCGCTGAGCGACTGCTGACCGCCGCCGAGGACAATCCCGAACTCCTCGCGCGCGCGCTTGCCGATGGCCGTTCCGTCGAGGCCGGCCGGCCAACGCACGGCCGTCACGGTATCGGAGGCGAAGCGCTCGTCGCTGGCGAACAGCTCGAGCCCCATCGCCTGGACCCGCTCGCGGGTGTAGCCGGCGATCGCCTGGTGGCGGCCGTAGATGCCTTCGAGGCCCTCGGCCCGGAGGGCTTCGAAGGCCTTGTCCAGGCCGTAGAAAATCGAGAGCGCCGGTGTCCACGGCGTCTGCTTGTTTGCGAGCGAATCGCGAGCCCGCGCGGCATCGAGGTAGAAGCGCGGCATCGCCGCCATGGCATTCGCTTCCCAAGCGCGTTCGCTCAGCCAGAGGAACGTGAGCCCCGGTGGCACCATCCAGCCCTTCTGCGAACCGCTTACGAGCACGTCCAGCCCCCAGCGCTCAGCGGGGCAGGGAATGGAGGAAACGCTGCTGATGCCATCGACGATAAGCAACGGCTCACGATCACGCACGACGGCAGCGATCGCCTCGAGGGGGTTGGTCACGCCGGTGGAGGTCTCGTTGTGCGTGACCAGAACCGCCTTAAACGAGGGATCCTCGTCGAGGCGGCGGGCGATCTCGGCTGGGTCGGCGGCGCCCCCCCATTCGATCTCGTAGCGCACGACGTCCGCGCCGTAGGCTTCGGCGATCGAAGCGAAGCGGTTGCCAAAGACGCCGACCGAAACCGCGAGGACGCGGTCGCCGGGGCTGAGGACGTTCACGACCGCAGCTTCGAGACCAGCGGTCCCCGAGGCGCTGAGCACCAGCACCTCAGTCGAGGTGCCGAAGACCCAGTCCAGACCCTCGGTCACGCGCTCGAGGATTGCGCCGAACTCGGGGCCACGGTGATTGATCATCTCCCCGCCGACAGCGTCGAGAACGTCCTCGGGGCAGGGGGTCGGTCCAGGGATACGCAGATTCACGATTAGTCCCACCAGGAGCTGAAATCGATTTTGGCGCAGCCAGCGCGTACACACACGAGCGCTAGCCGCTGCCTCGACCGTCCATCGCCGCAACCTCGGCCCAGCCACGGTACACGAGCTAAGATCGGTGTATGGCCAGCGACTTACGCGCGATCCCCAGCGTCGACGCAGTGCTCGGTGAGTTGCGCAGCGAGGGCGAGTGGCCCCACACCCTCGCCGTCGAGGCGGTGCGCAGCGTGATCGCGAGCGCGCGCGAGGAGGCGCAGGCGGGTGGCCCGCTGCCGAGCCTCGATGCGATCGTCGGGCAGGCCCAGGCCGCCGTGGCGGAGTTGGCGCGCCCCTCGCTGAGGCCCGTGATCAACGCTACCGGCGTCATCCTCCAGACGAATCTCGGCCGCGCGCCGCTAAGCGAGCGCGCCTTGCGGGCAATGGCGGAGGCCGGACGCGGCTACACGAACCTCGAATTCGACATCGCGGGAGGCGATCGTGGCAGCCGCCATGATCACGTGCGGGAGCTGATCCGCCGCACGACCGGGGCCGAGGATGGGCTGGTGGTAAACAACAACGCCGCCGCCCTGCTGATGGCGCTGCAGGTGTTCGCGAGCGGATCCGGTGTGATCGTCTCACGCGGGGAGGCCGTCGAGATCGGGGGGCGCTTCCGCATACCCGACGTGCTCCGCCAGAGCGGGGCACAGCTCGTCGAGGTCGGAACCACGAACCGCACCTATACGGAGGACTACGCCGACGCCATCGATGAGGGGACGGCAGCGATGCTGCGCGTCCACCGCTCGAACTTCCAGATCACGGGCTTCACCGCGCAGCCTGCCCTCGCCGAACTCGTCGCGCTCGCACGGCAGCGCGGTGTGCTGCTCCTCGATGATCTCGGCAGCGGCTGCCTCGTGGAGACCGCGGACTTCGGGGTCGCCCACGAGCCCACCGTCCAAGAGAGCCTAGACGCAGGCGTCGACCTTGCTCTCTTCAGCGGGGACAAGCTCCTTGGCGGGCCGCAGTGTGGCGTCATCGCCGGTCGGGGCGCGCTCGTCGAACAGCTCCGACAGCACCCCTTGGCTCGGGCGCTGCGCGTCGACAAGCTCACCATCGCTGCGCTCAACGCCACCCTCATGGCCTACGTCGCGGGAACGGAGCGGGACGAGATCCCCGTGTGGCGCATGCTCGCCCTCGACGGCGACGCGCTCCTGACGCGGGCAGAGGCGTGGGCGCGAGCGGCCGGACCGCGCGGGCGGGTCATCCCCTCGGAATCGATGATCGGTGGGGGATCGCTGCCCGGCGTGGGGCGTCCGACGTGGTGCGCGGCCCTCAGCTCTGAGCGTGGCGCGGAGTGGCTGGCCGGCCAATTGCGAGGGGCCGACCCCGCGATCCTCGGCCGCGTACAGGACGACGAAGTCCTCCTCGATCCACGGACGGTCTCAGATTCCGAGGGCGGAACCGTGGCCGCTCGTATCGCCGCCCTCGTGGCCTCCGAGGGCGGCGACGCCTAGGCGTCGCGAACGACGAGCAAGCCGCACCGATTACGAATAGCGACAGCCGTTGACCCCTTCGAAAAGTGCGGAATATAGTTCCAGACAGGCATAAGTTCGAAATTTCACAACCTCTGTCCGCCCAAGATTGGCTCTTGGGCACGGGGCAGCGAGGCGAAGCCGGGCTGATGGCAGTTGAGATCCCCGAGGTCGTAATCAACCGGCTGCCCCTGTATGCGCGAGCGCTCTCGACCCTCGCTACAGCAGGCGAAACCGTGGTCAGTTCACAGACGCTGGGCGAACAGCTCGACGTGACGCCGGCCCAGATCCGGAAGGACCTCAGCTATTTCGGCCGCTTCGGCAAGCAGGGGCGTGGCTACAACGTCCATGACCTCCTCGACCGCCTGCGCCAGATCCTGGGGCTCGATCGCAGCTGGGAGATGTGCGTAGTCGGCGTCGGACGCCTCGGGCAGGCGATCCTCGAATACGACGGCTTCGCACCCCAGGGGTTCCACGCGATCGTCGCATTCGACACCAGTGCCGAACTCGTCGGACGAACGATCCGGGGGCTCCAGGTGAGGGCCATGGACGACCTCGAGCACTATCTGGAGCAGGCCCCGATCGACATTGCCATCGTCGCCGTTCCCGCAGACGCGGCCCAAAGCGTCGTGGACCGGCTCGTCGCGTGCGACGTGCGCGCGATCCTGAACTACGCGCCGATGTCGGCACACGTACCGGCGGGGGTTTCGATCCGCCAGATCGATCCCGTGGTAATGATGCAGGGGATGACCTACTACCTGAAGGACCTGAGCGACGGTGCCGGCTAGGCGGAGTCCGTCGAGGCCAGCTCGCTACTCCTGAGCCAACGTTCCACCGCGCGAGGCGAGCGTAGTCGCATGAAGCGGGCGTGGGCCCACTGGGGGTCGTCCATCGCCTCGGCGTAGGTACGCCGGCGGCGACGATGGCTCTTCAGGGCGTACCAGATAAGCGAACGGTCCCAAGGCAGGAAGTGCTCCCAGAACCGCTCGCGGTTCGTCCCCCAGAGCAGCTCGTTGCTGCGCCAGCGCCGCCAGGAGCGAGCAAGGATTCGGCGCAAGATCAGGCTGAGGGGGAAGTCGAGCCAGACGATCGTGTCGGCCGCCGGCCAAGTGATGTCGCGGGCGCGCGTGTTGTAGTTCCCATCCGTCGCCCAACCCGGCTCGGCTATTGCATCGCGTGTGCGCGTTCGGAACACCTCCCCATCCGCCATCGTCCAGCCTGTCTCCCAGAACAGCGCATCGAGTTCGATGTGGCGCAGGCCAAGCCGCTCCGCGACCGCCGCCGCTAACGTCGTCTTGCCCGCGCAACTCGGGCCGATCACGAGGATGTTGGGCCCCACGACGTTGGGCTCGGTCTGCAAAGCACTCACGGTTAGTCAAACGCTGCGGCAGGACCGGGGTTAACCCGAGCCAGGGGCGTCAGCGATCCTGTTGCGAGAAAAGCCCGACGAGCATCTCCTCTTCGGTAGGGAGGCTGCGCTCGATGATGTCGAGGTGGTCGAGCGCGATCGCGGCGCCGATCGCCACGCACTCCAGGGGGTTGTCTGTTACATAGCAAGGAACCCCTGTTTCCTGTGTCAGGAGCTCATCGAAGTGGCGCAGCAGGGCGCCGCCGCCCGTCAGCACGATGCCCCGATCGATGACGTCAGCCGAGAGCTCCGGCGGAGTACGCTCGAGCACGCTTCGCACCGCCTGGACGATGGCGCCGAGCGAGTCCTGGATCGCCTGCGCGATCTCATCGCTGGCGAGGGTGATCGTCTTCGGCAGGCCGCTGAGCTGATCGCGACCGCGCACCTGGGTCGTCATGCCGTCGTCGAGTGGGATCGCGGAGCCGATCGCGATCTTGATCTCCTCGGCCGTGGCCTCGCCGATGACGAGATTGTGGCGTCGGCGGACGAACGCCTGGATCGCCTCATCGAGGCGATCGCCAGCCACACGGACGGACTCGCTCACGACGATGCCGTAAAGCGAGATCACCGCCGCCTCGGTCCGGCCGCCGCCGATGTTCACGATCATGTTGCCGCGGGGGGTCCCGATGGGCACGCGCGCGCCAATGGCCGCGGCGAGCGGCTCGGGTACGAGCCGAGCAGGCCGGCGCGCGCCCGCCTGCTCGGCCGCGTCGCGGACGGCACGTTGCTCGACGCTGGTGGCCCCGGCGGGCACGGTCACCATGATCTCCGGCCGGATGAGGTTGAAGCGCCCCGTGACCAACCCGATGAAGTACCGCATCATCGCCTCGGTCGTGAGGTAGTCGGCGATGACCCCTTCGCGCATTGGCCGGATGACGCTGATCGCGCCCGGCGTCCGGCCCTGCATCAGACGCGCTTCTGCACCGACAGCGACGATGGCGTTGTCGCGATTATGTCGAGCTACGACGGAGGGCTCGTTCACGACGATCCCCTGGCCCTTCACGAACACGAGGATGTTTGCGGTGCCGAGATCGACCCCGGCGCGGATCGTAGAGAGGAAGCCCAGCCCCATCGCCTACACCCGCGCGATCTCGACGCCGAGCGCCTCGAGCTTCTCGTCGAGACGCTCGTACTTGCGATCCAGATGATAGATCTCATCGATAAAGGTGGTGCCTGTGGCGGCGAGCGCGGACAGCAACACGGCTGCGCCCGCGCGCACATCGAGGGCGCGGACGTGGGCGCCGTGGAGCGGCGTGGGGCCGCTGACGATGGCGGAGGAGCCCGTACTCACGATCTTGGCGCCCATCTTGCGCAGCTCACCAACATAGAGCATGCGGTTGTCGAACACGCGCTCGTGGATGATCGAGACGCCTCCGGCCTGGGTGAGGAGCGCCGCCATCTGCGCGTGGAGGTCGGTGGGAAGGCCCGGATAAGGGAGAGCCTGGAAGCTCACTGCCGTGAGCTGTGGCTCCGCCACCACGCGGATCCATCCCTCGCCAAGCTGAATCGAAGCGCCGATGACGCGCAGTTTGCTGATGAGCGCATCGAGGACCAAGGTGGGCGCGTCCTCGATGAGCACGTCGCCGCCGGTCATGGCCGCGGCGATGGCGAAGGTGCCCGCTTCGATACGATCGGGCATGACCGTCACGGCAGCGCCGTGTAGGTGCTCTACTCCTTCGACAACGAGCATCTGCGTGCCCAGGCCGGAGATGCGCGAGCCCATCGCGACCAGCAGCTCGGCGAGGGACTGCACCTCAGGCTCGGTCGCGGCGTTGACGATCGTGGTCTCGCCCGTGGCGAGCGTGGCGGCCATCATCACGTTCTGCGTGCCCGAAACCGAGGGGTAGTCCATGAACACGCGTGTGCCCTGGAGCCCTCCCTGAGCGTGCGCCTCGTAGCGCTCGCCGACACGATCGATCCTCGCCCCCATCGCTTCGAACCCAGCAAGGTGCACGTCGATCGGACGCTGTCCGATCACGTCGCCACCGGGCGGCGGCAGGCCCGCGAAGCCGTACCGCGCGATGAGCGGGCCCATCACCTGGAAGGACGCGCGGTTCTCGGTAATCAGCTCGATCGGTGCCTCATAGGTGCTCACACCCGCAGCGTTCAGGACGACCCGGTTCGGCGTCGGGCGCTCCACGCGCGCGCCGAGGTGGGTCAGGAGCTCTCCGAGCGAATCGACGTCGGAAATTGCGGGGACGTTGTCGAGGACAACGTCCTCGTCCGTGAGGAGCGCGGCGCACATCGCGGCGAGGGCCGCATTGGCGGCGCCGGAGATGCGAACCGAGCCGCGGAGGACGGCGCCACCGCGCACTTCATAGCGGGGGCCACGTCCACGCTGCAGGGCCATGCCAGGCCAGTATGGGCACAGGTCGAAAGCTGCCGCAAACGACGGGCGCTCAGCGAACGAGAACGAAGATCTGGCCGGCATGGGAACGCGGTCGATTGGCAGATGGTCCGGGGTGTCGCGCTCGTGTCAGAAGCGGAGCCGCCCGGCGCGGCGAACCATCGCCACATCGCGTCCCTGACCGGGCCCCGATACGCCCAACGGTGCGGCGCTATCCTTGAGTCCGGAGGCAAATCGATGACGGAAGAACCACGGCCCTGCTTCGCCGCGTTCCACGTTGAAGACATGCAGGCGTCAGTACGCTTCTACCGCGATGGGCTCGGGATCGCCTTGGAGCGGAACGAGGACCCTGTCCACGAGGAGATCTCCTGGCACGACCCCTACTTCCACTTCGCCCTCTTCCCGAAGGACGCACCACGGGAGTCCGCCTTGGGGCTCTTCGTGGAGGACCTCGACGCAGCCCACGAGCGGCTCGTTGCCATGGGCGCGACGGTGGCGACCGAGCCCGCGATGTTTCCCTGGGGCAGAGGTGCTAACTACCTCGACCCCGACGGCAACCTCATCGGCTTGACCGAGCGGGGCACGCACCCCTCGAAGGGTCAGTAGCGGATTCGACCAGACGACCTCGTAGTCCCCCGGCAGGCGTCGGCGCAAACCGCGGCAAGGGACACCGTGATCGGCGCCCCCAAGATCAACCGCCGGGCATTGGGGGGCCGGGGCGACGGGGGCGGCGTTCGGCGACGCGCAGGCGGAGGAGGGCGCGCTGCATCGCCGCTTGGGCGCGGGCGAGCTCGGCATCGCTGACCTGCTGGTCCTCTTGAAGGCCCCGCAGGCGCTCTTCGGCGCGCGTACGCGCCTCCTCGGCCCGGGTCACGTCGATATCCTCGGCCGCCTCGGCGGCGTCCGCGAGAATGGTGACGTGGTTGCTGTGCACCTCGAGAAACCCCCCGCCGATCGCGAACGAGGACTCCTCGCCACCCCGGCGGAAGATCAGCTCGCCGTACTCGAGCGTGGTCATGAGCGGCGCGTGGCGCGGGAGGATCGCGAGCTGGCCTTCGCTCCCGGGCGCGATCAGGACATCGACCGCCGCTTCCGTGCGGACGATGCGCTCGGCCGTGACGATCTCGATCGAAAGGGGCACTGCTAGCCTTCCTCGCTCATCTGGCGGCCTTCCTCGACGGCCTCATCGATGCTGCCCTTCATGTAGAACGCCTGCTCGGGGAGGCCGTCGTACTGGCCATCGAGGATCTCCTTGAAGCCGCGCACGGTCTCGCGGACCGAGACGTAACGGCCTTCGCGACCGGTGAAGGTCTCGCCGACGAAGAACGGCTGAGTGAGGAAGCGCTGCAGCTTCCGCGCGCGCGTCACCGTGAGCTTGTCCTCATCCGAGAGCTCGTCGATACCGAGGATGGCGATGATGTCCTGAAGGTCCTTGTAACGCTGCAGGACGCCCTGCACGTTCCGGGCGACCTCATAGTGCTCCTCGCCCACGATCCGCGGCTCGAGTGCGCGCGAGAAGGAGGTGAGCGGGTCCATGGCCGGGTAGAGCGCCTGCTCGGCGAGGGCACGCTCGAGGGCGACGACGGCGTCGAGGTGGGCGAAGGTCGTGGCGACGCCGGGGTCGGTGTAGTCGTCGGCGGGGACATAGATCGCCTGGAACGACGTGATCGAGCCCTTCTTTGTGGAGGTGATGCGCTCCTCGAGATCGCCCATCTCCGTCGCCAGCGTCGGCTGGTAGCCGACGGCCGAAGGCATGCGCCCGAGCAGGGCCGAGACCTCCATCCCCGCGAGCGTGTAGCGGTAGATGTTGTCGACGAAGAAGAGCACATCCTGCGACTGCTCGTCGCGGAAGTACTCGGCCATCGTGAGCCCGCTCAGGGCCACCCGCAGACGCACCCCTGGTGGCTCGTTCATTTGGCCGAAAACCATGGACATGCGCGGCAGGACCCCGGACTCCCGCATCTCATTCCAGAGGTCGTTCCCTTCGCGCGAGCGCTCGCCGACGCCGGCGAAGACGGAGACCCCGCCGTGCTCACGCGCGATGTTCGAGATCAACTCTTGGATGATCACGGTCTTGCCGACACCAGCGCCGCCGTAGAGGCCGACCTTCCCGCCACGCACGAGCGGGGCGATGAGGTCGATCACCTTGATTCCCGTCTCGAGAACGGATGGCTGCGTCTCCTGTTCCTCGAAGGAGGGGGGGTCGCGGTGGATGGGCCAGCGAGGGGCGTCCTCGGGGGCGGGGAGGTCGTCGATCGGATCGCCGAGGACGTTGAACATGCGCCCCAGGGAGGCCTCGCCCACCGGCACAGCGATCGCCTGCCCCGTATCAACCGCGGCCATGCCCCGGGTGAGACCGTCGGTCGAGTCCATCGCGAGAGCACGGACCCAGTTGTTGCCGACGTGCTGCTGGACCTCGACGATCAGCGATTCCCCATCGGCACGCTCGATCCGCACCGCGTTGTAGATCGCGGGCAGCTGATCGGGCGGGAACTCGATATCGAGCACGGTGCCGATGATTTGGACGATGCGTCCTTCGGCGGCAGTTGCGGTGACCATGGGGGGGCCTCCTCTTGGCTCCTAGGATTTGGTGCGGAACTGCGCGAGGCGTTCCGCCGTCTCCGGCCCCGCTCCGGGGCTGACGCGGCGCTCGCAAGCGAGGGCTCCGGCGCCGGTGTGGCTCTGGCCTTCTTTCACGAAGCGCAGCACGAGTTCGTTCACGCCGCCACCGCCGCAATATCAGCGAGCTCGATCTCCGTGAGCGACTCGACCGTGCGTTCGGGGTTTGGGAGGGCGAGGTCGCGGGTGTAGTCGGTGCGCACGGCCCAGCAGGTCATGCCGGCGGCGTGGGCGGACTCGATGCCCGCGGGTGCGTCCTCGATGGCGAGGCAGCGCTCCGGGCTCACACCGAGCAGCTCCGCAGCAAGCCAGTAGATCTCGGGGTCGGGTTTGCCCTGCTCGATATCGTCACCGGTCACGACGACGTCGAACGCATCCGCCAGACCGATGCGGCCGAGGCAGGCCGCCACCCAGCTTCGCCGCGACGAGGAGGCCACCGCCAGGGGTAGCCCGGCTCGGCTCAGCGCCGCGACGAGCGCCATCGCGCCGGGGAGGGGTTCGGTGACGTCACGGTAGGAGGCGAGTACGCGTTCGTTGTAGGGGCCCCGATAGTGATCGGCGGGATGGGGCAGGCTGAGCGTCTCGACGAACTCGGTCCAGCCCGCCTTCGTACCCATGTAGGTCTTGTAGCATTCGAGGGGGAAGACCACGCCGTCTTCGGCCAGCAGCGCGCTCACCGCGGCGTAGTGGAGCGGCTCGCCGTCCACGAGCACGCCGTCCATGTCGAAGACGACGGCATCGAAGGGCGCCCCCTCAGCCACTGACGGCCTCCGCGCCACCGACGATATCAAGCAGCTCGCTCGTGATCTGCTCCTGGCGGGCCTTGTTGTAGGTCAGTGTAAGTTCGCGTTCGATGTCCCTCGCATTGTCCGTGGCGTTCTTCATCGCGACCATGCGCGCGGATTGTTCCGAGGCAGCGGATTCGAGGATCGCCGCGTGGACCTGCATCTCCACGTAGCGGGGGAGGAGGCGTTCAAACACCAGGCCCGGGGTGGGTTCGAAGATGTACTCCTGGCGAAGCGCCTCGGCCTCCGCTTCGTCGGCCGCGGTTGGCCGCTCGACCGGGAGGAGCCGCCGCACGACGGGCCGCTGGTTCACCGTGCTCACGAATTCGGCGAAGCTGATGAAGACCTGATCGACGGTGCCGGCGAGGTAGTCGTCCATCATCAGCCGGGCGATCGCGTTCGTTTGCGGCAGCGAGGGGTAGTCACCGAGGTCGGTGAATTCGGCCGCCACGCGAGCGCGGGCACGGACGAAGAAGTCGCGCCCCTTACGTCCGACGGCCACGAGCGAGGTTGGCTCGTCCGCCTCGCTGAGGAAGCCGCCCGCGCTGCTGTTGAGGTTCGCGTTGAGCGCGCCGCAGAGTCCGCGGTCGGGCGTGATGTGGAGGATCGCGATGTTCTCGACCGGCCGCTGCGTGAGGAACGGGTGGGAGCCTTCGCCATCGCCATCGCCGTCGCCGCCGGGGGCGGTCGCTGCGAGCGACGAGAGCACGTGTTGGATCTTCTCCGCGTAGGGGCGGCCCTCGGTGGCGCGTTCCTGCGCGCGGCGCATCTTCGAGGCGGCCACGAGCTGAAGTGCGTTCGTGATCTTCGCGGTGTTCTGCACCGAGCCGATACGGCGCCGCAGCTGCTGGATAGTGGGCATGGTTCCCCCTAGTAGGGGACGGTCTCCTTGAAGTCTTCGACGGCGGCGCGCACCTCGCCGTCGATCTCGTCCGTGAGCTCACGCTCGGACTCGATCTTGGCCGCGAGCTCTGGCCTGTTGCTCGCGAGGTAGCTTACGAATGCCGACTCGAAGCTCGCGACCTTCTCCGTGGGAACGTCGTCGAGCAGGCCCTGGGTGAGGGCGAAGATGACGGCCACCTCTTCGGCGAGGCTGAGCGGCGCGAACTGTGGCTGCTTGAGGATCTCGTTCGCGCGCAAACCGCGCTCGATCTGTCGCTGGGTGGCAACGTCGAGGTCGCTCGTGCCGAACTGGGCGAAGGCTTGCAGTTCGCGGAACTGGGCGTGGTCGAGCTTGAGGCGCCCGGAGACGGAGCGCATCGCGCGCGTCTGGGCAGCGCCACCGACACGACTGACGGAGAGGCCCACGTTCAGGGCCGGCCGCACACCAGCGTTGAAGAGGTCCGGTTCGAGGTAGATCTGGCCGTCAGTAATGGAGATGACGTTCGTGGGGATGTACGCGGAAACGTCGTTGGCCTGCGTCTCGATGATGGGCAGCGCCGTCAGCGAGCCGCCTGCTGCGAGCTTCGCTGCCCGCTCGAGGAGGCGGCTGTGCAGGTAGAAGACATCGCCGGGGTAGGCCTCACGGCCGGGCGGGCGGCGCAGCAGCAGCGAGATCTGGCGGTAGGCCCAGGCGTGCTTACTCAGGTCATCGTAGATTATGAGCGCGTCGCGCCCGCTCTCCATGATCTCCTCGCCCATCGCGCAACCGGCGTAGGGCGCGAGGTACTGAAGCGCGGCCGAGTCAGAGGCGTTGGCCGCCACGATGATCGTGTGGTCCATCGCGCCGTGCTCTTCGAGCTGGCCGAGGACCTGGGCGACCTTGCCCGCCTTCTGGCCGATGGCGACGTAGATGCAGACCAGGTCGCCGCCTTTCTGATTGATGATGGTGTCGAGGGCGATGGCGCTCTTGCCGGTCGAGCGGTCGCCGATGATGAGCTCCCGCTGGCCGCGGCCGATGGGAATCATCGCATCGATCGCCTTCACGCCCGTCTGCACGGGCGTGTCGACGCTCTCGCGGAGGGTGACTCCGGGAGCGATGCGTTCCACGGGCCGGGTCTTGGTCGTGCCGCTCGGTCCTCGGCCATCGATGGGATTGCCGAGCGCATCGACGACACGGCCGATGAGCTCATCGCCAACGGGCACCTCGATGATGCGCCCGGTGGCGCGGACCTCGTCGCCTTCCTTGATCGCTTCGTAGTCGCCGAGGATGACGGCGCTGACGGACTCCTCCTCGAGGTTGAGGGCGAGGCCCATCGTGCCGTTGGGGAATTCGAGCAGCTCCGAGTAACGGGCGTTCGTGAGCCCGTGAGCGCGGGCCACGCCATCACCGGCCTCGATCACGACGCCGACGTCGGTCGCGACGGACGGTGCGTCGAACTGCTCGATCTGCTCGCGGAGGATGGATGCGATCTCTTCGGCGCGAACGGCCATAGTGCTTCCCTCGTGCTCTCGTCGCGGCCCTAGCGGGCCCCGCTTAGCTCCGTGCGCAACCGCCGCAGGCGGTCACGCACGCTGCCATCGATGAGATGGTCGTCGATGCGGAGGACGATCCCACCGATGATGTCGGAATCTACCGCGGCAGTGGCCGTGATGCGCTTCCCGAGCGCCTCACCGAGCCGCTGCTCGATCGCAGCGACCTGCTCGGGGCCAAGAGGCACAGCGGTCGTGACCTCGGCCTGGGCGATCCCCTCATGTTCGTCGGCGAAGCGGTTGAAGGCGTCGGAGATCTCCCGCGCCTCGGGCGTACGCCCCTTCGCCACGAGTACCTTGGCCAGGTTAGCGGCGAGCGGCCCGACGTCGAGCGCGCGGTCGACGAGCGCCTGACGCTCAGGCACCGCGATCCGGGCGGCCGCGAACAGGCCGGCGGCTTCGGACTCCGCGAGCAAGGTGGCGACATCGTCGAGGTCACGACGCCACTGCGCGATCGCGTCCCCGTCGCGCGCGATCGCGAACGCCGCCTGGGCGTAGCGCCGCGCCGCTTGCAGGTCGGCAGCCACTAGGCGCGGTCTCCAAGCTCGGACTCGGCGAGCGTCTCCTCGATGATGCGTTCGTGCGCTTCCGCATCGAGCGATTGGCGGATGACGCGTTCGGCGGCGTTCACGGTGATCCCGGCGAACTCGGCACGGAGGTCCGCAATCGCGCGGTCGCGCTCGAGTTGGATCTCCTGACGTGCGCGTTCGGCGCCGGCTTCGCGGTCGCGGTCGCTCTGCTCACGCGCGTCGTCCTGGATACGCGAGGCCACCTGCTGGGCGTTCGCCACGATCTCCTGGCCCTGGCCACGCGCCTCATCGAGTTGTGCCTGGATGCGCGCCTCGGCGTCGGAGGCTTCGGCGCGGGCCGCTTCGGCCGCGCCTAAGCCTTCGGCGACGCGCTTCTTGCGATCGTCGAGCATGCCCAGGATGGGTTTGTAGAGGGTGAAGCGCAGGATCACAAGCAGGACGACGAAATTCGCCACCTGCGCGATCAGCTGCGGCAAATTGATGCCAAGGGCATCGAAAGCCTCGCCCATAAGAGCTCCCCCGCTTCAGCGATTCGCGTTCGTCACGCTAGATGACAAAGGCGATGATGATGGCCGTGAGCAGGGCGTAGATGCCGATCGCTTCCGCGAAGGCAACGCCCAGGATCATGTTCGTCTGGATCGCGGCGCGGGCCTCGGGGTTGCGCCCCAGGGCTTCCATCGCCTTGCCTACGAGCAAGCCAATGCCGACACCAGGCCCAAGCGCGCCCAGGCCCATCGCCAGGCCAGCGCCGATGGCCTTGGCACCGTCTGCATCAAGCGCGAGCAGGAACGGCAAGAGATTGAGTGCTCCCATGGTTCGTAGGTCCTCCCTCGTGTTGGCCCCGTCCTCGCGGGGCGTTGTTCTGAAGGGGCGAGGCTACTGCCCCGGGCTCCCCTGGGATTCCATATCGAGACCGGCCTCGTCTTCCTGGTGCTCGCCCTCCGCATCGTGCTCCACCGCCATCACGGCGAAGACGAGCGTGAGAAGCGCGAACACCGTGGCCTGGATGAAGCCGACGAAGAGCTCCAGGCCGTAGATGATATCGACGATCAGGAACGGCAGTAAGAACGTGAGCATCAGCACGAGCACCTCCCCAGCGAAGATGTTGCCGAAGAGCCTGAACGAGAAGCTGATGATGCGAATGAACTCGGAGAGCAGCTCGAGCAGCCCGACGAAAGCCGGAATGACGCCGCTGAAGTTGAAGAACTTCTTGAGGTAGCCGAGCCCGAGCGTCTGCAAACCCCAGAACTCAACCATCACGAACGAGATCAGGGCCAGCGCGAGCGTGTTGTTGACGTCGCTGTATGCGGAGCGGAAGTAGGGAATGATGAGCGCGAGCTTCTGCCCGGGGAACTCAACTCCCGTGACGACGAGCTCATCGCCCAGCAGGGCGCTGGGCACGCCGCTTGCGTGGCCCTCCGCGCCTTCTTCCTCTCCTTCAGCGGCAAGCGCGCGACCGTCGGCCGAAAGCAGTATGGGGGCGTCGGGATCGGCTGCGAGGGCCGCCACCGCCGCCCTGAGCATGCCGGGCGTGACGACTTCCGCAAGCTCCTTGAGCTCGGTCGCGGAGAGCTCGCCGCCCTCGTTCTCAGCCTTGACGAACGCCTTCGCGTCGAACCCCGTGAACGTCTCCGCGAGGAAGACGATGTAGTGGTCCAGCGCCGCGGATGGGGTCGTGGGGCTCTCGAGGGACGCCTTGATCTCGAACTCGGCATCGTCGGCGTTGGGCTTGACCAGGCCGATACCGGTGTCGTCGACGAGCCAGACCCCATGCTTCGCCTCTTCGACGAAGTCGTGGCCGTCCTCGTAGTGCTCCTCGATCTCGTGGAAGATCTCGTGGCCGACATCCTCGGTCTTGCCGATCGCGTTGAAGAAGGGCAGCAGCCCCATCCAGTTCGACAGGAGGATGAAGAGGAAGAACGTGGCGATCACCGCGAAGAAGCGACGGCCGTTCTTCTGGCCCGCGATATCTTCGAGCTGGCCGACGAGGAACTCGACGCCCGCTTCGACGAAGTTCTGGGCGCCTGAGGGGAGCAGCTTCATCGAGCGGGTCGCGAGGAACGTGCCAAGGATCAGCACCGCCATCGCCAGCCACGCCGAGATCAACGTGTTGGTGATGTTCAGCGGCCCAACCTTCGTGATCACTTCCGCGGGAATGATGATCTCGGGCTGGGGGCCGCTAGCGACGATGATGCCGACAACGATCCAGGCGAAGACCGCAACCACCGTCGCGACGATGTAAATCTTTCTCATCGTGCGCTAGACACCGTCAGCGTCGTTGCCAAAGCGGCTCATGAAAGGGATGAGCATGCGGATCCCGCCACCAATGGCCAGGGTGAGCCCGAGGACGATCCCCAGGAGTGTGAACAACGGCTCAAGGTCGGTGAAGCCATCGAGCCAGCGTCCGACGAGAACGCCGATGATGATGCAGGTGGCGAAATACCATCCGGCACCCATGAGGTAGGCGGTGGGTGCTACCCAGCCGCTCTGTCCCGGTCTCGCCATGACCGGATTCAAACCGCGCGAATGATAGGCGGATTGTGAAGGAAAGCGCAAGCGGCCCCGAAGGCCAATAGCGGCCTACCGCTGACGCTCATCGAAATCGGCGAGATCGAGGCCTTCGATGAAGTCCTTGAACGGCCCCAGGCGCTCCAGTTCGACCGGATCGACGGGCTTCTCAGGCCCACGCTCGCCCCCTCCCTCGGCGTCCGAATCATCCTCGCGAATGATCTCCCCACCCTCGTCGAGGACGGCCTCTTCCGCGTAGATCGGGACCTCCGCGCGGACGGCAAGCGAGATCGCGTCCGAAGGGCGCGAGTCGATCTCGAGCGTTTCGCCCTTCACATCGAGGACGATGCGGGCGTAGTAGGTGTCGTTCGCCAGATCGTTGAGCAGGATGTGACGCACGCTCGCCCCAAGCTGCTCAATGACGTCGCGCAGGAGATCGTGGGTGTGGGGCCGGGGCGGGATTTGGTCATGGAGGCGGATCGCAATGCTCTCCGCCTCATAGGGCCCTATCCAGATCGTGAGATAGCGATCCGTGTCCTTCTCACGCAGGATGGCGATGCGCTGGTAGGTGTTCAGCGAGAGACGAATGCTCTCGACGGTCAGCTCTCGCACGATGCACTCCAACGGCAGACGGTCTGCGTCCCGCTCGATAATAGGAGGCTGCGCGGAGCAGCGGCAAGGCGCTCGGCGGACCGCGAAGGTCCTCAGGACCGGAGGTTGAGGACCGCAGCAACGCCGATCGCGACCGCGAGCGTGGCCATCGCCGGCTGCACACCGAGCCAGTCGCCGAGCGCACCTGCCCCCAGCACGGGCAGCGAAGCGGCGACCGCCGCCATCGCGGCCTGGGTCGCGATCACGCGTCCCTGGAGCGAGAGCGGCACGCGGTCGTTCAGGACCGTCTGCGCGGCAACGCTCACCAATGCGTAGGCGAAACCGAAGGGAAGCACGAGCGCCATGGCCAATAGCCCCCCGCCATCGAAGCTGCCGATGTCGACATCCGCGAGCCAGGAGAGCGCGCCATAGCCGCTGAGGAAGCTCGCCTCTTCGTTCACGAAGGTAATGCCCAGCAGGAGAGCGACGAAGACGACGAAGCCGGTCGAGCTGAGGAGGGCGTGCGGCACGCGACGCGAGAGGAAACCAGTCACGCGCAAGCCGAGAACGACCCCGATCGCGACCGGGGTGAGCACGAGCGCACCCACTTCGAGGGGCAGATCGAGGACATCGCGGATGTAAGTCGGGATCAGCCCACCGAGGATGATCAGCGCCATCGAGATCAGCGTCAGTTCGATCGCGGCCCCGAGCACCACGGGGTCGGCCCGAATCGCCAGCCAGCCCACCTTCCACCAGGGGCCGTCGCCAACGCCGCCGACCTCCGATTCCGCGGCCGCCTGCACGCGACCGATCATGACCACCTGAATCGCTGCGACAAGAAAGAGGACGGCGGCGATGCCGAACAACACGTCGGCGCTTTCAAAGACCCACAGGACTACTGGCGTGAGCACGGCGAAGCCCACTATTTGGGCAACGCCGCCGACGGCGTGGCCGATCGCGTTCGCGCGCGCCAGCTCTGATCGCTTCACAATCGCGGGGAGGATGGCGCCCTCGGCCGAGGACGCGAACTGCGTGAAGATCGCCAGCAGGACGGCGACGACGTAGAGCGAAGCGGTGCTCGCCGAGCCGAGGATGAAACCGATACAGACAGCGGCGCGGGCGAAGTTGGCGAGGAAGACCAGCAGCCGCTTGGGGACGGCATCGGCGGCGACACCCGCGACGATGCCCGCGCCCGTCGCCGGGACCACGAGCGCGAGGATGAGGAGGCTGCTGAAGAAAGCCTTGCCGGTCTCGTCCAGCACGAGCAGAACGAGCCCGAAATTGAGCGCGTTCTGCGCGACGCGGGAAGAGAAGCGTGTCAGGCTCAGGCGCCGGAACGGCGGCTGCTGGAGAAGGGCCGTGGGGGAGGAGGATTCGCCGCCCACGCTCGGCGTGGCGGTCACGTGAGGGCGGGGCCCGCGGAGACGCGCACCTTCGCGCGGGACTCGAAGCGGCGCCGCTCCAGCATTACCCGGCGCCCGCACGCGAGGCAGGCGACGCCGATGTCCGCGCCGATCCGGTAGACCCGCCACTCCCAGCTTCCGCACGGATGTCGGCGGCGCATGCGCCAGACATCGCCGACCGCCACCTCCGTGATCACGGAGCGGGGACGGCGGCCGCGTTCAGAGCGTCGCGGAGCGCGCACGACGCCGCCGCCTGGTCCTCCGCTTCGGCAATGCTGCGAGAGGCGCTGACGACGACGAGCCCGGGTTCAGCCCCAGCGGCAGCCATGACCTGCTCAGGGTCGCCACCCTGTGCCCCCAGACCAGGGACGAGGATCGACGTCCCCGGGGCGAGTTCCCGGATGCGGCGCAGTTCCCCCGGCGCCGTCGCGCCGACCACGAAGCCGACGTTGGCCCCCCACCGCGGGGCAGTGGTGGCGATCCGCTCGTACACGGTCTCGCCGGAAGCGAGGCGAGCGTTCTGGAGGTCAGCGGCACCGGGGTTCGAGGTCCGGCAAAGGACGTAGACGCCCCGATCCTCGTAAGCGAGGAACGGCTCGAGCGTGTCCCGCCCGAGGAACGGGCTGGCCGTCACCGCATCGAAGCCCCAGACCTCGAAGAGCGCGCGCGCGTACGCGGTCGCGGTGTTCCCGATGTCGCCGCGCTTGGCGTCGCCGATGACGGGGATGCCTTCCGGGATGGCAGCGAGCGTCGCTTCGAGGGCGCGAAAGCCGGGGATCCCGAACTGTTCGTAGAAGGCGAGGTTGGGCTTGTAGCAGGCGACGTACGGCGCCGTCGCCTCGATCAGGGCACGATTAGCGGAGGCGACCTCCTCCACGGGAACGCCCGCGGCGGGATCGAGGCCCACGCAGAGATAGCTGCCGGCTTCGCGGCTGCGGCGGGCGAGCCGCTCGATGTACGACGCCGTCATCGGCTGGGCTCTGTTGCAGGCTGCATCGGGGCGAAGCCAAGGCGCGGGAGGACCTCGAGGAAGGCAGCGCGGTTCCCCGAGACGATGAGGTCGAGCACGCCCTCGGCGTCCACGGACGCCTCGATCTCCAGCTCGGCCAGAAGCGCCTGCGCGCGACGCGCGACCGGCTCCCCGCTTCCGACAACGGTGACCGCCGGGAACTCAGCCGTGATCGCCCCTACCAGGAACTCGTAGTGCGTACAGCCGAGGACCACGGTGTCGGCACCCGCGGCGACGGGGGCGGCGAGCGAGGCCCGCACCGCCTCGCGCGCGTGCGCGGTTCCTCCTTCGCCGCGCTCCACGAGCTCCGCGAGCTCGCGCCCCGGAACGCTGTCGATACGTACACCGCGGCCAAACTCGTCGACCACGGCCGCGTAGAGATCGCCATCCAACGTCCCCGGCGTTGCGAGGATCGCGACGTGCTTGCTCTTTGAGGCGAGGGTTGCGGGCTTGACGGCGGGGACCATTCCCACGAACGGCACGGGGAACAGCTCGCGCAGGTCCGCGATGGCGGCTGCGGAGGCGGTATTACAGGCAACGATGATGAGCTTCGCATCGGCGTCGAGGAGACGATGGGCGGCCGTGAAAGCGCGCTTGCGCACCTCGCCCGGGTCACGCGGCCCGTAGGGGAAATAGGCCGTGTCGGCGAAATAGACCACGCGCTCGCACGGGGCGAGGCGCTGAAATTCGCGGAGGATGCTGAGGCCGCCGACGCCCGAATCGAAAATGCCAACGGGTCGCGGATCCATCACTCCCGAGGATACGTCCTCGCCTGTGCTCTCGCCTCTTGGCCGCCCCGTGCGCCCGCGCCCGCGAGCGCGCATGCTGCGCTGATGGTGCAGCGGGTCGACGTGGCGTTGCTCCCGGCGGAGGCGGCCGCGATGGAAGCGGACGCGTTTGTCGTGATCGACGTCCTTCGGGCCACGACGACGATCGCGACGATGTTCGAACAGGGGCTCGATGACCTGCTCGTGCTCGATGACGTCGCTGCGGCGCGCACGCGTGCGGCTGCGGAGCAGCGGCTGCTCTTCGGCGAAGTCGGAGGCCTCCCCCCCGAGGGCTTCGACTACGGCAACTCCCCCGTGGAGGCCGAGGCGCTGCAGCTTCGCGGGCAGCGAGCTGCACTCTTCACAACGAACGGCACGCGTTCCCTCTGTGGGGTGGCGGCCCGGGGGGCGGTCGCAACCGCAGCGTTCGCGAACCTCACGGCAGCCGGTCACTGGGCGGCCGCCTTCGCTCGGGTCGCGCTGGTCTGCGCTGGGGAAGGTGGCGGCACACGCTTCGCCCTCGAAGACTTCGCCGCGGCTGCGGGGATGGTCCATCTGCTGAAACGCGAGAGCCCCGGGGTCGTGCTCGGGGATGCGGCCGGGGTGGCAGCCGCGCTCCCCGGCTACGAAGACTTGACCGCCGAGAGCGTGCCTCACGAGAGCGGCCGCATCGCACGGCTGCTGGCGGGCGCGGAGCACGGTCGCGAATTGCTGGCGCTCGGGCTCGCAAGCGATACCGCGTTCGCGGCGCGCGAGGATACGTCGGGCGCTGTCCCCGTCGTGGTGGAGCGGGGAGAGGGCTGGGCGCGCCTGCGGGACGAACGCTAGCTAGTCGAGGCCTGCCAGCGCCGGCGCAGATCCTCGAGGGCGGCAGGATCTGGGGGCCGCCCCGCGTAGCGGGCATGCTCGAAGGCGGCCGTGATATCGCTCGTGACCTCGCGGTGGAAGGCGTCGCTGAGGACAGGCGCGAACTCCGAGGCGGTCTGCGACTCGGCCCGGGAGACGCCCACGCGCTCCGCTTGCTCGAGGACGTCGAGGTAGAGCCGCACCACGCCTTCGCCGGTGGTGGCCCCACGACGATCGCGACGGAAGAGGTTACGGGCGGCATCTCGGAGGTCATCGCCGAGGCCGCCCAGCCCTTCGGACTCGGCATCGGGACGGTCGTCACGCCCCATTCGGCGGCGCAGCCGCGCGAGGAAGATAACAACCAGCAGCACGACCGCGAGGCCGATGAAGAGCGCGCCCCCGGCCAACACGTAACGGCCGATGCGGGCGACCAACGAATCGCCCTCCTCCTCCGCTACCGCGCCCTCGCCGTCGGCTTGCGGGAGCGGCGCGGGAAGCTCCAGGCCCTCTTCGCTCCCTTCACCGACGCCGAGGAGGCCGAAGAACCACTCCAAGACGGTGGCGAGCACCCAGATGACCGGGAAGAGCAGGACCTGCATAACGAAAAAAAACGCGCCCTCGAAGATGAGACCCACGGGCTCGCGGAGAACATCGATCGCGACTTCGAGAACCACTCCAACCACCAGCACGCCCACGACCGCGAAGGCGGCCGTGCCCGCCAGCAGTGCCGTGGTGACGCCACCAGCGCGAAGCTCGCCGATGCTGGCGCTGCTCTGAGCGAGCTGCGAATAGGCGAGTGCGCCGAGGGCGACGCCGTAAAAGACCACCCCACCACGAGCGACGACGGCCGCCTGATCACTGCCTGAGGCAAGCACCAACGAGAGGGTGACCAGAGCGAAGGGGAGAGCGAGGTAGCGCGGCACGACCTCGAGCCAGATCTCGTTGAGCCCGCGTAGAGCGGATCGAGCCCAGACCGCGAGGAGGAGCAGCCCGCTCACGACGATGGGCGGGAGCTCGTCCTGGATCGACCCCGTGTCGACCACGAAGTCGGCCATCCAGCGGAAGTCCCAAAGCGCAAGGTCCTGCGCGTATTTCAGGCGGAGCACGCCGTAGAGAACGACCACCCCGAGCCCAGCGACGGTCAGGAGCCGCGCCCCCGGATTAGCGACGAAACGGTCGACCACCCGGGGTGCGAAATAGGCAGTAAACGCGAACCCAACGAAGACAGGGGCGCTCACGATCTCGCGGTTCGACTCATTCAGGGGCACGCTGAGGAGTTCGCCGAACACATAGACGGCTAGGGCCTCCGCCGCGAGAAGGGCGGCCACAGCGAGGGTCCCGATCACGCGATCACCCCGCTCCCCTCGAACCTGCGTCCGACGACCTGCACCGGGAGACCGGCGAGCCGTTCGAGATCCACGCGGTCGGACGTGACCAGAACGGCTACTTGATGTCCGTCAGCCTGGAGGCGCTGCATTGCCCCGGCGAGCTCATCGGGGATGAGGGAGGCCGCGAGGACCAGCGTGGAGCCGATGGGGATGCGGCTCGTCTCCCGGCGCAGATGGCCGGCGAGATCGCCCATCGTCAGCGGCTGGACCACGGCGAGCGTCTCGAGGATGCGCGGAAGCTGCGTGTTCGCGCGCGAAGGGGCGAGGCGGATGGGCCGATCCGAGTTCGGCAGAGAGCCGTTCGCGAGCAGGCCGACGGCAAAGCGTCGCCCAGCACCCCAGACCGCCAGTGAGGCCGCGATCGAGATCGTCCGCTCGAGATCGTCCTTGAGGTACCCCTCCCAGGAGTGCTCGAGCGTGTCGATGTTGAGGAGCACATAGAGCTGCTGCACCGCCGACGGCTCGTAGACGCGAGATTGGAGCCCACCGCGGCGGGCGGTGGCCTTCCAATCGATCCGGCGTAGCGGATCGCCGGGTGCGTAGTCGCGCATGCCGGCGATCCGGAGCGGGTCCTCGAAGACGGGGTTACGCCCTTTCGCATCGCCAAAGGGGCGGTCCGCGGGGAAGCCCAGGTCATCCAGCGCGAAGACGCGGGGGTAGGCGATCAGGTTCGTCCAGCCGCTCTCCTCCCAGTGGCTGGGGAAGAGGCCCAGCAGGTCGGCCGACTGGATCTGGGTTGGACCGATCTGGAACCGCCCACGTTCACTCGCGATCAGGCGCGCGCGCCAGCGGCGCCGTTCGTACCAGCCGAGCGCCCCGCGCCGAACGAGCCAACTGAGACCAGGGGCGGAAGCGCTCGCAGCGGTCTCGTCCTCGATCTCGAGGTCATCGGAGACCGCGACACGCAGATCGAACCACGGGAGCGGCAGCGGCTTGCGGTTGTCGAGCTCGATTTCCAGCTCGACCGGCTCGTCCTGGAAGACGCGCGACTCGCTCAGCCGCCGCCGCACGCTGACGCGGTCGAACAGGTGCCGCGACCACCAGCGGCTGACGACGCCCACGATCAGGATGACGACGCCAATGCCTGTAATCATGGGCTGATTCGTACCGAACCCCACGAGAATGAGGAGGGGCCCGACGAGCAGCCAGAGCTCGCGGAAAGGCACGGCTAGCGGATGCCCGGCGACAACATCAACGGGGCCGCCACGCGGAATCGCCACCAGCTTGGCTCTCCTGGGGTGAGGCCGCGGACTCGGCGGGCTCAGAAGCTCCCGGGCTCGCGGCGGCGGTGGTGGCGGTCGCCACGTCGCCCTCGACCGGGACAGGAACGCGTTCGAGGATCTCCGCGACCAGGTCCTCCACGTCGCGGCCGCGGAGGCGGGTCTGGGTGGAGAGGATGAGGCGGTGGGGCAACACGTGCGGCGCCATCGCTTTCACGTCATCGGGGAGGACGTAGTCGCGCCCGGAGAGAGCGGCGAACGCTCGCGCGGCCCGGAAGAGGGCGAGGCTTGCGCGCGGACTTGCGCCGAGCTCGAACGCCGCCTCGCCACGCGTCTCCCGGACGATGCGCACGGCATAGCGCCGCACCGCCGGCTCCACGTGCAGGCGGCGCAGCGCCGTCGCCATCTCCACGAGGCGCTCCGCCGAGACGACGGGTACGAGATCGTCGAGGGGGTTGGAGTGCTCCAGCCGTTCGAGGATCTTGTCTTCGTCGTCCTCGCCGGGGTAGCCGAGCTTGATCCGCAGCATGAAACGGTCGAGCTGCGCCTCGGGCAGGGGGAACGTACCCTCCAGCTCGATGGGGTTCTGCGTAGCGATCACAAGGAATGGGCGGGGCAGGATCGTGGTTTCGCCCTCGACCGTGATTTGGCGCTCCTCCATCGCCTCGAGCAACGCCGCCTGGGTACGCGGGGTGGCACGGTTGATCTCGTCGGATAAGACGACTTGTGCGACCAGCGGCCCTTCGCGAAACGCGAACTCCTGCGCCTTCTGATCGAAATAGTGGATGCCGGTGATGTCCGACGGCATCAAGTCCGGTGTGAACTGGATCCGCCGGAAGGAGCAGCCGAGCGAAGCCGCGAGCGCCTTCGCAAGCGTGGTCTTGCCGATACCGGGTACGTCGTCGAGGAGGATGTGGCCCTCGCAGAGGAGCGCAACCAACGCCAGGCGGACGACTTCGGCCTTCCCGACAATCACACGCTCGACGCTCGCCTGGAGGTCTGCGGCCAGGCCGCGGATCGTTTCCACGTCCTCCGGCGAGAGACGGCTGGGGGCGACATCGGTCATGGGGCGCTCCTCCTGGAGCGCCGATCGTAGGGGGTTGGGGGGGCGCTTGCGAATCGCAGACCGCGCAAGTGGCACTCGCCCCGTTACCGCGGGCCTCGCCTGCGGGCGTGGCAGACTGCGCAGCGATGAACGATGTGCGCTCGATCGCGCTCGGCGACAACACCGTGCACCTGGTGCAGCGGGGGCCCGAGCGGCTGCTCGTCGACACGGGCCCCGACTACGCTGGAGCTTGGGAAGCGCTCCAGCGCGAGCTTGCGGGGCGCGCCCCGTACGTGGTCGTCGCGACCCACGGGCACCACGACCACGCGGGATTGGGGCGGCGCTGGCAGGAGGCAGGCGTGCCCGTCCTCATGGGCGAAGCGGACGCGCCGCTGAGCGCTCGGCCCTTGATGGAGTCGTCCGCAGAGGCCGGCGCGCTGCTCGCTTGGGCGGAGGGCACCGGCGCCCCCCCGGAGACGCTCGCACAGGTGCACGAGCGCCTGGCGGCCCGCCGCGACGCGGCGCGCCTCGCGGCCGAATCCAAAGTCTACTCAGAGGGCAGCGACCGCTGGCCGACGGGGCTGCGCTACCCGCCGTTCGAAGCGAGCGGGTTCGTCGAGGGGGACGCGCGGGTGGCCGGGATGGAACTCCTGGCCGCGCCCGGACACACCCCCGGGAACCTGGTGCTGGCGGTGCCGGACGAAGGCTGGCTCTTCTCCGGCGACCAACTGCTCCCAGGCATCGATCCGCTCCCCGCCATCCAGTTCGTGGCCGAGGGCGATGGCCTCGCACGCTTCCGCAGCCTGCCCCGTTTCGTGTCATCGATGAGGCGGCTCGCCGAGGGTGGGTACGAGCGCTGCTTCCCCGGCCACGGCGAGCCCTTCGATGACGTCCAAGGGGCGATTGCGGCCGTGCTCGCGCGCGTAGAGCGCCGCTCCGAGCGCACCCTGGGGGCGCTGCGCACGCAGGGCCCTGCGAGTGTCTACGAGCTCTGCAAGCGGCTCTACCCGCGCACGACTAAGCGCCGCTTCTGGCAGACGGCGTCGAGTACGCAGGGCCAGCTGGATTTGCTCGAAGAGCGCGGTCAGGCCGTCGAGCATGCAGGAGTCTGGGAGGCGCAGTAGGTGGCGCCTCGGGTCGGAGGCGCCACCTGCAAACTGATGGGACGCGACCGGACGGCCGGGCCGAGCCACCCGGTAGCTACACCCAGCGGGGATCAGCCTCTCCACGGGCAGTAGGCGCAGGCCTCGACGGAGGCCGCCTGCCGCCCTCTGCGCCGGGTAGGATGCGAATCTGGCAATGGCGCCTGAGTTCCTGATTGAAGAGCGAGATGCCGCCTCCCTGACGGAGGCCGAGCTTGTGAGGATGACCAACATCCTCACCGCAGCTTTCGACCGTTGGCCTGACTTCCACCTCTCCATCCCGGCAGTGGAGCACCTGCGCTGGAAGCTCGAGGGCGCCTCATCTCAGCCAACGAGGATCACCACTTCTCACCTCGATGGCGAGTTCGTCGGGTTCTCCATCACCTACCCGCGCACATTTCGGGTCAACGGCACCGATCGCACGACCAAGGATGGAGGCGATCTCGTCATCCACCCGGACTTCCAGGGCAGGGGCCTGAATCGGGCACGGCGAGCGCACCGCCCTGAGGATGCGGAGCAGCCCTACGAAATCGGTGTCGGTGTATCGACCTTCCAGCCACGTGGTCATCGGCGCCGCAAGCGTCCGCTTGGCAACCCGATTCGGGTTCTGGCCCTTCCCTTCCGAATTCGACGCGTGGTTCGAACAAACGGCTGGCGCGGTCTGCGAATAGCAGTGCTCGCATCAGCGGCGAAGCTGAAAGGCGCGGGCTCGCCGCGGGGGGGCGCGCAAACACTGCCGGACGGTCTCAGTTTGATGCCTGTGGAGCGGTTCGATCAGCGAGTCAATGACCTCTTCGACATCGCAGCCGAGCCCTTCGACTTTATCCAGGTACGCGATCAGCGATATCTGAACTGGCGCTACTGCGACGCCCGCGCCGGTGCCTTCACGGTGGTACAGGCAGAGGAGGCAGGCCGCCTCCTCGGATACGTGGCATCGAAGGTGACCAACGACGAGGCCATGATCGTCGACTTGCAGGCTCACCCCGCCCGGGCTGATGTCGCTCAGTCGTTGATCGCTCAGGCGCTCGAAGGGTTCGAGGCCCTAGGCGTCGACCTGGTGACCTGTTGGACGGTTCGCGGTCACCCCTACGAAGCGCTGCTGCATGGGCTTGGCTTCGTGAAAACCGGCGACGATGTCGGGTACCGCTACCGGGCCAGACGCATCGATCCGAGCCAACTCGCCTTCATGGAGCGCCGGGACGCCCGGATCCACCTCATGGCAGGTGATACGGACTACATCTAGTCGGCGTTGCTGAGGAAGCTGTGGGACCCCAAATCCCATCTGAATCGCACGGATTGGGGTTTTTGGAGCACTGGGTGCACCTGTAGGGCACCGTCGCCGGGTCCAAGGCCGGCGTGTCGTCGTGGACCTCGATTTCGAGGTGCGTATCCATCACTGCACGACAGCGAGCCGCTCTGGCTGTGAAGATCCCTAGTGCTAGGCGAAGAGGATTTAGGGCCGGCGCCGCAAGCACCAAGGTTGACAATCGCCTCAGGCGCGCCAAGCATCGGATGACGAAAAAGGCCAGCGCAGACCTCCCAGAGCTTTGCTGGCCACTCTGCGGAGCAGCACAGTGGACTGGCGTTCTCACTTCTCAGAGAAGGTGTGCTCTCCCGAAGACGCTGCGGGGCTCGTGCAGTCGGGGGACCGCATTTACCTGGGAATGCTCGGCAGCAACCCCGAGACGCTGTCGGCTGCCCTCATGGCGCGCCGAGATGAGCTGCGAGACGTCTCCGTCTACCACTTCCTCGCGCCCGTCGTTTGGGCGACACCCGAGAACGCAGCGGCGTTCCGACTCGTGACCGCATACGCGACGCCTGCGGACCGGCAGCAGGTGCGGGCGGGAGCCGCTGACTATCTGCCGGTGGCCAACTTTCGTGAATCCTGGGTCAAGGAGGCTTTCGGCGAGCTCGACGTTGTGCTCGTCAAAACATCCGCTCCCGACGAGCACGGCTACATGAGCTTCGGCCCCGCGCTCTGGCTCAACCGCACATTCTGCGACCTCGCTCGCACCATCGTCTGTGAGGTAGACGAGCGACTTATTCGCACGTTCGGCGAGAACTTCATCCACGTCTCGGAAGTGGCTGCTCTCACGGAGCATCGAGACAGCGACGATCGGGAGCTGCCCATCCCGCCGAGGACAGAGGAGGTGGTGGCCGCGGCGGAGGTTATCTGTACGCTCATTGCCTCCGAGCTCATTAAGGACGGCGACACCCTGCAGATCGGCCTCGGAGATGTCACAGCGGCGATGGCCCTGTATCTCGGCGAGAAGCACGACCTCGGGATTCAAACGGAACTCATACCAGGGGGCGTTGCCCCGCTCGTCCAGGAAGGGGTGATCACGGGAAAGTACAAGGAGGTCGCACCCGGCAAGGTGGTCGGTGCCGGCTTCGCTCAGGTCCCACCTGATGAGCTCGCCATCGCCCACCTCAACCCCAAATTCGAGCTCTGGGATTTCTGCCATACCGATGACCTGCGCACGCTCATCCGGGAGAGCAACTTCGTTGCGATCAATAACGCACTTCAGCTTGACCTCACCGGCCAGGTCACCGCAGAGACACTGAACGGGCAGGTTTACAGCGGCCCAGGGGGCCAGACAGTATTCGCTGTGGCCGCCTCATACAGTGAAGGGGGCCGTTCGGTTATCGCACTTCCTTCCAGTTCGATGGTCGATGGAGAGCGCCATTCACGCATCCTGCCGACGCTGCCCGTCGGGACAATGACGACCGTGCCGCGAACCTTCGTCGACTATGTGGTGACGGAGCATGGCATCGCCACGCTCCGCGGCAAGACCGTTCGCGAACGGGCCGACGAGCTCATCTCGGTCGCGCACCCGGATGCTCGCGCAGAGCTTCGCAAGGAAGCTGTCCGTCTGTACCACCTGTAAGGTACTCGGACACAGTGGCGAACGTGGATGCTCCTTCGACTCGGCTAAACTAGCCGGGGACCTCTCCGGGAAACGTTTCAACGTGAGCCAGAGAGCGGACTTGATGGGATCTAGGGAGGCGATGACATGACCGAGACGACAAGCGCCGCGCGATACGGGTTGAAGGTTGGCACGCCCTCGATTCGCTCCGTTGGGTCGATCAAGTTTGGCCCAGGCGACATCCTGTTTGTCGCCGACAGCGACTCTGCGGCGATCTTCGCGCTCGATGTGGGACGTGGCCCCGCGGCAGATGCTCAGCCCATCGACGTTGACGGCCTCGACACACGATTGGCCGCGTATCTTGGTTGCTCGCGCGAGGACGTTTTTATCCAAGACATGGCCGTGAATCCTGAATCCCAACAGACCTACCTCTCGATCATGAGAGGTGCTGGCGCCAACGCCATCCCCGTTCTTCTGAAGCTCACGAACGCGGACGACCTCGACGAGGTCCCACTCTCGGACATCCCATTCGCTCAGGTATCGCTCGAGGATGCCCCGGCGGAAGATGATGAAAGGGTCGAGGCGCGCGTTGGCGTGGCCAACGATCCGCGGGACGGCGAGATGGTCGAACCACGTCCCGGCTTCAAGCTTCGACTCGCGCGCGATCCGCTACGTCGCGTGGCCATAACCGACATGGCCTACGTCGACGGTGATTTGCTGGTTGCCGGAGCCTCGAACGAAGAATTTTCATCCACCCTGCGGCGCTTCTCGTTCCCGTTCGAGGGGACCTCCAAATCAACATCGCTTGAGATCTACCACGTCTCCCACGGCAAGTACGAAACGGCTTCCCCGATCCGCACGTTCGTCCCCTTCCATGGCAACCGCAGCGTGCTGGCAAGCTATACGTGCACGCCGGTTGTGCACTTCTCGCTCGACGAGATGGGCGCTACCAAAGCGCTGAAGGGGCGAACTGTGGCGGAGCTAGGCGCAGGCAACACGCCGCTCGACATGGTTGCGTACGAGCGTGATGGCGAAGAGTTCCTCCTCGTTTCGAACAGTCGCCATCCGCTCATGAAGATTGCCTGTAAGGACATCCCCGACCAGGAGCCGCTGACCCAACCGCGCGAGCCGGTCGGTGTTCCCCGCGAGACTCTTGCACATCCTGGCGTAAGTCGAATGGCGAAACTCAACGGCGCCTACGTGCTCATGCTACAAACGGACGACTCCGGGAACGTCAACCTGCACTCCTACAGCAGTGCCGCCCTCTGACAGAAAGCAGCGGTTCGCCGTCTCAGCGTTCTCATCTGAGAGGTACGGTTCGCACTGTCTGCGGATCGAAGCCCCAGCCGGGTCAGAGCTGGCGGTCTTTCCCGCGGAACTCCTTGCCGGGGGGTCGACGGCCTGACTCCGGTAGCAGGCCAATTCGACCGGCGAGGGGCTAGCGCTGTCTTCATCCCGCGCTTTCCCCTCGTGCCGGGGATGACCTATGCCGTCGTGGCGACTGACCCCGCTGGCACCGACCGGCGGCTCAGCGCCGAGGTCGATGTGCCGTCGGTTGCGATGGGCCCGGTAGCGTCTGTCGAGTCGGTCCGTCCCGCGGCTGCCGTTCTCCCGCTCAACCACCTCCGGTTCTACGTCTATTTCTCGCATCCTATGAGCAGGGGCTAGGCGGCGAGTGCGATCCAGCTCCGAAACGCGGAAAGCGGCGAGCCGCTGTTGGATGCACTGTTACCCGGTGGCCCCGAGCTTTGGGACAAGCGACGCCAGCGTCTCACCGTCCTCCTCGATCCGGGGCGAATCAAGCGTGGACTGGTTCCGTACACCGAGCGCGGATATCCATTGACCGAAGGCCAAGCAATCATCTTCGAGGTTGATGCACGGTTTTGCGACGACCAGGGCAGACCCCTCCAGGCGTCATTCTCCCAGCGCTATGAGATCGGGCCTGCGCTTCGGTCGCGCATCGACCCGCGACACTGGAGGATTGCTACGCCGAGGGCTTCATCGTCCGAGCCTCTGCTAATCGAGTTTGCTCGACCCATCGACTATGCCCTGGCGACGCGATGCATCTGGATCGAGGACGCCGCAGGGACCGTCGTTCCTGGCCAACCGACGTTGGACTCGCACGATTCCGTCTGGCGGTTCGTACCCGCTGGTGCGTGGTCTGTCGGACAGTACGTGGTCGTGGTCGATCCGCGCCTTGGAGACGTGGCCGGGAACTCGGTGCTCCGCCCGTTCGACCGTGAACGCGGCCAGCGGACCGATGATCCGCTCGAGAGCACCATGCAACGGTTCGAGGTTCGCCTCAGCACCTAACTGGTTCCGTGTCCCGCGGCTCACGCAAACCCGCTCGCCTGCGCATTCCTCTGGTGTTTCAGAATCCCATGGGGTTGTCTGAGCGCTGGCCGCAGGTGCGGCTCGCGGCCGGAGGTCGCGATGGCTCAACCGGCAACTCTTCGTCGTCGGGCTGCGGCGGCTTGGGCGGGAGCGTCGGGACTTGGTTCTCGCAAACATCGTGCTGCGGCGGCAGCGGGCGGTTCACGAATATCGTGGGCGGCGCCTCAGGCTCGGGCAACCCGATCGGCGCTTCTGGTCGGTCACCGCGCGCGGTTGGTTCGGGTGGCGCTCACACATCGAGAGCGTCCAACCTGCAACGGTCGTGGGGCATCGGACCGCCTGGCGGCGTTACTGGCGCTGGAAGAGTCACCGTCCAGGGCCAGGCAGGCCGAGGATTCAGCGGAGGCGCGCGCCCGCATCACGCGCCTCGTTGCGGAGAACCCGACCTGGGGCGTGCGTCCTGTCGCTGACGAACCCAAGACCCCAGCGATCAGCATGGTATGTACGGTGCCCGCGGTCGTGCTGGGGCCGATCCACCGCTGCTGCGGATGGCTCCAACCAATGGTTCAAAGTCCGGGGCAAGGCCCGATCCGGCCTAGATCCCTCAGCTCGAAGTCAACTCTCGGCGAACAGCTGGGATGACCTTCTCCGCGAAGAACTGGATGCGCTGTGACGAATGCTCGTGAGACTCGCCGGGCAACCTTCCGAAAAAATGAACGTCCTTGATTTGCGGACGCTCCCGGAAAAGCGCGACGAGCTCATTCACGGCCTGGTCAGCGTCCCAAATGCGGTAGGGCCCGCTCGCCAGCACCGCTGATGCGTCCTCGAATCGCGGGATCTGATCGGGTGGGCCGAACGCGCCCCAGCTGATGTATTCGTTGAGCTGGTACACAGCATTCGGTCCGACCACGCTCCAAGCGCGCTCAGGGTCTTGATCCACAACGATCCATTGAATCGAGAATATCATCGCGTCAGCCGGATCGCGTCCGGCTAGGCGAACCCCCTCCAGGAACAACGCCTGCGTATCGTCCACCGTGCTCAGGAATCCATCACCGATTCGGGCGGCGCGGTGACAGGCTGGCTCCGTTAGACCGCCAATCAACAGCATCGGCGGATCCTCCGCAACCGGAGGCGTCACGACGACATCGGGGACGCTAAAGCGGCGGCCCTCGAAGTTGATCGGCTGGCCGCTCCAGGCCCGCCTGATGACTTCGACGCCCTCCTCCATAAGGCTGGGGCGGTTCCTCAACGAGCGGCCGAACGCCTTGAACTCGAGCTCGCGATAGCCAAGCCCGACCCCGAGTGCGAAGCGTCCGCCCGAGAGCACACTCAGGGTGGCCGCGTCCTCAGCGAGGCGTATGGGGTTGTGCAGGGGCAGCAGCATGAGGTTTGTGCCTACGAAAAGGCCCGTTCTCTCGAGGATGGCGCCAGCGAGCACGAGCGGCGAAGGGGTGTAGCCGTCCTCGCAGAAATGGTGCTCCGTCAGCCAGACGGACCCGTAGCCGAGGGATTCGGCCCACGCTATTTGTTCCATGAGTTGGCGGTAGAGTTCGGGGAAAGGGATGCGCCAGGGGTCGGGATTGCGGAAGTCGTATAAGAGTCCGAAACGGGGCCAGTTCCCATCAGCCATCGGTTCTACTCCACGGAGGCGGGATTCAGGGGACGCACTCTATGCCCGATGCGAGCGAGGCGTCGAGAACCCGCGCCGCCTCGCGGGGGAAGCCGGCGCTGGCGCCGGGCTCCGATTCGGCATGACCTGCACGCTCTCGTACCGAGAGGTCGACGAAGAGTCTGTCCTCATCCGCCGAGAGGACCTCAGCCGGGAACGGGTCTGACCGCGATCGGGTGGAGTCGTCCGGGGAGTCCCGAACCACATCTCCACCGGGCCGTCCCAAGACGGCGGAAATGTTCTCTCGCTGCAGTGCCCTCGGGTGTCCAGGCGTGCGACGAACCCGCATCGAGGCGCAGCACCGGAACGACCACGTGCTCATCCAGTGGTGCTTTAAACGGCGCCCCGGTGTGGAGGTGGGGCCCATCGCCGCCGAACTCGAGAACGAGGTCCCCCCGGGGTCCAGTGCAAGCCCCCGGCCCGCCTGTGCGGATCGCTCGCCCGCGAGGTGGCGTAGTCTTCGATGTCATCGAAGTTGAGTTGGCCGTACCCGTCTCAAAGGTCGTCGAAATCTGCGAGTTCGTTCGCTGTCAGATTGTTGTGGAGGGGACCAAGCCGCTCGGTCGAAGTCCGCCCTCACGCCCCGAGGGGCGCTAGCATGCCCGGACCTGCGAGGCATAGTATCGCCTCGTCATGAGCGAGTCGGCCCGACGTGGCGGTGTTCCGCCGTCTGCGCACGGGATGAACTGGAGCTGGGACCCGACGGCGCCGAGCGTCGCAACATCGAACAGGCGGCGTCCGGAGACGCCGGGCAACACGAGGAAGGGAGAGCCAAAACAGTGAAGTTCGGTCTTTTCTACGTACTGGAGTGCCCTGACCACGACTACCTTCGCGCGTACAACGAGATGCTCGACCAGATCGAGTACGCCGAATCGCTCGGCTTCGACTCCGTATGGCTCGCCGAGCACCATGGCGACGACTACGGCAGCATGCCCTCCCCGCAGATCGCCGCCGCCGCGATTGCTGAACGGACGAAAACGATGCGCATCGGCATGGCCGTATCGATCCTCACCTTTGCCCATCCGCTGCGTCTCGCAGAGGACTGGGCGATGGTCGACATCCTCAGCAACGGCAGGCTCGATTTCGGCGTCGGCCGCGGCTACCAGCCACAAGAGTTCAAGATGATGGGCATCGAGCAGAGCACGAGCCGCGAGCGGTTCGCCGAAGCGCTCGACATCATCCTGGGGGCCTGGACGCAGGACCCGTTTAGCTACAACGGCAAGCACTTTCAGGTCGAGAACGTGTCCGTACGACCCAAAGTCGTGCAGAAGCCACACCCACCCGTCTTCGTGGCGGCTATCAGCCCGGAAACCTTCGAGCTCGTGGCTCAGAAGGGGCTCAGCATGCTCGTTACGCCCACGCTGATGGCGCTCCCGGAGCTGAAGGAGTACGTCCTCAAGTCGAAGAAGATGCTTGTGGACAGCGGCCGGGATCCGCTGACGCTCGACTTTCCAATGAACCTCCAGATGCACATTGCGCCCACCGTCGATGAGGCCCGCGAGAACACCAAGGAAGCACTCGACTGGTATTTCAAGCGCGTCATGGAGCTCGTACCGAAAGGAGAGAACGCCCCAAGCACCTACCAGCGCTACGCGGAAGTAGCGGCGCAGTTCGACGAGATCCCCCCGGACGAGCTCGTGAACGTGCTTGTCGACGGCGGCATCATCTTGCTCTCCGATCCGCGCGGAGCGATCGAGCGCATTCAGGAGTTGCACGACGACGTGGGGCAGCAGGAGCTACTCTGCTGGATGCGGATGGGCGGGCTCGAGCACCACAAGGTGATGAGTTCCATCAAGCTCTTTGCCGACGAAGTCATGCCCTACTTCAAGGCCCAGCCAGACGCCGTTCCCCAGGAGCTGCAGGCTGCCGGGGTGCAGGGCTCCGGGTCGTAGACGACCTGTCCACGGTCTCCGGCTCGTCGGCAAGGGCGACGGAGGCAGGCTGTACAGTGCGCCGGGCGTTCGGACTCGGCTCGCGGAGGATTGAGCGATGAGCTATCTCGATGTTGAGGACGGGAAAAGGATCTACTACGAATACCATCGTGGTAGGGGCAGGACCACCGTTCTCCTCATTCACGCCTGGGCAATGAGCGCCCGTCTCTGGGACTCCCTTACGCCGGCCTTGCTGGCGGAGGGTCACGACGTCGTCGCGCTCGACCAGCGGAGCTGTGGCGGCTCGGACAAGGACTTCAGCGACCAGTCCATAGACGCGCTGGGATCGGATGTGACTCGGCTCGTCCGCCACCTTGGCCTCGACTCAGTCGTGGTCAACGGCTGGTCACTCGGCGGCGCCGTCGCGGTTGACGCCGCTGCGAAGCTCGGCACGGCTGCGGCGGGGCTCGTCCTGACTGGCGCCGCCACCCCGAAGTTCACCTCCGGCGATGGCTGGGAGTACGGCAACACACCCCAGGAATTTGCCTCACTGCTCGTAGCAGCCCGGGAATCGAGGCCGAGCTTCTTCGCCGGGATCAGTCAGGCCATCTGCCACGGCGAAGTGGCCGCAGAGCTCACCGACTGGTTCTGGCAGACGTTCATGCGGACGAGTCCTCGTGCGGACGAATCTCTGCGTGATCTGGGCGCGATCGATCAGCGTGAAACGGCCGCAGGACTGTCCCTTCCGGTCCTCATCCTGCACGGACGGCACGACGCGTTCGTGGCCTGGGATGCGGCCGTAGCCCATTCGCAGATCCTCAAGAATGTCCGCCTGGTCGAGTTTGAGAACAGTGGCCACGCGCCGTTGATCGAGGAGTCGGAGAAGTATCGCTCGGAGCTTCTCGACTTTTTGAGCGAGCTCGCAAAGCCCTGAGGCAGGCGGATTCAGGCGCCGCCCCACGATGTACAAGATCCTTGAGCTCTCCTGAAGCTGTGGCGCCACAAGATAGGACCCGCCCGCTTTGACGGCTGCCCGTGGGGCATCTCCGCCCTCCCTCCCCAGGGCGGGAGGGCGGGAGGGAGGGAGGGCGGAGATGCGGGGATACATCCGGCCCCGGAGAACGATGCTGTTCGGCTTGATCATGCGCACCGCTCGCGAGAACCGGCGCTGGGAGCGGTCCACAATCCAGGGCGAACTGCGGACTCTCGGCATTGACATCAGCTCCGAAACGGTGCGCCGTTATCGGCGGCAGGCGCTGCGCCGCCCGCCTTCTCCGAGCCGGCGGACGTTTCTTCGTAACCATTGACACGAGACCTGGGCGGCGGACGCTGCCGACGCTCACCCTCAAGACGGTGTACCTCTTCTTCGTCTCACACGGCCGACGCCGCATCGAGCACATCAACGTGACCAGTCACCGCACGGCGGAGTGGGTGTGGCGAGGTGATCGAAGCGACACTCTCGGGGGGACGCCCTCGCTTCCTCATCCGCGACCGCGACCGTGCCTACGGTGGTAGCTTCATCGCCCGAGCGAAACGCCTAGGCGTTACCCCCGTGCTGACGCCGGCACTAGGCCAAACTTAGACTCGTCGAAGCCTCCGAATACCTTCGACACCAGTGCACTCACGCTACGGGCCACCCCTTGCGCTCGGGAGCCCCGCCACAACAACGCTCTCGTTTAGGCCCGATCATCCCGAGACGACCCGCCCATCCTTGTGTTCCACTCGGGGGCCGACTCCGCTTCACTCGCCGTTGGGAAGGACTCCTCTCCCGCCGGCGTTGGGCCGACCACTCGCGAGCCTGTCGTCTCGAATTGCCGGAAGCCACGGGCGAACGTGACGATCGCCAATCCACCTGCGATGCAAATGAGGCCGTACGCAATCTGTGTGAGCTGGGCCCCCCTGCCAGGCCACAAGGAATCCTCCGAGAGCTGCGCCGGCGGACACCATGGCGCGGTCGAGTGAGATTAGGCTCACCACTCGACCTCGTAGTTCCCTCGGTGCCGCGTGTAAGAGGCTCGAGGTGCTCAATGACATGTAGCTGGTCTGCATCATCCCCACGAAAGCGATGAGGAAAAACGGAATCACCAGCCCGAGGGGCGCAGGGAAGTACGTGCTTAGCGAGAATGCGATCAGCACCGCACCAAAGCCCACAACGACGAGCGGCAGGATCCTGCCTGGGTGGCGCGGCTGCCTCGAGGCGATGATGAGCGCAGCGCTGACCGCCCCGATCCCCGTAACCGCGGCGAGGCCTCCGAGGCCCGCGGCGCCCACGTCCAGCACGTCGACGGCAAACAGGGGCAGGAACACCTGCATATACGACATGCCGAAGGTGAAGTAGACGAACGAGAGCAGCAACACACCCCGGATTGCGGGCTCTGCAGCCGCGGAGCGCGCCCCTTCCACGAGGCCCCGCGCCATCGCCCTAATGCCGCCCTCGCTCGGACGGTCGTGGGAAGGAACTTGCAAGAGCTGGGTCGCGAGGACCGAGCCGCTGTAGACCACGGCGATCACCACGAAGGCCGCCGTAAGGCTCACGAAGCCCGCAAGGAAGCCGCCCGCGCCGGCGCCGAGGATGCGCATGATGTTCTGGGTCGAGCTGAGGAGCGCCACGCCGTTCGTGAGCAGATCCGACGGCAGGATATCGCCCACGAGCGAGTGACGCGCCGGCTGATCGAACGCTTGGAAGCCCCCGCGAATGAAAGAGGCTGCGTAGACATGCCAGAGCTCAAGCTGCCCGCTGAGCATGAGGACGGCGAAGAGGACAGCGACGCTGGTGGTGCCTGCCTTCGTCGTCTGCAGCACCGTCTTGCGATCGAACCAGTCACTCACGACACCAGCCCACACGCCAAAGAGCAGCGATGGCAGCGTGCGCATCGCCACCACCCCACCTAGGTGGACAGCTGATCCGTCGGTGATGGCGAGGACGAGCAAGGGACGGGCGGTCTGCTCCATCCAAAGGGCGGCCGCGTGACTGGACTGGCCCAGCCATATGAGGCGGTAGTCGCGGTAGCGCAGTGATGCAGTGATGGCGCGGACAGTCACCGCCAGCACCTTATACGCGGACGGCCATTCGCGAGGGCGGCTTCACTTTGATCGAGGCCTTGAACGTCCAACACGACTAGCGGACGGGCGAGGAATCGGGTGCTAGGCCCCGGGAGGCTCGCGAACGTCTGTGCCGAGCAGCAGGTCGCCCTGCAAACGACCAAAGGCATGACCTTGGGACCCTGGAGCGAGAGGGAGCGCACGCGCCGCACCTGGTACGCACCGCACACGGATGCCGAAGACATCGCCCAAGCGTGCACTGGGTACTCGGCCGCTCGCGTCTTCTCAATACCGCCGGCGCCTCGAGGCCGGGCCCACCGCCGTCCGACGAAGCGACGGAGCGTCTCGTGCAGCTGCGCGAGATCGCGCCGCGCTTCGTCTGATCCCGCCTGAGGTGCCTGGCCGCCGGCGAAAAGGAACCCACTCGACAGGTCTGCTCTCTCGCAGCAAGCGAGCGCTACCCAGCCCTTCGGTCGCACCACTCAGCAGAGCACGCGGACCAGCTTCGGCGCAGCCGCGCTCGCACGCCCCACGACCGAGGAAGCGCAGTCCCCCGGTGGCAAGGGAACCGCGGCCGCTCTAGCATGTCGACCAATCAGCTGGCCGGCGAGGTGAAGGGCATACGCAGCTCCGGCCCGCGGGGGCACGCGCCCGCGCTGGAACAGGTCACCGAGGTGCCCTCCCACGGTGGCTGTCCATAGGGCGCGACTCGCGGGGAGCGTTTGGGAAGAGGGGAGGAATAGCGGTGCCGCGGCCACCCGCCCTCGTCCCCGCAACGGACGGCTACGGCACCCTTGCAGCCATTCGGGACTTGGGTCGAAGCGGCCTCAGCGTCCTCATTCCCGAGGCCCCCTGGCACTCGCCCGGTCGCTACTCGCGCTACATCACCCGTCGCCTGAGCCCGCTGCCCAAGGGGACCTCCGCGAGTTTCCTGGGCTGGTTGGAGGTTGCGGGGGAAGAGCACGCCGGTGCGGTGCTGATGCCAACGTCGGACACGAGGAGCTGGTGGACCGCTCGAAGCCGGGAAGAGCTCAGCGATTGCTTCGCGCTCTACTGCCCCTCGGCGGACTCTTTGTACGCGGTCTTGAACAAGGTACAGCTGGCTGCGGCGGCGGGAGCGTGTGGGGTGGCGAACCCCCAGACGTGGATCCCGGCCGGTACAGAGGAGATCTCGTCCTTAGCTCCGATGCTCAAGTACCCCGTGGTGATCAAGCCCCGCACCCACGTGGGCGTAGGACACTGGCTCAAGGCGAAGTTCGTGGCCGATGAACGTCAGTTGCGCCGATCGTTCCCGACCGTCACAGCGATGCTTGCGTATTCGCAGGAGGTCCAGACAGCCGACCCGTGCGTCGGCACCCCGATGATCCAATAGCTCTACCCAGCTGCGTCGTCGAACATCTATACCCTATTCGGGTTCATCGACGAGTCAGGAGAGCTTGTGGGCTTCGACGCCTCCCGGAAGCTCGTGCAGTACCCAAACCGCTTCGGCGACGGCGCCTGCTTTCGCAGCGAGCCTGTGGATGACGAACTGAGCAGACGATTGGCCGAGATGTGCCGCGGGCTCGGTTTCTTCGGGATGTTTGAAGCTGAGTTCATTGAGGAGGATGGGCGCAAGCTCTTGATCGACTTCAACCCACGGCTGTTCAACGGACTCGCGCTACCAGTGGCGAGAGGACTGCGCCTCCCCCTCCTGCACTACCTGGCGGCGTTGGGCCGCTTGGATGAGGTCGAAGAGGAGCTGGCAAAGGGTGAGCGCCTGCGAGAGAGCGAAGGCGTCCCCTCCGCTTGGCGCCATCGAACCGTCCTCCGAGCACTGCTCAGCGGTCGCCGGGCATCCCGCAGGCTGTCGTCTGAGGACGCCCAGACACTGCGACGATGGATCTCCAACCCACCGCCACAGACGATCGACGCGACCTCCGAAGCCGACGATCCATGGCCGGGAAGGCTGGACGGCCTCGCCCTGGCTTGGCGGTCCCTGCGCGACCCCCGGTACTTCGCGGGGACCTTCCTGCGAGACTAAGACCGTCCGCCGTTTGGCGAAAAATGTCACAGGGCCCGGGCAAACTCGTGTTGGAGGCCGCCCAGGACGGGCCTGGCTCGCACCCGGTCGGTTCGGGTAGCTCGCGACACGCGGTAAATGCACGATAATGGTAGGGTGGGTCGGCCCCGGCGGCGGCAGACCCTGCTGAAAGGGCGGTAAGTTCCGCATTGGCTCAGATACTTGTTGGTCAGGATGAGCCCTTCGAAGTCGCGCTGAAGCGCTTCAACAAGCTCGTCATGCGCGATGGGATCCTGAAAGAGGCGCGCAGGCGCGCCCATTACGAGAAGCCCAGCGAGATGCGCAAGAGGAAAGAAGACGCCCGCCTCCGCAAACTGCGCAAGAAACAGCGCCGCGCGGATGAGCGCGCGCGCACCGGGCGATAGCGGCGGGTCAATCCGAAGTCCTTCCGCTCGCCCGCCCGTGAACGGCCAGACTCCTCGCACGATCGTCAAGGCCGTCTGGGGCCGCTGGCGGGACTGCGCGCGACTGACGGCCACGCGAGAGACCTGGACGCGCGAGCGAGGTCGGGAAGCGCGAGCCGGGACGACGCAGGTCCGCTTGAGGTCTTGCGCTCGGGAGTAGTTGCTCAGGGGGTCCCGGGCTCGAGTTCGCGCGGCGGAAGCTGGAGGAGATGCGTCGCGGCGAATCCGACATCGATTCGTGCGGCGTAGGACCACCAACGAAGCCGGATTCCTCGCCGTCGCCACAGAGTACTTCTTCGAGCGTCATGGCGTGATCGAGGGCAAGCACCCCGAGCTCTGCGCAACCCCTTTCGCGGGTCTTCGATCAGAACCCCGGCGAACGCGCGGCGACTCTGGCGAGAGAGCTGAAACGGGGCCGGCCCCGCTTCAGACGCGACCTCGCTATCCTTGCTCAGCCATGCCGAGCGAGCGTATCCAGCGGCACCTAGACCGACTGCTCGATCAGATCGACGAAGCGGCCGCCGCCAGCGATTGGAGCGATGTTCGCCAACTCGCGGATGCCGCCTTGCGGCTCGACCCGGAAAACGAAGACGCGAGTGCTCTCCTCGCGGCTGCTGAGCGAAACATCGGCATCAGCACCGCGACCGACCAAGCCCCGACCCCAGAGCCCGGCCAACCGCGCTCCTCCACTTGGGGTCAGCCTCGCCAGCGCGGGACCGGGGCTCTCGACGGCATCCGCATCCTCGACTTCACCCGCTTCCAGCAAGGCACATTTGGCACGCTCCAACTGGCCGACCTCGGCGCTGACGTCTGGAAGATCGAGCAGCCGGGCGGCGATCCGGGGCGCACCCTTGGGCGTCACCAGAACGGCTATTCCTCGTACTTCGAGTCGCTCAACCGCAACAAGCGCAGCCTCTGCCTCGACCTCTCCCAGCCTGAAGGGGTAACGGTAGTCGAGCGCCTCGCTGAGCAGGTCGACATCGTGGCCGAGAACTTCCGCCCCGGGACCATGGAGCGCTTGGGCATCGGCTACGAACACTTGCGCGCGATCAACCCCGGGATCATCTTCGCCTCGGGCAGCATGTACGGGCCCAAGGGCCCCCGGGGTCGCGACCCTGGCTACGACAATATCGCCCAGGCCGCGGGCGGCATGATGGCGTTCACGACCTCCGAAGGCGAGACGCCCCACGGCGGCCAGCCCGGGATTGCCGACCAGACCGGCGGCTCGATGCTCGCCTACGGTGTCCTCGCGGCCCTCGTCCATCGCCTGCGAACGGGCGCAGGCCAGAAGGTCGATGTCTCGCTCTACGGATCGCAGATCGCGCTGCAAGGGATCCACGTCGCCCGGGCCTGGACGGAGCATCCGCTGGCCCCTCCCGGGAAGTCGTCTGGCGTCTTTAGTCACCGCGCGCTCTGCCTCGATGGCCGCTGGATCGGGTTCGGCGTACTCGAGGCGCGGCGCTTCCCTCGGCTCGCGACCACCCTTGGCCTCGGGGAGCTTGCGAGCGACCCGCGCTTCGAGTCGTCTGAGGCGCGGGGGGCGAACATCGGCGATCTCGTGGAGCTGATCGACGCTCAGGTGATCCAGCGAAACGCCGACGAGTGGATTGAGCTTCTGCGCAAGGGCGACGTTCCCTGCGCGATCGTGCAGGACTACGCGTCGATCCGACGGGACGAGCAGGCGATCGCCAATGGCTACGTCCACGAGACCGACCACCCGGTCTGGGGTGCGATTGCCACCCACGGCCCCGTCGCCACCTTCTCCGAGACGCCGGCGTCGGTGCGCTTACATGCGCCGGTTCACCCGGGCGCCCACTCCTTCGAGATCCTCACGGAAGGCGGCTTCTCGTCAGACGAAGTCGCCTCCCTCACGGCCGCCGGTGTCGTAATCGCCGCGCCCGCTCCTGAGCCGGCCACGGGCTAAATACCCGTCGCAGGAGCGATCACGACGCTTGCAAAAGGAGGCCCTCCATGACCGAGCCGTCCCTATCCCGGCGAACAAGCTTCCCCGTGCTGGGCGGCCCGGCCGAGCTGGTCGGCGCCTTCGCGGTCGAGGGCACGCCGGACGGGCTCGCGCCCCGACGATTGCCCACCGACACCCACCACCTCCTCGACCCGATGACCGCGATGGCCCAAAAGGGTCCTTCGGGCGTCCGCGTGGCCTTCCGCACCGACTCGCCCTTCGTCGAGCTGATCACGATGCCCACCGGAATCTCGATGCCCGAGATCCGACGGGCGGCACGCTCCCCGATGGTCGATCTCTTAGTCGATGGGGAGCTGTGCCAATCGCTGGGGGTGGAAGGGGGACGCACGCGGGTCATGCGGCTCTCCAACCGCAGCGTCATCGAGGTCACCGAGGGACCAGCGGCCTCTTTTCGCTTTGACGCACTGGGCACCGCAACGAAGGCGGTCGAGCTGTGGTTGCAGCCAATGGGTCAGGTCGCGATCCAGGAACTCAAGCTCGCTCCCGGTGCCACCTTAGAGCCGCCGCATGATGAGCGGCCGCGCTGGATTCACTACGGCAGCTCCATCAGCCAGTGCTCGGAGGCGACCAGTCCCGCGCGGGTCTGGCCGGGAGTGGCCAGCCGCATTGCGAACTTGCACCTCACTTCGCTCGGCCTCGGCGGCGCCTGCCACCTCGACCAATACGTCGCTCGCACCATCCGGGACACACCTGCCGAGGTGATTTCGATGAAGCTCGGGATCAACGTCGTCAACGCGGCCAGCCTGATCGAGCGCACGTTCACCCCCGCTTTGCACGGCCTCGTCGACACCGTGCGCGATGGCCATCCGCTCACCCCGATCGTGCTCGCGTCTCCGATTCTGTGTCCCGCTGCCGAGGACCGGCCCGGCCCGACCGTCGCGCGGGACGGAGTGTTCGAGGCGGTCGGCGATCCCGCCGATGTCGCCCGCGGCGCTCTTACCCTCCGGCGGATTCGGGAGCTCGTGCGGGAATGCGTCGCGGTCCGAAGCGCCCGCGGAGATGCGAACCTTCACTACCTCGATGGGCTGGATCTGTTCAACGAAGACGACCGGGATGACCTGCCGGACGGGCTCCACCCCAACGGCACAGGCTACGAACGGATGGGCGAGCGGTTCGCTGCGCTCGTCTTCGGCGATCGCGGCCTCGTACCCGCTGCCGCTCTGCAGAGATGATCGACGCAAGCCGACGGCTGAGATGGACCACCAAGATTGAGCACGGAGGAATCGAGCGATGGCTGGACTACCGACAAGGATCTTGGGGCGGACGGGGGTCGAGGTCACCCAGCTCGGCTTCGGTGCGATGGAGCTTCGTAACCTCGCGGCGGGGCCAAGCACTACTGCAGGCGAGGCAGAAGCGATCCTGAACGCCGTCCTCGATGCCGGCGTCACCTGCATCGACACCTCGCCCGACTACGGCGAGTCAGAAGAGCGCATCGGCGCCTCGATCGCGCGCCGTCGGGACGAGTACTTCCTCGCTTCGAAATGTGCCTGTGTCGTCGGAGATCCGCCCCCTGGCGAGAGCGAGCGGCCCCGTCACGAATACACGCCAGCGGTCGTCCGTGCGGGCGTCGAGCAGAGCCTACGACGGATGAAGACGGACCACCTCGATCTCGTACAGCTCCACGGCAGCCCTTCGCGAGCCGAATTGGAGGAGCGAGGGACCCTGGGCGAGATGCTTGCCCTCCAGGCGGAGGGCAAGGTGCGCTTCTTGGGCATGTCGGGAACGCTCCCGCACCTTCGTGATCACATCGCGATGGGTGTGTTTGACGCCTTCCAGATCCCGTACTCCGCCGTCCAGCGGGAACATGAGGACCTCATCTCTCAGGCAGCCGAGGCCGGGGCCGGCGTCGTCATCCGAGGCGGCGTTGCCCGCGGCGCCCCGACCAACTGGGAAGGCCGGCAGATTCTCGGGCAGCCAGCAAAGGATCCCCGAGAGGCATGGCAGGAGGCTCACATCGACGACCTCCTCGGGGAGATGTCGCCGCATGAGTTCACACTGCGCTTCACTCTCTCACATCCCCAGATGCACACGACGATAGTAGGCACGCGGAATCCTGCGCATTTGCAGGAGAACCTGGCTGCGGCGGCGAAGGGGCCGCTTCCGAACGACCTCTACGAGCAAGCGAAGCGCCAACTGACAGGGGCGGGCGCTGCGCCAGCCTAAGTCGGGCCGCGGCCGCAGGAGCGCAGAATCGCCCCAGATCCGCTGCGGGACTCCTTTGCGGCGGCGAAATCCATCGTGCGGGGCGGATGAGGGTTGACGCCAGCGCGCACTGTCGCTTGCGTTCGGCGCCCGGACGCGCCAGCGCCTCGCCCAGCTTGATCTGGCGCAAGCGCGAGCTCTTCGCGACGGACCCAGTGGCTACGACGTGAGCGCAAGCCCGACGACGGTCCGGCCGCTCGCGCGAAGGGTCGCCGCCACCTGACCGATATCGGCGCTTGGCGTCCGCCCGGCCTGAGCGACGAGCAGGATTGCGTCCGCTATCCCCGCCCACACCCAGGCATCGGCGGAGCCCACCAGCGGTGGGCCATCGATGATGACCAGGTCGTGCGTGGAGCGGAGGGCGAGGACGAATTCCGGAAGCAGCTCCGAGCCGAGAAGGGTGATCGGATCGCCGGGGATTGGGCCGCTCGTCAGGAGGTCGAGGTTCGGTCCGGGGCGGTGGAGGAGCGAGTCCCACGGAATGGTCGTGTCCCCGAGCGCGGTGGAGAGACCACGGTCGTTCGCAACGGCGAACTGCGTGTGCAGCTCGGGAGAGCACACATTGCCATCGAGAGCCGCGACCCGCGTTGCAAACTCACTCGCGGCGTGCGCCACCTCGGCGCTGAGCGCGGCCTGGCCGCCGCCGTGGCCGATGCTCGTCAACAGGACGGTCCGGGCACCTTCCCGCTCCAGCGCCAACGTGAGCCGCAAGGTCAGTTGCCGTGCCTCCTCGCTGCTCCCCTCCGGCCCGACACCTCGCACAGCGGAAGGCGATGGGCCACCCAGAATCGGAAGTCCGAGGACATCGAGGTCGTCAGCCAACACCACGCGTTCGCGGTTGTACTCGACGAGGCCGACCGCGGCGGCCGTGGCCAGCAGGGCGAGCAACGCCCCGAAGGTCACGTTCGTCGCCCGGTTCGGGCCGCTAGATGTCGTCGGTGGGAGGGCCTCTTCGGCAACGAGCACGGTGCTGAGTAGCCCCGTGGCCGCGCCTCGACCGAACACCTGCGCAGCTTCGACATAGGGCGGGAACGCGTTCGCGACGGCGTTCGCGAGAAGCGCAGCGCGCCCGGGAGCCTGGGCCCGCGCGGTGACGACGATCAGCTGCGTATCGGGCACGGCTCTGGCGCGCACCTGCTGCTGCAGATCCTCGAACGCGGGCGCCGCCGGCCCCAGCTCGGCGATCGCGGCCTCGAGCACCGAACGCGAAGTGGTCAGCTCCGCATAGGTCGTCGTCAGCTCCTGACTGCTGAGGATCTCCTCGTAGTTGAGGACGCCGGTTGTGTGCCCCTGGTTCACGATCAGCACCGCTTCGGCTTCGTAAGCGGTCGCTATACGGCTGGTGATCGTCCAGCCGGCGGCGCCACCCAGCACCACACCGAGGATGGCGACCAGCCACCATCTCCGCGCCGCCGCCCAGTGTTCAGGTGTCGTCACGTGATCGTCCGCCGAAGTGGTGCTCCCTGACCCGGGATGGTCTCGACTGGGGGTGAATGGGCGGTGGAGTGCCGGTGGCGGACCCGCCAGCCAACGAGCGGCCAAGCCGCGAGGAGCACAACAAGCAGCACGGGGAAGTAGCGCGGATCGGTCCAGTAGTAGATCCGCGGAAGCTCGAGGACGCCGACTAGCCAGCTCGGGTACAGCAACACCCCGAGCACGCTGCCGTGCAGAAAGCCGCGGTAGAGACTGATGGTGACCGCGCCAAAGAGGAATGCGACGAGCGGCGCGCCCCAGGCCGTGAAGTCGCTCTGCAGCCACCCTACCAGGGCGACGTTGTTCAGTTCGACGTTCCCGTGTTCCTCCAGCAGGGCATGGGATCGCTCCCCCGGCGCGAGCGCGAAGAGCTCGCTGTAGCCGGATTCGAAGGCGGCGCCGGCGCCCAACGGCAGCTCGCGTAAGGTCACGAGAGTTGCATGGAGGGGCTGCGCCTGCGCGAATTGCTGGAGGAGCGCCGCGTTGTTCAGGGAGACTGCGTAGTACCCCGTTACGCGCTCGAGGGCGAACCGGAGGTACGGACCGTGGTAGACCTCCGCATAGAAGTTCGTCCAGCTCCTGAAGTACTCGCCCGCAGCGAAGAGCACGAAAGCGCCAATGACGGCGGCGGCCGGCCAGAGGAGCGCGCTGCGCGCTCGCGCGGGCCGGCCGCCTCCCGGACGTGGTAACGCCCACCAGATCACCGCAATCGGAACGGCGAGCTCCAGGATCGCAAGTCGCTCCGAGTTCACGAACATCCGCCCAAGTGCGAGGAGCGCGATGACGGCGAAGCGCCAGGCCGCAGCGCGCCTCGACGAGCGCTGGGACACCCAGAGCACCACCTCAACCGTGACGTAGAGGATTCCCAGCTGGGTGAGCGTGGTGATCCCCGGGAGGGGGGTGAAGATCTCGTTCTTCAGCTCGTCAGAGCCGCCCCGCCCAAGAACTACATCGACGATCTCGATTCCGAGCGCGGCAACGCCCCCGGCGTTGATCGCAGCCGCGGTGATCCACACCAGGTAGGCCACGATCGTCAGCCAGAACGTCGGCACAACCAAACGCTCGCAGAGGACCAGGATGCGGTCGGAGGGAGGAGCAGCGGCGCTGCCGGTGCGGTCGGGGAGCAGCATGCCCAAGGCAAGGCCCACGTTAGACAAAGAGCGCGCTGAGCACGAATGCGGCGTCTACATACTTCGGCGTGCGGTAGAGCAGCTCATAGGAGCTCTCCGGGAGCACCCAGGCGAGGAACAGGAGGGGCGCCACGAACGCTAGCAGCGGTGTCAGCGGATGGATGAGCCGGGGTAGCTCCTGGGCTCGCGCTGAGGCCATTCCCGCAGTCGCCGGTTCCCGCAAGCGCCTGCTCATACGACGAAGGGCCGGATGCGCAAGCGCTGGTACACGAGTACGCCGAGGGCCAGCCGCATGCAAACGGTAGTCAGGGCGAAGGCCACCGCGGCGCCGGTGATTCCCCAGAGCGCCGCGAAGAGCGCGGTCGTGGCCACGTAGGCGAGGGCGCTCACCGTCCAGGTGATGCTCGCGCTTCGGTGGAAGCCCGTGCTGGTAAGGATGTAATCGGCGGGGCCCGTCAACGCCTCCGCGAGCTGACCGAGAAGCAGGAGGGCCAAGACCCAGCCCGCAGCGGAATCGAAGCCGGGTCCGAAGAGCCCCAGAATTTGCGGGCCGAAGACCAGGATCGCCCCCGCGACCGGCAGGTAGCAGATCGCACTCAGCCGGGCGCCCAGGCGCGTGACCCGCGCGAGCGAATCCTGGTCGTCAGTGGAGCCGAACTTGCCGCTCAGTGGCGCGACGATCGCCGTCACGGCCGAGATCGGAAGGCTTGCGAGGAGGGCGATCGCCATCGCCGCGGCGAACGGCGCTGCCTCCGCCGGGCTCTGGACCAGCCCCAAGACCACCACCCCCGCCTGTCGCAGGATGATAGCGCCGCTCGCGAAGAAGAGGAGAGGGAGCGCGACGCCCAGCCAGCGGCGCACCTCGTAGCGACGAGGCGCCACCGTCGGCGGGCTCGCCCTTCGATGGAGCCAGTGATCCTGGAAGGCCACCGCTACCACGGCGCCGATGAAGATCACGAATAGCCCCTCGGTCGCGTGGAAGGACCCCGTCGCGACGATCAGGATCGCCCCCAAGCCGAGCGCCGCGCCTGGATAGAGGGCGTGAAATGGGGCAAAGGCGAGCACGAGCCGCTCCTGGCTCTTTGCCAGTTCCAAGTTCATCGTCATATACGCAAAGAGCGGCACAGCGAGCATCCCGAGGATCAGCGCCCTCGCCGGCAGCTGGCCCAGCCCCAGGGTAGAGATGGCGATACCGGCAGCCGCTGCCACGACTGCACCGATGGCGAAAGGCAGTACGCGCGCGGCCAGCAGGAGCCCGCGGAGGTAACTCGCCTGGCCGCCAGCTTCGTACTCTGCTCGCAGGCGGATGAGCGCGAGCTGCAGACCGAGGTTCGCGACCGTCCCGATGATGAGCACGAGGCCGATGATTAGCGTGTACTGGCCGAAGGCCTCGATCCCCATGGCCCGGGCGAACGTGATTTGGATCAGACCACGGAGGCCGACGCCCACGAGCTGGAGGAGCAGTGCGATCCCCGCGCCCTTGGCGATCGTGGCGAGCACCGCATCGCGGGCGACCCAGCTTCCGGGGGCGGCAACGACGCGTGAGAGGCGATCGGCGGTGGCGCTCACGGAGCTACTTCCGGCCCGGCTGGTCGCCCACCCGAGCGGCGAACCGGGCTAACGAGATCCCGACTGACGAATGGCGAGAGTATCTCGAGCAGCGGTCGCGGCACGGTTGCGGCCCGGTGGCTCACGCGTCGCTGCCAGCCCGCTACCGGCTTCGGAGCCAAATCGCGCCCGCCACCCTTCCGACGATGACCAGGAGGCCCACGATCCCGGCGATGAGCACGAGGTAGGCGCCCAGAGGGGAGACGGACACGGGCTCGATGGTGACCGAGATGACCGCGCTTGCCTCTGCCCCTGCGGCGTCCTGCGCCGCCAACGTGATCCGGTGCACCCCCGCTGAGAGGTCCGCGCGCACGAGCTCCGTCCCCCTTCCCAGCGTCCCGTCCCTGCTGGACGACCACTCCAGGCTCTCGCCGCCAACGCTGCCATCCTCGAGATCAACGCCTGACCCCACGAGGGTGACCGCCTCGCCCTCCGCATAAACGGATTGATGGGCGGGCTGATCGATGGTGAGCCGAGGGAAGCTGTTTCCCTCGCCAACCAGCAGAGTGCCATCAGACGCAGTGCTGACGCGCCAGGCGATGTCCGAAGGGAGGGGGTTTCCGCCGAAATCCACGACGCCTCCCTCGCCGCCGGCGAGCGTGAGCTCATAGACGGCGTCCGGCGCCAGGGGCTCCTCCAACTCGAGGCTGAGCGCGCGCGCGTCGGCATCGTAGCGCGGCGATGCCACGACGGTTTCGTGGGAGCCGAGAACCACGAGGCGCAGCGACTCCGGCCCAAATCCCGAGGCGTCCATCGGCTCGGAGAAGGTAACGGTCAGGGCGTGTGTTGCCCCTCGCGCAGCAACGCTCGGGGCCGTGGCGTCGGGGCCGCAAACGAGGCGCGCGCCGCCCCAGTTAGCGTAATCGAGCGCGTTGCCGTCACCCGCGTCCGTCACCCGCAGCACCAGGCGCGTAACCCCGGCAATCGACGCGTCGATGGTGTGCGGCGCACTCTGGCCCCTAAGGATCGCCGCTGTCGGAGATTCTGCGGTCACCGTCCCAGAGCTCGAAGGTGACCGACCCACCGCCGCCCGCCAGATCGTCGATCCCGACCTCCGCGTGGAAGGTCGAGCAGTCACCGCTGAGGTCGTAGCGGATCTCTGCGGGCGCATGGGTCGCCAGGCCCTCGCTCGAAGGACACCCCCCCGACCGTGAGACCGTTCATGCTGCCGGCGGGCCCCTTGCGGGCGCCTAACCGTAATGGCGTCCGAGCCGTTGCTCGCGGCTGACCAGGCGTGGCCACCGAGGACCACTGGCTGGTGCGGGGGCGGCGCGAGATAGCGGATGCGGCGCACCTCGCCGGTGAATATTGAAACGTAATAGAGACTGCCGTCCGGCCCCACCGCGATGTCCACCGGCCCATCGGCGCCATCGGCGCCATCGAAGAAGCGTATAGGCCCATCGACGAGTTCGTTCTCCCCGTTCACGAGGATGAAATCGATCGAGCCTTCGATGACGTCGCCAAAGAACATGGCACCGTGGAAGGCCGCTGGGAACGTCACACCTGCGTAGAACGGGCCGGCGGTGATCGCGCGCGCGGCGCCCTCGTGCCCTACCGAGAGCACAGGGAACGTCACTTCGGTGCCCGCTGCGTAGAGCGCTCGGCAATCGTCGTGGCTTTCGTACCTAGCCTGAAGCACGGGCCCTTCGTAGCAGGGCCAGCCAAGGTTGGCGCCCGCCGAGGGAGCATTGATCTCCTCCCAGGCACCCTCCCCGACATCGCCGAGGAAGGGCTGGTCGGTGCCCGACTGGAGGTGGAAGCGGTAGGCATTGCGCAAACCGCTCGCCCACACCTTCGAACGATTCGCGTCCGCATCTCCGTTCCAGAAGGGATTGTCGGGCAGACCCTTGCCTTCCTTCGTGATCCGCAACAGCTTCCCCGCGAGCAGATCGAGGTCCTGCGCCCGAAACGGATCGTCGTTCACTAGCACATCCGACGCACCGTCACCCACGGTGAGGAAGATGGAGCCGTCCGACGCGAACTGGAGGTCCCCTACGGTATGGCTGCGCCCGTCGGAGGGGAGGCAGTCCGCGCCGGCGGCCACGGAGCTACACGACTCGGTGCCGGCAGTGCCCAGGAGCACGACCTCGCTGGCCGGCGACGCCAGCCGGCCCTCGACGGTGAACCGCCCGAGACGGGAGACCTTTGCGCCCTCGTAGTCTTCGGGATCGGCGTCAAAGGTGTAGAGCAGGTAGAGATAGCCGTTCGTCTCGAAATCCGGGTCGACGGCAAGGCTCAGGAGCCCGCGGTCCACGAAGTCGTTCACGCGATCGCTGATATCGAGGAGGGGTGCCTCAGCCAACGCGCCGTCCACGTAGAGGTAAACGAGCCCAGGTTTGGTGGCGATCAAGATCGCGCCGTTGGGCAAGAAGGCAACTGCTGTAGGAAGGAAGAGCCCCCCGAAGACCGTCTCGTGCACGAATCCCGACGGGAGGGAGCTCACCAGAGAGGTCTGGGCGGCGGGCGGCGCCACAGGGAGGGTGCCGGATTCCTCGCGCGCGAGGCCCACGCCGCAGCCCACGAGCACGATCAGCAAAGGGACCGCGGCAAGCCCGGGCAGGCGTCTCGTGCGTCTCGACAAATTGGGCCTCCATGCGCCTCCACAAGGCGACCGGTAGTTCGCGGAGGATGCCACTCGCTGCGTTAATCGCGCGTTGAGGGGCCGTGAGATCACCCCTGGCGGCTTCGGAGTTCGGGTCGCGCTCAACCAGTGACGCACCGCGGCGACACGTCGTCGAAACCTGGCCCAGCGACGATCACCGGGTAACCGAGCGTGCCGGCATCCGCGGTTGGCTGGAACGGCCCTCGCACCTTCGCGAGAAGCCGGCGATCACGGCTGCGCCGCGAGGGATGCTGGGCCGGATTGCCGCCCAGCGTCGCGGTCCCAGACCGGCGCCGCAGGCGGCCAGCGTCTGCCCCCATCTCGGTCGCGACGGCGATGCTGGCACCCACCACGAGGGCGCGAACGCGGCGCACCGATGCTTCCGCGAGGCTACCCGCCCCTACGCAATCAGCGAGACCCACCAGACCGCGTGTTGCTTCTCCAGGGAGCATCGGCAGTGCCCGGCGCAGGCCAACGGTTGGCGGCGGGTCGCGCGCAAGACGCGGAGGGCGGCCGTTTCGCCGGCCGGCAGGAAGCGCTCGAGACGCTCGCGCCCCTCGCTGGCCAGTCCCTTCGGGTTTGCAGCCATCATCGTGCTTGTCTTCGCGGCGATCTTGGCGGCGGCGACCACCATCGGAGACTTCCTTTCCGACGACTACGAACAGTCATCGGGCCAGCAGCTCGCGGATGGGCCAGACGGAACGAGCGCCGTCCCGTCCGATCCACGAAAAGCCCTCGTCCGTGCCTACGGTCTCGAAGTGACTGCTGCCGCTCTCGAGGTAGCGAGCTCGACGCCAGGCATAGCTTCGTAGCGACCCCCGAGTCACCCCGGCCAAGCTGGTTCACAGTCGCCACTCGCTCAGCCTGAGAGCAGGGACTCAGCGAAGCGTCGCCAGCGGTAGCCCTCGGCGAGGGCCTTCCCTCTCGCGATTGCGCCGGGATCGCGCGGTGCCGCCAGTACCTCTCGGAGAGCGCTGGCAAGGCCTGCCGGATCGCCGGGCGGAAAGGTGACCACCGTATCGCCTGCCCAACTGGTGATCGCGGGCAGATCCGTCGCGACCACGCGTGTCCCGATGGCGAGTGCTTCTAAGACGGGGAGCCCGAAACCCTCGGCGAGCGAGGGATAGACGAGGGCCGAGGCGCCAGCCAGGAGTGCGCGTGCGTCCCTCGTGCTCAGCCTCCCCAAGAACCGAACGTGCTCGACCCCGAGGTCGCGCACCCAGCGCCGCAGCTCCCGGCCCTCGGCCATCCGCCAGTCCCCCACGATCGCGAGCTGCAGCGGGTCCGCCACACCGTCCCTCACGAGGGTGAAGCCCCGCACCAGCGTTCGGATGTCTTTGCGTGCTTCGAGCGCGCCGATGTACGCGACGTATGGGCGCGCCGCCGGCGGGGCGCGGCTGAGCGCGGCGTCCACCTCCGCGTCGGCGAACTGGCCGCAGCCAAAGCGAACAACTTGCGCCTCCAGCCCAAGCTCCCGCCTGATCTCCCCGGCAGTGAACTCCGCCGACGTGTAGACGCGCGGCCGCTGCTTGCGAACGGAAGCGAACGCCAGCCGCTTCATCACGTCGCGCCGCGCCGTGAAGTACTGCGGGTGGGTGAGGGGAAGCACATCGTGTACGAAGCACTCGGCGCTCGGTCCCTCAGCCGGCTGCGACCAGAGCGGTACGTAGGAATCGAGATACAGGACCCGGGCAGCACCGCGAAGCGACGGGGCCACCTGAAGCAACGCAGGGAAGCCCAGACGCTGGAGCGCGATGCGGTACGCACTCCAGCGAGCCGCGTCAGCCCGCCAGGCGACCAACGCCTCGGGAACAGCGACGTTCGGTCCCGCGACGACCACGGCTGCGTCGTGCCCGTCGATTTCGGCGAGTGCCTCGAGGAAGCGCTCCGTGACCACGCCGATACCGCCCCGAGCGTGCTCAGCGGTGGACGCGTCGATTACGAGCTGCGGCATTCGCGCTGGGGAGCCTAGAGCGCGCGCGTCGCCGGAAGACGGCACACGCGACGGTACTCGGCGGTCATCGCATCGCAGAATGGAGCGAAGTTGTACTCGCGATCGACGAGCGCCCGCGCGGAATCGGATTGTGCCGCTCGCCGCGCTGGGGAAGCGAGCAGCAAGAGCGCCGCCGCAGCCAAAGGCTGTGGCTCGGCCTCGGCAAGCAGCAGGGCCTTTCGCTGGGGGTCGAGCTCGCGGTGGGCGGGGATGTCGCTCGCCACGACGGCCGCCCCCGCCGCCATCGCTTCGAGGATTGCGTAAGGCAGGGCTTCGTAGCGGCTGGTCGAGATCAGGACCGTTGCATCGTGGAGGAGCGGAAGGGGATCGGCAACCACGCCGAGGAACTCGGTCGCTTGCCCCGCTCCACGTCGCTGCGCGTACGCTCGGCAGTCATCGAGGAGGGGCCCATCCCCCGCCCACAGCAGGCGTGCATCCGGCTCCTGCTCGAGCACGAGCGCAAAAGCATCGATCATCAGGAAAGGCGCCTTCTGCGGGAAGAAGGGACTCAGCGAGAGCAGCGTCTGGCCACCCCGCGTCTGCGGCCAGGGGCCACTGTAGCGCGGGGGCAATGGGTTGTGGATGAGCCGCACCGGCGCATCCCGGCCCAAGAGCTCATGGAGCGCCGCCCCCTCCCCACCGGATACTGCAATGAACGACGTTCCCAATGCGCGCGCAAAGCGCAGCAACGTCTGCGCGCCGTTCACCTCCACCGGGGACCCCGTCACCCCCGAGAGGGGCAGCGCGTGCGGCGAGTGCACGAGCGGCGTTCGCAGAAAGCGCGCGAGCAGCAGCGCGACCGGCAAGGTGGCGATACTGTGCGAGTGAATCGCATATGGGCGAACGCGGCGTAGCTGCTTCGCGATCCGCAGCGCCTCCCGCGGCGTGCGGGATGTCGGCCGCCGCGGGAGATCCGCCGCAACGAATCGGCTTTCGGGAAGCTGCGCGCGAGCGGCCCCCGGCCCCACGAACACGCTCTCGATCTCTGGGATGAGATGCAGGTTCTGCGCGTGGCGGACCTGCCCGTAGGTGTGGTCACGGATCAGCTGGACCAGCGTCAACGGCTGGCCGGGAGAGCGACGACGCGTTCGGACGGAGGGCTGCGAGAGGCCTCTCACCGCGCACCGCGGGCTCGCAGCACCGCCACAGGCGTGGCCAAGAGGATCCGCAGATCCAGGCCGAAGCTCCAGCGGCGCGCGTAGTAACGCTCGCAGGCCATGCGCCGGTGCTCCTTGAGATCGCAGCGCCCCAGGATTTGCCAGAGGCCGGTCATGCCCGGTTTGACCTTCGCCAGGTCCGCGGCATGCGCATCCCGGATCGCGAATTCCTCCACGAAACAGGCCTTGGGCCGACCAGCGACATCTCACCCGAGAGGACGTTCAGAAGCTGGGGCAACTCGTCGATGCTGGTGCGCCGCAGGAGCCCGCCTAGCGGGGTGATGCGCGGGTCATGCTCGAGCTTGCGTGAACGCCGATAGCGTTCCGCCTCCTCCGGGTGCTCTTGGAGGTAGTTCGCCAGCAGTTGCTCCGCGGAACGCATGGTGCGGAGCTTCCAGCACGTGAATCCACGGGCGCCCAGCCCCACGCGGCTGTCGCAAAAGATCGGCGATTGGCGGTCCAGGACAAGGATGGCGAGCGCCGCCAGCGCGAGCAGAGGAGCGGTCGCGAGTAGCGCCAGGCTTCCGCAAACGAGGTCGAGCGCGCGTTTCGCGACGGACTCGAAACGCAGCACCGGCGCTGTCCGGCCAAGGATCGTGATGTTGATGACTGGCCCCTTCGTTCGCCGCCGACGGTGTCGGCAGGCTGCCCGTGATCACGCGAGCGCCTCGGCGCAGTCTGGAAAGACCAGGTGGCGAGAAGGTTGCGGCGAAGTGGACGACCCCGAGCTCGCTGCCGAGTTCACGCGTCGGCGCCGCCGCCGCTGCGCCACGAGGCGCATCGCGGTAGGCCGTGGGTCCTCATGCGGTCAAGCGAGATCCACGGCCTCTTCCCGAGACCGCGAAAGGCCGTGCCGTGCTAGGTTGTGGGCGCACCCCGCGAGAGGCCGCGGGTACGATCCTCGGAGTGCGCCTCCGCGGAGACCGGAGGCCGTCCGACCCGTGTCGCTTGCTGAACCGACAACCCCTGATTACGCCGAACTGAGTCGTCTCGTGCGCGCCGAGGGCCTACTCGAACCGCAGGAAGGCTACTACGCGCTGAAGCTCCTCCTCGCCCTTGGTGCACTGGGGACCACGGTCGTCGTGGCCCTAGTCACGACCCATCCAGCGATCCTCCTCGCCGATGCCGTTCTCCTAGGGGTAGCGTCGACGCAGCTCGCGCTCCTCGCCCACGACATCGTGCACCGCCAGGCCTTCCGCGCGCGCTGGCTCAACCAGTTCCTGCGCTACGCGGTCGGGAACGTGCTCCTCGGCATGAGCCACTCGTGGTGGGCGGAGAAGCACACACAGCACCACGCGAACCCGAACCACATCGAGCTCGACCCGGACCTCCAGATCCCGCTCCTCGAGTTCAGTGAAGCGCGAATCGCCCAACACTCCTGCTGGGAGCGACCTCTGATCGCCGTACAGGCGGCGATCCTGCCGCTGCTGTTCCCCTTCCAAGCGGTGAGCCTCCGCTGGATGAGCGCGACCCACATCGCGGCTGGCGCAGCGCCCCTCAGGCTTCTCCAGGCCGTCCTCATGATCGGCCACTTCGTCCTCTACGCGTGGCTACTTATGTCGCTCGGGGGCTTGGGCATCGCGATCGCATTCGCGGTCGTCCATCAGGCGACGTTCGGGCTTTACAACAGTTCGGTCTTCGCCTCGAACCACAAGGGCATGCCCATCCTGGAGGAGGGCAAGGTGCGGCTGAGCTTCCTGGAGGAACAGGTGATGACCACCCGCAACGTGGACGGCAACCGCCTCGTCGACTTCGTCTATGGCGGCCTGAACTATCAGATCGAGCACCACCTCTTCCCGACCATGCCCCGCAACAACTTCGCGAAAGCGAAGACCCTCGTGCGCGCGTTCTGTGCGGAGCGCGGGATCGCCTACCACTCGACAAGCCTCGCCCAGGCCTACTGGGAGGGCTTCGCCCACCTCCATCGCACCGGGGCCGCACTGCGGCGCGGTGGTGACATCGCCGCCTAAGCGGTACCCAGAGGCGGTCGCCCCCCGGCGGCCGCTGACATGACCCCCCCGATCAGGAGCGAGACCTCCACGACGACTTCGCCTTCCACTCCCCCTGATCGTCACCTCCAGCTGATCGAATCGGCCGCCGCACCGCGCCCGTTGCTCCGGCGACAGCCGCCGCGTTCTCCTGTTCGCCAGCCAGGTTTCCGGAATCGCGATCACGGCCGTTGCCGCCGTGCTCGTCTGGGCCAGAGCGATCGAGACTGGCCCTGCCGCCGCGAATACCCAAGGTCATGGCGGCCCCCAAGCGGAACATGATGGTGGAACTCCGCGAAGGGCTTGTCTTCGTCGCCGGCCACCCCAGGCATCCGCACGCTCATGATCGTGCTCCTGGCGACCGCGCTCGTGATGGCCGGGACGTTCACCGCGCTCCTCCCGAAGATCGCGCGAGACGATCTCGGGGTCGGCACGTTCGAGGCGGCGATGCTGTTCGCGGCCATGGGCGTGGGCATGCTCATGAGCTCACTGCTCCTCGCGTCCTTTGCGCGGCTCGAACGGGCGGGGCGCTACTGCCTGATCACGCTAGTCATCGGCGGGGCCCCGAATCTAGGCCTCGGGCTCACCCCGTGGTACACGCTCGCCGTTGTGATCATGTTCATCACCGGGTGGAACGCAGGCTTCTTCATAACCTGAACATGACACTCGTGCGGGCCCATACCCCCCAGGTCGTTATGGGACGGGTGATGAGCATCTATACGCTCTGCATGGCGGGCGGTGTCCCGCTGGGGCGCTACTGGCGGGCGTGATGACGGACGTGATTGGCGGGCGCGAATTGGTTCGCGATCTGCGGTTTCGTCCAGATGCTGCTGGGCATGGCCGTGATCGTGACGCAGCCGGCCCTACGGCGGATGGGCTCCGCGGCCGACCTCTCTCACGCACGCTTGACCCAGAGCAATGCCGCAGCGGGCTAGCGCTAAACGCCGGTGCCGGTAAGGAAGCGGCGCGGGACTTCGCACGTCATCAGATCGATGGTGACGTCACTAACGCCTCCGGCCCGAAGTGCCGGCATCGCCACTGAGTTCAGGAAGAGGTAGCGCGTCGGCCCGTCATCTGCGGGCTCAGCCGCGCCCCTGACGATCGCGCGTGGGGCGTGATCGTGCCCGAGCATGATTCGCTCCGCCCAGCCGCGCTCGATCAGGGCACGCACGGTTGCATTGCGCTGCTCCCAGTTCGGGCGGTCGCCCGAACTGGGATAGCGATCCATCGAGAGATAGACGCCTTCGTTCAGCAACGCTTCGAGGTAAGCGACATCGGTGGTATCGGCGCTGTGGCCGATGCAGACGCGATCCATCGGCGCGCCTTCTTCGCGGAACACAGCGATCTGGCGGCGACCGACCTCGGCCGGGGCCCAGTGATGCGTGCTGATCGGGCAGCCCGTCCGCTTCAGCGCACGGGCCGCACCGCGGAGGACGCGTTCGGCTTCGGGCGTCACCCCCTCGGCGTCGTTCGCGACCTTGATAACGCCCGCCTTGATCCCCGTCTCCTCGATCCCGACTTCGATCTCGTGGACGAAGAGGTCGGCGATCTCGTCGAGGTCCCGATCCCAGAACGAGCGCGGTACATCGCGCCACATACCGGTCGCGACGACGATGTTCAGGCCCGCGCCCTCGGCCACGTCCCGCACGAAAGCGACATCGCGCCCGAGGTCGGGGGTGGTCAGATCGATGATCGTATCGACGCCACCCGCTTTCGCCTCGCTCAGATCCTGTACGCAGCGAGCGAGGGTTCTCTCCCAATCGAAACGCCAGGGATAAGTGCGATTTTCCGCACCCATCGACGCAATCACGTGCTCGTGGCTCAGGGCGGTCCCGAGCTGTGAGTCGGGGATCGGGCCGAGGACGGTCTCGACGCTTGTCATCAGCGGCGGCGGCGACCGTTCGGTCGCCCTGGACCGCTACGCGACGCGGAAGTAGACGGCGCCGTCGACCACCCAGGTGTCCGCGGTCTTGCCGGCGCGCTTCGCCGCTCGCGAGATACGGAGGGCGATGCCACGGGCGGTCTCGCCCCTATCGGGAGTCAGCTTTCCCGCCTCACCAGACTTGAGGCTGATAACGTACTCCTCGTACTGCCGCATGCGCGCAGCGAGCCGGCCCGTTTGCCGTGCTGGGCGTGGGGCGGCGGATTCCTTCATCCTCGTGAACTGTGCCATTCCTTGAGATCCTCCATGGGGCTAACAACCACCTAATCCTAGCCTACGAACCGAACAGAGTCGAACTAATCCCATCAGCTACTGCCGAAAACGATTGGCGCCCGTTGTACGTCATATCTAAGACGGAGGCTCGGTTCACAGTCTCGGCAATTCAGCACGCCACGATCGGGGACCCGAACGGGATTCACGGCATGGCCGTTTCGGCGGTCGCGCCCCGGTCTGTGAAAGCCGATTCCGAAGCGGTCCCTGATGGCGCTCGGCGAACGCACCAGCGATGACGCAGGTCGCAGCGCACGCGGGCGGTAGTTCCCCGCTTCCCGCGGAGCGAAGGGCGACGTAGGCTTCGCACGCACAAGGGATCGTGATGAGCGTGGTAGCAAAGGAAGTCGTCGATCGAATGGCCGAGGCGGCGAGCGACTGGCTCGCAGCACTGCCCGCGGAGATGCGGACCACGGCCAACCCGCCCTTCGCCGACCCCCGCCGGGAAGTCTGGTACTACACCCCCACCGACCACGAAGGCGTGCCTATGGCGGACCTGAGCGTTCGCCAGGTGCAGCTCGCCCACCGGCTCCTCGCTTCCGGGCTGAGCCTGCCGGCCTACCGCCGTGCCACGGTGATCATGCACCTCGAAGCATGGCAGGACGCGCTCGGCGGCTGGCGCGTACCACGCGGCTCCATGCGAGGGGTGATGCACGGCTCGGACCCGGCCATGTACTTCGCCTCGGTCTTCGGTGAACCCGGCAGCGAGGCTTGGGGCTGGCGCTTCGGCGGGCATCACGTCTCCGTCCATTACACCGTCCTGGGCGGCGAGGTGGTTTCCTCGAACCCCCACGTTCTTCGGGGCAAACCCGCACGAGGCCGCGCTCAGCGACTACCAGACGCTACGACCAGTCGCCGGCGAGGAGGACCTCGCACGGGAGCTGCTGCACAGCCTGGACAGCGCTCAGCGAGAGGTGGCGATCATCTCGAAAGCGGCCCCCTTCGATATCGTCCAATCGAACCGCTCACGCATCGAAGACGGCGCCCAGCCGGAGTGGATCGCACGCGTCTTCAACGGCCTTCCCGACGAGGGAACGGCGGACCGCCTGAACGTGATGCAGGATGACCTCGATAGCCGCCAGGCGATGACCGACGCCGATCGCGAAGCCGCCCGTTACTCGCTCGCCCCCAAGGGGCTAGCCGCCGGCGGGATGTCCGAGGCGCAGCGGGGAATCCTCGAGGCGCTGCTGCGCGAGTACACGAACCGCCTCCCGGAGCCAATGGCCGAAGCCGAGCACGCGCGCCTCCTGGGGATCCTTCCGGACCTGCACTTCGCTTGGGCGGGGGGAATCGAACGAAAGCAGCCCCACTACTACCGCCTTCAGGGGCCGCAGGTGCTGATCGAGTACGACTGCGTGCAGAACAACGCGAACCACAGCCACACCGTCTGGCGCGATCCCGAGGGGGACTTCGCGCGCGACCTCTTGGCGGAGCACTACGCCGCCGCCCACTGACGACGACCCGTGGCAGCCTCGCGACCGGCTAACCGCAACACCCGAGGAGGGACGGGGTCGCCCGCCCTTCCACCCCTCACCAGAAGCCAACAGCCAAGCCCTGATCGCGGAGGCGATGATGAGCGAGACGACACCAACCGCGCAAAGGACGCCCGAGGATTTCAGCTTCCTCGATCCCGAGGTCTAGGACTGCCCCGACGACGCCTACCAGGTCTTGCGAGACCAGGCCCCTGTCTACAAGGACGCGGAAACTGGCCAGTACGTCATCACCCGCTTCGAGGACCTGCGCGAGGTGCTCCGCGACACGGAGAACTTCGGGAACAGCGGGGGAAGCGGATATGGAGGCGCGGCCGCAACTCTTTGAACGGCATCAGCGCGTGCTCGCGCTCTACGAAGAAAAGGGCTGGCTGCCGGCACCGACGCTGGCCGCGGGAGGATCCGGACCATCGCCAAATGCGGAATATGTTCGACAAGCGGGATCTTTACTACAGCTTCAAGACGCTCGTCGTACGGATCGACGAGATGTGGTTCGCCCCCGGCTAGAACGACTTCAAGCACCACCGCGTATGTTCCTGCGCGCACTGAAAGAGCTGCAGATCGAGTTCAACGCGACGTGACGGGCGCGCCCCCGTCGACGCCGAGCAACGCCAGAAAGGCGCCCGCAACCTCGCGCTGACGGCGCGGCGTCCAGCGTCGCGGGTTCTGGAGGGCCTCGAACGTGATTCCGTTCGCCATGGCGACGGCGAGATCCGCGGCAGTCTCCGGATCGGCAAGACCGAGCGCGCGGCAGCGCTCGGTCAAGCGCTCGCGTTCCCAGTGCTCGACGGCACGCATTTCGCCACGCAAGTTCTCGCGCGCCTCGGGATCTTGGAGGACCCCGAGCCAGAGATAGGTCTGCAGCCGCCGCTCTTCGTCGAGCGGCAGAAAGCTCTCCACCAGCACCCGTAGCCCTTCCGCGGGGCCGAGCCCATCGATCGCCGCCGCGGTCACGGCATGGGCAGCATCGAACAGCTGCCGGAAGGCTAGGCCCACCAGCTCGGCTCGTGTCTTCACGTAGTGCGTAACGACCGTCGTTGAGGAGCCGAGCTCTTCGGCGACGCTGCGGAACGTGATCGCCTCCACGCCGCCCCGCCGCGCTACGGCCAAGGCGGCCGTGGCGATCTGCAGGCGGCGGACGGCGGCGTTGACGACCCTTGGCATGGCTTCCTGAGTCTTGTTGTACCACGTCATTGTACAACGACGTTATAGTTATGGGCCGCACGCCGAGGGCCACACGAGGCGGGCAGGGCGGGTGAAGCGATGCAACTGCGAAACAGCAACGATCGCTACGGCTCGGTCACGAAGTCGCTCCACTGGGTGATCTTCGCGATGTTCACCTTCCAGTTCGTGGTGGGCTTCGTGATGGCCGAGCTGGAGGCAGGCGAGCACGCCTTCGGCGCAACGATGGCCACGCTCTTCGACTGGCACAAGACCATCGGCCTGCTCGCGCTCGTGCTCATCGCGGTACGCCTCGCCTGGCGGCGTTCCGTCCCCCTGCCCTCGTGGGCGCCTGGCCTCGGGCCGCGCGAGCGCACCTTCGCCCATCTGGTCGAGGTCGCGCTCTACGCGGCGATGATCGTAAAGCCGATCAGCGGCTACCTCTTCGCTATTGCGGACGGCCAGGGCGTCGAGCTCTTCTCCGCCTTCTCGATCGGCGAGCCATTCGGGGAGTCCGGCGGCTTGGCAGACACCGCGCTCGCCTTTCACATGATCAGCGGCATCGTCTTCCTCGCCGCTTGGGTGCTCCACGTGGGGCTGGTGCTGAAGCACCAGCTCTTGACGCGCGATCGCCACCTGAACCGGATGCTGCCCTTCACGCACCAATAGCCCGTCACCAGCCGCGACGTGCTAGCGTCCACGCGCCCGCCCGCCGGCGAACCGGAGACCACATGCGCATCGGCATCTCCCTGACAACGGCGCTGCGCGCGCCGGACGCGCGCACCGGTGCACGCTGGCTCGTCGAACGAACGGTCACGGCGCGAGAAGCGGGCCTCGACAGCCTTTTCGTCGGCGATCATCACAGTACCGCGCCGATGATCTACTACCAGAACGTGCCGGTGCTGGGACGGCTGCTCGCGGAGTGGGGCGATCGGCCCGCCGGCGCCCTCTTTCTGCTACCGCTCTGGCACCCGGTACTTCTTGCGGAGCAGATCGGCACCCTGGCCGCCATGCACGACGGGCCGTTCATCATGCAGTGCGCGATCGGGCCCGAGGACAACCAGTTCCCGGCTTTCGGCGTGAATCCCCGCCACCGCCCCTCGCGCTTCGAAGAGGCGCTCGACATCATGCGGCGCCTCTGGGACGGCGAGGCGGTCAGCAGCGACGGCCGCTGGCAGATCAGGGACGCCCGCGTCGCACCGGTGCCGCCCGAGCGCGTCCAGGTCTGGATCGGCGCCGTCGCGAGCCCTGCGATCGATCGTGCCGCACGTCTCGGCGACGGCTGGCTGGCCGCGCCGGGCCTCACGCCGGCGCAGGCAGCGGCGCAGTCCGCGGAGTTCCTCGAGCGCTGCCAGATCCACACCCAGGAGTCCGGTACGATCGCGATCCGGCGCGACATCTACGTGGGCGAGAGCGACGAAGAGGCGGCGGAGACCACGAAAGCCGTCGTGGACGGCGGCTACCGCGGTATCGATCCGTCGGCGCTCGCCATTGGCAGCCCCGAAACGGTCGCACGGAGCTTCCGCTCGCTCGAAGAGGCGGGCTACTCCGACGTGATCGTGCGCAACCTCATGCCCACCCAAGAGCACGCGGTCGCCTCGATCCGGCGGCTCACAGAGGTCCGCGCGAGCCTCGCCTGAGCAGCCGGCGTCGTCAACCTCAGCTTCGACAGCCCCATCGATGAAGTGCTGAACGAGGCGCTGCCGGGCAGCCTCACCTACATCGAGGCGGGCGCGGGCAGCCCGATCCTCGAACTGCTCGGTCCGCCGATCCATCAGGGCGTTATCGGCGGCGCCGTAAAGGGTCTCGAAGAGCTCTTCGAGACGACCTTTCCAGCGGTCCCCGCGAGCTAGAACCTACGCCTGACCGCGAGCCGCCGCGGTGGCCCCTACTCCTCCGATTCGCGCGGCTTGAAGATGTCCTGGGTGAGAGCGGCCAGGTCCGCCTCGACGATCTCGGCGTGCTGATTGAAGGCCTTGGCGGCATCGGCGAGCGCGGCGTTATAGAGATCGGGGCCGGATAGGCCGATCACGAATTCGAGTAGGAAGCCCGCGGCGAGTTTGCCCACATCCTCATCCTGTTCCGCCCGCAGCCAGGCCTGGAGTTCGCGAATCATCGCTCGGCGGCGCTCGCGTTGGATCCGCTCGTAGAGCCCTCGCGCTTCTCCCGCAGCCATCGTGACCTCCTGCTCCCGAAGGGTAGCGGCTTCGCCTTACCCCGGAGGTGAGCGTTGCCTCGCTATACTCGGTTGAGATGCCACATTTGAGGACGATCCGCCGAGCGCTACTCGTCTTGACCGCAGTCGTGGGAGTCGCCGCTGCCTGCGGGGACAATGCCGCCGATCCCGGCGCTATCCACATCCTCGAGCTCGACGGCAGCATCGGGCCCATCACCGAAAGCTACTTGGATCGCGGCATCGGCAAGGCCGAGGACGACGCCGCGCGACTGATCGTGATCGAGATAGACACCCCGGGCGGCTTCAGCTCGTCGACGCGCGAGATCGTGCAGCGGATCGAGGCCGCAAGCGTGCCTGTCGTGGTCTATGTCTCACCGTTCGGCGCGCGCGCAGCGAGTGCGGGGACGTTCATCACGATGGCAGCGCACGTCGCCGTGATGGCGCCGAACACATCGATCGGCGCCGCCTCGAGCATCAACGCCGACGGCAGCGACATCGAGGGCACCCTCGGGGACAAGGTCGAGAACGACTCCGTGAGCTTCATCCGCGGCATCGCCGAGCTGCGCGGGCGCAACGCCGACTGGGCCGAGCTCGCGGTGCGCGGCGCCGTCTCGGCTACGCAGACAGAGGCGGTCGAACTGAACGTCGTCGACTTTATCGCGAACGACCTCGACGAGATCCTGGAGCGCATCGACGGAACCACGATCGCTCTCAACCCCGAGACGAATGTGACTCTCACGGGCCTGACGACGGCCGAGCGAGTGGTCACCAAGATGACGATCTGGGAGCGCATCCTCGAACGCCTCGCGGACCCGACATTGGCCACGATCCTGATCTCGGTGGGCGTGCTCGGACTCATCATCGAGCTCGGAAATCCCGGCCTGATCTTGCCCGGCGTGGCGGGGGTGATCGCCATCATTGTGGGATTCGTGGGGCTGGGCGCCCTCCCGGTCGAGACCGCCGGCCTCATCCTGATCGGCGCCGCCCTGATCTTCTTTGCGCTCGAGCTGGTCGTGCCTTCGGGGGGAATCCTCGCAGGCGGAGGACTGCTTGCGCTCGTGCTCGGAGCGATCATCGCCTTCCGCGATACACCGACGGAGTTCCAGCCTAGTCGCATCTTGCTGGGCATTCTGGCGTTCCTCCTGGTGATGGTGTTCGTCTCGATGGCCGTGGGGCTTTCACGCATGCGCAGGATGAGGTCAACCACGGGGACCGAGGCCTTAGTCGGCAGCCTCGCAGTCGCGCGAACGCCGCTCACGCCCGACGGGATGGTGTTCCTCCGGGGCGAGCGTTGGCGTGCAGAACTCGAAACCGGCTCCGCCGAAGAAGGCGATCACGTTCGCGTGGTGAGCGCTGAAGGGCTTAGGCTCCGAGTGCGCAAGGAGAAAAAGGTATGACTCAGGAGAACCCACCGCAGCCAGAGGCGCTGGCAAACGAGCCACCGAGCAGCATGCTCAGCAAGATCATCCGCGCGTTCCTCCTCGGGTTCAGCGCGATCTTGATGATCCCGCTCCTGCCCTTCCAGATCCGGATCGTGACCGAGTACGAACGCGGCGTGATCTTCCGCCTCGGCCGCTTGACCGGGGCGAAGGGGCCGGGACTGTTCGTCCTGCTGCCCTTCGTCGACCGGATGGTCAAGGTCGATCTGCGCACGATCACCCTCGACGTGCCTTCTCAGGAAGCGATCACGCGCGACAACGTCACGGTGAAGGTCAACGCCGTCGTGTTCTTCCGCGTGGTCGAGCCGACCGACGCGGTCGTGCGCATCCTCGACTACGTCCGCGCGACCTCGCAGATCTCGCAGACCACCCTCCGTTCGGTCATGGGCCAGACGGACCTCGACGGCCTGCTCTCGCAGCGCGAGGAAGTCAACCAGCAGCTGCAGAAGATCATCGACGAGGAGACCGAGCCCTGGGGAATCAAGGTCAGCACCGTCGAAGTCAAAGACGTAGAGCTGCCCCAGACGATCCAGCGCGCGATGGGCGCACAGGCCGAGGCCGAGCGCGATCGGCGCGCGAAGATCATCGCCGCCGACGGCGAGTTCCAGGCAAGCGAGCGGCTCCGCGAAGCGGCCGAGGTAATGGCGCGTGAGCCCATCACGCTCCAACTGCGCTACCTGCAGACACTCGGGGAGATCGCAGTCGAGAACAACTCCACGATCGTGTTCCCCTTGCCGATGGACCTGATCCGCATGTTCGCGGACTCGGACGACGACATTTAGGAGCAGGTTGCGCTCGCTCCGCCAGCAGCGGTCTTCCTACTCGGGTGGGCGGACGGACACGTCGGCGGCGACTACGCGCCGCCGCGTCCCGTCGGCAAGCTCGACTTCGAGGGCGCCGTCGGGCGCGATGTCTCGCGCGATCGCGCTGTAGCCGCCGGCTGCCTCCTCGACCGTGATCGCGCGCCCGAGCACGAGACTCACTCCACGGTAGGCCTCTCGGAGCGCGGCGACTGGCTCGGCCATTGCAAGCTCCAGCTCATCGCAGACGCGCGCGAGCAGCGTCTCGCGCGCGACTTCGCGTCCCAGCTCGCGCGCAAGGCTCGTCGCGCTCTCGCGCAGAGCAGGGAGAGCAGTGGGATCGGCGTTGACGTTGATACCGACGCTGACGTAGGCCGTCGCCCCCGCCGGACCGCTCTCGCCATCGATGAGCATGCCGCTCAGCTTGCGTTCGCCCACCCAGATGTCGTTCGGCCACTTGACCAGCGCCTCGACCCCCTCGCCCGCGCAGGCGCGACAGACCGCCAGGGGCACGGAAAGCGGGAGGCGCGCGTACACCGGCTGCGCCGGCCTGAGAATGACCGTGAAGTAGAGGCTGCCGCCGGGAGGGCTGTAGAAGTCGCGGCCGCGCCGCCCACGACCGGCGGTCTGCGTTTCGGCGAGGATCAGCATGCCGTGCGGCGCACCCTTAGCCGCGAGCTGGCGGGCGAGATCCATCGTCGAGGGGACCTCGCGCTCGTAGCGGAAGGGCCGCCCCAGCGCGCTCGTTTCCAGGGAAGCAGCGAAGCGCTCAGCATCGAAGAGCGGGGCGTGTGACAGACGAGGCACTGTGAGGGCGCGGGACGAAAAAAAATAGGGCCTGGCGGCGAGGCGCCGCACAGGCCCTGTCCGTAGCTCAACACGTCTTCTAGGAGGAGGTCACCTCCTGCGCTAGATGGGGCTGGCTACAACAATGGTCGTCCATGCGCATCACCTCCTTCCTTGCCGTCAACAATAGCCTTTTCGCTCCGATCTGACCAGCTCGCCCCGCCTCAGGCCTTGGAGACCGACAAGCGAGTGGGTGCGCTGCTTCCGTGAGGTCTCAGGCCCCGCTATTCTGGGGCGAGCGCGCGGCGCCTGGCGTTCCCCGTCAAATCTTTGCGTCGCGCGAGACGGGGGCGGACTTTGGTCACGCCTGTCACGATGAAACAGTTGTTGGAGGCCGGCGTTCACTTCGGCCATCAGACGCGGCGCTGGAACCCGAAGATGCGGCATTTCATCTTCACCGAGCGCAACGGCATTCACATCATCGACCTGCAGCAGACGGTCACACGGCTGGACGAGGCGATCGACTTCGTCCGTGAGGTCGTGGCCGGCGGTAACGACGTGCTCATCGTGGGCACGAAGAAGCAGGCGCGCGAAACGGTCGAGCTCGAGGCGCAGCGGGCCGGGCTCCCCTACGTCCATAACCGCTGGCTGGGCGGCACGCTCACCAACTTCCGCACCATTCAGTCGCGCATCCGCCACCTTCGCGATCTCGAGGATCGTACCGAGCGCGGCGAGTTCGCCCGGCGAGCGAAGAAGGAACAGCTCGACATCTCCAACGAGATCGAGCGGCTCAACCGCTACTTCGGCGGCATCAAGTATCTCGAGCGGCTGCCTGGGGCAGTGTTCGTGATCGACACGATGAAGGAAGCGATCGCCGTCGCCGAGTGTGAGCGCCTCGGCATCCCCGTCGTCTCCTTGGTGGATACGAACTGCGACCCGGACCCGATTTCGTACCCAATTCCCAGTAACGACGACGCCATCCGCGCGATCAAGCTGATCCTCGGGAAGGTTGCCGAAGGCGCGATCGAAGGCCGCGCCGCACGCGAGGCCGGCGTCGGCGCCGAAGCCTACAGCGAGGAAATGGCACGGGTCGCAGCCGAGCAGGACGCGGCCGCCGAAGCGGAAGAGGCGAACGCTGCCACCGCAGTCGCGGACGGCGCGCCGCCCGTTGCGGCGGAGGCGCCCATTCCTGCGGAGGCGCCCGAGCCAGCAGAGGCACCGCCAGCGGCCGCCGCGCCCGAACCGCCGATCGCACCGGCCACCGCTCTCGATCCGCCGGAAGCTGCACCGCCACCTGCTGCCGATTCCGCGCCCCCGCCGGCAGAGGAGTAGCCCCCTGGCAGAGATCACAACGGCAATGGTGAAGGCGCTCCGCGACGCCACCGGCGGCGGAGTCATGGACGCAAAGCGCGCCCTCGAGGCGGCCGACGGTGACGCGGAGAAGGCCACAGCGATCCTGCGCGAGCAGGGGCTTGCCGCCGCCGCCAAACGCTCCGAACGCGAAACCGGCCAAGGCGTCGTCGATACGTACATCCACGCCGGGGGGCGCATCGGCGCACTCGTGGAAGTGAACTGCGAGACGGACTTCGTCGCGAACACCGAAGAGTTCCGCACTCTCGCCCACGAGGTCGCAATGCAGGTCGCGGCGATGGACCCGCGTGTCGTCTCGGCCGAGGAGCGTGCTGCGCAGCCGGACACCGAAGGCAGCGACGAGGAGGTCGTGCTCCTGAGCCAGCCCTGGGTCAAAGACGGCTCGAAGACGATCGGCGACCTCGTCCAGGACGCCGTCGCCAAGACCGGCGAGAACATCCGTGTGCGACGCTTCGCGCGTTTCGAGCTCGGGGGCTAGATAGGAGGTCGCATGAGCGGGGCGTATCAACGCGCGCTCGTAAAGCTCAGCGGTGAAGCCCTTATGGGCGACCGCGAGTTTGGGATCGACCCCGTCACCATCACCGATCTCGCCAGCCAGGTGGCCCGCGCCTCTGGTGAGGGCGTCGAGGTCGCGATCGTTGTCGGTGGCGGCAATTTCTGGCGCGGCCAGTCGGCAGCCGAGACCGGAATGGACCGCGCTACTGCCGACTACGCTGGCATGCTCGGCACGGTGATGAACGCGCTCGCCTTTCAAGACGCGCTTGAGCACGCAGGCGCCGAGGTGCGCACGCAGACGGCGCTGCCGATGGCACAGATCGCCGAGCCCTACATCCGCCGGCGCGCCATCCGCCACCTCGAGAAGGGGCGAGTCGTGATCTTCGCCGCCGGCACCGGCAATCCCTTCATGACGACCGACACCGCGGCCGCGCTCCGCGCCGTGGAGGTCGACTGCGAAACGCTGCTGATGGCAAAAAACAATGTCGACGGCGTCTACGACGCCGACCCTGCAACAACTCCGGACGCGACCCGCTTCGACCAGCTCAGCCATCTAGACGCGATCCAGCGGCGGCTGCAGGTGATGGATAGCACCGCCCTCAGTCTCTGCATGGAGCACGAGCTCCCCATCCTCGTGTTCGATGTCCGCTCCGAGGCGAGCGTCTACCGCGCGCTGCGCGGCGAGCGTCTCGGCACCATGGTGACCGCCGAAGAGCGGGCTGAGCCCGCTCGTTCGAGCTGAAAGGACCCGGAGGAGTAGTGATGACCGACCCGGACGAGATCCTGCTCGATGCCGAGGGGCGCATGGATGGCGCCGTGGAGGCGTTCCGGCGCGACCTCAACAGTGTCCGCACGGGCCGCGCCCACCCCAGCCTGATCGATACCTTGGCGGTCGACCACTACGGTCAGACTCAGCCACTCAACCAGCTAGGAACGATTAACGCCCCCGAGGCGCGGCTGCTCTCAGTGCAGGTCTGGGACGCGAGCGCAGTCCAGTCGGTCGTCAAGGCGATCCAAACCTCGGACCTGGGGCTGAACCCGAACATCGATGGTCAGCTCATCCGGCTGCCGATCCCGCAGCTCACTGAGGAGCGCCGCCAGGAGCTGGTGCGCGTCGTTCACCAGAAGGCCGAGGATGCGCGCGTAGCCGTGCGAAACGTGCGGCGCCATTCGCACGACGACCTCAGGAAGGGCGAACGCGAGGGCGACCTCACCCAGGACGACCTTCGCCAGTACGAGGACGAACTGCAGAAGCTTACGGATTCGCACGTCGCCGTCGTTGACAGCGAAGGCAAGGGCAAAGAGGAGGACCTCCTTGAGATCTGAGGCGGCGCCCGACCCCGCCGCGGCCGAGGACCGCCTGGCCCCAGGCGGCGACCGCATCTCGCCCCTCACCGGCGGCCGCGTGCCGGGGCACGTCGCCATCATCATGGACGGCAACGGGCGCTGGGCGACAGAGCGCGGACTGCCGCGCGCAGCCGGCCATCGGGCGGGCGCGGAGAACATCCGCCGGCTGATCGAGCGCTTCGCCGAGCACGACGTCCGCTACGTCACGCTCTTCGCCTTCTCGACCGAGAATTGGAACCGCCCCCAGAGCGAGGTCCGCGTACTCTTCCGGCTCGTCGATCGCTTCCTCCGGCGTGAGCTCGAGAACCTGGACAAGAACAACGTCCGCCTGCGCCATTTCGGCCATCTCGACCGCCTCCCCGAGTGGCTCCAGGAGCGAGTGCAGGGGGCGGTCGCGCTCACCCGCGAAAACGACCGGCTGATGCTGAACATCTGCTTCAGCTACGGCGGCCGGGACGAGATCGTCACCGCGATGCACGACATGGCTCAGGCGGGCCTCGCTCCGGACGAGATCACGGAGGAAACCGTCGCCGCTCACCTCTTCACCGGCGGCCTCCCCGATCCGGACCTCGTGATCCGCACCGCGGGCGAGCAACGCATCTCGAATTTCCTGCTTTGGCAGAGCGCCTACGCCGAGCTCTACTTTACCGACGCCTACTGGCCGGACTTCGGACGTGAGGACATCGACCTCGCCTTGGCGGAGTACGGCCACCGCAAGCGGAAGTTCGGCGGGCTGCTCCCGGAGGACCTGGACGCGCTCCGCGGCGCTTAGCGCCCGTGCCCCGCGACCTGGCACTGCGTCTCGCTACGGCCGCCGTGGGCGTGCCCGCGCTCCTCGGCGTGATCTACATCGGCGGCTGGCTGTTTGCCATCGTCGCGGGCTTGATCGCCCTCGGGGCGACGGTGGAGTTCGTGCACGGCTGGCTCCTGCCGAGCCAGCCCTACCGCGCGGTGATGCCGCTCGCCCCGGGCATCGCCGCCCCCGCAATCGTCGTCGCCGGCGTCCATGCGGACGAGCGCTTCCTCATCGCGGGAGCCGTCCTCGCGGTCCTCTTCCTCGGCGCGGGACACATCCGCACGAACGCCTTCGGGCCACGGAAGCCGCTCCGCATTCTCGGCTGGGCGCTGATTTATCCCGGCATCATTTTCTCGACCGTGGTCCTCACGCGGGACCTCGACCAGGGCCGCGAGTGGCTGGTCCTCATCGTGCTCTCGACGTTCACCGTCGACACCGGCGCCTACTTCACGGGTTCGCTCATTGGACGTCACAAGCTCGCCCCAGCGATCAGCCCGAGGAAGACCTGGGAGGGAGCGCTCGGGGGCCTGGGTGGGGGGCTCCTCGCCGTAGGCGTGCTCTCCCCGGCCCTCGATCTGGGATTGAGTGCCTGGGCGATCGTCGTCTTCGGCCTCGCCCTTGGCTTGGCCGCCGAAGCCGGCGACCTCGTCGAGAGCTGGATGAAGCGCGGGATGGGGATCAAGGACTCGTCCGGGCTCCTGCCCGGCCACGGCGGCCTCCTCGACCGCGTCGATTCGATCGCGGGCGTTGCGCCACTCGTCTATCTCGTCGCAAACTTCGCCTAAAGACCCGGCGGGCCAGCGCCCGTTGCACTGACCCGGCCCTTCCGCTCGCTGGCCTAAGATAAGCGCGTGTCGCTCGCTGCCGTTACGACCGGAACAGAGCACCGCTTCGCGCACGTGAACGGCCTGCGCATGCACTACGTCGAGGCGGGCGCAGGCGAACCGGTGATCCTCCTGCACGGCTTTCCCGAATGCTGGTACTCGTGGCGAAACCAGATCGAAGCGCTCGCGCCAGACTACCGGGCCGTCGCACCCGACCTCCGCGGCTATCACGAGACGGAGGCGCGGGGGCCCTACGACACGGACACGCTGCAAGGCGATGTCCTCGCCCTGATTGAGGCGCTCGGCGAGCGCAGCGCCCATATCGTGGGACACGACTGGGGCGGCGCTATCGCCTGGCTGCTCGCCATCCACCACCCCGAAGCGGTGCGCTCCCTTGCGATCTGCAATATCCCGCACCCGGCGCTCTTTCGTGCGGGTCTGCGGAGCTTCGGCCAGCTCCGTAGGAGCTGGTACATGGCGTTCTTCCAGCTGCCGTGGCTCCCCGAACGGCTGCTCGCGGCCGGCGGCTACCGCCGCCTGGCGCGAACGCTCTTCCGGGGGCTCCCACCGCGCGCCGAGCGGCGCGACGACATGGCCTACTTCGTCGAAAGCTGGCGCCAGCACGGACTCACGGGGCCCATCAACTGGTACCGCGCCCTCCTTCGCCACCCCCGGCGGTTGCCCGACCCCGTGCCGATAATCACGGCACCGACGACAATGATCTGGGGCGAGGACGACCACGCCCTGAGCAAGGACCTCACGCTGGGGACGGAGCGCTACGTGTGCGATCTGGAGCTCCACTACCTCCCCGGGATCGGCCACTTCGTGCAGCAGGAGGCACCCGCGCGGGTCAACGAGCTGCTGCTCGCGCACCTCCGAAAGGTGACCGGAGGCCTCCGTGGCTGACGAAGCCTCCGGCCGCACGCTCCGCCGTCCCGAAATCGGCGACTTCGTGGTCGAGGGCGAGGAGACGCCGCTCCTGCTCCGCAAGGGTGTCCTGATCGCGATAGCGATCGTCTTCGCCGCGCTCGTGGCCGGCTACCTCATCGCCGTACTGATCTTCGATGTCTCGTTGGACGTCGACGCGGAGCCGTTCCGCGAGTGGGTCGAGGACTGGGGCGTTTGGGGCCCCATCGTGTTCATTACGGTCATGGCCCTCTCGGTCCTGTTCGCGCCCGTACCAAACGCCCCCATCTTCATCGCCGCGGGGCTCGTTTGGGGGCCGTTTCTAGGCAGCGTCTACTCGATGGCGGGGATGATGTGGGGCTCGGCCATGGCCTTTGGCGTGGCCCGGCGGCTCGGCCGGCGCTACCTTCCCCGGCTCGTCGGAAGCAAGGCCGCGGCGCGGCTCGACGACCTTTCGACACAAATGGGCGGCCGTCTCATCTTCTGGTCCCGCATGTTGCCCGCCGTGAACTTCGACTGGATCAGCTTCATCGCAGGACTCACCGCCATCGGCTTCTGGCGCTTCTTCGCGTTCAGCTTCCTGGGAATGCTTACGCCGACCATCGTTGCGGTGGTGGCGGGCGACAGCCTCGGGCGCGACATCCGGATTACGCTCGCGCTTGGCGGCGTCTGGGTCGTCGGGCTCTTCCTCAGTGCTCTCTACTTCTGGTATCGGCGCAAGCGCGCGATCGCTGCGGCGGCGGTAGCGCCCGCCGAGCCGCTGGCTGAGGCCTAGCAGCAGCGCTCCTAGTTGAAGCGGCTGGGCAGCGGCTCCTGTCGCGGCGGCAGGATCACGTCGTGACCCAGCCAGATGCTGATGTTCTCGCCCGTGCGCCCCTCAGGTCCTTCCGGCGAGCAGCCCGCCGATCTGCTCTGGTCGCATCCAACGCTCCCCCAGCTCCGGCGGCAGCGTGCGACCGAGGGCGCTACGGATCATGTTCGAATCGGTCGCATCAATGGTTGGTCCCGATGAGCGCGTCAAATCGTCGGAAGCCTTCTCCCACGGGTTGAGGGGCGAGGTGCCGCGCCGGATCCCCGCGTCGCTGACCATTGTGTCAACCCGCGGAGGTCGCGATGGAAGCGTTCCGGGCAGGCTGAGAGTGGTCAAGAGCACGTGCTTGCGCCGCGCTCGTGCTACCAGGCACCGGCCGGCGACTCACACGCGTATTTGTTCGTCGGGACGGCGGGACGGCTTGCGGGCGGTGCGCTGGTTCGATGCGCCGCAGGTCGCGGCGGTCACGCCAATGCGACCTGCGGCGCCCGGCCTAGCCTCGCCGCCTAGTGCCCCTGCAACTGAGCTTCGGCTAACCGCCTGGCTCCCCGAGACTCAGAGTTAAGTTGGAAGGGCACTAGCTGCAGCTCAGCTCCACCCGCCGCCGCTCGAGTCTCTGCAGGGCCTCCTCGGCGGCCCGAATCACGGCCGAGAGACGGCCGCCGGCGTCACCACCGGCGGCGGCCGCACGTACGGCCGGCGGCACAAGACACACATGACCGCCGCCGGGCTGTCGCGCGTCCTCACAGCCTCAACGAGGGCACCCATAGGGCCTCCAGGGCCGCCGCGCCACCGTTCGGCCCTCTCCCTGATCGTAGGGCGCCATCGCCAGTAAGTCGGTCGGGGAAATCCCTGATCTGATCGTACTTAACGCGCGATCACCGGATTATGAACGCGATGCAACCACGGGTTCGGCTTCGCCTTCATCGGCGAGGCTTATCGACACTGGCCCTGGGCCTCGCGATCGCCGGCGCCGCCGTGAGCGGCGCGTCCTTCCTTCCGCATGCGACCTGGGGCGCACACGTCGAGCCCATCCGTTGCGAAGTAGCTCCGTCCGAAGCCATCCCGGCCCCCATCGAGTTGGAGATGCTCGGGCTCATCAACGAAGCCCGGGCCGCGGCTGGCGCGGGACCGGTGGCGCTCTCGGAGCACCTGATGCGCGCTGCGAGCTGGAAGGTCCTGGACGAATCGAACGCGATCTCCGGACCCTTCGGTCACACCGATACGCTCGGTCGGAGCCCGTTCCAGCGCGCCGTCGACTGTGGCTACCGCACCCTCGCGGGAGCGCCCTTGGGCGGCGCCGGCGAGAACATCTCCACCGGCTACAGCTTGGGCAGCGTCACGCGAGCACACGCGGCCTTCATGTCGAGCCCCGGGCACCGCGCGAACCTACTCAGCCCAAACTGGATCGCTGTCGACATCGCCTTCGCGGACGAGGGCAGCAGCGACAAACGCTGGGTGACGATCTTCGGCTCGGGCGCGGACGAGAACCCGCTGGAGTTCGAGCCGCCCGAGCCCCTCGTCCCCGACCCAGCCCCAGAGCCGCCCGCGAAGAACGAGGTCGTGATCGTGGGCGTTTCCGCAGACGGCCCCTAGCCGGAGGCTGGGGCCATGAGCCGCGTGCTCGCAGCCTCGACACGCCCGCCCGCCCTTGCCCTTGGTGTGCGTCGACTTCTCGAACACGGACCAGCCTGCCATCGTGACCTCCGCTGGGATCTCCGCGATCCCATCCATCGGGGATTGTAGCCGCGGGACTCGCGACCCCACTGGTGCAGCCCCTCGAGCGCCTCCTCGTAGTTGTCAGTCTCGAGCTCGTAAAATGCAAGGTATTGGGGCGGAGGCGATTCGTAGTTCCCGTTAAGGGGCGACGTTCTTATAGGCGTCACGCCTCGGGAGGTGGCGGAGAGGGTGGGATTCGAACCCACGGTGGTTTTGACCCACGACCGTTTTCAAGACGGTTCCCTTCAGCCACTCGGGCACCTCTCCGGCCTTCGATTCTACGGCGACGCGCCCTCGCTGCGGGCTTAGCACTCTTGACAGGCGAGTGCTAATCTCCCGACAATAGCCTTGTCCCCGTTGAGGCTGGAAGGATCGCGTGCCCACCTACGAGTACCGCTGCGATTCGTGCAAGCGCCGCTACGAGAGGCGCGAAAGTTTCTCCGCCGCCTCCACCCACACCTGCGACCGCTGCAAGAAAGGCACCGCCAAGCGCATCCTCCACGCACCCACGGTCGTCTTCAAAGGCAGTGGCTTCTACGTGACCGACAACAAGAAGTCGAAGGAAAGCAAGTCGAGCGGCAGTGAGGGCGAGTCCGGCTCGAAGAAGACAGGCGAAAGTTCCAAGGGCGAGGCTTCGAAGGCCACGAGCGCCAAGAGCGGCAGCGCGAAGGGCAAGAGCGCGAAGTCGAGCGAGAGCTCTTCGAAGTCCTGAAGCCCGGCGCTCCCTGCGCCCACACCCGCTTTGGAGGTGAGCCGTGCGTGCGCTCGTCCAACGCGTGAGCCGCGCCCGCGTCCAAGTGGGCGATGACGTGGTCGGTGCCATCGATGCCGGTCTCCTCATCCTCCTCGGCCTGACCCACGGCGATGACGAGGCCACGGCCGACGCGCTCGCGCGAAAGGTCCTCGGCTTGCGCATCTTCGAGGACGGCGAAGGGCGCATGAGCCGCGACCTCGCCGCGACCGGCGGCGCCGCCCTCTGCGTGAGCCAGTTCACCCTTTACGGAGATGTGCGGCGGGGACGGCGGCCCTCGTTTACCGAGGCCGCCGAACCCGCGGTCGCAGAACCGCTCTACGAGCGCTTCTGCGCGGCCATCGAGGCCGCGGGCGTGCGTTGCGAACGCGGTCGCTTCGGGGCGCACATGCAGGTCGAGAGCGTGAACGATGGCCCCGTGACGTTGATAATCGATAGCGCGGAACTGCAAAGGCCGCGGCGCCCTTGACCGAATCGGCCGGGCAGAGGCAGGGTGGGGCGGATGCGGTACCGGCAATGCGCCTGAGCAAGCTCTTCCTCAAAACGCTGCGGGAAGCGCCCGCGGAAGCGGAGCTCCCCAGCCACAAGCTGCTGCTCCGGGCCGGGCTCGTCGCGCCGCTGGCGGCCGGCCTCTACGGCTTCACGCCCGTCGGCTGGCGCGCCATGCGCAAGGTCGAGGGGCTGATCCGTGAGGAGATGGACCGCTCCGGGGCCCAGGAGCTGCACCTGCCCGCTCTCCAGCCCGTGGAGTTGTGGGAAGAGACGGGGCGCTCGGCGGCCTTCGGAGACACGATGTTCCGCCTTACCGACCGCCGTGAACGCGGCTTCGTCCTGGCGCCCACTCACGAAGAAGCCGTTACCTCCTTGGCCGCGCGACAGATCCAGAGCTACCGCGATCTGCCCGTCACCCTCTACCAGATCCAGAACAAGTTCCGAGACGAGCAGCGCCCGCGCGGCGGCCTGATCCGCCTGCGCGAGTTCGGGATGAAAGACGCCTACAGCTTCGACCCCGACTGGGAGACGCTTGATCAGTCGTACGCCGCCGCCTTCGGCGCCTACGAGCGCATCTTCTCGCGGGCGGGGGTGCCCGTGATCACGGTGGAAGCCGACTCCGGTGCCATCGGCGGGAAGGACAGTCAGGAGTTCATCTACCTGAACGAATACGGCGAGGTCGAGGTCCTGCTCTGCCCCGACTGTGGCTACGCCGCGAACGCGGAGAAGGCAACATTTCGGCCACAACCAGCACTCGAAAGCGATCCCGCGCCGCTCGAGCGGGTCGAGACCCCCGGCAAGTCGACTATCGCTGAGCTCGCCGAATTCCTCGGCATCGAGCCGCGCCAGACGGCCAAGGCCGTCTTCTACAGCGCCGATGGCAAGCCGGTGATGGTCTCGATCAGAGGCGACCTCGAGGTCAACGAAACGAAGCTCCGCAACGCGCTCAAGGCCGTCTCGCTCGAACCGATGACGGACGAGCAGGTCGCGCCCGCGGGCCTCGTGCCCGGCGCGGCCTCGCCGGTGGGGCTCGAGGACCTGACGGTCGTCGCCGATCAAAGCGTCGTGGACGCACCCAACCTCGTGGCCGGCGCGAACGAACCGGATGTGCACTTGCGCAACGTCAACTACGGTCGCGACTGGACTGCCGAGATCGTGGCGGACCTGGCGCTGGCCCGGGCGGGCCTAGGCTGCCCCAACTGCGAGGCCAGGCTGGAGGTGCGCTCCGGGATGGAGCTCGGGCACGTCTTCAAGCTCGGCACGATGTACTCCGAGGCGCTCGGCGTTCGCTACCTCGACGCATCAGGGCAGCAGCATGCGGCGGTCATGGGCTGCTACGGCATAGGCGTCGACCGCCTCTTGGCAGCGGTGATCGAGGCGAACCACGACGAAGACGGCATCATCTGGCCCGCCACGGTCGCGCCCTACGACGTCCATGTCGTTGTCATCGGCGGCGACGAGCCCGAAGTCGCGGAGACGCTAGCTACGCTCGAGGCCGCGCTCGCGGAGGCGGGGCTGGAAGCACTCATCGACGACCGTGACGACTCGCCCGGTGCGAAGTTCAAGGACGCCGACCTCCTCGGAATGCCCGTTCGTTTGACCGTGAGCCCCCGTGCGCTAGGGAAAGGCGGTGTCGAGCTCAAGCACCGCTCTGAAAGCGAAAGCGAGATCATCCCGCTCGACGACGTTGTTGGTCGCCTGGAAGGCTCCTGACCCTCCTGGGCCGCGAAGCGCCTTGCCCCTCGGGGAGGCGGTTCCTACGATTGCCTTCGCGCTGAGGTAGCTCAGTCGGTAGAGCACTGCGCTGAAAACGCAGGTGTCCCCAGTTCGATTCTGGGCCTCAGCACCATTCGCCCCCTCCCCTCTGCCCACCCCAGGACTTTGGCCGTTGGCACGCTGCCTGTCGGCCGATTTCGGCTTCTCGGGGCACAGTGGATGGGGGCGCCACGCGCTATTTTGCCGCAGGAGTGAGCTCGCGCGCGCGGCGCTCGGAGGGCTCTCGCTCGAACTCCTCCACGGCTTCACGCGTATTGAGATCGAGGCGCCGCAGCGACGGGCTGAGCAGGAAGAACAGCACCGCCACCACCATCATGCAGGCCGAAGCGAGGGCTACGGCCGCGGGCGCACCATACTGGTCCGCGAACCAGCTCATCGGGAGCGTCCCGAGCGGCGTGAGACCGAAGGACATCATCAGCAGGCTCATCACGCGGCCCCGAACGGAGTCGGGGATCAGGAGCTGGATCGCCGTGTTGTTCAGGACCATGAAGATGCTCACGAAAACATCGGCGAGAAACACGAAGGGCAGGGCGAGCAGGAACCAGGGGCTGATCGAGAAGAGCATCAGCGTGCAGCCGAAGGCGACGATGCTCGCCATCATCCGGCGTAGCCGCTGGTGCGATTCCGCGTCCCAGGCGACATAGATCGAGCCCAACATTCCACCGAGACCGGCAACCATCTGGAGGGTGCCGAAGCCGAGGGCACCCACATCCCAGACCTCCTCGGCGAACACGACGAGGAGGGTCTGGAAAGGCATCGCGAGCAGGGTCGGCACGAGCCCGAGCAGGAGCAGCGCACGGACGGCGCGGTTGTCGCGCACGTAGCGCAAGCCATCGGCAATGTCCCCGAAGACGGAACGGTGCTCGCCCTCCTCGTCGGGGTAGGACGGGTGCACCTTGAGCATCGCGCCCAGACCGACCGCGTAGAGGACGAGCGAGATCGAGTAGGTGCTCTCCACGCCGGTGAGGGAGATCAGGAAGCCCGCCGCGACCGGGCCCACTACCCGGGAGGCGTTCATGCCCCCCATCTGCAGGGCCATGGCGTTGCCGAGGCCCTGCCTCCCGACCACGTTGACGACGATCGCCTGGCGGGCCGGCATCATGAAGGGGAAGAGAGCGCCCAGAAAACCCGTGAGGATCAGCAGGTGGCCGAAGGTCAGCACGTCGGTGATGAGCAGTACGAGAACGATGAGTTCGTCGACGACGACAGCCGCCTGCACACCGATGATGAGCTTGCGCCGGTCGAAGCGATCGGCCATCACTCCGCCGATGGGGGCCATCAGGAGCATCGGTATCGCGACGACAAAATTGACGATGCCCAACGAAAAGGCGCTATCCGTCAGCTTGAAGGCGAGGTACGAGCGCACGAGAAACTGGCCCATCATCGCGAACATGAACGCGATGTTGCTTATGTAGAGCCAGCGGAACTGCTCGTACCGCAGCGAGGCGACCATCCGGTCCCAGCCGGAAGCAGGGAGAGCCTCGAACTCGCGTAGGCCGGATTGGGACAAGCGCTATCCCTCGCCTCGATCTTAGCGGTTCACCCCCCTACCGACCGCGCAGCGAGCCCGCCCCATTAGCCCTGTGCCAGGGCCCGTCCCAGTGGATCGCTGAGGGCCGACACCAAAAGCCGGCGCCGTTCTGAACCGCTCGGAAATTCACACCCTGAACGCTGAAAGCGAGCGCGAAGGTGGAGCAGACCATAGGGCGCGAAGCCGTAGCAGACGAGCGCGGGGGAGGTGGGCCGGGGGGCCGAGCGCTAGCGAGCTTTCTTGCCGATCAGGTCCAGGTACCAACCCAGTTCGGATCGCGCTTCTCGGCGAAGGCGCGCGGGCCTTCGACGGCGTCTGGTGACTGACGCCGCCGCGACTCCCACGTGAAGACGGTCTGGGAGGCGTCTCGCAGGGCCATATCGAGCCCTCGTAACGCCGTCTCCTTCGTCGAGCGCACCGAGAGCGGCGCGCAGCTGAGGATGTCCTGGACCCAACCGTCGACGACCTCATCGAGGGCGGCGAGGGGCGCGACGTCGTTCGCGATCCCGAGCTCGTAGGCGCGCTGCGCGGTCATGTGGCGACCGGTCAACATGTGCCCCATCACCGCCTTCAGCGGCCCCTGCCGGGGCAGGCGGTGGACGCCGTTCGCTCCTGCGATCAGCCCCACCTTCGGTTCCGTCAGGCCGAATCGCGCGTGCTCGGCGGCGACGATGATGTCGCTCGCAAGAGCCATCTCGAAGCCGCCCCCGAGGGCGAAGCCGTTCACCCGCGCAATGATCGGCTTGTAGAGGTCGAAACGGCTGGTGATGCCGCCGAAACCCGTGCCCGGCCAGCCCAGGCGCGGTCGCTCCGCGGCCGGCAGACGTGATTGCTGAGCCGTGAACTTGAGGTCGTTACCGGCGCTGAAGGCGCGCTCGCCCTCGCCCGTGAAGACCGCCACCAAGAGGTCGTCGTCGGCAGCGAAATCGTCCCAGACCTCGTGCAGCTCCAGATTCGCATAGACGTGGAGGGCATTCATGACCTCGGGGCGGGTGATGGTGACGTGGGCGACGCGGCCCCTCTTCTCGTAGCTGCAGAACTCCACGATGACGACCTCCTCAGTGTTGGGGAACTCTACTGCGCCGCTGCCCGGACCGCCCCAACGGGACGAAGCGCCGTCGCGCAGCCGCACCCCAGCTAGACTGACGCCGGTGAGCGTCCTCATCGGTCTGGTCCTCCTGCCCTTCCTCGTCTGGTCCTGGATCAAGCACGACGTCGACGAGGATGCGGCGGCCGCCGTCTCGGTCATGGCCTGGATCGTGCTCTCCCTGAGCGCGACCGCGATCGTGTACTTCGTCTTCCGCTGAGCAGGCGCCCCGCAGCAGTCGCGACCCGGCGTCGCCGGCGCGCCTTCACCCCCGCCGGACCGTCGACGGTGCCCGTGGTACGGTCGAAAGTCCATGGCCGTCACCCGCCGCGCCATCGGACCCGCGCTCCTGCTGCTCGCGATCGCCGGCGCGATCGCCGTTGCGGCGGGCCTCGTGGTGACACCGCGGGCTGACGCCGCGACCGGCCCCTGCGACACCGGCGAGGGGCACGTCACGCCGCTCGAGCAGTCGCTCTTCGACAGCGTGAACGGCTGGCGGGCGCAGCACCTGGGCCAGCCCGCGATGGCGCTCTCCGGACCCGCAAACGACGCCGCCCAGTGGTTCGCCGAAGCGATCATCGCGGGCACGACCAGCGGCCACATCGACGAGCACGGGCGGGACTGGGTGGATCGGCTCCGTGATTGCGGCTATGACGCGTTCTGGGCAGGGGGCTCCGGCGAAAGCCTCGCGGGCTTCGGCTCATCCGATCCCTCGGTCGGAAGCACGCCGGCTGAGGCGCTGGCAAGGATGACGATCGGGGGGCCGGGAAGCAGCGCCGTGACGGTCAACTTCCCCTGGCAGTGCATGGGGGTTGGGTACGCCTCGAATCCGAGCGCGGGCTTCGGTCAGTTCACACACGCCTGGGTAGTGGTCGTTGCACAGTTCTCGTCCACCTCATGCCCGCAAGGGGGCGGCGGTGACGGACCCACCACGACCGCGACCCCGGTGACGCCGCCTTCGACGTTCACGCCCACGTCGACCGCGACGGCGACGCCAACCCCTACTGCCACGCCAACGCCGGACGCAAACTACGGGATGACGATCGCCATCTACCTTGGTTGGAACCTGATCTCGCTCCCCGCCGGGGAGCTCGACGATATCCTCGACACCGCGGCGGGCTGCATCGCTGCGGTCTACGGCTTCGAGGGTGATTCCTGGTCGCGGTATGGGCCGGAGCTGCCGCCCTACGCCCGCAGTCTCACCCACGCCGGCCCCGGCGAAGCCTTCTGGATCCAGGGCGTCGCCGACTGCGGCCCGATCGAGATCTAGTCCCGGACGCGACCGGCCCTAGAAGAGGCTCGTGAAGCCGGGCGACGTCGCGATGGCGGTGCCTAGAGGCGTGAGCGCGCCCACCGCCGCGATCCCGATGAGCAGCAAGATCAGTCCGTATTCGGCCAGGCCTTGGCCCTCGTCGCCGGTCATCCACCGGCGGTAGAGCAACGCGCGGCTGCTCCGGGCAAAGCGAGACTTCGTCATGGCACCCCTCCGGTGAGCCCCAGCTCAGAGTTTGACCCTAGCGACCAACGGACCAGGCGGGGTTGCGGGAGGGTGTCAGGTCTGTGAACGGAGCAAGTCGGGGGGACTGGCCGGTACATTCGAGCGAGCGACGGGGGGCGAACAGGCCGCCAGCGAGGGCGGCCGCGGCATCCGGTGGTGCGCACGCCCGCCAAAACGCGGCAGCTTCGAGAGGGATCGGCAAACGTCGCGATCAGCCTTCGCCTCGACATCAGAATGAAGGCGTGCGGTTCGATGTCTCGAACATATTGTCGAGCTGCGGCTGCGGGGATCGCCGAGCGCTCCTGCGCTGGCGACGGCCACGCTCGCGTTGCGCCCTGGCGCCGCGAAGGCGATGCCGGGCATCCGCGGCCTGGCCGAGGACCGGGGAGTCCGCACAGAACTTCACCGCAACGAAGAGGGTCCCTAGCCCCCGCGCCCCACCCACCCGAGAATGTCGCAGATGGACGACGACGCGCTCGAAGCGGCGCGGCTGCGCATCTACGCGCTGCAGGACGGGGCGGTGCGCGCCCAGGCGCTCACCTTCTGCCTGCGCTCGGGGCTCTTCGAGCGACTCTCCCGCGGACCGCTCCCGCCCGCGGATCTAGGCCTCCCGAGAAGGGTCGCGCCGGCCCTGCTCGCGTTCCTCGCGAGCCAGGGCCTGCTCGCGCGCGACGAGGCCGGACGCTTCTGCGCGACGCCCGAGGCCGAGGCCTTCCTCGTTAGATCGAGCCCCCATTTCGTCGGCGGCCGCGCCCTGCTCTTTTCGGGGTTTCATGATCGGATTGGGCGGCTCGGCGAAACGCTAGCGAGTGGCGAACCGATCGCGTCGAGCGGCCAGGCCGACCTCTTCGGCGGGCTGGACGCGGAGGCGCAGCGCTGGTTCGCCGAAGGGATGCTCGCGAACGCCGCGGCGGGCGCCGCCCACCTGCTCAGCGAGGTCGACTTCCGGGGCTTCGCACGGCTGCTCGATGTCGGAGGGAACGCCGGCGGCTACACGCTCCCCCTACTCGATGCAAACCCCGGGCTGCGGGCCACGATCTTCGACCTCCCGGGCGTTCGCGGTCTGGCGAAGGAACGCATCGGAGAACGCGGCATGGACGAGCGCTGCCGCTTCGTCGCCGGGTCGTTTTTCGACGACCCGCTCCCGTCCGGTCACGACGTGGCGCTGCTGGCGAACGTGCTCCACGACTGGGAGACGGACGAGTGCCACCAAATCCTGGCCGCCTGCGAGCGGGCCCTCGACCCGGGCGGCACGATCATCGTGTCGGAGCCGATGCTGGCTGAAGACCTAAGTGGGCCCGAGCACGCCGCCGTGAGCGGACTGACGATGGCTCTGCTCGGCGGAGAGAACCGCACCCAGCCCCAGATCGGCGGACTGCTCACAGAAGCCGGCTTCGAACGGACCTGGTCCTCGCCGCGCGGGGCGCAGAACAGCGTCGTCACGGCCTGGAAGGCGCGAGGTGACCAGCAATGATGAAAGCGCCTATCTCGCCCTATGTCGTAGCCGGACGGATTCTCTCGATCATCGGGATGTCCTTCTTTGCGGCAGTGGCGATCCTGTTCTTCATCGGCGGGTTCTGGCTTTGGGGCGCCGGCTCGCTCGTCGGTTTCCTCCCTTTTCTCGCGATCATCGTGCTGATCGAGCGGTACTCAACGAGGCACGGGCTGATTGGCCCGGAGCCCGATCCTCCCTTCGACGAAGGGTAGCCTCGCGGCGTGCGCGGCGCTCGCGTCTGCGAGCACCGCACCACCCTGGGCTTGTTCCCAATCTTCCAAACGTGAAGCATCCATCCTGAAATTTCTCGGTTCGCACTTCTCGTGGCCCGCAGCAACATCTCGCCCGGCGAGCCTGCGGGTCGGGTGTGCCAGAAAGGCGCCTGGCCGACGCGCGGACGGGCGCCGAGAGGATGGGCCCGCTAGACGAGGAGCAGGACGACGGGCACAGCCACGATCACGCCCAGAAAGCCGGCGAGGCGCCGGGGGCGGCCCGCGATCCAACGTTCGCAGGCCAGAATCCCGCCGCGATAGGGCTGGTAGAGCACCGTGAGGACGAGCACCGAGACGGCCGTGATCGAAGCCATCTGTGCAACCACGACCGCCACCGCGGCGTCGCCACCAACGATCACGCCTGCACCCAGCGTATCGACGAAGGTGGCGATGTTCGCGCCCAGCACATAGGGGATCACGTGCTCGCGACGGACGTAACCGCGCAGGGCCAAGGGCACGAGCACCGTCAGCGAGACGGCCACGCTCAGCGTTGTTAGCGTGATCAGCACGCCCATCAGGAACATCATCGGGCGGCGGTTCAACACCGCGAGGCGGCGGCGAATGCCGTCCGCCTCGACCTCCAGCCGCGGCAGGGCGCGCGCGAACACCGCGAACGCGAGGAGGAGGACGGCCGCACCCGCGGCGAACAGCACCAGACCGGGCAACGCCGCGTCGAACACAGCGACCACCTCACCGAAGACGCGGTCGCTGCCCTGGAGCAGCGCATCGGGGGTGGTCGGGCGCACGCCGTCGAGCCAGCCGGAGCGGAGCGCGAGGAAGCCGAGCGCGATCGCGGGCCCTTGGGTGGTGAAGGTCGTGAGCATCGCCACGATGCCGATCGCGAGGCCGTCGCCGCTGCGGCGGCCGAAGCGGTAAGCAGCGAAGCCTACCGCGAGCACGATGAACGAGGCGCCGAGGCGCGATCCGGCGACCACCGCGAAGGCTTCGGTCTCGCTGAATACGCCCTCGGAGAGGAGCGTCACGCCGATCGCCGCGACCGGTGACCCGCTCAGGACGATGTAGGCGAAGAGCCAGCCGAAGCCGAGGCCGTTCGCCACGCCAGAGACCCGCAGGTCGGAAAGCACCGGGATGAGCGAGGAGGCGCCGGCGCGTGCGATCTCGAGCGCAAGCACGAACAGGAGGAGGCCCGCGACCGCCCACCCGATCCGACGCGCACTCGCTGCGCGAATACGGTGGGCACCGGTCGCGAGCGAAGCCGGGGCGGCGGCCGGCGACGCATCGCTGCGCACGATCGGACGCGCCCGCCGCTCCATCTCAGCCGCTCCGCGCGCTCTCCATGAGCACCGCCGCGACCTCAGGACGGGTGAACTCGACCGGCAGGTCTTCTCCGTTCACGAGCATCTCTCGGACTTTCGTCCCGGAAAGGAACAGCCGCTCGTCGGGGGTGGCAGCGCTCGTCTTCGGGGTCGCCATCGCACCACTGCGCAGACACCAGAAGGCGTGCTCGAAGAAGAGCGGCTGGATGCCGAGGGCGGCGAGATCGATGTCATCGAAGATGCGCTGCGCGTCGTAGGTGCCGTAGTAGTTGCCGACACCCGCGTGGTCACGTCCGACGATGAAGTGGGTGCAGCCGTAGTTCTTCCGCATGATCGCGTGGAAGATCGCTTCGCGCGGGCCGGCGTAGCGCATCGCCGCGGGCAGCACCGAAAGCTGTACACGGTCTTCGGGGAAGTACCGCTCGATCAGCACCTCGTAGCACTTCATCCGCACGTCGGCAGGGATGTCGTCATCCTTCGTATCGCCCACTAGTGGGTGGATGAGGGCCCCGTCGACGCCTTCGAGGGCGACCTTGATCAGGTACTCGTGCGCACGATGGATCGGATTCCGGGTCTGGAAGCCCACAACCGTGCGCCAGCCGCGCTGCGCGAACACCGCGCGCGCCTGCGCGGGAGTAAGGCGGTGGTCGGGGAAGTTCCCGTGCTCGGGAAGGGAGAGCGCGCGCACCGGCCCCGCAAGCACAAGATCGCCGGAAGCGTAGAGGGCAGCCACGCCCGGGTGCGCGTCCTCGGTAGTGCGGAAGACCTGTTCGGCCTCGTGCGTCTTGTCCCGCCGGTAGGCCTCCTCGATGTCGATCACGCCGAGGACGATGCCGCTTTCGTCGCGCAGCGACGCACGGGTACCCGGCGTGAGGTCGCCTGCGCGGGACTCGGGCACACCGAGATTCACCGGGATCGACCAGGGCAGTCCGCTGCCGAGTTTCATCGAATCGACGACCGAGTGGTAGTCGGCTTCGCCCATGAACCCGCCGAGAGGACTGAAGCCTCCGTTCGCGAGCAGCTCGAAGTCGCTCGTCGTCCGGGAATCGAGTTCGATCGTTGGCAGGGTCGCGACTTCGCGCGCGAGCGCTCCGCGATCCGCGCCCTCGACGACCAAGTCAACGAGGGTCCCGCCGTACGGCTCACCTAGCGCGCTCACGAGCGGGCCTGCGGCACCAGTTCTTGCGCCTCGAGGTACCCGAGGATCTGCTGAACGCTCGTCTCCTCCGCGTCGACACCGGTCTCACAGCGCACCTCGGGTGCGGTCGGCTCTTCGTATGGGTCGTCGATCCCGGTGAAGCCCTTGATTTCGCCCGCGCGGGCTTTGGCATAGAGCCCCTTCACATCGCGCGCTTCGCACTGTTCGACGGTCGCCGCAGCGTGCACTTCGACGAAGACGCCGCCGTCGCCCTCGACGAGTTTGCGGTTCTCATCACGGATCGCCCGGTAGGGGGAGATCGCTGCGGTGATCGCGCCCACGCCGTTGCGGGCAAGGAGGTCGGCCACGAAGCCGATGCGCCTGATGTTGATGTCGCGATCCTCCTGGCTGAAGCCGAGGCCCTTGGAGAGGTTCGTGCGAACGACGTCCCCATCGAGGATCTCCACCTTGCGCCCGCGCTCACGCAGGATCGGCGCCAACGCTTCGGCGAGCGTGCTCTTGCCAGAGCCGGACAGCCCTGTGAACCAGAGGACGAAGCCCTTTTCGTTCATGATCTCCCCTCGACTGCGACTTGGTCTGATTCCGGCGCCCCGGTGCCGCAACACCGATCGGTTTCGCGAAACAACGGCCCCTCGGCCGCCGTTCGTTGGTCCTGTTTCTGTACGAGTTCAGATGTGAATTCCGCACTCGTCCTTGTCGAAGCCTTCCCAGCGACCCTGGCGGCCCTGCTTGCCGGGAACGGTGCAGTTGTAACAGCCGATGCTCACGAAGCCCTGGTCGAGCAAGGGGTTGTAGGGCACGCCGTTCGCCACGACGTACGCCCAGGTCTCCTTCTCGGTCCAGTTCGCGAGCGGGTTGATCTTGATGACGTCGAGCTTCAGGTTGCGGGCAACGATGTCGATCTCGGCGCGACCCTCAGACTGATCGCGGCGTAAGCCCGCGATCCAGGCGGACTTCCCTGCGAGTGCGCGCCCCGTTGGCTCAACTTTCCGGATGTCGCAGCAACGGTCGGGGTCGCGCATCCAGAGGGCGGCACCGTATTCCGCTGCCTGTTGGTCATGAGTCAGCCCCGGCTTGTATACCTCGACGTTCTCGAGGCCGAGCACCGACGTCGCGCGCTCTTGTGTCTGATGGGTTTCCTCGAAGAGGTAGTCGGTATCGAGGACGAAGACGTGCACGTTCGGCTTGAGTTGCGCGGCCATGTGCAGGATGGCCATACCGCCCGGTCCACCGAAGCTGGCCCCGACGGAAAGCTCGTCGCCGAACGTCTCGATCGCCCAACGCACGATCGCTTGGGGATCGGCGGCTTCGAAGCGCTCGTTAAGCGCCGTTACGGCCGCGTCATCGAGGCCGGTTTCGACAGACACCAGGTATCGCTCCGAACAAAGATGAGTTCGTCGGTCAACTTTATCAACAATACGCGTTGCCGGCAACGATGGGCGTTTGCTACAGTCCCTTTACGATTGCCTCGCGGGCCCGCCTAGGCTCGCTCAGCCCTGGGCTCGGCGCAGACCCAACCGCGACGATCCGCCACCTGCGAAAGGACCGCGCCATGCGTGCAGTCGAGACTATCGTTCAGACCAACGCCCCCGGGCAAATCCTGCCAATCCTCACGGAGGAATTGGACGACTTCGATACCGAAGCCACCCGCTTCCTCGCCGGCGGCTACGAAGACGAGGCCGTCTACCAGGGCTTCCGTTTGAAGCAGGGCGTCTACGGCCAACGCCAGGCGAACGTGCAGATGATGCGCGTCAAGCTCCCCTTCGGCGGCGTCACTGCCGAGCAGATGGAGGCCTTCGGCGAGCTCACCGAGCGCTTCACGCCCCTGCGCAAGGGCCACATCACCACGCGTCAAAACTTCCAGTTCCACCACATTCCCCTCCCGAAGGTGATGGAGGCGCTACGCATCCTCGCGAAAACGGGCCTCTCCACGCGCGAGGCTTGCGGCAACACGGTCCGCAACGTCACCGCCGACCCCTGGGCCGGTGTGACTGAGGGCGAGCTTTTCGACATCACGCCCTACGCGGGCGCGTTCGCCCGCTTCTGGCTGCGCAATCCCCTCACCCAGCTCCTGCCTCGAAAATTCAAGGTCGCCTTCAGCGCCGACGACGCTGACGTCGCGATCACGGGCATGCACGACCTCGGCTTCCTCCCCCGGATTCACGATGGCGTCCAGGGGTTCCGCATGGTTGTCGGCGGCGGCCTCGCGATTATGCCCCGCGACGCGATCGTCATCCGTGAATTCGTCTCCCTGGACGAATACCTGAAGGTCAGCGAGGCCGTGATTCGCATCTTCAACGCGGCCGACATGCTGCGGAAGAATCGCGCGATGGCGCGCATCAAGGTGCTCATCGACCGCGTCGGCGTTGAGCGCTTCCGTGAGATGGTCGACGAGGAGCTCGCAGGCGATTGGGCGAAGCGCGACTTCAGCCCCGACCGTCTCCTCTTCCTCGATAACGAAGAGGACCACGCGCCCGCACGCCGCCCCTCGTACGACCAACCCGGCGACGACGCTGCGGCCTTCCACCGGTTCGTGGCGACCAACGCGAAGGCGCAGAAACAACAAGGCTTCAGCACCGTCCAGATCAAGATCACCCGCGGCGACCTCAACCCGGAGCAATTCAACGGCATCGCCAGCATCATGCGCGACTACTGCGGCGGCAACGCCCGCACCAGCGTGCAGCAGAACATGGTGCTGCGCTGGGTCCGCGATGAGAGCCTCTACGAGGTCTACCAACGCCTCGAAGCGCTCGACCTCGCAGACGCCGGGGCGGACACGATCAGCGATGTCGTGAGCTGCCCCGGAACGGACAGCTGCAAGCTCGGCATCACGAGTTCGATGGGCTTGAGCCGCGCCATCCAGGAGCGCGTCGCGGAGCTCGGCATCAACGACCCGCTCGTACAAAAGCTGCACATCAAGATGAGCGGCTGCCCGAACAGCTGCGGCCAGCACCACCTCGCCAACATCGGCTTCCACGGCGCCGCCATGAAGGTCGAAGGACACCAGCTGCCCGCCTACCACGCCTTCATCGGCGGCAAGTACGAAGGCGGCATGCGCGTGGGCACGCAGCTCAAGCTGCGCCTGCCCGCGAAGCGCACCCCCGACGCCGTGCAGTGCTGGATCGAGCTGTACCAGAGCGATCGCGAGGGGAGCGAGGAGTTCAACGACTTCTTCGACCGTGTCGGCAAGGAGCGCTTCGAAGAGGCCGTGAGGGACCTCACGATTCCCGGCGACTTCTCCGACGACAACACATCGATGTTCATCGACTGGACGAAGTACGAGCTCTACGTGCTCGAGCGCGGCGAGGGCGAGTGCGCGGTCTAGCGGCCTAGCGCCAGGGTATTGCGTGGACGGCCAGGAGTTTCGGCGGCACCGGCGTCTGCGCCGCTCCGCGGCCGTGCGCGGCCTCGTCCGCGAGACCGAACTCACCCCTAGCCACCTGGTAGCGCCACTGTTCGTCGAAGCAGGGCTCAGCGGCCGCGCCCCCATCAGCGCCATGCCCGGGCAGGCGCGGCTAGGCGCGGACGCGCTTCTGGAAGAAGCGGCCGCGATATACGCGGTCGGCGTCCCGGCGGTGCTCCTCTTCGGGATCCCCGCGACCAAGGACGAGCGCGGCGCGTCCGGTTATGACGACCAGGGGGTCGTGCAGGACGCGATCCGGCGCCTGAAGGACGCCCAGCCGGATCTACTCGTGATCGGCGACGTCTGCCTCTGCGAGTACACGAGCCACGGCCACTGCGGCGTCCTCGCGGATGACGGCACCGTCGACAACGACGAGAGCTTGCCGCTCCTCGCCGACATGGCGGTCAGCCTCGCCGAAGCTGGCTGCGACATCGTCGCCCCGAGCGACATGATGGACGGGCGCGTGGCCACGATTCGAGAGGCGCTCGACGGTTCCGGCTGGAGCGAGGTCGCCATCCTCTCGTACGCCGCGAAGTTCGCGAGCGCTTTCTACGGCCCCTTCCGCGAAGCCGCCGACAGCACCCCCGCCTTCGGCGACCGCCACGGCTATCAGCTGGACCCCGCCAACGCCCGCATGGCGCGGGACGAGGTCCTGACGGACCTGGACGAAGGCGCGGACATGGTCATGGTGAAGCCCGCGCTGGCCTACCTCGACGTCCTTCGTCAGGTCCGCGATGCCGTTGACGTGCCCGTGGCCGCCTACAACGTGAGCGGCGAGTACAGCATGCTCAAGGCCGCGGCCGCGAACGGCTGGCTCGACGAAACTCGTGCCATCGACGAGACGCTGACGGCGATCCGGCGCGCGGGTGCCGACATCATCATTACCTACCACGCGAAGGAGTGGGCGCGCACCCGCTGATGGACCGCAAGGCCTAGGACCGAGCCTGGGAGGATGAATCGGCGGCCCGCGGGGAGCCGGATCGGCTCCTTGTGTCGGAACTCGGGGGGCTGGCGGCGGACACCGCGCTCGATCTCGGTTGCGGGCCGGGCGTGAACTCGCTCTGGCTCGCGCAACAGGGCTGGCGCGTCACCGGCGTGGACTGGTCCAAGGCCGCGATCGCGCAGGCGCGGAGGGCGGCAGGCGAGCTCGGGCTGGCTGTCACGTTCGAGGTCGCGGACGCCGCGCGCTGGAGCCCGCCGCATTCGTTTGATCTCGTCATCAGCACCTATGCGCTGCCGCCCCGTGGCGACGCCCGCGATAGCGTCCTGAGGACAGCGGCCGCCGCGGTCGCTCCGGGCGGCACGTTCTTCGTCATGGAGTTCGACGCCTCGTCCGGAGCGGAGATGTTCTCCGCGGATGACTACGTCTCGCTCAAGGAACTCACGGGCCATCTCGATGGATTCGAGATCGCGCGCGCAGGAGTGGTGGCGGTCGACCACTACGGCCATGGCGACGGCCATCAGGCGCCGCCCGGCCTACGCGGCGCCCTCGTGCGCGCCCGGCGACGCGGCTAGGACGCGGTCGCGCCGACGCGGCGCCGTCCCCGCTTCTTTTCCAGGCTCACCGCACAGAGCTTGTACTCGGGGATGCGGGCCGTCGGGTCGTAGACGTTATTCGTCAGGAAGTTCGCAGCGCTGTCCTGCAGCTTCACGAACGGCACGAACAGGTTCCCGCGCTGAACCGCGTCACTGATGGCGGCTTCACCCGAGAGGCGACCACGGCGCGAACGCACGACCACGGCATCGCCATCCGCGAGGCCGCGGGTGGCGGCGTCGGCCGGATGCACCACCACCCCGATCACATCGACGCGCTCAAGCAGTCCCGCGACCCGTCGCGTCAGGGTGCCACCGTGCCAGTGCTCGAGGACACGGCCGGTGTTGAGGATCAGCGGGTACTCCGCATCCGGAACTTCCTCGGCGATCTCGTGCTGGGCGACGGGTACGAAGCGGCCACGCCCGCGCGGGAACGAATCCGCGTACAGGTAGCGCGTGCCGGGATGGTCAGTCGTCGGGCAGGGCCACTGCAGGCCGCCTTCACGGTCTAGGCGATCGTGGCTCAGCCCCCGGAGGAACGGGACCAAGCGCGCCATCTCGTCGAAGATCGCCGCGGGCCCGGCGTAGGTGAACTGCCGCTCGTCGACGCCCAGGCGCCGGCTGATGCGCCGGCCCAGATCGGAGACGATGTCCCAGTCCGCGCGGCTCTGGCCCACGGGCGCTATCGCCTGACGCACCCGCTGCACCCTTCGCTCGCTATTCGTGAAAGTGCCCTCGACCTCCGCGAACGAGCAGGCGGGCAGAACGACATCGGCGATCTCCGCGGTCTCGTGCAGGAAGAGGTCCTGGAGTACGAGGAAGTCGAGTTGGCGCAGCGCCTCCTCAGCGTGATGGAGGTTGGGCTCGTTGAGGAGCGGGTTCTCCCCGACGATGTACATCGCGCGGATGTCCCCAGCGGGAATGCGCTCGACCATGTCCGTGGCGCGCATACCCTCCTCGCGGGGGAGGGCCGCCTCCCAGGCCTCCTCGAAGGGCGCGATCGCCGCGTCGTCATAGTGCTGGTAGCCGGGGAGCGAGTCGGGAATGCAGCCGGCATCGCCGCAACCCTGAACGTTGTTCTGCCCGCGCAGCGGTGAGACGCCGCTGCCGGGCCGCCCGAGCTGACCGGTGATGAGCGCCAGATTCAGAATCGCGTGGCAGTTCTCGGTGCCGTGGGTGTGCTGGGTCAGCCCCATTCCCCAGACGAGGCAGGAGCCCGGCCGCTCGCCCGGCGGGAGGCCGCGGCGCGGTGGGGGCGCGGCGAACAAGCAGGCCGCGGCGCGCAGCTCCTCGGGCTGGAGGGCGGTAATGGCCGCGTACTCCTCCACAGTCCGTTCGAGGATGGCGTCCCGCCAGGCGTCATAGCCCTCGCAGCGGGCGGCGACGAACGCCTCATCATCGAGCCCGGCGTCAAGGATCGCGCGCGCCATGCCGTTGAAGACGGCCACATCGGTGCCGGGGCGGGGCTGAAGGAAGTGGGTCGCGCGGTCGCACATCTCGATGCGCTTCGGGTTCACGACGATCAGCGCGGTCCCCCGATCGTCGATCGCCCGGCGCATACGCGAGGCGATCACGGGATGGTTCGAGCTCGGATCGCTGCCGGCAATCAGCAAGCACGACGCATCTTCGTAGTCGGCGTAGGCGTTACTGGTCGCGCCACTGCCGAACTGGCTGAGCATTGCCTCGACGCTCGGCGAATGGCAGAGGCGGGTGCAGTGATCGATGTTGTTCGTGCCCATCACCAAGCGCACGAGCTTCTGCTGGACGAAGGCGTCCTCGTTCGTGGCCTTCGCGCTGGCGAAGCTGCCGAAGTGGCCGCGATGGGCGAGGAAGCGTTCCGCGACGAGTTCGAGCGCTTCGTCCCAGGTCGCTCCCTCGAGTACACCCTTTCGACGAATAAGCGGGGTGGTGAGGCGGTCGGGGTGGTGCACGAAGCTCGTACCGAAACGGCCCTTCACGCAGAGCATGCCGAGGCTCGAGAGGTTGGCCGGGTCGTCGTCGACCCAGCCGATGCGGCCATCCTCCACGTTCAGCCGGATGCCGCAGCCCACGCCGCAGTAGGGACAGGTGCTCGCGATCGACTCAGTCATCGGTTGCACCTTCCTTTGGGCGGAGGGCGGTCGTGGGGCAGGCGGCAACACACGAGCCGCAAGCCGTGCAGGTGGAATCGTTGAAGGGTACGCCCGCCCCGGGCGTGACCCGCGTGGCCTCGCCCGTGCGGGCGAGGCCGATCGCGCCGATGTGCTGGAGTGACTGGCAGGCGACGACGCAGCGCCCGCAGAGAATGCACTGGTCTTCGTGGAACGCGAAGAAGGGGCTGCTGACGTCAACCTGAGAGCCCGTCGCTGTTGCGAATCGAGCGACATCCACGCCCTCGCTGGCGTAGGCGAGGTGAGCGGCGGCGGCGAGCGGCCCGCCCGTGCCTTCGCTGCCCGCCGCCTGCATGCCGGCCGTCAGTTCGAGCACCGTGCGGCGGATCCGCCGTACCCGCTCGCTCCGCGTATCGACCGAGGAGACGCTCTCTGCAGGCAGGGAGCAGGCCGCCACGATGCGGCCATCGGCCTCGACGAGGCACGTGCGGCAGGCGCCGATCGCGGGAAGGTTGTCGTCCTTGCAGAGATGGGGCAGGTCGATCCCAGCGGCGAGAACGGCATCGAGCAGCGAGCCCTCGGCGCTGGTCGCGCGACCGTCTATTGCAAGGCTCACCGAAAGCGCTCGGGCCAGAAGTGGAGCGCGGAACGGATGGGCCCGGGCGCCATCGCCCCGAGGCCACAGAGGGAGCCCGCTTCGAGCGCGTCGATGAGGTCGGGGAGGTCGGCGCTGGCGCCTCCCTCGAGCGCGGCGTGAGCGTGAGGCGAGCCCTCACGACAAGGCGTGCACTTCCCGCACGACTCGAGGGCGTTGTAGGCGCTCATCGCGAGTGCGGCGCCACGAAGGTCGGCGGACTCATCGAGCACGATGATGCCGCCCGAGCCCGTGACCGCACCCGTTTCGTGCAGGCGGCCGGGGAGGAGGGGCGCATCGAATTGCGCGGGCGGAAGGAATCCCCCCGAGGGGCCGCCGACGAGCGCGGCGAGCGTCCGATCGGGCGGCGGCCCACTCGCTGCGGCGATAGCGCCAGCTACGTTCGTCCCCAGTGCCAGCTCATGGACGCCGGGGCGGGCGACATGCCCGCTGATGCTGAAAAGCTTCGTCCCCGGGGCATCCGCGTGGCCCAGCGCCCGAAACGCCTCCGCGCCATGACGAAAGATCGGCGAGAGCGCGGCCAGCGTCTCGACGTTGTTCACGACCGTGGGCATGCCGAAGAGGCCGGATTCGACCGGGTAGGGCGGGCGCAATCGCGGGACCGGCTTACGTCCTTCGAGGGCGTTCAGGAGCGTCGTCTCCTCGCCGAGCACGTAACCGCCGCCCCCAGGGACGATCCTCACCGAGGCATCAATGAGGTCAGCGTGCTCGCGAATCTCCGTCTCCAGCGAGGCGCGCGCGGCCCGCGCAGCGCCGTTGACGAAGACGATCACGATCTCCGGTTCCAGCACCTCGGCGGCGATCGCTAGTCCCTCGAGGAAGCGCCGCGGGCGAAGGCCCAACAGGGCCCGGTCCTTGAAGATGCCGGGCTCGCCCTCCTCCGCGTTGACCACCAGCGCGATCGGACGTTGTTCGACCAGCGCCCCGCGCCACTTCGTGGCCACGGGAAAATAGGCGCCACCGCGACCGCGCAGGCCCGCCGCCTCGATCTGCGCGAGCGCCCCCTCGCGGCCGGCGGCGCGGGCGGCCTCGAGGCCGTGCCAGTCCACGAGGTCCGGAGCAAGGAGCGGACCGCGGATACCGAGCGCCGTTTCGGGGAAGGGGGCGTCGGCCGCGGGCGCCGGCGCGCCGTAGCAGCGAAAGCGGCAGGCGCTGTGACGCCCAGGCGGAACCGCCGGTGCCCCGTTCAGAACGCAGGAGAGGCCGCTGCAGTCCGCCCGCGGCTCCTGGGGAGCATCGATCGCGAAGTCGGGATAAGCGGTCGCGGCCTCCCAGGCCTCGGCCAGCGGCAGCTGCAGGTCGGCCGCGATCACCGCGACCGACTCCCCCGTCAGGAAGCCATCGCGCTCATGCGCCTTGAACAACCGCGGGAGAAGGGCGCTACGGAGGGGCAGGTCCGGGGGTGCGCCGGCGACCATCGTGGAATGGTAGTCCCCTTCAGCGTCGCTCGGGCGGATCGGCGGCAACGGCACGGCTTTCGATGGCCGCCTCGATCTCTTCGGACGAGAGCCCCGCCCAGCCGAGAATGTCGCGGGCCTCGGAACGGAACGGCGCCGGGAAGGCCGCAGGCACGAAGCCGTCCTCATCGAGCGCGAGGGCGCGACCGAGCAGCGAAAGGGGACCCACCTCCGGATGGTCGACACGGACGAACATCTCGTTCGCGGCGGTCTGCTCATCGTCGATGAGCTCGAGCGGCAGCCTGACACCTGACGCCGGAATCCCGTATTCGCCCAGAACCCCCTCCCAGTGCGCGGTGGTCTCCGAGGCGAAAAGCGCCTCGATCTCCTCCTGCAGCCGGGCGTAGTGAGCGATTCGCTCATCGTCGGGCAGCTCCCGGTCGAGCGCATCGTCTTTCAAGCCGGTGGCTTCCAGCAGGCGGCGGCGCAGGCGCGCGCTCGCGCACGCGATCGCAATCGCCGAGTCCTTCGTCGTGAACGTACGGTAGTAGATCGCCGTCAGGCTGGCGGCGCGGGTGTTCGGGATCTGCGCCGCCTGTTCGGCGTACGGAACACCCTCGGCCCGGGCCCGGGCCAGCTCCGTAAGGTAGGCGGCGTGGTCCTCCGCATCGGCTTCGTCGACGCGGATCATCAGGTTGTTCTGGAGGATGAGCGCGGACATCAGGAGCGCGGTATCGACGCGGCCGCCGCGCCCCGTGTGCTCGCGCCGAAGGAGCGCGGAGGAGACGCCGAAGGCGAGGAGCGCCGCGCACATGTAATCGGAGATCGGCGAACCCTCGGCGATCGGGCGGCCATCGCGCATGCCCCCATTCATCGCCATAAGCCCGCTCCGCGCCTGGACGACCTGGTCCATTCCCGCGAGACCGGCGTCCGGGCCCTGCTCACCGAAAGCCGTGACATTGCCAACGACGACCATCGGGTGGCGCTCGCTGATGCTCTCGTAGTCGAGGCCGAGCTGCGCGGCCAGGCCCGGCCGAAGATTCGTGAGCACAACGTCGCTCTTCCCCAAGAGCGCTTCGAGGATCGCTGGGGCGCGCTCGTGGCGAAGGTCGAGGGGCAGCGAGTGGGTTCCGCGATTGCGCGTGAGGAAATGGCGGGTGACATCGCCCCAGCGCCGGCCGTTGAACCGCACTGCTTCACCCTCGAGCGGCTCGACTTTGATCACCTGGGCACCACCGTCCGCGAGCAGCTGAGCCGCGTAGGGCACGGCCACGAACTGACCGAACTCGAGCACGGTCACACCTGCGAAGGGCTGCTCGTCCGACACGGCACCTCCTCATCCTGGCCAAGGAGCAGGGCCGATCCTACCGCCGGGGCGGCGCAGAGGCTCAGATAATGCCGAGCTCACGCGCGACGTTGGTGGCGCGCACCTTGCCGCTCACCCCGAGCTTTTCGTAGGCACGGTGGGCGAGCGTCTGCACGGTGGGCCAACTCACACCCAAGCTCGTGGCGGTTTCGCGGTAGGTGAGGCCCGCAGCGAGCTGCGTGAGCACCTCAACCTCACGCGGGGTGAGCTTGGGGCCGGGGGTGGAGGCGGAGCCGGCCGCGAACGTGCGGCTGGCGACGTACGCGTGCGGGAGCGGATCGATGCCGAATTCTGAGAGCTGGCGGCGCCCAAGCCGCCGCTGCTCCGCGCGCTCGCGGCTGCTGGACGGCCCCGTCTGGCGGATGAGGAGCTCGGACAGCTGAATGCGCGAGACGCCGCTCTCGACCGTGTACTCGTTTCGCTCGGCCCACTCAGCGGCGCTGCTCAGGCCCTTGCGGGCCGTTGGAATGCGGCCCGCCTTGAGGGCAAGCAGGGCCTGCACGCGCCGGCGCGAAACCGGCCATTCGATCGCTGTCTCGACGTGAGAAGGGAGGGCTCGACGCAGCCAGCTCAGCCATTCGCTTGCCTGGCGTTGGGTGCCCGCCAAGGCGACCGCTTCCGCGGCCGCGAGGACACCCCCGAGGTTGCCGAGGTAGACCTGTGCAGGTCGCTCGATCTGGACTCGCTCATCGGGCGAAAAGTACGCGAGCGCGCAGGCGGCGAACGCCTCGATGTCACCAAGCGTGGACTCGCCCATCAGGGCGTGGTGTTCGCGCAGGTCTTGAAGGCAGCTCTCGGCCACAACCCGCTCGGCACGCCAGAGCGCTCGCCGCAGTTCTAAGAGCAACAGCCGCCAACGCGCGGCCCAGTTCTGGGGCGGTGCCTCGAAGCCGCTCGCAGCGCTCGGATCGCCGACCGCGGCCATGGCCTCGTCGAAGACCGCAGCATCCGCTCGCCGCCACTGATGCTCCGTCACGTTGACAGACGCTCCCAACGAGCGGATCCAGGGCGTCGCCGCGGTGCGCTTGCCAACGGCCACGAGGTAAGGAATGAACCAGGACAAGAGATAGAGATACTGCGAATCACTGCTCAGTGTCCGAGCCTCCGAGAGTGCGAGCCCAGCGGGGTCGGTCATGTCTCGATCGAGCGCCAAGCACCCAAAGGTCGCGGCGTTGACCTTCTCTTGGAGCACCGCGAAGGTGGCGCTCGCGGACCCGCGCGTGCCCTCCGCCGCCTCGATCGAGCGCCGGCCCGCACGGATTTCGCCGCGGCCGGCGAGCACGCAGGCACGCACCCCATTCAGCACAAGGAGTACATCGGGGAGATTGCCTGCGAGCGTGAGCGCGTGGTCCAGTTCGGCCAGGGCGTGCTCGGGCAGGCCTTGCGCATCCCGTACGTTCACCATCAGCCGGGTCATCGCGAGGACGCCCGGAAGATCGTTCCGCCGGTAGGCTTCGAGCAGCCCCCGCTCGTAGATGGGGCGCCAATTCTCGGGATCGATCACGCCGCGCCGTGCGAGCCGGAGAATGGCCTCGGCGTACTGCTCGACCCCAGCTTCCAGATCAGATTCAGCGAGCTCGTCCAGCGCTGCTGGGCCATCCTGGGCTGGATCCGCTGTCATCCGAAGAGTGTACAGGCTCGATGTACCGATCGGTGGGCTCCGGCTCGCGCAGAAGATGACACCGTGCGACCGTCCATCCGGCGGAGGACACCGTGGTATTCGTGGCTTGTATCAGCATCGGAGAGTTCGCGACCGGCGCCTACAACGACCCCAAGACGCGGGCACTCCTCATGGACATGCGCCTCGGCGGCGCGAGTGACGCGACGTGCCTCCACACGCTCGCGTCGCTCGCGGAGGAGGGCTGGATGCGCGAGGCCACCTGGGCCGAGTTCAACGAGCTTCCGCGCACGACGCTTTCTCAGGTGCTCGACACCTGGGCGATGGCCGCCAAAGCGGGCAAGACCTGGGAAGTCAGCTCGGAACAGCCCGAGCGGACCATGGAGTTCGCGCGGACGAAAAAGGTGCGGCTCGTAGCCGAAACGGACGACGACGGCATCCGCCTCATACTCAGTCACGTCGCCACCCGCCACGCTGAGTGGTACCGCGTCGAGGCGCCTGCCCCGGCGTAATCGCCTCAGACACCGCGCCCCAACTTCCGATCCCTCATGGCTCAAGAGGAGCCTGAGGGATCGGGTTATGTCTTTGCGTGAAGCAGTCGAGGGAGCAAGACAAGACGGTAGAGAACGAGCGAGCGCGAAGCTGGGCGCGACAAGCGCCCAGCGAAGCAGTCGAGGGAGCAGGACAAGACCAAGAGAGCGAGCGAGCGCGAAGCTGGGCGCGACAAGCGCCCCGCGAAGCAGTCGAGGGAGCAGGACAAACTGCTATGTCTGTGGGCGCTTGAAGTAGAGCAGCTCGCGGAAGATGAGCGTCGGGCCGATCCAGTTCTCGACCCGCGCGTCCGAGACCATCTCCCAGCCCTCGTCGCCGAGCTCACGGAGCGCGACGGCGAGATCGTTCGGACCGTACTCAGTGTCGTCATCGGGCTGATGGCTGAAGTTGGCGACGATCGGCTGGTCGAGCCCGCTCACGACGACACGGGCGTACTCCCAACGGGTGGGGGTGGTCACGATGGGTCCTCCTCGCGCCGGGCGACGCAGCCTCGCGATCGTGTGGCCTCGGTCCGAACCCCGCAAGGGGAGCCGCGTCGCGCCCGGGTTAGTCGTCGAGAGAAGGAGGAGCGGCGTCCCAGAAGTTCTCGACCTGGCCCTCCGGCAGCCCGCGGACGGGACGGAAGCGGCCCGCGTGGAGAAGGTCGAGGAAGTGCTCGGGCCCCGTCACCGCTTCGTCGAACTCGGCGCTGAAGTAGCCGATGCCCTGGTTGGAGTGGGCGTCCGAGCCGCCGGTCCCCGGCTTGCCCAGGTTCTTGGCAACCTGCAAGGCGAAGTAGTTTTCGCGGGGGGTGTTGCAGCCGTTGAGCACCTCGATCGCATCCACGAGCTGGAACACCGGAAGGCGCGCGGCCTCTTTGGCGGTCATCGTGAACGGCTCCTTCCCCTGGCGCTTGAAGTGCACGGGATCGAAGTAGTGGCGGAAGGGGTGGGCGACGATCAGGAAGGCGCCCTGTTCGTCGGCAACTTCGCGGAGGCGCTCGAGGCGGCGAATGCCGCTCTCATAGCCACGTAGGCCCACAGCGAGGATGTGGCCCATGTCCGTGGAGACCTCCATCCCGTTGGAGACGAAGACCCTCGGGTGAGCCTTGCGGAAGGGCGCCAGGTCCCAGGCCTCCCACATGCGGTCGTGCTCGGTGATGTTGACGCCCGTCAGGCCGATACGCTCCGCTTCGGTAATCAGCTCCTCGGGATCGAGCATCGAGTCGGATGCACCGCGGGTCGTGTGCAGGTGCATGTCGACGATCGTGCCGGGCAACGGCGCCTCCTACGCTTGTGAACGAACTCACGAGCGCCTCGACCCATCTTATCGGCCCCCCAGGTGGGGCAGAAGCCAGCCGAAAAGCGCGTCGAAGGCGATGGCGAAGGCAGCCCACATCCACCACAGGCGCTGCCAGAGGATGCCGAGGAGGAGCGCGGGGGCGAGGCCGAGCGTCACGATCGCGAGCGTGAAGGCGACGCTCGGGCTGCCAAGCCCGCCCGGCTCGCCGTCCAGACCCGCGACCTCGTATATGGCACCGACGACGAGGCCGAACATCGTCCAGCCGAGTGCCGCCCCTATCAGGATCGGGATGATTAGGAGCGGGCCGGAAACGTCGCGCGCCACCCAGCGCTCGACAAGCGCCGTTTCCCGCGAGCGGAGCACCAGGTAGGTGACCGCCACGGTTGTGAACATGGCCATGATGTAGCCGGCAGTCCAGCCAGCGATCAGAGCCTCCACAGCGAGTCCGCGGTCGTTGTCGGAATGACGGTGCAGTCGAGGCCCGACGCGAGACCGGTGACGCGATCCGACTCGCGCGGCGGGCCGATCCAGAAAAGCGTAGGACCGGCCCCCGCGAGCCGCACGGGCTCGCCGATACGCGCTTCGAGCCGTTCCCAGAGCGTCGCCAGCTCGGGGAAGTAGTCGAAAGCCACGCGTTCGAAGGCGTTGAAAACGTCAGCGCCGGTGAGCTGCACCGGCAGGCGCCGTGCCAGGGCATGTGTCACCGTCGGCTCGTCGAAACGCCCGTCTCGGTCGAGCGCCGCGAACATCGTTGCCGTCTTGTTCGGGAGCGTCGCGCGCGGAACGAAGAGCACGACGCCGTGCTCGGGGAGATCCGGGAGCGCTGTCACTTCCTCGCCCCGACCCTCCGCAAGCGCGGTTCCACCGACGAGGAAGAAGGGCTCGTCGCTGCCGACCAAGGCGGCGGCGCGGAGCAGGCGAGCCTCATCGGCCTCCGGCCAATGACGGGCCAGCAGCCGCAGCACCGTCGCGGCGTCCGAGGCACCGCCACCAAGGCCCGCCGCCGCGGGAATACGCTTCTCGAGGCGCAAGCGGAAGGGCTCTAGCGGCCGGCCGAGAACCTCCCCGAGCGCGGCGATCGCTCGCCAAGCGAGGTTTTCGGGGCCTGAGGGTGTGCCCGCGGCCGCCGGGCCCGTTACTGCGAGCGAAGCCACGGGAGCCGGCTCCAGCGTCACCTCGTCCGCCAGGGCGAGCGTTTGCAGGACCGTCGCGAGCTCGTGATAGCCGTCGAGACGGCGCCCAGTGACCTCGAGGGTGAGGTTGATCTTCGCCGGCGCAAGACCCGCGAGCTGCTCAGCCACGCCCTGGGCCAAGCGCGTCAGGGTCAAGCGCGTCGAGGATGGCGAGCCACTCCTCGATCATGAGCGTCTCGGGCCGGCGCAGCGGGTCGACGCCCGCGGCGGCGAGGGCGCCGGGAACTGCCTCGGGCTCCCCGCCGGGCATCCGCGAGAGTGAGTTATGGATCTGCTTGCGCGGATTGCGGAAGGCCCCCCGAACGAGAGCGAAGAAGGCGGCGTTGCGGGCGGCAGGGACCAGGGGTGCCTCGCGCACCGTTAAGCGCACAACGGTCGAGTGGACCGAAGGGGCTGGCTCGAACGCGATCGGGGGCACATCGAAGAGACGCGCCGCCTCCGCGTAGATCTGCACTGAGATGCCAAGAAGCGAGAGCTTGCCTGGCTTCGCAAAGAGCTCTCGTGCCACCTCGCGCTGAACCATGACGAGGAGCTCGTGCGGGCGCGGGACCCCTTCGAGAAGGTGCCGGATGATCGGGTTCGCGGCGAAGTAAGGGAGATTCCCGACGACCCCGAACGGGCGGCCGTCGGGGACGGCCTCTGAGAAATCGAAGAGCCGCGCATCGCCTTCCACCAGACGCAGTCGATCGGCTTCACCGAATCTCGTGCGCAGGTGGGCCAGGAGACGTGGTTCGATCTCGAGGGCCACGATCTCGTGGCCCTGGGCGAGCAGGGCTTCCGTGAGCTGCCCCGTACCCGCACCGACCTCGACCAGAACACCCCCCGCAGGGACACGCACTGCCCCCGCGATGTCGGCGAGGACACCCGTATCGACGAGAAAGTGCTGGCCCAACGCTTTCCGCGCTCGAGGGCCGCGTGCCTTCGCGTTCACCGGGGGATCGTAGGGGCGGAGCCGGGCGTCAGTCGAGGATGTAGATCTCGACGTAGCCCGTGTACCAAGGGTTGTCTCCCGCTTCTTCGGGGAAGCCGAGGTCGACGTCATAGCCCTTGATCAAGCCACCGACATCGGCCGCGAGACAGTGGCCGTAGCCGGGGACGTAGAACCTCGTTAACAGCGGAATCACCGTCGGATCGACGGCGCAGATTCCGTGCTTGAGCAGAATACCAGTGGCCGTGATGCCGTAAGCGGGATCATCGCGGTCCTTCTCCCCGTGGGTGGCGTTGTACCAGGTGGCCCAAACGCGCACCTTCTCTTTGTACTCCACGGGGATGCCGTCTCTCACGAGGACGGGCAAGCCGCCCTCGCCTGCAGGCCCGATGAGGTGCTCCGTGGGGATAGGAGCCTTCACGACGTTATCGCCGAGGCGTTCGCGCGAGATCTCGACACCGGCTTCGTAGGTCACCTGGTAGCGCACGAGGCGTTCGCCCGGCACCCCCGTGATGACGCGCTCCTCGCCCGGGGCGAGGGTGTGGTCGGAGCGCGAGATCACCCGCGGTGGGATGAACTCGATCTCCTCTTCCTCGATCTCGCGCACGAGCGAGACGACGATCTCCATGCCCTCCGTGACGATCGTCCGGGGATCGTGTGAAACGGTGTCACGTTCCAGCAGCTCAAAGTCAAAGAGCGCGATCACGTCCTCGACTCGCCGGACCCGCGTGTACAGCGCCTCAGCCTGGCCGTCGACGATCACCGTGATCGTCTTGGCCTGTGCGAGGCGGATGGTGGACCCCGCCGAGACTGGCGTCTCCAGCCCGGGCGAGACGAGGTCGCCCTCCCGCACACGGAGACCGAGGTCGGCGATGACGCCGTCAACCGTGGCCGCCGCGGAGCGCGTTTCGATCCGCAGACGATCAACGATGACGGTGACGGGCCGCGCCCTTACGACCTCGATATGCAGCGGCTGCGCCCCGCCCGAAGGCGGCGTCGCGCTGGTGGCCGTGGCGGCGCTCTCGAGCTGTGCATTCGAGGTCGCGAGGAGGCCATCCACGAACACCCGATCTTGATCGCGCAACTCCAGGCCGGCGGCCGCAAGCGCGCCCGCAACCGTCTGTGCCTGGGTGCGCAGCTCGAAGCTCGCGCCGTCAGCGGCGATCGTGACTGGAGTTGCGCGCCGAACGGCGAGGGCGACCTGATCGCCCACGCGCCCGACCAGCAGGCGATCGCCTGGCGCGAGCTGGAGCGCGGCTGCCTCGAGCGTGGCCTCGTGACGATCGAACGTCGCCGTAACCTGAACCGCGCGGCCCTCCGCGAGCACGGTGACCCGCTGGAGCGGGAACACCTTGAAGGCAAGGACAGCCAGCAGCGCGACAACCAGGATCGCTGCGGCGTGGTGGCGACCGCGGAAATACCGGGGATGGTGAAAGAGGTCGAAATTGATGAGCCGGCGCGGGGACGGCCAGGGCCAGCTGCTGCCGGCCAGGGGGCGCAAAACCTCTTGAGCCAAAGTCACCCCCCTCGTGCGCGCCGCGCACACATGACCCCCCGGCTAGGAAGCCGAGCGCCGGACGACTGGGAAAGACCGTGCACCTGCCGTCGAAGCGCGCATCGAGCTTGCACCGCGCGAGCCAGCTCGGATCCGGTGGGACTGCGGCACCCAAAGCTGACTACTTATGGCTGCTTCCTTCCGGACCTGACCAGGTTCGTAGCGCTTCGCCGCGCAGGACCAGATCGTCAATGCCGCTTTGCGAGGGCAGTCCCCGAAAACGCGGCCCTTGGGCAGGAATTCGGCCCCGCTGGAGCGGATTGCGGGTACAGGGCACCGCTAGCTCCCCACCTAGCACGGCCAGCGGTACCGTACGGAACCTCCCCCGGAGGGTCAATACGAATTGCGCCACGTTTTACGCTTCGGTTTGACTCTCAGTCGGGCGGATCGCCACGAGCTCGGCGCCCTCCTCCACCTGCGCATCGACCGTCAGCTGCAGCCGCTCGACGGTGCCCGCGACCGGGGAGCGGAGCTCATTGTTCATCTTCATGGACTCCAACACGACGAGGACATCACCCTGGGCGACTCCGGCACCGTGTTCGGTGCGCACCTCGAGCACCGAACCGGTCATCGGCGCGGCGATTCGCACGAGGCCGTCGTCGTCAGCAGCTGCGTGGCTCCGTACACGTGTGGCCCGACGTCCGCGGCCGATCTGAACGTGGTAGGTGCGGCGGCCGATCGTCACGTCCACCCCACCCCGGCGGCGTTCGAGATAGAGCTCGAGCGGCCGATTATCGATCATGAGCACGTGCAGACCCGCACGCACGCGCTGGAGCTCGACCGTGCGCCATTCGCCCTCGGGATCGAGGCGCAGTCGACTCGCGCCCCCGTCGTTGCTGAGGCGCTCGAACTCGACCTCAAAGGACCACTCGTCGACCTGGATCAGATGCTTTTCGGCCATCGACCCATCGCTTGATCGCGCCAGCGCGAGCCCCCGCGGACGGGAGCTTGGGCGGCCTCCTGCGGCGCAGCAGCCTCTCGACCGTCCCCCAAGGAGGTGAGGAGTGCCGCGATCGCGGCCGCCTCGCGCTGCGCCTCTACTGCCTCCTGACCCTCGACGTGGTAGTGATCGAGGAAGCTGGTGTCGAGACGGCCTTCGATAAACGCCGGCAAGCGTAGGATCTGGAGGAGGTAGGGGATGTTCGTCGCGACCCCGACGACGCGGAACTCATCGAGCGCACGCAGCATGCGCGAGCGGGCGCCCTCGCGGTCGCGGCCCCAAGCCGTGACCTTGGCCAGCAGCGAGTCGTAATAGGGCGTGACCTCGACGCCATCGTGAAGGGCGCTTTCGACCCGCACGCCCGGCCCCGCCGGCTCACGCGAAAACACCACCCGGCCGACTGACGGAAGGAACCCGTTGAACGGATCCTCTGCCACGATCCGGCATTCGATGGCCCAGCCACGAGTGAGGAGATCGCCCTCGTCGTAGGGCAGCTCCGCCCCACCGGCCACGAGGATCTGATCTTTCACCAGGTCGACGCCGGTGGTGATCTCGGTAACCGGGTGCTCGACCTGGAGACGGGTGTTCATTTCCAGGAAGTAATAGCTGCCATCCTCGGTCAGAAGGAACTCAACCGTGCCCACGTTTTGATAGTTCGCGCTGCGGGCGAGGCGGGTGGCCGCGCGCGTGAGCGCGCGGCGGAGCTCGGTGTCCACCGCCACCGATGGGCACTCCTCGATGATCTTCTGGTGACGGCGCTGGATGGAGCACTCGCGCTCGCCGAGGGGGACGACGTTGCCGAAGCCGTCCGCGATGATCTGCACCTCGATGTGGCGCACGTTCTGGAGCTGCGCTTCGAGATAGACGCGATCGTCGTTGAAGGCTGCCCTCGCCTCGCTCCGGGCCAACGTCACCGCACGCGCGAGGTCGGCCTCGCGATCGACGAAACGGATGCCCCGGCCACCGCCACCCGCGGTCGCCTTCACGACGAGGGGATACCCCACCTCCTGAGCGAGCGCGCCCGCGTCCTCGGGCGAATCGAGGTTGCCTGTGCCCGGAACGACGGGGATACCGATCTCCGCAGCAAGGGCGCGAGCCTCGGTCTTGTCGCCGAGCCGGCGGATCGACTCCGGAGAGGGGCCGATGAAGGTCAGGCCCGCCGTGTCGCAGGCCTCGGCAAAATCCGCGTTCTCCGCGAGGAAACCGTAGCCCGGGTGAATCGCGTCGGCGCCGCAGGCAGTGGCGATCTCGAGGATGCGATCGCCGTTGAGGTAGCTCTCCGAGGCTTCGGCAGGCCCGACGAGGTGGGCCTCATCCGCGTAGCGAACGTGTCTCGAGAGCCGGTCGACCTCAGAGTAGATCGCCACGGAGGTGATCCCGAGATCGTGCAGGGCGCGCACGATGCGGAGGGCGATCTCGCCCCGGTTCGCGACCAGAACTTTCGAAAGCATCGATACTTCTCTAGCGCCCTCCGATGGCCGCCAGCGTAACGGGTCCAAGGGGAACCCGAAACGGGCCGCTCAGGACCGAATCCTCCTGGTCCCGCGTGGGGTGAGGACGTACGCTGAGGTTGGTGAACGAACACACCCTACGCGTCCTCGAATTCGACAAAGTCCTGGGGATGCTCGCCGACGAGACCGCCTTCAGCCTCGGGCGCGAACTCGCCCGCGATCTACGCCCGGCGAGCGAGTATGCGGTGGTGCTCGCGCTCCAGGCCGAGACAGCCGAGATGACCCTCATCGAGCAGATGGGACTGGACATCCCCCTCGGCGGGGTGCGCGATCTACGCCCCCTGCTGCAGTCCGCGGCCATTGGGCAGGCGCTCGAGCCCACCGAACTCCAGGATGCCGCCAACACGCTCGCCACGGCCTATCGCGCGCGACAGCTGACCGAGCGCCTGGCCGAGCGCACTCCGCGGATCGCCGAACGCGCGGCCGTGATTGGCGATTTCCGCGTTTTCGTCGCGGAGGTGGGCCGCGCCATCACCCCCCGCGGCGCGGTTGCCGACGAGGCGAGCGAACAGCTCGCTGCATTACGTCGCGAGCTGCGGGGCGCACAGGCGCGCCTCGAGCAACGCGCGCGGGCCGCGCTCGCCGACGCCTCTCGCCGCGGAATCGCGCAAGAGGAGCTGTTGACCGAGCGCAACGGGCGCATGGTCATCCCGGTGAAGGCCGACTTCCGCGGTCAGCTCCCGGGAATCGTGCACGATGTCTCCTCCAGCGGTGCAACGGTGTTCCTCGAGCCCATGAGCGTGGTCGAAGCGGGCAACGAGGTGCGCGAGCTGGAGCTCGGTGAGGAGCGCGAGATTCGGCGCGTCCTCCTCAGGCTCTCGACGATGCTGGGCGAGCGCGACCAAGAAGCGCTGGCCACCCTCAACGCGATGGCAGCGCTCGACGTTCTGCGAGCCAAGGTGCGACTCGGGAAGCGGCTTAGCTGCGCCTTACCGCGCGCAGATGGCGACCAACGCTGGCTCGCGGAGGCGGGCGGCACCGTCGTAACACGGGCCCGGCACCCCCTCCTCCGGGAGGAGGTGGTCCCAATCGACCTCGACGTCGATGAGGCCGAGCCCGGGCTCCTCATCACCGGCCCGAACACCGGCGGGAAGACCGTCGCCCTGAAGACGGTCGGGCTGCTCACCCTGATGGCACAGGCGGGGATGCCGGTGCCGTGCGACGAAGGCAGCCGCTTTGTGACGTACCCACACGTCTACGCCGACATCGGCGACGAGCAGTCGATCGAGCAGTCGCTCTCGACCTTCTCCTCGCACATGCGCACCATGCGCGTGATCCTCGAAGCGGCGGTGCCCGGCACCTTGGTGCTCCTCGACGAGCTTGGCGCGGGCACCGATCCAGAGGAGGGCGCGGCGCTCTCACGCTCGATCCTCGAGACGCTCCTGGACCGCGGCTGCACGGTGATCGCGACGACGCACCACGGCGAGCTGAAGACGTTCGCCCACGACGATGCGCGCATGCGGAACGCGTCGGTCGAATTCGACCTCGAGACGCTGAGCCCGACCTACCTCCTCACGATCGGGCTGCCCGGGCAGTCGAACGCGCTCGCGATCGCGCGCAGGCTGGGCATCGACGAGATGGTGCTCGAACGTGCGGAGGCGCAGGTCGCTCCCGAAGCACGAGAACTCGAAGGCCTGCTGGACGAGATCCGCCGCGAGCGGGCCGCGGTAGCCGACGCCCGCCAGGGCGAGGAAGCGGCACGCCACGAGGCCGAGGAGCTCCGCCTGCGGCTTGCCGAACAGCGCGGCCAGATCGACATCGAACGCGAGACGATTCTTGGAGACGCGCGCCGCGAGGGCGAGGCCCTCGTTTCGCGGGCCCGCCGCGAGCTCGAGCGCCTTGAACGTCGCGAGCGTGACCGGACCGCGGATACGGCCGCGGCCGAGCGCCTGCAGGCCCTCGACACGGAGCTGGAGGCAGCAGCCCAGCGCGCGCAGGCAAAACCGAGCCGTAAAGTGGCGGCCTTCAGCGAGGTCCTCACGCCGGGCGACGTGATCCGCGTGCGCGACATCCCCCAGGAGGGCGAAGCCGTCACCGGCGTGGGTGAGGACGGGCGCGTCGAGGTCCAGTTCGGATCGATGCGGATGAAAGTCTCCGTCGATCGCATCGAGCGCGTCGAAGCGGAGCCCGCGGGGGCGTCGGGGACGGTCGTGGACCTCCCGGTGACTACCAACGTCTCCGCGGAGCTGGACCTCCGTGGACAGCGGGCCGAAGAGGCGGTACTGACGTTCGAAGGGCACCTCGACGAAGCCTTCCGCGCGGGCTTGCCCTTCATCCGCATCATTCACGGGAAGGGTACGGGCGCCCTCCGGGCGGCAATCCGCGAAGCCCTCGCTCGGCACCCATTGGTACGGCGCTACGAGACAGCCCCACCGCGGGAAGGCGGCGACGGCGTCACGATCGCGGTTCTCGCGGGCTGAGCGCCGTGCCACGCCAACGCAAGGCCGGCCTGCAGGCATCCCTCGGCATCGCCGAGGGCGAACACGCGGACTCACCGCTCGCCGCCCGGATGCGGCCGCGCACCCTCGCCGAGTTCGTTGGCCAAAGCGCGGCCGTCGGGCCAGATGGCCTGCTGGGGCGGGTGGACGAGGGTGGGGCCCTCCCTTCGATTGTGCTTTGGGGACCGCCCGGCTGCGGGAAGACCACGCTCGCCCGAATCCTCGCTCAGGGCAGGGAAGGTGAGTTCATCGCCCTCTCAGCGGTCGCGTCGGGCGTCGCAGAGCTTCGCAAGGTGATTCAGGAGGCCCGGCTGCGCCGAGAAGCGGGCGTCCGCACCGTGCTCTTCATCGACGAAATCCATCGCTTCAACAAGGCCCAGCAGGACGTGATCCTGCCCTACGTGGAAGACGGCACGATCACACTCATCGGCGCAACCACCGAGAACCCCTCGTTCGAGGTCGTAGCGCCCTTGTTGAGCCGCGTGCGCGTGGTGCGGCTCGAGGCCTTGGCCACGGACGATATCGAGCGGATCGTGGAGCGGGCGCTCGCAGATGCTGACCGCGGACTCGGAGCCTCAGGACTAGCGCTCGAGCCGCAGGCTCGAGCCCAACTGATCGAGGGCGCGCACGGCGACGGCCGCGCCGCCTTGACGGCGCTCGAGATCGCCGCGGAAGCGGCCACGAGCGAGGGCAGGACCAGTATCGCCCTGGCGGACGTACGGCAGGCAGTGCAGGAGCGCCGACCCTACTACGACAAAGAGGGCGACTACCACTACGACGCGATCTCCGCTTTCATCAAGTCCCTGCGTGGCTCCGACCCAGATGCGGCGGTGTACTGGCTCGCGAGAATGGTCGAGGCAGGCGAGGATCCGCTCTTCATCGTGCGCCGAATGGTGATCCTGGCCGCAGAGGACGTGGGGCTTGCGGACCCGCAAGCGCTGGGAGTGGCGACAGCTTGCCAGCAGGCGGTCCACTTCATCGGCATGCCCGAAGGCTTCTTGCCGATGTCCGAATGTGCCCTTTATCTGGCGCTCGCGCCGAAGAGCAACTCCGCACTGACGGCCTATGTCCGCGCGAGCGAGGACGCGCGCCGCACCTCACACCTGCCCGTGCCGCTTCACCTGCGCAACGCCGTGACGGGGATGATGCGCGAAATGGGCTACGGCCGGGACTACCGCTACGCCCACGATGAGTCCGATCACTACGCAGCGGGCGAACGCTACCTGCCTGAGGAGTTGGGCGACGCGCAGTACTATCGCCCCGGCAGGCTGGGCACCGAGGCGGCACTCGCCGAGCGCCTCGCCGAGCAGCGGCGGCCCCAGGGGGAAAACGCTGACACCAATCAAGGTTGAGTTTCTGCACGCTCGCGGGCAGGAGCGCGGAACCGAGGCCGAGGAAAACCTGCGCCTCGCGATCGAGGCGACGGGCGTCGAAGTTGAGGTTTCCTACACGGAGGTCTCGAGCAACGAGGACGCTACCGCGAAGCGCTTCCTCGGCACACCGAGCATCCGCGTCGAAGGGGTCGATGTGGAGTACGGAGAGCGCGTGCCCGAAGAGGTGCAGCTGGGCACCAGGTACTACAACACGCCCGAAGGCTGGAAGCCGTACCCGCATCCGCGCCTCATCGCGAACGCGATCCTCGAGGCGCACTCCGCAGGCACGAGCGCGTAGGTTCTAACCGGCGGGCGGGTGGACGGGGCCGGGGTCCCGCGCGAAGTAGAGCTCGCAGGCACGTCGCGTCGCGCCGGGTTCCAAGATGGGAGCGCGCTTGACGAAGCGCGCCTCCTCCGAGACGAGCTGAGAATGTCGCGCGGATGGCAACTCCGCAGTGCGCCCTGGCTGGCGCGAGCAACCATCTCCACGGCCACGTCGAGTTCGCCCGTCGGGCACTCCACCCCCATCGCATCGGCGAAGCGCAGGAAGATCTCAGCCAGCTGCTCGCGGCTCGGGTCCGGGATATGAATCTTGTAAGGTAGGCGCCGGAGGTGGGCCTCTTCGAGCATCGTCGCCGGCTCGATGTTCGTGCTAAAGACGATGGTGGAACGGAAGGGGAAAGTGATGCGCTCGCCCGTAACCAGCGACATCGTGTCATCGCCGCGCTCGAGGGCGGCGATCCAGCGGTTCAGGAGCGCGTGCGGCGAAACCTGCTGCCGGCCGAAGTCGTCGATCGCGAGCAGCCCGCCGTGCGCTTTCACGTGGGGTGGGGCCTGGTGGTAGCCCAATGCGGGGTCGTACGCGAGATCGAGATCTTCCGGACGGAGCTCACCCCCCACGAAGACGAAGGGCCGGCGCACGCGCATCCAACGGCGATCGACGGCCGGGCCCGCGTCGCTCGCCGGTTGCTCACTCTCAACCACAACGTGGATGAGGTCATCGTGGAGCCGGATGATGTAGCCGCTGACATAGACCGCGACCGGGAGCAGCGTCACGCCGCGGATGGCTTCGCTGCAGAGCTCGAGGATCGTTGTCTTGCCGTTTCCCGGAGCACCCCAGATCATCGCCGGGCGGCCTGAAGTCAGCGCGAGGCAGACCTTGGCCACGATATCGCGGGAGAGCACCAGCTCTTGGAGCGCGCGCGCCAAGCGGACGGGGTCGGGCGCACCCACCTCGAGGTCGTGTTCGAGCGTGCGGAAGTACTCCTGAATGGGCACGGGGACGGGCCCCACGTACTTGCTCCGTTCAAAGGCCCCGGCGACTTCGCGCTCGCCGGCCTCGGTGAGGCTGTACTGCCATTCGGACTGGAGCCGGCCAGAAGCCGCCGTCGTCTCGACCAGTTTGCGGCGCTTGAGGTTCTCCAGCAGCTGACGAGCGATCGGTGGGACCACGCGCATCGCCTCGGCTACGCCACCTCCCGTCGGGTTCGGGACGCGCGCGAGCGTCTTTATCGCCAGGTCCTCCAGGAATCGATCAGGGAGGCCGAGCTCTTCCTCGCGTTCGGGGGCGGGGGGCAGCGAGGGTAGGACCCGCAAAGCCGAGCGTGGCTCGGGCGCCTGCTCTCGCTCGTCGTCAGGGACGGGCGAATACGCCAGGTTGCTCGCCATCAGCGCCCCGTCCTCATTCGTCGACCCACTCCACCGGCGACCCGGCGGGCGGATGTCCCTGCTACGAAGACTGTCGGCCGTTGCGGGCCAACTCCGTAAGCAGCGCAGAATCGGCGCGGTCGAATCCCGTGACAGGATGGTGATCGGCAGACCCTTAGGGGCTAGGGCTCGCGACCCGCCGGAACCTCAGCGGCCGCCCGACCGTCGCGCGATTCACCGCCGTCGTAGGCATCGAAGCGGCCCTCCATGTCCCAGAGCAACCACCATTCGCGCCTCACTTCCATGCGAATGAAGCGCTGCCCGTACCGGAGCGTCACTCCAGCGTCGCGGAACCCAGCGCGCTCGAAGCAGCGGTGGGCCCGGACGTTCCACTCGAGCGTGTGCAGGTAGATGTGCCGAAGCGGCAGCGCCTGCCAGGCAAAGCGGAGGAAGGCGATGGTCGCTTCGGTGCCGAGCCCCCCATCACGGCGGTCCGAGGGCCCGATCGAGATTCCGTACTCGGCCGTGCCGGTGGCGTGATCGGCGTTGTAGTACATCAGCCCGCCGATGTGCTCACCGGCGACGGTCTCGAGGGCGTACGCGCGGCGGGTGGGGTTCGCGAAGCGCAGATCGCGCTCGAACTGCTGCACGAATTCCTGGAACGAGAGGCTGAGCGGCTTCGTGCCGTCGTAGCGCGCGACCTCCGGATCGCAGCGCCAGGCGTACTCGGCGCGAGCGTCCTCGATCCGCTTTTCGCGGATCCGCAGGCGAGCGCTCGTCGCGATCGTGCCGGGCGCCTCTGTCGTCACACGCTTACCCCGAGCGCCTCCAGCGCCTTTGCCAGAATGGAACGCTCCGTTTCGTAGCTGAGCTGGGCGACTGCCTCCGCTGCCGCCACCCACACAACCTCGTCGAATTCATGGTCGTGGGCCGCAAGCTCACCGCCAGTAGGCGTCATCAACCAATGATGAACGAACTTGTGATAACGCCGCCCGTCACGCGCGAACCAATACTCGATCACGCCGAGCTTGTCGCCGAGCGCAACTTCGAGGCCGGTTTCCTCGCTCACCTCACGGAGCGCCGTTGCCGCGAGATCCTCGCCCGCCTCGGGCGTGCCTTTAGGCAGCGTCCAGCGGCTCGGACCCGCCTGAAAGCCAACGACGACCTCGGTAGTCGCGCCCGCCGCCCGGCGCCAGACGACACCACCGGCCGAGACCGCATCGAGAACCGGGAGGCGCCGGGCGGCGCGACCGCTCACTCCTCCGGCTCCTGCTCCCCGAATGTCGCGACCGTGGCCGCGTCCAGCGCCTCAGCGATGAGCTCGCCCCACTCGGCGGGCGCCTCGCTGGCGAACTCGTTCAGGTAGTCGGTCGCGACTTCGCCGCCGATCTCGCCCGCCGCCTTCACGGCCACCTTCACGACGTCCTCATCGTCATCAACGAAGAGCTCGGCGATCCGGTCGATCGCCTCTTCGGACCCAATCTCGCCCACGGCAATCACGGCCTCCAGCCGGAACGCAGGATCGCCCGCCTCGAACTGCTCCAAGAGGTACTCGATCCAACGCTCCTCGGCCGAACGACCCATTGCGCGCACGGCGGAGAGGCGCAGCGTCTCGTCGTCACCGTAATACGCCTCGAGCAGCAGCGCCTCCACCCAGGGGAGGGAACGGGGGGCGAGCGCTTCGAGCGCGTTAGCGCGCACCTCGGGGGTGCGCACCATGTCCGAGACCACGGCCCGAAGGCCATCGATGATCGGCTCGCCCTCGCGCTCGCCAAACGTGCCGAGCTCGAGACGCAGCACGAACTCCCCGAGGAGCTCGGCGGCCCCGGCCGCGACTGCTTCGTCGGGGTCGTCGCGGAGGATCGGCACGAGCAGATGCGCGGTCTGCCGATCGGTCGACTCACGCAGCGCCTCGATCGCGGCGGCGCGGACCTCGGCCAGCGGATCCTGTAGCGCCACCCCCGCGAAGCGGGAGAACTCGACATCCACGCGCTCGTCGGCGAGACGCACCGCCTCGGTGACAAGGGCAGTGCGCGTGACGTCGGGAATGCTCGGCCACGCCGCCTTGAGCGCCGTTAGCTGCGCGCGATCGATGTCCGAAAGGATGGCGATCTCGGTCGGAGGCAGTTCAGCGCCCTCGGCAAGTTTTTCGAGGACCTCCGAGAATTCAGCCAAAGGCGGTGAGGGCCGGGGCATGCTTCGGATAGTACACCGGGGTGAGGCTACGCCTCGGCCCGCAGATCGCGAGCCAGTAGCGCGGCCATGGCTTCGCCGACCGAACGCTCACCGGCGATGACGGCTGCTACCTGCTCAGCCACGGGCAGCTCGATGCCGTGCTTGGCGGCCAGGGCCAACGCCGCGGGAGTGGTGGTCGCGCCCTCGACGACGCCGCCCACCGCCGCCTGCGCAGCAGCAGCGCCATCGCCCGCCGCGAGGCGCTCGCCAAAGCGGTGATTGCGGCTGAGCGGGGAGTAACACGTTGCCATGAGGTCACCCACCCCGGCGAGGCCAAGCAGCGTGCGCGCATCAGCGCCCTCCGCGACCGCAAGCCGGGTGATCTCGGCGAGGCCACGGGTCGTGAGGGCGGCGAGGGTATTCGCCCCAAAGCCCAGCCCCGCAGCCGCCCCCGCCGCAATCGCCACGATGTTCTTGAGCGCCCCGCCCAGCTCGACGCCGATGAGGTCAGCGGAGCGGTAGACCCTGAACCGCGGTGTGCTCAGCGCACGCTGCCACGCTTCCGATTCCGTCTCGGCGATCGAGGCGACGACAGCAGCAGCGGGAAGGCCAGCGGCGATCTCACGCGCCAGGTTAGGCCCCGACAGTGCGGAGATGCGCGCCGCCGGCCAGCCGCGGTCGGCGAGAACCGCGCTCATTCGCAGGAGCGAGCCGTTCTCGATCCCCTTCGCGGCAGACAGCAGCGCGACATCGCGATGGAGGGCCACGCGGTCGGCCGCGGTGCGCAGGGTTTGCGCTGGCACCGCGAAGATCGCACCGTCGAGGGCCCCCGTCCCAGCATCGAGTGGTGCTACCTGGACCGACTCCGTGAGGACGAGGCCGGGCATGCGCGCCAGGCCGCGGGCAGCGTCCACGGCAGCCGCCTCCTCGGGAGTCCGCACCAGCAAAGTCACGGCCGCACCGCCCTGGGCGAGGAGATCGGCCAGCGTCACACCCCAGGACGTCGCCCCGACGACGGCGAAGGCAGACACGCTCTAACCGGTTGCAGGGCGATCCCCGCCCTGCCCGAGCCGCGGCTCGGTGCCGGTGAGGAGTCGCCGAATGTTGGGAATGTGCATGTACTCGATCAGTGCGACCGCCGCGAGCGTGAAGTACGCGAAGGCGGCCGGGAGCTCGCCCGCGAGCGCAAGTCCCCCCACGGCTGCGGCCGCCACCACCGCGGCTCCGACCGACATCACGGAGACGATGCGCGTGACCGCGAACAGCAGTGCCGCAACCGCGACCACCCCCAGCGCTACGAGGGGGGTGAGGCCAAGCAGCGCCGCGAAGGCCGTGGCCACGCCACGCCCTCCGCGGAAGCCCGCGAACAGGGGCCAAACGTGGCCCGCAACTGCGGCCGCCGCGCCCGCCGCGGCCACACCGTTGTCGTCGAAGACGAAGCGGCCGATGAGGGCGGGCGCGACCCCCTTCCCGAGATCGAAAACGAGCACGAGGAGCGCGGGCACCCGGCCGGCCGTGCGCAGGACGTTCGTCGCACCGGTCTTGCCGCTGCCGGCCTCCCGGATATCACGCCGAAGCCAGAGATAGCCCACGACGAGACCCGCGGGGATCGAGCCCAGGAAGTACCCCAAGGCGATGTTCCCTACGTATTCGGCGATCACTCCCCACGTTCCTCATCGCTGGAGCCGCGAAAGATGAAGCGGATGGCCGTGCCCTCGAAGTCGTGCGCCTCACGCAGCCTCCGTTCGAGGAAGCGGCGGTAGCTGAAATGCAGCAGCTTCGGGTCGTTCACGAAGACCACGAACGTGGGCGGGTCGACGGACGGCTGCGTGACGAAGCGGATCTTGAGGCGGCGGCTGTGGACGACGGGTGGCGAATGGTCGCGTAGCGCGCGCTTGAAGATCCCGTTGAGCTCGCCCGTGGGGATGCGACGGCGGCGCGCCTCACGGGCTTCCGCCGCGAGGCGCAGGAGCTCAGGAAGACCCTGCCCTGCCTCCGCCGAGATGAAGGTGAAGAGCGCCCAGGGAAGGAAGCGGAAGCGTTCGCGCATGACGGCGAGGAGGCGAGCCCCATCCAGCTCAGGGTTCTCCCAGAGGTCGGTCTTGTTGGCCACCACGACGAGGCCCACAGCCGCCTCTTGGACGATGCCCGCAATGTGCGTGTCTTGCGCCGCCACGCTCTCGCTGGCGTCCACCAGGAGGATGGCCACGTCGCTGCGGTCGATCGCGGAAGTCGCGCGGAGGACGGAATGACGCTCGACGCCCAGGCCACGCTTTCCGGGCCGCCGGATCCCGGCCGTATCGATGAGCGTGAAGGCGCCCTGGGGCGAATCCAGGTCGGTATCTATCGCATCTCGGGTGGTGCCTGCGACATCGCTCACGATCACGCGGTCCTCACCGGTGAGCGCATTCACGAGGGTCGACTTGCCGACATTCGGACGCCCGACGATCGCGACCCGAATCCGGTCGCGCTCGACCAACGGGGCGGTCTTGGGCAGGCGCTCGACGACATCGTCTAGCAGGAGGCCGACGTTCACGTCGTGCAATGCCGAGACGGGGAGCGGCGGGCCGAAGCCCAGGGTGGTCGCCTCCGCCGCCGCGATCGCCTCGCGCGCTTCGTTATCGGCTTTGGTCGCGACGAGCAGCGCGGGCGTCTCACCGCGGCGCACAACATCGGCCATATCGAGATCGCTGGCGGTAAGGCCGTCACGCGCATCCACGCAGAAGAGTACGAGCGCGGCCTCCTCAATGGCCGCCGTGATCTGGGCACGGATGAGGGCGGTGTAGTCGCCTTCCGCCTCACGCTGAAAGCCACCGGTGTCGAGCACGAGGAAGTGCGTATCGCGCCACTCGACCTCCGCCTCGAGGCGGTCGCGAGTCGTGCCCGGCTCGTCCTCGATGATCGCCCGGCGCTCGCCGACGATGCGGTTGAACAGCGACGACTTCCCGACATTCGGCCGGCCCACGATCGCGACCCGAGGGAGATGGGCGGCGGCGCTCACGAGAGCGTCGCTGGAACGAGAACGAGAACGAGCTCGAGCTCGATCGGCTCGATCGCGACGATTTCGACACCGTCAGGCACCGACACCTGGGCCTCGTAGGTCCCCAGCCCGGCCTCGGCGCCTTGCAGCGAGACCGTGGCGAGAACGTCTGCGATGGTGAGCTCGACGAGATCAGGTTCGGCACCGCTCACTCGCACCTCGACAAAGTACACCCCCGCGGCGACCTCCAGGCCCTCAGGCAGCCCCTCGAAGATCGGGGGCACGCTCAGGGTCCGCGCACCCTCTTGAGCTTCGATCGAAACCGTGACGAAGACGCCCTGCACCGCCGCGACGACGCCCTCGGGCAGGTTGAGCTCACGGCGCTCGATCACCTCCGTCCGGGCGCCCGTCACGTCGACATCCTCGACCTTGAAGGTAGTGAGGCCCTCGATCAGATCGCGGGGGCCGCTTACTTCGATCGTGGAAGGATTGATGCTGACGTTGGTCACCGAGTAGCCCCGCGCGGGGCTTCCTTTGGGGCCACCGAGCACGGTGATCTGGCGGGTGAGTGAAGCCTCCTCGACCACGAGCGTGACGCGCGCGCGGTTCCGAGAGAGCTCCACGGTCACGCGCGTACCGTCGCTCGTCCGAGGGACGAGTTCGGTATCGAAGGACTGCGTGTCGCGCAGCCCCGTGATCGAGACGGTCGCCCGGACCTCGTTCACCGACTCCACGAGCTCGGCTCGCCCGGTGACGGTCACAAAGGGCGGGTCCACCTCAGGCAGGCCCTGACGGAACCCAGATGGGAGCTCACCCGTCTCGACGACCGTAACCGGCAACTCCTTGCTCGTAGCCGCCACGACAGAGATGTCGACGATCTCGGGTTCGGCTCGGATGACGCGCACATCGTTGCGGTTCGTCGTGATCTCGACAGGGAGCTTCAGCCTTTCTCCGGCACGCACCGCGGACGCGTCAACAGTAGCGACGAAATCGTCTGCACGAAGATCAGCGATGTCCTCCTCGCGGACCTCTACGACCACCCGCACCGACCCGGCCTCGCCCACGATCAGCCCCTCGGGCACGTTCACGAACTCGATCCGGATGGGCGCATCCTCGATGCCCGGGACCGTCGATTCGACGCGCGGATTCTCGACGTCCTGAACGACGAACCAGATTCCAAAGGCCGCCACCACGCTGAACGCGGTGAGCGTCCAGTGGCGGACCAACCCCATGACGCTGGTAATCGCGAAGAAACGTGCGGTTCGGCCTAGAGCTCGGGCGCGACTCCAGACTTCACTCATTCGTCGCGGGCTCGGCAAGCTCGCCGGGCTGTACGCTCCCCCCGTTCGACCGCTTCATCATATGAAGCTTGAGCTCCTCCACGAGCGCCGCGCCGTGATCAACGTGCTGGAGACGGCCGCGCTGGGCAACACTGATATCGCCCGTCTCCTCAGAAACGACGACCGAGAGTGCGTCCGTCTGCTCGGTAATGCCGATCGCGGCCCGGTGGCGCGTGCCCAGACCGCGGGCGCTGTAGAGAAACTCGCCGGCGAGGGGGAGCTCACACGACGCCGCGACGACGCGATCGCCACGGATGACCGTGGCCATGTCGTGGAGCGGGGAGTTCGGATAGAAGATCCCGGTAATAAGCTCCGGGGAGACTCGCGCGTCTACCGGGACGCCGGTGTCGATCACATCTTGCAGGCCGGTCTCGCGCTCGAAGACGAGGAGGGCGCCGTGGCGGGCCAGCGCCATTCGTGTGGCCGACTCCGCGATGGCGTCGATCGCCTCCTCCTTGGGGCTGTGCGAGACAAGGTCCTGAATCCCGGTCCGCCCCAGACGATCGAGGCCCCGACGAATTTCCGGCTGGAAGATCACGGCCGCGGCGACGATCAACGCCACCAAGCCGTTCTCGACGACCCAGTTCACAACCGTCAGATCGAAGACGCGCCCGAGAATGACCACCACGAGAACCAGGGCCACCGCGCCCCTCAGGAGGGTGATCGCCCGGGTGCGGCTGAGTAGCCGGAAGACGGCAAAGATCGCGGCTGCGATCAGAAACACGTCTATCGCCGCCGAGAAGTCGAACTGCTCGATGACTTCTCGCGCGCTCTGGAAGTCGCCCATGGGTTACTGCGCACGGCGCGCGAGCGCCGGCCTCCCCATCAATCATAGCGAACGGGGCGACCGAAACGGTTTAGGCGCGGGGAAACTCGAGACAGTCGAGGAGGAAGGCCACGACCGCCGCTTCAGCCCACACGCGATTCTCCGCTTGGTCGAAGACGATCGAGTTGGGCGCCTCGATCACCTCATCGGCGATCTCTTCGCCCCGATGCGCGGGCAGGTCGTGCATCACAAGGACATCCGGGGCGGCGTGCGCAACCAACCGCTCGTCGAGCCGGTAGCCCATGAAATCGATCCGGCGCTGCTCGGCTTCGCGCTCTTGGCCCATGGAGATCCAGGTATCCGTGTAGAGCGCGTCCGCGCCCGCAGCCGCCTCGGCCGGATCGGACGTGAGCAGGAGGGAGCCGCCACTGTCCGCTGCCCTCGCGCTCGCTTCGCCGATGATGGCCTCCGGCGGGAGATAGCCCCGCGGCGTGGCGAGGCGCACGTCCATGCCGAGCGAAGCGGCGGTAACGATGAGGCTGGAAGCGACGTTGTTGCCATCGCCGATAAAGCCGATCGACTTGCCCTGGACCTCGCCGAATCGTTCACGCAGCGTCAGCAGATCGGCGAGCGCCTGGCAGGGATGTTCCTGATCGGTGAGCGCGTTCACGACGGGGATCGTCGAGTACTGGGCGTATTCCTCGATGATCGCCTGATCGAAGGTGCGCACAGCCACGATATCGATGTAGCGCGCGAGCACACGGGCGACATCCTTGATCGCCTCACGCTCCCCGAGGCCGACCTCTTGCGGGGCGAGGTAGATGGTCGCCCCGCCGAGGTGGTGCATCCCCGCCTGAAAGCTGACGCGCGTGCGCAGCGACGGCTTCTCGAAGAGGAGCCCCAGCTGGCGGCCTTCCAGGAGAGGCCGTGGCTGCTGCTTGAGCGTGGCCGCGGTCTCGAGGAGGAACACGATCTCGCGCGGGCTCAGATCGGCAGAGGAGAGGAGATGGCGCGTCATCGGGCGAGTATAGGCAGTCGCCCGCAACGACCAACGAACACCAGCCCGCGCCAGTCGCCAGCGAGAGCTGCGAGGCGCGGGACCCCGGTGGGCGGCCCTAGCCCGATCCCTTTGGTACGATCGCCCTCTGGCTAGGGGTGTAGCTCAGTTGGTAGAGCATCGGCCTCCAAATCCGAGTGTCGCGGGTTCGAATCCTGCCACCCCTGCCAACCTCTCCTCCGGATGCTCACGGGGTGGCGTGCGGACGACGCCCGCCCGTAGTTGTTCGGCTCTTGGAGCGAGACGCCGCTGAACCGGCGCTGCGGGAGGTGGCCTGCGGGTGGCGAAAGCCCCTCTGAACGCTGAACCTTGAACTGAGAACCGCTCCCCGCCTACGATCTGGGGTCTGGGCCCAGGTGGTGGAACCGGCAGACACGCTGTCTTGAGGGGGCAGTGCCCTTTTGGGCGTGTGAGTTCAAATCTCACCCTGGGCACCAGCACGTAGGCGCCGTAGCCAAGTGGTAAGGCAGAGGTCTGCAAAACCTTTATCACCGGTTCGATCCCGGTCGGCGCCTCCACTTCCCCTCCCGGCCCCCGGCTATTGGCCGTTGGCTCGCGGCCTGCGGCCGCTCTTGGCTCCTGGGTGCAGCCGCCGGCCGCTGCGGTAGAATCCGGCGCTGGCACGTCAGCCCTCTCAGGACGCGTTCATGACCTTCGCCGATACCGTCGCGCTCGCTCGTGCCGAGAACCGCACGCTCCTGTCCGAGGTCGAAGCGAAGGCGGCGTTGGCCGAGGCCGGGCTCGCTGTTACGGCCACGACGCTCGCGACATCCCGCGACGAGGCCGTCGCGCAGGCCGCTGCGGCAGGGTACCCCGTCGCGCTCAAAATCGTGTCGCCGAACATCCCGCACAAGAGCGACGTCGGCGGCATCCGCCTCGGCCTCGCGGACGGCGAGGCGGTGGCCCAGGCGTACGACGCGATCCTGGCGTCAGTGAAGGCGGCTCAGCCCGACGCCATCGTCGGGGGCATCTCCGTGCAGGAAATGGCCGCGCCCGGCACCGAGGTGATCGTGGGGATGACCACGGACGCGCAGTTCGGCCCCGTGATGATGTTTGGACTCGGCGGCATCATGGTCGAAGTCCTCGGGGACGTCGCCTTCCGCCTGATACCCCTCGGCGACGGCGATGCCGAGGACATGATCGACGAAATCCAGGGGCGCCAGGTGCTCGACGGGGTGCGCGGGCAACCCCCCGTAAACATGGCCGCCCTCGAAGGCACGCTCCGCGGCGTCTCGGCGTTCGTAGCCGCCCACCCGGAGGTCCAGGAGCTGGACTTGAATCCCGTCATCGCCTCTCCCGAGGGCGCTGTCGCGGTGGACGCGCGCATCGTTCTGGCGGAGGGCTGACATGGCCGTTCCCGGGCACCGGCTCGATCGCATGTTCAACCCCAAGACGGTGGTCATCATCGGCGACAAGGGCCCCGGCTACATGTGGCTGCGCAACAACCAGCCCTTCAAGGACCAGGGCGGCAACCTCTACTCCGTACAGATCGACGAGAAGGAGATCCCGGGGATCGAGGAGCTCGGCATCACGAACTTCACCTCGCTCGCGGATGTCCCTGAGCCCGTCGACTACGCCGTTGTGGCCGTGCCGCGGCACATCTCCCCGTACGTCCTGAAGGACCTCATCGAGGCGCAAGCCGCGGGGGCGGCGTTCTTCACCTCCGGCTTCGCCGAGACCGGCGAAGAGCTCGGGGTCACGCTTCAGGAGCAGCTCACGGCCATGGCCCGCGAAGCCGGCTTCAACGTTGTCGGTCCGAACTGCATGGGCCTCTACCTGCCGAAGGTTGGCGTGCGCTTCAGCGCGGATGTACCCGTGGCCCAGGACGGTCGCGTCGGCTTCGTCTCCCAGTCGGGGACGCACAGCATCATGTTCAGTCTGGTCATGGGCGCGAACGTCATGCACCTCAGCCGCTGCGCGAGCTTCGGCAACGCCATCGTGCTCGACATCAGCGACTACCTCGAGTACCTCACCGAAGACCCGGAGACGGATGTCATCGCGATGTACGTCGAAGGCGTCAAGGACGGTCCGCGCTTCGTGAAGGCGTTGCGCGAGGCGAGCGTACGGAAGCCGGTGGTCGTGTGGAAGGGCGGGCAGACCGACGCGGGCGCCCGCGCGACGATGTCGCACACCGCCTCGCTGGCGTCCGCACACGCCGTCTGGCGCGGAATCATGCGCCAGTGCGGGGCGATCTCGACGGACAGCCTCGACGAGACGATCGATGTCGTGAAGCTCCTGCTTTCCGCGAAGCCTTCGGCGGGCCGGCGCATGGCCCTGATGGCTATGACCGGCGGGCAGTCGGTCTCGATCACGGACGCCTTCGGGAAACAGGGGTTCGAGGTCGGGCGGCTCAGCGGGCAGTCATACGAAGAGCTTTCGAGCTTCTTCAACATCGTCGGCGGCAGCTACCAGAACCCGCTCGACATGGCGGGCACTGTCCAGGGCAAGACCGAAGTGCTGGAACGCATTCTCGGCATCCTCGACGCCGACGAGAGCGTCGACGCCCTCGCGATGGAGCAGTCGGCGATGTTCGGGGCGCGGCAGTGGAAGGAGCACCCCGAACGGCTCGACGAGCTGCTGGACACGCTCGCCAAGCACATCGATGGCTCCGCGAAGCCCTTCCTGATGGTCATGCACCCAGCCCACGAAGAGGCGTTCGTCGCGGAGCTCCGGCTGAAGTTCGCGGAGCGCCGCATCCCCGTCTTCCCCAGCTTCGAGCGCGCGGCGGCGGCCGCCGCCCGCGCCCTGCCCCTGGGGGCGCGCACCTAACTCGCGCCGCGCTCCGGGCAGCTCGCGCAACGCGCGAGCGCGGCATCCGGCGCGCGCGCCTCTACGCCGGCCCCCGCCAGCAGCCTGCGCAGGCGCCAGAGGGGCAGGCCCATGACGGCGCAGTAGCAGCCGCTGTGGGCAGCGACTGTGGGCACGTCCTCGTCCTGGATGGCGTAGGCGCCGGCTTTGTCGAGGGGACGGCCGCTGGCGACGTAGGCGGCGATCGCCTCATCGCTGAGCCTGGCCAGCTGGACCTCAGCGATGCTGACGCCGCTGGTAGTTCCGGCCGGTGAAGCGACCGCGACGCCCGTTACGACCAGATGCACTTGCCCGCGAAGGGCAAGCAGCATCGCGACAGCGTCGTCCGCGTCGTGGGGCTTGCCGTAGGCGCGGGCGCCGTCGTGAACGATAGTGTCGGCCCCGATGACGATGGCGTCCGGATGGCGGCCTGCCACGGCTTCCGCCTTCTCCCGCGCCAGGCGAGGAGCGTCGTCGAGCGGGTCGCCGTCGGTTCGCTCGACGACGTCCGCGGGATCGACGCTGAAGTCCGGGACGAGTGCGCCCAAGAGGTCGCGACGGCGGGGCGAGGCCGAGCCAAGGACGACCGCCAGCGGCACGCTAGTCCGCTGCGGCGGGCCGCGTCAGCCGCGACACGCTCTCGATGTGCGCGGTCTGCGGAAACATGTCGATCGGCGTGACGGTCTCGAGGGCGTAGCCAGCGTCGACGAGCGTACGCAGATCGCGCGCCAGAGTCGTGGGGTTGCAGGAGACGTAGACGACCGTGGGCGGGGCCAGCCCGATCAGCGCTTCGAGCACCTCTGGCGCACAGCCCACGCGAGGCGGGTCGAGCAGCACCACCGCGGGCTTCTCCGTCAGTTCCGGGAGGACCGCCTCGACCTTGCCCAGGCGAAAGTCGACGTTCGTCAGGTCCGCGAGATTGACCTCCGCATCACCGACCGCCGACGGGGACTCCTCGATCGCGATTACCCGCTCGAAGCGATCCGTGAAGATGGCCGCGAAGGTGCCGACTCCGGCGTACGCGTCGAGGAGGAGCCCGCCCTGCGCGGGGAGGCTGGCGCCAACGAGTGCGACGAGCTTCTCGGCCTGGGCGTTGTTCACTTGGAAGAACGAGGAGGCGCTCACGCGAAAGCGCCTCCCCCCGAGCTGCTCGAAGTAGTGCTCCTGCCCGCTCTCCTCGGGGAGGTGTTCGAGGGCCGGGGCGATGAGGGTGCTCTCGGTCTCCGCGTTGTGACGCAGCTGGATCTGGTGGAGGCCGCGGGCGTGACCCTGGAGGCGCGGCAGCTGCTCGTTCACCCAGGGGTCGGCGATGGGGCAGCGCTCGACCCGCAAGAGGCCGCGGCCGCGCCGATGGATGAAACCGAGATCGCCATGCCTGCGGCCAGTCGAGAAGCGCACGTGGTTGCGATAGGCCCAGGGGTCGTCCGCACCGACGACCGCGTTCACCGGCGCATCCTCGAGCCCGCCGATTCGCGCAAGCTGCTCGCGCACGATCGCTTCTTTGGCCGCGAGCTGGGCCGGGTACTCGAGATGCTGGAGCTGGCAGCCGCCACAATCGCCGAAGAGCTTGCACTTCGGCTCAGTGCGGCTGCGCGAAGGCTCGATCACGCGCGACACCACGCCTTGGACATAGTCCGGGTGGGTGCGCTCGACGGTCACCTCGACGAGCTCTCCGGGCGCGGCGAAAGCCGCCATCAGCGTCTTGCCATCAGGCAGATGGGCCAGTCCTGCCCCACCCGCGACCAAACGTTCGATCCGCACAGTCTGCAGGCGCTCGTCCTCGGGGATCTCCTGGCGGCGACGGCGGCGGCGTGACACGCGATTAGCCTAGCGGGGGCGGACGCGTGGGGCGAACGGCGCTAGTCGAAGGCGCTTGCGGCCGCGAGCGCAGCGATCCAGTCCTCGTCGTGACCGAGGATGTCCTTGAGGACGAGGCAGCCCAGTAGCACGAGCGTCCGCCCTCGGGGCCGTCAGGGAGGAGCGGTGGCGTCGGGCGGGTGGAGTCGACGCTGGCCGGGGCGCAACCGATGATCGCCTGAGGTGCGAACACTCGTGGCGGCTTCACTCCTGATCACGTTCCTCGTGCTGTCGGCGAACTGCCGCGACCGGCAGGCGCCGGGCGCCAGCAGCGCGCCGATGATTGAAGCGCTCGAACCCGGCACGCATGAGCGCGTGCTCGAACACGATGGGCGCGAGCGCTCCTATCTGGTTCACCTGCCCAAGCGACTGCGCGAGGGACCGCTCGCGGCGGTCATCGTCTATCACGGCGGGGGTGGGCGCGCGGCCAGCGCGATCCGCATGACCGGCTTCGACCGGGCTGCCGAAGAACACGGCTTCCTCGCGGTCTTTCCCAACGGCAGCGGCCGCCTCGCCGATGCCCTCCTCACCTGGAACGCAGGCAACTGCTGCGGCTACGCCCGGGAGCAGGGGATCGACGACGTCGGCTTCACCAGCGCCTTGATCGCCGCCCTGCACGCGGACTACGACGTGTCGGCAGACCAGATCTACGTCACCGGCATGTCGAACGGCGGGATGATGGCCTACCGCTTGGCCTGCGAACGTGCGGACCTCATTGCGGGGGCAGCGCCCGTCGCGGGGGCGCTGAGCGTGGTTTGCGCTCCGAGCGAGGCGATCTCATTGATCGCGTTTCACGGTACCAACGACCAGAGCGTGCTCTACGCGGGAGGTCCGCCGAAGCGACGAGTCGACCCTGCGCCGCGCGTCGATGCCTCCGTCGCGACCTCGGTGGGCGTCTTCGTCGACCACAACGGCTGTGAGGCGACCCCGCGCGAGCGCAGAGACGGCGAGATCGTGGTGGCGGAGTGGGGCGGCTGCGCGAACGGCACCGCCGTTGTCCTCCAGACCATCGAAGGCGGCGGCCACGCCTGGCCTGGCGGTGTGCGCGGAACCCTTTTCGGCGACGCCCCCACGCAGGCGATCTCCGCAACAGACCTCATGTGGGCCTTCTTCGCGGAGCACCCGAAGCGGTAGCCGGCGGGATCCTCCCTGATACGGCTTTGCGCCCACCGGCCGCAGTTTGCGGCCGGGCGGGCGCGGCCTGCCGGCTGGTCAGGCGGCAGGCCGCGCCCTCTTCGCTGAGCGCTCGTGGCCTGCTTCAGCCGCGGGTACGAGCAGCGTGCCTTCGGTGAATCCCTTGAGCCCGGCGTGCAGCTCGTACTGCGCAATCAGCGGGAGCGCGGCAAAGCGAAGGCCGGTATAGCGGCGAGCCGGTCCGCCTTCGAGGCTAGCCCCGCGCAGCCCCGTTTCGGCGTGGGGGGCTGCGCCCTCCGCGATGGGGAGGTGGACTTCCGCAAGTTCGCCGTCAACTCGGAGGACGCCGGGGCCGCTCGGGCTGACGCCGCTGATCGCGGCCCAGCTACGGAGCTTCGTCAGCGCCTCGTCCGCGGCGGTGAGCGAGAGGGCGACCTCGCAGGCGACCGTAACGTGCGGGTCAAGGGTCAGCAGTTCCGACGGGTGGGAGTCGAGATCAGCGGCAGCCAGCTGGGGTGAGACCGGCGGCGGGACGGAAGCGACCGCAGCATGCCGTTGGCGGCGGAGGCGGGGCATGCGGGGGATATTCAAATGGCGCATGAGATGGCCCTCCTGTCGCTTATGTCTACGTTCGGCGGCGGGAGCGAGACGGATACGAGGAGTAAAGCTACCGCTGGGGTAAAGCGAGTTTTTTTGACTAGATAGCGACGCAGGTGCCACACCGGCCGTAGAGCTCAGCACTGTGGCCGTCGAGCTCGAAGCCGGCCGCGGCGGCGTTCTGCTCGACCGCGGCATCCAATGAGGGGTCGCTGAACTCCGTCACGGAGCCGCAGCTGTTACAGATCAGATGGTGGTGGTGCTCGCCGCTGCGGGCGTGTTGGTAGCGCACGCCACCGTCCTCGAGGGGGACGCGGCAGACCAGCTCGAGCTCCTGCAGGAGCTTCACCGTGCGGAACACCGTTGCCCGGCCAATCCCAGGGACGCGCTCGCAGAGCTCTTCGATCGTGAAGGGCCGGCGGCTGCGGGCAATCGCACTGAGAACGGCGCGGCGTGGAGCAGTAAGGCGGTGCCCGCCGTCCTCGAGGCGCGTCGCGCTGTCGGTGGCTGTGCCCACGAGGACGATCGTAGGTTCGGCTTGAAACGGGTGTCAACGACGAGCGCGCTGGGTCTAGAAGTCCCCGCGCACCGCGCTGGCCCGAGTCGTAAAGAACCAGTACGCCTCCCCCGGCTCGAGCCGCTGAAGCGTATTCGCGCCCGGCGGCAGCTTCGCGACATAGCGCTGCCACGTGCGCGAGCCCGCGTCGTACCCGTAGATGGCGGTCACAGAGCCCTGGCCCGAGGCCGCCGCCCCGACGGCGGCGGTCGAGGCGTAGGGCCAGGTCACCAGACTCGCACCTGCGGCGAGCGGCAGCGTAGACGGGGGCGGCGGCGCCTGGGCGGGGGCGGGATCAGGATCGGGAGCGGGAGCGGGTGCAACCGCGGCCGAAGCGCCGTAGATCGCGGCGATGCCGGCCCGATCGTCTGGTGTGGGGTCGTGCTTGAGGGCGCCCGAAGGGTAGGTCGCGAACATCACCGAGCCAGACTCGCTGGCGTGACCGAGACCGAGCGCGTGCCCGAACTCGTGCGTCGCCACGCTCTGCAGGTCCATCTCCACAGGCGCGCCGCTCGTCCACACCCAACGGCGGTCGATCTCCATGTCGAACTCGATCGCCGTGGTCGGGCTTGTGCCGCCCGAGTACCAGGTGCAGGTGACCGCGAGCACATTTCCCGGGATGTCGGCCCAGCCGACGGTGTTCTGGCCGTCGATCCCCTCGCCACAAGCGCCGGTTGCCGCCATGGTTGCCCCTTCGTGGACAAAGGCGAAGCCCGCCCCGGCGGTGGCCCAGGTGCTGGCCGCGGCGGCGATCGCCTCAGCATCGCCGGCAAGGCCGTCGGGCTTGCCGGCCGGGTTGTATTTCCATTCGGTGGTGTGGTCGGACCACCAATACGACTTCTTGGCGAACTGCGCAGCCACCGTCCCGGGAGCGTGATCCTCGATTACGGTCGCCGAGATGCCCGCCTCAGCGAAGCGGGCGAGCGCGGCCTCGTGGGCTGCGTCTAGGTCGCTCGATGATTCGCCGGTGAGGAAGTGGATGTCGACCTGATACGTGGCGCCCTCGTGCTCGACCGTGAGCCAGAGGTGGTCGTTCGAGGAATCGACCGCGTGAGCATCGAAGACCTCACGCGGCTGCAGGGTGACGAAGGCGAGGAGCCCCAGCGACAAGACGATCGCGGCCGCTGCCGAAACCTGGGAACCGAACGCGCGCAGAGACGCGGTTTGCACCACGGACCACTCCCCTGAGGCGTCCGTTCAGAAGCGCGGGGCTATCCCGCGAGCGACGGCCTCGATGGGGAGTTCGGTCAGGGGATCCCCTAGGGGAATGGCCCTAGGGGCGCGGGCTAGCGACGATCAGGTGGAGGCTTCGTGACGGGCGTAGCCTGAGTCGCGGGGGATCCGGATCGGCACTGCGCCGGCGATGGTCTCCGGCGACCACCAGTCCGGGGACATTGACACGAGATCTCATTCGCAAGACGATACGGCGTCTCGTTGAGACGAAGACTCAGTGGGAGAAAGCCGTCATGCCGTCCCGGGGGCTGCACCGGGCCCTGCCCATCGCCGCGTTGGCGACCCTGGGCGTCGCCACTGCGTGTAGCGACGGCGGCGGTGACGCTGCTCGCGATGGACGGATCTCCGTCGTGACCTCGACCACGATCGTCGCCGACCTCGTGGAGCAGGTCGGCGGCAACGCAGTCGCCGTCCGCAGCGTGGTCCCTGAAGGCGCCGACGTGCACACGTTCACCTTCGCCCCGAGCGATATCCGGGACGTCAGCGACGCTGACCTGGTCGTCATCGTCGGAGCGGACCTGGGGAGCGTTGAGGAGCGCCTCGCGGAGAACACGTCGGGGCTGGTCGTCGTCCTCACCGAAGGCATGCGGCTGCGATCGTTCGGCGAGAATGCCACCTCAGAGGATGACGCTGGCGAAGGACAGGAGGCCAAGCGCCGCGCGCCGGGGAGCGTCGACCCCCATTTCTGGATGGACGTAGGGCTTGCGATCGAGGCCATCGAGCGCATCCGGGAGGGGCTCGCCGCACTCGATGCGGGCAACGAGGACGCCTACCGAGCGCGAGCAGCAGGCTATGTCGAGGAGTTGCGCGCGGTTGACGAAGAGATCGCGCAGATGATCGCGCGGCTCCCCCCCGAACGCCGCTCCCTCGTCACCTTCCACGACGCTTACGGCTACTTCGCCGCGCGCTACGGGCTCACGATCCTCGGGTTCGTGGTGGAAGGGCCAGGGGAGGAACCCAGCGCAGCAGCCATCGCCACGCTGGTAGAGGACATCAAAGCGCGGGGCGTACCCTTCATCTTCACAGAGCCCCAGTTCAGCGCGCGCGTGGTGGACCAGGTGGCGCGCGACACGGGCGCCACGATCCGCACGCTCCCGTCCGGAGCACTGAGCGAGGAGTACCCGACCTATGTCGACTTCCTCCGCCGAATCGCGCACGGCATTGCCGACTAGCCGGGCGCCGTTGGCCGTCGAAGTCACGGGCCTTACCACCGGCTACCGCGATCAGGTGGCGATCGCCGACGTTTCGCTCGCGCTCGCGCCTGGGACGTTTCTCGGACTGCTCGGCCCGAACGGCTCGGGCAAGAGCACGCTCCTGAAAGCGCTGGTTGGCCTGCTCCCGGCCTGGAAGGGGAGCGTCCGCCTCCTCGGGATGCCACCCCAGGAAGCACGCTCGCGCGTGGGCTATATGCCTCAGGCGGAGGATCTCGACTGGACCTTCCCGGCAACCGCGCGGGAGGTCGTCGCCATGGGTCTATACCAGCGTTCGTTCGGCCCTCGCCGCTTCCGGCGCGGCAACGAGGAGCGCGCGCTAACAGCGCTCGAAAGGCTCTCGCTGGCCGACCTGGCGACACGCCAGATCGGCGACCTCAGCGGCGGCCAGCAGCGCCGCGTGCTGCTTGCGCGCGCGCTGGTCAAGGAGCCGGACATCCTCCTGCTCGACGAACCCACGGCCGGCCTCGACGCCCCCTCAGAACGCGGACTTCTGGACCTCCTGCGCGAGCTCGCGAACCAAGGGAAGACGATCCTCGCCTCGACCCACGACATCACCTGCGTCAACGAGCGCTGCGATTACGCACTCTGCCTCAACCGCAGCGTGATCGCGTTCGGCCCCCCGGAGGAGGTGATCACGGAGGAGTCCCTGGACCGGACGTTCGACGGCCACGTCCTCGTGCTCGACCGCAGCGGGCAACAGCTCGCCGTTGCCCCACACGTACAGCATGACAACGCTCGGACCCGTGACTAGACGGTGACGACCTAAATGATCGACTGGCTCGCGGATCCCTGGCACTTCGAGTTCATGCGTCGCGCACTCCTCGCGGGCGCGCTCGTGGCCGTCGCCGGCTCGGTGGTCGGCGCCTTCGTCGTGGTGAAGGGCCTTGCCTTCCTCAGCGACGCCGTCGCGCATTCGTCGTTGGCGGGCGCCGCGATCGCCTTCCTGGCGGGCGGGGGCTCGATTGCCATCAGCATCGGCGCGGCCTTGGCCGCGGCGGCCACAGCCGTGGGCGTTTCGTTCCTGACCCAACGCGGCCAGCTGCGCGAGGACACGGCAATCGCGCTCGTCTTCGCCGGGCTTTTCGGACTGGGCATCCTCCTCATTAGCCGCGCGCGGAACTACGCGCTCGAGCTGAACTCGTTCTTCGTCGGCAACATCCTCACCGTGCCCACAGAGGACCTCGTCGTGATGGGCGTCCTCGCCGGCGTGGTCCTGGCGATGACGCTCGTGTTCTATCGCGAGCTGCTGTTCACCGCCTACGACCCGACGATGGCCGCCGCTACGGGCGTACCCGTGGGGCTCGTGCAGACGGGCTTGATGATCATGGTGGCGCTCGCCGCGGTCGTGGCCTTTCGTCTCGTCGGGGTCGTGCTGGTCATGGCGATGCTGGTCGCGCCCGCCGCGACGGCGGCACTCCTCGTTCGGCGCATCCCCCTGATCATGGCGGGCGGCGTGGTCATCGGCCTGGCCACGACCGTCGTGGGCCTCTACGCCTCCTTCCACGGCGATGTGGCCGCCGGGCCCGCGATCGTGCTCGCGGCCGTCGCCCTTTTCGCGGTCGCCTTCGTGCTCTCGCCCCGGGGCCTGGGCGTGGTCCGGCACCTGCGTCGCGGTGCCCGGCCTGCCTTCGGATAGCGCGGGCGCTGCGTGCTGGGCTACCGGCTGCAAGCAGAGCCACCTGCCAAGGAGCCCGATCATGGCGCTCTCACCGATCGAAGAGCTGCTCGAGATCGAAGCGATCAAGAAGCTGCGGATTTGCTACTCCCACTATTACGACGGGGGCGAGACCGACAAGCTCGTCGACCTCGCGCTGATCCTGAAGCACCCCGACCACCCGGAGCTATGAGGCCGCGGAGCTGGGCGCGACGGCGTCCTCGAAGCCGCGCGGCGCGCGCGCCGTCTCCACCTTCTGGACCTCGCTGAGGACGTGGGCGAAGCGCTCGCGCTGCGCGGGCGTCTCCACGGGCATCCCGAACCCAACGCGGCTCGCGTACTCGCGATGCTCGCGGATGAACTCGGGGAGGTTGTCGTAGGTCGAGGTCTGAGCGAAGCCGCGCAGCACGTCCTCGGGGATCACCTGGCGCATCTCATCCCACTTGCCTTGAAGCGAGAGGGAATGGAGCTGCAAGCCGAGGTCCTTGCAGCCGTGGAGGTCGAAGACATCGTGGTAGCTCCGGGTCGAGCCGTAGAAGGAGATGGGCTGGCGGAGCGATTCGAGCCCGCGCTCGATCGCCGATTCGTCTTCGCCGAAGACGGTGAAACCACCGCCCGAGATCTCGATGTCCTGCCAGCTGCGACCACTGCGCTTGAGGCCGATGCCGATGTTCGGGAGGACGACGTCGCGCATGTACTTATCGGTCATGAAGCCATGCGGGAGGACGCCGTCGGCGACCTCCCCGGCGGCCCGCGCCATGCCGTCCCCGACACAGGCGAGGAAGACCTTTGGCGCGGGATAGTCGATTGGCCCGGGATTGAAGGTGGGATTGATCAACGTGAACTGATAGTGCTCGGTCACGTGGTCGGGCTTCTCGCTCGTCTGGAACGTGCGCCAGATCGCCTTGAGCGTGCGGATGTAGTCCTTCATTCGCGGGGCGGGGGGCACCCAGGGGACGCTGAAGCGGCGCTGGTTGTGACCCTTCACCTGGCTGCCCAGACCAAGGGTGAAGCGTCCCCTGCTCATCTGCTGCAGGTCCCAGGACTGCATCGCGAGGATCATCGGCGTGCGCGGGAACGCGATCGTGACCGACGTCGCGATCTCCAGCCGCTCCGTCGCAGCTGCAGCGAGAGTCGCTCCGAGCATCGAGTCGTGGGCGGTTTCCGCAGCCGACGCGAAGTCGTAGCCGAGATCCTTGGCGCGCTTCGCACCGGCCGCCACCTCCGTGAGCCAACCACCACCAAATCCGCTGCCAACCTTCATCGTCCTGCGTCCCTCCCCCTAAGCGCCCTGGAGGCGGCGCCGGCGTGCGATTGTACCCGCGCCCCTCGCAGCCCTCCCCGCGCGCGGCAGTCGGGGATAACCCCGCTGCAGAAACCGGGGCCCGCGGCCGATGACCGTGCTGAGGAGCCCCATGGCAGACGAAGAGCCGGAACAGGTCGAAGCCGACGATCGCCCCGAGGGGCCCGCGATCGGCGAAGCCGACGAGGCCGCGCCGAGCGGCGACCTCGTCGCTGAGGGCGCAGGCGCGGAGTCCGGCCTGAGCATGGCACGCACCGCGACCGGCGGCCTGACGCTGCAGTTCGCGCTCGACATCCCGAAAGTTCCCTCGCTCACCGCGGTCTCCACCTGGACACATCAGCAGCTCATCAACGGGGCGCTGATCGTGGTAGTAGCGGCGATTGTTGCGGTCTGGGGCTACGGCCGCTTCTTCGCCAGCGAGACGGTGGCGGAAGCGACCGCCGAGGCCGCCGTGCTGGGCCGCGCGAACGTCGTGACCGACTTCAACCGAACGGCAGACGAGCCCTCGTTTGGCCAAGGCAGTTTCGTGGAGCCGGACGCAGCCGTGATCGGTGCGGTGCGGATCGGCGACGGCGTCTACGTGGGGCCCCTCGCGAGCATCCGCGGGGATGAAGGTGGGCCGATCGTCATTGGCAACGGCTCGAATGTGCAGGATCTCGTCTCGATTCACGCACCCCGCACCTTCGACCAGGGCCGCATCGTCGAGGAGAACCTCGTCAGCGTCGGCGGGGAGCACGTCGCCGTCTGGATCGGCGAAGACGTCACCCTCGCGCACCAAGCCGCGGTTCACGGACCCACGTTCGTCGGCAACGCCGCCTACATCGGTGCGCAAGCGCTAATCGTGCGAGCGACGATCGAGGCCGGCGTTATCGTCGAGCCCGGCGCGGTCGTGATCGGCGTGACGGTCGCAGAAGGCCACTACGTGCCCGCGGGCAGCGTCGTCGCGGACCAGGCGGCGGCGGATGCGCTGCCCAAGATCGAGGCCGGCTACGCGTACACCGCGATCGCCGCGGAAGAGCTCCAGGTCCACCACGCGCTCGCGAGCGCGCGCCTGGCCGCCTCTAGTGAGGCTCACGTTACTGCCGGCGACGGCTCTTCGTCCGCGGCTTCGCACGCTTCTTCCGCGCACTGACAACGGCGGGGGCGGGTGTGTCTAAGAGCTCCGCGATCTCGGCCAGCGCCTCGGGCGTGTTCGCATTCCGAAAGCTGCGCAGATCGGGATCGACGCTCCGCAGCTGATCCTCGCCGAGCAGCCGCACAGCGAGGGGCGCGAAAGCCTCCGTAATCTTGTTCGTTCCCGCCGCCAGTGCCGCCTTGACGGCAGCGAGGCAGGCCTCACGGCGGTAAGCGGCTGTCAGCGGCTGCTGGTGGCCCCCGACCTCGGGCAGGGCGATGTCGTGCGAATCGAGCGCCTGCACGACGAGTTCGACGACGCTGGGGCGGAGGAGAGGGGCATCGCACGAGGTGACGAAACAGACGGCCGATGGCGCGGCCCCAAGTCCGGCAGCGATCCCGGCAAGCGGGCCACGCTGAGCCTCGCGGTCCTCAACGACGGCGACTGGGCTGGAGGGATGCATCGGCGGGAGCGTCTGACCGGCGGCAGTGACGATCACAATATCGCTCACGGCTGGCGCGAGGGCGTCGCGAACCCACTGCAGGAGGGGGCGACCGCGGAGCATCGCCGCCGCCTTATCCGAGCCGAAACGACGGCTCTGCCCACCCGCAACGATGATCCCGGTGACTCGCTCGGCTGACGCGTCGAAACTCATGACCGGTCCAGACTACGCGACGGGCCTCGATATGATGACTCGATGGAGCTTCGCGAGGCGTTCGCACTGGGCCCGGGCGCAGTGGTGGCAGCGGTCGGGGGCGGGGGCAAGACGAGCCTGGTCTTTGCGCTCGCCGAGGAGGAAGCCCGCGCAGGCGGCGCGGCGGTCGTCACGACGACGACTAAGCTGACGCGGCCCGGCTGGGCGCGCGTCGACAGCGAATTCGCGACCGCCAGTGAGCGGAGCGTGGAGGACGTTCCGGCGCCCCAGGAGGGCGCCGTACTCCTCCTCCACGCGGGCCTGGGCACGCGTGCGCGCTACCTCGGCGTCTCCGGGGAAGCCGTCGCCGCCATGGTCGAGCTCGGCGCCAGCTTGATCGCAGTCGAAGCGGACGGCTCCGGCGGGCGGCCCTTCAAGGCCCCCGCCACGCACGAGCCCGTGATCCCTGCATGCGTGACCGATGTCATTGTCTGCGTGGGCCTGGAGGTGCTCGGTGAACCGCTCACTGCGTCGCACGTCCACCGCGCGGAGAGGGTGGCGGCGCTGGCCCGTGCGGGGCTGGGCGAGATCGTGACCGCCTCGATCATCGTCGACGTGCTACTGGCGGAGGAAGGCGGACGGAAGTCGGTGCCGGAAGGGGCGCGGCTCCATGCTCTCCTGAATGGCCCGCCCGCTGACGAGCACCTCCGACTAGGCCAGCACATCGCTCAGCGGCTCGTCTACGGCGGCTTCACTCGCGCGGTCGTCGCGACGGCGCACGAGCGCCACGTCCACGCGGTCGTCCGCTAGTGCGCCTCTTCCGCCGCCGTCCGCGCATCACCGAGGAGAACTACGGGCGCCTGATGACGGCCTTCGGCCGCACAGTCGACGCCGACGCGATGGTCGGGGGGCCGGCTGCGGCGCTGGCCGACCGAGTCGTCCGGGAGCTCCCGCGCGACGTCCGACGAATCGACGGAGAGCTGTACGAGGGCGCAGCCACCTATCATCTGCGCCTCCTGGCGGGCGCCTGGATCATGGCGAGCGAAGGCAGCGTCCCGGGCGAGACGGCGGAAGTGTTCGAAGAGGCGCTCGCGTGGAGGTTCGGCAGCGGCGCCCTCCCCGAACGACTGGGGAAGCTGGCACGGGGCGAGGTCGAACGCGATCTCGAACCCGACTCGCCCTAGCGCCGATCCGAGGTCCGCTAACCGTCGAGGCTCGCGAGATACGCGGAGACCACGAGGCGAGAGGCGATACCCAACTTTCAGACTCTCGGTCAGGCCCAACTCCTTGAGCTTGCGCACGTCGCGCTTGAAGGGCTGCGTCTCCAGCCCCTGCGAGGCCGCGAGATCGGGGGCTCGCACCCCGGGGGAGCTCGCGATGAGGTGCAGGGCCGTCTCCGTCCAGGCGCCGTGGCGGCTGGCCCTATCGAAGCGGGCGAGGCGCGCGCCGATCGCCACCGACATCGCTGTCAGCGAGATCGGTCCGAGCTCGCAGTGCTCCCCGCGGATCCGCTCCTGCGAAGCCGAGAGCGACGCGGTAGAGATTGCCTCCAGAGCGCGCACCCAGCGCCTCTTCGGCACCGACGTGCGCAAATTCGAGGGGCATCGCGCTGACGCCTGCAGGAACGGTCAGCTGCGAGCCGCGGCCTCGACAACGCGAGCGCAGTCGACCATCTCGGGGATCACGAGGTATTCGTCCTTGGTGTGTTGGGCGTAGCCGCCGCGCCCGATGACGATGCTGGCGATCCCGTGCCCGCGGAAGACATTTCCGTCAGTGCCGCCGCCGACCGGCTGGGGGTTCCGCGTCATGCCCATGCTCTCGAGCACGCCGAACACGAGCGCGGCCGCCGGATCCTCCGCGTCGATCTTGAATCCGGGCATCTTGAGAGCAAAGTCGGCCTCGATCCGCGCTTCGGGGTTCTTCTCCGAGACGATGTCGATCTGTGTCTTCGCGTAGGCCACCAGCCGTTCGACCTTCGTCTCATCCATGCTCCGCATCTCGCCTTCGATGCGGCAGTGGTCGGGCACGGCGTTGACCACTAATCCGCCGGAAATGACGCCAACGTTGCCGGTCGTCTCCTCGTCGATGCGGCCCTGGGGTAAGCCCACGACGATCTCCGCGCCGATTCCGATCGCGGGCACGCCCTTCTCCGGCTCCAAGCCGGCGTGGGCCGAGCGCCCGTGCACCTCGATCGTGTAGCCGTAGTAGTAGGGTGAAGCGCTCTGGATCTCCGTGGGCGGACCGCCGCTGTCGATCACGATCGCGACCTTTGCGGTCAGTGCGCGGTAGTCGAGATTGGCGGCGCCGACGAGCCCGATCTCCTCTCCGCGCGTGAACACGACCTCGATCGGCCGGTGCGCGCCGCCGTCCTCCGCCAGGGAGCGGATGACCTCGAGAATGACAGCGCAACCGCCCTTGTCGTCGGCTGCGAGGATGGTGTCGCCGCTAGAGCGAATGATGTCAGGACCGTCGAAGCGCGGGACGATCCCACGTCCCGGTTCGACCGTATCCATGTGCGCGGAAAGCAGGAGCGGCTCGCCGCTCCCGGGGACGCGCGCGAGCACGTTGCCGTGATCGTCCTTCCAGGCCTCGGCACCGAGGGCCGCGAGGCGGCGTTCGAGGTCCGTGGCGGCAGCGGCCTCCTCGCCCGAGGGCGAGTCGATCGCGATGAGTTCAAGGAAATCGGCGACGAGACGTTCGCGGTCAATGGCCATCGATCGGCCGCCGCTACTTCGCCGCGACGGCCGCCATCGAGCCGCTTTCGACACCGATGTCCGCCAGCAAGGCGTGAATGGCGCGCGCCTTCGTGACGATCCGACCCGCCTCCTCGCGGACGGCCTGGCGGCCGTCGCAGAGCGCTTCTGCGGGGTTGCAGTGGATGTCGAACTCAAGGCCGTTCGCGCCCGCGGCGACGAAACCGTAGGAGACGCGCTCCACCAGCTTGCTATCGCCAGAGCTATGCGACGGGTCCGCGAGCAACGGCAGATGCGACTTCCGGCGCACCTGCGGAATCATCGAAATATCGGCTGCGAAGCGGGTCTCCGACTCGAACGAGCGGATGCCGCGGTAGCAGAGGATGACGTTGGGATTGCCGTGGGCGCTGGGACGGCCGGCGCGATCGAGGCCCGACATGATGTAGGCGGCGGCGCAGAGCCACTCGCTCATATCGTTGCCGAGGCCGTGCTTCAGCACCACCGGGTTGGGGATTCGCGAGAGCTCTTCGAGCAGGGGCGAGTACTGGGCGCTGCGCGCCCCGACTTGGATGACGTCGACGCCGGCCTCGAGGAAGGCCTCGAGATGGCGGAGGTCGATCAGCTCGCTCACGACCGGGAGGCCGGTCGCCTCTTTCATCGCCTTCACGATTTCCAGGCCCCGGGCGATCTCCAGGCCGCGGTACTCGTAGGGGCTCGTCCGGGACTTGTCGACGAAGGCACGGAGGACGTCGATGCCAGCATCGCGCGCCATGAGCGCCGATGCGACGGCCTGGTCCTCGCTTTCGATAGCGCAGGGGCCGCCGAAGATGGTGAGGTTCGGGCCGCCGATAGACACCCCGCCGACCTCCACCACGGTGTCGTCGTGGTGGAAGCTGCGGCTCGCGTCCTTGTACTTCTCCGTGATGCGGATGACGCGATCGACGCCGGGCAGCTCTGTCACGCGCCCCTCGTCGACGATGCCGGCAACACCCTTGACGCCGATGACGATGCTATCGGTGCCGATGATGGTCTCGCACTGAAGGCCGTAATCGGCCGAGATACGGTCGATGACGCGATCGGCCTGCTCGCGGGATGCGCCTTCGACCATGTGGATGATCATGACTAAGGGTTCTCCATTATGTTGGGCTGCACATTCTCCTACGCCCTTCCCCAACCCGCTACTCTGATACGCCCTCTTTGGCAGCCGCGGGCACGTTAGCGCCGATCCGGCTGGTCGTACTACGTGGGTCTGGGAGGCGAGGGGGCCGCAGGCGCCAGCGGTAGTAGCGGCCAAGGGGTCGCCCAGGACCGCACCCCGGGAGGCATCGCGGGACGACACCTGCCCGGATCGGCGTCGAGCGCGCCGCCGCTACCCAAGAGGGCGCATCAGAACAAAAGGGCGGTGAGGCGCCGTTGGTATTCGCGTGCGACCGGGCTCTCGAGGCCGAGGAGGTCGAAGACGGCGAGGGCGGCCTTGCGCGCCGCGTCCTGAGCGAAGTGGCGGTCGAGGCGGACGGATTCGAGGAGTTCGTCGAGCGCCTCCTCGAAGCGTCCCTGAGCAGCGAGCATCACCCCCCAGCGGTAGCGCGCGCGGGGATCCTTGGGCGTCAGTTGTGCCTCCTGCTCGAGCTCGGCCGCATCGTGCTTGCTGAAGAACTCCTCGAGGAACATATGGTGGCGGAGCGACTTCGCGCGGCGATCGTTACCCGCCCGGTCGATGAGCTTCTCGGCCTCCTCCTCCTCGCCCCGCTCCAGGAGCAGCGCCGCGAGCCCGACGAGCGCGTCCACATGGCTGGCGTCCTCTTCGAGAATGGCGCGGTAGCGCGCCTCGGCTCCGGCGACATCGCCGGAGGCGGCCAGCGCTTCGGCCTCGTCGGCCGCGCTATCGGCGGCGGAGGGGAGGATCTCGGCAAAGAACTGCCGCACTTGGTCCTCCGGCAGCGCGCCGGAGAACTCGCTCGCGACGCCGCCATCGATGAACGCTTTCACCGCGGGAATGGCCTGGATCCCGTACGTCATCGAGGTCTGGGGGTTTTGGTCGGTGTCCAGCTTCGCGAGGAGCAGCTCGTCCCCCGCTTCGGCGGCCACTTTCTCGATGATCGGACCGAGCACCTTGCAGGGGCCGCACCACTCGGCCCAGAAGTCGACAACGACGGGGCGGTTGTTCGACTCCTCGAGCACGGCCTCGGCGAAGGTCGCGTCGGTGACTTCGAGGATGGGCGAGGGGGCGGTCATGGGGGCCTCCAGGCCAGTGCTGTCCGTCGATCGTAGCGGGAGCGGCCAACATCCGCACGGTCGGGCCCTTCCATTCATGCACTGCGAGCGGGCTCCGGCCTCTCGGGAAAGGGGCCGAGACGCAAGCTCGGTCGGCGACTAGTTACACTCGAATTACAGGTTCGCGCGAGCGGCGTAACGCTTCGCGCACAAGATCGGGGTGGTCGCGACTGAGCGACGACCGAAAGCGGAACACTGTGGTGGATCAGGAGACCCCGGATGCGCCGGAGAGCAGCCGCCTGAAGGTGATCTGCGCTTGGTGCGAACGCATCATTCGGTCCGGCCCCGGACCGGTCTCCCACGGTGTCTGCGATAGCTGCCTGCCGAAGGTCCTCGCGGAGGTGCTGCAACGCACAGACCCCACGAGCGACGCCAGCGGCGGATCAGAGCGCACCACCAGCCGCGACGGCTAGCCCCACTCGCGTGGCCCAAGAGCATGGCTCGCCGGCCGCGGCCTCCGCTCGCTAGACTGGCGCCTTCCCATCTGGAGGCGGGCGCGTGAGCGATACGACCGACGATATCCTCCCCTTCGCGGCGACTGAGACGACGCTGGCCAATGACCTTCGCGTGATCGTGGTGCCGACGAGCTTCCCTCACCTGGTCTCGCTGCAGATCCCCGTGAAGACGGGCTCGCGGAACGAGGTGGAGCCCGGCAAGACGGGATTCGCCCACTTTTTCGAGCACATCATGTTTCGGGGCACCGAGCGCTATCCGGCGCACGCCTACCAGGAGGTGATGACGCGCGCCGGCGCCCGCCAGAACGCCTACACGACGGACGACTACACGAACTATCACGCCACCTTCGCGGCCGAGGACCTCGAGACGGTGCTTGCGCTCGAGGCCGATCGCTTCATGAACCTCTCGTACTCGCGGGAGGACTTTCGCACGGAAGCCCAGGCGATCCTCGGCGAATACAACAAGAGCAGCGCCAACCCTCTGAGCAAGCTCTTCGAGGTCCAGCGCGATCACGCCTACACGACCCACACCTACAAGCACACGACGATGGGATTCCTCGCGGACATCGAAGCGATGCCGGAGCAGTACGACTACTCGCGCACGTTCTTCGACCGCTGGTACCGGCCCGAGTACGCGACGATCCTGCTGGTCGGCGACCTCGACCCCGCGCCCACCGTGGCGATGGTCGAGCGACTCTGGGCTGGCTGGCAGCGGGGCGGCTACGAGGCGGCGGTTCCGGCCGAGCCGGAGCCAGCCGCCCCCGTCGTCGCCCACGTCCCCTGGGAAACGCCGACGCTGCCATGGGTGACCGTGGCCTTCCACGGACCGGCCTTCACGACCGCGAAGCCCGACTACGCAGCTCTCGACGTGCTCCTCGACCTCCAGTTCGGCGAGACTTCGGATCTCTATCAGGCCCTCGTCGAGCGCGAGCAGAAGGTCGACCGCCTGACGGCGTTCGTCTCGCCCCACGAGGACCCCGCGCTCGCGACGATCATGGCGCGGCTCAAACGCCCGGAAGACGCAGCCGAGGTGCGCGACCGCATCCTCGCGACCGTTGCCGGGGCGCGCGCCGAACCGGTGGCCGAAGCCCGGCTCCGGGACGCACTCTCGCACGCGCGCTACGCCTTTGCGCGGCGGCTGGATACGGCTGAATCGGTCGCCGGGACCTTGGCCACCTTCGTGCGCTTCGAGCGGCGCTACGAGACGCTCAACGAATACTTCCGCACGCACGATGCGCTGACCACGGACGACCTTCTGCGAGCCGCCACCGGCTACCTCACCCCGGACCGACTCGTGATCACGACGCTCTCGCAGGAGCCGCTCGCCGCCGCCCTCAGCGAGACGCCGCCGATCGTTCCCCTAACGGCCCCCACCCCGGAACCGCTAGCTACCGTCGTTCAGGCCGGCGATTCGCCGCTCGTGTCACAGAAGTTCCTGTTCGCGGTCGGCTCGGCGCACGATCCTTCCGGGAAGGAGGGCCTCGCTGCCCTGAGCGCGGCGATGATCGCCGAGGCGGGCAGCGAAGACCTCCGCATCGACGAAATCAACCGTGCCTTGCTGCCGATCGCCGGAAGCTTCGAAGCTCAGGTCGACCGCGAGATGAGCGTGTTCAGCGCGACCGCCCACCGGGACACGCTCGATCGCCTGCACGAAATCATCCTGCCCCAGCTCCTCCGCCCGGGGTTGCGCGAAAGCGACTTCGATCGCTTACGAGAGCAGCAGCGGAACGCGCTCATCCAGGACCTGCGGGCGAACAACGAGGAGGAGCTCGGGCGTGAGGCTCTCCAGGCGAACCTCTTTGCGGGGACGGCCTACGGCCACACTTCGCTGGGGACGCTCGCTGGCGTCGATCGGCTTACGCTCGACGACGTCCGTACGTTCATCGCAGACGCCTACACGCGTGCCTCCTTCCAGTTGGGCCTCGCCGGCGGGGTGGACGACGCCCTCGTCGGGCGGCTGTCCCGCCAGCTCAACGCCCTGCCCCCGGGTGAGCCGTGGGCGAAGACCTCGCTCACGGCCCGGCAGCCCGAGGGGCTCGAGATCGAGATCATCGAAAAGGAGACGCGCGCCACCGCGATCTCGCTCGGCCACCCGATCGCGGTCACGCGCGCGCATCCGGACTTCATCGCGCTCTGGTTGGCGCGGGCCTGGCTGGGCGAGCACCGCGCATCGAACGGCCGGCTGTTCCAGCGGCTGCGCGAAGTGCGTGGCCTCAACTACGGCGACTACGCCTACATCGAGGCGTTCCCGCGGGGGATGTTCCAGTTCTTCCCGGACCCCAACCTCGGGCGGCGGGCGCAGCTATTCGAGATGTGGATCCGGCCGGTCGTGCCCGAAAACGCCTACTTCGCGCTGAAACTCGCGATCTTCGAGTTGCGCCGGCTCATCGACGAAAGGCTCTCGGCCGAGGACTTCGAAATGACGCGCGACTACCTCACGAAGAACGTCCTCGTGATGACCGCCACCCAGGAGCAACGCCTCGGCTATGCGCTCGATAGCGCCTGGTACGATATCGGCGAGTTCGTCGAAACGATGCGCGCGGGGTTGGCAGCGCTCACGGTCGAGCGGGTGAACGCCGTCATTCGGGAGCACCTCTCGGGCACCGATCTGGCTGCGATCGTCATCACCCAGGACGCCGCGGGGCTGCGCGAGCAGCTTCTCGCGGGCGAGCCCGCACGCATCACCTACGACGCCGAAAAGCCGGCCGATCTCCTCGCCGAAGACGAGGTCGTCGGGAATCTCGACCTCGGGGTGCGCGCCGACGCCCTGCGGATCACGCCGGTCGACGACGTGTTCGCGGGGTAACCCGCGCGGCTACGAAATCGGCGGGAAGGCCTCGTCTAGCTGAGCCCGGAGATCCTCTGGTGTCGTCGCAGGCAAGTTGCAGAGCATGTTCTCGCAAAGGTAGGCGGCCGCGCCTTCGCCTCCCTCGCGCCCCTCGAAGAGCGGTAGGCCATTCGGCCCATCGCCCGAAGCGAAGGCGAGGCCGGGAAGGAATCGCGCAGCCGCCACCCGCTCGAACGGCGCCCGCGCGGCCTCCTCGCCGACGATCACGAGCTCGCGCGGCGCGGTGAAGAGCTGGTCCATCACCTGCAACGTCGCGCCGAAGCCCGTGGGTGCATCGAGGATCCGCTGTTGGGCGTGCGTCACGACTTCGCGCGCGATCGCCTCGCCGTCCGCGCGCACGCCGTAGCGCTGTAGCGAGAGTGCGAGCAGCGCGGTAGCACCGTTCGCGCTCGGCGTTGCCTGGTCGAAAACGGCCTTCTGCCGAAAGAGCAGGGCTTCGCCGCCGGCGGGCGTCTCGAAGAAGGCCCCACCCTCGTCGTCGTGAAAGCGTTCGACGATCCTCTCCAGGAGGGCACCGGCCCAATCCAACTGATCGCGGTCGCCGATCAGCCTATAAAGCTCGAGCAGCCCAAGGCCGTAGTAGGCGTAGTCCTCGAGCATCCCCTCGATTCGCGCAACGCCATCTTTGTAGGTGTGCAGCAGTGAGCCGTCGGACCACATCCGCTCGCGCACGAAGCGGGCGTTGCGCTCGGCGATCTCACGCAGATGGGCGTCATCGAGGACGCGCGCGGCTTCGGCGAACACGGCCAGCGCGAGCCCGTTCCAGGAAGTCAGCACCTTGTCGTCGGTGCCCGGCGGGATGCGTTGCGCACGGACCTCGAACAGCTGCTCACGCCAGACTTCGATCCGCTCCGCAAAGGCTTCGGGCGTGAGCCCGAGGGCGCCAGGCAACGGGTCGGTACGCCGGGAGAGAATGTTTCGGCCGACAAGACCAGGGTTGTGAGGATCGTAGAAGTTGCCCCCTGGGGTGACGCCGAAGACCTGGTTGAAAGCGCTCGCTTCATCGCCGAGCAAGCCCTCGATCTGCTCGACGCTCCAGAGGAAGAACTTGCCCTCAATCCCCTCGCTGTCTGCGTCCTGAGCGCTATAGAACCCACCCTCCGCGTCGAGCATCTCGCGTTCCAGATACGTCAGGGTCTCGCGCACTACGCGCTCGTGAGCGGGATCGCCGAAGAGCTGGGAGGCGTGGAGGTAGACGCGGGCGAGCTGGGCGTTGTCGTAGAGCATCTTCTCGAAGTGGGGGACGAGCCATTGGACATCCACGCTGTAGCGGGCAAAGCCACCACCCAACTGGTCGTACATGCCCCCGCTGGCCATGCCCCAGAGCGTGCGCTCCAGCAGCGCCCGCAGCGCAGGCGCGGCCGGATCGTCGCTGCGGGCGGCCCGCGCCAACAGAAACTCGAGGTTCGAAGGGCTCGGGAACTTCGGGGCGGTGCCGAAGCCACCCCAGACCTCGTCTGATGACCGCCGCATCGCAGACGCGGCCTGGCGAGGAACGTCCGCGTCTAGGGGGGCGTCGTCACCGGACCGGATCGCGGCCTCCGCGAGCTGGGTGCTGATCTGGTCTGCAGACTGGAGGATGTCGTCACGGCGCTCGGTCCACGTCTTGTTGATGGCCTCGAGGAGCCGGGGGAAACCGGGGCGTCCGTGCGCGTCATCGGGGGGGAAGTAGGTTCCCGCGAAGAAGGGCTTCCGGTCGGGGGTGAGGAAGAGCGTCATCGGCCAACCGCCTTGGCCGGTCAGCGCCTGCACCGCGCTCATGTAGATGCCGTCGATGTCGGGGCGCTCTTCGCGGTCCACTTTGATGTTCACGAAGTGCTCGTTCATTACCGCCGCGATCTCTTCCGACTCGAACGATTCGTGCGCCATCACATGGCACCAGTGACAGGTGCTATAGCCGACCGAAAGCAGCACCGGCTTGTCTTCGGCCCGCGCCTGCTCGAACGCCTCCTCGCCCCAGGGGTTCCAGTCGACGGGGTTGTCGGCGTGTTGGAGGAGGTACGGGCTCGTTTCGTTCGCGAGTCGGTTGGCCATCGCCGCCAGTCTACGTGGGCCGCCCGCTGGCGATTGCCCCGAGCAGGGCACCCCGCCAGAGTGGGGAGGTGTTGGAGGACGAGCTCGAAGCAGCGACCGCTGCGGCGCGGCAGGCCGGGGCGGAGGTCGCGCGGATGCGCGAGGACGGGCTTCGTTACGGGCACAAGGAAGGCAACGAGCTGGTCTCCGAGGCCGATATTCGCGCCGCCGAGATCCTCCGCGAAGCGCTCGCGAACGCCTTCCCCGACACCGGTTGGCTGAGCGAAGAGGACCGCGACACCGCCGCGCGCCTCGACTGCGAACGCGTGTGGGTGATCGATCCGATCGATGGCACGCGCGAGTACCTGCGCGGGCTGCCGGAGTACGCCATCTCGGTGGGGCTCGTCGTCCGCGGCGAGCCCGCCCTCGGTGTCGTCTACAACCCTGCAACCGACGAGATGCACGCCGCCGTCTGCGACCCGCCCGCAGCGCCGCCACGGAAGGCGGGCAACGGGCAATACCTCGCCTTGGTCGGGCACGGTGAGGATCGCCTGAACGAGGTGCCCCCACTCCCCGGCCTGTCTCGCACCCGGCCTGTCGGCAGCGTCGCCTACCGCCTCGCGCTCGTGGCCGCTGGGAAAGGTGACCTGGTCGTGACCTGGTACGCCCGCCACGAGTGGGACGTGGCCGCGGGCGCAGCGCTCTGCCATGCCCGCGGGATCACGATCACCGATGTCCTCGGCGCGCCGCTCCAGTTCAACCAGCCGCGCCCGCTGGTGCGCGGCCTGATCGCCGCGCCCCCGGACCTGCACGCGCGCGTTCGTTCATACTTCGCTGAGATCTCGGGGTAAACAGCGGAGGCGGCCATGAGCGTACGAATCGGGCTGGGCGCGGCGGTGCAGCCGGATACCACGCCTGCCTCCTTCTTCCGCTGGGTCGACCTCTGCGAGAACAGCGCCATCGACTCGATTTGGCTGAGCGAGCGCCTGATCTCGAAGCAGCCCGCGCTCGAGCCGATGACCACGATGGCCGCGATCGCCGGGCGCACCGAGCGGCTGAAGTTCGGCATGAACGTCGTCCTCCTACCCTTGCGCGACCCCCTCGTACTAGCGAAGGAGTGCGCGACCATCGACTACCTCAGCAACGGGCGGCTCCTGCCCGCCTTCGGGGTGGGGGCGCCTGCCGCGCCTGAGTGGCGTGCGACCGGCCGCGAGCCGAAGGGGCGGGGGCCCCGCTCGGACGAGATGCTGACGCTGCTGACACGGCTTTGGGCCGAGGATGAGGTGACGCACGAAGGCGCGCACTTCCGCTACGAAGCCGCGACGATCTCGCCCAAGCCGGTGCAGCAGCCGCTCCCGCTCTGGATCGGCGGCAGCAGCGCGGCGGCGATCGCACGCACGGCCCGGCTGGGAACGGGCTGGCTCGCCGGGATTCAAACGCCCGCGCAGGTGGCGCCGGTCGTGGCCAAGATCAAGCGGGCCGCGCTCGAAGCGGAGCGCCCAATCGACAACGACCACTACGGTGCGGGCTTCCCCTTCCGCTTCGGCAGCTGGGAGGACGCCGCGGTCGCAGGGAGCGCGAAGGCCTACGGCAGGCTTGCCACCTTCGACCCGCGAGCGCTCTTCGCGGTTGGCGGCGCCGACGAGATCGCAGCGCGTGCGCGCGAGTACATCGGCGCGGGCATCAGCAAGTTCGCGTTGCGCCCGCTGGCCGAGTCCGACGCAGACGCCTACGCGCAGACGCAGCGGCTGATTGAGGAAGTGCTACCGGTCGTCCACGCGGATTAGGGCCGGCGGGGCTGGCGGCGCAAGACGGAAGTAGAGGCGCTCGCCCTCGCCTTCGTCCGCCAACGCGAGCGCGGAGCCGAGCAGGGCGACCACGCGCTCACGGTCGGCGATGGCGACGAGATCGCCGCGCTCCCAGGCAGGGATGCGCGCGGCCTGCAGAACGCCCGTGACCCTCCGCAGCAGCCCGTGATACTGCATGCGGTCACCGGACCGGAGTGCCCGCACCCGGAGCGCGCCTTCGATGCGATCGGTGGCCACTGCCGCGCTCGGCGGCGCGCCATCCTCCGACGCGAAAGGCTCCGTCGCCGCCTGCACCCGCTGCTCGCCCGCGACCGTTACACCGGGGAGGTTGAGCACGGTCTCCTCGACCACGGGCGGAGGCTCCGCCGGAGCAGTCTCCGCAATCCGGACAAGATTGGCCGAGACCTGCACCTCGAGGCCACCGAAGCGGACGCGGCCCGAGCCGCGTCCAAGCACGTCGCCCAGGTTCCGGAGTCGGGTACGGTTCGCCGCGACCTCCGTCTTGAGGAAGGCCGCTTCCCGCTCGATGACGAGCAGCCGGGCCTCGCTTCCGAGCCCGCGGATGGTGTCGAGGGGGAAGACCACGGCCCCGGGGACGCGGTCACGGGGCTGGGCCAGGTCCGCCGACTCCTCGACGGCGCGGAACAGTTCGCGCGCGCTCTCGGCCAGGCCGAGCAGGGCCGAGTCGACGGATGGGTTCTCCTCCCGCAACTTAGGAAGCACCGTGTGCCTGAGGCGGTTCCGGGTCGCCGCGGGGGCGGCGTTTGTCTCGTCGTGCCGCGGCTCGATGCCCGCAGCTTCGCAGACGGCGAGGGTGTCTGCTCGGGTGAGGGCCAGGAGGGGCCGTAGGAGGCGGAGGGAGGGTGAGCCTGGCAGGGGACCGCTCGGGAGCATCCCCCGCACTCCGCGGACACCGCTGCCGCGGACCAGGTGGTGAAGGACCGTTTCGACCTGATCGTCCGCCGTGTGCCCGGTGACAACCGCCGCCACCTGCTGGCGCTCCGCCGCGAAGGCCAGGAACTGGTAGCGCAACAGCCTCGCCGTCTCCTCGATGCCGCGGCCCGATTCATGCATCGCGAGGCGCACGTTACCCTCCCCGGTGACGCACGTGACGCCGAGGCCGGCGCAGAGCTCGCTGACGAACGTCCGATCGTCCGCTGAGCCGTCCCGCAGCTGGTGATCGAAGTGGGCGGCCGCGACCTCAAAGCCGAGCGCGCTTCCGAGCTCTCGCAGGAGCAGGAGGGTCGCGACCGAATCGGGGCCGCCACTGACGCCGACAACGACCTTCTCGACGCGGCGAAAGAGACGCTCGCGCTGGGCGAAGCGCCGCACTTGAGCCAGGGGCTGTGGTCTCCGCGGGGGCACGCTACTGCGGGAAGAGCCGCTCCCACCAGTCGCCCTGCACCTGCTGGGCGGGCGGCGCGGCCGGGCTCAATACGACGAAAGGAATCTCGCCGGCGCGCACGTAACCGAGCTCGCGGCGGGCGGCCTGCTCGACGTACGTGTCGGAGGCGGTGTACTCGAGGACGGCGAGCAAATACGCGCGTTTCACCTGAAGCTCGACGAGTTCGGCGAGCGCAGCCTCGTGATCGGCGTTCTGCTCACGCTGCCGGATGGTGCCGATTGCGGCGGTATAAATGAAGTAGCCGGCGAGGAGAAGGCACGCGAGCAGGAAAAGCCTCGTCGTGCTCAGCCCAAGAAAGCCCACTCGACCAAGCTAGGCGGCCGCCATTCAACGCTCAAGGCGGCGCTCAACACGAGAAGCGCCCGGCGATGGCACCGGCGCGGCCCCCCCCCCCCCCCCCCCCGGCGGTCAGCCCTCATCTGGGACATGACAGCGGTCGTTCAGGATCTCGAGCGTAGCGTGGCCGCGCCGCAGCGCCAGCTTCGAGACCGACGCGAGGTCCGTGGTGAATCCGCGGAACGCCGCCGGCTCGAGGCCCAAGAGCCGGCAGATCAGGAGCCGCAGAACGAAGTTGTGGGAGACCACCGCCACCGCGCTGGCATCGTCGGGCGCCTCCCGAAGCTCGTCCACCAGGGGCACCAGCCGCGCGGCCACGTCCGCCAGGCTCTCACCACCGGGCATGGGGATGAGCGCGGGGTCGGGCGAACGCCATTCGGCGAGGAAATCCGGGAAGCGTTCGCCCATCTCCGCGAAGGAGAGGTGTTCGGTCTCTCCTACATCCATCTCGACGAGCGCTTCGCGAACGGCGAGCGGCGCGCCGCTGCGAGCCGATAGCGCTTCCGCAATGACGCGCGCGCGGGTCAGCGGGCTCGTGAGGACGCGGCCGAAAGGCTCAGCCGCCAGCCGTGCGACGACCGCATCGGCCTGGCGCTGCCCGTAGTCGGTGAGGGGCACGTCCGCGCGGCCCAGGCCAAGACCGTCGCGGTTGTGGGCTGTCTCGCCGTGACGAATCAGGTAGAGGTTCATGGCCTCAGCGGTCTTCGCCGTCCACACCGGCCAGCGCCACCACAGCCGTCCTCGAGAGCGGGCACTCGCCGCCCTCGCGGTCGAAGACCGTCATTGGTACTGGCCGCGTGAACGCCAGGCTCGGCGCGCCGCGGACGGCTCTTCGAGGACGAGATCAGCACGGGTGTAGCGACTCACCTGGGCGTCGGGGAAGAGCGCCGCTACGAGCTGTTCGGGACGGACCGTGAGGTCGGGATCCGCACGCAGGCGAGCGGCGATCGTCGCACCCCCCTCGTTTGCATCGAGGGCGACCGATGCAACCGCCTGGCGCAGGTCGTACTCGCGCGCTTTCTTGCCCTCGCGCTCCCGCTGCCAGGGATAGCTCTCGGTGGCAAGGAACGCGGCCACGGCCTCACGCGCCTCCTGCGGCCCCACGCCTTCGAAGTCGGCTCGATAGTCGGCCCAGCGCAGCAGAACCGGCGGCGCGGGGTGCCCCAGTCCAACCTCCACGACCTCGCCGAGGTCAAGGTCGGGAGCGGTCTGGGAGGCGAGTTGCGTCGCGAAGTGAGCGAGCGTGACGCGCTCGCTTAAGGTCACCTCCACGATCTCGCGCTCCCCGATGAAGCCCAGCGGCAGCGGCGCAGCAAATGCGATCTTGGGGTGGGGGGTGAAGCCTTGGGAGTAGAGCAGTGGCAGATCTGCCCGCCGAATCGCGCGCTCCCAATAGCGCAGGACGTCGAGGTGGGAGATGTGGCGCGCCCGCTCGCCCTTGCGGAAGCGGCCGCGAATCCGCTGTACGGCCTCGCTCACACCGCTTCGGTGGCCCGCGCCCGATCAAGCAGGCGTTCCGCGGCTGTGTGCGGATCGAGCGCGCGGTCGGCGACCTGCCCCACCAGTCCGGCGAGCGTTTCTTCGGGGGTGTCCTGCCGGACCTGCTCCAAGAGGATGCGTTGGGCGATCGACAGCACTTGGTGCCGTGCGTCTTGCAGCCGTTGTTCGCGGAGCCCGCCGGAGCTATCGAGATACTCACGGTGCTCGTCGATGGCATCGAGGAGCGCGGGAACGCCCTCCCCGGTCGTCGCGACGGTGGAGAGGATCGGGGGGTCGCGGCCCTCGCTGGGCACGAGCGCGAGCAGCGCTTTGAGCTGGCTAACGAGAATATCCGCCCCGGGACGATCGGCTTTGTTCACGACCAACACGTCCGCGATTTCGATGATGCCCGCCTTCAGCGCTTGGATATCATCACCGGTCCCGGGGTTGTTTACGAGCACGGTGGTCAGCGCCGTGCCGGCGATCTCGACCTCGTCCTGGCCCGCGCCGACGGTCTCGATGAAGACGTAGGGAAACCCGAAGGCGTCCATCACGGCGACGACATCGTCGATCGCGGGAGCGAGCCCACCGAGGGCACCCCGGGTCGCCATGCTGCGTACGAAGACGCCCTCGTCGAGTACGAGGTCCTGCATCCGGATCCGGTCACCCAGGATCGCGCCTTGGGTGAAGGGGCTGGAGGGGTCGACGGCGATGATGCCGACCTCGTGACCGCGCTTGCGCAGCTCCCCCGCAAGCGCTCCGGTCAGGCTGCTCTTGCCCGAACCAGCGCTGCCGGTCATCCCGATCGTGTGGGCGCGCCCGGAACGGGGGAAGAGCTGGCGAAGATGGTCCCGGCCCGCGGGGGTCCCGTTCTCCACGCGTGTGAGGATGCGCGAAAGGGCACGGCGCTCACCCGCGAAGAAGCGCTCGACGATATCGATCACTCGTGCTTCACGTTGTCGTACACGAACGACACGATCTCCTGCGTGTTCGTGCCGGGCCGGAAGACCGCCTTGAAGCCGAGCGCGTTCAGCGCGTCACTGTCGTCTTCGGGGATGATGCCACCGCAGAAGAGCAGGACATCGTCGAGGCCGCGCGACTTCAGCTCGTCCACGATGCGGGGGAAGAGCTCCAGATGGGCGCCCGAGAGGATGCTCAGCCCGATCACGTCCACGTCTTCCTGGAGCGCCGCTTCCGCGATCATCTGTGGCGTCTGGCGGATCCCCGTGTAGATCACCTCGCAGCCGCCATCGCGGAGTGCGCGCGCGACGATCTTCGCCCCGCGATCGTGGCCGTCGAGGCCGGGCTTGGCGATGAGGACGCGGATCTTCTGAGCGGTTTCGCCGGTCGCAGAGGTGTCGGTTGCGGTCATCGTGGGTGCTCCTCGCCTAATTCGTGGTCGGTCGCTTAGCTTCGCTGGACGAGCTGCAGGTTCACGCCGAAGGACGAGCGCGGCGAGACGAAGGCGACGCCACCATTGGCGTCGCCCGCGCGAACGCCCCCGGCGCGCAGCGCCTCAACGGCCCCCGCCGCGTTCGTCACGGCAAGCGAGAGCAGGAAACTGCCCTCGCCCCGCTCAGCCGCGAACTTTGCCACCGGTCCTTCGCCCGACGTGGGTTTGATGAACTCGAAGTCTGTGTTCCCTGCGGGCATGAATGCGTTCTCGATGCCGAGTGCTGCGATCGGGCCCCCGCGCGAGTCGTCGAGGCTGAAGCCGAAGTGGCGTTCGTAGGTGGCGGCGGCAACGGCGATGTCCTCGACGACGACGCCGATGTGGTCGATTCGCTGGGCGAGCGCGTCCGCACTCGCACCTACGTGGCTCTCCTCGATCGGTGTGGCGTACTCGATGAGCACGCCGTGGTTCGACTTCGGATGGAGGAAGCCGATCATCCCCGCGAGACCGGGACGGGGCTTCTCGTCGATCAGCTGGACCCCCGCGGCCGCGGCGGCCCTGAGATCTGCGGCGCAGTCGTCGGACGCGAGGCAGACGTGGTGCATGCCCTCGCCCCGGGTTTCGAGGTAGCGGGCGACGCCCGTGTCGTCGCGCGTCGGTTCCAGGAGCTCGATCTCGGCATCGCCGATGGGAAGGAGAACGCCACGCACGCCCTGGTCCTCGATCACGCGATCGACGCTCACGGGCAGGCCGAGCGCATCGCGGTAGAAGCCGAGTGCGGCGTCGGCGCTGCGGACGACGATGCCGACGTGGTGGATCTTGCTGAGCATGGCCCTCCTTAGTCGCTCGTGGCGGCGTCGCTGGGGACGGAGGCGAGCGAGTGCTCGCGCACACCTGGCATTCCGGCGAGATAGGCAGCGACATGGTGCCAGTGCTCGCGGTCATGCTCCACGATCGAGGCCACGAGACGATTGGGCACGCGGCCCGGCTCGCCGACATCCTCGTCGCCGAAACCGGCCACGAGCTCGAGCAGGCGCTCGCGCCCGCTCTTTAGTTGCTCGAGAACGCTCCAGAAGTTGAGGCTGCGCTTGCGCTCGACGTGGTCGGCGTTCCAGGTATCAGCGGTGGACTCGTCGAAATCGAGGAGACCGGGCCGCCTGCCCTCGCTGGCGTCACGCAGCGCGGTCACGACCTCCGCTTCCCAGGTCGAGACGTGGCCGACGATGTCCTTGAGCGACCACTCCCCGATGATGGGCCGATCGATGTCGCGGATGCGACAGGTCTCGATGTTCCGCACGAGCTGCTTGCGCTCGAGGTCGAGCTCGCCGAGGAGGCGGCGGCGCTCATCCGCAAAAGAGCGGGTGTCCTCTTCGGCCATTAGACGACCACGATCTCGCGGTATTCGCCCCAACTGCGGCGCAGGGCGTGACTGATCTCGCCAAGCGTTGCGCGCGTTTCCACGGCCGCAACGATGAGCGGCACGAGGTTCTCGGTTGCGGCCGCGCCCGCCTCGAGCGTGGCGATGGCCGCATCAACGGCGGCGTTATCTCGGTCCGCCCGCAGCGCTTGGAGGCGCTCCACCTGGCGCTGGCCGATCACGGGGTCGACGCGCAGGAGCTCCGGGGGCTCCTCATCCTCGATGGTGTAATCGTTCACGCCGACGATCACTCGCTCGTTGCGCTCGATCTCGCGCTGGTAGCGGTACGAGGCCTCCTGAATCTCACGCTGCTGGAAACCCTCCTCGAGGGCGGCGGGAGCGCCGCCGAGGTCCTCGATCGTCTTGAGGTAGTCGCGCGCTTCGGCTTCGAGCCGGTTGGTCATCGACTCGATGAAATAGGAGCCCCCGAGCGGGTCGATCACGTCCCCCACGCCGCTCTCCTGAGCGATGACCTGCTGCGTTCGCAGGGCGATCTGCACCGCCTTCTCCGTCGGCAGCGAGAGCGCCTCGTCCATCGAGTTCGTGTGCAGCGATTGGGTCCCCCCGAGGACGGCGGCGAGGGCCTGCAGGGTGGTGCGCACGATGTTGTTCTCGGGCTGCTGCGCCGTGAGCGTGGCCCCGCCTGTCTGCGTATGGAAACGCAGCATCATAGAGCGCGGATTCTGGGCTTCGAAACGCTCCTTCATGATCGTCGCCCAGAGGCGCCTCGCCGCGCGGAACTTTGCGACCTCCTCGAGGAGGTTGTTGTGGCAGGCGAAGAAAAAGCTCAGGCGACCGGCGAAGTCATCGACATCGAGGCCCGCGGCGACGGCCGCGTCGACATAGGCGATGCCGTTCGCGAGCGTGAAAGCGATCTCCTGGGCGGCTGTGCACCCGGCCTCGCGCATGTGGTAGCCGGAGATGGAGATGGTGTTCCAGCGGGGGACGCTCTCGGAGCAGAAGCGGAAGACATCCGTGATCAGGCGCATGCTCGGCTTGGGCGGATAGATCCACGTACCCCGCGTGATGTATTCCTTGAGGATGTCGTTCTGGACGGTGCCGCCCAGCTTCTCGGGCGGCACGCCCTGCTCCTTGCCCACCGCCACGTAGAGGGCGAGCAGCACCGCCGCGGTCCCGTTGATCGTCATCGAGGTCGTGACCTTGTCCAGGGGGATTCCCTGGAACAGGGTGCGCATGTCGTCGATCGAGTCGATCGCCACGCCGACCTTGCCGACCTCGCCCATCGCCATCGGGTCATCGGAGTCGTACCCGATCTGGGTGGGCAGGTCGAAGGCGACGGAAAGGCCGGTCTGACCCTGGTCAAGGAGATAGCGGTAGCGCTCGTTCGACTCCTCAGCCGTGCCGAAGCCCGCGTATTGGCGCATCGTCCACAGGCGACCGCGGTACATGGTCGGCTGCACCCCGCGCGTGAACGGGTGCTCGCCGGGGAACCCCAGGCTGCCATTGCCCCCGACCACGTCCTCGGGCGAGTACACGGGATCGAGTTCGGTCTCCCCGGTCGTGCGGAAGGCGTCCGCGCGCTCAGGATTACGGTCGATCGCCTTCTGGTAGGTGCCCTCGATCCATTCCCGCTTCGATTGGCTGGGCATATCCAGTTCGTCGTCCTTCGCGGGCCCGGGTCTGACCGCTCAGCGGGTGCCGGCACACTCCTGAACCGGGCCGCTCTCGCCGCCCTCGCACCACCACGGTCGCATCGGGATTTGCCCGAGGGAGTATAGCCCAGGGCGGATCCGAACGAAGACCGGCTCGGGGCCTGTGCGGGCGCGACAAGCGTGTCGATCCTCGTGATACGGCCGTGCCAGCGGCCGCTGCGTCCAGGCGCGCGAAGCGGGGCTGGGGCGGCGCTAGACTAGCAAGGCCAGAGCGGCGGGAGGGCGATGAGCAGCGACAGCCCGGGCGATCCACGCCTGCTCGAACGGCTTGAGGAAGGCGTCTCGAGGGGCGCCGCCCTAGCGCCAGCTGAGCCACCGCTACAGTCTCCTCCACGCAGACTACGAGCGCCTTCTCGGCCGGCTCGAGGAGCTGGAGGGCCAAATCAGCGCGCCAGCGCCAACGTCCGCGGGAGAGCGGGACACGCGACTCACCGAGGGAATCGCGACCCCGCTCCTGGAGATGGGCAGCCAGTACGCCGATGCCGCAGCGGGCATGCTCCGAATCGTCGAAGGGCTGCAGACCCTCGCAGGCGGGGGCGAACCGCGCGCCACCGCCCCTGGCGGCGAGCCTGGGGGCAAGGCCGGGAGCGCCCGCTGGCGCGGGCTCGAGGTCGAAGTCACGACCCCGACCTTCGATGAGCTCGTCGACTTCCAGGAGCGACTGATGGGCACGGCCGGGGTCCAGCACGTCTCGATCCGCGGGATCGAAGACAACGTTGCGACGCTCCTGGTGGAGCTTCGCGAGCCAGCGGAGTAGAGCGCTTCAGCTCCGCTACCCTGCACCTCCGGCGGTTCGGACATCGCGAGTGCTCTCGAGAGACTTCTTGTCTCAGAGCTGGATCGAGAGTGCTACCTGCGGTACCCACCGGGATTAGCCGAATGGTGGCTGGTCCCCCTCGGCCTCACCTTCGCCCTCGGCGGCGGCGCCATCGGGATCGGGAAGCAGCGCCTCCGCGAAGGTGACCACCGCCGCGTTCTTGATCACTTCCTGATCGGCCTCGCTCTCGACCATCTGGAGCGCGTAGAGGACCGCGGTTTGGTGGAAGATGCGGCCGATCTCGATGATCTCCGCAACGCTGAGCTCGACGCTCGCCGTCGCCTGCTCGAACGTCTTGGCGAGCGCCTGGAACACCTTCTCGGCGTTCGCGGCGTCGGGTTCGGGTGCAGACATCAGTGCTCCTTCAGTCGGCTGGGGTGGGGATTGCGCTAGCGGACCAGGCGGAAGAACGCACGGATGTCCGCCGTGAGCGCCTCCGGCTCCTCCAGGGCGGCGAAGTGTCCGCCGCTCCGCATGTTCGTCCAGCGTTTGACGTTGTAGCCGGGCTCGACCCAATGACGGGGTAAGTTCCAGGGCTCGCCGGGGAAGTAGGCGATCCCGGTCGGGGCCTCGACGCGACCGCCGCCGAAGGCGTCGTCGCTCCGCGCTTCGTAATAGATGCGGGCAGCGCTCGCGATGCTGTTGGGCGCCCAATAGAACATGATGTTGGTTAGCAGCGTGTCCTTCGAGAAGCGCGACTCGACATCGCCGTTGCAATCGCCCCAGGTGCGGAATTTCTCGACGATCCAAGCAGCGATCCCAGCGGGTGAATCCGCCTGGGCGATGCCGAGCGACTGGGGCTTGCTGCCCTGGACGTTGCTGTACCCAGTCTCGCGCGCCTGGAAGTGCTGCCGCGCGGCGATTGCTTCCAGATCCGCCTCGCTCGGCTCCGGGGGCGGCGCCCCGAACGTGAAGTTGAGATGGACACCGCTCAGGTGCTCCGCATGGGTCGCGCCCAGCCGCGAGCTGATGATGCTGCCCCAGTCGCCCCCCTGGGCGCCGTAGCGCGGGTAACCCAGCTCCTCCGTCATGAGCTGGTCGAAGGCGGCCGCGATGCGCCCGGGACCCCAACCCCGCTCGCGCGGCTTGCCGCTCCAGCCGAAGCCAGGGATCGAGGGAATCACGACATCGAAGGCATCGGCAGCATCGCCACCGTGCGCGGCTGGGTTCGTGAGGGGCCCGATCAGGTCCAGGAACTCAAACATCGATCCGGGCCAGCCGTGCGTCAGAAGGAGGGGCTGGGGGTTGGGGCCCTCGCCCCGCACGTGCCAGAAGTGAATGTCGACCCCGTCTATCTCACAGAGGAACTGGGGGTAGGCGTTGATCTCCGCTTCGGCTCGGCGCCAGTCGTAATCACGACGCCAGTATTCACAGAGTTCCTGGACGTAGCTGAGATCGGCGCCATAGTCCCAGCCGCTGTCCGGGATGGCGTCGGGCCAGCGTGTACGCGCGAGTCGCTCGCGAAGGTCCTCGAGCACCTCCTCCGGAACGGCGATCGCGAAGGGGCGAAGGGGCATTCGGGGACTATAGACCGCCCCAGAGCGTCTTCGCGGCGCCTATGCCGCCGGCACCCGACGCCGGAAGATCTGGAACGCGATCAGCCACGCGATGAGCACGATTCCGAGACCGATGAGGGCGCCCGCAGCCAGGGTCGGATTATCAGTGTGGCGGAAGATTGTCGTGTTGAGCCCGATGAAGATCGCGACGACGGCGAACGCGAGCTGGACGAACGAGCCAGTCCGCAGGCCGAGCACGATGAGCGCGACCCCGGCGACGTGGACGATGGCCTCGTAGGCGCTGTCCCTTTCATCGAGACCAGCGAAGTAGGCACCTCCCAAAAGGAGCAGCGCAGCCAGGCCCCGGCCCAACTCCAAGGGCCCCATGAGACGCCGTTCGACGAGCACCACTCCTGCCACGCCAGCGGCGAAGCTTAGGCCGCCGGCTATGGCGAGGGGGACCTCGTGGGAGCGGGCCCCCAGTGCGAAGGCCAGCGCCACCAAGGTGGCGGCGAGCGCGAACAGCTGGGTCGGGCCACGCGTCGCAAGCCAGAAGACCACGGCCAGCGCGAGGGCCGACGCGGCGCCCCCGAGAGCAGCGTCGAAGTCGCTCGCACCCGCCTCATATGCGGCGATACCGCCTGCGATCGGGAGCAGGGCGTTTGCCCCAAGCCAGGCAACCTGCGCCTGCCTCACAGGGGCCGCTCCCTCGATTCGGCGAAGGACGAAGCCCGCAATGAGCGCCCCAAGGCCGGCAGCGCTCGGTACGCTGATGCGTGCCGCGGAGCCGAGGTCATCCCACGCCGGGCCGATGAGGGCGATCACGCCAGCCCCGATGACGGCAACCCCGAGGTAGATGAGCACCTCGATGAGGCCGGGCCGGCTCGGTTCCGCCCTCGCGCGCGCCGCCTCGAAGCCAGCGATCCGCGCATCGAGTGCGGCGTCGATGAGGCTGGCCTCACGCCAGCGCCGCAGGTGCTCGTCTACGCTGCCCACAATCGGCTCTCGGCGAGCGTAGCAGTGCAACCGCCAAAGCGTAGCCGCTCACGACGTTGCCGCCGCCGTTCGATGGCACAGCGAGCCGGGCCCCGCGATCGAGGGGCGCTGCCACAAGAAAGAATCAAGTGGTTGCCGACGCGGCAACCACTGCCACGTGGGTCAGAGGATGGGGATCGAAGAAGCGGGGTGCCGGTCCGAAGACCGACCCCCCGCTGCTTGCGATTGCCTGGCGTTGCGTTCGCTTAGAGAAGCGAGAGCGCGGCCTGCGGCCCAGTATTAGCCTGCGCCAGGACCGAGAGACCGGCCTGCTGCAGGATCTGGTTGCTCACCATCTGGCTGGAGAGCTTGGCCACGTCGGCGTCGCGAATGCGACTCTCAGCGGCACTGAGGTTCTCGACGGTAACGCCGAGACTGCGGACAACGCTCTCGAGGCGGTTCTGCGTCGCCCCGAGCTCGCCACGTTGGGCGTTCACGTCTTCGACTGCACCGTCGATCTCGTCCAGGAGTGTTTCCGCGAGCGTGATCGTGGCGACGTTCTGGTCATCGGTGATCAATGCGTTCAGATTCGAGGCATCACCGAGCTGTGTGGTCTGCATGTCGTTGAAGGTGATGGTCAGGTTGTCGCCGTTGTTGGCGCCAACCTGAATCTGGGCCGAGCCCAAGCCCGTCACGACGACGGTATCGTTCGCGGCGGCGGTCAAGTCGGTGATGGTATTTGCGATCGTCTTGACCGCTGGGCCGGCCTGGAGCGTGATGCTCACGCCGAGGTTCGAGAAGCTCAGGACTTTCGACTCGTTGGCGGCGAAGTCGGTGAGACCGGTGAGGGTCTGAGCCGAGCCGTCGGCGCCGGTCAGGGTCACGCTTCCCGCACCACCAGAGGTGATGGTGTAGGTCTGCGCCGAAGCGCTGCTCACATCGATCGCCGTCGCCATCGCGTCACTACCCGTCGTGAGGGTGTCGCCGACAACGAGGTCCGTCGCCGTGGCCCCACCGAGGGTGCCCGTGAGGGTGCCCGTCAGCAGGCTCAGGCCGTTGAACTCCGTTGCACCGGCGATCCGGTCGATCTCGTTCTTGAGCTGCTCGATCTCCTGGCCGATCGAAGTGCGCTCCGCGCCGTTCTCGGCATAGGTGCCGTTTGCGGCCTGGACGCCCAGTTCGCGCATGCGCTGGAGGATGCTATGGACTTCGTCCATCGCCCCTTCAGCGGTCTGCAGCATCGAGATGCCGTCCTGCGCGTTGCGGACAGCCTGCTGGTTGCCACGGATCTGGGCGCGCATCTTCTCGCTGATGCCCAGGCCGGCGGCGTCGTCGGCAGCACGGTTGATGCGGTAGCCGCTGGAGAGCTTCTCCAGCACCTTGCCCATCTTCAACCCGGTGACCGACAGGTTTCGCTGCGCATTGATCGCAGCCGCGTTGGTGACAATCCGCATAGCCATGTCGATCTCCTCCTTCTCCGGGCCCTGTGCGGCACCCGGCAGTCACCCGCTCCAACGCGTCACAATTTGGTGGACGTTGGGTTCACCTGGGTTATCGATGGGTGAACAGCGCCTCAAGAGGGCTGATTGACGCCAGCCGGGCGATCTCGGGGCCCGACCGGACGCGCCCGGGGCGACCCCCTTAGGGCTTCCCGCCGAAGGTGGGCTCGCACGAGAGCAGACTCGATGAAGATGGTGCGGATGCGGGCTCGCCGCGGCGGGGCTGATGACAGCGGGCCCCTGATGACGCCCTAGCGAACCACCACGAGCTGATCGGCAGCAGATTCAGGTGCCCAGAGCTCACCAGGACGCCCCAGGAGCTGACGCACATTGCTGGGGACGCTGGGAAGCGCAAACGCGAAGTAGGTCTCGCTGGCGGGGTCGAAGCGCCAGAGCGCGTTTCCGCCGAAGTCGCTCACCCAGACGATGTCATCGCCATCGACGTAAACGGCGTAGGCGCGCGGGGTCGGACCAGGGAGCGGCCATTCCTGCCAGCGATCCGTGGCGGGGTCGTAACGGGCGAGCTGGCCCGCGTTCCATTCGCTCACCCAAATCCGCCCCCGCGAATCAGACCAAACGCGACGCGCGCCCTGCGCGGCCGTGGGCGGCTCGATCACCGTGACCGCGCCGCTCTCGAGATCGATCCGACCGATGTAGCTGCCCGCGAGCGACGCGAAGTACACCTCGCCGGCGGGAGTGGTGGCGATGCCGTAGGGCCCCCGGCCCCGGGGCGCGTCGAAGACAGCGAGATCGCCCGTGTCGGGGTCGAGGCGGCCGATCACGCCGTTCTGCCCGGTGAACCAGAGGCGGCCTTCGAGATCGAAGGTAGCAGTGTTGAGGCTCGCGTTGGGCCGGTCGGCGGGCAGGGGGAAGACCACGACTGTTTCGGTGATGGGATCGACCCGCACGATCGCGTTGAGGCCACCGTCGGTGACCCAGGCCGCGCCGTCCGGCCCGACAATGACGCCGTGCGGGCGCGACCCCGCGCCGAGGGGGATGTGTCCCGTTTCGCCGGTATCCGGATCGAGCCAGCCGAGCGCGCCCGCCCCTTGGGCGGTGTACCACACGCGCCCGTCCGGGGCGGGCGCGACATCGTGCGGGGCCGAGCCTGAGGGAACCGGGAACACCCTCGAGCGTGAGCTGGTCCGCGGATATCGGCGTGGAGGCGGCCGTGGGCTGCGCCGTGGTCGCCGCTGGCAACGCGGTCGACGTCGCGGGTGCGGGAGTGGCAGAGGGTACAACGGTATCCGTGGCCTCGGGCTGCGTCGTCGGGGAGTTCGCCGTGGTCGTGGCCGCCGGCTCGGAATCCCCGCCTCCACAGCCGGACGCAATCGAAACGACAGCCGTCACCACGAACAGCGCCAGAACGGAGCGGAACCTGAGCATGTCTCGAACCTCCCCCCTCCCGCCGGCCACCTTCGCAGCGCCCGCGTTAAGCTTTCGGCTCGGCTCGCGCGGCATCCTGCCCACGCCCAGCGGTAAACAAGGAGCCTGCGCTGCGGGCGGTGGCTTTGAGGAATTCGGGGCCGCCGGAAGCCCCTCGCGCTGCGAGCAGTGCAGAGAAGCTCGCGGCCGCTCCTGCCGGGCACGGCCCACCTTGTCGCGTAGTCCGCGGAGGACCCTTCCAAGCGCACGCTCGCGCAGACCGGCGGGCTGCGCGTGGATATCGCCGTCGCTCGGGTGGGGAGCCAGCCGACGCGGCCTTCTGCTGCCTCGGCTGGGCGCTGCGGCTCGTGCTAGACCGCGAGGTCGCGGGGAAGCTGGTGTTGTCCCTCTAACGCGGCCGAAGCCGGGCTAAAGGTGCGGCCACGCAGCGACCGCGCTACGCTGCCGGCCGCGGCACTCGAGCCCACGGAAGGCCTGCATGAAGTTCGGTATCACGATGTTCCCAACCGACTACGCGATCGGCCCGGGCCAGCTTGCGCGGGAGGTCGAAGCGCACGGCTTCGAATCGCTCTTCTTCCCCGAACACACGCACATCCCGACGAGCCGCAAATCCCCCTGGCCCGGCGGACCGGAACTCCCGCGCGAGTACTCGCACACGCTGGACCTGTTCGTGGCGCTCACCGCTGCCGCGGCGGCAACGCAGCGGCTGCTCGTCGGCAGCGGCATCTGCCTGGTCATCGAGCGCGACCCGATCGTCCTCGCGAACGAAGTGGCGAGCCTCGATCTCGTTTCCGGCGGCCGCGCCCTCCTCGGCATCGGCGGTGGTTGGAACCTCGAGGAGATGGAGAACCACGGCACCGACCCCAAGCGTCGTTGGCGGCGCATGCGCGAAACGATCGAGGCGATGAAGGCGATCTGGGCCGACGACGAGGCGGAGTACCACGGCGAGCTCATCGACTTCGACCCTATCTGGCAGTGGCCCAAGCCCGTTCAGAACCCCCACCCGCCCGTCATCATTGGTGGCGACGGACCGAACACCCTCAAGCGGGTGGTGCGCTACGGCGATGGCTGGATGCCTATCGACGGGCGCGGAGACACGGACCTTGGCGAGCGCGTCAGCGAGCTGAACGAACTCGCGGCCGGGGCTGGTCGGCGTCCCATCCCGGTCTCGCTCTTCGGCGTTGCCGCCGATCCCGAGCGGATCGAGGCGCACGCCAAAGCCGGTGTCGAACGCATCCTGTTCTCCTTACCGCCCGCGCCTGCGCCGGAAATCCTGCCGAAGCTGGAGGCGCGGGCGCGCGTCGCCGAACAGTTCGCGTAAGGAGTCTGATCCCAACCCGGTGCATTGGGACCCCCAAGGCCGTCGCGGCGATGGGCTTCGGCATCGGTGAGCGCTCGGTCAACCAGGGGCCGCTCGGGCTGAGCTACATCGTCAATATGCTTATGGCCTGGACGGAGCCAACGAGCCTGCGCCGGATCGTGATGCGCTTCCCCAAGCTCGTTCTGGACGGCGACTACGTGACCGCCGGCGGGACCGTGACCGCGATCCGCGAGGCGGACGGGGTTCTACCTCGCTGATTACGATGTCTGGCTCGCGCGCGAAGGGGAGGACGCCGCCCTCGAAGGCACCGCCACGGTCGAGTTGCCGCCGGCCTAGCCTTCTCCAATGGCGCCAGCGGAGCGCCCCATCTCACCGGACCGACCGGCCCAGGAGCGCCTGCCACCTCGGGCGAGGTGCTGGGCGAGGCCGCCACCACCGCGACCCTTGATCGGCGACTCCTCCTAGAATCGACGGCCGAGGCTCGCACCGAGCCGGGGAGGCGGCGTCATCGCGATCGCGCGGCGCAGGGATTCGATCGGCCGCGCCTGGCGGAGAGCGCGCCGCGCCTACTACGGCTGGTGGGTGCTCGCGGGCTCGGTCCTCGGCGTCGCGATCGCCGCGGGCGTGTCTTTCTGGTCCTTCGGCCTCTACATCGAGCCGCTCGAAGACGACTTCGGCTGGTCGCGCGCGGAGGTCTCCGGCGGCTTCTCGATCTCGCTGCTCGCGAGCGGTCTCGCCGCTCCGCTCATCGGCCGCTGGATCGACCGCTACGGGCCGCGCCGGATGATCCTGATCGGCGCGCTCCTCACCGCCGCGACCTATGGCCTGCTCGCGACGACCGACCAGCTCTGGCAGTGGTTCGCGTATCAGTCGCTTAATGCCGTCTTTCGCCAGATGATGTTCTTCATCCCCTTCCAAACGCTCATCTCAAGGTGGTTCGAACGGCGACGCGGGCTGGCGGTCGGCATCCTCGGGACCGGCTTCTCACTCGGCGGGTTCGTCGTCGTCCCGTTCATGCGCGTCGCGATCGACGTCGTCGACTGGCAGGGCTCCTTCCTGGTCTCCGGCGTCGTGATCGTGGCCGTCTTCGTCCCCCTCTCGCTGTTCCTCGTGCGCGACCACCCCGCGGACGTGGGGACGAGCCTCGATGGCGACACGGCCGTGCCTGGGGAGCCGGCGCGCGAGCGCGTGCTCCGGGGCATCACCGCCCGCGAAGCGCTGCGAACACCCCTCTTTTGGGTGATCGCGTTCGCCCTGATGGCGTTCTTCTACGGCATGTTCGGCTGGATGCTTCACTCCATCCCCTACTACGAGTCCGTCGGGATCTCGCCCGCCTGGGCGGCGGCGCTCGTCTCAATCGCGGCCGGCGGTGGAACGCTGAGCAGGCTGGCCTTCGGCTACCTGGCGGACCGCATCCCCAGTATCGAGGCGGCGGCTGTGGTCCTCGCCGCGTTTCTCGCAGGGGCGATGCTCACGCTGCTCATCTCCGGCGGTAGCGTCAGCGGCCTTGCGATCTTTATTACGCTCTGGATCGTGGGATCGAGCGGCGGACCGATGATCGAGCCGCTGCTCCTCACACGCGCCTTCGGGGTCGCCTACTTCGCCTCGATCTTGGGGGTGATCACGGTGGTGGAGACGAGCGGGCAGATCATCAGCCCCGCGGTTGCAGGGGCGATCTTCGACGCGACCGGCTCCTACGACTGGGCGCTGGTGATGTTCGCCAGTGCGATGGGGGTCTCGCTCATCCTCTTCTGGATCGCGTCGCGGCTGCCCCGCCCAGAGCTGAGAACGGTTGAGACACAGGAGCCCACGGCTGCGGCCGCAGCGCTGCTCAGCCCCGCACCGGCCGAGAGCCCGCCGCTGACCTAGCGGGCGGGCCGGGCCTCCGGCGCAAATGGCATCGTTAACGTCGGGCCCCAAACGACAGAGCCGTCGTCATCGAAGTCGAACAGGCTGAGGCGCTCAGCGTTGATCGGATCGTCCGTGCCCAGCGCGACGGGAAGCTTCTGCGTGCTCCACTTCGACATGTCGAGCATGAGCTCGACGATCTGCGCCTCCGTGAAATGGTCCCGCACCTGCGCCCGCAACTCCCCGCTGATCGCGCCAGGGGCCGTGGCGAAGGCGTCGGTCAAACGCAACGCAACCTTTTGGAACTCGGGCAGGTCGCTCTCTTCGTAGTGGTCGATCTTCTCGGCCATCGTCTCGTCGAGGCCGGCGTCCCGGGCAACGCCCAGGCGGAGGGACATTCAGGTGTAACACTGGTGCTGTCGCGCGCAGCGCAGTCGCACCAGTTCGGTGGTCACCGGGTCGAGTGCGCTCAGGCGCACGACGGCGTCCTGATAGGCACCGAGCGCCGCGCCGAGCGCAGGCGCGACCGGCTTCGAGTCGGCGGTGGCGGCGGGCAGACGTCGTTCGCGGGTCATGCTGTCTCCTCCTCAGGAGCGAGGACTGTGCGCAGTCCGAGCGCCAGCCGTTGGTGCTGGTCTAGGGCCAGGAGGGCCGTCACGAAGGCCTGCACCTCCTGAGGAGAGAGGTGCGCGAGCAGCCCGTCCACATCTTCCTGCGTGGTCCCAGCGACATCGCCGACGAACTGCTCGGTGAAGGCCAGGCAGGCGCGCTCGCGGTCGCTGAACAGCGGCGATGTCGACCAGGAGCCGATCGCGACCGACTTCTCCGCGGCGACGGGGGCGCCTGGCGAGGGCCGCGCGAATTCCTCGTCATCGCTCTGCAGCGTCGCAATGCGCAGGCGGCAGAGCTCGAGCAGCTCGGGGTCGAGGGCGGCCCAGACCTCGCCGTGCATGTTCGTGATGACTTCGTGCACCTCTGGGGCGATACGCGCGAGGCGCTCAGCAAGGTCCGGCGCGAGCGGGGTCGCTGCTGGAGAGTCACCACCAGTGCGGGCCATCGCTGGCACAGTACGAACGCTCTCGGAGCGCGTCAACTTGGGGGACCGGGCGTTGCGAGGACGGAGAGCCGTACGATGTCGCCAATGGGCACGAACGAGCGCATCCCCGCCGAGCTGATCGTGGCTGCACTCAAGGATGCGTTTCGGGCACAGCGCACGGCACCGCCCTTATCCGGTGAGCCGCTCGGCTGGATACTCAGCGTGCCGGATACGCACCAGCGCAGCGTCATCGCCGAACTCGAGGGCGACGACGAACTGCGGCTGCTGACCTGCTCGACCGAGGACGAGGCCAACGCGATCGCGGCCGGGCTCCACCTCGGCGCCGCCGAGGTGGCGCTGATGATCCAGCATGCCGGGCTCTACGCGTCCGTGAACACGATGCGCGGCGTAGGCCTGGACGGCGGCGTGCCGCTCTTCGCACTCGTGGGTCTGCTGAGCCGTGAGCCCGAGCTCGCGCCACGCGAGTCGCCCCGCTCCATGGTCCGCTTCGCGGAACCGCTGCTGGACACGTTCGCGGTACCGCACACACTGCTCGAAACAGGCGACGATCTGCACCTCAATGGGGATTATAGTAGGGTAGTGCCACAGGGCCACACATGGTACAATAGTGCCAACGGAGGCACGCCATGACCGCCCCAGGCCAATCGCAGCGCACCGGCATCACCCTCACCGAACTCATCCGCATGTTTCCCGACAACGACACCGCCGAGGCGTTCTTCGCTGCGGAGCGCTGGCCCAGCGGCCCTGGCTGCCCGCAGTGCGGCTCCGTGAACGTCCAGACCGGCGCGGCTCACAAGACGATGCCCTACCGCTGCCGCGAGGATGGCTGCCGCAAGCGCTTCTCTGTCAAGACCGGCACCGTCATGGAGGGCTCGAACCTCGGCTACCAGACCTGGGCGCTCGCCTCCTACCTCCTCACCACGAGCCTCAAGGGCGTGTCGAGCATGAAGCTTCACCGCGAGCTGGGCATCACTCAGAAGTCCGCGTGGCACCTGGCTCACCGACTTCGCAAGGCGTGGGCCGACGCGCCCCCGGAGTTCGAGGGGCCGGTCGAGGCCGACGAAACCTACGTGGGCGGCCTGGAGAAGAACAAGCATTCGGGCGAGCGTGAGCACGCCGGGCGTGGCACGGTCGGCAAGACGGCGGTGGCTGGCGTGAAGGACCGCGAGACGAAGAAGGTGAGCGCAGCCGTGGTGGAGCACACTGACGGCCCCACACTGCGGACGTTCGTCTGGCAGCGCACCGCCGACGGCGCGAAGGTCTACACGGACGAGGCCAGCGCCTACAGCGGCCTTCCCAACCACGAGACGGTGAAACACGGCGTGGGCGAGTACGTCATCGAGCAAGCCCACACGAACGGCATCGAGTCGTTCTGGTCGATGCTAAAGCGCGGCTACATGGGCACATACCACCAGATGAGCGCGAAGCACCTGGACCGCTACGTGGGGGAGTTCGCCGGACGGCACAACGCCCGCCCGCTGGACACCATCGACCAGCTTCGGGCCATCGTCCGGGGCCTGGTCGGAAAGCGGCTCCGCTACGCCGACCTCATCGCCTGATACACTTGGGACACGGCGCAGAGTCGCCGAACACCAAAAACCCCGGAGCGCTCGATTTGTGGAAGTCCGGCGTGGACGGGGCATCGCGCAGCGCGTACGGGCCGTGAGGGACGGCCAGTATGGGGAGTACGCGCCGGTCGGTAGATAGCCGACGACCCGGCTGGCACCGGGTCGCGTCCACACCTCACCAGCAGCAGGCCACCCAACTGGTGGCGAGCAAGCGGGGCTGCGGGAGCCCCTCATTCCAAAGGTGAGCGACGATCTCGGGCTTCAGCGCCGCGATGGTGGAGTGCTCGACGGTCAGCTCCGCGGAATGCCGAGGGCGTCGTAGGAGTCCATGCCGGCGTCGTACTTCGCCTGGGCGGCGTTCATGATCTCGATCGCGTCCGAGCGCCGCGCGATGCTGCCGAAGATGCTCTGTTCGTTGCGGCGCGCGTCCACGATCGGCAGCTCGCGGCCGCCTACGAAACTGCGCTTGCACGCGTCGAGCGAGAACGCAGGCCACTGCGCGATGTGGGCCGCCCAGGCGATCGCTTCGTCGCGGAGTTGGTCGTCGGGAACGACCTTGTTGATGGCGCCCAGTGAGAGCGCCTCCTGAGCGGTGATGGGCCGGCCGTCGAGGATCATCTCGAGGCACTTCGTCGGGCCGATCAGGCGGGCGAGTCGGGTACAGCCGCCCGCGCCCGGCGGGATGCCGATCGCCACCTCGGGCTGGCCGTAGGTGGCGGATTCGGCGGCGATGCGCAAGTCGCAGCCCCAGGAGAGTTCGGCACCGCCGCCCCAGGCCTGGCCGTTGTTCACGGCAATGGAGATCAACGGGCTGTTGCCCACCCGCTCGAAGATGCCTGGCCCCCCGGGGGGCGGAGACTGATTGCCCGCGGCCGCCATCGCCTCCATCCCTCGCACGATCCCGCCCAGATGCCAGTGGGCGATGAAGTATCCGGGGGTATCAGAGGCGAGGACGAAGACGCGCGCGCCGGCCTCCTCCACCTGCTCGATGCCATCGACGATGCCTGCCCCGAGTTCACCGCCCCCAAAGTTCATCGGCGGATCGGAGAAGGCGATGAGGCCGACACCGTCGGCGGGATAGGTCACATTCACGGTCACTGACATGGCGCTTGGGACTCCCTCGCTGAGATGGAGCCGTAGTGTCCGCTCTCGCGGCGCCATCCGCCAGGGGTGGGACGAGGTTGTGGGGCAATCGCCAGGCGGGCTATCGTTGAGCCAACCCGGCGACGCCTGGGCGTCGCCCTCCCGCGGCAGGTGCCCAGATGGCGAGCGTCGACGAGCAACTACGGCTCGCGATCGACCCCCGCGAGTTCGATAGCGCCCCGTTCCAAAAGGATCCCTTTCCCCCTCTACAAACGGCGGCTGCGCGATCACCACCCCATCTACCAGGATCTTTTCCACAGCCGCTGGGTCGTGAGCCGCTACGACGACATCGTCGCGGTCTTCCAGGACAACGAGGGCTACGAACGTGTCTTCAAGAACCCCGACGCCTTCGACATTCTGCGGGACGATCTGCACATGGGCCGCGAGCTTCGCTCCGGCCGCTACGGCGACGGCAAGGCGGGCCACCTCGGCTTCGGCATGGGCCAGCACTTCTGCATGGGCTACGCGATGGCCCGGCAGGAAGCGATCATCGGGAGCACGCGCCTCCTCGAAGCGATGAAGAAGCCGCGGCCGAAGTTCCCGGACCATGCCGGCATCACCTCGCCGACGGTCGACTCCGGAGGCTTCCGTGCACCCGAGGAGCTTTGGGTCCAGTTCGACGTGAGTTAGGGGAGCGATGATGCAGGCGAAAGTCGACTTGAAGAAGTGCACGAAGAGCGGGGAGTGCTACTACAACCACCCCTCGCTCTTCAAGGTCAACGACGAGGGCTTCCCCATCGTCCAGGTAGAGGAGCTGAACACCGACGACCTGCTCCTCGAGGCCCAGCAGGCGGCCGAGGTCTGTCCTGTCAGCGCGATTACAGTCGAGGACTAGCGCCGCTCGCGAGGCGCCCGGTCCGTCCCCCACGATCGACGCCCGGCCTCGGGCCGGTAGCACGAGCCTGCCAGCCGTAAGCTGCGGCCGTGGTTGCCAACCGCACCGTGATCCCCATCGTTTCCGCGAAGGTCGCCCGCGGGCTCTTCCTGGCGGCCCAAGGGCTTGCGGTGGACCCCGCGCGGAAGGCCGGGCCGGCGGCCGTGCAGGCCGAGGTCGAGCGCCTGGGCTACGTCCAGATCGACTCGATCAACGTGGTCGAACGCGCCCATCACCACATCCTCATGTCGCGGCTCGACGGCTACCGGCCGGCGATGTCGACGCAGCTCCTGGAGCGCGATCGCACGCTCTTCGAGCACTGGACGCACGACGCGGCGATGATTCCCATCGCAGCGTTCCCGCACTGGCGCCACCGCTTCGGCCAGTTTCCAGATGGCGCGCCTCCCCCTGACTCGCACTGGGGGCGTCGCATCGGTAACGACCCCAAGGCCGTCCTGCGGCACGTGGTCGCACGCATCCGCAAGGAAGGCCCGCTGATGAGCGCCGACTTCGAGCACGCGCGTCCACAAGGGCGTGGCAAGTGGTGGGACTGGAAGCCACAGAAGACGGCGCTCGAATACCTCTGGCGCGCAGGGAAACTCGCAATCAGCGGCCGCGTGAACTTCCACAAACAGTACGACCTCGTTGAGCGGGTCATCCCCGAGGAGCAGCGGCAGGCCCGCCCGCGCCGCGCAGAGTCGATCGCGTGGGCCTGCGGCCAGGCACTGGACCGGCTCGTGTTCGCGACGCCCAAAGAGCTGGCCCACTTCTACGACGCCGTCACGATCGCTGAGGCCCGGGCTTGGTGTGCGCGCGCCGAACGCCGCGGTGAGATCGAGCCGGTGCTGGTCGAGAACGCAGAGGGCTCGCCCCCGCGCCGCTGCTATGCCCGCACCGGTTGGAGCAGGCGGCGCGCAGAGCCGCGAACCCGCCCGATGGCATGCGCTTGCTCTCCCCCTTCGATCCGGTGCTCCGCGACCGCGACCGTACCCGCGCCCTCTTCGGCTTCGAGTATCGCTTCGAGGCCTTCGTCCCGGCCGCCAAACGCCGGTACGGCTACTACGTGATGCCCGTTCTCGCGGGCGGTGCGCTGGCCGGCCGCGTCGATGCGAAGCTCCACCGCGACCGGGGACTGCTCGCCGTACGTGGGCCGTGGTGGGAGGGGCAGGGGCGACCGAACCGGGCGCAGCGCCAGGCCCTCGAGGATGCAGTCGCGCGCTTCGCAGGGCAGTTGGGGGCCGAGCGCTGGAGTATCGAGCGCCCCTAAGCTGCTAGTAGTGGATGGCGCGGCCGACGCCGCCCCCGGCCGCGATCGTGTCGCCCTGGATGGCGATCGACTTCGGCGAGGCGAGGAAGGCGACGACGTTGGCGACGTCGGAGGCGTCGATGATCCGGCGCACGGCGTTGCCCTGGCTCGCCTGTTCTGTCGCTTCCTCGACGGAGATACCCTGATCGGCCGCCCGCTGCTCCATCATCGCCGGCATCCGCTCCGTCCAGGTGAGCCCGGGGTGGACGACGGTGACGTTGATCCCGAACGGCCCGAGTTCGTCGGCGAGGTTCTTCGTGAGCGCCGCGACCGCGACGTTGCGCATGCTGCCGATCGCGGTCCCCGACTGGCGTGCAGCCAGTCCACTGATGTTGATGATTCGGCCCCAGCCACGTTCCTTGAGGTGGGGCGCGAGCGCCCGCGCGCAACGCAGGTAGCCCAGCACCTTTGTGTTGATCTCTTCGGCGAAGTTCTCGTCGGTGACGCCCTCGATCCCAGGGGTCGGGCTGCCGCCTCCGGGGCGGGCGGCATTGTTCACGAGGATGTCGATACCGCCTAGCTCTCGCACTGCGGCGGCGACGAGCACCTCGACCGCGGAAGTCCTGCCGGTGTCGGCGACGATCGGGACGACCCGGCGGCCCGTCTCGGCCGCTAGCTCTGCGGCGGCCGCCTCGAGCGGCGCCTGCGAACGTGCCGCGATCGCGACATCGACGCCCTCTTGGGCAAGGGCGCGGGCGATCGCTTTACCGATGCCCCGGCTTCCGCCCGTGACGATGGCCGCCTTTCCCGCAAGTTCCAGATCCACGGCCCCAAGATAGCGGTAGGCGCTGCCCGCGTCGCCCGCAGGTGTCCGTTTGGGGTCGGTCGCGCCAAAGGGCCGTTCAACGCTCAAGAGGGGGCAGAACCTGACGTAACTCATCGGTGTAACCCTGCAGGGGAGGACGCTATGCAGGCAGTGAACAGCACCTACGCGGGTGCGCCGCCAGACCTAAGGCTCCCGGAGGTGCGGAGGGTCTTGAAGGGTGACTTCGAGACCGTCGACTTCCACATGGTCGAGAGCATGCTGCCGATGATCGTCTTCCTTCTGGCGAACTGGCTCGGGCCGCCGCCGGTCGCCATCGGCGCTTCGTTTCTGGCGTCACTGCTGGTGTTCGTGCGCAACCGTGACCACGGCGTGGTCCGGGCGATGGCGATCATGGCCTTCGTGGTTACCGGGGGAGCCGCGATCGTCGGGCTGGCCGCGAACAGCGCCAAGGTGTTTGCCGCTCAGAACATCGCCGGCGACTTCGTCCTCGCGTCCGTCTGCGTAGGGAGCGTCCTTATGGGACGGCCCCTAGTCGGGGCGGTCGCACGCGACGTCATCCCCGCGCTGCGATCGCTCATCGAGCTGCCACACGCGCTCTTCGCGGTACTCACGCTCGGGCTCGCGGGCACACAGATCTTCAGCGGCGTTGTCCGCATGTTCCTGATCGAAGGCCTCTCCGCGAACGAGTACGTCATCATCAGCCGCCTGATCGGGCTGCCGCTGAGCATCCTCTTCTACGTCGTCTGCTTCTTCACGATTCGCCGTCTCGCGAGCTCGCGCCTGCTCGAGCGCACCCCGCCGCCGGTCCCGACGGTGCTGGCGCCGGCACCGATCGAGCGCGCCGCGTAGGGAGTGACCCCCATCGCACGCGCGCCGTTGACCACCGCGTAAGCACCACCTAACGTTCCTGCGGCCCGGCAGGGCAGCAGGAGACACCGGATGGCAGCCAACGGAATCACCATGGTCATGCAGTACGTCGCCGATGTGGAGAAATCGATCGCCTGGTACGAGGACCTCCTCGGCACGAAGGTCGAGCGTGGCGAGCTGCCCGCGCTGAGCTGGGGCGACGGCGCCATCGTCACGTTCGCGCCGTCCGAGGCGGGCACGGGCCGCGGCGGTACGAGCGTCTGGTTCAGCGTCGACGACGTAGTGGCTGCGTACGCTGAATTGAAGGGGCGGGGATACGCCTTCAACGAGGAGCCGATGGAGCGGCCGGACGGGGGCGGCGGCTTCGTTACCCTGAACGATCTCGACGGGAACATCGTCGGTCTCGTCAGCGGGTAGCCGCGGAAACCCCTAGCGCAGGCTCGCCCACCACGCTCGCTTGACGGACCCCTTCCGGCCAGCCCAGGATGCTGGCCATTCGCGGGTGCGGTGGGCCGAGCGATCCAGCCCCTCAGGAGGCAGGCATGGAGCGCGACTACGACGTGGTCGTGATTGGCTCGGGGGCCGCGGGTCTGGCGGCGGCGGTCACCGCCGCCGACTCGGGCGCAAGCGTCATCGTCCTCGAAGCGGACGACAAGGTAGGCGGCTCCTCGCGCCTCTCCGGCGGCCACTTCTACGCCGCCGGTACGAGCGTCCAGCGCGAAGCCGGGATCCTCGATGACACCGCCGACGACATGTTCAACTACTACATGACGCTCAATCAGTGGAACGTCGAGCCGGCCGTTGCCCGCACCTATTGCGACACCGCTGCGCCCACGTTCGAGTGGCTTCGCGGCCTCGGCGTCGAGTACAAGCCTGAGCGCGTCTACGTCTCTGGCATCGATACCGTTGCCCGCGGCCACCCGCCCGAGGGCGAAGGGCTCGCCGTCGTGAAGGTGCTCGATTCGGAGCGCATCAGGCGCGACGTCGACCTCGCGCTCGTGACCCGCGCCGACCGCCTGATCGAGGAGGATGGCGAAATCGTGGGCGTCGCCGCGGGCACCCAGGAAGTGCGCTGCGGCGCGGTCGTCATCGCCTCCGGCGGATTCGGCCACAACAAGGAGTTCATCGAAAAGTACTGGCCGGACGCGCACGAGCAGGGCGACGGCGTCTGGGCGATCTCAGGGCCGAAGTCCATGGGCGACGGCATCACCCTCGGCGAGCAGGTCGGCGGCACCCTCGGTGGCCACAACCGCGGCCTCCTGCTCCTCACTCCCGGCTTCACGCAGGACCTGGAGGTGGCGGTGCCGCCCTGGGTCATCCTCGTCAGCCGCGAGGGGCGTCGGTTCTGCAGCGAAATGTCGCCGTACACGGTGATGGCGGGGCTCTTCAAGCGGAACGGGGGCATGGCCTACGCGATCTTCGACGAGGCCGCGCGCCTCGACGCGGACGCGATGCCCGCGGGCCCGAGCTGGACCAGCGACGCCCTCGAAGCGCACGCCAACTCCGGCGAGGTGCTCCGCGCGGACACCCTCGCGGAGCTCGCGGCGCTCACGAAGATCAATCCCGCGCCGCTCGCCGGGACGGTCCAGAAGTACAACGCCGACTGCGCGCGCGGGGTGGATAGCGCCTACCTCAAGCCAGTGGGGCTGCGATCTGTCGAGACGCCACCGTTCTACGCCGTCGAGGTCCGGCCCGCGATCATCGCCTGGACCGGCTGTGGCCTCCGCGTCGACGCGGAAACGCGTGTGATCGCGACGAGCGAGCTCCCGATCGACAACCTCTTCGCCGCGGGCGAGGCGATGGGCACCCTGCACGGCGATCGTTACATCGGCGGCGGTGGCTCCTACGGCCCCGCCGTCACCTTCGGCCGCATCGCCGGCCGCAACGCGGCCACGGCGGCGGCGAAGACAGCGGGGATGATGGAGTAGGTCTTGGCTGTGACCTGGGCCCAGCTCGCCGAGGCCCGTCCGGACCTGGCGGCGGCAGGCGAGAAGCTGCTCTGTCAGTTCGGCGTGAGGCTGGCGTTCCTCGCGACCGTCCGCTCCGATGGCGGCCCCCGGCTCTATCCAATCGCCCCACTCCTCGCCGATGGCGGCCTCTTCGCGTTTCTGGAGCGAAGCTCCAAGCGGGGCGACCTCCACAGCGACGGCCGCTACGCCCTGCATACCTTCCCCTGCCCGGACAACGAAGACGCCTTCTACCTGAGCGGGCGCGCGGAGCTGCCCACGGATGTCTTCCGCGAAGGCTCACTGCGCTCGGAGTACATGGCCGAGCGCGAGTGGGAGAGCCCACCCCCCGGCTTCGACGAGCAGCAGGTCTTCGAACTCTTCATCGAGCGCTGTATGCACACGGAAACGAAGGGCTACGGCGACCCGGAGCCGAAGCAGACCATCTGGTTTCCGGGGAACCGCACCTGACGCAACCATCCTCCGGCGAATCTGCTCATTGGGCTCTTGGGCCGGAGCTTCGAAGGCGGTGCTGCGGACAACATGAGCACCGCCGGCGGGCTCACACGAGGGGCAGCCCCTCACGGCGCCTGGGAGCGGTCGAAGCTAGTCGGTTCCGGGAACGGGCCGTGATCCGGCGGTGGGGCCGCCGAGTTCACTGGAATAGGCGCTCACGAGCCGCTCGGCGATGGCGGCGATGTGCGCATCACTCGTTGGTTGACGGGTTATGAGCAGCCGCAGGTAGAGCGGCGCGATGAGCAGCTCGATGATCAGGGTCGGATCGGCACTCGGGGGGAACTGATCCCTGGCGACGGCACGCTCGACGATTGCTTCCGCCCGCCCAAAGCGCTCCGCCCAGAATCGGTCGGCCACCATTGCTAGTTCGGGCGCATCTCCTTCGCCCGCGATCGCGGAGACGATCGCATGGGTCAGCGGTGAGGAGATGTTGTCGCGAACGCTAGTCGCGAGCTCGACGAGGTCGCTTTCGAGGTCACCAGTGTCGGGGATCGGCACGCGCTCTCGGGAGAGCTGGCCGAGGGCTTCGGCGACCAGCCCAGCGCGGTTGCGCCAGCGCCGGTAGACCGTGGTCTTGTGCACCCCGGCCCGCGCGGCCACGCGTTCGAGCGAGAGCCGCGCATACCCTCCTTCGGCGAGCTCCTCGAGCGTGGCCACGAGCACTGCGCGTCGCGTACGTGCGGTGCGGCCTCCAGGGCGGCGCTGGGGTCCGTCAGGCACGTCCTCCATATTAACGCAACCTCAGTTGCGTTACCAATGGCGAGCTGCTACATTGCTGCAACCAAGGTTGCATTAGCACGAGGAGGGCCTGATGAGGAAGATCGAAACCACCGTCGACATCGATGCGCCGCCAGCCGCCGTCTGGGATGTCCTGGCCACGTTCCGCTCGTACCCGGAGTGGAACCCGTTCGTGAGGGAGATCTCCGGGGAACCGGACCTGGGCCGCCGCCTCCATGTCCGCCTCCAGACGCCGAGCGGGCGCGGCTTCAGCTTCAAGCCTCGGGTGACCGCCGCTGAACCCGCTCAGCGGTTCGCCTGGCTCGGGCGGCTGGGCCTGCCGGGCCTGTTCGACGGGCACCATATGTTCGAGCTCACCTGCAGCGACAACGGCACGCACCTCGTTCACCGCGAGGAGTTCCGCGGCTTGTTGGTGCCGTTCCTCTGGCGCAGCCTCGACACCGACACGCGCGCCGGGTTCGAGCAGATGAACCAGGCCCTGAAGAGCCGCGTCGAAGCGCGAGCCACCTGAGCGAGCGCTGTCGCCTGGGCTCCACCCCTCGGTTAGGCCGGGGGCCGATAGGCGCTCAGCCGCAACCGCTCGACACCTAGGGCGATGGCGTGTAGCACGACGAGCAGACTGCCCGCGACGATCGCGTCCAGCTCCGGCAGGGCGGCGACGAGGACGATGGCGATAGCTGCCGCGGCGACGCGCTCGACGAGCAGTTTGCGCGTCGCGCGAAGATGCGCGGCAACGATCCCGAGCAGGTAGAGGGCGGTGCCCGCCGCCAGCGCGAAGCGCCCGAAGTCTTCGAGCGGGTCTGAGGGGTGGGCGATCATCTCGTGGGCCGCGACGGCGAGTCCCACGATGCCCAGGACGATCGGGACGTGTCCGAAGGTGTACAGGTCCCGGGCGAGAGGTGCGCGTCCGTGCTCCGCGATGGACCGCAGCACCTCCTCGAGCGACTCCTGGAACCAGTCGAAGTAGGACCACCAGAGGACACAGGCCGAGAGCCCCCCGACGGCCAAGGCGAAGGCGAAGTCCGCGCTGCGGTCTACGCCCGCGGAGGCAACGCCCACGGCGATGATCGATTCGCCGAGGGCGATGATGACGATCAGGCCGTGGCGCTCCGCGAAGTGCTTCGGGTAGACGTGAAACGGCGTCCCCAGCTGAGCGGCGAAGCCCGCGAGGAAGAGCACGCCGATCGCGGCGGAGTAGCTCCACTCCTGCAGGCCGTCACCCACGAAACCGCTCGCCGCCCGCCAGGACGGTGCCGATAGCCGCGAGCGGCAGGTACGTCAGGAGCGCCCTTTGATGCTCCGGATCCCCTCGCAGGCCGAGCCAGTACATGCAGAGTGCGATCGTGATCGCGGCCGCGAAGGGCACCGAGAACCACTCGCCCTCCCCGGAGAAGGCGTCGGGCAAACCCTGCGCCATGAAGAAGGCAGCGATCGTCGCGCCGAACATCGCGAAGCGATGAACGCCGTCATCGACGTCCATGCTGTTCCCGGTCCAGGTGAACTGAGACCAGGCCCACCAGACGAGCGTGAAGATCGCGGTGGCTTGAAGGAAGCCCTCGAGATCGGCGTCGTGCTCGATCAGCGTGGCGACCTGGGTGATCGCGTAGACGAAGACGAGGTCGAAGAAGAGCTCGATGAAATTCGCGCCGACCTCTCGCTCAGGGTGGTGCTGGGACACGTGCGCACTCTAGGCACGGGCTCTCGATCACGTCACCCGCTCGCCCGCCCCCTTGGCGGTCTTTTGGTCAGCGCACCTTGCGGAAGAACTCGCGTACGTCGTTCACGAACAGCTCCGGCTCCTCCGCCTGGGCGAAGTGGCCGCCGGAGGGCATGACGCTCCAGTGCACGAGGTTCGCCTCCTGCTCAGCGATCTTGCGGGGAAGGAAGAGCAGCTCCTTCGGGAAGACGGCGATGCCGGTCGGCGTCTCGACCACCGGCTTGCGGTCGTGGACCGGCCGCCAGGGGTCGTGCGCATTCTCCCAGTAGAAGCGCATCGCGGTGCTGAACGACTGGGTGACCCAATAGATCATCACGGTCGTGATGAGGTGGTCCTTCGAGAAGCGACTCTCGACGTCCCCGCCCGTGTCGGCCCAGTTGCGACGCCGTTCGAGGATCCACGCCGCCAAGCCCGCGGGCGAGTCGTTTAGGGCGTAAGCGAGCGACTGCGGGTCGTTGGTATTGACCGCGAGGTGGGACTGAGCGCTCTTCATGCGCGTGGTCATGCGCTCGTGCCACTCCTCCTCCCCCGGGCCGTAGTCCTCCGGCTTCACCCGGCCGAGGGCGCCTCCGGGCAAGGCCAGCAAGTTTACATGGATGCCGATGAGATGATCCGCGAACTTGTGCCCCATCATGCCGGTGATGATCGCGCCCCAGTCGCCGCCCTGGGCGCCGTAGCGCTCGTACCCGAGCGCCTCGCCCATGAGCAGATCCCAAAGGTCGCCCGTCTTCTGGGGGCTGACGCCGGGTTTCGTCACCGGGGAGGAAAAGCCGAAGCCGGGGAGCGAGGGCACAACCACATCGAAGGCGTCGGCGGGATCGCCACCGAAGGCGGCGGGGTCGGCAAGGGGGCGGATGACGTCTTTGAAGTCCCAGAAGGTCCAGGGCCAGCCGTGACTGAGGATGAGCGGTACGGGGTCGGGCCCCACCCCGCGCTCGTGTACGAAGTGGATCGGCACCTCTTCGATCTCGACCTTGTAGTTGGCGAAGGCGTTCATCGCCGCCTCTTGCTTGCGCCAGTCGTAGCTGGTCAGCCAGTACTCGATGAACTCCTCGATGTAGTCGCGATTCGTGCCGTAGCGCCAGTCGTCGTTGGCGAAGTCGAGCGGCAGGCGACTGCGGCGGAGGCGTTCGGCGAGGTCGTTGAGGGTCGCCTGGGGAACGTCGATGGTGAACGGCTCTGGCTGCACGGAACGCCTCCGGCCTCAGGGTCGGTCGACGCTAGCACCCGTCGCGAGGCGCGGCCAGGGGCAGCCCCACTCCGGGGCTCGCCCGCGGCGCAGGGTGAGCGCGGTTCGCCGCGCGACGCGATTCTCGCCCTTGGAGGACGCCGATGACGCCGCCACCACCCCTCACCGTCCACGGCGTGCCCGTGATCGATATCGACAGCCACTACACGGAGCCGCCCGACCTCTGGACCTCGCGCGCTCCCGCTGCCCACAAGGAGCGGGTCCCGAGTTAGGAGTACTTCAAGCGACAGGTCTATGCGTCCTTCTGGTTCGAGCAGTGGGGGCCCGCTCCATGCGATCGAAGAACTGGGTGAGGACAACGTCATGTTCGAGACCGACTTCCCCCACCCCGCCTGCCTCTACCGCGAGACCCACACGCGCATCACGAAAACGCCCGACCAGCTCGACCGGACCGTGCGGCGCAAGGTGCTGCACGACAGCGCGGCGCGGGTCTACAACCTCCCCGACGTGATCTAGACCGCGCTAGTTTGCGCCTGTGGCGGCGAAGGCCTCCGCCGCCTTCGCCTCGTCCTCGGGCACGCCGTCGATGAGGACGAGGTAGTGGCCCGCCTGCGCCGGGAGGCGCGGGCCCGGCAGGACACTCCCGGTCAGGTTCAGCGGATCGACCGCGCTCACCGTGGCGCGCTCGCCGGTCTTGGGCTCGTTGCGCGTCTTGCGCAGCTGCTCGACCGCCTCGATGAGCGCGTACTGCTCACCGACGACACCGCTCACGAAGCGCCCGCCGCGAACGTCGCCGCGCGACTCCATCCGCCGCAGTGCGCGCAGGACCTGGCGCCAGGGGAGCGCGAAGCGCTCCTGCAGCGCCAGATCGCGGAAGACGACGCCGTAGCGTTCGAGGAGCACGCTCGCGACGAGCTCGGCGAGCTCTTCCTCGTCGTCGTCCGCGAGGGGCGGTGCCTCGAGCAGCGACCAGCGGCCGGGCGGTCCGCCGAGCACGAGCCCGAGCCGGTAGCTCGCGCGCGGCCGGCGCGGTCCAGGCGCGGAGCGGCGCGGGCCGGAAAAGATCTGGCGCACCCCCTCGAACCCGTCCGAGGCGACGAGCCCCGCCGCGATCAGCTCGCGGAGCGTCTCCTCGGTCTCGCTCGCGAGGCGGCCGCACTCGCGCACGAGCTCGTCGAAGAAGAGCGCGCCGCGCGCCTGCAGGAGCTCGACGATGGCCGAAGCTGCACCGGGAGGCGCCGCGATGCCCTCCGGCCGGTCGTGGCGGGCCGCCGCGAGGAAGTCGGGGAGGGCGCGGCGGGCAACTAGTGCGATCGGGGTGGCGCGCGTAGCGGGGCCGATCCGCGCCGGTTCGGTATCGTCGTGGTCGGCCGCGGCGGCCGGGCGGCGCGGGCTCAGTCGCGCCCAGCCGATCTCCCCGGAGAGACAGAGCTCGTCCAGCCAGCGCGGGTCGTAGTCACGCACACGCGGCATCAGCAGATCACGCTCCCAGGAACCGGCTGGCGCCTCGAAGCCCTGCAGCCGCTCGAGCGCGCGCCGCAGCCCCGGCCGGCCGCCGAGCACGGCTGCGGGCGCGACGCCCTGCCAGCGCGTAAGAAAGCGCACGTAGTCCGCCCGGGAGACGGGCGCGACGCCCTTCCGCAGCCCCTCGAGGGTGTTCCGATGGATGCGAGCAAGCAGCCGGCGGTCGCAGAACTCGTCTTCGCTCGCGTTCGGCGTGAGCCGGCCCCGGAGCAGGTGGCCGGACGCTTCCGCCTGCTCGAGCCCCCAGCGCGCGTCGCGCCCCTCGAGCCCCGTGCGGCGCGCGAACTCGCCGGCCGTCGCGGGCCCGAGGCAGTCGGCATGGCCGCGCACGAGCGCGAGGCGCGCCGCTTCGCGATCGTCTGGTGCGATTAGCGCCCCGGGAGGGAGGTTCAACGCGGGCACCTTCGCGTCGGGGAACAGCAGACGAACCGACGGGAGGTTCTCTGCCGCGAACCAGAACCCGCGACCGTCGAGCGAGACACGCGCGGCCCTGCCGCCTCTCGCCAGCTCCGCCAACCAGCCCTGCCAAGGGCGGGCGTCTGCATCCGCGACAACGACGAGGCTCAGGAGCGCATCGTGCACCTCCTCGGCGTCGCGCGGGTCGGGCCAGGCCTCCTCGCGCACCCGGGCGATCGCCTCGGGGCTGAGGGCGGCGAGGTCCTGGGCCGACGCGGGCAGCGTGCGCCTCAGCGTGACCGCGCGCGTACGCCGCTCCTCGATCGGTGCATCGTCAAGGTAGGTGTAGGGCCGGCCGCTGACGATCTCGTGGGCCATCGGCGAAGGCTCGACGGTATCGATCGCGTGGAGCCGGATTTCGCCCGCCTCGACCCGACCGAACACGCCTTCGAGGCCACGCACGTCCATCGCCTCGTAGAGGCAGTCGTCGCGCGTTTGGCGCATGAGCGGGTGGTCGGGGAGGCTGAGGGGCACGTCGACGTGCTCCTGGCAGCCGACCTGCGCAGGGAAGACGGCGGCCATGAGGTCGTCTGCCTTCATCCGTTGCAGGAACGGGGGCACGCGCTTGCCGTTACGCTGCCGTGGGATCGCGAGGGCGCGCGACGCGTTCCAGCGCCAGCGCGTCGGGAACAGGGGCACGTAGAAGATCGACTTCTCCACGAGCGTCGCGACGTTGCGTGGGTTCACCCAGGTGAACGCATCGTCGAGCGGCCAGGAGTGCTGCGGACCGCACGAAAGCAGGATCGCGTCGTCGTTCGCGGCCGCCTGCAGTTCGAAGTCGAAGGTCGTGCAGAACTGCTTACGCAGCGCCAGCCCCCAGGCACGGTTGGCGCGCGCGCCGAAGGGGGCGTGCACCACGAGCTGCATGCCGCCGGAGTCATCGAAGAAGCGCTCGAAGACGACATCGGTATCGGACGGGACAACGCCGAGCCCTTCGCGCGTGGCCCGCACGTAATCGACCATCTGCTGCGCGCCCACCTCCGAAAGCAGGCACTCCTCCTGCAGCCGCGCGACGAGCGCCTTGGGCTCGCCGAGGCCGCCGGCGATCTCGCGGCGCAGGCGGCCCACCTCCTCGGAGAGCTCGATCGTGCGGCCGGGCGCCTCGCCTAGCCAGAATGGCACCGTCGGCGGCGCACCGTGCGCATCGACGACGCGGACAGTGCTCTGCTCCACACGGCGGATCCGCCACGAGGTCGACCCCAACAGGAAGATGTCGCCCGCCGCACTCTCCATCGCAAAGTCCTCGTTGAGCGTGCCGACGGGGATGTCTTCGGGCTCCGCAACCACGCGGTACTCGCCCATCTCGGGGATGGTGCCGCCGTTGTTCAGCGCCATCAGGCGGGCCCCCCGGCGACCGCGGGCGACGCCGTTGATGCGGTCACGGTGGATGAGGGGTGGCGCGCCGCCCGCGCCATCGCCGACGCCCGTCGCTACAAGCTCGACGATCTCGTCGAAGGCCTCCCGCGTCAGCGCCTCGTAGGGCGCGGCCTGCCGCACGAGGTCGAAGAGCGCGTCCTCGGACCAGGGCTCGCACGCCGTTTCCGCAACGATCTGCTGGGCAAGCACGTCGAGGGGCGCCACGGGCACGGTGATGCGATCGAGGCGCCCCGCGCGTACGGCTCGCACCAGGGCGGCGCATTCGAGCAGCTCGTCCCGGCTCGTCGGGAAGAGGCGGCCATGAGGACGCAACCCCAGTGCGTGGCCCGAGCGGCCGATCCGCTGCAGGAGGGTGGCGATGCTGCGCGCCGAGCCGACCTGGCAGACGAGATCGATCGAACCGATATCGATGCCCAGCTCGAGTGAGGCCGTCGCCACGAGCGCGCGCAGGTCACCGGCTTTGAGCCGCTGCTCGACCCGTAGGCGGCGATCCTTCGCGATGCTGCCGTGATGGCTCGCGACGGCGTCCTCGCCGAGACGCTCGGCCAGCTCCTTCGCCACGCGCTCGGAGAGGGCGCGCGTATTCACGAATACGAGCGTCGTGTGATGCGCCTCCACCAGCTCGGCGAGACGGTCGAAGATGTCGGACCATTGCTCCTTGGGCGGCACCGCCTCGAGGTCGCTCGGCGGCACCTCGACGTGCAGCTCGAGATCGCGCTGGTGGCCGCAGTCGACTACGTCGACGGCCCGGCCCGAGCCAGCGAGGAAGCGCGCGATCTCCTCGATGGGACGCTGCGTGGCGGAGAGCCCAATGCGAACCGGGCGCTCCTCTGCGAGGTGGTCCAAGCGCGCCAGACTGAGGGCGAGATGGCTGCCGCGACGGTCGCGGGCAAGCGCGTGGATCTCGTCGACGATGACCGTGCACACGCCGCGCAGGTTCGCGCGACTGCGCTCGGCCGTGAGGAGGAGGTAGAGCGACTCCGGGGTGGTGACGAGGATGTGGGGCGGGCGGCGCACCATGCTCTGCCGCTGCGACGCGGGCGTGTCGCCCGTGCGAACCGCGACCGTGATGGGGGGGAGCTCGTAGCCGAGTTCGGCCGCGACGGCGCGGATCTCGGCCAGCGGCTCCTCGAGGTTGCGCTGGATGTCGTTGCTGAGCGCCTTCAGCGGCGAGACGTAGACGATGCGGGTGGCGGCTTCGAGCGTGCCCGCCTCGGCCTCGCGAATGAGCTGATCGATGCCGACGAGGAAGGCAGCCAGGGTCTTACCGGACCCCGTGGGCGCGGCCAGGAGGGTGGTTTCACCCGTTTGGATTGGGGGCCAGCCGAGGGCCTGCGCGTCAGTAGGGCCTTCGAAGCGGCGCTCGAACCAGGTGCGGACGGCCGGGTGGAACGCGGCCAACGCCTCCGAGGGAGCAGCCGTGGTCCGCACAGGATCGCTGTCGAACATCTGTGCGGACGATGGTAGCGGACCGGGGGGTTGCCCGCTCCCCGGAGGCTAGGCGGTCAGGATCTGCGCCGCGCCGTCACCGACTTCGTCCCTCGGGGTGGGCGCTTCGAGCGCGAGGCGCAGGGAGAAGAAGAGGATGTAGCCGAGGACCACAAAGAGGACAGCTGTGAGGAGCCCATCGGACAACATCACCACCGCGATCAGCGTGGTGAAGAGCCCGCCCGCGAGCAGCAGGGGGACGCGGTACAGCCGTCGCCAGCCCCGCTTCGCGCTGACGAGCGCGAGCGGGAAGAGGCCACCGTAGAAGATGAGCCCGGGGCCCATCCCCAGAAACGGCACGAACGCGAGGCCGCGCTTGAACCAGCCGCGAAAGCGCCCGGCAGCTGGCTTTCCGCGCTGCGAGAAGGCGTAGCCGGCAGCAGCGCCGAAGCCGGAGACAACGACGAAGATGAAGATGGTGCCGCCGACGGAAAAGACGGGATCGTCAGAGATCAAGCGCATCCACAGCCGGCCGAGGAGCGCCCAGGTCAGCCCCAGCGAGGCACCGAAGAGAATCGCAAGGCGGACCCCGTGGGGGTTGGCACGGACGTTCTCCTCGAAGCGAGCGATCACCTCGGGACGCACCCAGATGCGGCGAAGGAAGCGAAAGGGACGAAGCATGGCGGCCTCCTGGTAATTGGAAGATATCTTCCAATAAATACGAAAGCGCAGTCAAGCCCCGTCAGCCCCCCGGCGGCTCGCCGCGCGAATCGCGCGCGCCCGCGTGAGCGCCGACGCCGCGATGGCCACGCCGAGGAGCGGCGCCACGACCGTCGCCCAGAGGATGAGCGCGATCGGCGCCGTGCCCGCGAGGATGAGCGCCGCGCCCAATCGCGGCCGCGAACGCAGCAGACGTACTCCTCCGATGGTGAGAAGCCCCAGCCCGAGCAGAACGGAGCCTCCCGTGAGCGACTCGCTCAGCGTGCGTTGATCGCCGGCGGTGCTGAGCAGCACCAACGCACCCAGGGCCATCGTGAGCACCGCCGCAACGACCGTGAGGCGGGGCAGCCCCCGCTGCGCCGTCCAGCGTCCGGCCGTCGCTACCCGCTGCGCGGCCGCCAGCGCCGCGAGCGCGGCCCGCGAGCTGATCTGCGCGTGCTCCATCCGCCATGAGACATCGGCGGTGAGCCCGCCGAGGCACCGCGCGAGCAGCGCGAGCGCGAGCCCCAGGCCGGGCCTGGCTTCGCTCGCCTGCTCCCACAGATCGGACTCGACCTCGTCTCGGCGACCGTCGCAAAGCTCCGCGCCGAGCCCGCGGGTGTAGAGCCAGACCCAGCGGCGCGCGAAATTCGCCGCCCAGGGTGTCGTTGCCACCGTCATGAGGGCTGGAGGCCTTCGCGGAGGGAGCCGTTCGCGGGGGCGGGCTCCGCCTGCCGCACTAGCGCCGCCTGACCGACCGCGGTGATGTGGTAGAGGCGGCGGCGGGGGCGCTCCTCGACCGCGCCGATCGCCGGGTCCTCCCAACGGCTCTCAAGGAGACCCGCTTTCTGCATGCGGTCGAGGGCCTTGTAGAGCGTCCCGTGCGCGGTCAGCAGCTTGGCGTCCGTGTTGCCCTTCACCTTGCGCGCGATGAGGTAGCCGTAGAACTCGTCCGTTCCGCTGCGACGGAGGTCGACTGCGGCGCTGAGGATCTCGATCTCAAGGGGGAGGAGCGTGCCCAGCTTTCGGCGCATGCCCTCCTTTATAGGAAGATAGATTCCGATGTGTCAACACGTAGCCGGCGGCCGAGCCCGGGCGAGCTATCCCTTGGCCTCTTCGAAGAGTTGGAAGAGGACGCCATTCGTATCGCGCGGGGAGACAAAGATGTTGCGCTGCGAGCGGTCATCGGCGACCCCGCCCGCGGGCGCGATGCCCTCCCCCGCCAGGGCTGCCGCAGCGCCGTCCACCGACTCGACTTCGCAGGAGACGTGGTGCAGCCCCCGCCCGCGCCTGGCGAGAAAGGTCTGCAGAAAGCCCTCGTCGCCCAGCGGCTCGAGGATCTCGAACTTCAGCTCGGTGTTGGGGATACGGAGCAGGCAGCCCTTGTAGCCCCCCGCGGGCACCTCCCAGCGGCGTTCGACCACCATCCCGAACACGCGCACGTACCACCCGGCTTGAGCATCGAGGTCGGGCGAGGCGAGGGCGACGTGATCGAGGCGCTTAAACCCAACCGCCCCGCCCTCACCCCGAATCTGGTCGTCGGACTCGTCGCGCTTCGGCTGATAGAGCTGCCAAAGCACGCCGCCGCTGTCGCGGGGGTGGACGTAGGCCATCCACCACATCGTGTCTTCGCTAATGCCTCCGAAGGCGGAGAGGCCGAGCCGCTCGAGCTCGGCCACCGCCCCTTCAATGTCAGGCACCTGGACCGTGAGATGGTGGAGACCGGGACCGCGCTCGTCTAGGAACTTCTGGACGAAGCTCCCGGGCCCGTCTGGCTGAAGCACTTCCCACTCGATCTGCGTATTGCGGATGCGACTGACGCAGCCCGCGAAGGGCGTACCCGGGCTGGCCTTGAACTCGCGCAGGAAGCGGAACCCAAAGAGCCGGCTGAAGCGCTCGCGCTGTTCGGACCAGTCCGGCGCAGCCATGCTGATGTGATCAAAACGGGTGAGGGTGAGCACAGAACCTGAGCGCCAGCTGAATGGCCCGTATGGTAGGCGCGCAGGAGCAGCCCAGCAACGACGATGCCAGCAGCGACGAGCGCGAGCATCCTCTTCAACCGGTTCGCGCGAGGCGCCGGGCGCTTCGACGCCGACGCTGCGATTCGCTACCTCGAAGGTCGCGGCGTACGCACCCACCTCGAGGTGCCGGAAACGCCTGAAGCGACAACGGCGGCGGCGCGGACGGCGGCCGAGCGTGGCGACGACCTCGTCTTCGTCGTTGGCGGCGACGGCACGCTGCGGATGGCTGCAGGCGGACTTGCGGGATCGGAGTCGGCCCTCGCCGCCCTCCCCGGTGGTACCGCAAACGTGTGGGTGAAGGAGGCAGGGATCCCTGGCGGCTTCCGTACCGCGATCGACGCGCACCTCAGCGGCCGGCGCTTCGCGATGGACCTCGGGCGTGCCAATGAACAGCCGTTCCTGCTCATGGCCGGTATCGGCTGGGATGCGGAGATCGCGAGCAGGGTCTCACTCCAGCTGAAGCGCCGCCTGGGCACGCTGGCCTACGTCGTCCACGGCCTGCGCATGCTCCCAACCTTGCGAACGACCGCCGTCGAGTGGTCGGCCGGCGGCTCCTCGGGACGAGCCGAGGCGGCGCTGATCGTCGCGAGCAACACGCGCGTGTACGGGGGCGTGCTGATGTTCGCGCCGGACGCGCGCGCGACCGATGGCGAGCTCGACATCCGCCTGTTCACGCCCCGCGGCTGGAGCGAGACCGCGCGCCTCGCGGTCGAAGTCCTCGCCCAGCGCGCCGATGGCAGCACACGCGTGCACCGGCTCCGGGCCTCGTGCTTTGCCGTCGCCACGCCGGGGCTCCTGGTCCAGCTCGACGGAGATGTCATCGGCGAGACGCCAACGACCCTCACCGTTCAGAAGCAGGCGCTCAACGTGAGCGTGCCCAGCGGCTCGGTCGCGCCAACGCTCCGCGACGCGGAGCCTATTCGCCCTCGAAGCGAGTAACGCCGCCGCCGGAGACGACGTAGCGGCCGGTCGCCGTTGTGAGAACATCGCGAACCCGGTCCGGGTCCGCGGTTGTCACGATCGCCTGCTGGAACGTGTTGAAGTACTCCACGACGCCCTTGCGGCGGCGCTCGTCGAGCTCGCTGAGGACGTCGTCGAGGAGGACAACCGGCTCATCGCCGAGGCTGGTCTGGAGGTAAGTCGCCTCCGCGAGCCGCAAGGAGAGGGCCGCCGTCCGCAGCTGCGCGCGCGACGCAAACGAACTCGCGGGCAACCCTGCAACCAACACCTCGAGGTCGTCGCGGTGGGGCCCACAGAGTGTGACACCCGCGCCGATCTCGCGCTGCCGCCCGTCCTCGAGCGCACGCAGCATTCGCGCCGTCCACTCGGTCTCATCGAGGGGCAGGTCGTGCTCGACCACCTCGCCCAACGCCGGTTTGTACGACATATCCAGCGTTTCCAGCTCATCGCTGAGGCGGATCATCTGATCGCAGGCCTGGGGAACGAGCACGCCGAGGGCATCAGCCCGCCCCTTCATCACGATGCCCCCCGCGTGCGCCAGCTCCTGGTCCCAGAACCCGAGTTCGTTGCGCGAAGCCTCGCGCGCATGAATGCGCTTGAGCAGGCCGTTCCGCTGCTGGAGCACGCGCTGGTAACGCTGCATCGCGCGGAGGTAACCGCGGTCGACCTGCGAGACCATCATGTCGAGGTAGCGCCGTCGCAGGATTGGGGGGCCGGCTACGACCTCGATGTCGAGCGTGCTGAAGAGGACCGCGGCGAGCTGCCCAACGGCGTCCGAGGCTCGCTTGGCGAGCCCGTTCACCCGCACCCGCTTGCCCGCTCGCTGACTTTCCGTGCTGCGACCCACAATCGCGATTTCGAGATTGAGATTGCCAGCAGCGCGACGCACCTCGGCGTGGAGACGGGCAACTGGGAAGTCGGACTCGAAGATGTCACGCCGGACCAGATCCGCATCGCTGCTCGCGCGGCTAGAACGCAGCGTCGAGAGCAGATAGATCGCTTCGAGAAGGTTGCTCTTGCCCTGGGCGTTGTCGCCCACGATCAGATTGAGCCCGCGCTCGAGTGTTAGCCCAATCTGGGCGAAGTTCCGGAAGTTCGTAAGCTGCAGATCGGAGACGTACACGGTTCAGTTCGGAGCGCCGCCGGAAACTGAGCGGCCAGAGCGACCCTCCGTTCGCAGATCCGGTGCCATCCCAGTATAGGCGATCCCCCTACGCGGCGGGGGTTATGTCCGGTGGCGCCGGCCGTGGCTGCAGAAGAGCCGGAAGAACTGTTTACCTGCCTAAGCGTTCGCCTTGTCGAAGATAGGCCGCGGTTCCTATAATCGCGCCTCAGTACGGAGTAAGTGGGTAGGCGGATGAAGGTTCAGGTCCTCCAGGAGAACCTCCAGCGAGGCCTCGCGATTGTCGGGCGAGCGGTCGCGACCCGATCGACGCTGCCGATCACGGCCAACATCCTCATGACAACGGACGGCGGCCGCCTCCGGCTCTCAGCCACCGATCTCGATATCTCTATCAGTACCTGGATCGGCGCGAAGGTCGAAGAGGAGGGCGCGACGACCGTGCCGGCACGCCTGATCACCGATTTCGTCGCCCAGCTGCCCCCGGCAACCGTCTCGATCGAAGTCCCCGAGCGCACCCGCCAGGCGAAGCTCGAGTGCGCTCGCAACGAGGCCACGATCAACACGATGGACGCCGAGGATTTCCCTCGGATCGCAACGATCGACGACGGGACGGCGATCGAGCTCGACCCCGCCGTGCTCCGTCGCACCATCGATCGGGTCGAGTTCGCCGCCGCAACCGATGACTCCCGGCCGGTCATCACCGGCGTGAGCGTGAAGAGCGAGGAGAGCCGCCTCACCTTCGCCGCCTCCGACGGCTTCCGCCTAGCGGTCGCGGATGTGCTCTTGAGCACGCCCCCCGGCGAAGCTTTCGACCTCATCATCCCCGCCCGCGCGACGCGCGAGGTCTCGCGGCTCATCGGCGAAGTGACCGAGCCCGTCCAGTTGCGCGTGAACGAAAAAAAGACGCAGGTGCTGTTCTCGATGACGGACATCGAACTCGTCGCGCAGCTGATCCAGGGCACGTTCCCGAACTACAACCAGCTGATCCCGGGCGAGTGGACCACGCGCACGACTGTCGGCGTGGACGAGTTCAAGCGCGAAGCGCGTATCGCCGCGATCTTTGCCCGCGATGGCAGCGGCATCGTCCGAGTCCAGGTCTACCCTTCGAACGGGGCGCAAGGAAGGCTGGTCGTAAGCGCGCGCGCGGACGAGGTCGGCGACAACCAGGGCGAGGTTGACGCTGCAGTGGAGGGCGAGCCGTCAAAGATCGCCTTCAACAGCCGTTACCTCCAGGACGTGCTCAACGCCCTCGCCGGCGACGTTGCCCTCGAAATGACAAGCCCGTCGAGTCAAGGCGTCTTCCGCCCCGTCGGCGAGACGGACTACGTCCATGTGGTCATGCCGATGTTTGTTCAATGGTAGCGAAATCGACCTGATCTCCATCTGGGAAGATCGGCACGACGCCTGCGATCTCGACGCCATCGTGTGAGGCTCTGACCTGCGCATCGACAGCTCGAAGCATGAGATCGAAGTCGTCCCCGCTCGCGTCCTCAACCCAATTGCGGATGGCCGAGAGCGCCGCTGGCACGTCGCGTGCGATCCGCGTGAAGTCGTGTGGCGTGGGCACCGTTTGAGCTTGCAGCTCTCGGCGCGTGTTCTCCAGCACCTCACGCCGCTCAGCCAGCACCCGAGATTCTTCGCGCAGCAGGTGCTCGGGAAGCGCCTCGGTCGTATACAGCCGGACCAATCTTCCCTGAGCGGACTCCACCTCGCCTAAGGCTTGGAGCACTTTCTCAAGCTCGTCGTCTTGCGGCTGCCTTCCGGCGAGACGCTTCGCTTCACTGAGGAGCCGGTCCGGTGAAGCAAGCAGATCGGTCAAAGCCGTCTTCACCGCGCCCTCAAGACGCTCGATGCGGATGTACTTTGAGCCGCACGAAGTCTCTCCCGGACCGCTTGAGCCGTTCGGGCAGCGGTAGTAGCGGTAGCGCCCTCGATTCGAAGCATGGCCGACCATCCTTGCACCGCACTCCCGGCAAGAGATCCGGCCTCGGAGCAGGTACAAGTCCGACGGAGCCGTCTGTGGGCGGCGAGATGGATCGTCGAGAATCCTCTGCGCCGCGTCGAACAGGCCTCGGTCGATGATCGCTGGCGTCGCTCCCGCGACCTCAATCCACTCTGACTGGTCCCGCTCCACGATGCGCCGCGTCCAGCGACCCCGCGCCACATCCCGCACCCGATCTGCGCGGGTCCGCCGGTAGATCGTTCGTCCCGCGAACGCTTCATTCTCGAGCAGTCGACGGATCGTTAGCGCATACCAGCGCCCGCCGCTGAACGCGGGAACCGCGTCGCGGTTCAGATCGTTCGCGATGCCGTTACACGCCCGACCCGCGACGAACGCTTCGAAGATCCGTCGAACGACTGTTGCCTGTTCGTTGATGATCCGCCGGGTCCCGGTGCTCGGGTCGTAGGCATAGCCGTACATGCCCTTGCCCGTGCCCTGCGGAAGCTTCCCTCTCCGCGCTCGCTCCGCCTTCCCACGCATCGTTCTCTCGGCGATCTTTTCGCGTTCGACTTCCGCCGTGAATGCCCGCGCGGCCAGGATGAAGCGGCCGATCGCTGTGTCCGCGAAGTCCTCCGTCACGAACTCCAGCCAAGCCCCCGCTTGAGCGACCTCGTCGAAGAGGACACCGATGTGGTTCTGATTGCGCGACAGCCGGTCGACGACGTAAGCCAGCACGATGTCGACGGCGCCGGCCCTGAGCAGACGCCGGACGTGTTCGATGCCCGGCCGTTCGAGCGTGAATCCGCTCGCGGTGTCGCGGACCGTTTCGGTCACCGAATAGCCGGACTCGCGCGCAACCTTGACGGCCGCCCGCTCCTGAGTATCGAGGGAAGTGCCATCCCGCTCTTGGGCATCGGTCGACACGAGGCAGTAGACGAGTGCTCGCATGGGCGTCAGCCCTTCAAATCGATCACGTCGAAGTCGAGTCGCGAGAGCCATTGGTAGGCCTGCTGGGAAGTGAACGCGACGGGCGGCACAGCGAGGCCCGCACTTGCGGCCTGCTGGTGAGTGGATGAGGCCGCCTCCGCCGTTGATCCGGTCTTCGTTCCATGCGACCAAATTACGAACGCGGTGTCGGCACAACGAGGGTGTTTCGAGAGCACCGCCGGGCGTTTAGCGGGGGTTCCGAGACGGCTAGAGATTTAGCTTGTAGGAGCCACGGGTCGTCCCGGGAATCACCAGCCTGTTCCAGGCTTCACATCGCTTGAAGATGTCGCTCAGGGCGCGGCTCGTGGATTCGATTCCCTCTAGAATGTGCGCTCCGCTGAGTTCTGGAGTCCCGTTCAAGTGGGCCTCGTGCAGGAGCCTCACGGCAGCCGCTTGGAGGGGGGTGAGGTGGAAAGCCTGGCCGTCGAACGTCACTGACCGGTAGTCGGTCGATGGTCTGAATCGCTGGTCCGTTTGACGAGGACCGTCCTCGGGCTCTGCCGCGAGACGGATGAGCGAATGGGCCGGCAGCGACCCAGCAGCAACCGCATCGGCGTGACGCCTGACCATTGTTGACATCGCACTCAGGACCGCTACGCCATGGCGACGGAGCACCTGCATCAGATCGTAGGCTTCCGCCTCGTTGCTCGCGCAGTCGTAGAGCTCCGGGAACTCCTTGAAGAGCGCCTCGTCGTTCAGACGCTCGACCGTTCGAGCAAAGGTTAGGTAGGACGTGGCGACAGTCCGTGCTTCGCCCTCTGGCAGTTCGTCGGTGAAGACGTCGCGCCCGTAGCGCTCGCCGGGGGCGTGGACCTCGATGTCGGCGCAGATCGCACCGAACCGTCGGTCCACGCACTGCGAGCAGTAGCCGCACTGCGGCATGGCACGTGTCAGCCCCCGAGCGCGCGAGCACGAGATCGTCGCCTCGAGGAGGTCGGCGTTGCCGCTCTCCGCCAGGAGTCGGAGCGCCTCAGATCGCGTCCGATTCCACAGGGGGTTACGAACCCGCGGCGGATCAGCGAAAACCTCCACGAGGAGCGCGTTGAAGAGGCGGAGGAATCTGGGGTGCGTCGATCGGCTCGCGAGCGCCCCGGTGAACTGCCGGTTGATCGGCAGATTGAGGCTCACCACGCCGTTATCCGCGAGCACGACATCCCCGATGCCCAGGTGGTGGGCGCACGCGCTGGCCAGGCTTGCGAACAGGAACGATCGCGTGCGCTGCGTCCGTTCACGGGCTTCGCTTCCACGGCGATGAATCCAGGCGCCGATCTCAGGCAGGCTCCCATCTGGATAGCGCTGCCGGAGTTCTTGCACGAGCCGATGGCGCCGAGCATCGGTGGCAAGCGACGTGCGATGACTGACGAGGAGCGGGCGCCTGCCCGATTGGATCGCTTCCACCGCTGCTCCAAGACTGTCGGCGCCGCCTGAGAAGAGAACGACGCAATCGGGATTGCTGTGCAGTTCGTCCTCTGGAAGCTGAAGCGTGAGCTGGCTCGGCTTGGCCTTGGCCTTCGTGAAGTGGAACTCCCAAGTGTCGTCGGAAACGAAGCCCAGAGTCACCTGGAGCGCCGTGGAGGTCGACCCACGCTGCCAGAAGCGCGGGTCCGAGACTGGAATCGCCAGGCGCATCTGACGATGCCACTTCCTGCCGTAGACGTCCGCTTCGCCGCCTCGCGAAACGGACTGATCGGCGGAGTACGCGTAGGAGGCGATCTTGACTAGATCCGCCGCGCGACCGTCGATGCTCCCCAGCAGGACGTGGGAGAGATTCTCGATTCGGAGATTGACTTCCGGGTCCAGACCGGAATGGCTGAGGTGCTGAGCCGGTCGGTCGGTCTCTCCCTGCCAGCGGGGCGGCATCTGTGCGCCGTCGCACAGGAAGACAGCGACCGCCATCTCAAGCGCTTTCCCGCTTGAGCTCGGCCCGGAGCTTCCTCAGCGCGACAGCGACGAACCGCTGCGCATCGTCGAGCGTGATCTCGCACTGGCAAGGGCCTGGTGCGCGTTCGTAGCCAGGCCCTCCCCAGCCTCCACCGGGCAGTCGCGAAAGAGCGAGGGGATTCCTGCGCGTTTCGAAGAACTGTTCAACATCGCTGACCCTGATCTGGCACCCGCGGGACAGAGCACGCCGAACCTGCCGCCCTTCGTCGCAGGTCTGGAATGCGTGGATGGGGAAGGGAGAGCCCGCTGTCGCGCATCGAGCTCATCTGTTTGCTATCGGGTGGCACTACGCGATAGGGCCAGGCTGCTACCGCGACTCCGTCGTGCCTCGACGAAGTCCACCAACGCGGTCACGGGTACGCGACGGGCTCGTCCGAGGGTCAGGCTCTCGAGTTCGCCACTTGAGACGTACTGGTATGCCTTGCTCTCGCTGATTGCGAGCGCACTGGCGACCTCCTTCATCGTCAGCAAGACTCGTTCCGCCAAGGAGCACCTCCTAGCTATCCTGGGGGCCATCGTGCTCCCCAGGGAGCCGCCACAGGAGGGGTAAGACAGTGAGAAAAGCGCCGACGGGTGACGCGATTCCGATTACGAACCTGACGTCCGGATTCTTCGTCAGCTACGCGGAGGTCCCTAGCGCAGGCTTCGAACTCTACGAAGCCGCCGGAGCGCCCGGATCCCCGCGGGAGCCTTGGCTGCGTATGGCAGGAGATCCCGCCGCGGAAACTTTCCCGATCCGCCGCGAGCCCACCGTCGCCGAACCCCAGCTGCTGCTCCGGTTCGCGATGATCGCTGAGGCTCCTTCGGTCGCTGGAATTCTCGACTTCGCGAACCGCTGGGGATGGCTAGCAAACTGCGCCACACCTGCGGGTGGCGCGTTGGACGATGGGCGGCAATGGAGGGGCGAAAAGCTTTCGCTTTGGTCTCGGCAACTGCTCGAGTTCCGAGCGATCTTCGAGCTTTGGCGCGCTGTGGACATCGTTGCCACTGGGGTTGCCACCGGGCAGGAGGACCGGGCGAGCGCCCACAGGCGGCTGCGCGAGGCGATCTCGTGGACAGCGGACGGAACAAGGTTTGAAGTGCATGTAGGTGCCAGGAACGACGGCACTGAGTTCGCTCGGCTGCCCGAAGCTGCGCGTCGAGTAGAACTCAACATGGTCCTCGAGAAGGGTCGGCATCCCGTCACCGACGAGATCCTCGAACCCATGAGCCCGCCGGACTTGGTCTCCCCCGGCAGGTTCTTCATCGTTGAAACGCTCGATCGGATTCTGGCCGCACATGCGCGCCCGATCGTCTTGTGGCCGAAATCAGGCGCCGTGGTGCGCGTCGCGCCCGACTGCCTCCTCGGCGCTGTCTACTACCAGCTAGCACTTCAGCTGGCCGGTCCGGAGGCCAGTCTGAGGCAGTGCCGCAACAGACAGTGCCCAAATGGTGGTCTGTTCCTCGCAGGCCGACGCGATAAGCACTATTGCGACAAAGGGTGCCGGGAGCAAGAGGGCTATTATCTGCGGCGCACCGGCGGCACACACAAAGCCTAGGTGTGCCGGCTCTCAGATGCTCAGCGCATCCGCGTTCGCCGAACCCGCGCCCCGCTAGCTGTACTAACCACACACCTGCGAGACGGCTGATCGCAAAGGGACCTCCAGCGAGACTTGGGGTTGAAGAACCACCCAGGCTCGAAGGAGGACCCAGTGATTGATAGCTAGCGCGCCACCGATGAGGATGCGCTTTTCGTACGAATCTCGGTGCCGAGCGGTACGGCTGATGGAGAGCGGCACGAGCGTGGCACAAGCGGCCCGGATGTGCGGCGCCAGCCGCGCGACCGGCTACCGCTGGTGGGCACGGTATCGGGCTGAGGGCTGGCGAGGGTTGCACGAGCGGCCCCCGATCCCGCACACCAGCCGCGGCGGCTGAGCCCAGAGGCCGAGGCCGAGATCCTGGCCGTGCGCCTCCGCAGCAACGAGGGACCCCAGCTATTCAGCGAGCAGGCCAGAGGGGTCGAGGACGGCCGTACCCGGATACCGGATACCAATCTCGTCGGGGCTGCGGCCGACGAAGCTGGCGAGACCCGAACTGGCGCCGCCGAAGTCGGCTGCGGTGAAAGCGCCGGTCGAGCCCGTGGGTACGCCGTACTTCCGCACGTAGTCGGAGCCAAGGGTGCTCGTGATGAGGTCCGCGCGCTGGCGACTTTCCTGGAGGCCGGCCAAGCTCCGGTCGATGGCGGAGCCGGCGGCTGCCTGGTCGAGGCGCTCCCTTCCCAGTTGCGACGAGAACTGCTGCAGCTGGGCGTTGTACTGGGCGATCGCCGCCGACTGCTCGAGGTCGTAGCCGGTGAGCGTGAACTCGTTCTGAATGCCCTTGAAAAGCTCGGCGTTGTAGGCGTCGAGCTGCGCCCGCAGCTGAGGGGGCATGTCCGCGATCGGCACCTGGTAGTCGCCCAGGTTCGCCACGCCGTTCTGGTAATCAGAGAAGAGCTTCTGGAGCTGGCCCAGGCGAGCAATGCTCTCCACCTGGCTCTCCTGCGCGAAGCGGAAGTCTTCTCTATCCAACCTCTTCTAGTTGTGCGAGAACCTCGTCGGGCAGCTCGAGGCCCGTAAGCAAGTCGTAGAGCTCTCCGCGCAGGAGGCTGCTGTCGACTGAGGGTGTGTCGGGCTCGAGGTAGGCGAGCAAGATCTTGAGCGCCTCTACTTTCCCATGCGTGCGTATTTGCATTGAGCCGCCCGCCTTCGTGACCGTCTCACTGACAGTGGCGACGGAGCGGCGCTCGTCTTCGGTGAGCTCGGCGGAGTCTTTGAGCCTGACGCCTTGGGGCCCCCAGGTAGCGAGCTGGCCCATGTCGCTAAAAGCAACGCGGGCCAGTTCGATGAGCACGTTGGTGGTGGAGATCTCCGCCCGTTCGGTGAGCCGACGGACCGCGGTGCTTCTCGCCGTTCGCGTGGCCGATCTCCGAGGCTGGAGCCGCCGCGCATTCGGTTCCGCAGCCTCGTCGCTCACGATCAGGTCCATCGGCGAGGCGCGCCGTTCGAGCAGGCTCTGCTGAACATTCGAGAGGGCAACGTAGTGGCGAACCATCTCGAGCGACGTGTGGCCGAGCATCTGCTGAAGGCGCCGTGGGTCGCCGAGCTCTCGAACGAGGTAGTTCGTCGCGAACGTGTGGCGGAGGAGGTGGCAAGTCGTCCGGGGGACGCCGGCGCGGATCCCCGCGCGCTTCACCACCTCTTCGAGCGCGTTCAGGGTCAAGCGGTCGCCGTTGGCATTCAGGAACAGGTAGGGCTCCTCGGAGGCATCGAAGAGCGGGCGAGCTCGCGCGCTCCATCGACGGAGGGCGGCCTCAGCGCCGGAGCCGAAGGGGACCGATCGCTCCTTATCCCCCTTGCCCAGGACTTTGAAGTAGCCGGCTTCGAGGTGCGCGTGTTCGAGGTCCAAGTTACATAGCTCGGACGCTCGCAGGCCGCAGTCGAGCAGCGTCCAGATCATTGCCGCGTTCCGGATCCCGAACGGGTCCTCGAGGTCGAGGGTCGCGAGGATGCCCCGCACCTCCTCGTCCGTGAGCACGGGAATGACCTTCTTCTGGATCTTCGGTGGCCGCACAATCGCCAGCCGGTTCGTCTCGGTGTAACCTTCTCTGTTGAGCCAGGAGGCGAACGCTCGCAGCGGCCGCACGCAGCCCTGGATGTAGGCGCTGCTGAGCGGACCCTCCTTCGTCTTCATGTAGAGGTTGTTGGCATGGCGGTCACGGCGCTCCTGGAGGTGCACGATGTAGGCGCGGCCCGATCCGCAGTGATATCGCCGAGCGTGCAGCGGTCGCCCAGGAACGCCGAAACATCTCGAGGCGGGCGTCGTACCAAACAACTGTGGTCTGCGACTTGCCCTCCCCCTTGTTGAAGAGGCGGTAGGAGTCCACCAGCTGGGTGAAGGGGATGTCGTCCTTGTCCATGTCTGCCCAACGTCGTCGTTTGCGTGGCACGATGATGGCCTCCTTGCCGGCGGCAGGTCTTTGCTTCTCCGGCAAGGTGACGAAGGGACTCGTTTGCCCGGGGTCAGGGCGCACCCGGTCCTTTGGTCGCGAACGATTCGGGCCTTGTCCGCGGGGCCAGGAGATAGCCGATTTCCCCAATGGGGACGGGGGTTTCTGGCTGCCAAGCAGGGATTCGAACCCCGACCATAGGCTCCAAAGGCCCGTGTGCTACCATTACACCACTCGGCAATTGCAGACATACCTGGAAGGCATGGTGCCGAAGGCCGGACTCGAACCGGCACGGGCTAAGCGCCCAACGGTGTTTGAGACCGTCGCGTCTGCCAATTCCGCCACTTCGGCTCGCTCTCGACCCTATCCCCGTCGCGCGGGTGGGGTCAAGGTGGCAACTGAGAAACTGCCATGAAAGGTGGCGGAATCATGTCATTCACGCTCCCCGAGGGTTATTGGGTCCTTGGTGAGGGACAACATCCGGCCTGGCCGATTGGCGGGAAGGCCCTGGGCTTGGTCAGATTACTAGCGGCAGGCTGTCCTATCCCGCCCACGGTCGTAGTAAGTGGGACTACGGCCGAGGCCGTATCTCGGGATGCCAAGTTAGATCCGGGCATACTGGAAATGATAGCTAAAGTGACCGGCGGCGGCTTTCTTGCGATTCGCTCGTCATTCGCCTTAGAAGATGGCAGGGACCGTAGCTACGCCGGTGCTTTCCGAAGCCTATTGAGAGTGCCGATTCGCGCCGACTCAATAGAGGAAGCCATCGCTAGCGTCTATGCGAGCTATGGGCCAGATGATGCTATCAGCACGGGCGGGGGAGCAATACAGTCTGCGCTGAACAAGCCGATTATCATTCAAAAGTTTATCGCTGGCAGTTGCGGTGGTGTTGCATTCAGTAGCGCCACTAGGTGGGACGGCAGGGACGGCGTACTGCTTGAGATCGCCGATGGTGGACCGGAGGATGTGGTACGAGGCACTGGGCGATTGACCCGAGTATTTTTCGATGTCGATGGCGAGGTTTGGCTCAGCGGAAATTTGAACCAAGGGATTACCATCGCCGACGTTGAAGTCGTAAAGAGCATGATTGTTGACGCATCAGTAGGATCGAGTCAGGACGTCGACATTGAGTGGATTCTTGAAAAGGATGGCGATCTCGGGGAGGCCAGAGTTTGGCTGCTTCAAGGCCGACCCATTTCGAGACCAGTAGTGCTCCGCAGACGACGAAGTGGGCGGGGCCTTCCGGTTTCTAGCGGAGTGTTCGATGGACCAGCTCACTCTGTGGATGACTCCAACGTGTCGGAATTCGTGGGCGGAATTATGGTCGCCGAGATCACGGAGACAGCTTTCCTTCCGGCGATGATGAGGGCACAAGCGATTGTAACGGAGGCTGGTGATTTGCTCTCGCATGCAGCTATTGTGGCGAGGGAGATGAGCATCCCGTGCGTAGTGGGTGTCCCTGAAGCGGTTCGGCTGTTCGGCGGGAGGCCAAAGGTACGAATAGATGGCGATCGCGGTCTGGTTACTGTCGGGGGAGCAGAGGATCTTGATGTCGAGCGAGAGTCAGCAGAGATTCAATACGATGAAGATTCTTCATTTTGCATCGAGGAGTGGTTTTCAATTGTGATTCCGAGCGACGGTGGCACATTGGTCGTCGAGCCGTCCCTCAAGGGATTGATTGTACATGCTCCTTTGGAGAGTCGCCCTATCGAGTCTGTCATCAGGTCGCTCGTATGGAGGGTTGCCGGACCTGTTAACGATGTGACGTTTGGGAACGATAAGTTTGTTTGGATGGAGGAGTGGCGAAGGATGCGCACGCTCGATATCGTGCGCGCCCTCCTGTCTCTGGGAAGATTAAGTGGAACTGAAGTAAATACGCGTCGACTTGCACAGTTTTACGAGATTATTAGAGCCACCTACGTGGCCATTGCCTCGCGGTGCGCAGACTTAGGTAATGATAGTCAAACCTTGCAGGCGAGGCTGGCTGCGGGGGAGTTGTGTCAGGCGTTGAATCTTTTGGCGGTAGCCGTCATTCCTCAAGGTTACGCCCTCCGGTCTTTGCAAGAAGAGGCCTGGAGGCGAGGCGGGACACTAGAAGGACTACTGAGATATCAAAAGGACGCAGAGGGCTTGTCGCTGTATGGACCTGACCTGATTAGCTACGTTGAGCTGTTGTCTGAGGAGCGCAACGTATCGTACGAGTTCATGTCAAATACTGTACGCGGTACGGCCGAATATTTTAGACTCCGAGATGAGCTAATCTTGGCCGAGCCATTTTTGGGTGATGTGAACGCGCTCTATCGCGATCCGGAATTTCGAGAGTTCATAGATAGCATAACTGTTGCTGTGATGTCTGCGTATGGGATGGTTGGTCGGGGCGCCTAGGTACGCGGCATGAACTGCTTAGCGGGTGCGGGTATTGTTCGACATGCGTGAGGAGCTGGCGTTCGTGATGCTAAAGCCGGACGGTGTCGCTTTGGGCGCCGGTGCGGATCTCGCAGAGTTGCTCGCTTCCCGGAGCTTGAACGTAGAGGATGTTGTCCGGCGTCGTCTTTCGACGTCAGAGATCGACGCGCTCTACGCAATGGACCCGAGCGAGTGGCCACTGACATACATGCTCCACTCGGTCTACTTGTCGGGTCGGGAGGCGGAGTTTTGGATTTGCTCAGGAGCTAACGCCGTCGCCGTTTGTCTTGAAAGCAAGCACTTGCTCCGAAGTCGGTGGGGCAATCGAGTCTATGCAAATGTGCTGCACTCCGGTGAGTCGACGCTCGATGTTAGCACCGTCTTGTCGATCCTCCGCGGCGAGCGCTTAGGCGATGCTCGAGCGGGTCTGAAGTTGCCGGATATTTGGAACGGCTGGTCGCGTGAGGAGATCTGGGCAGGGGCAACAGAGGTCTGGTCCGAAGCGACGTTGCTGACACGCAGTGACGCCGTCTTATGGGCGCCGGAGAGTCATCGGTGGCAGGCGATACGACTCGTGGTTGGTGACACCCCCATAGGCACTTTGGACGAGATCGCCCTGAAGCTCTCGCGGCTGCTGGGCGTGGACAGGCTGGCGACCGCGCTTCGAATTACCCTGGCTGCGTTGTATGACCCACTCGGCGCGGGCATTGACGAGGGGGAGCCGGAATTGTACGTTCGCGCGCGACGGCGGTACCGGCCTGCTCTCTGCGTCGGGCGGACGCCCCGACGAGGTGGGTATCCGCTATCCGGGCACGGCCGTCCTCGACCCCTCGGGCTTGCTCTCTCAGTACGACGAGCAGTTTGGCGTCGCCGGCGCCCTTCCCGGCGCCTACTCGCCCTCGCCCGGCCTCACAGCACCCAAGGCTCCCGTGCTACCGAACGTGCCCTCGCTCATCCCCCCAGTGAACCCCACGGGCGCGGGCGCGGGGCCTCTACCCGGGGTGGCCTCCGGCGTCCGGCCGTCAGGTCCGCTTAGTGCCTGGGACCGCGCTCAAGCGCAGCCTAGGACCACCGACCCCTCCGCCCCGGGGCAACGGCCGCAGGGGAAGTCGCTGCTCGATCGCGCCCTCGAACTCAAGCGCCAGGGGAGATAGAAAGATGCCACCACAGACCGTCGTCACGGGCACTCAGATCCCCCTCGACCAGGCCCAGATCGACTACTGGCTCGGCCAGCTCCAGAACACCCAGCGCGGCCAGAACTTCGGGTTTGGCGGCCAGCTCCTTGACTTCATGAACAACCGTGACCGCAACCGCGCCAGCGCGAACACCGACTACGGCAACCTGGGGCTGGGCATCGCCGGACTCAATGCGGCCCAGCGAGGCCAGCTGGCGTCCGCCCAGCAGGCCGCCATCCAGATGCTCGCCGACCGCTCCGGCCCCCAGAACGCCGTCGCCTACCAACGCGCCCTCGCCGGCCTCAGTGGCCCCGGACCGAACCAGGGCCAGACCACGATCGACCTCTTCGCCTTGCTCAAGGACTTCTACCAGCCCGCCAGCATCGAAGACATCTATCCGGGCGGCCCGCCCCAGACCTCGAGCCTCGACGTAGAGAGCGTGATCAAAGAGATATTCGACCAGGGCAAAGTGGCGCCACCCGAGCCGCCTGCGCCGGGTGGTGGCGGTGAGGGCGCTGCGGGTGTGACGAAGGAGCAGGTGGAGGCGGCGATCGCTGCCTGGAATGCCATGCCGGAAGGGCCCGAGAAGGAGGCGGCGCGCGGGCCGCTAGCCGAGCTGACGAACCGCTACCTTTTCGGAGACGACGACTGGCGAGGGCAGCCCAGGCCCGCCGACCCCGGAGCCAACGGCGACACCTCGCTTCTACCCCCCACCGACACCGGCGCGCTGCCCGACGACGCCTCCGGTGTCAAGCAGCTGCCGCCCGTCGCGCCCTACACGCCCCCGCTGCCGACGCCGACGCCGACGCCGACGCCGGAGCTGCCATCTTGGATCGGCGATAATCCCCCGCCCATGCCCAATCGGCCCATGCCCACGGACGAATCCGGCGTCATGCAAGTGCTGTCTGCCGCCCTCGGAGGGGGGCAGCCCACGAGGCCCCAGGCGGAAGCGGCGGCGCAGACGGGGGACATAGACACCCTTAATGCCTGGCTCTTCGGTAGTCAGCAGCAGCAGCAACCCCCCAACCCCGCAGCCGGCGCCAGTGGCATCCTTGACCCCATCGACCCCGCCATCATGCCGCCCGGTCCTGTGCCACCCCAGCCCGGCGCCGGCGACCAGCTCCTGCCCCCGAGCTTCCCCCAGATCCCCTGGCCCGGCGGCGGCATCCCCCAGCCCCCCCCAGATGCCCCAGCCCCCGCGGCCAGGCCCTCAGCAGCCCCTCGACCCGTTCCGGCCCTTCGATCCGTCCGAGTTCGGGGCTCGGCCCATGCCCTTCCGCCCTCCTCCGGGCGCACCGCCGTTGCAGCCTGAGATCCAACCCTTCCGGCCTGGAGACGGCCCCTCCGGTGGCTTCCAGATTCTACCGGCCTTCCAGTACGGCAGCGACCCTACGGCAAGGCCCCAAAACCTGGGCGCCAAGGGCTTCCCCGCGGCCGCCTACGGTGGCACGTACGACCAAGGGCCGGTGATTGTCGGCGAACAGGGCCCCGAGCTCGCGATGGCCTCGCCCTCTGGGCTGCTCGAGGTCCAGCCAATATCGCAAGGCCAAGCCCAGTCCCTCGCCGCGCCCCAGCAGATGCCCACGCGGCCCAGCCTCATCGGCTCCGCCGCGCGCCAGCCGGGGGCCTCGCGGGGGGCTGCCACCGGCGGCACCTTCACGACGACGTCCTACTCCGACCCTCAGCTCGTGAACGCTCCGCCCATCCAGCAGCTCCAGGCGAGGTGAACACCCCTTCCTTCCAGGGCCTCGACGTTGGGTTCGGGGGCGAGCAGCTGCCCTCGGTCATCAATCTCCAGCGCTTCGGCCAGCTCGACCCCTCGAGCCAGGAGTACACACAGGGCATCTACAACCAGGGCGCCCAGGTCGACTTCCGCGACATCATCGCCAGGTCCCTGAGGGCGGCCCCACGGGGTGCCTCCTTCGGCCCTGCGCGCTACGGCGGCTAAGATGCCCAAGCCCCCGGTCTACTCCTACCGCACGCACCGTGAGCAGCGTGAGCGTGACCGCAAGTTCCTCGGCAACCTCAGTCAGTCCGCGTCCACGGCCCTCACGTCGGGCACAGGCCCCGGGGCCGCACAGGAGGCCCGCCGCGCCGCTTCCGCCCCGGAACGGGAGGAACGACGCGCCCAGCGCCACCGCGAGCGCCAGGCGCGCATAGGAGCGCGTTTCGAGGCAAAGCAGGTCGAGCGCCAGCAGGGCTGACGTCGTCGGAGGGACGACGTGGCTCTGGGCGCGCGAGGACATGGTCGAGAGCGTCGACGTGCTCTTCATCGACGAGGCCGGGCAGATGTCGCTCGCGGACGCGCTGGCTGCGTCGCTTTCCGCTACGAACCTCGTTCTCCTCGGCGACCCGCAGCAGCTCGACCAACCCCTGCAAGGCGTCCACCCGCCAGGAGCGGAGCGGTCAGCGCTGGCGCACGTGCTCCACGGGGAGCGCGTGATGCCGGACGACCTTGGTCTCTTCCTCGACGGAAGCTGGCGCCTCCACCCCAACATCAGTACCTACACGTCGGAGGTGTTCTACGAGGGACGCCTGCGCTCGCACCCCGGCCGCGAGGACCTCGATCTCGAAGGCGTGCCGCCGCTCTCAGGTACCGGAATCCGGTTCGTCCCGGTCCAACACAGCGGCCAGTCGAGCGAGTCGCCGGAGGAGGCGGAGGAGCTCGCCACCCTCGTCCGCGCCCTCCTAGGCGCCAATCCCATCTACACAGATGCCAACGGCTCAGCCCACTCGTTGAGCGACCAGGGCATCCTCGTCATCACGCCCTACAACGCCCAGGTGAAGGCCATCAAGGACGCCCTCCCCGACTTCCGCATCGGCACGGTCGACAAGTTCCAGGGGCAGGAAGCGCCCATCTCCATCTACTCGATGGCGACAAGTTCCGCCGACGAGGCTCCTCGCGGGATGGAGTTCCTCTACAGCCTCAACCGCCTGAACGTCGCCACCAGCCGCGCCCAGTGCCTCGCCGTCGTCGTCGCGAGCCCTGCGCTCATTCGCGTCCGGTGCCGCACCCCCCGCCAGATGTGCCTCGCGAACGCGCTGGCGCGGTTGGTCGAGGTGGCGGGTGAGGGAATGCAACTGACCAAGAGAGCGAGCCACCTGACTTCGCCGAGAATCTGACAAGTTCCTCCACCAATTGTCGTTATAATTTGATAATGTCAGGACTCACGAGCATCATTCAATTGCGGGCGGTACCGGCCGCCAAGAGGCGGCAGGGAAGCCGGTGCTAAGGAGGTTTCCATGGAGGAGCGCGCACTCGAGAGTATCGATCCCCGAGCACTAGGACGGCGGCTCCAAGAGGCGAGGAAGGCACGCGGCCTCACGCAGCAGGACGTGGCTGACTCCCTCGCGGTAGCTCGAACTACGATCACCGCGCTGGAGAAAGGGGAGCGGCGTATCAGGCCGAGCGAGCTCATCCAGCTGGCAGGTCTCTTTGGGGGGCCGGTTAGCGAGCTCGTCGGCCCGAAGGAGCCCATCGCTGACTTCGCCGTGCAGTTCCGCAAGGCTGCCGCTGGCGGTGGTTCGCCTGATGTTGACGCGGAGACGAGGGAGGCGGTGGAAGAGTTCCGGCGCCTGTGTGAGGACTTCCTCTACCTTGAGAACCTGAGTGGTGCGCCGCTCAGGCGGAACTATCCGCCGCAGTACTCGACAGACGGAACTACCCCGGAGAGTGCTGCTGTGGATGTCGCCTCGTCCGAGCGTAACCGGCTAGGACTGGGCGACGGACCACTCCTACGCCTGGGGGACACGCTTGAGAGTGACGTGGGCCTTCGGGTGTTCGTCATAGACCTGCCGTCACGGGTGGCTGGCCTCTTCTCCTACACGGAGGAACTGGGGGGCTGCATCGCCGTGAACGCCCGACATCCCGCGGAGCGACGCCGCTGGTCGATGGCCCAAGAATATGGCCACTTCCTGACGAACCGCTTTCAGTCGAAGGTCTCGCTCCTGGGCTTGCCCCGCCGCGCTCCCGCAACGGAGCGGTTTGCCGATGCGTTCGCCCGCTGCCTGTTGATGCCGGCCCCAGGACTCCGGCGCCGTTTCAACGAGCTGTCGCGCGCGGTGGATGGCGAAGTCACGGCAGCAGAGGTCTGCCGGGTTGCTCACCAGTACGTCGTCTCCGTCGAGGCGATGATGCTGCGCCTGGAGGAACTCGGAGTTCTGCCTGGAGGCACTTGGGATCGACTGAGGGACAGGGGTTTCAAGGTCCGGGAGGCGCAGGAAATCCTAGGTCTGACTCCACACCCTTCCAGCGACCAGCTCCTGCCCCTTCGCTACCAATACCTGGCCGCTCGCGGGTACGAGGAGGGCGAGCTCACGGAGGGGCAGTTGGCTCGGCTCTTGCGAGTGGATCGTGTCCTCGCGAGGCGGGCCGTTCGGAGGCTGACTCACCCGCTGCATCTCCTCGACGAAGGAGAGGTCGCGTCTCTTCCGGTCGACTTGGCGAGCAGCTTCAGCGGGCAGGGCGCCTGAGGCGGGCCGGCCACTGTGACGCACCCCCTTGACACGCTTCTGCTCGACGCCAGCTGCCTCCTGAACCTCTACGCAACGGGCCGTTTCCGGGACATCGCTGTTGCGCTCGACTACCGGCTGGGCGTCGCCGCATGCGTGCTCAAGGTGGAGGCCCTGTACATTTGGCGTCCCGACCCGACGGGCACTCGCGAGGAACCTGAGCCGGTCGACGTGTCGTCGCTTGTGGATGAGGGCTTGATGCAGGTGTTGAGCCTGGCGAGCCCCGCCGAAGAAGCCACATTCGTCGAGCTAGCCGCCCTGATCGACGATGGCGAAGCGCTGACAGGCGCGCTCGCGGTTCACCGGGAGTGCTCACTGGCAACCGACGACCGCAAGGCGCGTCGCGTACTGGCCGAGCGGCTGCCGACGGTGCTACTACGCCGACGCAGGGGACCCTGCGGGAGCGCTTGGGGCAGGAGCAGGACTCCTCGGACGAAGCGCATCGATCACAAGCTCGGAAGCTGCTCTCTCTGAAAGAGTGCATAGACGTACGGGCGCACGTCGCCAAACGGTTGGCGGTAGACGAAATCGAGTGTCTCGACGAGACCGAAGCCAGCACCCACGATCTCCGTAAGTCTCTCGGCATCGTAGTTGCGGATCGGCAGGCCACTGCACTCTTGTGCGCCGCCGATGGCGAACGCGGCGAGAATCACGAAGCCCCCAGGGCGCACAGCTTCATGGAGCGTTGAGCTGTAAATGTCGCGCTCCTCCTCACCCGTGAGGAAGTGGAGAAGCGCACGGTCGTGCCACAGGCCAACGTCGCGAAGCTCGCGAAGTCGCCGCGCGACGGTGATGTCTTCGACGATCCATTCGACGAGCGCTGCCTCTTCGCGTCCGAGCCGCTCTTGAGACTTCTGCAGCGCGACCGAGCTCACGTCCATTGCGACCAACCGCCGAAAGCCAAGGTCGATGAGCTGGTCGACGAGCGACGACGCGCGAGCACCGACATCGACGATTAGATCGTCCCGCTGGAGGTTGCACTTCTCGATGAGTGACAACGAAACCACCGGTTCGGGCTCGTGCCAGCCCGTCTGGTCGACAGGGGTCGTCGCATAGAGTTCGTCCCAATGCGACCGAGCGGTCATGGGGCTACCGCTGCCGGGCGAGGACGGTCACTCCTGCCCGTCCTCACAGCAGCTCGGTCAGAGGGCCCGGGAAGTTGTCGCCGAGTCCGCGCTTGCTCGCGACTTCTCCCACGTGGAAGTAGGTGTGGGCGGTCCAGCGCGTAAGCAGGTAGCGAAGCGAGACGGCCGGATACGGTCCCATCGGCGGCATCTCGATGCGATCGAGCTGGTCGTCGGTGAGCGGCTCAAGGTACGCGGTGACCTCTGTTCGGACCTCGGCCACGGCCCGCTGCACCCCTTCCCAGTCGTCGGAGTCGCCGCTGCGCCCGTGTCGTTCGATCTGCGCTTGGAGCACCGGGTGAGGATCGAGATTGCGGAGATGCTCATCGATCAATATCCCCCAGCCGAGGTGGAGGAAGGTCCACCCGAACGAGCTCCCACCGTCCCTACGCTCGCTCGCCTCTTCTGGTGCCAGCTCGGCGAAGGCGCGGTCAGCGTCTTCCCAGGCGGCCAGGAGGAAGGCAACGGTCCTGCTTTCGGCCACGGACGGAACTCCCAGAAAGGGTGGCGGCAGTCTAGCGACCGATGGCAACTGGCGTCGCCTTATGTGTCTGGGACCAAAGCGACGAAAGCGACCAAAGGTGCGTCCCGGACCGCAAAGTCGGCTTCCACTGGTCTTGGTGGGCTGCTCGACCAAGTCCAGGTCAGCTGCGAGGTTGAGATAGGGTCTCAGATACATCTCGATGCCCGTAGCGGACCGAGACGGGCCTCACGGGTGGTTGCAGGTTGCATACCCTGGCGCTGAGTGGGCGGAGAGACACGTGACCGAGGGGTTCGGGCGCAATCGGGTCGACGACCTCGCTATCCTTGCCGGCTATGCCAAGCGAACGCATCTAGCGGTGGATTGACCGGCTTCTAGACCAAGCCGAAGAAGCGGCCGACCAAGAAGACTGGTCTGCGTCAGCGCGCGTTGCTGCCGAGGCCCTCGCGCTCGACAGGGTGCGGGGCGCGCGTGTGGGTATTGAGGGGGCGCATCGCCGCGTCCGAAATGGTCGAGCCGTCTTTGAGATCAAAATGAGAGGCTCACGTCCTCTGCGGCGCCTCCGCAGGCAAGCCTGGCCCGCAGTCCGAAGGGGCGCTGCGTTGAGCCACCAGGGCATCGGCCTCTCGGGGTGGCTGCTCGTTCTCTTCGGCATCTTGTTCGTGCTCCTGATGATTTCGCTCGCGGGCCTGGTCGCCTTGTTTTTGAGCCTGGGCCTCGCGAAGCAGCAGCATCGCTGGCCCGGTCGTTACCCCTCACCGAGGCCAACCGCTCCATCGAAGTACTGTTTGGCGAGCTCCCAGGCGGCGATACCACAGATCGAGCCCATCTCCCGACCGCGGAAGTCGTCCGCAGCGATGTGAATCCCTCCGAAGAGCCGTGAGATGCCAGCTTGATCGGCGGCGTCGTAGTAGGTGGCCCACTGGATCGTCACGTCAGCGCTGGGTCCTGCCTCGAACTCCAGGCCATCCCTCACGACCGTCCACTCACCGAGCCCAGCGGGGAAGTACTCGCTGCCCGTGAGAGCCGTGAGCACCTCCGCGGCTGCCCGGCTGAAGGTGCTGTGCCCCGACACGTAGGCGGCGAAGGCGGGTGTCACGAAGGTCTCCCGCTGGTACGGCACCCAGTCCACGGCGAGGATCCAGTCCACGCCTCCCTCAGCATCCTCGGCGTTCCCCGGATTCCCGGCCCAGGCGCGGACTGCTACTTGGCCGACGTGACCAGCGAGCTGTTCGTGCCTGCCACCGGGCGCGCTCGACGCTTCGCTGACGAGCTCGACGAGGTCGGGTGTGAGCGGGAGACCGTCCGGGTGGTATGACGATGACGCAGCGTCGCTGGACTGCCCCAAACCTCCCATGTACCGGATCATAGAAATAGGCCGCACGTAGTCGTAATCGGCCTTGCTGCCCCATGCGGCCACGGCTGCGTCGTGCAGCGCTCCGTTCAGCGCGAAGTACATCTTCACGTCCCACTCGAGCCTGCTCACCTCTTCTCCCACACCGCCGATCCGCAAGGAGAGCTCAGGGTGGTCGCTGACTTCGTTGGCCAGCGTGTTCCAGTGCCCGGGGGGTGTCTCCGAGTCGGGCCCATCCGCCCAGAACTCGGCGATGACGCGGCCGAAGTCACCCAGCGCCACAAAGTTCTCTTGGTAGCGGGCATTTGTGACGGGGTTCAGCACGTAGCCCTTGCCGTCGTTGGTGCCCAGAGGGCTGTTGCCGAGGGACCGGGGTGAGATATCGATCGTCGCCGCGAGGGTGCTGTCGAGCGTGGCGCTGAGGCGGATGACCTCAACCGCGGCTTCCTTGTAGGCCGCGTCGCTCTCGGGCCCTCCTAGTAGCGGGGGTGGACCGGGATCCAGGGGGAGACCTCGCTCGGACGGCGGCAGCGCGAACGCCTCGACGTATCCCCAGTGCGGGCTCACGTAGGACTGCAGCGCTTGTAGCTGAACCTGCCCCCCTTGGGAGACATTCACCTCGAGTGCGAGCGGTTGCCAACGGTTCGGGTCAAGCATCTCCGCTCCCGGCAGCACGACGATCAGTGGGTGGTTCGCTGCTTCATAGCTTGGGTCTTCGTAGGCATCCTCCTCCAGCGCGCCATCGCTGAACCCGTGCTCGATGATCCTTGCGGCAATGCGATTCCCCAAGGCTGCAGGTCTGTCACCACCTCGTTCCACAAACCCAGTGTCGTAGCAGAGCGACGCGAGCAGGTAATCGAAGTCGGCCAGTGATGCGTCACCGCCCACGGCGTTCTCGTAGCGATGCGTGAGCACGCGGTGAGCTGCAAAGCTGATCGCCTCCTCGCGCGCGGACTCGCGGTCGTCGGTGCGCAGTGACTCGTCCACGAAGTACCCGCGTGCTGCGGTGTCATAGGCGGTCCACGCATCCCACATTGCGGCAGACACATGGAAGAGGTTGCGCGCATGTACCGTAGGTGCTGGGAAGTCGCGGCGGATGGCGTCCAGCAGTGCCTCGTTCCAGATCCGCGCGACCGAGCGCTCAGAGTCGTGTGCCGGGACGCAGCCCTCAAGCAGCGGCGAAGCTGCCGCTTCTCCCCCGCACGCTGTGGCCATGAGGAGCGAGGTGACTGCGGTTGCGGCAAACCCAAGAGCAACGTTACGGAAATGGCTAGTGGGCAAACTAGAACCCTATCCCAGCTCACGGTCTGCGACCACTAGTTGTACTTAGCAGAGAGGTTGTTTACAGGCGCTCAGCGGGCCGGAGGCCCGCGATGCCGCCGTGTGGTCGGCGGTGATTGTAGCGATAGAGCCATCGAGGGAGTTGCCGGAGGCGTTGGCCAGAGTTGCCCGCCCGCTGGTTACGAAGGGCAGTCCCAGATCTCTCACCAACGCAGGTGGCAAGGTCAGAAAGCCGCTGTAGCCGGTGTCGATCACGGCCTCGACTTCCTGCGTCTGACCCGCAGGGCCGCTCACGGGGAGGGCGATGACGGCCTCGAGGGCGGCGTTCACGACGCCCTCAATCACCCGACCCTCCGCAGTGGCCGGCCCCCAAAGTGCCGCAAAGCCCGAAACCCGACCCGCACACACCAGACATCGACTGCGTCCGGGCGTTGCGCCCGAAGAGACTCCGCCGCCTTGCGAATGCTGCTGGCGATGGCCCAGCTCCCGCCGTCAACGTCGATGGCGACGTACTCCCCGTTGCGGGCTTCGTCGACTTGCGGCCGGATGTCCCGCTCGTAAATCTCGTCGCCGAGGCGGGCCGTCTCCTTGGTAGCGCGGCGATCAGTCATTGCGGCTCCTCGCGGTTCTGAGTCCTTGCGTAGAAGATTAGCGTCGTCCGCAAGCCCGTCCAACCCACTGAGCAGGCGCTGGCTGGATCTGTGCGCAACGCGGTGCGGCTCCAGTAACCCAGTCGTGCCGCACACTACGCCATGGGAACGTGTGCTACAGCCCAGTGCGCCTATGCTAGCGCGGGTAGCGGACCAGCGACCCCGTGAATCCCCCGGGCTGTAGCAGCCGGGAATGCGATGGAGGCGAGGCGATGGGCGGATGACCAACCTACCCAACGCGCTTGCCCAAGTTGCTCCCGTATACGAGATTCCTGATGACGACCTAATCGGCGAAGTGCTCGTCCCAGCCATGTCGCATGCCGACGAAGTCTGGGTCGGATCCGGGTACTTCAGCTCCCACTGCTTGGCGCAGGTCGCCCCTGGGCTCGCTGACTTCATAGAGCGCAGCGAGGCGCCCCTCAAGCTTCTGATCAGCCCCGAAATCAGCCTTGAGGACCGAGCGGCGATCAAGAAGGGCGTCACCACTGAACAGGACCTCGTCGATCGGCTGGCCGAAGAGATCTTTGAGGGTGGCACCCTTTCAGAATCGGCGCTCGTGGCACACACGAAAGAGTGCTTCGCCTACCTCATCGCCGTACAGCGCCTCGAGTTGCGGTTCGTTCTCATGGAGGGCGGCATCTACCACAAGAAGCAGTGGCTCGTCCGCGAAGGTGACTCCTGGCTGGCGGTTCACGGTTCTGGCAATGCGACATCACGCGGGCTGCTGGTCAACGGTGAGCAAATGACCGTTGACAGGGCTTGGCGCGACGGCGCCGCGGCAGAGCGGCGGGTGACCAAGCTTGTTGAGCAGTGGCGGAGGCAGTGGGAGGACGAACACCCGCGCTCGCTTACGTTGAGCGCCTCCGCGGGTCTCCGATTCGCCGGTCGGGGCTCCAAGCCCGGCCGAGCCCCGACAGTGGACGACTTCTGGGAAGCGTGGCGGCGGGATCACGCCGCTGGCCTCGAACCCGAACTTCCAGTCGGTGCCCTGCCACCTCAACGCAAATTGCTAGAAGTGCCAGTCGGCCTGGAGTGGCGAACAGGCCAGTACGCCCATCAAGGTGCGGCCGTGGATGCGTTCCTGCAGGCGCAGGGGCGAGGTGTCCTGGCGATTGCGACAGGCGGTGGCAAGACGCGAACGGCATTGATCGCCAGCGTCGAAGCCCAGCGGCAGCACCCTGGCCCGATGCTCGTTATCGTGCTCGTGCCATCAAGGCCGCTCATGCGGCAGTGGGCGGACAATATTCGCGACTTCGGCATCTCCCCAACGCTCCCGAGCATTACTCACAGCTCTGAACGTCGGAAACAACTCCAGGAGATTGAGGCTGCCTTGGGGGTTGGCAACCCCCGCATGGAAGTCATCGTTGTCACGAATAGCCTGTTTGCCCAAGACGACAGCATCCAAGAACTACTCGGCCGACTCTCGTTGCGACGCCCCGGAGCAGTGGGGACAGGCGGTGGAGGCGCTCCGCACGGCGATGAACACGGCCGGGCTCGACTACGCCGAGGAGGAGGGTGAAGCCGCCTTCTACGGACCGAAGGCGGACTTCATTGCCAAGGATGTGCTCGGGCGTGAGTGGCAGCTCTCCACCATCCAGGTCGATTTCATCCAGCCCGGGCGGATGGACTGCACCTACATCGGCGAAGACGGCAAGGAGCACACGCCAGTGATGCTGCACCGCGCTGTCACCGGCTCGACCGAGCGCTTCCTCGGCGTGCTCATCGAGCATTTCGACGGCAACTTCCCGCTCTGGCTGGCACCGGTGCAGGCGATGATCATTCCCATCGCCGATCGCCACGTGCCCTACGCGGAGGAGGTCGCGGCCGCGCTGCGCACGGCCGGTTTCCGTACCAAGATCGACTCGCGCAGCGAGCGTATGAACGCGAATATCCGTGATGCCCAGCTCCAGAAGATCCCCTACATGCTCGTGCTCGGCGACCGCGAGGAGGACGCGAAGACGGCGGCCGTCCGCGTACGCGGCGGCGAGGACCTTGGGTCCCTGCCAATCGCCGATCTGATTGCGCGGCTGGAGGAGCAGCGCGAGAGCAAAGCGCTGGCGCCGTAGGCGCCTGCAGCAAGCGAGCGCGCAGGCGGAGCGGCCGCAGGCCGAGAAGGCGGAGCAGACGAGCGGGGGATGGCCTGGCCGGGGGGTCCGAGCCAGCGAGCTCCAAGCGAGCGCGAAGGCGCAGCAGCGCCAGCTGCGTAGACGCAGCAGTCGAGCGCGGGAGGGGGGCCGGGGAGGGGCCCGAGCGCAGCGAGCCGAATAACGTTAAGCCAGCGCCGCCTTCAGCTTCTCGGCCGACTCGGTGGCCGCACGATCGGCGTCGTCGAGGATGCCGAGCATGGCGAAGAAGGCGTAGATCTGACCGTCGTAGCGCGTGTGGCTCGTGGCCACGCCCGCCTCTTGCAGCCGCTTCGCGTAGGCCTCGCCCTCGTCCCGGAGGGGGTCGTACTCGGCCGTGATCACGTGCGCGGCAGGCAAACCCGAGAGATCCGCTGCGCGCAGAGGGGACGCATGCGGGTGGCTGCCGTCGCCATCCGGACCGAGGTAGTGGTCCCAGAACCAGATCATGCCGTCGCGGGTGAGCAGGTAGCCGTCCGCATTGTCGCGGTACGAGGCGGTCTCGTAGTTCTGGTCGGTGACGGGATACACGAGGAGCTGGAAGCGGATTCGCGGGCCGTTTTGGTCCCGCGCTCGGAGGGCCACCACCGCCGCGAGATTGCCGCCGGCGGAGTCCCCGCCGACGGCGAGGCGGCTTCCGTCCGCGCCGAGTTCAGCAGCGTGCGCGGCGGCCCACACCGTTGCTGCGTACGCGGCGTCGTGGGCGGCGGGGAAGCGATGCTCGGGTGCAAGGCGGTAGTCAACCGAGACCACCACGGCTCCACTGCGGTTCGCGAGCTCGCGACAGTTCAGGTCGGCGCCTTCAAGGTCACCGAGCACCCAGCCGCCGCCATGGAACCAGACCAGGAGGGGGTGGTCGCTGGCGTCGGTCGGGCGATACACGCGGATGGGGATCTCGCCCCCCGGGCCGGGCACGGTGCGGTCCTTCTGCGCCGCCATCGTTGCGCCGGGGATCGCCGGCGGTACGGCGCGATTGGCCTCGCGCACGGCCGCTGGCTCCTGCGTGTGGAGGGGTGGCGCGCCCAGCGCCGCCATCTGATCGAGAACGACCTTCGCTTGCGGATGGAGTGCCATGGCTGCCTCCTCGGGTCCGCGAAACCGTAGGAGCGCCCGAAGCAGGCGTCAACAGCCGCTCTCCAAGACATCGAGGAACTCCGCGCTCGTGACGAACTCGACTCTTCCGTATCCCCGCATCTGCAGGACCTCACGGTCGGCCGTCACGACGTGACCAGCGCCTCCCGCCTGCGCGGCTTCCACGAGTCGCCGGTCCCCGGCGTCGCTGAGCGTGAGTTCGCCGATTACTGCCGCCTCGACGATCAATGAGCGGTCGCGGAGCTCACGCAGGAGGGCGTCGCGTGCCTCGCGATCGGCGATTCGGGTCACCCAACGGGCGCCGATAACGAGCTCCGCCTCGCGCAACGTTGCCTCGGAAGCGACGTGCTCGAAGCGGCCCCCCCGCCAGTGATCGAGGATGCGCGCGCCCGTTTCGGCAGGGCGCGCGAGCGCGCCCACGAAGATGTTCGTGTCGACGACCGCCCGCAGGCGCCGGGCGCGGGCCGCGCTCAATGTGCGACCTGGTTGCCCCCGTCGATGTTGATCGACTGCCCCGTGATCCAGGAGCCCTGGTCGCTGCAGAGGTAGACGGCCGCCCAGCCGATGTCCTCGCCGAGCCCCGCGCGACCGATGGGGATGCGCGTGGCGCGAGCGGCGAAGTCGGGGTCGGCGAACACGTCCGCCATGCGCGACGTATCGACCAGCCCCGGGCAGATCGCGTTCACGCGGATGCCGTAACGGCCGACTTCCCCGGACATCGAGGCGGTCAGCCCCTGCAGTCCGGCCTTGCTCGCTACGTAGGCAGCCATATTCGGGCCCATCGCCTTACCGGCGATCGAGGAGATGTTGACGATCACGCCACCGTTGCCAGCGTCGATCAGCTGCTGGCCGAAGATCTTCGACACCAGGAAGGCGCCCCGCAGGTTGACGCGCAGAACGGTGTCCCAGGCATCGATCGGCATGTCGACGACGGGCACGCGGTCCGGACCTCGCGCAGCGCCGGCGTTGTTCACGACGAAATCGACGCGGCCGAACTCGGAAAGCGTCCGCGCCAGGAGGTCGCGAACTGCAGCCTCGTCGGCGACATCGCTGACGAGCGGCAGCGCCTTGCGGCCAGCCGCCTCGATCTCCTCGGCCACGGAGGCGATGTCCCGCCAACCTGCGGCCTTCTCGTCGTCGGGAAAGCGCTCCGGTGGCCGGCCGGTGCCGGTAAGGACCACATCGGCGCCGGCCTTCGCCAGCTCCACAGCGATGTCGCGGCCGATGCTCTTCATGCGGCCAGCACCTGTGACGACCGCCACCTTGCCCTCGAGTCCCGTCAGGTTCAGTCCAGTCATCACGCACCCTCTCCGGGGCCCGAGGCGCCCGGCTGAGCGACTATGCCGGGTTCTGCTGGTCGCCTCAAGGCGCTCCCTGGGCGATTGGCGTTTGCGCCGAATTTGCCCAGCTTTGCGTTTCTCTTCACCTTTTGCGGATAGAGTCCCGCCGTGGCGGAGGGCGCCCCTCGCGCGGTGGGCATCTTTGTGCTCGGTCTCGCGACCGGCCTGGCGATTGCGTTGATCCTCGTGCTCGACGATTCGACAGCCCCCGGCGCCGCCGAACTGCCGTCCCGTCCGACGGCGCCCGCAACCGCGATCGAGCCGCCGCCCGCCACGGCGAGGCCGAGCGCCACGGCCACAGCCTCCCAGACGGCGACGGCTGAGCCCGCCCCAGCCACCGCCACGGCCACGGCCACCGCCACGCCCGACGGGGCGGTTGTCAGGAATAGCCGGCCGGCCCGTTGCTCCACCGTCGCTGAGCGCGGCGCTGATCTGATCAGGGCCGTGCAGGAAGCGATGGAGGGTTACGAGGGCACCTGGGGTCTCGCGCTCATCGATCTGGTCATGTTGTTCGGTTGGTCCCTAAACAGCTGATGTACGGTGCGCAGGAATTCGTGCTGCACGCGACCCGTTGCGTGTCGGGCTCGGACGGTGAGGGCCTCAGTGTCATCGACCGACCTGAGGACGCCAGTCACGGTAATCTCCCGCTCGCTCGACGAGCGAGCCTCATCGCGGGGCGGACTGCGATCGTGACCGCCGCGCTCCCCGACGACTGGCGCGCCTTGCGCCTGGGGGACATGTGCGACTCGCCCCGGTACGGTGCTAATGCGTCCGCACGTCCCTTTGACCCGCGTCTGCCCCGCTAGGTGGCAGGTTGTACCCATCGCAGGACTACGGGCATGGCGCTCGACGTTCACAAGCCCGAACCGGCGTCCCTGCCCTTCCGGAGGACATTCGCCTGGACAGGTAGGCAGGTCAGACAGGGGAAATGAGGGCGACAGACGCACTGCAGCTCTGTCAGCCTTTCGAGCATTGAGGCGCTCCACCGGCGCCAACGGGGGAGCCCGGTAGGTGCGCCAGGAGGCAGCTGCCTCAGATCATGGTGCTGGCGTGAGGGTGCTCGGCTCCTCGAGGATGGTGAGGATGGCCTCCGCACAGTACACGCGGCTGCTGTACGGCACCGTCATGCACGAGGGTGCTGACCGAGGGATCCTGGTCACTACCTCGGATTACGGCGCCGACTCAGTGAGCTTCGTCAGTGACAAGCCCCTGACGCTCATCAACGGAGCCCAGCTGCTGTCGTTGCTCGAGAAGCACGGTCACAAAGCACGGATTGACCTCGACGAGGCGAGAGAGCAACAGGCCGACCAGAACCGCCGAAGCGGCGAAGGGCCCCCACGTCCGATGCTGCTGCTCGGCACGGGCGCTGTCTCTTTGGGCTCTGGCTATTCCAGCGGCCCGCGACCGTTCGCCTCGCCCATGAGTCACCTATTAGCGGCAAGGCGAGCGCCGGTACCGTACCCAGGCGACCACCGTGCGGAGAGCCCCAGCCAACCCGCCCAGCACTTACCCGATGGCTGCGCTCACCCGGAAGGGCACTGTCGGGGTTTCGTCGTTTCTGAACAGTGATCCCGATGTTCGTCCAGTGGTGAGGAAAGACGGTCTCCCTTTCCGGATAGAGATCGCGCTTCCTCTCTGAGAGGCGTTGGGAGACGTTCCGCCGCTTCAAGTGTGGCGGGTCTTGCAGAAGCACGGGATTCACCTGCAGCGGCGGCGCAGCTAGTTGTAGATCCCACGAACGTTGTTTACAGGCGCGAGGCGGGGGCAACCCCGCCGATGCCGCCGTGCGGTCGGCGAGCATTGTAGCGGTAGAGCCAGCGCGGGAGCTGGTGCAGACGTTCGGCGTTGGAGCGGTACGGGCGGGCGTAGGCCCACTCGTTCAGCAGGGTCTGGATGAAGCGCTCCGCCTTCCCGTTGGTCTGCGGGCGGTAGGGGCGGGTGAGCTTGAGCGTGAGGCCGTTGGCATCGGCGACCGCGAGGAAGACACGGGCGACGGTGTAGTTCCTGGCGTTGTCGGTGAGCACGCGGCGCACGGCGACACCGCGGGTGCGGAAGTGGGCGAGCGCGCGCTCCAGGAAGGCAGCGCAGGTCGCTCCGCGCTCGTCGGGCAGGGTCTCGACGTAGGCGTAGCGGCTGTGGTCGTCGACGGCGACGTGCAGGTAGTCGAGGCCGGCGCCGCGTCCGTGTGGGGTCTCGCTGGAGCGTCCGTGGGCGCGGTGTCCGCCGCCGTCGGGAATGCGTGCCAGCTTCTTCACGTCCAGGTGCAGCAGGTCACCGGGGGCCGGGTGTTCGTAGCGCACGCTCTCTCTGGTCACGCGATGCAGGCGGTCGAGACGGTTCAGACCGAAGCGCCGGAGCCACCAGAGCTGGAGCAACGCACCTGCTCGGTGAGGCGGCGCCAGGGCTTCGGGCCGCACCGCATCGGCTGGGCGCTGGGGGTCGCTTGCTCCACGGTCTACGCCGTGCTTGGCCTTGATCCGCTTTGACAGACACTTTGGCTAAGCCGCCTGAGCGGTCTCCGGCTGACCATCCTTCTGCGCTTCGTACTCGGCGGGGCTGAGGTAGCAGCCGCGGCAGCTCGTGCTCCCTGAACTCGGCGAGCCCAGAGCGCCTGGAGCTGCGACAGCGATCGATGACGCGAGCGGGGAGTTCCTGGCCCGCTACGAGGCCGAGCGCGGCAAGGAGGAGAGCGTTCACCTTGTTGTCACTTCACCCCCGTACTGGACGCTCAAGGAGTACGCGCCGTCAGAGGCGCAGCTCGGATCTGTACAGGATTTTGACGAGTTCCTGGCTGCCCTCGACCAGGTTTGGCGGGAGTGCTATCGCGTCCTGGTCCCAGGCGGCCGCGTCATTTGCGTCGTCGGGGACGTGCTGCTGTCACGTCGGCGGCTGATCAGCTGGGCACGGGACCGTCGCGGCGATGACCCGAAAGTGGGGCAAGACAACGTCGAGGAGGCGATCACCCAGGTCGATCCGGACACGGGCATGGAGAAGCTGTCGTACACGGTACCCCCCTGATGGGGCGCTGGCACGTTGGCGTACGCTCTATGAGATTGATCTAGTTATGAGAGTCATCATCGATACAGGGCCGGAGGTGGCTGAGAGATACCAAGACCACCTAGCTGTTCAGATTTACAAGAATCTGAATGCCGTACAATCAATGAATTCGAATGGTAGTTTGTCAAAAGGGATCAAAACCTATATCAATGAAACGAAGAATAAGCACGATGAAATGATCGAGAAGCACGGAAAGACATTTGGGGAAGACTATGGTTGGCCTATGTATCAGACACCGCGCCACTTGTGGGCTTACGGTTGCTCGACAGTCACAGCCTGTGCGTCGACGTGGAGAGCAGGGGCCGCGTCGTCATCGAGCCCAAGACTACAGGGTGAATAACACCTCGAAGATGGTACGGCCTACCGTCAACTCAGGCCCACCAAACTTGACGAAATCAAGAACTTTCACGCTGCGATTCGCTTTGCACCTGTAGGCCCCAGCGCGCGCGCGCCCGCTCAAAGCCGCCTACCTGGAGTACCGCAGAGCGGGATGACTGGCTGTTGGCTGGTCATGCGAGCGGGAGAGGGTGCCGGTCTCGCGGCGCTCCACCCACTTCTCGCGGAGACTCCGAACGCGCGCCTCGAAGGGTGTACCTTCCACCGCTCACCTCCTCGGAGCAGGTCGAAAACGCAAGAGGCCGGGCGCAGCGCGCCCGGCCCCCCGCTTCGGACGTAGCTCCTAGACTGCGTCTTCGCCGCGCTCGCGGGTGCGGACGCGCACCACCTCCTCGATGTTCGACACGAAGAGCTTGCCGTCGCCGATCTCGCCGGTCCCGGCGTTGTCGAGGATGGTATCGATGACCTGCTCCGCATGGCTGTCATCGACGACGAGGACAAGCCAGACCTTCGACAGGTACTCGACACGGTACTCGCGTCCGCGCCACTGTTCGGTGATACCGCGCTGCTTGCCGTGCCCCTTGACCTCCCAGACGGTGAGGCCGGGATAGCCCAGCTCTTCGAGGGCGTCCTTCACGGGCTCCAGCCGATCCGGCCGGATAATCGCTTCGATCTTCTTCATCGGTAGCTCCTTTCCAGGGCGCCGGCCGCGGCAGAGATGCCTGCGAGCAATGGGTGCGAGCTGAATCTACCTCCCGTGGTCACCGGCCGCCTCCGCCGAGTTGGCTCGGACCAAAGACGCCGGAACCGGAAGGGCCAAAGTCTGGGTAGGCGTCGATGCCGTGCTCTTCGAGGTCGAGGCCACGCATCTCCTCTGCCTCGCTTACGCGCAGGCCCATCGTCATCTTGATTGCAAAGAACAGGATGCCGGCGGTCGCCGCCGTCCAGGCGACGATGGCACCGATGCCGATGAGTTGTATCGCGAGCTGCTCGATGCCCCCTCCCAAGAGCAGGCCGTAGTTCGAGGGCTCGGCGTAGCCCGCCGAGATCATGCCGGCCTCGGAGGAGAGCAGGCCGACCGCGATCACGCCCCAGATGCCGGCGAAGGCGTGCACGGAGACCGCCCCTACGGGGTCGTCGACCTTGAAGTTGTCGAGCATCTGCACACCGTAGTACATGACCAGCGCGGCGATGGCACCGATGACCACCGCCGCCCACGGATCGACCGTGGCGCAGCCGGCGGTGATGCCGACGAGGCCGGCGAGGATGCCGTTGATGGTCAGGCCAGCGTCGTAGCGGCCGGTCAGCCACCGCGACCAGAGCATGGCCGTCACGCCACCGGCGGCCGCCGCCAGCGTCGTCGTCACGGCGATACGGGCCGCGAGCGCCGCGCCGCCACCCGAGAGGGCGAGGGTCGAACCCGGGTTGAACCCGTACCAGCCGAACCAGAGGATGAACATGCCGATCGTGGCGAGGGCGATGTTGTGCCCGGGAATGGCCCGCACCTCGCCGTTCGGACCGTACTTCCCGAGCCGCGCGCCGACTGCGATCGCGCCCATCAGGCCGGCGATACCGCCCACCGTGTGCACGACGCCAGAGCCGGCGAAATCAACGTAGCCGTTTCCGAGCCAAGGGCCGTCGGGATCGTCCGTGAAGGCACCCATCCAGGTGTTCACGTCCCAGCCCCAGTGCACCACCACCGGATAGATGAGGCCGGTGATGACGACCGTGTAGACCAGATAGGCCGCGTACTTCGTGCGGCCCGCGAGCGCGCCCGCGACGATGGTGGCGGCGACGGCGGCGAAGGCGAACTGGAAGAACCAGTCGGCGTAGCCGTCGAATTCGTTGAGGGCGAAGTTGCCGAGCCCGATGAAGTCGTTGGTGGCATCGCCCGCGCCGTAGGCGAAGGCCCAGCCGACGAGCCAGAACGAAAGGCCGCCGACGCAGGCATCGATCATGTTCTTCATGAGGATGTTCGCCGTCTCCTTCGCGCGGACGAAGCCCGCGGTGAGCATGGCGAAACCGGCCTGCATGAAGAACACGAGGAACCCGGCGATCAGGAGCCAGGCGGTGTCGACGGCGCTGATGATGTCGTCGAGGGCGGCGCTGTCACCCTCCTGGGCGGAAACCGCGGAGACCAGGCCCAACGCCAGCAAACCGCCGGCGAGCAGCGCAAGCGGCCTGCGCGTGGCTGATAGGGCACCTTTCATTCGATCCTCCTCAACCGCCGGAAAAGCGGACTTCGGCTCGGCACGCTAAGGGGGGGGTGGTTTCGCCGGTGTTTCCGGCCTGTTTCCGGGAGGTTTCGAAACGCACTGTTCACATCGAGGGCGGGCGCCCACGGGTGGGAGCGTTGACGCCGGTCAGAGCGGGGGGCTTGAGCGCTGACGATGTCCGCAAGCTGCTGGGCGTGGTTGTGGTGTCTCAAAACCCCATCGGCCCTGTTGCACAGGCGCGGACTGAGCCTGAGCCTGCCCGCTGGAGGTCAGCGACGTGGCTCTACTGGCGCCTCTTCCTAGTCGGGCTCCACATCCTGCGTGGCCGACGGCGCGACCTGATCCTCGAGAACCTCGTTCTCCGTCGGCAGCTCGCCGTCTGCGAGCGAAGAGGCCACCGGCCGAGACTCGAAGTTTCAGACCGCAGGTTCTGGTCGCTCACTTCCGGCCGCTGGCAGCCCTGGCGTTCCCATCTCCACCTGGTCCAACTCGCCACGGTTGTGGGTTGGCATCGCACGTGTGGTGTTTCAAAATCCCATCGGCGCAGTGCGGATGGGGTTTTGACACACCACAGGTGTCGATTCCCGTGCTCGCCGGCATCCATCACCGCGACGAAAGAGAGGCCGCCTGACGCGATCCCATTCCGTGGCCCCACAGGAAGAGGGCCGCGAGTTCTACTACTCCGGTGCGTCGTCCGCCTCTTCGCCTCATCCTCGATGTCCGTCAGATCGGGTCAACCCCATTGCGTCGTCAGGTGACTCCAAGTCCTGGCAGCCTCAAGCTGACCTGCAAAGCGCAGCGATGTCGAATCGTCAGGGAATCGCGTGATCGCCTGGACAGCGAGGGGCGCTGGGTCGCTGAGCTCCCATCGGGGAGCTGCCGTGCTCTGGGCCTTCACGCTCCTGGCGGCGATCGCGCTCTCCACCGCTGCCGCCACCCAAAACCGCCTGCGCGGCGACCTGAGCGCCGCGCGCAACGTTCAGGCCTGGTCCTTCCCGGGCGAAGCGCTCGCCGATCTCGTCCGCAAGGTGACCAGCACCGAGGTCGTGCTCGGGCTCGGCATTGCGATCGTCATCGCGGCATGGGTCGGCGGTTGGCGGCGCCCTGCTCTCGTGCTGGCTGTGGGGCTGGTGCTCATGGTCTTGGTGCAAACCGGCCTCAAGGAGTTGGTCGGTCGTCCCCGGCCCGGCGCCCACCTCATCGACGTGCGCGCGGGCTTCCAGAGCGAGAGCTTCCCCTCAGGCCATGTTCTGAGCGGGACCTACCTGTATGGCTTCCTCGCCTGGGCGGGCGTCGGCGCCTCGCTGCCCACGGCCGCCAGGGCTGCGATCCCGGGCCTGGCCCTTCTCTTCCTCGTGCTCAGTGGCCTCGCGAACATCTACCTTGGCGTCCACTGGCCGAGCGACGTCATCGGCGGCTACCTCTGGGCCCTCGTCCTCCTGATTCCCGCCGCGACATACGCCTTCCCCCGCCCGTTCCGACTGAATCGGTGAAGGAGGCGGCGACGGCCGATCGGGCGGAGTCGGCCTTGGGGGGTGGCCGAGCGGTCGTCCCAACGTCCGGTGGTAGGTTCATGGCGGTGGGCAAACGTCATCCTTGCAGTGCGGATGGTATTCTTCCCCTGGCCACGTGACCCTGTGGCGGAAGTCATGGCCACGACCTTGGTGCGCGACATCCAGTGCTTCCGCGTAGGCGCTGACAAGGACGAGATCAAGGCGTTCTATCTGGACGTCCCCGCCAGCGAAGGCTGGACCGTTCGCGATGCGGGCATTCAATCGAGTGAGCGCGGCTGGGTGGTGGAGCTCACCCGCGCCCAAGGGCTCGAGGTGGCCTGGGTGGCGATGCGTTTCGACGAGGGCCGATTCGTTCAGATCGGCATCAAGCCTGCGGACTAAGGCCGTAGCCTGCGCCTGCTGCACTTGACTTCGTCCTGTGTGCGAGCGCTCATGCGTGCCATGAACGAGTCCGACCTGCGCTGGACCCTGACCTTCGAACGCACCGCCTCGCCCTACTACCGCGAGGCCGTCCGGCAGGCTCGTGCCCTGCCCGGCTATCGCCATCTCAGCGAAGAGCAGCGGGAAGCCCACTGCGTTCCCCTCACCGTCACGATCCTCCCTCTGGCCGAGCGGCTGCTGCGCTTGGTCGCGGGCTGGCGCGGCTCGGTCGTCGAGGCGGAAGGGCTCGCGCTCGACGGTGTGGAGATGCTCCAGCTCCTGCATACGTTCCGCTGCTATCGTCGCCACGAGCGCTCCGCTCTCGGCACGGCCTTCTGCTGGGGTCTCCCCGAGCGCGGGCGCGGGCGAGTTCCGTGCCGACTGATCGATGACGTGCTGCCCTGGCCGGTGCCGCCCGACTACGGCGACCCTCAGCTCCTGCCGAGCCTCATCCGCGCCCTCGCGATGGGCTCATTTGCGGCCCTTTGTCCCGTGTACGACTCCACCTCGGTGCAGGAAGCCACCGCCACATGGGTGGGCGGTGAGGTGGCCCCTCGACCGACCTTCGAGCGGCTCCTTGGTGACCTAGCTGTACTAAGCACACACCTGCGAGACGGCTGATCGCAAAGGGACCTCCAGCGAGACTTGGGGTGAAGAACCACCCAGGCTCGAAGGAGGACCCAGTGATTGATGCTAGCGCGCCACCGATGAGGATGCGCTTTTCGTACGAATCTCGGTGCCGAGCGGTACAGCTGATGGAGAGCGGCACGAGCGTGGCACAAGCGGCCCGGATGTGCGGCGCCAGCCGCGCGACCGGCTACCGCTGGTGGGCACGGTATCGGGCTGAGGGCTGGCGAGGGTTGCACGAGCGGCCCCCGATCCCGCATCACCAGCCGCGGCGGCTGAGCCCAGAGGCCGAGGCCGAGATCCTGGCCGTGCACCTCCGCAGCAACGAGGGACCCCAGCGTGTGGGCGCGATCGTTGGGCGCGCAGCCTCAACGGTGGGCAAGGTGCTCCGTCGCTTGGGGTACTCACGTCCTCCGAAGGCACCCCAGCCCACGGTCCTGCGCTACGAACGGGAGCGGCCGGGCGAGCTGCTGCACATCGATATCAAGAAGCTGGGGCGCTTCTGGCACGTGGGCAAGCGCATCCGCCAAGACGGCGTTCAGCGCAGCCCACGCGCGGGTTGGCACCACGTCCACGTCGCTGTCGATGACCACACGCGCATTGCCTACAGCGAGGTGCTCCCCAGCGAGGGAGCGAGCGACGCGGTGGCCTTCCTCGAGCGTGCCTATCGCTGGTATGCCCAACAGGGCATCACCGTGGAGTCGGTCATGACCGACAACGGCAGCGCCTACCGCTCTGGCGTGAGGCCTGCGTGGCTCACGCGCTCCGCCATCTCCGCACCCAGGTCGATGAAGGGCGCGGAGACGACAAAACCGAGCGATGCGAGCGCGCAGATCAGGGTCGCACCGATCGCGAACGCCGCCACCCGCTCCACGAAGAACCGGCGGCGCGAGACCGGCTGCGCTAGCATCATCTCCAGCGTGCCTCGCTGCTCGTCGCCCGCGAGCAGCCCCGTCGACACGACGACCGCGTAGACGGCGACGAGCAGCGGCATCCAGAAGCTGAAGAATTCGACCTGCAGGAAGCCCCGCGGGACGGCCAGGTCCGAGACGTCGCCGATGAAGGCGGAGTACTCCTCCGGGAGCTCGAAATCGGCGAGCGTGCCGGACGAGCTCCACTATCCGACCGACATCGTGGTGCTCGCCGTGCTGTGGCGGCTGCGCTACAAGCTCGGCTTCCGAGATGTCGCGGAGCTGCTGCTCGAGCGTGGCTACGAGGTCACGCACGAGACCATTCGTGGCTGGGAAACGCGGTTCGCACCGCTGCTGGGGGAACGGCTCCGCGCCAAGCGACGCGGCCACGCGAGCCGGTCCTGGTACATCGACGAGACCCGCGTGAAGGTCGCCGGCCGCTGGTGCTACCTCTACCGGGCGATCGACCGTGACGGGCAGCTGATCGACTCGATGCTGAGCGAGAAGCGCGACAAGCAAGCGGCTCGGCGCTTCCTCCGGCGCCTCGTCGACGTCGCGGAGGGACGGCCGTTGCGCGTCACCACCGACCATCATCCCGCATACCGAAGGGCGATCCGCTGGATCCTCGGGAGGAAGGTCCAGCATCGGACAACCCAGTACCTAAACAACTTCATGGAGCAAGACCATCGCGCGGTGAAGCAGCGGTACTACCCGATGCGCGGCTTCGGGAGCTTCGCGTCTGCGGCGCGCTTCTGCTCGGCGTTCGACGAGTTGCGGCAGTACTTCCGCTGGCGCCGCGGGCGAGGCGACTCGATGCCTCTCGCTGAGCAGCGGCGGCTCTTTGCGGCGCGTTGGCGTTCGCTGCTCTCGGAGATGGCTGCGGCGTGAGGCCCACCGGTCACGACGGGAGCCCCAACTTCGCTTTCGGAGTGCGCCCTGAGATTTGACGCTGCCCTAAGACCGATCCGGTTGCGCAACGAACGATCCCCACCGGATGGGCGCGGCACGGAGATCGATCGGTTCACCGTCGAGAAGGGCCCGTTGGAGTCTTAGTAACCACTCCCCGAGCTTCGGGTTGGTCTCGGCCCATCGCCACGAGCGCTCCTCAACCTCCAGTGACTCGAAGCTTGGTTCTACGTCCCGCGACCACAGAATCGGTTCGTTGGTGAACCCAAAGATCCCCTGTAGCGGGTCGCCGAGGATCCTGAGCGGGATTAGCTCACTCAGAACGCGGGCGATCGCGTGCTGATGCAACGTGCGCTTCCGAGCGCGCGACGATGTGCTCGATGTCGGCCTCAGATGTGCCGGCGAACCACGTGTTGCACTCGCCGGCACCACCGTGGGTGGTGGTGACGCGTTGGCGGCAGCTTGGACGGTGGCGGCCCGGGCGTCGGTGGGCGAGTCGGGCGACCCGGGCTCACTCGCGCTACAGCTGTGACTGCGAAGGCGACCGCCGCGGCAAGCATGATCCCCGCGCTCACCGAGCTCGTCCGTCGTGCGCTCATGAAGGGCCCCGAATCGCGCTCCTGCCGGGGTCCGACGCTACACGCCTCGTTCGTCAGGCGCCCGGCGGGAGGACCGAGGCCCTTCTGGCATGACCCGGCGGGCTCAGGGGTTCCAGACTCGCGTCACCCGTGGAGTAGCCGGTGCATCACATGCTAGAGGGGAGGCTCGATCAATAGCCGATCACACACAGCGAGAATGGCATCTCTACACGTGAGTGGGCGTAGAGCGCCTGCGCCACCGCCACAGTATTGTCGTAGTCGCGGCTTACGGTGGCCCGTCCGCCAGACTTGTAGCGATATGCCTGTGGGACCGCAAGAATCAGGTGCTCCATGTCAACCATCACCAGGGCCTGGATCAAGTCTCGGTAGACAGCGTTGCCCATCCAGGCTCGGCCTGCCTCGATCTCAAGGCCAGCCAGCCACTCCGGGTGCCAAGCGTCAACCTCATACTGGAGCTCAGGCTCGGCATTCTCCCCGAAGAACACTGGCCGCCTTATCTTGTCTCTGGTCCGCTTGCCTGCTTCCACCTCAAATCCAAGCCCGATAAGGTTCGGTCGAAGTACGGTAAGCACCCCGTCGCTTGTCAGCCCCTTCTCGAGATGGGAGGTCCCTATCTCGCCAGCATGTTCCTCAAACAGCGCAACCACACCCACCAGGAACCCGGGCGGGGTCCGTGTACGTGGAAACGTTGAGAAGCGAATTGACACTATTCCCCTACTACGCTCTCACCCCGCTAGCCACCCGTCGAACTCGTCCGGCAACAGGCTGAGGATGTCGTCAGCGGTCACGCCGTGCAGGTCGTACGTGAGGTCAGCCGCTGCTTCATTCTACGGGACGGTGACGGCTCCCGAGGGAGAGGTGGCCGTCGGTCTCCCAGTGAATATCGGCGTAGTACGTCGACGGGGCAACCTGCAGCTCCCGGCAGATCGGCTCGACCCCGAAGCGCTCGCGATGCGCCCCGATGAAGCGACTCACTTCGGCAGTCGCGGGTCGAGCTCCCGCGCGAAAAAAGCGGAAGCCGCCTTGAGGATCTCGTTGGCGCGGCGCAGCTCGCGGTTCTCGCGCTCGAGCTCCCGCAGCCGCTCCCGCTCCTCCGTCGCCAGCCCCGGTCCGTCCTCCTCGATCTGCCTATTTCGTCCCGAAACTGGAACATTCTCCTGCGTGACGGCTTCGCGGCTGTTCATTCGACTCCCCCGGACTACCGTTCGGCACCCCCCTTCTTCGTCTTTGCCAAGGCGGGCTCGGGCCGAGACGTAAGGTTCCTTGGGGTGGCCGTGCCCGGCGCGGAGGGGCTGACCGCGCGCGACGATCTCGTCGCCATCTGGCGCTCGACGAGAGGGGCTCGCTTTCAGAACTATCGCGCGATCTTCACCGTGCTGGACGCCCCAGTCGTCCGCGGGGAATGGATAGACGACCTGGCGAACGGCGGCTCCGGGAGTCAGCCGCCCCCCGCGTGGACGAGCTGGATCGAGCACGGCGTAATCCAGCCACTGGTCGCACCGGCCACTCTGACGATCCGCAGCCGGGAACAGCAGCTTCCCTCGACGCGCGGAGGGGCGGCCATCCTTGAGGCAGTGCGCGCGTATTTCGCGGGCCTCTCCCTGCCCTTCCCCCTTCGGCATCCGATAGCCGACGCGGGTCTAGGTGAAGATGCCGGGGTCCGACGTAGATCTCGCATCCTACCTGAGGCGGCTCAAGGTCCTGGAAGAGGAGAACAGGAATCTGAAGCAACTGGTGGCGGACCTGAGTCTGGACAAGCAGATGCTCCGATCCTTTCGCATCACGGCCACATGCAGGGCATCCCGTGTGGAGAGCCCATTCACGGAGCCAATGAGAAGCCTGGCGGCACGGACCTCAGGCGCACGATAGCGCTTTGAATGCGTAGCCTTGGTCGGAGAGCTGGACTAACACTTGTTCTAGTGCGGCAACCGTCTGAGTTCGATCACCACCACCGTCGTGCATAAGGATTATCCTTCCTGGCTCACTTCCTTCCACTATGGAGGAAACGATTTTGTCGACTCCGGGTCGTGCCCAGTCGCGTGGATCGACGTCCCAAAGCACTACGGCATAGCCGAGTTCCGCAGCATATGCGCGGGTAAAGGAGTCGGTCGCTCCGTAGGGAGGTCGCAGACACCGGGTCGAGGCATCACCTACCAACCCGTCGATAACTGACTGAGCTGCTGTCACCTCGTTGAAAAAGGCGTCGTGGTCGATTCCCTGAAGAGAACCGTGCGACATGGTGTGGTTGCCGAAGGAGTGGCCTTCCAACGCAGCCCTCCGAGTAAGCTCCGGCATTCTTTGCGCGTTAGTTCCCAGCGCGAAGAACGTGCCTTTCGCATTGAAACGGGCAAGAAGGTCGAGCACTTGACCCGTGAAGGGAGCGCTGGGCCCGTCGTCGAAAGTGAGATAGACGAACAAGCCACCCCCGGAGGGTGGCTGAACACCACTAACTGGACTTGCCTGGGTTGGGGTCACCGGCGCGGCCGCTTCGGGAGTTGCCGTCGGCGCGGCCGCTTCGGGAGTTGCCGTCGGCGTGGCCGCTTCGGAAGTTGCCGTCGGCGCGACTGCTTCGGGAGTTGCCGTCGGCGCGGCCGCTTCGGGAGTTGCCGTCGGCGCGAGTTGCCTGCTTCGGGAGTTGCCGTCAGGGTGTCCGGAGTGGGGCTTTTCGAAGAGCTTGGAGGAGGAGAGGTAGATGGACGCCCCTGAAGCTGGATATCAAGGCGATAGTCCAGTTCATCTCCAGCCAGCGTGACTACTCTAATCGCATAGTCCTGATTACTGGGCAAGATGTCGGTGAATTGAACTTTGAACTCCGTCACACTGACCAGGACTTGTCCGTCAGTAAGCCCATAAATCGACAGAATGGCATTTGAGAACTGGCTCCTCAATGCGACTTGGAGTTCTTGTCCTGCCTCTCCCCCAAGAACGTGATCACCAAGTTCCCCTGGGGCTAAACGCCCCATGACGGTTTCCTTTTCTCCCTCATCGACCTCGATGCGCTCGGGCTCGAACCCGTAATCGCTGGGACTCGGTGGCGGAACGATGGAAGTCTCTTCGCTTAGCAGAACTAGATCGCTTCCTTCGAGGGCATAGGTACGAGTAACTTCGGTCGTCAGGTACGCGAACGGGTCATCAGGCCCCCTTACCCGCATGCCAACGACGATCTGGCTGTCCACGATCTTGAGCGATCGAACTGCCACTCTATCGCCTAGCAGTATGGTCGCTGCCATCTCTGGCTGCCCATCGATGTTGAGCGCTGCCACAAGAAAAATGAATGTCCCGGAGCCACCGGGATCCACGATGAGGATGGGCGCTGCATCGATCGAGCTGCCGTTATCGATCCGACCGAAGCTGCGTATTTCGGCCAAGCGAACAACGGTCTGTGTAGCAGAGCCAGGAGTCGCCTGCTGGCGAAACTCGCCATCTTCTAGCTGTGCTATTCCATCGGGTTCCACGAACTCAACTGGATAAGCGGCATTCTCTAGTTGCTCCCAAGTGAGGACTTGTTGCCCCCCCCCCCCCCCTCCCCACATACTGATAGGGTAAGAAGAAGAGCGGCCAGCGCGACAACGTACCTCAGCTGACCGATTTGGAAGGTCATCATATGGTCGAGCATCACTCATTGTGATAGCACAGGAGCCTTGGCATTGTCTAGGGTCGTCTCTCAGGCGCTTCGAAGCGTGGGCGCGCGCGTCGTAAAGACGTGGACGTTGTCCCGGGAATCGAGGGCAACGCCCCGGCCTCTGCCTAGTCCTAGGCGCTTGGCGTCCCCGGCGACCGCCTGCCGCACGGCTCTTCCTGGTCCGGCCAGGCGTCATACCGCTCCACCTTGAGCAGATAGTCGAATCCCTCAACGTAGTCGAAACCTTCTATCGCGTCGTAGAAGAGCTCGCCGTTGACCACCATGCATCTCATGGGGCCACTCCGACGCAGTCCCTGAGCTCCGGCCCAACCGCAAACTCCAATGTCTCAATGTCATCTGAAGAGGCGCAGGACACGGAGACCAGGAACGTAAGCATGAAGAGCGATTGGAGCTACGAAGTCTGGGATACCAAGTTGGCACGGCAGCCGAAAGGCTCCCACGTCCTGCAGCTCTACTTTTATAGCGACCTGCTGTCGGACGAACCATCCGATGACGAACTCGCCTCCCGCGCCCTCGTGGGCGTGCTCGCCTTCAGCGGCCTGCAGCTGGGTGAGGCTGTGGGGTTGCGCTGGATGGCCACCAGCTGGGAGCCGCAGTTCGAGGGGTTCGTGGTGGGCGTGGTCCGAGCAGGCGAGGAGCGCCGTCTTCCGGTGCTGGGGGAGGGTGCTCGGCAGCTGATCAGATATCGGCTGTCGCTCTCGTCATCATCCGCGCCGTCGGAGTTCGTATTCAGCGGACGGTCTGGCGATCGGGGATTAGACGAGCGCCAGGCGGGGCGCATCCTCGCTGACGCTGGCAGGCAGTCGGGGCTAAGTCCCATGAGGCGCTCGGACTTGAGACGGGGATTTGTGAGCTGGCTCCGGGCCGCAATCGGGCTGACTGACCATGAGATCGCCCGCGTGCTAGGGGTTCGCGATCTGCGTACCGTCGATCGGCTCAGCCGGTCGTCCGCTTCGCTGCATGGGCAACGTGAACTCGGAGGACGAGTTCTCTGAGCGGGAGCGCACCCCTGGGCCATCGAGCCGCACCCGCGGTGAAGGCGGTTCCCATTTCCACAGATCGGGAGCCCGCTCGGTACCCCTGTTACCTATTTTCTTGCGTCAGCAGCCGCATCGATCCGCTCGCGGTCATCCGGTGTCAGTCGGATCTGCAGGAACTCGGTCTTCCGCTCGGGCATCGGTGGAAGACCACGATACGAATGGGGGAGGACGCCCGTCTCGGTGACTTGGGGGCCTGATGCGATTCGGCATGTCGTACTCTTCGCTTTCGAAGAGCTGGGCAATCCGGTCCACATTGGTCGCGGAAAGCCGTGACGGCGCGTCGAAAGAATCCCGCTGATCGACACCTACCAGGTCCGCGATCGCCCAGCGCGCGTCGCGGACGGTTGATAGAAGCGCGTCTAGACTGGCATCGATCGCGCATTCGCCGCCCCGGATCGCGATCAGGGAGTGCCGCTTACGGGTCTGCGGCACACCCACCCGATCGGCAGAAATCGTACGTTCCGTAACTGAGTATCCGGCTGCCTCGAGAATCACTCGGGTAGCAGCCACCACTTCGCTGCGATCGCTCGCGATGTTGGGCACGTTCTCGATGATGACGGCTTTGGCCCCCAGAGAGATTGCCGCCGCGGGCATCACGAGATAGAGGACGTTTCGGGGGTCATCGCTTCGCGTAAAGTTGTTGGCGCTCGAGTGCCCTTGGCAAGGTGGACCACCGATCAGTAGATCCACACCGTGCTCGAGTGAGCGCAAGTCGGAATCAAGGGCCACGGGCCTACCCGAAAACTGCGCGCCGCTGCCTCTGCCCGCGACATTGAAGTCGAACGATTGGAACAAATTGCCGGCTATCCGCCGCCTAGGCTTGAGATTCCGCGAATAAATGTCCAAGGCCGTCGACTCATGATCCGCCGCCCCCACCACTTCCATCCCCAGCCCGACTGCCTCGCAAGCCTCTGGCGTAGATGTTATCGAACACCCAGCTCATCGCCGTCCAGCCGCTGGGTGAGGGCGTCGACCGCCATGTGGCCAAGGATACGACCTTGGGTATCGGCGCCAGCGTGCGGCGCACTTCCCCCTGTTAAGATCGGGGATTATATACGGTAGTGCCACCCGTTGTGGTAGGGTGCGGGGGATACATCATCATCGGGAGGAGATGACCGATGGCTCCTGAAAAGGACCTGCGCATCCCGGCCACGCCACAGGCGCTCATCCGCGCCATCCTCCGCAAGCCCAAGCCGGAGCCGAAGGATCGAGCCAAAGATTGCCCCCGCGCCCACCTCACGAGCATATGGATCCCCATCGTTTTGGCATTGCTGGTGTCAGCCTGTGGAGGGGGCGATGGAGGGGGAGGGGAGCCATTGACAATTGAGGAATACGCGGCAGCAACTTGTGATTCCGATGCTGAGGATGAAGAAGACCTCACGTGGGGACAATCCATATCTCTCTTTAAGTCTCTCTTGAAGGAGATGAACAGAATCAAACCACCTTCCGAGCTCAGAGATTACCATCAAGCGAATCTGGCAATAGTCCAAGTGGTTATAGAGTTTGCAGAGAAGCAAGACAAAGATGACATTGTGAATCCCTATTTATTCCTAACTGAACAGCCGATCTTTCTACTGGGGATGACCTTGAGTAGTCTGGAAAACGAGCTGCCAGATTCCATACGCAAGTGCTAATAGAGCATGGGTGCATTGATGAAGAAAACGATGGCTCCTGACAAGCCGAAGAAGGGCCTGCCCGCGGGCTACGGCGACGCCACGCCTGAAGACGTGGCCCGCGCCCTCCTTCGCCCTAAGGAGAAGCCGAAGGCCAAGCCGAAGAATTGAGCCTGGCGGGTCGTTGCTCGCGGAGTCCCGCTAGACAGTTCCGTGTCCCATTCTGTACAGTCGACGACGACCGTCGTCCGAAGGGGCCGTTCCCCACAACCTCCAGGCCGCCCTAGCCACGCCCGCACGGCCGGCCTCTGGCCCTCCCGTTCAGACCCGCCACGAGAGAGGCACGCTATGACTATGGCGGCCACCGATACCAAGGATGAGACTGCCGCCTCCGCTGCAGGCCGCCCGTAGGCGGGCTGGTGCGGTAGCGTGGCGGCTCGCCGTTTGCTGGCCACTTGCCGAGCATAACCGCCTTCGCGAGGGCCAGGATGGAACGGTACGGGTTGACCGAAGACCAAGTGGCTTTCGCCGTTTCGCATAGCGAAGACAGTTATGACCAGCATCGTGCGAATGTTCACACCGCCACCCTTTCCCGATGGCCGCACCGTGAAGGTGCGGGTACAGGGTGACGAAATCACGGACGCATTTACATACCAACACAGTTCGGAGGGAAGCACATGATAAAGATCATGAAGGATGGGAGCTCTGTGTTGATTGAGTTCGAAGCTGGCACGGCTGGATACGCTGAGGAACTCGATCCCGACCGCATCGTTGACTACTCCCTGAATCCTGGGGAGCCGATCGGTGTGTGTCTTCACAACGTGGACCGAGGGGTTGTCCTTGAGGGACTTCCCCATCAGGAGCAGATCCGCAACATTCTGACTGGGATTGGCGTTGATTCCCGCTAGCCTGTGAGGTCGGCGTCGCGCAGTCGGCTCAACGCCACTCAAAGGAGTGCCCCCGGTAGGACTCGAACCTACAACCATCCACTTGGCGTGCGGAAGCTCTATCCATTGAGCTACGGGGGCACGCGACGGCTAGGTCTGGTACAGTGGGGGTGTCCAGCCTCCGCTGTATCAGACAGTAAGCTACGACCCCGCCAACTGGCGGGGTCGTAGCTTACTGTAGCATAGGCAAGGTGCGTAGACAGGTGAGCCATTAGGCCGTGAGGTCGCTGTACCTGAGCCGCTTCCCGACCATCCCCCGTACGATCGCCCGGAGCTGGTCAATTGTGTCCAGCGGGCGGGCGTTGTGCCGTCCGGCGAACTCCCCCACGTAGCGGTCCAGGTGCTTCGCGCTCATCTGGTGGTATGTGCCCATGTAGCCGCGCTTTAGCATCGACCAGAACGACTCGATGCCGTTCGTGTGGGCTTGCTCGATGACGTACTCGCCCACGCCGTGTTTCACCGTCTCGTGGTTGGGAAGGCCGCTGTAGGCGCTGGCCTCGTCCGTGTAGACCTTCGCGCCGTCGGCGGTGCGCTGCCAGACGAACGTCCGCAGTGTGGGGCCGTCAGTGTGCTCCACCACGGCTGCGCTCACCTTCTTCGTCTCGCGGTCCTTCACGCCAGCCACCGCCGTCTTGCCGACCGTGCCACGCCCGGCGTGCTCACGCTCGCCCGAATGCTTGTTCTTCTCCAGCCCGCCCACGTAGGTCTCGTCGGCCTCGACCGGCCCCTCGAACTCCGGGGGCGCGTCGGCCCACGCCTTGCGAAGTCGGTGAGCCAGGTGCCACGCGGACTTCTGTGTGATGCCCAGCTCGCGGTGAAGCTTCATGCTCGACACGCCCTTGAGGCTCGTGGTGAGGAGGTAGGAGGCGAGCGCCCAGGTCTGGTAGCCGAGGTTCGAGCCCTCCATGACGGTGCCGGTCTTGACAGAGAAGCGCTTGCGGCAGCCATCCTCGCGGCAGCGGTAGGGCATCGTCTTGTGAGCCGCGCCGGTCTGTACGTTCACGGAGCCACATTGCGGGCAGCCAGGGCCGCTAGGCCAGCGCTCATCGGCGAAGAAAGCCTCGGCGGTGTCGTTGTCAGGAAACATGCGGATGGGTTCGGTGAGGGTGATGCCGGTGCGCTGCGATTGGCCTGGGGCGGTCATGGCGTGCCTCCGTTGGCACTATTGTACCATGTGTGGTCCCGTGGCACTACCCTATATAATCCCCTTGTTTTAGACCATTGCTACACCTCCCGTACTTCGATGCGGTCGTACGCGGCGGGTCCCCACGAAGCGGACGAGGCGTTACTCCAGGGGGGCGATCCTGCCAGGGGGCTCAAGGTTGCGAGCTCGCGTCCACGCTTCCCGTAGTTCGGGACGATGGAGCGATGCCCACTCAATCACAAGCCTGCGAGCCCGGACGGGAAGGGCGCCTCGCACTATCGCGAGGCCTTCAATCTCCACCAGCGCCTCGTGTTCGCCGTACACGGCGTGGAAGTGGGGCGGTGAGTGGTCCAGGGCGTACATGCGTATCACGATGCCATAGAAGCGGCAGACTTCAGGCATCGACCGCCGCTTCTACAGGCAGTTCGTCCAGGGACTTGCCGGTGAGTTCCATGTAAAGCGCGTCCGGGCACAGCTCCAGCTCGTCGCTCCAGGCAATGGCCCGGTGCGGCGCGATGTACACCTGTTCGAAGCACGCGGGCTCGTTCCAGGCGGCGAACACGCCCTGCCCGACCAGTCGGGATAGGTCCACCTCTCCGGCGGTTCCGTCCGAATAGCGCAACCAGATGCGGTGGCCCGGGCGAGTCTCGACTTCAGTCGGGTGAAGCATGGTTCTCCTCCGCGTCCATGGTAAACCCCAGGCTGCGCAGGTTCGCCTCGATCGCCTCGTCGAGCTTCGCCGCCTCGTCCTGCTGCTCCCGCCACTGGGCGCTGAGGCGCGCCATCTTCTCCGCGAAGGGCTCGCCATCGTCGGCCTGGGGCTCGGCGCCGACGTAGCGTCCGGGGGTGAGCACGTGGCCGTGCTTGCGTACCTCGTCGAGTGACGCGCTCTTGCAGAAGCCGGGGACATCGGCGTATTCGCCGGCGTCCGCCTCTCCGCGCCAGGCCTGGTAGGTAGCGGCGATACGGGCAAGGTCGTCGTCGGTGAGTTCGCGGTGCGTGCGGTCCACCATGCGCCCCAGCTTGCGGGCGTCGATGAAGAGCACCTTGCCGCTGCGGTCTAGGCTCCCGCCACGGCGGTTCCTGGCGAGGAACCAGAGGCAGGCGGGAATCTGGGTCGAGTAGAAGAGCTGGCCGGGCAGCGCCACCATGCAGTCGGGTCCTCGGAGTCGGCCCCCTGGTTGCGCTCCGACTCCAGCTTGGCGTGGGCCTCCTCGAAGGCGTCGGAGATGTGCTTGAGGAAGATCAGCCCGAGGACGACGTGCTTGTACTCGGCCGCATCCATGCTCCCGCGGAGGGCGTCGGCCATGCCCCACAGCTCAGCTTCGTAGCCGGTGGTGGCGCTGTTGCCGTCCTTGGTGGTGGAGGTGGGCATGCGGGGAGTCTAGCGGGCTCGCGGCAACGTGCCTTGGCAGCATCACTGCCGACGGGCCCATCGGACGTTGGGGTACTACCACGCACCCCCTTACAGGACGTTACACGGGCGCCGATAGGCGGGAATACTGGGAAGCCGAGGACCGGAGTCCGGGAGATGGAAGGGTGATTATCTACTTAACACAAGGCTAGAGTCATATTAGATTTCTTTTATGGACTTCTTCTGAGCATCAACGAGTCAGTCTAGCTCCTTCTTTGCGGCCTTGCCAAACAGATTTTCGGCAATCTCGGAGTCGGACTTCTCCACAATGTTCTTCGGAAGCAACTTCCTTTGAGGAGCCTGAGCCATGACAAACCTCCTTACTCTGATTGACGATTTCAACACCGACACCAAGTGCCGGGACCTGCTGGAACGGCTTCGCTGGTCTAACGGCGTCGCTTGTGTTCGTTGCGGTTCGCTGGACATTTCGGAGATAGAAGCTCACAATCAGTACGATTGCAACGTTTGCCGGTACCAATTATCCGTAACGGCAGGAACCATCATGCACGATTCTCATCTGTCCCTGCGTAAGTGGCTCCTCGCTGTCTACCTCATGTGCGAGTCCAAGAAGGGCATGTCTGCACTGCAACTCAAGCGCACCCTCGGCGTTGCCTACAAGACAGCTTGGTATCTCTGCCACCGCATACGGGAAGCGATGGGCAACGATCCTTTCGAGGGATCGACCCTTCTTGGAGTGGTCGAAGTGGACGAAACCCTGATAGGCGGCAAGGCCAAGGGCAAGGGACGAGCCTACAAGGGCAACAAGACGTGGGTTGCCGGGGCAATCCAGCGCGGCGGGCGCATCCGACTGGAGCGCATCCCCAATGTCCGCAAGGGCACGCTCCACGACTTCGTTGCCCGCACAGTACGTGACGAGGTCGAGGCAATCTACACCGATGAACTGGCCTCTTACCTCGGCATTGCCGACCACAACACCCGCCATGAGACCGTCAACCACTCCATTGAGGAATGGACAGTCGGCGATGTTCACACAAACAGCATTGAAGGCGTCTGGAGCCTGTTCAAGCGCAGCATCATCGGAGTCTTCCATCAGGTCTCGGAGAAGCACCTTGATCGCTATCTCGAAGAGCTGGAGTGGCGTTACAGCAACCGCAATAATGACCATATTTTTGTCGATATCCTGCGTCGCATGGTCAACACGGAGCACATGGAGTATCGGGAGTTGGTGGCTAACGGCGAGGGTACCGTATAAGAGGCCCTCACCGTGCGTCAAGGTGCTATCCTTCCCTCAGTCAATTATGACCGCACGAAGATAGTCATACCACTCTCGAAGAGAGTCGCGGCTGCTCACGTTGATCTTCTCTGGCGAGCCTAGCCCTGCTGCAAGCAGTTTCGACCTGAGGTTATCGATAGCGTCCTGTGTCAGCTCTTTCATGTACGCTGGGTTCCCCGGTACTTCAGGATTGAGGATTTCCGGCTTATGAACCCGCTGCACTAGCGTGTAAGCTGCTTTGATGGCCTCCCGCAATTCAATCTCACTTTGCTTCAAACCCTCTTTCCTCGCCTCTTCGAGCTTCCCCACCTTAGACAGTCTGGCCAGCGATATTAGATAACGATACCAGTCCGCATTGCTGGCGTCGGCGGCAGGATACGGGATAGAGAGAGCATCTAGTTGTGCGGTCATCTCTATCTGATCCTCGACCATTTGCCACCTAGCAACGCTCATGTTGGCAACGTCCATAAAAGTAGGCTTTCGCGCCTTCGCAAGGCGTTCTATAAGCAAGAGCAGGGTCTCGAACTGGACAACGTCGGGATCTACGGCAATGGCGGTGGCCATGGTCCGCTTCATGAACCTTGGCCACCGCCAGCTAGACGTTGCAAGCAATGAAGGGCATGTCAGTCGGATCTTCCTCGCGATGAAGGGCAAGCCATACACCACGGATATAGGCAGTAAGCACAAGATCAACATCAGCCCCCACAACCAATGTCCCAATGGTATCCAGGGTTCCACTAGAAACCCGGCTGGAATCGGCGCAAGGGCAACCAGTGCAACGGATACATGCTTTCACATCGCGCCATATTACCGTTCCCCCTCTCTTTCGTCAAGTAGATAATCACCGATGGAAGACGCGACAGGGCCGGACATCTACACGACGGAACAGCGGTAGACGATCGAGTCGGGGCTGCGAATACTCGCCCGGATGACCGTGCGTGCCACTTACGTAGGCAGGGGGCACTGGCTGGCTCGGGCAGTGGATCGAAACCAGAAGCCCCCGCCCGTGGGGACGACTCAGACTCGCAGCGCGGCTAGTGAGTTCGGAGCTTGGGCTGAGAGGTGGCTTTCAGGGCCGCAGACCCTCTTTGGAGAGCCGAATTGCAGAAGCTCCGCCTCGCGAGGAGGTCCTCTACGCCAGCAGACCCATCGCCCGACTCACGATCGCCACCTCTGTCCTGAGCGTCTCATTCGCGAGCGGCAGCCATACTACAGGAAACGCGGGCCGCCTCCGGGTCCACGACTGCCCGGTCCCGCCGAGCGGACGGGCGCAGGCGGTCCGCCGATGCAGCCTCCAACCGGCGGGGACACCCGCGACGCCCTCAGAGAGGAAGCGCGATCTCTATCTGGAAAGGGAGACCGTCTTTCCTCACCACTGGACGAACATCGGCATGAACATCCGTCGGTGCGGAAGATGGAATCACGCCACGGAGTTCGCTTCCGTCGCGTGAGGCGTCGACACGAATCTGGAGCGCGTCGAGCAGCAGATTCAGATCGTCGCCCTCAGCGCTATCGACCCCCGACAGCGCCGTGGGTGTGGCGTCAGTTGCTGGAGGCGACGCCGTGGGGGCAGCAGCCCCGCTATCTGATCCGGGACCGCGACCGCTCGTACGGCGGTGCCTTCATCTACAAGGCACGAGCGATCGGGATCAAGACGGTCCTCACTGCGGTGCGGGCACCGAAGGCGAACGCCATCGCGGAGCGTGTGTCGGAACGCTCAGGCGCGAATGTCTCGACCAGCTGATCATCGTGAATGAGCGTCACCTGCGACTGCTGCTGCGGGAGTACGTCGCGCACGACAACCACGTGCGAGCGCACCAGGCGCTCGAACTGTGGGCTCGGACGACCGGCGGCCACGGTCACCGCCCCGGAGCGAGGGCCAAGTCGTGGGTCCGCCGATCCTGGGCGGGCTGCATCACGAGTACGAGCGTCTCGCCGCGTGACATTCGGACGGACGACATTTTCTGGTAGCACAGGGGGCAGGTCACGAGCGTCCAAGGGATGCACTTGCGCCTCGCGGTCCTGCAGCTGACTCGGGCGCAGGTCCAAAACTACCACTGAAAGTCTGTTTCAAATGGCGACCGCCTCGCAGCTCACCAGCCTGGGGTGCCGCGCCGCCCTGGCCTCCATCGCCAGCAAGCGAGCGACGGACTAAGGGGAGACCCACCCCCACAACATCGAGACCCTACCGCGCGCGGTACTCCTCCCAAACACCCTGGATGTCGAGCTCGCTCACGCCAGGGCTCACGGCTTTCCACGCTTTGTGGCTGTATCTAGGAAATCCAGACTTCCCCAGACGGATTTCGCGGTAGGACTCGGAGTCCGACTTCAGATCCAGCTTCCAGATCAGGGCCACAGCTTTCGGCACGGTGAGTCCGGCGAGTTGTGCAAGCTCAGTCGTTGAGAAAGGGAAGCGCTTCGTGACATCAACCTCTCGCAGAATCGCCGCGTTCTCCTGCTCGTCCTCCGTTTCGGCGAACCGAACCGGAGGAGCCGTACTCTCCTTCGACAGACGGACCGAATACGTCTGGCCGGTGCCAGACGCATTCAGGGACAGCCCAGCCAAGTTCGGAAGGACGTCTTGCCAGCGTCTCCTGTCCTTCAGGCGCTTAGCCGCCCGGTCAACCTCGAGCGGCGTCGGCACACGTTGTTCGTGCGCAGCAGCGAGGTCTACTGCAAGCAAGGATCGCAGGCGGGCCCTAGCCTCTACCATTCGCCGCCGCCCGGGTCTCAACAGCTTCTCAATCTGTGTGACCACGCCGTCTACGAGGAGTTCGAGCGATCCAGGAGGCTCGGTGGAAATTGGCAGGACCCGTTGGGGAAGATGATCGGCGAGCTTCTCCTTGAACTCGTTCGTCAGCAGGCGGTCGAAAACAGCGATCGCTGTCTGGGCATGCAGGAAGAGCTCCTGCTCGGACATACTCACGACAGAATGTTGTGCGGCGTCACGAACGTTCGACAGCGCTGCCAGCGAGACCTTGTCGGCCTCATCGAGAACCTTCTCATTGGATGAGTCCAAGAAGTTCAAACACCTCGCGAACGATTTCGTCTTGGAATCCCTACGCTCCTGGATACGCCTCCCGCGGTTGAGCAGGATTGCCTTGGCCAACATCTCGTGCGCGTGGCGAAATCAGCCTGCCACAAGCTCCACGGAGAGCGGCAACTCGACCCGCTCCGAGGCGTCGAGGAGCTCGAACGAGACGACGCTCCCGTCCGCATCCAGGTCGACGATCAGTCCACGCGCGGCCTCAGCGCTCTCTACTATCGGAGAGTCCTTGAAGACGACGCTCAGCGTATCGGTGTCCGGGTCGTAGCGCACTCTCATTCCCGACTCCAGTACCTTTCCAGCGTATCCCTCGAGCCCAGGCCGCGGGACCGTGGTCGCCTTGATCCTTCGCCGCCTCGTGCGAGAGTCCCCGGATGAGCTTCCTCGACCGCTTGCGGAAGTTCGAACGGCCCGCGCCGCCGGAGCAGATCACGCTGAACGCAATCGGCCGGGTGCGGAACGCAGTCCAGAAGCCCCACCCCCATGGTTGGGAGGAGGTGGAGAGCCGAATCGAACTGGCGGTGGAGCACCGCGAGCGTCTCCGTGGCCTGGACGACTACAGCCACGTGCTCGTGGTCGTCTATCTCGACCTGGCGGCGGCCGCGCCGGAGAAGCCCTCGACCGTGACGGTCGAGGGTATCGACGTCGGCATCTTCGCGACGCGGAGCCAGCTGCGGCCGAACCATCTCGGCGTCTCCGCCGTGCCCCTCCTCGGGGTTGAGGGAGGAGTGGTGCGGGTACGCGGACTCGACGCCATCGACGGCACGCCCGTGCTCGACCTCAAGCCCTACCTGCCGCGCTACGACTCCCACCCCGACGCGACGATTCCCGGCGAGCTATAACCCAGCGAGCGCGGAGGCGGAGCGGCCGCTAGGACGCGGAGCCGCAGCAGTCGAGCGCGGGAGGGGCGCGGGTGAGGGGCCCCGAGCGCTAGCGAGCTATCAGGCGCTGGGCAGGGTCGTGTTCCAGCTCCCACGACATTAGGCTCACCACGGAAAGTGGGTGGACTCATGACGGAGGCGATGCGGCCAGAGCCGCTGGCGGATATCCGCGTTCTCGAGATCGGACAAGCGCTCGCGCTTCCGATGTGCGGCCTCATGCTGGCGGACATGGGCGCCGAGGTGATCAAGCTGGAACCGCTGGGCGGGGACGCGAGCCGCGCCCTCAACCAGATTTTTCCTGGTGAGAGCAAGAGCTTTGCCATATTCAACCGGGGCAAGCGAGACGTCGTCATTGATGTGGCGCTGCCGGAGAGTCGGCCTGCAATCGAGGCACTCGTCCGCCACGTCGATGTGGTTCTGGTCGCGATGAAGCCAGCCGACCTCCAACGCTATGGGCTTACCTACGAAGCTCTTCAGTCGGTGCGCGAGGACATCGTCCTCCTCGAGCAGTCTGGACTAGGGACAGCGGGGCCATTCGGTGACCAGGGCTCGTACGACGTGGTCGCCCAGGGGCTCTCCGGACTGGCGGCCTTGATGGCGAGGGATCGGGGGACGCACCTGAACAGGTTCGACCGGCATACGTCGACGCGGCGACGGGAGTCATCGGAGCGCTCGGCGTGGTCGCCGCACTGCGCCATCGTGACCGAACCGGAGAAGGGCAAAAGGTCGAGACCTCATTGCTCTCTAGCGCCCTCTCCATGGGCGCTAACATCCTCAACTGGTTCGCGGCGACCGATGCGGCGCTCTGGGAGGATCTGGACCACGATCTGACCGAACTCCGCGAGCAGGGATCAGGCTTCGGCGAGCAGCGGGATACCTACTACCGAAGCGTATTGCCAGGAGGCATCGTGAGCATCTACTTCCTCGACCGCGCTGCGCCAAGTGGCTCTGGCGTGAGAGGTGATACGGGATTGCCTGCGGTAGCCCGGCCACTCCTGTCCCGCGCGAAGACACGACCAGCCCTGACCGGAGCAGTCGCGCTCTTCCTGCTGCTGACGCTCGCCTACAGCGCCTCCATCGACATCCGGGCGAGCGGGGGGGCGTCCATCACGGGCGATGAGCCCTTCTACCTGATCACGACGCAAAGCCTGCTCCAGGACGGCAACCTCGACCTGCGCAACCAGTACGCGAGTCGCTCGTACGAGTCCTTCTTCGACCACGCCGATGGTCTCTGGACGCAGTCGGTGCCCCTGAGCGACGGTCGCGTTCTGAGTCCGCACAACCCCGGGCTCTCGGTGCTGCTGCTGCCGGGATTCGCCCTGGGAGGGCTGGCGGGGGCGCAGTTCCAGATGGTGCTGATGGCGGCTTTGGCGTGGGCGCTCGCCTATGTGCTCGCGCTACGGCTGACCGGCGCGCGACCGACGCTGGTCTGGCTTGCGACGGCGGCGGTGGCGCTGACCGCGACTGCCTTCATCTATTCGTCCGAGATCTACCCGGAGATTCCCGCGGGACTGGCCCTCATGGGTGCGTTGCTGGTGGTGACACGCCGCGAGCAACTTTCACCCTGGGAGGTTCTTGGGGTAATCGTGCTGCTCTCGGCGCTGCCGTGGCTGGGGACCAAGTACGCGCCCCTCGCAGCTCTGGTGGCGCTGTACGTGCTATGGCGAGCGTGCCCCTCGGGGCGAGTCGTGCTCGTTGTGGCCGGAGCTGCGTCCGCAGCGGCCTATGCTGCCTTCCACCTCGCTATCTACGAGTCGCTGACGCCTTACAACGTCAATCTCATCTACGCCGGGGACACGACCGTGAGCACGATCGGTCAGCACGTCGAGATCGGCGACCGCGTCTACCGCCTGTGGGGCCTGTTGATCGACCGGCGTTTCGGCGTGGCCCGCTGGGCGCCGGTGCTGTTCGTGGTCGTGCCGGGGCTCGTCCTGCTCCTGCGCGGCAATGCGAGGCTGCGGCTGGTGCTCGGACTCGTGGCGGTACAGGTGCTGATCGCGACGTTCGTCGTGATCACGATGATGGGGTGGTGGTTCCCCGGCCGGACGCTGGTGACGGTGTTCCCGCTGTTACCGGTTCCCCTGGTGCTGCTGCTCATGCGGCAGGGGCGGATCTGGCGGACGACCACTGCCGTGCTGGCGCTCTACTCGCTCGCGGTCACGGCGGCGCTGGCCGAGGCCGGGCGCTCGCGCGAGGTCGTGATCGCGGTCGACCCGTTCGACATGGGGGCTGCCCTCTTCCAGGGCGTCTCCAGAGCGTTCCCGCAGTACACGTCGTGGACGGCGGAAACGTGGGTGCTCACGGTCTTGTGGCTGGTGCTCGGGGGTCTGGCGCTAGCGGCCTGGGTGACGCTGGACGGGCGCCCGCCGAGGGAGCGCCGGGGCCCGCCGGCGACACCGCATCAGTCGGGAGCTTCGTCCAGCAGCCCCAAGTCAGAGAGTGCGTCGTGAAACACCTCGGGGATCGCGGTTCGCGCAACTGCGACTGCCCCTTCCCCCAACAGGATTGGCAGACCAAGGCGTTCCGCCGCCAACAACGCGACGCCGGGCTCACACTCGATGTCGGTTTCCCCGGCGCTGCCCCCAAGTCGCAGCCAGATATGCCCCTGGCGGTCCTCATCGCAGGTCAGGATCACGGCTCGCGCCTCCCATCCGATCCCGCGCAGGATGTCGTCGATGCCGGTGAAGACACACCGGACGCCATCCCGGTCGGGGGCGAACCAGTCTGCAATGTCGGTGTGGACGGGCACCCGGACGCGCGTCTTGCCGCCGCACTCGTGCAGCACGACCGATGAGTGCTGCCCGCAGTCGCACGGGCGAATCGTCCCAACCTTGAGGCGCCGGCCGGTCATCGGTTCGCCCCTTGAGCCACAGTTACCAGCACGCCATTGCTTCCGCTGGCGCCCTGCGCTCGATGCCGCGCGTTTGCCTCCTGGACCGCTTCCAGTATCTCCATGGGCGTTCCCAGTTCGCGGCCCCGGGCGCTCACGGCAGCCATGTCCTTGGGGAGGCACTGGCCGCCGTAACCGCGCTCAGGCGTGACGGTCGTGTGGCTGGGACTGATGCGATCGTCCTGCAGCCAGAGCAGGCGCGCCCACTCGTAGTCCACGCCCACCGTCTCGCAGAGGTCGTAGAACTCGTTACAGAACGCGACCTTCGTCGCGAGGAAGGCGTTCTCCATGTACTTGACCACTTCGGCCACGGTCGGTGGAGCACGGAAGTGGCGGAGCCCCGGCCCGTAGGAGCGCTCGTAGAGCGCCCGCACCGCCGACGCGGTGGGCTCGTAACCGCCGTAGATGAGGAACCGCCGGTTGCCGGGGTCTCGTAACGGATGGTCGTTCGACTCGCCCGCGTACTCCGGCACGAACACGATCGGCTTGCCCGTCTCGGCAATCAGGCGTTCGGTCGTGCCGATGGCCACGGTGCTATGGCAAACCATCGCGACATCCGGGTTGGAGAGCCCGACGACCTCCTCGACGATGGACGTATCGCAGGCGCCCGAGGGGAGCTGCGGCGTGGGTACGCAGATGATGACGAAGTCTGTGTCACGCAGGTCCTCGACGGTGCCGAAGCCCAGCGGAGGGTCATAGATCGCCAGTTCGAGGTTGGAAAAGAGTCCGGCCACATAGCTCCCGACCGAACCGTATCCCGCGATTGTTACCTTCATGCTCATGTCCTCCTGGCTGGAGGGGCGCCGGCGACCGAGGGCTGTCGCCGGTGCCCCATGGGCCTATTGCAGTTCGCCGACCTGGACGGCAGTGATTCCGAGGCCGTTGTAGACGGACTCGAGGGCCGCCTGCACGGCGTCTCCCGCGCCGGCCCTGGGAGCGCCGGCCGAGAGGTCGTAGTACGAAGCGATGGTCGCGGCGGCATCAGAGTCGACGCCGGCCACGAGGGGTTCGATCACCCGGTAGAACGCCCAGCCCTCGGCTTGATGGACACGCGCTGCGTCGGTGTCGCCGGCTTCCAGATCGCCATCCATGACGCGGGCGTAGCGGATGGTCGCCTGGACGTAGGTGACGGACAGCTGCTGCATGATCTTGGCCGTGGCGATCCCGCCACCAGCCGCGCTGCCGTCCACGAGAGCCTCGACGCCTTCGGTGAAGGCGGCCGCGAGGGCGTCGTTGACGGCCGTGCCCGTCCCGAAGTTGCCGCCGCGCTTGTCGGCGGTGGCGTAGGGGCCGCAGCCGGGGTCGGCGCCGTGGTAGAAGGCCCAGCCCTCGTCCCAGTTGTGGGGGGCGCCGGAGGTGGGGTCGAAGTTGTCTTGGGCCGCCTTGCCCAGAGCGGCGACCAGCTCGTGGATCGCCCAGGCGACCATGATCTGGTTCTGGATGCCCTTCTGGATGCCCTGGCGGCGCACGAGGTCGGACTCGCCCGCGAAGGCGCCCGTCCCGTCGATGGCGCTCATCACGAAGGTGTCGAGCCAGGTCGGATCGCCGTAGTAGGCGACGTAGTCGTTCCAGATGCGCTCGTCGCGCTCCGAGCGGGCGAAGCCGGCAATCGTGCGGATGGAGCCATCGCCCTTCACCGAGTTCCCGCCCTCGGTGTAGACGCGCCGGACGGCGTCATAGTCGATGGGCGCGTCCTTCGGCAGGAGGCTGTTGATCTCGCAGACATCGAGCACGACTTGAGCGTTCGAGTCGACATCGGAGACAGGCTGGTAGGCGCCCATTGCCGCGGACACGGCGTCGCTGGGTTCCGAGGTTCCCGATACCGAAGCCGTGCCAGAGGCGGTTCCGGAAGCTGTGCCGGATGCAGTGCCCGAGCCCGTTCCAGACCCTGAGCCGGTCGTGCCCGAGACGGACCCTGTCGCGGAACCGGAAGCTGTGCCCGAGGCCGAACCGCTCGCGCTACCGGATGCCGAGCCGGAGGCGCCGGAGACCGAGCCAGATGCCGAACCCGACGCCGACCCGGAGGCCGACTCGGACTCCGACCCACCAATCACCTCGACCGCACCGGGTCGATCCTCGCCGTCGTCGCCGCCACAGGCGACGACAACGCTCACCACGGCTACGACCGCTACCGCAGCGACGATCCAACCCCTTCTTGCCAAGAGCTCTTTCATTGACTCGATTCCTTTCCATGCGCCTGCCGGCGCGTTATGGCTGACTTCCCAGCACCTCTCGCGCCATGCCGAGCGGCACGCGCCAGAGATAGTGACCGTTGATGAAGGAGCGTCCTCTGGTGCGGCTGCGGTAGGCGATCGGCACCTCGGCGAGGCGCATCCCCTTGCGCAGCAAGTTGAGCGTGAGGACCTGCGCGTAGTTGTAGTCGTGGACGATCTCGGCCACGTTGAGCGCACGCGCCGAGAACGCCCGGAATCCCGTCTGCCCATCCGAGATGCGGCGTCCGGCGACGAAGCTCAGGGCTAGCGTGAACACACGATTGCCAAGGGAGCGGAAGAGCTTGTGGCCCTCGCGCTCTCCCCGGAAGCGCGAGCCAAGGACGTAGTCCGCCGCGCCTGCCTCGATTGGCGCCAGGAGCGCCGGGATCTCCGCAGGGTCGTACTCCAGGTCGGCGTCGAGATAGACGGCGGCGCGGGCATCGAGGCCGCGAGCCGTCTCAAGGCCCGTACGCAGGGCGGCGCCCAGGCCACGGTTTTCGGCGTGCCCGACCACGAGGTCGGCGCCCTCGCGCTCCGCGACCTCGGCGGTGTCGTCGGTCGAGCCGTCGTCCACGACGATGACGGCGGTGTCGCCGAGCTCCCCTCTGCGGAGGCGGGCGAGGACATCCGGGAGCGCTTCCGCCTCGTTGTAGGCGGGGATCACGATCGCTAGCGGTCCCTGGCCCCGCGCCGGCACGCCCTCCGGGGTGAACAACACCTGCCCGACCGACTGCGCCGGCGGTGAGACACCCAGGTAGTAGGCCAGGGTGGGGGCAACATCGAGGAGGTTGCGTGAGCCCTCCAGCCGTGCGCCGTTCGGCACGCCCTCCCCCCAGGCGATGAACGGCACGCGCTTCTCCGGATCGGTCAGGTGGCCGTGCCCGCCGATGCCTTTCCCCTGCCCGTGGTCGGACGTGACGATGACAGCCGCCCCCTCGAGGTAGCCCTCGTCCCGGCACCAGCCGAGGAAGTCCTCGATCAGCCGGTCGGTGGCCTCTACGCGTTCGAGGTATTCGGGGTAGTAGCTCCCGCGCGCGTGTCCCGTCTGGTCCACTGAGAGCGTCTGGAGGACGAGGAGGTCGGGGTCTTCGCGCTGCAGAACTCCCTTCGCGCGGGACACGAGGGCGTCATCGATCTCCTCGTTGGGCGTCACGGCCGTGACGGTCTCAACCGTGCGCTCGCCGAAGGAATCGACGAGGTGGGCGATGCCGACGAGACGGCCGCGCATCCCGCGCTCCTTCAGCACGTCGAAGATCGACTCGCACTTCACCCCCAGCGAGGGCACGAAGTTGCTGCGCATCCCGTGTACGCGTGGCGGCGCGCCCGTGAGCATCGAAGTGAAGGCCGTTACCGTCCGCGCCGGGTAGACGGTGCGCATGTCGTCGCACACCAGGCCCTCGGCGGCGAGGCGGTCGAGGAAGGGCGTGTGCGCCTCGGCCAGGCGGTCGGGGCGGCAGCCGTCGATGGCGATGAGGATGACGCGATGGCAGGGGGCGGGGCCTTCCTCGTTGCGCAGGCGCGTCGGCGCCAGCGGGTCGGGCGGCGCCCAGGTAAACCACCACTGGTGCGTCAGCACAGCAAGGACTGCAGCGCCCAATGTGAAGCCCTCCACGGCAGCGAAGGAGAGGGGCCCGGGGTGTTCGACGAGGAAGCCGGAGAGCAGGACGAGGATGAGCACCTTCGGCACCTGCTCAAGGAAGTTTCCGCTCGTGGGATCGGGGTTTTCCAGCACAAGCCGCCAGAAACGGAAGCCGTTCGTCCACGGCGTCCCGATGCGGAGGTGGTAGTAGATGCTCCCCCAGAGCACGACCGTGAACCCGAGGTAGAGGGCGAGCACAAGGACGATCGCGACCGGATCGACGAAGCGGAAGAGGACCAGACAGGCGGCGAGCAGCACCCACAGGCCGGCTCGCAGCCGCAGTGGGAAGGCGTACCGGTAGAAGAGGACGAAGAGGGGAGTCAGGGCCACGAGCGCGAGCAACTGCCGCAGCCAGTAACCACCGTCCGTGAGGTGCGGGAGCCCCAGAAGCACGAGCGTCCCGGCGACGAAGACCGGTGTGAACGGCTTGCCTTCGTTCAGGACGTTCCAGAAGCGCGCCGCCACGTTCTCGAGGCGTCCCGCGGGCTTCGGGTCGTCGCGGCTGCCGCGCACGCGCCCAAGCGTCGGAAGGCCGCCAAACGCGAACGGGGTCAGCAGTCCGCCGATCCCGAAGGCGTAGGCGAACTTCAGGCCGTGCGTGAGCACGGCGAGCGTGACCGCCTCGCCGCCGGGCATGCCCTGCGCCTGCAGCGCGGCGGTCATGCTGGCTTCGTACACACCGATGCCGCCTGGGGTCAGGTGGAAGACCTGGAAGAGGATGGTGAAGGCCGTGACTGCCATGGCCGCTTGCAGGGAGAGCTCGAAGCCGAGGGCGTGGGCGGCCGCGTAGACGACGACGGCCTCGAGCAGCCAGCTTGGGATGGTCAGAGCGAAGGCGACGAGCACGGTGCGGGGCGAAAGTGAACGCAGCGCCTCGCGGACCCGGGTCCAGAGGCGAGCAAGGCTGGGGAAACGGGCCCAGGTGACGTTCGTGGTACGGAGCCATAAAATGGCGCCCGCGAGGGACGCAAGCAGAAGGGCGGGGGCAATCAGGACGGTCAGGCCGTCGATGCCGGCGGTGAGGGGGATGAGGGCGGCGGCGATCGCGAACAGGGCCGCGAAGTCGAGCAGCCGGGCGGCAACGGTTGAGACGGTTGCGTCGGTCGCGGTGATGCCGGCCCGGGCGCCCAGGACGGGACGTAGCACCTCGCCCGCCTTCACCGGCAGGGCGTGGTTGGCCAACAGCGCGGCATGAAGGATCGCGAGGAGCCGTCCGACCCTCACGCCTGCTGCGGTGCGTCCCAGGAGCGCCCTCCACGCTATCGCCCGCAGGAGGAACGCCGCTGCGTAGCTGCTGGTGAGCAGGGCGAGCAATTGGGGACGACAAAACACGTCCGCGAACCCGCTGACCAGGAGTGCGCCATCAGCGGCCTGAGCGATGACCACGGCCGCTGCCGCGAGCACGGCGCCGGCAACGAGCCAGCGCAGCGGCCGTCCACGCAGGAGTGCCGGCAGAGATGTGTCCTGGCTGGAGTGGGCCTGCCCGCTGCCGCTCGCCCAGCCGAGGCCGGCGAAACCAAGAAGGAGACGGCGTGCTCCGCTGGCTGCGTCCGTGGCAATTCCCAACATGGTCACTACTGAGCTCGGACGGGAGTCTATACTAATCTATAAAATTAGTGTCAACGAATAATGAAATTCAGGATAAACACATCATCAGGGGAAGTCCCGCTCGGTGACCAGTGGCGCATCGGTCGCAACGAGCGTCGTGCAGTCGCTCATCGCAGCACTGGAGGCCAGCAGTGATTGGTGGGATAGATGGGCGGCCGGTTCCTGCGCCTCGGAGGCCGAAATAGCGGAGCCGTGAGGCGGCAAAACCTCATGCGGCCCACCGATACTCATGATGCAAACCTCCTAGCACCGGCTTGCGTCCCTCCGGAGAGTCGAGCGCCAATGACCGATGCGGCCGCATCGCGTTGTAGTGCTGGACGTACTCACCAAGCACCCGCCTCAGATGCCGTTCGTTGACGGCGATGACGTGATCGAGGCACTCGCGCCGGAGCGTCCCCATCACCCGCTCGGCGATGGCGTTGGCGTTCGGCGCGCGCACCGGAGTCAGAATCGTCTCGATCCCGATCCGTCGAGCGCGTGCGATGAAGTCCCCGCCATAGCTACGGTCGCGGTCTCGGATGAGGAACCCTGGCTGCTCACCCCAGGCGGTCGCCTCGATCATCTGCCTCCAGATCCAGGGCGCGATCGGGTGCTCCGTGACGTTCCAGTGCCGGATGCGGCGCCGGCCGTCGTCGATCACGACGAACACGTAGAGCGTGCGGAAGGTGAGGGTCTGCACCGTGAACAGGCCAGCAGCCCAGATGCTGGACGCGTGGTTGCGCAGAAACGTGCGCCACGACTGACTCGGCGGTCGCCGGAGCGCCTGCTGACGGTAGCGGCTCACGGTGCGAGCGCTCAGGTCGAAGCCAAGCGCACGCAGCTCACCAACGATGCGGACGGCGCCCCACCGTGGATTGTCAGTGGCGATGCGCAGGATCAGCCGCTGCCACTCGGCGGGAATGTGGGGACGCCCAGGTCCGCGACGACTCTTCCAGCGCCAGTAGGCGCGCCAAGCAGAACGATGCCAGCGCACAACCGTGTCCGGCTCGACCATCACGAGCGTGCCTCGCCAGCCGGACCAACCGCGTGCCAGCAGTGACCAGAATCGGCGGTCGTGGCGACGGAGCCGCGGTCGACGACGGCCCCTTGTGTAGACGGCGAGCTGATGCCGCAGCGCTAAGTTCTCGAGGACGAGATCTCGGCGGGCGCGGACCGAAGCGAAGAGTGCTGCGACAAGCAGACGGAGGTAGAGCACAGACGAGCCTCTCGTGGCTCGCCGATACTCTGCTATCTCAGGACAGAGCTGCACCTATCAGGTTTTGCCGTCCCACGCCGCCGTCAGCGTCTGGTCCACCTGGGGCGTCCCGCCGATGGTGGGCGCTCCCGTGGCATCGCGGTTGGGCGCGGCGGCAACGGCAACAGTCGCCTCGCTGGTCAGGGTCTCCTCGTTATCGGCGTCGTCGGTGAAGGTCACCCGCACCCTTATGGTCTTGCCCTGCTCGCTGGAGGTGAGCGTGTAAGTCGAGCCGGTGGCCCTCGCGATGTCCGACCCTCCTGCGATCCACTGGTAGCGGTAGGACACGTTGGTCAGCCCGTCCTCGTCGTCTATGGGCGAGGTGTCCGCCGTCAACGTCTGGTCCACCTGGGGTGTTCCTGCGATGGCCGGCGCGCCGGTGGCGGCGTTATTGGCGCTCCCATCCCCGGCGTTCCCGGTGTTGGTCTCACCGTCCCCGGCGCCTTCGTCGTCCGTCGTCGGGGGATTCGGCGAGGTGCTCCAAACCCACCTTCGCTCTGCAATCGATCCCTACGCAGCAGTCACGCCCGATGTGGCTGCCGACGCATTGGGACTACTGGCCCGGCCCGGAGACGGTGAACTCCAGTCTGTTGGAGAGCTTCCTGCCGTCCCCGGTGCAGACGGCCCCGTCGGCGTTGCAGTCCGTGGTGACGGGCAGGACCACGGTCACATCGGCGGCCGAGTCCGGCATCACGGTGATGGTCCACCCGATGTTGCTTCCCTGGGTCATTCGCTTGGCCCTGTTCACCGTGCTGCCCGTGACACTGAAGGCATGGTCCCGCAGGGTCACGTAGCTCAGCTTGACTTCCTCGCTGAAGCGCAGCTCGAAGGTGAAGGCATCCGTCCCGTTGTGGCTCTCCGTGGTGGCTTCCAGGCTAACGGTGAGCGGCGTTTCCCCCTCGGTGGTTTCCTCCGGCTCGCCGTTCTCTTCTGATTCTGCGGTCTCATCGGTGTTGTTGAAGACCTCGGTGGAATTGAACCCTGCCGCCGCGTTGCCCGCCAAGTCCCTGGTCCGGGCGGTGGCAGCGTCCGAAGGCGGCGTGTAGCTGACGACCACGACGTCCTCGGACGTAGCCGCCGAAACCAGCGTCAACACCACCGTGTCGCCGTCCACCGAAACGCTCTCCACCGCCCGCTTGGCTTCTTCATCTAGCCAAGTCGTGTCATCGCACGTGCAGGCCACCCTCACATCGAAGGAATCCGTCGGCGGCGCAGACCCCTCGTCCAGGGCCTCGTCGTACAACACTTTCAGGGTCGCTCCGTCCACGGCAGCTGTACGGTCACCGACCCGGTCGCCGCCACTCCCGAGGCACTCGCAGCGGCGTTAGCGGAGGCGGCGCCTTGGCAGCCGGGAGACAGAGCTGGCGACTTGACTCTGTGCCGGACCACCTAGCAGGTGGCTCTGGGGCGGGTTCTCCGGCGAACGGACGCCGTTCAGCTTGGCTGATATCCCATAGAGAGCTTGTTGACTCGCTGCCACGTACCGTTCGTCAAGGCCGGGTGCCACTGTCTGCCTCGTTCGGCTCTGGGACCGTGAACCCACAACCACCACAAGGAATGGACGCCGTAGGCGAGTGACGATGCCACGACCTCATACAGATAGGGGTAGTACCGAGCCGAGAAACCGGGAGGGTCACCCTGCATGAGCCCCAACCACTCTTCGTTCAAGAGTTCCAGATTCATTTCTTCCCACATCTCGGATACCGACTGATTCGACTCACTGTTCGTAGTTCTGACTAGAGCAGCGTCAAGAGAATTGTATTTACTCAACCGTGTTATACCGGCAGGGAACTAACTCGACACGAGCGAAGTAACGTCACCACGAAATAGGCCAAGAGCGGAACTCGAACATGAGCAGCGCCTGCCTGCTGGGTAGGTGGGCGTGGTCATGGATTCGCGAACAGTGACGATGGCTCCGGCTCGGTGCTCAGGATGTCGGCGAATTCATCCGGCCGCGACCAGGTGGCGATCCGCGAGACGCTCCCGACAAGCGCGAAGTCCTCTTCTCGCCAGACGTTGGCTGAGTCGTCAAAGAGAGAGACGAAGGACAGGCTCTCCTGTTGTCGCGGCAGGTCGCTGAGGTCGCTGCACTCGGCGACGACGCGTTCGCTCAGGCGCCTCGCCCAGGACAGATTGCTGGTGCTCAAGAGAAACACCAGCGATCGCCGGGTGCTAGCGAGAACCTCGTAGTCCACCGTCCAGACACGGCCCGACCGTCCCTGGTACGGCCTCAGCTTCTGGAACTCAAACCGCTGTTCCCGAAGCCAGTCGTCCACCTCGTCGCCGATCGTCTTGATGGCCCGCGGCTGGAAAGTGAACCAGATGTCGGCGACACGAACCATGGCCTGTCCAACGCGGTGCACCGCGTCGCTGAGCGCGAGCGCGTCTACGCCGTGCAGAGTCAACTGCCCCCGGTCCAACTCGACACCGAGGGTCAGGCAGACATCCTGCGCCATGCGAGTCTGGCTGACCGTCATTTCGTCTCCGAACGACTGCCCGCGCAACCAGCCCAGCGCTTCGCCGTAGTCGGTGAGGAGGTACTCCTCGCCTCGGTCCTCGACGAACACATCGATAACGTCGCCGTCCGGGTAGAGGAACGGCGTGCGCACGCGGACCGCTCCCCGCGGCGCGGGCGAGCACTCGAAGAGCACCGGAAGCGTGGCGCGCAGCGCTTCGCAGAGGTCGGGAGTGTTCATCGCCCCAGCCTCCTCCGTCCAATCATACCGCGAGCCCGTCCTGCCACTCCGGCGAAGAGAGCGTCCCCGTGTGGCTGATATTCGTCTCGGCGCAGAACTGCTGCCAGACCTCCACGGGTTGATCCCACGGGGCGGTGATGTCCTCGGGCGCGTAGGCCCATTTGTCCCTGAACTCCTCGGTCCAGCGGTGCTTGTGGACATCCCCGACGTGTTCTCCCGCCGGGTTCCTGTGCGGGGCGCCCATGTTCAGGGCGCGTAGATGCGCCCCTCCCCCTGAAGCAGGAGCGTGTAGCCGAGCTTCCCGGCCTTGGGGTTCCAGGAGGCATGGACGGCGAGGGACCAGCCGGGTGCGGACCGTACGGGCGCACGGAACGTCACCGCCGGAGTATGGGCCGGATCAACCCGCCAGGCGATGTCGCCCGCGATCTGCTTCGTCTCGTCGGAGAGGATCACCGCTACGTCCTGTTCCGTGATCACGTGAGAGGCGCCTCCCCATTACCCATCCCGAGAGTCGAGTCGGCAGCGCTACTCGCGGCGTGAACCGGCGGGTTAGCACAAAGGTACATGGTGCCAGAGCGTACGCCCAAGGTCTGTCAGTGGGTCGGCGCCCCGATCGCGAACGAGGAGGGCCTGTGCTACCAGAAAACGTCATCCTGGCGTTGAGTTGACCCCGCGGGCGTCCATCTGAAGGCTGCCTCCTGCGTGGGCAGGAGGCTCCGCCGTGCGAACGTACCTTGGGTTAGTGACGAACGCGGTTCGAAGCGCGCTGCGATCAAAGCACGACCTCATGCTCGAGAACCTGGCCCTGCGGCAGCAGCTCGCCCTGCTGACCCGTCAGCGCGCTCGCACTCGAACGAAGCCAGCCGACCGTCTCTTCTGGTCGTGGCTCTCCCGGTATTGGCCCGGCTGGCGTTCCACCCTCGTGATGGTGCAGCCGGAGACGGTCATCCACCGCCCCGGAGCGAGGGCCAAGTCGTGGGTCGGCCGATCCAGGGCGGGCTGCATCACGAGTACGAGCGTCTCGCCGCGTGACATTCGGGCGGACGACATTTTCTGGTAGCACAGCGGCATCTTGGCTCCTTCCGCTGGTCCGTGGTCTTCGCTCGCGCCCCGCCGAGTGGCAAGTCTCCCCCGCGACTTGACGCCCGTCCGCCCACGAGCGTCCATGTCCCCATGCCCGCCGCCACCACCCTCTCGGAGCTGATCGCCCTCTATCTCGCCCGCTGCCGGATCGAGGACCTCTCGCCACGCACCCAGCGCGCCTACAGCGAGACCCTGGCCCGGTTCCAGCGCAGCGTCGCCGCGCAGGGCGTGCCCGATGAGGCCGCGGCCGTCGAGACCGCGACCGTGATCCGCTACTGCGAGACCTTTCAGGCCCGCCGGCCCGCCACCCGCCATCGCTACTTCCGCGAGGTGCGCTGCTTCTTCAACTGGTGCGTGGCCGCGGGCTTCCTCGAGCACACGCCCTTCCGCGGCCTGCGCAACGTCCGCCTCCCCTCCGAGGTCGTACAGCCCTTCCCCCCCGCCGAGCTCGCGCGCCTGGTGGCGGCGTGCGATCCCGCCACCGCCGTCGGGCGGCGCGATGCCGCCGTGGTGCTCCTCTTCCTCGACACCGGCATCCGCTGCGCCGAGCTGAGCGCGCTCGACCTGGCCGACTGCGACCTCCCCCGCGGCCGCCTGCTGATTCGCCACGGCAAGGGCAACAAGCAACGCGTCGTCCCCTTCGCCCGCCGCTGCCGGGCCGCGCTCAAGGCCTACCTCGCCGTCCGCGGGCGCACGCCGGGCCCGCTCCTCTGGGCCGTCACCGGGCCCAGCCAGCTGCGGCCCGGCGTGCGGCTCCAGCCCAACGGCCTCAAGCAGCTGCTCCGCCGCCGCGGTCGCGCCGCCCACGTGCCCCGCTGCCACGCCCACCGCTTTCGCCATACCTTCGCCACCTGGGCCATCCAGCAGGACGCCCGCGAACTCGACGTCCAGCACTTGCTCGGCCACGCCGGCCCCGAGATGGTGCGCCGCTACACCGCCAGCTACCGCGCCGAGGACGCCGCCCGCCGCCACGCCCGCTTCTCGCCCGCCGATCAGATGCTCAGGGCATCCGCGTTCGCCGAACCCGCGCCCCGCTAGCCCCCCCATCCAGCCTGTGTTGGCCCTGAAGCTCCACTGCAGTTTCCTCTCTAAGGAGCCCGCCCAATTCCGCCGGTCCGCGGTCTGCGAACCGACTGCAGATGCTTCCCAAGCAGAGGGTCGTGGGTTCGAATCCCTTCTCCCGCTCCAACACCCCTAACAGGGTGCGGAAAAAACGCCTTCAGGGGGCATTGAGGGAGCGCTCGGCCGAGCAGCTGCTAGGTCAACGCTGAGCATGCCGTGGGGCGGACGATGGCCCGCCCGCCGCCGGCCCGCTAGTCGGCGGCGTCGAGCGTCGGGCGAGCCACGATCAGCACCTCGACGCGGACCTCATCCTGCACCTCCACGGTGCGTACGCTGGGGCGCGGAACTTTGATCTGGTCCCACGTGAACGTGGTGCGTCCGAGCACCAGCAGCGCGTCCGGATCGATCCGCGCCTCCACGGTGAACGTGAGCGGGTGCTCCGCGCCGAGGATCAGGAGCCGTCCGATGATCTCGCCCTCGAAGAGCTCGCCCGGCGTGTAGGACTGCGGCAGCGCCGGCAGCTCGTCGAACGTGAGCGTGGCGATCGGGTCTGAGCGGAACATGCGGTTGTGGATGTACTGGTCGCGGCGGGACTGGTCGCTCTCCAGCTGCCGGAGGTCGATCTCGACCACGGAGGGCCGGCCGTCGAGGTGGATTGAGCCGCTGAGCGCGTCGGTGCGGACGACGGCGTCGTTCGGCAGCGGGAGGCGCGAGAGCTGTTCTTTGACGGTGAAGGTGACCTCGGAGCCCTCGCCGACGACGAAGGTGACGCCAGCCACGACGACGTGGCTGTTGACTGCGAGCATGATCGGCGCCGCGGCGCTCGAGGCGGTGGCGGCCGGGCTCGGAGATGGCGAGGGCGACGCGGCAGCGGCGGCCGGAGATGCGGGCGACGGCGCGGGCGTCGGCGTGCGCGCACTCGCGGCCGCCGCCGCAGGCGCGGGCAGCGAGAGCGTGCCGCTCCGTTCGTCGCCCTCTCCGACGAGCACGATCCCGAGCGCGATCGCGACGACGAGCGCGGCCGGTGCGGGCCAGCGCGCGGGCAGAGGCATCCGGTCGAGCGCCGGTGTGAGCAGGCCGGTGACCGCGAAGATCAAGGTCGCGAGCGGGAGCCCGAACTCCACCATGCGCTCGAGCTGTGTCTCGCCGGCGACGAGCGCCACGGCGGTCACGGCGAAGAGGGCGGCCTCGGCGGCGGCGAATCGCGGGAGACGGAGCGGGCCGGCGGGCAGAGCGCCCCAGAGCAGGCCCGCGATCACACCCGCCGCGACCGCGCCGGCGGCGACGGAGGCGCTGTTGAAGAGCGTGTCGCTGGGCGCGTGCAGCGGCAGCGACAGCAACACGGCGGCGACGGCCGTCGCGCTTCCAGCGATGATACCTGCGCGCATGGTGTCCCCTCCGGATTAGGTCCCGCGGATCACGGGACGGTACAGCGTCACTGATCGGCCGGGGACGACCGTCGCGCTGGAGATCGCCATGATCGAGACGCCGATCACGATCTTCCTGCCTGCCATCACTGCCCCTCCTGAACTGGCGGGGCGGCCCGCGGTCCTCCGCGGATGCGACCAGATTGCCGATCCGCGCATAGGATACGCGTAAACTGGACCGCAGTCGGGCGCGGGGGGCCCGCCTGACGGCGAGTCGACCGCGCGCGATCACCGACGAGATTCGCGGAACTGATTGCAGCCGTGGTCGAAACCGTCGCATTCGAAGATCTGCCGACAGCCGCTCTTGTTATCGATTCCATCTACCGCGGTGGCAGAGCGGGAAATGTGGGTGACGACCCGATCGCCCAGCTCCTTCCTTGCGGCAACCAAGGTGGGATCCGGTTCAAGAAGCGCGGGAACAGCTACTTGCCAGCAGTGCTGTACACCACGGGTCTCGATCCTGCTGGCCGGATGCGCTCGATCCTGAGACCGGACTATTCACCTACTTCGGTGACAATAAGACGCCAGGCAAGCTGCTACATGACACGAGTCGTCGCGGGAACATTCTCCTGCGTGACGGCTTCGCGACTGTTCATTCGACTCCCCCGGACTACCGCTCGGCACCCCCCTTCTTCGTCTTTGCCAAGGAAGGCTCCGATGACGGGCATGGGCTGCGTCATCGGAGCCCTTCGCACTCGACGGCGAGGAGTTAACTCGATTCAGTACTGAGTGCAGCAGTGATAGACTTGACGATGTTGAAGAGCATACGCCCATTAGTCGAACGGATTGCAGATATATTCAACTCATCACTCTGCACTAGGAGCACGAAGTAGTCATGCCTCCTAGAGACGACACACTGACTGGTGATGAGAGCCGCCGCATCACGACGTTGGGCAGCTTGGCGAGAAACCATGTGAAGGAGTGTGGGGAAGATCCCTGCCCAGTGATCGATATCAATTTGGAAACTGGCCACCGGACGGACATTCACCTCGTCGGCCAATTGCTGGAAGAGACGTATCGGATCGCGACCCATGGTGACGCCGCCGCCAAGGCGGCGGCGATGGGCACGCTCGTTCCACTGCTTGACCTCTATCGCATTTCCTTCGATCTGGACCCTGATGCTTGGCAGGAGTTGCGCTCTCCCGCCCTGCTGCCTCCCTTTGACAGGGCGCAGAATTATTCGCTCAGAGGCCTTGGAAACATGCCTCGTTTGAACCTTCCAGAGGACCTGACCGGCTGGTCCGTGAGTATCGACTACAGACCCGCTGTCATGGTGAGCGCGGGTCTGACCGGTACAGGAAAGTCCCGAGATATCTCTGACTCCGTTATTTATTACACGCTCATCAACCACGACGACAGGACCATCGAGCTAGGCATCAAGCGATTCACAGAGTCAGCTGCCGGGCGCATCAAGGAGATACTCGACGCGTGGACAAAGGGGCCGAGCGCTGAAGCGCCGAGCGGCGTGGCCGACCAGATGGCGAACATCTTCTCGCGCCTGGACTTCGCGAAGGTCAAGGAAGATCTTGAGCTCATCGAGTCCTTGGTCAGGCTCCTCATCAAGTACGGCGGGCCTGCTGTCCTGGTGATTGAGGAACTGTTGAACGCCTAGTCAGCCCTTGCGGGGAGCTAGCCGAACAGCAATTCCGCGATCTTTGGGAGTGAGGCCCGGTGCAGCCGGAGACGGTCATCCGCTGGCACCGCACGGCGTGGCGCGGGTACTGGACGTGGAAGAGCCGAGCCCGACACCCGGGCCGGCGGCGTATCAGCAAAGAGCGGCAAGGGCTCATCGCGAGGAGCGCAACCGAGAACCCGCGCTGGGGCGCCGTCCGCATCCAGGGCGAGCTACTCGCGCTCGGCTACAAGGTGAGCGCGGAGACGGTGAGGGGCTATCGGCGGAGGGCGCTGCGGCGTCCGCCGTCCCAGTCCTGGCGAACCTTCCTCGCCAACCACCGCCCGCAGCTCTGGGCTGCGGACTTCTTCACCGTGCAGACGCTCACCTTCAAGACGCTGTACGTCTTCTTCTTCATCACGCACGCGCGCCGCCGCATCGTGCATTTCAACGTGACGGCACATCCGACAGTGCCGTGGGTGTGGCGCCAGTTGCTGGAGGCGACGCTGTGGGGGCAGCAGCCCCGCTATCTGATCCGGGACCGCGACCGCTCGTACGGCGGTGCCTTCATCTACAAGGCACGAGCGATCGGGATCAAGACGGTCCTCTCTCCGGTGCGGCCACCGAAGGCGAACGCCATCGCGGAGCGTGTGCTCGGAACGCGCCCGCGTCCGGTGTTGGCACAGTCGTCGATGGGGCTGTCGTTCGTCGTCGACGGATCAGTCAACCGCCTGATCGCCCGCTGTAGTTGGGGGCAATACGACCGGGAATTCGAAGACCAGGACGACGGCTCCCGGGCGAGCGTATGGGTACGCACACCAAGAGAAGTCGATGTCGATCTGGCACTGGAGAACGACGAGTTTGGCCCTCTGCCGGTCAACGGTGAGGGCATCATGCTGCGGGGCCGGTCCCCCCGTTCCCCCGATGGGGATTCGTGGGTAGTGACGGTGTTCCTCTCCAACGAGCAGCAGCAGGTGGATCGCAACAAGGACAGCCGCTGGATGTTCCAGGCGGGCGTCGAACTGGTTGAGCCCGATGGCGGCAGCGTGTTCCTCGGCCGCGATGCGGCACTGGCCGGCGCGGCAGGTGCTTCGGAGTGGGAGCAGGCAGAGCTTGCGCAGCTCGATCTGCAGTACCGCAACATCGTGGAGTTCGCTGTCGGGCACGGGGTCGGCACAGTCGTCGAGGTGTCTGCCACGGATCCTCGCCGCGCAGCGCGGGTGAGCACCGCCGTCATCCCCAGCTTCGAGGTGTGGCGCACGAATGCGCCCGGGGCGGCGCCGGAGCTCGACGGGCTGATCACTGACATGCAGGTGCTGTCAGAGTTGGAGCCAGAGCGGCTGCGGGCAGCGCTGCTGCCCCTCGCGGAGGGCTACCGCGCATGGCTCGGCGACGAGTTGGGCCGCATCGGCGATCCCGACGCCCGTCTCGAAGGACACGAGCAGACTGCGCGGGAGGTGATCGCCGGAGCTGGCCGCATCGCCGACGCGATTGCAGCGGGGATCGAGCTCGTTTGCACCAACCCGGACGCTCTCGATGCGTTCCGGTTCGCGAACCAGGCGATGTGGCGTCAGCGCGTGCACAGCGTCGCCATCCAGGACAGGCGCGCGGATCCCGACCGGAGCTTGTCGCAGGCCGTGGCAGGCGCCGATGTGCCCGAGCAACGGTCCTGGCGCCCGTTCCAGCTCGCGTTCATCCTGCAGTGCATCCCGTCGCTGGCCGACCCGGCCCACCCCGAGCGCAGCAAGCACGGCGCACTGGCCGACCTGCTCTTCTTCCCGACTGGCGGTGGCAAGACCGAAGCGTATCTCGGACTCGTGGCGTACACCCTCGCCACTCGACGGTTGCAGGGCGTCGTCGGGGACGGGGACGACGCCGTGGATGGGACGCGACGGCATCGCGGTCGTGATGCGCTACACGCTGCGTCTGCTCACCGCGCAGCAGTTCCAGCGTGCCGCGACCCTGATCTGCGCTGCGGAGCTCCTGCGCCAGCAACGCGCCGAGACCGACAGTCGCTATGGCGGCGTCCCGTTCCGGCTCGGCATGTGGGTCGGCGGGTCGGTGTCCCCGAACACCTCCCGCGACGCGGCGCGGTTCGCCGTGGACGCGAAGTTAGGCGGCTACAGCGGCGGCCGGGCGACGCCGGTGCAGCTCACCGACTGTCCGTGGTGCGGGCAGACCATCGACACGAGCACCGCCGGTCGCTACGACACCGTGCTCCAACGGTTCCTCATCTTCTGCGACAACGTGAAGGAGTGCGGCTTCGCCGAAGCGAGCAGCAACGGCGAAGGCATCCCGGTCATCACCGTCGACGAGGAGATTTACCGGCTCGTCCCTTCGTTCGTCATCGGGACCATCGACAAGTTCGCTCAGCTTCCCTGGAACGGGGCGACCGCCACGCTATTCGGGCGAGTCGATTACCGCTGTGAGAGGCATGGGTACCGTAACCCCGACCTCGACCGTGCCCATCGGTCGCAGTGGCAGGAGAACGACTCGCACAGGCAGTCCGGCAAACATCCTTCGGCCAAGACCGTATCGTCGCTCCGGCTGCGTCCGCCTGACTTGATCATCCAGGACGAGATGCACCTCGTCACCGGGCCGCTCGGGACGATGGCGGGCCTCTACGAGACGGCGATCGACCGGCTAGCCACCTGGACTCACAACAACGAGCAGGTGCGACCCAAGGTCGTCGCGTCGACCGCCACGACGCGTAGGGCGCGCGAGCAGGCGTGGTCTGTGTTCTGGCGGGAGCTGCGCATATTCCCGCCGCCTGCGCTCGACGTGCATCGCTCATTCTTCGCCGAGCAGGTTCCGCCGAGCCCGGAGACCCCCGGACGCCGCTATCTCGGGATCTGCGCTCATGGTGAACGGCTCAAGCAGGTGGAGCTGCGGGTATTCTCATCTGTCTTGGCCGCGGCCAAGGCCATCTGGGACGAGCTCGCCGGTGATGCGGAAGCGGCGGATCCCTGGATGACCACTGTTGGCTACTTCAACGCGGTACGCGAACTCGCCGGCATGCGCCGCATGGCCGAGGACGAGCTGCGCACCAAGCTGCGCTGGGCCCGGTCCACCCGCGGCCTCGCAAACCGTCGCGTGGTGGAAATGAAGGAGCTCACCTCGCGCGTGTCCTCCGATGACATCAAGTCGATCCTGCGCCAGTTGTTCGTCACGCACGCACCCGACCGCCCTCCAGACAGCGAGCGGCCCATCGACTTGCTGCTGGCGACCAACATGATCTCCGTAGGCGTCGACGTGCCCCGGCTCGCCTCGATGATCGTCGTGGGCCAGCCTAAATCCACCGCGGAGTACATTCAGGCCACATCCAGAGTCGGACGCGACGACAGGGGCCCCGGCCTGGTCATCACCCTCTACAACTGGGCACGGCCCAGGGACCTGTCCCACTACGAGACCTTCGGCCACTATCACGCGACCTTCTACCGCCATGTGGAACCCCTCTCCGTCACGCCGTTCTCAGAGCGGGCCCTCGACAAGGGCCTCACCGGCGTGCTCGTGGCGGCGGTTCGTCACGGCAACGGCGACTGGAATGCGAACCAGTCGGCCCGGAGGCTGAACCGCCCGGACGAACGGATAGCCGCGCACGTCCGGGCCATCGCAGAGCGTGCCGAGGCCGTCACCGGCGACCTGTCTGCCGCAGATCTGACGACCAGCATGGCCAACCAGCGCCTCGATGCGTGGGGGCGGGAGGCAGCGCTGAGGCCCGAGTTGTCATACACCGTGCGTACCGCAGATGACGTCGCACTGCTCGCCAGGCCCGAGGCTGGCGAATGGAACATGTGGACCTGCCCGAACTCGCTTCGCGACACCGAGGTGCAGGCCAACCTCCAGATCGTCGAGAAGGACCCCACTTACGAATCCGATAGCCAGCCCGAGATCAGGCTGACCCAACCGGATGGCGATGACCGCCCCGCGATCGCGGGCGACGAAGAGGTTCAAGAAGCTATCGAAGCAGAGGATGCTGAGGGCCGAGCAGCCAACGGAGGCCGACCGTGAGCCCCGCCCGTCCGGGTAGGGAGCGGTACAAGTCCCGCCGCGTCGGAGCGGTCCGCCCCTCGCAGGTGATCCACACCTACGGCCCCGGAGCAGTCATGGACCTGCCCCAGTTGTCGGTCGTGCTATCGGGAGTTGACCGGTGGGACATCAACCACACCGAGCGAGTAATCGAGCCTCGGTTGATAGGATCTGTGCGCGAGTTGCCGGGGTGCCAGGGCGTCGTCGAGTTCCGTACGCCTCCGTGGGAGGAGGAGACCCCGAGTCCGTTCGACACGTGGGCCAATATCGGTGTGCCGGTGTATCCATTCCCGCGATGGCTTCGCTGCACGCGGTGTAACCTGCTTGCGCCCGTCGACCGTGAACGTTTCCAGCTCGACGTACCTGTGTACCGGCCCGACCGGGCCCGCTACGTTCACGATAAGTGCCACAACGGCCGCCCGAGCGCGGTACCCGCACGGTTTCTTATCGCGTGCCCGTCTGGTCACCTCGACGATTTCCCCTGGGTGGAGTACGTCCACCATGGCGACCCTTGCACGAACGCACTGATCCTGGAGTTGCACGAGGCCGGCAAGGCCAACCGCGCCACCGATATGCGCGTCACGTGCAAGGGGTGCGGTGCCGAGCGGCACGTCCAGGAAGCGTTCAACATCGATACTCCAGGATCGGTGCGCCCCACCAAGAACCTCCCACTCTGTCGGGGGCGGCACCCGCATCTCCAGCGGTTCGATGCTGGCTGCGACCAACCGACCCGCCCCCTCCTGCTCGGCGCCTCCAACGCCTGGTTCGGTGTCTACCGCTCCGCACTCACGATCCCCACCGTCACCGGCGACATCGAGCAGCGGGTCGCAGATCATTGGGACGATCTGGCAACGATCGATAGTCGCGACGAGCTGAACTTCATCATCAAGCGAGTGGCGATTGGCGCTGGCGAGAAGCCGCTGCGATGGCTGCTGAACTTCGACCAGGACGACGTCTGGGGAGCTATCGACGAGCGTCGCACAGGGGGCGCCGGGGACATTGGTACCGGCGACCTGCGCGGACCCGAGTGGGCAGCGTTCACCTCCTCCACTCCGCCCAGGTCCGCTGACTTCAGCGCTCGATCACTAGACATCCCAGAAGGATTCGAGGAGACGCTCGGCCGTCCCGTCGCCGTTGACCGTCTGCGGGAAGTGCAGGCGCTCTGTGGGTTCACACGCATTGACGGCCCCAATGAGGCCGAATCGGCCCGGATAGCTCCGATCTGGGAAGCCCCGCAGAAGTGGCTGCCCGCTGCGGAGGTTCGAGGCGAAGGCATCCTCATCACCCTTCCCGAGGCCCGAATCGAGCAGTGGGAGAGCAGCTACGGTGACAGCGACGGCTACCGGGACTTGCAGCAGGCCACCCGGAATTGGCGCGCGCGGCGCGGGCTCGATCCCAACGAGGGAGGGCCCACCGCGCGCTTCGTGCTGCTGCATACGGTCTCGCATCTGTTGATGCGGCAGGTTGCGCTGGAGTGCGGATACTCCGCAGCGTCCATCCGGGAACGGCTCTACTGCCGCGGGACAGGCGATGCTGAAGGCCCGCCGATGGCGGGGATCCTGCTGTACGCTGCGGCCCCGACTCCGAGGGCACTCTCGGCGGTTTGGTTGCGCTGTCAGAACCAGCGCGGCTGGCCGCAGTGCTGCGTGACGCGCTCGAACGGTCCGCGCTCTGCTCTACTGATCCCATATGCGCCAGTCACCGCGCCGGTGACCTGGGCGACAGCCTCCACAACGCTGCCTGCCACGCGTGCCTCTTCGCACCAGAAACTTCCTGCGAAGCGGGCAACCGCCACCTGGACCGCGCAACCGCAGTTCCGATCCTTGGTCAGCAGCACGGTGCCTACTTCAAGTGAGTGACCCCGTCACGGCCGCGATCGTCGAGGCGGCGATCCACGTCCCCGAAGACCTGCTCGTCAAGGGGGCGACAGCAATCGAGGGCTCGCCGCGGTGGTCGCACCATTCGCAGTCAGCGCTGCTCAACGCGATCCCTGCCTCCCACTACCGCGAGCAGGCAAGCAATGTCTCGCGAGCGTGGGCCCGCACCCCGGAGGTCACCGGAGACGTCGTAGCTGCCGCCATGCGGTCTGCAGCCGCAACTGCGGCAGCCGTGCGATCCGAGCACAGCGCCAGCCTAGTCTGGACGGGGCCCCCGACGGATGTCCGAGGCCTGCGCTCGACACGGGCGGTGCTCTCCACACTTGTCGCCAACGCAACTGAGAGCCTCGTGTTGGTCTCCTTCGCCAGCTACGACGTCGCGGATCTCACCGCCAGCCTCGCCGACGCGACCGAGAGAGGAGTCACGGTCACGCTCATCCTCGAAACACCCGACAACCCGGGAGGCCCGCTCACCTTCGGCCCGACCCATCCGTTCGATCCGATCAAGACGACCGCCAGCTTCTACCGATGGCCCCTCGAAGCTCGCGAGGCGTTCTTCGCGACCACCGCGCGCCTGCACGCAAAATGCGTGATTGCGGATCGCTCGTCTCTCCTCATCACCAGCGCCAATCTCACGAGTGCCGGCATCAACGACAACATCGAGCTCGGGGTTCTCATAGAGGCAGGCCCCTTGCCTGAGAGGCTCAGTCGTCATCTCGAACTGCTGATCGAGGCAGGGATGCTGGAGCCAGTCTCGGGATAAGCGGATAGCGTCGGCGACTACCTCGGTTCGTGCCGTGAACCTTATGCTGGGCGTTCCGACCACACGCTCCGCGATGGCGTTCGCCTTCGGTGCCCGCACCGGAGTGAGGACCGTCTTGATCCCGATCGCTCGCGCCTTGTAGATGAAGGCACCGCCGTACGAGCGGTCGCGGTCCCGGATCAGATAGCGGGGCTGCTGCCCCCACGGCGTCGCGCCCGCTCACGCGCAAGTGCAGCGACGTTGCGCAGATGCTCGGCGAGAGGTTGACGCGTCCCCTTGGTATTCTCGGAGTGCGCATAGAGCGTCACAGGTACCGCTTCCCTCTCGGCATCTCGCTCCCAGGTGGGCGGGCGCCCGGGCCGTTCGGGCAGTCTACCGCTAGAACGTCAGCCGAAGCCTCAGAGCGAAGGTTCTCGATTTTGTCCAGTCGTGATCGACACGGAAGCCGAAGTCACGCCTGTCCGACCTTTCATCGATTCTGGTCGGATCGGCGCCACGGCCTGTTCCTGGATGTCGCGAAGCTCTTCCCATTGCTCGTGCCACGGAGGGCATCGGCTACGTGCCCCAGACGGACAACGTGTTCCCGCGACTGAGCGTGCGGGAGAACCTGGAGATGGGGCTCTTCCTGGAGCCGCGGGCATGGCGGGATCGGTTCGAGACGGTGGCGGGGCTGTTCCCCTTGCTGGCGGAGCGGGCGGGACAACGGGCGGGGGCGCTCTCGGGCGGGGAGCGGCAGATGCTGGCGATGGGGCGGGCACTGATGGATGAACCCGTCGGTGCTGCTGCTGGACGAACCCTCGGCGGGGCTCTCGCCGAGGTACCAGGAGCAGGTGCAGGAGGTGAACCGGGCGGGCGTCTCGGTACTGATGGTGGAGCAGAACGCGCGGCGATGCCTGCAGATCACGCACCGCGGCTACGTACTCGACCAGGGCCGCAACGCCTACACGGGTCCGGGCGAGGAGTTGCTGAACGACGAGCGTGTGGTGGAGCTGTACCTGGGCACGCTCAGCGCCCGCGCGCGGGACTAGGACGACGTGCCGGAAGGGGCGCCTCACGGCGCCCCTTCCGGAGTTCGGGTTCGGGCGTTCGTCCTACTCGGAGAAGTCGAACACCTGGGTGGACTGCTCGACGAGTTCGCTCCCCTCGAAGCGACTGACCGTGTACGTGGCGACCGTGGAATCGCCGCCAGCATCGAGCTTGAGGCGTCCGACCTTGCCCACGTAGGCGATGTCGTCACCGTCCTCGATGCCCTTGGCGCACTCGGCGTAACTGGTGCACTCGGCGCCACCGCCGGTGACCTCGCTGACAGCCTCGATGATGTCGTCGCCATCAGTGCTGCCGGCGGCCCTGGCCGCGAGAGCGAGGATGACGGTGCAGTCGTAGGACTGGGCGCCGAAGGCGAGGTTGCCTTCCTCCCGGGTAGCCTCGTTCAGACGCGCATTGAAGTCGTCATAGGCGGGGCTGCTCGGAGCGGTAGCGACGAAGAGCGTCATGCCATCGAGCACGTCGGGATTGCTCTCGTCGACCGCAGTCCAGAGGTCGGGGCGGTAGAGGCCATCGGAGCCGTACATCACCGAGGGGCTGAAGCCGGCCTCAAGGAGACCGCGGATGAGGTTCACCCCTTCATCGAAGACGATGAGCACGATGGCATCGGGCCCGTAGCTGGAGATGCCTGCCACTTCGGCATCGAAGGTGTTGGCCATGGGGTCGAAGATGATGGTGTCGGTCTCGGCGCCAAGCTCATCGAGCCTGTCCGCGAGGAGGTTGGCGAGCGCCTTTCCGTAGTCATCGGCGCGAGCGGCGATGGAGACGCGCGTGCCACCGCGCGAGACAACGGTATCGGCTATGACGGGAGCGGCCGCCGCATCTGAGGGGGCGGTGCGGAAGTAGTACCCCGCGTTGGCCTGGCCGGTGAAGTTGGGTGAGGTGTTCGACGGCGAGCACTGGGGGATGTTCTCGTCGTAGAGCGTCTGGATGATGGCCTGGGAGACACCCGAGGCGGCTGCGCCAACGATGACGTGAGCGCCTTCGCCAAGCAGGCGGTTGACGGACTCGGAGGCCTTGTCCGGGTCGGTACCGCTGTCGGCGTAGATGACCTCGATCGCGCCGCCACCCCCCTTGATGTCCTCCTCGGCCAGCTCGACGGACTTGATCATGGGGAGGCCGTAGGCGGCAAGGGCGCCCGTCTCAGGCAGGACAACGCCGATCTTGAGCGTCTCCTCCTCGTCGTCGCCACAGGCCGCCACTGCGAAGACGGCGACCAGGGCAAGCAGCGGGACGAGGGCGAGATAGGTGAGCCTTCTATGGGAATACATGGGAATCCCACCTCCAATCAGTGGACTGATAATACCGCCCGGTGGGCCGATTGGCGGGGAAGCTATGTCACCTGACGGGCGGATGTAGCAGGTGCTCCCTCGCCGCTTCGAATGCGGTAGCGGAAACGCCGGTCTCCAGCAGGTAGGGTTCGGCCCCGCCCTGCTCCTCGCGCAGCCAGGCGAGGAAGCGAAGCATGGCGCCGGCAGACGTCTCGAGGAGCCTGGCCCAGCTCTCGCGGGTCATGTGGAGGGCCTCCATCTGCCTGCCGAAGCGACCGACGTGGGGCTGGAGCCACTCGCCGGTGAGGGCGTAGTCCTGGGCGATCGTCTCGTCATCGACGCCGAGGGAGGAGAGGAGGAGGGCCGCGGCCACGCCGGTTCGGTCGCGGCCACCCGTGCAGTGGAACACCAGCGGGACGTGAGCGGAGTCGGCGGCGAGATCGAAGAACGCGCGGAAGGCGCCGGGGGCGCACCCCAACATCTGGATGTAGGACTGGGACCAGTCGATCTCGCCGGAAGCGAGGGCCTGGAAGCGATCGCGCCGCTCTTCGGGGGTCATCACCGTGTCACCGCCGATGGGGAGGTTTCGCCAGTCGATGCCGTAGTCAGCGAAGGGCGAGAGGCCATCACCTTCGAGCTCCTGGGCGTTGCGCAGGTCGATCACGGTGCGGATGCCGAGGTCATCCCGCAGCATGGCCAACCCGGCGGGGCTGATGTGGTGCATCATCCCGCAGCGGTAGGCGCGTCCGGCGCGAACGACGCGTCCGTCCTGCGTGCGGTAGCCGCCGAGATCGCGGAAGTTGACGGCGCCCTTGATGTTGGCATCGAGGCACTGCGGATCGGCTGTCGGGATGTTCGTCACGGGTTTTTCCTTGGACCTGGCTGGAGCGTACCGGAAGCCTGACAGAGGCGGGCCAACGGTCTACGAACGTGGGGGCGTGCCGCGTCACATTCAGAAATCCTGCAGACGCCCACGAAGGCGGGGAAGCACTTCGGTTGAGAAGCGCGTGACCGTCTCGACAACCTCGTTTGGAGGGAGCCCGCCCTGATCCATCTGGACCATGAGCAGCTCGACCCCACCCGTGGCGTGGATGCGGCGTTCGAGGTCGGCGACTACGTCATCGACGCTTCCACAGACGGCCTGCGCCCCGGGCGTTGCGAGGGCCTCGAAGTGGGGAGGCAGGCGGTACTGGCCGACTCATCCAGCCGGATGAGGCCCTCCCTGAAGAAGAAGTACGGATCTCGTCGCGCGACAACTGCTGGCAGGTCGCGCCCTCGCGCACGAAGAACCGGCTGGTGGCGGCCGACGAGGCCAGCGCCACTTCAAGTCGCGCCCTCGCGCACGAAGAACCGGCCCCCGAAGGCGTAGGGCCTGGCGTGCTGCTCCGGCACCGTCACGCGCAACACGGCACCGTCGCTCGCGACTTCGACGGCGACGGGCGGGTCCGCCGAACGGGCGACGCTCTGGACCTGGGATTTCAGCCGATTGTGGTCTCCGGCGCCAACGACGGCGCCGCCATCATCGACCCCGATCAGGATCACTCCGCCGGTGGCGTTGGCGAAGGCGCACAACTCCCTGCCGAGATCGGACGGCATGGAACGCTTGAACTCGGTGGTATACCCCTCGCCCAGGGCGATGAGATCGGCCAGCGTTGCCTCGTTCACGGCGACTTATCCTTGTGCGCGTGGTTCAGCCGTCACAGCTTCGCGATCGTCCGCTGGCGCGGACGGCGCCTGCGGCGCTCTACCGATTGTAGAGGGCTATTCGCCCAGAGCGACGCGCCGTGAGAGAGCAACAGGAGACGGGCCTTGGCCGCCAGGCGGTTCCACACCCGAGTCCGCCAGCTGTAACGTCCACAGACGTTACAGTTGGCGACGAGCGGCGGCGGGGGGTCCCGCGAATGGTGACGGTCTGTCCTGTGCGTCCACGAGGATGTCTGGCGAACGGGCGTCCACCGTGGTCCAGCCTCGCCCGAGCGGCCCCTCCCGTTCGATGAGGGCGCGGTCGGAGACCCGCAGGGGCAACCCGACGCGGGCGCGATCCATCTCCCTTCGCGCGACGCGCAGGACGCCAACCCCATCCTTGACCAGCGGCCCGACCGGAACGGTGAGTTCGGGATCGGGGAATTCTTCGTCGCTCACTCCAGGCTCCTTTCACCCCTAGTAGCAGAACTCATCCGCCTCCACCGATGCCCGCTGGAGCGCCGCTCTAGCATCCTCGAAGGCGTTGCCCGCACTCTCCAACGCGCGAACGTTAAACCCATCACCTGCGACGCTTCTCGCTGATCCCGCGAAGGTCGAAAGAGTGGCGGTCCCTCTACGCACGTCGGCAGTCGATCGAGCGATGCTTCTCGCGTCTCAAGCAACACCGGGCGCTCGACTCCCACTGCCGTCGAGGGCTGCGGAAGGTCCGGCTGCACGTGCTGATGGCGCTGGTGACGGTGCAGGCGGCAGCCGCTGCGCGAGCCGAGGCTGGCGACATCGGGGGCGTCAGGACGGTTGCGCGTTCGGTAGCATAAATGGAGATTATAAAGCTAAATTGACGGGCCGGGCACGCGCGGCTAGAGTGCGGCGATGCCCGAGCCCAACTGGGCGAATCGCACGATCTGCTATCGCAGCTCGCAGAGCAGAAGGGCCAACTATGATGACCGAGGGGAAAGAACAAGTGCTAGCGATGTTTCTGCAAGTGCTTGCAGTCGTCGTCGTGAAGTTTCTCGATCAAGTTCCGCCCGAAGACCGGACAGTGGTTCGCTTCCGGCAAGCGTTGAACGGCTATCTGGGCGTGCTGCTAGCGCAGCCCGACACAGACACGGAATTATGCGCCCCAGGCGTTGACGAACTGCGGCGACTCCTCTACCGAGAAATCGATCGGGTGAATGAGATAGCATGACGGGGATCAGTATAGCATAGGGGGAACCGCGCAATGAGAGAGATCGAGAGTCTGAGCCCGTGCTACCAGGGGGCCACATGCCTCTCGTGCTCATTCTCATGGCTGCCGCGGAACTCTTCGAGCCGGACAACCCTAGTCTCAAGGCCGTGGTACGTTGATACGGAGATATCCTCGGGCAATACCGTCCTATCGCCGCCTTGAAGAGGGCTGGTCATCGTAGTGGCTGGTCCGCCGCGGACGAAGCTCTGGGACTGGCTTCGAGCATCCTCCTCAAATCCCAGAGCCTTCCCCTGCCTCATCGACGAGGCGAGGGCCGGTAACGAGGTAGGCGAAATCAGAGAACTTGAAGTGCCCAGATCCAGGGTACTTTTCCTCGATGAGTTCGCGAAGCCTAGCGTTCGAATCGGTCTCATCCTCGTGGAGAAGAACTGCGAATGCGCTCATGGTGCCTCCTCCATGCGGCCCCGCCTCTCGGCTCGGGGCGGGCAGTACGACCAGGGTAGCCCATTCGCAGCAAACGGCAGGCGATCCTCAAGACTTAGGGGGCATAGTAGAAAGCACAGAGTCCGCCGCCCAAGTTCTCGTAGGGAACGTTCTTATAGAGTGTTGGGAATATCTTTCGGTTGAAGCAAGCCTCTTCCTCTCGGAGATACCCTTGCGCTATCGTCTCTTCTACAGTCAATTTGTCGTTGCCCCACAGGCCATCAGAATCAACGAAAGGTTGATCATGGATGCTATAAGTCTTTTATACATGGAGTGTCCCTTATCCTAGACTTGACATGCACGTTGTTTCATATGCAGACTGACGGTGGGGGGAATGTTGTATGAACCAGGAGCTTAAGATCTACTTGGCTCGGGCGGGCGGTAGTGGGGAGGACGAGGACCGCGCCCTGGAGAACAGCGCAGCAATTGTCGGCTTTCAGGAAGTGCCCTCGCTCACGACCGCAACAGACTACGAGGGCGTACACGGCATCGTCTCGAAGGCCTTCCCCGAGGCAAAGCCTCGTGCAGTTGGCAACTTCGCCCGTCAGCTTTTGGCATTCGCGGTGGCAATGCAGGAAGGCGACCTCGTCGTGTTGCCTAGAAAGCTAACCTCACAGATCGCAATCGGACGAGTGACAGGGCCGTACGAGTACCGGCAGGTGGACGGCACAGTCCGTCACACGCGCCCGGTGGAATGGCTACAAACCGAGCTCCCACGAACAGTCTTCGAGCAGGACCTCCTCTACTCGTTCGGCGCCTTCATGACTGTCTGCAACATCTCACGCAATGACGCTGAGCGGCGCGTCGTGGCGGTGGCCGAAGGCAAGCCCGACCCAGGACCATCAGTGTCGCTCGACACTCAGACCACGCAGGGGCTGGGTCTGGCCGAGGCGTCCGAGACGACTGCCGGACCTGTCCCAGCTCGCCCATGACCAGATCGTGGCCCACACCCAGACCCGGTTCTCAGGGCATGCTCTTGCCGACCTTGTGAATGCGGTCCTGCTTGCAGACGGCTGGGTGACCAAGCCCTCCCCGCCTGGTGCGGATGGAGGCCTCGACATCCTCGCTGGACGGGGCTCTCTGGGTCTCGATGAATCCCGGCTGTGCGTACAGGTGAAGTCCCAGAACAGCCCCGCCGACGTAACTGTCTATCGAACACTTCGGGGGACGATGCAGACGTTCAAGGCGGAGCAGGGACTGCTGGTCTGTTGGGGAGGCTTCAACAGGGTCGTCCGGGCGGAAGCGAGGACTGGACACTTCAGCGTCCGTCTCTGGGACAGTAGCGACCTCGTCAAGGCCATCTACCGTACCTACGAGCGACTACCCGCTGAGGTCCAGGCTGAGTTGCCCCTCAAACGAACCTGGATGCTTGTCGCCGAGGAATCTGAGAACTGATTCCTGACTGACGGCCCCACTCCACCGTGGAAGCATCGCCGGGGCTCATGCCAGTGCGGTCACAGCGAAAGGGAAGCAGCGACTCGAACCACTAACATGCCCGGGGTGCGGAGCGATTGGGCAGGGATCCCGAACGACAGCTGTGCTACCAGATTAGGCCGTTGTCGCCAAGGCTCGGAATCTGGCCCTCGGTGCCGTGGACCGCAGCCTGGTGACGTGCCCCCAGGCGTTGTAGCACTTCTGAGGATAGGACTGGTATCTCCAGCGGCAGCTGGGACTGGCGAAGAGCTGGTCGAGCCGATGGTGCAGGCGGACGGTAGCGGAGGGAGGAGTGGGGCCCGAGGTGGTTGTACGCGAAGCGCCACTGCTCGCTGAGGATCTGCGCCTCGAGCAACGTGTCGAAGCGCTCACGGTTGAGGCACTCGTCCCGGAGCTTGCCGTTAAGCGACTCGACGGAGCCATTCTCCCAGGGGCTGCCAGGCTCGATGAAGAGCGTCTGCACGCCCACGCGCTCGAGCCAGTGACGCACCGCCTTGGCGGCGAACTCGGGGCCGTTGTCAGAGCGGATGTGGGCGGGAACAGCGCGCCGCACGAAGAGCTCGGCGAGGCAGGCGAGCACCTCGATGGAGGGGAGCCGTCGGGCAACGACGATTGCGAGGCACGCGCGCGTGTACGCAGCGACGACCACGAGGAGCTTCAGCGCTCGCCCAGCGGCAGTGCGCTCGAAGACGAAGTCGTAGGGCCAGACGTCATTGGGTCGCTCTGCACGCCGGCGCACGATGGCGCCCTCCGCCAGCCAGAGTCGTCCCCGCTTGGGCTGCTTCCTCGGTACCCGCAGCCCCTCCTTGCGCCAGAGTCGCTCTCCTGGCGCAACAGCGCCGTGATGCGGCGATAGCCGTCACGTCCGAAGCGTGAGGCCAGGGCCACGCTGCGGGCGCTCAGCGCTTCCTCAGCGTCTGCCCGCCGCTTCGCCTAACGCTGGCTCGGGCGCGGCTGCTGGAGGACGCGACAAGCGCGTCGCTCCGAGATTGGCAACGGCGCTTGCACGTGGGTGACCGCCCGGCGGCGCTTCGCCGGGCGCAGAAGTTTCCCCGCGCCGCCCCGCGCAGGATGTCGTTATCGAGGACCTGCTCCGCCACGAGCTTCTTCAGGCGCGCGTGCTCGCGTTCCAGGTCTTTGAGTCGCTTCGCCTGGTCGAGCTGCAGGCCGCCGTACTCCGTCTCCAGCAGTAGTAGGTCGGCTCGCTGATCCCCAGCCGCCCGATCACCTCCTCGACCGTCGCCCCCTGTCCCAGGGCGACCTCTGCCTCCCTCAGCTTCCCGATGATCGCCTCGACGCTGTATCGCTTCCTTGGCATCTTCTGCTCCCCTTCTTCGCCAGGCTCTCTCTCATTCCTCCTGGCTCAGTTCTTGGGGCGCAGGTCATTCGCGGAGCTCACTGAGAAGCAACTCCGACGCGGCAGTTTTCGCAGCACGCGCGAACTCGAAGACACGATCAGGCGCTACATCGACCAGCGTAACGAGGCGCCCCGGCCCTTTGTCTGGAGCAAAACCGCCGACCAGATCCTGGCCACTATCGCTCGCTTCTGCCAACGAACTTCAGACTCAGGACACTAGTTGTGGTTCCTAAATGGAGCGATGAAGGCGTAGACGCCGCCGTCCAGGGAGCCCACGTACAAGACGCCGCCGATAACGGTGTAGGAGGGGATGCCATCGAAATAGCCCTTCTGAAACCTCCAGAGCCCTTCCCCGGTTGCCGCATCCAGCGCCCGTAGGTGTCCATCGCTGGACTCTGCATACAGAACGCCGTCGGCCACCATGGGTGACTGCAAGGCCCAGGCCATCGACTCCCGGCTCCAGACGAGCCCGCCGGTGGCGGCGTCAAGGGCGTAGAACCGGCCGGATTCGGAGCCCACGTACACGATGCCCCCGGCAGTCACGGGCGCGGTGTTGATCATCATGTCCGCTTCGTATGACCAGAGGATCTCTCCCGTCGCTGTGTCCAGGGCGTAGATGTGTTCGTCCGGCGAGAAGTAGTAGACGTTGTCTGCGACTGCGGCCGGGAAGTCCCTCGCGGGCAACCTCTCCGTCCCGTAGCTCCAGATGAGCGCCCCGGTCGCCTCGTCCAGGGCTTGGGCGGTATTGAAGGCCGTCAGGTATACGATTCCTCCGATGACAGTGGGTGGGGATTCCACGGGGATCCCGGTATTGAAGCTCCAGACCACCTTTCCAGTTGATGCGTCCAGGGCATGGAACTCGCCGAATCCGCCCGGCACGTAGACCTTGTCGCCCGCAACCGTAGGAGTGAACTCAGGGGTGAACGGATACGGCCTTTCGGCAAACCACAGGACTTCTCCGGTCATTGCGCCGAGAGCGTGGACCCTGTGGTCCCCCTCCGCCAGTGCGCCGAGGTAGACCATCCCGCCACTTACGGTAGGGGAGTACTGCCCAGTCGCCGGTGTCGTAACTCCACAGCAACCCCCCGGTCTCGGCATCCAGGGCATACACGTGGTTGTCGTTGGACCCTACGTACACCGCCCCGCCGGCCACGGTTGGGGACGATCTTATGACGTCGTCCGTCTCAAAGCGCCACAGCAACTCTCCGGTCTCCGCGTCCAAGGCATACACGTGGTTGTCGTCAGACCCTGCGTAGACCACTCCGTCGACCACGGTCGGCGCATTGACAACCCAGCCTCCGGTGGGATTGCGCCAGAGCAGGGACACATCCGCCTGCGGTGGGTCGGGGGGACCGGCATCGCCAGACAATATCTGGTCAGGAACACAGCTCAGGAGGCCGTCCGTAAACTTCAAGGCTGCAGTGGCGGCGGCAGGGCTGGCGTCCGGCAGGGTACCGGCAACGATATCAGCCATATCGGCGTCCGCCAGCAACTCTCTCAGGCACCCTTCAGCCTCCTCGGTCAGCCCCTTCATCCGCGCAACAAGGGCGGAGAGGAATAATCCGGAGGCCGTTTCCGGAGCGAGGCAGCCGAATATAGACGCCTCCCACTGCTGCGTGTCGCCTTCGGGCATAGCACGCCGTTCCAGCACGGACTCCAGCAGATCATCACCCAATTCGGTGCGGATGCAGGATTGCTCGGAGGTGGTGAACCTGTCGAACAGCTCCCCCCAGAGGGTGTCAGTGTCGATGCCGAAATCACGTATCGCGGGAGCGCCAACCCGGTCCGGCGTCGGGGTACTGGTAGCCGGTGTAGGCTCGGGCGTTGGCGTCTCTGTCGGCCCGTCGTCACATGCCGACAGCAACGCGACGGCCAACAAACACAGCAGCCCAACCCATACTATCCGGCCAGAGGACCTTCGCAACACACTCTTTACGCGCAAAGCGAACGCCACCAGCTGCTTGCCTCCTTCTTAGGTAGGTCCGCGGCCTCCGAGCTCGTCATATGCCACGTGGGGACGGTAGGGCACGCCCCCGCGGAGTAATCCTGCCACGATGCAGCTTGGCAAATCAGGGCGCGTAGCTGTAGACAACGGGTAGCCCCTCAATGTCCTCAATGTCGGTGACGCTGGAATCGGTGTGGTGCCTTATTTGTACGCGGCCGGTGCCGCAGTCGCCGAACTCGTCGCAGGAGATGGCCCCGATGATACCCCCGAAAACGGCAACTCCGGCCAGCGCCTCCCGGAGCTTGGCCCGGTCGATGTACAGCGTATCTCCGTCGTCAACAGAGACCTCGTCGATCGCGCGGAGGAGCATCGTGGTCGCGTCGTAGGCGTGGGCCAGATAGGCGGCTGTGGGCGCCTCGCCGTACCGCTCTCGATAGTCGGCGATGAGCGCCTCGCCGCCCTTGCCGGTTGCCTCGTTGGTGTTGCCGACGAAGCTCAACTCCGGAGCCGGTAAGTAGACGCCCTCCGACTCGGGGATGGCCAGGAACTCGGGGACCAGCAGGGCCGCGCCGCCAATCAGCGTGACGTCCTCAAGCCCAGCGATCTGGCCGACCTGCTGGACGATGTGGGCGCCTTCTACCCGGAAGAGGGGGAAAAAGAGGCCATCCGGACTGCCCGCCGCAATCCGGGTGAGGACGGGGGCCATGTCCGTATCGCCCCTGCTGACAGAGGCGACGGCGACCGAGCCGCCTAGCTCCTCGAATACGGTGGCGAAGGCGCTGGTGAGGCCGCTAGTGTAGGGGTCGCCGTCGTCGATGGCCGCCATCCTGCGCAGGCCGAGATCGTTGTAGGCGAACTGCGCCACCGCGCGCGCCTCATGCAGATCGTTGCTGGTGGTCCGGTAGTAGCCGGGATGATAGTTGGAACCGGCGTTGCCGCGAAGGTCGGAGGTCAGCGAAGGGGCCGTATTGGAGCCAGAGATCATCACCAGGCCGGCCTCGCTGAGGATTGGCGAAGCGGCGGCGGCGGCGACGGAGCAGGACGTGCCGATGACGCCGACGACCCGGGGGTCGCCGGTCACCGTATCCGCGGCGGCACGTCCGCCTTCCTCGGTGCAGAGCGAGTCGAGGCCGGCGCCCATCTCGACATCGAACCCTTTGATAGGGCCATAGTCAGCCAACGCCAGCGCCACGCCGCGTTGGCTCGGGGCGCCCAGGTCACCAAGCCCTGTAAGGACGTGCATCGAACGTATCTGGATGGCCTCTCCGCGTGCCACCTGCACGGCTCCGAGGGGACCGGCTTCGAAGCCCTGTCCTCCGCATGAGACGGCGCCCGCCCAAAGCAAAGCGACGGCCAGCAAACATAAGCCCGCAACCCATACTGTCCGTCAAGTGGAGTCTCCCAAAATACACCTCCCTACACGCGAGACGAAAAGGCTAACCGCCTGCTCCTTAAGGCCTTGCCGCAAAGCCCGTCAGGCCCTCCCAACCATTATGCGCTCGAAGAGCCTGCTGGAGCAAGCTAAGCTAAACCTTAGAATAAAGGTTCTTTAGACGCAATTGCGACGGACTCAGGCTCAGAGGAATCATCGTCGATGGGTATAGCCAGTGTGATGTTCACGTTCTTGTCCCTGTAGATGACGACCTCCTCTACGATCATCTAGAGAATCTCCTTGCGCCTCTCATTGGTCAGCTCGTCCAAGTCCTGGTCGACCTCTCTGACCCAGTACTAGGAATAGTCTCCATCAGCCGCCGCTTCTCAGCTCCGCTCGTCTCCTGAGCCCGGTAATCGTCCAGCTTCGCCCTGGTGCTCTCAAGCCGCTCGGTGATGAACCTACGCTGAAGGTCGACCTGGGCCTCGGTGATATTCCCCGACACGAACAGCCTGATGGCTCGGTCCTCTTCCATCTAGATGCTCCGCAGGTCTCGCTTGGCCTGAGCGATCTCCTCCTCCAAACTGCCGCTCCCCTGAGTATCGGACGTGTCGATACAGTCGACGATCACGTCGGGGTTCTGGATTACCCGTTTCACCTCGCTCCATATCGGCTCCCCCAACTGCTCAGCCTGGATGTAGGACTTCTCCCGGCAGCCCAGGCGCATACTCTGCATCCCGTTGCACTGGTAGTAGCGACGGGGGGTGGGCAGGTCGTAGCTGTAAGTCTTGCCATTGCGAACGTTGGTGGTTGTCCAAGTGGACTTCTCATGGAAGTTGTGACCGCACTCGTCGCATTTCAGAAGATGCTGCAAGAGATAGAGCACCTTCGTATTCCTCTTGATCCTCCTGCTCTGCTGCTTCTTCAACTTTTTCGCCCGTTCCTCGGTCTCATCGTCGATCACCTGAGGGATCAAATCTCAATCTAGGTGTCCCCTCGACTGGTCGTAGACCTTCGTACCATCCTCGGTAGAAACGTGGCGAAACTTTTCGTAGACCCAGGTACGCGTGTAGGTGTCATTCCCCAGAACGTGATGCACGTGGGACTGAAGCCACAACAGCTTGCCGGTTTGTGTAGGGACCCCCTCGTCGGTCAGACACACGGCAATCGAGTGGGACCCCATGCGGTATCCGTAGGGGAGATCGTCAGTTATCGACATGAAGACCTTCGGACTCATGGGGACCATCGCAAGATAGCGTTTGACAACTTCTGCGAGTGCTGGACCCTGGGCAAGCGGGGCACGGCCAAGCCGATATGGTTCACCTGCACCTGACAACGTATACGAACACAAAGCCTATGGATGAAATTCCACCTGAAGGAGATGGCTTCACCGGGCTTCCTTGCATCGACGATCTCGTTTCAGTCTTCACCTACGAAGAAGCAGAAATTAATCGACAAGATTCGTGAAGTGACAAAGACGGCGGGTTTTTTTCTATCAGGTAATGTCACTATCGAAATTGAATGAAACATCCCGGAACAGGCCCGATATCAGAGCGACGATGCACCTGATATTGACGATCGTCAAAATCGTTTTCGATGATTTATCTGGGCCACAGCGCCTGATGATCGAGGACGGCGAGCTTCGAGAGCTTTGCGCACCGCTCGAAACCGTCTATTACGTCGAAGCCTGGTTCGATGATCAGTTCCTCGCACGGGTCCTAGCGCGAGAGCGCCGTGGCATTTCAGCGGGTCGAGCGCAGGCGCCGCCACGATGCCGGGCAAGCCCGCTACCCCAGGTGGCCCTCCCAAACCCCTGGGGGGACCAGAGCGTCCAGGCCGCTCAGCTTCCCTTCGAGCCTGCTGCCAAAGCCGCACTCGTCACGAGGTAATCCACCAGCCATTCCGAGTTCGAGCGCGGCTGCTACCCTCAGCCCGTCCCGGCCCTCGTCGGGACTCAATGAATCCGGTCTCCATCAAACCCGGTACCGTTCAGTTTCAAGACTCCGTCTGCACCGGGCCGACGGGGTTTGAGACACCACAGCTACCTGGGAATAGTTGTCGAGCGTGATGTGAACGGTTCACTCGCGGTCGATGAGGGCCAGGCGCTCGCCCCGGGCGAGTCGGCGTTGCAACAGACCGTTGGGCAGATACCGATCACGTAACACATCGTGATTGGCGGTCTGGCTGAGCCGGTACCCAAGCTCAGCGACGAACTCGGCCAGGCGCTCGGGTGCAATGCCCCACCGCATGATCTCGCCCCGCCGGTTGAGCCACCAGTCGATCAGGCGACTGCTGTCCGGGAACCGAACGGTGTCGCCTTGAGCTTCCATGTAGCTGAAAGCGATCCGGAGGCGGCCGGTGGCGAGTCCGCCGATGTCAGCGAACAGCCGCCGAACCGCTCGTTCGTCGAGGTACATCAGCACGCCTTCGGCGACGAACATCGTGTCGGCAGCGGGCCAGAAGTCCGGGTCCGTCGCGAAACGCAGCCGCAGGCTATCGGACGACAGATCCGCGCCCACCAGCGTCATGTTGCTGCCCACTTGCGCGCGGCTCTCGAGGGTCGCGCGTTTGGCCGCCTGGGTGTCGGGATGATCGACCTCGATGAAACGGACCTGCGGGAACTCGTTCTGCAGCCGCACGGCCAGCGTGTCGAAGCCCGCACCCAGCACCACGACTTGCTTGAAGCCCTCATGCACGGCGTCCCGTACTGCGTCCTCGAGCCATCGCTTGCGCAGGACGTAGTGCAGGAAGATGCCGGGCAGGAGGTGCCGCTCCAGTAGGCTGACGACCCAGCGAAACGGCGGACGCGTGAGAGCGCGGGTGGACTTCAGGAGCCCGAGGCCCTCGAGGAACCAGCAACTGACCTCGGCGGCCCGCGGTGGGAGCAGCGGAGCGACATCTCGATCTGCGTCCAGAAACACGATGCTGCGGGCAATGAGCTGGGCTGTGGAGCTGGGTGTGGCGGAAGACATCCACCCTGAATCATAGGGGCGTCCGTTGGACGAGATGCCCGCCCACCTGAGTGACCGACACCAGATTCCCCTGCCGTGTCGTCCGTGTGGGACGCGGCGCCGAGCGAGAAGATCTACCGCGAGTTCGTCCCGGTGGGCTTAGCCCTTACTAGCGTCGGGTAACCACCTCGGCAGGTCGAGCGCCTTGTGGGAGAATAGGCGCAATGCTTGACCGTGAAGAGATCGAGGCCCACTTCGCGCGGGGCGTCAGCGAGCTTGTCGGCTGCAGCGAGTTCGTGGCGGTCGAGAGCGGTCAGGCCTCGCGCGACGAGTACGATCGGCTCATCGCGAACATCATCCGTTCGCATCTGCGCTCGCCTCAGCTCGTCGCCTTCCTGTTTGCGCTGGCGCCGCCGGGCGCCCAGGACAACGTCGAAGCGAACCTCCTCGAGGAGCTCGGCCAAGGCAGCGAAGGAGAGCCCAGCCACCCGGCGTTACTGATCCGCCTTGCTGCGGCGGCCGACTTGAACGTTGAGTCGATCGACGATCTCTCGGCGAGCGACCTCCGCAACATCGTCGTTGAGCCCCTGTTGTTCGCCACGCTGCGGGAAGCGGGGCTGTCCGCCCTGGTGCAGGTCAGCGCTTTCGAGTGGATGCTGTCACGGACGGCGGGAGGGCTTGGACGAGCGCTCTCGACCCATCGGGGATTGAGCGACGAGGCGCTGGAGTGGTTCGCGCTGCATTCGGAAGTCGACATTCGCCACGCCGAAGAGGCGCTCGACAACATCCTCGAGTACGTCCGCGCCTACGACTTCGACGACGAGGAGGCGCGCACGCTCATCGAGATCGCGCTGCGCGAAAACCTCTTCATCAAGCGCTATTTTGGCGAGCTGGCGCTCGCGCGAGTGCGGCTCGGGCCCTCCCCATGAAGCTGGTGAGCGCGACCATCACGGCCGTTCGCATTCCCTTCGTGGAGGCCTTCAGCCACAGCGCGATGGGGAGGTCCTGGTCGGACTCCGTAATCGTCCAGGTCACGAGCGACAGTGGTGCTGAGGGGTTCGGGGAGGGTGCTCCCCGCCCTTACGTGACCGGCGAGACCGTCGAGCTCATGCTCAGCCACCTGGCCCACGATCTATGGCCCGCGATTGCAGGCCGCGAGCTGCCCGGCATCGAGGGGGATCTCGGCGTCGTCGACCGCTTCATTCCGGAGCGACCGGTGGAGGGCTTGATCGCCGACAACGCCAGCCGCGCCGCCCTCGAGCTCGCGGTGCTCGATTGCGCCCTGCACGTCCAGGGTCGCGGGGTGGGCAGCGTTCTAGCTCCTAAGCGCCAGTCGGTGCGCTACAGCGGCGTGGTCACCGGGGGCTCCGTGGAGCAGGCCACCCAACTGGGGCGCCAGATGAAGCTCATCGGCTTCGATGCCGTCAAGATCAAGGTTGGCCAGGAGGACGACGTCGACCGGGTTGGCGCGGTGAGGCACGTGCTCGGCCCCGATGTGTCACTGCGGTTGGACGCCAATGGAGCCTGGAACACGCACGAGGCGGCCGACGCGCTCGACGCCCTCGCCCCCTACGACATCGCCTGTGTCGAGCAGCCGATCCCCCGAGGGGATCCGGCTGAGCTGCGTCGTTTTCGCGAGGCCAGCCCGATCCCTATCATGGTCGACGAGTCGCTCACGACGCTGGCCGACGCGGAGGCACTCATCGCTCAGGATGCCGCGGATTACTTCAACGTCCGCATTTCGAAGTGTGGCGGGCTCGCCCGATCGCTCGAGATCGCAGAGCGAGCGAGGGCCGCGGGGGTGGCCGTCCAGGTGGGAAGCCAGGTGGGCGAGACAGCCGTCCTCTCGGCTGCGGGGAGGCACCTGGCGGCCACGCTTGAGGAAGTCGCTTTCACCGAGGGCTCCTCCGGCACACTTCTGCTCAGCGAGGACGTGAGCGCCGATCCGGTCCGGTTCGGGCATGGCGGGCAGGCGCCGTTGCTGGGTGGTCCAGGACTGGGTATCCGCATCCTCGACGAAAAGGTGCGGAAGTACGCGGTCGAGACCGTCGTTCCCGGATGTTCCTAGAGGCAGCGCTCAGGCTGTGGGGCCTCAGCTACCGCCCGCGCTTCGAACATGCTTGCGCAGATCCCGGCCTAGCCCAGACTCAGCTGCTCCACTCCCTCTTGCGGCGTAACGGGGTGACGGCTTTCGGCCGCCAGCACGAGTTCGCCTCGATCCATTCGCCGTCGGAGTACGCGGCCCGGGTGCCAGTACGTGACTACGAGGGCTTCCGCCCATACGTCGATCGCATCGTCGCGGGCGAGACCGGGGTCCTTACACGCGATCCGGTCACGATGTTCACGACGACGAGCGGAACGACCGGCGCACCAAAACTCATCCCCGTCACCGAAGCGTGGAGGCAGGAAGTGGGGCGTCTCGCACGGCTCGCGCTTCTGGGGGCGATGTGCGACCACCCAGGGCTCCTCGGCGGAAAGGTCCTCAGCATCGTTAGCCCAGCCATCGAGGGGTACACAGCAGGTGGCATCCCCATCGGATCGATGTCGGGGGTCACGCAACGGAGCCTGCCCCGCCTCGTGCGCCGGCAGATCACCCCGGCGTACGCGGTCGCGCTCATCCCCGACCCCGACATGCGTTACTTCGTCACCATGCGGCTGGCACTGGGCGAGAACGTTTCGTTCGTGGCGACGCCCAACGCGAGCACACTCCTCCGCCTAGCGGAGACAGCCGCGACCCATGGGGACGAGATCGTCGAGGCGGTCGCGCGCGGCACCCTGGGGAGTCCGATCTTCGAGGGCATCGCCAAACCCGTCACCGGCGACCGGGATTTGGTGGCTCGCCTCGAGGGGGGTCTGCGCCCCAACCCCGCCCGCGCCCGCGAGCTACAGGCGGTCCTGAGAGAGCACGGGCGGCTGTTGCCGGGGGCCTGCTGGCCAGCGCTCGCTTTGATCGGCTGTTGGTTGGGTGGGGGCAGTGGCGTCCACGCACAGCGGCTTGCTCAGCACTACGGCGATCGGCCCCTGCGCGACCTGGGCTTCCTTGCCAGCGAGGGCTCGATGTCCGTCCCCGTCGAGGACAGCACGCCCGCGGGAGCCCTGGCCGTGCACTCCACCTATTTCGAGTTCATCCGCGAGAGCGAGATCGAAGAGCCATCGCCGGCTACCCTCGGTGCCGCCGCGCTCCAAGAGGGCGAGCGCTACTACGTCCTCCTCACCGGTGGGAATGGCCTCTACCGCTACGACATCAACGACGTGGTCGAAGTGCGCGGCTTCTACCGACGGACACCGCGCATTGCCTTCGTGCGCAAGGGGCGCGACATGCTCAGCATCACGGGCGAGAAGCTCCACCTGAACCACGTCGAGGACGCAATCCAGCAGGCCAAGGCGGCAACAGGCTGGGACGTGTTCTATTACCGCCTCATACCGGACGTGGAAGACTCGCGCTACGAGCTGCTCGTCGAACCAGCCGGCCCGGCGCCCAGCGGCTCGAGGTTCCTCACGCAATTCGACACTCGTCTCGGAGCGGTGAATCAGGAGTACGCCGCGAAGCGCGCCAGCGACCGGCTCCATCCCCCGCTGCTGCACGTGATGCGAAGGGGCTGGGGCGAGCGCCTCTGCCGTGAGGACTTCCGCGCGGGGAAGCGCGACAACCAGCACAAGTGGGTGGTCATGACGCCCCGATGGGATGAGCAGAGCCGTCACGAAGTGGAGCGAACCATTGACTCGGGCGATCTCCTCCGAGACCCGGGCGAAGCTTGACTGAGAGCTATGCGCGGCCGCGCCGGGCCCGTCGGCGTCGGTCCTCGATGGACCTGACCGTGTCGAGCCCGTGCTCACAGGCCGGATGGAATTTTCGTGTCCCACAAGTGGTCGTGGACGACTCTGAGGTGGCCCTCGCCGAGGCCAAGGACGCAGGTGCCACCACCGTGCTCGTCACCGCGAGCCCCGGCGAGTCAGAGGCCCACGTGGACCTTGTCATCGGCGGAATCGGCGACCTGCCAGAGGTGCTCAGCGACGTGGGCGGCACTAGCGGGACACCGTCCGCCCCAAGACAGCGTCACGGATAGTGGCGATCGACTATCGGCCCCGCGGCGAACGCTCGTCGTGACGCCCTCGCGCTCGGGACGGATGCGCTCGACAACCGCCGCAATCACCGGCCGCGAGAACTAGAAGCCTTCCCGCCGGAAGTGGGAGGACGGGTGAAACGAGCAATCGTGACCTTCGTCCTGCTCACTTTCGGGTTCAGCTCGCTAGGATATATCGCCACGATTGTCGACGACCGTCGGGAAGCCCGGTCCGCGACCCCGCTCCCAGACGTGTGCGCGCGCTACGTCCTCGTCGAGAGTCACCCCCCAGCCAGGCCCGGGCGGGATCGCGAGCGTCCCGTCCTCGAACCTCAACGCTCCACCCGTCAGCTCGTCTTTCCAGGGCACATCGTCGATGTCGATCTCCATGATTCTGACGTTCGGGAGTGTCGCGCAGAGATGGAGGGCGTGGTGGGTCGCGAGGTGCGAGTAGTAGTTGTGCGGTGCCACGTTCAGCTCGTAGCTCTCAACGGCCATCGCGATGTCATGCGAGCGCGCGAATCCGTTCCAGGGGATGTCAACCATCACCGTGTCCATCGACCGAGCCTCAAAGTAGCGGCGATACTCGCGCAGCCCGAAGAGACTCTCACCCGACGTGATGGGAACAGTCGTGCCGTCCTTCACCTCGCGCAGCGCGTGCGGCTCGTACATGTCGAGTTCGACCCAGAGCATGTTGAACTGTTCAGCGACCCTGCAGATCTTGACGACCGCCTCAGGCTTGTAGTGGAAGCTCAGGTCGAGGGCGATCTCGACGTCAGGTCCAGTGCCTTCGGTGAACGCCTGAAGCTGCTTCTCGAGGTGTCGGACGATCTCGACCGGCACCGTCTGGTCAGTAATCGGCCCGCCGAAGCCGCCGCCATAAGTTCGGGCAGGGGTGCCAGAGATGATGGCGTTCGTCTTGGGTGCGGTAAATCCCCTCGAGGCCACCTCCCGCCCCAGGTTGGTGAACGCCTGATAGGAGTCGATCGGTGGAGCGCCGACGAGGCCGTGATTGCGCGCCCGCGACGTCCCGCAGTGCGACCAGTAGACGCGTTGTCGATCGCGGGTGGGGCCACCGAAGAGCTCGTAGATGGGCACGCCGAGCGCCTTCCCCTTGATGTCCCAAAGGGCCAACTCGATCCCAGCAATGCTCCACTTGTCGGCGGCGGCTGGGACGGCCCGCTACGGATGGGCCTCCAGGAACTCGCCCACCAGGCTGTTGAAGGTCTCAGGGTCTTCCCAGTAGATCGAGTGTCCGCAGCCCGGGACCTCGCGGTACTCAGAACCCGGAATGATCTCATGCGTGGCGCGCACAATTTCGGGCGGCACCACGATATCTTCGGTGCCCTCCAGGAAGAGGATGGGGACGGTCAGGGCCGCCACCTCGTCCTTGGTGGGACCCCCGGTGCGTAGGTTCTTGTCCATGGAGCGCTGATCGAAGGGCGCGTTGAGTGCCTGCATTTGCTGATAGAGGAACATGCGCTCCGGGTCCCGCTCCGGGAACGACTCCGCCACCATCACGGGCAGGCCTCGTTCGACGCGATCGGCCATCAGCGGGTCGTGGAGGCGGACATCGCGGTCCAGATTCTCGGGCCACTGGAAGAAGCCCCAGGTGTCGGCCATCACGACGGCGCTGATCCGATCGGGAACCCGCACCGCGGTGTCGAGGGCCGTCCGTCCGCCCATCGATTGCGCCACCAGCGCCACGCGATCCAGCCCTAAGTGGTCCAGCAGGCCCACGAGGTCCTCGCCGTAGCGGGCCCAGCCTTCGTCCTTGGGATCGGTCGAAGCGCCGTACGAGCGGTGATCGATCGTCACGCAGCGGTACTGCTTGCGGAAGTGCGGGACCTGCTGCCACCAGGAGAGGTGGTTGCCTCCAGCGCCATGCAGGAACACGATTACCGGCGCGTCGTCGCTGGGGCCGGGGTGGTCGTCGTAAAACAGGTCGATCCCGTTGAGGGCGAGGAATGGCATGTTGTCTTCTTCCTTGTCGATCAGACGATGGCTTGTTATTGAATGCTACGATACCCAGTCGACCAGGTGGCGGGGATGATCGCGTCGAGCACGAGGCGATCGAGATCGACGTGGAACTGGCCCGATCGTCTGCCAAGTTGGGAGGGCGCTAGCCTAGACCGGTGGCCCCTCGTTCACCCGTCTGTCCGCCCGCTCGCCGACAGGGTATGCAACCACCCGCGGACGCCGGCCTCGGTCCTATACGCCTCTCTAGATGCTTCTGAAGCCCCGTCTCGACCCTTGAGGCCCGAGACTGCGGCGAGCGAGTAGTGCCTACGTCATTCTCAGGATAGGCGCAAAACAATCATTGGTGCGGATCAAAATGAAGATCGACTGATTTGCAATGTCGACTACTTCCCACCCTTCACTTCCTTTCTCCGCGATACGTTCGTTAAATTGGATCTCTTTCTTCCCAAAAATTGATGTCGCTCAAACCAAAAGTCAGCCATAGACCGCATAAGGAATTACCTCCAATTAGATCTTCTGAGCGTTTACGAACCACTCCTAGAGAGGATGTGTCGACCGTCAGCGTGCTGTCGGTCATGGAGCCGAGGAGCTGGATCTGTTCATCGCCCACCACGTCCTGATCACGCTCCATCGACACCTGTGGGGCCACAAAATAGGATCGCGTCAGGCGGCCTCCAAAAGCGCGCCTACCACGCCCCTCGCGAAGGCGGCGAGGGCGGCAATCGCCCATCCTCGCCATGACCTGCCCCCCAAGAACTGAGCCAGGTGGAATGAGAGAGAGCCTGGCGAAGAAGGGGAGCAGAAGATGCCAAGGAAGCGATACAGCGTCGAGGCGATCATCGGGAAGCTGAGGGAGGCAGAGGTCGCCCTGGGACAGGGGGCGACGGTCGAGGAGGTGATCGGGCGGCTGGGGATCAGCGAGCCGACCTACTACTGCTGGAGACGGAGTACGGCGGCCTGCAGCTCGACCAGGCGAAGCGACTCAAAGACCTGGAACGCGAGCACGCGCGCCTGAAGAAGCTCGTGGCGGAGCAGGTCCTCGATAACGACATCCTGCGCGGGGCGGCGCGGGGAAACTTCTGCGCCCGGCGAAGCGCCGCCGGGCGGTCACCCACGTGCAAGCGCCGTTGCCAATCTCGGAGCGACGCGCTTGTCGCGTCCTCCAGCAGCCGCGCCCGAGCCAGCGTTAGGCGAAGCGGCGGGCAGACGCTGAGGAAGCGCTGAGCGCCCGCAGCGTGGCCCTGGCCTCACGCTTCGGACGTGACGGCTATCGCCGCATCACGGCGCTGTTGCGCCAGGAGAGCGACTCTGGCGCAAGGAGGGGCTGCGGGTACCGAGGAAGCAGCCCAAGCGGGGACGACTCTGGCTGGCGGAGGGCGCCATCGTGCGCCGGCGTGCAGAGCGACCCAATGACGTCTGGCCCTACGACTTCGTCTTCGAGCGCACTGCCGCTGGGCGAGCGCTGAAGCTCCTCGTGGTCGTCGATGAGTACAGGCGCGCGTGCCTCGCAATCGTCGTTGCCCGACGGCTCCCCTCCATCGAGGTGCTCGCCTGCCTCGCCGAGCTCTTCGTGCGGCGCGCTGTTCCCGCCCACATCCGCTCTGACAACGGCCCCGAGTTCGCCGCCAAGGCGGTGCGTCACTGGCTCGAGCGCGTGGGCGTGCAGACGCTCTTCATCGAGCCTGGCAGCCCCTGGGAGAATGGCTCCGTCGAGTCGCTTAACGGCAAGCTCCGGGACGAGTGCCTCAACCGTGAGCGCTTCGACACGTTGCTCGAGGCGCAGATCCTCAGCGAGCAGTGGCGCTTCGCGTACAACCACCTCGGGCCCCACTCCTCCCTCCGCTACCGTCCGCCTGCACCATCGGCTCGACCAGCTCTTCGCCAGTCCCAGCTGCCGCTGGAGATACCAGTCCTATCCTCAGAAGTGCTACAACGCCTGGGGGCACGTCAAGGGTAGCCGCCGGTGATCAGGTGAACGCCCTCAGGCTTCCTATCGCTCATCGTGGCCTCCGGGTGTTACTCATGGATCAGGTTCCTAGCGGATCCCATCTAGGATCGGGTATCCCTCCTGGTACCCCATCTCAACCAGCTCTGTGTGCGGCGCATACCGAGCCAGCGCCTCTGCCAGTGGCGCTGTGTCAGTCGCCCTCGTCATGGGGGGCATCCAGTCGTCGTGGTGGTTCGGAACGAAGCGGCGAGATCGCAGCAGATCCGCCTCGCGAACGATGAACTGGGCAAGCGATCCTTGCACCGGTTCCCCATCGACGTTCCCTCGCCCCGAGGCCGCGACGATCGCCACATCCGAACGAAGGTCACGCAGATTCCGGTGTAGTGACCAGCGGTGTCCTTCCAAAAGATGCTGCCTTCTGGAGTGTCGACGAGGTAGGCGAGGGCGCCGCCCTCGCCGCGTGCACCCTGGTTGCTGGCTTCGAGGTGTGCGGAAACCTCGGGAGGTCGGTCGCCACCGAACGGTCGGCTCCGCAGCCGCTCGCGGCGCTCCTGCCAGACGAGCCCGAAGTCGCCGAAGCAGTCCTCGTCGGCTGCGCCTGCCCTGGACCAGATGCATGAGTGGAGGCTGGGAAAGACGCTCACGATCACGTCGTCAGATAGTCGGAAGCGCTCACCACCCGCTGTTGCGATCAGTTGCGCCTCGGGGACTTCCTCCAGGTCATGCATGATCCGCACGGTCTCGTGGGAGCCGATGATCGTCGCGCCGGTGTTGTGCGCGATACGCTCTGCGCCCCAGAGGTGATCGAAGTGGGAGTGACCGACAAGGATGAAATCCGCTCGGTCCACCTCCGCGGCAGTGAGCCCCACGGAAGGGGCCGCCGCCACACGGTCCATGTAGGCGTCGAGGAAGACCACCAGATCATCCACTACGAGCCGGTAGGTCGCCGTTCCCAGCCAGTCGAGGCGAACGGTCATGTTCCCTCCACCCAGTCGCTTGCCACGACCCAGCATACGTGCGAGTCGAGAGCTGGGGTCACCACCCCGGACCGCGCCGTCGCTCAACCCGTGACCCGCCGTGGGGTGGCAAAACCCCGTCCGCATTGGCCGGACGGAATATTCGTGCCCCACAGGTTTTGGGGCCCCACAGCCACCACCGTCGGCTGATGAAGTTCGGGACGAGCCCGACACTATGAGTTGATCGCGAGAGCGGGACGATCCTCAAGGAATGCCGAGGTCGGAGTACGCGCGGGCATCGCCGCGACCTGGCTTCTTCCGCGGAATCACTCGCTTGGCAACGGCTGCTACGACCGTTCTCACGCTCCGGGCGGTCGGTAGTTGATCTGCTTCTTTGCGGCCTCGTCGACCTCTTCGGGCGTGATCAGCGGCACCGTCGATCCGGTCACAGCGCCGCTCGCGTTGATGGTGAGGGCGATGGCCGTCACCGTTGCTGGATCGGGCGCGTCGATGATGGCGAAGACATCGGTGTTGCCGTAGGCGAAGTAGAAGGTTTCAAGGGTGCCCCCAGCCCCTTCAATCGCGGCCCGCGCAGCCTCAACGCGCTTGGTGCCGCCGTCCTTGAGCAGCCCCTGGACGCCGGCGGGCGCGGTGTAGTTGGCCTTGAACAGAAACTTCGGCATCACGACCTCCTTCGGTGTGGCCGTGAAGCTACGCCCTGCCCCCGTCCATCTCAATGTGAGATGAGCGGCGCCAGGCGATAAGGCGGACCCACTGAGCCCGGATTCAGCCTTACAGGCACGCTGCGGTCCGTGCGGGCGACAGGTCTGAGCACCTCGCCACAAGCTCGTCTTGCCTGCCCTTTCAGGCGTAGCTATCCCCTCAAGACACGTAGCCGGGGGTGTTCGCGGCGAATAAATCATCCCGTAAGTGCTAGACTGATGCTATGGGCGGATCACCATCGAAGCGCCCCCGCCCGTCCTGCGAGGACGGGAAGTTACGCGACTCTCGCATCGAAGAGATGCAGAAGGCTGCGGCAGACGACGAGGACCAGCGCGAGGCGTTGCGCGTCCTGATTAGCCATGGAGCGACTCCGACGGCTCCTGCCCGTCGCCGGGAAGCGTAGTCGGCGGCTCCGGCAAGCGCAGCTGTAGCGTCACCGGGTCGCTTATCGTGAAGCCGCCCGACTCCTGATACTTCAGCAACGTCTCGTCGTAAGTGTGAAACTGCGTTGCTTCGAGGCGAACCGCTGTTGCTAGATGGATCGCGTCCATCGGCTTCAAGCTCCACCGGTTCGTGATCGCCTGCCTCATTCGGATGCGCGCTTTGCTCGCGACGAGTTCATGAAACTCGACGAGCTTGACCACCTCACGGTCGCTGAATATCTTGTCGATTGCTAACTCGATTTTCGGGTCTAGAGCGCCGTTCTAACGCTCCTCTTCAGCGAACGCTACCTCGGCCAACGATACGGTCGAAGTGATGATCTCAATCTTGCCTGATCGCGACTCCTCAAGAAGGGCGTCGATCACTGGCAGCCGCTCCTGCTCGCCGTTGATGTACGACAGGAACACACACGCGTCCCAATACACCCGCTCAGGCATCGCGTAGCCTTCTGATTCGATCTTCGGGCAGAAGTCCGTCGTCCGGGCGTCGTGGCGAGATTGCGCGGGCGTGGCGATACGACCCGGGCTCCGGGTCGCGCATGATTTCAACAGCCGACACCTGACGGACGCTCACCGCCCGCACGGTGTCCGAGTCACGAGCCACCGTGCCCTCGACGATTGCGCGTCTGCCCCACGCGTCGCGCATGATGCTCTCGCGACCTTCTTTGAGGTAGCACGACACCGCCTTGTCGAAGATGGTGTCGTACAGAGTGAAGCGCAGGCCACGTCGCATGCTCAAGGCCTGCACGACCCCTTCGATCGCGCCGTAGGCGGTCACCAACGCTGGCGCGCTTACATATTCGCTGGCGGCCTCGCTGCGGATGATGACATCAGCTTCGACGGTCTCGAACCGGATCGAGCTGATGCGACCGTCAAGGAGATTGATGAGCTTGTCGGCCGGGTTACTGACCCGAGAGGAGTAGGGGACGCGCTCCCGTTCTCTCAGCGCGCGACCAACGGTCAGGTAGCCTTGGGCGATGTGCTCGACGGTTTCGAGGCTTCGCGACTCGCCGCGAGCAGTGACTGTTGCGCTGCCAGCGTCGAGATTCGTGATGATCCATTCCACGGACTGACGACCACCCACGGCCCTCGTGAGTGCCGCGATGAGCTTCCTAAAGCCGTCCATCGCCGATGCGAAGTCCTTAATTTGGACCTCCCCATCGAGAGCGAGTGTGATGCTGTCGTTGGACACGGTGACCTCCGGGCTGCTATCCCATGGATACGCCGGTCGGTCCCGCAATTTCCGGTTGAACGCCCCGCTGGCAGGCGGGGCGTCGCTTTGTTAGCGACCGGCTGGGGCGTACGCCCCGAACTTCCCTGCCCTCACTTCCTTCACCCGCTCCGCAATCGTGCGAAACATCGGCGCGTCGTCGTCTCGGTGGTTGTATCTGAAGCTATACTCGTTCACATAGTCCTGAAGGTAGCCCGCCCCCACCATGCGGTGCGCGCCCCGGATGCCGTTCTTGAGCAGGCTCCAGAACCCCTCGATCGTGTTCGTATGCACGTCTCCCTCGACGTAGACGTTGGCAGAGTGGTTGATGCGACGGTGCTCGAAACCCGATCGGCGGACTAAGCCGTACTGGCGCGCCTCGTCCGTGTAGACCATCGACGCGGGCATGACGTGGGCCTCCATCAGCGGGCGGATGGTGGCGCTCCGCACGTTCGGGGCTACCCACGCCTTCACGTCGCCCCCGCGCTCGACCATGCCGACGACGGGCTTCTTCGCAGTCGGGTCGCTGCTGGGGCGCGCGCCCTTGCACGGCTGCCGGTTGCGGGGCTTGCCGCCGACGAACGTCTCATCGACCTCGACGGTGCCAGAGAGCCGCCCGCCGTCCTCGTCCATGAGCGCCCGAATCTGCCGGAACATGCGCCACGCCGTCTTGTAGGTGACGCCAAGCTCGCGCTCTAGCTGCTTCGCGCTGATCCCCATGCGCGTCGTGCTCATCAGGTACATCGCGTAGAACCACGACTTGAGGGGAGTGCGGGACTTCTCGAAGATCGTCCCGGCCAGCGGGTACACCTGCGTCCCGCACTTCTGGCACGAGTACGCCTTGCGCCCGTTCAGCCGGTGGTGCTTGAACATCTCGCCGCAGGTGCGGCAGTGAATCTCCGGGAAGGTCGGGTACACGAGCGCGGCGACGTATCCCAGACAGGTATCCTCGTCCGGGAAGTCCTCGTTGAACTGGCGAATCGTGTACCGTTGCATGTGACCATTAGAACAGATGTCGCACGTGCTGTCAAGGGATAGCTGCGCTTTCAGGCTTCGCCCCCCTCGTCTACGAAGTACGCCTCGTAGAGCATGTCGGTGCCGTTCGCCATGTGGCGGCGCAGCGCATCTTGGAGGGACCCGGCCTTGCGTCGCGCCAGGGCTACACCGATCTGGCGATCAACGACTTGTTCGCGGAGTATCTCGCGAAGGTCGCTCAAGTCGCGCAAGAGCGTGAGATGTTCGGCGCGTTGGCGCTCGACCCGGTGCATCAGACCAGGCTTCAACGCAACCATCTCCGCCAGCGTCCCTCCTGGCGCTTCGGCAGCGGCCCGGTGGCGCTCAACGACATGCTGCAATCCAAGCAGCGCTTCGCCTAGGGATTCGGCCCACGTCACGCGGTTACCGGCGTGGGCGACGATGGCTGCGTCCACGGCTTCGCGGGCTCCACGAAGGGCGTCATGCTCGCTGAGCCGGGGCTGCGCCGGTCTCTCGGGCTGGCTGTCCTGTCGCATGCTGTCGGACGTCATTGGGAAGCCACCTCGGCGTATTGTGGCAGAACTAATAAGTGATGCGTTTCACAAGTTGGGTGGTGTTCTCGAGATGATTGTGAAGCACTTCACAGAGGTGCACTGGGCACATCTGTGGTGTTTCAAAACTCCATCCGCACTGCCTGGACGGGGTTTTTGTGCCCGCAGCTTGAGCAGAATCCATACTGAGAGACCTCCGCTCAGAGGGTGGCTGCGAGGACCCAAATGCATCCACACCGCAGCGGATGAGGTTTTGAAACACCACAAGCCGCGCCAGCCCGCCACCAAGCGGAGGGGTCGTTCGCCGAGCGGGAGCCTTTCGATGGTGAGAGGAAGGGTGTGCCGTTCGCCCTCGCCTTCGAGCAGGCGGTAGCCGGGGGCGTCCTGAGCGCCCGAAGAGGGGGCCAGATGGCCCCCTCTTCAATCCTGGCTTCCTCGCTCTTTGGCTCATCTCCCGCGGTTTCAGCAGCGGGCACGCTCCCCAAGCGAGGTGCGAGGTTTGTGCCTGGCCCGCTCAGCGCGGACCAGATCCATCGGCCTGAAGAACTCCGAAAAGAAGGTGGGTCCGGACTTTCATGCCGATACACCCTCTCGTCTTTAGGATGCCTCCATAGTACGCTTGGTGCTGGCGAATTGCAACCATCCGTATCGCCATTCTTCCACACAACTTGTGTCAAAAGTCACAATGATGGGAATTGTGAATATAATCACACTATCTGTGAATAATATCCCAAGGAAAGACTGAGCAGCATTACTTCCTCTTGACTCTGCTGGTACACTCAAAAGGAGCTACAAGTGTGGCACGCTGAATCCCGGGTAGCCCAGGAACGGGGGGAACCAACTCTTGGGGTGTATCGCACAAGGGTGCGTGTGCGTTCCCGGACCGACTGGGCTGTCGCGGGTTCGACGGCGAACGCGGGCCGGAGCGCTCCTCCCCCGGTCGGTGACGGGTTCCGGGTTTGACGGTCAGCAATCTGTCGGATCGGTGCCACCTCCGCGGCCCTCGGCGGGGCGTGCGGGAGCTAGCTGTACTTAGCAGAGAGGTTGTTTACAGGCGCTCAGCGGGCCGGAGGCCCGCGATGCCGCCGTGTGGTCGGCGGTGATTGTAGCGATAGAGCCATCGAGGGAGTTGCCGGAGGCGTTCTTCGTTGGAGCGAGAGCGGCGGCCGTAGGCGCACTCGTTCTGCAGGATCTGGATGAAGCGCGCGGCCTTGCCGTTGGTCTGCGGCCGCTACGGTCGGGTGGTGCGACGGCGAAGCCCGGGGACAGCGGCAACCGCGAGGAAGGCGTGCGAGGCGGTATAGCTCTTGGCGTTGTCGGTAAGCAGTTCTCGCACCTCTACGCCCCGGGCGCGGTAGTAGGCGAGGGCACGCTCCAGGAAGGCCGCGGTGGTCGCACCGCGCTCGTCTGCGAGCGCCTCCACGTAGGCGTAGCGGCTGTGGTCGTCGACGGCGACGTGGCGGTAGTCCAGGCCCAGTGAGCGGCTCCGTTGCGGTCCGGACTGTGTCTCCGCAAAGCCTGGGGCGAGGCGCTTACCCCCGCCATCGGGGATGCGCCCGCTCTTCTTCACGTCGAGGTGGAGGAGCTCGCCTGGCCGCTCGCGCTCGTAGCGCACGACCTCGCGGGTGACGCGGTGGAGGTGGTCGAGGCGATTGAGCCCCCCTCGACGGAGGACCGCGTAGACCGTTGAGGGGCCAGCTTCAGAGCCCAGGCGATGTGGTGTGGCCCCCGGCCCTGCTGGCGGCGGATGCTGCAGATCCGCTGCTCCAGTGCGCGTTCCGTCTGCGGCGGACAGTGCCGGGGCCGTGAGGAGCGGTCCTCCAGTGCGGTCAGCCCTCCGCTGCGATAGCGCCGTAGCCACTTGTAGGCGGTCGCACGCGATACCCGAAACTGGCGCGCTACTTCGGCTACCGGCCAGCCCGCAGCGCTCTGCTGCCCCAGTTCCTGCCGCGTCAACGGTGTCAATCTCGCTCTACGATCTTCCAACGGGATCTCTCCTTGCTGCGCGTTTCTTCAACTCACACAGCAACAGGGCGGGACCCCGTCCTGTCAACAACCTTCCTGGGAACTACACCTAGCCGCCGATCTTCCCCGTCTGAACAAGCACGAGACCCTCATTCCATCGGGCACCATTACACGGAGGGCTCTGCGAGTCGTCAGGCAGCCGAGATCGACCTCGGAGATCGCAGACTCCCCGGCGGAGGCCGCCGCATTAGTTGGTGCGCATGCCGCCGGGAGATCCGGCTCTCAACCTGAGCAGGGTGGCCCGTTATCGATTCCACCACTGCCGCCCGTCGAGCTTGTGGCGGGCGGAGCGAACTCGAGCGTAGGGAGCTGATGGTTGGTGCGATATGGCCGGCTCTCTGGACAGAGCTCGGTCAGGAGGAAAGGGGCCCCTTCACCCAGGCCACGTCACCCTCGGGCTCGAAACCCATCGTGGCGCAGAGCGCTAGACCGGCAGTGTTCTTCTCATTGACCAGCGCGAAGGCTCGCCGTGCGCCTGCCGCGCGAAGGCCCGTCACGGCCTCGTCCATCAGGAGCTTGGCGAGCCCTTCGCCTCGGTGCTCAGGTACCACGGCAACGTGGTAGAGGTACGCTCGCCAGCCATCGAAGGCGGCTACCACGGTTCCGATGACGTCCCCCTTCGTCGTCCGCTACCAGGAGGTTGGCGCAGGTGCCATCAGCGAGCGCGCGCCACTCCTCGGTCTCGATTTCGCCGCAGCCGCTCACCCTCCAGAGCCCTAGCACCGCTTCCCGGTCCTCCTCGCTGGCTAGTCGGATCTTCGCCATCTCATCTCACCTCTCCGCACTAGAGACGCCGAGCGGCCTCGAGGACGAGCGCTGCGGCACTCTCAGCGTCAAAGACGTCAGAGTTAATGCACAGCCCGTACGTGCCCGGAGCGAGCCAGTCTCGATCGTAGAAGCTGTGGAAGTAGTCCAGGCGCTCACGATCGGTATCCGCCACGACCCGGGCAGCGTCCCCGGAAGCCATGCCGCTGTCCTTCGCCACGCGACGCGCCCTCACCTCGGGCGAACCCGTGACCAGGACGCCGAGGACATCGAGCCGCCCCTCGAGCAGCACGGTCGCGCCATGCCCGACGATCACGCATTTGCCCTGGCCAGCGAGGTCGGGGACCACGTTCTCGAGCAGCCGGCGGTAGTCATCCGAGGTCACGAGCGATGTCAGCGGCTGGGGGTAGGGTCGACCCAGCTTCATCTCTGCGACGGGCACCGTGGCGTCAAGGGCCAGGTTTTCGAGAACACGTTCGAGGAGCGAGTGTTTGCGCTCGGCTTCCCCGATCGCTTCGGGCGTGACGCCGACGTCGTGGGCGGCCCGCTCGAGCACCTCACGGTCGTAACACCCGAAGTCGAGCGCAGAGGCGACGGTTCTGCCGATGGCATCGCCGTCGGTGCCGATCTGGCGTGAGATGGCGATCGCGCGCGCCGTCACGACCAGGGCTTCCCGTTCCAGAGGGTCGGCCCCCACTCCGGGGCAAACTCACCGCGTTCGCCGCAGCGTCTGCACCAGCCCTCTAGGAGTGAACCGCGAGGACGCGACACCAGCCCGTGATGAGCGCACTTCACAGAGAGGCTTGCGGCCGGAGATCTCACGCCTGGCGCGAACGGCCCTGCTCTCGGACGGCGACGAGTCCGCGTCAAGCTGGCACCGCTTCGTGCCGGAGGTCGCAGACGGTCGGATGCTCGAGCGAGGCGAAGTAGTCGTACTTCATAACGATGGTGTCCGAGTGCGTACCCGCGCATGACGCGATCTGCTCTTCGCCCGCCAGGGAGCGGTCGACCCAGGTCTCGAGCCCGTAGACGCTCCCGAAGGGCGGCACGGCCCCTTCCTCGAGCTGGAACAGGTGAGCTCCAAGAGAGCGCTTCTCGGCTCCTACTTCGGCCGCGGCAAGCAGATCGTCGCCGTGCAGCGCCACGGCTTCAGTCTCTTCGGCAAACTCAAGACACGCTGGATCGACTCGCCCCGCGACTGGTTGGTGATCTTCACGCCGGCGGACGCTGATCAGCTAACCGCACTGGATGACACGGTTCGATCCGCCTTCGGACTGGGCCGACGCAACTCCCTAGATACCGAATGAGGAGGTAGAAGGATGAGTATCTTCAGGCGACGACGCAAAGAACTAGGCGGGGCCGCCGTGGCCGCCGTGGCCGAGCCATCGACAACCTGCCCTCACACCGCGCTGGTCCCTCATTGGGACTCATCCGACGACATCGGAAACGAAGACAAGGCGACGAACTACGTCTGCTCGGCGTGTGGAGAAGAATACACACGCGAGGAAGAGCGAACACTCCGTTCGACCGAGGCGGATCGCATTCGACGAGGGCTCATCTCTAGGCCTGACCTCGCGGTGCGCTATCCCACCTCGGTGAGGTTGAGCGATCGCCGGGAGGTCGAGCTCCGTCCACTCGCCGACAAGGACCGGGCCGGCTTCCTTCGTTTCGCGCGCGAACTGCCGGTGGACGATCTGCTGTTCTTGGGAGAGGACATCTGCGCCCCGTGGGTCGTTGAGGGATCGTGTCTAACGTCGGGGTTGGCCAAGACTTTGGCGTCGTCGCAACCAGCGACGACGCCGTAGTGGGGTACGCCTCGCTAAACAGCGACCGCACCCGCTGGACTCGCAACGTGGGCGAGATCCGGGTCATCGTGGCGAAGGAGTACCGCGGCAATGGACTTGGTGGGAATCTGGTCCGGGAGATCATCCGTGCTGCTCCAGCGTTTGGGTCCCGCAAGATCACGGCCCAGATGACCGTCGACCAAGCGGGGGCGCGCTCAGCTTTCGAGCGCCTTGGCTTCCATGAGCAGGCCATCCTCCTGGCTGGGTAACCGATCGGCGCGGGCTGCCGCGCGATCTCTTGGTGATGGCCCTGGATCTCGCCGACCCGGAGTCGGGCCAGGCGTCCTGAGGAGAAGAACCGTATGCCGCCGATCGTCGTGCCACACTGTTTGAGCGTCCCGGATGGGAGACGTGAACAAAATGCTAGCCGCAGACGACTAGGGAGGAGCTGATAATGAGCGAGCCACACACCTACAAGATCGTAGAGCTTGTGGGATCGTCCCCCGATGGCGTAGACGCGGCCATCGCGAACGCCCTCGACCGCGCTGCCAAGACGCTCCGCAACCTCGACTGGTTTGAGGTGCGCCAGATCAGAGGAACGATCGCAGATGGACGCGCGGCGGCCACGCAGGTCACGCTCGGCGTCGGCTTCCGCATCCTGGATTCAGAGGACCTCCATCGAGAGTGAGATAGGCGCGAGCACCACCAGCAAGCCGGCGGACTGATGCCTTGGCCGCGTAGCGGCTCGGCCGCATCAGGTCCAGACGCGAGGCGAACCAAATGCTGAGGGGGCCGAATTTCGGCCCCCCCCCACTCTATTTGGGCGAAACCCAGGGATCCGAGCTCCGCCCAAGCTCTACCAGGGAGGCACTGTGATGGTCGACGTCAATACGCCTCTCTCTGAGCGGCAACGACAACTAGCCCGCTTCGTTCGACCGGCGCAGGAGTTCATCCAAACCGAAAGCGCCAGCGCCCTTCTGCTCATGGCCGCCGCGCTCGCGGCCCTGTTCTGGGCGAACTCTCCTTGGCGCGGCGAATACGAAGAGCTCTTGGGCACAATTTTGGGCGTCGACCTTGGCTTCTGGGACGTCGAAGGGACCATCCACTTCTGGGTCAACGACGTGGCGATGGTCCTCTTCTTCTTCGTCATTGGGCTCGAGGTCAAGCGTGAAATCACAGTTGGTGAACTTTCCGACCCGCGGGTGATGGTGACCCCAATCGCGGGAGCGATCGGCGGGATGCTTCTGCCCCTGGGCCTGTTTTTGCTTGTCGCTCAAGGGGGAGATGAACGGAGCGGCTGGGCCATCCCGATGTCCACGGACATCGCCTTCGCCCTCGGCGTCGCGGCCCTGCTCGGCTCGCGTGTGTCGCTGGGCCTGCGAGCAACGCTCCTCACCTTCGCCATCGTCGACGACATCGGCACTGTGGCGGTGATCGCGCTGTTCTACTCGAACGATGTGCAGGTCGACCAGATCGTCCTCGCGGCGGCGATCGTCAGCCTGATGTTTCTGTTGTATCGGGTCGGCATCCACTCCATGATCATCTTCGCGGGCCTGGGCATCGTCGCCTGGGCGGCGACGCTCGAATCCGGGGTTCATCCAACCACGCTTGGGGCGATCCTCGGGTTCCTTACCCCCTGGCGACCCGCGGCGCCACTCCAGGGCTTCGTCGGAACCGCGGAGGAGCTGCTTGAGCGCTTCCGAGCGGGCGGTGGGTCCCCAGACTCCGCATTGGGGCACGACCAGATCGTCGACTCGCTCTTGAGCCTTGGCGACCTCACTGATGATGCCCTGCCTCACATCGATCGCCTGGAGCACCGCCTCCACCCCTGGGTCGCCTTCCTCGTTGTGCCGGCATTCGCCCTCGCGAACGCCGGGGTGCATCTCACGCCTGGGGCGATCGGGGACGCGGTCAGCAGTACCGTCACGTGGGGCGTAGTGATCGGCCTGGTGGTTGGGAAGCCGGTGGGACTGCTCGCAGCGATGTGGCTGGCGATTCGATTTGGCGCGAGCTGGCCCGCGGGCGTGAATTGGAGGGGGGCGATCGCCATTAGCCTCGTCGCCGGCATTGGCTTCACCGTCGCTCTCTTCGTGGGTGACCTCGCCTACTCCGACGAGACGCTGCTCAGAGAGAGCAAGGTCGGCATCATGGCGGCGTTCCTGATCGCAGCTCCAGCGGGTTTCTTGGGGTTCCGACTCCTGCCCGAGGGTGCGATTCCGAGATCGCGCCGGCGGAGTGGCGACGCGGAGGCCGGAGACTGACCGAAGCCGGGGTGCTGTGCCTGCGCCCTTCGGGCTTGTGGTGTTTCAATCCCATCGGGGTTGTTTTGAGCGCTGGTCGCAGGTGAGGCTAGCGGCCGGAGGTCGCGATGTGGCTCTAACTGCTGCCCAAAATCCGATGGCAGAGAAGGATGACCGCCCTGGCCGTCGCTGGCCTCCCCGTCACGATGGCAACCACTCCCGCGAGATCGGTAGGCCGAAGCACCTGGAGATGGCGGGGGCGTAGCTAAGCGACCCAGCGGCCGCGGAAGGCACAGGGCGCAGATGCCGTGCGAGACGGGGCGAGATCCACTTGAATCTCGCGGTCGCACGACGTGCACTTCACCGCTGGTGTCTGCTCTTGTTCGCTCATCCCGTCCTACCCCATCTCTCGTCAAACCGGGTTCCGAACTGAGTTGCAGTTCAGAAGCTCGCGTGAGGCTGGTTGGCGACCACGGTTGCCCGGGTTCCTCAGGGCCTGTGGTGTTTCAAAACTCCATCCGTGCAGTGCTGATGGGATTTTGAGACACCACAGCGGTCTCGCGCGAACCGCCCAGGCGCAGGGCGCGCTCTTCGGCGCAGCTGACGGAGTGGGCCGAGGCGGCTCAGTCGAAGTTTCGCTCGTGGCCGTGCAGCCGTGGTCTATCCATAGGCGCGGAGCCGACTGGGTACTGTCTGTCCCCGACGCTGATCGTGGCATCCGCCGGACGATAGGCCAGGACGTGCCAGCTGAGATCGTGATTCCTCAGGAAGACATCCTGGTCCTGACCCTGCCAGCGAGGGTCACACCTGGGGAACCGCACCAAAGGGAGTCACACGGGCGTCCTGGCAAAGTTTCCAAGGGTTAGTGACCTGCCCCCCAGGAACTGAGCCAGGAGGAATGAGAGAGAGCCTGGCGAAGAAGGGGAGCAGAAGATGCCAAGGAAGCGATACAGCGTCGAGGCGATCATCGGGAAGCTGAGGGAGGCAGAGGTCGCCCTGGGACAGGGGGCGACGGTCGAGGAGGTGATCGGGCGGCTGGGGATCAGCGAGCCGACCTACTACTGCTGGAGAGGGGAGTACGGCGGCCGGCAGCTCGACCAGGCGAAGCGACTCAAAGACCTGGAACGCGAGCACGCGCGCCTGAAGAAGCTCGTGGCGGAGCAGGTCCTCGATAACGACATCCTGCGCGGGGCGGCGCGGGGAAACTTCTGCGCCCGGCGAAGCGCCGCCGGGCGGTCACCCACGTGCAAGCGCCGTTGCCAATCTCGGAGCGACGCGCTTGTCGCGTCCTCCAGCAGCCGCGCCCGAGCCAGCGTTAGGCGAAGCGGCGGGCAGACGCTGAGGAAGCGCTGAGCGCCCGCAGCGTGGCCCTGGCCTCACGCTTCGGACGTGACGGCTATCGCCGCATCACGGCGCTGTTGCGCCAGGAGAGCGACTCTGGCGCAAGGAGGGGCTGCGGGTACCGAGGAAGCAGCCCAAGCGGGGACGACTCTGGCTGGCGGAGGGCGCCATCGTGCGCCGGCGTGCAGAGCGACCCAATGACGTCTGGCCCTACGACTTCGTCTTCGAGCGCACTGCCGCTGGGCGAGCGCTGAAGCTCCTCGTGGTCGTCGCTGCGTACACGCGCGCGTGCCTCGCAATCGTCGTTGCCCGACGGCTCCCCTCCATCGAGGTGCTCGCCTGCCTCGCCGAGCGCTTCGTGCGGCGCGCTGTTCTCGCCCACATCCGCTCTGACAACGGCCCCGAGTTCGCCGCCAAGGCGGTGCGTCACTGGCTCGAGCGCGTGGGCGTGCAGACGCTCTTCATCGAGCCTGGCAGCCCCTGGGAGAATGGCTCCGTCGAGTCGCTTAACGGCAAGCTCCGGGACGAGTGCCTCAACCGTGAGCGCTTCGACACGTTGCTCGAGGCGCAGATCCTCAGCGAGCAGTGGCGCTTCGCGTACAACCACCTCGGGCCCCACTCCTCCCTCCGCTACCGTCCGCCTGCACCATCGGCTCGACCAGCTCTTCGCCAGTCCCAGCTGCCGCTGGAGATACCAGTCCTATCCTCAGAAGTGCTACAACGCCTGGGGGCACGTCAAGCCACCTCGGCCGCCCAGCCTCCCCAGCGTCACCGCGCATTCGAGCGCTTCAACCCGCCACCTTGCACCTGATCGCCGACCAATCGTCGTCGACGGAGACCTGCGCGACGGTTTGGAGGCCGATGGTTGCTGTGTAGCGATGGATATCGTCGCGGTTGATGTCGGCGGTGAGGCGCTTGGACGTGCCCTTCGGGTAGGTCACCCAGAGCTTGCCGCCGGCGGCGAGCAGGGGCTTGAGGCGTGGCAGGTCCGCTTCGAGGGCCGTGCGCGTCGAGAGGAAGACCTGGATCACGTCGAAGGTGCCGGCGGGGTCGTCGCTCACGACGACGCCCTCGGGCGGGGCGAGCGCGGCGGCGTAGCCCGCGAGCAGCATGCGGTCGCCGCTGCGAAGGTACATGCGTTCGGCGAGTGTCTTGGGCATTGGTGGCTATTGGTGGGTGGGCCGGCCGTTGGCAGTTGGCCGTTGGCAATGGATGGCGTGGCTGGTCCGCTGCCGGTCGTCCGGAGTGGCTCCGCGGCGTCCCCCTTTGAACTTTGAACACTGAACTCTGAACGCCTCGCGCTAGCGAGGCTCCGTCGCGATGACGCCGGCGGCGGCGAGGGCCGCGATCGCGGCCTCGTCGTAGCCGGCGACCTCGCGCAGGATATCGGCGTTGTGCTCGCCGAAGCAGGGGGCGGGGCGCACGCCCTCGAAGGGGCGGGCGGCGAGGCGCCAGACGGGGCGGGTCGTGCGCTGGCGGCCGGCTTCGGGGTGGTCATAGGTCGTGAAGAATTCACGCGCCTGGAGGTGCTCGTCGCGCGCGATCATGAGCGGCGTGAGCAAGGGTGCCGCGCTCACGCCTGCCTGCTGCAGGCGTCTCGCCGCCGCCGTCGCATCCTGCGCGCGCGCCCACTGGCCGATGACGGCATCGATTTCGCCGGCCGCCGCCAGGCGACCGGCGGCGGTGGCGTAGTCGTCACGGCCGAGGCGGTCGTCGCCGACGACGCCATGGAGGGCCCACCAGGCCTCGTCCGAGTCGACGGCGACCGCGAGCCAGGTCTCGTGGAACTCGCGCAGCGGATTCCCGGCGATGTCGGCCTGGACGCGCCCTTCGTCGTCCTTCGTGCGGTAGACGTTGTGCGGCACCCACTGCTCGTGGCGGTTGCCAACGCGTGTGGGTGGGTGGGAGTGGAGCGACTCCGCAATCATGAACTCGCCCACGAGCCCGATCACGTTGTCGCGCTGCGACACGACGGTGTGGCAGCCATCGCCGGTGCGCTCGCGCCGCACGAGGCCGAGCGCGACGGCCGCCGCCGCCATCGTGCCGCCGGTGGGGTCGCCGTAGCTGGTACCGCTCTTCTGGGGTGGGCCGCCGGCGTACCCCTGGAGCGCGACGAGCCCGCCCATCTGCTCGATGGTCGGGCCGAAGCCCATGCGGCTCGCCTCCGGGCCGTCGTGACCGAAGGCGGGCATCTGCACGAAGACGATGCGGGGGTTGAGCGCGCGCAGCGCGTCGTACCCCAAGCCCAGCCGCTCGGCGACGCCCACGCTCCAGTTCTCGATGACCACATCTGCGTTGGCGACGAGCCGCTCGAAGGCGCGCATCCCCTCGGCGTCGCGCAGGTCGAGGACGAGGCTACGTTTGTTGCGGTTGTATTCGTTGAAGTAGGAGGAGCGGTCGTACGAGCGCGGGTCGTCGGGGCGGGCGATGCCGCGGACAGCGTCGGGGAAGCCGGGACCTTCGATATGGATGACGTCCGCACCCATGTCCGCCAGGAGACGGGTCGCGAAGGGCCCCGCCCAGACCTGGGTGAGGTCGAGCACGCGGACCCCGTCGAGGAGAGGCAGCGGTTCCTCGCCGTCCGTGAGGTCGTCCCGCTTCGGCTCGTCCGTCTCGGCGTCGAGCTCTGCCTGGATCTCCTGCGTGTGCTCGCCGAGCAGCGGCGCGCGCGCGCCGTTCACCGTGAGTGGCGCCCCCGGGAGAGTGTGGCGGCCAAGAACGGGGTGGTCGACCTCGTTCCAGAAGCCGTTCTCGCGCAGGGGCGGCCAGGCCAGCAGCTCGTCCGGGCGGGGGATGAGCCCGAACGGCCCGCGGTGCACCTGCGACTCCTCGAAGATCTGCCGCGCCGTCCGGGCCGTGGTCCACTCTTGGATGGCCTCGCGCAGGGCGAGGTCGGCCTCGGCGGTGCGCAAGGTCCGTGTGAGCTCGGGACGGTCGAGCAGCTCGGGGCGGCCGATGCATTGGTACACGGCGTCCATCTGCCGCGTCATCGCCGCCAGCCCCACCCAGCCGTCGGCGCAGGGGTGGATACCCCAAGTCGCGCGCATGCCGTTGCCCGTGCGCTCCTGGTCCGTGCCCCGTACGAGCGCGGCGGGGCCCGCGCCCTCGAGCGAGGCCGCTTGCGCCTCCTGGATGGATAGATCGATGTGGTCGCCGATGCCTGTGCGCTCGGCAGCGTAGAGGGCCGTAAGCGTCGCAGCGAAGGCGTGCAGCCCGGCCTGCAGGTGGGCCTGATGCCCGGCCGTCAGGATCGGAGGTTGGTCGGGCTCGCCGAACAGCGCCATCTGCCCGCCCGCCGCGAACGCCGTCAAGGCCGTGGCGCGCCACCCCGCTCGCGGCCCGTCCTGTCCAAAGGGTGTGATCGAGCAGACGACGGTCGAGGTGGGCACGCCGCTGAGGTCGAGCCCTCGCCCCAGCCATTCGCCCAGCGCTCCGGATTCGATCACGATCCGGGCGCGGTCGAGCAGGGCGGCGAGCATCGCGAGGTCGCCCCGGTAGCCGGGGTCGGCGACGAGGCTGCGCTTTCCCGCGTTCAGCGCTGCGAAGAGGATGCCGGCGTCGGGCGACTCGCCCTCAGCGCGCGGGGGCAGCCAGCGCGTCGGGTCACCGCCGGGCGCCTCGACTTTGATGACATCGGCCCCAAACGTCGCGAGGAGCTTCGCCGCGAACGCCCCCGCGACATCCGTCGCCAGGTCGAGGACGCGAACGCCGCTGAGGATGCCTCCGGCTTCCATCGGGCGAGCTTACATGGCTCCTGGCTGTTGGCTCTTGGCTAGCGACGGCGGCTCGCCTTCGTCGATTGGGCGCCGAGTCCTCCGTCGTAGATCCTCGCTGAACTCTGAGCTTTGAACTCTGAACTCCGTCCAGCTTCTATCATGGAGCGGTGGAAACCGTGTCCGCGCCGAGCCCGCCGCGACGGCTACGGCTACGCCTAGGCGACCTCGCCTTCCTCGGAATCGCGGCGGGCGTCGTCGTCTTCGACCTGCTCTCAAAGTGGGGGATTCGGGCGTGGGTCGAGCAGGGCGATGCCTGGCCCGATCGCGACTGGCACGTACGCATCGTGCACTTCACGAACACCGGCGCGGCCTTCGGCATCCTCGAGGGCGCCGGCCCCCTTCTGATCGTCGCGGGGGTAGCCGGCGCGGCCGTGATCCTCGTCTATCTCTTCAATCCGGGCCTCGCGAGCCCGCTCGTGCGGGTCGCGCTCGCGCTCATGCTCGGCGGTGCACTCGGCAACCTGCTCGATCGCGCGGGAGACGGCGAAGTCGTCGACTTCATCAAGTTTCCGGAGTGGCCCGCCTTCAACGTCGCGGACTCGGCGATTACGATCGGGGTCATCGTTCTGCTATGGGCAGTGGTAATGAGGGAGCCGCGGGCGGAGCGGGCGAACGACGCCAGCTCCTAGTCGTCGAGGCGGGCCGCCTCGACGCTGTGCTGGCGGCTGCGTTCCCCGATCTGAGTCGGGCCCGCCTGCAGCGCCTGATCGCCAACCAGCAGGTGCTCGTGGATGGCGCGCCTGCGCGGAAATCGACCAAGGTCGAGCGCGGGGCGGACATCACGCTCGAGCTGCCCGAGACCTGGCACGAGGTCCGGCCCAGCGGCCTCTCCCTCACCGTCCTTTACGAGGACGACGACGTTCTCGCGATCGATAAGCCCGCCGGCCTGCTCGTCCACGAGGCGCCCGCGGAGCGCGAGGCTCCCAGCGTGGTCGCCTGGTTCGTGGAGCGCTATCCCCATTGCGCCGCGACCTTCGAGATCGAGCGTCCCGGGATCGTGCATCGTCTGGACAAGCACACGAGCGGTGTGCTCCTCCTCGGGAAGCGACCGCCGGCCCAGGCCGCGCTCAGCGCCGCCTTCCAGGCCCGCGAAGTGACGAAGGAGTATCTGGCGCTTTGCGACGGGGTTCCCCAGCGTGCGCGCGCCGTCGTCGATGCCGACCTCGGCCGCAGCCACGCCGATCGCCGGCGGATGGCGGTGACTGGCTCGGGCCGCAGCGCGCAGACCGAGTACGAAGTGCTCGCGGACGAACGCGACCGATCGCTGGTGTTGGTACGGCCTCGCACGGGCCGCACCCACCAGATCCGCGTGCACCTCGCCGCTATCGGCGCGCCCGTAAGCGGTGATGACCGGTACGGCAAGGGGCCCGGCCCGCGTCACCTCCTGCACGCCTGGCGGATCACGGTCCCGCGCCCCGCGGGCGGAGCGCTGACGGTGGCCGCGCCCCTGCCTGAGGACATGCGGGCGGCCATCGCCGAAGCGGGCTTCGCTGGGCAGACAGCAGCGTTCGCGGGAGCAGCCGCCGCCTACACGAAGGAGGTCCCATGAGCGACGCCGTTCGTACCCGCTTCGCCGCCAGCCCTACCGGCGAGCTGCACATCGGCGGATTGCGCACGGCGCTTTTCCAGTGGGCGTTCGTCAAGGCGAACGGCGGGCAGTTCATCCTCCGCATCGAAGACACGGACCAGAGCCGTTACGCGGCAGGCTCGGTCGAGAACATCTACGCCGGACTGCGCTGGCTCGGGCTCGACTGGGACGAGGGCCCGGACGTGGGCGGGCCGCACGGCCCCTATGTACAGTCGGAGCGTCTCGATCAGTACGAAGCAGCCGCGAGCGAACTCATCCGGCGAGGACGAGCGTATCCCTGCTTCTGCACGCCCGAGCGTCTCGCCCAGCTGCGCAAAGACCAGCAGGCGAGCGGCCAGCCACCGGGCTACGACGGCCGCTGCCGCGCGCTGCCGGCCGACGAGGCCAGCGAGCGCGCTCGTAGCGAAACCTCAGTCGTGCGCTTTCGCATGGAACGAAGTGGCACGACGACGCTCACGGACCTGATCCGGGGCGCGGTGAGCTTCGAGAACGCGCTCCAGGACGACTTCGTGATCTTGAAGTCCGACGGCTTCCCCACCTACCACCTCGCAATGCTGGTCGACGACCACGACATGGAGATCAGCCACGTCATTCGCGCGGAGGAGTGGCTCTCGAGTGCGCCCAAGCACCTCCAGCTCTACACCGCCATGGACTGGCCCGCGCCCGCGTTCGCGCACCTGCCGCTGCTGGTCGACAAGGATGGCCGCAAGCTCTCGAAGCGAGCCGGCGACGTTGCCGCGCTCGACTACCGCGATCGCGGTTACCTGCCGGAGGCGATGCTGAACTTCCTCGCGTTCCTCGGCTGGTCCCTCGACGACAAGACGTCGCAGATCACCCGGGACGAATTCGCACGCACCTTCAGCCTCGATCGCGTCGTGCCCAACCCCGCCTTCTTCGATGTCGAGCGCCTCGACTCGCTCAACGGCCACCACATTCGCGCGCTGACACCGGCGGCCTGGGCCGCAACGGTATCGGAGTGGCTCGAACGCGATCTGCCGCCGGAGATTCCACGTCCGGTCAGCGCGGACCTCGTCGCGGCGGTCGCGCCGTTGTTGCATGAACGCGTGGGGCGCCTCGATGAGCTCGCTGAGCTCGTCCAGTTCCTGTTCGGCGACGGCGCGCCCGCGCACGGGGCTGCACTCCTCACCGAGCGAATTGGCGGCGATGTCGAACTCGCTGGGCGCGTGCTCGACCAGGCTCTCGCCGCGCTCGAGGCGATCGACGAGGTGAGCTGGAGGCTGGAAACGGTCGAGGCGGCGCTGCGATCGCTTCAGGACAGCCTCGATCTGAAGCTGCGGAAGTTCGTTTCGGTGCTCTACGTCGCGATCATGGGGTCGCCGCGCGGCCTGCCGCTGTTCGATTCCGTGGCGCTGCTCGGGCGCGAGCGGTCGCTCGCGCGCCTGCGCGAAGCGCGGGCCACGGTCGGCGAGGAGCGCTAGCGCAGTGCGATCGCGGGGTCGCACTTGCGGGGCAGGTTGAACCACGACTCGTCGCAGAAGGCAAGATCCTCTTCGCTCAGTCTGAGCTCCGCGCCCCCGACCGAGTCCGCGATCTGATCGTGGCCGCTCGCTCCGACGATGGCCGAGGTCGCGCCCGCTTGGGCGATGACCCAGGCGACGGCGGCGTGGGCAGGAGATGCCACGCCCGCCGAAGTACGTCCGCAAGCCGCTCGATCTCGCGGAACTGGGCGTCCTCCCAGTAGCGGGCGCGGTAGCGTGGTCCTGCGCTGCCCAGCGTGAAGCGCGTGTTCTCGCGGAGGTCTTCGCTGCCCTCGTACTTGCCCGTGAGGAAGCCACCGGCCAGCGGGTTGTAGGCGATGATGCCTACGCCCTCGGCGCGGCAGAGGGGGAGCAACTCGTTCTCGATCTCGCGGTAGAGGATGTTGTAGCGCGGCTGGTCGCAGTCGTAGCGCCCGATCCCAAGCCGCTCGCTCACGGCGAGCGCCTGCGCGAGCTCCCAGACCTGGTAGTTCGAGCAGCCGACGTAGCGCACCTTGCCCCAGCGCACGAGGTCCTCGAGCGGCCCGCATCGTCTCCTCCATCGGGGTGTCGGGGTCGGGGAAGTGGGTCTGGTAGAGGTCGATATATCGGTTCCCAGGCGTGCGACGCGTCGACGGCGCTGAGGATGTGCTTGCGCGAGAGCCCCACGTCGTTCGGTCCGGGCCCCGTCGCGCCGCGCGCCTTTGTGGCGACGACGACCCGATCGCGTGGCATCCGCTTGAGCCAACTCCCGATGATCTCCTCGGTGGTGCCGGTGTCGTCGCTCCCGAGCGGGTACACATCGGAGGTATCGAGGAAGTTCACGCCTGCCTCCCAGGCCGTATCGAGGATCCGTAGAGCCGTCGGCTGATCGGTCTGGAAGCCGAAGGTCATCGTCCCCAGGCAGATCGTCGAGACCCGGAGGCCGGTGCGGCCCATCCGCCGGTGTTCCATTTCCTGAATCCTCTCTCGTGTGGCGGAGGGCCGTCTTGGGCGACCCCGGCGTGGATCCTCGGCGACTGCCGCTTAGCAGGTCTGTGGTCAGGACAGCTGGCCAACGGATCATGTGGGCCAGGGAGGGTTTCCGGGGGCGGCGTTCACGTGCAGGCCGCCGCTTCAGGGAGTTCCGAACGCGCCCCGGCTAGGAGCCGACGAGAGAAGCGACGATCTCGACGTAGTAGATCGCGCCTTCAGGACGGAGATGGGTGTCGTCCGTCCAGAGCACCTCCGGACGCTCGGCGATCGCCGTGCGCCAGTCGACGAGGATTGCCTGCCCGTGGCGGGCAACGCCGCGGGTAATCACCTCGTTGTTCGGCTCCTCCCAGGCGCGGGGCACCTTGAGGTTGAGGAAGATGATCCGGCGACCGGCGCCGACCACCTCTACGATCTCGTCGAACTGGGCATCGGTGAAGGTGCCGTTGTTGCCGATGTGGAGGAGCACGACCTCGCCGAGCTGGCCGCTCGCCTTGCGCTCGCGGAGCAGCGCGATCGCTTCCGAAACCTGGCGGCCTACGGCCGCATCGAGGTCGATGCCTTGGACATCAGCGGCGAGCTGGTAGGCGGCACCGAGCATTACGGAGTCGCCGATCGCGGTGACGCGTATCGGCCCGCCTCGGGCCCCGCCCCCCGTCACCGTGGACGCTCGGCTGCTCGTCGCGGCGGTGTCGGCCACGATCGCCCTCCCCGGCTGCGTGAGCGGCACGAGCACCGTCTCCGCGGCGCTAGCCGCGGAGCGGTCCGATCGCGCCGCCGCGACGGCGACCTTGAGGAGGGAGGCGGCCTCGGCGCGCTGCGGGAGCTGCGCCTGCGCGTTTTCGCCCGTCCTGGCGCCCACGCCGGGGAGCCAGAGTGTGTAGGGATCGGCAGCCCCGCCCGCGAATATCTCACGGGCACCGCCGGGAGGCCCCGGCAGCACGGAGCTCGCCTGCGCAGGACTCACCAGGCGCACGCTGCCGAGCTCGAAGTAGGGTGGGTCCTGCTGGGGCTGCGCCAGCACCACGAGCGCAACGATCGCGCCGATGCCGGCCGCGCTCGACGCGCTTGCAAAACCGACGGCGCCGCGCTGCCAGATCGGAATCGACGTCCATCCATCCAGCCGCCGGCGCAAGCGACCGAGGGCACCGGTGCGGATGGGAACTTCGACCCAGCGGTACGAAGCCTCCGAGAGCCAGAGCGTGATCGCGACCTGCATCACGAAGAGCGGCACGCCATCGAAGGGCACATCCACCCCCGGCCGCGTGAGCATCATGACCGGCCAGTGCCACAGATAGATGCCGTAGGAACGCACCCCGAACCAGCGCAACAGCGGCGTGCCCAGGGCGCTCGCGATCATCGAGCGCTCGGCGGTGGCGGCGACGATCAGTGCTGCCGTCGACAGGCCCACGAGCACGAAGCCTCCTTGGTAGAGGAAGGGGGTTCCGCCGTCGATGAGCACCAGGAAAGCGGCCAGGCCCCCAAGGCCCCCGAGACCGAGCAGGGCGGTGCTGCTCCTGCCGATGAGCCCCGTACGCACTTCGCGTGGGCCTGCGTTCCAAACGAAAGCGAGGGCGGCACCGATGAGGAGTCCGGACGCGCGCGTGTCGGTGCCGTAGTAGATCCGCGTCACCTCTCCGCCGGGTTCGTAGAGCAGCGCCATCGCCAGACCCGATGCCGCGACCCCGGCGAGGATCAGGGTCAGCAGCAGCCGCCTCCGCAGTACCGCCAGCCCGCCGCCGATCACGAGCGGCCAAACCACGTAGAACTGCTCCTCGACCGCCAATGACCAGAGGTGGCGCAGGAGCGAGGGCCTCTCGAACGAGTCGAAATAGGTCTCGCCCGTCACGATCAGATCCCAGTTCGTGACGTAGACGAGCGCGGCGACGATGTCATGGCGGAGGTCGGCGACCCCGTTCCCGTCGAAGAGGACGCTGTAGCTGGCGGCCGTGAGCAGGAGCAGGAAGAGCGCCGGCAGGAGCCGCCGCGCCCGCCGCATCCAGAACCTCCCGAGGTCGATGCGCCCGGCCGCGCGGCGCTCGGCGAGCAGCGCGCGCGTGATGATGTAGCCGCTGATGACGAAGAAGACCTCGACCCCGAGGAAGCCCCCAGGGGCGATGCCGAGGGTCGAATGGAAGAGTACGACCGCGATCACGGCGAGGGCGCGCATGCCGTCGAGCCCGGGCAGGTAGCGTTGGGATGGAAGCTTGCGCGGTGGGGCCGGGGTCGGGGATCGCGCCGGCAGCGGCTCGGAGCCGTCACGTCCGCGCCGGCGCGCATTCACCCCTGAGGAGGCGGGCCGAAGCCGGATTCCAGTTTCCAAAGCCCAAATACCATACCGAGATCCCGCGCATCGGGCAGTCGGGAGGGCGCTTACGCGGTGGTCTTCGCTGGGCTTGGCCGGTTAGGCTCGCGGCAGGAGGCCAACGATGGCGGCCAAGGACACGCTCGCGCAACGAGTCGTCGCGTTCTTGGACAACGAGGACGATCCGGCGGCGATCGCGAACCCCGTGCACTCGACCGAGATCGCTCGCCAGCTCGGCTTCGCGGGCCCGCTCGTGGGTGGCGTCACCGTTTGGGGCTGGGCGGTACCCGCGATCATCGACGCGCTTGGCGAGTCCTGGCTCGATCGCGGCTGGGCGAGCTTCCGCTTCCGTCAGCCGGTCTATCCCGGGGATGCCCTCCGCATCGAACTCGCCCCGGAAGGCGATGACGCGCGGTCGCTGCGGATGGCGAACGAGGCGGGGGTCGACTGCGTCGTGGGGGCGGTTGGGCTGGGCGAGGGTCCCGCGTTAGCCGACTTTGTCGGGCCGCGCCGCCTGACCCCCGAGGCCCTCGAGCCCCGTCCCGAGCTGCGGATCGATCCCGCCCTCGTTGGCCTCGACTGGGTGCCGATGGCGGTCTCGGCGGAGCCCGCGGCGATGCGTGCCTACGTCCTCCAGAGCCACCGCTCCGCCGGCCCCCGATTCGCGGGCGATCGTCCGCGCCTCCATCCTGCCTGGTTGGCGGCGCGAGCGGAGGCGCTCATGCGGCACAACTTCGCGATACCCAGCTCGATCCATACCCGCACTGAGGTCGAGTTCCTCGCGCCCGCCTGGGCAGGCGGCGAAGTCGTCGTCGGCGGTCGCTGCGTCGCGCTCTACGAGTGCAAGGGGCGCCCGTTCGTCGAGTTCGACTGCCTGGTACAGGGGCGCGACGGCCGTGACCTCGCACGGATGCGTCACACCACCATTATCGACGCGATGGCAGGTGTGGGGTGATCACCGCGATCGCCGACTTCCTCCGCTATTTCGAGGGTGTCCATCGCCGCACCGTCCGCGACATCGATGCGCTGCCGCCCGAGGCGGGCGCATGGACTCCTGCGGCCGGCGAGGCGGAGGCGGCCTGGGGCATCTCCGAACTCGTCGCGCACGTCGCGCGCTCGCGAAGCTTTTTCGTCGGCGCTTACCGTGCGGAGGGCTGGATCATGCCGCCCGCCGGCAAGCGTCCCGACACCACCAAGTGGGCGGCGCTGCTGGCGGAGAGCGCCGCGACGCTCGCCGCCGGTCTCGAGACAACGCCCGACGACTGGCTCCAGCGACGAGTGCCCTTGATCGAGGGCGACGGGTCGCTCGCGGGCTGGCGGGTGCTGATGATGCTGGTCGAGCACGAGGTCCACCATCGCAGCCAGATCGACACCTACGCGGGCCTCACCGGCTGGTCCCCGCCCGACATCTTCGGACTGAGTGCCGAGGACATCGCCGAGCGGGCGGGCTTCCAGCACGAGCGGCAGGGTCTAGTCGAGTCGTAGTAGCTCCGGACTCGTTTCGTTACTACCGAATCACTAAGGACGCCGAGCAGCAGCGGACCGTTCCCCTGAGCCGCTCCGGATCGGCCAATCGAAGTCGCCACCGCGGGCCTGATAGCGCCTGCGGCCGCCAGCGGCGATGATCGAGCGAGACCAGGGCGCCCGCCCCCGAGAAGGCCCCGTGCTCCGTCTGCTGCCGCTGACCGTCGTTGCTCTTGCGCTCGGCTTCGCTGCCTGCGGTGGCGGTGGCAGTGACAAGGCCCCGGACCCGACCGCTGCCACGGACGCGGAAGCCACCTCGGAGAGCGAACCCACGGCCGCGGCGACGGCCACCTCCGAAGCAGCGGCCACGCCCGTCACTGACGCCACAGTCGGTGTCGCAGCGATGGCCCGCACGGTGGCTCAGATCGTCGCTTTCGATGCGAATCGCAACATTGTCTGGACCGGTTCGGGGACGGTGATCTCCACCGATGGATTGATCCTGACGAACGCCCACGTGGTCGACGATCGCTTCGACGAGTACGACGCTCTGGGCATCGCCGTGACCGAGCGGACGGACCGCGCGCCCAAGCCCTCCTTCATCGCCGAGATCGTGGCCGTTGACTACGTCCTCGACATCGCCGTGGTCCGCGTCATCAGCGACCTCGCGGGCGAGCCCGCCGACTTTGACCTGCCCGCCATCGCCATCGGCGACTCGGAAGCGGTCGAACTGGGCGATCCGATCCAGATCCTGGGATTCCCGGGCATCGGCGGCGCCACGATCACGTTTACGCAGGGAACCATAGTGGCTTCAACGCGCAGCAGGCGATCGCCGACCGCGCCTGGATCAAGACCGATGCGACCATCGCCGGGGGCAATAGTGGCGGGCTCGCCGCGAACGCCGCCGGCGAGATCATCGGCATCCCCACGATCGCGGCCTCGAACGAGCAGGTAGACCCGGTCGACTGTCGCGTCATCGTCGATACGAACCGCGACGGCGCGGTCAATGATGACGACACCTGTGTCCCGATCGGCGGTTTCCTCAACGGCCTGCGCCCGATCGCTCTTGCCCTGCCGCTGATCGCGGCGGCAACAGCGGGCGAGGCCTACGTCTCGGCGTTCGGCGACCTCGGTGGCGGTGGTAGCGTTAGCGGCGGCCTCGAAGATGCCAGCTTCGACGACCTCATCTTCGCCGACGGCGTCGAGCCCGAGGAGACCCCTACGAACGTCGTCGCGATCCTGCCTGCGGCGGCTCCCGCCGCCTGCGCCTTCTGGGACTACGAGGGGATGGTCGATGGCGTCACGTGGGAGGCGCTCTGGTTCGTCAATGGTGAGCTCAACGAGATCGGAAGCGTTATCAACGAGACCTGGGTGGGCGGCCCCGAGGGCAACTGGTGGGCCTGTTTCTTGAACGAGAACGGCCTCGAAGAGGGCCTTTACGAGCCCGTGCTCAATGTCGCTGGACAATCACTTGGCAACGACTCGATCTTCATTGGCGGGAGCCATTCGCTCATCGACTTCCGTGTCGAGAACGCGAGCGGCGACGACATCTGCTTCGTCCAGATCTCGCCCTCGCTGGCCGCGAACTGGGGACAGGACGAACTCGGGCCGACTGAGATCATCGGACCCGGCGAGACGCGCGTCTTCCGCATCCCGGCGAGCATCATCGACTTCCGCCTACTCGACTGCGATGGCACGGCGCTCGCCGAGGAATACGAAGTCGACGCGACCGTAAACGTCTCGTTCACGCTGCCGTAAGCGACCCGGCCGTGGTTGGTCGGTCGTGGCGACGGTCCCGTTGCCTAGGGCGCGGGCAAGGCGGGCGTCGTGACATGACGATGACGCTGGCGCGCGAGCTCGCCGATCGCCGCATCCGTGTGAACGCGATCGCGCCTGGGCCATCGTCACCGAGATGTTCACACAGACCTTCCCGATGACGGACGAGCAGCTCACCCGCTGCGGTGAGACCCTTCCCACCGGCCGCCTCGGTGAGCCCGCCGACATCGGCGCGGGCGTCGTCTATCTGGCCTCAAAGGCGGGCTCCTGGATCACGGGGCAGACGCTCGCGACGAAGCCCGTCGACGCCAACCCGCGCTAGGCCTACTCGCGCGCGACGACCGCCATCGAACCGGACACGTGGCCGCCATTGATCACGCGCTGGTAGCGGGTGAACCCAAAGAGCGTGGAGAGCGGTGGCCAGAGGCGCTCACTCCGGACGATTGCGTAGCCGCTGCGCTCGTAGAGGCGGATGGCGCCGAGGTTGTCGGCGAGGACGTCGAGGGCGAGCGTGCGACGTCCTCGTTCGGCGCAATGGCCTCGGCCTCCGCGAGCAGGAGGCCGCCCGCGCCCTGCCCCCGTGCCTCGGCGGCGACCGCGAGCGCATCAACGATGGAGGGTGTCCGCGGGCCCCCCCGCCCCCGTCTCTCTTTGAACCTTGAACTCTGAACTCCGCCCCCCCCCCGTTCCGGCGTGCTCGACGCTGTCGCTCGCCGGTGCCAGGATCGCCCCGGATGAAGTCCCGGCCCCGCCTTCCCGCCGTCTTTGCCTCTCTCGCCCTCATGCTTGCTGCCTGCGGCGGGGATAGTGATGGGGGCCAGTCTTCGCCGACGGCCCAGATGGGTGACGATGAAGCCACGCCGACCACTGATGCGGACGGCGCCGCCGCGATCGACGGCCCCCTCGTCTTTATCTCTGGTCTGGGGCTCTACGCCGTCGCCGCCGACAGCGGTGACGGCCGCGCGCTCGAGTTCCGCGATGTCAAAGGGGCCGCTCTACGCCCGAACCCGGTCGTCGCCGATGGCCGCGCTTACGTCTTCACCTTCGACACGATCGAGGGGCAGGAGAACGCCCACAACGGCTACCTCTCGCGGCTCGATCTCGCCACGGGTGACGACACGCGCTTCGTCGAGGTCGGCTTCGACCGCGAGACCGACACTGCCGAGGAGCTGTTCCAGTACGAGGAGATTGTCGTCGCGGCGGGCGACCTCTGGGTGGTGAAGCAGCAGTTCGGCGAGGGTGGAAGCGAGCTCCTGCTGCGCTTCGACGGCGTGACCGGCGAACTCCTCGAAAGGATCGCGGCGCCGGGCATCGCCGGCATCGTGACGGACGGCGAACGGCTCTACGCATTCACCGCGGCCGGGCTCGAAGCGCTCGATCCCAGCACCGGCAGGTTCGAAGCCCTGCTCGCGGCGGGGACCGACCTCGAGGAGCTTCTCGCGCCCGGGATCGATCTGAAGCCGGCGTTCGCGAGCGAGGACCGATCGGCTCCGCCCGCGCGCGTCGTCGCGCTGGCCGCGATCGACAGCAGTGCCGTCGGCCGCGGCCAACGCGAGGTCGCCACGCTCGCCTACGGCGAAGGCGGGCTCTGGTTCAGCTGGCACCAGAATTTCTCGACAACCGGAGGCGAGCGGTTCCTGGCGGAGGCGCTAATGCGATTCGATATCGTGTCCGGCCGCATCGATCGGGTCGTTGCGACCGTCGAGCTCGGGACGCGCTTTCTCGACGACAGCACCATCTCGAACGGCCACGGCGACATCGTCTGGCACGCGGGCGCCCTCTGGGTGGTCGATCCGCAGTCGAACGGAGCGGTGCTTCGGATCGAGGCCGCGAGCGGCTCGGTGGCTGTCACTTACGAGCCCTGCGGCGAGGAGTTCATCTGCGAGGACCGCGACGACGTGCTCTTCAACCGCACCGATCCCGAGCGCCTCTGGATCGAGCTCACCCGCTTCGAGGATCAGGGCGACGGTTCCCGTGTCGGGATGATCTTCCTCGAACGGCTGGACTCAACGACGGGTGCCCTGGTCCTGCAGGTGCCCTTCGCCCAGATCTTCCGCTAGTCGGGGATGCGCGGAGGCCCGCGCCGAGGTGGGTCGGCGCGGGCCTCTTCGCGGTCTGCGGGATCTGCGCTAAGAGCGCAGACTCCGCCGCGCGTAGACGCTTCCAGATCCTGCGAGCGCTAGGGCCGCAAGCCCGAGAGCGATCCACAGCCAGGGTGTGCTACTGCCGCTGTCCGGGGCGAGGCCGGCATTGCCGGCCGGTGGCGCGGCCGGAGCCGGACCCGACTGCACGGCGATCTTCGCGACGTTGCCGGTCCAGCCGTGCTGGGCCGGATCGAGGTCACCCGTGCCCTGGATGCCCGCGTGGGCGGTGATGACGCCGCCTCGAGGCGGGACACTCGTTCCCGTCTGGATCGTGCTTCACGGGGCCAGCGCCGCCACAGGGGTCGACGATGTCGGCGGTGAGCTCGGAGTTCTCTTCCGTGCCCGCGTCGTACGCGACCTTCTCCACCATCTGCATGCCTGCCGCCGCGAGCGGGAGCCCGGCCACGCCCGTGAAGGCGTCGTTCGTGCAGATAAGCATCGTCACGACCGAGAGGACGGCGTCCGCCGGAGCCTCGATCGTCACGCTCGCGGAAGTGCCGGGAAGAATCGGCCCGCCGAAGGTGACGACGTTGTGGACGCTTCCGAGGCCGCTGAGGGCCGCATTCAGCACACTCATGTCGCCATCTTCAGCGATAGTGCGGACGCCTTCAGAGGCGGCCTCACCAGTCGTGAAGACGCTGGTGTCCGCGCTGTGCGCCGCTACCAGCGGTGGCGAGAACGGCTGGCCGCTCGTCAGGTTCGTGACCGTGACGGTGTGCGTGACCGTCGCGACTTGCGCGACGCTGATCCGGATCACGGGGTCCGTCCAGCCGTGCTGGGCGGGATCGAGGTCACCAGTGCCCGCGATGCCCGGATGCGCCGCGATCGTTCCGCCGGTCGTGGCGGGTCGCTCGTTTCCATCTGGGTCGTGGGCGACCGGTCCGGCCCCGCCGCAGGGGTCGACGATATCGGCCGTCAGCTCGCTATTGTCCTCGGTGCCGGCGTCGTAGGCGTTGCCCTCGTAGGAGGCGCCGTCGCTGAGTGCGACCGAGTCGACGCCGGTGAAGGCGTCGTTCGTGCAGATCAGCATGGTCGCGACCGAGAGCTGACTGCCGGCGGGAGCGGTGAGGAACACCGTGGCCGAACCGCCGGGCAGGATCGGGCCGCCGAGGACGACGACATCGTCGGCGCCGGCAGCGAGCAGCGTCGCCCCGGCGGGTGCCGCGTTGCCGTTCTCGGCAATCTCACGGATGTCTTCGGAGGCGGCGGAGCCGACAGAGAAGAGGCCGGCGCCCGCGCCGTGCGCGGCGACCACCGGCGGCGACATGGGCTGCCCCGTCGTGAGGTTCTCGATTGTGATCTGGTAGGTGGTGGTATTCGCGCTCTGCGCGGCCGTGCCTTTGGCTTGGCCGAGCGCCATGGTCGTCAAGAGCGTGAGTGCCGCCAGTGCGGCGAAGGTCCCAAGGCGTCGCATCGCCCCTCCATCGATGTGCGTGTCCCGACGGGCGTTCCCGTGAGGCGGCTGCCACGTTACGTCAAGGTTCTTACGGCCCGATTACGCTCCCGGGCGCCGCCCGCACACCGGCACCGCGCCGTAAGATCGCCGTAAGGCCCGCCCCTCAGACTCAACCTGGGGGTGTGCCGTACTGCCCGCCCCGAGCGATTTGATGAGCCGTATTTTGGTGGTCGAGGACGAGGAGATGGTGGCTGAGGTCGTGGACCGCTACCTGCGGCGCGACGGCCACGAGGTGCGCCTCGTGCGCGAGGGCCTCGGCGCCCTCCCCGCCGTCGCTGAGTTTGCGCCTGAGCTGGTCGTCCTCGATCTCATGCTCCCCGGCGTAGATGGCATCGAGATCTGCCGGAAGCTCCGCGAAAGCTCTGAGGTGCCCGTGATCATCCTCAGCGCGCGCCGCGAGGAGGTCGACAAGCTCGCCGGGTTTGGGGTGGGCGCCGACGACTACGTGACGAAGCCCTTCAGCCCGCGCGAGCTCGTTGCGCGTATCCAGACCGTCCTGCGCCGCGCCTCCGGTGATGACCGGGCCCAGCCCGATGTCCTCCGCTTCAGCGATCTCGTGATCGACGTGCGCGCCCGCTCCGTCGAGCGGGACGAGCAGCCGATCGACCTCACGGCGCGCGAATTCGATCTGCTCGGCTTCCTCGCCGAGCACGCGCGGCAGGTGTTCACGCGCGACCAGATCCTGGAAGCGGTCTGGGGCTACGAGTTCACGGGCGACGATACGACCGTGACCGTGCACGTTCGCCGCGTGCGGGAGAAGATCGAAGGCGATCCGTCGCGCCCGAAGCACATCAAGACGGTGTGGGGAGTAGGGTACAAGTTTGAGCCGTAGCCTGGCCCTGCCGCTTCTTTCGCGCCCCGATCTGCGTCCCCTTCTGGCCGCGGGGGCGATCGCGCTGGGCGGGCTCGCCGTCGGGCTCGTTGCCGCCCAGCTGCTGCTTTCGCCGCCCTCGGGCGAGCTCTTCCGGCTAGCGGCGTACTTCACCGCTGCCGGCGCCGGGAGCCTCGCCGCGGGCCGCCTGCTGCTCGCACTCGCGGAGCGCAGCGGCCGCCTCTCGCTGCGGATGCGAGTCGCTTTCGGTGCCTTCGCCGGCGGCCTCGTGGCATTGACGAACGTGGCGATGGTCGCGGCCCTGATGTTCGTCTCCATCGACCACGACTTCCGTCTGCTCCTCGCCATAATCGCGTTCAGCGTGGTTGTGGGCGGGGTGTTCTCACTCTGGGCAGCGACCTCCATCGCGCGTGGTGTGGAGAGCATTACCGACTCGGTGCGGGCCCTCTCCCAGGGTGCCTATGCGATCGAGCTCCCCGTGACCGGCAAGGACGAGATCGGTGCGCTTGCGCGCGATGTGCGGGCGCTCGCGGAACGCCTCCAGGCGGCCGACGCGCAGCGCGCGGCCCTCGACCGCGAGCGGCGGGAACTGACGGCCGCGGTCTCCCACGACCTGCGCACGCCGCTCGCGAGTGTGCGCGCGATGATCGAAGCGCTCGACGATGGCGTCGTCCGCGATCCGGATGAGGTCAGCCGCTATCACGCCTCGATTCGGCACGAAACCGAACGCCTCAACCGCATGCTCGACGACCTCCTCGAGCTGGCCCGCGCCGACGCTGGTGTCACGACGCTCACGCGGGCGCCGCTTGCGGTTCAGGAGATCGCGGGCGATGTCGTTGCCGCCCTGGGACCGTTGGCCGAGCGCCACGGCGTCGCGCTTACTTTGGAGAGCGAGGGCGAGCCGCCCGCAATTGCGGTCGATGGCGCGCGCGTAGAGCGCGCGCTCGCCAACCTCGTGCGCAACGCCATCGAATACACGCCCGCGCGCGGGCACGTCGACGTGCGCGTCTGGGCCGAACCGCGGGCGATCGCGACGGCGGTCGAGGATTCAGGGCCCGGCATTCCCCCAGACGAACAGGATCGCGTTTGGGATCGGTTCTACCGCGGCGAGCGTTCGCGCACGCGTAGCTTCGACGAGGCGGGAGGGGGCGCCGGTCTCGGGCTCGCCATCGTCCGGGGCTTCGTCGAGGCGCATGGTGGCTCAGTCGCGCTCGAGTCGTCCGAAGGCGCTGGTGCGCGCTTCACCATGCGACTGCCCCGGCCCCCGGACTAGCGGGTCTTACGCCGCTCGCGCGGAAGGCCTGTCGAGCATTTCCAGGAGGCGCACGCGAAGCTCCGCCACAACAGGGGAGATGGCGTCATCGAGCCTTTGTGTCGGCACGGACTCGAGCGCCCAGAGCGCATCGCGGAGACCGGCTTCGTAGCCCTCGTACCAGTCCAGCGGCTGCGGGCCCTTCTGGGGTCGAGTATCCATGCAGAGATGATCGGCCGGCTGGGTGGCGGCCAGCAGCCCGGAGCGCGAGCTACTGAATCGCCTCCACGAGCGCGCCGGTAAGAATGTCGTAGCCGATCGCGCGGGGGTGGATGTCGGGTGGGGCTTCGGCCATATGTGTGGTCGCGCCGGCCGTGCCTTGCATCGGCGTGAAGCCGTCGGCGATGAGGACGCCATAGACGAGCGCCACCTCGACGGCGACATCGTTGAGCCGGGTCATGATCGCATCCGTGTCTTGTTCGAGGCCGACGACGTTGAATCCGAAGCTGAACGGGTTGTACGTGAGGAGGAAGACCACGGTCGCCCTGGGCGCCGCGCGGGTCAGGTCCCTGAAGACGCGGTCGAGGTTCGTGCGGTACGTCACGAGGCTCGCTTCGATGCGTTGGACGCAGGCGGGGTCGTTCGCCGACTCCGCGCACTCGGCGGAGCCGAGATGGCCGAGCAGATCGTTCGCGCCGATATCCAGGGTCACGACTTCCACGGGGAAGCTGTCGATGAAGTCGAGCGCTTGCTGCAGCTGGCCGCCACTGATGAGGGTGCCCGAGGTCTCGCCGGATCGCCCAAAGTTGCGTAACCCCAACGTCGAGCCGTCCGCGGCGAGGATCTGGCGGTGGAAGCGCGAGACGTAGCCGTCACGCGGCTGGTCGACGCCGACGTTCGCAGCGAGTGAGTCGCCGAGAGCGACGTAGTAGCTCGCGCCGTCCGCGCTCGTACCGTTCACATTGCCGGCGCCGTACTGCTCAGGCGGCGGCTCGACCGCGCCGGCGATCTGTTCGGCGTTCTCGCGCAGCCCTTGGAGGAGTGCCCCCGCAGTGAGGAGCTCGCCCCCTGCCTGTGTGCCGACGATCACGATGCTCGTGTCGGTGACTTCGACGCTCTGTACGGTCGCTCGTTCCTCCGCGAGGACGTCGTTGACGTCGAGCACACCGTTGACGAGATCATCGAGAGCGCCAAGCACCACTCCGGGAATGCGGAAGGCACCAACGTCGATCTCGAGGAGCTCGACCGAGAAGCCGCCATCGCGCAGCTCGTAGCTCACGCGGCCCTCGGCGGAAAGGCCGCCGCTCTTGAAGGCAGCCTCGAAGCGGAGCTCGCCCTGTTCGTCGCCTTCCCCGGGAGCGAGGGCGTCTACGAAGACGGCCCGGATCGGTGTGTCGTTCTCGGCGAGGCCGTCCTGGAGGAAGGCGGTCATCTCGGCTTCCGTGAGCTCGATGCGGAAGCCCGCCTGCGTGTCGATGGCGTCGAGCTTTGCCTCGACCGAGGCCAGGGCATCTGGGTCGGCCGGATCGGTGGGCCCGCTTTCGTCCGTGAGCGCCTGAACGAGTTGGTAGGCGTTGTAACCGCCGTATGCGACCGAGCCCACGAGCGCGATCGGGAACACCACGACCAGCGCCATTGGCAAGGGCTTTTCCGCAAAGAGCGCGCCGATCGCAAAGAGCAGGACGACGATGATCGCTGCGACCGCCCACACCTCGCCGACCGTGAACAGCGCGAGCGCGCCGACGACCAATGCGGTCGGGATCCCAAGGATCAACGCGAGGATTCGCAAGCGCCCCTCCTCCGCAATTGCCCACCCACTGCCCTGAGCGTCGGGCCCCAGGATAGGCCGCAGCCCACGCCACGGGCCAGTCGAGGAGGCGACCATCCGGCACGGACTGTTGCCGTCGGTCCATCCGCCAAGAGCCACGAGCCAAGAGCCAACGGCGAATAGCTAGAGCCAACCGCGCGTTGCTGGGGAGGGGGCCCGCCCGTACGATCGCGCCGTTCCCCCGCTCCCTTGCGAGCGAACGCCGCCGGGGCGGCCCCGGTGAGCTCCGGCCAGGAGCGCCCGTTGCAGATCAGCGAAGGCGTCTATCAGCTCCTCACACCCTTCCCCAAGTTCGACTACGAAGAAGCCATGCGTATTCGCGGGGAGCTAGAGAGGAAGCCGCGGGTGACCAAGGGGCTCCCGTACGTGCTCCCCTATCTGATCAAACATGGCGGCGAGACGGTGCTCGTCGACTGCGGCTGGAACACCGACGCCGCCTACGCCGCCCTCGAAGAGGGGATGCGCGAGTGCGACAGCCATCCCTCGGAGATCACCCAGCTCGCGATCACGCACGTCCACCCGGACCACTACGGCATGTCGGGGCGGCTCAAGCAGATCTCGAGCTGCGAGGTGATCATGCACGAGCGGGAGGCCGAGATGATCGCCTCGCGTTACTTCTCGCCGCGCGGACTCACCGACGAGATGCAGCGGTACATGGGCGAGCACCGCGTGCCTGAGCTGAAGGCGCCGGAGATGTCACGCGGCTCGATGGACATGCTCGACAAGGTCCAGCCTGCCGCCGCCGATCGCAAGGTCCATGGGGGCGAGACGCTGCGTGCGGGCGATTTCGAGTTCGAGGTGATCTGGACCCCCGGCCACGCCCCCGGCCACATCTGCCTCTACGAGCCCAATCGCAAGATGCTCTTCAGCGGCGACCATATCCTCCCCACGATCACGCCCAACGTCTCCATGCACGCGCAGACCTCGGGCGATCCGCTCGGGGACTACATCCGCTCGCTCGAAACGGTGGCCGCGCTCGACGTGGAGCACGTCCTCCCCGCGCATGAGTTCGACATCAAGGAGCTGAAGCGGCGCGTGAACGAGATCTACGACCACCATCGCGAGCGCCTGGACGAGATGCTCCGCTGCGTACGCGATGCCGCCACCGCCTGGGAGGTCGCGGGGCGGGTGCAGTGGGCTACCGGCACGCTCGACGAGTTCGAGCCGTTCATGCAGCGCGCGGCCGTCGGGGAGACGCTCTCGCATCTGGAGCACCTCTTCCAGCAGGAACGGCTCTCGAAAGTGAAGCGTGACGGCAAGATCTACTGGGCCCCGGTGTAGCTCTAGCATCCCCAGCGAGCGCGGAGGCGGAGCGGCCGCTAGGACGCGGAGCTTTAGCAGTCGAGCGCAGGCGAAGTGACCAACGGCTGGCGGTGTTGGGCTTCCGCGGAGAGCGCCGGAAAGCTGTCTCTGGTACCGTGAGCCCACCGTACCCGCGTTTGCGACGCCTGATTCTGAAGGGGAGCCTGTGGTCAAACAAGAGTCGATCGAAGTCGAGGGCGTCGTCACCCAGGCGCTGCCGAACGCCGTCTTCCGGGTTGAGCTGGCGAACGGCCACGAAGTGCTCGCCCACGTCAGCGGCCGCGTTCGCCGCTACCGCATCAAAGTCCTCCTGGGCGACCGCGTCCTCGTCGAACTCTCCCCCTACGACCTCACCAAGGGGCGCATTACCTACCGCTTCAAGTAGGCAGGGCCGAGGGTACGGCGACTCTACGCCGGCTGACACTGACAGCCTCGGAACCACCGCTGGCGCATGAAGTGAGCGCGAAGTCGAAGCGGCCCGCAGGGAGCGGAGGCGAAGCAGACGAGCGCGTGAGGGGTGGGGAGTGGGGCGTTCTAAGAAAAACCTAGCGGGCGAATTCGAGGAACTCGGTCGCCGCCCAGCCGGTCCCCCCGGCTGGGGTGGTTACCGCGAGCCACTCCAGGCCGCTACCCTCGTCCGTTCTGCCGTCGGTCTGGAAAAGCACGCCATCAGCGAAGCAGCCGAGGATCACGGCCGATGTCGACGGTTCCGTGCGTACGTTGAGGCACTCGCCATCGGCGGCGACGCGCGCGAATGGTCCTCGCCTCGCCGACACGAGGAAGTTGCGGCCGCTCAGGAGATCTTCGCTCGCCTCTGAGAAGCTTTGGGCGAAGGGGCCGTCGAGCGCCGAGTACGTGCCAGTTCGCCAATCGATCAGGATCGGCTGGGGAAGTGCGTCGCCCTCGGTCCCGGCGCGATTCCCGAGGATGATGTCGTCATCGAGCCAGCTCCACACGAGCAGCAGTGATGTTTCGCGGCGTTGAAGACCGCCCGCGCGTCTCCCCGCTCCACGATTGCAAGCACGGAGAGGCCAGGCCCTGCGCCGTCCGCTCTGGGGACGAAGACCGAGACCGCCAGTCGCTCCTCCGTCGCGTGCGCCGCGATGGCCGTGAGCGTCCCCCCGGCTGGTGCGCGGAAGTAGTCGCTGCCGTCGCTGCGCAGCAAGGCGCGGCGGTCGTTCGAGAACCAGACGAGGGTTCCGTCGGCGAGTGAGGCGGCCAGCCCACCGCTCCCGGGCGGTGCATTCACCGGGTCGCCCGAGGGGAGGCGGGCGAGCGTTACCGGTCCGCCCGGAGCCGGTGCGTAGGTCGCAGTCACCAGACCGGTCGTGTCGAGCACCACGGGGTAGGCAGCCCCGTCCACCGTTCCGATCGCCCGCCAGCTCACACCCCCGTCGATGGATCGGTGCAACGTGACCTGCGCATCGTCGCTCGGGAACCCAAGCAAGCCGCAAAAGCCCACGTCGCACACCCCCAGCCACAGCTCCCCACCGCCCCCGGCGATGAGGTAGTCGGTGAGTCCGTTGCTGCCGGTCAGCGGCCCGTCGATGAGGGACTCGCGCCGCGTGACGCCCGCCGGGTCGACGTAGAGGCGGACGAGGCCGTCCGTCGGGCCGTCGCACTGCCAGCAGCCGCTCTCGATGATCACGGCGAGGCCGTCGAGCGCTGTGGGTGGCTTTTCCACGAGCGGTCTGATGTTGACCCCGCCGACCGAGATCGTTGGAGCGGCCGTGGGGCTCACGGCCACCGTAGTGGGCGTCGAAGGGTCCGCGGCTGGGGTAGGGCCGGTGGCCGTGCTAGTCGCTCTGCCTGCTGGCTCCGAGGGTACAGGGGAATCGGAACCGCCCCCGCACCCTGCCAGCGCCAGGGCGAAAGCGGCGAGCAGGCTGAGCGCCAATCGCGAAGACATACGTCGTGATCATGGTACTGCCCGTGCGCAGCATTCCGGAGGGCGGTCACTCGCAGGACGAGAAATTGCCCGAGGGACCGGGGCCCGGGTGGGCTTTCCGCGGATGGAGCCCCTGAGTTTGGCGGTTGCCATCCTCGCCGGTCCCGTGCCGGTGGCTCCGCCCGGCCCGGCTGGCGACGCTGAAGCCGTCGTCGATGCGCGCGGCTAGGTCTACGGGGTCGAGGGGCTGCGCGTGGCAGACGCTTCGATCATGCGCACGATTGTGCGGCCAACACGAATCTGACCTGCATCATGATCGGCGAGCACATCGCCCTGGATACGAAACGGCGAGTAGCCCCGGGCCGGCGCCTTGACAGGGCCCGACACGTCGGCCTAGATGGAGGCGCGCGCGGACCCGCGGCGCAGGGGGGCTCATGACCGCACCCGTCGAGGCGGACCCAAGCCTGATCGAGCCGGGCGAGTTCCTCACCGAGGAGTTCCGCGTCAATCCCTTCCCCATTTATCAGCGCCTGCGCGAATACGAGCCGATCTACCAGGACCGGTTTCAGAACCGCTGGATCGTTTCGCGTTACGAGGACATCTGGGCGATCTACAAGAACAACGCACAGTTCACCCGTGCTGTCTACGACCCCAAGGGGAAGTTCCACTTCGGTTCCGACACCGCACTCGGGCAGACGCTCAACGAGCTGGGTGAAGGGGCGGATTACATCTGGCTGCGCGGAATCGTGGCCGGTGAATTCGTCGGCAATCGCCTGCTCAAGCGTGTGCCGATGATCGAAGCGATCGCGACAAAACTGATCGATGGTTTCCTGGAGAAGGCCGCCAGCGACCGCGCGGCGGGGCTGACAACAGGCGGCCAGGTCGACCTCGTCGCCCAGTTCAGCGCGCGCTTCCCGATCCGTGTGATCGCGGGGATGCTCGGCCTTCCCGAGGAGGACAACGACTATTTCGAGGAGCTTTACGACGAGCTCTTCGCCGGCGGAGGCTATGGAAAGGCGCACCAGCGCCGGGGGCTGAAGGCGCGCGACCAGCTCTTCGCCTACCTGGACCCGCCGATCGAGGCGCGTATGCGCGAGCCGCGGGGCGATCTGCTCTCCACCTTCTGCCACGCGGAGAAAGACGGCGAGCGCATGAGCCTCGACCAGATCCGGGGGTACGTGGCGCTCCTCCTCGTCGGCGGAGGCGACACGACGCACAAGGCGATCGACGCGATGTGGTGGAGCCTCCTCCGCAGCCGCGAGCAGTACGAGGCGGTGCGCGCCAAGCCCGAGCTGATGGACCGCGTCTTCACGGAGATGTTGCGCTTCGATGGCTCGAACCACTGGCAGCGCCGCCGCACGAAGGTCGAGGTGGAACTGTGCGACCGCGTCCTGCCCGTCGGCGCCAGCGTCTGGCTGGGGTTGGGTTCGGGTAACCGCGACGAGGCGATCTTCGCGGACCCAGATAGCTTCAACATCTTCCGCGAGGACCTCTACTTCGGGAAGGAGTTGCGCACCGGGTACTGGAAGGATGGCGTCGCGAGCCACCTCGGCTTCGGCCAGGAGACGCACTTCTGTCTGGGCTATGCCCTCGCCCGCCAGGAGTCTGTGATCTCCTCGCGCGTCCTCCTCGAGGCGCTCAAGAACCCACGCTTAAGAGACGTGCCCAACGAAGGCATCGCTTTCCCGCCCCCGGGACGCGGCGGCGTCCGCGGCCTCCAGCACCTCGATATCGAGTTCGATCTCTAGCCACCCGACCTGAGCAACGACGCACCGCAGCACGGCGTGAAGCGTCATCATGCGGAGCCGCCGCGAGCGTCCCAAGTCGCGCGCCGCCAGTCGCAGAGGAGGACTAAATGGGTAGGCCCAGCACCCACGACTACACCGCGATCCGCATGGTCGCCGAGCGCTACGTCGATGCCATCAGCGCTTCGATCCGGAGCGTGGATTAGCACCTGGGCGCCGGATGGCGAATGGAAGGCGGCCAAGGGCCGTGAGCTGTGCTCGAGGTGTAGATGGGGGCCATGACCAGCATCCTCAACGTCTACATGCACGTGTACTCGGGTGTGATCGACGATGTGACGGGCGATACGGCATCAGGCCGGTGGTACATGGGCGAGCTTCTGAACATGCCCGATGCAGTCGCACGATGAACTCGATCTGCTACATCGACGACTGCGCCCGCATCGACGACGAGTGGCGCTTCCAGTCGCGTAAGTTCTCTGCGCTCTACCGTGGCCCCGCCGACCTTAGCGGCGAATTCTCGAAATACGCCGGCTGACGGCGGGAGGTAACGAAACCATGGCAGTGAACACATTGCTCGTGACCAAGGGCCACGGCTTCGACTACGGCGGCTTCTACGCGATCTTCGACGACGACCCCGAGCTGAACACGACCCAGGTCGAGCAGCCTGCCGCCCAGGTTCTCCTGCGGCCGCAGAACGTCGCCGCCTACGATGCGGTCGTCTTCTACGACATGTGGGAGATGGGGGGCGAACAGCCCTCGGACGACTACCGCAAGAGCATCGGAGCGCTCCTCGAGAACGGCGTGGGCATGGTCTTTATGAACCACGCTATGGTGCAGTGGCCGGGTTGGCCGCTTTGGCGGTCCATCCACGGGTCGTCGTTCATGATGCGTGAGGGTGAGCTCAACGGACGGACGGCCCCGCGCTCGGCCTTCCGCGGCGGCGCGGGCCAGCCGGAGCGCAACGTCAATCACTTCCTCGCCGTCCAGGATCCCTCTCATGCGGTTCTCGAGGGACTCGGCGACGGCTTCTCCGTCGAGGACGAGCTCTACCTGCGCACCGATTTCCTCGAGGACGACCCCAACATCGTGCCCCTCCTGCGGAGCGATTACGACTTCGTGCAGGAGAACTTCCAGCTGCCGGGCGGGACCCCCGATGAGCAGGCGAACTGGAAGCATCCGCGCGGGACCAACCTTCTCGCCTGGGCGAAGCGCTCCGGCAACAGTCCCGTGGTCGCGACGGACGAGGGCGACGGGCCCGCGGCCTACGCCAATCCGCAGTTCCGGCGCTTCCTCTCGAACGCGATACAGTGGGTGGCGTCGGACGAGGCGAAGGCCTGGGCCGGCGGCGGCTAACCGAGGCGGTCTTCGACTCCGGCAGCGACGAGCCTCACGAGGAGAGCGGCCATGAGCACCTCCAATGCCGAGGCCCCGACGATCGAGCCGGGCGAGTTCCTCACCGAGGAGCACCGGATCGATCCCTTCCCCCTCTACCGCAAGATCAGGGACTGGGAGCCGGTCTACCACGACCGCCTCCAGAACCGCTTCTTCGTGAGCCGCTACGCGGACATCTGGGATGCCTACAAACGCAGCCGCGACGGGGGCGACTTTACCCGCGCGATTTACGAACCGCAGGGGAATTTCGAGTTTGGCTCGGAATCGCCGCTGGGCTCGACGATCTTGGAGATGGGCGAAGGCAAGGAACACCGCTGGAGCCGCGGCATCGTCGCGGGCGAATTCGTGGGCCGGAAGCTCACCGCCTGGCTCCCAATCATCGAGCGGACGGCGGCGGAGATGGTGGGGCGCTTCTCCGCAGAGGCCGCCGAGGGCCTCGCTGGTGACCTGTCAGAGGCCGGTGAGATCGACCTCGTCTCGCAGTTCAGCCGCCGTTTCCCGATCCGCGTCATCGCCGGGATGCTGGGCTTACCGCGGGAGGACTTCGACTACTTCGAAGGCGTCTACTCCACGCTCTTCGCGGGTATGGGATACGGCCGTGCCTATTTTCGCACTGGGGTCAACGCGCGGAACGAGCTCCACGACTACCTCGATCCGATCATCGCCGATCGGCGCGTGAACCCAACTGGCGATCTCATCTCGAAGCTCTGCGCCGCCGAGATGTCGGGCAAACGGATGTCGACCGACGAGATCAAGGCCTTCATCACGCTGCTCCTCGTGGGCGGGGGCGACACCACCCACAAGGCGATCGACTCGATGTGGTGGCACCTCCTCAACAACTACGACCAGTACGAGGCAGTGCGAGCGAACCCGGACCTGCTCGATCGCGTCTTCACCGAGATGTTGCGCTACGACGGCCCGAACCACTTCCAGCCGCGGCGAACGACGTGCGAGACCGAGCTCGGCGGCCGCGTCCTGCCCAAAGGCGCCACCGTCGCCCTCTGCCTGGGCTCCGCGAACCGGGATGAGCGCGTCTTCAACGATCCCGATAGCTTCAACATCTTTCGCGATGACCTCTACTTCGGAAAGGAGCTGCGCACCGGCTACTGGCAGGACGGCGTCGCCAGCCACCTCGGCTTCGGCCAAGAGCGCCACTTCTGCCTGGGCTATGCGATGGCTCGCCAGGAGGCCGTGACCGCATCGCCAATGCTGCTCCAGGTGCTCAAGAATCCGCGCTTGAAGGATGTTCCGAACCACGGCATTGTCTTCCCCCACCGGGCAGGGGTGGCGTGCGGGGCGTGCTCCACCTCGAGATCGAGTTCGACGCGTAGCGTCGGAGAGGTTGGCAGCGTGGCCGCGAAGAAGAAAACGAGCGTTCCGCCGGAAAAACTGGCGTTGTATCAGCGCCTGCTCGAAGCGGTGGAGGGCGTCGAGGAGAAGTCGAACTTCGGCTCCGCCTACACCGCGGTGAACGGGAACATGTACTCGATGATCTCGAAGTACGGCGTGGTCGGCATTCGCCTCCCAGCCGAAGAACGCGAGGCCTTCCTCGATCGCTACGACACCGAGCTCTTCCGCGGCGACCCCGCCTGGCCCGTCTCGAAGGAGTACGTTGTCGTGCCCGATGCCATGCTCGAGGATACTGGCGCGCTCGTACCTTATCTGGAACTGAGCCTGAAGCACGCCCTCACGCTGAAGCCGAAGCCGACGAAGCGAGCGACAAAGAAGAAGGCAGCAGCGAAGAAATGAGCCGCCGATCGAGTCTGGAGGGATCGCAATGAGAATCGGAGTTTCGCTGCCGGTGCGGGAGCTCGCGGACGACCTCGCCGGAATCGCGCAGTTCGCCCAGGAAGCGGAGGGCCTCGGCTTCACCCACCTGCGCATCCCCGACCAGGTCATCCGGCCGGACAGCGGCCACCTGCACGAGCCGCTCACGCTGCTCTGCTACATCGCCGCGGTCACCGAGACGATCGAGCTCGTGCCGTCGGTGATCGTGCTCCCCGTCCGCCAGACGGTGCTCGTCGCGAAGCAGGCGGCGGAGGTCGATCGCTTGAGTGGCGGGCGCCTTCGCTTCGGCGTCGGCGTGGGCGGCAACGCGGACGAGTACGCGGCGTTAGGGCAGGATTTCCACACCCGCGGCAAGCGCTGCGACGAGCAGATCGCGCTGCTGCGCCGCCTCTGGACCGAGGAGTCCGTCGACTTCGAGGGCCGCTGGGACCGCGTTGCCGGTGCGGGCATCGACCCCCTGCCGGTGCAGCAGCCGATTCCCATCTGGATCGGCGGCAGCGGCTCTCCCAGCGCACCCGTGGTGAAGCGAATCGCGCGCCTGGCCGACGGCTGGTTTGCGCTCATGGCCCCGGAGGATTTTCGAGCGACCCTCTCACGGATTGAGGCGGAAGCGCAGGCGGCTGGCCGCGAGGCTGCGGGGATCGGTTCGGAGAGCGCGGTCGCCATCGTCGGGAGTGACGAGGGGACTTGGACGGGGACCGTCGCAGCCTGGAAGGACCTCGGCGTGAGCCACCTCGGCCTGCGCACGCTCGGCGGCGGTCTCGATGCCCGCGGGCACGTGCAAGCGCCGAGCGCGGCGCGGAAGACGCTCGCCAACTTCTTCTGAGTCGCCCGCGCCCCGATCCTTCCGGGATCTGGCCCCCCATGGGCAGGTATGATCGGTGCCGTGGAAGCGATCATCGCCGCGATCCAGCCCTACGAGATCCACGGCACGCCCTATTTCCGCATCGCCTACGCCACGCCGGAGCAGCCGGATGCGATCACCGAGGCGCGCATCGCCGCGGAGAGCATCTACCGCGACCCCCAGCCCGGCGACCGCGTTGAGATCAGCCTCTTGCTCGGTATCGTCAACACGATCGAGAAGGCTCCAGGCGGGGCTAGCGTTTAGGCGAGGGGCTCATCCTCGCCAGGCGGAAGCTCGACCGCGAAGACGTTGAGCGTGGCCGAGACGAGGCCGTAGTAGCCGACGGTCCCGACGAGGTCGACGAGGCCGGTCTCGCCGAACGTCTCGATCGCCTCCACATAGGTGGCGTCGGACACGCGACTTGTCTCGAAATACTCGCCTACGAGCTTGTCGACGAGCGCGAGGTCCGGCCGCTCGAGCGAGAGCGGCGTGCCCGTGCGGATAGCTTCGATCACCGTGTCGGGGAGACCCACCTCGCGGGCCAGGCGGGCGTGCGCCCAGAACTCGTACTGCGCCCGCCAGCGCTTCGCTGTGAGCAGGATGGCGAACTCCGAAACGTCGCGGGCCAGGGACGAGCCGAAGCGGCAGTGGGCGCCGAGTTCCTGGGCCGGGTTGGCCAGGCCAGGGCTACGCAGCCACACACCGAAGGGGCCGGTGAGCCCGCCGGAACCCCGCGGGCCGCTGCGGATCGCGTCGACCACGGCTCGCTGATCGGCGCTCAGGCTCTGCTCCTCGAGGGCGGGCAGGCGGGACATGGGCGGGCCTCCTGGTTCGTTCGCCCAAGCAGACGGGATGCGCCCGGGCCTGTCCAGCGTGGGCACGGGCGCGCCCCACCCGCGTAGGATCGGGGGAGGTTCGGAGGTGTGCCCTGTCCGCGACTCGACTGCCGCTCGAGGGAATACGCGTGCTCGACCTCACACGCGCGCGCGCGGGCCCGACCTGCGCCCGTCAGCTCGCCGATTGGGGTGCCGACGTGATCAAGATCGAGCTGCCGCCGAGCTCGTCCGAGACGGACGGCATCACCGGGCCGCGCCACGACTTCGACTTCCAGAACCTCCACCGCAACAAGCGCAGCCTGACCTTGAACCTCAAAGCGAGCGCCGGCCGCGACATCTTCCTCCGGCTCGCGGAGGCGGCGGACGTGGTGGTCGAGAACTACCGCCCCGACGTGAAGCACCGCCTCGGGATCGACTACGAGGCTGTGCGCACGCTCAACGCCCGCATCGTCTACGGCAGCATCTCCGGGTTCGGGCAGGCGGGCCCGTACCGGGATCGCCCCGGGGTCGACCAGATCGCGCAGGGCCTCGGCGGTCTCATGTCGATCACGGGCCTGCCGGGCCAGGGCCCCGTGCGGGTGGGCATCCCCATCGCCGACCTCACGGCGGGAATGCTGCTCGCGCAAGGCATCCTCCTCGCCCTCTTCGAGCGCGAACGCTCGGGCGAGGGTCAGTGGGTGCACACCTCGTTGCTCGAAGCGCAGATCCAGATGCTGGATTTCCAGGCCTCCCGCTGGCTCATCCAGGGCGAGGTCGCGCCCCAGGCGGGCAACGACCACCCCACCAGCATCCCCACGGGCGTATTCCCCACGGCCGATGGCCACATCAATATCGCCGCCTCGGGCGGGGTCCTCTGGGAGCGCCTCTGCCACGCCCTTGGCCTGCCGGAGCTACTCGATGAGCCGGATTACGAGACCGGGGTCCTGCGTTCCGAGAACCGAGCGCCGTTGAATGCACGGATCGCGGCGGTCACACCTTCGCGCACGAGCGCCGAGTGGATTGCCATCCTGAACGAAGCCGGCGTCCCCTGCGGGCCGATCAACACCATCGATAAGACCTTCGCGGACCCGCAGGTGCAGTCGCTCGGGATCGCGCGCCCGGTGGCGCACCCGCTGCTCGGCGAACTCCGCGTCGTCGGGCAAGCGATCAACCTTGCGCGCACGCCCCAGCCCGCGAGCCTCGCCCCCACCCCCGAGCTCGGCGAGCACACGGACGAGATCCTTGGCGACCTCGGCTTCACGATCGACGCCATCCAGCAGCTCCGCGACGACGCCGTCATCTGAGCGCCGCGCGCGCCACCCGCACAGGAGAAGGAGTTCGAATGCAGCTCGAAACCGACAAGATGATCGCCCGCAAAGAGGGCGGTATCGGCTGGATGGTCTTCAACAACCCGGACCGGCGAAACGCGCTCGCGCTGGAGATGCAGAAGGCGATCCCCGTGATTCTCGACGATTTTCGCGACGATCCGGACGTGCGTGTGGTCGTGATGACGGGCGCGGGCGAGAAGGCCTTCGTCTCCGGTGCGGACATCTCCGAGTTCGAGAACCGCCGCTCCGACCCTGCCTCGATCGCCGAGTACAACCGCATCAGCGGGGACGCGACACGCGCCTACGCGGAGCTGGGCAAGCCGCTCATCGCCATGATTCGGGGGTTCTGCATGGGCGGCGGCTTACTCACCGCGATGCAGGCCGACATCCGCGTGGCCGCCGAGGATGCCCAGTTCGGTATCCCCGCTGCGCGGCTCGGGTTGGGCTACGCGTTCGGTGGCACGAAGAAGGTCGTCGACCTCGTCGGGGCGCCGGTGGCGCGGGAGATCCTGTTTACGGGCGGCCGCTTCCCGGCCGCTGATGCGCTGCGTTGGGGTCTCGTGAACCGCGTGGTACCTGTCGAGGAGCTGGAGTTGACCGTCACTGAGATGGCGGCTGCCATCTCCGAAAACGCGCCCCTCACGCTCAAGCTCCTGCGTGCTTCGATCATCGAAGCGACCGAGGACGGCTCCCAACGCGACCTCGCGGCGCTCGAGGCGATGGTCGAGGCCTGCTTCGCCAGCGAGGACTACATCGAGGGCCGGCGCGCCTTCATGGAGAAGCGCCGGCCCCAGTTCCAGGGGCGCTAGGCCCGTGACGATCCGCGGCCGTCTGCGCGAGCGAATAGAAGGCGGCGGCCCCGTGTTCGCGCCCGTATGCCTCGATCCGCTCACGGCGCGGACGATCGAGGGGCTTGGCTACGAGGCCGCCTACCTCAGCGGTGGCGCGCTCGGCTTTCAGCTCGCCGTTTCTGAAGCGCTGCTCACCCTCACGGAGGTCGGGACCGCCACCCGCCAGATCACGCAGCGTTCTTCGATCGCCCTCATCGTCGACGGCGGCGTCGGCTTCGGCGACGCCGTCCATGCGAGCCGCGCGGTGCGGGAGCTCGAAGCAGCGGGCGCTGCGGCGATCGAGCTCGAGGACCAGGTCGCACCCAAGCGCGCCCATCACCACAAGGGCGTCGAACATCTGGTGCCGCTCGAAACGATGGTGGGCAAGCTCGAAGCCGCGGTGGCGGCGCGATCCGACCCCGACTTCCTGATAATCGCGCGTACGGGTGCCGTGCGAAACGAGTCCTACGAAGCGGCGGTAGAGCGCGGCCGCGCCTACCGCGCCGCCGGTGCGGACCTCCTTATGCTGCGCCCCGAGAGCGATGAGCAGTGGCGAACGGCGGTTACCGACATCGATGCGCCGCTTGCCGCGATGGCCTCGTTCGGGAGCCGCACACGCGAACAGTGGCGCGGCCTCGGCTGGCCGCTGGTGATCGATCCGTTCACGGGCCAGGTGGCCGGCTATCTCGCTGCGCAGGGGGCGCTGAAGCGCTTCATCGAGGACGGCGCCAGTGGCGAGGACGAGGCTGCGCTCGCGGCCGGATACGAGGAGATCAAGCGCGCTGCAGGGATGGATGCCCTCTACGCAATCGAGGCGCGGACGACCGAGCGGCTTACCGGCGGGTAGCCGAGCGCAGCGAGGGCCCGGCCCGCTATTCTCGGCAGCGATCATGTCGGAGCGAACGAGCGAATCGACCTACCCGCGTGCCCTCGCCGTACCCCTGGACGCCGCAGTCCGTTCCGGCGGAGGGGGCGACAGCGCGGACTGGCTCGTGTGGCGCGTCCGGGCGGCCGGCGTCGATCACGGCTTCGCGCGAGGCGAGGGGCCCGATGGCTGCCTTCCCGCCTTTCTCGCGCTCGAAGCGGCACCGCCCGAGGCCTTTCCCGACTTTGCGCGCCGCTGGGGCGTACTCGGCATCTGCGCTGAGCACCAGCTGCCCGGCGTCCACGCCGCGTGCGCGCCCCGCGAGGGCGAACTCGCGCACCAGCTCTTCAACTTCGTCTCCATGACCGAGGGCTGGACGGTACCGCTGCGTATCTACCAAGAGCCGATCGCAGCGTGGCGCGTCACCGCCTCAGCGATGTCAGCAGCGCTCCGGCTCGGCGAGGCCCTGCGCCGGGACGAGCCGGGCGCTCCCGACGACGTGTCGCGCCTCTTTGCAGACATGGACGTTGCTTCGAGCAAGCCCGCCGTGGCGGTAGGAGGCCAGCGCACGCGCCTGAGCGCGCTCACGAACGGCTGGCTGCGGGAATCGGCGTTCCGGCCTTCGTTCGAGTGGCCGTTTACGGCCTCGAAGCCGGAGCTCGTCCTCGACGCGCCGCCGAACGACGCTTCGGCGAGTCCCGCAGCGGACGGCGGCGAGGGGTTTCGCTGGCCCGCCCGCTCGCTCTATTCGGTCCTGCTCACGCAGTTCCTGACCGAGCTCGCGAACGGATAGATCCCCCCCCCGGCGGGAGACGAAGAGCTCGAACGCCGGCCGGCGGTCTACCCCTACTGGCGCACCTTTCGTCGCAATCCGAGAGCGCCGGAGAGGGCGGTGATCGCCACGCCACCCAAGAGAAGTAGGGCCCACGGAAGCGAGGACGAGCTACCTGGCGTTTGCGGTTCGAGCCCCGCCCCGCTGTCGGGCGGCCCGGGTGGGGGCTGCGTTGGCGCAGTCGTCGATGTGGGTTCCATCGTCGGCGTCGCCGTTGGTGGCGTCGTAGCGGTGGCGGTCGGTTCCGTCGTTGGCATCGCCGTAGGCTCTGCCGTGGCGGTGGGCTCGGTTGTTGGAGTCGCGGTCGCTTCGGGCGTAGCGGTGGGTTCCGTGGTCGGCGTCTCGGTCTGGGTCGAGCGGCCGTACGTTCCCGTCAGGAGACCGCTATCAAGGCCGTAGCTGGCTATTGCCGCTTCGAGCTCACCGAGACTGAAGCCCTCGGAGAGGGGCAGCGTGTGGTCCATGGCGTAGATCAGAAACTGGTAGGTATGCGGGCTGTCCGCGGGTGGTGGGCAGGGCCCGGCATAGAAGGTCACGCCGAAGTCATTGAGTCCAGAAACGACACCGGTGACGGAGCTGGGATCCCAGCCCTGCGGCAGCTGCGTTGTCGCTGCGGGAATGTTCGCGACCATCCAGTGAACGAAATCCCCCCCCGGGAGCGTCAGGGTCCCGCAGGATCAGCGCGAACGACTCGGTGCCGGCCGGAGCCGATGCCCAATCCAACATTGGCGAGACGTTCGTCCCATCACACGTGAATTCTGTGGGGATCGTCTCGCCACCTAGGAAGGCAGAACTCGTGAGCTGCATTGTGCCCAGGCTCTGGGCATCAGCCGGCTGTAACGCGACGAACAAGCCCGCGATCAGGAACGCGAGCGCTCCCGTCGCGATACCGATTTGACCGCCTCTGCGTAGGTTCGACAGGCGTGAGTCCGCTGACATGGCGCCACCCTTCAGCTGGTCGAGCTGAGCGCGGCGAAACCTAGTCTCCCGCGATTTGGGTGTCAAGGCCGTGATCGCGTTCACGACTCGGCTCGCCGAAGTCCAGCCCCTTCATCCCCGCTTACGCTCGGCTCTTCGTCCCGCGGGCCGCCTCGTCGAATAGCCCCGGCAAAGCCTCCTGCACGGCAGTGCTGCGTTTCGCTGGCTCGCCCGCCGCTCTCTACGCAGTTCTGCTCACGCAGTTCCTGACCGAGCTCGCGAACGCCTCGGAGTAGCGGCCGAGCGAGCCGTTTGCCCGACGGTGAGGGACGTTTCCCTAGGCCGGCGTGGGCGCGGCGGCAGCGAGGAGCCCAGCCCCCTTCAGCTCGGGCCAGAGCGCGGCGGGGATGGGGATCTCGAACATGCGCGCGTTCTCCTCGACCTCAGCCACAGAGGCGGCGCCCGGGATGACCGCGGCGATCGCGGGGTGCGCGCGGATGAACTGCAGCGCCGCGGCCTTGAGGGGCACGCCGTGCCGGTCGCAGATCGCCTTGATCGCCCGCGCCCGCTCGATCATCCCGGGCGGCGCCGTGGCGTAGTTGTAGTGCGCGGACTCGCTCAGGTCGGAGGCGAGGATGGCGCTGTTGTAGGGCCCGCCCGCGATCACGCTGATCTCGTTCGCTTCGCAGTAGGGCAGAAACTCGGTGAGGGCGCCCTGCTCGAGGAGCGTGTAGCGCCCCGCGAGGAGAAAGCAGTCGACGTCGGTCTCGCGGGCGAAACGCAGCTCCATCTCCCACTGATTCATCCCTGCCCCGATCGCCCCGACCAGGCCCTGCTCGTGCAGCTCCGCGACGGTGGGGAATGCCTCCAGCAGGGCCTGCTCGCCGTGATCGTCGGGATCGTGGATCAGGAGGATGTCGACGCGGTCGAGGTCGAGGCGGCGGAGGCTCGCCTCGAATGAGCGCATGATGCCATCGCGGCTGAAGTCGAAGTGCCAGGGCTCGGCGCCGCCTACGTCCTCCTGCAGCAGCCGTCCGACCTTCGTGGAGATCACGAACTCGGATCGATCGAGACGGCTGAGCGGCCGGCGATAGCGGCGCTCGCTCTGGCCGAGCCCGTACATCGGGGCTGTATCGAAGTAGCGCACGCCGAGTGCGAAGGCGCGGTCGATCAGCGCCGTCGCCTCTTCCTCGCTCGCGTCGCGGGCGAGGAAGACCCCGCCCAGCCCGAGCCTCGTGACCTCGATCCCAGTGCGCCCGATCGACCGCCGGTCAGTGGCTTTCACGAGCGCCGCCTCTCGAAGGCGGACCTGGGCGCGTGGCGGGGCACGCAGCAGCGCGCACCAAGAGCCAACAGCCAGAGGCCGAGAGCCATCTGCCTCATTCGACGTCGAACTCGATCCAGAGCTCCTTGGGCGCGCGGAAGCCGCCCGAGCCGACCGGCGGTGAGGTGATGCCCGCATTCGTGGGGAACTTCGGCCGGGGGTTCCTCAGCGACTCGAGCAGGCGCGTGCAGGCGATGACCGCCTCCTGGCGGGCCATGGCATAGCCCATGCAGAAGTGCTGGCCCATCCCGAAGCCCAGGTGGCCGGCCTTGCCGTCGCCGTAGCGGCCCGAACGCATCTCGCGGCCCATGTGCAGGTCCTCACAGTGGATGTCGAAGGTGTCGGGGTCCTTGAAGACGCGCTCATCGCGGTTTCCGGCGCCGAGGAAGAGGGCGACGCTCGCACGCTCGGGGATGACCTCGCCGTGCATCTCGATCTCACGGGTGGTGTGGCGCGGCTGGCCGTGCACGACCGGGTCGAAGCGCATCATCTCCGTGAACACGTTCGTCCAGAGGCTGGGGTCGCGCTTCACGTCCTCGAACTGATCTGGGCGCGTGTAGAGCATGTGGTACCACATGTTGGAGATCGCCTTGTCCGTCGTATCCCCGCCAGCCGCGAGGAGGAGGGCGACGAAGCCCTTGACCTCGTCCACGCTCATGCGCTTCCCGTCGAGCTCCGCGGCGACGATGCGCGAGACCAGATCCTCGCCCGGGTTCTGCGCGCGCTCCTCGATGATCGGCTCGAGGTAATCCCACATCTCGTCGCGCGCGTGGATGCCCATTAGGAACGACTCGCCGCCGAAGGTGAGGCCGGTAATCAGCGCCTGGTACCACTCGACGAACGTCTCCTCGTCGGAGCGCGGCAGGCCGAGCATGTTCGAGATGACGCGCACCGGGAACTGGTACGAGAACTGGGTCACGAGCTCGACCTCACCCGTCTCGCGGAAGCCCTTCGCGAGATCCTCCGCTGCCTTGGCGGAGATGCGATCGATCTGCTCGCGAGCGATCTGCTCGATGACGGGGATGAACGTCTGCAAGCGATTGCCGACGAACTGGTCCGCGACGATGTTGCGCATCCAGCGATGGCGCGGGCCGTTGCCGTACTCGAGGGTGTTCGGCCCGAACACCTGCCCTTTGCCGAACTGATAGGCGCCGTTCGGGTCGTACACCGCGCGGTTGTAGCCCTCGTTGTCCTGGAAGACCGCGACGATGTCGTCGTAGCGGCTGACGATCCAGCGGTTGTGGAACTGGTCGTGGTAGAGGGGATGGTTGTCCCGGAGCTTCTTGTAGAGGGGGAAGGGGTCCTTGGTGTACTCGGGGCCGTCGAATTCGCGTGGGTCGATCGCGGTCTGCAGCATCTCTTCGATCGTGGTCATGCGGGCCCCCTGCGGTCGCGTGCGAATGATAGCCGCTGCGTCCGGGCCCGGGCTCTCGCACGAGGAGTCGGGCGCCGCCGAGGCTTGCGTTCGCGGTCCTAGAGCGGCTTCCTCGCCCGCAGCGAGTACCCCAGGGGGACGCTTTCGCGGTGCTCCGGGAGCACTCACGTGTCCGCTTCCTCGCCCGGAACCATGAAGGGTAGCGGCTTCCAGAAGAGCGAATCGAACTCGTGCAGGAACTCGATCACGAGCCCGGCTTGGGCGAGCGCGGTCACCATCTGACCGAGCGTATGCGCCCACTGGTAGGTCACGTTCTCCGTAGTGGCGGCGGCGGGGTCCGTGTAGGTCCCGGGTTCGTCCCATCGGTCCGGCTCGGGGGCGTGGAAGTAGGGGTAGCGAACGCGGAGTTCCTCCGCCTCGTCATCGAAGATGTCGCCGATCGGGTGGTGTTCGTCGATGTAGAAGATGCCGCCGGGTTCGAGCAGCGCAGCCACGATCTGCGCCCAACGAACCAGATCGGGGAGCCAGACGAGAGCGCCCCGGCCGGTATAGACGATGTCGAAGCGGCGGCCGCTGAGCGCTTCGACAGCTTCGTAGACGTTCGCTTCTACAAACTCGGCGGCGATGCTTGCCCTCTCGGCGAGCGCACGCGCTTCGCGGATGGCCTCGCCGGAGAAGTCGAGCCCGACAACCCCGGCGCCGAGCGCGCCCAGGCGAGCGTGTCCAGGCCGAAGTGGCATTGGAGGTGAAGCAGCGTCTTACCTGCGACATCGCCAACCTCCTCGATCTCGCGCGGCTTGAGCGGGCTCCCGCCCGCGAGGAAGGCGGGCACGTCGTAGAACGGGGAGCGAAGGTGGATGGCGACGCGTTCGTCCCAGTTCCCCCGGTTCGTCTCGAAGTAGGCGTCGTCGCTCATCCTGCTGAGGATAGCCCTCCCTTGTACGGCGGCTCGCGCGGGCGAATACTCGGTGCCATGGCGACTTCACCTGCGTCATCGGAGAAACGGCGAGCCGGACTGATGAGAACGCTGGGACGCCGTCGACTCCTGATCGCCGCCGCGGCGGGACTCGCTGTCGCGGTGATAACTACCTACGCCCTCCTGGGCAGCTTCTCCGGCAACTCCGATGCATCGGCGCTCGGATCTCATCAGGAGGCTTGTCCCGTGACCGTCCCCACTGGTCCGTTCCTGCCCCCAGCCCCGTTCTCGGCAGAGCCGACCGGAATGGGGGACAGGGACTTCTGGTACGGCACGACGGATCTCTTCACAGCGCTGCCGGCATCCGGACTGCGGCTGGTGACGGGTGGTGACAAGACCTTCTGGTGGAGCCTTGATTTCGACTACCACGACGAACCCTGGCCAGCGATCGTGGTCACGGCGGAGCCCCGGCGCAGCTCTGCGGCGGCTGTTAGAAGTCTGGTGCCAGCGACCCATGGCTGGGTCGCCGGCGGCCAAGCCTTCATGCTGGCCGGCATCGACATCCCGGAAGCTGGGTGCTGGGACCTTCGAGCGGACTACCGCGGTCATGTGCTGGAGCTCGTCGTGGAGGTCCGACGGCCCAGCGCTCAGTGATGTCGCCGAACGAGCAGGAGGAAGCGAGGCAGATCGGTGAATCCAAGGAACCCCGCTCTCCGGAGGCACCAGCACCAGTTTCTCGGGCTTGCTGTCGCACCGGCGTTGCGAATACTCGGTGCCGTGGCGGTGCAGCGAGCGGTTCGCTGGGAGACGTTCGAAGCGGAGCAGGCCGATCTCGCCGCCGCTGGGGCACGCCTCCTGTTTCAGTACGGTGTGGGTCTGGGCTTCCTCGCAACCGAATGAGCACAACATCCGCGTGAACGCCCTCTGCATGGGCGCGACCGATTCCCCGATGTTCCGGGCCACGCACGACAGCCCCGCAGCGGTGATGCCTGCGGACATCGCCCAGGCCGCCCTGAACGTGCTCGCCCACGGCGCGGACGGGCCTACGGGGCAGTCCTACCTCATCGCCGCCTCGGGCACGTGGCGAGAGCAGAGCCTCAGGGGAATCGCCGCGCCCGCACCGGGCGCGTAGCAGGGACAGGAGCGGGAGGCCAACAATGACCCAGCCAAGCGGCATGACTCGCGAACAGGTCGAGGCGTTCCTGGCGGAGCCCAGGAACGCGATGGTAGCGGCGATCCGCGCCGACGGCCGTCCCCAGATGACACCTAACTGGTTTCACTGGACGGCACGCGCTTCTACATCTCGACAACGAGGACCCGGCGCAAGTACGAGAACTTCCGGCGTGATCCGCGGGTGCAGCTCGCGATCGACGAGGCGAGCGGCTTTCGCACCGTGTTGGTGGACGGCACGGTCGAGATCCGCGAGGAACTCGCCTCCGAGCTCGGCCACTTCCGGGCGGTGTACACGAAGCACGGGCGCCCGGACCTCCCGGACGACGAGCTGCTTGCGAGCCTGGAGCGTGAGCACCGCGTCCTGCTCGTGATCACGCCCGAGAAGTTGCTCGAGGAGTGGACGAACTGGGGCGCCTAGCGAGTCACGACCAGCGCCACCCCGCGACGGCCTGCGGGGCCACGTCTCGTTCGACGAGGGGTGACCGCCTTCTGCGTCCGCCGGACCGTGAGCGGAGCAACTCATTTGCGGCGGGCTAGCCGATCCCGGGATCGGCCCGCGAAAACACGGTACCCTCACCGGCGCATGGAGGCGTGCTATGACAACGGAGACGCAGGCACATCACGGGATCGCGCTGAGCGATGTCGCGGCGATGACGGCCGCGGTCGCGGCGATCGGCTTTACGGAGGTCGAGGCCGGAGCCACTGAGCCGCGCCGCTACCGCAACGTTGCGGGCGACGCGGTCGGTCAGATGGTCGCGCCCATCCTCGGCGACGAGATCCGCACCTGGTTCGTCGGGAACCCCACGACCGGACAACAGCTCGACCTCGTCGAGCTGACGGCGGAGGCGACCCTCGTGGCGGCGCCGGGGGAGGCTCCCGCGCAGGGCGACCTCACCATCGGCATCCCCGCGGCGGACCCAGAGGCGACCTACGCGACGCTGCGGGCGGCCGCTCCCAAGCTCTCCTGCTCAGATCCAGCGCCCTGCCCGAGCGAAGACGGAGTCGCGTTCACCCTCGATGCGCAGCGCTACATCCTCTCCCGGAAGCCGGAGCCCTTTGCCTACGTGCACTATTCCACCGGCGACTTCCCAACTGCCCGCCACTTCTATGAGGAGGTGCTCGGGTATCGCCTCGTCCCGCTCGCGCCGAACGAGCCCGCCGAAGAGCGCTTCGCCATCGAAGGCGGCGGCGGCCGCATCGAGGCCGTCGTGCGAGAGGACACCCCGGTGGCGGCCGAGGGCACGGGTAAGCGCTACATCGGCTCAAACCACTTCCGGCTGCTCAACGCGGACCTCGCCGCGGTCGCGGAGCGAGTCGAGAGCAGCGGGCTGGGCTCGTGGTTCTTCGCGCCGACCGAGGAGGGCTTCTCGCAGATCATGGGCCCCACCGCCGAGTTCATCGAGCTCTACGATCGCTCCGTCAGCTGAGGCCCGGGCGGCGCGGGCGCGGGAAGGGGCTACCCGGCTCAGCCGATAGTTTCCACGGGAAGACTTCGCGGATCTCCGCGAGCGGCCCGAGCCGCGGGTTGGCTCGGACGCCCCGGGGCGGCAAGCACGGCAATGCCGACCACTAGCGCGAGGGCGCGCCACGAACGCGCTCGGAGCACACATCGCGCTTACGCCGGGCCCTGCAGCCGAGCAGCGGCACTGCATCGGCGGGAGGCGATATCCTCCGCCGATGAGCCGGCCACTGGTCATCGGCCATGCCGCCGGTGCTGGTGAGGCGCCCGCGAACACCCTCGCCGGCGTCCGCGTCTGTCTCGAGGCCGCCGATGCGATCGAGATCGACCTCCGCCTCTGCGGGGATGGCGTCCCCGTTCTCCTCCACGACGAGACGCTCGACCGTACGACGAATCTCTCCGGGCCCGTGCGCGAAGCGAAGCTCGCGGAGCTCCGCGGCGCCGATGCCGGCCGCAGCGAGCACGTTCCGACGCTTGACGAGGTCCTTGACCTCGTCGCTGGGCGGATCACCGTCATGTGCGAGCTCAAGGTTTCGGCCGGCCGCCCCGGCGATGCCACCGAGCTCCTCACCACAACGGTAGCAGCCATCCGCGGGCACGACGCCGCGGGCTGGACGGCGCTGCACTCGTTCGATCATGGTCTAATGCAGACCGCGCACACCGTCGCTCCCGAAATCCCGACCGCGGCAATCGCGCCACCCCTTGCTCCTGCGGAGCTCGGAGCGCTCTGCGCGCGAGCGGAGGCCGCGGAGATCGGCGCGATCTCGCTTGATCACAGGGCCGTCGACGCACGCGCGGCCTGCCGCGCCCACGAGCTCGGCCTCCGGCTCTGGGCCTGGACCGCCGATGCGCCCGACGACTGGCTGCGACTCACGGATGCGGGCGTGGACGGCATCATCACGAACCAGCCGACGGCCCTGCGCACCTGGGGGGAGGGTAACTCGGGCGGCTAACCAATGGCCTAGGCTGCCTGCGTGAGTCGCGCGCGCCGTCCCGGCCGCCCCTCGCACCCGGACATCCTCACACCTGCGGAGTCGAGTTCCAGGGGGCACCCCAGATGATCCACCGCTTCGACGACGGCACCGAAGAGTGGATGGCCTTCTTCGAGGACCCATCTGGGAACCTCCTCGCGATCATCGCGCAGGTGAAGCCGGCCTGAGCCTGAGCCTGCGGCGGTACCGCGGGCGATGCGCGACGCGGGGACTGCTGCGGCCGCTCCGGCGCCTTCGCCGAGCCCTCTAACCACCGTCAGGGGACAACGGGCGCCCCGCGCGGCGCAGCAGTCGCGCGGGAAGGAGGAAACGCGACTGCCGCGAGCGGAGCGAGCGCGAACGCTTTATCATCGAGCGTCGCAGCGGCGCCGAGGGTGTCCGCCCAGCATTCCGAAGGATTGCTCATGAAGGAGATCGACTACTTGGCGCCCACCTCGCTCGCCGAGGCGTACGGGGCGCTCCAGAACGGGAAGACCTCAGCGTTCCTCGCTGGTGGCACGGACATCATCGTCCAGTTGCGCGAGGGGCGGAAGCAGGTCGATCAGCTCATCGATGTGAAGCACATCCCCGAACTGACCAGCTACGGTTGGACGGCCGAGGGGGGGCTCGAGATCGGCGCCTCGGTGCCCTTTGCGGAGCTCTACGAGGACGCCGAGATCGTTCAGCGGCTCCCCGCCGTGATCGATTGCGCAGCGCTCATTGGCGGGATCCAGATCCAGAGCCGTGCCTGCTTCGGCGGGAATATCGGCAACTCTGGTCCGGCCGCCGATACGGTGCCGGCGCTGATCGCGCTCGGGGCCACGCTCACGCTCGGGTCGCAGGGTGGCACACGGGCGCTGCCATTGGAGGAGTTCTTCACCGGTCCCGGGCAGAACGTGCTCGAGCCCGGAGAACTGATCGTGAAGGTGAACATCCCCCCACAGCCCGCGAATTCGGGTAGCTTCTTCCACCGCTTCATTCCCCGGAACGAGATGGACATCGCCGTCGTGAACGTCGGCGCGCGTCTCGATCTCAACGCCGCAGGCGATCGCATCGAGGCCGCGCGTATTGCCATCGGGGCCGTCGCGCCGGTACCACTGTTCGTCCCGGCTGCGGGCGAGGCGCTCGTGGGCCAGGCGCCTACGGCCGAAGCCTTCGGCGCCGCCGCGGATGCTGCGGCCGCCGCGGCCACGCCCATCACCGATATGCGCGGGTCGATCGCGCAGCGCGTGCATCTGACCCGCGTCCTCACCAGCCGCGCTCTCGATAAGGCGCTCGAACGAGCCCGGGAGGCCTAGGGAACGCTATGCGTCGAACACAGATCCAGACGACCCTCAACGGCGAGGAGATCGACTTCCTCTGCGAACCGCGCCAGAGCCTCCTCGAGGTGCTGCGCGAGGACCTCGGCCTCACCGGCACGAAGGAAGGCTGCAACAACGGCAACTGCGGTGCCTGCAGCGTTCTGATGGATGGCCGCGTGGTGAACTCCTGCTGTGTCCTCGGCGTCGAGGCCGAAGGTGCGCAGATCACGAGCATCGAAGGCGTCGCCGAAGGCGACCGCCTCCACCCTCTGCAGCAGGCCTTCCTCGAAGAGGCCGCGCTCCAGTGCGGAGTCTGCACCCCCGGCTTCATCGTCGCGGCAAAGGCGCTTCTCGATAGTGAGCCCCACCCGGACGAAGGCCGTGTTCGTCACTGGCTCGCCGGCAACCTCTGCCGCTGCACCGGCTACGACAAGATCGTGCGCGCCGTCCTCAAGGCATCCGAGATGGAGGAGGTTTCCGCATGACCACTGCGGAGAAGCCCGACTACAAGGTCATTGGCACCCGGCCCATCCGCCCCGACGGGGTTGAGAAGGTCACGGGTAAGGCCCTCTACGGTGCCGACATCCACCTTCCCGACCTCGTTCACGGCGCCGTCCTCCGTAGCCCCCACGCGCACGCCCGCATCGTCTCCATCGACACCAGCAAGGCTGAGGCGATGCCGAACGTTCTCGGGGTCGTGACCCACGAGGACCTCCCCGTGGTTTCCGACAAGGTGATCGATACGGGTGAGGGGATGACGACGTCCTCGGACATGAGCCTGAACGTGATGGCCGGCGAAAAGGTGCTCTACCGCGGCCACGCCATCGCCGCCGTTGCGGCGGCGAGCCCGCACGAGGCCCTCGCCGCGATCGAGCAGATCAAGGTCGGGTACGAGCTTCTCCCACCCGTCCTCAACGTCCAGGACGCAATGCGCGAGGACGCGCCCCTCCTCGACGAGGGCCGCCACACGAAGACCATGGACGGCGAGCAGTCGGAGAAGCCGAGCAACATCGCCGCGCACAACCACCTCGAGGATGGCGATGTCGAGGCAGCCTTCGCCGACGCCGACATCGTCGTCGAACGCGAGTTCGATACGAAGATGGTCCATCAGGGCTACATCGAGCCGCACAACGGCACCGCCAACTGGAACACCGACGACACACTGACGATATGGACGAGCACGCAGGGCGCCTTTGCGGTGCGCTCGGCGCTCTCCGAGTTGCTGAAGCTGCCGGTCTCGAAGATCCGCGTCATCCCCATGGAGATCGGCGGCGGCTTCGGCGGCAAGATCGGAGTCTATCTGGAGCCAATCGCCGCGCTTCTCTCGCGCAAGTGCGGCCGGCCGGTGCAGCTGACGATGGACCGCACGGATGTGTTCCAAGCCACCGGCCCGACGAGCGGCGGCCACATGAAGGGCCGGATGGCCGCGAAGGACGGAAAAATCACCGCCGCCGAAGTCAGTCTCGCCTTCGAGGCGGGGGCGTTCCCCGGTTCGCCGGTGATGGCTGGGGCGATGTGCATGCTCTCGCCGTACGACATCGAGAACTTCAAGATCGACGCCTACGACGTGGTCGTGAATAAGCCGAAGACCGCGGCGTACCGCGCCCCGGGGGCGCCCAACGCCGCCTTCGCGGTCGAGCAGCTCGTCGACGAGCTCGCCCGGGAGGCGAACGTCGATCCGCTCGCGTTCCGGCGCCAGAACAGCGCCCATGAAGGCACGCGCATGGTGACGGGCGTGGCCCATCCCCTCATCGGCCACGAGGAAACGATCGACGCGGCCGTGGCCTCCGACCATTACCAGTCCCCGATCGAGGGCCCGAACCGTGGTCGCGGGGTCGCCAGCGGCTTCTGGTTCAACGCCGGGATGCAGTCATCCGTGGTCGCCTCCATCAATCCCGATGGCACCGTGAACCTGATCGAGGGCTCGACCGACATCGGGGGCACACGCGCCGCGCTTGCGATGCAGCTCGCGGAAACGCTCGGTATCGCTTACGAGGACGTGAAGCCGATCGTCGCCGACACCGACTCCGTCGGCCACAACGACGTTACCGGCGGATCGCGCACGGCCTACGCCAGCGGCCAGGCCGTGTACGAGGCCGGCCTCGATGTGCAGGCGCAGATGGTTCAGCGGGCGGCCCAGCTCTGGGAGTGTGAGGCCGACGACGTCGAGTACGTCGACGGCGGCTTGCGCCACAAGTCCGATAGCGAGAAGACGATGACGTTCGCCGAGCTCGCCGGGAAGCAGACGGAGACCGGCGGTCCCCTCCAAGGACGGGGAAGCGTCGTCGCCCGGAGCCCCGGAGCCGCCTTTGGCGTGCATGTCGTCGATGTCGAAGTCGACCCGGACACGGGCAAGGTCGACATCCTGCGCTACACCATCGCCCAGGACGTCGGCACTGCCATCCACCCCGCCTATGTCGAGGGGCAGATGCAGGGTGGAGTCGTCCAGGGCATCGGCTGGGCGCTCAACGAGGAGTACTACTACGGTGAGGACGGGCGTATGGAGAACGCATCCTTCCTCGACTACCGCATGCCGACCTCGCTGGATCTGCCGATGATCGAGACGATCATCGTCGAGGTTCCGAATCCGGGGCATCCGTACGGCGTGCGGGGCGTGGGCGAGGTCCCGATCGTGCCGCCGCTGGCGGCGGTCGCCAACGCCATCCACGACGCCACGGGGCATCGTTTCACGGAGCTGCCCATCTCTCCCCGCCGGGTGGTGGAGGAACTCCACCACCTCCAGTAACCCATGGCGACGGTGATTGTGCCGTCGCCGCTACGTTCGCTCTGCGCTGGCGCCGCGACCCTCGAGGTCGCGGGCGCCACGCTCGGCGAACTCCTGCGCGCCATCGACGTGCGCTGCCCCGGCTTCTACGAACGCGCGGTCGAGGACGGCCGCGTCCGCCCCGAGCTCTCCGTCGCCCTGAACGGCCACGCCCACCGCTACGGCCTCACGGAAGCGATCGCCCCGAACGATGAGGTCACTATCGTCCCCGCGATCGGCGGTGGGGGCTAGGCTCCAGCGCGACGCTGATAACCGCCGCCGCGAAAGTCCTGGTCTCGCCGCGCAGGGGGGTACCGAGGCCCCGCTCAGCCGAGCTGCTTGAGCAAGTCTTGTAGATACATCTCCAGACGTTGAGCCTCATCCACGTCCAAGACGTTCGTGTGGCCTATCACATTACGTGTCCGCTCAGCGTCCTCAAGACGACTCGCTATCCACGTCTGGCTATCGAAGAAGTCGCTGAACACGGGCCAGTGATTCTTGATCAGGAGGTTGAGATCCCCAAAGTCCAGGTAGAAGAGCGGCTCCTTGTTTCGGCCTGTGTGCCACTGGTTCTTCTCCTCGTCCACCTTGCGTGACTCCAGCTTCTTCTTCATCGCAGGCGTGGCCCGGCCCTCGAACCAGTTGTCACCGTCCAACTCCGTGAATCGGCTGGAGACGAAGTCCCTGACCGTATTTTCAAGGACATAGAGAAGCCGGTACTGCCGTTGCATGTAGAGCGATGCCGAGCGAAGAGTCTCTGGCACGGGAGCGAAGAGATCCTGGGCTATCTGGTCGGCTGGGCTCCCCTCGCGCACCCTGAGGAGACCGCGAGACTCAAGCTCCTTCACAGCATGTGACCCCAGGAACCCCGTGAAGACGAAGTCCTTAATCGCCCGATTCACCCTGCGAGCTCCTCTCGCATCGCCCGGAATATGGCCCGGTACGTATCGAGGTTCTCCGTATCCGGGAGATGGATCTCCAACCGGTAGACGAGCGAAAGCGCCGAACCCTCGCCAAGGTGCGCAGCCGGGGTCGTCGACTGTGCCGTCGGCTCCGGCGTTGGCTCGGGCGTCTTGGGAACCGACACTGGTGGCGGCGGTCCGTCCAGGACCGGCACGGGCGTAGAGGTGTCAAAGTCCGCGTACTGTGCGAGGGCACGAAACTGGCTCGCCATCTTTTCGGCAACGGCATTGCTCGCCCCCGTATTCTGCTTGAACCAGCCCCTCAGCTCCGTCGCAGACTTGGCATCCGCGTTCTGATCGCTGGCGAACAGATCGTCGAAGGCCGTGCGCATCCTTGTTGCCAGGACGACCTTCGACTTCGTTTAGTCCATGAACTGTCGGTACGCATCGGTCGGGTGGCTGGACGGATCGAGGAATCCAAGGTACTTGAGGACGCGGGGGATAGCGCGATCGTTTGAGCCCTTGAACCCGAGGTCAACGAGGAAGTCCAGTGTGAAGACATCAGGCACTGCCGCGTTTTGCATCGCATCGAGGATCTTGGGAAGGTTCCCGATCGACGGCATGTAAGGGACCTTTGTGTCCATACCTGCTCCTACCTCTCATCGGGGAAATCGTAGATAAGAACCAATGTTCCACAGCCCTGCCAGGGCGCAAGCCAACCCCTGGACGCGCCCTACAAGTCCGCCCAGGTCTTCCCCCGCTTCAGGTCGACCTTCAGCGGGACCTTTAGTTCCAGGATCGCGGGCATGATCCCGGCGAGAAGGTCCGCGACTTCGTCGGCGGGGCCTTCGAGGATCAAGAGGGGAACCGCTCAGCTCCCACCACGGAGGTGTGCGACAAACCTTGTCGCGAAGAGGCTCTCAGGCCCGGTCCCACCCTAGCAGATCGATACGCTCGCGAGCGGGTGGAGGGAAGCGCCTGCCTGGTGGCAGAGCCAGCTTGAAACACTGGTGGCCCTCTAGGGGCGGGTTCGATTCCCCTTCCCTCCGCTCTCGGCCTATTGCCGGACGCGAAGCGTTTGGCGGATAATCAAGATGTTTCAAGCTGGCTGGAGTTGAGCCCAGACAGGAGAGGGCGGTCGCCGAAAGGCGGTCGCCTTCTTCGTGCCGGTCGGCTATCTACAAGTCCGCCCAGGTCTTCCCGCGCTTCAGGTCGACCTTTAGCGGCACCTTCAGCTCTAGGCTCGCGGGCATGATCTCGGCGAGGAGGCCGGCGACTTCGTCGGCTTCGTCGGCGGGGCCCTCGAAGATCAGCTCGTCGTGAACCTGGAGCAGCATCTGGCTCTGCAGCTCGCGCTCGCGGGCGGCGGCGGCGATGCGGATCATCGCGACCTTGATGATGTCTGCGGCGGTGCCCTGGATGGGCATGTTGATGGCTTCGCGCTCGGCGGCGCTGCGCACCTGGAAGTTGCGGCTGTGGACGGCAGGCAGGTAGCGGCGGCGGCCGAAGAGCGTCTCCGCGTAGTTCAGCTCGCGCGTGCTCTCGAGCGTCGTCTCCTGCCAGGCCTTGATGCCGGGGTAGTTGGTGTAGTAGGTCGCGATGAACTCGGCCGCCTCCTCGCGGGAGAGGTCGGTGCGCGTGCTCAGACCGAACTCGCCCATGCCGTAGGCGATGCCGAAGTTGACCATCTTCGCGGTGTCACGCATCTGCCGGGTGACCTCGTCCCGGGCGACCCCGTAGACCGTAGCGGCCGTCGCTTGGTGGATGTCCTCGTCCGCGAGGAAGGCGCCGATCAGGCCCTCGTCCTCGGTCACGTGGGCGAGGACGCGCAGCTCGATCTGGGAGTAGTCGGCGGCAACGTAGACGGCGTCGTCGTAGCCGCTCGCGACGAAGGCGCGGCGGATGTCGCGGCCCATCTCGGTGCGCACGGGGATGTTCTGGAGGTTCGGGTTAGTGCTGCTCAGGCGGCCCGTGGCGGCGACGTTCTGCTGGTAGTCGGTGTGGATGCGGCCGTCTTCGGCGACGGCTGCGGGGAGTGCGTCGAGGTAGGTCGACTTCAGCTTCGTGAGCTGCCGGTACTCGAAGATCTTGTCGATGATGGGGTGCACGCTGCGGAGCGATTCGAGGGCGCGCTGATCGGTGCTGTAGCCCTGCTTCGTGCGGCGCGAGTGGGGCAAGTCGAGTTCGCCAAAGAGGATGTCGCTGAGCTGTTGCGGGCTGCCGATATTGAACTCGTGGCCGACGTGCTCGTAGACCTCGGCTTCGGCCGCATCGATGTCGCCGACGATCTCCGCGGAGATGTCGCGCAGGACGCTTGTGTCGACAGTCACCCCGGCCGCCTCCATCTCGGCGAGGACGGGCATCAGCGGTAGTTCCATCTCCTCGTAGAGCGCCCACTGCCCACGCTCGCGGAGCTGCTCGTCGAGGATGGGCCGTACCCGCAGCATGAGGTCGACCTGCTGGCAGGCAAGTTCGCCGGCCGCCTCGGGGTCTACCTGCGCGAGCGGGATCGCCTTTCGGCCCGTCCCCGTGAGGGCGGTGATCGGGCGCAGCTCGATCCCCAGCCGTTCGTTGACGAGGTTCGCGAGCAGCTGCGAGGTTTCGCCGAGGAGGAAGGCCATCAGGCTCGTCTCGTAGGCGACCCCGCCCAGCTGCATCCCCACGGGCGTGAGCTGATGGATGAGGTACTTCCCGCCGTAGGTCGTCTTCGCGAGCGAGGTGTCGGCGAGGAGCGGCCCCAGGCTCTCGCGCACAGCCTCGACGGGGAGCTGGCTCGCGACGGTATCGAGGCGGGGGGCGTGGCCGAGGGGGACGTACCAGGCGCGACCGGGCTCGGTGGCGAAGGCGAGCCCGAGGAGGAGCGAATGCGTGGTGTCGCCCGTGGTGGAGAGCGCGCCGACGGCGAAGCCGCCGGCGCTCCGCAGCGTCTCGACAAGCGCGTTCAGCTCAGACTCGGTCGTAACGTTCGCGTAGTCGACCGGCCCGAGTTCGGCAGCCGCGATTTCCTCCGCACCGTCGGCCTCGGGAAGGCGCTCGATGAGGCTTCGGAACTCCAGCTCGCGGAAGAGCGCGAGGACTTTCTCGCGGTCGTAGTCTTTGACCTCGCAGGCGTCGAAGTCGAAACCCACCTCGAGGTCGGTCTTGATCGTGACGAGCGACTTGCTGTCGAGCGCCTCTTCCTTCTTCCCTTCGAGCTTGCCCCGGATGGACTTCGACTTGATCTCGTCGAGGTGCTCGAAGAGCTCCTCGATCGGGCCGAACTGGCGGATCAGGTTCGCCGCCGTCTTGTCGCCCACGCCCTTGATGCCAGGGATGTTGTCGCTGGTGTCGCCGCGCAGCGCCTTGAAGTCGGTCATGAACGGCGGCGTGAAGCCCCAGCGTTCGGCGGCCTTCGCCTCGTCGTAGACGACGGTGTCACGCTGATAGGGCCGGAACATGAACAGGTTCAGGTTCGGCCGGATGAGCTGAACGAGGTCGGTGTCGAGCGTGACGACCCAGGTCTCCAGCCCCTCGGCGGCCGAGCGTGTCGCGATCGTCCCGGCGATGTCGTCGGCTTCGAAACCCGGCATCTCGTAGACCGGGATCGCGAAGGCATCGAGCATCTCGCGCACGCGTGCCATCTGGGGGAGGAGGTCGTCCGGGGTCTTCCGGCGCGTGGCCTTGTAGTCCTCGCGGGCTTCGTGCCGGAAGGTCTTGCCGGGCGCGTCCCAGGCGGCGCAGATGTGCGTGGGCCGGAGCTGATCGATCACGCGCAGGAGCGACTCGGCGTAGCCGTACGTCGCGAACGTGAGCTCGCCCTTGCTACTCATCATCGGATTGGGTTGCGAGCCCAGCGCGAAGAAGGCGCGGAAGAGGATGCCGTGCGAATCGAGGATGACCAGGCGCGGCTTCGTCTCGGCAGCGGCCACGGGCTCGATTATAGGCGCGGGCGGCGGCGGCCGAGGGTGCCTCTACCAGCGCCGCTATACTGCCCCGCACCCCTCCGCGGAGCTGCCCGTATGGCCCGGCCGATCCTCCACTCACCGCTGTGCGACCTCGTTGGCGTCGAGTACCCAGTCGTGCTTGCGGGCATGGGCCCCGTCGCCGGCGGCAGCGTCGGCCCGGTGGCGACCGCGGAGCTTGCCGCCGCCGTCTCGAACGCCGGCGGCCTGGGGGTCCTCGGCGGTTCCGGCCATGGGCCGGAACGTCTGCGCGAAGAGATCGCGAAGCTCCGTTCGCTCACCGACAAGCCATTCGGCGTCGACCTCCTCCTCCCCGCCAACTACATGGGGCCGGCGGCGACCGCGAAGCCTCCCGCCGACCCGCGCGAGCTCGTGCCGGCCGAGGTGACCGACGGCCTCAAGCGCATGCTTGCGGACCTCGGGGTCCCCTGGGTGGAGGCGCCCCCTGTCCCGACCGCCACACGGCCCGCCCTGCGGGGCGAGGGTGGCGGCATGTCCGACGCCCAGATGGAGGTGGTCATCGAGGAGAAGGTGCCCGTCTTCGCTTCCGGGCTCGGCAGCCCTGCGCACTGGCTCGACCGGCTCCACGCGAATAGCACCGTGGTCTTTTCGCTCGTCGGCAACTCAAGAACGCCAAGCGGATGGCGGCGGCGGGCCCTCGAGGCGGCCAACAAAGCGACCGCGCACATGTACATCGAGAATCCGCTCAAAGAGCACAAGAGCTGGCTCAACTCGCTCTTCGCCAGCCACCCCGATCCCGAGGACCGCATCCGCATCCTCCGCAGCATGTGAGCTCGGAGGAGTTCAGCGTTCAGAGAAGGAAGCCTCGTCCCCTCTGAACTCTGAACCTTGAACGCTGAACTCCTATTATGGCGTCCGCCGCGGGCTGCGAGCCCACGAACCAGAACGGACACGACCTATAGGGGGCAATCAATGGGCCTGCGCACGCCGGCTGAATACCTCGAATCACTGAAGGACGGGCGCACGGTCTTCTTCCGGGGGGAGCGCGTGTCGGATGTAACGGCGCACCCGGTGATCGCGAAGGCGGCCAAGCACGCCTGCGTCGACTACGAGATGGCTGAGGACCCGGAGTTCCGCGATCTCACGGTCATCGACGACGAGGGCGAGCCCTACGCGCGCTATTTCAAGATCCCGCGGAGTAGCGATGATCTGATCAAGCGGTCGAAGCTGATCGAAGCCTCGACCGCGCGCGGGAAGACGCTCGTGCCGTTGGTGAAGGAGATCGGCAGCGACGCGCTCTTCGGTCTCCTGCGCATCACCCGGGAGGTCGACCGCAAGCACGAGACTTCGTACCGGGACCGCGTTCAGGCCTTCTTCGAGCACTGCCGGGACGAGGACCTCACGATGTCCGTCGCGCAGACCGATGTGAAGGGTGACCGCTCGGCCGGTCCCGGCGGCCAATCCCATCCCGACTACTACGTGCGCATTGTCGAGCGACGAGACGACGGCATCGTGGTGCGCGGGGCGAAGATCCACACGAGCTGCACCACGAACGTGAACGAGGTCATCGTGCTGCCCACGCGGGCGATGTCCGAAGCCGATGCGGATTACGCCGTAGCCTTCGCGATTCCGCCGGACACGCCCGGCCTGAAGCTCGTCGCGAGCCCTTACGGCGCCTCCCCCAAGGGCACCTTCGAAGCGCCCCTCAGCGCAGACCGGAAGATGATGGAGACCACCACCATCTTCGACGACGTGTTCGTGCCGAACGAACGGGTGTTTCTCGCAGGTGAGCACGAGTTCGCCGCGCCCCTCGCCCTCGGCTTTGTCGAGTTCCACCGCTTCACGGCGGTCTCGTACAAGCTTCCACTCGTGGACGCACTCGTGGGAGCGGGCCAGCTCATGGCCGATCTGAACGGGGTCACCCGCGCGGCCCACGTGCGCGAGAAGCTCGTTTGGCTCGTGAGTTATGCGGAGACGGTGCGCGCCCTGATCGAGATGTCGGCGCTGCGGGGCCGGGCCGATGAGGAGGGCATCTACGCGCCCGACGCGATGACGACCAATATCGCCAAGTACCACTTCGCGCATCACTACCACGAGGCGCTGCAGCACGTGCAGGACATCGCCGGTGGCATGCTCGTGACGGCCCCGGCCGAGGAGGACTTCGCCAACCCCGAGACGGGCGACCTGTTGCGCCACTATCTCGGCGGTCGCGAAGATGTCGACGGCGAGATGCGGACGCGCGCGATGAACATGGTCAGCGACCTGACGACGGGTGATTTCGGCGGCTACCACGCCGTCCTCGCGATCCATGCCGAGGGCTCGCTGGAGGCGGAGAAACTGATGATCGCGCGCGCCTACGACGGTCGCCGCACCCTCCAATACGCGAAGGACCTCGCGGGGATCGAGTGACGGCTGACGCGTGGTAGCGAGGGGGTCCGGGCCATCCCGGGGGCCTCGCCCGCATGCGGTCATCCGGGGCGCGCCGTAGACTAAGCCACTGCCGTGACCACGCTTGAGATTCCGCTCTTTCCCCTACGCACCGTCCTCTTCCCGGGACACCAGCTGCCGCTCCAGATCTTCGAAGAGCGCTACAAGGTGATGACCCAGGAGCTGCTCGAGCACGGGGGCGTCTTCGGCGTGCTCTTGATCAAGCAAGGCCGCGATACCGGCGGTGGCGCAGTCCCTTACGAGGCGGGTACCACCGCAGCGATCGAAGAGCATCGCGAACTGCCGGGCGGGCGCCTTCTCCTCGACACCCGTGGGCGTGACCGCTTCCGGCTCGTGCGGATGCTGCCGGCCCGGCCCTATCCCTATGGCGAGATCGAGTTCATGGACGAGTCCTACGACCGTGGCGACACGCAGCTGCAGGCCGGCTTCGAGACCGCGCGCGCGACGTTCCCGGTCTATCTCCGCCTCGCGCTCGCCCTTACCGACGAGTGGGCCCGCGATCTGACCCTGCCCAAGGATCCCCACGTCTTCGTCAACGCTGTCGGGCCATCGCTCCAGATCGACGAGGAGGCGAAGCAGCGCCTCATCGAGATCGAGCCCGCGGCTGCGCGTCTCGCCCAGCTCGCCGAATACCTTGACGACCTCGTTTCGCGCACACGTGAGCAGGTGGAGCGCCACCACCGGCGGAAGTTCGCGAAACTGAGCGCTATCAGCTAGCGCCCGCGGTGGAGCGCGCACCCTTCCCGAGTCTGACCCTCACGTAGACTCCGAGTTCGTGGAGATCGACGTTGCCCTCAGGGCCGCCGCGGCGATCGCGGGCGCGGCGGCTCTGGGACAGATCCTGAGCCGGCGCTTCCCCATCCCGCTGCCCCTCTTTCTCCTGGGAGCGGGGCTCATCCTTGGGCGCGACGGCCTCAAAGTCGTCGAAACCGACGAGATCGCGGAGCTCGTCCGCATCGTCGTCGTACTGGCGGTCGCGCTGATCGTCTTCGAGGGCGGCACCGCCCTCCGGCTCGCCTCGCTACGCACGCTCGCGCCGGTCGTGCGGAACGTCGTGTTTCTCGGGCTCCTGATCACCCCGGCCGTCGGTGCGGTCGCTGCCTATCTCTTCCTCGATTTCGGTTGGCGCGTGGCCTTCCTCTTTGGCGCCCTCGTGACGGTGACCGGTCCGAGCGTGATCACGCCCCTCCTCCGGTCCTTCCGTGTGGACGACCGCCTGCGCGACATCCTCGCAAGCGAAGGCGTGATCATCGATCCGCTGGGCGCGCTCCTCACGCTCTTCCTCCTCCAGATCGCTGTCGCCGAGTCGCTCGATCCCGCGGGGCCGACGCAGTGGGTGCTCGTGCGGCTCCTGATTGGGGGCGGGATTGGCGCCGGGGGTGCGCTCGTCGTCTACCTGCTTGCGCGCTTCGTGAAGCGGCTCAGCAGTCGTGAGATGGCGCTTCTCGTTATCGGCGGAGCAGTCGCGACGTTCGCATTTGCGGAATCGCTCGGCGAGGAGTCAGGGCTCGTCGCAATGGTGGTGATGGCGATCGCGATCGGGAACATCAGCCTTCCCCATCGCGAATCCGTGCACGAGTTCCAAGAGTCGCTCACTGCCTGGCTCATCGCGAGCGTCTATGTGCTTCTCGCCGCAGGGATTCGCATCGACGACCTCACCGCCCTCTGGCCCGAGGGCCTCATTGTCGTCGCGAGCCTCGCGCTCATTGCGCGACCGCTGGTCGTCGTCCTGGCGAGTTTCCGTTCGGGGCTCGGCTGGCGCGAGCAGGCCTTCCTCTCGGGGGTAGCGCCGCGGGGCGTCGTGGCGGCATCGCTCCCGCGCATCGCCGGCGCCGGCGAGGTCGGTCGACGGGCGGCGAAGCTTCTCGCGGGCGCGGGTGAGCCCGTGCTGGTCGTCGAGACCGACGAAACTGCGGTGATGCGCGCGCGCGAAGACGGTCTCGAGGTGCTCATCGGGGACATTGCCGATCCCGAGGTACTCGAGCGAGCGGGCGTAGCCGAAGCGAAAGCGCTGCTACTGGCAACGCCCGATGACGCCCAGAACCTGCTCGCGGCGCAGCTCGCTCGCTCGAAGTTTGGCTGCGAGTCCGTCTATGTGCGGGTCAACGATGCGGCCAACGTCGAGGCCTTCCAGCAGCTCGGCGTCGTGCCGGTGAGCCAGTCCGAAGCGGTTGCCTCGGAGCTTGCGCACAGGGTCACCGAGCCCATGTTCCACGACATTCTGGCGCAGGTCGCTGAGGACGTGAGCGTTGCCCGGGTGGTGGTGACCGCGGCTTCGGCGCAACGGGAGATCCAGTCGATTTCGCAGCTTCGGGGGTACCCTCGTCGTGCTCGTGACGCGGGGCCAGAACTCGGTCATTCCCAACGGCAAGACGGAATTGCGCCTCGGCGACATCGTCACCGTCTTCGGGAGCCTCAACGATCTTGCCATCGCCCGGGGCGGGATCTCGGTCGTGCCCCAGGCCCTTCCCGCGACCTAACCCGTGCCCTTCTCCCAAGGGCTACGATAGTCGCATGCGGCTGCTGCTTCTCCTCCTTCTGCCGATGGTCCTCTCGCTCTTCTGGTTGGTCATTCGCCAGTACGTCTCGATGCGCCTGCACGAACGGACACGCACGATCGACGCCAAGGTCACCGACGCGCGCTCGTTCCCGCCCGGCGAGCGAGGCGAGGCGCCCACGGACGCCGCCCCAGCGTCGGGCCGGCCCGGGGGTTCGAAGACGAAGTGTGGGCGCTACAATGTTCACCTCTTCCTCCGTCTCGTCGGCGGCGAGGCCAGCTGCCGCCACTGCGCGGCGATAGAGGAAGCTGAGCGTGAGGCGGAGATCGCGGCTGCGGTGGACGCAGCGGAGAGCGTGCTGCGGGGCGATCGCAAGCCGCCCGCCCGAAGCTGACGGCCGGCGACGGCGCGGTCGCTCGGCCTCCAACCACCACGTGCTCGAAGCCGTCACGAAGCGTCTTCAGTGCGTAGTCGAGCAGCTGCCATCCGCCCGGCTATGCCCAGCCGCCATTTCTTCGGAGCCACTACCGGCGGGTCGTGACGACCATCGCGGTTCCGCGTCCGCTATCCTCCGCGGATGAATACCGACCTGCTGCTGATGCCGTTCGGGGCGACCTACCGCGAGATGCGCGACGCCGCGCTCGCCGCCGAAGGGGCCGGCTTCGAAGGCATCTGGACCTGGGACCACCTCCGTGATGCCGATTCGAATAGCGGCCGCGTTCCGGAGGCGCTGACTGCGCTCGCAGGCATTGCTGAGGCGACCTCTCGGGTGATGCTGGGCACGCTCGTCCTGAACGTCGCCAACCGCCACCCGGGCACCTTGGCGAACATGGCGGCGACGCTGCAGGAGGTCAGCGGCAATCGCTTCATTCTCGGCATCGGGGCGGGCGGCGGGCCTTCGCTTCCCTACGCCCAGGAGCAGACGATGATCGGCCGTCCCGTTCCGCCGGACCGCGTGCGCGCGGCGCAGGTCGCCGAGGCGGCGCAGGTCCTGCGACTGCTCTGGTCCGGTGAGCGCGCCGACTTCAGCGGCGAACACTTTGAGCTGCGGGGCGCGCACGGCTACCCCCGCCCCGAGGTGCCGCCCCCGATCGTGGTCGGGGGCTGGGGCCCGCGCATGGCCGGCATCGCCGGCCGCCACGGCGACGGCTTCAACACGCAGGCGGGCCACCCCCAGCTCGGCGCCTTCGCCGAGCTCGCGCGGGGCGAGCACGCCGCGGCGGGTCGCGCTCCCGAGGACTTCCTGCTCACGGTCTTCGCGGAACTGAGCGAGTCCTACCTGCGCCCTGGGAGCCCCGCGCGGGCGGCGCTGGAAGCGCAGGGCGTCGCGCGCCTCATCCTCCTCATCGCCCCGCCCTACGACGCGGACGAGATCCGCGCGGCGGGCCAGATGCTCGGTGACTGAGCGTGAGTCGCGCGTCCGCTGGAGCGACCGGCTCCGCTTCGGTCTCGGCGCGGGTGCGCTGATCCTGGACCCCGACGATCGGCTCCTGCTCATCGAGCAGGAGCGCTTCGGCGAGCGCGTGTGGACGGTCCCCGGTGGCGGGCTCGAACTGGGCGAGACGGTCGAAGAGGGCGCTCGCCGCGAGATCTACGAGGAGGTCGGCCTGCGCGTCGGGCTCGAACGGCTAATCGCCGTCGAGCAGTGGGTCGCCGCCGATGGGCTCGTCGGGCTCGGGCTGGAGTTTCTCGCAAGGCCCGACCCCTGGCCTCAGCAGGTCGTGCTCGGCGACGAAGAGGATACGGCCACGTTCCTCGACCACGGCTGGTTCACCCGCGCTGAGGCGCTTCGGCTCGAGAACTTGTGGGTACGCGACCTCATCATCGACTCCTGGCCCACCGAGATCGTAGCGCCGATCTTTCGGCACCACCCGTATGCCGAGCCCCTAGCCCGCGGTTCCCACCTAGAACACGGCGATGGGGTTGAGGGGCGAGGCCGTGCCCCGCTCCAGCCTTAGCGGCGCAAGGACGAAGAGGAACTCCCAGCGCTCCCGCTCTTGGCAGGCCGCGAGCAGCCGATCGAGCTGCATGTTGTCGATCAGATGGATGCCCATCGAGACGATCGCGATCTGATGGAAGGGCATCGGCCAGCCTGAGATGCGGCTCGGCATCAGGTCGCTAGCGCCGTCGCCGCCGAGCACGGCCACGCCCCGCTCGTGCACCCAGGCAGGCAGTCGGCGTAGAGCCCCGCCAACCCCTCCGGGGGCCCCCACCGCCCCAGCCGCGCCCGGCGCGCCCGGCGCGCGTCGCGCCCGGTTGCGACGAGGAGGATGTCACCCTCCTCGACGTGGACACCCTGGCGCGCCTCGGCCTGGCCCAGTTCCTCGAGGGTGATCGGATCGCCGGGCTCGAGCCAGTCGATGCCGCGCAACCCGGGGATGTCGAGCAGCACGCCCGGCTGACGATGCCGTCGCTGCCCGACATGATGCTGTTGCGCTGCGCGCCGTCGGTGCGGACTTCGGCCTTGTCGTAGCCGTTGTACATCTTGCCCTCGACGAAGATGTGGCAGAGGGCGTCGAGGTGGGTGGTGGCCATGCCGTGGGGCGCGATCGCGAAGTAGTCGCGGGCGATACCGAAACGGCTCTTCGGGTCCGCGGCGTCGCCGCCGCTGACCATGTGGTGTTGCACCGGGGTGGGGTTGTCGGGGGCGGGGGCCACGGGGAGGGGCTGCGCGCAGCTGACGGTCACGCCCTCGCGCACGAGGGAGGCGGCATCGGCGCGTTTCGCATCGGTGATCAGGTTGAGCGCGCCGCGCTCGTCCTCGGGGCCCCAGCGGCCCCAGTTGCGCAGCTCCAGCGACATCCGTTCCAGATCGTCGGAGGTCAGCTCGGTCCTCAGTTCGGTCATCGCGGTCGCCCCCATCGCTGGCCGCCTCGGTGGGCGGGTGTCCTGCGCGAGCGGATGATACCCGCCCGCGTTCGCACGACTTGGGCTCCTGAGCGCGCAAGCCTCGGCGTGTAGGATCAAGCGTCGCTGGCGGCTCCGCCGCACCCGCGCGCGAGCCGGCGGCCGATCGTGCCCGGAGGAACGCCCGTGCCCGTCCAGAGTCTGTTGGTCGCCAACCGCGGCGAGATCGCCATTCGCGTGATCCGTGCCGCCGGCGAGCTCGGCATCCGCACCGTCGCCGTGTTCTCCGGGGACGACGCCCAGAACCTACACACGCGCAAGGCCGACCTGGCCCGCTCCCTCGACGGCCGGGGCGTGCCCGCGTATCTCGATATCGAGCAGCTGCTCGCGGTCGCCCGCGAGGCCGGCTGTGACGCCGTCCACCCCGGCTACGGCTTTCTCGCCGAGCGTGCGGATTTCGCCCGTCGCTGCGAAGAGTCGGGGCTCGCGTTCGTCGGCCCCCGCCCCGAAACGCTCGAGCTGTTTGGGACCAAGGTCGAGGCACGCGCACTGGCCGAGGAGCACGACGTTCCGGTGGTGCCCGGCGTCTCCGCGGCGGTGAGCGTGGACGAGGCCCGCGAATTCTTCGCGGGCCTCCCCCAGGGCGCGGGCATGCTGATCAAGGCGGTGGGAGGTGGCGGGGGGCGCGGCATGCGCATGGTCGCCGACTCCACCGAGATCGATGATGCCTACGAGCGCTGTCGCTCGGAGGCGGAGCAGGCGTTCGGCGATCCGCAACTCTATGTCGAGCGCCTGGTCCCGCGGGCGCGCCACATCGAGGTCCAGATCGCGGGCGACGACGACGGCGCGATCAGCCACTTCGGCGAGCGCGACTGCAGCATCCAGCGGCGCCACCAGAAGATCATCGAGATCGCGCCCGCCCCGGGGCTTGCCCCAGAGCTGCGAGCGCGCATCACCGAGGCCGCCGTACGCCTCGCAAAGGCCAGCAGCTACCGCAGCCTCGGCACGTTCGAGTTCCTCGTCGATGCGGAACCGACGGGCGGGGATCCCGAGTTCTGGTTCATCGAAACGAATGCCCGGCTGCAGGTCGAGCACACGGTGACGGAGGAAGTGACGGGGATCGACCTGGTCCAGTTGCAGCTAGAACTGGCGGGCGGGCGCTCGCTCGCGGAGCTGGGTTTGCCGCAGGCGGCCATTCCCGCACCGCGCGGTTTCGCGGTCCAGACGCGGGTCAACATGGAGACGATGCAGGCCGACGGCAGCACCCGGCCATCGGGCGGCACGCTCACTGCCTTCGAGATTCCGTCCGGGCCGGGCGTGCGAACGGATTCCTTCGGCTATGCCGGCTATCGCTCCAGCCCGAGCTTCGACTCGCTCCTGGCGAAGGTCGTGGGGCACTCGCCCTCGCCCGCCCTGGGCGACGCGCTACGACGGACCTACCGCGCCCTCGCCGACTTCAAGATCGAGGGTATCGCGACGAACATCGCCCTCCTCCAGACGCTGCTGGTCCATCCTGACCTCGCCGCCGGCCGCATCTACACCCGCTTCGTCGATGACCACGTGGCGGCCCTCGTCGATCCCATCAACGCCGACCACCCCCAGCGGTTTTTTTCTCAACGAACGGTCGGCGCCGCCGCGAGCAGCGGCCAGGCCGGCGCCAGCGTCGACACCAGCGACCCTCTGGCCGTGCTCGCGCACGGCAAGGACGGCGCGACGGCGGCCGCGCCTATCGTCGAACCCGACCCTCTGGAGGCGGCGCTCGTCGACGGCCCGGAGGGGACGGTGGCGGTGCGAGCGCCGATTCAAGGCACCATCGTGAGCATCGAGATCGCGGCGGGGGAGCCCGTGCGTGAGGGCCAGCTCGTCCTCGTGATGAATGCGATGAAGATGGAGCACGAGGTCCACGCTGGCCTGAGCGGGGTCATCCGCCAACTCACCGTGGCCGTCGGGGACACCGTCTACGAGGGTCACCCGCTTGCGTTCCTCGACGAGGGCCAAGTCGATGCCGGCGCGGATTTGGCCAACGAGAAGGTCGATCTCGACGCGATTCGGCCCGACCTCGCCGAAGTTCACGCCCGCCACGCCGCCACCCTCGACTCCGCGCGGCCCGACGCCGTCGAGAAGCGTCGCAAGACGAAGCAGCGCACCGCCCGCGAGAACGTCGACGACCTCTGCGATCCGGGGACGTTCGCGGAGCACGGCTCGCTCGTGCTCACGCCGGGGACCGGGCTGCCCCTCGACGAGGTCATCAGGCGCTTCCCGACCGACGGCATGATCACGGGCGTGGGCTCGGTGAACGGCGAGTTCTTCGACGACGAGGCCGCGCGCACGGTCGTGCTCTCCTACGACTACACCGTCCTTGCGGGAACCCAAGGCGCGGTCAACCACCCGAAGACCGACCGCATGCTCGAGCTCGCGACGAAGTGGCGACGGCCGGTCGTGTTCTTCACCGAGGGTGGTGGCGGGCGCGCGGGCACCGGCGGCCGCCGCCAGGGTGGCAGCGATTCCGCGGAGGCGCCTCAGATCGGGGGCTATCGACCGCTCGACACGCCTACCTTCGCCACGATGGCGAAGCTGAGCGGGCTCGTCCCCGTCATCGGGGTCACCTCCGGGCGTTGCTTCGCGGGGAATGCGGTCCTGCTCGGGTGCTGCGACGTCATCATCGCGACGGCGAACTCGAACATCGGCCTCGGCGGCCCCGCGATGATCGAGGGCGGGGGCCTCGGCGTCTTCACGCCCGAGGAGGTCGGGCCGATGGCGGTCCAGGTCCCGAACGGCGTCGTCGACATTGCCGTCGCGGAGGAGGCGGAGGCCGTTCAGGCCGCCAAGCAGTACCTGTCGTACTTCCAGGGGCCCTTGAGCGATTGGGACTGCGCCGACCAGCGCGAGCTGCGCGGGCTCGTCCCCGAGAACCGGCTGCGCGTGTACGACGTGCGCCAGATCATCGAGACGCTCGCCGACACGGCTTCCGTTCTGGAGCTGCGACCCAAGTTCGGCGTGGGCATGGTCACGTCGCTGATCCGGGTCGAAGGGCGGCCCCTGGGCGTCATCGCCAACAACGCTGCCCACCTCGGCGGCGCCGTCGATAGCGACGGCGCGGACAAGGCGGCGCGCTTCATGCAGCTCTGCGACGCCTTCGACCTGCCCATCCTCGTCCTCGCCGACACGCCCGGGATGATGGTCGGCCCCGAGGTCGAGAAGACCGCGTTGGCCCGTCACTCCGCTCGCCTCTTCGTGACCGGCGCGAACCTCACCGTGCCGCACTTCACGATCTTCCTGCGCAAGGGCTATGGGCTCGGCGCGCAGGCGATGGCCGGCGGCAACACCAAGGAGCCGTTCTTCGCCGTGGCCTGGCCCACGGGCGAATTCGGTGGCATGGGACTCGAGGGCCAGGTCAAGCTCGGCTACCGCAACGAGCTCGCCGCGATGGACGATCCACAGGCGCGCATGGAGCGTTACGAGGAGCTGGTCGAGCGTGCTTACGAGCGGGGCAAGGCGCTCAACCAGGGCGTCTCCTTCGGCGTCGACGACGTGATCGACCCGATGGACTCGCGCTACTGGATCAGTAGCGCCATGCGCTCGGTGCCCCCGCCCCCTCGCCGTGAGGGCAAGAAGCGCCAGAACATCGACACCTGGTAGCCGCTGAAGCCGCCCGTATAGTCGGCCCACGCCGGTGGCGGTGGGTTCGGCGGGGGCGGCGCAGCACTTCGAGTTCGATGTGGTCGTGGTTGGCGGCGGGATCGCCGGGCTCTCAGCAGCGCTGAGCGCCAAGGGCGCCGGCGCGAACGTCGTCCTGGTGGAGAAGGCGCCCGCGGCGGAACGGGGCGGCAACACCCGCTTCGCGGACGCGCAGATGCGCTTCCCTCACGCCGCGGACGAATTCGGTCCGCGCGACTACTCCGCCGACGAGATGTTCGACGATCTCATGCGTATCTCCAGCGGCCGCGCGAACGCGGACCTCGTGCGGACCCTCTGCGAACAAGCCGCCGGCGCGATCGAATGGCTCACGGACCTCGGCGTCGAGTGGGAGGCGGGGTACCCGCACACCGCGGGCTACCGGCGCATGCCCAAGGCGGGGGGCCAGGGCCTCGTCGATCTGCTCTATCACCGCCTCGAGGGCCTGGGCGTGCCCGCGAGCTACGAGACGGCCGCGGCCGACCTCATCCTGGACGAATCGGGAGGCGTGGTGGGCGTGCGCTGCCGCGGTCCGGAAGGGGTGGTCGACCTCATGGCCGGGGGTGGGGTCATCCTCGCCTGCGGCGGCTTCCAGGCGAACGTCGAGATGCGCGTCCGCTACCTCGGCCGCTTCGCCGACTCGCTGATCTTGCGGGGCTCGCGCTTCAACACCGGCGAGGGGCTCGTGATGGCGCTCGCTGCCGGAGCGGCGCCCGCGGGGCAGTGGGGCGACTACCACTCAGCGGTCCTGGACGCACGTTCGCCCCCGATCGAGTGCGGCGTCACCGCGCTCTACAACTACCAGATGGGCATCTTCGTGAACGGCGAAGGGCAGCGCTTCATCGACGAAGGCGAGGACTTCCGCGACCACACCTATGTGAAGTTCAGCAAGCGCATCATCGAGGAGGGGGCCGGGCCTGGTGCCTCTTCGATCAGCGTGCCTACCAGCGCGAGGACTTCGCGCGCGCCTGGCGCCCCGTGGGGCCGCCCGTCGAGGCGGGGACGATCGCGGCGCTCGCGCGCGCGATGGGCCTACCGCCGGAGGAGTTGCTGGAGACGGTTGCGGGCTACAACGCCGCCGTCCAGGACGGCGACTACGACCTCGATCGCCTCGACGCCAAAGCTACGCGCGGGATCACGCCACCCAAGAGCAACTGGGCCCTGCCCCTGGACGCGCCTCCATACCTCGCAATCCCGGTGACCGGCGGGATCACCTTCACCTTCGGCGGGCTCAAGTGCGATCCGCGGGCCCGCGTTCACGACACCGCCGGTCGTCCCATCCCCGGTCTGTACGCAGCGGGCGAGCCGATGGGCGAGTTCTTCTACGACAACTACCCCGGTGCCAGTTCAGTCATTCGCGGCGCGGTCTACGGCCGTATCGCTGGCCAGGAGGCGGCCGCGCGCGCCTGAAGCGAGCGCGCAGAGGCAGTGGCCGGCGGCCGCGTAGGCGGAGCAGTCGAGCGCCGCGGGGCGGGGTGGCGTGGACGGGCCGAGCGCAGCGAGCTCTAGAGCGAGCGCGCAGACGAAGCCGCCGGAGGCCGCGTAGGCGGAGCAGTCGAGCGCCGCGGGCCGGGGTGGCGTGGACGGGCCGAGCGCAGGGAACTCCAGAGCGAGCGCGGAAACGGAGCGGCCAAAGGCCGCGAAGGCGCAGCAGTCGAGCGCTAAGGCTCAAAACCGCTCTAGCTGGTCGGCGACCGGCGGCTCCGCTAGGCACTCCATGATCTGGCCCGACGCGCCTCTGTGGTAGTCCGCGGTCTAGTAGCGCTGGAACGCCTCCTCGTCGTCGAACGAAAGGAACAGGACGTAGGTCAGGGGGTCATCGACTGCCCGCCGGTACTCGAAGATCCCCGAGGGCTCGTTCGCGGCGACGTCACGCACGAGCTGCGACGTGAGCTTCTCGAACTGCGACTGCTTCTCCGCCGAGACCTTGAGCCGAAAGAGCGTCGTTGGCATCGTCCCCCTCGCTTCCGCAGGCATCGCGGCCGCTGGAGCGCGTCACTTCAAGTGGCGAGGACCATCCTGAGCGCTTGGCGGCGCTCCTCCGACGTGAAGGCCGCCTCGATCGCATTCCGCGTGAGCATCCGAAGTTCAGCCTCCGAGAGGGCGAGGGAGCGCGCGAGGTTGTACTCGCGTTCGATGCTCGTCGCCATCCGGACCGGGTCGTCGGTGCCGAGAGCGACACGGATACCGGCCTCGCGAAAACGACGGAACGGGTGCTGCTCAAGCGACGGGACCGCCCCTAAGAGGACGTTCGAGGTCAGGCAGCACTCGATGGTGATCCCCGCGTCCGCGATCCGCGCCATCATCACTTCGTCGTTCGCCGCCTGGACGGCGTGACCCAGGCGGGCGAGTCCGGGTAGCTCGATGGCCGGCGCCAGGTTCACGTCGCTGAACTCGCCGGCATGGGCCGTGACGCCCAGCCCCGCCTCGTGGAGCTTGTCTGCCCAGCGATGAGCCTCGGTCCAATCCCGCGGCTCGTCGTACGGCTCGGGCAGGAAATCAACGTCACGCAGCCCCTCGGCCACGAGCTGCAGGCAAGCTTCGAGCACCTCGCGGGCTCTTGCGCGCGCAGGCCAGAAACCCGAGAGCACTGCCTCCGCGACGAACCCCGGATGTTCCGCTTGCACCGTAGCTTCGGCCGCGCGGAACGCATGCAGGAGGCTCGCCTCGGGCGGCGCCGTGGAGCCGAAGCGGATCTCGACGAGGATCGCGCCGGCCTCGGCCGCGTTGCGGAACACGCCCTCGAGGATACCGGTGAGGGTCGCGCGATCAGCGAGTGCCTCGTCTCGCCGCACCGCCGTGGTCTCGTCCTGGGCCCACGAGGAGAGACCGCGGAGCCGGGCCATGCCCGGCGACCTTGCGCTCAGCTCGGCGTGGCGCTCGCTCCAGTCAGTCGGCGCACGTCCCGCCCTTTCCGCGAGGGAGCCGCTCAACGTGAGCGGCTCCCTCGAAGTGACGATGCAGATCTGCCAGCAGCAGACCTGGAGGCGCCACAGAAGCCCGCTCGCGCCTCGCCCTAAATCGGCCGGAAGACGGGGATCGGGTACTCGCCCTCTTCCTGCTCTTCAAACTCGACCTTGACGCGCTGCCCGATAGCGATGTCGTTTGTGGGGTCGTCGACACCGACGACGCTGCTCATCATGCGGAAGCCCTCGTCGAGGTCGATGTAGGCGACGGAATACGCGCCGAGGTCGATGAAGCCTGGCATGCGGTTCTGGCGTACGACGGAGAACGTGTAGACCGTGCCTTCGCCACTGGAGACGTTCCAGCTGAGGTTCCGGGAGCCGCACTGGGGGCAGTGCTCACGGGGATAGAACACGACCTCGCGGCAGTCGTCGCAGGTCTGGTAGCGAAGTTCGTCCTGCTGGGCACCTTCCCAGAAGTGCTCGGTGTTCGCCTCGGGGAATCGCGGTTGGGGTCGTTTCGCCATCGTTCTAATCCTTTGCCAGAATAACGGTGCCGCCCGTGTGCGTGCCGCCGAGGAGGCCGCCGTTGCCATGGGCAACGGCGAGCTTCGCCTCCGGCACCTGCGAGGTCGATTCGCCCCGCAGCTGCCGTGCGCCTTCCAACAGGAGGAAGATGCCGCGCATGCCCGGGTGGTTCGAGGAGAGCCCGCCACCATCCGTGTTGAGGGCGGGGCCGTCGCCACTATCGAAGGCGAGCCGCGCGCCCGCGACGTAGTCGCCAATCTCGCCCTTCTTGCAGAAGCCGAGGTCCTCGAGGCAGACGGCAACCGTGATCGTGAACGAGTCGTAGATCATCGCGATATCGATCTCGTCGGGGCTCACGCCCGCCTCGCCGAACGCGATCGGGCCGCTCTGAGCGCCCGCGCTCGTCGTGATGTCGCCGCCGTTTTCGCGGTATTTCGTCGCTTCGCCGCCACCGATGAGCCAGACCGGCGGCTTCTTGCAATTACACGCCACGTCCGCGGATGCGATCACCACCGCGCCACCACCGTCGCTGATCATGCAGCACTCGAGCAGGTGCAGGGGGTCCGCGACGATGCGGGAGTCGAGCACGTCCGCGGGCGTGATCTCGTTCACGCCGACGAACTCGAGGTCGGTCATCGCCTTCACGGCCTCGGGGTTGCGCATCGCGTGATGGCGGGTCGCCACGGAGATCCCGGCGAACTGCTCGTCGGTGGTGCCGTACTCGTACATGTGGCGCTGCTTCACCATCGCGTAGTTGGCGATGAGCGTGGCGCCGTAGGGCGACTCCATGTTCCCTTGCCAGGTAGGTGGGCCACCCGTTCCGCGCCCCCCGCCGGTGCCGATGGCGACGCGGTTCGAGGCGGACGTCGAGCCGTAGCTGAGGACGGCCACGTTGCACTTGCCGGCTGCGATGTCGCGCATGGCGTGGGCCGCTTGGAATTCGTAGGAGGAGCCGCCGACCTGGGTGGTGTCAAGGACCGTGGGTCGGAGGCCGAGGTAGGCGGCCAGTTGGAGACCACCTCCGATCTCGCCGTCCTGCGCGTCGTAGATCGCGTCGATGTCGCTCCACTTCAGCCCCGCATCGGCGATTGCCGCGCGAATCGAATCGACCTTCACGTTTGTTGCCGAGACCCCGGGAGCGACCCGCAGGGGGTACTCGTGGATGCCGACGATTGCCGCCTTCCGCTCTTGCGCCATAGCTCTCCCTCGAAGCCGGATCAGATGGGGAGCCGAAGCGTCCGTGGCTCCACCGTTTGCGCCGTCGCCCACGCCTCCCGTACGGTTCGCGCGTGCGCGTTGCGCTCATCGCCGACACCCATCTCCCCTCGCTCATTCGACAGCTCGATGAACTCGGGCCGGAGGCGGGCGACTTCCTCGCGACAGCGGACCTGATTCTACACGCCGGCGATGTCACGGCGCCGAGCGTGGTCGAGTGGTTCGAGCAGTTCGCGCCGATGTTGATCGCCCAGGGGAACAACGACCTCTTCGAGCACCCCGGCATGGCCGATCGTCAGATGCTCGACCTCGAGGGTTGGCGCGTGGGGATGACGCACGAGCTGCGGCCAGAGTCGCGCCCGATCCCGGTCCTGCTCGACCAGTACCTCGATGGCGAGCGCGTGGACGTCCTCATTGCGGGCGATACGCACCTGGAGCGGCTCGAGTTCCGCGACGACGTCCTTTTTGTCAATCCCGGCAGCCCGACCCTTCCTCACCACAAGGAGTACCGGCTGGGAACGGTGGGACTGCTCGACATCGAGCGGGACCGGATCCACGCCGAGATCCAGGTGCTGGGCGAGACCGAGGGCAGCCCCAATCCGGGGACCGCGAGCACGCTCGACATTACCCGAGAAGATGGCCGCGTGCGTGTGAAACCGTGACCGATCGCGACATCAGCTGACGGCCCCTTAGGGGACCCTAGCCCGCGGTGGGCGGGCGGAAGGTCAGCCGATGCCCAGCTGGAGTACTCTCGCCGCGCAGGCGCCCGATCTTGCCGTCACGGGGGGCAGGCTTCTCGGCCTCTCGTGCCTCGAAGATGGCCGCCAGGGCGGCCTTGCCTATCTCGCGACCCTCACGGCCCGGGGAGCGCCCCGCCTGCAGCCGATCTCGCCGTGTCTCGTCGACGGGCATCTGTGCCTGGCGGTGATCGCCGGGACTCCGAAGCGAGCGGATCTGAGCCGGGACGGGCGCATGGCCCTGCATGCGCCCTTGGGCGCGCCGAACGACGAGGAGTTCGTGGTGGTGGGGCGCGCCTTCCGAATCCCTGACCAGGCGCTCGCCGAGCGCGTGCGCCGCGCCTCTCCGCTACGGCCCGATGCAGAGCTGGAGTTCTTCGAAGTCGACATCGAACGGTGCCTCGCGGCCGAGTGGATCGAGACTGATGCTGGTCCGCGGCCGCGCTACTGCCGTTGGCCGGACGCGGTCTAGGCCGCCTTCGCAGCGGACGGCAACGCTTCGAGGCGCTTCAGCGCGGGCGAATCCTGTACTTCCGCGAGAACATCTGTCGCGTAGATCGACTCGAGGTCGTACTGCCAGAGCCGCGCCGATAGCGGGACCTCGTACATCTGCCGACCGTCGCTCACGGCGATGGCCCCGGGGACGCGCCGCAGGTACGACTGCGCCTGATCCTCGGTGCACTCGTTGAGGAGCACCACGAACTGCGCGTCGCTGAGATAGGCGATGAAGTCGCTGTCACGCGTGATGCGCCGCAGGAGTTCGACCAGCGCGCCGACGGCGCGCTCGGTGAACTCGTGCCCGCGGCGCGCTTGCACTTCCTCCAGCGAGTCGAAGGAGAACTGCAGCAGGATGAAGGCCTCGCGTCTGGTCCGGGAGACCGCCATCTCGCGGCGCAGTTCGCGAGAAGGTAGTTCCGGTTGGGCAGGCCGTAGAGGTCGCTGATGTACCCCGAGCCAAGCATTCGCCCCGAAACCGCGCGCAGCGCACGGTAGTGGGCCCAACGCCGCAGGGCCCACTGCGCGTGCACGATGGCGAACAGGAGGGCGAAGGTAAGCGCCAGGAGGCCGGCCTCGGACGAGGGTTCACGGAGTGCGAACCATGACATCAGGCCGAGCACGGCGAACCAGAGCGCCACCGTCGCCACACGTGCGACATGAGCCGCGCGGCCTCGCTCCGCGGGCAAGTCGCTCTCCGGCTTCATTTGCTCCTCAGCCATCGCTCCCCGCCTTGAAGATCGGCACAGTTGTCCCGCGGCATGAGCCCTAGGCGACTTCATCTTCGGGCGGTTCTTCTTGGCCGACCTCGGTGGCAAACCACGTGGGTGGGCCGCCGGCCACGTGTCGGAGGAACGTGCGTGCCTTTCGCTCAATCGCGGCCATACCGCCAGGCACGCCATTCAGCGCCTCGGCGGCACCCGCGGGCAGGCGATGCCCTAGGCGACGCTCCTCGTCACGGGTCCAATCGAAGCCGGCTGCGAGGCCGGCACGGTTGCAGGAGAGGTTCGCTGCCGCCACCACGTCAGCCAACGTTCGTGTCGCATCCCGCCGCGCCGGGGGGTGGTGCTCTCCGATCGCTTGCGCGAGAGCGGCCGGGAAGAGCCACTGGCGCGCCAGTAACTCGCCCACGACATCGTGGGTTACCCCATCGAACGCTTCACGTTCCGCAGCCCGCGCCGGTGCGCCATCATCGGCGATCCAGCCGACCATCTCGTCGAAGCGGTCGGGTTCGGTCAGCAGCATCGCAAGCTTGCCTAGATCGTGAAGCACGCCTGCCGTGAATGCGTCCTCGGGCCGCGCCACGCGCGTCCGCTTGGCGATGATCTCGGCGGAGAGACCGACGCAGACGCTGTGGCCCCAGAAGAGGTTTTGGTCGAAGCCGTCTAGCTCAGGCGCGCGCATCGCATCCATGAGAGACGTCGCGATCGCGACTGAGCGGACGGTGCGCAGGCCCAGGAGGATCACGGCTTCGCGTGCGTTATTGATGCGGCGCGAATAGCCGTAATAGGCCGAGTTCGAGAGGCGAAGGAGCTTCGCCGTCAAGGCCTGGTCGGAGCTGATCACATAGGCGAGATCCATGGCGGTCGAGCCCCTGTCCTCCGCCATCGCGATAGTCTTGGTGGCCACGACCGTCAGTGGGGCGAGCTCCCTGGTTCGGGCCACGATCTGCTGGAGGAGAGGGCTCTCGCCGTCTTGCCCGCCGTCGTTCATGCCGCGTCCCCGTGGGCCTGCGGGGGCTGCGCGACCACGCGGTTACGACCGCTGCGCTTCGCCATCAGGAGGCGGTCGTCGGCCACGCGGATTGCATCCAGGAGCGAACCCGCGCAGGAAGGAATGGAGGCAACGCCTGCTGAGATCTTCAGCCGGATCTCAAGCTCGGCCGCTGCGGAGATGGGCGCGTCGCTCAGGGCCTGGCGCGCACGCTCGGCGAAGCTCGTCGTCGCCCCCAGCGTGGCACCGGGCAGGAACGCGATGAACTCCTCGCCGCCGAAGCGCCCAATGAGGTCGCCCTCCCGGACCACCGCTTCGAGGACCGTGGCGACCGCGCTGAGGACTTCGTCGCCCACGATGTGGCCGTACGAGTCGTTCACCTGCTTGAAGTGGTCGAGGTCGAAGAGGGCCACGCCGAACGGCGTCGTGCCGTCGGCGTCGACCAGCGCCGTCTCGGCGGCCTGGATCGCGCTGCCCCGATTGAGCAGTCCCGTGAGCTGATCGTGGCGAGCGACGTGGCCGAGCTCCTGAACGAGGGAGTTGAGACGCGAGTTGTTGTCCCGGAGCGCGTCTTCGATCGCGCGCACGCGCGTGTGGTCACGAACGTAGATCACGGTGGCGAGCTCCTGCCCCGAGCGGTCCCGGATCAGGGACGCGGAGACTGCCACCGGGAAGGCGCGACCCTGGCCGTTGCGCGCCGAGAGCGAGACGTTCGCCGCCATGCCGGTCTGCTCGAGCTGAGTCTTGAGCTCGTGGTAGCCCTCACTCGAAAAGAGCATGCTCGCACTGCGACTGTGGACCGCTACGGGCTCGTAGCCAAAAAGCTGTTCGGCCGCGCCCGTGTAGAGGATCACGTCACCGTCGGGGTCGGTGACGATGAGCCCGTCGGGACAGGCCATGAACATCGCGAGCTGGAGGCTCTCATCCCTCAAGAGGGTCAGGAAATCGACATCCCCACTCACCACAGGGCTCCCCTCGAGGTAGTAGCCTGATCATCGGTATCCTGAGGGCTCCCCTCCAGGACCGACACGGTTCGGTTGGAGATCTTTTTGGAAGGATTCAGTGACACCTCAGACGCGCGTAGTTCAGATCAACATCTCGGATGGTGGCGTGCCGAAGCGGCCAATCGCCGAGGCCGCGGTCGGGCCCCTCGGGGTGAGGGGCGATCGCCAAGCGAACACCCAGCACCACGGTGGACCAGAGCGGGCCCTCTGCCTGTTTTCGTTGGAGCGCCTGGAGGCGCTGCGGGCGGAAGGCCACCCCATCGGCCCCGGCGATGTCGGCGAGAACATCACGATCACCGGCCTCGATTGGGATCAGATCGTCCCGGGGAGACAGATCCGACTCGGGGACGACGTGGTCATCGAGATCACCGGCTATGCGCAGCCTTGCAGCAAGATCAGCGCGAACTTCCACGACCGTGACTCGAACCGCATCAATCAGGAGACGAACCCGGGCTGGAGCCGCACGTATGCGCGCGTGATCGTGGACGGAACGCTTCGTGCAGGCGATGGCGTGGCGCTGCTGATTGATACTAGTGCCCGCGCCGGCTGAACCAGGTCGGCGGGATGCCCACGGGCAGCATCCCGAAGTCGTTCGCGAGGATCGCCTCGAGTTCACGGGCTGAGCCGATCGCTCGCCGCTCCATCTTCCCCTCACGGGTGGTCATCAGCAGTCCGCGCGAGGCGGTGATGCGTCCCCCACCATCCAACGGCCGGGTCACGATCCACCCCCGCGTGAAGGGCGATTTCAGCGAAGTCGTGTGGAACACGCACATCGGCCAAAAGGCTTGCGGCGTGATGGGCGCAGAGCGGAAGAAGTAGATCAGATCCCGCTCCGCGCCCTCGTCGGCGCGGAACTCCACCTGCCAGGCGGTGGCCGAAGCAGCGAAGGGATCGCCGGCGGGCTGGCCGTCCTTCTGCTGCACGACACGGTAGTCGCCACCGCGCTCTTGGGGTATCCAACGGCCGTCCCAGGGCAGGGGTCGCTGAAAGGTTTCGCCGTTACCCACATCCGTAAGCCAGTCCTGATCGGGGAGCGCGACACGCAGGGTCATGTGGTCGTAGGGCGGGCCGAAGCCCCCTTCCCGGCGCCGCATCTGGCCTTCGAGCAAGTCCACCTCGAAGCCCAGGGCGCGGAGCGCGGCGGCCATGAGCAGGTTTAGCTCGTAGCAGAATCCGCCTCGCCTGCGCCTCACCATCTTCCCCACCAGATGCTCCAGCGCAAACGAATAGGACCGCCCGAGATGGAGGTCGAGGTTCTCGAAGGGGAACGTGAAGTGGTGGGCGCGCTGGACCGCGCGTAGCCCATCTGCGTTCACGGTTGGTCGCTCGTGGATCCCAATTCGCTTGAGATAGGCCTCGAGCTGATCGCTCCTTAGGGCCTCGCCCGGATCTTCTTGCAGGTTGCCAGCCCTCGGCTCAGATGGCGATCATGCTCCGAGACGGGGCGCAGGGTTGTCAAACCTCGTGCCTCTCGCAGGAGCCGGATGCCCCCATCAGTGGTCGACCAGTTCGCCGAGATCAACGGCTTCGAACTGCGCTACCGCCTCCAGGGCGACGCCGGCCAACCCCTTGCGATCATCGGGCACGGTCTGCTCGGCTCGATCGAACAGCTCGGCGACCATCAGCCTGCGTTCGATCTCCTCGCCGAGCGCGTCCGCATCCTCCTTTTCGATGCGCGCGGGCACGGCCAGTCGGATGGGCCCGAAGATCCTGGCGCCTACTCCTGGGAGACGTTGGGGGAGGAGATGATCGCCATCGGCACCCTTGTCAGGGGGTCGCGGCCAATCGTTGGCGGCGCTTCCATGAGTGCGGCAAGCGCGCTCTGGGTTGGTGTGGAGCGGCCGCAGGTGCCGCGCGCCCTGGTGATCATGGCGCCGCCACCGCTCGGCCCTCGCTCGCTACGTGGCGAAGACGAGCGCCAAGCGCTGCAGATGCTCGACACGCTCGCGACGGCGGTCGAGTCCTTCGGGCTCGACGAAACGGTTGCGATGGCGAAGACGCTTCCTGGCTTCGCCCCCACCGCGGACGAGATCGAGAGCCGCGCGGACTGGCTCCTCTCTCAGAACCCTCGCACCGTCTTCCACATCATTCGGGGACTCTTCAGCGCGCCCGCTCACGAACCGGCCGACTACGGGAAGATCAGCGTCCCCACGATCGTGTTCGCCCACGAAGGCGATCCCCTGCACCCGATGCGTTCCGCTCAGCTGCTCGCGGAGCACGTGCCCGACTGCCGCCTCTACACCGGCCCAGAGCCGAACTATTGGCAGCGTCACCCCGAGGAGTTCGCGCGCGAAGCGCTCGCCTTCCTCGAGGGTGTGAGCTGACCGCGGATAGCACGAAGGGCGGGGCGTCGCTCTCGCGACCGGCCCGCCCTTCGTGGTTCGGGCTTCGGCGACCGGGGGCTAAGCGCCCTCGGCCTGGAGCCTGAAGCGCGACGAGACCTCGTTCAGGGCGTCGGCAAGCGATTTCATCTCCGCGGCCGTGGCGGAGACCTCCTGGGCCTGGGCGGAGAGCTCTTCGGTCGAGGCTGAGACCTCCTCGGTTGAGGCGGAGGTCTCCTCGCTGGTGCTCGAGACCTGGAGGATGGCTTCGTTCACCTTCTGAGTGCCCTGAGCCATCTCCTCGGCCCCGGCGGCGGACTCGCGCGCGATCGTGGCCATGCCGTCGGCGGCTTCGACTATCCGGCTCGCGCCTCCGGCGAGGTCCTGCACGTCACTGGCGATGCCCTGCATCTGCTCGGCCGAGCGCTGCACGGAGGCGATAATCGACTCCAGCGCCTCGCCCGCCTGGCTGGTGATTTCGCGTCCCGCACCGACATCCCGGACGCCGGCCTCCATGGCGTCCACGGCCTCCTTCGTGCCGTCCTGGACCTTGGCGATGAGATCGGCGATCTCCTTCGTCGCATTCGACGAGCGCTCGGCGAGCGTGCGCACGTTGTCGGCGACAACCGCGAAGCCGCGCCCTTGCTCGCCTGCGCGCGCCGCCTCGATGGCGGCGTTGAGCGCGAGCAGGTTTGTCTGTGCGGCGATTTCGTCGATGGTCTGAACGATGTTGCCGATCTGCTCGCCGTATTCGCCGAGCTCGTTGACCTTCTCCGAAGCGCGACCGACGGCGGAGGCGATCGCTTGCATCGAATCGACCGCCTGAGCGACGGATTGCTGGCCCTCGACTGCGGCCGTGCGGGACTCGTCGGCAGAACCGGCGACCCGCTCCGAGGCCTCGGAAACGGTGCCGATGCGCTCACCCATCTGCGAGGCCTCATCACGGGACTGATCGGCGGCCTCGGCGTTCGACCGGGCCGAGGCCGTGAGCTGCTCCGAACCGGCAGCGACCTGCTCGACCTCGCGCGCGGACTCCTGTGCGAGCGCGGTCAGCCCGACGGCCGAATTGCTGACTTCGGTGATCGCCGACGCGATCTGACCACTCGCGCTCGCCATCTGCGTCGAGGCCCCGCCGAGCTGATCGGACGCGAGCAAGATCTTCGTTGCGTTCTCGTTCACCGCGCCGACCATGGACCCGAGCCCCTCGCGTGCTTCGTTGAAGCTCGCGGCGGTGGCGGCCATGGCGACGATGATCTCGTTTGCGGTCGCTACTGCGAGGCCGATCTCGTCCTTCTGGTAAGTCGCGATCTCCTCGGTGGAAACCTCGGCCGCGACCGTGAGGTCGCCTGCGGCGAGTGCGGCCATGCCATTCTGGATCGCGCCGACATCGTTCTTGCGCAGGTCCTGGAGGCGTTCGACGACGGCGAGCAGCGGGAGGCGAATCCTCTGCGCGACGTACACGGCAATTACTGCCGAGATCACGAGGACCACCGCGCCGAGCACCGACGAAGTGATAAGCGAGTTGCGCGCTCCCGTCTGGAGGGCGCTCGCCTTCGCCACCACATCCGCCGCGAGTTCGTCCTCGACCACCTTCATGAGGTTGATCTTGGCTGTGATCTGATCGAACCAGTCGCCTGCGGGGACGCCTGCGAGGTCGGCCGCTGTTGAGTTCGCAAACGCGATCGCGCGCATGCGGTCGACCTCCGCGACCGGCGTACCGGAGACGGTGGTGGTGTAGATGGCCAGTTGCTCCGCGTTGGCAAACTCCTCGAACGTATCGAGGTAGGTGTTTTGCTGGGCGACCAACTCGGCGAAGCGGGCGAACTCGCCGTCAAAGTGGCCGCGCGAGAATGCGCCGCTCATGACCGCGCGCTCGTTGCCGGCTTTTTCCTTTGCGCCCGAGAACGAAACGAATGTGTTCACCAGCTGGGAGAGCTCGGCGTTCGTACTCAGCTTCGTGATGTAAGCGGTTGCTTTGAGGATGTTGACGTTGAGGCGCGGGTAGTACGAGATCCCCGCGCTCGTCGGCAGCGATAGCGCATCCACGGAGGTGCGGTGAGCGTCGAGGCCCGCGAGCTCGCTCATGGCGAGGTCGAAGCGCTGCTCGAATTCGGGCCCGAATTTCGCGGCGTTGAAGTTCAGCAAGAAGTGATCGAGCTCGCGCCGTCGCGTGTCCGTGAGGGCGCGCTGATCGGCGAGCTCAGCCGCAAAGTTCTCTCCGCCGCTGCCCATGAACAGGCCCGTGCGACCACGCTCCTTCTGGGATTCGTGAACGACCTCGTTCACGCTCTTCGCGAATCCCGTGAGCTCGTTGAGCTCGCTCATATCTCTGCGTTCAGCGACGCCGGATATCACGTCTTGGACGATGAAGATCAGCAGCCCGATTACGAGCGGCGCAAGCATCGCCGCCAGCTTGATCCGCAGGCTGAGGTCGTTGAACTTGTTGAGAATGGTCACGGGCACCCCTCGCAGGCGCGCAGTGGCGCCCTCGAAACTTCAGACCGCACTGTCCCAATTGGGCGGCTACCGCCCTATCGGGGGGACCCTCGATTCGGGGGGGTGAGCGCTGTATTGCGGGCGTCGCCCCTCCCTACGCATGGCCCCTTGGACGCCTCGTGGGTGCGCTCGCGAACCTCCGTCGCGGCCCGTCTCGTTTTTCGCCCGGCGCTACGATCCGGCCGGCGCGGGGCCGTTTCCTGCAGTCCGCGCATCGAGGAGTAGCGGTGACGACTTTCAACGAGGCCTTCGCCCACCACATCGGTTTCTCCGTCTTCGACGCGTATGTGACTGCCGCGCGATACACGCAGATGTTGGGGCGCGAAGTTCAAGCGTCGATCTACGAACTCGAGGACATCTACGGCCGTCCCGCAAAGCTCAAGATCTGCTACGGCGCTATCGCTGGGCTCGCGATCGAGATCATCGAGCCGTTCGAGGGTGATACGCCCCACGCCACCTTCCTGCGTGAGCACAGCGAGGGCATCCAGCACATCGGGTTCTGGGTGCCAAATGTGCGCGCGGCGACGGCCGACCTCGTCGGCAAGGGCTCGCGCGTGGAGTGGGTCTATGCCCGTGAGGGGGACGACGCGGCGAAGGCGCACGCAGCAGCCCAGCTCACGCCCGCGTCGACCGTCGGCGACGCCCTCGGCGCCGTGAGCGAGCGCGGTCTCAGCTACGTCGACATCAAGGAGGGCGGGACCGCGATCGAGTTCCTCGGTCCCTACGCTCCACGACGTCATCTACCGCAAGGGTGGGCCGCTCGAGGGCTTGGAGGAGTGGATCCAGGCCGTTCCCCGCGCTGGACTAATTGGCGCCTGCGGCGGGCCTCACGCGCTTCCCGCGTGCCCACCCACTCAGCTCGATTACTTGGCGCCTGCGGCGGGCCTCACGCGCTTCCCGCGTGCCCACCCACTCAGCTCGATTACTTGGCGCCTGGGGTGGGCCTAACGCGCGTCCGGCGTGTCCTCATCCACTCCACGGCCACGGCCGGCGGCGGGCTCAGCGTTGTCCCGGGGTCACTCGGCCGCAGCTCCAGAACGCGATCACCCTGGGAGCAGTGCTCCTCAACATCGCCCTCGCCCTGCTCCAGGAACAGACCGAAGCGGCGCTGATGGGACGGGTGATGAGCGTCTACACCGTGACGTTCATCGCGGCGACACCGAGCGGCTTCGCGCAGGCGGGCATCGTTGCAACGGTCTGGGGCCCCCAGGTCAGTATCGTTTCGAGCGCGATCGCGGCCCTCCTCGTCGGCCTCGTACTGCTCGTGGCACCACCGCTGCGCAGGCTGCCCTAGCCTCGGCTAGGGCCGATGATCGACAACAGCTGAAAAATCGGCTACAGCCGAAAAAAACAATCGACTACAGCTGAATGATCGACCGTCCCGAGATCTGCCCCGCGGTGAGGGCGTCGGTGGCCTCGTTGATCTGATCGAGCTCGTAGCGGGCCGTCACCATCGCGTCGAGGTCCAGGTCACCCTCCTTGTACCAGCGGATGAACATCGGGAAGTCGCGCTCGGGGCTGCAGGAGCCGCCGATGCTCCCGATGTACTTCTTCTCGGCGATGAGGAGATCGCGCGCGTCCAGTTCCACGTTCGACTGCGGGACGCCGACCAGAACCGCGGTACCGCCGCTGCGCTGTCCGAGCACGCCCGGGCGGGCGGCGGGCAGGATCTGCTCCATCGTCTGCTTCACGCCGATGCAGTCGAAGGCGTAGTCGACGCCAGAGACGGGCGCGCCCCCGAAGGCGAACTCGGTATCGCTCGTGGTGAGCGCACGGACCTGCTCGACGGCGTCACCGTCCGACGCGTTGACGCCGACCGTGGCGCCGAACTTCTTCGCGAACTCGAGCTTCTCGTCGCTCAGATCCACGGCAATGATGGGGTTGGCGCCGATGACGGCCGCGGCGGTGATCGCCGAAAGCCCCACGCCCCCCACGCCGAAGACGGCGACGCTCTCGCCCTCCTTGACGCCCGCGGTGTGATAGGCCGCGCCCGCACCGGTCATGATCGCGCAGCCGATGATGGCGGTGACGTCGGTCGCGACATCCTCGGGCATGGTCACGATGTACTGCTCGTCGGCGATGGTGTTGTCCGCCCAGGTGAATACCCCCTGAGAAACCGCGGTCGAACCATCCGCCAACGGCAACGCGATCGCCTCAGGGCGGCGCTCGATCTCGGGGTTGCGCGGCACCCACGTGACCATCACGCGATCGCCTTCCTGGACGTGGTCGACCGCGCTTCCCGCGGCCACGACCGTGCCCGTCGACTCATGACCGAGCAGCTGGGGAGCCTGGCGCGGTCCGCGCATCTGATGGAGCTGAGAGTGGCAGATGCCGCTCGCGAACTGCTTGACCACGACCTGATGGGGCCCAGGGTCGGGGAGATCGATCTCATCGATACGGAGGGCGCCAGGGCCCTCGGGGCAGACAACGACACGCGCGGAGGTGGGCATGGGAGTGGCTCCTTTCCTCAGGCCGCGAATCTTACTGATTCGCGGCCCGGGAAAGGAGCCACTGTTCAGAGTTCAGAGCTGAGAGTGGGGCGTCGGCCCGTCGCGCCTGCGCTGAACGCGGTTTGCGGCAAGACCGCTCGCTCTCTGGACTCTGCACTTTGAACTTGGACTTGAACTCCCGCCCTAGCTCGACTCGGTTAGGACCAATCGGGAAACAGCTTCGGTTGCCCACTGGGCTACCCGATCCAAGGACCATTGGTAGGCATCGATGAGGTGGATCCAGAAGGTTGCGTCCGTGAGTGCGGCGATCGTCCCGGTGGCTTCGGGGAGGGAGAGTTGGCTGCGGATTCGCCCCAGCGTGTAGATGCGGCTGGTCAGACGGCCCACGCCCTCACGGTGGCGTCGGATCCCTTCGTCGACAACGGCTCGTAGCTCGGAGACGTTCGGTCCGGCGTAAGTCGCGGTGCGGATGATGTCGCCGGACGTCTCGACGATTCCGCGGGTGATGGCCACGGCGACGGCGACCATCTCCTCGGCAGTGGTGTCTTCGGTGATGCTCGAGACGAGCTCACCGATATTCGCCTCGGAGTCAATGTGGTCGTTGAGGGCAGTCACCAAGGCTGCCTTGGGGCCGACACTGTCGTAGATGGTCTGGTTGGATACGCCGGCAGCCTCGGCGATCTGGCTGACCGTGGTCGCGGTGTAGCCCTGGCTGGCGAAGAGCCGGCGGGCGGCGCGGAGGATCTCCTCACGGGTCTGTTCGGCCTGGACCTGACGACGAGTTCGTTTAGCTTGACTCATCATCTAGTTACTAGAATGCTAGCCAACTTAGTAGATTCTCACCCTAGTGGGAGTTCCCGATGGCAGACACCACCACACGCACCATGGGGGGCACGGCGCCCTGGCTGACCACGAGAGTCGCTGGCCTCTGCGGGCTGCTCTTCGTCGCGATCGTCGTCGTCCAGAACGTCCTCCGAGGCGCAGTGGCCCCCGCCGCCGACGCGGAGGTCTCCGAGATCATCGAGTTCGCGACCGACGACCGGGCGGTAATCCAGGTGCTCGTAGCGATGTTCGCAGTCGCCATCGTTATCATGACCGTGTTCGTTGCAGGCCTCTACCGTCATGTCGCCGATGGCTTGGAACGGATCGCGGCCCGGGTGGGTCTGATCGGTTGGGTTGGGGTCGCGGCGATGTTCGGCACTGTCGTCGTTTCCGAGATGTCCCTGGCCGTCGCCGGCGAACACCTCGCCGACTCACCTGGCCTCGCGCGCGCCTTCTGGACGCTGAATAACACGGCCTTTGCGCTCAATATGGCGATGCTGGCAACCGCTCTGCTCGGATTCTCACTCGCCGGCGCCGCAGCCGGATCCGCGATGGTTCCGCCTCCTCGGCCCAGCGGGCGCCATCCTCATGATCGTTTCCGCGGCGAACGGCGTATCGATCGCCGAGGGAAGCCCCATCGTCTTCGTCGGCCTCATCGGTTTCCTGATCTGGTTGCTCTTCGTTGTCACGACTGGAGTAGGGATGATCCGACGCGACCTGCCATCAGCCTGACCCACTGGACCTTGGGTCCGCAAGCAACGCTCCCCGCGTGGCGGCGAAGCCCTGTTCCGGGTTCGCGCTGCGGTTGCCCGCGGAGCGCGGGTCCGCCTGTGGCCATGCGCTCGAGCGGGGTGCATGTTGGTTGGAGGTTGTGGCCCCTGGACTCTGAACCTTGAACGCTGAACTCCCCGCCCACCGCGCCAGCGCTCCTGCTCCCGTTATCATTCGGCGGCACTAGCACGAGGAGCGACTGAGATGGCCGAGATTGATGGCGCGACCATAATCGCGCGAAGCCTCAAGCAGCAGGGCGTCGACTACATGTTCGGGGTGGTCGGGTTCCCCGTGGCTGCGATCGCGGCCGCGGCCCAGCGCGAGGGGATCCAGTACTACGGCTTCCACAACGAGCAGGCGGCGAGCTACGCCGCCGGCGCCGTGGGCTACCTCACGGGCCGCCCCGGTGTCTGCATCGCGGTTTGCGGGCCGGGGATGGTCCACGGGATCGCGGGGTTGGCGAACGCCTGGTCGAACACCTGGCCGATGATCCTGATCGGCGGCGCGCCCGACTCCTACCAGGACGGCCAGGGGTCGTTCCAGGAGGCGCCCCAGGTCGAGGCCGCGCGGCCATTCACCAAGATGTCGCGCCGTGCGGAGACGATCGAGCGTGTCCCATACTACGTCGAGCAAGCGGTGCGGACCAGCATCTACGGCCGGCCCGGCGCGGTCTATCTCGACTTCGCCAACGACGTGATCAGCGGCCGGATCGAGGAGGCAGACGTGGCGTTCCAGGATCGTTGCCCCGATCCACCGCGCACCCACGCTGAGCCCGGCTCGGTTGAGCAGGCGGTCGATGCCTTGAAGTCGGCGGAACGACCGCTCGTGATCGTGGGCAAGGGCGCGGCCTACTCGCGTGCCGAGGACGAGGTACGCGAGTTCATCGACAAGACGCAGCTGCCTTTCCTCGCCTCCCCAATGGGCAAGGGCGTGGTCCCCGATGACCACCCCCTCTCGGTCGCTCCGGCGCGCTCCTTCGCCCTGCAGAACGCCGACCTGGTTTTTCTCATGGGTGCGCGGTTGAACTGGATCATGCACTTCGGCTTGCCGCCCCGGTTCGACGAGAAAGTGCGGATCGTGCAGATGGACATCAGCGCGGAGGAGATCGGCACGAATGTGCCGACCGAGGTCGCGCTCGTCGGTGACGCGAAGGCGATCACGGGCCAGCTCAATACGGTTCTGGAGAAGAGCCCATGGACGTATCCCCAGGAGACGACCTGGTGGACCGGCCTCTCGGCGAAGTCCGAGGAAAACAAGGCAGCAGTTGCTGCTATGGAGCAGGACGAGTCAGAGCCGATGGGCTACTACCGCGTCCTCCGGGCGGTGCGTGAGGCGATTCCCGAGGACGCGATCATCGCGAGCGAGGGCGCCAGCACGATGGACATCGGCCGTACCGTGCTGCCGAATATCGTCCCCCGCGCGCGCCTGGACGCGGGCACCTTCGGGACGATGGGCGTGGGCGTGGCCCAGGCGATCGCCGCGGCGGCCGTCCATCCAGAGCGCAAGGTCGTGGCCGTGGAAGGCGACGCCGGCTTCGGCTTCAGCGCGATGGAGGTCGAGGTCGCCTGCCGTTACGGCCTGCCGATCACGTTCATCGTCGTGAACAACAACGGTATCGGCGGCGGGCCCACCGAGCTCGACCGGGAGAACATCCCGCCCGGCTCGTTCATGCCCAATGCCCGCTACGAGATGATCATCGAGGCCTTCGGGGGCAAGGGCTATTACGTCACCGAGCTCGCCGAGCTCGACTCCACGCTGCGAAAGGCCGTGGATGATCCGACGCCCTCGATCGTGAACATCATGATCGACCCGAAGGCGCAGCGGAAGCCGCAGCAGTTCAACTGGCTCACGCGCTAGCCCGATGACGGCCGTCGACGCGGGCTTGCCCGACTTCGCGGCGCTCACCCCCAAGGGGGTGGACGCTGCCTGCGAGCGCGCGATCATCGCCTGCGACAGCGCCGTGGCGGACCTCGTAGCCACGCCCGACGGGCAGCGCACGTTCGCGAACACGATCGGCGCGCTCGAGGCCGCGACCGATCACGTCGCGCAGGCCGCCGGGCAGTACGCCTTCATGGCCTACGTCGCCGAAGCGGATGAGCTGCGCGACGCCGCCCGCGACTGGGAGGAGCGCCTGGAGAAGTACCTGCTCGACCTCTCCTTCCGGGAGGATCTCTACGGCGCGATCAGCGTATATGCGGCCCGTCGCGAGAGCCTCGGGTCGGACGACGCGCGCCTGCTTGAGCACTCGCTGCGGGACTATCGCCGCAACGGCTTCGCGCTGCCCGAGGGCGAGCGCGCCAAGGTGCGCGCGCTCCTCGACCAGCTGGTCACGCTCGGGGTCGAGTTCCAGAAGAACATCAGCGAGTGGGACGATGGCATCGTCGTGCCGCGGGCGGCGCTGGCGGGCCTCCCGGATGCCTTCATCGAGTCGCTGCGCACCGAGGAAGTGGGAGGCGAAACGCACTACCGCGTCTCCCTCGACTACCCAGAGTACTTCCCCTTCATGGGCAAGGCCGAGTCCCGGGAGCTCCGTCGCGAGCTCTTCGCGAAGGAGCAGGTGAAGGGCGGCGATGCGAACGTCGCCGTCCTCGAACAGGCCCTGCGGGAGCGGCAGGAAGCGGCGTCGATACTCGGCTACGACTCCTGGGCCGCGTACATCCTCGAGATACGCATGGCGAAGGAGCGCGACCGTGTCGCCGACTTCCTCGCCGATCTGCGCGAGAGGCTAGCGGTGAAGGCGGAGGCCGATCTCGCGCTCATGGCCGGGGCCAACGGCGGCCCCGTCAATATCTGGGACTGGCGCTACTGCCATGACCAACTCCTGCAGTCGAAGTACGCGATCGACGACTTCGCGGTCGCCCAGTACTTCCCCCTCGACGCCTGCCTCGAAGGCCTCTTCGAAGTCTGCCGGCGGCTGCTCGGCGTGCGCTTCGAAGCCGTGCCCGCGGCGCCCGTCTGGCACGAGGACGTCCAGGCCTTCGATGTCTACGAAAGCGACGGCGACGAGGCCTTTGCCCGCTTCTACATGGACCTCTTCCCGCGGCCGAACACCTTCGGTCACGCCGCTGCCTTCACCCTGCGTGGCGGGCGGCGGCTCGCGGACGGTTCGTACCAGAAGCCCGTCAGCGCGATCGTCGCAAACTTCACGAAGCCGACGCCGGAGGCGCCTTCACTGCTCCGGCACAGCGAGGTCGACACGCTCTTTCACGAGTTCGGTCACATCCTCCACCAGACGCTGACGCGAGCGCCGCACGCGCGCTTCAGCGGCAGCAGCACCGAGCGCGACTTCGTCGAGGCGCCCTCGCAGATGCTCGAGCACTGGGTCTGGGACCGGGAGGTGCTCGCGAGCTTCACCCGCCACCACGAAACGGGCGCGCCGCTGCCGGAGCCGCTGCTCGATGCGATGCTCGCCGCAAAGACGCTGAGCTCGGGCGTGACGACGCTGCGCCAGCTCTACTTCGCGAACCTCGACCTCGCCTACCACTCGCCCGGCTTCGGCGGCGACAGCACGGCCGTCGCGAAGGAGCTGCACGAGATCACGGCCTTCCCTTACACGCCGGGGACGCACTTCCAGTCGGGCTGGGGGCACCTCTTCGGCTACGACGCGGGCTACTACGGCTACCTCTGGTCGCATGTCTTCGGCGACGACATGTTCACGCGCTTCGAGGGCGCTGGGCTCCTCAACGCCGAGCTCGGCGCGGAATACCGCAAGAAGGTCCTCGAACGGGGCGGCTCCGTGGACGGCGACGAGCTCGTCCGCGACTTCCTCGGCCGCGAGCCGAACTCCGACGCCTTCCTGCGCGGCCTCGGGCTAGACGCCTAGCCCGTGGCGATCGACTTTCCCCTCTCTCCGGATCCCTGCTTCTTCTGCGGGCTGATCGAAGCCGGCGAGACCGGCGATTTCATCGAGGAGCGCGAACTCACGATCGCTCGCGTGAACGGTGTCCAGTTTCAGGAGGGGCAGGTCGTCATCCTGCCTCGGAGGCACGCCCCGACCCTCTTCGATCTGACCGAGGATGAACTGCGCGAGATCTTCGCGACTGCTCGACTCGTCGGTCGTGCGGTCTCCCTCGCCTTCGAATCTGAGGGACTGCTCCTTTACCAGAACAACGGCTTGGCTTCAGGTCAGACAGTGCCGCACTTCATCTCCACCTCGTGCCGCAGCACGCCGATGGCGGCACGTGGGGCGCGGGTCCGCCCCCCATCGTGCGCGCGGAGGGGCGGACCCCCACTCCCGCCACCCCGAACCGCCTGACTGCAGGAGAGGCTCAGGCGATGGCGGCCAAGATCCAAGCGTTCCTCTAGCGTGGGGACCGCCCCCTCACCTCCGATAGCCACCGATCTTCCCTTTCCCTACCGTCACCTCCCGGCCCGTTTCGCCCATAGAGAGCGTGAACGCCCCGTCGTAGGACGGGTTCTGGAGCCGCATTGATGGCAGCTACGAACGGACGCATCTGGGACCGCCCCGCTACCCGTCGCGCGATTCTCACGGGCGGGGTCGTAGCGGCCGCGGGCGGCACCGCCGCCGCGGTTGTCGGACTCGGGGGCGGCTCGGCCGAGGGCGGGACCGCGACGATCCCCGGGATCTCGTCCGATGGGAACCCAACCGAACCGCCAGCTACGTCGACCACCCCGCCAACCACCACCCCGACCAGCACGCCGATCGCCAGCGGCGCGCTCGACGACGAACGCCGCTCCGCCGCCCACCTCCTTCGGCGCGCGGGCTTCGGCGGCACCAATGCCGAGATCGAGGAGTTCGCGGCGCTCAGCCGCGACGAGGCGGCGAGCCGCCTGATCGACTACCAAGGGGTCGATAACTCCGCGCTGGACGCCCGTCTCGCGGCGCTCGGCCTCGACGATCTCTACTACACGAACGCCCGCGTCGGCGAGATGGTGCAGTGGTGGCTGCTGCGCATGGCCTATTCGGCACGGCCGCTGGAAGAGCGCATGGCCCTCGTCTGGCACGGTCTGCTGACGAGCCAGGTGAGCCAGATCGGCGGGCAGCGCGCGAAGCTGATGGTGCGCCAGAACGAGCTCTTCCGGGAGATGGCGCTACCGGTCTACGACGACCTGCTGCAGGCGATCAGCAAGGACCCGGCCATGATGGCCTACCTGAACACCGTCGAGAGCACGGCCATAGCCCCCAACGAGAACTACGGCCGCGAGCTCATGGAGCTGTACTCCATGGGCGAAGGCAACTACACCGAGGACGACGTCCGCGAAGCGGCGCGCGCCTTTACGGGCTGGCGGTTCACGCCCCCGCGGCGCGTCGATCGGGACGATCGCGAGGCGCGCGACCTTGCGCTCGCGGAATGGGATCCTCGCTTCGTCGTCGCCCAACGCCTGCACGATTCCGGCCCGAAGACCTTCCTCGGCCAGACCGGCAACTGGGACGGCACCGACATCGTCGACATCATCATGGAGCAGGAGGCCACGGGGCAGTACATCGCTCTCTACCTCTACACCGAGTTCGTCCACGGCCAGCCCTACCAGGACGAGATCGACGACCTCGTCACCGTTTGGAACGACAGCGGGCACGCGTGAAGGAGATGGTTCGCGCCATCCTTACGAGCGACGCGTTCTACTCGGAAGAGGCCTACCGCGCGAAGGTGCGGAGCCCGATCGAGCTGATGGTCGGCGCGTTTCGGGGCCTGGAGCTCGAGCTCGGAGAGCAGGCCCGCGGCATCCAAGGGGCCGTGGAGCCGATGGGCCAGATCCCCTTCGAGCCGCCGAATGTGGCGGGCTGGACGGGCGGTGCCACCTGGCTCTCGTCCGGCTCGTTCTTCGCTCGCGTCAACTTTATCGATGCGCTCCTCTTCGGTCGTCCCGGTCCCACGGACCGGCGGCAGCGTGGGCGCGACCGCGCGGGCCCGCTCACGGGGATGCGGATCCCCATGCTGGAGGCGGCGGGCACCCCTGAGGAGACGGTCGACCGCGCCCTCGCGGCGCTCGTGGACGGGAACGTCCCGGCCGAGTCGCGCGACGCGATGGTCGAGTACGTCGCCAGCACCTCCAGTGTCGAGGAGCGGGCGAAGGCGGCGGCCTATCTCGTACTGGGCAGCCCGGAGTTCCAAACGATCTAAGGCACCCGGGAGAACCGGGAGCGCCTCGAAACGACGTCCACCAAGAACCAAGAGCCAGGAGCCAGGAGCCAACAGCCATGCTCAGCCGCAGGGACTTCATCAAGGGAAGCTTCGCGAGCGGAGTCGCGCTCGTGACCATCGGCGGTGGCGTGAACTCGCTGCTCAAAGGCTCGGTCGCCTTCGCCCAAGAGAATCCCGGCGAGGTCGTGCCGAACAACGGCAAGATCCTGATCCTCGCGCAGCTGGCCGGCGGCAACGACGGTGACCGCACGCTCATCCCCTACGGGTCTTCGGCCTACTACAGCGCGCGTAGCGCCACCGCGATCGCGGCGGAGGACGTTCTCTCTCTCAACAGCGACGTTGGGCTCCACCCCAACCTCACGGGCATCAAGGGCCTCTGGGACGAGGGCAAGATGGCGGTGGTGCAGGGCGTCGGCTATCCCGATCAGAACTTCAGCCACTTCAAGTCCATGGCCATCTGGCAGTACGCCGACCCGGCGCTCGTCGAACGCGACGGCTGGCTCGGGAAAACGCTCGAGCAGCTCGAAAGCGAGGAGCACGACCCCTTCCTCGGCTTCCGCGTAGGGAACTCGCCGCCGCCCGAGCTGCGCACCCCCAACATCCCCATCCCCGCCGTCAGGAACCCCGCCGACTACGGCTTCAAGGTCGCGGGGCACGCGGTGACGCCGGACGAGGCGCGCTCGGCGACGCTCCTGAAGCTGTACGAGGAGTACCCCTCGACCGCGCCCTACGGCGTGCTCCTGGAGACGACCGCGGACAGCGCGGTCTCGAGCTCACAGCTGCTGGCGGAGGCGGGCGAGATCTACGTCCCCGCGGTCGAGTATCCGGCCACGCCCTTCGCCTCCGGCCTCTCCCTCCTCGCGCAGGTGATCGTCGGTGACCTGGGGATGCGCGTGGGCCATACGCGGCTTCGACACACACGTGAACGAGGTCGGTGCGCACGACAACCTGATGACCACGCTCGATGGCGGCATCACCGCCTTCTACCAGGACCTCGCGGCGCACGGTCGTGCGGACGACGTGATCGTCGTGACCTGGAGCGAGTTCGGTCGCCGCTGGCAGGAGAACGCGAACCAGGCCACCGACCACGGTTCCGCGAACATGCTCTTTGCGGTCGGGAACGACATCCAGGGCGGCCTCTACGGCGAGCAGCCGAGCCATACGCAGCTCATCCAGCGCGGGAACCTCGAGTTCACCACCGACTTCCGCAGCATCTACTCGACAATCATCGACCGCTGGTTCGGCGTGCCCTCGGAGGCGCTGTTGGGCCAGCAGTGGGCGAACCTCGACTTCATTCCCGCCGCCTGACGACAAGCGGGAGCGCCGCCCCTGGCGGACGGGCCCGCGCCGAACTGCACCGTCAGCACCTATCAGGGCACGATCGCCGACCGCGCCGCGGTCAAGATCTACCGGGCGGGTTCACCGACTCCGCGAAGCTCGCCGACTACCTCGATCTGACCATCGAGGAGGGCAGCGGCGGCAGCTTTCGGAAGCTGCACGGGCTTCATCGTCGGGAACACGATCGAGTCTGGCGGGGACTTGCTGGCGTTCGGCGGCACGCACACGAACTACGCGAATAGTGCGGGGGTCTGGGATCTGTCCCGGGCGCCCAGTGGCAGACCTACCACTTCACGTTCAATCTCGAGAGCGCCGCTCCGAGCAGTTGCAGGGCGCCTCCCTCACCGGCGCGCCTCCACGTGGGAAGTGCGGAGCAGCTGGCCTCCAGCGCGCCCACCCGCCGCTCCGTGGCGCCCTGGTACACTCGGCCGCCACCGGACGGAGGGCGCATGCAGGAACTGAGAGGCAAGGGTCGCGGTGGTCACCGGAGGCGGCAGCGGCATCGGTCGCGCGCTGGCGCTGGCGTTCGCGGACGAAGGCATGGACATCGCCATCGCGGACATCGAAACCGGCCCGGCGGGGACGGTCGCAGACGAGGTCCGAGTCAAGGGCCAGACGGCGCTCGCCGTGGCTTGCGACGTGACCGATCTCGCTTCCGTGCGCGCCCTTGCGGATTCGGTGAACGCCGAGTTCGGGGCGGCCCACGTCGTCTGCAACAACGCGGGCGTCGTCGCTTCCAGCCCTTCCGCCGAAATGCGTGACAGTGATTGGAGCTGGGTGCTGGGCGTCGATCTCGATGGCGTGGTGAACGGCCTCCAGGCATTCCTGCCGGGGCTCGTCGCACAGGGCGAAGGGCACATCGTCAACACCTCGTCGATCGCGGGGCTGGTGCCCTCGGCGGCGCCCAACATCATCTCCTATACGGCCGCAAAGTACGGCGTTGTCGGCATCACCGAGACGCTGCATGAGGAGCTGCGCCCGACGGGCGTCGGCGCCTCCGTGCTCTGTCCCGGGGTCGTGCGTACCCGCATCGGCGAATCGGCGCGCAACCGCCCCGATGCTGCCGCGAGCCCGCCGCGTCGGGCCCCGGCGGCGGGTGGGCCGCCTCCGCGGGTCGTGAGCGGGGACGTGATCGAGCCCGAGGTTCTCGCCCGGCGTGTGGTCGAGGCCGTCAAGAACAACGACCTCTACGTCGTCACCCATCCGGCCACGCGGGCGGCGGTCGAGGCGCGTTTCGCCGCGATCCTCGCCGCCTACGATAAGCTCGACGCGTCCCTGCCGGGCCGCTAGCGCAGAAGCCGCCAGCCGGTGGCCGCGCTCGTGCTCTTTGCGGATCGCTTCCTCGGGCTTCAACGAGGGTGAGGTGGGAAAGATGCTGCGGGACCACCCGCGATCGCTCCTCGGCTGAGCGAGCCCCCTGCGGCTTACAGGATCGGCGTCGTCACCGGTCGTGTCATCCCACCGAAGGTTGGCATCCAGGAGGAGTGCTTCCCCGGCCCGCCGGCGACGATCACGTGGATCGCCTCGGGGCCGTCGGCGATGTGGGCGAGCGCGTCTCGCGCGAGTGGCGGCACGGGCACGCCCTGCGAGGTATGGTCCTGCACGGCCTCGAAAAACTCGTCGGAGAGCGCGGACAGCGGGTAGCGGGCGTGCTCGTAGACGTAGGCCTGGACATCCTCGCGGGACCAGCCCTCCGCGGCGACGGTGGCGGCGTGTTCGGGCCCGAAGGCAAGCACGGGCGAGCCGCGCGCGAGGATGTTGTTGCTCCCCGCCTGCCCCATCGCCCCGGCGATGGTCTGCATCGTGCCCAGCGCGGTATTGCTGCCGTGATCCTGGATGTTGTGTGGCCCCTCGCAGCCGAAGACCGTCACGGTGTTCTGCGCGGAGTCGAAGCCACGGGTCGTTTGGAAGGGAGGCCAGGGGCTCGCTTCGAGGTTCTCCGTGGCGCAGAAGGCGATCTTTGCCGGTGTGCCCTGCGTCGCGCGGTCGCCGCGGCCCGGCCAGGCCCCGGCGATGTTGAGCTGGATCAGGCGCAGCGCCCGTCCCAGGGTGGCGTTGGCAGGGAAGCCCGGTCCGAAGCAGCCGCTCCCGCCGTGTACCCGCAGTTCCGCCGCGATCGGTCCGCTCACGAGCAGGAAGAGCGAGACCGGGTGCGTCGTCGCGTTCGCGCCGGAGAGGTTGAACTCGGGGTGGGCGATGGCGCGGACGGCGGCGAGGAGGACGGGGAGGTGCGCGGCCTCGCAACCGGCCATCACCGCGTTCACGGCGATCGCTTGAACCGTCGCCTCGCCTCGGCGCGGGGGCAGGATCGCGACCACCTCGAGCGGGTCGACGTCGCGGGCGTCGAGCATCGCCTCGACTCGCGCTGCGGTCGGGGGAATCACCGGCAGTCCGTCGGACCAGCCGCGGGCGGCGAACTCCCGGCTCAGCCCGGCCACGTCTCCCGGAAGGTCGACCATCGCACTCGCCCGGCCGCTTCCCAGCTCCTCGACGTCGAGCGTCGCGGCGAGCTCGCTCAGCGACTCCGCCTCGCTCACGCGTCCCCATCGAGGAGGGCGTCACGGAGGTCCGGGGTGGCGGCGCGCGCGCGGGCGAGGACCACCTCGGGCTGGATGCCGCCGAGGGGGTGGGGAATGATCACGTGCGCGAGGTTCGGCGCCCCCCGCTGCTTCGCTTCGAGCCGGAAGAGGTCCTCGAAGGCATCAGTCACGAGCGTGACGGTCGGGACTCCGCGCTTCTCGAGGGCCATTGAGGCGTAGACACTCCACGCCGTGCAGGACCCTCAGTCGCTAGAGCCGACGACGACGAAGTCGCACTCCTCGATCAATGTCGCCATCGTCGCTCGGCTGGCGGGACCGGCGACGGGTTTGCTGCCCGTCGTGGTTGCGCCGAGGTCGGCGCTCGCCCGCAGCCCATCGACCAGCGACTCGAGCAGCAGCCGCGCGTTCGCCTTGCGGTTCTCGAGGACGCCCGGGCGCAGTCCGTTCAGGGTAGTTGGGCGGGGGGCTGACTCTTGCGCGACGATGCGCGCATGGCCCCGCGGGTCGAAGACGGTGACCGTCGGGTCATTCGACATAAGCTGCTCCTTCGTGCCGAGCCGGCTGGGCTAAAGGCGGTCGGCGAGCTTCTCCATGATCTCGCCGACCTCGGGGAACTGGCCGCTCGCGTTCTTCGAGGAGACGAGCTCGCCGTCGACGGTCCACTCGAAGCAGCCGCCGCCTCCAGGAACGAGCGAGAACATCGCGATGTCGTCCTGGAGGGCGGCGAGGATCTCGCCCGCCATCCACTGCGCCCGCGGCAGGTACCCGCACTGCGCGCAGTACTCGAGACGCACCATCAGGCCCTGTTCGTCCATGTGGCGATTCTAGCGAGCGCCGATATCGAAAGCAGCTCGCGGTTCTCGCGCTTCGGACCGACCAGGACCGTGCAGGCGCCGGCCTCACGTGCGGCGGACAGGTTCTCGGCACTGTCGTCGACCACGACCGCAGCCGCGGGCTCGACGCCCGCGAGTGCGAAGGCGCGCTCGTAGTAGGCCAGCTTCGGCTTCATCGCTTGTACCAGGTCGGGGCCGAAGAGGAGTCCGAAGCGGTCGCGAATGCCCATCCCGCTGAGATAGCCGTCGAGCTCCCAGGAGACTTCGTTCGAGGCGGTGTGAAGGGTGTGTCCGGCGCCACTCAGCGCGGCGACCGCCGCGGCAGCGCCGGGGAGCGCCGCTCGCACCCGCCGCGTGATATACAGCGACGCTTCGCGCGCGAGCGCGGCTGCCTTTGTCGGAGGGGGCTCGAACACGCCAACGTGCTCGCACATCACGGCGAGCCAGGCGCGCTCGTAGCCCTCCCAGGCGCGCACGAAATCGGAGGCTTCTGGAAGCGTTCGCGAGTAGCGCTCAAGCAGGTCCCCGAACGTCGCGCCGTTGGCTTCGGCCCAGGCCGCGGGCTCGCCGCCCAGGCGCGGCGCGAAGAACTCGCCCACGAGGCGCTGCCACTCGGTCCCGCGCAGGGCGTTGTCGTTCATGACGCCACCGTCGTCCAGGAAGAGGTCAGGCCGGGCATCGGGCAATCGTAGCCCGGGGGACGGTGCCGGCCAGCGCTCGCTATGCTGCCCGGCGCAGGAGGCCACAATGGCGCTTCACATCATCAAGTCGGACGAGGGCGAGACGGTCGAGCGGACCGGCGCCGCGATCTTCGAGGGCGGTCAGGTCTGGGGCCGCGCCCTCAGCGGCGACCATTCCGACCACGTGAGCGCGAGCCTGGTCCAGTTCGGTCCCGGGGCACGCGCCGGCTGGCACCTCCACACCAGTGACCAGGTGCTGTTCGTGGTCGCGGGCATCGGCAAGGTCGGCGATCGCGTCGGCGAGCACCTGATTAGTTCGGGCGACTGCGTGATTGTTCCCGCGGGCGACGAGCATTGGCACGGCGCCCACGACACCGGCTCGCCGATGTCGCACCTCTCCATCATGGCGGCCGGGTCCGAGACGACGGTGCTGGATTCGTAGACCGCGAACGCGGATCGTCCGACAACGGCGGAGGAGGCGATGGAGCCCCTAGGCGGGAAGGCCGAGATCACGCCGGAATGGCTCACGGACGCGCTTCAGGAGGGCGGGCACCTGCCGCGCGGCCGCGTTCGCGCGGTCGATGTCGCGGATGTCGGGGTTGGGCGTGGCTACCTCAGCCAGACCGTGCGCGTGACGCCTACCTACGAAGGCGCACCCGACTCGGCACCCGCCAGCCTCGTCGCAAAGGTGCCGACGTTCTTCGAATTGCCTACGTACCTCGGCACCTGGGCCGCGATGATCATCGAAACCGAGATCCACTGGTACCGCGAGGCGAGCGCCGGCTGCGCCGCGCGCGTTCCCAAAACCTATGGTGGCACGCACGCGGACCGGTTTTCGTACGCGCTCCCCCTTGAAGACCTCGGCCACCTTGGGACGCTCAGCCAGACGGAATCCTGCCCGCCCGAACGGGCCCGGCCGATCGTCCGTGCGCTCGCCCGCGTGCACGCGCAATGATGGGAGAGCGAGCGGCTGCGCGGGGCGGCGTGGCTGCCCTCGACGGCGATGCAGACGGCGATCAACGCACCGTTGGTCGAGGGTGGTTGGGACATCTTCGCGGAACGCATCGTGCCCAAGGTCGACCCCGGCTTCATGCCCGTCGGCGACCGGCTCGTGCGCGACTTCGGCGCGATCTACGAACGCGGCGCGGACTCTGCCGCCACGCTCATCCACGGTGGCTTCCGTATCGAGAACTTCCTCTTCAGCGAGCCCGGGAGCGACGACGAACTGGTGATCCTCGATTGGCAGCTCGCCGGCTACGGGTCGGGACCGCGCGATCTCGCCTACTTCATCGCTCAGGGCTTCGAACCGCAGCAGCGCCGTGCCATCGATGAGGAGCTGCTCGCGCTGTACCCCGCCTCGCTAGTGGAGAACAGCGTCGCCGGCTATTCCTTCGAACGGTGTCGCGACGACTACCGCCTTGGGCTGCTGGCGAGCAGGTTCATCCCGTTAATTGGGATCCAGGGTGTCGAAGCGCTCGAGCCGCCCCTCAAAAAGGCCAGCACCGAGGACAAGCGGGCGTTCGACGAGCTGTTGATGGCCGCGGAAACGCTGATCGTGATGTTGGCCGAGCGCAATATCACGGCCGTGATGGACGAGCGCGCAGGCGAGCTCCTGGGCGTCTGACGTGGCGGGCGCGCCTCGCCGCTAGGTCTTGAGCCGCCGTTCGTACAAGTCGAAGACCGTGCCCCAGACCCTCTCCGCGGCCGCCTCGACGTACCGACACTAGGTCCCCGTGAAGTCGGGTGTGCGGCGCTCGGCGGTTGCGCGCACACCCTCGCGGAAGTCGTCGGTCTGGCGCAGCCAGTCCTGCTCGACGAGCTCGTGGTCTGTCGCCTGGCGTACGCGCTCAGCGAGGCCGCGGCGCATCGTCCGCCGGATCGCGCGCACGGCGAGGGGGGCGGAGGTAGCGATCTCGGCGGCCAGCGCGTACGCCTTCGGGCGCAGCTCTTCGGCCGAGACGAGGGCATCACAGAGGCCCAGCGCGAGGGCCTCGTCGCCCTTCACGCGGCGGCCGGTGTAGAGCAGATCGAGGGCGCCCTGCTGGCCCACGAGCGCCGGCAGGGTGACCGTAAGGCCGAAGCCGTGATGGAAGCCGAGCCGCGCGAAGTTCGCGGCGAAGCGCGCTTCCGGGGCGGCCACGCGAAAGTCGGCGGAGAGCGCCAGGCCCAGGCCGCCGCCGATAGCGGGGCCCTGCACCGCCGCCACGACGGGCGTTTCCGCCTCGAGCAGGCGAACCGCCTCCTGATACAGGTGGCCGCTGCCGGTGCGCGGCGGAGCTGGGGCGGCGGGGTCCTCGGGCGCAGTCGCCTCGCCTGGCGCAGGGCCGCCGAGCTGGGCGCCTGCACAGAACGAGCGGCCTTCGGAGGCAAGGACGATGGCGCGCACCTCTGGCTCGGCGTCGAGAGCGTGGTAGGCATCGCCGAGCGCGCGGATCAGCGCGACATCGAAGAAGTTGTGCGGCGGCCGCTGGATCTCGACCGTGGCGATGTGCCCGTCGATCTCGACCGACACATCGGGATAGCTGAGCAAGGTGGGCATGATTGCCTCCTAAGCGGGCAACGGTAGCGGCGGGGCGCTAGGCCCGTCGAGCGTAGCGGCCGCGTGACTGTAACCGGAATTCCGTTTACCTTCGGGGCGCGATGCGGAGCGACGCCAAGGCGAACCAACGCAAGATTGTCGAGGCCGCGACCCGGGTCATGGCCGAGCAGGGCCTGGACGCCGAGCTCACCGATATCGCGGAGGCGGCGGGCGTCGGCATGGGCACCGTCTACCGCTGCCTCGGGAATCGCGATCGCGTGATCGAGACCATCGTCCGCGAAGCGTTCGGCCAGGTGGCCGCCAGCTTCGCCGAGGCGGAGGCGGCCGACGACGGGCTCGAGGGGCTTGTCACCCTCCTCGACGCCCTTTACCGCACCATCGCGACCTACGGCTGGACGTACACCGCCCTCGTAGGTGGGCGCCTCAGCACTGACCTCCGCGACGAGGTTCGGGCGCTCGACCTGACCATCCGCTTCGAGCGGCTCTATCAGAAGGCTCAGGGCCAGGGCGAGCTGGGGAAGGATGCCGACGCGAAGCTCGCGACGGCGCTGATCTTCGGCAGCCTCGCGCCGCCGTCGGCGCGGGCCCTGCTCGCCGAGCGCGACTCGCGAAGTGCGGCTGAAGCCGTACTCGCGGTCTTCGCGCCAAAGAAGGAAACAGCAGTGCAGAAAGAAGGGGTACGACGATGAGAGGCTGTTGGGGCGGGGGCGGCGCGAGTCGTACCGAAGGCGGCGGCGTACCGCCGGGAATGGCCCTGCCGGTGCGGCGTAAGGCGGTCGTGCTCGCCGGCGTGCTCTCGACGATGTTCCTCGCGGCGCTCGATCAGACGATTGTCTCCGTTTCGCTGCCGCGCATCGTGGGCGATCTCGGCGGTCTCGACCTTTTCGTGTGGCCCTTCACGGCCTACATGCTCAGTTCGACGGCGCTCGTGCCCGTCGTCGGCAAGCTTTCCGATATCTACGGCCGCAAGCCGTTCATGCTCGCCGGCATTCTGATTTTCGTCATCGGCTCGTGGCTGAGCGGCGCTTCCGGCGACATGACCCAGCTGATCGCCTTTCGGGCGGTGCAGGGCGTCGGTGCAGGCATGATCATGACGACCGCGTTCACCTCTATCGGTGACCTCTTCGCCCCCAAGGACCGCGGCCTCTGGATCGGTCTCTTCAGCGCGACCTTCGGGCTGGCGAGCATCATCGGCCCGCTCGCGGGCGGTGCGCTCACGGACCATCTCTCTTGGCGCTGGGTCTTCTACATCAACATCCCCGTGGCGGTGGTCGCCTTCGGCCTCGTCGCCTTCGGTATGCCCTGGCATCGCCAGCCCAGGAAGACCTCGATCGACTGGGCGGGTGCGGCCCTCCTCATCGGAATCACTACACCCCTGCTCCTCGGGCTCTCGTGGGCGGGCAACCAGTACGGCTGGAGCGAGCTCCCCGTGCTGGCGTCCTTCGGTACTGCGGGAGTGCTCTTCGTCATCTTCCTGTTCCAGACCCGACGCGCGGAGGAGCCGGTGCTGCCCCTGCACCTCTTCAGGAACCGCGTCTACGCGGTTTCGATCGGTGCGACGGTGGTGTTGGGCGCGGGCATGTTCGGCGCGATCCAGTTCCTCCCGCTCTTCCTGCAAGGTGCGCAGGGCGTGTCCGCCACGAACTCGGGCCTCGTCACGATGCCGATGATGGGCGGCATGGTGTTCGGCTCGGTCATCGCCGGACAGCTCCTGAGCCGCGGGAGGGACATGCGCGGGCTCACCATCCTGGGCGGGGTCGCGCTAATCTGTGCGTTCTACCTGCTCTCCACCCTCGAGGCGTCCTCGTCCCGCTGGTCCACGCGCGGCTACATGGTCCTCATGGGCTTGGGCATGGGCTTCTGGATGCCGATCTTCCAGCTCGCAGTCCAGAACGCGCTCCCCCACAGCCAACTGGGCGTGGGCACGGCCTCGGTCAACTTCTTCCGCCAGATCGGCGGCACCTTCTCCGTCGCCGTCTTCGGCTCACTGCTCGCGAGCAGCTTCAGCGCGAAGCTTGCTGCGGCCGTGCCAGCGGAGTTCGAGGTGCTGATCGAGGACCCCCAGATCCTCCTCAGTCCCGAGGGTGTGGCCGCCCTCGCCACGACGATCGACGCGCAGAGCCCCGGCACCTCGGGAGAGGTGATCGGCGCCGCTCGCATCGCCCTCGCGAGCTCGATCACCGAGATCTTCCTGGTGGGCGTGGGGATCGTCTCGCTGGGTCTCGCGATCGGCCTCTTCATGCCTCGCATCCAGATGCGGGGGCGCGAGGAGATGCTGGAGGACGCCGCTTCGGAACCCGAATTCGGAAGCGAACCGGAAGGGGTCGGCGCACCGGGCGAATAGCCGTAGACGCAGGTGGGCCGGCGCCCAGCCGGGAACCGGCCACTCCGAGGTTTCGCTCCTCCCGCTACAGGTCTTCGCCGATGCCGTTCTCGAGCAGCTCGCGCAGGTCAGCGTCCTCGGTAGCGACGAGCGCGTCGACTCACTTGTGGAAGAGCTGACCGCCGCCTTCGTTCGCCCGAAGAGCGAATGCTCGTTCGCGCCCAGTCTTTTGCACGTTCAGGCGCGCTGCAGCACGATCGCGGCACGCGCTTAACACCCAGGCGCTCGACCAGTACGGGATCGCCGTGGAACTCGTGCACCACCAGTTCCACGTTGGCGCTCACCCGGGCGATATCTTCGAGCGCCTCCCTCGTCGGCGCGCAGGCAGGGCGGCGCTGGGCCGGGGCGCGCCTCCGGGGGACGATGAGCCTGCTGTCGCTCTGGTGGAAGTAGTCGATCGTGACCAGCGCCCGGAGGGAGGCGAGCCGCTGTTCGACGATGGCAAGGACGTTCGCCGGAATCATGTCGCGGCGACCAGTGCCGCTGGGAACTCGATCCCCGTCTCCGCAGCGAGTTCGTGGAGTTGCTCGACGACCGCGTCATCCAACGGGAGGCCGAAGCCCTCACGCTCGGCGCGGGCCTCGGCCTCCTTGTCGCCCGGGATGCGGACGCGATCGACGCCGTCGGCGGGCGTGATCGCACGCAAGCGCTCCGCAAAGTCCTGCATCTCCGCGCGGAAGTCCAGCGGGTCGCGGAAGGCGTCGACGCGCCAGGCCGCGAACCACTGCCCCATCTCCGGGCGCGGCAGGACCATCCCGAAGCCGGCTCCGGAGAGGACGCCCGAGAGGATGTCGGCCACGAGCCCGAGGCCGTAGCCCTTGTAGGAGCTCGTTTCGAGGCGGGAGCCGAGGGGGAGGAGCGCGCCGCCCTCGGCAAGCACCTCGGGGTCGTCGCTGTCGTGCCCCTCGGGGCCCACGGCCCAGCCGAACGGGAGACGCTTGCCCTGCCGTCCTGCGATCTCGAGCTTGCCGCCAGCGACCGCGCTCGTAGCCATGTCGAGCGAGAAGGGGTGGCTCTCCCCGATCGGGGCGGCGAAGGCCAAGGGGTTCGTGCCGAAGGCGCGCTCGAGGCCGCCGGCCGCGACGGCCAGCGGGCGCGTGTTACAGCTCGCCATGCCGATGAGATCTCGTGCTGCGGCGCGCTCGGCGTAGTAGCCAGCGGCGCCGAAGTGGCGCCCGTTACGCACGGTCACCATGCCGATCCCACTCGACTCGGCTTTGGCGATGCAGCGGTCCATGGCTTCGCGCGCGACGACGACGCCCATGCCGCCGTCGCCGTCGAGGGCGACAGTTGCGGGTGTTTCGCTCAGAACACGCACCAGCGGTTGAGGATTCACGAGGCCGTCGCGCAGGCCGGGTACGTAGCCCGAGTGCCAGGAGAGGTGGGCGATGCCGTGCGACTCGATGCCCTTCAGATCGGCGTCGACGAGCACCTCAGCGGCAATAGCGGCGTCGGCGTCGGGCATGCCGAAGTGTTCCATCGCGGCGGCCGCAAAGCGGCGCAGTGCATCGGCTGCGAAACGCTGGCGGGGGTCGGTAGGCATCTGCGGGATTGTGCGTGACGGCGTGCCGGAGCGCGAGCGGAGAGTCGCTACACTGGCGCAACGAACCTCGGTGGTGCGCCCGTGCCGGACGACTCCTCTCTGATTCCCGTGGCCGTGACCGTCTCGCTTTCGCCCGAAGCGCTGACGGAGATCGCGGCTGCTTCGCCGCGCGTACGCCTGCTCGACTACCCCGCCGCGCCGATCGCCCCAGGCGAAGAGCGAGCCGTGCCCGACGAGGAGCGGGCGCAGCAGGCGCTCGCACACGCCGAAGTCATTTTCGGCTCGCATCTCGACCCCCTCGCGCTGCTCGATAGCGCTCCGAACCTGCGCTGGTTCCAGGTGCTCACCGCGGGCCTGGACGAGCTGATCGCGCAGGGCATCCTCGATCGCGATTTCGTCGTGACCACCGCCAGCGGCGTTGGCGCGGTGCCGATCGCGGAGTACTGCATCGGCGTCATGGTGATGCTCGAGAAGGGCCTGCACACGACGATGCGCGACCAAGTCGAGCACCGTTGGGACTTCCGTTTCCGGGGCGAGCTCAAGGGGAAGACCTGCGGGATCGTCGGGCTGGGTGCGATCGGTCGCGAGCTGGCGCGCAGGGCGCGGGCCTTCGGCATGCGTATCGTCGCTACGCGATGGAGCGCGACCCGAGGCGCGCGCGACCCCGACGCGGACGTGCTCCTGCCCCTCACGGACCTGCCCCAGCTGCTGAGCGAGTCGGATTACGTCGTCCTCTGCGTGCCCCTCACGGCCGAGACGCAGGGCCTGGTCGGCGCCGCCGAGCTGGCCCTGATGAAGCCAGGCGCCGCGATCGTGAACATCGCGCGGGCGGCCGTCGTTGACCGCGAGGCGCTCCTGACCGCGCTTCGCGAAGAGCGGATCGCAGGGGCCGCCCTGGACGTCCACGATCCGGAACCGCTGCTGCCCGACAGCCCGTTCTGGGACCTGCCCAACGTGATTGTGACGCCGCACCGCTCGGGTGCCATCCACGGCTACTTCGATCGCGCGGCGGCGTTCTTCGCCGCCAATCTCGGGCGCTACGCGCGCGGCGAACCGCTCGAGAACGTCGTCGAGCGGGAGCGCGGCTACTAGCCCCGGTCAGAAAAAGCCGGCCGGAACGGGTGTCCCTTGCTCGCGAGGAGACGTTCGGCGGATTCGGGGCTGCCCCCGTCGGTGGTGCGCAGGCAAGTCTGCTCCCGGGCGGAAGCAAGGCAATGGCGGCTATCCGCTGCGTATCCTGCGTCCGATGGGCGGCGCCGCACGCCGCCCGTGAGCGGAGGCTAGCGCGATGCCGGCAAAGAAGGTGCTAATCGCGGGTGCGTCGGGCTTGGTGGGGCACGCCGCGGCCGACCACTTCTGCCAAGAGGGCTGGGAGGTCGTCGGCGTCTCGCGCCGCCTGCCGGACGATCTCGATCCGAAAGCGTCGCTGCTTTCGGTCGACCTCCTGGACGCCGCCGCCTGCGAGCACGCCTTCGGCGGCCTGGGTGACGTGACCCACCTCGTCTACGCGGCCCTGCAGGAAATCCCGGGGCTCATGCCCGGCTGGGTCGACCCCGAGCTGATCGAGCGCAACGCGCTCATGCTGCGAAACCTCTTCGAGCCGCTCGCGGGCGCGGCTGCCGGGCTCGAGCACGTCTCGCTGCTGCACGGCACGAAGGCGTACGGCATCCACCACCCCAGCATCGGGCCCGCTGGTGCGAAGATTCCCCTGCGCGAGCGGGAGCCGCGGCGTCAGCACCCGAACTTCTACTTCCTCCAGGAGGACTACCTGCGCGAGCGACAGGCGGAGGCAGCGTGGGGACTCACGGTCTTTCGCCCGACCGTCATCTACGGCGATGCGCCGGGGAACAACATGAACCCGATCCCTGCCATCGGCGCCTACGCCGCGCTTCTGCGGGAGGAAGGGCAGCCATTGCATTTTCCCGGGCGGCCGGGCGCCCCCGCCCTCCGCGAAGCCGTCGACGCCGACCTGGTGGCGCACGCCCTCGCCTGGGCTGCGACAGCGCCCGCCGCCACCGGTCAGACGTTCAACCTCACGAACGGCGACGTGTTCATGTGGGAGAACGTCTGGCCCGCGATCGCGGAGACCCTCGGCATGGAGGCCGGTGAATCGCGACCGCTGTCTCTGACGGAGGAGCTGCCCAAGCGCGACCGCGAATGGTCGGCGATCGTCGAGAAACACAGGCTGCGGGCGCCGGCCAGCATCCTCGATTTCGTGGGCTACAACTCGCTCGTCTACGCCGACAACGTGCTCGGTTCGCCGAACCGTCCGCCGCTGCCGATTCTGAACAGCACGATCAAGGCCCGTCAGGCCGGCTTCCACGAGTGCATGGACACCGAGGACATGTTCAGGAAGTGGTTTGCGCGCCTGCAGGCCGCCGGGACCCTTCCGCCGCCGCGCTAGTCATTGTCCCGGTCCTGAGGAGGGCGATTTCCGCCGGGTCGTACGCCCACATCGTCGGCGGGCGTTACGCTGGGGCTCGCCCGCCGTGGAAGTTCACGTCGAAGTCGACGAGGCCTGCGACGCTGGCGAGTTCGATCCATTCGCAGGGGGCGCCAATGCCGCATCTGAACCAGTTCGCCGCCGGCCCGGAGCCGCTCGACATGACCGCATCCGAGGAGTTCGCGAGCCTGCGCGTGAGTGCCGCCGACCTCGGCGTCCGTCACGCCGAGAGCACGCGCTACGCGTCCTGCGGGCTGATCATGCGGCACCTCCGCTTCCACTACCTGGAGTGGGGCGAGCCAGCGAGCGCTCCGGTCCTGCTCCTCCACGGTGGGCACCAGTCCGCGCATTCGTGGGACCTCGTCAGCCTGGCGCTCGCGGACCGCTTCCACCTCTACGCGCTCGACCAGCGCGGGCATGGCGACAGCGAGTGGGCGAAGGACAAGAACTACGACACCGAGGCGATGACCGAGGATGCGCTCGAGTTCGTCAGCCGGATGGGCCTCGACGCGCCAATCGTGATGGGCCATTCGATGGGCGGGCTGGTGGCCCTCTCGATGATGAAGCGCCAGCCTCAGTTGATGCGCGCGGCCGTGATCGTGGACGTGGGCCCGGAGGTGAGCCCCGCCGGGGGCGAGATCATCCGCAACTTCGTCCGCCACAACGTCGAGTTCACCGACCTCGAGGAATTCGTCGAAAGCGTGCGGCGCTACGACCCCTTCCGCAGCCGCGAGCACATCGAGCGAACGACGCGTTACAACATGATCCGCCGCGTCGACGGGACCTACGTGAGCAAATGTGACATCCGCCTCGAGCGGCCCCAGGACGCAGTCGAGGCGGAGCCCGTTCCCGACGCCTTCTCTCTCGACGATGCGGGCGCCGTCCCCTGCCCGACCCTCATAGTCCGTGGCGAGGAGTCGATGGTGCTGGAAGCGTCCGCGGGCGAGCGCTTCGCGGCGGCGCTGCCGCAGGGTCAGATCGTGACGGTGCCCCGCTGCGGCCACAACGTGCACTCACAGAACACGGTTGGTTTCCTGGAGGCGGTGGCGCCCTTCCTGTCCGGCTTCGAGGGCACCAAGCGCGGATGAGGGCAGCGCGCCCCGACCGTCCGCGTTGCTGCGAAGTCATGTGCTAGGGTCTTGCGACCACCGGACTCCGGAGGCCCGACAATGGCGGTCAAGCCCATCCCCGACGGTTACACCAGCATTACTCCGTATCTCGTCGTCGAAGGCGCGGAGCGCCTCATCGAGTTCCTTGCCGAGGCCTTCGGCGGCCAAGAGCGCATGCGTTTCCCGATGCCCGACGGCACGGTCGCGCACGCCGAGGTCGAGATCGGCGGAGCGACCGTGATGCTCGCCGATACGACGGATGGCTTCGAACCCACGCGTTCGCAGATCCACCTCTACGTGGAGGATGTGGACCGCGTCTATGCTCAGGCCGTAAAGGCCGGCGGCGCCTCCCAGGACGAGCCCGAGGACCAGTTCTACGGCGATCGCATCGCGCGGGTGGCCGACCCCTGCGGGAACCAGTGGTCGATCGCGACCCACATCGAGGATGTCTCCCAGGACGAGATGATGCACCGCATGGCGGCGATGGGAGAGGAGTAGCCCCGCGCTCAGCCCCTGCTCGCAGCCTCCGCAGCCTTCGTGTGCTCGGAGATGGCCTCGACGATCTGGGGCCAGGCGCCCTCTGGTAGCTCGTGGCCCATCCCCTCGATGGCCAGGAACCGAGCGTTCGGGATTGCAGCGGCCGTGGCGCGTCCCCACTCCACCGGTACCAGCGGATCGTCGGACCCGTGTAAGGAGAGCGTGGGCGTGGTGATGCCCCGAACGTCATCCAGCTTCATGCCTTGCGCGGCGGCGGCCTGCCGCGCCATCCCGGCAGGGTAGCGACTTCGCTCCAAGGACTCGCTGACCGACTGACGAGTACGCGCTTCATCGAAGGGGAAGCCGGTCCCTGAGAGGACCCGCGACAACTCAACCATGTGCTCCAAGTAATCCGCCCGGCTGTCGGGAGCCGGTCGGCCCAGAAATTCGGCGGCCGTCGGATCAGGCTGAGCGATCCCGAGCACCTCAGCCGTGGCCATGATAGGGATGAGGCTGCGTGTTCGCTCGGGGTAGGCGCTCGCGAAGACCAGCGCGATCGCTCCCCCCAGCGATGCGCCGCAGACGTGAGCTTGATTGACGCTTAGGGCGTCGAGCAGCCCTGCCACGTCGTCGGCCATGTCGGAGATGTTGTACGGCGCCTCCACGGGCTCCCCAGCCAGCGCCCGGCGGACCATCTCTCCTTGGTCGGGCACTCCGGCAGCTTCGAGCTTCGAAGAGAGGCCGATGTCTCGGTTGTCGAACCTAATAACGAAGTGCCCATCAGCGGCAAGGGACTCGCAGAACTCCTTGGGCCACCAGATCATCTGGGCGCCCAGACCCGTGATGAGCAAAAGCGGACGAGCGCTGGCGTCCCCGAACGTCTCATACTCGATTTCGATGCCGTTCGTGGTGGCTCTCGGCACGCGCTCACCTCCTCGTTGGTTTCCGCACCTCAGATTGAGACGGAGGCGATGATTCTCGGCAGGAGAAGGGCTGTCAAGGACGGCTCGGTCGGTCGAACCTGTTGGCCGTCAGATTGGCCGTCAAACGCGCTGAGAGCGCCCACGATGGGCGCTCTCAGCCTATGAATCCTGGTCGGAGCGACTGGATTCGAACCAGCGACCTCTTGACCCCCAGTCAAGTGCGCTACCAGACTGCGCCACGCTCCGAAGGCCCCCGGAAGGGGCGCCTAGCGTACACGATCGCCCTCCCTCGTCCGCGCGTGACCCTGCCATCGCGCGCTGACGCGCCCCGGATCGCAGGACCCGGGAACCGGAGCGGCAGGCCGACGGGGCGAGCCGCGTAGGCTGCGCCCGTGCACGTCATTCCCGCCCGATCGGGGCCGTTTCAGCTGCGCTCGCTCGTCGGCGGGATCTACCTTCCCGCCCTCCTCTTCGCTACCGGCCAGGGGATGGTGGTGCCCATCATCCCGCTTTTCGCGAAGGAGCTTGGGGCGGGTGTGGCCCTTGCCGGGGTCGTTGTCGCGATGCGGGGCCTCGGCTCGATGGTTGGCGACGTCCCCTCGGGTCTCTTGGTCTCCCGGCTGGGCGGGCGAACGATGATGGCCGCCGGGGCGCTGCTGACCGCTGCCTCGGCTGCTGCGATCGGCCTCAGCGACGGTGTTCCCCTGCTGGCGGCGTTCGTGCTCGTGAACGGCATCGCGTTCGCCCTCTGGCACGTCTCCCGCCTTGCCTTCCTGACTGAGGTTGTGCCCACGGAGTACCGCGGGCGCACCCTCGCGCTCGTGGGTGGGACGAGCCGGGTCGGGCTCCTCGTTGGGCCGATCGCGGGTGGACTGCTAGGGCAGGCGGCGGGGCTCGAGGCGGCGTTCTTCGCCCAGGCGGGTGTCGTCGGTGCGGCGGTGCTGCTCGTGCTCGTGAGGATGGGGGGGCGGCCGGTCGTCGAGCCGGGCGCGGCTGAACGTCCGCGACTGAGCCTGCGCAGCGTCGTCCGGGCTGAACGACGCAGCCTCCTCGTGGCCGGCTCGGTGGCGGTGGCGCTCGTCCTGATTCGCCATGGCCGCCAGATCCTGATTCCGCTCTGGGGCGACGCGATCGGCTTGGACGTCGCTCAGATCGGCCTCGTCTTCGGCCTCGCCTCCGCGGTCGACATGACGCTCTTCTACCCCGTCGGGGTAGTCATGGACCGCTGGGGCCGCAAATGGACGATCGTCCCCAGCCTGGCGGTGCTCTCGCTCAGTCTGATGCTCATCCCGCTCACCGGCGGCTTCGCGTCGTTCCTCGCGGTGGGTCTGCTCGGGGGGTTCGGAAACGGACTCGGTAGCGGGGCCGTGATGACGCTCGGGGCGGACCTTGCCCCGCCGGACGCTGCGGGCGAGTTCCTCGGCGTCTGGCGCTTTGTCGGCGATGTGGGGGCAGCCTCGGCCCCCGCGGCCGTTGGTGGCCTCGCTGCTGCGTTCACGCTCGGAGCGGCGGCCGTCGCGACCGGTGGTATCGGTGTCATCGGCGCGGTGACGATGCTCGTGCTTGTGCGCGAAACCCTGCGGCGGGGGGGCGTGGGCGCGCGCGCGGCTCCTGGCTAGCGCTCAGCCGATTTCGAGCTCGATGCCCACCGGGCAGTGATCCGAGCCCAGCACTTCTGCCTCGATGAAGGCGCTGTGGACCGCGGGGAGCAGGTCCTCGCTCACGAACACGTAGTCGATCCGCCAGCCGATATTGCGTTCGCGTCGCTCCCTCCAAGGATCCCAGAAGCTATAGGCCCGCTCAGCGTCCGGGTGCAGTGTGCGAAACGTGTCGACGAAGCCGTTCGCGATCACGCGGTCAACCCATTCCCGCTCGGCCGGCAGGAAGCCGCTGCCTTTCTCGCCGGGGCGTTCCACATCGACTTCGTGATGAGCGACGTTCAGGTCGCCCATGAAGACGACACTCCGCCCCGCTTTCTGCAACGCCACGATTCGCTCGAGGAAGACCTCGTAATACCCGAGCTTGAAGTCGAGCCGCTCGAGCTTGCGGCCCGCGTTGGGGAAGTACGACGTGAGCAGGACGAAGTCGCCGAAGTCGGCTTCGATGACGCGCCCTTCGCGCTCATAGGCGGGCGTATCGAGCCCCGTCCGGAGCGACTTTGGTTTACGTTTGGTGAGCAGCACCGCGCCACTGTAGCCGGGCTTTTCGGCCGCGTGCCAAACGACCTCGTAGCCCGCCTCGCGCCAGGAACTGTCGTCGACCTGGTCTGAGCGCGCCTTCGCTTCCTGCAGCCCGATGATGTCCGGCTCAGTCTCCGCGAGCCAGCGCGGGAAGGTGCCAGTCCGAATGCCGGCGCGGATTCCGTTCACGTTCCACGAGCAGATGCGCAGTCTGAGCATCGGGGTCAGACGGAGATCCGTGCGATCACCACCACTCCCGCGCTGACGGTGGCCACCACGAGGTATTCCGCGAGCGTGGCGGCGTCCAGGTCCTCGTCGAGGAGGTGGTGGACGATACCGGTGGCTAGGTAGAAGCCGACGATGAGGAGGGCCCCGGCAAGGAGGTCGTCGAGTGGGAAGTAGTAGAGCGCCACCTGCAGCTCCGCCATCGAGATGCCGATCGCGAGTGCCGCAAGCAACGATGACGGTCCCCGCCGCCGGCTCTCGCGCAGCAGCTCCAGGGCGAGAGCGAACCCGATCCCTCCGACCGCGGCCGTTGCGAATGGCAGTTCCAGGTCGCGACTGAAGAACACGGTGAAGAGTGCGAAAGCGGTCAGGTAGGTGGTGACCGCGAGCACCAGCCGCATCGTCCCGAACATGGGCGTGCCGAGCGCTACGGTGTGGTATTCGCCGTAGCAGATCAGTCCGATGGCGGCCCCCGCCGCCAGGGCTGTCCCGACGCGAGCGTATCCGTCGATGGCCTCGTCGATGAAGAGGCCCGCTCCGAGCACCGCCAGGGTCGGCAGGAGCGTGTACATGATGGCGTCGACGATGTCGCCGCGCCAACGCGGATGGGTCCGCACGGTGCCCTCGACGCTGATCGCGGCGGCGATCACCGTCACCGCGAGGATCCAGGGCTGTTCGGGACGAATGTTGAGGAATGCGACGAGCCCCACCATGGCGAGGCCGCCAACGAGGATGGCGCGGCGGCCCGCACCGAGTGCGGGGGCGGGGCGTTCGGCCTGGGCTTGCGTTCCCAGAGCCTATTCCTCGGCTAGGACCGGTTCCTCGAACCCGTAGATCTCGGCGCCGTTGCGCCACCAGAGCCGCTCGCGCTGGCTCTCGTCGAGCTCGAGCTGGTCGTAGATGACCTCGAAGCGGTCGATGTGCTCGCGGATGTCGTCCATCCCGCAGTCGGAGCCGAAGACCAGCTTCTCGATGCCGATCTCCTTCCCGATCAAGCCGAGCTCGACCGCCTGACGTTCAATCGTCTCGCCGCCGCTCAAGTCGAAGGCGACGTTCGTCCGCCAGCGCGCGACGGAGGTGGCGTACTCGTAGTTGCCCTGGTTGCCGAGGTGCGCGCCGATGATGCGCAGGTCGGGGAAGCGCTGGGCGATAGTGTCGAGGTGTTGGGGCGACATGCGCGCAGCGGAGACGTCGCGCATCGGCGAACGGCCACGCATCTCCTGCATGCGCTTCAAGGTCGCCGCTGCCTTCGGGTCGCGGCGGGGATGGGTGACCGAGTAGTCGATCCCGCCCCCGATAACGCCCATATGAAAGAGCGCGGGCATTCCCAGGCGTTCGGCCGCGGCGTAGGCCGGCATGTAGTCGGGCTCATCGTAGGGTCGGGCGACACCGATCAGCTTGAGCCCGCGGTAGCCCATCTCGTGGAGCTCCTCGACCTCCTCGCCGCCGATGATCTCAGGGTCGATCATGGCCACCGGCACGAACAGGTCCGGGTAGCCCTTCAGGATCTCGATCCCGCGCTCGTAGCCCGGTCCGAAACGGCCACCCGTGAGCACACACGCTTTGGTCACGCCCGCGGCGGTCGCGACCTCAGCCAGCCGCTCGACGATGGGAGCCGGGTCCTCGTCGGGCTGCTCCCAGTTGCGCGGAAAGTGGATATGGACGTCGAAGATCTTCATCGCGGGGCGCGCCGGAGCGCGATGCCCGGAAGTGTAGCACTGCGGTGATCTCGCAGCCCTCTAGCGAAGCCACATCCGTATCTGTCGCTGTAGCTTCTCCGGGATCTGATCCTGGATGAACCGTTCGAGGTCAGCTGGGTCCGGCTCGTCGCGACGAGGATCAACCACGAAGTCCCAGCCTTCGTAGCCTCGGAACGGGTCGAAGAACACCAAGCCGAGTCCGAACCGCTGACATTCGGTTTCGACTCGCTCGATCAGCTCGGAGTCGTCCTCGTCCGATCGAGCCGCGGCGAGATAGCTCTTGGTCGCGAACCTCGAATGCGAGGCTGTCTCGAAGACGGCCTCGATTCCGAAGTCCGGAGGCTTTACTTCGAAGGTCTCGAGATCCCGCACGATCCCCGGCGTGTACTCGAAGCGTCGGTGGCCCACCACGACGAAATCGGGCCTCGTCCACGTCCCGCCGGTACGGCGGCTTCCCTGATACGCAGTCTGGACGACCGCGAAGTTGTCCCACCCTTGCGCGCCGCCCCAAACCTCGAGCGCCGCCGCGAAATCTGGGTAGAGGTCGCTCTCCTTCGGGCGATCGGGCGCCGCGGGTTCATCCCCGCCTGCTTCCTCGGCCTCGCTGGCCGATTCAGCGATGACCAGACTGACGCTCCCTCCACGACCGCGACCAATTCGGATCCGACCCTCCAGTACGAGCGGCTGCCGAACGAGGAAGTAGATGTTGGGATCCCAACCCAACTTCTCGATGAGACGAGGGTTGGTGATCGAACTGCCGTCCTGCGGCATTGCCACGAGGAGGGTCTCACCCATCTCTGCACTATCGCCGCTGTAGGTGCTCACGTTGTTCCTCCCGCGGCACGATCGCGGACTCTACCCGATGAGAGCCGGAGTCGCACCGACGCAGAGCCGACTAGCGCCGCCGGTTCACCACCGTGAACGAGATCGCTGCGCCAACGACAGCCCAGGCGCCGACCACCGCGAACGCCAATCCCAGGTCGTCGACGAGGCCATCGGTGAGGGTGCCGCGCACGAGCTCCGTCATGTATTTGATCGGCAGGACGTCGTGAACGAGCTCGATCCACTGGGGCAGGCGGTCCTGGGGGAAGACGACGGGCGAGAATAGATACAGCGCGAAGATGATGACGTTCGTGAGGCACGCCCGTGAGCACGACCGAGGGCGAGAGGTGGCCGATGACGAAGCCGATGAACGCGGCCGTGAGCGAGACGAGCAGCACAGCGGGGACGATGAGGACGCTCACTGTGATGTCGAAGTCGTAGCGGGCCGAGGCGATGATCAGGGCGAGCAGCAGTCCCGGCAGGCCCGCGAAGAACCAGACGGTCAGGTCGGCGGCGAGATAAGCCAGGCGCGGCACCGGCAGCGACCACATGTACTGGTAGGCGCCGCGCTCTTTCGACTGGCCGATCACCTGCGGGATCGAGACGAGCCCTTCCGTAATCAGGACGAGGGTGCAGGCGCCAGTGGTGATCGTCGCGGCCGTGACGGCGTCGACCTCTGGGTAGAAGTACCCGAGACCGAGGAGATAGCTAGCCGGCTGGTCATCACTGGAAAGACGGTCAAGAACCACGTCGCGAACATCTTCTCAAAGCTGCAAGTGAACGACCGCACGCAGGCGATCCTCCACGCCCTGCGCACGGGCATCGCCAGCCTTACTCCTAGCTCAACGGGACAGCGTCGTGAGCGGTAGACGAAACAGGCCGAAGTCAGTCTATGGTGTCGGTGGCTAAGCCCGCCTCCACCCCCGCCAGCAGCTCCTCCGCCGTCTCCAGGTGCTTGGGCATGCCGATCTCGCGCTAGAGGTCGACGGCCTCGAGGGCCAGTGGGCGAGACGTGCGGCGTAGACTCGTTCGTCCAGGCGTATTGCCGCCGGGAGGGGTCGCCCATGCCGTACGTTGATGCGGGTGCCGCTCACATGTACTACGAGGTTCACGGGAGTGGAGAGCCACTCCTACTTCTGCACGGCGGCCACGCCAGCGCCGATATGTGGTGTGCCTTCTACGACTACGTGGAGGCTTTCACTGCGAGTTACCAAGTCATCATGCCTGAGCAGCGCGGCCATGGACGGACTGCGGATGTCGACGGCCCGATCTCATACCTGGCGATGGCGAAAGATACCCTCGCGTTACTCGATGGCCTAGGGCTGGAAAACGTCCACATCTTCGGATACAGCGACGGAGCTCAGGTTGGACTTCAGATGGTGCTCCAACGCCCGAGCGTCGCTCGGAGACTTGTGCACGGTTCCTGCTACCTCAACCTCGACGGAGCTTCACCCGAGACGCTATCTAGTTACACCAGCCGTGAGCCTGAGGACACGCCTCCGCCGCTCCTCGAAGCCTATAAGAGGCTCTCGCCGGATGGCCCGGACCACTTCCCGGTCGTGTTCGAGAAGGTCCGTAAGATGTGGGCCGCGGAGCCGGATGTGCCGCTCGAGGACCTCGCCAACGTTCACTGCCCCACCCTCGTTCTCACAGGCGACCGAGACGTCACCCGGCTCGAGCACTCGCTTGAGATCTACCGCGCCTTGCCCCACGGCCAGCTGTTCGTCGTGCCGGGCGCCTCCCACAGCGCCTTTATGACCCATGGTGCCCTTATCGCTAGAGCGGTACTGGACTTCTTGGAGCGCGATCTCGACGAGGTTCCGTCGAAGCCACCAGCTTAGTCCGCCGCCGCCAGCAACTCCTCTGCCATCTCCAAGTGCTTGGGCATGCCGATCTCGCGGTAGAGGTCGATGGCCACGCGGCCGTCGCCCGGCTGCGCCGGCGCAGGCCAACCGAAGCCGGGCCAAGGAAGGTCCGGTCCCGAGCCGCGTGGCGCCCTATTCAAAAGACTCGGGCGGCGAAGGCCTCGAGCCCGGGGATCGCGTCCCGCGACGAGCGCCCGAGCGTGACTACGATGCGGTCGACGCCGGCCGCCTCGAGCGGCGCCACCTCCTCGCGGGTGATCGATGCTGAGCCGTTCACGGTCACCTCGAAGGGCACATCCGCGCGTCCGTACTCGGTGCGGAGCCGCGCAAGCTTGGCGATGTGCGCAGTGAGATCGAGCACAGTCACGCCTTCGAGCGCTGCGACGGCGCGCTCGCCGGCCTCTGCGACGCCGATGGTTCCTGTGCCCTCGTTCGTCTGCGCCATCGGTGCGTTCGGTAGCTCGCCTCGCTCGCCCCCACCCCGCGGCCCTACCCGGCGCCCGTAGCTCTGGCGGCGCAGCTTAGGGCCGCTAGGCCCGCGCGCTCGCTGGCACGCCCGCTAGAGGATCCGGTACTCGTGCGGGCGCCAGCCGGCCTCGTAGTAGGGCGAGACGGTGCGCCCCGGCGCGATCACGGCATCGATGCGCTCCCGGTCCTCGTCGGTGATCGTGACCTCGCTCGCGCCGAGGTTGTCCTCGATCTGCTCGAGGGTGCGCGGCCCGATGATCGGACTGGTGACGCCCGGCTGCTGCTCGCACCAGGCGAGCGCCAGCTGCGAAAGCGTGCAGCCCTTCTCGGCTGCGATCGGTTCGAGACCTTCGACCACGTCGTAGACGCCCTCGGTCAGACGCCGAGCCTGCTGGGGGTTGGTCGCATAGCGGCCATCCTCGGGCAGCGGCTCGCCGCGGCGGTACTTCCCCGTGAGGAGACCGCCGCCGAGCGGCCCCCAGGGGATGACGCCGATCCCGAAGGTTTGCGTCATGGGCAGGAGCTCGCGTTCGGCACGGCGGTCGAGGAGGTTGTACGGCGGCTGCTCGCAGACCACGCGGTTGAGGCCGAACTCCTTCGCCGCCCACAGCGACTCGAAGATCTCCCAAGCGGCGAAGGTGCTGGTGCCGATGTAGCGCACCTTGCCCGCGCGCACCAGGTCGTCGAGGGCGCGGAGAGTCTCATCCATGGGGATGTCGGCCTGGGGCCGGTGGAGCTGGTAGAGATCGATGTAGTCGGTCTGGAGCCGGCGGAGGCTCGCCTCGCACTGCTCGATGATGTGGCGCCGGCTGTTACCGCGAGCGTTCGGATCGTCGGCGTCCATGCTCCCATGCACCTTCGTCGCGAGTACCACATGCTGGCGGCGGCCGTTCCGTTTGAGCGCCTCACCCGTGATCTCTTCGCTCCGGCCGGCAGCGTAGACGTTCGCCGTATCGAGGAAGTTGACGCCGGCATCGAGGGCGCGGTCGATGATGGCGTAGGACTCCTCGGGCTCGGTGCGCCGCCCGAACATCATGCAGCCAAGGCAGAGGCTCGAAACCTGCACACCGGTTCGGCCCAGATTCCGCAGTTCCACGCCCGTATCCTAAAGCCGCCACGACTGTTCCTTACCCCAAGATCTGCGCCGATGGGCTCTGCGGCCTCCGCGGGGGTGGCTCGGTCGCCGTCGAGCTGGGACGGGCGGGTTGCGAGGGCCGAGATCTACGCTGGTCACTTGTTTCAATACCCGGGGGCCGGCTGGGGTGTCGACGGTTGCCGGAGTTCGGCGTAGACACGGGGTGACGCGACTGACCTAGAGGAGGGCACCATGGCGACACCGGACGAGCTGAGAGCAAGGCTGGCAGAGGGCCGTACGGCGTTGCGGGAGGCCATCGAGGCCGCAGAGATGGCGTGGCGCGCAACCGCCGGTGGCGACGCCTGGAGCGCTCAGCAGACCGTCGAGCACGTGATCGAGATCGAGGCGTTCTTCACGACCGCGATGTGCGATGCCTGCGGCTACCCAGGGGTCGATGTCGTACGGCCAGATTGCGCCTCCTCGACAGAAGCGCTGGACGAGTTCGACGCCGTGGTGAACAACTGCAACGCCAAGCTGAAACACCTCACGCAGGAAGATCTCGCGAAGGTGCACGAGCGCTTCGGGACGGTTGAGGATCTCCTCGCGATGAACCTGAACCACCTGACGGAGCACGCGGCCCAAATCCGCGACGCCGCCGGGGCCTAGCGCCGCTCGCAGTCAACCTCGGGCACCCTGCCGTCGAGCGCAAGCTCCGCGATCACGAAATCGAGGCCGCCCCGGCTCGTGAATTCGTCGCCTTCGACGAAGCCGACGTGCCGGTGGAGCGCCCGCGAGCGATCGTTGAAGGACGCCACGGTCACGCGCAGTACCGCTGGCTGGTGACGGGCGAGGCAGAACGAGATCGCGGCGCCGAGGAAGGCTCGGCCGAGGCCTCGCCCGGCGAGGTCGGGCCGCATCCCCACGCCTAGATCCAACACCTCGGGTTCGCCGGGGTCGTAGTCTCCTCCGGGTACGCGCGCCTCCTCACCGACACAGAGGTAGCCGGCAAAATCTCCGGTCTGGGTGACGATCGCGGCGTAACGGTTCGCGGGGTCGGAAGTACCCCGGCGACTCATCGCCGTCGTAGATATCGTAGGGCAGGTCGCAGCGCCACCCGCACGCCAGAGCCGCCTCCGTGGCGGTGAGCGCTCCGCGAACACGAAACTCGAGGTCAGGCATCGGCGTAGAGGCGAAAGCCGAAGTCGTTGTAGCGCCGCTCAGGGGCGAGGCTCGCGCGGGCCGTTAGGCGGGTGAATTTCACCGCATGCCGCCAGCTGCCCCCGCGACTCACTCTCCGCGCCCGTGCGAGCGGTTTCTGATCGCCGCTGAGGGGACCGCGTTCGTAGCCATCGGCGTAGTACCAGTCGCGGCACCACTCGTGCACGTTCTCCGCCACGCAGCGCAGGCCATAGCCGTTCGCACAGTTCGGCGTAGGCGCGTGGGGGCGGTCCCCGCCGGCTAGCTCCGTCGCGTTCGGGTGGTCCTGCCAGCGGCCGCCGGGCCAGGGCCAGTCCACCCCTCGCAGGCCACCCAGGGACGCGTATTCGCGTTCGCCCTCGGTCGGAAGGCGGCACTTCATCCCAATCTCACCCGCGAGCCACTCGCAGTAGGCGACGGCATCAAACCAGTTAACGCCGACTACCGGCTGCTCGGGCGCGTTGAAGCGCTCTTCGGCCCAGAACCGGGGGAGCTCGTGGCCGGTCCCAAGAAACGCCGCGTATTCGCGATTCGTCACCGGTGCGATCGCGACGCGCAACGGGGCGATTTCGAGCGTGTGGACCGGTCGCTCGTCCGGCCGCCCCGACTCGCTGCCCATACGGAGCGTGCCACCCTCGATTCGCACAAGGTCGGGCTGGGGCGGCTCGCTCACGCCGGGATCTTACGGCGAGACCTCACGCGGATGTCGTCTAGTACAGCCCGGGAATGATTCGCCAGCGCGTGGTCGCGCGGTAGGCGTCGTACTCCGCCGTCTCGGTGAGCACCCGCTCCTCAGCCCGGATCCGGAGGAGTTGGGCGACCAGAATGATCGCGTAGAGCGCCAGGTTTATCGGATGGAAGTTGGCGATGAGGAAGCCGCTGCTCGTTACGAGGTGAGCCAGGTAGATGGGGTGGCGCACGAGGCGGTACGGCCCGCGCACCTTCAGCCCTCGGTTCGCGGCGACGAAGCTCCGCCCCAGGTAAAGGAAGCCGCCGGCTGCCATGAGCAGACCCGTGAATTGGACCGCGGTCCCGGTCGCGCCCAGCGCGAGGGGCGCCCCGGTCTGGGGCTGAAAGGCGAAGGACAACCAACCGCCCACGGCCGCGACTAGCCAATCGGCGGGGCGAGTGGAGGTGGTGTAGCTCCGCCGCCGAAAGAGGAAAATCCCGACCAGGACGGCCTGCTCAAGCGCGAAGCCGACACTCGTGATCGAACCGTCCACGAGGACGTGGCGCGCGTGCACATAGAGGAACACGGCGGATACGACCACGAGGATCGCGTCCTGGAGGTAGGACGCGCGACGCTTCCACGGATCCACGCTCGTGGCTGGCCTCGACGCGTCGCCCGTATGTTCCATCCCACGCCTCCTCTCTTCAGATTCGGCAGGAAGAGTCGAATCTGTATACGTGGCACCGCCGAGCGGACGCGGCGCCCCTACGGACGAAAGCGTGGACATCGCGTGAATCCCTTAGGGGTGACCTTTAGGGCCGAACGGACGCGCCGAACCTCCATGTAGCTGCCTTGCCGGGCGCGCACCGCATCCGAACCGGAGGCGACACGCAGAAGACGGGCGGCAATACATCGGGAACCACCCGAACACGGAAGAGGTAGGAACCACATGTCGAAGATTCACAACTGGGCGACTCGCAAGTATGTCGAGCTGCAGGACCGCGAAGAGGGCCAGGGCCTCAGAACAACTCCTCCCTGCTCCTCACGGACTACATCTATGTCGGGCAGGTGTTCCGTCTCGAATCGAGCAACAGCAGCGAGTGGCTGGAGATCACGGGCCTCTCCGAACCGGACTGGGTCTACGTCAATCGCAACGTGCCGCGGCCGAGCAACGGCAACCAATACGGCGCGAGCAGCCACAATCAGAACCGCCGCATTCGCGGAAGCAACTGCCTCGAGGCGGGCGCGGGACCGTATTACCCCTGGGAGTACGTGAAGGACGGCGGACACACCTTCGTAAACCAGATGGACTCGGCCTGGGATCAGGTGGGCTACGTGCATTTCGCCTCGCGAGCGAGCCAGGAGTACCCGCTGACCGCGAGCTTCGCCAACCTCCACTCCGCCATCACGAACTCGGAGGAGCCCACCGAGGGAATTTACGGCCAAACGACGAACATCGCCCACGGGTTCTACCTGGGGAATCAGGAGCTCGTCGACAACGGTCGCGACAACGCCCTCTGGGTGGTCGTTCTCCTCTCGGACGGCGTCGCGAACCGCTACTGCTCGCCGACGACGTTCACGCCCACCTGCACCAACAACTACAGCAGCTCATCCACGGCCTATGCCCGCACGATCGAGCAGGCCAACTACGCCGCCTCGCACAGCATCGCCGTCTACACCATCAGCTACGGCAACAACGCCGACGACGACCTCATGCAGGAGGTGGCCGATATCACGGGCGGCATCTTCTACAAGGTGCCAACCGAAGTCGAGCTCCAAGCCGCCTTCATCTCGATCGCCGCAGAGACTCACATCCGGCTCTCCAAGTAGGCGCCCGCGAGCGAGGACGCGAACGCCCGGGGCGCGATTGCGCCCCGGGCGTTCGCGCGTAAGGGGTGGGCATCTCCTCAGGAGTGGGGGTTGCCCTGGGCTGCGGCGGAAAGCCCGCGCGGCCGATACAAAGAGCGGGAGGCATCCACGTGGCACGAACAATCGCAGCAGCGACAACGAACAACAGCCGGAACCGAGGAATCCTCCTGCTGGCGGCCATCTTCGGCCTGCTCAGCGCGGCCCTGATGTTAGCGTTCCTGAACGGCAGCGGAAGCGACAACGGTGACACGATCCAGGACATCGTGACCGCCGAGACGGCGTCGACCACCGTCGTGGTCCTGGTGCGGGATGTCGCTGTCGGTGAAGAGATCACCGCGGACATGCTGACCACCCGGCCCATCCCCCTCTCCGCTGTCCTCGAAACGAGCATCACGGACATCGAAGAGGTGGTGGGCAAGGTCGCGACGACACCGCTCTTCATCGGTGAGCAGATCATTCCGCAGAAGGTGACCACCTTCGATGGTGAGAACACGCTGGCCTACAAGGTGCCAGCCGGCATGCGCTCACTGTCCCTCGAGATCCCGCACGAGGCCTGGAACGCCGCGGGGCTGGTGCAGCCGGGCGACCGCGTGGACATCCTCGGCATTACCACGTTCCTGACGGTCGACCCCTTGACGGGTGAAGAGAAGCTCGACCTCCGCGGCGGTCTCATTGCGCAGGACGCGATCGTCTTGGCGGTCTCTCAGGAGCTCGTCCGGATCGTCCCGAACCTCGACGCGCGCGAAGGGGCGGCTGACCCGCTCGACCCCGAGGCCGCCGGAGCCAGCTTGAGCGCCGAGGACGATGCCACGCTCAACGCCCAGCCCCTCGGTGACACCGCATCCTTCGAGGAGGCGATCTCGGTCACGCTCGCGCTGCTCCCGGAAGAAGCGGCCAAGGTGGCGATCATCGACGCGCTCAAAGACGACCAAGGGCAGTACCGGATCCTCGTCCGCCAAACAGGCGACCGCGAAATCTTGACCGGGAAGACGAGCTGGTCCTTCGAGGACCTGTTCGAGCCGATCGGGCAGTAGCGGGCGCCCTAGGCAAGACGATGGCGGAGGAGGAACGGATGACGGCCGCGGGCGTCACCGTTGGGGCCAGCACGGGCTACGGCGTGGAGGCCTATTCGCTGGCCCATGAGGTGCAGCCGGATGTCGTGCTCCTGCGCGTAGAAGAGCCGCTCGCGCGGCCTCTGCACACGCTCGGCCAGCTCCGACAGAGCATGCCTGATGTGCCCATCATCGTGTTCTCCAGCGAGGCGAGCGTCCAGCTCATACGCCAGGCGATGATCTTCGGTGCCTGGGACTTCCTCGAAGAACCGCTCAGCGAGCAGGAGACAGAGGGCGCGGTGATGCGCGTCCTCGAGCGCAAGGAGCGAGAGACCCAGCGCCGCCGGGGCGAGATCGAAGACCCCGTACCGCAGGGCACCGTCATCACCGTATTTGGGGCAAAGGGCGGCATCGGGAAGACCACGATCGCTTCGAACCTCGCCATCTTGCTCTCGACCGAGGCCGCGCAAAGCGTTGCTCTGGTGGACATGGACACGCGCTTCGGAGATATCGCGATCACCATGGACATTCCCGTTGAGCGTTCGATCGCCGACCTCGCCCGCAACCTGGAGAACATCGATCGGGAATCACTCCGCGAGTACCTGGTCGAGCACGAATCCGGGGTGCGGATTCTGCCAGCGCCCACCCGCCCGAACGACTGGCGGGGCTTGGGCTACCGCCAGGTACGGGATGTCGTCGACGTGCTCGCGCAAACCCACGACTTCGTAATCCTGGATACACCCGGGACGTTCAACGAGCAGGTCGCTGCGGCGCTCGAAATCGGCACCATGATTCTGCTCATCACCACGTTGGACATGGCAAGCATCAAGGACACCGTGCTGGCCCTGGAGATGCTTAACGAACGCTTCGGGGAAGACGAGCAGCGGCTGAAGATCGTGCTCAATCGCGCGGGAATGGATACCGGCGTGAACGAGGACGACGTTGCGAACACGCTCGATTGGCCGCTGTGGTGGCGGATTCCCCAAGACAACGAGGTGATGAAGGCAGCCCAGCTCGGGCGGCCGATCGTCATGAGCCGCCCGAAGGGGCGTGCATCGGTGCAGCTCCGCGAGATGGCGCGCGTCATCGCCGGGGTGAGCGAGCACGGTGCACAGAAGCGATCTGGTGGAAGCCTCATTCGCGTGCTCTGGCCGTTCGCGCGGAAGTCGGCCTAAGGGCCCAGGACGAGTCGAAAGGAAGGAGGGAACACGTGTCAGCAGAAGAGCAACCAGACGGCAACGAGGCTGATCAGTCGAAGCAAGACTTCGGGTGGTCCGCCACGCGCAAGAGGCTCGCCGGGAACGCTGGAGACGCTCCTAACCCTCCCCGCGGGGCGGGACGTGCGCCGCGTAAGCTCCGACCCTCACGCCATGACGACAACGAACGCGCCTGGGGCCTCGCAAAGGAGGAGCCCGCATCCGCGCCGCCTGCGCCAGCGACGGATGAGGTACCTGCGCAGGCGGAGGCAGAGCGGGAGAAGCCGCAACCACGAGCCGACACGCCGGCCGGCCCATCTGGGCGGCGGCCTGGTGGCCGCGCCGGCTCGGGCGCGCAGCAGAACGAAGCCGCGAAGACCCGTCTCCACGAGCTGCTCATCGAGGAACTCGAGCACGGAGCACTTGACGGGTTGGCCCCTGACAAACAGCGCGAGGCAGTGCTGCGCGCAGCGCGTGAACTCCTCTCGCAGGAGGACATCCAGCTCGCTGGGACCGTCCGGGACGAGCTCATCGAGTCGGTGGCGGACGAGGTCCTGGGCCTCGGGCCACTGGAGCCCCTCCTCCGTGACCCATCGGTCTCCGAGGTCATGGTTAACGACGTCGATAAGATCTACTACGAGCAGGACGGGCGGCTCTTCCGCAGTCCCGCGCGCTTCCGCGACATTGGACACGTAATGCGCATCGTCGAGCGCATCGTGGCGCCGCTCGGGCGCCGGATCGACGAAGCGAGCCCGATGGTCGACGCCCGTCTCCCTGATGGCTCGCGCGTCAACATCACCATCCCCCCGATCTCGCCCTTCTCGCCCTTCTCGCCCAGCATCACCATCCGCAAGTTCCGGGCGGACAAGATGCGGATCGCCGATCTGGTGGCCGTTGGCTCGATGAGCGAAGCGACGGCCGAGTTCCTCGCCATGTGCGTACGAGCGAAGCTCAACATCATCGTGAGCGGCGGCACCGGCACGGGAAAAACGACCCTCCTCAATGCGCTCTCGGGCTTCATCCCGAATACGGAGCGAATCGTGACGATCGAGGATCCCTCAGAGCTGCGGCTGCAGCAGGAGCACGTGCTCACGATGGAGGCACGGCCCCCCAGCATCGAAGGCAAGAACGCCGTGCTGCAGCGCGACCTGGTTCGCAACAGCCTGCGTATGCGCCCTGACCGCATCATCGTCGGCGAGGTCCGTGGCTCCGAGGCCTTCGACATGCTCCAGGCGATGAACACCGGCCACGAAGGCTCGATCTCGACCATTCACGCGAATACGCCACGTGACGCCGTAGCGCGCCTCGAGAACATGGTGCTGATGGCGGGAATGGAGCTGCCGGCGCGGGCGATCCGCGAGCAGGTCGCCTCCGCGATCGAGGTCTTCATCCAGATCCAGCGTATGCAGGACGGCACCCGCAAAGTCACCCACGTGACGGAGGTGAGCGGCATGGAGGGCGAGACGATCACCCTCCAGGACATCTTCCGCTTCCATCTAGACGAAGTCACAGCCGACGGCCGCGTCGTCGGTGACCTCCGCGCGAGCGGCATCCGTCCGGGCTTCGTCGAGAAGTTCCTGTTAGCGGGAATCACCCTGCCGGACGGGATGTTCGACGAGGGCAAGGACTGGTAGATGCTGCTACTCGTAGCAGCGGCGGTGATGGTGGGCGCTTGCGCCTTCACGTTGGTCTTGGGTGTGTTTGGCTATCGCACGCATGCCGTGGAGACGGGCGTGCGCCTGAGCCGGCTCAAAGGCCAGACGGTCACCGACGACGGCGATTCGACCAAGAACGCAGGCATCGGCCTGCGTCGCCGAGCGAACGTCAGCCTCGGCGGGATAAACCTCGTGTCCACACGGCTTGCCGAGCAGTGGGCAGCGCAGCTGGAGCAGGCTGGCCTGACCCTCACGGTGAAGGAGTACTTCATCCTGCGGATCGTGATCAGCCTCGGCATCGGCACCGCCGTGGCGATGGCTCAGCCGTTCCCCTGGATCGGCATACTCGTCGCCCCGATCGGCTTCGTCGGCGTCGGGGTCTGGATCAAACGACGCGCAGTCTCGCGACGGAAGAAGTTGGAGTCACAGCTCGTTGAGCTGTTGCAGATGCTCGCCAGCGGCCTGCGCGCCGGCTTCGGTCTGAACCAAGCGTTGGAATCGGCAGCGGATCAGATCCCGGCCCCGCTTTCGATCGAAATTCGGCGCACGCTCCGCGATACGGCCGTTGGCGCGAGTCTCGAGCAAGCGCTCGAGGCGCTTAACGACCGCGTCGACAGCGGCGACTTCGACATCGTTATCACCGCGATCATGATCCAGCGCGCCGTGGGCGGGAACCTTGCCGAGATTCTCGACACCGTCGCCCACACAATGCGCGAGCGGGAGCGGATCCGCGGCGAGATCCAGACGCTCACCTCGCAGCAACGGTTGACCGGGTTCGTGATCGCAGGTATCCCCGTGGCGCTGGCGCTCTACTTCATCGTGGTCAGCCCGGACTACATCGCGCCGCTGATCACGGACTCATTGGGACGGATGCTGCTCGGAGCAGCAGTCGTGATGGAGGTCGTCGGCTTCCTCATCATCCGCAAGATCGTCGACATCGAGGTTTAGGCAATGGCCCTCATCGTCGCCTTGGGGACCTTCATCACCGTCACGCTCACCGTGTACGGGCTCTTCTACCGCGGGCGCGGGAATGACCTGATGGACGCTCGTCTCGGGGGTCTTCGCTACGAAAAGCCGAATCGCGAAGAGCTGCCCGACCCCGAAGCCGCGTTCTCGGTGCGCGTCCTGCGGCCGCTCATGCGGGCCGTCTCGCGGCGCGCAAACGGCATCTTGCCTTCGACGATTACCCAGCGCCTGGAGGGCGCCATCACCCGGGCCGGGCTGCGAATCCCAGCGGGTCAGCTCATCATCGTCGTGGCGGTCCTCGCCGGCGTCCTACCGCTCCTCCTCCTCTTCCTGATGGCGAACAACGGTGCGAGCGCGAAGAGCCTCCTCATGATTTGGGGAGCCGCCACCGCCTTCGGCGTTTACGGACCGCGGATCTGGCTGCTCGGGCGGATCAAGGCGAGGCAGAAGGAGATCCAGAAGTCGCTGCCCGATGCCTTCGATCTGATCACGGCATCCGTGGAGGCGGGACTAGGTATCGACGCCGCCTTCCAGCGCGTGATCGAGAAGGTCAAGGGCCCATTTGCCGCCGAGCTCTCGCGGACGATGCGCGAGATCAGCATGGGTCGCGCGCGCCGCGAGGCGCTGCTGGACCTCGTCGAGCGGACCGGCGTCGAGGACCTGCGCTCGCTCGTCAATTCGATCGTGCAGGCCGAGGCCATGGGCATCTCCATCGGCGGCGTTATCCGCGTTAAAACCGGTGTGATGCGCACGAAGCGGCGCCAACGCGCCGAGGAGCAGGCCTTCAAGGCACCGATCAAGATGGTCTTCCCGCTCGTGTTCTTCATCTTCCCGTCGATCGGATTGGTGATCGGCGGGCCCGCGATGTTGGCGCTCAAGGACGGCTTCTAGACGAAGCGCTCGGGCCAGAGCAGCGCGACCACGCCGCCGAACGCCAAGAATGGCCCGTAGCTGAAAACGCTGCGGCTGCGGCCGAGCAGCATCAGGCCGAGCGCGGGGACGCCCGCAGCGATCACCCCCAGGAACAGGCAGAGGAGGATTGCGGGCCAGCCCAGCAGCAGGCCGAGCAATACGATCAGTTTCGCATCGCCGAGGCCGAAGGCGGCTTGGCGCACGCGCATAGCCAAGCCAACCGCCACGCCCCCAAGCGTGAGCACCGCGGCAATACCGAGCCCAATACCCGCCCCCAGCCAAATCTCAGCGACGCTGCGGTCTGGCCAGACCCAGCAGACGGCGCCCGCAGCGAGGATCGTGGGGTAGGAGACGACGTTGGGGATACGCTTGCGCTCGAAATCCGTGCTCGCGAGGAGCGTCAGCGCCACGGCGAACGCGGCCGTGGCCGCCGCCGCACCGGCCTCGTAATGTTCGGGCCGGAGGGCCACGAACGAAACCGCACCGGCGGCCGCTCCGAGCCCGAGGCGGAACGCCAACAAGCGGATCCCCCTCGCCCGGTTCTGGCGAAACTCCTCCTCACGGTAGAGGTAGTGTTGCCAGCCCGCCGCGAGCCAGCCGAAGGCGGCTGCCGCGACCCCCGCGAAGATCGCCGGGAGACAGTCCACGGTCTCACTATATTTCAGCGTGCCGTCGAGACGCCGGTTACCGACTGCGCGTAGCCGCCACGCTCTCGGCACGCGCTTCGGCTACCCCGCCACCAGACGGATCGATACACTCAGCGAAGTGAGCGAGCTGATCGCGTGGCTGGACGACCGCGAGGCCGCTGGGCGTCGGATCGGCGGAAAGGGTGCGAGCCTCGCACGCCTGTACGGCGCCGGGTTCCCCGTGCCTCCGGGCTTCGTGGTGACGGCCGAGGCCTACGAGTCCTTCGCGGACGCGCACGGTCTCGGGGTGCTGACGGAGCCTCTAGTCGGGCTTAGCGCGACCGCCCCTCTGTCCGAGATCCGCGACGCGCTGGTGCCCGTGTCGGAGCGACTGCAGGGTGCGACGCTCGACGAGACTGCGCGCACCGCCGTTTCGGGGGCGTATGCCGAACTCGAGGATCGAACGACACCCGAGGCGACCTTCGCGGTGCGTTCGAGCGGACTCAACGAGGACGGTGCCGGAAACTCCTTTGCGGGTCTCTACGAGAGCTACATCAACCTTCGCGGAGATGAGGCAATCCTGGCCGCGGTGCTCGACTGCTACCGCTGCGTCTGGGATGAACGCGCCGCCCACTACCGCACGTTTCGCGGTATCGAGCACGCGGGCGAGGCGATGGCGGTCGTCGTGATGGAGGTCGTGCCCGCAAAAGCGAGCGGCGTGGCGTTCACGAAAAACCCCGTCACCGGCGCGGGCGACGAAGTATTGATCAACGCCTCCTGGGGGCTTGGCGAGGCTGTCGTTTCTGGTTATGTCACGCCAGACTCGTTCATCGTCGGGATCGACGGCACCCTCGTCGAGAAGGCGATCGCCGAAAAGCACGAATGGGCCGCGCTCGTCCCCGGCGGTACTGAGCGCGCCCCCACGCCACCTGAGCTCCTCGCCGTACCGTCGTTGAGCGACGCTCAGGCCCTGGCCGTTGCCGAGGCCGCGCGCGCAGTCGAGCAGGAGTACGGATCACCGGTGGACATCGAGTTCGCCTACGACGACGCGGATCGGTTCTACCTGCTCCAGGCCCGACCCATCACGACTTAGGTCGCGGCGTCTCGCCATCGAGCGCCTTGAGTTCGCGGCGGAGTTCCCCGAGCTGTTCGCCCTTGAGCTGAGCGTCCGCTTCGTTTCCAAGCCGAACGAACCAGCGTTGCATGAGTACCTGCACTCTCGCCTCGACAGCCAAGCCGGCTCCCGCCCGCGCCAGCGGGGAGACGGGTCCCGAGACGTCATCAGCAGCGGCGACGCCAACCAGGACGGCGATCGCATCCAGCACGTGAGCCGCCGCGACCGCGGCTGCACCACGCGAGCGGGCGATGCTCGATGCGGTTGTGAGAATGTCGAGAAAGCGGAGGGCGTCGGCCGGCTCAGTCCGACCCAACGCGCGCCCCTAGGAGCCTGCCCGCTGCAGGGCCGGCAGCTGGCGCGCGTGATCGAGGGAGTGCACGCGGATCGTGAGAAACCACTCGCGCCAGTTGAGTTCGCCGAGGAACGGGTGCAGCCAAGTGATGGCCGCCTCCGGATCGCCGCGCCCTTCGCGCACCGCAGCGGTAACGCCCGCGATGACCGAGGCGTGCGCTTCGAGGATCGCCTCACGCGCCTTCGGCACGGGAGGGACCTCATCCGGGATGCGGCCGTCGGTAACAACACCACGGACGCGGGTGGCGGTGCCGGTGTTCACCTCAGCGGCGTGCCGGAGGCACTCCAGCGGGCTCCACTCCTGACCGGCAGCGCGCACGTCGAGGAGTTCGGGGGGCACCGCGCGAGCAGCAGTCTCCAGCTCCGAAACCGCCGCCGAAATACGGATCGCCATCTCCTCCGGAGTCCATTCGGCGGCTTTCTTGCGAACGTAGCTGAGGATGACATCCGCGGCGCCGGGCGGGATCGTCATGCGGCCTCCAGGGGGGAGCGCGCTCGCGCCATCCTAGCGGATCCGCCGCCCCCAGTCGGAGGCAGCCCCTCGCGCTCGCTGGAATTCGCCGTAGAATCGCGGAATGGTCACGGTCATTCGACCGTCTGAGCGGGACGCAGGCACGACGCAGACCGCCGGAATGCGGCGCGAAGCCGGCGTTTCGGGCACGCTCACAGACGCGAAAGGGCTTTGGATGGGTGTGGGCAAGAACGAGCCCGCGGGCATCTCCGGCGTCCACCACCACGGCGAGAGCGAGTCGGGCATCTTCGTCCTCGAAGGGCGCCTCCGCTTTCGCTGGGGCGAGTCGCTCGAACACATGGTCGACACGGAGCCGGGCGACTTCGTCTTCGTCCCGCCGTTCGAAGTCCACCTCGAGGAGAACCTCGAGCGCGACCATGAGGCCGTGTTTGTCCTGGCCAGGAACACTATGGAAGGCATCGTCGTGAACGTGCCCGACCCGCGCGAGGGCTAGGGGTGGGGCTGCTGGCGATGAAGGTCACGCTCACCGACGGGCGCGAACTCGTGGTCGAAGCGGACTCGCGCATCGACACCGTCGACGAGGCCGGGGAGCCGATCATCCGACTCATGAAGAACGGCAAAATCGTCCAGGTGTTCAAGAGAAGCGACGTCCAGGAGCCGATCCAGGGCCTCACGCACGATTCCTGACGCCGGGCCGCGGTGATTCTTCTCCGCACGTCATAGACGCGTTGGCGCGAAGTCGGAGCTCCGGGGTGCGGTGGGCGAAGCCGTCAGAGCCATCTGCTAGGGTTTGCCCGATGCCGGTACCGCACTTCCCCGAGCCGCACGCAGACCGCCCTGGCGACGCCCGCGTGCGCACGTTCGTGGAGCAGGGGCTCCCGCACGCCGAGATCGCAGTCCGGCTCGGCCTCTCGCTGACCGACGCCAAGCGGCGTATCGCGGCGCTCTCGGGCGAGCCGCCCGAGCCACTCGCCCGGAGCAGTGCGCGAGCGCTCCCTCACCTGGCTGACCCGAACGCGCGCGACGCCGCTCCCGCGGCTGCCCCAACCGGGCAGGAGGCCACCGAAGAGGCACCGCACGACGAACCCCGCCGCGTCTCGCGACGAACGCTGCTGGGCGTGGCCGCGGCCGCGGCGCTGTCCGCTGCCGGTGGTGGCCTCCTCGCGACGCGTCCGACCCGAGAGGTCGTAACGGAGCGAGAGCGGACTCTGCGCCCCGTGCCGACGGTGATCCCGCCGACTCCATCGCCGCTCGCCTTGGCCGAACGGACTGCCGACGTCTTCGAGCGGCTGACGTACGCACCAGGCGCACCGATCGACGCTGACCACGGGATCTTCTTCGTCCCTACCGGCCAGGCTGACGAGGCGAGCGTCGAAGGCTGGCGTCAGACGGGCGAGGCGCCACCCCGCGGCTATCGCATGAGCCCCGGACGACGGTTCGTGACCGGAGGCAACGCCCTTCTTGACCGACGGACGGGCCAGCAGTTCACGTGGCCAGGACAAGCTCTGGCTGCGCGGGCTCTCCGACGAGCGGCTGCTCTTTGCCGAGCTCCACGAAGGCCGCGCCGGCGTCAGCGAGCCTTCCGGCCGTCACCACGTGACGGATGCCGAGCTGCAGCCGATCGCCAGCCGATCGCCAGCCTCGAGACCTCAGCGGAGGTGGGCGGCGGACCGGAACCCCTCTTCTCAACCTCCGGCGCCCGCATCTACTTAGCGATGACCGACCAACTGAGGACGCCGGTCCTCGCTCTCCTCGACGTGCCCTCGTCACGCGTCCAGAGCACGCTCACGCTCGCTTCGCAGACAAGCAGCTCCCGGTTCTTCAGCGGCCCCCTGACGGCGGCCCGAGACGGGAGTGCCGTCCTCGTCAGGCTCGCACTCCTGCCCTGGGGCCGGCGCGGCGGAGCACCTGCGGCCAGCCGCTCCCTCATCGTGCGCTACTCCTGGGAGGGTGACCTGCTCTCGCGGGTCGCGATCTCGATCGGATCGAGCTTCCCCTCGCCCGATGGGAGCCTCATCGTCGGCGATCAGATCACGCAGGCCCAGAAACGGCTCGACGACGGGCATTATGTGAGCGCATCGACGATGCTCGTGGCCGAAACCGCCACCGCGCGCCCAGTCTTCCGGTTGCGCGGCGCCTACGGAAACTATGGCGATCGGCTCGACGGAACGCGCTGGCTCGCGGACTCCTCCGGCTTCGTGGCGCTGATCGGGTCGCCTGGGGAGGGGACTGCCTACGCAATCGTCAATCGCGACGGGTCCATCCGAGCCACGTTGCCCCCGCCACCACTCCTCGACAACGACCCCTGGTACCGCAGCGCTGAGGTGTTCGCACCGGTCCCTGCACCCGACGACCCGGCGCTGTTCTCCTACGGGCGAACAGCGCTGCTTGACCTCGACCGCGGGCGCTGGAGGCGTACTGATCTCGCTGGGGCGAGCGGCCCCGCCCACCTGGACCCTTGGGGAGATACGAGCGCGGAGATGGTTCTCGCGCTCCCCCACCCCGATCACCCACTGCGCGAGCCCCCGGAGCTTGATTCAGTGGACGTGCAGTACCCGCCCTTCGCAGCGCACGCCTAGGTCGAGCCGCTCGCGCCCAGGTCAGATACGGCCACGTGAGCCAGGCAGCGACGCTCGTAAAGCCAAGGGTCGGCGCCGGCTTCCCGACGTTGAAGGCGATGGCGAACGTGTGATCTGCCGAGCCGCTAGCGGCCACCCTGACATAGGGCTCGTCGATCTTCGGGCAGCTTTAGGTCGCCGGTTCCCGGTTGGCCCCTAGGAGACGGCCTTCCAGTACTGCTCGATCGCGTCGATGTGCGCGCGCGGCCCCTCGAGGCCCGCGTTCATCGTGCGCATCGAGACGTAGTCGACGCCGGCCGCGCGCCAGCGCTCGACCTCAGCCGCCCACTTCTCGGGACCATCGCTGTAGTTCAGCATCGCCTCCATGCCGAAGGTTGTCGGGTCGCGGCCCTCGGTTTGGAGGTAGCCGCGGATCTTCTCGAGGCTGGTCTCGGCGTCCGGTGAGCTGCCGCCGAAGATGAACCCGTCGCCAACCCGAGCAGCCCGCTTGAAGGCGGGGTCGCTGAAGCCACCGAACCAGATGGGAATGCGGCGCATCGGGAGAGGATTGAGGCCAGCGCGATCGATACGGTGCCATTTACCGTCGAAGTCGACGACCGGGTCCGCCCAGAGCTGGCGCAGCACGTCGACCTGCTCCTCCTGCCGCTTCCCCCGATTCGAGAACTGCTCATTGAGCGAGTCGTACTCGACGTAGTTCCAACCCGTTCCGATGCCCAGCCGCAAGCGGCCGCCGGAGAGGATGTCGATCTCCGCAGCCTGCTTCGCGACGAGCGCCGTCTGGCGCTGGGGGAGGATGATCACCCCGGTGACGAGCTCGACGCGCTCCGTGATCCCAGCCAGGTAGCCGAAGAGCACGAAGGGCTCATGGAACGAGGACTCGTGCGTGTACGGGCCCGTGAGTTTCGGTTCCCGCTCCGGAAGGGCGCCGAGGACGTGGTCGTAGGCGAGGATGTGTGAGTAGCCGAGGCCCTCGGCCGTTTGCGCGAAGTCGCGGACGACCGCAGGGTCCGCGCCGATCTCGGTCTGAGGGAAGATGACGCCGATCTGCATGGCCGAGCCTCCGAACTGGATGCCCGCGAGTTTACCGTGAGGGCGGCGGTCAGGGTGTCCCTGCCGCGGTTTGCGCCGGCGCAGGCAGTTGGCACCGGCCCGCGGCCTTGGGCAGCGGACTATCAGGCGCCGCCCGCAGGCTATCCCCGCCGCCGCTCCACCGGCCGCCACTCGTTCCCGCGGTCATCGGCGGCATCGAGGCGGCGACCGAGCCGCTCTTCGTGCTTCGCCCACTGAAAGGCCACCAGGAGCATCGCGATCAGCCCGAGGGCCTCGCCGCCGATGAACATGAAGGCGCCCGCGATCTGCTGATCGAGCAGGGCGGATGGGCCCCAGGTACGCGGGATCTCCGCAAGCTGCTCGTAGATAACGTTGTCCGGCTCGTGGAAGAGCAAGCCGAGGAAGGCGTGGATGGGAACCAGCGCCAAGAGGTAGACCATCCGTACGGGGTAGGCGAGGTTCCAGTGTGTTGGGTTCGCACCCAGGATCGGCCACCAGTAGTGGATACCGGCGATCAAGAAGATCGCATAGCCGACAAAGTGCAGCGGAGCGTTCCCGAGGCTCTCTTCGAAGGCGGGGGTGACATACCAGAGGGTCGGCACCGCCGCGAAGAGGGCGAGACCGACCAACGGATGGGTGATCGCGCGGAACGTGGCCGAGTGCAGCACCGGGTAGATCGTGCGACGCCGCCGTCCCTTCCCTGAAGCGATCAGCCAGAGCGTCATCGGCGCGCCCGCGAGGATGAGCGGCGGAGCGATCGTAATCAGGATGAAGTGCTGGACCATGTGCAACGTCAGGAACGTCCCGTCGTAGGCCGCGATCGGCCCGAAAACCGTGAACAGCACGAGCCCGAGGCCGCCCAGGTACGAGGCGACTCGCCAGCGCGGGACCACCGGTCGGGAGCGGGCCGCTTGGGCACGCCGTCGCACCCGCAGGTACCAGACTGCGGCGATGATCACGAGGTAGATCGGGATCGGCTCAATGGCGAAGGTGGTGAGCACGTCGGGGAACTCGGGCGGGGGTACGGTCGACCAGGAGCAGACGAAGACGAAGACGACAGAGCCTCCGTCGCCCGCGCGAATGACGTAGGTCGCGGCCACGCTCGCGACCAGGCCGGCGAGGATGGCCAACCTGATCAGACGCTCAGGTGACCTGCGAACGGGGAGCGCGGTCACGTCTGACTACTCACCGAGGCGAGCGCCCGCTTCCGTTCTCGGCACTTGCGCAGGCACGCTTGGAAACCGCGGTCCCCCCCACCGGCCCGGGGTCGCGCATACCGTCCTCCCGCTGCCATCAGCCCGAAGCGTCCCCCTCTGGAGTGTCTGCGACAACCCCCGCGGCGAGCAGCGCCTTGTACTCCTCGGCGCTATAGCCGAGCAGCTCGCGCAGGATCGCCTCGTTGTCGCCGCCGAGGGTGGGCGCGCCCGCGAATCGCGTGACCGGCGTCTCGGAGAGGTGAATCGGAAAGCCAGGGAACTCGCGCGCGCCGGCGTCCGGGTGCTCGATCGTAACCAGCATCGCTCGCGCCCGCAGGTGTTCGTCGGCGACCAGGTCCAGGTTCGACAGCACCGGCCCCGCGGCGATGCCCACTTCCTGGAGCAGCGCCGCCGCTTCGTGGGCGCTGCGCGCGCTTGTCCAGGCTGCGATCTGCTCGTCGATCGCATCGTGCCGGCGGCGGCGTTCGGGAAGCATGCGCAAGGCCGGATCTGCGAGCGCCGGGCATGCGAGGAGGTCGACGAAGCGGCCCCAGGCCGCTTCCGACTCGACCGTCAGCGCGACCCACGCGTCCTCGCCCTCGCTGGGGTAGACGCCTTGGGGGGCGAAGGCGGGCGAGCGGTTGGCGCGGGGTGCCGGGGGCTCACCGGCGGCGGACGCGGCCACTAGCAGCTCGCCCCCGATGGAGAGGTACGACTCGAACTGCGAAAGATTCACGTAGACGACTTGGCCGGTACGCTCGCCCTCCCGCAGCGCATCGAGCACGGCGAATGCACCGGTAAGGCCGCCGATCCCATCGGGGAAGGCAGCGCCCAGCTTCATCGGTCCGCCATCGTCGTAGCCCGTCACGGCCGCAAACCCCGAGTGCGCCTCGAGGATCGGGCCCCATGAGCCGCGTTCGCGGTAGGGGCCGGTAGCGCCATATCCCGACATCGAGACCCGCACGATGCGCGGGTTGATCGCGACCACGGCGTCGAAGTCGAAGCCGAGCCGGTCGAGGGCGCGCGGTCGGTAGTTGTCGAGGAGGATGTCCGCTTTCGCGATCAGGCGGCGGAAGACCGCTTGGCCGGCCTCGCTCTTGAGGTCGAGACCAAGGGAGCGCTTGTTGCGCTGCATCTTGTTGAACGGGCCGCTTCGGTTCCAGGGGCGCGCCCCCGGGTCGGCTTCGGGGAAGATACCGGCGCGGAAGGCGGGCGGCGGCAGCTCGCCCCAGCGCCAGCCGGGCGGGGGGCGCATGCGCGATCCGTCGGGCCTGCGCCCGTTCCCGCGGGCCGTGCGGTGCTCGATCCGGATGACGTCGGCCCCGAGGTCGGCGAGGAAGCGGGCTGTGAGCGGGCCCGCCCAGGCGATCGAGAGCTCCACGACGCGAATACCCGCAAGTGGGAGTGAACCTGGTCCCCTGATTGGCGGCGGTGGGGACACTGCCTCCGGGGCGGAGTCGAGCGAAGCGAGCAGCGCCTCCGTGTCCTCGCCAAGCTGGGGAGCACGGGGCCGGCCCGCCGGCCCCGCTGGACTCACGACCGGCAAGGAAGGTGCGCGGACGCCTTTGCCGAGGTGCGGGAGCGGCTGCCAGAAACCGCGTGCGGCGAGCTGCTCATCAGCCTGGACGTCGAGGAGGTTCAGCACCGGGCTCGCGGGAACGTTGTGAGCCTGCAACAGCTCGACCAGCTCGCCCTGCGAGTGCTCTAGCAGCCAGGGAACGATCAGCGCATTCAGCGCATCGGCGTGGTCGAAGCGATCGCCGCCGGTCGCAAAGCGCGCGTCGGCGAGCAGCTCGGGCATGCCCAGGGCGACACAGAACCCCTGCCATTGGGCGGGACTGGAGACAGCGATCCCGACCGCGCCTTCCTTGCAGGGCAGGATGCCGAGCGGGTGGAACGATTCCGCGTGACGGTTTCCTGAGCGCCGCTTCCGCACCCCCTGGTGCGTCGCGAGGATGACCGTCCATTGGTGAAGGGCGACCATCGCGTCCATCGTCGCGACATCCACGAGCTGGCCTCGGCTCGTAGTTTCCGCAGTACGGAGCGCGGCCATCGTGCCCACCGCCGCAGTGAGGCCGTTGACGTAGTCGCACCAGGGCCCGCCGCCCTGAAGGGGCTCGCGATCGGGCTCGCCGGTAATCGCGGCATAGCCGCTCATCGCCCAGTCGACGAGGGCCGAGGAGCGACGCTGGGCGTAGGGCCCGGTCAGGCCGAAAGGGCTGCAGACGGTCGTGACCACGCCGGGATTCAGCTCCCGGAAGCGCTCCGCCCGCGCGGCGATCGCGGCCACGCCGATCCCGGAATCGAGAGCCGGTTCGTCGATCACGACATCGGCGCGGGCGACCAGCCGGTCCAGCACATCGTCGCCCTGCGCAACAGAAGGCAGCACGAGCGAGCGCTTGTACATCGCGAGGTACTCGAACAGCGCCGACTCACCGCCGGCGAGCAGGGGCTGCGCGGCACGGAGACGGCTGCCGTCCGCTGGTTCGGCCTTCACGACATCCGCGCCGGCGCCCGCAAGGAGCCGCCCGCAGTAGCCGGCGGCGATACCGTCGCCCAGCTCGACTACGGAGATGCCTTGTGCCACGCGCTGCGGCCAGACCGCTACGGTCGCACCGGGCCCTTGGGCCCGAGGTTGCGCCGAAGGACGCTCTGCGCATCCGCGATGAAGCGACACACCAGCGGCCGTGTCTCGCGGGGATCGATGATGTCGAGGATCTCGAACGCTTCCGCCACTTTGAACGGCGAGCGGCCGGCCTGCAGGCGCCGTTCGATCTCGGCGCGCTTCGCTTCGGGGTCGGCGTCGGACTCGATTTCGCGGCGGTAGGCCGCGTCCACGCCCCCCTCAATGGGAATGGAGCCCCACTCACCCGAAGGCCAGCCGAAGCGCATCTTGTAGGCGTTCGGGCCGCCCAGGCAGGCAGCCGCGTCTCCGGCCATGCCGTAGGACTTGCGGACCTGGATCGCGATCGAAGGAACGGTCGCAGTCGAGCCGGCGATCACTGCGCGCATGCCCGCCCGCATCACGCCTTCGCGCTCTGAGTGTGAGCCGATCATGAAGCCGGGCACGTCCACGAAGAGGACCACCGGGATATTGAACGTGTTGCAGAGATCGACGAAATGGGTCTGCTTATCGGCGGAGTCGGCCGTCATCGCGCCCGCGTATACCTTCGGGTCGTTGGCGATCACTCCGACGGGATAGCCATCGACTCGCGCGAAGGCCGTGATCAGGCTGCGCCCGAACGAGCGCCGCATCTCGAACAGCTCGCCGCCATCGACGACGAGGCGAACGAGCTCGCGCATGTCGTACCAGCGGGTGCGGTCGGCCGGAACGATCGAGAGCAGCTGCTCCTCGCGGCGGTCCGGGGGGTCGCCCGGAGACAGCCGCGGTGGCGGCTCCCAGACGTTTTGCGGCAGGTAGCTGAAGAAGGCACGGATCTGGCCAAAGGCGTCCTCCTCGTCCTCCGCTTCGTTGTCGACGACACCGCTGCCGCGGACGTGCACGTCGACACCGCCGAGCTCCTCCTTCGTGAGGTCCTCGCCAATCGCACGTTTCACCACAGGCGGGCCCGCAGCGAAGACCTGGCCCTGCCCCCGGACCATCACGCTGAAGTGCGAGAGCACGGCCCTCCCGGCAACATGACCAGCGGCAGGCCCAACGATCGCAGAGGCAACGGGGACGGTTGCCAGCAGCTCCGCGTCGCGCGCCCACTGGTTCCCATCGGGGAGGTGCATGCGGCCCGCATCGTCGTAGCTGCGAGCGGAGGCACCGGCACCATCGGCAAACTGCACGAGCGGGATGCGGCGCTGCAAGGCGGTGGGCTGCAGCCACCGCCCCGGCCCCTTCCCCCCGCCGCCCGAGCCACCGCGTACGGTGAAGTCCTCGCCCCCGACACAGACCTCGCGGCCAGCGAGCGTGCCGAGGCCGAGGACGTAGCCCGCCGGAATGAACCCGGTCAACGCCCCTCGCCGTCGTACTCGCCCGAGCCGGCCATGCCGCCCGCCTCGAAGAAGGACCCGGGGTCGAGAAAGCGCTCGATTCGCTCGCGGATCGTGAGCTTGCCTTGCGCGTGTTGGCGCTCGACGCGCTCCTCGCCGCCCATACGGGCGGCGAGTTGGCGGCGGTGGGCGATCTCCTCAACCGCGCCCGCCCAAGGCGCGCTTGCGTCGTCGCGAGACTCAGCGTGAGTGGCCATCATCATCCCCACAGGGCTCGTCCTGGGATCGGGCCCGCGCCAGTGTACGGTCGCAGGCACGGGACGAGCATTCGTGCCCGAGCCACGCACGTGGTAGAACCGTCGGGCGGACGAAGCAGCGGGAGTTTCTCGATGAAAATCAACGGATTAAGCGCAATCGTGACGGGCGGCGGCTCCGGCCTGGGCGAGGCCACGGCACGTGAACTCGCGTCACGCGGCGCGAAGGTCGCCATCCTCGACCTCGGGCCCTCGAACGGCGCCGAGGTGGCGTCGAGCTTGAGCGGCGTCTTCGTCGAGGCGGATGTCACGAGCGACGAGCAGGTGACGGCTGCAGTGGGGAGTGCGGCGGCAGCGCACGGCGGCGTCCATCTCCTCGTCAACTGCGCCGGCATCGCTTCGGCGGAGCGGACGGTGGGCCGGGATGGCCCGGCGAGCCTCGACAGCTTCGTGCGCACGGTCACCATCAACCTCATCGGCACCTTCAACGCGATCCGGGTAGCGGCGACGGAGATGGTGAAGAACGACCCGAATGACGAGGGCGAGCGCGGCGCGATCGTCAGCACCGCCTCCGTCGCTGCCTTCGAAGGACAGATCGGACAGGCCGCGTACTCCGCCTCAAAGGGTGGGGTCGTGGGGATGACCCTCCCGGTCGCGCGTGACCTCGCTCGCAACGGCGTGCGTAACAACACGATCGCGCCCGGCCTCTTCCTCACGCCAATGCTCATGGGCCTGCCCGAGACCGCCCGCGAGGCCCTGGGCGATGTCACGCCCTTCCCCGCGCGCCTGGGAAAGCCCGAGGAGTACGCGCAGCTCGCCTGCTCGATCATCGAGAACCCAATGATCAACGGCGAGACGATCCGGCTCGACGGCGCCCTGCGCCTGCAGCCTAGGTAGCAGGTGTAAGCTGGAGCCATGGCTGATCCGAAGCCGCAACAGGCGCCGCCCCCACTTCCACCGCCACCGCCTCCGCCACCGAACTCAGACCCCGGGCGCGAGATAAAACAGGGTGGGTTCCCTCCACGGTAGCGTTGCGAGTATCACGTCGCCGCCGCTATCCAGGCGACGAACAAAAGGGCCTCCAGGATGAAGAGTAGCGCCATCGCATTTGCTGCTTGGGCTTTTCGATAGGTCAGTCTGCGGGCGTGGTCGAAGTGCGCACCGGCCCAGTAGATGATCCGGATCTTGAACTCGACCTCATCGAGATGCAGCCAGCGTTCGTAGAGCTCCTTTGGCGAGACCTGCAGGATCGATCCGCTTCCCCGCATCAACAGCGCGATGGCGACGACCGCGATGTAAGCAGATCCAGCGGCGAAGAGCAGGGGCGAACTGAAATCTGGGTCACCCAGCACGGCCTCAGCTGCGACTGGGGCAGCGACCGTGAGGGTCGTGACGAACGACAACAGGAGGTCGATCCGGTGATGGACGGCGTCCCAACGTTGTTCGGCCTGTTCGTATGAGTTCAACGCGATCTCGTAAGCGAGACCCACGCTGGGGTATGCGCCTGAGTCGGAGCCGCCTTCGTCAGTACTCAAGGCGCGGTAACCGTACGCGCGCCGGTGCAGGGACTGGCAGCTTGCAGCAAATCGCGTCAAGAATCGTCGCGAACCACCGGGACCACGCTCACGGCCCCGGTATCCGCCGGGCGCTAGCGAGCCGCGATTGAAACCCCGCCCTGCAGCTGTGAGCTTGTCGCAGTGTGGCGGACGCTCCCGGGCGGCACGCCGAAGAGCCGCTTGAACGCCCGGCTGAACGCCGCTTCCGATTGGTACCCGAGGCCGGCGGCGATCGCCGCGAGTGGCTCCGAGGTCTCTCGAAGCTGGGTGTGGGCCAGCTGCATACGCCAGTCCGTGAGGTAGCGCATTGCGGATTCGCCGACCAGGTCGGTGAAGCGCGCTGAGAACCCCGATCGCGACATGCCGACCTCGTTCGCCAACGAGGACACCGTCCAGTCTTCTCCGGGCTCGCGGTGAATCGCCGCAATCGCCCGTCCTACCTGGTCGTCGCGGAGGGCGGCGAGCCAACCCTGATCGGCTTCGGGAGCTGAGTCAATCCACGACCGGAGCGCCTGCACGACCAGGACGTCGGCCAATCGCGTGATCACGGTCTCTCCGCCCGGTCGCAGCTCCCTGGCTTCACGAGAGATGAAGCGAAGTGTGCTCTGCAGCCAACTGCCTTCGTCCTGGTCCCAGGTGTCGACCTGTAACACCTTGGGAAGCAGCTCGATGAGACGTTGTGCCGCCGCGTGATCGAAACGCACGACACCGCAGGTGAGATGTGAAAAGTCGCCGTCGCCGCCATAGCGCATGATCTCGTAGCGATCGCTGACCTGCTCGACCGGTATGTCGAACAGCGGCTCGGCGTCTACTTCCAGACTGCTACGGATGCGGTGCCCGGTGCCGTGCGGGACGAGCGCCAGGCTGCCCTGTTCAAGCAGGCGGGGCTCAGCGCCTTCGACTTCGAGCCAGCAGCGACCAGCGGTAACGACATGAAACATCATGCACCCCTCGAACGGGGGTAAATCGATTCCCCACGGCGCCGTTAGCTCAGCGCGGCAGTAGAGGGTGCCCGTGAGCCGGAGCAGGTGAAGGGTTTCATCGAGGGGGTCTGATGCCGCAGGGAGAGCTGGCGTGGGACGAGACACGATCGAACTCTTTCATAGCTGATTGCCGGAAGTCCATTAATCTGGACGAACAGCCAAAATTACTGGATAGATTACCATTGTCAGTCCCGAAATAGTCCTCCATGCTGGCGGCACGCCGCGGACGTCGAGCTCGTTTGCGGCATGACAAACCAGCGAAGGAGAGAGAACCATGAACCGCTCCCCGATTCTCGTTATCGGCAGCACTGGAAAAACCGGTCGCCGAGTCGCCCAGCGCCTCTCTGAGGGAGGCTATGCCGTGCGTAACGGATCCCGCCAATCCGATCCGCCGTTCGACTGGGAGGACCAGGCCACGTGGGCACCGGCGCTCCAGGGCGTAGGATCGGCGTACGTCTCCTACTACCCCGACCTCGCGGCCCCAGGCGCGGTTGAAGCCGTGGGTTCGTTCGCGGCGCTGGCCGTCGAGGACGGTGTCTCACGGCTAGTGCTCCTGGCCGGGCGCGGCGAGGCTGAAGCCGAGCTCGCCGAGCAGGCCGTGCGCGAGTCCGGCGCCGAGCGGACGACATCGCCGACGTCGCCGTGGCGGCGCTGACCGAGGACGGGCACATCGGCGAGCTCTACGAGCTGACTGGGCCCAGGCTGTTAACTTTCGCTGAGGCGGTCGAGGAGATCGCGAAGGCGACCGACCGGGAAATCCGCTACGTGCCCGTGCCCGTCGACGAGTTCGCCGCGGCCATGGCCACACAAGTACCAGGCGAGGTCATCGAGCTGCTCACCTACCTCTTCAGCGAAGTCCTGGACGGCCGCAACGCCCACACGACAGACGGTGTCCAGCGCGCCCTGGGCAGGGAGCCCCGAGATTTCGCGGACTACGCACGGGATACGGCCGCCAGTGGTGTCTGGGCGGGTGTCGCGTGATGATCGACGATCTACTTCTGACGTTGACGATCATCACGGCCCTGGGCTGCGGGCTGGTCGCCGGAGTCTTCTACGCGTTCTCGACCTTCGTGATGAAGGCTCTCGCCCGCCTCCCTGCGGCGCAGGGGATTGCCGCCATGCAATCCATAAACATCGTCGTCATCAATCCATTGTTCATGGCGGCGTTCATGGGGACCGCCGCCGCCTGTGTCTTGGTCGCAGTCTTCTCGGTAGTCCGGTGGAGCGGGTCCGAGGACGTCTACTCGCTCAGCGGCGCCCTGGTCTACCTCATCGGCACGATCATCGTGACGATCGCTTTCAACGTGCCGCGGAACGATGCGTTGGCCGCCGCTGACCCGGAGAGCGCCGATGGCGCCAGGCTTTGGGATGGCTACGTCACCAGTTGGACAGCCTGGAACCACGTGCGGACGGCGGCAGCCCTCGCGGCGGCGGCATTGCTCACGGTCGCAGTCAGCCAGTAACCGAGGGGCACGCGTCGCTCGGAGACGGCGTGAACGGGCGCTCGGTCGAGACCGACCGGCCGAGGCTCGGTCGAAGGCGGAGGCCGCGGCGATGTCGAGAGCCGGGCCAACGAGAGCGGCAGCCAGGAGGCTGTTGCGGCCTGGATCGCTGCGCGGCGCGCCACAGACCCGATGGTAGCGGTGACATCGACCATCGCAGAAACGCCGATCCGCTGATAGGCTGGCGGTGCCAGAAGGAGAGCTAGGGTGCCCGGAACGTTCGGCGAGGTGATTTCAGAGGCCCGGAAGAAGAAGGCGCTCAGCCTGAGACAACTAGCAGCCAAGATCAGTCGCGAGGACGGGAGCGGCCCGATCTCACCTCAATACCTGAACGACATCGAGCTTGAGCGAAGGAACCCTCCAGGCGCCCACCTGATACAGCAACTGTCCGAGGCACTGGATCTTGGCCGAGAGTACTTGTTCCTGTTGGCTGATCAATTCCCCACCGAGGACCGCGAGGTCCTACAGTCGCAGCCCGAAGACGAGGTGACCGAGGCCTACCTCGCCTTCCGGAGAAGCCTCAGGCCGGACAAGAAGTGAACTGGGTCCGCGACGTGAGCGGGCGATTTCAGAATCGGCCACATTGGGACCCATCCGAGCTCGACGCCGAGTGCGAGACTCAGATTTCGGGCTTTCTCAGGAACCGCCACGGAGCTATCGAATATCCGATTCCCACGGACGACTTGACAGTGTTCCTGGAGGAATCTACTGCTCAGTTCGACCAGTTCGCGACCCTGGAGGAAGGCATCGAAGGGGTTACCGCCTTCGTGCCGGGCCACCGCCCGTCCGTCCGGATCTCCTCACGGCTGTCCGAGCGAGGCCCTGAGAACCGCCTTCGGACTACGCTGACCCACGAACTGGGGCATGTGAAGCTGCATACCTTCATCTGGGAATTTGAGCCGGTGAAGGCCCTAGAAGCCAAGTGCTATCGAGACTCGATGCTGGGTGAACAGCCTTCGGATTGGATGGAGTGGCAGGCCGGCTATGCCAGCGGGGCCTATCTAATCCCAGCGACAGACCTCCAGTCCACCACCCACCTCCGACCGCTGGCGTGGCTTGAGCCCGATTCGCTCCAGGCCGTGCAGCTAATCGAAACGGTTGGCGAGCGCTACATGGTCTCTCAAGAGGCCGCGCGCGTTCGGTTGCAGCAACTCAAATACCTCTTGCCGAGCTAGCGCCCGCGGGGTCCCTCAATCTTCTTGACAGCGGATCTGCTGTCAGCTAATCTGCGGATACCATGACAGCGGGAGATCCTCCATGGACCGGCCAGTCGACAGAACGCGCAAAGACCTCGACGGTGACATCACGGCGCTGTGTGGCACAGGTCAATCCTGGTCACCAAGGCTCAAGCGCGACGCCATTAGTGACATTGAGCTTGGGATTCACCGCTATTACGTCCCGTGGCAGAGCGGGCGGACGTGGATTCGGTTGTCAATGGCCCCAACGGGAAGTACCTCCGCACCGATCGCGACGCGACACCCCGCAACAACCTCGATGAGCTCCCCGATTGCTAGACCGTCAAGCTGAGCGCCGCAATCGCACTACGGGGATCTCGCGCGGAGCCGCGCGCTCCTGGTACTCGTCGTATGGCGGGTAGGCGGCCGCCGCGACCGCCCAGAGACGCTCACGGTCGTCGCTCTCAACGACTTCGGCGGTCACGGCTACCCGCTTGCGCTTCACGTGCACCCAGGCGTGCGGGTCGGCGACGAGGTTCGGGTACCAGGACGGGTGCGCGGGCGCCCCGCCCTTCGAGCCGATGAGCACGTAGTTGGCGCCATCGCGGAAATAGAAGAGGGGCACGGAACGGAGCTCGCCGCTCTTTCGACCGATGGTGGTGAGCATCAGTGTCGGGACGTAGGGCACGCGGTTCTGCTTGCTGATGTGGCGGCTCACGACGGAGTAACCGGCGAAGCGCACGAGGAAGCTCTCGACGGGTCCGAGCAGCTTGAGGCGGGTAAGCAGGTCGAATAGCACGACGACTCCTCCGGGACGCGAGCGGGCGGCCTTGAGCCGCCCGCTCGCTCGGCTTTCGCTGCGGAGCTGAGTTAGGAGCTGGCGGCCGCCGCCGCTGGCTTGCGCTGGCCGCCGCCGGGCCGTTCGGCCGCGCCCTCGCCGGTGTAGATCCCGGTGCCTGAGACCTCACGCCAGTGCGTGTGCGCAAGCGTGTGCATGATGAAGACGGCCTGCTGGGCGTTCCAGAGGCCCTGTGCGTCTTGCGTCTGGTTGATCGCTTCCTTCGTGATCTTGAGACCGAAGGACGGCTTCTCGGCGATCTTGCGGGCCATGTTCTCGACGTACTCGGTGAGCTCCTCCCGAGGCACGACTTCGTTCACCATGCCCGCCTGATGTGCGCGCTGCGCGCTCACCCAGTCACCGGTGTAGAGCATCTGGCGAGCGAGGCGGTGGCCGAACTCCCAGGGGTGGGCGAAGTACTCGACCCCGGGAATGCCCCAGCCCACGACCAAGTCGCGGAACTCGGCATCGTCAGAGGCGATGATGATGTCGCAGACCCACGCGAGCATGAGGCCGCCGGCGATGGACTTGCCCTGGACTTCGGCGATCATGGGCTTCGGAAGGTTGCGCCAGCGACGGCACATCTGGAGGTAGATCTCCTCCTCCTTGGCCATCGCCCCTTCGGCGCCCTCGAGGTCGAAGCCCGCCCAGGTGCCAACCGGAGGCACGTCGTTGAACCCCAAGCCCGTACCACCGCGCATGTCGTGGCCAGAATTGAAGTGCGGTCCTTCGCCGCTGAGGATGATGACCTTCACCTGGTCGTCCTGGTTGGCGTAGTCGAAGGCATCGTTGAGATCGCGCGTGAGCCGCAGATCCTGGGCGTTGCGCGCCTCGGGGCGGTTCATTCGCACGCGCGCGATTTCGGGCGTCAGGTTCTCGTAGAGCACCGTTTGGTATTCGGGCATGGGCTTCAGCCTCCTGCAGAAGTGCGGCGAGTATACGCGGCGGCGGCACCGCAGTGGCCGGGTGGGGGAAGTTCAGAGTTCAACGTTCAAAGTTCACAGGAGAGCGGCCTGGGGGGTTCCGAGCTGGCGGAGCGGCCGAGCGGCCTGGGGGTTCCGAGCGCGGCGGGTGGCAAACAAGCGAGCGCGGTGGCGGAGCGGCCGCTAGGCCGCGCAGCCGCAGCAGTCGAGCGCCGGGGAGGTGGAGGGGAGGGGGCCGAGCGCAGCGAGCTTTCTTAAATCTTCTCCTTCGACTCGCCGATATCCCTGGCCGCGCTGCCGCCGAGCTCCGCGCCGACGGCACGGATGGCGCCGAACTCCTCGCGAAAGGCGACGTGCACCGCCCGCGTCTCCGTGCTGTGCAGCACGAAGCGGGCGCCTTCGCGCAGCCACTTCTGCGTGAGGTCGGGGGTCTGGTGGTGGATAAGGACGGGGACGTTGCGGGCCTGGCAGGTCGCGATGATCGTGCGCAGGGCGGCCTCGTAGCTGGGGTCGTCGTACTGGTCGGGCACACCGAGCGAGATGCTGAGGTCGTTGGGGCCGACGAAGATCGCGTCGACGCCTTCGATGGCGACGATGTCCTCGAGCGCCTCCATCGCGGGCACGCTTTCGATCCCGACGATGCAGACGCTGTTGCGGTTGCGCTCCAGCAGATACTCGCGCGAGGCCTCACTGGGGAACTCGTCCTTCTCGACGACCTGGCGCACGAGGTCTCCTTTGAGGGGCCGCCACTTCGCCGCGCCCACGACTTCCTGCACCTCCGCGACGGTTTCGCAGTAGGGCGCGAGGATGCCTTGCGCGCCGGCATCGAGCGCCATCGTGATGTAGTGCGAGCTGGGGATGGGAACGCGCACGATCGGGACCACATCCACGCTGCGAAGGCCGGCGAGGAGGTCCGCGATCTCGCTGCGGCCGCGCGGGGCGTGCTCGCTGTCGACGATCACGTAGTCGAGCCCGAGTCCCGCGACGGGCGTTGCCCAGCGGGGGTTGCGGGCCGCCGAGAGCATCGTCCCGTAGACGACTCCACCCGCTCGTGTCTTTGCTTTGAGTTGCTCACCGTTCACTTGTCGCCTCCCTCTGCGTCGGGCCCTCCCGCGTTGAACTCTGAACTGGCCCAGCAGGCATAACGGTTGGGCCGCCGCCCGGCAACCGTGGCAGCCCTGGATCGCGGTTGCTGCTGCGTTAGCGGCCTCCCTAGGATTCGCCCTCAGGAGGGAGCATGACTGCGCTGCCGATACCGCTGACAAGCGAAGAGTTCACCCCCCAGTGGCTGACGGCAGCCTTCGCGGCAGGTGGAGCCGTGCGCGGAGCGACCGTGACCGGCGTCGAGGCTGGGTCCCTCGGCGAAGGGTTCGGGCTGCTGGGCTCGCTCGCGCGGCTGACGCTGACCTACGACCGACCCGCAGCGGGCGCGCCCGCCACGGTGATCGCGAAGTTCCCGGCGATCACCGAGATGAACCGCGACGTCGCCCGGCAGTACCAGGTCTATGTGCGCGAGGTGCGCTTCTACCAAGAGATCGCGAAGACCGTATCGGCGATGCCCACGCCTCAGATCTACTATGTGGAGCACGATCCCGAGACAAAGGACGGCGTAGTCCTGCTCGAAGACCTGGCCGGGGCGCGACGGATTGGCGACCAGCTCGGGGCGCCTTCCTCCGCCGAAGCGGAGCAGCTCATGGACCAGATCGCGGATCTCCATGCGACCTGGTGGGGCCGAACCGACGACGGCACGCTCGACTGGGTCCCGCGCTTCAGCGACCCGCTCTGGGGGTTGGTCCTGGAGACCATGCGCGGCTTCTGGCCCATCTACCAAGAGGCCTGCGGGCACCTGCTTTCGCCCGAGATGCACGCAATCGTCGAGCGAGTCTGGCAGGGCCTGCCCTGGCTACTCGAGCGGCTCTCGAAGCCGCCGATCACCTTCGTCCACGCGACTACCGGCTCGACAACATGTTCTTCCCGCAAACGGCGGGCGATCCCGTGACTATCATCGACTGGCAGCTCACCTCGCGCGGGCGCGGGCCTTACGACGTCGGCTACTTCACCAGCCAGAGCCTCCCCGTGGAGCAACGGCGCGAGACGGAGGAGGCACTCCTGCGGCGCTACCACGAGCGGCTCGTGGCCGGCGGCGTGCGCGACTACTCGTTCGACGATTGCTTCGAGGACTACCGCGTAGCCGCGCTGTGGTGCGTGGTCTACCCCATCGGCATGGGCGGCGGCATGGCCGGGCCGACGGAGCGGGGCGTGCAACTCGCGACGGAAGTCTCGCAGCGATCGTTCGCCACGATCCAGGACCTGGACGCGGTTTCTCTGCTACCCAGTTGATAGTGGCAAGATTCAGAGAAGTGGGAGTGCGCTAGGTGGGGAGGAACGATGTTGTTTTGGTTGGAGCATTCATCGGTCTTCTCATCGGGGCATCAGTTGGCCTTATTCTCGGGATACTGTACTCCTTTATCGGAGCTATCTACGACATATCCCGGGGATCAGTCAGCTGGGGAACGGCCCTTGCATTTCTCGCACTCGTGGGTATGCCAGCCGTGTTCGCAGTCGCTGGCTTCCTCGTAGGAGCTGTTGGAACGGGCCTCTTCCAGCTCGCGCGGCTGGCCCGCAGGGGGTTGGGCGGAGAGGACCAAGCCGACGAAGATCCGGTGCGCCACTAAGCGAGACCGTCGGCCAAGGAACGCCCGCCCGATACGCCCGCCGCCCGCGTCGGCGTGGATCTCGGTGCTACCTGCCTGAGGCGGCGCTGCGCTCACCGAACATGATCGCGCGGTGCTCGTTGGCGAGCCGGCGTAGCGAGAGGATCACGGGCTCGAGGAGCACGGTGCCGATGACCGCGTACTCGATGGCGCTCGCCGGAGCAGCGACGGGGTCCCAGTCCTCGCGGATCTCCTCCTGGGAAATCATCTCGGCCGCTCGAATGTAGACGGAAAGACTGGCCGCGGAGGCCTCCGGCCAGAGGCGAGCCATAGCGAGAAGCGCCTCGGCGAGGTCGCGCTTGGCGGCGCACTCCTCGCGCACACGCCAGCCGACGCCGGCCAGGATCTCGTCGACCTGCTGCAGTGCGCCAGCGAGCTCCGCCTCTTCCTGGAGGGTGCGGTCGCGCCGGCTACCGCCGCGGTCGCTGAGGGCATCGATGGCAGTCCCGACGAAGTCACCGCTCCCGGGCTCGCGCCCGTCGACCGCTTCAAGGACGCCACGCACCTGATCGATGCTCAGATCGCCGACATCGCGAAGCGCGCGGATGATCTGCAGGCGCTGGATATGCGCTTCGCCATACTGCGCTTGGTTCGGAGCAGTGCGCTCACCGGCGGCAAGAAGCCCTTCGCGCAGGTAGTACTTGATCGTGGGGACGGGAATGCGGGATCGATCGCTCAGCTCGGAGATTCGCAAGACGGCTCCTTGGGGGGTTGACAGCCATGCGGACAGTGGTACTATCCGATAGTTTCACTATCCGATATCGACGCTATCTACTACCAGCGTAGCCCTCGGACACTCCCTGAGCAACCGGAGGACCCCATGCGAACCGAAGCCCTCTTCAGCTGGATCGAACAGCACTCCCGCCTCGTCGTCGGCGCCGTCCTCGCGGTGACAGCGCTGCTCCTCGTTCCAGCGGCGTTCCTGCAGCCGGACGATCAGGCCTCGACGGATCCCGGCGGAGCGGTGTTCGAGGCCCGCGACCTCGTCGACGAACGCCTGGTCTCACCGATCTTCGCGCCCTTCTTCATCGTCGAGGACGGGGACGGCGATCTGCTGCGTCAGGCACCGCTCCTGGAACTGCTCCGCAACGAGCAGGCCCTGCGCGATCATCCCGAGCTCGCGGACAAGCTGTTCTCGTTCGAAAGCGCCAACCTCGGCGCGAGCGTGAACGGCGTCTACACGATCGCCGACGGCGTCGACCACTATCTCCGCGAGCAGGGCGTGCCCGGTGGACTCGCGGGCGCCACTGATGACGAGGTCAAGGTCGCGGTGGATGCACTCCTCCGCCCCGCGCTCGGCACGCACGAGCTCGGCGCGATACGTTCTCGCCCCAGAGCACCGTCGAGCGACGCATGGTCCTCGGACAGGAAATCGACTACTGGATCGTCCCTGCGCTCGGCTTCTCCGTCCTGGCCGATAACAACGCGCTCGGCGGGGGCGGCTTCACGCGCGCCTTCGGCGGCGACGAAGCCACCCTCGACAAAGAGGAGTACAGCCGCGACGTGCAGGAGGTCCTGCGCGGGGACGCCAACGCGTACCGGCTCTGGGGCGTGGCCATCGATGCCAATCTCACCAGCGCCGAACAGGGCGCGAGCGCGGGGCCGTTCATCACCTTCACCATCATCGCCGTGCTGGTTGTCGTGGGGTTCGTGCTGCGCTCGTACTGGTCGGTGGCACTCGTCGGTGGGTCGCTCGCCATCCTCATGGTCTGGCTCAAGGGGATCACGAACCTCCTCGGGTTCGAGAGCTCATTGATCATGGACTTCATTGTCCCGATTGCGATGATCTCCTTCGGGGTCGACTTCGCCTTCCACGCGGTCGGGCGCTACCGCGAGGAAGCCGCGCGCGGTGGCGCCCGCTCGCGCGCCTTCGTGACGGGACTGACGGCCGTTTCCGCTACGCTCCTGCTCGCCTTCCTCTCCGATAGCGTCGCCTTCGCCTCAAACGTGACATCGGGGATTCCGGCGGTCATTCAGTTCGGCCTGGGGGCGGCGATCGCCCTCGCCGCCGCCGATCTCATCCTCGGCGTGGTCACGCCCCTGACCCTCATGCGGATCGAGGAACGCCTGCCCCGGCGCGCAAGCAGGCGAAGCGGGAGCGCTCAGGCGCTCCAGTAGAGCGCGAGCGCGCTCGCCGCGACCGCGGCCGGGTTCTCGGTGCTGTTCCTCATCTTCTTCCCCGTCATCGGGGTCATCGCCCTGCCGCTCTACTTCTTGGTCTTCCTGGCGCTGCCCCTGTGGCTCAAGGTACGGCGCGCGGCGGCTCCAGCACCGGCGACGGCGCTCGCCCCGGCGGGCGGCAGCTGGCCCCTCGCCGGACGCGCGGCCACCGCGGTCGCGCGCGGGCGGGCCCTGGTCCTGCCGCTCGCCATCGGCGTGACCGCGCTCGCCGTTTGGAGCGCGAGCACGCTCGAAGCGTCCTTTGACGTGAAGGACTTCTTCACGAGCGATTCTGACTTCGTCGTCAGCCTCGACAAGCTCGACGAACACTCGGCCGCAGGCGAGGGCGCCATCGTCTACGTCGAAGGCGACTTGAGCACGCCAGCGGCGCTGATTGCGATCCAATCGTTCGTCGATGGCGTAGCGGCCTCGCAGAGCGGCCGCTTCGGTAGGCTCGCCAGCGGCGAGCTCCAGATCGAGGGCGGCGCCCTCGAAATCGTGAACGAGGCCATGGCTTCGCCCGCCGCTGTGAGCGTCATCAGCACCGCTACGGGCGTCGCCCTCAGCGACGATGACGGAGACGGCATCGCCGACAGCCGCGAGGCGATCGCGGCCATCTACGGGTTCGCCGCACGCGGCGGCATCCCCGGGGACGAAGGCCTGGTGCTGACGCCCGATGACATCCCCGCGCGCCTCTGGACGGCCGAGGATGGCTCGCGCCAGGCGACGCAGATCCTGATCGGGCTCACGGGCACCCGGGAGCAAGCGAACGTCCGCGACGCCCGCGACGAGCTCGAGCCGCTCCTGGCCGAACTCGAGCAGGCGCTGCAGGCGGCCGACCCCAGCGCGACGGTGCAGCTCAGCGGCTCCCCGATCGAGCGTGACGAGGGCCTCCGGGCGACCGTGCGCGCCTTGGTGATTTCGCTACCGGTGGCCGTCGTCCTCTGCCTCGTCGTGGCGGCGCTGTTCATGCGCTCACTGCGCTACGCCGCGGTCGCGACGATCCCAATTCTGCTCGTGGTCGCTTGGCTCTACGGGCTCATGGCCGTGCTCGGCTACGACCTGAATGTGGTTACCGCCACCATCGGCGCGATCTCGATCGGGGTCGGCATCGACTTCGCCATCCACTTCACAATGCGCTATCGCGAAGAGCTCGCTGCGCTCGGTGTGCGCCTGACGGCGATGGAAGCCACGGGTGCCGGAACCGGCACCGCGCTCATCGCCTCGGCGTGCTCGAGCATCATCGGCTTCGCGATCATGGCATTCGCACCGATGCCGATGTTTGCCGCCTACGGCCTGCTGACCGCGATCATGATCGCGTTCGCGGCCACGGCCTCGCTCGTGGTCCTGCCGGGGCTGCTGATGCTCGTCACCGCCGACCGGCTGCCCGAGACGGCCACCGCACCTGCCGCTGGGGTGCGCGCGCTGAGCTGAAGATGTCGTCGCCTGCGATAGCGACCGATAGCGCAAGGCCCGGGCGGTGCCCGGGCCTTGCGCGAGAGGCGACGTTTGACGGCGTGGCAGCCGCTATCCAGAATCCAACGCCGTGGCCCATCCCGAACGCATCGCCATCGTCGGCGCCTCCCTGGGCGGCCTGCGCTCCGCGCAGAGCCTGCGCGGCCGGGGCAAATACGAGGGCTCACTCACGCTCATCGGCGCTGAGCCCCACCTCCCCTACGACCGCCCCCCGCTTTCGAAGCAGCTTCTCGCGGGCGAGTGGGAACCGGCCCGGACGCTCCTGGAGTCACCGGACGCGATCGACAAGCTCGATCTCGACCTCCGTGTCGGCGTGCGCGCCGAGGGCCTCGATCTCGAGGGCCGAACGCTGGCTCTGAGCGATGGCGAAACCGTGGCTTTCGACGGGCTCATCATCGCCACCGGGGCCTCGCCCCGAACCCTCCCGGGGACCCCTGACCTAGCGGGAATCCACACCCTCCGCACGATCGACGATTCCCTTCGTATCCGCGCGGCGTTCGCGGAGAAGCCGCGGGTGGCGGTCGTGGGCGCAGGGTTCATCGGCGCCGAGGTCGCGGCCGTGGCACGTAGCGCCGGTCTCGATGTCACCCTCATCGAGGCGCTCCCAGCACCGCTCGCGAACGCCCTCGGCGCGGAGATCGGGAGCGCCTGCGAAGCACTCCAGCGTAGTCACGGAGTGGATGTGCGCTGCAACACCCTGGTCTCCGGCTTCGAGGGGACGGAGCGGGTGGAACGCGTCCTCCTCGCCGACGGCTCGTCGGTGGACGCCGACATCGTCGTGGTCGGCATCGGGGTCGCCCCGGAGACCGGCTGGCTCGAGGGCTCCGGGCTGGAGCTCCGCGACGGGATCGTCTGCGACGCCACCTGCGCGGCGGCCCCCGGCGTGTACGCCGTCGGCGATGTCGCACGCTGGTACAACCCGACCTTCGAGGAAGAGATGCGAGTGGAGCACTGGACGAACGTCGTCCATCAGAGCCGCCAGGTGGCAAAGAACTTGCTTGCCGAGCCGGGCGAAGCGAAGCCCTTCGCCAGCGTCCCTTATGTCTGGTCGGACCAGTACGATGCGACCATCCAGTACCTCGGGCACTCGGGTCCGGAGGGCGCCGTCGAGGTCCTGCACGGCTCCCTCGAAAGCCTCGAATTCGTGGCGATCTACCAGCGGAACGGGATCATCGTCGCGGGCCTGACCTTCAACATGCCCCAATTGCTCGCCTCGTACCGTCCGCTGATCGATCAGCGCGCCCCGTGGAAGACGGTGCTCGAGCACGCCAGGACGATGAGCTAGACCTGTTCCGGCCACTCCCCTGGTTTCCCGCTCGCTGATCGGGAACAGAGCCGTTCGCCCGGGGCCTCTTGATGTACGCCTGCCGTACAGATTCTGTTGCTGTTGAACCGGCGAGCGAGCGTGCACACTTATGTTGCGTTCTGGGAACGTGCTCGGGCGGGGTCCGGGCGGCCGGGGTCTGGGCGGAGGGGAATGGGAGGCTGGGAATGGACCTCGTCGATGGGCGCCTGGAGAAACTCACCCCCCGGCAACGGCAGATCGTTGAGCTGATCGCGGCGGGGGAAACGAACAAGGCGATCGCGCGCCGCTTCGGGCTGGCCGAGGCAACGGTGCGCAACTACGTCGCCGACATCCTTCACCGGCTGGACGTCCCCAACCGCGCGGCGGCCGCCGCCCTCTGGTCGCTACAGCAAGGGCGGCGAGACCTCCACGGCTAGGCAGCCGCTCGCTGGCCCGCGGGCAGTCACTTCCCGCTGCCTTTCTGAACTCTGAGCCCTGTCGATCTGCGGCCCTCGGTTCATCACCGAAGTGAACGACGCAGAGTTCCCGTCGCGACGCTATGCTCCGCGAGGGCGGGCAGGCGAGCCAGAGCCCCGGGCATCGGCTCCAGAGTCGCCTAAGAAACGTGCTGGTCGCCTTCGGCGTAATCGCAGGAGCCAGTTTGCGCTAGCTGGTGCGCCGCGCGGCACACCTCCTCGCCCAGATGGTCCAGCTGTTGGGCAATTCGGTCATCACTGACGGTCCCGTCCTCAGCGAACGCGGCCGCTGCGTGGGGTATCGGGAGGACGAGTGGGACGGCAAAGCCGCGCAGCGCCCGCACGCTGAACTCCATCGTATTGATCGCCTGTAGGCCGTTCACGCCCCCGGCGGTCGAGACCAGCCCCACAACCTTGCCGTAGAGGTAAGGCACATCGCGCTCAGCGAGATGCTGGAGCCAGTCGATCGCGTTCTTGAAGGCGCCGCTCACCGACCCGTGGTAGAGGGGACTGCTCCAGATCATGCCATGGCAACCCTCGACAGCATCGCAGAGCTGCTCGATCGACTGGGGAACGCGCATCCCCGGCTCATAGAGGGGCAGCGCGAGGTCTCGCACGCTGAACAGTTCGGTCGACCCCCCGGCTTTCTCCACTCCTGCGAGCGTCGCCGTGAGGGCGGCCAAACTTGTGGAGTTGGACGAAAGCGAACCGCCCAACCCAATGATGAGAGGACCTTCAACCATCTTGTGCTCCCTTCAGGATCTGAGTGCGGAGAGGTCAGTCATCCAGAAAGTACTGGACGCCGTACCGCTTGCCGATCTCGATGATGTCCTGGGGGCGCTCACCGAGCTCGCGGAAGAGCCCTTCGATCCCTGCCGGCGCGAACCAGAAGATCATCTCAGCTGGCACCTCGCCTTCGTTGTGGAACTGGTGTTTCGTTCCCTTGGGGACGTTCAGGAACGTGCCAGCGCGCACGGTAATCCGCTCCGAGTCCACCAGGAAGCTGAGCTCACCGTCGAGCACGTAGAAAGCCTCTTCCTCGCGAGTGTGGATATGGGCGGGAGGGCCACCACCCGCGGGAACGATGGCATGAGTGAGAAAGTAGGAGCCGTCAGTCTCCTCGCCCGTTGCAAGGGTGCTGTACACGTCTCCACCGGCCGCGCTCGGCTCACCCTCGCGATCACCGGGACGGATTACTGTGGGCTTGTGCGCCATGGTTCACTCCTCTCGATGCTGCGAACCCGGTTCGCTGCGCACTGTCTGCACCGGCCGCATCCGTGGGAGTCTGAGCCTCATAGCAGGTCGCTCTCGGCGAGCTAGAGGCGGCGTCAGCGACCTTTGTTGAGCAGCCGCACCAGGGCGTAGCGCTCCGAGTCATCGAGGCCTTCGAAGAAGACGCGGGTGGAGAGGACTGCGACCAACCCTTCCATCGCCCGCGACAGCCTCGATGTGCGCCGCACAATCGTAGCGTAGCGCGCCACTGCAGCACCGACCCGAGGGCTGAGCGGGCGTGGCGAAATGTCCGCGCGCGACTTAGCTCAAGAGGGAATGACCCCTCGGCAGTCGCGGTTCATCACGGAGTACACGGTCGACCACAACGGCGCTCAGGCTGCCATCGGCGCCCGGCGTGGCGCGTATCGCGGCAATCCCGCCGAGCCCACAGCTCGCGCGGTACTCCCTCCTGACGGCGGCGCAAGCCGACCTCCTTCGCTGAGCCGGCCGCCATCGAGAGGCGAGAGCCGCCTACCGCCAGGAGGCGATCGCTCGCTCGCCCAGCGCGGCCGAACGCCGCTACGTGGAGCGCAGGCTGCGGGAGGCCGGCGGCGTTGAGCGCGCGCTAAGCTCCGAAGACGCGCGGAACCGGGAGGTGTGCGATGCCATACGACGAAAAGCTGGCGGAACGGGTGCGCGCCGTGCTCGGCGGCCACCCTGCGCTGGTGGAGAAAAAGATGTTCGGCGGGGTCTGCTTCCTGCTCCAGGGCAACATGGCCTGCGGGATCTCGAACGACGAGCTGATGGTACGCGTGGGCGTCGAGGGCGCGGGCGAGGCGCTCGCGGACGCCAACGCCCGGCCGATGGACCTCACCGGGCGGCCGATGAAAGGCTGGGTCCTCGTCGCCGCCAGGGCTCACCGACGACGAGGCCCTTGAACGCTGGGTCGAGCGGGGCTCCGCGTTCGCACTGACACTCCCGCCGAAGTGATTCCGGCCGTCGACCGTCAGAACGAGGCCGCACCAGATCCGACGGTGAATATTCCCCGAGGCGCCGGTCGTCACGGGAGAACCCGACGCCATCCGCTTCGAGTCGGGAGCGGCCGGCCTCATCGCCGAATCGCTGGTTCCGCTCGAGGAGTTCGGCCCGCTATAGCCGGCCGATCGCCTCCTTCGAGAACCTCGTGGGACTCGAGGCGGCGCCAACGCCGTAGTCCTCGCCTCAGCTGCGCGGGTATCATCGCGCCCCCGCAGCGACCACTGGCCAAGCGGCCAACCCGGAGGCCGAGATGGACCTCGCCGAGCTCTCTGAACGCCTCGTCCCGTTCTGTCGCGAGCACCTCGGCGACCCCGGAGCCACGGTCTCAGACGTCGAGGCAATGCCGGGCCACGCGGGCTTCTCCTTCGGCTTCACTGCCGCCGCGAAGGGGGAATCGCGTTCCTACGTGCTGCGCGTACCGCCACCGAACGTCCGCCGCGTCGGCACCGCGGATGTGCTGCGCCAGGCGCGGGTCGTGCACGCCCTGCGGGACACGGACGTGCCGGTCGTGGACGTGATCTGGTCCGGTGACGATGAGCGCTGGTTCGGTTCGCCCTACTTCGTCGTGAACAAGCTCGATGGCGATGTGCTCCGGAGCGATTGGGGCCACGCACTCCCGCTCGAACGGATGCGCCCGATCGCGAAACAGGCGATGCAAGCGATCGCCGCGCTGCACCGCCTCGACTGGCGTGACTACCTGCCGGACGAAGGTCCGCCCTTGGAGCTCGAGCCGGACATCACACGCTGGGATCGCTTCTACGAGCGCTCCGGCGATTCCGAGCTGACCGCGCTCGCTCCTGAGGTGCGGACGCAGCTCCTCGCCCATCTGCCGGCAGCGCCGCACACCGGCATCTTCCACGGCGACTTCCAGTGGTCGAACGTCCTCTACAGCCCCGACGGACGGCTGCAGGCGGTCATCGATTGGGAGCTGTGGGGGGTGGGCGCGACCCTGAACGACCTCGGCTGGGTGATCACCTTCGCGGATCCCGAGGCGTGGACGGAGGGTCTCAACCACGAGCTGCCGCCGCCCGAGGAGCTCATCGCCGAGTACGTCGAGGCGTACGGCAGCGACCCCGGCGAGATCGGCTGGTACCGCGCGCTGGCGGCCTACAAATTCGGGATCATCAGCGGCTTCAACCTCATGCTGCACCGGACCGGAAAGCGCCCGGACGAGTCGTGGGAGGAAACCGCACTCGCAATCCCCGGCCTGATGACCCGCGCCCTGCAGCTGCTCGGGAGGGGCTAGACGGGGACGCCGCCGCCCTAGCGGCGTTGCGGCATCGCCGCCGCAGGGGTCGCCGCCAGGTCATCGAACTCGCGCAGGCCGAGTGCTCCGCGTCGATGTTTCCGCAGGCGGCGCTCGACGCCGCCTGAGACGGCCGATGGGCACATCGCCACCACTCCCGAGATCCTCGGCCGCTAGCTCGGCAGCCAGCCGGTCAGGGCCAACGCCAGCAGGCCCCCCAGGGCGAGATGCAGTCGCGCCGTCTCCCTGAGGGTGGCGTTCAACGCGCGGCCCGCCACCCCGCTTGCTACCGCGCGCAGCGGTGCGATGGCGAAGGGCAGGCTCGCGAGCACGAGCAGCGCCCACGGCTCGGCCCGCGAGGCGGGCCAGAGCGCGATCGCGGAGCCGTAGGCGATGGCGATCAGAAGCAGGTACCAGGCGCGCGTGGCTCGCTCCCCGATGACGACCGCGAGCGTCGTCTTCCCCGCCGCCCGATCGCTGGCGATGTCACGCAGGTTGTTGACTACCAGAATCGCCGTCACGGTGCAGCCGACGGGAATCGCCGCCGCCCAGGCGAAGGCGGGCGCTGCCTCCGCCTGCACGAAGTAGGTCCCAACGACCGCCACCAGCCCGAAGGAGGCGAACGTGAACACGTCGCCGAGGCCGTGGTAGCCGATGGGCCAAGGTCCGCCGGTGTAGATGAGCGCGGCGAGGATGCTGGCCAGCCCGATGGCGACGACGACCCACCCCGCGACGACCACGAGGTAGACCCCTGCCGCCAGCGCCAGGACGAAGGCGAGCCACATGCCCGCCTTCACTTCCGCTGGCGTGAGCAGGCCCGCCTGCGTCGCTCTTGGTGGGCCGAGCCGATCGCCGGCGTCGGCTCCTCGCTCGAAGTCGAAGACATCATTCGCAAAGTTGGCCCCGATCTGCAGACAGATGGCGCCGAAGAGGGCGGCCAGGGCTGGGCCCGTGGCGAATGCATCGTCATGGATGGCGGCGCCGCTCCCCACGAGTACCGGCGTAATCGCGGCGGTGAGCGTGGGCGGCCGGGCGGCCGTTCGCCAGGCCGCGACCTTGCCCGTCACCGGCGCCGCCGCCGCCGCGCTCACGGCCGCACGGCGGTGAGGGACTGGGCCGCCCCGCCGGCGTAGCGTTGCTTCACGATGCTCGCGAAACCCGCCTCCCCGAGCATTGCCTTGAGCGTGCCCTCGGGTGGCAGGTAGGCAGCCGAGGCGGGGAGGTAGCGGTAGGCGCGCCCATCGCTCAGCAGCGCCCCTACCGCGGGCACCACGTGGTTGAAGTAGATGCCGTGACCGATGCGGAGCGGGGCGAGGTGGGGCGTTTCCACTTCCAGCAGTCCCAAGCGTCCGCCCGGACGCAGCACGCGCGCCAGCTCGGCGAGGACGGGCGGGATCGCGACGAAGTTCCGCAACGCGAACCCGGAGATGGCGACAGAGACGCTCGCGTCTGCGAGTGGGAGCCGCAGCGCGTCGGCTTGCACGAGCGCGGTTCGCGGGAGCCTCCGCTTCCGCGCGCCCAGAAGCATGGCGCTGGAGAAATCGAGCGCGACGACGTGCGCGCCGCGCGCGGCCGCGAACTCTGCGAAATCGCCCGTCCCGCAGGCGAGATCGAGCACAGAGTCGTCGGGCCCGACCCTGAGCTCGTCCACGACCGCGCGCCGCCAGCGCTGGTCGAGCCCGAGCGTCATCAGCCGGTTCATGCGGTCGTACGACGGCGCGATCCGATCGAACATCGCCCGCACCACGGCGGCCTTCTCGCTCGGCTCGGGCAGTTGACCCACAGCCCGATCCTAGGTGCTCGGCCATCCACGCGCTGTCCGGGCGCTCCCACCTCCGGAGGGTGTAGGGCGCTGCATGCACTTAAGCGGACTCGCGGTCCAGCTCTCTCGCGCAGTCGCCCAGCACGCTTCCGTAGTGGGGGTCGTAGTCCGCGCCGCTGCGCCAGAGGACGAGCAGCAGGACCGCCAGCTTCCGCGCCAACGCGACCGCGGCCACCTTCCTTGAGCCGCGCCCGTGGCGGCGCACCTTCGTCTGCGCCCATGCCTCGAGCCTCCCGCGCTCCGCGGGCAGCGCGAGCATGCGCAGGGCGCTCCCCACGAGCAGGCGCCGCAGGTAAGCGTCGCCTTCGCGCGTAATGCCTGTCGAGGTCGTGCGCTCGCCGGACTGCCGGATTCCCGGGGCGAGTCCGAGGTACGCGCCCACCGCGCGGCTGCGGGGGAAGCGCAGCGGATCGCCGATCGTGAGCACGAAGGTGAGGGCGACGAGCGGCCCCACGCCGGGCACCTGCTGCAGCCGTTCGGCGACGGGATAGCGCCCGCGGATGAGGAGGCCGACTGCGCGGTCAGCGATCGCGATCTCGCTCGTGAGTGTGGCGATCGCCCGCGCGAGCGGCTCGACCATTGGCCTCAGCTCGGCCGGAACGGCGCCCAGCGCAACCTCGTGAAAGCGGCGCGCCGGGCAGGACGGAAGTCGTTCGCCACTCGCCTTCACCGAGGCCCGGGCGCGGTTGACGAGAGCCGTGCGCAGGTCGACGAGGAGCGCACGGTTGCGGATGAGTGCGAGGTCCCGCTGAGCGCCGGCCGGGCGCGGCACCACTGGGTTCAGGAGTCGCCGGTCGAGTCTCCCGAGCCGAGCCAGGGTCTCCGCACGGCCCGGTCAGACTTGCGCTGGCTTTCCGCGATGAGCCGTAGCCGCCGCGGATTCGCGACGACGCATTCGTGACCCGCCGCCGCGATCGCTGCGGCCATCCAAGGGGCGTGCTGGCCTGCCTCGATGACCACTCGCCAGCGTTCCGCAAGGCCGAGGAGTGCTTGCAAGCCGTTGGGCGTCGTTGGGCACGAGCCCTCGCCCTGCGGTCGCCCACGCTCATCGATGAGGCAGTACGCGCTCAGCCGGTCGCCGACGTCGATGCCGATCGTGCGGGTAGGTGCGCCTGTGGCTTCGGCCATGCCGGATAGGTTCGTCCCACCCGCCGAGGGTGACAATTCGGTAGTTCGGCCAGAGCCGGTGGGCCGGGGTCAGTCCCTCCGTTTGACCGCTGGACCTCCGAGGGGACGCGGGCGCCCTCTCACCACTGGCCAGCCGCGGCCCACCGCGTTAGCGAGCGATCGTGGCATCGACCCTGATTAGGACTGGGCGTGATCCCAGCGCTCCGTCCCCTTCCATTCCCGGTCGCGCCACTTGAGGGCTTCGCGCAAACCCTCGTCCTCGACCCGCTCACGGAAGCCGGGGCGCCCATCGATAAAAGCGGTGTAGACATCGAACTCCGCCGCCGAGTGCAGCGCGGGCACCAGCCCCTGGATCTCCATCCAGCGGTTCACCGAGTGCTTGTGGAGGATGTTCACCTCCAAGGGGATGCGCATGATCTTGCGTGCGAAGTGGAGCGTCGCCTCCTCGAGCTCCTCCTCGGGGACGGCCTTGTTCACCATTCCCCACTCCTCGGCCGTCTTGCCATCGAGGAGCTCGCCCGTCATGAACAGCTCCTTCGCTCGACGGTAGCCGACGGTCCAGGGCCACATCGAAAGGGTCCGCAGCGTGCCCATGTGGCGCCCGGCGATGTGACCGAGCTTGGCGGTCTCCGCGCAGACCACGAAGTCGAACATCGAGATCAGCTCCGTTCCGCCGGAGATGCAGTGGCCGTGCACCTGCGCGATCGTCGGCTTGCGGGTGTTGAACAGCCGCAGGTAACGATCGACCGAGTCGATCATCGTGCGGCGTGAGCGGCCGACGCTCTGTTCGCGCAGGATGTCGCCGGGGGCGCCTGGCTCCACGGTGCGGCGCGATGCCAGGTCGTAGCCGGCACAGAACGAGCGCCCTGCGCCCCGCACCAGGAGGACGTAAGCGAGGGGGTCGTCCTCGAAGCGCTCGAGGAAATCAAAGAATTCGTCGAGCAGGTCGGCGGAGAGGGCGTTGAGCGCCTGCGGCCGGTTGAGCGTCACGCGGACGACGCCCTCGGCCTCCTGGAGTGGCTCGGCGATGATGTTCTCGTAGTCGGGGTAGGTCATGGTCTGCCTCCGTTCTCTATGAGGCCTCGATGGCGAGCCCGCGACTCGCGCCAGCAGCTGTCGCGACTGCTGCCGATGGCTCGGGCGGTCTCGCTCGGCCTCGCGCGCAATCTACGCGAATGGTTCGCACGACCGTAGTCACGTGACCGCGCGGGCGGAGCCGAGCACGGGCGACCTACGGCGGTTCGAGCAGAGGCGACGGCGGAATCCATGTGAGCAGCGCGCAGTCGGCAAGCGGCTGCAGCTGTGGAGCCTAAAGCTACTTGAAGCGGTAGGTGATCCTGCCTCGCGACGGATCGAAGGGCGAGAGCTCGAGTCTGATGCGGTCGCCTGGCAGAACCTTGACGGCGTGCCGGCGGATGCTGCCGCTAAGGTGCGCCAGCACTTCGCGGCCGTCGGCGAGCTCGATCTTGAACATCGCGTTCGCCAGGGTGTCAGTCACGACGCCCTCGACCTCGATCGGGCCCTCATCGGCGGAGTCCCCAGGGCCGGGGTCTACCGTGATGCGTCTAGCCCTACCAGTCGCGGCCACCGCCACCGCCACCACCACCACCACCACCACCACCACGCTGAGGCGCACGTGAGCGGAAGCAATCGCTGCAGTAGACGGGCCGGTCGCCACGCGGCTGGAACGGCACACGGGCTTCCTTGCCACACTCGGCGCAGGTCGCGCTAAACATCTCGCGGTTGCCGCCGTAGCTGCCGCCACCGCCACCACCGCTGCTGTAGCCGCCACCACCACCGCCTTCGCCGCGGGCTGACTTACGGGCTGACCGGCACTCCGGGCAGCGTCGCGGTTCGTTGGTGAATCCGCGTGATTGGTAGAACTCCTGCTCTCCAACGGTGAATGTGAACTCAGCTGCACAATCCGAGCAGCTCAAAGTCCGATCGACGAACGACGTCATGAAAAAGCCTCCGGGGCTATGAATAGGTTCCGGCGGCAATCGAGCGTGAGTGGGAAATCTCTCATGGGAACGATCGGACCGAGGACCTCTGGCTGTCAGCATAGCATCTACGCCACGTCGCGCCAGGTCACTTCCTTCCTCCCTCAGCGTGCGGGCCGGTCGAACGCCAGACAGGGCCTCTATGGTGAGCGCGGTGCCATGACCGAGACAGGCGCGGTCGATAGCCGTGGCGAGGCCATTCCTGGACGCTCCCCGCGGAGCGCGGCCGACGAGACCGTCCATGCGCTCCTCGATGAGGGCCTCCCACACGCGGAGATCGCCGTACGGTTGGGCATCTCCATGGTCGATGCGGAGGCGCAAATCGCGCGCATCGCGTCGCGCAGGTCGTCCTGGATGCGGTCCTCGAGTGTGGCCATTGGGGGGGCGCTGATCACCCTGCCATCCGTCCGTTAGCGCTGGAAGCAGGCCCTACCCGTGGACGGTCACTCGGAGCTCCTCCGCCATTTCCTGGTCGCGCACCCGGTGAAGTGTCGCCCGAAGGCGCTCGTCGAGCCGCCGCAATCGCTCCTCGATCCAGATCCCCGGCCGCTCGCAGAGGATCGCCGGTGCGTCGAGGTTGTAGCGGTCCTGCTTCGCTCGCAGGCCATGGCCAGCCTGCGCAAACTCGCGGCGGCGTGCGGCGATCAGGGGCGCGCTGCGCCGCCAATCACCCGATGTGATAACTCCATCCACAAGCGTGCGATGCGCCCGCTCAGTGGCGGCGAGCTGTTCTTCACCTCGCTCGATCTCGCGGGCGAGCTCGAGCCACTCGGGCAGCAGGCCTGCGTTCCCGAGGATCCGGTGCGCCATCCAGAGGTTCCCGGCCAAGCGATCGCGATCGCGGCGGGGGAGCGGAGCGCCCGCGCCCGCAAGGTCGTCGAAGGCGCCGCCTTCGATCGCCTCCAGGATGCGGTTCTCGACGAGCTGATCGAGCCTCACCGTAGGCCTTGCAGGCCAGGAGCGCGCGAAGCGGGACCGGGGACTGGCCCGTTCTGAGCGGTCCGCACGAGAATCCGGTTAGTCCGCGGAGGGCAGGACCTTCGGCTGCATGAGCTCCATCTCGCGGTCACTGATCTTGAGCTCGCAGTCGCCCGGCTTGATCACGAGCACCTCGATGCCGGTCTCTTCGTCCTTGTACCGCTTCCCTAGCTGTACGGCCATGGCTTCCCTCGTTTTTCGGTTGTTACTTCTTGAGCTCGAGCGGGGTGTCGCCGCACTTCAGCTCGCCCTCACCGCCCTTGGTGACGATGAACTCGGAGCCGCATTTCGGGCAGAGGTACCGCTTCCCCGTCTGTGCCGCCATCCGTTCGTCTCCTCTGCCCGTCGCGATGTCTCTGGGTTGCGCCTGGATCGTAGCCAGGCATCTCTGAGAGCGTCAACGAAGCGCGCGTTTACTCGACGAATACGACCGCGAGCATGTCGGGGTGGTAGCTGCACGTGATCCGGAACTCGCCGGGGTCATCGAAGCTGATGCTGCGGGTCTCGCCGACCACGATGTCCTCGCCCTGCTTCTCGCCGTCGATGTTAATGGCGTGTACGCCATCGAGGTTGTCGAAGACGATTTCGGTGCCTGCGGCCACCTTCACACCCGCGCGGTTGGGCTCGCCGGCCTCGCCGTCGGCGACGACCGTCCAGTCGTTCGCATGCGCTTGGATGGCGACCTCGGCAGAGGTCGCCTCCGGCTCGTCGATCTCGATCGGACCCGTGCCCACGCCGGGGAGGGTGTCGAACGTGCTCGGCGAGACCGCGTGCTCCACGCAGGCGGTGCCGGGGTTGAGCTGGTCGGGGGGGGCCGATCCCCAGGCGTCCTCGGGGAAGGCGAGTACTTTCCCGATTGGCAGGACCGCGTCCGCAGCCACTCCGTTCGCCTCGCCCAACGTCGTGGCGGTGACATTGCCGAAGCCGGCCGCCGTCTGCGCCAGGTCGCCGCCCTGAACGACGTAGCTCCGGATCGGCGGGAGGGCGATGACGACCTCAGTGGTCACTTCCACGCCGGGGTCGATGACGTTGAGGGCGCGGAGCGTGCCCTCGTCGAGCCCGTGGGCCGCGGCGATGGCAGCCACGGTATCGCCGAACTGGGCGATATAGCCGCTGCCTTCGCGCAGGACTAGGGTGTCGCCGGGCAGGACTACCGCGTCGACATCGAGGCTGTTGTCTTCGGCGAGCACCAGGACCGGCAGGTCGTGCGCGTCGGCGATATCTGCGACGGTGTCGCCCTCTTGCACGTGATAGGCGGTGCCGTCGGGGAGGAGGAGCCGGCGCTCGGCGCCGATCTCGTCGCTATCTTCGTGTTCGCCCAGGAGGCGGGCGTTGAGCGTGCGGATCGCGCCGGGGCTTACGCCGTGCTGCTCGGCAACACCCGCGAGGGTGTCGCCGGCGCGCACGAGGAAGGTTGCCCCAGCGGGCAGCGCCAAGGTCCGGCCGGGAAGCAGCCCGGTCGCGCGCTGGTCCGCCTCTGGGTCGAGGACCAGCGCCTCGTCGTCGCCTCGGTAAGGCAGGAAGAAGGTGCCGCTGTCGTCGATCTCGTAGGCGATGCCGTTGAGTTCGGCGATCATGATTGCGCCGACGTGCTCGCGTTGGGCCAGCTTCGCGACTGTGTCGTTGTTTTCCGCCTTCACCCGCCGTCCGTCCGGCAGGTCAAGCCGCTCGCCTTTCGTGAGTTCGGAGGCGCCCAAACGGAAGCCGTTCAACGCGGCCACCTGGGCGGCACCGATCCCGTGCGCCGCGGCGATCAGGTCGAGCGTGTCGCCGGTGATGGAGGTGCTGGATTCGTGATTGAGGTTGTGCGCGAATTCGACTGTCGCCAGCCAACCATCGTTCGTCGGGTCGCCGAGGGCGTCGAAGACGCCCTCCTCCAGCGGCGCGGTCAGGAGCCGCACAAGGTGGCCGATCTGGTTCGCAGTGAGGCTGCCGCCGTTGGTCGTGAGCCAGGCCGGCATGAGCGTGCCCGCGCGGCCGCATTCGAGTGTGCGCCGGATGAGCGCCTGGTTCTGCGAGAGGACCAACGGGTCCTGGTTGCGGAACGCGGACTTGTTCAGGGTAAGGCCCACGCCACCCTCGCCGCGGATGCCGTGGCAGGTGCGGCAGTTGTTCGCGAAGAGGAGGGCGCCGCGTTCGATCGATTCGCTCTCGAAGAAGTCCGCTTGCCTATCGGCGCGAACGGGGAGGTCGATGGCGGTATAGGCGGCGCAGCCCGCGACGTTCACGAAGAGGAGGGCCACGATCAGGAAGATCTGGCGCTGGGTGTTCAACCGGTCCTCCGCGCGCCGCTAGCCACTGTAGCGAACCGCCCGCAGAGGATTGGGCGGGTCCCCGCCGAGGGTCACGGCGCGCGTGTTGACGGTCACGGAGCCATCCCGGTTCGTCGTGACAAGGAAGGTGTCCATGGGGCGTGGCGCGGGTCCGAAGACGCGGACACCGGCCCGCGAGTACGTCGAGCCGTGGCAGGGGCAGCGGAACCAGCCCGTGATGCCCGGGAAGGCCACGGCCGCGCCATCGAAATCGCCGCGCCAGGGGACGGTGCAGCCGAGGTGGGGGCACTTCCAGTAGAGGGCCATGAGCCCGCCCGCGCCGCCCTGGCTGAGAACGTCGCCTTCGGCGCCGTCCAAGTTCACGAGCCAAAACTTCCCCTCGGTGATGCGCACGGGGTCGGCGCCGGGCGCAGGAACCTGGATCTGGGGGACCGTCACGGGGCGCCCGAAGCCAGACGGGCTCCGGAGGTTGAAGAAGCCGAGGAAGGCGGCGCTCATCGCGCCCGTGAAGAGTGTGAGGCCGGCGAACGCGCTCACCCGCATGAAGGAGCGGCGCGAGACCTTGCGGGCCTCCGCTTGGCGTGCACGCTCTACCCGTTGCGCCATCCGCCCCTCACTCCTGCCCGGGGATGCCTTCGAGCGTCCGCAGGTCCCAGGGCCAGATCAAATCCTGGCCGGGGCCCCGGAAGGCGGTTCCGATAATCGTGAGCATGAGGAAGACGCCGACGAACCCGCTCATGAGCGTAATCAGGGCGTCGCGCCGGGTAAGCACCCAGCCGATCTTCCAGAAGGTGAATACCAGCAGGCAGGTGAGCCCGACCATGAAACCGGTGGGGATACCGATATCGACGAGCAGCGTCGGCAGGTCGATGTGCTGGAAGGTGGTGACACCCGCGCCCGGTCCCTCGTCGAGGATCTTGAGGTTGAACCAAAGATAGGGGATCGAGTCGGCCCACCCCGGCCAGGGCACCACCGAGGGGTCCTTGATCGCGGCCGATCGTTCCAAGAAGGCGAACCGGTCTCCCCCCGAGAACCCGAACCAGTCTTTGAGCCAGATAGCGACCTTGCCAGAGTTCCAGAGAATCAGCGAGAGCGTGCCCCAGAGGCCGACGTTCAATGAGATGACCGTGTTCCTGATGGAGTTCGCGTCGGCGAACCACTTGCCCTGGCCCTCGGTCGACTGGTCGAAGTAGGGGAAGCCCCCGAGGAGGATGAGCCAGACCGTAGGCACGATGATCCCAGCGAGCGCTGGGTTCATGTGCAGCAGCAGCTCCTGGAGGTTGAGCAGGTACCAGGGTGCCTTCGCCGGGTCGTTCGTGACGTTGGCGTTCGCCTCGTCGAGGAGCGGCGCGTTCATCGCGAAGGAGAGGAAGAAGAGCGCGACCGTGAACACCAGCGCGGAAATGAACTCGACGAATACGAGGTCCGGCCAGACGAGGACCTCCTCGTCGCGGGCGCGCGGCGTGGGCCGAACAACAGGACGGGCAACGACGACGGTGGCCATGCGCTAGCTCACTCCCCGTCGCTACAGCGGTCGCGCCAGGCCGCCATCCCGCCGAATCCGCCAGAAGTGGACGGCCATGAAGATGGCGGCGAGGAGGGGCAGGCCGATGACATGGAGGGTGTAGAAGCGAATGAGCGCGTCGGGACCGACTTCGAAGCCACCGAGCAACCAGAACTTCGTCTTCGGGCCCAGCACGGGCGCGGAGCCGGCGATGTTCGTCCCCACCGTGATAGCCCAGAAGGCGAGCTGGTCCCAGGGCAGCAGGTAGCCGGTGAAGCTCAGGAGGAATGTGAGCACCAGCAGGATGACGCCTACGACCCAGTTGAACTCGCGCGGTGGCTTGTAGGCGCCGGTGTAGAACACGCGCAGCATGTGCAGGAACACGAGGATGACCATGGCGTGGGCCATCCAGCGGTGCATGTTCCGCATGAGCTGGCCGAACTGCACGTTCGTCTGGATGTTTTGGATATCGAGGTAGGCGCGGTCGACGCTCGGCACGTAGTAGAACATCAGCAGGATGCCCGTGACGGTGAGGCCCAGGAACATGAAAAACGTGAGCCCGCCGAGGCAGTAGGTGTGCGTGATCTTTACGTGGGTGCGATGGATGCGGGTGGGGTGGAGGTGGAGGAAGACGTTCGTCGCCACGACGAGCATCTGATTCCGCGGGGTGTTGGGGTAGCCCGTGCGGAAGATCGAACGCCAGAAGTAGTTGTGAAAGAGCTTGTCGTAGACCTTGTCCCCGAGGGTCGGTTGGGTGGGCTGTTCAACGGCCATGGGCCTTAGCGCTCCCACCACTTGCCGAAGGCAGCCATGATTCCGAGCCCCACGAAGATCGTGATGAACACGAACACGAGCTCGAGGAATTCACCAACTTCCACTGCCCTCGCCCTCCCCGCTGAGACGCCGACCACCCCGGCTTTAGGCCACGGTTTGTGAATCTTGTAGCAAACGATTTATACACCCGCCCCAGAAGGGGGGTCAATTCGCTGGACCCCCTGGTGGGGGGCGACCCGATGGCCCGCATTCGAGGGGCCGATACGCGGCCGCATCGTCGATCAGCTACGAATCAGGCGAGAGCTCGGCGGCGCTTGCCGGAGCGATTGGGAGAGATCAGCGGCGCCTTCGGAAACGCATCCGCAGGAGTCCGCGGATGTCCTCCGCGGCGGTGCTCAGGATGCGCACCTTCGTGTCGGGATCCTCGACCCAGCGCACGGGCAGCTCGCAGATGCGGAGCCCCTCCTGCTGGGCGAGGATGAGCAGCTCCGAATCGAAGAACCACATGCGGTTCTCGATCTGCGGAACCACCGCCTCGACCGCGCGCCGGCTCAGCGCCTTGAAGCCACACTGCGCATCGCTGATCCGGAGGCGCGGAAAGAAGCCGCGCACCAGCAAGACGTAGCCCCGGGAGGTCACCTCTCGCTTGAGCGATCTCTGCGTCTCCGACTTGCGCGAGAGCCGCGATCCGATGGCGACATCGCAGGCCCCCTCCGCCACCATCGCCACGAGGTCGGGCAGATGGGCAAGGTCGGTGCTGAGATCGACGTCCATATAGGAAACGATGTCCGCATCGCTCTGCAGCCACGCCTCGCGCAAAGCGAGCCCTCGCCCCTTGATCGTCAGGACCAAGGCCTGCACCGCCGGGAACACGTCGTCGAGCGCGCGGGCGAGCTCGCTCGTGCCGTCGGTGGAGCCGTTATCCGCGATCACCAGACGCCAGTCGTACTGCGGCTGCTCGGCGAAGAGCGCGACGGTGCGCTCGACGCTTTCCTGCAGCACCGCCATTTCGTTGTAGCAGGGGATGACGACATCGACGCGCGGGCGGCTGGCGGCGGTCACGGGGGCATTCTCCGCTGCCGTCCGTGGACCCGCCATCGGGGCGCTACTGGAGCACATCGCGACGCCCGCACGTGAATGTTCCGGCCCGTAGAATCCGGCGTTCTGGGAGGGATCTATGGCCGACGACGTGTTCTCGATGGAAGGCAAGGTGGTGATCGTCACCGGCGCGAGCATGGGGCTCGGTGTCAGCTGGGCGAGCGCGCTCGCGGACCGCGGCGCCGACATCGTCGCGACCTCGCGCAGCCTCGACCGCCTTGGCGACACACGCGCGCTGATCGAGGGCAAGGGCCGGCGCTGCCTGCCCGTGGCCTGCGACGTGCGCGAGTACGACCAGGTCGAGGCCTTGATGAAAGCGGCCTGGGATGAGTTCGGCACGGTCGACGTGCTGATCAACAACGCAGGCATCGCCGACGTCCGTGCCTGGCGCGCCGAGCATTCGGATAACGAGATCTTCCAGGAGATCGTCGATACCGACCTCACGGGCCTCTGGTAGTGCTGCCGCGGGGCCGCGCAGCACTTCCTCCGCCAGGGCCACGGCAACATCATCAACATCAGCTCGATCATGGGGATCGGCGGCTTCGAGGGGCGCTCACCCGGCTACTTCGCGGCGAAGGGGGGTGTCAGCAATCTCACGGAGTTCCTGGCGGTGGAGTGGGGCGACCGCGGGGTGCGCGTGAACGCCCTCGCCCCGACCGTCTTCGACACGCCCATGACGCACGATGGCCTCATCCAGAGCGGGGTGATGGAGATGCTCGAGGGGCGCACACCGATGCGCCGGATCGGCCAAGGCGAAGACCTCATCGGCCCGATCGTCTTCCTCGCCTCCGACGCCTCGCAGTTCGTGAACGGCGTGGTGCTACCGCTCGATGGCGGCCTCACCGCGAGCCGCGGCTATCAGCCCGGCCCCTTCCCCATGGACGAATTCGATCTGGAGGGCGGCCGGGGCCGCCCGCTGCTGCCAGGAACGCCGTGGGAGTGAGGCTGTTGGCTCCTGGCTATTGGCTCTTGAGGATCGAAGACGGGGCGATCTGGCCTGGCACCGGCGACTCGCACCAAGAGCTAACGGCCAAGAGCTAAGAGCCAACAACCTCCGCGAGACACATCCGGCGCGTGACCTCATAGATCATCCGGCAGCTCAGGCGGAAGCTCTCGAGGCTGACGCGCTCGTTGTGGCCGTGGACGGTGCCCGCCAGTTCGGGGGCCGTCAGCGCGCCCGAGAACCCGTATGCCACGACGCCTTGGTTGCGGAACACGCGGCTGTCGGTGAACCCGACGGTGACGCCGGGCACGACGACGGCGTCCTCGACGAACTCGCGGACGACGGATTCGATCGTCGCGAACAGCCCGGTCTCGTGCGGGCTCACCTCAGACGAGCCCGCGAAGACGCGTTCGAGCCGGACCTTGGGGTCATCGATCACGCCGGCCACCTCCTGCTGGAACGCGTCGGCGTCCACGCCAGGAAGCAGGCGGCAGTCGATCGTCGCCTCCGCGCGCCCGGGGATGACGTTGTGCTTCATGCCAACGTTGGCGGTCGTGGCACTGATCGTGTTCGTGAGGAGCGCGCGGACGCGCGGATCGCTCGCGGCGGCCTCCGCGAGTTCTTCGGCCGTCGCTTCGCCGCCGAGATCCCGGCCCTCTGCAGGCGTGCGAAATACTCCGCCAGCACGGGCGAGGGCTGCAGATCGCGCTCCCAGTGCTGCAGCCGCTGGAGCGCGCGCACGAGCCGTTCGAGGGCGTTGTCGTCGTGCGGGACGGACCCGTGGCCGGCCCGGCCCTCGGCCACGAGGCGTAGCCAGAGCGGCCCTTTTTCGCCGGTGGCGACGGTGAACACCGGTCGCTCGACGCCGAACAGCTCGGTAGTGCCGCCGCCCCCCTCGTTGATCACATACTCCGCTTCGAGGGCGGCCGGGTGGTGCGTGGCGAGCCACTCGATACTGCGGAGCCCGCCCGCCTCTTCGTCCGCGACCGCGAGAAAGACGAGATCGCGAGCGAGGGGCAGTCCCTGACGCTTGAGCGTGAGCAGCGTGAGGAGTTCGGCCACACCCAGTCCCTTCATGTCGAGCGCCCCACGCCCCCAGATCTCGCCGTCGCGGATGAGCCCGGCGAACGGGTCCTCGTCCCAGTACTCGCGCTGCACGGGCACCACATCGGTGTGGTTCAGCAGCATCAGCGGCGGGCGGCTGCCATCGCCGGGCAGGGTGGCGCGCAGCGAGACGCGCTCATCGCCGGGGTCGAACAGCTCGTAGGCGATCCCCTCCCGCTCGAGAATACCGCCGAGGAATTCGCAGGCAGCTCGCTCCCGCCCCGGCGGGTTCGACGTGTCGATGCGCAGGTACGTCGTGAGGACTTCGACCGCCTCTTCGAAGACGGCGTCCCAGTTGATGGTTAGCGCGGCGGTGGTCATGTCTCGCGGCTCGCCGGTTGCAGTTCGCGCGAGCGTACCACTCCCCATCGCTGGGTCAGCCGTGTCGCGGCCAGTGCTACTTCTTGCGACGCAGGCGTTTGACGCGGTCCGCGAAGATCGGCGGCAGGACCGCCCGCGCTGCGGCTTTGAGGCGGCGCTCCATGCCTGAGGGCGCCGCCGCGCCGTCGCCGGATTCCGAGCGCGCTCGGAAGTTTGTGCGGCGAAACTCTGAGAGTTCCTCCGGCTGCGTGAAGCTCGTGTAGTAGTACGTCGCTATCGACTTACGCGTCATGCCCTGTGGGCAAGCGAGTGGGTCGGGGTGGCCGTGCCACGAATCATCCGAGGTCGTGAAGACTACGCAGCGGTTGAATACCGGCAGGACCTTGTGGACGCACTCGCTCATGTCTTGCTCCCACAGCTCCAAGTGGCCGCCGTACGCCTCCTCTCAGTCTTTGTTCAAGTAGAGGATCAGGTTCAGGCGGCGCTCGATTCGGAGGTTGGGATGCGCCGCGAAATCGGTGTGGATGCTCAGCCTCCCGCCGGGCTCGATTTGATGCAGGCCGCCACCCTGGTAGTACGGGTCTGGGATTACCCCGTCGATTCCCGTCAACTTTTCGACGAACTGCAGAACCGGCGCGGCGTTCAGGAAGTGCAGCACCCCCCGCACGGCGGGCGGCAGTGCCTCAGCGCTAGCAAATCCGAGCTTCTTCTGGTTCGCGGTGTCGATCGACTGCCAGTCGACTCCGCCGGGCTTGGGGTAGGCCGCAACCACGCGATCGAGCACGTCCGCTGGCAGGAAGTCGTCGATGACGACACGCGGAAAAGGCTGGCCCGATCGATATTGCTTCGCGAGCCCCGCGGCCAACTCCCCGAGCCGCCACCGGTGCCCGCCACAGCTTCGCCGTGGGGGACTCAGCCTCACGGTCGTCGGTCGTCACGGAGCCTCCGGATCCCGCTGTCCGTTGTCGCCGGCCCGCGTGATTCTATCTTAGGGCGGGATCTGAAGCCGGGCGTGTCGGCTACCGCGCCCTCGGTCGCGTGCAGCGAAGTCGCAGCTCAGCGGGGGCCGCGCCCAGCGGCCCCGGCTCGCCGGCCTGCATCGCTGCCCGTCCTGCCGGAAGAGCGGCCGCCCGGCCCTAGCCGGGTCCGCCCGGCTCGCGGTTCGCGGCCTCGTACACGAGGTCGACGAGCTGCTCGTGGTGACGCCGAAGCTCGCGCTCCAATGCAAGCGCCCCCTCCATCAGCTCGACCGCGGCCGCGGTCCCGAGCGGGGTCTTAGAGATCGCGTCGGCCATGAGCTCGGCCAGTCTGGAAGTGATATCGGTGTGCTCGACAAGCTGGCGGTCGGTCGCGTTGCGCAGCTGGGGCTGTTCGGCAGCCACGCGTTCGAGGGCGGAGTCGGGGAGTGTCGTGAGCCAGCGATGAACGTCTACGCGCTCGGACGCGCTCCGGACGAGCGCGCGGTAGCGGCGGGCCCAGGCTCCGGCCTCGTGGGCATCAAACGGAAGGCGCCCTGCCTGGTGCAGGAGATCGGCCGCTGCGATAAGGGGATCGTGATCCCGGCGTGGATCGGATGATGGTGGGGCGAGTGGGGCGTGGCTCGGGGCCATGACAGCAACCTCCGGCGGCGCGTTCGCCGCGAACTCAAAGACGCTGGAGGCATAGGAGAGATGCCTCCCGATCGGCCTACGGGGTTAGCTGACGGGTTCGGCGTCGGAAGTCGCCTACGCGCTTGCGCGCGATACACCCCAAAAATTGGTTCCCCCGTTCCTGGCGGAGCCAGGACTCGGCACTTCTAGCGTAGCGCAGCCCCCCTCGTCCGACAATGAGCGCGCTCACCTTCTGTGTAAGAAGCGTGTAAGAAGATCCCCTGCGGCCTTACGCTCGGAGAGGTGGCACGCGAAGCGCGTGCGTTGCGCTCAAGGCCATCTTCGCGGCGCCCGCCGGTCGCGCGCCTATTCCCGGCGCGCACCGCTTGCGCAGGCGGAACCCAGGCTCACGCGGCCTTCACGCGATCTCCAGTACGATTGGCTCATGAACTGCCCACGCGACGGCGCCGAACTCCTGATCGAGCACCACGAAGGGATCGAGGTGGACCACTGCCCGACCTGTAACGGTCGCTGGCTCGACCATCACGAACTCGACGAGCTCGAAGCGAAGACCACCCCCGAGGAGCACCAGCGGCGCGCCATGATCGAGTATGCGAAGCGGCCGAGCGAACTCAAGTGTCCCGTTTGCGGCAAGCAGATGGGCGCCTTCAACTACCGCGCCTACAACCTCGAGCTCGATACCTGTGAGGACGAGCACGGCTTCTGGGTGGATGCGGGCGAGGAGGGGCGCATCCGCGATGTGATGGAGGAGCGCGTCCGTGGCCTTGATCGTTCCGCTTCCGCGGAACAAGCGTGGGGGAAGTTCCTGCAGGGCGCGGGGAACAAGTCGATGTGGGACCAGATCAGCGGGTTCTTCCGCGGCGGGCGCCGCTAGCCTGCACCTAAGCGGAGTGCAGGCCTGTGCTAGGCTCGGGCAGGTACGGCGCGGGCCGCACCAGCTTGTGAATCGGGGCTGGCGCCCCGCGTCGAATCACGTACGGATCGAGCGCGCAGCGAACGATGCCAGGTGAGGAACCACAGGAGCCCCTGACCGGGCGGGTGCGCCCTTGGTGGCCGCCCGCAACCAGGCGCGTACGCGGCACGATCGTCGAGTTCCTGCGGCTCGAGGCCGCGGGCGGGATCGTCCTGCTCATCGGCGCGATCGCCGCCCTCGTTTGGGTGAACACCCACGCCGGCTCGTACCACGACTTCTGGGAGTACAACCTCACGATCGGCCTCGGCGACCTCAAGATCGAGGAGCATCTCGAGGGCTGGGTGAACGACGCCCTGATGGTCATCTTCTTCTTCGTCGTGGGGATGGAGATCAAGCGCGAGCTCGTGGTCGGTGAGCTGCGCGACCCCAAGCGGGCGGCGCTACCAATCCTCGCCGCAGCAGGGGGGATGCTCGTCCCCGCCGCGATCTTCGCCCGCATCAACCTCGGCGGCGACGGCATCGATGGCTGGGGCATTCCCGTCGCCACGGACATCGCTTTCGTCGTTGGCGTCCTGGCGCTCTTCGGGCGACGCCTGCCCGCCGGCCTGCGCGTCTTCCTCCTTACCCTCGCGATCGCCGACGACATCGGCGGGATCGCCATCATCGCCATCTTCTACGCCGACGATCTCTCCTTCCCTTGGCTCATCACGGCGCTAGCGATGATCGTGCTCATCCTGACCTCGCAGCGGCTGCGGCTTGGCTACGTGCCCCTCTATCTCCTGTTCGGGGTGGTGATGTGGTACGCGACCTTCGAGTCGGGGGTCCACGCCACCATTGCGGGGGTGACGCTCGGCCTCCTCACCCCCGCCCGTCCCTTCGGCGGCAAATATGTGATGGAGAAGCTCGAGCACAATCTGCTGCCGTATTCGAGCTTCGTGATCGTGCCGATCTTCGCCCTCGCGAACGCGGGGGTTGAAGTCACGCCGGGTGCTCTCGGTGACGCCTTCAGCGAGCGCGTCGCCTGGGGCGTCGTGCTCGGCCTCGTGGTGGGCAAGTTCTTCGGCATCAGCCTGACGACGATCGCGGGCCTGCGCCTCGGCGCCGGGCGCCTGCCCGACGGCGTCCATCTCGGACACGTCTTCGGCGCCTCGCTCCTCGCCGGCATCGGCTTCACGGTTTCGTTGTTCATCGCCGAACTCTCCTTCGAGGGCCAAGAGGTGCTGCTCGACGAGGCGAAGCTCGGGGTGCTCGCCGGCTCGCTCGTTGCGGGGGCGATTGGCGCCGTGTTCCTGTACGTGGTTTCGCGCGTCTCGCCGACAAGCCCCGAGTTGGGCTCGATGGAGAGCGTCGTCGACGCTTGACGGCCGGCCCCCGCCCCTCCCATCCTCGGCCTGATTCCGCGCGATCTTGCTTGTGAAAGGGGCGAGCGATGCCCACCGCACCAAGCGAAGCCGAGGTCCTCGGCTACTTCGATCAGCTTTCGAATTGGGGCCGCTGGGGCGATGACGATGAGCTCGGCACGCTCAACCACATCACGCCGCAGAAGCGCCGGGCCGCGGCCGCCCTCGTGTCGGAGGGGATAAGCGTCTCCTGTGCCTGGGAGATCGAGACGCAGCCGCAGCCGGATCACGCCTTCGGCACCCCCCAGCGCTACATGCTCTCCACGGGCCAAGGCCTCCAGGACGAGCACCGCGTCGGCCCCGCTGGTGTTCGCAGCGCCGGCGCGCTCGAGTACATCGGCTTCATCTTCCACGGCTACGCCATTACCCACCTCGATGGCCTCTGCCACTTCTTCTGGGACGGGAAGATGTACAACGGCAAGCCTGCCGAGCTCGTCACCTCGGGGATGGGCGCCACGCACCACGCCGTAACGGCCCTGAAGGATGGGATCGTCACGCGCGGCGTCCTTCTCGATGTTGCCGCGGCGCAGGATCGGCCGTGGCTCGACCCAGGCGAGGGCGTCTACCCGGAACACCTCGAGGCGGCGGAGGCGCGTCAGGGCGTGACCGTCGAGCCCGGGGACGTGACGCTGCTCCGCACAGGCTACGGCCGCAAGAAGGCCGAGCTCGGGCGCGAGGACCTGCCTGCCGGCGGCTACGCCGGCTGGCACGCTGCATCCCTCCCTTGGCTGCACGAGCGCGGCGTTGCCGCGATCGGCGCCGACACTGCCCAGGACGCGATGCCCTCTGGCTACGAAGCCGCGCGCCAGCCCGTCCATATGGTCGGGCTCACCGCCATGGGCCTCTACCTGATCGACAACTGCAACCTCGAGGAGTTGGCGCAGACCTGCGAGCGGCTCGGCCGCTGGGAGTTCCAGTTCATCCTGTCGCCGCTCCGGATCACTGGCGGCACCGGCAGCCCCGCCAACCCGCTCGCGATCTTCTGAGGTGAGCGACGAGCGCGGGGCGGTGGCGCTTCCCGCGTAGGATGGCGAATCGACTGAGGGGCGAGCATGTCCGACAACCGCACCGGCACTGAGAGCCTGTTCGACGCGATGTACACGCAGCGCGCGATCCGCAAGTTCCGCGATGAGCCCGTGCCCAAGGACCTGCTCTGGCGCGTGATCGAAGCGGCCACGAAGGCCCCGAGCGGGACGAACAGCCAACCCTGGAAGTTCATCGTCATTGAGGACGAGGGGCGCCGTCGCGCGATCGCGCAGATGGTGCGTGATCAGTCGCAGAAGAATCCGGGGACGCGCGAGTACTTCAGCCGCGGCTCCCGCTCCGAGGAGCGCAGCGAGCGGCTGATGCTCACGGGTGCGCTCAGCCTCCTGGACAACCTTGCTCAGGCGCCGGTGCTGATCATCCCCTGCCTCGATCGCGACGGCGCCCCGATCGCCGACAGCTTCCGCAGCGGGAGCTCCATCTACGGCGCGGTCCAGAATCTGCAGCTCGCGGCCCGGGGCCTCGGCCTGGGTACCGTTCTGACCGGCTTCGAGGCCGCGATCGAGGCCGAGTTGCGCGCCTACCTCGGTATTCCCGATACCGCCGTCCCGGTCGCCCTGGTTCCGCTTGGCTTCCCCGACGCGAACTTCGGCCCGACGCGCCGCAAGCCCGTCGACGAAGTCACCTTCTGGGATGGCTGGGGTGCCACGGAGAACCGCGCCTGAGGCTTGCGCTCAGCGTGCCCGCGATTGCCGTGGCGATCTGCTGCCTCCAGCCAGCTGGCGGCGTCGTGCGCAAGGCGGTGGTCGCTGCAGAACTGTTCCGCCTAGCGGCCGAAGGCCCCCGCGCGGTCCACCAGCGTGTCGTCGACGTCGAGAAGGACGAGCGGGCTCATGGCGCCTCTGTCCAGGCTCGCTGCCTAGGCTAGGCCCTCTTGCTTCGCCAATCGCGTCGCGGTCCTGATCGCTTCCACCATGCTGGTTTCGTCGGCGACCCCCTTGCCCGCGATATCGAAAGCGGTGCCGTGGTCCACGGAGGTGCGGATGAAGGGCAGGCCCAGGTTCACGCTGATGCTCTCTTCGAACCCGTGGACCTTGATCGCGATGTGGCCCTGGTCGTGGTACATGACGACGACGACGTCGTAACGGCCATCGATCGCCTGGTTGAAGACGGAGTCGGCGGGGATCGGCCCCGAGGCGGCGATTCCTTCCGCCTCCGCGTCCGCGACGGCCGGCCCGATCTCGGTGATCTCGGTGGTGCCGATCAAGCCCCCGTCTCCGGCGTGCGGGTTGAGTGCGGCGACGGCGATGCGCGGCTCGGCGAAGCCCCACGCGCGGAAGTGCTTGTCGGTGAGGCGAATGGCGGCGAGTACGTTCTCGCGGGTGACGTAGGCGCAGGCCTCGGACAGCGTCTTGTGCGTCGAGAGGTGCATGCAGCGGAGGGCGCCGCTGATCAGCATTGTGGCGACGTGATCGGCGCCCGCGAGCCGCTTGAACACCTCTTGATGACCCGTATCGGAGCTACCCGCGAGCTGCCAGGCCTCCTTGTTGATCGGAGCGGTGACAATCGCGTCGACCTCGCCCCCGAGCGCCAGCCTTGTCGCGGCCTCGACCCAGCCGTGCGAGGCCTCGCCCGCGACCACCGAGCGCTCCCCGATAGCGAAGGCGGCTTCGCGGGAGTCGCCCGCGATGAGGATCTCCGTCGTGCCGGCCTCACCGGTGATCTCCGCGAGCGTCTTCGCGGGCCGGAACTCGTGGGTCGAGCCGATGAGTTGCAGCGCAGCCGCCGCGCTCGTCGGCGACCCCAAGAGGAAGAGACGCGCGTCGCGTCGCAGCTCGTCACGCTGCAAGGCCTTCGCCGCCACCTCGGGGCCGATGCCCGATGGGTCGCCGATCGTAATCGCGATGAGCGGTCGGTCGGGCATAGCGCGCCTCCGGGGACGGTCGTCGGTGTCAGTATGGGGAGGGGCGTGAGCGGGGGGCTAGCGGGGAAGGCCCGGTGGCCGGGGTGGCCGCGACGCAGGAAATGAAATGATCATTGGCATAAGCAAAGTTTGGCTGATGGACACTGTGGCATTTGATGTCCAATTTTCGCGAGAAATTGGACTAAAGGTCATCTTGAGTCTAATCTCTGGACTGTCGCGCGCGGGATGTCCAATTTTGGCCCGTATTTGGACATCCCGCTGAAGGATGTCTAGAAAATGGACATGAGTCTCTTTACGGAGCCCTCGGGGCGGCTGCTCGGCGTAGAAGAGGAGCCGCCCCTCCCGCCCTACGTGGCATTCATACCCGATCCGCTCTCCCCGATCGCTGAAGACGCAGCTATCTCGATTGTTGCTCGAGAGCTTGGAGCGGCGAATCTGGCGCTCGGTCGCCTGATGGGAATAGGTGAGTTCTTCCCGAACCCGGACCTCCTCGTGCGCCCCTACCTGCGGAGAGAGGCGATCGCCAGCTTGAGGATCGAGGGCACCAGGGCATCCTTCTCAGACGTCGTTGCCCTCGAGGCCGGCATGCGACCACTGCCGGGCAGCGATGCCAAGGACGTTCTGAACTACGTCGGAGCCCTCGATAGTGGCCTCCGGGCCGTCCAGGACGAGCCGGTCTCTCAAGACCTGCTCCGCTCGCTTCACAGACAAGTCATGACTGGAGCCCGTGGCGAGAAACTGAGCAACCAGGGGGAATTTCGCTTCATCCAGAGCCATGTCGGCACAACGAACGAGATCCTCGAGGCACGCTACGTGCCCCCGCCCCCTAACGAGATGCGAGAAGCGCTGGGGCAGTTGATCGGCTACCTCAACAAGGAGAAGGCTCTGACTCCGGTACTCGTTGAAACGGCATGGATGCACTATCAGTTCGAAGCCATCCATCCCTTTCTCGATGGCAACGGGCGAGTGGGCCGCCTCTTGATCCCCTTACTCCTCGCGGCTCGCCACGAGCTCATTCGCCCGCTGCTCTATCTCAGCCCGTACTTCGAGCGTCGCAAGGACGAGTACTACGACCTCTTGCTGGCGGTGAGCACGACCTCTGTGTGGGAGGATTGGCTGCGCTTTTTCCTGATCGGCGTCGCTGAGCAGGCGGAGGAGGCTGTATCCGTCGCACGCGAGGTGATCGCCTTGGGCGCGGAGTGGCGGGCTCGACTTGCTGAGCGCGGCGCCACGCCGTCGACGCAGCGTTTGGCCGACTTTGCTCTCGAGCAGGTCGTCGTTACGCCAACGCTGGCTAGTTCCGGGCTTGAGATCTCAAGGCAGACAGCGTACTCGGCCATAGCGGTACTCGTGGACCTCGCCATACTTGATGAGTTCCTGACGGTGGGTCGGAGGACTTTCTACATCGCTCCCGAGCTCGTGGCGATCCTCGACCTCTAGTCACCTACCCCCCACCCCACGCCCCGTGCTAGAGTCGCCGCACGATCGTTCATCCGCTCGTTGCGAGCGCCGCTCCCTGCTCCGGGCCGGCGCTCGTGCCATCTCCCGTGCAGGGCCGAACGCATGCGCAACGACCTCGCCGACCTCGCCGACCTCGCGATCTTCTCCGGCCGCACCCACCCGCGCTTCGCGGACGACATCTGCGCGCACCTCGGCCTCGCGCTCGGCAAGGCCGACCTCTTCGAGTTCGCCAACGAGAACATCTTCGTCCAGTACCAGGAGAACATTCGCAGCCGCGACGTCTTCTTAATCCAGTCGTTCTGCCCCCCGGTGAGCACCTCGATCCTTGAGCTGCTGATCATGATCGACGCCGCCAAGCGGGCTTCAGCGGACCGCATCACCGCAGTGATTCCCTACTACGCCTATGGCCGGAGCGATAAGAAGGATCAGCCGCGGGTACCCATCAGTGCGAGGCTCGTGGCGAACCTGATCGAGACCGCGGGCGCCGATCGCGTCTTGACGATGAACCTCCACGCAGGCCAGATCCAGGGCTTCTTCAACGTCCCCTTGGACGAACTCAATGCGCTCTACCCCTTCAGCGCTCACTTCGCGAGCAAAGACATGGGTGGCTACACGGTGGTTGCGACGGACGTCGGCGGCGAGAAGCGCGCACGCGACATGGCCGCGCGCCTCGATCTGCCGCTCGCCGTGATTGAGAAGCGGCGCTTTGGCAACACGGGCAAGGTCGAGGCGATGAACGTCATCGGTGAGATCAAGGGGCGCAACGCCCTCCTCGTCGACGAGGAGATCGATACGGCCGGAACCATGGTCGAAGCCGTGCGCATCCTGCGGGACTATGGTGCCCAGGAGATCGTCGTCGCTGGGTACCATCCGGTCTTCAGCAGTCCCGCCGTCGACCGCCTGCGTGAAGCCGACGTCCACGAGCTCGTCGTCACCGATACGGTCCCGCTGCCCCCCGAAAAGCACCTCCCGAACATGACGATCATTTCGATGGCCGCGCTCTTCGGGGACGCTATCGAGCGCATCCACACCGGCCAGAGCGTCGGTGAGCTTTTTGTTTAGAGCTCGCTGCGCTCGCCCCGCCGCCCCGCTCCCCACCCCAGCGCTCGACTACTGCGTCTTCGCGGCCTGCGGCCGCTGCGACTACGCGCTCGCTGGCTGATTTAGAGCTCGCTGCGCTTGCCTCGCCGTCCTGGCCCGACCCGGCGCTCGACTGCCGCGTCTCCGCGGCCGCAGGCCGCTGCGCCTGCGCGCTCGCTGGTAGATCTCGCTGCGCTGCCCGGCCGCCCTGTCCCCTTCGACCTGACACGGAGCCCGCCCCGGCCCTCTCTGAACTTTGAACCCTGAACTCGTCCCGCCTCAGTCTTCGACGTCGCCGGGGAGCAAGGCGTCGCGGGCGCCGAGCTCGGCGCCGAGTCGCCGCAACTCGCGCCCGAAGCGCGTCGTACGCTCGGCGACGCCAGCAAGCTGGGTCCGGGTCGGGGTCACCCGCACCCAGAGCCGCCTGCGGGGGATGTAGAACGTGACCGCGAGGCCGACCAAGGCCATGACGACGGCTATCCAGATGAAGGTGTCGCCTGGGTCGCGGCGCACGTCGATGCCCGAGGCGTCGACGCGCCCACCGAAGCGGTAACGGTAGCCCGCGCTCGTTTCGATGGTCTCGCCGGCTTCGATCGCGAGGTTCGTGGCATCGACGTTCGAGACGAAGAGGTAGGGCTCGCCATCGCCGCCCTCCGGCATCTGCACGGTGACCGGCCCGGAGGCCTCGCCTCGGGGCATGTCGAGCACGGTGATGGCGGGGACTGCAACGATTCCCCGATAAACGATCCGGTGGACGGCGGTCTCGACGAATCCCCCGGGGCGGAGTTCGGCTGCCTCGATCCCCTCGCCGTCGATAACGAGGACGAGGGTGTCGTCCTCGGTTCGCCAGCTCGCGCCGTAGATGGCGCCGGGCACGACGAGTTCGGCGAGGCCCAGGTCCCCTGCGAAGCCCAGCGGCGCGCCGGGCACGCTTGCCATCTGCGGGAGCGCCTGGTCGAACAGCACGTCGCCCTCGCGATCGGTCACGGTGAGAGCGGGCACCGCTGTCGCTTCGTTCTCGAAATCGAGGATATCGTCGAAGAGCAGGCGGCCGTCAGGCCCCCATACGGTCAAGTGGGCGAGGTCGTCGAAGAAGGCCGCTTGGTGGAAGCGGTAGCCGAAGGCGGAGCAGGGGCCGTTGACGGTGGCGGTGCAGGTCACCTCCTCGGTTCCGCGCCGGATGTGAAGGTCGCTGTGGAAGTCGATGATGTTTCCGGCAGCATCAACACCCCGGTGGGCATCCTCCATCTGCACGAAGATCTGGCCCGGGCCGGGGTCGTCGAAGAGCGGCGCGGCCGGTCGCGCTTCCGCCAGTGCGAGCGTCCGCTGGAAGCCGGCGAGGTTCGTGAGCAGGCCCCCGACGAGCAGCATCAGCAGGGCGAGATGCGAGGCGAACGTCGCGTACTGGCTCCAGGCATAGCGCTCCGCGAAGAGTTCGGTGACGCCCTCCCCCGCGCGCGTGCGAGTGACGCGATAGCGCCGTTTCCGCAGGAGCGCCTCGACCGCGCCGGCGCCTCCTTGGTGCGTGAACGCTGCCCGGTGCTTGGCGGTGTCGTAGTAGCGCCCGCCCACCCGCAGCGGCGGGCGCTGGACGCTGCGCCAGGTTGGCGGAAAGCGGCTGATGGTGCAGACGGTGACGGCCACGACGATCACCACCCAGAGCCCGAGGAACCAAGGGCTCTGGAAGACGTCGAAGAGGTCGAGGCGGTCCATCAGGTTGGTGAAGATGCCGAAGTCATCGCGCTGGAGCTCGAGCCAGGCGGAGCGGGCGGCAGGATTGGAGCGCATCTCGGCGGGCAGCTGCGGTACGACGACGCCGATGAGGCTGGCCAGCGCGGCCAATGAGACCAGCGCGACCGCGAACTTGACGTTGATCAGCAGCCGCCAGATCGCGCGGAACGGATCGGACGCGGGCGGCGCCGGGCTGCCCGTAGCGGGAGCGGCGTTGCTAGCCATCAGAAGCGGAATTCCGCCGCCAGCGCGGCGAGGTTCTCCTGCGTGATCCGACCAAAGTGCACGCGTTGGATCACGCCCTCAGGATCCACCACGAAGCTGATGGGCAGACCGGTACCTACGTGGTAGGCGTCCGATACCTGTCCGTCGACGTCGAGGACGACAGGGTAGGTGACCTCGAACTGACGGACGAAGGCGCTCGCGGTCTGCAGCGACTCCTGCTGATTCACGCCAACGACGACCAGCCCAGGTGAGCGCGCCTCATGGAAGGCCTGGAGGTCGGGCGTCTCCCCGCGGCAGGGTCCACACCAGGAGGCCCAGAAGTTGACCAGGACGTATTGGCCGCGCAGGTCCGCGAGGGTCGTGATCGAGCCGTCGATGTTGCGCAGACGAAACGACGGTGCGGCGCGGCCGACCTTCGCCGCCGGCGCCTGGTCTGTCGGGTTAAGGGCATTGTCGAGGGCGACGATCCCGAGCCCCGGCTCGCGCTGGGCGCCGCCGCCATCCGTGCGGATCTCGAAGTACCAGACGCCGAGCGCGACGACCGCGATCACGAGCGCGGCCAGGCCGAACGTCGCGGCCGGGCCAGAGTACTCGCGGCGACGCTGGGGGCGCTCGTCAGGGAGGTTTTCGTCCATCAGCTCACGGTCGCCAGCGCCAGCAGCGGGACCGTTGGCGCGCGCCCTACCGTACCAAAGGGCCGCCGCGGGCGGACGCTGCCGAGCCGGATTCCCCGGCGCGCCGGTGGGCGCGCGGAGGGGTCTCCGGTTCGGGCAGCTGGTGGCGGTCCTCCTCCGCTCCCCAGAGCTGGCCGACGAAGCGCAGCACGAAGACCCCCGCGACCGCGAGGGCGCCCATGAGCATCAAGGTCTGTCGAATCCCGATCGCGTCCGCAACGATGCCGATCGGCATCGAGGCGATCCCGAGCAGGCTCCAGGACAGCATCGAGAGCGACTGCACGCGCCCGTGATAGCGGGCCTCGCTGAGCGAGATGGAGAGGGCGTTGTTGAGTGATTGGAAGCCGGCCGAGAAGGCGCCTACGACCGCGATCGCAAGGAGCCCCATGACGAAGTTCGAGGCGAACCCGAGGAGTGCGACCGCCGCCCCGAAGCCCAGCGCGAACACCGGCTGCAGGTGCCAGGCGCGAGGTTGGCTAGCGATTCCCGCGACGATCACGATTGCAATCACCGCCCCGACGGCCTGGATCGACGAGAGTACGCCGAGGCCGCGCGAGCCCGCGTCGTAGATGTCGAGGGCGAGGGAGGGCAGGAACGATTGGAAGGGGAAGGCCAGCGCCGTCAGCACGAAGGAAGTGAGGATGAGGATGGCGACTGAGGGGCGGCTGCGCACGTAACGCAGCCCGTCGACGAGGTCGGCCATCGGTGAGGTGGCCTCGGTTCGTGCTTCCGGCTCGCCGGGTGGCAGGCGCAGGGTGGTGTAGATGGCGATGAGGAAGCCGAGGGTCGTCATGAAGTAGACGCCGCCCAGGCCGATGAACCAGATCGAGATGAAGACCCCGGCGAGGGCCGGTCCCACGACGCGCGTCCCGTTCATGCTGAGCTGCTGGAGGACGATGGCGTTGCCGACCGCCTCGCGGCCGACGAGGTTGCCGATGAACGCCTGGCGTGCGGGCCCCATAAAGGCGAACCCCACGCCCTGAACGAAGCTCGCGAACAGCAGCATCCAGAACTCGAGCAGGCCGAGCGCGATCATCAGGGCGATCCAGCCCGCGTTCAGACCGATCACGGATTGGGAGATGAGGAGCGTGCGGCGCCGCGGGAGGCGATCGGCGAGCACACCGCCCCAGAGCGTGAACACCAGGCTGGGTATGCCGAAGGCGAGCATGACCGCGCCGAGCGCGGTGTTCCGGCCTGTCAGATCGAAGGCGAGGAAACCGCGCGCGATGATCTGCATCTGCATGCCGAGGAAGGAGAACAGCGTCCCCATCCAGAGCATGCGGTACTGGGCGTTCTCCAGTGAGTAGAACGTCCGCGTGAAGTAGCCCTTCAAGGGCCGGCAACCCTTACGCTTTCGTCAATGTTCCGAAGCGTAGCAGAGGCCCCTACGCGCCGGTTGTGGGGAGGCTGAGGCGGTCCGCCAGCAGACGCCACGCGTCCCCCTCCACCGCCTCAGGCGGGTGCGTCGCGTCGAGTTCGACCCACGTCCCCGCGGGTGCCTGGGCGAGCTGCGCGCGGTAGCCGTCGCGCACCCGTCCGTGGAACGCGAGCTGCTCACGTCCCGTGGCGGGACCTTCGGCGTCGCCCAGCTTCCGCCGCAGGCCGACCTCTGCGGGGAGATCGAGGTAGATCGTGAGGTCGGGCACGAGACCGCCGGTCGCCGAGGCGTTTGCCTCGGCGAGGCGGCGAAGGTCCAGCCCGCGCCCGTACCCCTGGTACGCGATCGTGCTCGCCCGGAAGCGGTCGCAGAGCACGATCGCGCCCGCCTCGAGTGCGGGGCCGATGATCTGGCTGACCAGTTCGGCGCGCGCGAGCAGGAACGCGAAGGCCTCGGCCCAAGGCGTGAGCTGCTGCGAAAGGAGGTCGCGGACCTGCTCGCCGGCGGGCGTGCCCCCCGGTTCGCGCACTTCGATCGTGTGCACGCCCGCGCGTTCGAGACGTCGCGCGATGGCGGAGGCGAGCAGGCTCTTCCCGGCGCCCTCGCCGCCCTCGAAGACGATGAAGTGCGCCTCTCTTTCCGTTTCCGAATTGACCTTCCCGGCGGTCGCGTCGTTGCTCAACGGCCGTTTGAGACCGGCGGCACAGGGAGGATGCGCACGCGGCGGTCCGGCTCTGAGCCGGAGCTCTCGCTGTCCAAATTGAAGCGCCCCGCGAGCTCGTGCTGGACGCGGCGGATGTAGCTGTTCGCGGGCGCCAGCTCGAGCGGCCTCCCGTCGGTAAGCACCTGCGCGATGGCGTCCTCGGTCTCGCGATAGGCCTCGGCGATCGGCTCTCGCCGGAACTGCTGTCCGCGAAATTGCAGGAGCACCTGCTCCATCTGGAAGAGGGTGTTGCTCTTGATCACGTAGATCGGGAGTGAGCGTTCCTCTGCCTCGCGGATGAGCGCGGGCTTCTTTCGGTACGAATGCCTGAGGGTGATCAGGGCTTCGGCGTTGCGCAGATCGTCGACCAGCTGGACGGGCACGTCCGTCTCCTGGATTGCCTGCTGCAACCGGCCTCGGGACACGCCGAAGGGGAAGAGGCGGATGCGGTCCTCCTGCGGCTTCGTTTGCCCCCGTTCGAGGCCTGACGGCTGAGAGCGCTCCGGGTCTGCCCGGCCGATCCGTTCCTGAGGCTCCCATTCCTCCGCAGGCGCGACCTCGATCGAGCCTTCGCCGGAGAGCTGCCGCACCTCCGGCGGGGCGGCGAACCCACGCAGCTTCGCGTCCACGGTCACGGCCACGTCCTCGTGCAGCGCCACGCGATGCCAGCTCTGGATCTCGATCACGGCCTCGAAGGTGGGCGGCGCCTTTCGCTCGAGGATGGATTTCTGCGTGCCCCGGCGGCGCGCCTCCTCGTCGCTGAGGGTGACCGACTGGATGCCGCCGATAAGGTCGGAAAGCGTAGGGTTGGCGACGAGGTTCTCGAGCGTGTTGCCGTGAGCGGTTCCCACGAGCTGCACGCCTCGCTCGGCGATCGTGCGGGAGGCCGTGGCTTCGAGCTCGGTTCCGATCTCGTCGATGACAATGACTTCGGGCATGTGGTTCTCGACCGCCTCGATCATCACGCCGTGCTGGAGCGCGGGGGTCGCAACCTGCATTCGGCGCGCGCCGCCGATGGCGGGGTGGGGGATATCGCCGTCGCCACCGATCTCGTTCGACGTGTCGACGATGACGACGCGCTTGTTCGCCTCGTCGGCGAGTACGCGCGCGACCTCGCGCAGCATCGTCGTCTTGCCCACGCCGGGGCGGCCGAGCAGAAGGATGCTCTTCCCGCTCATGACGAGGTCTTCGATGATGCGGATCGTTCCGTACACGGCGCGCCCGATGCGGCAGGTGAGACCTACGACCTTGCCCCGCCGATTGCGGATAGCAGAGATGCGGTGCAGCGTGCGCTCGATGCCGGCGCGGTTGTCGCCGCCGAACTCGCCCACACGCTCGATGACAAATTCGAGGTCTTCCTCGGAGACCTCGTTGTGGCTGAGCACCACCTCGCGGGTGGGGTAGCGCGCTTCCGGCAGGCGCCCGAGATCCATCACCACCTCGAGCAGTTCGGCGCGGCCCTCCTCGGCCAGCAGCTTGGCCGCGATTTGTGGCGGCAGCGTCTCGATGAGCGCGTCGAGGTCGTCGGTGACGATTCGCTCGGGCAACGTGGTGGCCGGCTCAGTCATCGCCATACGCTACTGCGGAACGGCGAACGTGTCCGCAAGGGCAACGGGTTCCTCGGCGCGGCGCAACAACGCGAGGCGCCGTCCGAGCACCAGCCGGCGCCCCAGAGGCAGGTAGCGACGCGCCAGCGCGGCCCGCTCGAGCGCTGGCTGGTAGTCGGCCGCGACGAGCGTTCCGCTCTCTCCTAGATGCGCCCCGATGACGGCCAGCGCTTCGCCGGCGAGATCGCCTTCCGCCTCGGAGAGCAGCACATGCGCTTCTTGGCTCGTGAGCCCGCACCACCCGACGAGGTTGCCATTTTCGTCGCGCACGAATTCGTGCTCGGCCCCGTAGAGGTCGTGGACGGCGCGCCATTCCTGCTGGGTGAGCGCTTCCTGCCGCCGGACTGACTCGGGCACAGCGCGGCAGTAGAGGCGGAAGATTCCCGCACCGTCACGTGCCCCAGCCTCCCGAAACGCGCCTGCGCCGCGCGGGCTGCTGCCGCCGCGCGGGCTGCTGCCGCCGCGGGGTGGCGCGTAGAGCCGTTCGCTCGTGTAGGCCGCGAATCCCGCCTGCACTGCCCCTGCTTGGTGGGGTGACCCTTCCGGCATTCGCAGGAAGGCGCCCCGGCCTCCCCGCCGGGCAATTTCGCGGGCCGCCTGGTCGAGCAACGTCTGCACGCTGCGGTCGTCCTTCTCGCGATGGAGGCGCAGTGACGCGACCTCCCAGCTCTGGCCACCCGCGAGCTCCCGCGTGACGAGCACGCCCCGGTAACCGAGCCGCTTACGAATGCCGAGGAGGATCGTCCGCGGCATCCGCGGCAGGCGCGTGAGACCCGTCGCCGCGACACCGGCGCGGACGAGCAGGCTCTCGCCAGGGCGAACTGCCACCACCTCGGTTCCGAGGCGATGGAGTTGCGGCCACAAGGTGGCTGCGTCGATGGGGCTGAGGAGCTCTGCTTGGACGTCACTCACGGGTGGCTTCCCGTGGCGGTGCGCGCGCGGGTGCCGATTGTGAGGAAGTACTGGTGCAGACGCGGATCGTTAGTGAGTTCAGGATGGAACGCAGTCGCGAGCAGATTGCTCTGCTGGGCAGCGACGATTTCGCCGCTCGCCAGGCGGCCGACCACCTCCACGCCGCCCCCCACGGATTCGATGCGCGGTGCGCGGATGAAGACCGCGCGGAAGGGGCCACCGTCGATGCGGGCGATTGTTACGTCGGCCTCGAAGCTGTCCCGCTGGCGCCCGAACGCGTTTCGAGAGACGGCGATGTCCATCACTTCGAGCCCCGGGCGGTCGAGGTCGTCAACGCTACGGGCGAGCAGGATTGCGCCGGCGCATGTGCCCCATACCGGTTTCCCGCTCGCACAGAACTCGCGTAGCGGCGCTGCGAAGTCGTAGCGGCGGATGAGCCGGGCAATCGTCGTGCTCTCGCCGCCGGGAATGATGAGCGCATCGCAGTCGCCGAGCTGTTCGGGTCTACGCACCTCAACCGAGGACCGTCCGATGCTCGCCAGCATCTCGGCGTGCTCCCGGAAATCGCCCTGGAGGGCGAGGATGCCAACGATCACGGTATTCGCGTCTCGTCCGCTCTCTCGGGGCGCGTTTCGGCTGCGCCGCCGCCCCACGATTGTAGCAGTCGGCACCCACGCCCCAGGGTCGCCCGGACCGGCTATGCTGCCGCGACGGAGGGCGCACGATGCCTGGAAAGCTCAGCCCAAAAGAGGTGCACGAATTCCTCGACAGCCGCCCCGGCTGGATCACGCTCACGACCATCGGTCGCGACGGCTATCCCCACAGCGTGCCCACCGGCTATTTCCGCGTCGACCAGGCGGTCTACCTCGGCTGCCGCGACGCGACGCAGAAGGTGCTCAACGTTCAACGCAACCCCAAGGTCAGCCTTGCCCTCGAGAGCGGGAGCACCACGCAGGACATCAAAGGGGTGCTGGTCCAGGGCGACGCCACCGTCATTAACGAGCCTGAGGAGATGCTCGAGCTGAGCCGGGAGGCGGCGCGCAGCCGGGGCGTTCCCGAGGCGGATCTGCCCGCTTCGCCAAATCCGGGGGCTGCCTACATCAAAGTGGTGCCAACCCGGGTCATCTCCTGGGATTACTCGCGGGAGAGCTGACCACTCGTCAGTCCTCGTCCGGCCACCAGCGATAGGCGCGTAGATCGGTGGTGCCGTCCGCGCCGAAGCGGACACCCTCGTGTTCGAGGAGCGAGCGCTGAAGGTCGGCTTGGGGGCCGCGCCCACGCAAGCTGATCCCGCCCTTCGCGTTGATCACCCGCCACCAGGGGACGTCGGTATCCGCGGGGAGGACGCGTAGGGCATAGCCGACGGCACGGGCGGCAGCGGGGGCGCCGAGCTCCAGCGCCACCTGCCCGTACGTCACGATCCGTGCGCGCGGCACGAGCCGGACGAAGGCCCACACGCGCTCATAGAAGTTCGGTGGTCCGCGGCCGGGATCAGGCGCGGGCGTGATCGCTGGGCTCCGATCTCTCGGCGGCCGGGCTGCGACTAGGACAGATGCGGCCGCCCGCGGTTGAAAAGAGCAGTTGCAGCAGTTCTTTCCTTCCTTTCTGCGAAACTCGTGCTGTAAGGGCGTTCCCCAATGACGGAACCGGCGTGCGGGCCTGACCATCCCACCGTGCCCCGAGGCTGTTCCGGCTGCCGCCGTTCCCACCGCCGGATCGGATCGCTTGGGGGCCCCGAGGGGGCGGGCCCACTATCTGTGCGTGTCCCCACCCGCCCCGGCAGGGGCTCGCCCCTTCGGCTCCTCTCGCTAATCGCTAGGCGCGCGGTAGCCCGAACCCCCGCGTCGCGATGATGGTACGCATGACCTCGTTCGAACCGGCCCCGAACGTCGGCATCACTGCTGCTAGATAGCCCTGTTCGATCCGGCCCCCGAGGGGTGCCCGTTCCGAGCCAGGAGTTAGCTGGCCGTACGGACCGAGCAATTTCGTCCCGGCCTGCTGGAGGCGCTGCATCAGCTCGGTGCTGAACACCTTCACCAGGCTCGCTTCATGGTTGGGGTGCTCGCCTCGGTTGATCATCCCGAGGTTGCGGTAGGCGAGCACCTGCAGCACCTCGATCTGAACCTTGAAGTCGGCGAGCGTGGTGGCGACCGAGCGCCGGTCAACTGGGCGTGCGCCGGTGACCCCCCGCTCCCGGGCCCAGCCGAGGAGCGCGTCGAACACCGCTCTCACGCCGGACACCGTGAAGATCGAGACCCGCTCGAAGTCGAGGGCGTGGGCGGCGTAGTACCAGCCACGGTTCTCTTCGCCCACGAGTGCGTCGGCGGGGATACGCACGTCCTCCCAATAGACCTCGTTCGTGCGCGAGCCGGACATCGTCCAGATCGGTTTCACGGTGATGCCGGGGGTGGCAAGGTCGACGAGGAACATGGAGATTCCGCGGTGCTTCGGGGCGGCGGGGTCCGTTCTTGCCGCGAGCCACACGTACTCCGCGCGATGCGCGGCACTGGTGAAGCGCTTGATGCCGTTGAGCACGTAGTCGTCGCCGTCGCGGATTGCGCGGAGCTGCAGGGAAGCGAGGTCGGTACCGGCATCGGGCTCCGTGTAGCCGAGGGCGAACTCGATTTCGCCCCGCCCGATGCGCGGAAGAAACGCGGCTTGCTGCTCCGCGCTGCCGTAGGCCATGAGGGTGGGCCCGACCTGCTGCACGGCGACCGTGGCGGTCGGCGCGCCCACGTAGTTGAGCGCCTCTTGGAAGAGGTACTGCTCCTCGTAGCTGCGTTCCTGGCCGCCGTACTTCTGCGGCCAGGAAAGCGTGAGCCAGCCCCGCTCCGCGAGCTTCGCGCGGAAGCCGCGCTCGAGCTCGTAGCTATCCCCGGCGGCCGCGACCCGCTGCCGTAGCGAGGCGTCCCATTCGTGCGCGAGAAACTCCTGCACCTCGCGCTCGAAGGCGAGCGCTTCCGCGGAGAAGCGAAACTCCATCGCGGCGAGTGTACGCCGGGTCGTCGCGCTCTATGAGCGTCTGGGGCGATCACGCGGTCGATATCGATCAGGACAGCCTTGCCGAGCTGCTCCGGATCCTGCCGTTGCTCGAGCTCCGGGGCTTGGCGAAGACCGAAGCGCGCACCTGGGGATCGTCCACGATGCGGGCGCGGTCGTGAAACTGCCAGCTGTGGGTTGCGGTAGAGGAACGCCATCCGCAGGGTCGCAGGAAGGCGCTCGTCGGTTGGCCGTTAGCGTCGACGCTCGCGGCGATCACGGGGTTGCCCTCCATGAGGGCGCCCCAGCGATGTGCTCGCGCATTTCGTCGGTCTGTAGTCAGTTCGATCACGCGATCGAGGCTAGCGAGCGCGGCCGCTGGCCGCCTCGGTGCGGTCGAGATCGCTCTACACGGCCCGAGTTTGCGGATAGGCTTGGGCCGCAGGAGGCAGTTATGCAGATGCTGAAGAACGCCCTTTTGGCGGGTGAAGAAGGCCACGCAATTACGCTCGTCGGCGTCCTCATCTCCGGCGCGGGCGTGATCGTCCTCGCTATTGGCGCCGCAAACGATAGTGGGATCACCGCGATCATCGGTGGAGTTGTTGCGGCCGTGGGGTTCCTCGCCTACGACCTGATGCGCCACACCCAGATCGACTACGAGTTCTTCCGCCGCACCACGCCCAGCGACGAGTAGCGCCTCGCTGCCCCAGGCGTCGGCGCCTGACCAGGCCTGGGGCGTTCCCGCTCGTTGTGCCGGGTTGGCCTTGTCTCTGCGCTCCCACCGGACGAGAGCTGGCCTGCAGGCCCACCTCGGCCGCGAACTCACGCTTCTGCGAGAAATAGCTGCGGCGTTCGATCAGGTGTTGACGGTTGGGCCGAAGCCCTCGGAGGGCTAATCCGCCCGGCAGAGACCACCCGAATCGGCGGCGGTCCTCGGCGATCGGGTCCGCCGCGTGGCGCGCGAACTACTCACGCTTTCCTGGCAGCTTGGGCGCGAGCCATTCGATGAAGCTGTCGGGCGAGCGTGTCTGCATGTAGAAGCGCCCCGGGCCCGTGAGGTTCACGACCAGGCCTTCGCCCCCGAGGAGCGTCGTCTTCCAGCCCCCCGCCTTGCCCACCTTGTAGCCCACCGATTCGTCGAAGGCGACCATGTGGCCGGTGTCGACGACGTACGGCTCGCCGGCGTCGAGGTCGATCGGGTGAATGGCGCCGTAGCTCGAGACCCAGATCGTGCCGTGGCCCTCGCACTTGAGGAGGAAGAGTCCTTCCTTCGAGAAGAAGGTCTTCGCCCCGCCCCACTTCGTGTCGACCGTGATCTGGTCGGTGGCGGCAAGGAACGAGCCCGATTGCACCATCAGCGTTTGGCTGGTGAGCTCGAGCGCGATGATGTCGCCCGGCAATGCTGGGGCGACCGTGACCTGTCCCGGCTGCTGCGCGGCGGAGAAGGTGTTGACGAAGAAGCTCTCGCCGCCGAGGACGGAGCGGCGGAGGCCGGAAAGCACGCCGCCGCGGGCGCTCGTCTCCATCTCGATCGTCGAGGACATACTCACCATCGCACCGGTCTCGGCCTGGATCTTCTCCCCGGCATCCAGATCGATCAGAGCGAGGGCATAGGCGGGGCTGTACTTCACTTCGTGGCGCATGCGAATTCCTCGTGCTTTGGGTTCGAGGGCGGCCACGCTACGGGCCGGTCGTCGAGGGGGTCAAGACACCGACGCAACACCCACCCGCCTCGTTTGTGACCCCCATGGGGGTGCGGTACCGTAGCGGCGAGGGCGGTCCCGCGCGATCCCCTTCGGGAGGCCCGATGCCGACGCGTTACCGCTACTCGCTCTGGGACGGTACCCAAGAGGTGGCGCCCCTCGATCCCGACCAGGTCCTCGACAACCTCACCGATGACCTGATGAATTTCGGCGACCTCCAGCACGCGCTTCGCAACCTCCTCCAGCGAGGCATGCGCAATCCCGACGGCGAGCGCACCCAGGGGCTCCGCGATCTCCTGCAGCAGCTGCGCCAGCAGCGGCGCCAGCAGCTCGACCGCTTCGATCTCAGCTCCGTCTTCGATCAACTCCGGGAGCAGCTCGACGAGATCCTCGGAATGGAGCACAACACGATCGACCAGAAGCTGCGCGACGCGGGCGTGCCTCCCGAGAGCGGCGCCGACGAGGAAGGTCAGGAAAGCGACGAAGGTGACGGCTCGCAGCCCGCCGACGAGCAGGGCGATGGGCCACAAGCGGGCCAGCCGCGCGACGCGGGCGAGCCCGGCGGCCGGCAGCGGGGCCAGCGCGGATCGCAGCCATCCCAGGGTAGCCAATCCGAGGCCGGCCAGCCCCAGGCCGGCGGGCAGCAGGGCAGTGGCGAAGACACGCCGAACGAGTTCGCCGAGATGCTGCGCACCATCGCCAACCGCAAGCAGGATTTCCTCAGGGAGTTGCCCGAGGACACCGCCGGCCAGGTCCGCAAACTGCAGGATTACGAGTTCATGGATCCCGACGCGCAGGCGAAGTTCAACGAGCTGGTTGAGTCGCTGCGCAAGGCGATGATGGACACCTTCTTCAAGGACCTCTCCGGCCAGATCGCGAACATGTCGCCCGAGGACCTCGAGTGCATGAAGAACATGACCAACGATCTCAACCAGATGCTCCAGGACAAGATGGCCGGCAACGAGCCGGACTTCGACGGCTTCATGCAGCAGTACGGCGATCTCTTCGGCGACAACCCGCCCCAATCCCTCGACGAGCTCGTTGCCCAGATGCAGCACCAGATGGGGCAGATGGAGAGCCTGCTGGGGAGCCTCCCTGGCGACATGCGCCAGCAGCTCCAGGACCTCCTCTCCGACAAGATCGGCGACCCCGAGCTCCAGCAGGGGATGAACGACCTCGCCCGCAACCTCGAGTACCTCTACCCGATGCGAGATCTCAAGAACCAGTACCCCTTCCGTGGCGAGGAGCAGCTCGACCTCGATGCCGCGATGCAGCTCATGGGGCAGATGCAGTCGATCGACGAGGTCGAGCGCCAGCTCGAGCTCACCCAGTACGGCGGTGAGATCGACGACATCGACGCCGACCAGCTCGAAGAGCTGCTCGGCCCCGAGGCACGCGAGACGCTCGATGAGCTGCGCAAGTTCCTCGAGATCCTCGAAGAGGCGGGGTATGTCCGGAAGAAGGGCTCAGGCTGGGAGCTGACCCCGCGTGGGACCCGCAAGATCGGCCAGCGGGCGCTTGTCGAGCTCTACGCCCAGCTCAAGGCCGACAGCTTCGGGAAGCACGAGGTCCACGAGAACGGCCAGGGTGGTGAGCGGACGGAGGACACGAAGAAGTACGAGTTCGGCGATGCGTTCCATCTCGACATCAAGCAAACGATCATGAACTCGATGCACCGCGAGGGTCCCGGCACACCGATCAACCTTCGACCGGACGACTTCGAGGTGGCGCGAAGCGAGCTCGTCACGGAGACGGCCACCGTGATCATGCTCGACCTGAGCTGGTCGATGGCGCTGCGCGGCAGCTTCCAGGCAGCGAAGAAAGTCGCCCTCGCGCTCAATAATCTGATCTCGTCGCAGTTCCAGCGCGACAGCCTCTACATCATTGGCTTCAGCGCATATGCGCGGGAGCTGAAGCCGGAAGACCTGCCCTACGTGCGCTGGGACGAATCGGTGCTGGGCACGAACATGCACCACGCGCTGATGATCGCCGAGCGCCTGCTCGCGAGGCACACCCAGGGCACCCGCCAGATAATCATGATTTCGGACGGCGAGCCAACCGCTCACCTCGAACGCGGCCGCAGCTACTTCGCCTACCCGCCGAGCCCGATCACGATTCGGGAGACGCTTAAGGCCGTGAAGCGCTGCACGCGGAGGAACATCACGATCAACACCTTCATGCTGGACCAAAACCACTACCTGAAGGAGTTCGTGAACCAGATGGCGCGGATTAACAAAGGCCGCGTCTTCTACACGACGCCGGACAAGCTCGGCGAGTACATTCTCGTCGATTACGTGGCCCAGAAGCAGAAGCGAATCGCGGGCATGGCGAGCTAGCGAAGCATGCGGCCCCTCGTGGCAGCGCTAGCGCTGCTCTTCGTCTTCACCCTCGCTGCGTGCGGTGATGACGGCAGTAGCGACGCCGATGCGGGGGCTGCCTCAGCCACGGCGACTTCCCCCGCGTCCACCGCCACCTCCCCCGTGCCCAGCCCGACGGCCACGGCCCCCGCACCCACCGCGACTGCCCCCTCGGCCTCCGGCGACGACCGCACTCCTCCCCCGGAACCGCCGGCCTTCCGGCTCGAAAGCCCCGCCTTCACGGACTCAGAGGCCATCCCCGAGGGGTTCAGCTGCGAGGGCGAGAACGTCTCGCCCCCGCTCGCCTGGAGCGGCGCGCCTGCGGGGACGGAGGAGTTCGCCCTCGTGGTGAACGATATCGATGCGCCCGGCGGGAGCTTTATCCACTGGGTGCTCTACGCCATCCCGGGCGACCTCGGCGGTCTGGCCGACGGCGGCGAGAGCGGGTCGAGCGGCTCCAACAGTCGCAACGACGTCGGGTGGACGGGGCCCTGCCCGCCGCCTGGCAGCGGCGAGCATCGCTACGTGTTCACGCTCTACGCCCTGGAAGGCGCCCTCCGCTTCGTCACGACCCCAACGGCTGCGCAGATAGTCGGTGCGATTGAGTCGATCGTGCTGGCCCAGGCCGAGCTGGTCGGCACCTACGAGCGCTGACTTGCGAGCTTGGCGGAGCTCAGGTGGGATGGTCGCGCGGGAACCCCCGGGCGACCGCAAACGTCTTGTTCCCTGAACACCGCCCGGAGGGCTGAGCTGCAACGATCGCGCTGCTTTGTGAAACTCGCGGGCGTGTTCGGTGCCACGCTGGTGTTCGCCGCCTGCTCGGGTGCTGACGGCTCGGCGCCCCTGGGCGGCGGCGTGGCTGCGCGCGTGCGCGTCGATGTCGCCGAAGGTGAGTTCGCGCTCCATGCCCTGGCAGTGAGCAGACCAGGCGAGGGCGGCCCCTCCGCCTTCGTCGACGGCGGCCGGCTCCCCGCGAGGTACACCTGCGACGGTGAAGGCGTGGCTCCCGAACTCACCTGGAGCTGCGATGCCCGAGGACACAGTCTGGCTCGCGCTCACATTCGAGGACCTGGACGCTGATCCGGAAACCCGAGCGCATTGGGTGATTGCGGAGATTCAACGTGTAGACGACAGACCGATTACGCGGAACACGAGCCTCTTTCTGGGCATCAACGACTTCGGGGTTGAAGGCTACGAGCCGCCCTGCCCCCCAGCCGGTGGTGGGCTGCACCGTTACCGATTCACGCTCCACGCGGTGTGCTGCGTTGTCTTTGGCTGGGCCGAGCACCCGACCGCGGAGCAACTCCGGAATGCGATTCGGCACCACACCAGTGGTGAAGCCACGCTCACGGTGACTTACGAACGCTAGGGGAAGTCGCTCCCGGGGATGCTCTCGGGGTCCTCGACCACTGCGTCTCCCCAGCGAGCGGCTGTCGCCGCTCCTCGCGCTGGCCGGCGCGCCGCCTCCGCGGTGAGGAACGGGCGCGCGGATCCCTACGCGGGCGGACCGCCATGGGCGGGCAGGCATGGCTCGCGTTCGTCCCACAGAGCGATTCGGAGGCCGGCCCTAAGCCCCCACGCGAGATCGGATCCCCGAGAGGCCGGATTCGACAAACAGCGGCTGGTCCGACCCAAGGCCGTAGATGACCTCGTGGAAGGGCATGAGCTCGTAGAGGAAGGCGGTGCGCCGTGGGAGCGCTTCACGCGTCTCGACCTTAAGTTGGGCGGCGACACGCGTGCCGATCGGCGGCCAAGCGTGCAGGAGCCAGGCTACATCCGTGGCGGGATCCTGCACGGCCAACTCCTCCCAATCGATGACGCCGGCAAGCGCGCCGGACTCCGTCACCAGCATGTGTTCCGGTCCCAGGTCGCCGTGGGCCAGCGTTGGCGTGAACCGCCAGTTCGCGTCGTCGCGGAGATGGTCCCGGAAACGGTTGCGGAAGAGCTCGCGTTCGGTCACCTCGAGGAGCGGCAGGACCTGCTCGACGAAGCCGTCGAGCTGCGTGCCGCATTCGGCCCGAAGCGCCGCACTCGAGCGCGGGCGCAGGCCGATGCTCTGCGGCTCGATGTCTTGGAGGGCTCGCAACATCCCGCCCAGCTGCTCCGGCCAGGAGCCCTGGGCGGTCGCGGTCGCCGGTGTCCCCTCGATCTTTCGGTAGAGCATCGCCACCGGGCGCTCGTGCGCGGTGGCCACCGGGGTTGGGATCTCCACGGGCAGCCGCTGAGCCAGTAGCGGGAGCACCCGCCGCTGGCTCAGCAGCGTCTCCTCCGCGTACTCGGTGCGCGGGAACTGCGCGATCCAGCTGCCGTCGATCTCGTAGGTCCGGCAGGTCCAACCGTCCCCGAGGGGCGCCAAGGTCTCGCAGGCGAGATCGGGCCAGAGACGGCGTGCCGCCGCGCGGTCCGCCGTGAGCGTCTCCTGGTCTTCCATCGCCCCACGATACTGCGGGGGCGACGCGTACCTGACCTCGCGCGGCGCCACGCAGGCGTATCGCCTGCGGACATAACCGAGGGGCGTGCTACCATCGAGCCATGGCGCTCTCGCCCATCCCGGCCAAGGTGATACCTGCCCCGCGGACTCTCCGCGGGGCTGCGATTTAGCGCCCCTCCCCTGCTGCCTACCCTCCGCCGGAGCCGGCATGCGCCGGCCGTTCCGCTACCCCGAAAGGCGTCCCGCAATGCCCACCGACCGCGTTCAGCTCTACGACACTACCCTCCGCGACGGCTCGCAGATGGAGGGCATTTCGCTTTCGGTCGAGGACAAGATCCGGATCACGCAGAAGCTCGACGAGCTCGGCGTCGAGTGGGTCGAGGGCGGCTTTCCGGGTTCGAACCCGAAGGACGCCGCCTACTTCCAGCGCCTGCGCGAGGTGCAGCTGTCCCAGGCCAGGGTGAGCGCCTTCGGGGGCACGCGCCGCCCCGACCTCACTTGCGAGACCGACCCCAACATCCAGAGCATCGTCGCCGCCGAGACCCCCGGTGTGACGCTCGTGGGCAAGGCCAGCCAGTACCAGGTCCAGCGCATCCTCGAAACGAGCGACGAGGAGAATCTCGCGATGATCGCCGACACGGTCGGCTACTTCAAAGCGCAGGGGAAGACCGTCTTCTTCGACGCCGAGCACTTCTTCGACGGCTTCAGCGGGAACCCCGACTACGCCCTCCAGTGCCTCGCCACTGCCGCCCGCGCGGGCGCGGATGGGCTCGTGCTCTGCGATACGAACGGCGGTATGACCACCCCCACGCTCCTCGCTGGCATCGAGGCGGTGCAGGGGCGAGTGCCGGATGTGCGCTTAGGGATCCATTGTCACGACGACGTCGGACTGGCCGTGGCGAATACGCTTGCCGCCGTGGAGGCGGGGGTGTGGCAGGTGCAGGGCTGCGTCAACGGCTACGGCGAGCGTTGCGGCAACGCCGATATCCTCACGGTGGTCGCGAACCTGAAGCTGAAGATGGGCATCGAGGTGATCGCGGACGAGCAGCTCGCGCGCCTCACCGAGGTTTCGCACTACGTGAGCGAGCTGGCGAACCTCGTCCCGGACGGGCAGGCACCCTTCGTCGGGGCCAGCGCCTTCGCCCACAAGGCCGGGTACCACGTGGCTGGCATCCGCAAGGACGCGAACGCCTACCAGCACATCGACCCGGCCAGCGTGGGCAACGCCAGCCGGGTGCTCGTGAGCGAGCTCTCGGGCCAGCGCAACCTGCAGATGAAGCTCGAAGAGCTCGGCATCGACTACCCCTTCACCCCGGAGGAAGTGCACGCGCTCCTGCAGGTGGTGAAACAGAAGGAGAGCGAGGGCTTCCAGTACGAAGGCGCCGAGGCGAGCTTCGAGCTGCTCGTACGGCGGCAGCTGCCGGGCTACGTCCGTCCTTTCGAAATCGAGGACTTCGTGATCGTCGAGCGCCACCGCCACAAGCGCGGCGATGACCAGCGCGGGGACATGCTCGCGGAGGCGATGGTGAAGCTGCGCGTCGGCGACGAGCAGGCGCACACCGCCGCCGAAGGCAATGGCCCCGTGAACGCCCTCGACATCGCCGCGCGCAAGGCCCTGGCGGGCGCCTACCCCGAGGTCATGGACGTGAAGCTGATCGACTACAAAGTGCGCATCCTCGACAGCGAATCCGCCACGGCCGCGCAGGTACGCGTGCTCATCGAGAGCACCGACGGGGAGCGCTACTGGACCACCGTCGGGAGCTCGACTGACATCATCGAAGCGAGCTGGCTCGCGCTCTCGGACGCGCTCGAGTACGCGGTCACTCCTCGGTCGCCGGGCGATCGCGTTCGCTAGCGAGCGCGGCCTCCGGCGCCTCGAAGGCGGCGTTCCCGCGCATCACCAGGCTTGCGTCGCGGAGCAGTGCGGGGATGGCGGCGCGGTTCCAGGCGAGCAGGCCCACGCAAAGAGCCAGGTAGGCGAATGCGTAGACCAGGCGCACGGCCTCGTTCGTAATGAAGAGCTGGGTGGCGAAGAGCACGAAGAGCGTGATCGCTTCGTTGCGGCTCATCTTCAGGTTCACGAACACCGCGATCGCGAAGGCGGACTGGGCCGCCGTGAGGAACACTTCCTCGCGTTGGCGGGAATCGAGCGGCAGCCCCTCGAGCAGCCCCCAGTCCCCCGAGGAGAGCATGAAGGCGATCGGCAGCGTGCCGATGAGCAGCGTCCACTGGTTCACCTTCGAGGATATGAGCGTCCCCATGCCCGCGGCCGCGCGCCCGCGCCAAGCGAGGAGGCCGGCGACGAGCACCTCCGGTGATTCCGACGCGAGCGGCGCCACCCACTGGATCAGGAGGAACTCGCTCACGTTCAGCTTCTGGCCGGTCTCAACCAAGCCATCGGCGAAGGGCTCCGCAGCCGCGATGATCACCCCAGCGGCGTAGATGAGGACGAGCGCCACCAGCGCTCTCCGTCGGAAGTCGGGCAGCGCGCCCATCGCCCGCGCCGGCCCCACGAGCTCGATCTCCTCCGACTCAACCCTGCTCGTGAAGATGATATAGATGACGAAGAGCGTGACCAGGACGATCGTGTCGATCAGGGTGAGCGTGCCCCGTAGCGGTATCAGGATGACGTAAGTGGTGGCGATGGCGAGGAAGGTCAGCTCCAGCGAGCGGGCGCGGCTGACGACCAGCTCCCGCAGGCGGCGGCGGTAGAAGAAGATCAGGAAGACGACCGGCCAGCCGATGCCGATGAGCAGGCGGTTGCCGCCGGTCATGTTGGCGATGGCGAGCCCCTTCTCGGCCTCGGCCGGATCGGCGCCTGCCTTCCAGGCGAGCACCGCGTCGACTGCGTACTCGGGCAGGACGGCGATGAAGGCGATGACCGCCAGGGCGAGCCCCTGGGAGATATCGAGTTCAGCGGTTTCGGCGGCCCAGCTCAGAAGGAGCGCTGCCGCCAAGATCGAGACCCCGTAGACCCCGGCGGCGAGCAGCGGATCGATGTGCGGATCGGTGATTCGGAGGACGATGCCGGGGAGGCCGATCAGCGCCACGAGGAGGATGGCGCCCCACTGCCGGCGGAAGGCCTCGTGCGTGACGTATGGTCTCGACGCCCCTTCGCGAGGGGCGCTGACGGGGAGGCGTCGGTCCGGCATCTGCGCTCTGGAGCGTACTGTGGGTCCGCCCTGGGGACTACCGGGGAGGCCCGAAACGCGGGCCAAACACTACTGCGGAGGACCGTCCGTGCCCGAACACCGCGGCTATGGCCTCTGGGAGAGCCCCGTGACCGCGGCCGCGCTCGCTGCTGGTTTTCGTTTGCGCGGCCCGAGCTGGGACAGCGACGGGCGCACCCTCGGCTGGTTCGAAGGCCGCGCCGACCGCGGGGTAGTTGTCGTTGCGGAGCCGCCCGGCCAGCCAGTGCCGGCGGACATCTCCACGCGCGACCTCAGCGGCGACATCTCCGTGCGAGCCGATATCGGCTACGGCGGGGGCGACTTCACCCTCTCCCACGGCCACCTCTTCTTCGTCGGGGCCGACGACCAGCGTATTTACCGGCGGCCGCTCGGCGGCGGGCCTGCCGAGGCGATCACACCCTCGTTCGGGCAGGTGGCCGCGCCCACGGTCAGCCCTGACGGGCGTTGGGTCGCATACGTCCACTCGTACGAAGGCGAGGATTCGATCGCGGTCGTCGACAGCGCCGGTGGCAGCTGGCCCCAGCGCCTCGCGCGGGGCCGCGACTTCGTGATGCAGCCGGCCTGGAGCCCGGACGGCCGGCGCCTCGCCTGGGTGGAGTGGGATCACCCCAACATGCCCTGGGAGGGCACAGAGGTGCGCGTCGCCGAGCTCTCGTTTCGCGACGAGGGAGTGCCTGCGCTCTCGACCTCGGAGGTCGTGGCCGGAGGGCGCGACGAGGCGCTTCTGCAGCCCACGTTCACCGCGGACGGGGACGCCCTTCTCTACGTCTCCGACGCGAGCGGATGGGGCCACCTCTGCCACCACGATCTGGCGACCGGCAAGCGCCGTCCGCTGACGGACGGTGCGTGGGAATTCGGCACCCCGGCCTGGGGCCAGGGCGTCGGCGTCTTCGCGGTGCTCCCCTCTGGTCGCATCGTGGCGGTCCGCCAGCGGCAAGGCTTCGCCCGGCTCGTCGAGATCGACGGCCGGGGCGAGCTGCACGAGCTGCCCGTCCCCGCCGAGTACACGGCTTTCGACGGACCGGTCGCCTCCCCCACCGAAGACCGCGTGGCGGTTCTCGCCAGCGGCCCCGCTACCCCCACCCGTCTCCTCACCGTCGATCTCTCCGCCAGCGGCGCCGGCGGAGCCGTCATCATGCGGCGCAGCGCCCCGGAGACGCTAACGCCGGCCGACCTCTCCCGCCCCGAGCCCGTCTCCTGGCCGACCACGGGCGGCACCGAGATTCAGGGGCTGCACTCAGCACCCACGAACCCTCGCTATGTAAGTGAGGGCCCGCCCCCGCTGGTCGTCATGGCGCACGGGGGGCCGACCGACCAGGCGGATGCGAGCTGGCGGGCGCAGGTGCAGTTCCTCACCAGCCGCGGCGCCGGCCGCGAGGCGATGCTGGCCCTGCGTGGGGAGTGGGGCGTCGCTGACGTCGAGGACTGCCGCAGCGGTGCCGAGGCGATGGTCGCGCGCGGCCTCGCCGACGCCGATCGTCTCGTCATGATGGGCGGCAGCGCGGGCGGCTACACCGTGCTGCGTTCCTTGCAGATGCATCCGGGCTTTTACCGCGCGGGCGTGAGCCTCTATGGCATCTCGAACCTGTTCACCCTCGCCAGCGGCACGCACAAGTTCGAGGCGCACTACCTCGACTCGCTCGTGGGGCCTCTGCCGGGGGCGGCCGCCCTCTATCGCGAGCGCTCGCCGATCTTCCACGCCGACCAGGTCGTCGACCCCCTCGCGCTCTTTCAGGGCGACGAGGACCGTGTGGTCCCGCGCGAGCAGAGCGACGCGATCGCGGCCTCGCTGCGGGCGCGGGGGGTGGCTCACGAATACCACGTGTACGAGGGCGAGGGCCACGGCTGGCGCAAGCCGGAGACGATCGAGGCGTTCTATGCCGCCCTGGAGCGCTTCCTTCGCCAGCACGTGGTGTATTCGTAGTTGGCCGTTGGCCGTTAGCCGTTAGCCGTTGTGGCGAAACGCAGGGGGCGTTCACGGACGGGGTAGGGGTCAGGGAGCCAGGCTGAGTCGGCGGCTGCGGTCCCGATCGGAACAAACGTGGCGCCCTCAAGAAAAGCGCCTTCAGAAAAACATCACGGCGCGGGCGGCCTCCTGTTCCTGGGCGCTCTTCGCCGCCCAGCGCTGCAGGAACTCCTCGCCGACCACCTCCTTGGCCGCCGCCCAGGTGAGGGGCGTCTCGGCGCTCAGGGGCCGGCGGTTGCGGACGGCCACGAGGAAGGCGGTCGCGTCGCCGAGGTCGTAGGGCTCGATCACGTCGCACTCGATCGCGCCCACCCCGCCCGGGAAAAGCGGCTCGCCGGACGTCGCCAGCTCGACGTCGAGGCCGGCCAGCTTGTCGCCGTCCCGGCCCGTGCGGAGCCCGAGCGGCTCGAGGAGGTCCACCTGCGGCTCGCTGAGGACGGTGATGGCGAGCCGGCCGCTCCCCTGGACGAGCTCTTCGGTGTAGTTGGTCTTCGACAGGGAGACGAGCAGCCGTGGCTGTTCGGGCACGATCGAGGCCCCGAACACGGACACGCAGATCTGTGCGTTCGGGCCCTGCGGGCCGCTCGCGCCGATTGCACACAGCGGCGCCCAAAAGTGCGAGAGGACATCGATTCGCGGACGTGGGCTGCTCACGTCGCCAGCCTACCCCACGCGCGCATGACGAATGCAGATCACTCTTCCTGGAGGCCGACGAGGTTCCCGCAGGTGTCGTCGAAGGCCGCCGCGAACCCCCACTCCCATCGCGCCGGCTCGCGCTTGAACCGCACGCCCAGTTCCCTGAGCCGTTCGCACTCGCATTGCAGGTCCTGACGAAGAAGACGACCGCCGGGATGCCGTCCGCGAAGATCGCGGCTTGGTAACTCTCCGCCCCGGATGCGCATTCGGCTCCAGAAGCAGCTCGATCTCCGCCGGAGCCTCGGGCGAGACAACGGTGAGGACTCGGAACTCGCCCGCCGGCAGGTCCATCCTTGGGACGAAGCCGAGGACATCCGTATAAAAGGCGAGCCCCTTGCCTGGTCGCCGACCATGACGCTGGTGAGATTGATCCGCATCGGGCCGGACCTCTACGCGCCCCGTCTCGCTCAGGCCCAGTCGAGAAAGGCGCTGTCGACCCAGCCCTCCGTGCCGTTCTCCGCGCGGACGTAGACCCAGAGCCTGGGGCTCGTGGAGCCGGGTTCGAACGTTGCGGATGGGTCTCCGTCCGGGCGGTCTGCGAGCTGCGCTTGGGAGCCGTCGAGGAGGCTGGTGAGGATTTCGGCCTCGAGCGAAGGCTGGCGACGGACGTTGAGGCTGCTATCGGTGCGGGCGACGACGAACGCCATCGCGTCGCTGAAGGGGGGTAGCTCGATCTTCGGTGGGAGCAGCACTCCGAGGCCACTACCGTCGTGCCCACTGTCACTCAGTCCGAACACCATCTCCGCGGACTGCGTGCCCCAGGGATCGAGATGCGTGGGCCCCCCGCTCTGCGGGTCGATGTTCGCCTGGAAGGCGCGCCCCTCGTCGATGTACGCGAGTCGCCCGTAGCTGATACCGAGGCCTCGTGGCGCAGGCACGGGCCCCATCGCCCACCGCCCGTGGTACCACTCACTGCCGAGGTCCGGGCCACTGAAGTCTCCAACGAGCGACGGCACAGGGCCGGGCGATAGGCTCCGGTAGGTGATCCGGTCCCTCGTCCGCTCGGCCTCAGCGACCTCTTCGTCGAGCACCCCCACCATCAGGCCCCTCCCACGCCCCGCGCTCCACCAGCGCCGGTGGGGGAGACCGTCTCCGTAGACGAGGAGAGCAGAGCGAACGCGGAAGCGAGGTGCTCCCGTGAGCGCGTCGGCGACTACGACGGCGGGCCAACCGCTGGGCACCCCCAGCCCCGGCACGAGCGCCTCGCGCAGGCCCTCCTGCCAGGCGATGAGGTCGCCCTCCGGGGCGAGATCGAGGCCGCGTCCACCCGCGTCCGCGAACTCGATCTCTTCGCCGGACCGGCCGAAGCGGCGGTTGACAAAGCGTAACGGTGCGGCCGGATCGCCCACGCCATCGCTGGGGACAAAGCGGGCGACGAGCAGGACCTCCTGCCCGCCCCCGATGACCTCCATGCGCACACCCTGCCGTTCGTAGCCGTCGATCGAGAGCGTATCGCTACCGAGCCGCTCGGCCGCCCCAAAGCGATCGACTCGCCAGAGGTGCAGGCTGGTTCGATCGTCGTCCTCCAACAGGATGAAGGCCTCGGCCGCGTCCTTGAGGACGGCGCTGCTGCCACCGCGTTGCTGCCAAAGGGGACGGAGCCCGCGCGGGTTCGGCGGCAGCGGGAGCTCGAATTCGATCACGCTCGCCGGATCGAGGTCCCGGTCGACGAGGAAGAAGCGGCCGTCGGGCTTCGCGTGGCCGTTGTTGTCCGGTTGCGTGCTCGCGAAGAGCAACCGTGTCTCGGCTGCGGCCACCAACTGCAGCCCCGACGAGCGCCAGTGCCAGCTCGCACCCGTGACCCGATCGAGGAGGAAGGTCTCGTTGTTGGCGCTACCGACGACGAGACCGGCGTCGGGGCTAGTGGCGAGCGTGCCGTAGTCGTCTCCGGCAGTCAGCCGGTAGCCGCGAACGGTGCCGTTCGTCGTGTCCATGAAGAAGATGCCGTAGATCCAGTCGATCGCCTCGCCGTTTCCGTAGACGACGCTTTCGAAGGCGTTGGGCGCGGGTTCGATGAGCTCGAGTCCGCGCGGGGGCGCCGGACTCGGCGTCGCGGCCGGGGTTGGCGAAGCCTCCTCCGGCGGCGAGTCTGCGGCGATGGTCGTCGGAGTCGCGCCGGGAGCGCTGGGGACCGCGGAGTCGCGCCGGGTGAGCAGCAGGGCCGCAGCCGTGCCGCGAGAAGCGCCGAGCTCGGCCACGGGCCCCTCGCTGAGGACCGCTGCGAGGGTCGGTGGTCATCGCCCGCAAAGGCTACCACCCGCTCCCGGCCACCCCTGCGATCCGACAGCGCTCGCCCGCTACTGACGCAGCGCGCGATTGGCGCAAGGAGCTACAGATTCGGGGAGCGGCGCTAGAATCGGTCGATGGCCGACTGCCTCTTCTGCGCCATGGCGTCTGGTGGGGTGCCAACGGAACGACTTGCGGAGAACGAACACGCGTTCGCCATCCGTGATATCAACCCACGCGCGCCGACGCACGTCCTCATCATCCCGCGCATGCACATCGAGTCGGCGCGGGAGATCGAATGGGGCCACACCGAGCAGCTGGGGGCGATGTTCGTTCTGGCGAGTGAGGTCGCGCGCCTCGAAGGCGTCTCCGAGGACGGCTACCGCCTGGCTTTCAACGTTGGCGATGCCGCCGGCATGACGATCGACCATCTCCACCTGCATCTGCTCGGTGGCCGGCGGCTCGGCCCCGAAGGGTGATCGACCGTCAGATCGCGGCCGTGCGCGAAGAGCTGCAGGAGCGTCCCACCGGGCTCGTGGGCCACGTCGAGCGTGTGCTCGCCGAGGCCGTGCCGCTTGCGCGCGTCTGGCAGGTCGACGAGGCGCGGATCGAGCTCGCTGTGTGGGGCCACGATCTGTTCAGGTCCGAATCGCCCGAAGAGCAGCTGCGCCTGGGGCGCGAGGCGGGCGTCGACATCGACCCGGATGCGGCCGCCTACCCTATCCTTCTGCATGGGCCCATCGCCGCGGCGGTTCTGCGCGAGCGTTTCGGCGTGACCGATAACGAAGCCTTGGCTGCGGTCCGCGACCATACCGCGGGACTCGACGAGATGAGCCTGCTCGCGAAGATCCTGCTCATCGCGGACAAGGTGGAGCCGAACAAGCGGCGTCGCGCACCGGCCCTCGGCGCCGTGCGGGAACTCGCGCGCCGCGATCTCGACACCGCGATCCTCTGCTGGGCCGACCGGCGCTGGGTCGCCGAGGCGGGCCAGGGGTATCACACGCAGGCGGCCCACTGGCGGGCGCGCATGGGGTGGGTGCGCGATCACCACAGCGAGCTGGGGATGCCGGAGCGGGTCCCGGATGAGGCGTTCGAGGCCGCCGCCGGAGCGGCCCAGCCGCCCGGCTAGGGGATGATCAGTTCCTGCCCCGGCTGGATACTGAGGCAGTCGTCCTCGGTCAGGTTGTTCGCATCGAGGAAGGCCTGGAGGGTGACCCCGTTCGCTTCGGCGATCGCGCCGCAGGTGTCCCCGCTGACGACGAGATGGAGGTTTCCGCCGCCGCTGGGGGTCGTTGCCGTCGGCTCGGCGCTCGGCTGGGTCGGCACCGCTGTGGCCGTGGACTCGGCGGGTGGCTCTGTGGATTGCGCTGGCGTGGCTGTCGAGGGGTCCGCGGTCTCTGTCCTGAGGGGGCTCTGGGTGGCGAGTGAGTCGGCCGGCGAGATTCCGCCGTTGTCGTCGCCCAGCTGGCGGTTAATGAAGAAGGCGACGATAACCACCACGATCGCCAAGGCGAAGAGCGCGATCGTGGCGGCGGGCATGCTCATCGCTCCATCGCCCTCGCGCCGCCGGCGGGGCGCTCGCGGTGGCCGGGAGGAGCCGCTGCCGCCGCGGCCGCCGGGCGTGGTTAGGGGCGAACTCGAAGCTGGGGGCGTGGGCTCGGTCTTGCCCCAGTCGGGCCCCGAGGTGGAGGAGGTCTCATCCTCCCCGCCCCCTTCGCTCGCGGAGCTCTCTGCCGCCCCGGCGACCGCCGCCGGTTGCGTGGTTGCCGCGACGCCCTCGCCCTGATAGATGGGGCACGTCGGGTGCTCCACCGTCAGACAGAAGCTTTCCTGATGCGGTGTGGCGACGCGGGTGGGGTTAGGCAGGCGGTAACAGCGGTGCGCGTCGGTCGAGTAGGTGGCATGCGAGTCCGCGTCGTCCACGAGCCCGAGGTACGGGCAGATGGTCGCGGCTTCAGCATTGGGAGCATCAGTCGGGAGGCTCACTGCGTCTCCGTTCCCCAGGGGCTCCCCCCACCAGCGAGGGTATCGTGGCAGAACTGCCGGGGCGTGGCAATTCCTTAATAGAGATAAACGCTAATAGAGATAAACGCTGATCTGCCCGGTCGCTCGTCGCACAGGCGTATCTCCGATCAGCGGGGACTAGCGGAGGAGCCCCGGCGCCCGACCGGAAGTGTCCGCCGCGGCGCCGATCGCTCCTGGCGAATCGCCTCGCGAGCGCAGCGAGATCGAAGCCTAAAGCGAGCGCGCAGGCGTAGCGGCCAGCGGCCGCGGAAACGGAGTAGTCGAGCGGAGGGTGGGGAGGTGGGAGGCGGGGCGAGCGCAGCGAGATCGAAGCCAAAAGCGAGCACGCAGGCGTAGCGGCCAGCGGCCGCGGAGGCGGAGCGGTCGAGCGCCGGGTGGGGAGGGTGAGGGGCGGGGCGAGCGCAGCAAGATCGAAGCCAAGGGCGAGCGCGCAGGCGGAGTGGCCAGCGGCCGCGGAGACGGAGTAGTCGAGCGGCGGGTGGGGAGGTGGGAGGCGAGGCGAGCGCAGCGAGATCGAAACCGAAAGCGAGCGCGCAGGCGGAGTGGCCAGCGGCCGCGGAGACGGAGCATTCGAGCGGCGGAGAGCGAGGCGGGAGGCGGGGCGAGCGCAGCAAGATCGAAGCCAAGAGCGAGCGCGCAGGCGGAGTGGCCAGCGGCCGCGGAGACGGAGCAGTCGAGCGCCGGGTGGGGAGGTGGGAGGCGGGGCGAGCGCAGCGACATCGAAACCGAAAGCGAGCGCGCAGGCGTAGCGGCCAGCGGCCGCGGAGACGGAGCAGTCGAGCGGCGGGTGGGGAGGTGGGAGGCGAGGCGAGCGCAGCGAGATCGAAACCGAAAGCGAGCGCGCAGGCGGAGTGGCCAGCGGCCGCGGAGACGGAGCAGCCGAGCGGCGGGGAGGGAGGCGGGAGGCGGGGCGAGCGCAGCGAGATCAAAACCAAGAGCGAGCGCGCACGCGGAGTGGCCAGCGGCCGCGGAGACGGAGCAGTCGAGCGCCGGGGAGGGAGGCGGGGCGAGCGCAGCGAGATCAAAACCAAGAGCGAGCGCGCAGCGGAGCGGCCAGCGGCCGCGGAGGCATAGCAGTCGAGCGGCGGGAGGCGAGGTGAGAGGCGGGCGAGCGCAGCGAGATCAAAAAAAGGGGGAGCGTGGCCTGGGCTGAGAGGCCACGCTCCCATGCGACGGGGAGGACGTGTCGCCGGATGCCCCTGGTCAGGGGGCTTCCGCTGACAAAGACGGCCGCTACGCGAGAAGCCGGAAGGCTGGCCCCCGGACGGTTCAGTGGCAAATCGGGTGCCGAGCCACGCTGGGTCGTGCGTTTCGAAGCCTCATCAAGGCTTTGCGAGGGGTGCAGCAGAAGCTACGTCGCGCTGGCGGCTGGCAGGCGGTACACGGTATGCCCCGATCGCTTGCGCACCTGCCGCAGCGGGAGCTCGTTCCGGCTTGCGATGCGTTTGGTTAGCTGGTTGAGGCCGCTGACGACGACGAACCAGTACGCGCCCCCCGGTGCGAGCCGCGTTCGTGGTGCCAGCACGAATTCCTCCTCGATCGCGCGGTCGCCGACCTTCGCCGGCACGTTCGAGACGATCAGGTCGAACTGGCCGGGGGAAACCGCCTCAAGCGCGACGCTGCCGATGGCTTTCGCGTTGCGCGTGCCGTTCAGTACCGCGTTGGCGCGCGCGTAGCGCACGGCCAGCAGGTCGCTGTCGGCGAGTACGACCGCAGCCTCGGGGAAGCGGTGCGCGAGCGCGATCCCGAGCACCCCGTAGCCGCAGCCGAGATCGAGGACGCGCTGGGGCGGATGCGCGACTTCGATCGAGCGTAGGAGCAGCCGCGTCCCGAGGTCGATCTCATGGGAGGCGAAGAGGGTATGGGCGACATCGAACTCGAGGCGCTGGCCGTGGGATTCGAGGCTCACGCGCTTCTTCAGGTACGGATCTGCCTGCTCGCTTTTCGCCACGCTGCGAGTCTACGTGTGGCTTCGCGATCGACGCGGCGCCATCCTCGAAGAGGACGGCTCCGGCTGGCTTTTCGCGCGCGCGTGTCAGCGCTTGCCCGCGTTGATCGTTCGAGGCGCTATGTTAGGCTAAGCGATCGGCGCTTATTACCTCGCCAGATGTTTGGCATTCGGCAGGTCGTAGGGCATTGGGCTGGAAAACGGTCCCGGGCTCACAAGGCACGGGGCGCTGTTCTGAAACCGGCTTTTCGGCCTGTTTCTGTGCCCAGCGCAACACCCAGGACGGAGACGGACGGCCGTGCCGACGATTAATCAGCTCGTGCGAAAAGGGCGCAAGCCAAAGTCGAAGAAGTCGGGCGCGCCTGCGCTGCTGTTCAACTACAACTCCGAGCGGGGGCGGCTTTCGCGCGTCGCCGGGCGCGGCGCGCCCCAGAAGCGCGGCGTCTGCACCCAGGTACGGACCCAGACCCCGAAGAAGCCGAACTCGGCGCTGCGCAAGGTTGCCCGCGTGCGCCTCACGAATGGCATCGAGGTATCGGCCTACATCCCCGGCGAAGGCCACACCCTCCAGGAGCATTCGGTCGTGCTCGTCCGCGGCGGTCGCGTCAAGGATCTCCCCGGTGTGCGCTACCACATCGTTCGCGGCGCCGCCGACTCCACCGGCGTTGCTGATCGCCGTCGCGGTCGTAGCAAGTACGGCACGCGAAAGAACGGGTAGGAAACTATGCCACGCCGAAACCGCCCTGAACGCCGGCCCACCCGCCCGGACCCGCGCTACAGCGACCAGCAGGTGCAGATCCTGATCAATAAGGTGATGACGCGCGGCAAGAAGAGCACGGCGGAGCGCGTGGTCTACGGCGCTTTCGAGCGCATCCAGGAGAACACAGGCCGGGATCCGGTGGATACGTTCCGCCAAGCGATGACCAACGTCACGCCTGTGCTCGAGGTCAAGCCTCGGCGGGTGGGCGGTACCACCTATCAGGTACCCGTCGAAATCCGGCCGGAACGCCGCCTCGCCTTGGCAATGCGCTGGCTCCTTTTGGGGGCGCAAACTCGCGGTGGCCTCACTATGGCCGAGCGGCTCGCGGGTGAGCTCATGGACGCGGCAAACAACACCGGCTCCGCGATTAAGCGGCGCGACGACACCCACCGGATGGCCGAGGCGAACCGCGCCTTCGTCCACTACCGCTGGTAGAGCCCCCGGCCAGGGTCAGGAGAGTTACGAATGCCCCGGCCGTTTGAGATAGAACGCGTACGCAATATCGGCATCATTGCCCACATCGATGCGGGCAAGACGACCGTGACCGAACGCGTCCTCTACTACACCGGGATTACCTACAAGATTGGCGAGGTCCACGACGGCACGGCCACGATGGACTGGATGGAGCAGGAGCGCGAGCGCGGCATCACCATCACGGCCGCAGCGACGAGCGCCGAGTGGAACGACCACATGGTGAACATCATCGATACGCCGGGCCACGTCGACTTCACGGCCGAGGTGGAGCGCAGCCTGCGTGTACTCGATGGTGGTGTCGTTGTGTTCGACGCCGTTGCCGGCGTCGAACCGCAGTCCGAGACGGTCTGGCGGCAGGCCGATCGCTACGCCGTGCCGCGGATCTGCTTCGTAAACAAGATGGACCGCGTCGGCGCCGACTTCGAGCGCACCCAGCGCATGATGGTCGACCGGCTCGAGGCGAATCCCGTGGCTGTCCAGCTTCCGGTCGGGAGCGAAGCCGATTTCAGTGGCGTCATCGACCTCACCGAGATGGTCTATTGGACCTTCGGCGGCGAGAAGGGTGAGACCGCTGAGGAAAACGAGATCCCGGCGGCGTTACTGGCTGAGGCCACGGCCGCACGCGAAGCGCTCGTCGAACAGATTGGCAACATCGACGACCAGATCGCGATCAGCTACATCGAGGGGCATGACGTCAATGGGCACGAACTGCGCACGGCCATCCGCCGCGCCACGTTGAACAGCGCGATCACCCCTGTTCTCTGCGGCAGCGCTCTGAAGAACAAGGGCCTGCAGCCGCTCCTCAACGCCGTCATCGATTACCTGCCGGCGCCCACCGACGTGCCCCCGATCTACGGAAGGGATCCGCGTGACGAGAGCCAGGTCGAGCTCGCTCCCTCGGACGAGGCGCCGCTCAGTGCGATCGCCTTCAAGATCGTCTCCGACCCGTACGTCGGTCGCCTCGCCTACCTGCGCGTCTACAGCGGCGTCCTCCACTCAGGCGGCACGATCTGGAACGGGGGTAAGGGCCGCCGCGAGCGGATCGGCCGGCTGCTGCGCATGCACGCCGACGAGCGTGAGGAGATCGACGCGATCTACGCGGGCGGCATCGGTGCGGCCGTAGGCCTCAAGCAGACCTTCACGGGCGACACCCTCTCCGCTGTGGACTCGCCCGTGCTGCTCGAGAACATCACCTTCCCCGAGCCGGTCATCAGCGTGGCCCTCGAGCCGCGTTCGAAGCCGGACCAGGAACGGATGGCGGACGCGCTCACCAAGCTCAGCGAAGAGGATCCGACCTTCCACTGGCGTTTCGATGACGAGGCCGGCCAGACCATCATCTCGGGCATGGGCGAGCTCCACCTCGAAGTGATTGTGGACCGCATGCAACGCGAGCATCGCGTCGAGGCCAACGTGGGCCGCCCGCAGGTGAGCTACCGCGAGGCGATCCGCCGGCCCGCCACCGCCGAAGGTCGCTTCGTGCGGCAGACCGGCGGCCGCGGCCAGTTCGGCGTCGTCGAGCTCACAATCGAGCCGGGGACGCGCGGCACCGGCTTCGTCTTCGAAAACCGTGTCGTCGGCGGCAGCGTCCCCCGCGAGTACGTGTCCGCTGTCCGTCAGGGCGCGCAAGAGGCGCTCGACTCCGGGCCGATCGCGGGATACCCCGTGCTGGACGTAGCGGTCACCGTGATCGATGGCGCCTCCCACGCCGTCGACTCGTCGGAGCTGGCCTTCAAGAATGCGGCCATTCTGGGGATGCGCGAGGCGCTGAGGCGCGCCGACGCGGTGCTGCTGGAGCCCCTCATGCGCATCGAGGTGCGGGTGCCGAAGGACCACTTTGGTGCCGTCGTGGGCGACCTCAACGGCCGCCGTGGCCACGTCGTCCATCAAGAGTCGATGGGCAAGACCCAGATCGTTACCGCCACCCTACCTCTCGCCGAGACCTTCGGCTACTCGACCGAGCTCCGCTCGCTCACGCAGGGGCGCGCGACCCACAGCCTCGAATTCGACCGGTACGAGCCCGTACCCGTGAGCGTTTCCGCCGCCTTGACCGAACGACGTACCGCCCGCGCGGTCTAACCACTACAGCAAGAGCGAAAGGGACCAAGGATGGCGAAGGCGAAGTTTGAGCGGACGAAGCCGCACGTGAACGTGGGCACGATCGGGCACGTGGACCATGGGAAGACGACGCTGACGGCGGCGATCACGAAGGTGTTGGCGCTGAAGGGGGAGGCGGAGTTTCAGGCGTTCGATTCGATCGACAACGCGCCGGAGGAGCGCGCGCGGGGGATCACGATCGCGATTGCGCACGTGGAGTACGAGACGGACAACCGCCACTACGCGCACGTGGACTGTCCCGGGCACGCGGACTACATCAAGAACATGATCACGGGCGCGGCGCAGATGGACGGGGCGATTCTGGTGGTGGCGGCACCGGACGGACCGATGCCGCAGACGCGCGAGCACATTTTGTTGGCGCGGCAGGTGGAGGTGCCGGCGATCGTGGTCTACCTGAACAAGGTGGACATGATGGAGGACGAGGAGCTCTTGGAGCTGGTGGAGATGGAGCTGCGGGAGCTGCTGACGAGCTACGAGTTTCCGGGGGACGAGCTGCCGATCGTGCGGGGCTCGGCGCTTGAGGCGCTGAGTTCGGAGTCGGAGGACCCGGAGGCGGCGGAGTACGGCTCGATCCGGGAGTTGATGGAGGCGGTGGACGGCTACATCCCCCAACCGGTGCGGGCGCTGGACCAGCCGTTCCTGATGCCGATCGAAGACGTGTTCGGGATCAAGGGGCGGGGGACGGTGGTGACGGGGCGGATCGAGCGGGGGCGGGTGCAGGTGGGGGAGGAGGTGGAGATCGTGGGGATCGAGGAGACGCGCAAGACGACGGTGACGGGCGTGGAGATGTTCAAGAAGCTGCTGGACGAAGGGGAGGCGGGGGACAACGTGGGCTGCCTGCTGCGGGGGATGGAGCGCGACGACGTGCAGCGGGGGCAGGTGCTGGCGCTGCCAGGGTCGATCAACCCACACACGAACTTCGAAGCGCAGGTGTACGTGTTGAGCAAAGATGAAGGCGGACGGCACACACCGTTCTTCCCGGGGTACCGGCCCCAGTTTTACGTGCGCACGACGGACGTGACGGGGTCGATCGGGCTGCCGGAGGGGACGGAGATGGTGATGCCCGGGGACAACATCACGATGAAAGTGGAGCTGATTCAGCCAGTCGCGGTTGAAGAGGGTCTGCGCTTCGCCATCCGCGAAGGCGGCCGCACCGTCGGTGCGGGCGTCGTCACCAAGATCCTCGAGGACTAGGAAGCACGATGGCGCGCCAGCAGATTCGGATCAAGCTCAAGGCCTACGATCACCGGCTGATCGATGATTCTGCGCGCCAGATCGTCGAGGCCGCCGAGCGCACGGGGGCGGCGGTTGCCGGCCCCGTCCCGCTCCCGACCTCGATCGAGAAGTTCACCGTGATTCGCAGCCCGCACGTGTTCAAGGACTCGCGCGAGCAGTTCGAGATCCGCACCCACAAGCGGCTCATCGATATCCTCGAGCCCACCTCCAAGACCGTCGACACGCTCATGCGGCTGCAGCTCGCGAGCGGTGTCGACATCGAGATCAAGCTGTAGCCATGACCGTCGAAGGGATGCTCGGCCGCAAACTTGGGATGCTTCAGATCTTCGACGATCAGGGGCGCTTGCGGGGCGTCACCGCCGTCGAGGTCGGGCCCTGCTGGGTGACCCAGGTGCGCACCGAGGAGAAGGAAGGATACTCCGCCGTGCAGCTCGGCTACGGCGAGAAGAAGCGTCTGACCAAGCCGGCCGCGGGGCACCTCGCGGCCTCGGGTGCGCCCAACCTCCGGCACCTCGCCGAGTTCCGGGCCGAGGGCGAGATCGCCCTCGGCGACCGCGTCGGCGTCGAGGTCTTCGAGCCCGGCCAGCTGGTCGATATCACGTCAACCTCCAAGGGGCGTGGCTTCGCGGGCGGGGTGAAGCGCCATCACTTCCATGGGGGCCCGAAGACGCACGGTCAGAGTGACCGCCACCGTGCGCCTGGCTCGATTGGTGCCGGTACCACGCCGGGCCGCGTCTTTAAGGGAACGAAGATGGCCGGCCATATGGGCGCCCAGCGGACGACCGTTCGCAACCTCGAAGTCCTGAGCCGAAACGAGGACCGGGGCGTGATCTTCGTCGCCGGTTCTGTACCGGGCCCCAACGGTGCCCTCGTGCGCGTGCGCAAGGCGCGCCTCGTGGCCGGGTCGAGGTCGTCCCGATGATGCTCAACGTGGTCGACCGGAGCGGCCGCAAGCGCCGCGAGATCGAAGTCGCGGACGAAGTCTTTGGCATCGAGCCCAACCGTCCGGTGATGCACCAGGCATACGTCGCGCAGCGCGCAAACGCCCATGCTGGCACCCACAGCACGAAGACCCGGAGCGAAGTGCGCGGCTCCACGGCGAAAATGCGGAAGCAGAAAGGCGGTGGCAGTGCGCGCGTGGGCTCAAACCGCGGCTCGACCCGGATCGGTGGTGGTATCGCGTTCGGCCCTCGCCCCCACGGCCACGCAAAGTCCCTGCCCAAGCAGATGCGACGCCTTGCGATCCGCTCCGCGCTGAGCAGCCACGCCGCTGATGGCGGCCTCATCGTCGTTCCCGAGATTACGCCTGACGAGCCGAAAACGGCCGCGGTCGCCAAGGTGCTCACCGCCCTCGGCGTGGAGCGCCGTGCCCTCGTCGTGAGCGGCGAGCATGACGCCCCACTTGCCCGCGCTACCGGGAACATCGCGAACGTGCGCACGCTCCCGGCGGCCCAGCTGAACGTAGTCGACCTCATCGACGCTCATCACCTGGTCATGACCGAGGACGCGGTCCGCCGCGCTGAAGCGCTCTGGGGTGGCGATCAGCTCAAGCCAGCGCGGGGACGCAACCGGGAGGCCAGCTGATGCCGCGCGAGCTGCACCCCTACGCCATCCTCCTGCGGCCACTGATCACGGAGAAGAGCACCACACTTGCGGGCCAGGATAAGTACGTCTTCGAGGTGGACCTGCGCGCGAACAAGCCGCAGATCCGCGAGGCCGTCGAGCTGGCCTTCAACGTCGACGTCCGCGACGTGAACACGATGGTGGTGAAGGGCAAGAACCGCCGCTTCGGCCGCAACGTCACGAAACAGCCGAACTGGAAGAAAGCCGTGGTCACGCTCCGTGCGGGCGACACCATCGAGCTGTTCGAGGGGATCTAGGGATGCCGATCAAGCAGTTCAACCCGACCTCTCCCGGCCGCCGCAACGCGAGCGGCTACACCTTCGAGGAGATCACGCGCAAGCGCCCCGAGAAGTCGCTCGTCGAATCGCTGCGCAAGCGCCACGCCGGCCGCAACAACCAGGGCCGGCTGAGCGTGCGCCACCGCGGCGGCGGCAACAAGCGCCTCTATCGCAAGATCGATTGGAAGCGGAATAAGCCGGGCGTGCCCGCCAAAGTGGCCTCCATCGAATACGACCCCAACCGCACCTCCCGCATCGCCCTCCTCCACTACGCCGACGGCGATAAGCGCTACATCCTCGCGCCCAACGGTCTCAAAGTGGGGACGACGCTGATGAGCGGACCGGACGCGGAACTGCGTCTCGGAAACGCGCTCCCGCTCGCGAACATGCCGACCGGCACCCAGATTCACAACATCGAGATGACGCCCGGGCGTGGCGGTCAGCTCGTGCGCACGGCCGGCGCTTCCGCTCAGCTCATGGCGAAGGAGGGCGACTACGCGCTCCTCCGCCTGCCGAGTTCGGAGATGCGTCGGGTGCGGATCGAATGCATAGCCACGATTGGCCAGGTAGGCAACATCGAGCACGCCCTGATCAAGCTGGGTAAGGCCGGGCGCAGTCGCCATCGCCGCCGCCGGCCGCAGGTACGCGGCTCCGTAATGAACCCGGTCGACCACCCGCACGGCGGCGGCGAGGGGCGGGCGCCCATCGGCATGCCCGGCCCGAAGACCCCGTGGGGCAAGCCCACGCTCGGTCACCGCACTCGCAGGAACAAGCGCACCGGCAAGTTCATCGTCCGCCGGCGGGGGAAGTAGGAAGCGATGTCGCGTTCGACGAAGAAGGGTCCATTCGTGCACCCCTCGCTCTACAAGCAGGTCATCCAAGCGCGGAACGCGCGCACCCGCGAGGTCATCCGCACGTGGTCGCGGGCTTCCACGATCCTGCCCGACATGATCGGCCTCACGATTGCCGTCCATAACGGCCGCCGCCATATGCCGGTCTTCATCACGGAGAACATGGTGGGCCACAAACTCGGCGAATTCGCCCCCACACGGACGTTTCGTGGTCACATCGGCCGCAGCGACCGCAGCACCCGGGTGAGCTAGTGATGGAAGTGCAGGCGAGCGCGCGCAACATCAACGTTTCGGCCCGCAAAGTGCGGCTGATCCTCGAGCGACTGCCGGGGCTGTCGGTCGACCAGGCGCTCGCCCTCCTTCGCTACGTGCCTTCGCCGCACGCCCGCGACGTCTCGAAGGTCGTCCTCAGCGCCGCTTCGAACGCCGAAAACAACTTGGCCCTCGGGGTCGATGACCTCTACATCAAGCATGCCTTCGCCGACGAGGGGGTGACCGTGAAGCGCTTCAAGGCGCGATCCCGCGGACGAGCCAGTCCCCGCCTCAAGCGGCATAGCCACATCACCGTCGTACTCGACGAGCGCGAGGTCTAGGGACGTGGGTCAGAAAGTTCATCCACACGGCTTCCGTCTCGGCGTTATCTACGACTGGGAGTCGAAGTGGTTCGCCGAAAAGGACTACAAGCAGCATCTGCACCTCGATATCGAGTTGCGCCAGCACATCCTCGACCTGCTGCCCGATGCGGGCATCAGCCGAATCGAGCTCGACCGCAACGCGAACCTCGTGACGGCGACCATCCATACCGCGAAGCCGGGCATCGTCATCGGCCGCGGCGGGGCGCGCGTCGAGGAGCTCCGCGGATCGCTCGAACAGCTCACCGGCGGGCGGGTGCGCGTGAACATCCAGGAGATCCGCACGCCCGAACTCGACGCCTTCCTCGTGGCGCGGGCAGTGGCCGATCAGCTGGAGCGGCGCGTCGCTTTCCGGCGGGCGGTCAAGCAGGCCGTACAGCGCACGATGCAGCGCGGCGCCCAAGGCGTACGCATCTCGGTGGCGGGCCGCCTGGGCGGCACGGAGATGTCGCGTCGCGAAACGGAAACGTCCGGGCGGGTGCCGCGGCACACCCTCCGTGCCGATATCGACTACGGCCTCGCAGAGGCGCACACGACGTACGGCCGGATCGGCGTGAAGGCGTGGATTTACAAGGGAGACATCCTCCCCGATGAGGTAGAGGAAGAGCTTCCCGAGATCATCGAAATCGAGCCGCCCGAGGACAGCGCACCCGAGGAGGGGAGTGAACCGGCGCCCGCTCCTGAGCCGGAGCTGCCCGTCGGGCCCCAGCACACGGCGATCTCCGTCGAGCAGCAGGAAGCCGTCGCGCGGCAGAGCGAAGAGGACGCCTGACCGTGCTTCAGCCACGCCGGGTCAAGCACCGCAAGCACCATCGTGGCCGCATGAAGGGCAAGGCCACGAGCGGCAACGTCGTGTCCTTCGGGGAATATGGCTTGCAAGCGCAGGCCCCGGCCTGGATCGATGCGCGCCAGATCGAGGCTGCGCGCCGTGCGATGACGCACGAGATGCGGCGCGGCGGCAAGGTCTGGATTCGCATCTTCCCCGATAAGCCGGTCACCGCGAAGCCAGCCGAAACCCGCATGGGCTCGGGCAAAGGCAATCCCGAGAAGTGGGTAGCGGTCGTGAAGCCGAACCGCGTGCTCTTCGAGATCGCGGGCGTGCCCGATGACGTCGCGCGTGAGGCGTTGCGCCTCGCTGCGCACAAGCTTCCGATTCGAACGAAGGTCGTCCAGCGCGACGAGCTGGTGATGTAGCGGTGCCGAATCAGAAAGCCATAGCTGTCCGTGAATGGGACGATGAACGCCTCGATAACGAGATCAACGAAGCCTACCGGGCCCTCTTCACGCTGCGATTTCAGCACGCGACGCGGCAGCTCGAGAACTATCAGGCGCTGGGCGATGCCAGCCGCACGATCGCGCGGCTGCGCACCATCAAGCGAGAGCGCCAGATCGCGCGCTTCGAGGAGGCCGCCGAATGAGCGCGCGTGTGCTTCAGGGTGTCGTGGTGAGCGACAAGATGGACAAGACCGTCGTCGTGAACGTTTCGCGGCGTAAGCAACACCGGCTCTATCGCAAGGTGATCAGTCGCAGCAGGCGCTTCAAGGCGCACGATGCCACGAACGAGTGCAATACCGGCGATCTGGTGCGTATCCTCGAGACGCGGCCCCTGTCGAAGGATAAGCGTTGGCGTGTGATCGAGATCCTTCAGCGTGGCGACGTCGCCGAGATCGCTCCGGAGCAGATCGGACGCGAGCTCGAGGCACAGACACAGCTAGCGCCGAAGGCCGAAGCCGGTGCCGCGGCGGAGGCCGAAACCGACGCTGACGCGCCGGTCGAATCCGCGGAGAGCGCGAGCGAGACCGAGGAAGGTGAGGCGTGATCCAGCAGGAGTCCCGCGTCAAGGTGGCGGACAACTCGGGCGCACGTTCGTTGCTCTGCATCCGCGTGCTCGGCGGAAGCCGGCGCCGCTACGCCCGCCCCGGTGACGTCATCATCGCCTCCGTGAAAACGGCTCAGCCGAACTCGGCCGTGAAGAAGGGTGAGGTGGTCAAGGCGGTGATCGTGCGGACCGCGAAAGAGTATGGCCGTCCCGACGGCACCTATATCCGTTTCGATGAGAACGCCGCCGTCCTCCTTGGAGCCGATGACGAGAATCCGCGCGGGACGCGCATCTTCGGGCCCGTGGCCCGCGAACTGCGCGATCGCAACTTCATGAAGATCGTCTCGCTGGCGCCGGAGGTGCTCTAGATGCCGTCGAAGATCCGCCGCGGCGATCGCGTCGTCGTCCTCAGCGGGCGCGCCCGTGGCGCCCGTGGTGTCGTGCGGGCGGTCGATCGCAAGAAGCAGCGCGTGACCGTGGAGGGCGTCAACATGGTCAAGCGCCACCAGCGCGCGCGCTCACAGCAGCAGACCTCCGCCATCGTCGAACGCGAGGCCGCGCTTCATATCAGCAAGGTCATGCTGCTCGACCCGAATACCGATGAGCCGACCCGGGTCGGCTTCCGCCGTCGCGACGACGGCGCGATGGTGCGTGTGGGCAAGCGCAGTGGGGAGGACATCGAATGACCGAAGCCACACTCCCCCGCTTGCGCGTCCGCTACGAGGACGAGGTGGTCGGCCAGCTGCGCGAGCACTATGGCTACAAGAACCCTATGGAGATCCCGCGCCTCGCCAAGATCGTCGTGAACATCGGCCTGGGTGAGGCCCTGACGGAAGCGAACAGCCTCGACCGGGCGACGGAGGACATTGCGGCGATCAGCGGTCAGCGGCCGGTGATCGCGCGGGCGAAGCGTTCGATCGCGAATTTCCGCCTCCGCGAGGGCAATCCGATCGGTGCGTTCGTCACGCTGCGAGGGGCGCGCATGCACGAATTCCTCGACCGCTTGATCAGCGCGACCCTGCCTTCGCTGCGCGACTTCCAGGGGCTCAGCCCGAACGCGTTCGACGGGCGGGGGAACTACAGCATCGGGCTCCGTGAGCAGCTCGTCTTCCCGGAAATCGAATTCGACCGCATCGACAAGGTGCGCGGGCTGCAGGTGACGATCGTCACCACTGCCGGTACGGATGACGAGGGCCGCCGTCTGCTCGAGCTTCTCGGCATGCCGTTCGCTCGCAACTAGGAGGTAGCGATGGCGAAGAAGAGTCAGATTGCGCGCGACGAAAAGCGCCGCGAGCTCTATCAGAAGTACCGCCACCAGCGTGAGGAGCTGAAGGCGGCGCGCCGCCTTGCGCGGGACAACCCGCAGGAGCTCGCGCGTATCCAGTTCGAGCTGGCAAAGCTGCCGGCCAACAGCAGCCCGACGCGGCTCAACAATCGCTGCGTCGTGACGGGCCGCTCGCGTGCCTATATCCGCAAGTTCGGTCTTTCGCGGATCACCTTCCGCGAGATGGCTCACAGGGGCTTCCTGCCCGGCGTCACAAAGTCCAGTTGGTAGCCCGGGTGCAGCGCATTGGAGGCAAGCGACCATGACCATGAGTGACCCCATCGCCGACATGCTCACGCGGATCCGCAATGCGGTGAGTTCGCGGCACGAGGCTGTCTCGATGCCCTCCTCGAAGGTGAAGGTCGCCATCGCGGCGGTCCTGAAGAGCGAGGGCTTCATCCGCGATTACGGTGTCCAGCAGGAGCCTGATCAGCCCCAGGCGAACATGAAGGTGGAGCTCAGCTACGGCGGTCGCAAGCAGCCCGTGATCAATGGCCTGCAGCGGGTGAGCAAGCCTGGCTTGCGCGTGTACGTGCAGCGCCGCGAGATCCCGCGCGTCTACGGCGGGCTCGGCGTGGCGATTATCTCGACGCCGAAGGGCGTCATGACGGGGCAGGAGGCCCGCCGCCAGCAAGTGGGCGGCGAGGTCATCTGCTATGTCTGGTAGGAGCGCCGCATGTCGCGCGTAGGCAAGGAACCGATCCCCATCGTCGCGGGCGTGAACGTCACTATCGGCGAGGCGAACGCGATCACGGTGAAAGGCCCGAGGGGCGAGCTGCTGCGCATGTTTCCCGAGGCCATGCGCTTCACCGCGGAGGAAGGCCAGATTGTCGTCAGCCGCCCGAGCGACGCCAGCGGGCATCGCGCCCTCCACGGCCTCTCGCGCTCGTTGCTCAACAACATGGTCGTCGGCGTTACGGACGGATTCACAAAGACGCTCGAGCTCCAAGGCGTGGGCTATCGCGCGCAGTTGCAGGGCGAGAGCTTGCAGCTCGCCCTCGGCTTCTCCCACGCCGTGAACGTGGACCCACCGGCGGGCATCACCTTCGAGGTCGAAGGGCCACGCATCAACATCAGCGGGATCGACAAGGAGCAGGTTGGCCAGGTCGCGGCCGACATCCGCAAGATCCGCCCGCCCGAGCCCTATAAGGGCAAAGGCATTCGCTACCTGGGCGAGCGCGTTCGGCGGAAGGCGGGCAAGGCCGGCAAGGTGGGTATCTGATGGCGCAGTCGACACGCTTCGAAGCGAGACGGCGCCGCCACCTGCGAGTGCGCAAGACTCTTGCCGGGACGGCCGCGCGGCCCCGGCTCAACGTGTACCGCAGCGCCACGCACATTTACGCTCAAGTTATCGACGATGAACGGGGCCACACGATTGTGGCCGCGAGCGACCTCGACGGCGAACTCGCGGGCGAAACCGCGGGCAAGCCCAAGGCGAAACGCGCTGCCGTGGTCGGCACGGCGGTGGCTGAGCGGGCGAAGGCGAGCGGCATCGAAGCTGTTGTCTTCGACCGTGGTGGCTACAAGTATCACGGCCGAGTGAAGGCGCTCGCCGAGGCCGCACGCGAGGCCGGACTGGGGTTCTGATGGGTAACTACGACAGCTCGGGCGACGAGCTCACCGAAAAGGTGATCTACATCAACCGTGTCGCGAAGGTCGTCAAGGGTGGCCGCCGCTTTAGCTTTACTGCACTGATGGTGGTAGGCGACGGTCGCGGCAGCGTCGGCGTCGCTCTCGGCCGTGCGAACGAGGTGCCTGAGGCGATCCGTAAGGGCGCCACCCTCGCCCGCAAGGAGATGATCACCGTCCCCATGAAGGGCGGCACGATCCCGCACGAGTACCTGGCCTCCTTTGGCGCGGCCAAGGTCCTGATGAAGCCAGCGAGCCACGGCACCGGCGTCATCGCCGGGGGCGCCGTACGCGCGATCATGGAGGCCGCGGGGATCACTGACGTCCTCACCAAGTCCCTCGGCAGCCGCAATCCGGTGAACGTGGCGCGGGCGACGCTGCAGGGGCTGAGCACGCTGCGCGATCCGGATGGTGCGCGGGAGCGGCGCCTCGCCCTCCTGGCGCCCACGCCCGACCCGGTGGAGGCGAGCTAGCGATGGCAAAGGTGGTGATTACCTGGCGCAAGAGTGCGATCGGCTACCACCGGCGCCAGAAGGACACGATCCGCAAGCTGGGCCTGCGCCGTCTCAATCAGACGGTGGAGCACGAAGACAGCCCCACGCTTCGCGGCATGATCGCGAAGGTCGGCCATCTCGTTGATGTCCACGAAAGAGAATCAGCGTGAGCATCCACGCGAACGAGCTGGCCCAGCCCAAGGGCGCGACCCATGGACGCAAGCGTATTGGGCGAGGGAATAGTGGCGGGGGCGGTACTTACGCGGGCAAGGGCCTCAAAGGCCAGAAGTCGCGCAGCGGTGGGGGCGTGCGGGTCGGCTTCGAGGGCGGCCAGATGCCGCTCTTGCGCCGGATGCACACGCTCCGTGGCTTCAACAACCGCTGGCGCGTCCCCTACCAGCCGGTGAACGTCGGCACCCTCGAACAGCGCTTCGAGGAAGGCGCCGAGGTGACGCCCGAGGCGCTGTATCGAGAGGGCGTCCTCCGCCATCTGCGTGAGCCCGTGAAGATCCTTGCGACCGGCGAGCTGACGCGGAAGCTCGACGTGCACGCACACAAGTTCAGCGCGTCCGCGAAAGCCAAGATCGAAGGCGCGGGCGGCACTGCGACCGTGATCGAGGTCAGCGCCGGCGAATCCGGCGAGGGGTAGGATCGGACAGCGATGTCGTTCATGGGCGAGACCTCCGCGGTTCCAGGAACGAACCGCCCGCGCCTGCTCCAGGCGATGGTCGATGCGTTCCGGCAAGAGGACGTCCGCCGCAAGCTGCTCTTCACGTTGGCGATGCTCGTTATCTTCCGCTTCGTCGCGCACGTGCCCGTTCCGAATGTCGATCGCGATGCGCTCGAAGCCGCGTTTGACGGCAACGCCGTGCTCGACTTCCTCAGCATCTTCTCCGGCGGCGCCCTCCAGAACCTGAGCGTTGCCGCGCTTGGCGTTTACCCGTACATCACCTCCTCGATCATCATGCAGATCGTCACGCCCCTCTCGCCGCGGCTGAAGGCGCTCCAGGAGGAAGGCGAGCAGGGGCGTCGCCGGATCCAGGTCTACACGCACTGGCTGGCGGTCCCGATGGCGTTCGTTCAGGGCTACGGCCAGATCCTCTTCATCAACAATCAGAGCGGTGAGGTCGTCCGCGATTTCGGCTTCCAGAACGACTTTGTGGCCACGATCGCAACGCTCTTCACGCTGGCGGCCGGCACGATGTTCCTGGTCTGGTTGGGCGAGCTCATCACCGAGCACGGGATCGGCAACGGCATTTCGCTGATCATCTTCGGCGGCATCGTCGCCGTGCTGCCCGGCTTGATCCCGAACATCTCGACAAGTTCGATCGTGGCGATCGCCGCCATCGTCATGTTCGCCATCGGCCTGACCTTCTTCATCGTCTTCTTCCAGGAGGCGCAACGGAGAGTGCCGGTGCAGTACGCCCGCTCCTCGTTCAGAGGGGGGCGGATGTACCGGCAACAGGGGCAGAGCTTCATCCCGCTGCGGGTGAACATGGCAGGAATGATCCCGCTGATCTTCGCTTTCTCGATCGTGATCATGCCGGCGGTGGTCGCGGGCTACTTCTCCAACGCAGGCGGTTGGCTCGAGGCGACTTCGAACTTCCTCGTCGATAATTTCCAGGGTGGGCGCGGGGGCGGTGGCAGCGGGGTCTACTGGCTGGTGCTGTTCGTGCTGGTGGTCGCCTTCGCCTTCTTCTACTCGCTGATCCAGTACAACCAGCAGAACATCGCCAAGAACCTCCAACAGCAGGGAGCGTTCATCCCTGGCATCAGACCGGGCCCGCCCACCGAGGCGTACCTCCTTCGCGTTGTCACGCGCATCACCTGGGGAGGCGCGCTCTTCCTCGGGATGGTTGCGATTGCGCCGTTCTTCATCGGCCTGCTCACGGATGTCCAGGCGCTCACGATCTCGAGTACGGGCTTCCTCATCGTGGTGGCCGTTGTGCTCGACACGATGAAACAGCTCGAAGCGCAGCTCCTCATGCGCAACTACGAGGGGTTCATCCGCTAGCGTGTTCGTCGTCCTCCTGGGGCCGCCCGGTGCCGGCAAGGGCACGCAGGCACAGCGCATCGCTGAGGCGACGAGCCTCCTGCACCTCTCGACGGGCGACATGTTTCGCGAGAACGTGCGGGAGGAGACCGAACTCGGCACGCTCGCCAAGACCTATATGGATCGCGGCGATCTCGTCCCCGACGAAGTCACCATCAAGATGCTGCTGGAGCGCATCAGCCGCGCCGATGCGGCGGACGGTGCGATGTTCGACGGCTTCCCCCGCAACGTCGTGCAGGCGGAGGCCCTCGATACGGCCCTGAATGACGGGGGCAAAGCGATCGAGCGGGCCCTCCTCATCGCCGTTCGCGATGAGGAACTCGTGAGCCGCCTCGGCGAGCGTTGGCTCTGCCATGCCTGCGGCGCGGTCTACCACGAGCGCAACGATCCGCCCGACGCGGCCGGCACCTGCGACCGCTGCCAGGGCGAGCTCTACCAGCGCGACGATGATCGGCCGGAGGTGGTGCGGACGCGCATCGAGAAGCAGAAGCCGCCGCTCGACCTCATCGAGCACTACCGCGCTGCAGGGGTGCTCCGTGAGATCGACGGTGAGCGCGGCCTCGACGCGGTTACGGCAGAGCTCCTGGCGGCGCTCAAGTAGCGATGCCGATCAAGCTCAAGTCCGAGGCGGAGCTGAATACGATGCGCGAAGCGGGCCAGATCGTCGGCCAAACGCTCGCGAGCATCCGCGAGATGGTACGTCCCGGCCTCAATCTCCTCGATGTCGAGGCCTTCGTCGAGCGAGAGTTCAAGAGTCGCGGCGCCATCGAGACCTTTCGCGGCTACGATCCGCTTTCGAAGCCGCCCTACCCCTCGAACATCTGCATCAGCATCAACGACGAGCTCGTCCACGGCATTCCCCGCGAACGCCTGCTCGAGGAAGGCGACATCGTCACGTTCGACCTCGGTGCCACCTACAAGGGTTTCGTCGGCGATTCCGCGATTACCGTGCCCGTGGGCGAAGTGAGCGCCGAGGCCACGAACTTGCTCACAGTGACCGAGGAGGCGCTCTGGGCGGGCATCGAGGCGATGGGCTCAGGCAAGCATCTCAACGACGTGAGCACGGCCATCGAGGAAGCAATCACGCCGAGCGGTTACTCGATCGTGCGGGAATACACCGGCCACGGCGTTGGCCGCGAGATGCACGAGGAGCCTCAAGTGCCGAACTACGTCCGTCCCTTTCGGGGCCCGCCCCTCAAGCCGGGGCTCGTCCTCGCGCTCGAGCCCATGGTGATCGTTGGCGAGCGCTATACCAAAGAGCTCGACGACCGTTGGACCGTGTCCACAGAGGACGGTAGCCTTTGTTGTCACTTCGAACACACAATCGGAATACGGCGGGGGCAAAAGCCAGAGGTGCTGACCCTGCCGTGAACGCGTGCCCGAGCGCGCGGCGCTGGACACGAAGGGGTAGGTAAGGGACCATGAAGGTTCGGGCTTCGGTGAAGCGGCGCTGCGACAAATGCAAGGTGATTCGTCGTCACGGACGAGTCATCGTGATCTGCGAAAACCCGAAGCACAAACAGCGGCAGGGCTAGCTAATGGCGAGGATTTCGGGCGTCGACATCCCCAACGAGAAGCGCATCGCGATCTCGCTGCGCTACATCTACGGTATCGGCCCGACGCGCGCGGATGAGCTGCTCGAAGCCACCCGCATCGGTCCCGACACGAAGACGCGCGACCTCACGGACGAGGAGCTTCTCCGCGTCCGTGACTACATCGATAAGAACCTCCTGGTTGAGGGTGATCTTCGCCGGGAGATCCGCCAGAACATCCAGCGGCTCGTGGAGATCAACTGCTACCGCGGCCAGCGGCACCGCCGCAACCTTCCTGCCCACGGGCAGCGCACCCGCACCAACGCCCGCCAGCGGCGTGGCACGCGGAAGACCGTGGCCGGCCGTCGCCGAGCCGCGACCAAGAAGTAGAGGTCGAGAGGCGCATGGCCGAGGGGAGCCGTCGATCAAAGCGTCGCGAGCGTAAGTCCGTGCCGCGTGGGCGCGCGTACATCAAGAGCTCGTTCAATAACACCATCGTGACCCTCACGGATCCGAACGGGAACGTGATCGCTCAGTCGAGCGCCGGCGCGACGGGCTTCAAGGGTTCGCGTAAGAGCACGCCCTTTGCCGCTCAGCTCGCGGGCGAGGCCGCTGCCCGCGGCGCCCAAGATCACGGCATGCAATCGATCGAGGTGTTCGTGCGGGGCGCCGGCAGCGGCCGCGAGGCCGCCATTCGCGCCCTCCAGGCGACGGGTCTCGACGTGACCGCGATCCGCGACGTCACCCCGATCCCCCACAACGGCTGCCGCGCTCCCAAGCGGCGCCGGGTCTAGGGCGCCGATGGCCCGCTACACCGGTCCCGTCTGCCGCCTTTGCCGTCGCCACGGGGACAAGCTCTACCTCAAGGGCGAGCGCTGCTATTCACCCAAGTGCGCCTTCGACCGCCGCCCGAACGCGCCCGGGCCTCGTCCAGCGCGCCGCCGCAAGGTGAGCGATCGCGGGCTCCAGCTGCGCGAGAAGCAGCGTGCCCGCGCGACCTACGGCGTGCTCGAGCGGCAGTTCCTCCGCTACTACAAGGAATCCGTGCGCCAGCCGGGTGTCTCGGGCCTGAACCTCGTCCGGATTCTCGAGAGCCGGCTCGACAACGCCGTCTATCGTGCGGGCTTTGCCGACTCCCGCGCCCAGGCTCGCCAGATCGTGCGGCACGGTCTGGTCTCGCTGAACGGCCGCAAGACCGACATCCCCTCTGCGCAGCTCCACGATGGCGACATCGTGGGCTTCACGCAGCGGGGTGCGCGCAGCGAGCACTACAAGATCCTGCAGGAAACGCTCGCCGCCAAATCGCCCCCGCCCTGGATCGTCGTTGAGGGTGGGGCCATGACCGCTCGGGTCGCCGGCCCCCCCGAAGTCGCCCAGGGCGAGACGCATCGCTTCAACGAAAACGTGATCATCGAGTACTACTCCCGCTAGGCAGGTCACCAGGTTCAATGACACTGGACGCAACCCTTGACGCATCACTGGATCCGCTCGATCTGCCCCCCGAGCCTCCCGAGGAGGTCGTCCCGCAGCTCACGGTTGAGGACGAGGGCGAGGACTACGCCCGCCTTGTGGCAGAACCGCTCGATCCGGGCTACGGCACGACGGTGGGCAACGCCCTCCGGCGCGTACTTCTGAGTTCGCTCGAAGGCGCAGCCATCACCTCAGTCCGCATCGATCAGGTGCAGCATGAGTTTTCCACCATCGAGGGGATGCAGGAGGACAGCACGGCGTTCCTCCTCAACGTGAAGGAGATCCGCCTGCGCGCGCTCAGCAGCCGCCCCGGTACGCTCACGCTCGACGCCGAAGGAGCCGGGCAGATCACCGCCGGCGATTTGCAGGTCCCTGCCGACTTCGAGGTCGTGAATCCCGAGATGCACCTCGCCACGCTCGATGGAGCGAAGGCGCGGATCAACGCCGAGTTCCACGCGCAGCTGGGGCGGGGCTACGTCCCTGCGACCGAAGTCGAAGGCATGCCCATCGGTGTGATTCCCGTCGACGCGATCTTCTCACCGATTCGGAAGGCGAATTTCCACGTCGAGAAGGTCCGCGTAGGGCAGGCTACCGACTTCGACCGGATGGTCCTGGAAGTATGGACGGACAGCACTATTGGGCCCGTCGACGCCGTTGGCCAGGCGGCCGATATCCTCATCGATCAGTTTTCGCTCTTCAGTGTGATGGGGCGTCCCGAGATTCCGATGATGGTGCCCGGAGGGGTCGCGCCGCCAAGCGGCCTCCCGATCACGCCCGATCGTTACAACACACCCATCGAGGATCTGCAGCTCTCCGTGCGTGCGTACAACTGCCTCAAGCGCAGCGGGCTCATGACGGTCGGGCAGGTGCTGGAGCGATCGGAGGACGAGCTCCTCGCCCTTCGCAACTTCGGGCGCAAGTCCTACGACGAGCTGCGCGACAAGCTCGTCGAGCTGAACTACGTCGATGGAAACGCCCCCGGCCTCCAGCCCATCCCCAACATCGCGGCCGATGGGGTTGCACCGCTCGTCGGCGCGGCCAGTCCAGGAGCGGTGATCCTCGATGAGAACGAAGAAGAGGAGAGTCTCGGGGCGCTCGGCAAGGCCCTCAAAGAGGCGTTGCGCGAGGTCGGTGACGACGACCTGCTCGGCGCCGATGACGAGGACTAGCCATGCGTCACCGTAAGGCGGGCCGCCAGCTCGGCCGCGACAGCGCGCACCGCCGCTCGCTCTACCGGAACCTGGTGACCGACCTCCTCCGCTACGAGCGCATCACGACCACGGACGCGAAGGCGCGGGAGATCCGCCCCCTCGCCGAAAAGATGATCACGCTCGGACGCCGCGGTGACCTCCACGCCCGCCGCCAGGCGCTCCGCTATATCTATGACAGGTACGTCGTGGAGAAGGTCTTCGACGAGCTCGGGCCGCGTATGGCCGATCGGCCGGGCGGCTACCTCCGTATCAGCCGCCTGGAGCCGCGCAAAGGCGATGGCGCGATGATGGCCGTGATCGAGACCGTGGACTATCACGAGGCGTCGGCCGCCGCCGCGGTAGCGGTGGCCGACGACGACGCGGACGACGCTACGGATGCCGACGGCACCGACGAGCTTGATGAGACCGTCGCCGAAGTCGAAGAGGACGATCTTGCCGCGGCGGAAGCGGAAGACGACGCTGCCGCTGACGACGCGAGCGCGAGCGACGAGGACGGGGATGAAGCGGACGGTGAGGAGCGCTGAAGTGCCCGCGGCCCTTCGCTTCGCCGCGACCGTGAGCTACGACGGTCAGGATTTCGCTGGCTCCCAGCGGCAGCCGCAGGTGCGCACGGTGCAAGGGGAACTCGAGACCGCGGCCGAGGCGCTTTTCGGTGCCCCCACACGCGTGGAGCTGGCCGGGCGCACCGATGCCGGCGTTCACGCGCTCGGGCAGGTGGCGGCGTTCTCGGCGCCGACGGCGCTCGAGCCGTCAACGGTGGAGCGTGCGCTCAATGCGCATCTCCCCGCCGATCTCGCGATCCGGGACGTGCGTGAGGCACCCCTCGCCTTCGATCCCCGCCGCTGGGCGCGGAGACGCTGGTACCGCTACTCGCTCCTGACGGCCGTTTCGCGGCTGCCGCTGCAGCGACGCACCGCCTGGCGCACGGGGCCGCGGTTCGATCTCGTGGCGATGAAAGAGGCCGCGAAGGCGCTGGTCGGGCGGCGCGACTTCCGGGCCTGCGCGGGACCGCTCGAAGGCGAGCGCTCGGCCGTCCGCACCATCGCTGAGGCGCGCTTCTCGCAGGAGGACTGCATCCTCGCATTCGATATCGAGGGCGACGCCTTCCTCCCCCAGATGGTCCGTCGTATCGTAGGTGGGCTCGTCCGCGTTGGGCGGGGCGCCATCAGCTCGAAAGACTTTGAAGGTGCCGTCGCGGCGGCCGAGCCGGCAAGCGTGGGCCCGCCGGCACCGCCGCATGGGCTCTGTCTCCAGCGCGTCTGGTACGACGAAGGGTACGCAGCATGACCACGACCGTGCGCCGCAAGGCCGCTGATATCAGGAAAGCGTGGCACGTCGTCGATGCCTCCGATCGTGCGCTCGGCAGGGTCGCGAGCGAGGTCGCCGTCCTCCTGCGGGGAAAGCACAAGCCGACCTACGAGCCCCACCTCGACGACGGCGACTTCGTCATCATCATCAACGCGAGCAAGGTTCGTCTCAGTGGCCGCAAGGCCGAGCAGAAGGTCTACTTCCGTCACTCGGGCTACCCCGGCGGCCTACACGAGCGCACCTTTGCCGAGCAGATGGCCCGCCGCCCCGAGCGCGTCCTCGAGCGAGCGGTGCGGGGGATGCTGCCGAAGGGCCCGCTTGGTAAGCGCCTACGCCGTCACCTCAAGGTCTATCCCAGTGCCGAGCACCCGCACGAATCGCAGATCGTCGGCGCTGAGCGCGCCAGCGAAGCGATCACCGAGGCCGAGGCCGAGGCGTTCCAGGCGCTGATCGAGAATCCGCCGAAGCCCCCTCGCCTCCGGCCCCTCGGTGTTCCCGTTGAGCCCAGGCCCCGGCCCACCCGCGGTGAGAAGGTCGCTGCGCACCTCGCTCAGATCGAGGAGGCGCGCGCCGCCGCTGAGGCTGATGCGGAGGCTATCGCAGGGCAGGCGGACGACGAGAGTGGGGAGGCAGACGTGATCGCCGAAGTCGCGACGGATGTCGAGGACGCCGTCGTCGCCGAGCCTGCGACCGATGTCGAGGACGCCGTCGCCGCCGAGCCCGCTGACGCGGGCGATGAGCAGGAAGAAGAGGCACCCAAGCCACGCCGCCGTCGCTCGCGGGCAAAGGCCGTTGCGGCGGAGGACGAGGTTGTAGCGGAGGCACCGAAGCCGCGCCGCCGCCGTTCGCGGACAAAGGCCGCTGCGGAGGACGAGGTTGTAGCGGAGCCACCGAAGCCGCGCCGCCGCTCGCGGGCAAAGGCCGCTGCGGAGGACGAAGCTGTGGCAGAGGCGCCCGCAGCCGCCGCCGAGGATGCCGAGGCCGAGGAGAAGCCGAAGCCCCGGCGCCGGCGTCGCGCGAAGGCCGAGCCTGCGGCCGACGCGAGCGAAGACGAGGCCCTAACGACGGACGCGCAGGCCGAGGAGGACTAATGGCCGACCAGTACTACTACGGCACCGGACGCCGCAAGACCTCGATCGCGCGCGTGCGCCTCTACCCAGGCGGCGGCGCCATCATCGTGAACGACAAGCCCGTCGACGAAGTCTTCGAGCGGGACCTCCACCGCGCCGAGATCATGCTGCCGCTTAAGCGCGTCGGCGCGGAGGGGAAGTTCAGCGCCCAGGTGAAGTGCGAAGGCGGCGGTATCTCCGGTTGGGCCGGGGCCATCCGCCTTGGCATCGCGCGGGCGCTCGTCGAGTCGGATCCGTCGCTGAAGCTCTCGCTCAAGCGGGCGCCGAGCATGCTCACGCGCGATGCGCGCATCAAGGAACGAAAGAAGCCGGGCCTCAAGCGCGCCCGCAAGGCGCCCCAGTACACGAAGCGATAGCCCACCTTCCCGGCCGAGCCGGTCCGGGACTCGGATCCGCACAGGAGTCGTGGCGCCGAGCCAGTCGCTAGACTGGCGGCGCCCTACGCGAGCGGTGGCGCGTGCCGATGCAGTCCCTCTCGGTCCAGACAACTGATCTGCGTATGCAGTACCTCCAGGAGGGCACGGGCGAGCCCGTCATCTTCATCTACGGCTTCCCCGAGACCTCCTACGAGTGGCGCAAGCAGTTTCCCGCGCTGGCCGGCGATTACGCCCTCTTCGCACCGGATACGCGTGGCTTTGGCGGGACGGACAAGCCGGGCGCGCGGGTCACGCGGTCGCTGCTCGCGCAGGACATCGTGAACTTCATGGACGCGCTCGATATCGAGCGCGCCGCCGTCGTCGCGCACGACTGGGGCGGCATCATCGCCTTCAAGCTGGCGATCGACTGGCCCGAGCACGTCACCCGCCTCGCCATGCTCGACTCGCTCTGCGCGGTCTGGGCGCCGGCGGGCGCGCACGGCTACTGGTTCAAGGCCGAGCCCCTCCCCGAGGAGTTCTTCGCCGCCCACCACCGCGGCTTCATCGAGAGCATTTTCAGGGGCGGCTCGGACCCGCCCCTCCCGGGCCGGCCGCAGTCGCCCTGGCCGAGCCAGCGCCCCGATACGGCGACGAGCCGCTGGGCCACCGACGCGGACATCGAGCACTACGCGAACGCCTTCGCTGATCCGATGAGCCACTGGCACGCGATCTCCTACTACCGCTACGGGCTCCCTTTCCACCGCGTCATCGCCCACTCCGAGGCACCGCGCGGCGAGCGCTACGAGTTCCTGAGCGAACTCGCCGTGGCGGAGATGTGGCGCCACCCGGACGGGCTCGAGAAGCATCCCCTCTACAGCGAGTCCATGGACTACAGCCCCGAGGACCGCCACAAGACGTTCGAGGCGCCGGTGCTGTGGATGTTCGGCCAGTACATGGCCCCGCGTATCGGGACTGCCACGGGCGGCCGCGAGCACGCGATTCCCCGCGGCAACCCCTTCGTCGATCAGTTCAGCCGCTACTTCCCCGATCTGCGGGTGCGCCGGGTGAACGCCGGCCACTTCTTCCCCGAAGAGGCGCCGGAAGTCACGAACGAGGCGCTCCAGGCGTTCCTCGCGGGCGCGATCTAGGTCACAGCGACAAACGCAGAATTCGTTGCTTGCGACCGTTATGCCCCCCAGAGCATATTGCACCGCCCTGCCCAACCCGTAACATCGCTCGCACTACCGTCTGCGCGGCCAGCCGCGCGGACTAGGGGGCTTTCGCTATGGCTGATTCCAACGGTAACGGAGCCGTCGAAAAGGGCTTCAACGGCAAGATGCTCGTCGTCGATCTGACGGCGGGGACCGTCACGGAGGAGCGCCCGGGCGAGTCGCTCTACCGCGAATACCTAGGCGGCTACGGCATCGGCGCACGCATGCTCTGGGACCGCGTCCCGACCGGCATCGATCCACTCGCCCCGGAGAATATGCTCGGCATGTACCCGGGACTGCTCACCGGCACGCCCCTCTTTGGCCAGCGCTGGCAAGTCGTCTGCAAGAGCCCCCTCACGGGCGGCTGGGGCGATGCCAACTGCGGCGGCGACTTTGGCGGTGTGCTCAAGCTCGCCGGCTGGGACGGCGTCATCTTCTTCGGTAAGGCCGAGCGCCCCACCTACCTCCTCGTCGAGGACGACAGCTACGAGCTCCGCGACGCGAGCGACCTCTGGGGCACGGGCGCGATCGAGAGCGAGATGGAGCTCAAGGGCCGGCACGGCAAGCGCGCGAGCATTGCGAACATCGGTCAGTCCGGCGAGAACCTCTCGCTCATCAGCGGCGTCTGCAACGACCACGGTCGCCTCGCCGCGCGCTCGGGCGTTGGTGCGGTCATGGGGTCGAAGAACCTCAAGGCCGTCGTCGCGGTGGCGGACCGCAAGATCATCTCGCAGACGCCAGAGACCATCAAAATGCTCCGGGCCAACCTCGACGACATGATCAAGCCGCTCAAGGACTTCTTCTCGAACTTCGGCACTACGGGCATCACCGCAGGCAGCGCCCTCAACGGCGACTCGCCGGTGAAGAACTGGGGCGGCGTCGGCGTCGTCGACTTCCCCCAGGAGGTCTCGAGCCTGATCGACGGCGGCACCGCCATTAACCCCAAGATGGAGAAGAAGTACGGCTGCTGGCACTGCCCCATTGCCTGCGGTGCCGAGTCCGTCGAGTCCACCAACGACAAGTACCCCTACCCCCACCACACCCACCGCCCCGAGTACGAGGCGATGGGCGCCTACGGGACGATGAACCTGATGAACGAGCCCGATGCGCTCATCTACATCAACCATCTCTGCAACGAGTATGGCCTCGACGTGATCAGCGCGGGCGTGGCAGCATCGTTCGCGATCGAGTGCTACCAGGCCGGCATCATCACGAAGGAAGATACGGGCGGCCTCGAGCTCACCTGGGGCGGTGCCGACGCGATCGTCGAGCTCACGAAGATGATGGGCGAGCGGCGCGGCATCGGCGACATCCTCGCCGACGGCGTCAAGGTCGCGGCCGAGAAGATCGGCAACGGCGCCGAGGCCTACGCGATGCACATCGGCGGCCAGGAGCTGCCCATGCACGACCCGAAGCTGCAGCCCGAGTTCCATACGACCTATAAGCTCGACCCGACCCCCGGCCGCCACACCCAGTACGAGGGCAACCGCCGCGTCGGCACGATCCCGCCGGCCCCAGAGGACCGCAGGGACTACACCAGCCGCGGCGAGCACCACAAGGCGGCCAGCGAGTACATGCACGTGGTCAACGCCGGTGGCATGTGCCAGTTCATCATGATGACCGCGAACACGGCCAACATCCCCGACTGGTTCAACGCCGTCACCGGTTGGGACATGGACATCGACGAAGCGATGGCGGTGGGCGAACGCATCGCCAACCTGCGCATGGCCTACGAGGTGCGCGAGGGCGGCAACCCGCGCGAGCGGCCCGTGCCCACGCGCGTAACCGGCGCCACGAACGAAGGCACGCATACGGGGCCGCTCGAGGGCGTGAACCTCGATACTGAGCGTCTCGAGCTCGATTACCTCAGCGCCTGCGACTGGGACGCCGACACCTGCAAGCCCTCGGCCGCGAAGCTGGAATCGCTCGGGCTGAAGGAAGTGGCGGAAGCGATCCACGCGTAGCGCGCTTCGCGCAGGTCAACACCAACGAAGGGCGGCCCGCGAGGCCGCCCTTCGTCGATCGCTAGGCCGCGCCCGCCCGTTCGATGTAACCTGGGCCGCCATGACGAGCGCGACCAGGCCCGCCGTCTACCTCGAAGCCATCGTTGGCGATGGCCTCGAGCTGCGTCCCTGGAGCGAGGAGCTCGTCGTGCAGCTTGCCCAGTGGGGCGAGCGCGGCTTCCCCTACCACGCCTTCGATCTGGGTCACCTGCGCGATCCGGTGCGGGCGCAGGCCGAGCTCACGCGTACGCGTGAGGCTGGCCCCCACCGCCATTTCATCGCCTGCGAAGGCGATGTGGCGGTCGGTCGCGTCTCCGTGAACCTGCACGATCGTGCGGGCCTCTACCTCTGGGCGGTGCACGTACCGCCCGAGCACGAGGGGCGCGGGGTCTGCCGGCGCATGCTCGCGGCCCTCATGAGTTGGCTCGAAGACGCCTATCGTGGTCCCGACTTCGTGCTGACGACGAACACCTTTGCGAAGCAGGCGCATCGCGCCTACGTCGCCCTCGGCTTCACGATCGCAGAGACGCGCTGGCATTTCGATCGCCAGCTCGCCGAGGTTCTGTGGCGCGTCCCCCGCGACCAGCGCCGCGAGATCGAAGGCGATATCCGCTTCCACAACGGCCGCTGGGAGGTACGCACGTATCTCATGTCGCGGCCACAGGGGCACGCACCCGGGCCGATCGACGCGTTCCCGGCGATGTCTCGGGGCTAGGGGCCGTCCCCGGCTAACGTGGGCCGAGCGACAGGGCCAGCGTCTATCACCGATTCCCGACCGGCGCTACTCCTAAGCGCCGGTCGTTCTCCAGCCACGCCTGGTCGTTGAGGGCCATCAGGCCGCCACTGACCAGCGAGTGGCCGCCGAGCAGGACGGGGACCTTCGCAGCGGCCAGCGCCGCTGTGAGTCCGCGCAGCCAGGGGTCGCAGATGTGCTGGGGCGCGAGGAGATCGCTCTGGAAGCGATCCTCGCGCGTCGCGCGCGAGGCGGCGTGAGCGAGCAGCACGCGTGTGTCGAGTACCACGGCGTCACCGAGTGCCGCCAGCTCGCCGGCGAACCGTGCGATGCCGACCTCGTCGAGCAACCGCCCGAGGAGGGAGCGGGGCACATGCTCCGTGGGGGCGCTCGCCAGTCCCCGTTCTTCGCTGTAGATGCGTACGCGGCAGGCGGTCTCGTGTTCGAGGTGCTGCCAGGTCGCGCTGCCAACCCGTCCGGCGACGACGATTTCGGCGTCGGGGTCGCAGAGGAGGGGCATGACCGCGCGATAGGTATCGAACGGCAGCTGGTCCGCAGGTGGTAGCGCATCACGTACCGTCGCCGGCGCCACCTCACCCAGAGCCAGGACAGATAGGTCCGCGGGGGTGTCGAGGTCGAAGACCGTCCGCAGGGAACGGGGCAGCGCCACGACTTCGCAACCGGCCTCGTCCCGGAGGCGGCGCGCGAGTCCGTTGTCGCGCTCGAACGCGCTTACGCGCGTGAGCACGCCCGCGGGCGACCAGGCGGTGAGGTCGGACGAGTAGAGATTGTTGGTGACCACGACGTTCGGCCCGCGCCGCAGTCCTTCGCTGACCGCGACGAAGTCCTCGGCTTCGAGGAGGGGCAGGGACCCGGCTCCCATCACCGCCACGCCCTCACTAGGGATGTGCGCGACGAGGCCGGAAAGGCGCTCGCTAAGCGAGAAGGCAACGCCGCGCGGATCGAGGTCGATCTCGTAGGCGCCGTCTTCAGGGGCGGCCGCGGTTGCGTCGTCCGTCGCCAGCAGCACTCGCCCGAATCCGGCGGCACGCGCCGCGCGGGCGGTGGTGGCGGCAGCCGCGAGGCGCGCTCGCGCAACGAGGCGCTCGGCGACGCCCGCGCCGGCGTTCCCGTGGAGCAGGATCAGGGTGGGATCAGGCACGGGCCTAGCCTAGCGCTTGAACGCTACGAACGTTTGTTCTACGCTCAGAGCGTGAAGGAACTGTTGCGCAAAGCGCATAAGCCGAGGTCTCAAAAGAAGACTTCATCAAGGGTCGGCACTGCTGGGGCGTAGCCTGTTGAGCCCATAGCATGGGCTCACTATTGTGCCTCGCAGGCCGGTAACGGCCGCGGGCACCCGAGAGGTCAGAGCATGAAGGTCGTGTTCTTCGAGGACGTTGAGGGGACTGCCCAGGTCGGCGAGGTGAAGGTCGTCAAGAACGGCTTCGCGCGCAATTTCCTCCTCCCCCAGGGGCTTGCCGGTGCCACCACGCCGCCCAACCTGCAGCGCGCGAACTCGCTTGCTGAGAAGGAAGCGCGCCGCCAGGCGAAGCTCGACAGCGAGGCCGTCGTCCATCAGGGACGCCTCGATGGCTACGCCGTGACCTTCGAAGCGCGCGTTGGCGAGACCGGGCGCCTGTACGGTTCAGTGACGAACCGCGACATCGCACAGAAAGTGGAGGAGAGCTCGGGCATCGAGATCGACTCGCGTGCGGTTCTGCTCTCGGAGCCGATTCGTGACCTGGGGACGCGGCCGGTGACGATCAAGTTCACGCGAAACGTGAGCGTCGACATCATCGTCGTCGTCGAGCCGGACGAGGACTCGAAGGAGATCGTCGAGCAGCTCATGGCGGAGCAGGCCGAAGAGGCCGCGCGCGAAGCCGCCGAAGAGGCTGCTGTTGCGGAGGCTGCGCTAGCGGAGGCCGAGGCTGAAGCGGCGCTCGCCACGGAGGCGGTGGCGCCCGATGAAGTGGCTGAGGCGACCGCTGAGGACGCGAACGAAAGCACAGAAGAAGTTTCCGAGGCAGCCGCCGAAGACGAGACCGCGGGCACCGACGAAGACGACGCCAGCGACGACGACGCCGACTAGGGAGAAAGGGGGCGGAGAGCCGGCACCTGCGCGCACCACTTCCAGCATGAGGCTGAGCGACGGGTTCCAGTGTCCTCCGGTGGATGACCCTCCCCTTACTCGAACGCCTCCCCCCGCACGATATCGAGGCCGAAGAAGCGGTCATCGCGGCACTGCTCGTCGATTCCGAGGCGATCTACAAGGTCACCTCGGTTCTCAAGCCCCCGGACTTCTTCCGTGAGAAGAACGCCTGGATTTACGAAGCGGCCGTCGACCTTTGGGGCCGAGACGAATCGATCAATCAGATCACGATCGCGCACGAGCTCAGCCGCCACGAGCGCCTCGAAGAGGTGGGCGGGCAGAGCTACCTGGGCGACATCATCCGTCAGTTGCCCACGAGCGTGGGTGTCGAGTTCTATGCCCAAATCGTCAAGCGCGACAGCACCTATCGCGGCCTGATCAACGCTGCCACCGGCATCCTCCAGCTTGCCTACGAGGCGCCCGCGGAGATCGATACCGTCTTCTCCCGCTCGGAGGAGCTGATCCAGCGCCTCCGCGGCGGGGAAGGCTTCCGCGACTTCGTCCACATCAGCCAGCTGCTCCAGGCCTATCTCGAGGAGGACGTGGAGGCCGTCGAGCGGCGCGAACTCGCCGCGATCGAAGCCGGTTTCAGCGACCTCGACCACCTTCTCGGCGGGCTCAAACGTTCGGATCTCGTCATCGTCGGCGCGCGCCCGAGCGTCGGGAAGTCGAGCTTCGCGCTCGGCATCGCGCGCAATGCGGCCATCAACCAGAACGCGAACGTGGCCTTCTTCTCTCTGGAGATGTCTGCGGAGCAGCTCGCCGTGCGCTTGTTGGCGGCGGAATCAGGTGTCGATAGCACGCGCCTCCGTCTCGGTGGGCAGACCGAGCTCGAAGAGCGCCGCATCATCCGCGCAACCGGGGAGCTGGCAGAAGCCAACATCTGGTTCGACGACTCTCCCGTCCTCACAGTCGCCGAGTTGCGTTCGAAAGTGCGGCGTCTCGCGGGCAGCCACGGCGTCGATCTCGTTGTCGTCGACTACCTCCAGCTGATGCATTCGGATGCCGGCTGGAACGGCCGCGAGAACCGTGTGCAGGAGATCAGCTACATCTCGCGCACGCTCAAGGGCCTTGCCCGCGAGCTGAACACGCCGGTGATCGCGCTCGCCCAGCTCTCGCGCGCCATCGAAAGCCGCCACCCGCGCATCCCTCTGCTCTCGGACCTGCGCGATTCCGGTTCGATCGAGCAGGACGCTGATGTCGTCATGTTCCTCAGCCGCGAAGAGCTCTACATCTCCCTCGAGCAGTGGATGAGCGAGCATCCGGAGCTGCCGGAGAGCGCCTACCCCCGAGGCGTCGTGCAAGTGATCGTGGCCAAGCACCGCAACGGGCCGACCGGCACGGTCGAGTTACGGTTCCGCGAACGGCTCGCGAAATTCGAAGACTGGGTGCTCCGAACCGACGCCGGTGAGCTGGTCCCGGACAGGTTCGACCGTTGAGCGACCCCTCGGCCGCTCCTTTCGGGGGATTCCCCGGGATCGCCAAAGCGACGGCCATCCCCAACTCGTTCTTCTCCGTGGTCCTGCCCGAGATGCGTGCTCCCGGTGAGCTGCTCGCCTTCCTCTGGGTCGCACGGCTGGTGCAGGACCAGCGGGGCGAGGCCCGCTTCGTGACGGCCGAAGATGTGGGGGCGGCGCCCGGCGCTGCCGCCGCCTTCGCCGCGCTTGCGAGCGGGCCGGAGGCGCTGGAGCGTGGCTTGCAGGCCTGCGTCGAGCTCGGAGTGCTCCTCTCGCTGGAGCTCGCGGGGGCCGGGCGGCGCGAGGCGATCTACTTCGTCAACAACCCTGCCTCCCGCCGGGCGATCGTGCGAGCGCGAGCCGGCGAACTCGAACTGCGGCCCGCGACGACGGCTTTCGAACCGCCCCGCGAGCGCCGCCCCGGCATCTTCCGGCTCTATGAGGAGCACGTGGGCACGATCACACCGATGGTCGGAGAGCGACTGCTCTCGGCCGCCGAACGATTCCCCCAACACTGGATCGAAGAGGCGTTCCGCGAGGCCGCCGAACTGAACGCGCGTAACTGGCGATATATCGAACGCATCCTCGAACGCTGGGCCGAGGAGGGCCGTGCCCATGAAGCGCCTGGACGAGATTCTGCCGAAAGCCGTCGCCGTCGATTCCTCGGCGAGGGCGCAGCCGGCCCCGTCCCCCGCCCCCGCTGACGAGCTGGCCGCGGACACCTGCGCCATCTGTGGTGGCGCTGGCTTCGTGCGGCGCGCGCGTGCGCTCGATGACCCCCGATTCGGCCGTGCCGATCCCTGCGCCTGCGTCCTCCAGGAAGCCGCCGACGTGCGTCGCTCCCGCCTGGAGCGGATCAGTAACCTCGGCGCCTTGACGCGGTTCACTTTCGCCGCGTTCAAGACGCCACCAAACCAGGTGGCGCCCGACTCCAGCGCTGCCGTGGCCCAACGCTTCGCGTACAAGCCCGACGGCTGGCTGGTGCTCACCGGCCCCAGCGGTGGCGGCAAGACCCACCTCGCCGCCGCAATCGCGAACGAGCGCATCGCCAACGGCGAGCCCGTGCTCTTCATGGTCGTCCCTGACCTGCTCGACGGGCTCCGCGCCGCGTATTCGCCTGCGGAGGGCGAGCCCGGCTTCGACGATGTCTTCGAGCAGGTGCGCTCCGCGCCCCTGCTCATCCTCGACGATATCGATGCGGCCGCGCCCAGCGACTGGGCCCGAGAGAAGCTGTTCCAGCTCGTGAACGCCCGCTACAACGCCACCTTGCCGACCGTCTTCACCTGTGCGGCCCTCCCGGGCTCACTCGAGGAGCGAATCGCGAACCGGCTGAGGGACGGCTCGCTCAGCCGCCTGCTCGACCTCTCCCAGGCTCCGCGCGAGCGCTACCGCCAGATCGGGGGGATGACGCGCGCCCGCCTGGACGAGCTCGGCTTCCACAACTTCCACACCCCGACCTCCCGCGACGACGAGGCGGAGTCGCTGCGAAGCGCGCTTCACAGTGCGAAACGCTTCGCGCAGACGACCGAGGGCTGGCTCGTCCTCCAGGGGACGAACGGGTGTGGCAAGACGCATCTGGCGGCAGCCGTGGCTGGCGAGGTCCTGCGGGCAGGCACTGACGTGTTCTTCGCGGTCGTTCCCGATCTCCTCGACCACCTCCGCGCTTCCTTCGCCCCAAGCGGCGACCGTGCGGGCTACGACGAGCGGTTCGACCAAGTGCGCAACGCTGGCCTCCTCGTCCTCGACGATCTCGGTGCGCACACGAGTTCGCCTTGGGCCGTCGAGAAGCTCTTCCAGATCACGAACTACCGCGCCTCCACGCGGCTTCCGACGGTTATCACGACCGACCTCTCGAGTGATGAGCTGCGGGGGGCCTATCCGCGCGTGGCCGTGCGCGCCCTCGACCCACAGCTCGGCCAAGCGGCGACGATCCTGGCCGGGGCCTACCAGCTCCCCAGCCGGGGCCGGCCGCGGCGCCGTTAGGCCGGTAGCAGCCGCTCCAGGCCTCGGCGGCGGAGCCACTCCTCGAGGGCCCAATGGGTCGTGTCGAAAGCGAGGTCGTCCCAGGGGATGGCCTCCGGAGCGAACCAGCCGACTTCGCTCGTCTCGTGTCCCGCCGACGCCTCGCCCAGCGCCGTCGCCTCGTAGACGATGACGATCACGCCGGGGCCGACACGCGTGTAGACGCCGACGAGCGAGAGCGCTTCGACCTCGAGCAGCGCCTCCTCGCGCGTTTCGCGTGAGGCCGCCTCCTCGGCGGTTTCGCCCACATCGATGAAGCCGCCGGGGAAGACCCAGTACCCGAGCCGTGGCTCGATCGCGCGGCGTACGAGGAGCAGGCTGCCGTCCGTCCGCACCGGAATCGTGCCCGCCACGGGCCGGGGGTTGAGGTAGTGCACGAACCCGCAGCTCCCACACACCAGCCGTTCGCGGTTGTCGCCCTTGGGCCGGCCGGTGACCAGCTCCCCGCCGCAGTGCATGCAGAAACGGCTGGCGGTGTGGGGGTGGTTGGTCACCGGCCGCGCATCGAGGCGGGCGCGCGCTCCATGCCGAGGGACTCCGGCCCCTCGATCCACTCCTCGCCGTCCGACCAGACTTCCTTCTTCCAGACGGGCACGCGGCGCTTCACTTCGTTCACGAGCCAGTGACCGGCCTCGAAGGTCGCCGCGCGGTGGCTTGCGCTCACCGCCACCAGCAGGCTGGTCTCGCCGATCTCGAGCCGTCCGGTGCGGTGGAAGACCGCGCTGTCGGTCAGCGCGAAGCGCTCGACCGCTTCCTCGGCGAGCGCACGCATCGTCTTTTCCGCCATCGACGGATAGGCATCGTAGACGAGGTGGTCCACCGCACGGCCCTTGTTCTCGTTGCGGACCACGCCCAGGAAGAGGTCGACGGCACCGGCCTCGTCGCGACGGACCGCATCGATGGCGTCCTGGGGCTCGAGCGGCTCGGGCGTCATACGGATCAGCATGGCTATCCTCCTGAAACCGGGGGAATCAGCGCGAGCGTCGCGCCGGGCGGGACGAGCGCGATGTCGTCCGCGTACTCCTCGTCGACCGCGTAGAGGAGCGTTGTCACGAACTCCTCGACCTCAGGGTGTGCCGTCACGAGGCGATCGCGCACCGAAGCGACGGTGTCGCCCGGTACGTGCGCCATCGAGAGCTCGCGCAGGCCCACCCGATCCGCCAGAGAGGCGAAGAAGAGCACGGTAATCGCCACGGGTCGATTGTAGGCAACCCTCGCTCGCGCCGCAGCGCTATCCTGGGCGCCCGTGGTCGCGCCTCTTCTCGCCCGCGCGCTCGACCTCCTCTACCCGCCGCGCTGCGTCGCCTGTGGCGCGTTCGGCCAGACCCTCTGCGTCACCTGCGCCTCCGCACTCGTGCCCGCAAGCGGTACGGGGCGCTGCCCGAACTGCGGGGCCGGGTGGGTGGGGGAGGGGAACTGCCCGACCTGCTACCCCTGGGAGGCGCTCGCGGGCGCCCGCGCCGCCTTCGAGATGGCCGGACCGGCGAGGCGCGTCGTGCACGGTCTCAAGTTCCGCGGCATCCGCGAGCTCGCGGCGCACATGGCCGAGGCGCTCCAGCCACTTGTGGACGAACTGCGACCAGATGCCATCTTCCCAATCCCTCTCCACCGAGGACGGCGGCGCAGGCGCGGCTTCAATCAAGCCGAAGTCCTGCTGAATCGCCTGGCAGTACCCGCGGTCGCTGGGCGGCTCGATCGCATCCGCGACACGGCTAGTCAGGTAGGGCTGCGGGAGCGCGAACGGCAGCGGAACGTTGCCGGGGCCTTCCGCTATCGTGGCCCCGAGCTCTCCGGTCTCACCCTGGCGCTGCTCGATGACGTCGTCACCACTGGCGCCACCGCCGACGAGTGCGCGCGCGTTCTGCGCGATCACGGCGCCGAGCGCGTGTATGCGCTCGCCTACGCGCGTGCGTCGTACGCTCCGGACCCGACCACCGGCCAATCGCCCGACTGAGGTGTGACCGCGGTAAACTTCGACAGAAGGCGCCCTCGCTACAATGAGCGGGCCCGCGCCGGGCGCCAGATTCGACGCCAGGATCACCATGGCCCTCCCTGCCCAGCCGCTCTCGCCCCGAGCGACCGCCGCCGCGGAGACCCTCGCGCGTGTGCGCCAGGAGATCCACGCGCTGGTCGTGGGGCAGGATGCGCTCATCGATCGCCTCCTGATCGGGCTGCTCGCGTCAGGCCATGTCCTGGTGGAGGGCGTCCCCGGGCTAGCCAAGAGCCTCACCATCTCCAGTCTTGCGGGCGCGCTCGACCTGTCGAACGTGCGCATCCAGTTCACCCCCGACCTGCTGCCGGCGGACCTCATCGGTACTGAGGTGCTGAACCCTGCGGAGGGGAACTTCACGATTCGCAAGGGCCCGCTCTTCGCGAGCATCGTCCTCGCCGACGAGATCAATCGCGCCCCCGCGAAGGTGCAGTCGGCCCTCCTCGAAGCGATGCAGGAGCGCCAGATCAGCATCGGCGGGCAGACGTTGCCGATGGAGGACCCGTTCCTCGTGATGGCCACCCAAAACCCGATCGAGCAAGAGGGCACCTACCCCCTGCCAGAGGCCCAGCTCGACCGTTTCCTGCTCAAGGTCCGGGTCGACTACCCCTCCCGCCAGGAGGAGCGTCAGGTCCTCGAGCTCGGCCTCAACGGGGCCTCGCCGGCGACGGTCCGCGCGGTCGCGACCAGGGACGAGCTCCTCGGGGCGCGTGCTGCGCTGGGTGAGGTCGCGCTCGACGAAGCACTCAAGGACTACTGCGTGCAGATCGTCCAGGCGACCCGCCGGCCGGCCGCCTACCGGCTTCCCGAGATCCGCACGCTCATCGCCTACGGCGCTTCGCCCCGAGCGACCATCGGGCTCGCGCTTGCGGCGCGCGCGCATGCGCTCCTCCAGGGCCGCAGCTACACGATGCCGGACGACATCAAAGCGCTGGCCCACGATGTCCTCCGGCACCGCATCGTCACGACGTATGAAGCCGACGCCGAGGAGATCACCACCGACGACCTCATCGACCGCGTGCTCGAGACTATCGAGGTCCCCTAAGCCGCATGTTGGGGTGGCGGCGGTGGCCGTGGCGCCGCGAGCGCCAAGCGGCTGACGGTTCCTTCGAGGACGAGGAAGCGCGGGGCATTCCCGCCGAGCTGCTCCAGCGCGTGCGCGTGATCGAGCTGCGCGCGCGGCGCCTCGTCGACGATCTCTTCCTCGGCGAGTACCACGCCATCTTCCGGGGCCAGGGCATCGAGTTCGACGAGCTTCGCCCTTACGTTGTCGGCGACGACATCCGCTCGATCGACTGGAAGTCGTACGCGCGGACGGGCGAGCCCCTGGTGCGGCGCTACCGCGAAGATCGAGACCTGACGGTCCTGTTCGCCGTCGATGTGAGCGCGTCGCAGGCGGTGGGCGCGCAGGTGCGCTCGAAGGGCGAACTTTCGGCCGAACTCTGTGCCGTCTTCGCCCTCGCCGCGATCCGCAACCACGACCGCGTCGGCCTGCTCCTCTTTGCCAGCGCACCCGAGCGCTACGTCCGTCCGGCGGGGGGGAGCGTCCACGTCCTCCGGGTCGTGCGCGAGGTGCTTTCCGCCCAACCACAGACTCAGGGCACAGATCTGGGCGCCGCGCTCGAATACCTCACCAACGTCCAGCGGCGGCGCGCGACGCTCTTCGTCATCTCCGACTTCCTGACCGAGGGCTACGCCCGCGCCTTGCGGGCGGCGTCCCGGCGCTTCGACATCATCGCGGTGCGTGTGCGCGAGCCCCTCGACGAGGAGCTTCCCCAGGCGGGTCTCCTTCGCCTCGCGGACTCTGAGAGCGGCGAGGTGTACGAAGTCGACAGTGACGATGAAGCCGTACGGGACGCTTACGCGGCCCGTCTCCACGACCTCGATCGGGAGCGCGAGCGGCTCTTCGGCGAGCTCGGCATCGATGAGATTCGCGTCGTCGTGGGCGAGGACTATGTCCGCGCCCTCCTGGAGTTCTTTCGACGCCGGGCGCGAGCGGTCGCGTGAAGCGCGCCGCGCTCGCCTCGTTGCTCGCAGCCGTGCTGGCGTTGCCCCTGAGCGTCAGTGCCCAAGGGCCCGAAGCCGCTGGACTCTCGCAGCCCTTTGCCGAGATCGGCGAGCAGATCGTGCTCACGCTCGAGCTGGTGGCCGAAGCCGGCGCCACCGTCGAAGTCGATGCGGGCGCTGAATCTTGGGGCGATGTCCGCGTCATCCGTGTCCTCTCCGAGGAGGTGGTGGCGGTGGCGGGCGGTGAGCGCCACCGCCTCGAGTTGCTGATCGCGCCCTTTGCTCCCGGCAATCTGCAATTCAGCCCCGCCCTCCTCGTGACAACCCCCGCCGAGGTCTCGCGGGTGGAGCTGCCGAGCCTGGCACTGACAGTGCCTTCGGCGCTCGCCCCCGGCGAGCCCCTCGTGCTCTCACCGCTCCCCCCCATGTTCGGCATTGGCGGTGCGCAGTCGCCGTTCCTCTGGCCGGCCGTGATCGCCGGCGGCCTCCTCGCGGCGGTTGTGCTCGTGGCCGCCGTCGGCTTCGCGATCCGCGTGCTGCGACGGCTCCCGCGGCCCGCTCCGATGGTCGAGGAGGAGGTGCCGCTCGAGCCCGGCGACGCACTCGCGGCCGCGGCCGCCCTGCTCGAAACGGACGCGACGGGAGCCTATCGCGCGATTGGGAGTGCGGTCCGGCGCGTGCTGGGCGACCGCTACGCCTTCCCCGCACAGGCGCTCACGACCGAGGAACTCCAGCGCCGCATGGAAGTCGCCGGGGTCGACGGTTGGGAGGCGCGCCTCGCGCGCGAGCTCCTGCGTGAGTGCGACGCCGTCGTCTATGCCGGGTACCGCCCCGCAACGGAGCGGCGCGAGGCCGACCTCACGGTGGCACGCGAGATCGTTGGGGGCGAAGCCTGATGCAGTTCGCCGACCCCTGGCTCCTGCTCGTCGCCCTCGCCGTCCTGCCCCTCGCGTTCGCGGCCTGGCGCCGCCGTCCGCCCGCGATCGCGGTGCCCTTTGCGGGTGGACTGGCGGGAGTCCGGCCGAGCTGGCGGCTGCGGGCGCGGCGACTCCTCCCCGCCCTCCGGCTGGCGGCGATCCTGCTCATTGTGGTTGGGCTTGCGCGCCCGCGAGTCGGGGAGGCGGAGGCGCTCGTGCCCGCCGAGGGGGTCGACATTGTCCTTGCGATCGACCTCTCGAGCAGCATGGCGGCGAGCCCTTTCGGCTCGGGTGTGTCCCGCCTGGACGCGACGAAGGCGGTCATCCGTGACTTCGTCGCGAACCGCGAGAACGATCGCGTGGGGCTCGTCGCCTTCCAGCGCGACGCCCTCCCCCTCGCACCCCTCACCCTCGACTACCGCACGCTCGATACGATCGTCAGCGACCTGGATTCGAGCCTGCTCCCGGACGGCACCGGCATCGGCATTGGCATCGCGACCGCGCTGACGATGCTCGAGGAGTCGAGCGCCTCGAGCCGGATCGTCATCCTTCTCACTGACGGGCGCCACAACGTGGACTCGATCAGCCCCGAAGACGCGGCCGAGCTGGCTGCGGCGCTGCGGATCCGCGTCTATACCATCGGCGTCGTGGACGAAACCGCAGCGCGCGGGTTGGGCGGCAGCACGATCGATAGCGAGCTGCTGGGGGCGATCGCCGATAGCACGGGCGCCGAGTACTTCGAAGCCAGCACCGCTGAAGACCTCGCGGAGGTGTACGACGAGATCGCGTCGCTGGAGACCAGCCGCGTCGGGGGCGAGACCTTCGCGCGCCACACCGAGCTCGGCCCCTGGCTGATTGCGGTCGGCGCGGTCGTGCTCGTCGCCGAACTGGGCCTGGGCGGCACCGCGCTGCGGAGGCTGCCGGCGTGAGCGAACTGAGCTTCGGCAGGCCCCTCTGGCTCCTGCTAATCCCCCTCACCCTCGTGCTCCTGCCCCTGACGTGGCTCGCCCTCCGGCGCGCCCTCGGGAACGCCCGCGCGCTCACGCGCGCTCCTCTCGCCGCCCATTGGGGCGCCCTCGCGCTCATCGCGATCGCGGCCGCGATCGCAGCTCTTGCCGCGGCCCAGCCGCGCTGGGGAGAGCGCACAGCAACTCTTCAGGCCGGTGGTGCCCAGCTCGTCATCGTGCTCGATGTTTCGCGCAGCATGGACGTGCGCGACCTACCCCCGTCGCGGCTCGACGCCACGCGCACGGCGATTGTGGACACGCTCGAGAGGCTCAGCGGCGATCGCGTGGCCCTCGTCATCTTTGCGGGCGATGCCCGCGTGCGCTTCCCCCTGACCACAGATCTTGCCGCCGCGGCGGCGGTCATCCGAGGCGTCGAGAGTGGGACCTTCCTCGTCGAGCGCGGTACGAGCGCCGCCTCCGGCCTCGAAGTCGCCCTCCAGGCGTTCGACGAAGACGCTGGCGGCGGGCGCCTCGTCCTCCTGATCAGTGATGGCGACAACCTGGGCGCGAACCCCGCTGCGAGCGCCGCCCTCCTCGCCGAAGCGGGCATCGAGCTCCTCGTGGCGGGTGCGGGGACCGCAAGCGGCGGAGCCGTGCCTGTCTTTGATCCGCAGTCCGGCCGCACCCTTCCGCTCACCAATGCTGCGGGCGGGCCCGTGATCTCACGCCTGAACGAAGGCGTCCTCCAGGCCACCGCGATGGCTGGCGGCGGCCGCTACCTCGGCGCGGATCTGGGGACCGTGCCCGCCGCTGTGCGTTCGCGACTCTCCGCGCTGGATCAGGTTACCAACGACGCGACCACGGCCTCCGTGCCGGTCGAGCGTTTTCAGTGGTTCACAGGCGCGGCGCTCGCGTTCGCCCTGCTCGCGACTGCCGCCGAGTGGCGCGGCGGTCTTCGCTGGCGGCGCCCAGCGGCGCTCGCGTTGGTGGGCTGCCTCGGCCTCCTGCTCGCAGCCTGTGCGAGCGAGGCCTACGACCTCAACGAGCAGGCGCGGGACGCCTTCGCCACGGGCGACGTCGATTCCGCAATCGAACTCCTCTTCGACGCCCAAGCAGAGGCGCCCGACGACGGTCGCATCGCCCTGAACCTCGCGACGGCGCTGCACGCCGCCGAGCGTTACGACGAGGCGGTCCAGGTAGCGCGTCGCGCGCTCACGCACCATGACATCGCGATCGTCACCGCCGCATACACGAGCGTAGGACGCCACCGCTTCGCCCAGGGGCAGCTGCTCGAAGCCCTGGACGCGTTCGGCGAGGCGCTCGTGCTCGACCCGGGCAACGAGCGCACCCGTCGTGACTACGAGGTCATCTATCGGCTCCTCAACCCACCGCCACCGCCCCCACCCTCCGACGGCGGTGATCCGCCGCCGCCCGGGGAGGGCGGATCGTCACCCCCGGAGGGCGAGGATGGCCCCGAGAGCCAGCCGGGAGCGGGGCCCGACCCCAGCGGCGCCGAGCCCGGAAACGACGATGGTGGCTCGGCCGGCCGCCGCACCGCTGACGAGCTCGAAGCGCAGCTCGCCGCTATCGACGAGGAGATCGCAACGCGCAGGGCTGCGGCCGGCGAGGTCGTAAGCGCCCAAGAGGCGCTGGAGATTCTCGATCTGCTCGAGGAGCGGAGCCAGCTCGCAGCGCAGCGAGCAACCGGCCCGCGGGGTGTCGATGCCGACGATTATTGATGGTCCTGCATGAACGAGACCGCTCCCGGCCTCGCTGAGATCCTTGGGCACTTCGCCTTCGACCCGCCCTGGTATGCGGCCGTGCTCGTCGTGGCGGGCCTCTATGGCGCTGGGCTGCGGCGCGTGCTCCTCGCCCGCCCGCGAGTGCCGCCTCAGCGGCTGCGGGCAGTCGCGTTCCTGCTCGGGCTGGTGCTCGTCCTCGTTGCCACGCAGTCGCCGCTCGAGCACTACGGCAACCAGCTCCTCTGGGCCGACTTCGCAGGGATGTTCCTGCTGACAATGGCGGCCCCGCCCCTCATCCTCCTCGGCGCGCCCCTGACACTCGCCTTTCGGGCCGGCGACAAGGGCGCGCGGGCTCGCCTCCGTGGGCTCTACCGGGGCCGCGTCGCGCGCGTTCTCGGGATGCCCGTCGTCGCTTGGCTGCTCTTTGCCGTCGTCACCTATAGCTGGCAGTTCACCTCGCTCACCGAGCAAGCGGCCACGAACGTCTTCGTGCGCGACACCCAGCAGCTCACGCTCCTCGCGGTGGGACTCCTGTTCTGGTGGCCGGCGCTCTGCGCCGACCCCGTCCCTTGGCGCATGGGTCACCCGCTCCGCGTCCTCTACGTGGCCGTCGAGATGACGCACAAGGGACTCTTCGGGGGCATGTTCCTGAGCCTGAACACCCCCGTCCATGAGACGTTCGCGGCGAACGCTCCGCTCTGGTCGATCTCGGCGATGGCCGACCAGCGGCTGGCGATCCTGATTCTGTGGGTGGGCGGCAGCCTCGTGTTCCTCGTCGCCCTCGCCGCCATTGCGATCAGCTGGGTGGCGTACGAGGCGCGTAGCGCGGCCCGCATCGACCGCCGCTTGGACAGGGAGCGCCGCGCTCGGCGCGAGCGCAGCCGTGCACTCGGCGGGGTGTTCGAGCGACCGCGCTGAGGTCTACGGCTAGGGGCCGAGCTCGCCCCAGAGCGCCGCTGCCTCCTTGCGCAGCTCCCCGCGGAAGTCGGGGTGCGCGACGCTGATGAGTTCGGCCGCACGTTGGCGGTGGTTCTTGTCGAGCAGGCGGGCGACGCCATGCTCGGTCACGATCGTATCGGCCAGATAGCGGGGAATCGTGATCAGCGTCCCCGCTTCGTGCTTCGCCACGATCTTCGAGAGCGAACCCGCGAGGGCGGTCGAGCGGAGGACCGTGACAGCGCGGCCATCGGGGCAGAAGGCGGCGCTGAGGTGCGTGTCCGGCTGGCCGCCCGTGCCATTGATCATCTGCCCGCCGAAACGGTCCTCGCTCGCGATCTGCCCGATTAGGTCGACCGCTACGGCGCTGTTGATGGACGTCATCTGGCGGTTTTGCGACATCAGCGTTGGGTTGAGGAGGTAGTCGGGGTCGTAGACCTCGAACGCGGGGTTGTCGCGAATGATGCCGAGGTCGGTACCGTCGCAGCCCGTCCAGGCCACCGCGACGCAGCGGTCGCGATGGATGGTTTTGCGGGAGTTGTCGATGTTGCCCCCTGCCCAGAGCCGCCCTAGTCCCGGCGAACCGAGTTCCGTATGGACGCCGAGATGCTGGGCATCGTCGAAGGCACCGGCCTTGAACATGAGCGCGCTCGGCGTGCCCACGCCTACTTGGATCGTGTCGCCGTCACGAATCAGGGGGCGCAGGTTGTCGGCGATGGCCTGGGCTTCGGGGTCGACCTCCATGAGCCCGAAGGCCTGGCGCACGATCTTTGGTGGGAGCGCATGGAAGTGCGCTTCGACGATCGCGACCTGGTCCGCGCTCGCGCTTGCGAGGAGCGCACGCAGCTCAGCGCGATTCGCCTCCGCCGAGAGCGTCTCCACGCGCTCGGCGACGGCCTCCATATCGACGGGCTTGAGCACGCCATCGATGAAGGCGCCGAAGTGGCTCACGTGCAGCCACACGTCGCCGTGGGCAGGCGGGATGTTCGGGTCGATCACGCCGATCACCGTGCGGCAACGTTTCGCGTAGGCCTTGCGGGTCCACATGTGCGCGCCGAACTGAACGTACCCGGCCTCGTTCGGCGCGCTGCAGGATGTGATCTGGACGTCGGGGATCCGCGCTTCCTCCCGCGCCGAGTCGTGGGCCTTCATCCCGAGCATGAAGGTGTTCGGCAGGTAGGTTGCAACCTTGGCATCGTGTGCGCCCCGCATCGGCTCGCCGATGAAGAGCTCGATCTCGCGCTCGCCGTTCGCGTCCTCGCCAAAAAGCCGTGCCTCGACGGGCCCGAGGGCGCGCACGTGCAGACTGCCGAGTTGCTCTGCGCGGTCTGCCAGCGCCGAGCTGAGCTGGCCCGGGGTAAGGACGCCCATGCCGACGAGGTCGCCCTCGTGGATGAGCGCCATCGCCTCGTCGACGCTGCGTAGGCGTGCGTTATAGGTCTCGCGCCAGTCGCCAGGCTTGGTCAAGCCTCACCCCGCTAGGTGATGTTGAAGTTGAAGCCCCGCGGATCTTCTGGGAAGGCCTCGACTTTCGGCTTCTTGTACTGCACCTCGACCCGGTCCGTCTTCTCGTTGATACGCACGGGGAAGGAGGCGACGGGCCGAAACGCGGGGAGTGACTGCGCACTGCCGTCGCGCACATCGAACTTGGCGCCGTGACGGGGGCAATCGATTTCGTAGCCCACGAGCCGGCCCTGCCCGAGCGGCCCATCGTCGTGCGAGCAGCGGTTCTCGAGAGCGAAGTAGCCGTCCGGCAGACGAATGATCACGATCGAGTCGTCGTTGATCTCGATGATCTTGCTCTCCCCCGGCTTGAGCATGTCCGCGGGCCCAACGGGAATGAACGGCGTCTTCGTGTCTTCGACCTGCTCGGCCATAACTCGGCTCCCTCGTGCGTGACCTGAACGAGCCGCGGCACGTGGCCACGGCTCGCTTTTCGGTGGCGCTCCCGGCCTAGCGATCGGGCCCGTAGACGTAGTCGTCGATGACCTTGTTCATGTGGCGGATGCGTCGCTCGCGATAGTTGATCAGCAGGCCCTTGAAGGAGCTCGAGTTCATCCCCTTCTGCACGCGGGGCAGGTTGTAGGAGTCCTGGTCGAGCCCGAGCCCCAGGGAGATATCGCCGTGCTTGTGCTGCGAATGCACCGGTCGCGGCGGTGGTTCGACGCCGGCGGGGACGCGGACGTAACGCTGCAGGTCGTAGAACATCTTGTTTGGATCGGTCGGGTGGGGCCGCTGGCGGAAGAATCCGAAGCCGCCGGCGTGAATGTTGAGCGTGATGTTCGGAAAGAGGTAGTAGTGGTAGTCGTCCGTCATCTGGTCATCGTTGAGCCCTGAAACGTCGAGCCCCGTCGCTTCGAACTGCTCGCGGGCCAGCTTCTGGAGGAACGGACGAACGTCACCCATGCTGCCCTTGAAGCTCTCTGGGTCGATTCCCGCATCGGCCAACTTCGCCTTTAGACCGCGCGTGACTTCGTCCTGATTGGGGTAACGCGGGCTCACGAGCCCCATCGGCACGAGGTAGCGGTTGTGCCGCTCATAGAGGTCGATCTGGACGTGAATATCGTTCAATGTCTGCAGCATCTGGGGGTGGATGCCCTGGACGTGGTAGATCTCGTTGAAGGCGTCGACTGAGGCCTTCCAGTTCGCATCCCACTCGATCGTCTTGTCCTGAGCGATCGCGAACTCTTCGAAGTGGTAAGGCGCGAGGTGCACGGGCACGATGCCGAGGAACTCCTCGAGCGGCTCGGCCTCCGGGTTCATGTTGAACCAGACCCAGCCGCCCCAGGTGTCGCACGGAACCTCGATCAGCGCGGTTTCTTGGGGCACGCCCTGGGTGAACGTGTTCTCGTCCGGCACGAACTTCTTCGTGCCATCGAGGTTGAACTCGAAGAAGTGATAGGCGCATTGGAAAGTCTCGGCGTGGCCCATGCCGGCGTTGCGGATCTGGTTGCCGCGGTGGGGGCAGACGTTGTAGAAGGCGCGCACCTGGTCCGGCTGCTCGCGCACGATCAGGAACGACTCGGGGCCGAGCTCCGTCGTGAAGTAATCACCCACGTTGGGGATGTCGGACGCTCGTCCGGCGATGTTCCAGACCTTCGTCCACATCCGCTCCCACTCGAGCTCCATGAACGCTTTCGACGTATAGCGCTCTTTGGGGATTAGCTCGGTTCCGAGCGACGGCTCAGGGGCCTTCTCGACCGGGGTGCGCGTGCCTACAGCTTCGATGACCACGACTTCGCTCCTCGGTTTGTTTTCGTGATTCTGCCTCGTGCGGAGCCCTTTCGCGTGCTCCGATGCTACCGGAAAGGTCAGCCCTCGTCTGCTGGGAGGCGCCCCGCCCCGCTAGTAGGAACCGGGCGTGGGGACGATCGTGGTGTCCATCTCCGCGGGCTCCATTCCCAGCGTGATCAGCACCTTCGAGAGGCTCATGAAGAGCCCCACGCCGAGCGCCAGCTCCACGATCTGGGGATCGCTGAAGTGCTCGCGCAGCCGTGTCTGCAGTTCCGCTGACACGCGCCGGGGATCGCCCACGATCGCGTCGGTCAGCTCGATGGCGGCCTTGTCAGCCGCGGAGAGGGGCGAGTCCTCGTATCCGTCTTCGATCTCAGCGACGTGCTCTTCCGTCAGTCCTTGCTCACGCGCAACGGCGAAGCGAACGTGCTTTCAGAAGCCGCAGTCCGTGACGCGGGCGTTGCGCATCCGCGTGATCTCTTTCGTGCGGTGGTCGAGCTCGCCTTTGCTCCAGAACGTCCCGTAGAGCGCCCCGAAGGCACTGGCGAGGCCGGGCTGATGGGCGAGGGCCGTGCCGAAGCTGGGCGCTTCGCCCGGTACCGCCGAACTGACGCGTGGTTTCGTGGACATTCGCTGCCTCCAGCCGTGGTTCGCAAAATGCCTAATAGATCGGGCCCGTGGCCGAAGCCGGGGCTTTCGTCGTAACCGGGGCTGGCTCGGTACCGAGGACGAGGCGGAGCCGGCAGTTTGCGTCGAAGAGGGCGATCCCCACGGTAAGGGCGACTGTCCCCTCGTCCCCGAAGTGGGCGCGCAACACCGCGTGCTCCTCGTCCGTGATCTCGTGGTGCTGCCAGGGCATCTTCTCCGCGAGGAGGAGCGCCGCGCGCTCCGCCGGACTGAAGCGATCGCTGTCCTGCCAGTGGGCGAGCGCGTCGAGCTGTTCCTGGTCGATACCCGCCCCCTCGTCGCGCACCGCCAGCTCGGCCTCGCACTCGTGCAGCTGGGCCACGCGCAGGCGGCAAAGTTCGAGGATCGAAGCGGGGAGGAGCTGCTCGTCCCAGAGCTTGCCGTAGAAGGCGCGATAGAGGTCACGGAGCTCTGGGCGTAGACCGAGGGCCGCGTCGAACGGCGGATCGCCTTCCGCTCCCCTGAGCCAGGTCATGCGCACATTCTCGTTGCCGCTGATGGGTGCCAGCAACCAGGCCGGGCTTGCGCGGCGCTCACGGCGTCACCGCCTGGGGGATGCGAACGCGGCCAAGCCGCTCGGCGACGGCGGTGATGCCGGTGGCGAAGTCGGCCGGGATCAGCTCGCGGCGCTCGATGGAGGCGATGAACATCGTCAGGATCGTGAGCAGCACGCGGATGCGAACCGACTCGCGCGCGTGCCACTCCTGCGCGACGCGACCCTCCGCGGCCATCTCCTTCAGGTCATTGGGGAAGTAGACGCCGCCGCGGCGAGCGTAGGCGAGCGTCGCGAGCACAGCCATCGCGCGGGGGTCGAGCTCGCTGCGGTGGAAGCCAGCGCTCTGGCTCGCGGGGAAGCGCCGGAGCGCCCCACGGATCTCCTGGTTGAGCGCGTCCGTCTCCGCCGCAGCGCCCGCGATCGCGGCCTCCGGCTCCTCCAGCTCCGCGCGGAGGAGCGCGCCGCCGGCGAGCTCCTTCTCCGCGGCCGCCGTAGCCGCTTCGATGCTCGCACCGCCGGCTGACAGCGACTTCAGGTGGTCGATCAGAGCGCCCATGGCGGTCTCCGCGCGGTCAGATCCTCAAAACTACTGTACAAGCCCCCGGGCCGGCCAAACGGCGGTGCGAGACGGTGGGCGGAGGAGGTCGTCAGTCCGTGAGAGGGGCGCCGAGGCGTCCGTTCGAGCCAGACGGATTCGATCTGGGCGGTAGAGCGCGATTCGCTCGAGCGCCTTCGCGGCCGCGAAGGCCGGAGGCGGCGAACGGACGGATCGTGGCGGTGCTAGATGTGGAGGACGCGGTCGTACGCGTCGAGCACGGACTCGTGCATCGCTTCCGAGACGGTGGGGTGCGGGAAGATGGTGTCCATCAGCTCCGCCTCTGTCGTCTCGAGCCCCATCGCCACCACGTACCCCTGGATCATCTCGGTCACATCAGGGCCGACCATGTGCGCCCCCAGCAGCTCGTCGGTGTCCGCGTCGAAGACCGTCTTGACCATCCCCGCGGTGTCCCCGACCGCGATCGCCTTGCCGTTGCCGAGGAGGGGGAAGCGGCCCACGCGGATCTTGAAGCCCGCCTCGCCCGCGGCCTTCTCGGTCAGCCCGACGCTTGCGATTTGGGGGTGGCAGTAGGTGCAGCCGGGAATCCGGCGGCGCTCGATCGGGCGCACGCTCTCCAGGCCCGAGATGCGCTCGATACACAGCACGCCCTCATGCATCGCCTTATGCGCGAGCAGGGGCGGTCCGGCGACATCGCCGATGGCGTAGAGGCGGGGCTCGCCCGTCTCCTGCCATTCGTTCACGACGATCGCGCCGCGGTCGACGGTTGCCGCGGTCGCTTCCAGGCCGAGCTCTTCGACGTTCCCGGTCACGCCCACCGCGAGGATGGCGCGGTCGAAGGTCGCCTCGATCGTGTCGTCTTCGGTCGCGATCGTGGCGGTGATAGTGTCGCTGCCACGCGCAAGCGACTCCACGCTCGCGTTCGTGTGGATGGCGATGCCCTGTTTCTCGAACTCCGCACGCGCGAAGGCCGAGATCTCCTCGTCCTCCACCGGCAGGATCTGCGGGAGCACCTCGACGACGGTGACCTCCGCCCCCATGGTCCGATAGAAGCTCGCGAATTCCACGCCGATCGCGCCCGAGCCGATCACGAGCAGCGAATTCGGCATCGCGGTTGGCACCATCGCTTCCTTGTAGGTCCAGACGAGCTCGCCGTCCGCCTCGAGCCCGGGGAGCGAACGCGCCCGGGCGCCGGTGGCGAGGATGATGTTGTCCGCGCCCAGCTCGGCGAGGGTCCCGCCGTCCTTCTCCACGCTGAGGCGGCCGCCGCCGGTCAGGCGTCCGTAGCCGTCGAATACCTCGATCTTGTTCTTGCGCATCAGGAACTTGATGCCGTTGCTGAGCTGGTCGGCGACAGCGCGGGAGCGGCCTACGACCTTCTCGATGTCGAACGACGCCTGCACGCTCAGGCCGAAGGCCTCGGCCTCCTGTGTTTCGCGGTAGAGGTCGGCGGTGTGGAGGAGTGTCTTCGTGGGGATACAGCCCCAGTTCAAGCAGATGCCACCGAGGTGCTCGCGCTCGACAAGACCCACCCGGAGGCCGAGCTGGGAGGCGCGGATCGCCGCCACGTAACCCCCCGGCCCGCCACCCACCACCACCACGTCGAAGGTCGTCTCAGCCACGGTCACCCTCCCCGCGAGGCTCGCAGCCTCGTCAGCGTGTTTAGTTGGTCTTTGTCTAGACCAGCAGCCGGAACGGCGCCTCGAGGTAGTCGCGGACGCCGGCCAGGAATTGAGCCGCGGGCGCGCCGTCGAGGGCACGATGGTCCCACGTGAGGCTGAGCGTCATCGCCTTCTGCTTCAGGGGGGTCTCGCCCTCCCAGCGAACGGCGTCGCGCAGGCGGTTGACGCCCAGAATGCCGACCTCAGGTGGATTGAGGATGGGCGTGAACGAGTCCACGCCGAACATGCCGAGCGTCGAGACCGTGAAGGTTCCGCCGGCCATGTCGTCCAGGCCGAGCGTCCCCTCGCGCGCCGCGGCGGCAAGGCGCGCCGCCTCGACCGCGACCTCCTTGAGCGAGCGCTGTTCGACGTTGCGCACGACGGGAACCACGAGGCCTTCGTCCAGCGCAACGGCCATGCCGATGTGAGTCTCGCCCCGGAGGGTGATCTCGGTGTCGCTGAACTGCGCGTTCATGCGGGGGTGGTCGAGCAGCGCCTTCGCGGCGGCCTTCATGACGATATCGGTGTACGAAGGGCGGACGCCCTCGCCCGACCACTCCTCGATGAGCTGGGTGCGCAAGCGCACGGCGTCGTCCATCACCACGTCCATGTCCATCGTGAGTTGAGCAGTGCTCTGGAGGCTCGCGTACATCCGCTGGGCGATCACCTTGCGCATCCCGCGGACCGCGAGCGCTTCGTCGGCGCGTGCGGGGACGGGCGCTGGCGCGCTCGCCGGGCCGCCGCCGGCAGCGGCCGCCTCGACGTCTTCTTTCGTGATGCGGCCGCCGGGGCCGCTCCCCTGCACCGTCGAGACGTCGACGCCGAGCGCCTCCGCGCGCTTGCGTGCAAGCGGGGAGGTCGGTGCCGGTGGTGGTGGCGTTCCCGTGGGAGCGACGGGGGCCGCAGCTGCGGTGGTCTGGGCAGCGCGCACGTCGTCCTCGATGACGCGCCCGCCGGGCCCGGAGGCGCTGATTGCCGCCAGCTCGATGCCGAACTCCTTCGCCAGCCGTCGCGCCGCAGGCGAAGCGGGCACGCGCCCCCCGCTTGCGGCAGGCGCGGCAGGCGGCGCTGAGGCCGCGGGCGCAGCGGCAGGCGCGGCCGCAGCGTTGCCGCTCGCCACGGGAGCGCCGGCGCTTGGGAGGGTCTCGGGGACGTCCTCGCCTGCTGCGTAAACATAACCAACGACGGCACCGGGCTCGACGGTCGATTCGTCCGGCACGAGGTGCCTCACGATGCCATCGGCTTCGGCCTCGATCTCCATCTCGACCTTCTCCGTCTCAAGCCGGTAGAGATCTTCGCCGGTCTTCACCTCGCCGCCGTCGGGGATGTGCCACTCGGCGACCGTTCCTTCGGTCATCGTCATGCCGAGCTTCACCATGTAGATCTCAGTTGGCATCTCAACCCCCGTGCGGTGCCGGTCTGTCGTGCTGGCGCTAGCAGGCGGTGCTAGCTGGCGGCCCCGCCGCCGCGATACAACGACTTGCAGGCGGCCTGCCCGAGCGCCTCCCGAACGTCGATCACCCAGGGGCCGTCGCGGGCCACCCGGAGTGTAGCTCGTTGCCCCGGTTGCAACACTCGCTCACGCTCGCCGTCGAAGGCGAGCACGCCTGGACCCTGCAGTTCGAGGGGCTGGCCGAGGGGGATTCGCTCGATCGAGCGCACGCCGATCTCTTCGTAGAGCCCGGGGGCGATCGGTGCCGTCACGGAGTCGCCGCCAGGTCCGAAGCGCAGGTGGAGGGCCAAATCCTCGGTTTCGGGCAGGGGATCCAGGAGCCCGCCGATCGAGGTCATGCCCACGGCGGAGGGCTCGGCCCGCGTGAGCAGCGCCTCGCGGAGGCGCTCGGCGCCCCAGATGGCGCGCGACCCCACGAAGCGATCGGCGGCGAGAACGACATCGATCAGCGCGAGGTCATCGGCCTCGCCCTCGATCGAAACCCGCACGGTCTTCGTTTGTCTCGCTACGTCGCGCAGCGAGAGGCGGCCGCTAGCGACGAGGCCAGCGGCGGCGCCGGCCACGGTCGCCTCGATCATCGCCGGGAATACGTTGTTCGTGCCGGTCGAAACCGGAAGGAGGGGTGCGTCCCGCCAGCCCAAGGCGAAGGCGCGGTTCGTACCGTCGCCGCCGAGTGTGAGCACGGCTGCACAGCCCTCCTCGCGGAGGGCGCGGGCCGCCAGGGTGGTGTCGAGCGTGCTCGCCGTGCGCGCGGATTCGACCGCGTCGAAGCTGCCTTCGTCGCTGAACTCGCGGGTCGCGTCGGCGGCGAGACCGTGCGTGTCGGGCATGTAGCGAAAGTCGCGCGCACCGCCTTCGAGCGCGCCCACGATCGCACGGCGCACGATCGCGCGCTTCTCCTGGTTGTCGAAGACGGACGCCCGCGCCACGAGGCGCCGGATGTCCTTCCCCGAGGCGGGGTTCACGACGATGCCGAGGGGGCCGGCCAAAGACGGCAGGCTAACTCAGCCCGAGGATGCGCCGCGCCTCGTCTACGATTCGCTCGGCATTCGGCACGTAGGTCTGCTCCAGGACGGGGCTGAACGGTACTGGCGAGAAGGGTGCTGCGACCCGACCTACCGGAGCGTCGAGGCTGTCGAACGCCAACTCTGAGATCTGGGCTGCGATCTCCGCACCGATCCCGCCGAAGCGGACCGCTTCGTGCACGACCAACGCGCGGTGCGTCTTGGTGACGGAGCTGATGATGGTGTCGGTATCGAGCGGCTGTAGCCAGAGGGGGTCGATGACCTCAACACTCACGCCCTCGGCTTCGAGCAGCTCCGCGGCCTTCGTCGCCTCGTGGATCATGCGCCCGAAGGCCACGATCGTGAGACCGTCGCCCTCGCGCACGATGTTCGCTTTGCCGATCGGAACCTCGTAGGGCTCCTCGGGGACATCGCCGGGCAGCGCCATGAGGCCCTTGCACATGACCACGAACACCGGGTTCGGCTCGCGCGCGGCGGTGATGATGGCGCCCTTGACGTCATAAGCGGTGGCGGGCATTACGACCTTCAGGCCGGGGATGTGGCAGAGCCACGCCTCCAGGCTTTGGGAGTGCTGCGCGGCGAGGTTCAGGCCAGCGCCGGACATCGTCAGGACGGTCACGGGCAGCGTCGCCTTGCCGCCGAACATGTAGCGCATCTTCGCGAGCTGATTGGCGATTTCGTCCATGCACTCACCGATGAAGTCCATGAACATGATGTCCACGATCGGCTTGAGGCCGGTGGCGCCCGCGCCGACGGCGAGGCCGATAATCCCGGACTCGCTGATCGGCGTGTCGATGACGCGGTCCGGCCCGAACTCGTCGAGCAGGCCGCGGTAGATGCCGAAGACGCTGCCCGCGCCGGCGACATCCTCGCCCGCCATGAAGGCCAGCGGTTCCTCTTCCAGCGCCTGGCGCATGCCCTCGGTGATTGCGAGGGTGTAGACGAGTTGGCGGCCTGCCGGGGCCTCGGGGGCGGTCATCGATGTGCTCCTAACTGGCCGCTGACGGGCTGTAGACGTCGTTCAGGAGATCCGCGGGGTCGGGCAGGGGGCTGTTTTCAGCGAACTCGATCGCCTCGGCGATGTCCGCGAGAACCTCGTCGTGCACGGCTTGGGCCTGCGCCTCGTCCAAGATCCCCATCTCCTCAAGACGCTTTTCGTGCTGCTCGATCGGGTCCCGCTTCTGCCACGCCTCCAGCTCTTCGTCGGTGCGGTACCTGAGGCCAATGCCGCGCAGGCCGACGTGATCCACGAAGCGGTAGGTCTTGCACTCCAGGAGCGTGGGTCCCTCGCCCTTGCGGGCCCGCTCGATCGCTTCGCCCGAGGCCTCCCAGACGGCGATGGCGTCCATGCCGTCACAGATAACGCCCGGCATGCCGTAACCGGCGGCGCGGTCGGCAACGTCGGTGATGGCCTGGTGTTCGGCCTGTGGGGTGAACTCGCCGTAGCCGTTGTTCTCGCAAACGAAGACAACCGGGAGCTTGTAAAGCGCGGCCATGTTCGCGGCCTCGTGGAAAGCGCCTTCGTTCGTGGCGCCGTCACCGAAGAAGGGCACGGCGACGTTCGTGGTCTTGCGGTATTTGTTCGAGAAGGCGGCGCCGACCGCGATCGGCGGACCCGCCGCGACGATCCCATTCGCACCGAGCATGCCTGCCTCGACGTTGGAGATGTGCATGCTGCCACCGCGGCCCTTGCAGTAGCCGGTCTCACGACCGAACAGTTCCGCGTACATCAGCTTGAAGTCGCCACCCTTCGCGACGAGATGCCCGTGGCCGCGGTGGGTGCTGGTGATCTGGTCCTTCTCGCTGAGATGAACCATCACCCCGGCGGCGACAGCTTCCTCGCCGATATAGAGATGGAGCGCACCGGGCGACTTGCCCTGCTCCATCAACTTGCCCGCTTCTTCCTCGAAGTGGCGGATCCGCACCATTCGCCGGTGCAGGTCCAGCAGGACTTCCGTGGTCGGTTCGTTCGGCACTGCGTGCCTCCGCACATGCTGAATCTGGGGCGCCTACGGCGCCCGAGCGCCAGCGAATGTAGCAGGCCCACTGAACCCTGACAAAGAAGGCTTCCGCAGGCCCTGTCGAGCGGGACGCGGATCTCTATAATCGCCTCCTTCAACGACGCGGCCGCAGCCCGCCTAAAAAGCTCGGCCCACACCCGAACACACGGAGGTTCGAACGACCATGGATCTTGGACTGCGGGGCCGAAAAGCCCTCGTGACCGCTGCCAGCCAGGGCATCGGGAACTTCATCGCGAACACCCTTGCCGCCGAAGGCGCCGACGTCGCCATCTGCGCCCGCACGCCGGACAAGGTTGCCGGAGCCGTCGACGAACTGAAGAAGCACGGCACGAACGTCATCGGCGCTCCTTGCGACGTCGGGGACCCAGAGGCGCTCAAGGCCTGGGTCGAGCAGAGCGCGAAGGACCTGGGCGGGATCGACGTCTATGTCAGCAACGCCTCGGCCGGCGGCGGCCCAGATTGGGACGCGCATTACGCCATCGACATGATGGGCACCGTCAACGGTGTCGAGGCCGCCCTCCCGTCACTCACGGAGTCGGATGCGGCGAGCGTGGTCATCGTTAGCACCTCCGCCGCCGTCGAGGCGTTCCCGCCTCCGCCGATGACCTCCGCGGGCGCCTACGGCGCGATGAAAGCGGCGCAGCTGAACTACTCGAGCTTCGCGGCCCAACAGCATGCTGCCGCCGGCATACGCTTCAACGTCGTCTCCCCAGGCCCGACCTACTTCGAGGGCAGTCCCTGGGTGGGCATCGAGGAGCGAATGCCGCCATTCTTCGAGGCAGTGGCGAACGGCTTCCCGCTGCGTAACAAGAACAAGCCGGATACGCTCCCTGGCCACCTCGGCACCGGCCAGGAAGTGGCGAATGTGGCCGCTTTCCTCGCCAGTCCGGCGTCGAGTCACACCACCGGCGTGAACATCGTCGTCGACGGCGGCTTCACCCGCCGGGTGGCCTTCTAGGGCGAAGAATCGCACGCAGCCCGAGCCTGGCGCGTCTCGCGCTAGGTCGGGCTGCGTGGCAACAAGGTGCGGCGGCTAGGCGCGAGGCAGCCCGAGGCCACGGGTAGCGATGATGTTGCGTTGGATCTCGCTCGTGCCGCCGGCGATGGTCTCCCGCACCTGGCTGACGTAGCCAACCCCCGCCTGGCCCTTCAGTGGCGCCTTCGGGTCGGAGATGTCGCCCCACATGCCCACCATCTGCGCGGCGGTCCTCGCAACGCGCTGGCTCAGCTCGGTGGTGAAGAGCTTTGCGATCGACGATTCGGCATTTGGGATCTCGCCCGCGTCCTGCATCGAGATAATGCGATACGCGAGCATCGTCGCGGTTTGCACTTCGATGAAGCGTTCGGCCCACTCGAAACGGTTCGCTTCGTAAGTCGTCGGCGGGAGTTCGCTTTTGTGCTCCCGTAGCCAAGTGAGGTGGCGCTCGACGTTCTGGCGGAGGCCGATGGGCGTCCCGATCGAGGAACGTTCGAAGTCCAGCGTCGTCGTACCCACGTACCAGCCGCGGTTGACCTCGCCCATGATGTTACGGGCGGGCACGCGTACGTCTTCGAAGAAGACCTCGTTGAAGTCGTGGCCGTTCGTCATGTTCACGAGCGGGCGCACGGTGATACCCGGCGTCTTCATGTCCAGGAGGAAGTACGTAATGCCGCGATGCTTCGGCGCCTCGGGGTCGCTCCGCGCGAGCATGAACATCCAGTCGGCGCGGTGGGCGAGTGAGGTCCAGATCTTCTGCCCGTTGATCACCCAGTCGTCGCCATCGCGGACGGCGCGGGTCTGGAGCGAGGCGAGGTCCGAGCCGGAGCTGGGCTCGCTATAGCCCTGGCACCACTCCACGTTGCCGCTGAGGATGCCAGGGATGTGCTGCTGCTTCTGCTCCTCGGTGCCGTGCTCGATCAGGGTGGGCCCAAGCATCATCAGGCCGAGGCCGCCGAGGCGGGGCGCGCCCGCTTCCGCGAACTCCTGCCCCAGGATGAACTGATCCATCGGCTGCATGCCGGCGCCGCCGTATTTGCTGGGCCAGGCGGGGGCGATCCACCCACGTTCGGCCAGCGCTACCCGCCAGGCCTCCCAGAGCGGCTTCGTCTCCTCCGGCTGGCCCTGTGGGGACCTTCCCCGAATCTCCTCGGGGAGGTATTCCCCGAGGAAGTCCTTCACCTGAGTGCGCCAGGTTGCCTGCGCTTCGCTGTCTCGGAAGTCCATTCGACCGCTGCCTCTTTCGTCCGCGAGCCCGTCGTTCGACGGGGGCGCGTCGCTCATCCGCAAATAGGGGGAGAGCATAGCCCGGCCCCAGCGGGGCCGCCACGCGCCGGTCCGCAAAGAGCCGCCAGCCGGCGGCCTCCGCAGCTTGCGGTGCCGGTGACGTCCGAGAGGCTGCCGGTCTCGAGATCGTGTTAGGAGCCTTGGGCTTGCAGTTCGAACGTGAGCGCCTGCCCGCCGCTCGAGGGGCCCTCACGTGCCCACCGCGCCGAAGTCATCGCCTCACAGCGCGCGGAGGAACAGTGACAATAGGCACCCGGCGGGGTCGGCGGTTAGCCGGCCCCGAGCGAGCGCGCCATCGCCCCACCGTGGTGGTAGTCGACTTCGAGCGTGACTTGCCGTCGGCGCTGGAATTCGAGGGAGGTCATGCCATCGATGTCGGACCGCAGGCGGCCTGCGGCTAGGCGTGCGCCACCTCGACGAGCGGTGCGAAGAAGTCAACCTGATCGATCCAGTTCTGGGGGCTCGGGCAGGGCTCCCAGAAGCCGGTCTCGATAATCACGTGCTCGATCCCGGCGTCGCGCGCCTCTTCGACCTTCGGCTTCATGTCGTCGGCGGTGCCGTGCCACGACATCTGGCCGAAGAAGCCACCGTCCCAGGGCGGAATACCGTCCATCGTCGGGTTCGCAAAGATGCGCATGTAGTGGCCGAGGGGCCCGCGCCCGTGCGTCTTCGCCATCTCACTCAACGCGGCCACACCGGCGACGACGGACGCCGGCGGCGCTCCGGCCGGGTTCCAGGCGTCGGCGAGCTCGGCCACCCGCCGCTGGGCGGCGGGGGCGGCGCCGGCGAGCGCGAGCTCGACCTGCGGCTCGCCCGCGGGATTGCGCTGGATCGGCTTCGGCGAGCTGTCGCACTTGGGCACGTCGAAGAACTCGCCGTGGTACTCGATCGGATCGGGCAGCCAACAGGCCTTGAGTGCTCGCACGAAGTCGGTCATGCGCGCGCCCCGGCGCTCGAAAGGGGTGTCCATGTGGTCGTACTCGTCCTTGCTCCAGCCGAGGCCGAGCCCTGCGACCACCCGGCCGCCGGAAAGCACATCGAGCGTCGCCAAGCGCTTCGCGAGGTCGAGAGGACGGTGGTAGGCGGTCACCAGGATCGAGGTCCCGATCTGGACTCGCTCGGTAACGGCCGCCGTAAACGCAAGCAGCTCCAGCGGCGCGAGCAGCGAGCGGTACGGATCGGGCATCTTCACTTCGAGCGGACCCCCGGCGTACCCCACCTGTGGGCTCTCCGGGACCATGAAATGCTCCTGTACCCAGAGCGAATCGAAGCTAGCGGCCTCGGCGTTCATGGCGAATACCTTGACCGCCGCGCGCGTGGCGTGGGGATTGAGTTGGGGCAGGCAGAGTCCGATTTTCATAGGGCGGGACCACCGTTCGTGAGAGTTGGCAGGCGGCAGTCTACCGCCTTTCCGGTGGCCATAAAGCTCGCTTCGCTCGCCCCCCCCGGCCTCCCCCGCGCTCGACTGCTGCGCCTGCGCGGCCTAGCGGCCACTGCGGCTCCGCGCTCGCGCCGCCTCGTCCCGGCTGCCGACGAGTCCTTGGGGACGGTCGGCCCCCTGCGTTCGAGCGCGAATCGATGTCAACTACACTGGGGATTATATATTTGACTAACCGGGACTTAGTGGCGGGGCAATCCGGGCAGTTGCGGCTCCAGGATGTTCTTGCCCGCCACGGACGGCGTGTGAAAGCGTCGCCCGTCAAGTAGGTCAGGCACGCTCAGTATCTGCATCCGCGGATACTCGATCCCCAGAATCTCCACCCCGCCTGCCGCTGCCATCTCTCGCTCAAAGTTCCGCCCCTGTCGCTCGGGCAGGCTGTTCAAGACAATCAGCCCCGCCATCATCGCCGGGTCGCGCTTCCACAGGTCGCGCGCCCCCTCCTCTGTGCGAGGGACTCCCTCGATGGTGAAGTCCCGCCCCTCGACGAGGCCCAGCCGTTGTTCAAGGCGCACACGTGCGACGCGCTTCACGGCATGGATCGCTATGTCGATGCCGATCCACTGCCGCCCCTTCATATGCGCCGCCTCAAGGGTAGTAGCGCACCCGCAGAACGGATCAAAGACAACATCGCCGGGATTGCTACTCGCCTCGATGATTCATCGAGTCCAAAATGATGAGGGCCGGCTTTGCCGCCCTACCGTACATGGTCCTCCTGGACACGAGGCTGGACAGTGGTGCCGTCCGCGCCTACGCGACCCTCCTCAAATACGCCTGGCAGGACGGTGCGACGTTCGCCGGCCAAGCGAAGCTCGCGGCAGACATGGGTGTCTCCGAGCGGCAGGTGCGCACCTATCTCACCCGCCTCCAGGAGAACGGCTACATCAGAATCGAGCGCCGTCCCAGCCGGACCAACAGGTACCACATCCTGGATGTGCCCACGAAGCTCAAGAAGGCGCGAAGGCCACACGCTGTGAGTTCAGCTGCGCTCAGGTCGTTGGCTCGAAGAGGCAATTCGGAGGCGGCCCGCAAGGGCGGGCGTGCCTCGGTTGCGGGAAAGTGAGGACTCGCTGGGAACAGGCGATTTACTAGGGGCCTATGGATTCGCGCTGATTTATCGGCGAGAGATACTACAGGATGGAAGAATCCTTCCTAAGTACCGGAAGAATACTGCCGCTACGATGCGGAAGAATCCTTCCTAGTACTAGACACAGCCTACTAGACCCAGAGAAATAGACTCAGTATTCAGGACATTTAACAAAAGATCATTTCGGACATGAACATTACAACCACCAACTCCTGTACCATCGGCGAGGCCGCGAAGGCGCTCGGCGTCTCAAGGGCTGACATCGAATGGGCGATTCGTGAAGACGGCCTCACGGCCTCACGGCCTACGACATCGGCGGCGGGAGACTCCGCATTCTCTGGGGCCAGCTTGGCGTCTACAACCTCGTGAGTGAGCTAGGGACGTTCAAAGAGTGGGAGGCAGAGGCGTTCGAGCCGGACTCCTAGACCCCCCTGAGCCACACGAGAGTGCCCCTGGATCGTCTGATTGCCCAGAAACGCCCCTATTGCTACCGTCCGCCCGGTTCACCGCTTCTGAACGCATTTCCGTGCGGCTCTGGGGGCGCTCCATTCACATCCGGCAAAGGAACAAGAGATGGCGAAGTTCAGCACGATCAAGGCCTCGGAGGCACCGCGACCAGCGAAGACCTCCGGACCCCTGAAGGCGAGGATGCTGGAGTACGAGACCTACGTCCTCTCCCTCGCCAGCGGCGAGGTTGGAGCCCTGGTGGCGGAGGGTGACGAGACTCCCCGAAGCATCTCCGCGAGAGTCAGTCGCGCCGGGGGGCGTACCGGCGAGGCGGTCGAGACCTGGATCGTTGATGGCACCGTCTACTTCTCTAAGGAGAAGCGGCGGGGTCGGCGGCGCAAGCCCACGAGCTGAGAAGTGATCGCTCAGTCGCGGGCGTAGTGAGAGTCGCCCGGTAGCTCATCGAGCCGCTGCTACTGGTACCAGTCCGAGAAGCCCAGGAGCGACGCCCAGGCATCGGTGACCCGGCGGTCTCCGGAAAGGCCCTCGTCGTGGGCGGGGTCGGCGATCCTCAGGAGGTCCTCGCCCAGACGCCGAATCTCCGTGTGCCTATAGGGGCGCGTGAGCTCCGGGCGGTCGAGGAGCTGGGCCAGGGATTTGACGAAGGCGTAGTTCATCGCGTTCGAGGCTCGCCAGACGGACGGTGGCGTGACGCTCTCGACTGCTGGCGTGAGCACCAGCTGGAGTTCGCGCACCTGATCCTGCAGCGAGGCGTCCTGCGCGTCACGAAGCGCTGGGTAGTTCCCCCGAATCCAGGCTTCGAAGTTTCGCACGCGCACAACGAGAGGGGGCGTGGGTACCGAGGGCGGCCTCGGTCGTAGAGATTTCGACCTCCCCTCCCCCGGGCAGGCGGGGATGGGCGTGTGGCGTTCGGAGCGCAGCGTTACGCACGAGCAGCCGCCTCCCGCGCGGTCTTCGTGTCGTGGCAGTCGACGCAGAGCGTCTGCAGGTTCGCATCCGTGTTCGCTCCTCCCCGGGAGGCAGGGGTGATGTGGTCCACGTGAAGCAGGTGGGGGGGGCCTCCTCCCCCCACAGCCCCGACAGCGATGACCGTCCCTGGTCAGGATCGCCTGGCGGGTACGAGAGGCCGCCCAGCCGCTGCCCACACGGCCGGCCTTGCGGGTTCGCTCGCGCGTGAGCTGGTGGCGGCGGCAGCGTGAGCCGCGAGAGATGAGGGCGCGGCAGTCGATGCAGCGGTTCATCGGCAGCCACCAAAGAACAAGCTGTCGGAGTCCTCCGGGGGCATCGACGGCGAGGTCAGCCATCACGCTGCTTCCGTCCAAACTCCGCCAGGAGAAGGGCGTCAGCCCTCCCCTCGATGTCCTTCTTCGTGACCTCACCCCGCTTCGTCTGCAGCTGCCCATAGGCGCCAGGGAAGAGCCGCAAGGCCAGGTCTAGGCTCGCGTCCTTGCCCGCACCTTTTGGGATCTCGAGGCGGCGCTTCCAGATGTGGGGTCGCACACCCATCCAGGGCGTCTTCCCCGCCGTCAGGAACGCCACCCAGAGGTCGTAGCCAAATCCCGTGCTGAAGACAGCAGGGGCGCTCATGCCCGGCATCGACTGCTGCGTCTCGATGCAGACGAACACGCCGTTGCTCGATCGTGCCCAACCTTCCCCCAGAGCCGTCCACATGGCCCGCAGATCGTAGCTGCGCTTCTCGCTGTTGGGCTTCACCTTGAGCGTGGGCGTGTTCATGAAGTGAACATCGCCAGAGGGGCAGATGACCGCGAGGGCGCCGTCCAAGCCTGGGTCGATGCCGAGATAGAGAGGGGTCATGGTCTCGGGTCGTCCCTTCGCCGCTTGCTCTTTGTATTTCCAGTTCGCCTTGTACTCTCCCGATGTGAAGAACTCCCGCTCCTTCTTGCACTCAGTACAGACTCCCTTCGCGGTCGGCCCGTTCGGCTCCTCAATGCGCCAACGGTGTGAGTGGGCGAGCTGAGAGGCGGTGGTCATAGCGGCAGGACCTCGTAGGGCCGGTGACGAATGACGAAGCGACGCGCGTCCTCTGCCTCGCCTCCCCCTAGGAGCGCAACGATGGCGTCAACCGCGGCCTCGAGCGCCGTTGCGTCACGAACATCGAGGCAATCACCAGCACAGTCCGTGCAGTCGACTCCCTCGCATGAGCCGCAGGTACAGCAGGCGCAACAATGCGTATCGACGTCGAGCGTGACCTCTTTCGTGACCGTCACGATGTGGCTCTGCTGTTCGTGCCTCATGGCTTCACCGTCTGGCTGCCGTGCTCGCCACGCTTCATCGCCTCCCTCACGGAGGCGTGCTGGGGTGCCTCGCGATGCGCCTTGCCGGTTGCGTCGGTCCAGCAGTTCGAGCAGATGAGCAACCGCTCCTCACCCACTAGATAGGCGTAGATGCCGGGGCGCTCGTGGCAGCGCTGGCAATTGCCCGTGGTCTTCTTCCGAACGGGTGGCAGCTTGGCGAGCTTGCGCCAGTGCGCCTCGCAGATGGGGAGCTCGCCGGTCTCGGTCACGTAGGTCGTGATAGCGGGCTCGCGGCACGTCTTCACCTTCTGGCAGGTTCTGGGAGTGCTCACGCGGGTGCCTCATCGAACATCGACACCGCGTCCGTCAGGCGGATCGCCGCGTTCTCGCAGTACTCCTCGCTGATCTCGATGCCGATGGCTTTGCGCCCCAGGTCCTTCGCTGCCCGAAGCGTTGTGCCCGGAATGCGGGTGCTCAGCGTCTCCAGGTCGACCATGAAGTGCTGCTCACTCACGCCGCCACCTCCCGCGTTCGGCTCCAGGCGCGTCCCAGCTCACGGGCCGCATCGATCGCGCGGTTGTACAACACCGTCTCCCAGGCGCACTCAAGGCAGACGATCGATTCGTGGTCCTCGCTCGGGCTCTCCTCGCAGATGGGACAGAAGAACGGCCCCTCGCCTTGCCGGAGGAATATCGTCATCTCAATGTGGAATCGGTATCGCTGATCAAGGGCACACCACTTGGCTACACCCCGCCACTCCTCCCAGTCATCAGCGATCGGCGGCAAGTACGACCAGTCCTCGAGAGCGGCGTGCCCAGCGCTTAATGCTTGACCGAGTCGCTCCCCCTCGCTGAATCCTTGCGCTTCGACGTAGCTGGCCAGCGCGAGGGCGTCCTCGTACCAGCGCAGCGCGAGCGTCCGGCCAGGCTTCTTCCCCATCAATTCGACCCCGGACCTTCAGGTGATCGGGTAATTTCACCACCCAAATTATGGGTATCACTGATCGCAGAAAGATGGGCCTCAAGGGCATCCCGGACGACGAACGCCATGCTGCGGCGCTCCCGCTGGGCGGCGTTGTAGAGCCGATCGTAGAGGGGTTGAGGGAGTTTGAGGGAGAACATCGCTCCACCCAACATATTGGTCGTCACACCGAAATAGTAGGTACCCAGGAAATCGATGTTAATACCAATCATTCCCGGAGGCGGCTACATTCCCGCTCGGTGGAGCAGAACGATCTGGGCGAGCTAGCGAAGTTGATCAAGCGTCAGCGCGAAGCCGTCTCCCCGAAGATGAGTCAGGCCGAGCTCGGACGACTTATTGGTGTCGACCAGCGCTCTGTCTCGAACATCGAGAACGGTGTGGTGAGGAGCATTGCTCCCGATGTCGCGAACAAGCTCCCGGGAGCCATCCCACTGACGATGGCCGACCTCGTCCGAGCCCTCGGCTACGACCTGCCCGCTGCCAGGAGCGAGATCAGCGAGTCGATGACCTCGGCTCTTGAGACTGCTCCCGAGGAGGTCCTTGAAGCTGTCCAGCTACTACTAGACGGGTGGCAAGCTCAGCAACGGGTGAGAGCTCGACGGGAGGAATAGTGAACGTGCCACCCGCTTGCTCAACCAGCAAGCGGAGCTGAGCGGAGGTCAGACCCTCCACGCCGGAAAGCAATGTCATGGTCTGCCGCCGCCCTGCCCACTCCGCCGCCCACGAGCGTCGCCGAAAGACGACGCCCGTAGAACATTGGAGGTCGAGATCTTTATGCAGGTAATTGGAAGAGGAGAATCTACGACAAAGCATGTCGCCATCGGGGACCCCCGGGCGCCGGTTCGAATTGGGCTCATGCGAGCCCTCCGCCGCTCACGCCCTCACCCCGCCTCCGCGAGGCGCGGGGAGTATAGAACATCCGTTCGCGAGAATGAGATCGCACGATGACGCTCCTCAGAAGCTTCTGGGGGAAGCGCTGGCTGATCAAGGCCCCCATTCTCGCGGCCGTGGGCCTCGTAGTCCTGATCATCGTGGCAGCCGCCGTCGGGGGCGGGGGCGACGAGGGCGACGTGCCCACTGGTACCGACGAGCCGACCGCGACCGTGCGCGGTGGCGATGAGCCGACCGCGACCGTGCCTGCCGATGACGGCGACGGCGGTACCGACGAGCCGACCGCGACCGTGCCTGCCGATGACGGCGACAGCGGTGGCGATGAGCCGACCGCGACCGTGCCTGCCGATGACGGCGACAGCGGTGGCGATGAGCCGACCGCGACGCTGGCGCCTCACACTCCGGACGTGTCCACTGGTACCGACGACGAGCCGACCGTCGCGGAAGCTGTGCCGACGGCTACTGCTCGGCCTGATCCCACACCCACGCAAACCACTGAGCCAACGGCGACCCGGGCAGTCCCGACCGAGACGCCCACGACGACGCCCACACTGGCTCCGGCCGACACACCGACGCCCACGGTGCCTCCCGAGCCAGATGGCAGCTCTCGCGACCTCACTCTCCCGATCGGCTCCTCAGCTGAGATAGGGGGATGGGTAATCGTCGTGAACTCCGTGACGCCGGACGGCACCGACGCCGTGATGGCTGAGAACACATTCAACGATCCGCCAGAGACGGGGAAACAGTTCTTCATCGCCAACGTGAGCGCAACCTACAACGGTGACGACGAGCCCAGTCGCCTGTTTTCTGATGTCTCGATCAGCGCCCTTGGGCCATCCAGCGTGGCTTATCAGGACTTCATCGATCGCTGTGGGGTGATCCCAGACGAGCTCGACCACTTTGTCGACGTCTTCAAGGGAGGGACTATCACAGGCAACGTCTGCTGGTCCGTCCTCGAAGAGGATGTACCCATGTTGCTGATGTTCATTGAGGACGACACCAGCTTCGACGCCGACGACCGTTTCTGGTGGAGCCTGGCGCCGTGAGGACGACCATCACCTTCGACGGCAAGCCCCGAGCCCGTCGCCTGGCGGCTGCCGTGAGGGGTCCCGAAAACCCCCTCGTGAGCAGCGTCTAATTCGGGACAAGCTGCACCCCCTCGCCGAACCTACGGCAAGCTGAATTCCACGGTCTGGCTTCGGACCAGAAGATTGTGGGTTCGAGTCCTGCCGGGGGCACCAGCCCCTATCGCCCCAGGTCGCCTGAGACCGCCGACCGCTGCGCACCGACCAATGGTCGACATCGGTTAGCCCGACTGCAGCTCACGAAGCTCGCGCGTCGCCCCGCCACCGACGAGGCACGGCGCCCGCCGCTTCCGGGACGCGAAGGGGCACCTGGTGCTACTTCTGCACCTGGCGCCGCTCCCCGCATAGGCGGCACTCTTCCCGTCTCTGGCTGGTTAGCCGCCACTCGTGTTCGCACGTTTCGTCATTGGGCATAGGTAGACCGTAGCCGTCCGAGGTGGGCCCGGTCCAGCATCGAGCGGTCGGAGGGCGAGCCGATCGCAGCGCGGGGCGAGGATGGAGGCCGCGCTACGACCCCTCGAACGCAAAGCTTGTGGCGAAGTTGTTCAAACAACCCGTCCCAGTTGGGCCCGAACACCCCAACCTTGACGACGTAGGTGCCAAACGGAGCCGTGAGCGGCGGAGTCCACGTGCCGACGAGGGTCTCGGTCACGCCGGGCTTCACGAGGCGCGTCCTCGACCAGTGCTGGAACCAGCGCTTGCCGTCAGGGCCGTAGACCTCGAGATCGAGCAGCGTCGGGCCACCCACGCTACTCGTGACGGAAACCGTCACGCGGAGCTGGTTACCGACTCTCTGTACCGAGGCGGTCGTGATGAACGCGTCCTGATTGCTGGGAAAGAGCCCATCCCGAACGAGTAGCGGCAGCGCAATCGTGTGTGCGAGAGGCTCCTCTGCCCGTGCTCCGGCCCCACCCCAGGGCCCAACCTGCGCTACTGTCAGCAGGCCGAGCAGGAGGCCGGTCGTGATGAGCGCCCCTGCGCGCCTGCGTTTCGCTTGAGGGCTTCGCATCTAGGCCGCGCTCCTCTCGAGTTTCCGATAGGTCAGCGCAACACCGAGGGAGCCTCCCCGCGGGTCGCGCCCGAGGCGTCGCAGGAAGAGCTTCGCCAGCAGCGGTTGCGCCCAGAGGGCAGGCAGCTTCCACATCATCGGAATGCGGTTCCAGGAAGGCTCGAACGACATGCGTGGCTCACCGAAATAATCGGTGCGTTCGAGCACCAGCGCAGGTGTGCTCAATCGCTTCCAGACAGCCACCTCGTCGTAGCGGCGCTGGTAGAACTGGGGGCCGTCGACCGCCGCCCGCCCGAAGGCTGCGCCTTCCACGAATTCCTCGGAGTAGGCGTTGGGGTCGAAGGGCACCGTAAGGACTACGACGCCCCCGGGCCGCAGGACACTGATGCTGTAGAAATCCGCGAGGCTAAAGGGCCGGAACCGTGGGGCCTCCCAGCGAAGGCCGCCGCCGCCCGGCCTCGCCCGCACGCCAATGAGGTTCATCGCCCGTCCCCCCGCTCCACGGCTTGGGGGATACGGGGCGCGTCCGATCGTGGGGCGGTCGCGTGGCGCGGCACGAGGCGGATGCCGGACGAGTCGAGGGTGTATTCCTCCAGGCAACGCCGGTAGGCACCTTCGAAGGTGCGGAGATTCCGCCAGCGGAACGGGTAGCGCAGGGGGTGGCGGCGGACTTCGCGCAGGCGTTGGCGCTCGCGCCTGAGGTGTTCCCCGCCCCGGGGATCGCCTTGCAGCGTGAGCTTGCCCGCGAATCCACCGTTGCCCAGGCAGTACGCCCGCGCGTGGGCCATGCGGGCGCGCAGGCCCGTGCGCCGCCCGCAGCTGTGATGCACGATCGCGGCGGGTGTGGTGCGGACGCGGATCCCCAGCGCCTCCATCCGCAGCTTGTAGTCGAGGTCCTCGGCCGCAGGGAACGGCGTTCCCGCGCCCAGGCACTCATCGAAGGCGCCGACACGCTCCTGGACCTCGCGGCGAATGGCGATGTTGGCGCCGATCCAATCCCAGCCTGCGGGCGCCTGCCGACCGGAAACGACGGGATCGTAGAGGACTTCCGGGGGGGTCACCGCGGGGCAGAAGCTCCAGGCGTGCCAGGGCCCGCTCGGCGCGACCAGCGCGCCGCCTACGGCGCCTGTCCCCGGCTCGGCCCTGAGGCGCGCGTCCAGCTCTTCGAGCCAGTGCGGGTCGGCCTCGCAGTCGTCATCGGTGTTCGCGATGATCTCGCCACCGCTCGCGCGCATCCCTGCGTTGAGCGCGCGGCTGCGGCCTTTCGCTTCGAGGTGGAGGTAGCGCACGCGCGGGTCCCCGGGGGCCGCCTCCTCGGTTGCAGCGCGCAGGGCCGCCTCATCAGGTCCCTGCCCCACCACGATCAGCTCCCAATCGGTGAGCGTCTGCCCGGCAATGGACCGTATCGCGTGCCCGAGGACCCCTGCCCGAACCGTGGTAATGCAGACGCTGAAACGCATCAGCCGCGCCCCCCCGTTGCGGTCCTTGGGCGTTCGGCGAGCAGGCCGTGCTCGATCAGCGTCGTTGCCGCGAAGTGCAGCGTCTGCGCCGGCAGGCCGGAGCGCTCAGCCATCGCCAGCAGGTCGTGCTTTCCGTCCGCGAGGTTCAGCACCCAGAGCATGGCCATCTCCGCGTCCCCGGGGTTGTGGTGGCCACCCATCGCGCGGTAGAGGCCGCGGCGGCCGAGCTGTGGCTCGCAGTGCGGATTGAGGTTCTCGTAGCACGTGTTCGCCTCGAGCAGCGCGAAGGCTCCAAGGCAGAGATCGAGTGAGTCCTCGAGCGCGCCGGGGCTGACAAAGTCGAGGTCGTCCGCGGAGGTGTGATACTGCGGGTACTCCCCGTGGCGGGAGCGCGAAAAGGATCCGACGGGCAGGTCGAAGCCGGGAGAGCAGAACTGGCGCTCGTCGTAGCCGTAGGGCGAGAAATCGAGGACGCGTGAACCCTCACGTCCGCTGAGCAGGTGCGCCATCGCACGGTCGATGGGAGCATCGCCGCGGCGGCTTCGCTTGTACGAGGGCGCTCCGCGGTCCCCGACGGCGCTGAGCACAAGGCCGTGCTCAATTTGGCCGACTTTCGCCGCATTTCGCGCCAGCCAGGCGATCGAGCCGATCGTGCCCGGGATGAAGAGGAAGCGGTACGAGAGCCGTCGCGGGCCCGCCGCGAGCTCGCGTGCCAGCGCGGACGCGAGCGCGATTCCCGAGAGGTTGTCGTTACAGAGCGAGGGATGGCAGAGGTGGGTGGAGATCAGCACCTCCTCCCGCGATTCGCCGGGAAGGAACAGCTCGCCGTAGGTGAGGTGGCCGTCGTCGAGGCTGGCGTCGATTACGACCTTGTAGCGCTCGTCCTCGCGGAAGGCCGCGAGGTCGTCATCGCGCAGGCAAAATCCCCAGCCGGGCTCGTAGTAGGTCGTGCGGTAGGGGATGACCCGCGGCTGTTCGGGGAGCGTGTGGAGGTGGGGGCGCAACTCCGCGAACGTCATCGTGCGACGCAGGGGCTGGCTGTAGCTCACGACATGCAGGTTGGAATCGGCGAAGTCGATCAGGCGGCGTCCACGACTATCGGCTACATAGGCCTCGCGGATGTTCCACTCGGGCGGCACGGTCCAATCGAACACGCGCGTCCCGCTGGGGACTTCGTGGACCTCGAGCGGCAGCTCCTCGCCCAGGATCGCCAGCGTCTCGCGGACGCCGTCACCCGTGATGCTGCGACAGATCGGGTAAAGCCGCTCGATGGGCGCGTGCATGGCCTCGCCCCGCGCCTCGAGCGGAGTCTCGAGGGCCGGCATCGCGACCATCAGGAGACGCCTACCGGGGGCGACAGCAGTGGCCACGCCTGGTCTTTCTCGGAGACGAGCACCACCGGCAGCGGCCACGCGATGTTCAGGGCGGGGTCGTCGTGGCGCAGGCCGCGCTCGTGCCCCGGGCTGTAGGGGGCACTCATCTGGTAGTGCAGTTCGGTGTCGTCTTCGAGGACCTGATAGCCGTGGGCGAAGCCCGCGGGTACGTAGAGCGCGCGATGATTCGCGTCGCTGAGCTCGACCGCGACGTGCTCGAGGTAGGTCTTGGAGTCGGCGCGTGCGTCAACGACGACATCGAGGACTGCGCCCCGCGTACAGCGCACGATCTTGGTCTCCGCGGCAGGCGCCGCTTGGTAGTGCATTCCGCGAACCGTTCCGCGGCGGTGGTTGCTGCAGAAGCTCGTCTGCACGACCTCGCCGGCGAGGCCATGGGCCGCGAACGTCTCCGCGCAAAAGGTACGGGCGAAGGCGCCGCGCTCGTCGAGGAACGGCTCGGGCTCGATCACGTAGACCCCTGGCAGCTGTGTCTCGCGCAGATCCATGCGGTCCCCTACGCGTGCACCGGCGCGGCGCGAAGCGAATCGTCGAGCCGGCCGGCTTCAATCTGGGAGCGAATGCGGCGCAGCCGCACGAAGCGGTCGCCCTCGAGGTCGGCGGTGCTGAAGCCGTGTTCGCGGTAGGCGTTGTAGGGCTGATCGACACCGTCCCGGACCGTCCAACGCGGCTCGAACGCCGGCAGATGACGGCGAATCTTGCCGAAGTCCGCGCGGTAGCAGCGGGCGTCGGGGCCACCGCCGGGCTTGTACGTGACGTGGCTTCCGGGCACGACCTCCGCAACGATCGCGGCGACGTCGCGCACCTGTTAGTTCTCCTCGGTGCGGCCGACGTTGAAGGCTTCGTTGTGGACCTTCTCGCGCGGTGCCTCGAGCACGGCGAGGAACGCGCGGGCGATGTCCTCAGCGTGAACGAGCGGGCGCCAGGGCGTGCCATCGCTTTCGACAAGCACCTCGCCCGCGGTGTAGGCGGTGGCCACCAGACTGTTCACAACGAGGTCGAGACGCAGGCGGGGCGAAGCGCCGTAGGCGGTGGCGTTGCGCATGAAGGTCGGACTGAAGCGGTCGTCAGCCAGTCGGACGACCTCTGCTTCGACCTGCACCTTCGAGTCGCCGTAGGGCGTCACTGGATTGAAGGAGGCGCCTTCGTCCAGGAGGGCATCGCCGGAAGCGCCGTAGACGCTGCAGGAGGACGAGTAGATGAAGCGGGGCACACCCGCAGCCTTCGTGGCGTGGGCGAGCCGCAGCGAGGCGTGCAGGTTCGTCGCGTACGTGAGGTCCGGGTTGATGTTCCCGAGCGGATCGTTCGAGAGTGCAGCCAGGTGGATCACGGCATCGAAGCCGCGGAGGTCCTCGACCGTGACGTCACGGAGGTCTTTGCGAAGCTCCGACACGGCGGGCAGCGGCTCGGCGCCAAAGGTGCAGCCCTCGAAGAGATCGCAGTCGAAGCCGACGACGTCGTGATCGGCATCTGTCAGCAGCGGCGTCATCACCGTACCCAGATAGCCAAGGTGCCCCGTGACGAGCACCTTCATGCGCGCCTCCTGCTGCCGTTGGTGGTATGGCCCGCGACCGTAAGCGTGGGCATGGAGGCCTCAGGGGCGGGCGAAAGGACGAGCTTGCGCGCGTAGAACGCCTCCGCGTAGCGGCTCGCGGAGCGGCACTCCATGCCGCGCAGGCGGAGCAACGCACGGAACGTTTCGTCGTCGAACCAGTCGCGCTCGCGCTGCGAGGGGAAGTGCTCTTGGAGTAGCGCGATCTTCCGGTCGGCGTGTTGCGCGGGCACGGGCACGAACAGGTTGGGCGCACCGAGATCGCCGTCGTACTTCGGGATCTCGTATTCGAGAATCAGCGCATCGCGGAACGTGTTCCAGGTCAAGTCGGAAATGAGCCGGTGATCCTGGTGCCGGTCGTCGCGCCCGTGCGTCAGCACGATGTCGGGTTGCACATGCCCCTTCAGCGTTTCGAAGCGCTCCTTGATCTCCGCGGCCTGGGCCGGGAAGAAGCCGTCCCTAAACGCTTCGACACTGGTCGAACGCAGGCAGGTGCCCGCGCAGAAGGCGGCTGCGCTCGTACGTGCCTCGTGGACGCGCTCGCCGTGCCCGCTGAAGACTACCCAGTCGAAGGCGGCGCCGGCCTCGGCGAAGCGCAGGATCGTGCCACCGGCACCGATCTCGATGTCGTCGGCGTGAGCGCCGAGCGCGAGCACGCGTAGGCCTGCAGCCCGTTCGAGGAGCGCTTCGATCATCGCAGGAGTCCGGCGAGGCTGGCTTCGCCACCGCGCTCATTCTCGCGCTGCCAGACGGCCCAGGGGGGCATCCCCTGCTGGTAGATCTCCTCTAGCCGCTGCCAGTCCTTGAGCGTGTCCATCGGCGCCCAGAAGCCCTCGTAGCGGTAGGCCAGGAGCTGATCTTCCTCGGCGAGACGAGCAAAGGGCTGCTCGACGAGCTCCTCGCCATCGTAGATATAGTCGAAGATCTCGCGCCGGAACATGAAGAAGCCGGCGTTGATCCAAAGGTCCGCCGTGGCCGCGTCGTAGAGCCCGGCGACGCGATGCTCGTCCTTCATGGTCACGATGTGGAAGGTGTGCGTCGGTCGCACCGTCAGGAATGCCGCGATCTTGCCGGTCGCCTCGAACTCCTCGAGGAGCTCGTCGAGGGGAGCGTCCGTGAGGAGGTCGCCGTAGTTCGCGAGGAAGATCTCGTCGTCACCGACGTAGTTCCGGACGGCCTTCAGGCGCTGGCCGATGTTCGCGTGGATGCCGGTGTCGGCGAAAGTGATCTCCCAGTCCTGGATGTCGGTGCTCTTGAGCTCGACGCCCTTGCCCCCGTTGGAGAGGGTGAAGTCGTTCGAGAGTGCCTCGTCGTACTCCAGAAAGTAGCGCTTGATCACGTCGGCCTTGTGGCCGAGGGCGAGCACGAACTCGTTGTGGCCGAAGTGGGGGTAATACTTCATCAAGTGCCAGAGGATCGGCCGATAGCCGATCTGCACCATCGGCTTGGGCACACTGTCGGCGTGTTCGCGGATGCGCAGGCCCTGCCCGCCGCAGAACAGAACGGTTTTCACGATCGCGCCTCCAGAGCGGTGTTCGCAGAAGCAACGCGCTGCGCGATCACGTGACGACCTCCACCTTGGGGATCGGCAGAATGAAGCGGCCGCCCCAGGTGCGGATGTCCGCGAGCTGCGCGATGATCTCGTCACGGAGGTTCCACGGCAGAATCAAGACGTAATCCGGCCGCGTCTCGCGGATCGCGTCCGGATGGCGGATGGGAATCCGGCTGCCTGGGAGTGCCAGCCCGTGCTTGTACGGGTTGCGGTCGACGGTGAAATCGAGGAAGTCGGTACCGATGCCGCAGTAGTTGAGGAGGGTGTTGCCCTTCCCGGGCGCGCCGTACCCGACGATCGTCTTGCCCGCGCGCTTGATCGCGATCAGGGTCTCCAGGAGCGCGCGCTTGGTCTCCTCCACCTGCTCGCGAAAAGCCGAGTAGGTTTCGATCCGGTCGAGGCCGGCGGCGCGTTCGCCGGCGGCTAGCTCGAGCAGGCGGCTCGTGATCGGCGGCCGCTCCTCGGCGTGGCCCGCGTAGAGGCGCAACGAGCCGCCATGGGTCGCTAGCTCCTCAGCGTCGAAGACGGTGAGCCCTTGGCCGCCGAAGATCGCTCGCGCCGTTTGCAGCGAGAAATACGAGAAGTGCTCGTGGTAGATCGTGTCGAACTGGTTACCTTCGATCAGTCGCAGGAGATGCGGGAACTCGATCGTGACGGTGCCGCCTTCAGCCAGGAGCACTTTGATGCCGCGCACGAAATCGACTACGTCCGGTACCTGCGCGAGCACATTGTTCGCGGCGATGAGGTCGGCGCCCCCGAAGGACGCCCTCAGGTCGTGGGCGGCGCTCTCGCCGAAGAAGCGCGCGATCGTGGGGATGCCACGCTCGCGCGCCACCTTCGCGACGTTCTCCGCCGGCTCCACCCCAAGACAGGGGATTCCCGCGGCCACGACGTGCTGGAGGAGGTAGCCGTCGTTGCTGGCCAGCTCGACGACCCGGCTCGCGCGCGTCAGTGCGAGGCGTTCGACGATCATCTCTACGTAGCGGCGGGCGTGCTCGACCCACGAGTCGGAGTACGAGGAGAAGTAGGCGTATTCGCTGAAGATCTCGGCCGGGGCCACGTACTCTTCGAGCTGGACCAGCAGGCAGCCCTCGCAGACATAGGTCACGAGCGGGTAGAAGGCCTCGCGCTCGTTCAGCCGATCAGGGGCGACGAAGCTCTCGCAGAGCGGCGACATCCCGAGGTCGCTCATCACCTGGCGGAGGGGGCGCGCACAGGCGCGGCAGACCGCTTCGGTGGCGCTCTCCTGCTGCTGGAGTCGTGGCTTGAGTGAAACCGTCAAGGCTGCCCGCACTCCTTCATCCTCTTCGATGCTTCTGGGCGACCATCAACGTAGGAATGCGCCGTCATCGAGACGTTGAGCGGGGGTTGGGGCGTTCCCTGACCGGCGGGTCGCTAGCGGCTGCGCTCGCCGGCGAGTTCCAGGAGACGGCCTACCAGGCCGGCATCGTTGCGACGCCCATCGAAGCGCTCGACCGCGACCGCGCGGGCGCGATGGCCCATCGCGGGCAGGCGCTCACGCTGGCGGAGCAGGTCGGCCAGGGCCGCGTGAACGGCCTCGGCGGTGGGCTCGACCAGCCAGCCCGTCTCGCCCTCATCCACGATCGAAGCCGCACCCCCACCGCCCCAACGACGACCGGCAGACCGCTCGCGAGCGCCTCGATCGTGGCGAAGCCGTAGCACTCGGCGCGGCTGGGCATCACGAACACATCGGCCCGCGCGAAGAGCTCCCGTAGCAGCGGCGATCCGGGCTCGGCGCGATGGACGCGCACCCAGGGCTCGGGCCGCACGTTCTCGTCGCGGGTGACCACGTCGAGCTCGATCGCACCACCGTGGCGGCGTACCGACTCGAGGGCGAGGTCACCCCCCTTGCGGTGAAAGTCGCCACCGACGAAAAGCAGCCGCAGCGGCCGCTCCTCTCCGGCGTCTGCGGCCCAGTGCGGCTTCCAGCCATCGAGATCGACGCCCGCGGGCCGGACCTCGATGCGCTCATCGGGCACGCCCGCGCGACACAGACCGCCTGCGGCCCACTCCGAGACGGGTGTGAACAGCGAGATCTGACCGCGGACGGCGCGGTCGGCGAGCCTTGCTGCGGCGCGGCGCAGGCCGTGCTTCGGCCGACGCCCGAAGTACGGTCCCGCCCAGGCCTCCTGCTGCTCGAAGGTCCAGTCAAGCTCGAGCACGACGGGGCGATGGAGGGGGCCGAGCTGTGCCCACAAGTACGGCAGCAGCGGCGCGGGCGCGCTCGTCCAGATCACGTCCGGCCGCGGGAGCTTCGCGAAGGGTGCGGCCTCGAGGAGCGTGCGCGCCCTCCCCTTCAGCGTTTCCGGCAGCGGCAGCCACTCGATGCACCCTCCCTGCTGCCAGCCCGTGATCGGGGCGTAAGTGGGCCGGATGCGGGGGTCGTTGCACGTGTTCGCGACGAGGCTCCGGAACCGCGGGGCCCAGCCTAGGTAGGTCATGCCCAAGAAGAGGACGCGCGGCGGCTCCGGCCTGCTCACGCGACCGACCGCTCGGAAACAGCAGCCGCCGAGCCGCCTGCTGCGAGCGCCAGCGCGAGGCGTTCGGTGAAAGCCTCCAAGGTGAAGTGCGCGACCGCCGCCCGACGGCCCGCGCCTCCGAGACGAGCGGCGAGATCGCGATCGCCCGCGAGTCGCTCGATCGCCGCCCTCAAAGCAGCCGCGTCGCCAACGGGGACGTAGAGGCCGGTGTCGCCGTGGGCGTCGCTCGTCTCGCCGCCGAAGCGATGCGGCCCGCGATCCTGGGTTGCGGCCCGCTGGAACGAACCATCTGCGCAGACGAGCGGACCGCGGAGGACCTCACGCTGTCCGCGCGTTGCCGTGACGACGACGGGGCGGCTCATGCTCATCGCTTCGAGGATGGTCGTCACGCCCGACTGGTTGGGAACGTCCTGGAGGGGCACCACGATTGCTTGCGCGCGGTCGTAGAGCGCGCGCAATTGGGCGAACGGCAGCGGCTCCGTGAGGAGCGTGACGTTCGCGGGCAACGATTCCGCCTTCGCGGCGGAGCGCGCCCAGTGGCTGCCCGCAGCGATGGTGAGCTTGAGATCGAGGCCCCGAACGGCCTCGATCAGGACGCGATAGTCACGGCTCTCCGAGCCGACGGCCACCACGAGCGGTGGCTGCTGCGGTTCGGCCTTCGTCTGCCAGAAGTCGCTATCGACCTGGTAGGGAACGAGCGCGACGGCCCACCTCCGCCCGATCCAGGGGCGAACGAGATCGGCTTGCGCCTCACTGTGCACGAGGAGCGCGCCGGGCGTTCCCAGTCGTGTAACCAGGCAGAGCAGCGCGCGCTTCCAGGGACGGCCGACGAGATGCCCGAGCATGACGACCCGTTTCACCCGCTGCCGCCGCAGCTGCAGGTAGAGCAGGAACGGGATGCCGTTGTGCTCTCCGTCGGCAAAGACGGTGTCGCCCTCCTTGGCATCCCCCGCCGCGCGCCAGGCCTGGCGCACGTGTGGCCCCAGCAGCCGACCGCGGATGCCGCCGCGGCGTCGCTCCCGGGCGAAGACAGTGCGCCCCGCAGTTTTTCGCGCGAGCTCGAGGAAATCGCGTCGCGGCCCGCCCTCGGTGAGACGTGCCGTCTCCTCCTCAGAAGCGCTGACCAGCAGCGTGACGGGCATCAGGCCGCGACGTTCCGTACGAGCTGGAGGACGCGGCCGGCGTTCGCCTGAGCGTCCATCAGCGAGCGAGCGCGAACGCGGGCGGCTGCGCCGAGCCGCTGACGCAGCGCGGCGTCGTCCACGAGCGTCCTGAGCGAAGCGCGCAGGGCTTCGTCGTCATTCGCCGGCACGACGAAGCCCGTGCCTTCGGGGACGACCTCGGGATTGCTCCCGACATCGCTGGTCACAACCGGCAGGCCAGCGGCCATCGCCTCGCCGATCGCCACCGGCGTGCAATCGCCACGTGTCGGCAGGCAGAAGATGTCGGCCTCCTGGAAGGCCGCCAGATGCTCGGCGGAACCAGGGCGGATGCCGTGGCGGATATCGACCCCCGTCCGGGGGGAAACCGTTGCCTCGGTCACGACTACGAGATCCGCGCGGGCAGCGAGGGGCTCGAAGGCACGCAGAAGCAGGTCGCCACCCTTGCGATCGAGATCGCCGCCGCCGAACAGGATCCGAGGCCGGCGACTCGGCGCCCGCCGGGCGATCTCGAAGAGCGCTGCTGGGGCGCCGGGATGCACGATCGCGATCCGCTCCCGGGCGACGCCGTAGTCCGCAACGAGGGACCGCGCCGCCCATTCCGACCAGGCCACAACCGTGCCGGCGCCACCAAGAACACGTCTGTACCAGCGGCGCTTGGCTCTCTCGGCGATGTCTGCGTGCCGCCTATGGGCGTACCAGCGGCCCATGGCGTCGAATTGCACGGGCGTGGCGTCGACACTCACGACGTAGCGACCGGCACGGACCGCGAGCGGCGCGAAGAGCGCGATCGTCTGCGTGTGGAAAAGCGCGCCGTCGTAGCGATGGCGCCCGAGCCCGCGGAGCGCCCCAGCGCTGCCGCGCAGCGCCCAGGGCACGCGCAAACGGCCGGCTTCGGGGTATTCCAACGGGAGCACGTCGAAGCCTGTTCCCGCGGCGGCCTCGAGGTTCGCGGAGTGGGTGCGGTGCCCGAGCGTCTGCTCGAGGCAGAGGGCGAGGCGTGGCTGCCTCATCGCGCGCGCTCGCTCCGCGGGCGCCTCGCGCCTGCGATTCGCCTGGTGCTGCCCGCGGCAGGCAGGCTCAGCGCCATCGCCATCGCCAGCGGTACCGCGCTTCGACTGGTCACCAGTGATGTATCGACGGTTGCGAAGAAGATGTACATCAGGAGGGTCGCGGCAAGGAGCATGGGAAGCACCGGAAGCAGCCCCTTGGGGGCGTCCCGTACGGCCCACAGGCAGCGTCGGAGCGCGATCGTCCAGAGGCTGAGGAGTACGGCCGCTCCAAGCACGCCCACCTCTTGAATCTCGATGTCGAACTGGGAGATGACACCGGCGACCAACGCCCGCGCAGAGGGTGGCAATGAGATCGTTGAGGATGAGCGCCTGGTTCTCGGCGGGCGTCAGCTCGCGGTCAACGATTCGGACGAGGGCCCCTGGGACACTCGTCTCGCTGGGAGCGACCCAAACCGTCGCCGCGGACTCGAAGGACTCCTCTGGACTCGATGCCAGAAAGACGAAGAGGGGCACGAGGATGACCGGGAGGGGGAGGAGCCACCAGCTCCGGATCGCCGCCTCAACGAGCCTGCGCGGAACCACGAAGTTGCCTCCAGAAGGTCGGTTTCGGGATGGTTACACCGTAGGACGGGGCTGTGGAGTCGAGGTTGAGTGGTTGCCAGCAGGTATGGCGGCTCTGGACCGCGCTCGCCAATCGGCCACGAACCAGTCCATCGTTGTGGCGACGAGGTCGCGGAGGCCCCACTGCGGCTCCCAACCGAGGAGCGCCCGTGCTTTGGCGATGTCGGGGATGCGCCGGTCGCAGTCCTCGTAGCCCTCGCCGTAGAACTCCTCGTGCGGAACCGAGACGATTGCTGGCAGCGCTGCGTGGCCGTCCCAGTGGCGCTCGACGTAGAGGTCGAGCATGAGCTGGGCGAGACCTTCGACGCTGATCTCGTTCTCGGGGCTGCCCACGTTGAGCACCTGTCGCGAGGTCACGCCCGCGCGGTCAACGACAACCCGGCCGATGCACTCGACGGCGTCGTCGATGTACGTGTACGCACGCAATGCCTTGCCCCCATCGACGAGGCTCATGTCGGTTCCAAAGAGGAGTGCGTTCATGAAGTGGGCAAACACACGGGCGAGTCGTCGTTTCGCTCGGAGGGAAGGAAATCGATGCGCGGACCGACGAAGTTGAACGGCCGAATGATGCTGTAGTCCAACCCGCGCTGTTCGCCATAGGCGTGGATGACGCGGTCGAGCATCTGTTTGCTGCAGGCGTAGATCCAGCGGGAGCGATGGGTAGGCCCGACGATCAGGTAGGTGTCGTCCTCGCTCATCGCCAGATCCGCGGGAACGATCGCGGTCGGATCGAGCGCGGCTTCGGGTGTGACGCCCTGCCACGTTCGTCCATAGACCTCGCAGGTCGAGAACTGCACGAGCCGCGTGTCTAAGTCGGCGCAGGCCTGCACGACGTGCAGGTTCTCCATGAAGTCGAGCTCGAAGACCTCGAGTGGATTCTGGACATACTGCTTCGGACTGGCTACGGCGACGAGGTCAACGACGACGTCCGCCTCGCTAATCAGCCGGTGGGTGAGCGCTCGATCGCGGCGAATGTCGCTGTGGTGGTAGGTGAAGCGGGGGCGGGGCAGGAGGTGCGCGATCTTCTCTTCGCTCACATCCGTGCCCACCAACTCGGCATCACTGTTCTGGAGCAGCCAATCCACCAGGTGGGAGCCGATGAAGCCTCCGCAACCGAGGAGGCAGATACGCAGCGGTCGATCGGTGGTTTCCATGGCTAGCACGCTCCCTTCCCGCCGATGACGGCGGGAATCGTCTTCATGAGGATCTGCATGTCGAACCAGAAGCCCATACGCTCGGCGTACTCGAGGTCGAACACCAGCATGCTGGCGAAGTCGTAGTGCTCGCGGGCGGTCACCTGCCAGAGGCCGGTGATGCCCGGGACGAGCGCCAGGCGCCGGAGCTCATGCGGCGTGTAGCGGGCGACCTCGTCGGCGATCTCGGGTCGCGGACCCACCAGGCCCATCTCGCCGCGCAGCACGTTCCAGAGTTGAGGCAATTCGTCGGCACTCGTCTTGCGGAGGACGCGGCCGACCCGCGTGACGCGCGGATCATGCCGGAGCTTGAACATGTGGCCATTGGCCTCGTTGCTGGCGGTTAGCTCGCCCCGGAGCCGCTGAGCGTCACGGCGCATCGAGCGGAATTTCCAGAGGGAGAAGGTGGCGCCACCGCGACCAACCCGCGTCTGCCGGAACAACGGGCTGCCTGGGCTATCGAGGGCCACCGCCAACGCAATCAGGAGCAGTACCGGCGACGCCATCATGAGCCCACCGGCTGCGAGCACCACGTCGAGCGTCCGCTTCCAGGCGGGCATCGCCACGCTCGTCCCGACCGCAGCAAACTCGTCGGTGAACTGAACTGTGCGGACGCCACTGAGGCTCGCCTGGGCGCTCACGAACCCACCCCGGCAGTCTCAGGCCGGACTCGCCCAGGTTCGATGCGGCTGCCGAGCCCTTCGGCCAAAGGACGGCCGATGCAGAGGTATTCGAGCCCCGCTTCACGCACGGCGGCAGGGTCGAGGCAGTTCCTTCCATCGAGGAGTAGGGGGTGGCGCATCGATCGCGCGATTTCGGCGAGGGGGAGCTCAGCGAACTCGGGCCAGTCGGTCGCGACCACGATGGCGTCCGCCCCCGCGGAACCGCTGAGCGGGTCGTCCACGGTTGCGATATCAGGAGCGAACTTGCGGATACTCGCGCAGTCGATGATGGGGTCGTAAATCGCCACCTTGGCGCCTTCATGGCGGAGCAGCTCCGCCAGCTCCAGGGCGGGCGAGTTGCGAAGATCGTCGGTGCCTTGTTTGAACGCCGCCCCGAGGATGAGGACGTGACGGCCCTCGAGGCCATTCAGCGCTTCGCGAAGCTTGCGCACCGCTCGCAATCGCTGATCGGCGTTGATCTCGATTACGGAGCGCAGCAGCTGGGGGTTAGTCCCGCGAATCGCAGCGATGTGCGCCAGGGCGCGAACATCCTTCGGGAAGCAGCTTCCACCCCAGCCCAGCCCAGCCTCGAGGAACTTCTCCCCGATTCGGGCATCAGCGCCCATCCCGCTGGCGACCATCTGGACGTCGGCCCCGACCGACTCGCAGATCGAAGCGATTTCGTTGATGAAGGAGATTTTGGTGGCGAGGAACGCGTTGGAGGCGTACTTGATCATCTCTGCCGTGCGGATATCCGTGCGGAGGATGGGCGCGGCAAGGGGTTCGTAGAGCGCGGCCACCCGCTCCGTGGCGCCCGCGTCCTTCGAGCCGAGGACGACGCGGTCGGGATGGAGGAAGTCGGCGACGGCCGAGCCCTCACGCAGGAATTCGGGGTTCGAGACGACAGAGATCGACCCGTTACCGCTCCGCAAGGCCATGCCCTGCACGAGGTCGCCGGTACCAATGGGGACGGTGCTCTTGTTGACAATGATGGAGCCGGGGGCGAGCGCACCAGCGGCGGATGCGACGGCGTCCCGAAAGGCACGCAGGTCGGCTGCACCCTCTTGGGAGCCAGGTGTGTTCACCGCGATGAACGCAATCTCAGCGCGGAAACGGTGGGGGTAGCCGTGCCGGAACTGCAGTCGGCCCGCGGCGAGCCCCTCCTGGATGAGCGTGTCCAGCCGGGGCTCGTGAATCGGGCTGCGGCCTTGATTGAGGATGACGACGCGCTCCTCATCGACATCGACGCACTCCACGGTGTGTCCGAGGTGCGCGAGGCAGGCCGCGGTCACCGTGCCGACGTATCCACAGCCGACGACAGCAAGTTGGGTCATTCGGGGCACACTCCCTCACAAAGGTTGGGATTCGAGGGTCACCAACGCCCGTTGAGGGGCGGTTGATGGGTGGTGGTCGTTGCGGGCCCGCCTTGGTCGACGAACGCCCGCATCGGACGAAGCCGTCGCGCGACACAGCGCGGCGCAACGGCCGCAAGCGCGGGCACGTCGCGCAGCAGGTAGCGGCGCCAGAGGCGGCGGGGCTCCTGCACGAGCCGCACGAACCACTCCAAGCCCAGGCGCTGGACCGCACCCGGGGCCCGGCGGCGCAGACCGGCGAAGAAGTCGAGGGTGCCACCAACACCGATCCAGACCGCGCCGGGGACTTCGGCCGCGTACTCCGCGATCAGGCGTTCCTGCTTGGGGCAGCCCAGCGCGACGAGCACGAGCTCTGGCGCGGCCTCCCGCAATGCGCGCCGCTCCGCGCGTCGCTCCTCCTCGCTGAGGGGGCGGAAGGGCGGCGAGATGCGCACAACGATCGCGATGCCCGGGAACTGCTTGACGATCGCCTTGGCCGCGCGGCGGGCGATGGCGGGCTCGCCGCCGTACATCGCGACGCGGAGGTGACCGCGTACGGATCCGCGGCGGAAGAGTTCCGCTGCGAGATCGGCGCCCGTCGTCCGTGCGGTACGACGGGCACCGGCCACCCGTGCCAGCCAGGCGACGGGGGCGCCATCGGCCACGACGATCGAGGAGCTGGCGAGATCGTCCCGGAGGGTAGCGTCCCGGCGCGCCATCGCCACGAAGTCGAGGTTCGCAGTGGCCACGCGTGCGCCCCGGCCCGACTCGATCGCCGCGAAGCAGTAGTCAGCAGCCTCGCTCGGGGAGCCATCGAAGACGGCGAGCGGGCCCACGGCCACGTGCGCGGGGCGCGCTCCCACGGCGCCGTTGCGCTCTGAGCCGCCGATCGTTTTGCGGGGAGGGGCAAGAGCGGCCATGCGTACGTCTCCGGACCGGGGGGTGGTCGTACAGGAGACGTTGGGTGGACGGGGTGAACGGCGGGTGGAGGCGGCGTGAGCGCCGGGGGCAGCTGAAACGCCGCTAAGAACCGCGAAACGGCCCAACAAGCGGCGGCGAGGCCCGCGAACGCGGGCCTCGCCGCCGTTCTACGTGTGATCGAGGCGGGGGCTTAGGGCGCGAGCGGGTGGCGCGTGAGGATGCGAGTTGTCATCGCCGCGATGGGGGAGGGCAGCCATCTTCGGGGGGGGGGGTCGAAAGACGCGCTAGGCGCTCAACTCGATCCTGTAGCCAATCGCCTGGCGAGAGGCGATCCGGACGACCTCGCCGCCGGCACTGCCGAGCTTGTGGCGAATGTGCGAGATGTGCGTCTTGAGCAGAGACGCGTCGGGATCGTCCATGCCTTCCCAGCCGAAGCTCAGCAGCCGTTCGAGCGGCGCAACGTTCGGGTGGTGCTCACAGAGGCAGTGGACGAGACGCAACTCGAGCTTCGTGAGCTCGAGGTCCTTGCCGTTCTTGCGTGCGGCGAAGGCTTCCAGGTCGACCTCGATATCGGCCAGGGTAAGGATCTCGCCGCCTGCTGGCCTCGCGGACTTGGCGCGCTCCCAGGCCTCTGCCCGTGCGACCACCTCGTACGGGTTGTAGGGGATCCGAATGACATCCTGCGCACCCGCCTGGAGGAGCAGCTGCGGCGTCGGCTCCGGGGCCTCTTCGACCGTGATGAGCAACACCAGGTCCGGTCGTTCCTGGCGAACCTGAAGCAGGGAGTCGACCGCGCCGCTCCCTTGACCCAGCGAGATTACCGCGACGCTGGGCGTGAAGGGCAACGCCTCGAGGAGGCGATCGGCCGACGTCACGCAGACCGTTTGATGTCCGCGCCGCCGAGCGGCGAATGCAAGCACGTCCGCCAGGGCGGGGTCGGGCTCAACGATAGCGAGGCGCATGTGCCGCTCCTGACCTAGACGGGCGTGTAGGCATAGCCCACGCCGTGGACCGTGCGGATGACGTCCGAGTCACCCCCTGCCTCCCGCAGCTTGCGCCGCAGGGAGCTCAGATGGCCCTTGAGCAGCGTCGCATCGTGCACGTTCTTGTACCCCCAGATCTGTTCCGACAGGAATTCGTGGGAGAGCGCCTGGCCGGGATACCCGACCAGTTGGGCGAGGATGTCGATCTCAAGGCGCGTGCAGTTGAGATTGATGCCCTCGTAGTAGGCGGCCTGGCCGCCGGGGTCGACTTCGAGGCCGACCGCCTGCAGCTGGGGGGCACTCGCGCTGGTGCTCGTCTCACTCACCTGGGAACGGCGCGTGACCGCGCGCACCCGCGCTAGCAGCTCCCCCGGATGGAAAGGCTTCGTCATGTAGTCGTCCGCGCCTTCGTTCAGGCCAGTCATCACGTCGTTCGAGCGGTCCAGCGCACTCAGGAAGATGATCGGCAGGGTGGGAACGCGCTGACGCAGTTGGGCGCACAGCTCGAGGCCGGAGCCATCTGGAAGGATCACGTCCAGGATGGCGAGCTCCGGTGTCTTCCGCTGGGAGAAGCGCTCGGCATCCTGCGAGGTCCCCACGAGAACCACTTCATGCGACTCGCGGCGGAGTGTCTGAGCAATGATCTCACCGTAGTCCTGGTCATCTTCGACGACGAGCACAAGCACGAGGGCCTCCTAAGCGGACGCGCGGCCGTGAGGGCCGCCGTCGAGAGCGTCCGCGGCCTCGGGAAGGCCGCGGGCGCGGGCGTTGGCAACGATCTTGGCCCGGCTCGATGCCTCGATCTTCACGGCGAGCGCGTGCAGGTGGGTGCGCACCGTATTCACGGAGATCGTGAGGGTGTCGGCGATCTCCTCGTTCGAATAGCCACGCGCGAGCAGCCCCAGCACCTCACCCCTCGCGGGCGGTCAGCCGCACGGGTAGCGCCGCACCATTCGCGCGCACCGCGCGGTCCGCCAGCCACTGGACCATCTCCACCGGTACGAAGCTCCGCTCGCCCCGGAGGACGGCTTCGAAGGCCCGATCGAACTCGTCGCAGTTCGAGCTGAGGTTGAGAACGGCCACCACGCCAGCGGAGAGTGCCTGCGCGGCGTTCTCGTCGGGCCCTATGGTCGGCGAGACGAAGAGCCAGCGATCCTCGAGACCGAGAGCCACGCCAGCCTCGGGCCATCTCTCGGCCAGGTCGGCTGGGGGCTCGCCCCCCACGCTCACCTGCGGGCGGCGTTCCCCGAGGAGGGCGACCGTAGCGGCGCGCAAGAGCGGTAGCGAACCCCCGATCCAGAACCGTTGGCACGCCGACGCCTCCCCTCAGTCGCTCAAGCCCTGGCGAGCCCGGCAGTACTCTGACTTTCGGCACAAAGGCGAGGCCGCCGCAGACCCGATCGCGACTGTTCCTCAACGGCGGGCGCCTAGCGTTTTCGGCCTGGTTATGAAGCAGCCCACCAGGAAGGCCCAGGAGCCGTACGCCCTCAACGTGGGCATCGTCTACCTGCGCCCCTGTGACCGCGGACGCCTGCTCGCCTCCCTCGCTCGTCTGGGCCTGTTCGTGCGCGAGTCTTCGGCGGCCGAGGAGGCAGCGCTCCGAGGCGCCGACCTCGGCCTGATCGTGGCCGACGCTTCCCCGGAGCACGCCCAGCGCGCGCTCCAACTGAGCGGAGACGGAGAAATCCCACTCGTAGCGTTGCTTCGCGCGGGGACGCCGACTGAGGCGTTCACCGGCGATCTCGCGGGCGCGTTCGCGGAGGATGAGCTGGACTCAGGATTACGCAGAGTGATCGGGCCGTTAGCGGCCACGGTTCGGCGCGGCCGCAGCGCCGTCGAAGGAACGCCAACGCTGGGCGGGCTCGTGGTCGGTCGCGACCTGGCGACGCTCGCGTCGGCGGCCCGCTGGGAGGCGCTCGAGCCCAGCGAGGGGCGCCTCATCGGCGCCCTCGTCGAGTCTCCCGGCGCGCCCGTGGAGCGCGAAGTCCTCGCCACCTCGAGCGGCCTCGGCACGGGCGAACTGCGGGCGACGGTGAGGGCCATCCGGCGCAAGATCAGCGCCCTGGGCGGCGATCCCCACGGATTGGCCACGGTCCGGGGATTCGGGTATCTCGCTCTGCCCTAGACCGCGTGTGGCATCTCGATCTGGGCGCTGAACTGACGCTCATCGAGACTGCCTCCGCAGCGTCGCACCCATCCGCCGGGCGAGCTCCTCGCAGAGCTGCGTGCCCAGGGCGAAACCGCGGTGGCGCCGCGCGGGTAGCGGCCTGATTCCGAATGCAGACGCTCACCGTCGTGCCATCATCCTCGACGAAGATGCTGATCGGCTCGTTGGGATCGCCGTGGTCGATCGCGTTCATGAGAAGGGAGCTCACGAGCGTCTCGAAGTCGGCCTCGTGGCCCCAGACCAGGGCACGCGCGGCGACCACGCTTGTGGCGAAGTCGAGTTGAACGTCGAGGTCCCCAAAATCGGCGACGATCCGCTCGACGAGGGGCGCGGGCGTATACGCGCACGCCTCCGTCCCCGCTGGAGCAGGTTGCGCGAGTGCGAGCACGCGTGCGGTGGTGCGGAGGAGGCGCTCAGCGGCTCGCATGATCACCTCGCACTGCGCGCGCGCGGTGGCATCGGGCGAGGCCTCGGCGACACTGGCGGCCGCCGTTGCCATCAGCCCGAGCGGCGCCCGGAGCTCGTGGTAGGCGAGGGTCATGGAATCGGGCGGTAGCGGTGCGTGCACGACTGCTCAACCCTCCTCCCAGGTGGTGCGCCTTAGGTGATTTAATCTACCTTCGCGCAACCATCCCTTGATATCCGCCAAAGGGACGGTTTTCCTAGTGGTCGCCGCCTACGCAGGAACACGTAGTCGCTTCAGACGACCACCTAGGGACCGCGCCCTCAGCCCCGCAGGATCTCGCGGAGCGCGGCGCAGACCTCGTCAACCTCTGAGGGCGTCATCGCGGGGAAGAGCGGCAGGCTGATGGCACCCGCGAAGGCGGCGTCCGCGACCGGGAAGTCGCCCTCGCCCCACGGTCCGAGCCGGCGGAAGGCGCTCAGGTGATGGATCGGGATGAAGTGCACCGACGCCTGGATCCCGCGCTCGGCGAGACCGCGGATAACTTCGTCTCGGGCCACGGGTGCGTTTGGATCGAGCTGTACAACGAAGAGGTGCCAGGCGCTTTCGTTGTCAGGACTGCCCCTGGGAACGCGGAGGTGAGCCTCCTCGGCAAGGTGCTCGCAGTACCGCTCGACGGCGGCGGTACGCTGCGCCCGAAGCCTCTCGGCTTTGCGCAGCTGGCTCCGTCCCAGGGCCGCCGCGGGATCGGGAAGGTTGTCCTTGAAGCCGATCTCAGTGACGTCGTAGCGCCAGCTACCGCCGCGGTCGTAGCGGCCCCAGGCATCCCGCGTCATGCCGTGAAGCGAGAGGCTACGGACGCGCGCGGCCAGGTCTTCGTCATCGGTCGTGAGGGCCCCACCCTCACCCGTCGTCACCGATTTCGTAGCGTAGAAGCTGAAGGCCGTCGCATCGCCGATAGCGCCAACGCGGCGACCCCGGTAAGCGCTTCCGATCGCATGGGCGGCGTCTTCGAGCACCTTCAGGTCACTGCTCTTCGCGATCTCGAGGATCTCGTCCATGGCGCAGGGCTCGCCCCCGAAGTGGACGGGCAGGATCGCCTTCGTCCGGGGCGTCACGGCGCGCCCAATCTGCTCCGGGTCGATGTTCCGATCGTGGCTGCGTACATCCACGAGCACGGGCCGCGCACCGGTCTGAAGGATCACGGAAACCGTAGAGGAGAAGGTGTAGGGCGTCGTGATCACCTCGTCGCCGTCGCCGATATCCCAGCCCACGAGCGCGAGGTGCATCGCTGCGGTGCACGAGTTCACCACGACCACGTGCTCGGCGCCGGTGAAGGCGGCGAGCTCCTCTTCGAACGCGGCCACGTTGGGACCGCTGGTGAGCCAGCCGCCGCGCAGCGTCTCGGTCACCGCGGCGATGTCGTCCTCGTCGACATCGGGCCGGTAGAAGGGGATGCGTAGCTCAACCATCAGCGGCCTCCTGGGAGCTGCTGCATGCCCGTCGCGAGCCCCCACAGAAAGCCGAGGCCGTAGGCGGCGTGCATGGTCGCCGTCACCGCAAAGACGAGCACGGGGTGCGCGTCGTGCTTCGCGCCCGCGCCTCGCGCCGCGGACATCCCAAGGCTGAGATAGACGCCGCCGAGCAACCGCAGTAGCCGGCGGGGCCGACGCCACCGCTTGCCGAGGAGCAGCAGCATTCCTCCCCCAAGGACCATCGCGCTCGGCGCGAAGTGGCGCGCCCGCAGCCGCCGACCTCGCCGGAGCAGCGTCCCTTTCGCCGCGCCGTAGCCCGCGTACTGCTGCGCCAGCGCCTGGAGGCTCTCGCGCGGGTAGTAGCTGCTGCGAATGGCCGGATCGAGCACGATGCGGCCATTCGCCTGGCGCACGCGGGCGTTGTAGCTGTCCTCGTCTGCGCCGTCGACGGTCTCGTCGAAGGGGCCAACCACCTCCCAGACGCGGCGGTGGTAGCAGCCGAACGGCACCGTATCAACCTCGCCGCCCTGGTCCGAGTAGCGGAAACGCGCATCGCCGACACCGAAGGGGGACGACATCGCGGCCGCGATCGCGCGCCCCAGGAGGCTCTGCCCGATGGTCTCGATCGGGCCTCCGACACAGGCCGCACCCGTGCGCGCGAGGGCGCGTACGGAGGCGCTGACGAAATCGGATGCAACCTCGCTGTGTGCGCCGATGATGATCCAGCAATCGCCCTGGGCTACTGCCATGCCGGCGTTCAAGCCGCCGACGGTGATGCGCTTGGGGTTGTCCACCACCTCGAGGCGGTGGAAGCGGCTGGGATAGTCGCGCACCAGGGCGCGCGTCGCATCGTCGCTGCCCCCGTCCGCCACCAGCACCTCGATTAATCTGGGGCCGTAGTCCTGGTCACTGAGCGAATCGAGGAGGGCGGTGATGTGGGTCTCTTCGTTCAGGGTGGGGATCACGATCGAAACGAGCGGGCGTTCGGGAAGCGAGAGCTGCTCGTCGAGCCGGGGAGTGCCGTCAGGAGGGGTCACGCGGGCACGCTAGGCGGTGACCCGAGAGGGGTCAACGCCCGCGACGATCGCCTCCGCCACGGCCTCGACGCGCGCGACCACCACCTCGCGGGCGTGGTGGCGCTCCACCCAGCTGCGGGTCTCTTCGCCGAGCGCGAGGCGCTCGGCGGGCGCGTCCAGCAGCCGCAGTACGGCCGCCGCGATCGCGCGGCCATCTTCGGCGTTGACGATCGGCGGGGGCTCTGGATACGCACGGCCGTAGCGGAAGCGGGCGACGAGCGGACGGCCGCAGGCCATCGCTTCGATCTCGGCCATGCCGACGGCCCCGTGACGCACCTGACCGACCACCACCTTGTGACGAGCGATCAGCGCCGGCAGCTTCCGGCGCGGCCCCGGCTCGACGAGCAACACGTTCGGCAGCTGCGCGAATTCGGCGATGTAGGGGCCGCGCGCGAGGGCGGTGATCCGCACCTCCGGCCGCTCCGCCAGGAGGACGCGGCAAGCCTCGAGGAGGTGGGCCGCGCCCTTGTTCTCCTCGATCCAGCAGGCGATATAGACATCGTCGCCACCCGCCGGGTCCGGAGCCGGAGAGAACAGCGTGGTATCGACGGGATTGGGGAGGAACTCGCCGTCAGGGCGCACGGGGAGCACGTAGGCGGCAAGATCGGGCGTGGAATAGAAGACGTGATCGGCGTGGGCGAGGGCTCGCGCGATGAGCGGGCGCGTGACGGCCGTCGCCTCCCGGAGATCGGCTCCGTGGCAGTGCAGGATGAAGGGGAAGCGGCCGAGGACGCCGAGCATGCCGAGGTAGGCATAGTGGATGTGCGCGAGATCGTAGTCGCCGCGCCGGATCGCACGGATCAGCTGGACCCACTCGATCGCGCGCGCGGGGCTCACCGTGGGCTTCAGCCAGGGGTGGAGGCGGGCGCCGACGAGCCGCGGCTGGATCAACGTCACGCTGTCGCCGCGCGCTCGCAACCCGGCGCCGATCTCGGAGGCCACGGAAGCGATGTCGTTGATCTCAACGATGCGCATATGAGCCTCCAGCTTAGGCGTCGCTGCCGCCGCGAACCTGCGAGAGCCACTCGAGGGTGTAGATGGCGATTAGGCCGAATACGAGCGTGACCGCCAGGACGACGGCGATCAGCCCCACGTACGAGCCGGCGAGCCCACCACTGAAGGTGCGCTCGATCTCAAGCGTGCTGTCCGAGCTGCCGATCGCGATCCGGGCGTTGGCGACACGCACAAACGCCGCCTCCTTGGCCTCGTCGAGGCCGCGCACCTCGTCGAGCAGCGTGAGCAATCCTGGGTCGAGCGTTCCATCGGAGAGACCGGCGATCTGCTCACTGATGCTTGCAAGGGCCGTCTCCAGGCTCGCCACCTGGGCAGCGAGCACGGCCTCGCCATCGCCCGGCTGCACGGTCTCGCCGAGCACGCTCGCGGCCAGCGAGGCGATCGCCGTCTCTGAAAGGCCGCCGGCACGCACCGTCGCAAGCGTTCCTTGCGCACGCGCAAGCGCGCCCCGCAGCTCGCCCTCTTGCACGTTCAGGGCGTCGAGCGGGCTCGTGGCCTGGCCGCTGCGGAAGAGCTCGTCGACGGCTATGCCTTGCGCTGCAGCAGCCACACTGAGCTCGGCGTAAGACGCCGCGAACTCGGCCTCGGCCGCCTCCGCGACTCGGAGCGTGTTGGCGAGGAAGCGCTTGCGGAAGAGCCCATCGGGCTCCAGATATTCGCGCTCGAAGATGTCGACGAACGCCTCGCGGAACTTCTCCGCGTCGCCCTTGCTGCGGTCCTTGATGGATATCGTGAGGATGCCACGGGAAACGCCGGCAGCAACGGAGATCGGGTCGAGCTCCACGTCGAAGCGGGCGTAATCGAAGTTCGGGTCGCCGATTTCGGCGATCACCATCGCCCTGAACTCGGCGTCATCTGTCATCGATTGGGCCTCGAAGATGCGCAACCCGCGGTCGCCCCCGCCGCCCGCGTCGTTGATGACGGTATCGAGCTCGAGCTCGGCCACCGCGTTGGTCTCACCGGCGAAGGCGCTGAAGACGATCGCGACCAGGACACCGAGGAAGAGAAAGGGAACGAAGAGCCAGGCCCGACGCCGAAGGAGGCGGACGTCCCGCTGAAACCCGCTGGTCCGTGACGACATCTGAACGTATCGTATTTTCGGGGCCGAGACCGGTCAACGAAGCGGTACCCCCAATGCTTCAGATCGTCCTGCTGGTTGCCGTCGACGCGGCCCTGCTCGCGTTCTTCGCGTTGCGCAGAGACCCGCGCCTCCTCCTCCCCGCGGTCATCGTCCTACTGCCGATCGAGTTCTTCGAGACGCAGACCGTGGACGCTCTCGGCGAAGGTGGCGCGAGCGGCGCTTTGCGCTCCCTGCTCAATCCCGGCCAGGCGCTGATGGTCGCGACCGTTGTCGTCGCGGTCGTGCGCTGGCGCCACGACCCTTCACGGCTCGTCCCCAATTCGAGCTTGGTCCTGCCGTTGGGCGCGCTCCTGCTGCTCCTCCTGCTCGGGGTCGCCTGGTCTGATTCCTTCGTCCCGGCGAACAGCATCCTCATCCTCCCCCTGTACGTTGCCTTTCTTTTCGTCGCCCCGGCCTTCATCGAAGACCGGCGCGACATCGAGCGGCTGATCGTGGCGCTGCTCGCGGCGGCGGCCGTGCTCGCGCTCGTCGCTGTGGCGCAACGTGCGATCGGTGTCTTCAACTGGCGGGAGGCACTGATCCAGTCCGACGGCGTGAGCTACCGCGCGAACGCGACCTTCGCCTCACCGAACATCCTCGCGCGCTTCCTCGCGATCGCGATGCCCCTCGGGGCGGCGCTGATCCTCGCAACGGGACCGCGCCGGGTCACGCTCTACCTCGCGCCGGCAATGCTCGCGCTGGGCGCACTCGCGATCGTCGCGACTGCCTCCCGTTCCGGCTGGATCATGCTCATGCTCACGGGCGTGTTGGTGCTGCTCCTCGCTCCGGTGGCCGCCCAGACGAAGACGAAGCTGCTGGCGGCCACCGCCCTGGTCGCAGGCCTCGGAGTGAGCCTCCTCCTCACGCAGGGGGGGGCAGATGCGGAGCGCGTGCGCACGATTACGGAGAGTGCGAGTGTGCTGGGCCAACGCGAGTACCTCATCCGGGCGGGATGGGAGATGTTCAAGGACAGCCCCTTCATCGGGCTCGGCGCGGGCAACTATCAGCACGCGCTCGTGACCTCGTACCTCGACGCCATCCCACCCTGGGCGCGGGTCTCGCTCTCGCACACCTCGCTCGTTTCGGTGCTCGCCGAGCTCGGCCTCATCGGCGTCCTCATGTTTACCTTCGTGGGCGTGCGTCTCGCGGTCACGATGATCCGTACCTATCTCCAGGCCGGCGACGCTTATGGCCGTGTCCTTATGGGTTGGCTGGCGGCGTCGATCATCGGCATCGTGCTGCACAGCCAGTCGGAAGGACGCCTGCTCGACGAACCCCTTCTGTGGGTGCTGCTCGCGATTGTGATCGCCTTCGAGGTCCGTCCCTCGCTCATGTCGAGATAGAGCTCGCTTCGCTCGGACCCCGCCCCCGTCCCCACCCACGCTCGTCTGCTGCGGTTCCGCGGCCTCGCGGCCGCTCCGCCTTCGCGCTCGCTAGAAGCCTCATTCCTTGTGCGGCGTACCCTCGGGCACTGAGCACAGCGAGCCGAGAGCGAGCGCGGGAACGCAGCGGCCGCGAGGCCGCGCAGTGAGAGCAGTCGAGCGCGGAGGGGGTAGCATCGGGGCGGGGTCCGAGCGAAGCGAGCTCAAAACGCACCGAGCCTAGAATGCGCCTATGTTTACCGTGCTCGCGGGGGGCGTTGGGGCGGCGAGGTTCCTCCAGGGGCTCGTCCAGGTCGTCGATCCGGAGGAGATCACCGTGATCTCGAACGTCGCGGACGACGTCGAGATGTTCGGGCTCCACGTTTCCCCGGACACCGACATCGTCATCTACTCGCTCGCCGGAATCGTGAATCCCGAGACCGGCTGGGGCATCGCGGACGACAGCTTCGCGGTTGTCGACGGCCTCCGCCGCTTCGGCTACGACCGCTGGTTCAACCTGGGCGACCGCGATCTCGCGACGGCCGTGCACCGCACCCGCCTGCTACGCGAGGGCCGCGCGATGCACGAAATCGTGGCCGAGCTCGCGAACGCCTTTGGGATCGCGTCGACGATCCTCCCTGCTACGAACGGCCGCGTAGCGACGCAGATCGTCACCGCCGAAGGCGAGATCGCCTTCCAGGACTACATGGTCCGGCTCGGTACCGAGCCGGAGGTCTCAGGCTTCCGCTTCGCCGGAGCCGCCGAAGCCACTCCGGCGCCCGGCGTGCTCGACGCGATTGGGAACGCGAGCACGCTGATTCTCGCGCCGAGCAACCCGTTCGTCAGTATCGGCCCGATCCTCGAGATCCCGGGCGTGCGCGAGGCGATCGTTGGGAGCAGGGCGCGGCGGGTGGCCATCAGCCCGATCGTCGGCGGCGCCGCGATCAAGGGCCCCGCAGCGAAGATGCTCGCGAGTCTCGGCCACGAGGTCTCAGCCGCGGGTGTGGCCGCCATCTACCGCGAACTTGTCGATGTCATGGTGATCGACGAGCAGGACCGTGCGCTTGCGCCTCGGATCGAGGCGCTCGGGCTTGGCTGTGCAATCACGGACACAATGATGACGAGCGCCGAGCGCAAGGCCGCGCTCGCGCGGGCCACGCTCGCAGCGGCGGGCTGAAGGCTACATCGCCTCCGCGTTCGGGTCGGCGCCCGGGTCGCCGCCGGCGGCCGCGATCGCAAGGCGCGGGAGATACAGCGCCCAGCCTTCGTCGTGGGCGCCCTGCGTCTCCTCCGGGAGGCTGCTGTGGACGAGGCGGAGGCGCGTGCCCTCGCCCTCGGCCGCGAGGGTCACCTCGACCGTGCTTGCGCCGGGTGGCAGAGGGTGCCCCTCCGCTTCCCAGCCCCAGGTGAAGACGACGCGGTCGGGGGGCTCGAGGGCGACATATTCGCCCCGCACGATGTTCTCGTCGTTGATGACGACGCGTTAGATGCCACCGGGGCGAGGGTCGACCGTCGCCTCCTGCCCCTTCCAGCGGGCTACTTTCTCGGGGTCGGTGAAGAAGGAGAAAACGGTCTCCGGCGTGGCCTCGATGTAGACCTCGTTGACGAGCGCACCGGCGCTCTCCTCAGCGGCCACGGTCGACCTTCTGCTGTTCGAACTCGGCTCCGTACTTGAGCCGGTCCAGGCTCTCCTGCCACATCGATTCGAGGAAGGGGCGGAGCTCACCCAAGCCCTCCGGGCGGGCCCGGTAGTAGCGGCGGGTGCCATCGCGTCGCTCGTCGATGAGGCCAGCCTCCTTGAGCACACGCAGGTGCTGGGAGATTGCGGGGCGCGTCACCTCGAATCGCGACGCGATCTCACCGGCCGCCATCTCGCGGTCCCACACGAGCTGGAGGATGGCCCGCCGGCGGGGCTCGGCGATCGCCTTGAGAGCGGCCTCCATCGCCATAGTGTAAACACCTGCTTACGTAAGTGCGAGTACCGCAGAGGGAACGTGCGCCTCGTTCAGCGCTTCGCTCCGAGTCCGTGGCCTATCGGGTTACAGTTCGCAGGTCGGCGCGCCAGCTCCCCAAATGGGCGCCGTGGAGGGACCAGTGACGAGAAAGCACTACCTGTGGCTCGGGGTCGTCGCGCTCACGGCGTTCGCCCTGATCGCGGTGGCCTGCGGCGACGACGATGGCGGCGATAGCGGCGGCGGCGGCACGCTCGAGACCGTGCGCGACCGCGGGACGTTGAAGTGCGGCGTGAAGGAGAGCCAGCGCGGCTTCGGCTTCCTCGAGCCCGATGGTTCCTACTCGGGCAGCGATGTGGAATTCTGCCGAGCCGTGGCTGCGGCCGTGCTCGGCGACGCCGGCGCCGTCGAGTTCGTGCCCGCGAGCGCGGCCGATCGCTTCGAGTTGCTCGATTCGGGCGAAATCGACGTGCTCATTCGCACGACCACCTGGACGTCCGGCCGCGATACGAGCCTCAACGGCTCGTTCGCCCAGATCACCTTCTACGACGGGCAGGGCATCCTGGTCCGGAGCGAATCAGACTTCTAGTCCCTCACCGACCTCCAAGGGGCGACCATCTGCGTGACCGGTGGCACCACCACCGAGGCGAACCTCGAAGATCGCTTGAGCGCTGCAAACGTGGCCTACACCGCCCTCACCTTCGAGGGTGACCCCGAGATCCTCGCCGCCTTCAGCGAAGGGCGCTGCGACGCCTGGACCGCGGATAAGTCGAACCTGGTTGGCCAGCGCGCCGGCTACCCCAAGGAGGACGGCGGCCCGGACGCCGTGCGCATCCTTGGCGTGACGCTTTCGAAGGAGCCGCTCGGCCCTGTCACCCGTGACGGCGACACCGAGTGGTTCGACATCGTCAACTGGACCGTGCTCGGCATGATCGCAGCAGAGGAGCTGGGTGTGAGCAGCGGCAACGTTGCCGCCCAGGCCAGTAACCCCTCGAACATCGATATCGCCCGCCTCCTCGGCGTTGGTTTCGACAGCGCGGACGCGTTCCCCTTCGGCGACGCGCTCGGGATCGACAACACCTTCATGCAGGACGTCCTCAGCCAAGTCGGCAACTACGGCGAGGTCTACGAGCGCACAATCGCACCCTTGGGCCTGGAGCGAGCAGGCACGCTCAACGCGCTCTGGATCAACGGCGGCCTCCTCTACGCACCGCCGATCAAATAGGTAGCGAGCGGAGGGCGGCTCCAGTGACGGGGCTCCAGTGACTATGAATGAGCGCACGGTGGTCACTGGAGCACGCCCGTGTCCCTAGTAGGCCACACCGCTCGGCTCGCTCTGGCGGCGGCAGCGCGCGCGCCGCCTCCTCTTCGAGGTCACGTTCAGCGCGCTCGTCCTGCTGTTCCTCGTCTACGCCGCACTGCAGGCGGCGGACCTCGAGCTGACGTTCGACTACCTCAGCGGGCCCGCGGGCTTCGCGCTCTCGCACACCTGGCTGGTCGAGTTCAAGGCATCGGACTCACGCCTCGACGCGTATCTCACCGGCATCGTGAACGCGATCCGGCTGGTTGCTATCGGGATCGTGCTGGCCACGATCGTCGGGGTCGTGGTCGGGGTCTCGCGGCTCTCGGGCAACTGGCTCGTCTCCAGCCTGGCCACGCTCTACGTGGAGGTGATCCGCAACACGCCGCTGCCGGTCCAGGTCTTTTTCTGGTACTTCGCGGCCTTCCTCAAGCTGCCCACGATCGAGAACAGCGTCGATGTCGCGGGGCTGGGATTCATCTCGAACCGAGCGGTGGTGCTACCGAGCCTCGACGCGGGCCCATTCGCCTGGCTCTGGCTGATCCTGCTGGCGCTCGGGGCCGTGTCGGCCTGGTTCGTGCGCCGGCGCCGCCTCGCCCGCGAGGTCGAGCGCGGTACACCGGCGCATCCGAACCTGTATGCGTTGGGAACGCTCGTCGCGGTGGGCGCCGTGGCGTTCCTCGCCACGGGGCTGCCGCTGCGGCCCGATCTACCCGCGCTGGTCGTTCCCGATCGGGGCGTGCCCTCCTTCGAGGGTGGCTTCGCCGTTTCCCCCGAGTTCACGGCGCTCCTCGTGGCGCTCGTCGTCTACACCGGCGCATTCATCGCGGAGATCGTGCGCGGGAGCATCCAGGCCCTGCCGCGAGGACAGGGCGAGGCGGCGCAGGCGCTCGGCCTGAGCGCCTACCAACGGACGACGCTGGTCATCCTTCCGCAGGCGTTGCGCACGATCGTGCCGCCGCTCACGAACCAGTTCCTGAACCTGAACAAGAATTCCAGTCTGGCGATCCTCATCGCCTACCCGGAGCTGGTGTTCGTGGGCCGCCAGATCATGAACAACGTCGGCCACGCCGTACCGATGTTCATCCTCATCCTGGCGACCTACATCGCCATGAATCTCGTGATCTCGGCGGCGATGAACCTGCTCAACGCGCGCGTTCAGCTCGAGGGCAGCTGATGCAGGCGGCACGCCCCTTCGACGAACGTCCCCGGCAGGAGCAGATGCGCGCCTGGGCGCGGAAGAACCTCTTCAGCAGTCGCCTCAATACAGGCTTCACGCTCGTGGCATCGGCCCTGCTCGCGTTCATGGCCTACCAGGCCTTGCGCTTCGCGCTCGTGACCGCGGACTGGGAGGTCATCGAGGTCAACCGCCGGCTCATCTTCCTCGGCCGCTTCCCCAGCGGAGAGGAGTGGCGAATCTGGCCGCCGCTCTGGTTCGCGGCCGCTACCGGCGGACTGTCCTGGGGCCTCTGGAGCCGGCTCAGCCGGCGGGACGCGCTCTGGCTGGCGGCGGGGCTCCTCTTCGTCTTCGTCGTGCTCGCCGAAGGCAGAAACGCGCTGCTCCTCGCTGTTGCACCCGCGCTCGCGTTCGCGACCTACGCCCTCGGGCAGGGTCTCCTCCGGGGCAGCCCACGCGAGGTGGTGGGCAAGCGCTTGGCGCTGGTCGCGGCCGTACTCGTGATTCCCGTGGCGCTCATCATCATCAGTGGGTTCGGGGGGCCACCGACCCGGCTTTGGGGCGGCCTGATGCTGAACGTGCTCGTCGCGTCCGTGGCGATGGTAGCGAGCATCCCGGTCGGTATTGGCTTGGCCCTAGGGCGGGCGAGCAGCTATCGGTCCGTGAAGTACGCCTGTGTGGGCTTCATCGAATTCTGGCGCGCAGGCCCGATCGTCGTTTGGCTGCTGCTCGCCCGTTTCGTCCTTCCCGACTTTCTCCCCGGAGCGGTGGGCGAGGTCGATCTGATCATCCGGGCGGTCGTCGTCTTCACGCTTTTCACCTCGGCGTACATCGCCGAGATCGTGCGCGGGGGCTTGCAGAGCGTGCCGCGGGGACAGGTCGAGGCGGCGCAGGCGTTGGGCGTGGGGACCGCCAGCATCACCGCACTGATCGCCCTGCCCCAGGCGCTCCGCGCCGTGATCCCGGCCTTGGTTGGGCAGCTCATCGCGCTCTGGAAGGACACGTCGCTCGTCACGATCATCGCCCTTTTCGACGCGCTCGATTCGAGCCGCAAGGCCCTCATCCAGGAGGGCTTCACCGACAACGCCCAGGAGGCGTTCGTCTTCGCCGGCCTGCTTTTCTGGGCGGTAGCCTTCACCATGTCGAGACTGAGCATGCGGATCGAACGGAACATCGGCATTGGCCAACGCTAGCGGCGCCCCCGAAACGCCCCCATCCGCTGGAATCATCGTGTGCGAAGACGTGCACAAGTGGTTCGGGGGCTTTCACGCCCTGCGCGGCATCACCACCAGCGTGGCCGAGGGCGAAGTGGTCGTGGTGCTCGGGCCCTCAGGCTCGGGCAAGTCCACCTTCATCCGCACGATCAACCGTCTCGAAGAGCACGACCGCGGACGGATCGTCGTCGTCGGGGTCGAGCTGAACGACAACCTCCGCAACCTCGAGCGGATCCGCTCGGAGGTGGGGATGGTGTTCCAGCAGTTCAACCTCTTCCCCCACCTCTCGGTGCTCCGCAACGTGACCCTCGCGCTGCAGAAGGTGAGGCACATGACCAAGGCCGCGGCGGAGGCGCACGGGATGTCCCACCTCGAGCGCGTGGGCATTCCCGAGCAAGCGGATAAGTACCCGGGCCAGCTCTCCGGGGGGCAGCAGCGCGTGGCGATCGCGCGCGCGCTCGCGCGCGCGCGCTCGCGATGGACCCGAAGATCATGCTCTTCGACGAACCCACGTCCGCGCTCGACCCGGAGATGATCAAAGAGGTTCTCGATGTCATGCGCGGACTCGCCGAGAGCGGCATGACGATGGTCGTCGTCACCCACGAGATGGGCTTCGCCCGCGAAGTGGCGGACCGCTTCCTCTTTTTCGACGAAGGCGAGGTGGTGGAGGAAGGCACACCCGAACATTTCTTCACGAACCCCCAGGAAGACCGCACCAAGCTCTTCCTCTCCCAAATCCTTTGATCCTTGAGGGCGCCTGCGGGAGTGCTTGCGCACGGTCGTACCCGGCTCAGAAGCGTTGGCGGCGCCGGTTAAGTCGAGACCGCCGGGCGCCTGCGCGAGTGCTTGCGCATGGCCTAACCGGCTCAGCGGGCGGGGTGCCGACTGACAGGCGAGACCGCGAACCGCATCGCTGGGACGAGCCCTGGGTGCCCACTGGGACTTCGGCACGCCACGCTAACGGCTCAGCGGTTCGGGAGTCGCCGCTCCAGCAAGTGCCGCGGGATGCGTCGCGCTTTACCGATATCTGCTGGCCTCGAATCTTCCTTCGGCGACAACCTCGGCGACGGTGGTCACAAGATCGGATATCTGCTCGTCCATTTCCAGGTGCACCTCGATGCCCAACGACGTCAATTGGGCGTTGAGCTCCCTCGCGGCAGCCCACTGCGCCTCGATGACCTGGAGGGCCCTGGCAGGATCGATTGCCACCCCGGTCATCGGGAGAAGCGCATCGATCTCGTCCTCAGTCGGTCGATTCATCCACGTCAACCAGGGGCGCGGTCCCTGAGGATCTCGGATGAGGCGGTGGAGTGCGATGAGCGCGCGGGCGAGCAGATCGGTCTGATTTGCGGCCTGCCGCGTGGCTCCTCTTGCGCAATACTTGATCGCGATGGGCGCCATCGCCCAGAAGAACGTGGTCCACCATTGGAGCTGCTCAAGCCACTCGACTTGCGAAAGGCGCTCTGGCTGGGCCACAGGGAAAGCGCGCTCCTCGAACAACAACCGGTAGCTGCCGGGTTTCGCCGCCTTGCTGGCGGGGCCGATGTTCCAATCAACCAGTAGTAGTCCTCGGAAATAGACGAGCTGGTAGACCGCATCCCCGAGCGACAGGTTGTCCGATGGCATCTCTGGTTGGACCAGGATTGGGTCTCCAACCGCAGCGTAGAGCTGCGGCCGTTCCGCGAGGAACGCTTCAAAGGAGGCGTCGTCGACCGCGACCTGGAGGTCGAGATCAGACCATTCATCTTCTTCGGACCTGCCGAAAGAGCCGGAGAGCCAGGCACCGAGGACCCGCGGGTCGGCCCGAAGTCTTGCCACGATCCTGCCTTGCAGGGTGTCCCGAAGGGCCGCGCGCTCCCGCCCACTGCCGCCCCTCGCGCATCTGGCCTACTCACATCAACTCCTCCTCCCCGCCGACGGCCACAAGGTTGGCACACAGCACCGGCGGGCCCGGTGGCAGCTAGGCCTGCTCGAAAAAACCGTCGAGCATGAGGACCAGGCACTTCACGCTGCCTCCGGCCTTGATGAACTCGTCGGTCGCGGTCTGGACGGTTTCGAAGCCCCGTTCGTGGAGAGCGTGGATCGTGGCCGGGCAGTCGCTGTTGAGCACCACCGTGGCGTCGACGCGGACGGCGTTGCAGGCGAAGCGGCCCGCGTCGTGGTCGTTCACGGCGATCAGGTCCGGGAAGTGGTGGGCGAGGGTCGCGCGAGACGCCTCCCCAAAGGCCCCGGGGTAGTAGAGCGCCCGCCCGCCGCCGAGCGGGGCGAAGCACGTATCCAGGTGGTAGAAGCGCGGGTCGACGAGCTCGAGGCGTACGGTCTCGCGGCCGAGCAGTTCGTCCACGTGGTCGAGCGCGCGGTACTCGGTGCGAAAACGGTAGCCCGCGAAAATCTCGTTCTCGCCCGGAAGGACGTCGCCCTCGCCCTCCCAGTAGTGGGGGTCGTGGATCGTCTCGGTCTCGTAGCCGTGGTCCTCGAACCAACGTATGAAGCGCTCTTCCTCGGGCTGGCGCTGGGGGAAGCGGAAGTTCGCGGGGATGAAGCGCTCGCCGATGACCACGCCGGCGTTCGCGGTGAAGGTCATGTCGGGCACGTCCGGCCCCTGTTCGACGAGCTGCACGTCCACACCCAACGCCTCGAGGGCGTCGTTCAGGCCGCGCCACTGCTCGTTCGCCTGCTCCCCCTGGACCGCGTTCGCGCGGCGCATCCAGGGATTGATTTCGTAGTCGATGCGGTAGTGGACGGGCTCGCACATGAGCACTTTGCGGGTCATGGCCGTGCCCCCAATACGACGCTCGTCCGTTCGAGCACCGCGACAGTGTCGTCGATCTCTTTGGTGAGCACGTCCGCTGGGAAGATGAAGCGAACGCGCCCGGGCCGCTCGTCGCTGCCGCCCCGAGCAGCTTCGCGCCCTGGCGCCACGCTTCCGCGACGAACGCCGGGCGGTCCGCCACCGTGAGGCCCCAGAGGGAGCCCGCGCCCTCGGGGTCGCTCAGCCGTGCGGGCTGGCGCCGGCAGAGGGCCTCGAGCTGCTCGGCGAAGTAGGCCCCCTTCGCTCGTTCGTTTTCCGCAAAGGAGAGCCCCTCAAAGAGGGGCTCGCGCCCGTGCAGGAACATATCGAAAGTCGCGTGGCTGAGGTTCACGTCGAAGAGCTTGCCGCTGCCGAAGGTATTCGAGTGCCAGCCCGAAGGGAACTCCTGAGCGACATCTGCGGGGAGGATGGTCATGCCGAGCACGGCGGCCTTGGCCAAGCAGATGACGTCCGGCCGCAGTGCGCGCGCTTCACTGAAAAAGGTTGCGCCCGCGCGCGCGAACGTCTGCACTTCGTCCGCAACGAAGAGCGCACCGGCACGGTCGCAGCGGGCGCGCAGGCGGCGGAGCGTCTCGCTGTTCGGGGGGCGGTAGCCGCCTTCGCCCTGAAAGGGCTCGAAGACGACCGCCGCCAACGCGCCCTGCTCGTCGAGAAGGTCGGCGAGGGGACGCGGCTCGATGAGGCCGTCCACCGCGGCCGGGTCGTTTGGGTCGACGTGCCGCGCCCAGCGCCACAGCGGAAACCCCTCTCGCTGAGCCAGCCGGCTCCTGGTGAGCGCGAGACTTCCGAGCGTGCGCCCGTGAAAGGCGCGCTCCAGGGCAATCACGAAGAGGGGGTAGTCGCCCCAGACGGGGCGTGCGTGGTCCGTGAGGAAGGGGTCCTGGTCGATGCCGAGCTCCCGGCAGACGGAGGCCCACGTCTCCGCCCCGTGCGTGACCAGGAAGCGCTGGTAGGCACTCAGCGTGGCCGCCTTGATGGCGGCTTCCACCGCCTCTGCTCCGCTGTTCGAGAAAAAGACGCGATAGCCCCCCTCGCGTGGGAAGGCGCGCTGCGCCTCGCCCGCCACGAGCTCGGCGAGCTCCTGGGGGAGGCGCACGCCCGCCGGGGCGTAGCCGACGAAGTCGTCCGTGTTGATCTCGCGCCGGAGGAGCAGTCCGGAGTCGAGCAGCGGCTGCATCCGGGGCCGCAGCCGGGCGTCGTCGAAGAGGCGCTGGGCGACGCCCTGGTAGAGATCGAGGTAGACGCCGCGCCGCAAGCCGACATAGATCCCGGCCGTCGGACGGTCGAGCTCGATGACCGGCGCGTCCTCAGGCAGCGTGGTTGTCACGAGCGCCGCGCGGTGACGGTCGCGCACGTCCGCGAACCCCTCGGGATCGGTGGACGCCGCCGCCGGCTGCGCGGTGCCGCGGTTCAGGGAGACGCCGCCACGCTCCACGTCTGGGAAGGCGTAACGCTCGCGCTCGCCCAGGAGGTCGTAGCGTTCGGCGTCCATCGTCGGAGTGTAGAGCAGGTGGGTGTCCACCAAGGGCCGCCGCTGCCCCCACCCCGGACGCCCTCGATCGAACCCTCCGCTCCCCCGAGCGGGCGATCGCCAACCGAAGGCCTACAACGCGGGTGAGGCCGAGGCGATCGCCGCCGCGATCCGTAGCGGCGGCGGCAAAGTGCCCGAGAGCGTGCTCGGCGCGGAGGTCAGGCACTCGAGCCAGGAGGCCGGTTGGGGCCCGCCCTTCGCCAGTTGCGGCCGAACCCCCCGCAGCAGGCCTTACTATTGCCGCGCCAAGCGGAGGCTATGCCATACCCCTCGACCACGTCTTTCAGCCCATCACGGTGAACAAGACCGAGTTCCGCAACCGCGTCGTGCGCTCGGCACACGGCACCGGACTCGGCCGCGGCGAGGTGAGCGACGACCTCATCGCCTACCACGAAGCCCGCGCCCGCGGCGGCGTGGCCATGAGCATCCTCGAAGCATCGTCCATCCACCCCATCGCCGGGGTGGGGGGCGTGCCCGCGTACTCAGACGCAATGATTCCCGGCTATGCCCGCCTCGCCGGCGCTGCCCATCGCCACGGCATGAAGATGATGCAACAGCTCTTCCATCCCGGTGCCCATGCGGTGCCCGCCGACGGCAGCCCGCCCTGGGCGCCCTCCGCGATCCCGAGCGTCCGCCATCTCCGTATGTCCGAAGGCCAGGGCGATGTTCCCTTGGAGATGAGCCAGGGCATGATCGACGAGACCATCGAGGCGTATGCCGCCGCCGGTCGTCGCGCTCACGAAGGTGGCCTCGACGGGATCGAGATCCACTACGGCCACAGCTTCCTCATCATGCAGTTCCTCTCGCCGACAACGAACCGGCGCACGGACAGGTACGGCGGTTCCGCCGAGAACCGCCGGCGCTTCGGCAAGGAGGTCGCGGCGGCCATCCGCGCGGAGGTGGGGCCGGACTTCATCATCGGCGTGCGCCTGAGCGGGCGCGAAGGTGTGCCCGGTGGCCTCGAACCGGAGGACTGCAAGGAGATCGCGCTCGACCTCAAAGCGACGGGGCTCATCGATCTCTTCAGCATCTCCACCGCTGGCTACCTCGACTTCGATCGCCTCATCGGCGGCATGCACGAGGAGCACGCCTACGAGCTCCCCCAGAGCGCCCCCGCCAGCCGCGCCCTAACGAAGCCAAGCTTCGTCGTAGGGCGCATCCTGAACCTGGCGGAGGCGGACGCGATCATCGCGCGGGGCGATGCGGACATGGTTTCGATGATCCGCGCGACGCTGGCGGACCCCGACATCGTGCGCAAGACGCAGGAGGGCCACGTCGACGACGTGCGGCCCTGCCTCGGCTGCAATCAGGGCTGTATCGGTGGGAGTACGGGGCCGCTCATGCGCTTCGGCTGCGTCGTCAACGTCGGCGCCGGTCAGGAGCTACGCTTCGGCGAGGACAAGATCGCGATGGCGGGCGAGAGCAAGCGCGTGATGGTCGTGGGGGGCGGTCCCGCCGGCCTCGAAGCCGCGCGCGTGGCGGCCCTCCGTGGCCACCAGGTGACCCTCTACGAGGCAGGCGATGCCCTCGGCGGCCAGGTGCGGCTCGCGCGCCGGGCCCCGACCCGCGACGAGTTCGGCAAGGATATCGACTGGTGCGCGGAGCAGCTGCGCAAGCTCGAGGTCGATATCCGCCTCAACACCCGCGTCAACCGCGACCTCATCGACGCCGAGAAGCCCGACGCCGTGATCGTCGCAACCGGCTCCGCGCCCCGGCGCGACGGCTTCCAGTCGGATCGCCCGGGGAGCGCCGTCGAGGGCCTCGACCGGCCGAACGTCTTCACGAGCTGGGAGGTGATGCGCGACGAGGCCGAGCTCAGCGAGACCGTGCTCGTCTTCGACGATGTCGGGCACTACGAGGCCATCGCCGTGGCCAAGTACCTGCTCGAGAAGGGCATCGCGGTGATCTTCGGGACCTCGCACACGAGCATCGGCCCGCAGACCGTCGGTGCGCTCATGCGAGACCCCGCGCTCCGGCGCCTGACCGACCACCGCAGCGGGTTCACCCTGGTTCCGCGCGCGCAACTCACGAAGGTGACCGCCGACAGCGTCACGCTTCGTAGCCTCGATTCCGAGCAGGACCACGAGTACGACGCCGTCGGCGGCGTCATGGTCTCGGGCAACATCGCCAACCGCGAGCTCGCCGAAGAGCTCGAAGGGCACGGCGCGGAGGTCTTCGTCGTCGGCGATGCGCTCGCCCCCCGCCCGATGGAGCGCGCCGTCCACGATGGCCACTACGCCGCGCTCCGCATCGGCGACGAGAATTCGGGGCGCTGGACGGGCCGGGCGGCGGGCGCCCCCGCGAATGCGCTCGCGGGGGGCTAGGAAGCTGCGAACGCCACCCAACATCGCCCCAGCGCGCCGGGCCTGAGCTGACCGTGCCCAGATGGGGCTGCCCGGACTGCGGCCGCGAATTCGGGAGAGCGAGGCAATCGCACGAATGCGCGCCGGCGATGACGATTGAGGCGTACTTCTCGACCGGCCCGGCGCACGAACGTCCCGTGTTCGAGGCGGTGCGGGCCCACCTGGATACCTTCGAAGACGTTCACACCGAACCGGTGTCGGTCGGGATCTTCTTCAAACGCGCGCGCATCTTCGCGCAGCTTCGGCCGATGCAGAAGTGGGTAGCGCTAGGATTCGTGCTCCCGCGCAAGCTCGACGACCCGCGTCTCGCGCGCAAGGTGCTGAGAGCGGGGAGCCGTTTCTACCACGTCGTCAACCTCGGCGGGCCCGTCAGGGGTTGGCTGGCGGAGGCCTACCTGAGCGCGGAGTGAGAGCCGGTGGGTGTGAGAGCAGCCGGGGCCGCTCTCACACCGGGGCTAGATGATGCGCTAAGCCGCGAAGATGGGCAGCGTCTCGTACTGCTTTCCGAGGATCTCGGGGTGAGGCGCCTGGAGCCAGCCGTCCAGGACCGTCGCGTAGAGCGAGCGAAAGTCGACGGTGTGGATGAGGTTGCCCTCCGGGTCGAGGCGACGGAGCGAGGGCGGGTCGCCGTAACGCCCCCCCATGACCGCGCTGCCGATCACGAAGTGCGAGCCGGCGGTGCCGTGATCGGTGCCGCCACCGTTCTCCTCCGCACGGCGCCCGAACTCAGACGTCGTCGCGAGCACGGCGCGCTCGGCGACGCCCGCCTTCGTGAGGATGTCGAAGAACTCGGCGACGCCGCGGTCGAGCTGACGCATCAGCTCGTCGTGGTGCCCGCGCTGCTCCTCGTGGGTGTCGAAATCACCGACGCCGTGCACGTAGAGCACGCGCGGGCGGACGCCCGGCGAGGCGATCAGCTGCGCTGCGAGGCGGAGCTGCGCGATTAGCGACTCCTCGCCCTCTTCGCCCATCGCGTCGCCGTCCCCTCCTTCGATTGCAGCGCGCAGCGGGCGCAAACCGGCGTCGAGCTGCTTGCCCGCTTCGACCGTCGAGCCGATCGCTCGCTGAACCGGGGTCAGCTCTGCGAGGGGTACGTCTTGCGGCGCAAAGCCCGCCCACGCGCCGAGCAGTTCGTCACGATCCTCGATCCACCAGGGGAGGTCGGGGGCGAGGCCGCGGACATCGGCGATGTTCACGACGAACGAACCCTGGCCGAGCATCGCTTGCGTCGGGCCGGGACCGATCGTGATCCCGGCGAGGAGCTCGTCGTAGCCGGCGCTGCCGTCCAGGTAGCGACCCAGCCAGCCGGTGGTGTCCGGCGTCTCCGTGCCATCCCACCAGATCCGCATGGAAGCGAAGTGGGAGAGGTCGGGCTGGGGGTAGCCAACGCCTTCGGCGATGGTGGTCAGCTTGGGGTGCAGGCCGACCGTGCCGTCGAGATCGATCGGATCTGTGATCGCCGTCTTCGAGCGGCGTTGCTGGTAGCGCGCGTCGGCGTGCGGCACGATCGTCGCGAGGCTGTCGTTGCCGCCCCCGAGTTCGAGCACCACGAGGGTGCGGTCGGCGGCGCTTGGGAACGTGCCCGCGGGAATCCGCGGCGAGGTTTGGACGTTTCGCACCGGCGTCGCCGTCGGGTCCATGCGGTAGACCGACACGGTCTTCGGGCCGCAGGCGGCCACGAGCGTCGTGGCGCCGAGCCCCGCTAGGAACTTCCGCCGCGTCACGAGACGGTTGAGGATGCGGGAGCAATCGTTCGAGTTCTTCATGTCAGCACAAACTCCGGTGAGCCGAACGCGAGTGCGAGCGCCTGCAGCGGGTCGCTCGCGCCCGTCACGATGCGCTCCGTGCTCGCGGTCATGTCGTAGAGGCCAAGGTTTGTAAAGGCGTCCGCCTTCGCGAGGTCTTCGGGGGGCTCCTCGAGGATGTGGAGCAGGTGGAACCCGCCGACGAGCGCGCCGGGGCTGAGCAGCCGCCGGCCCTTCGGATAGCCCGCCGGGTTCGGCGGGTTGAAAGGCAGGTACGCCTGCGATTCGAGGACGTAGAACAGGTACTCCTCGGGGACATCGGGTGCGAAGGACTGCATGATCGTCACGAGTTTCTCGAGCGGGGTGCGCACCTTCGCGCGCACCGCTTCGGCCGAGAGGAAGGCCGGTTCCGCCACGATCGCCTCCACGAGGGGCAGGATCTCGTAGTCGGCGGCGAATTCGCGGCCGAGCCTGTCAGCCGTCGCGTCGTCGGGCCAGAAACCGACGAGCTCGCGGTAGAGTTTCGCCGCGATGTGGGGGCCCGCCGCCGGTTGCTCGAGCAGGATGCCGAGGGCTTCGTCCATGCCCAACCGGCCGGTGTGGCCGAGGAGCGTCTTGCTGCCGTGGTCGTGGTACTCGGACATGAACAACGCGCCCCAAGGCTCCACGTCATCGCTGACGAAGCCGCTCTCCGTCTCGAAGTCGGCGTCCTCCCAGAGGGGCTCGTTCACCATCCAGCCGGTGAAGGCGCGGGCGGCCGCGACCACGTCCTCCTGCGTGTATTGGTTCAGTCCCAGCGTATGCAGCTCCATCACCTCGCGGCCGAAGTTCTCATTCAGCTCCTCGGGGTTATTGCCGTCGCCATCGAGGTAGACAAGGAGGGCGGGGTCCCGCGCGAGCGCCGAGAGCAGGTCGCGGAAGTTCCCGGTGGCGTGTTCGCGCAGCGTTAGGTGCTGGCGCCACATCAGGTAGGGGTTCTCCACCTTCTGCAGGCTCGTCGCGAAGTGGTCGTGCCAAAACCAGACGAGGCGCTCCTCGATGAGCCGGTCGCCGGCCGCCATGCGCTTCAGCCACCAGCCGAAGAGGCTCTGCCAGCGCTCCTCGTTCTGCTCGATCTCCTCGTACGACCGCGGGGGCGGCACGTCGGGCAGGTCGAGCGCTCCCGAGAGGTCGAACGCCTGGGCGATCGCGTCCGCGGTCGTCTCGAGGGTGGCCGCCAGGCGCGCGTTCGCACCCATCCCCAGCCGGCGCACCACGTGGGCGACGTATTCCCGTTCGGAGGACATCTGCTGTTCCATGCTCCGAAGGTAGGGGAGCGGAGATGAACGAACGATGAAGTGCGGCGGCGGGGATCTTAGGTGGGCAGGGAGAGGCTGCCGCAGCCGCATTCGTGGCGCTCGCACTCCCCTGCTCCTAGCACCCGCCTTGCCAGAGACAGCTTCTCATCCCCCCGTCTTACTTGCTCCGGCACTAGGCAGACCTCTTGACGGGGGGTAATGTCCGGCTCCCAGTAAGTAGGAGGATCTCATGGCCGTCGTTCAGACCACGCAATTCAAGGTCGCACCTGGGAAGGCTCAGGAAGTCCGGGCTTTCCTTGGGGAAGCGAAAGCCTTCTTCGAAGAAGCTGGCTTCAGCGTGCGCATCCTCTTTCTGGGCGTGGCAGGCCCGGCAAGCGGTAATCTCGTCTTGGTGATCGAGGCGGCGGATGAAGCTGCTTTCTCCGCCGGGACGCAGAAGGTGATGGCCAACCAGCCAGGTCCGCTAGCGAAGCTTGGCATGATGGCAGACCCACCCCTTCAGGTGGTGAACGTCGCGCGTGCCTTCGACCTGCCGGCTTAGCGCCGCCCACCGTGGCAATCGCGGCACAGCAGCCGCAGGTTGCTCAGGGCGTAGACCCCGAGGTATGGCCCCTAATCGTCCAGGCCGAACTGCGCGGTGATTTCGCCGAGGCTTGGGCGTTGATCGAGACGGGCCGGCTGAGGGCCACCCGGCCAAGTGCGCGCCCCTGCGTCCCGTCGATGATGAGCGGGCGGCCCACGTGATTGGGATGGCTCTCGCAGGTGCTGAAGCCGCTCGCGTTGAAGCGATGCACCCAGAGCTCGGCCTTCTGGTCGCTACAGCCCACGAGCCCCGAGGCGGCGTGCGCCGTCTCGCCGCCCCGCACCAAGACGATCAGCCGATGGCGGTCGTAAATCTTCACGGGCAAGCGCTTCTCTCTCAGCCGGCCCTCGAGGAACTCCGCCTCCACCTCCGTCACCCGCCTTGCCAGAGACAGCTTCTCATCCCCCCGTCTTACTTGCTCCGGCACTAGGTGGGCAGGGAGAGGCTGAAGGCGGCGCCGCCGTCTTCCCGCTGGGTCACCGCGATGCGCGCGCGCGACCCAGGCCGCAATCGGCAAGCCGAGACCGTGGCCACTGCTGCCGGGGCGGCTGCGGAAGCGCTCGAAGAGGTGGGCCAGTTCTTCATCGGCGACGCCTGGCCCTGTATCGGCGACGCGGACGAGGTTGGGGTAGACGGTGACCGTGATTGGGGTCGCTGGGTCCTCGCGACGGCCGTGCTGGACGGCGTTTCGGAGGAGGTTGTCGATCGCCCGACCGAGGAGGCTCGCATCACCCTCGACGACCGTAGGGACGGCCTCAACAGACACCTCCTCATAGCGATCGGCAACGGCCTCCGCGAGCAGGTCGAGGCGAAGCGACTCGCGCAAGACCTCCTGCCGGCCGGCGTCCATGCGCGCGAGCGTGAGCAGATCGTCGATCGCCTGGCCCGCGTCGCCCGACAACGTCACCACGCGTTCGAGGGCCTCGTCCGGCGGCTCGTCGGCGGCGAGGCCACCTTCGGCAGCCGCGCGGATGCGAGCCACCGGCGTACGCAGCTCGTGCGCTGCGTCCGCGATCAGCCGCTCCTGCTGCTCGAGCGCAACCGCGGTGGGCCGCATACTGCGGCCCGCGAGCAGGTAGCCGCCGCCGGTGGTCAGGACGAAGAAGCTGGTCACGATCAGGATGACGCGGGTCGTGAAGCCGTCGTTCCCCGCGAGGAAGTCGTTGGTATCGGCGATCGCGATCACGGCCGCACGGAAAGGGTCGCCTTCGTTGTCCGTGAGGGCGACCCCGCGCGCACGCAAGGTCAGCTCGCCGCCACCGTGGACATCCCAGGGCGAGACCTCGCGCTCGAAGATGACCGCAGCGGCGTACTCCTCGAGCTGCTCGGGATCGGCGTCCGGATAGTAGTTCTCCGCGGGACCAGCGATCGCGGAGACGCCAAAGTGCGCGTCCTCGTCGACGTGGAAGACCCAGAGCTGGGGGTAGGACCAAAGGAGCGTGTCGGCGGCCTCGAAGTCGCGCGCATCGAGGTCACCCTCCTCGTTGAAGTAGAGGGCCTGGGCGCCACGCTGGGCCGTCGTCAGGAGCTCGGATGACACCTCGCTATCGCGCACGCGGCGGTCGGCGTCGATCACAAGCACCGTCACGACGCCCAACGCCACGGCCATGATCACGGAGAAGATGACGGTCAGCCGGATACGAATGCGGCGCAGGTGCTTCGCCGTTTCCATCGGTCGTTTGATAGTACGTCGACGTGGTTGAAGTTTCCTTGAAGACTCAGCCTGGCTCGGGCCCGCCTTCGAGGAGGTAGCCCACTCCCCGCACCGTGCTGATGAGCGGGGGCGAACCCAACTTGCGCCGCAGGGACGCAACGTGGACGTCCACGGTATTCGAGAGTGGATCGGTGAGTTCGTCCCAGCAGCTGTCTGTGAGCTCGCTGCGGCTGACGACCGTCCCCGGGCGCCTGGCGAGCTGCGCGAGGAGGCAGAGCTCCTTCGGCGTGAGCGGCAGGAGCACGCCCGCCCGCCGGACGGCGGCGCGGGCCTGGTCGAACTCGAGGTCGCCCATGCGCAGGACCGCCGGTGCCGCCCTCGGCGGCGACGCGGCAGAGGTTGCGCACGCGAGCCACCAGCTCCGCCATCGCGAAGGGCTTCACGAGGTAGTCGTTGCCGCCGGCTTCGAAGCCAGCGACGCGATCGGCAACCGCGTCCTTCGCCGTCAGGAAGAGGGCGGGCACGGCGTTCCCCTGCAGCCGCAGCTCTTCGACCAGACGGAGCGCGTCGCCACCGGGGACGGAACGGTCGAGGACAAGGCAGTCGTACGCGTTTACGGCCATTGCTTCGCGCGCCTCGGGGAGGTCGGCCGTCACGTCCACGGCGAAGCCCGTGGCGCGCAGGCGGCGCTCCACGATCCCACGCAGCTCGACGTCGTCCTCGAGCAGGAGCAGGCGCATCGCGCAGGACGACGGCGCTAGCCGCCGGCCCCCAGCTCGAAGCCGTTCCAGCCCTTCCAGAGACGCCCGACTTCCGTATGGTCGGTGGCTCTGCCCAGGGCTCCCTCGGCCGCCGGCCACAGCTCCCGGCAGTGCGCCAGGAAGGGCGCCTCGAGATCCATCTGCTCGGCGAAGGCGGCGGCAATGCCGAGGTCCTTGGCCACGTTCCCCAAGCCGACGAAACCGACCCGGGTCGGCGGAGGCAGTCCCTCAGCCATCGATCTCCGCAAAGACCTCGCGCGCCACGCGGAAGCTATCGAGGGCTGCGGGCACGCCGGCGTAGACGGCCGCCAGTACCCGAGTACGCGGGCGTGGCCGTGAGGTGCCCGCTGAAGAGGTGGACATCGCCGAACTTGCTATTGCCGATCTGGACGAGCTCCCGCAGCAGCTGATCGACTTCCTTCGCGATGAGCACGCGTTCGGCGCCGGTGAGGGTATCGGAGCTGGCCTGGATGGTGAGCTCGCGCACGCGCTGGATGCTCTCGGTGGCGGAGCCGAGCGCCGCCTCACTGGCGCTCATGAACGAGCGGCCGCCTTCGATATTGCGCCGCATCTGCGTTTCCAGGGCGATGTCGCGCCGGTAACGCATCGCGGCCGCAGCCAGCGGCGGGTCGTCGCTGGCGATCTGGAGCTTGCGCCCGCTCGCGAGCTGGCGCTGGACTTCGTCCATACCCCGAGGTTGAGAAGGATCTGAATCGCTGGCTTCCGCTCGTGAAGTGGCTTCTCGCCATCCCTCACTACTTCGTCCTAGTCTTCCTCTTGATCGCCGTGGTGGTAGTCGTCGTGATCGTCTGGTTCGCCATCCTGTTCACGGGCCGATACCCCCGCGACCTCTTCGACTTCGTCGTCGGTGTTCAGCGCTGGGCAGGGAGGGTCCTGGCTTACGCCTTCCTACTCGTGACCGATCGCTACCCTCCGTTCCGGCTGGATCCCTAGCCTGAGGGGGCTGGGGCACGAACAGACCCGGGCGAAAGCCCGGGTCTGTTTCGATGCTCTGCCGAACTGGGCCGGCGGCAGCAGTCCCGAAGGGGATCACCGCGGCGCCATTGAAACTAACCGGCGCTGGCTGCGGGGTCGTCGAGCGCGCGCTCCGCTTCCTCGACACTCTCAAGCCGGACGATGCCCTTGCGGATCGCATAGCGGATCAGGTCGGTGCGGTTACGTGCGTGCAGCTTCGCCATAATGTGCGCCTTGTGCGCCTCGACGGTCTTCACGCTGATGTAGAGCTCGTTCGCGATCTCCTGATTCGTATAGCCCTCGGCGATGAGCTGGAGCACCTCACGCTCGCGCGGCGTGAGTGCATCCACGCCCGTACGCTGCTCGGGCCGCTTCGCCTGGTAAAGGACCTCAGCGAGGTCGAAGCCGTCGCTCAGGTGCCCGGAGAAGTAGTGATTGTTGCCACGGTGAACCGTCTGGATCGCGAGGATCAGCTCCTCCGGTTCGGCCTTCTTCATGATGTAGCCGGAGGCACCCGCACGGATTGACTCGAGCAACTGGTCCTCATCGACGAAGCCGCTCAGCATGACGACCTTCGTGGCAGGCGCGCTCCGCCGGATCTGGCGTGTCGCTTCGAGGCCGTTGAGGCCCGGCATGACGATATCCATCAGCACGACATCTGGATTCAACTTCTCGGTAGCGCGAACGGCCTCGCGGCCGTTCGTGGCCCCCCCCCCACAACCTCGATCTCCGGCTGCGCCTGCAACAGCATCTGCAGGGCTTGCCGCAGGACTGCGTGGTCGTCTACCAGGAGGACGCGGATGGGGTGTTGTCCACGATTGGCACCGGCTGCGGTCGGGGTGGGCGTGGTCCCGGTCCCCGGGGTGGCCGCTCCGACGGCGCGGCCTGTGGCTCGTTGGCTACTACTCATGTCTCTCAGATCCTCTCCTGCGAGTTCGCCGGGCCGCCTGAAGGCGGCCCGCTGGGATCAGGGACATTTCTCCCCGACCTCGCAGTCCAGGCGTCCCCTACGTCCACGCAGTCTAGAGAGGGCTTGCTGCGGGCCTATCGGGGATTCCCCTAATCCATCATGGGGACGAGCCGCCCTTCGGGCGAATGGCGGCGATTCGCGATCACGCGAGTCGCTGCCGGTTCACCCTGCCTGGGGCTTCGCTTCCGGCTTCTGCTGAAGGGACCGCTAGTGGGCCGTGAAGAAGGCCCGCTCTTCATGCCCGGGCTCCACGAGCAGGTGCATCTCAGAGCGCAGGGCCATCACGGCATCGTTGCTAGCGGCGGCTTCGGCGTGATCTTCGTCCGTGTAGATCGCCATCCGAGCAACCTCGCCGCTGTCGTCGTGTGGGTGAAGGATGTAGGTCTCGAGGCAGCCGTCGTTCTTGGCCGCCTCGGTGTTGATGCGCTCGAAGATCTCTTCGACGCGGGCCTCTTCGCCACTGCGTGGCTTAGCGACGGAGATGCGGATATAGGCCATGGCCGTAACCTCCTCAGGGGCTGCTCATCCTACGCGAGCGCGTGTGTTCCGGAGACGAACGCCCGCGGCGTACCCCGCTGCATTCGCGAGGAGCGGCTGCTAGCGGGAATGGCGCTCCAAGAAGTCGACGGCGACAACAGCGCCGCGAATGCCGCTATTGCCTTCGAAAGGCCACGAGTGATCGAGATCGTCCAGCACGAGAACGATCACTTCAGCCGAGCCTTCGCAACCATTGAAGGAGACGACCGTCCCGAAAGGCTCGTCCTGCTCGACGCCGTTTGGGTGGCAGTGGTTGGCCTCGGCCCAAAAGCGCGCGGCCTCCTCCAGCGGCAAGTCGATTCGACCCGTTCCGCTGCCACTCAGGCCGCCGCCGATCCTCACTCGTGGGTCCTGCCTTCCGTGGTACATCATCACCGAGACCGGGATGGGCGGCGGGCTGATCCGGCTTCCGGGCTCGTCGCACCGGCCTGGCCCCCGATCGTCCCGGTCGAGACGACGACCGCGACGAACACGTCGGATGCCTCGGACGCCAGGCGATGGGTGAACATCGCACCGTTCGAGAAGCCCATCGCGTAGATGCGCGTTTCGTCCACGTTGAGCGCGCTCCGCAATTCTTGAGTGAGCGAGCGGATGAAGCCCACGTCGTCGGAATCGTCTCGGAGGGCAGGGTCGCAGCAGTGGACAGCGTTCCAGACGTAGCTATCGTCTTCGAGGCCCTTGCGTGAATAGCCCTCGGGCATGACGTACAGCCAACCTGCGCGTTCGACCTCCCCGCGGATGTCCATCCGGCCGAGGGAGTTCTGGAGCGTCGCGCCGCCTCCGTGGAAGAAGTACACGAGTGGTGTCGCCGTGAGCCCGTCGTAGCTGGCTGGAATGTTGATGGCGTAACGTCGGGTTTGCCCGTCGTGGTCGAAAAGCCGCTCGTGTAGGCCCCTCTGCCGGAATGACGAAGTCCGCCCTGGTCTCAGGATCCTCTGCAGGCGATTCGGTGGGCCCGTCCTCTGCCCCGCTGCAGCTGGGTAGGAGCAGCAAGGCAAGCAACCCAACCAGGGCTGCGTAGATGCGACTCATCATCTCTGGGTTCCTTGGCGCCACACCACCCCGAACAGCCGCACGGGCTCTTCGAAGCCCTTCAGCGCAGGATTGGCGCCCTCGGGGTTACAAAGCCGTGGCCCATCGTCTTCACCTCGCGGTGCCGCCGTTGGCGCTCAGCGCTTCGGGAATGGGCCGCTCGTGCGGAGGTAGCCGATCGCCTGAAACTCCTCAGGGGTTGCTCATCCTACGCGACCACGTGCGTTCCGGAGTCGAACGAAGCCCCCGCTGAGCGGGGGCTTCGCGCGTTCCGGTCAGGCTGCAACCTGTGGTTACAGGCGTAGCTTGCCGTGCGAGGGTTGCCGTCGGCGTTGGCGCTGAGGAAGGGCTGCTTCCTCGGCCACCAAGTCCACTGGTGGGCTGGTCAGGACTTCGTGCACGTAGCCGCACATGATGCAGCTGCCGTACGTCCCGTGCCAGTCCCGCTCCACAATGATGGAGCCGCTGCACTTGGGGCACGACTTCGGCGGGGCCTCTTGCAACGCGGGCATGGAGCTCCTCCGTGAGTTCGGTGAGGTAAGAAAAAGACCTCGAAACGAGCGGCCTGCTCGCCAGGCCTTCCACTGCATACGGGGTTAGCTGACGGGTTCGGGCGGAAGGTTGCCCTAGGGGCTGGAAGATGCCCCATTCACCCCAGAAGTGGTTCCCCCGCTGCGCCCAACCGGCGCACTCTGCACATGTTTCGGCTTGATCACCGAGCGCGAACTCTGTGATGAGCTTGGGCGGACGCTATCAGGCCGTTTCTCGGCCTGTCAAGCCGATTGCGAAGCTCTTCACAAGGATTAGGGACTTCCCTGAGGCGAGGCACCGTCTACCGCGTGGCGAGGAAGGCCGGGGCCACCAGCGCCATCGTCGTCGTGAGGAAAACGGCAAGCGAGAGCCCCGCCCCCGCTCCTGCTGCTCGCCGTTGTGTGACGGCCTCGGCCCCCGGAGGGAGCGTTCCGCTCCAGTCCGTTTGGCCCGCGAGCAGCGCCCAGGCGGCGATCAGGCTAGCGATCGCGACCCCCGCGCCAACCTCCCAGCCCGCGTTCGCGCCGCCCAAGGGACGGGCCAGTAGCGCTGCCGCTAGCGGGAGGGCAGCGATGAGAAGGAGCGCCGCTACGCTTCGGACGACTGCAGCCAGGCGCCCTTCTGGTCCATCTCCGCCCCGGCGTCGGGTCACGAGGCCGAGCGCCCCGAAGACGGTCACGAGGCCGAGCAGGGCCCCTATCGCGGTGATGCTGTCGAGACGCAGCGGGGGCAGCGAGGGGAAGGGCAGGGGCCCGCCACCGATCGCGCCGAGGTCGCCTGGCACCTCGCCCGCGGCAGCGCGTAGCGCGAGGATGCGACGCGCCTCGCGGTCGTCGGCAAGCATGAGGTCGGGACGATCGGCCGCACTCACGCCGGCGAGCTCGAGCAGGTCGCGATACGTACGCAGGTCCTGGGCCGCGGCTGACTCGAACTCCGCGAACTCAGGGACGATCCCGAGATCGGCCGCAAGCGTGACGTACCGCGGGAGATCGGCTTCAGACTCGGCCAGCCGGCCGAACTCGGCGCGAACAGCGAGCAGCAGCGCCACGACGGAGACGACACCCACGAGCGCGGTCCAGGCGAATGCATGGCTCCAGGCGGGCGCCATCGCGCGCTTGCCCGCCGTCTCCAGCGGGCCCAGCGGGAGTGGCGCCTCCGCTTCAGGTCGAGCCGGCGCTTCTCGTCGCACCCGCTCCGCGAGCGCGACCGCGCTCGCGGTGGCGACGCCAAACCAGCTGAGGGCACTCAGATAAGGGGCCGACGCCAGCGCTCCTGCCGTCGCGAGCGCGACGCCGTAGAGCGCGGCGTAATCGGCGCGGAGCCCATCGATCTCCGCCTGGCGACCGAGGCTGTAGGCAACGGTGATCGCGACGCCTGTCAGCAGCGCCACCGCCGCGCCTGCAAGCATCCCGTCCCCGCCACCCGCGCGCCCCGCGAACCGGCGCGGCACGATAAAAAGGAGCGCGCCCAGCACCGGCCCCACGAAGGCGGCACCCGCGAACCATCCGGCAGCGTGGTCGAGCATCACGAGCGGCGTGATGAAGGTCAGAGCGCCGCCGAGAATGGCCGCGATCGCATAGCCCGCACCCACGGACCGACCGGCGTTGCGGAACACCCGCACCCACACCGGCAAGGAGATGGCCGCAATGATCGCCGCGATCAGTCCGAGGGCTTGGATCGCAAGCGGGACCAGAAGCCACTCGAGGTCACCCGTGACGCGGTAGCCCGGAACCCCGATCGCAAGCCCGGCAGCTGCAGCCGCGGCGAGCAGAGCGAGTGTCCCCGCCCCATCGCCCGCGCTCATCGCGAAGGCGAGCGCCTGGTCGGCTTCGTCCCCCTCTGCGTTGCCGCCGAGGGGCATGCCCACGGCGCCGGTCAGCTTCGCGATAACTGCGACCAGGGCCGCTCCGACGGCGACGCCCAGCACGAGGAAAGGAGCCTCGGCGATAGGGAGATCGACGAAGCGGGTGGCGACGGCGTAGAGCCCGCCCACGGACGCGATGCTGAGCGCTCCCATCAGGAGGCCGGGGGCAGAGCCCGCAGCGAAGGCGATCGAGAGCGCCTGGCGAAGGTTGCGCTCCGAGGCTGTGGCGGCGCGAGCGTTCGCCCGCTGCCCCAGTGCGAGCGCCAGGAAGGCCGTGACCGCGGCGCCGAGCGCGCCGGCGAGGACGGCCACGCCGGCGACCGCGCCCGCCTCGAGTCCGTCGCGATAGAGCCCGACAAGTACACCGAGGATGAGCGCAGCCAACGCCGCGGCGGCCATGCTCACCACGAGGAAGGGCGACAAGAAAGCGTCGCCCCTCATCCGCACACGCGTGGCAGCCGCGGCATTCGCTTCACTGGGCTTCTCGCGCAAGAGGAGGTCGAGGGAGAACCAGATCGCGAAGAGAAGCGCGAGCGCGCACGCGAGGGGTATCGCCAGCTGTGCAACCACCACCGCTCGCCTCCACCGCCCCGCGGAGCAACGGAAGGCCCGTCAGAGGCGGGCCGCGCGTTGCTCAACTAAGCGGGGCTACGTTAGATGAAGAGTGGGCCGAAGACCACTGCCACAATTGACATGAGCTTCAGGAGGATGTTGAGCGATGGGCCGGAGGTGTCCTTGAACGGGTCGCCCACCGTGTCGCCGACGACGGCCGCCTTGTGCGCCTCCGAACCCTTGCCGCCAAAGTGGCCCTCTTCGATGTACTTCTTGGCGTTGTCCCAGGCACCGCCTGCGTTCGCCATCATGATGGCGAGCATTGCCCCAGCCGCGATCGAGCCGATGAGGAGGCCGCCCAGGGACTCCGCGCTGATGACCGCGCCAACGAAGATCGGCACCGACACCGCCAGCAGCCCGGGAATGATCATCTCGCGCAGAGCGCCGTTCGTGGAGATGCTGACCGCGCGTTCGTAGTCAGGCTCGTCCGTTCCATCCATAATCCCGGGATGCTCGCGGAACTGGCGGCGAACCTCTTCGACCATCGCCTGGGCCGCGCGCCCGACTGCCCCCATCGAGAGCGCAGAAAAGACAAAGGGCATTAACGCCCCGATAAGGATGCCGACCATCACCTCCGTGTCGAGGAGGTTGAACAGCTCCACGCCCGTGGTGAGCGAGTAGGTCGCGAGGAGGGCGAGGGCCGTGAGCATGGCGGAGCCGATGGCGAAGCCCTTGCCCGTGGCTGCGGTCGTGTTCCCGAGCTGGTCGAGCGCGTCGGTGCGTTCACGCACCTCCGGATCGAGCCCAGCCTGTTCGGCGATGCCCCCGGCGTTATCGGCCACGGGGCCGTAGGCGTCCGTCGCGAGGGTGACGCCGAGAGGGGCGAGCATGCCGACGGCGGCAAGAGCGATCCCGTAGAAGCCCGCGAATTCGTTCGCGAGGATGATGGCGACGACGATCGTGACCAGCGGGACGGCCGTCGAGAGCATGCCCAGGCTCATGCCATCGATGATCACGGGACCGGCGCCGGTCTCCGACTTCGCGGAAAGGTTCACGGTCGGGCTATAACGGAGCGGCCCCAGCGCGAAGCCCTCCGAGGACGTAAATCCCTCGGTGACGGTGCCGATGATCTGGCCCGCGACGAGGCCGACGAGGATGGCCCAGAAAAGCTCGAACTCGAGGTCGAGCACGCCGACCGCAACCGCGGTGCCAATAAGGACCAGCGCGGAGGCACCGTACACGCCGGCACGCAGCGCCCAGAGCAAGCGGCCCTGGCTTGCCTGCTCGCCGGTGCGGACGAGGAACGTAGAGAGAATCGCGGAGATGATGCCGATTCCCGCGACGAGGAGCGGTAGCATCGCCGCGTCACCCTTGAAGTCGGCGGCGCCCGTCTCGAAAAGCTCCTTCGAACCGATGCTGCTGGCGCCGGTGATGGCGATCGCGGCGAGGAACATCGTCGCGACGATCGAACCGACGTACGACTCGAAGAGGTCGGCGCCCATGCCCGCCACGTCGCCCACGTTGTCGCCGACGTTGTCGGCGATGGTGGCGGGGTTGCGGGGGTCGTCTTCGGGGATCCCCGCCTCGATCTTGCCCACGAGGTCGGCGCCTACGTCCGCGGCCTTCGTGTAGATGCCGCCGCCGACGCGCGCGAAGAGTGCGATCGAGGAGGCGCCGAAGGCGAAGCCGGCGAGCGGCACGGGGCTCTCCCAGATCAGATAGAGGATGGCCAGCCCGAGGATGCCGAGCCCGACCACCGTCATGCCCATCACGGTGCCCGAGTTGAAGGCGATACGGAGAGCGCCGTTCAGGCCCTCCTGGGCCTTCGCGGCCGTGCGCACGTTCGCGCGCACGGCGATCATCATTCCGAGATAGCCCGCAGTCGCAGAAAGGATCGCACCGGCGAGGTAGGAGATCGCCATCGCGGGCGCGTCGCTGTCGAAGCTGCGGAGCGGGTTCTTGTCGAGGACGTCGAGGTCGATGAAGACCAGCAAGACCACGAAGATGACAACGACAAATACCGCGAGGACGGCGTACTCACGCTTGAGGAAGGCGTTCGCGCCGAGCTGGATCGCCTTCGCGATCGACTGCATCGTCTCGTTGCCCTGGCCTTGGCCCATGACCGCGAGGGCGCGGAACGCGGAGAAGGCGAGCGCCAGGACGCCCGTGACGATGGCGAAGATCAGGATCTCCATGGTGCCCCCGAGCAAGTAATCGAGCGGAGCGTCGCGCTTCTCGTGAATGCCCTTTCCGGGCCAACGATCACGGTGCGCTTGAGGCCGCGCGCACTGTATCGCTCCGCTTCCCTGCGTTCAACGCGAACGGGGGGCGGGGTGGCGGTGCGGCTGGCGGGGAAGGAGTTCGCGGGAGGGTAGGAACTGTAGCTAGCTGAGGGCGTCGGTGGCGCGACGCTGGACGATCGCCATCGTCAGATCGCCGCGCGTGCGCTCGAGGATCCCCCGCGTCTGATCCGTCGTCCGGCGCAAGCCGCCGGTGATCGCGTCGGGGAAGTCGATCGTGACGAGCACCGAGTAGATGTCGTCCATCGCCGCCAGGAGCGCGTCGCAGCCCTCGAACTCGCCCTGGCGGAGGCGATCGAGGATGAGGCGCCGCAGCTCGCCTACCGCCTCGGCGATGCCGTTGAGGTAGGCCGCGGCGTTCACCCCCAGTTCCTCCGGCGAGGGGAGGGGCCTGCCCGTGGCGAGCGCCAGCGTCGCCCGCGCCTCCGCGTACTCCTTCTCCGCGTCGTGAACGAAGCCGCCGTGCTCGATGTCGGGGTGGTCCGCGAGCTCGGCAAGGGACGCGTCTGCGGCGGCGCGGGCCTCTTCGAGATGGGAGGCAGCTTCGCCGAACTCGCCGCGATGGACGGCGCGGATGCTCCGCGCGCTCGCCTGGATCAGGCGACGCGAGGCCGCTAACGCCTGCTCGCGGGCGCGGTGCTTCGCGCTGAGGTGCGCCACGATGTTGGGGACGATCGTCTCGAGCGTCGAAGTGTCAGGCTGGGGGCGCTGCGGCTCCTTGCCGCTCACAGATCCTTGACGGGGCCGGGCATCTCCCCTTCACGGGCCGCGTCGATCATCTCGCGCGCGCTCTCGGGCATGTCGATGCCGTACTCATCGAAGCGCTTCTCCACCCAGGAGCCGATCTGGCGGGGGTCGCGGATGTCGGCCGCACTCCCATCGGTGCCTGGGTCGCCGTACTTCTCCAGGACATCGCTGCGTGAGTAGGTGCGAGCAAAGTTCGAGACGAGCCGCTCGGTCGCGTCGCTCTGGCAGTGCTCGCAGGGCACGTTCGACTCGGTGTCAATCTTGCGCGTGAAGTGGTTGGTGATGCGCTTGCAGTCGCCGCAAAGGAACTCGTAAATCGGCATGGCTTTGGCCAGGAATCGTAGCACGCGACTCAGAGGACGCGGCGGTCACTCTTCATCGGGGATCTCCAGGCCGCGGAAGTGCTCGATGTGCGTGACTGCGTCGCGATCGCCGAGGTCGAGACTGACGAGGTCGATCCGGACCTGCTCAGGGTCGAGCGCGTGCTGCTCGCAGAACTCCATCGCGCAGCGCCACATCCGCTGGAGCTTGCGCGTGTCCAGCGACTCGGCAGCCGTTCCCGGATCGGCCCTGCGCGTCCGCACCTCCACGAACACCACGTCGTCGCCGTCGCGCGTGACGATGTCGATCTCGCCACTCGGCGTGCGCGCGTTGCGCGTGACAATCTCCATACCCGCGGCCTCGAGGCGGTGGGCAGCCACGCGCTCGCCGAAGGCGCCGAGCGCCTGCCGGCGCTGGCTCACAGCTCGAATCGCAACTGTGCGAACGGCGCCCAGCTCACGCGGTGCGCTTTACACGGCCCGCGCCGATCGATCGCGTCGCGGTGCTGAGGCGTGGAGTAGCCCTTGTTCTGGCAAAAACCGTAGCCGGGGATGCGCTCGCAGAGCTCCCGCATCCACTGATCGCGCGCCACTTTCGCCACGATCGACGCGGCCGCCACGGAGACGCTACGGGCGTCGGCCTTAACCTCGGCGCGGACGTGGGGCAGGAGGGGCAGCTGGAGCGCGTCCGAGATCACGAGGTCGGGCGCGCAGGGGAGCGCGTCGACGGCGCGCAGCACGGAGACGCGCCTCGCGGCCATGATGCCGATGCGGTCGATCTCTTCGCTCGTCGCCCAGCCTACCCCGAACGGGATCGAGGCTTCGATTTCAGCCGCGAGCTCCTCGCGCACCGGCGCGGTCAGCATCTTCGAATCGCGGACGTGACGGAACCACTTGCGCCGATCGTTCGCGGTGAGCATCACTGCGGCCGAAGTCACCGGGCCCGCCAGCGGCCCGACACCGACTTCGTCGACGCCCGCCACGGTAGCCGCGCCCTCGCGCCAGGCCTCGCGCTCCCAGCGGAGGGAGGGGACGAGGGAGCGGGGAGGCTTCTGTCGGGAGTGACGAGCCTTCCCGCGCGCCATCTTTAGTGCGGGGCCTCCGCGGGTTCGCGCAGCAGCGCCGCAAGCGCCGCTTCGAGCGCGGGCGGTGCAGGCACATCTTTGAACTCCGCGAGGCGGCGGAAGACCTCCGCGGCGGCGCGGTGGAAGCCGTCCGGGAGGGTGGCTGCGGAAAAGGTGTCGGCGATCTCCTCCATCTCCCCCGCGAAGCGCCAGCCTTTTGCCGCGCTGCCAAAAGCGCGGGCCTCCGCGCTCTGCGCGAGCTCCGGCTGCGAGCGTTCCCACTCGGCTCGGAGCGCGTCACCGATGCCCTCGCGTTCGGCCAGCGCGAGGATCGCCGCCAGCAGCGCCGACGTTCCTTTCGTGTAGGCCGCGTAGGCCATCTTCAGAGCTGAGGCTGAGCCCACCTCTTTCCCGATCGCGATCGCCTCGAGCGGGCTGCCCGCGAAAAGTGCGGCAACGCCCTCGGCGGCCTCGCCCGAGAGGAAGAGGCGGGTGCTGCCCGCCTTCCAGGCCGGGGGGCCGACGATGCCGCCGTCGACGAAGGCACGCGCGCCCGCGTTACGGACAGCCTCGCCAATCGCACGGGCCCGCGCTGGGGCAACGGCGTTCGCGTCGAGGTAGGTCCCGGCGAAGCCCGCGCTCGCGACCCGCAGCGCGAGGTCCGTGGCCGCATCCGGCGGGCAGACGCTGATGAGGAGCTCGGATTGCTCGGTGAGCTCCTCCAGGGTCGTTCGTTGCTCGAGGCCTGCGGCCTCCGCGCGCGCGCGGCTCGCGGCGCTGCGGCCCTCGCTCGCCCAGCACACAAGGTGCCCCCGCCCGGTCAGCGCAGCGGCAACGGAGGCGCCCATCGCCCCCGGATGCAGGATCCCGATCGCTCCGGCGAAGGTCGCTTCGGCCACGGCTAGCTGCCGCCTCCCGAGGAGCGATCATCCGGGGGCGGGAGGGGCGGGGGCTCTGCCTCGCCCTCGTCGTCGTCAGCCTTCAACGCTTCGAGCGCGGCAGTGTTAGCCGCCAGGCGCTGATCGAGGGCGGCGATCTCCGCGAGCGCGGCCTGCACCTCGGCGAGGTCGCTCTCGATCGCGCCCGACTCGAGCGAAGGGTAGAGAGCCTCGCCGATCTTCGTTTTCTCGCGGCGCACACTCGACTCGAGGCGGCTCGCCTGGATCTCCAGCTGAGCCCGCTTCGCTTGCTTCTTCGCGGCCTCGGTCGCCGAGGAGGCGGTGTCCCGAATGCGATCAAGAATGCTCATCGCGGCCTCAGTATAGGCCCCAGGAACGCGGCGAACGCACAGATACGCGCTTCGTTCAGGGCCGCCTGAACGCCTCTTCGTAGGCCTGCGCCATCCCCTCGAGGACCGTATCCGCGAGCCCAAGGATGCTCTCCATCGCCTCGACCGCGTCGCCGGCGCTGAGCTGCGCTTCGGAAGCGAGTTGGGCGGCCGTCTCCTCCAGCGAGCGCCGCAACGCGTTGAAGGTACCGACGGCATCGGTAAGCGTGACATTGGCAGTGACGAGCGTGCGGCCATACTCGCCGCCGATGCCGCGGGCATCGTCGATAAAGCGTTCGGGGCGGGTCCGCGAGGAGACGAAGCGGGCGAAGAGGTCGACGAGCTGGCGGCCGATGAAACGCAGCCGGTCGCGGGTGGTTTCGTCCAGGCCCGCGAAGACGTCCATCGCGTGGCTCTGGCGCCTCCGGCTGAGGCGGCGTTTGACCCGCGCGAGGGCGAGTTCGCTGATGCGGTCGGTATCCGAGGCCGTCGGCGCCTGGCCGCTCTGCGAGATGACCTGGCGCACGTCCTCCTCGAGGATGCGGCGATGCCCACCGCTCGTGCGGTAGGAACGGATCTCACCTGCGTCCACCCAGCGGCGTACGGTCGATTCGCTCACGCCGAGAAGCTTGCTCGCGCGCCCGAGGGAGAGCCATTCCTGTTGCGCGGGCGCTGGCTCCGACAAAAGCGAAATCTCCCAAATCTCGCCCCAGCATACGACAGACCGCCGACCGCGGCGGTTGGGAGTGTTGTCGGGGGCGAGCGGACAGGGAGCCCGCCCCCGACAACACCCTGGTGGGCGTCTAGAACGCGACGTCCGTCGCGTGATCGGTGTGTCGCACCTTGCGCAGGTGTCCGGCCATCACGAACAGCTCACCGTCTTCACGGTCGGCGAGAGCGACGACATCCCCCGGCCGGGCGAGGGGGAGGGGCGCCCCCGCACCCGTGCTCAGCAGGACGTGGCCGGAGCCGCCATCGTTGATCGCAATCCGCCCAACGACGTGGCGGCCCTCGTGCGTCGCCACGATGACGAAGAGGTGCTCACCCGCACGGCAGCGCAGGCCTTCGACGCGGATTTCGAGCGTCGCCCGATGATCGCTCGCAACATGCTGCTGGCGCAGGGCGGCGAAACCGTGCGGACGCTGGTCGACGGCGCAGTCGGTCGGCGTTACCTGCTTGAGACGCGCAGCGAGAACGCTGACGTCGGCGTTCGTATCGGTAGCGGCCGTGTCACCGGCCTGAGCGGAGGCGAGGGCCGTGGCGCCGAAGAGCGCCAGGGCGACGAACGGGGTGAGGGCTAGCCAGCGGATTGTTCGTGGGATGGTCATGGGATTCGTCCTTTCGAAATGTGGCGGGTGTGGATGGCTTGTGCGAACGGGCTGCACTTCACCAGGCCTCTCCCGGGTTGAGGCTGCGAAGGCAGTCCGGTAACGCTGAAGTGGAGCTAGGGCCCCGCGGGGTCGAGCCCAGCGGGCGGTCTGGGTTCGGGAGGCCCGGGCGGAGCGGGCCCATCGGCGCCGCCCGTGGGCCCGGGCTTCGGTCCGGAGGCGCCGTTGGCTCCCGCCCCCGGCCCCGGTGGCGTAACCGAGCCGGTGCCGTCGCCGACGGTGCTGTTGTTGCCAATGTTGCCATTGGGGCCGAAGACATCCACCGGGGTCCCCCCATCGGGATCGGGCTTGGGGCCCCCAGCTTTGGGCGTTGGCGTCGGCGTGGGCGTGGGCGGGTCCGTGGCCGCGTCGGTGGAGGGCGACCTGGTGGGCTTGTGGGTGGGACCAGGCGTGGCTGCGTGGGGCGGCGCCGTGCTATCCGCTCCATCAACGGGCTCGCTCGTCCCAGCCCCCGGAGTGCGGTGGTCGTTCGGGTCGTGGCCGCCGGCCTCCACCGAGCTTTGGGGGGGCTCCGTGCTGCCCGCGGCCGAGTCTGGTTCCGAGTCGGCGCTCGGGGGCCCCGACTGGGGTGGGTCGTTCTGGTTCGAGTGAGGCTCGTCCGCTACGGTCTCGGACCTCGGATTAGCGACGAAGTTGGGGCGATCGCCTGTGACGTCGCTGCCTCCCGGATCTTGGCCCGGCTGGTCGCCCGCGCTGTCGGCGGCGGGGTCGTCGGCAGCGGCCGTGCTCGGCCGGTGGCCAGGTCCGAGGACGGTCAGGCTCGGCCGGATCGTGGTCTCGCCGCCGCGCGTCTCGGCCTCGATCGCGATGCGCTGGCCCGGCTCGACCGCGTCCACCGTGAGGGGCGTGCCGTCTTCGAGCCTGAGCACCGTGTCCGCACGCAGTCGCACCGTGAGCAGATCGCCATCGCCGAGGTCGAGCTGAACGCGATCGTCGGTCACCTGCGTGACCGTTCCGGTGAGATCCGTGAGGACCAGCGTCTCCTGGGGCGAGTGACCGGTCACGCCCGGAAGCGCCGCGACCGTGTCGCGGAGGAGCGTAACCGGACTCGTGGTGGTAGCTGCGCTGGCCACGAGAATGCCGGCGCCCGCGACCCCGGCGATACCCATCGTCGCCGCACGCAGGCGACCGGTGCCGGAGGACCGCGCGGACGCGCGCTCAGCGCGAAGTTCGGCATGCAGCATCTGGCGGCCCCGTTCGAAGCCACTGGGGGGGCGGCCGGTGCCGCCGCGAACTTGTGCAATGAGGCCGCAAAATCCGCCAACCGCGCCTCTTCGTCGAGGGGCGGACCCCCGCTGAGGGCAGTCTCGAACGCTTCGGCTTTCTGGGAGGGACGCCGTCCGAACATCAGCGCACCTCCCCATCGAGGAGCTTGCGGAGACGGACCACGGCACGGTGCTGCATCGCCTTGATCGCGCCCTGCGACTTGCCCGTCGCCTCCGCCACCTCGGCCAGGGAGAGACCCTCGACGAAGCGCAAGAGCACGACCTGCTGCTGCTCCTCGGTCAGTTCTCGCACCGCCGTGCGGAGGTCGCTCCAGGCCGCCACCTGGCCGGCGATGTCGCGTACGGCGCCGATGACGGGCTCCTCCCTCAGCGGCTCGGGGCCGGGGCGGGTGCGCGCCCGCCGGCAATGGTCGGCGGTAAGGTTGTGGGCGATCCGGTAAAGCCAGGCACGGAAGGCGATGCCGCGGTAGCGGTAGCGCCCGATGCTGCGCACAGTCTGGAGGAAGACGTCCGCGGCAAGGTCCTCGGCGGTGTGGACGTTGCTCACGCGGAGGTAGGCGTAGCGGTAGATCGCGCGGTAGTGCGTTGAGTACAGGATGTCCCAGGCCTCGGGATCCTTGTCGCGCGCCCGCGCGATCAGGTCGGCCTCACCGTGGTCGGCGGCCACCTCGATCTGGTGTGCGCTTGCTGTCACGAGCGCCATCGCACCATCCAGCACTCTCCCACTGCCCTCAATATCGCCGGGAGAGGGGAAAAGGTTACGGCCTACGGGCCAACGTCGGGGATCTCAGCGGCACGCCGTACGGAGTCATCACCGAAGCGTTCGCGCAACGCGCTCACGGTTTCGGCCAGGCGATCGGCCTCCAGGGTCTCTCCGAGCTGGAGCTGGCGAGCACGCGGCCGCAGGCTCATGACGCCGAGCCCGATCAAGCGCACGGGCCGCTGGCCCTGCGCCCGCCACGCGCGCTCAAAGAGCGCGGCCCCGGCCTCGAAGATCTCGTCCGCGAGCGCCACCTGGGTCGGGGCCGTCCACGAACGCGTGAGCGTCTCGAACGGCGGGAAACGCAGCTTCAGCACCACGGTGCGAGCAGCGCGCTCCCCCCGCTCGAGGTCCTTGGCGACGTGCTCGGCCTGGGTGCGCAGGATCGCGCGGAGGCGGCGCCGGCTCGCCTGATCGTGGCCGAAGGTCATCTCGCGACTGACCGACTTCGCGACGCCGCGGTCGGCCAGCACCGGCGCCTCGAAGCGGCCACAGGCGCGCGCGTGCAGCTCCGCGCCCATCCCTCCGAGGCGCTCCCTCAGCACCGCTTCGGGATAGCTCGCAACCTCGCCGAGCGTGCGCAGGCCGAGCCGCGCGAGCTGCTCCTCGAGCTTCGCCCCTACCATCGGGAGCTCGCGCACGGGACGCGGCGCGAGAAACGCGGTCTCGTCCCCGGCTGGTACGAGCACGAGTCCGTCCGGCTTGCCGGCGTCGCTCGCGACTTTCGCCACGAGCTTGTTCGTGGCCACCCCGACGGACGCGGTGATGCCGATCTCAACGCGAACGCGCGCGCGAAGGGCTTCGGCGATGGCAGGCCCATCCCCGAAGAGGCGTTCGGTGCCGGCAACATCGAGGTAAGCCTCGTCCGCGCCGGCTGGTTCGCAGAGCGGTGTAAAGTCCCGGAGGATGGCGTGGAACTGCTTCGAGGCGGGGCCGTAGTAGCTAAAGTCCGCCGGCAGGAAGATCGCCTGGGGGCAGAGCCGGCGCGCCTGCGCGGACGGCAGCGCGGAATGCACGCCGAAGACGCGCGCTTCGTAGCTGGCGGTCGCGACGACCCCCCGTGAGCCGTCGCCGCCCACAACCACCGGCTTGCCCACGAGCTCTGGGTGCCGCAGCAACTCCATCGCCACAAAGAAGGCATCGAGATCGACGTGAAGGATCGTCGGCCGCGACATCAGAACAGGCGTTCCAGAGTAATCGTTTAGAGCTCGCTACGCTCGGGCCCCACCACCTCTCCACCCCCCACGCTCGTCTGCTTCGCCTCCGCGCCCTGCGGGCCGCTCCGACTACGCGCTCGCTTCATGCTTACCGCTCGCTGCGCTCGGGCCCCACCACCTCTCCACCCCCCACGCTCGTCTGCTTCGCCTCCGCGCCCTGCGGGCCGCTCCGACTACGCGCTCGCTTCATGCTTACCGCTCGCTGCGCTCGGGCCCCACCACCTCTCCACCCCGCACGCTCAACTGCTTCGCCTCCGCGGCCTGCGGGCCGCTCCGACTAGGCCCGCGATCAGGAGTCCTGATCGCGCTCCCGCAGGAACTGCTCAATGTCGCCCACGAGTTCACCGGCCTCCGGCAGCGGGTCCTCGCTCCTGCTCTCGTCTTGCTTGTCGAGGGCCTGCTCGAGCCGGCGCAGATAGTCCTGCATCTGGGGGTCGGCGGAGACGGTCGCCTCGAGCTGTTCGCGGAAGCGCAGCGCGGCCGCCTCAAGCTCGTCGAACTTGAACGCGGTGCCGAGGATGCGCTGGAGCCGTTCGAGGACGGCGAGCGTGGCGGGCGGGCATTGGTCGCCGGTGATGTAGTGGGGAACCGTGGCCCAGAGGCTGGCCGAGGGCGTACTCGCCTCCTGGAGGGCGTAGTGCAGCACCCCCACGATGCCGGTGGGCCCCTCGTAGCGTGAGCGCTGGAGGTTGAGGACAGCCGCGAGCTCCGCGTCTGCGGCACTGCCCGTGACGGCGATCGGCCGGCGATGGCTGACCTCGCCGATGAGCGCTCCGAGAGAGACCACCATCGAGACATCGAGCGCCTCGAAGAGGGCCATGCATTCCTCGGTGAACGTGCGCCAGCGGAGGCTTGGCTCCGCGCCGATGCCGATCACGTAATCGTGCTTCCCGGTTGGTTCGCGGGCGTAGTAGAACTCGTTCCCCGGCCAGGAAAGCTTGCGCTGGCCACTGGAGTCGAGGCGCACGGTTGGCTGCGTGGTCTGGAAGTCGAAGAACGGTTCGGATTCAAGCGAAGCGAACCGCCGCGCCCCCAGGCGACGAACGACGAAACGGGCCGCGTTGCTGGCGGCGTTGGCGGCGTCATTCCAGCCGGTGAAAGCCATCACGACCACGGGCGAGCGCAGCTCTGGCTGCCGGTCCATCGTGAGGTAGCGCACGAGCGTAGCCTAGCAGAGCAAGGTGTTTGGCTCGCTTCGCTCGGGCCCCTCCCGGCTCGCTTAGCCTGCGTACTCCCAGCCGAGCTCCTTCTCTGTGAGGATCTCGCCGCTGCGCTGGACATCACCGTCGGCGACGCGACCGATGACGATCGTGTGGTCGCCCGTCTGAACGAACTGCTGGACTTCGCAGAGGTACCAACCTAGCGCCTCATCGAGGATGGGCGCGCCGCCCGGGGTGAGGCTGTGGGCGACGCCCTCGAGCTTGTCGTGGACGGCGGCGGCCGCCTCCTCCGAGCGGCCGCGGATCTTGCGGCCCTCGGACGGCATCACCACTCTGCGCGCGATCTCGTGGCCATCGCGCTCGTGCAGAAGGTTGACGGTGAACGCTTTCGTTTCCCGCACGAAGCGGAGCGTGCGGGCGTCGTTTTCGATCGAGGCAGCCACGAGCCGGGGCGTGAACGAGACCTGCATCACCCAGTCCGCGATCATCAAGTTGCGCTCGCCGGCGGCGGTGTTCGAGCCGATCACGTGCACTCCGTACGACATCGCCAGCAACACCTTCTCGATCGGCTCGAGCTCCAGCGGCTCGCCGGGGATGTTCGGGAACTCGGATCCCGGGAACGTCTGTGTCACCGCTGCCGTCCGATCGAAGCACCCGCCACGGCCGGCCCACCCGCGGGCCGGGCCTCCGCGACGGGGGGCCGCTCGCGGACACTGTAGCCGTATCCGATCGCGATGAGAACGATACCGACCAACTCGGTCACGTACAGCACCTCGACTACACCGAAGCGGGTGAAGGTCCCACCGATGCCCGGCAGGATCGCACCGATTGCGATGAGCACGTTCCCCCACATCCGGTCTGAAGACGCCGCCTGCCTGCGGTAACGCGACGCGGAGGCGATCGCCCCGCCCGCGAGGAAGATGAAGGCGTAGGTGTTCACGATCGGGCTCAGTCCCCGCACCCAGCTCCATTCGATCACCTCCCCGGACAGCCGGTGCTCCTCCGCCAATGAGCGATCGACGGGGGTCGCGAGAACCGCCGCGGCCGCGAGGGTCACGAAGACGACGAGCGCGATCGCGAGGCGGTGGGCGGTGGCCCGGGGCAGAAGGAGGTAGACGGTCCCCTGAGAGAGGGGCGCACCACCGAGGAGTGCCCCCGAGATGTACCAGCCTCGAAACACGCCCTCCTCCCAGCCCGCGAGTGTGGTGATGCTCTCGAAGAGGGTGCCGACGCCAAAGAGGGCAATACCGATGCCCCACCACAGCAGATGGAGCTTGTCGCGCGCGGCCCAATAGCGGCGCAGGACGACCACCGCGAACCCCGTCGCGAACAGGGTCGTCGCGATCGGGAAGTAGAGCGCAGGGTTCTCCACGGGGGTGCTCCTCGGCGTGGCAGCGGTTGCCGGGCGGGTGCGCGAACCCTAGTATAGGTCCGCAAATCTCTCAACTTCGGCAGAGAAACAGGGTAATTGACCGATTTGAAAGCTTTTGTGAGAAACCAACCCCGAACCTGCCTCTTGCTCGGCCTCCTCGCCCTTGCGGCCGTGGCTCTTGTGGCTGCCTGCGGCGACGATGATGACGACGGCGGCGATGCCGCGGCCGCCACGACGGCACCCACGGAGGCCGCCGAGCCCACCGCCACGAGCGAGCCCGAGCCGACGGCGACCACGGAGCCCGAGCCGACGGCGACCGCCATTCCCACGGAGAAGCCGCCGGCTCCGGGGTACCCCCGCGATGTCGTCGACCTCCTCGGTCGGACGGTCACCATCCCTGATAAGCCGGTGGCGATCGTGGCCATCAGCCCGACGGCGACGGAGTTGGTCTATGCCGTCGGCGGGGTCGTGATCGGGCGAAGCGAGTCGGTCGACTTCCCGCCCGAGGCGGTTGGCCTGCCTTCGATCGGGACGGCCTACCAGCCGAGCTTCGAGGCGATCCTCGCGCTCGAACCTGACCTCATCGTTGCGGATTCCGTGATTCACGTGCAGCCCAACATCTTCGGCCCGCTGGAGGAACTCGGCGTTCCCGTCGTCTTCGCCGGGGCGGAGAGCCTCGACGACGTGGTCGCGGCGCTCACCGTGCTGGGCGAGGTCCTCGACGGCGAGGAAACCGCCGCCGCCGTGATCGCCGAGATCGAGGCGGCGCGCACGGCCGCGCAGGAGGCGCTCGCCGGGCTCGAGATCTCGGCTGTGGTGCTGATCGGCGACCGCGACCGCAACCTCTACGGGGCGAAGGCCAGCAGCTACGCCGGGGATATTCTCAGCGCCCTTGGCCTGACCAACCCCGCCGATGCCCAGCCCGACTCCGGGCCGTTCCCGGGCTACACGCGGATCGCGCCGGAGAAGATGCTGCAATACGACCCGACGTATATCTTCACCGTGACGCCCGCGCCGCCCCCGGCCCCGAGACTGAGCGGCCTGCTCGGCTTCTTCCCCGGCTTTAACGGCCTCCAGGCGATCGAGAACGACCATGTCTTCGAGCTTCCAGTCCAGCTCTTTTTACAGGCGCCGGGTCCGCGCGCGGCCGAGGCCTTCGCCGCGATCGTCGCCGCGATCGTGGGGAATTAGCGCGAGGCAGAGCGGTGGCTGGACTCACGGCTGAGGCGAAGGCGACCGGCTCGCTCTCGCTCGGGCGGCGCTTCGCGCGCCGCCCGCTCGTCCTCACCGGTCTGGGGCTGCTGGCGCTCGCCGCGATCGGCATGCTCACGATGATGTACGGCGCGATCACACTCTCGCCCGCGGAAGCGCTCTCCGGACTCACCTCTGACTCGGACGGGCTCGCGCGTCCCGTCGTCTGGCAGATCCGCTATCCCCGCTTCCTCGACGCGATGCTCGTGGGCGCGACGCTCGCGGTCGCGGGCGCGATGCTCCAAGGCGTCACGCGTAACCCGCTGGCCGACCCCACGATCTTCGGGCTCACCGCGGCAGCCGGCCTCGCCAGTTCGGCCTCCATCGTCATCAACCCCCAGATTCCACAGTGGGGGATCGCGATGGCCTGCATGGTGGGCGGCCTCAGCGGCGCGGGGATCCTCTTCGTCATCGCGTACCGCGGCGCCGTCTCGCCGGTGCGTCTGGCGCTCGCGGGGGTGGCGCTGTCCGCGTTCTTCGGCGCGATCATCGTCGCGCTGCTCTCGAGCTCGCGCACGTTCCTGCAGACGAGCCTCGGCTTCATGGCGGGCGGCCTCTACGCCTCCGAATGGAACGACTTCCGCTCGGTCCTGCCCTACGCTCTGCCCGCCTTCGCGGGCGCCTTCATCCTCTCCGGCCGCCTCAACATTCTCTCGCTGGGCGATGACATCGCCACCGGTCTGGGCGTGCTCGCCGACCGCACCCGGCTCGCGATCCTTGCGATCGCGGGGATCCTCACGGCTTCGGCGGTGGCGATCGCCGGCCTCGTGAGCTTCGTTGGCCTGCTCAGCCCGCACGTCGCCCGCTACGCGGTCGGCTCCGACAACCGCTACCTTGTCCCCGCCTCAGCGCTCGTGGGCGCGATCCTGGTGAGTTCGGCAGATCTCGTGGCGAAACTCGTGATCCGCCCCTCCGAGATCCCGATGGGCATCATCACGGCCGCGATCGGCGCACCGTTCTTGCTCTACCTCGTGAAGTTCAAGGCCTAGGTCGAATGCGACTCGCTGCGGAATCATTGACGCTCCAGTACAACGGCCGGCCGGTGGTCGATGGCGTATCGCTCGATCTCGACAGCGGCGAACTCGTAGCGGTTGTGGGGCCGAACGGGAGCGGCAAGACCACCCTCCTGCGAGGCATGTCGAGATTGCTCAAGCCGGCAGCGGGCCAGGTCTTCCTCGACGGGCAGGAGATCCGCAGCCTCGGCGCCCGCGGTGTCGCCCGCCGTCTCGCCGTCCTGCCGCAGGTCCACGACGGCGCCGAAGACCTGACCGTGCGCGAACTCGTCTGGCGGGGGCGTTACCCCCACCAGGGACTGCTGCAGCGGGCAACGGCCCCCGACCACGAGGCAGTTGCCTGGGCGCTCGACGCGGCCGACCTGCACCCGCTCACCGAGCGGCCGCTCGCAAGCCTCTCTGGGGGGGAGCGGCAGCGCGCCTGGATCGCGCTTGCCCTCGCCCAACAGCCCCGCGTCCTGCTCTTGGACGAGCCGACGAGCTTCCTCGACGTGCAGCATCAGATCGAGGTGATGGCGCTCCTCCACCGGCTCAACGCCGAGGGGATGACGATCGTCGCCGTCGTCCACGATCTCGCCCTCGCGGGGCGCTTCATGGAGCGCGTGATCGGCGTGCGCGAAGGCCGCGTCGTCTTCGACGGCCCGCCCCGCGACGTGCTGCAGCCGGAACCGCTCGAGGCGGTCTTTGGTATCCCGATGCTTGTCCTCGAGGACCCCGAGAGCGGGCTGCCCATCCCCTTACCGCGATACCCCGCGGGGATTACACCGTCCTCGGCGGCGGCCTCAGCGGCCGAGGGCCGCACGTAGGCGCGACGCGAGCGCACGGTAGTCGGCCACGTCCTCGTGGCCGAAGCGCAGGAGCGCGAGCGGCGTCATCCCCGAATGGCGCGCGAACACGGCCACCGCCAGGACCATGGCCAACGCATAGGAGACGCTCGTCGCGACCGCTGCCCCCTCAACACCCATCGCGGGCACGAGCACAACCGCGAGCACCAGGCCGATGGCGAGCGCAAGACCGGCGATCACCGCCGCGAACCAGGGCTGGCCGCGCTGATACGTGTAGTAGCCCGAGAGCGCGGCTGCCATCCCGTAGATGAGCGTTCCCGGGAGGAGGATCCGTAGGGAATCGGTCATGTCCGCGAACTCTTCGCTGAAGAGCAGGTCTACGAGCACGTCGGCGAGCACGAAGATCGCCACGCAGACAAACCCGAGGGCGACCATCGTGTGGCGCACGATCCGCGCCGTCAGCACGGCCGCCTCCTGCGCCCCGAGCGTGCCCAGCCGCGCGTAGGCGGCGAGCGCAAGCGAGCTGCTCAGGAGCCAGACCGACTCGGCGATGTAGACCGCGTTCCCGTAGACGCCGACGCCATCGCGGCCCTCGAAGTGGTCGACGACGAAGAGGTCGGCGCGGTAGTTCAGGTACGAGATCGTGCTCGCGAGGGCCGCGAGCAGTCCGAACCCCGCGAGGGCACGAACGAGCGCCGGCTCGAAGCCGCCGAATGCGCGGGAGGCCGAGAGCACGAGCACGAGCACCAGCGGCACGGCCGCCCATTGCCCGACCGCGAAGGCGACGAGGGTGGCCTCCGGGTCGGCTTCACTCAGCCCCCAGACCGTGACCGCGATCGCCACCAGCGAAAGCGCGGGCGGGAGCACGAGTGCACTGTTGTAGCGAACAAACGCCTCCTGTCCGAGCAGCACACCGGTCACGACGCTGTGGATGAGCACGGCAGCGACGCTCGCGCCCACGGGTATCGCGATTGCGGAGAGCTCGCCGGAGGCGCCGCCCGCGATCCCGCCACTCACCAGGAAGACCACGACGGCGAGCGCCAGCGCGGGGGCGCCGCCGTTCAGGAGCACCCCGAGCGGTGGCCGCCCCTGGTTCGCGATCTGGTAGGCCGTGGAGGCGGTGAGTCCACCGGTCATCGCCGCAGCAACACCGACGACGGTGACCCCGAGCACGAACGTGCCCCGCCCGGCGTCGCCGAGTTCGTCCGAGGTCAGGAGCACCGTGCCCAGGGCAACACCCAAGTTCGCGATGCGGAAGAGGAAGGCGATCACGCCGCCGTACGCGATCGACATCGTCGCTATCGTACCGGCGCGGGCCCGAGGCGCGACGAAGGGCCCCGAAAGGCCCTTCGTCGATGCATTCGCGCGCGGCTTCTAGGGGAAGGCGTTGTAGAGGCCGTCGTTATCTCCGGGCAACAGGTCGTTCGTCACGTTCGCGATCGCGATGATGCCGTTGTCGCTAATGATGGTCATGCCCCCCCAGAGACACCCGGGGTTGGCGCCGAGGCCATTCACGGCAGGGTCGTCCAGGTTCTGGAAGAAGATGAACGAGCCGGTGATGGTGAAGGTCGATACGTAGGTAGCGGCCGCGCCGCAGCCGGGCGCCCCCGTCGTCGTGTCGTTCACGGTGGTGAGGGTCACGCTCGCCGTGCCACCGTCGGCCACGGAGACGCTCACCCAGCTGTTGAAGCCGTCTAAGGAGCCGGTGTTATAAACGCGCCGGAAAACCAGCGGGAACTTCGCGGTGGTCGAGGCTCGCTCGGCGGGAATGCCGTTGACGGCGGTATAGAGGTCTTCGGCGACGAAGCTCCCGGCGAACGTCATCTTTCCCCGGAAGAGCACAACCGCGAGCGGCAGGTCCGAGGTCATACGCGCGGCGCCGATGAACCCCACGGGGATGACGTCGCCGAAGCTTGCGTCGCTATAGACACCGTGGTTGTTGACGCCCTTCGCGGGGACGGTCACGGTCACGGTGAAGCTCTCGGTGGCGCCACCACTCACCGTGCCCGTGTAGACGATGGTCGCGGTCGCGGCCATCGGCCACGGATTCGAGAAGAGGAACTGGCTCCAGAAGCCATCGGCCGTCTTCAGGCCGAGGGGCAGGATCACGTCGGTCGAGACATCGTCGGTCGTCGAGGCCATGGTGTCGACGATGAAACCGTCGTAGGAGGCGAGTTGCTTGCCGTTCGGATGCATGCGATACGCGTCGGCGGCGACCGTCACGCGGCCGATGATTGCGGTGATGGTGGCGGACATCAGCGTGTTCGCCGTGCTCGCGGGCATGGCGGTCGCGCCGTCCACCGTATCCGGTGCGAAGGTCAGCTGACCACCCACGGGAATGGGGTAGCCAGTCGCGCAGCCGGAGCCCCCGGGACCACTATCGGTGAGGGGCGTCCTTCCGCCCGCACCGACGCTCCCGGAGCCAGGCACGAAGGCGTATTCGATCGTGATGCAGCTGACTGAGGTGCTCACGTTGGCGATTGCGAAACGCACGTTGAAGATGCCGTCGAGCTTGTTCGCCACGAAGGGCACGGCCACGGTGATGCCGCCAATGGCGGCGCTATGGATCGAATAGGACTTGATCCCGCCCGGCCCCTCGATGTCGCGTACCAAGAGGGCGTTGATCGGCTGATCGCTCAAGAGCACGCCGACCCCGCGGAACCCGGGCACGAGGCCACTGTTTACCGCGTGAACGAACGTGCGGCTGCCGCCTGCGGGCACGCCGGTGAACACCTGACTCGCGAGCTCGATGATGACGCCCCCCGGCGTGTAGAAGTGCATGACGATCGTCGCTGGTTTGCTGCCATCGTTCTGCGCGATCGCGTTGGTGTTCTCCTTGCTGTTCGGCAGCAGGGAGGTGTTCACGCGGAAGGGGAACTCGCGTTCGCTCGCTGGATCGGACGCGGTCTCGTTCCCCGCGTTCGCCCTCCCCGCGAGCAGCGGGATCACGAGCAGCGAGCCGAGCAGAAGCGCTAGCGTCAGAGGCCGGATGCGAGTGTGAGGCATGGATGGCCCTCGATCCCGAGTCTCGTGGGCGCCTTGCGTTGCGTCAATGGGCACGGAGCCGATCTGACGCCGCCGCCGTAAAGCGGTCGTAATTTTCCGCTGAGGCGCTACCCGAGCATGTTCAGCACCTGAAAGAAGACCACGAAGAACGTCGCTGCCCCGACCATGACCACGACCAGCCGCGTTCCTCGCACCCGACTATTGTGCATGCTGCCTGCAGGCGCCGTGGCCCGCCCCGCCTTGACTGCGCCTTTCCGGAACCGCTCGCGCCCGGAGGCGCTTTGCGCAACGATCGGCCGCGATGCGCTGGTTCGGTCTCGCCGCGGTCGCCCTCGTTGCCGCGCTGGCCCTCGTCGCCTGCAGCGGCGGCGACAGCGCTGCGCCCGCGCAGGGCGCGGACGCGTCCGCAGCGACCGCACCCACCACGGCCGGGACAACACCTGCCGTGGAGGCTGATGAGCCCGAGGCCGGCAGCACCGAGGCGGCCGGCGATGACACCGATGGCGTCCGTGAGGTCACGGCGGCGAAGCCGAAGGTCTACTGGATCCACACCGAGTGGTGACCGCACTGCAAGAGAATCCGCCCCGTGTGGGAGGAATTCCAGGAAGAGTTCGGCGAACAGGTCGACCTGATCACCGTCGACCGCGATACGGATGAGGGCGCTGCCTTCGCCCGCTCGCACGATATCCCCTATCAGCCGGGCTTCGTCGTGGTGAACGCGCAGGGCGACGTGACCTACGCGGCGCTGGGCCCGTGGGATCCCGAAGACGTGACTGAGCTGGTCCGCTCCGCCGCCAGCCAGTAGCACCCCTATGCGCCTGCCGCCTCCGCCATCAGGCGTTGGGCGCGGCCCACCAGAACCGGCACGAACCACTCGAAGCGCGCGCTGTCGGGGTTCGCGCCCGTCTCTTGCAGGTGCTGCATGTAGAGCCCCTCGAGGATGACCGCGAGCTTGAAGACTGCGAATACGTGGTAGAACGCGACATTGCGCATTGAGCGCCCGCTCTGCGCTTCGTACATCGCGATGAGCTCATCGTGGTCGGGGAAGCCGTCACGAGCGCTCACGAGCGCGGGCTCATCCCAGCCGGGAGGCGCGGGCGGATCGCCGGGGTCGCCCCAGTAAGAGAGGAGCCAGCCCAGATCCGCGAGGGGATCGCCGATCGTGGCCATCTCCCAATCGAAGATCGCGACGACGCGGGGCTCGTCCGCGGCGAACATGACGTTCTCGAGGCGGTAGTCGCCGTGGACGACCGTCGCGCCGGAGTCCTGCGGCAGTCGCGCCTGTAACCAGGCGACGGTCTCGTCCAGGCCGGGGAGGTCGCGGGTCTCCGGCCGCGTGAGCTCCCACTGCCCGATCCAGCGCCGCATCTGCCGCTCGAGGTAGCCAGATGCCCGGCCCTCCAGCCCCGCCGCCTCCCAGTCGACCGCGTGCAGCTCAACGAGCGCCCGGACCAGCTCCTCTGCGATCCGCCAACGCCCTTCTGCTGTGTCGTAAGCCCCGGGAATCGCTTCGCGGAGGACCTCGCCGTACTTGCGCTGCATGAGATAGAAGGGTGCACCGATAACGGCGGGATCCTCGCAGGCGATGACGGGCTCGGGCACGCGTGCTCGGCCCTGCAGCGCGGCGAGGAAACGGTGCTCGCGGAGGACATCGTGGGCGGTGGGGAGGAGGGGGCCGGGGGGCGGGCGGCGCAGCACCCAGGCGTCCACACCGCGGGTGACGAAGTAGGTCACGTTCGAGGAGCCGACGACGTGCCGCTCGCATAGGAGTTTTGCTTCCGCCCCGTCCGGAACCTGCTCCGCGAGGAAGCGCTCCAGCGCGGGAACGTCGATCAGCCCGTCGGAGGCCGCGTCCGCCGTCATCGGTCGGTGCGCTCGCTAGAGCGCGGCGAAGTCCCAGCCCGCGCCCTCGCGGAAGCTGCGCAAGATGCGGCGGGAGACGACCATGCGGTGGGTCTCGTCGGGACCGTCGTAGATACGGGCGCTGCGGGCGGCGCGGTACATAGATTCGAGCGGCGTGTCACTGCTCACGCCACGCGCCCCGTGGGTCTGGATCGCGCGGTCGATGACATCGTGCAGCACCTTCGCACCGAAGAACTTGATCGCGGAAATCTCGACCCGCGCCTCGTCGCCGGTATCGATTTTTTCTGCAGCGTGTAGCGTCAGGAGGCGCGCGGCCTGAATCTCGACGTACGAGTCGGCGATCCAGTTCTGGATCGTCTGCTTCTCGGCGAGCGGGCCGCCGAAGACCTCGCGCGTGAGCGAGTAGTCGCACATGAGCTCGAAGGCGCGCTGACTCTGCCCGAGCCAGCGCATGCAGTGGTGGATACGCCCCGGCCCGAGGCGACGCTGGGCGATGCGAAACCCGCCCCCTGCCTCGCCGAGAACGTTTGTGAGGGGCACGCGCACGTCGTTGTAGCGGATCTCGCAGTGGTGACCCTCGGTATCGCCCATCACGGGCACCGCCCGGATGACGTTGAAGCCGGGGGTATCGGTGGGGACCAGAATCTGGCTCATGCGGCTGTGGGGCGGCTGCTCCGGCTCGGTCACGCACATGACGATCGCGACCGCGGCCTCGAGCCCCCCGCTCGTGAACCACTTGTGGCCGTTGATTACCCAGTCGTCGCCGTCGCGCACGGCCGTCGTCTGCAGCTTCGTCGGATCGGAGCCGGAGACCTCAGGCTCGGTCATTGAGAAACACGACGTGATCTCGCCCGCGACGAGCGGCTTCATCCAGCGCTCCTGCTGCTCGGGCGTGCCGAATTGCCAGAGGATCTCGGCGTTCCCGGAGTCCGGCGCCTGCGCCCCGAAGGCCGGCGGCGCGAAGGGGCTGCGCCCGAGGATCTCGTTCATGAAGACGTAGGGCATGAAGCCGATGCCCATCCCGCCCGCTTCCGCAGGGAGGTAGGGCGCCCACATCCCCATCGCCTTCGTCCGGGCCTGGAGGTCCTGCATGAGCGCAGCGGCAGCCTCGTCGTGCTCGGAGAGCGCCGCCTCGTTCGGGTAGATGTGCTCGTCGAGGAAGGCCTTCGTCCGCTGGCGCAGCTCCTCGATCTCCGCCTCGCTCAGCGCCGCTCGGGTCTCGGTAACCACTGCTCCCACCTCCCGTTCGTGACGCCGGAACTCTACCAGGAGGGGCCGAATAGGAGAGCGAAGGGGCTTGACACCTAGACCACCCCTCGCCGATGCCGCTCCCGGCCCCTGTCACGAACGCGACCTTTCCTGCCAGATCGAGCACTTGCGCCTGCCGCGCCGGACATGTCCGGCGCGGCTCGCATTATGCCGGGCGAATCTTCCCGCAATCTCCACCGCACGCGGGGTAGCCCCGCTTCCCCCCACGAAACGTCCTTGCGATAGTGGAAGGGGAGCCGTGAGCGCTCCCACCTCGAGGTGTGTTGATGTCGATCATGCCGAGGCGCCAGTACGGCGCGCTCATCACCGTGGGTCTGGCCGTCGTCGCCGCGGTCGTCGCCGGCGCCCTCCTCCTGACCTCGAGCAGCGCCGACGAGATCGACCTCACGACAGCTGAGCTCGTGCCCGCGGACGCGGGCGTCTACATCGCCCTCAACACCGATCTCGCCTCGACCCAGTGGATCGACGCCTTCGCATTGATCGAGCGGCTGGGCGAGGAAGACCCCGAGGGTCAGCTGCGAGACTCGGTCGAAGAGCAAGGCGACTTCGACTGGGAAGACGACATCGCGCCCTTCCTGGGCGGCAACGCCGCCTTCTTCCTCGCCGATATCGACCCCGCCCGGGGACTGTTCCAGGGGGCCGTCATCCTCCAGGCGCGTGACGCCGAGCGGGCGGAGCGCATCCTTATTCGCGAGAGCGGGGGCGACTTCGTCGACGACACCTACCGCGGCGTCGACTTCAAGGCCGACCGCGACGAGGACATCTACATCGCCCGCATCGACGAGCACCTGATCCTCGCCGCGGACGAAGAGAGCCTGCTGGCCGTCCTCGACGTCAGCCAGAACCCCGACCTCTCCCTCGCTCGCGTGGCCGAGTTCCAGCAGCTGCGCGACCAACTGACCGCGAACTTCCTTTCCTTCGTCTACGTAGACGCAGGGACCCTCTTCGAGGACTCCCTTGCGGGAATGCTCGGGAAGGCGCTCGCCCAGAGCGGCGCGGACGAGCTGGCGTTGGAGCCAATGGGGATCGTTATCGGCGCGACCGGGAACGCCTTCGAGCTGCAGGCCGCGAGCGTCGGCGACGCCGGACCCGCCGCCCCAGCGCTGCGACCGCGAACCTCGCGCTTCGCCGCGATGGTGCCCGCTGAAGCCGCGATCTTCGCGTCCACGTTCGACCTGGCCGGCGTCTGGACGGCATCGATCGCGGAAGCGCGTGACGAGCTCGATGAGCTGATCGCCGCCGCGGGCCAGTTCGAGAGTCTCGACGAGGCCCTCGCGGCCGCGGGCCGGGAGGTGGGGCTCGAAAGCATCGAAGAGCTGATTGCGATCTTCGACGGCGAGTCCGCAATCGCCGTCTGGTTCCCCAGCGGCGACGAGGACGACGCCGAGTTCGTCTTCCTCGCCGAGGTCTCCGACGAGCAGCTCGCTCAGGACGTGCTCGACACGATCGTGAAGATGGCGGACGACGTCACCGAGCGCCAGATCGGCGGCGCGACCGTCTACTTCGGCGATGTTCAAGCAGGCGAATTCGGCCTCGCGCTCGCCGGCGACTACGTCGCGTTCGGCTCGCGCGCGGGCCTGGAAGCCGTGTTGCTGGGCGATCGTCCCACGCTCGCGGGCTTCGATCGCTACGTCACGGCTGTCGACGAGCTGGGCGTGAGCCTCGGAACCTTCGGCTTCTTCGATGTCTCCCGGCTCCTGCGGCTCACCGATGGGACGATCCCCGTGGATCTCGGCGAGGCCGAACGCGCCCTGGAAGCGCTGATCGTGAACTTCGTCAGCGAAGCCGGTGTCACCCGCGCCGGTGGCGCGCTCACAATCGAGGCCACCGATTGATGCGGCCGAGGGTCGCCGCGGGAGTCGAGCGCAGCGCGCGCCTGGCGGTGGGACCGCTGGCGCTCGGCGCGCTCTTCCTGCCCTGGTGGCGCGGGTCGGGGCCGCTCGCCGGGCTGGACTTCACCGGCTTCGAGCTGATCGCGCTCTCCGGCGATCTGCAGGTCATGGCGAGTTCGACGTTCGAGTCCCTGGTGCTCTGGGGAGCGCGAATCGGCCTGCTTGTGGCCGCAGCGCTCGCGGCTTGGCAAACGCTGCTGGCACCGGCGCTGCGGTGGCACCCTGCGTACCGGCTCTCGGGCTGGCTGCTGGTCACGCTCGCGACCGTCGCTCTCGGCGCCGCGCTGCTGCGCGGGGGCGGGGCCCCGCTTCCCGGCCTGGCGCTTTTCGCCCTCGCGGACGCCGCCTTCGCGGCCTGCGAATCGCGCTCCCTCGCGGCCGCGTGCCTGAGCGCGTGGAGCGTTCGGGCCGCGCCCCTGCCACCGCATTCACTCCCGCGAAATGGCTGACGCACCCACCGCGCCCCTCCCCCTCACGCCTCGGTACCACGAGCGCATCTGGGGCGGTTCGCGGCTGCAAGGCCGCGCCGGCGTCGGCGAGGCTTGGCTCGCAGGCGAAGCGAACCTCGTCAAGAGCGGGCCGCACGCAGGCCGTAGCCTCGGGGAGCTCGCCGCCGAAAACCGAGAAGCCCTCCTCGGCGAGGGCGCACCCGCCGGCGACGGCTTCCCCCTCCTGATCAAGCTTCTCGACACCGCCGGCTGGCTCTCCGTGCAGGTCCACCCCGACGACGAACTTGCGGCCGCGATCGAGGGGCCCCGGACGCGCGGCAAGACCGAGGCCTGGCACGTGCTCGAGGCGGAAGCGGATGCCGGGGCGCTCGTCGGAGCGCAGGTGAGCCCCCAGGAATTCGAAGGCTCTATCGGCACGGACCAGCTGCCCCCCTGCCTCGGCCGCTACCCGCTCGAACGCGGCGGGACGCTCTTCGTGCCCGCGGGCGCGCCCCACGCCCTCGGGCCGGGCGCACTCGTCTACGAAATCCAGCAGCACTCCGACATCACCTATCGGGGTTACGACTGGGGCCGCGACCGCGGCCCCCTCGATGTCGAAAAGTTCCGCCGGGTGAGCGACGTCGCCATACCCTCGCGGAACTTCGTGCTCGATCAGCCAGAGATCGAAGACGAGCCGCTGGTGAGGTGCGACCACTTCACGCTGGAACGGCAGGCCGCTGGAGCGTGGAGGGCCGTCAGCCATAGCGGCTCCTTCGAGATCATCACGCTCGTTCGTGGGCGCGGCGCGGTGACCTGGGACGACGGCACGCTCGCGCTTCGGCCCTACGACACGGTGGTGGTTCCCGCTGCCTGCAACGGCTACACGCTCGCGCTGGAGCCTGCTGGCGAGGCGTTGATCGCCTCGCCGGGTGGCATCCGTGAGGTCGCGCGGCGCGCCCCTCGTGCTGCGCTGTGAACCGCGCTCGCTCCGAACGATGAAGAGGCGCCCTTGCCCGTAGGACCAAACGATCTCGAGTTCAACGATGAGGACGAAGTCACCCTCGAGATCGACCACCACCACGGCCCCCAGGGTGTGGCCGATAGTTGGGTGGCGCACTGGAACGCGCGTCGCGCGCGGCCTTGGGCCGAACTCGGCGAGATTACCGGGGCGTAGTTCGCCCCCGGGGCACGTCGCGCGGGCCTTGCGGTATGAGTGACGCAGCGGTAGAGAGTGATCTCACTATGCCCGAGACCAGGCAGCGCTGGTTCAGGATCCTCGCTGCTGCATGGCTGGGCTTGGGAGTCCTCTGCTTCGTCGTAGTTTTCATCAACCTCATCCCCCTCTTCCAGGGCAGGACTCCTTCGGGGTTATTTGAAAGTGGAGAGGGATGGTGGATTGTCGACCTCGTTTTCTTTGGGGCGGGCGCCTTGTGGGCTGTCAACGGATTAGCACTCCTGCGTCGTAAGCCCCTAGCGCGTCCTCTTTTGGTGGTTTCTTCGATAGCCCTTCTTCCCGCGTCCGGTTTGGTGGTTCCCCTGGTGGTAGCAGTGCCCAGCCTATGGCTCACCTTGTCGACCAATGGCAAGAAGGCCTTTCAAAGCTATCTGGCAGAGGAGGGGTGAGAGGCTCGGTTAGGCAGGTTCACAGCCCGCGTAGAGGACCCGGTGACAGGCGCCACGAAGTTCTAGGCTCTCGTTCTTCACGCCATCGCGCCGCGCCTGACCGCCATCGGTTGCCTCGGCCCCCACTCCCGGCTTTTCGACCTCCCGGTAACGCTGGGACAGCCCTCCAAACAGCAGCGGGGTTGCGACTCTCAGAGGCGCGAGCGGTCTGCGGAAACGGCCGCGCTCCTCGAACCTGTTGGAACGTTCGCGTGGAGAGGTGCACGACGTCGCCGAGGTCGAAGAGCACGGCCGGCACGGTCACGCCTGGGTCTCCTTACTCTCGACCAGCACACCCAGGTAGACCGCCCGCACGGCGAACGCCTGGCGCACCTCGCCAACCACGTCCTCGAAGAACTGGTCACGGTACTCGCGGTTCGTGACTGCGCTGACGGCGAAGTAGAAACCTGAGAAGGCCGCGAGGAATAGCACCACGCGGAGGAGCTCGGCCGTGAAGACGATGCCCCCGGCCCGGCCCATCGAGTGCGAGCAATTGGCGTGGCTCGCGGCCCGTCCACTCCGCGATCACGGTCACGTCGATGGCAAGCGCGCCGAACGCGACGAAGAAGCCGCCCACGAGCACGCTCACGAAGAGCACCTGCAGCGCCTGCGCGAAAAGCACGACCAAGCCGACGTTGGTCCACTGCCGCCAGCTCAGCCGCGCGTCGAGCCGGATCGCACCAAGGTCGGCGGCTTGGGCCTCGATCGGGGTGCCCTGCACCAGGGCCGCCACGCGCTCACGGCTCTCGAAGCGCTGCAGTTCGCCGATCTCAGAGGGCAGGCGAAAGATCACGAACACGGCTGCGACGAGCGCGAACAGGCCGCCGGTCGCCGCGAGCAGGCCCGCTTCGAGCGTGCCGGCGACGCGCCACACTTCGGCGTTGACAAAGAGAAACGTGACGAAGATGAGGAGCAGCGGGAGCGCTCGCGCGAAGAGCCGCACGACATCGCCGACGTCGTGGGCGAGACGCCACCCGGCCCAGCGCAGCATCGGGAGGAGGGCATAGCTGATCGTCACGTAGACGACGGCGAGAATGCCGACGTTGGCGGCGACGGTGAGCGCTGCCCTCACCCCGTCTCCCGCGAAGATCAGCGAAAGCGCCGGGGGCACGAGCAGGAAGACGACGAGCTCGGTGAAGCCGACCCGTTTGGGGAGGCCGAAGAGATCATGCCCGCGCAGGAAGTTCGCGCCGGCCCAGGCCGCCGCCAGCAGCCCGACACCGCCGAGAACCGCGAGCGTATTCGCCCACCAGCGCCAATCCGGATTGAGCGCGAGGAACGCTTCGAGCAGAAGGACGAATATGAGAAAGGGCAGAGCGCGCGTGAGGATGTCGCGGCGAATGCTGTAATCCTCGATGAAGTGCGGGATGCCCCGCCCCCGGAACCACGCTTCCGTGTCCGCGATCGATGGGTCGGTCGGGTCCAGGAGTGCCCCCTCCGGCGCGCTCGTGGCTACTCCGTGCGGAAGATCGGCCCCGGCGGGGCGGAGGTCGCGGCGGCTTCGGCCACCTGCAGCATCTCCCGGATGCTGCCTGCCTCGCGCTCGCGCTCGTCAGAGGGCAGGGTATAGGCGTGGGCGGCGATCCCGCCGATCCCGTGACTCCCCCAGAGCACGACGAGGTCCTCGATCTCTCGGAGGATGGCGGTGGGCACGGCCTTCCGCGGGAGGCGGAGCTCCGCGATCCGCGTCCACGCCGCGGCCAGCCGTTGGGGGGTCGCTTCGGGCCCGGCGAGGTCGACCTCAACCGCCGCGCGCAAACGCGCGATCGTCGGCTCGAGCTGCCGCGCGGTGTAGGTGGCATCTTCGTGGTCATCGCGAAGCATCGCCGGCAGGTCGAAGTTGATCGGCATGGCGCGAGTGTAGCGCTCCGGAGGGCCCGGCGGTGGCGTCGCCCGCCGCGACTGCCTATACGACGGAGTTCAGAGTTCAAAGTTCAGCGTTCAGACAGGCACGCGGGCAGGCGCGGTAGGATCGCCGCGGCTACTGGAGATCGCCTGAAGAGAGGAGTTTCGCGATGGACGAGCGAGAGCGTGCGAACGACGACCTGGTGATGCGCTTCGTGAAGGAGTGGGACGCGCCCTACCTGGACGGCGCGGCGATGGCCGCGTACTTCTCGGATGAGGCCGTTTACCACAACGTGCCCCTCGACCCGATCGAGGGCGGGGCGAAGATCGTCGCGCTGCTCGGCGGGGGCGATACTCCGCCGGAGCAGCGCCGCAGCAAGAACCTCGGTTGGGTCGTGCACCACCAGGCCGTCAACGGCGACGTCGTCATCAACGAACGGACGGACAGCTTCGAGGTCGAAGGCAAGCGCTGGGATGTGCCCGTCTGCGGCGTGTTCGTCATCCGCGAGGGCAAGATCGCGCGCTGGTCCGACTACTTCGACATGGGCCACACCTGGCTGCCGCGGGCCTGAGTTCAGAGTTCAGAGTTCAAGGTTCGGAGTTCGACGAAGGCGTGCGCTTCCCTTAGCTCCACCAGTCGGAGCGATCAGCGGATGATCAGCGCGAAGTCGGCCTCGGCCCGGCCGTAGCCTCGATCTTCTTGGCAACGATGAAGTAGTCCGGCAGCCGGGACAGCTCCGCGGTCTCCACGATCCGAAAGCCCGAGCGGGCTATCAGGTCCGCCAGCTCGGACTCCTCAAGGAACCTCGCGCTCGGCGTGATTCGCAGCATGGGCAGGATTCGGGCGGCCGCCCCAAGAACGGTCCTCCTCTCACCCAGACAGGCAGTGGCAGAGATGAACAGACCCCCCGGTGCGAGGAGGTCGCTGATTCTCCGCGCGGCCTTCTCGATGTCCTCGAGGTAGTGGAGGACGTTAAAGGCCGTAACTGCGGTGAAGTCCCCTTCGCGATCCTGGCGGCCAAAGAGCGTCGACCGATCGAACTCGAGGTTCACGGCTCGGCGATCAACGGCCCTCGCCCGTGCCGCCTCGATCATTCCCGGCGACGTATCGATCCCACGGACGGACTTCACGCCTGCGGCGATCTCAACGGTTAGGTCGCCCATCCCGCATCCGAAGTCCAGGACCACGTCCTCATCGCTGAGATGCCTCTGGGCGGCTTCAACCGTCTTGAGAGCAGTCCCACTCAGTCCGTCCGCAACCTTGCGAGATCGGCGGGAGACCCGGTCCCAGAACCTCTCCGAACGGTTCGCCATCGGTTTCCTCGTCGCCAGCGCCGAGCACCCCCGCGCGTCCTGAGGCGGACGGCCGGGGTCGAGGACCGCTACGCCTTCTCGAACATGATGTGCAGCTCTTCCAGCCCCCGGAGGATGTAGCTCGTCTGGTGGCGTGGCTCGGGGTAGGCCGGATCGAGGCGGAAGTTCTTCATCCGCTTCAGGACCTCCTCGAACGCCACTCGGATCTCGAGGCGGGCAAGGGCCGATCCGATGCAGTAGTGCGGTCCCGCGCTGAAGGCGAGCTGGCTGCGGGCGTTCTCGCGCTTGACGTCGAACTCGGCCGCGTTTGCGAACTCGCAGACGTCCCGGTTCGCGGCTGCATAGATAAGCATGAGCGTGGTCGCTTCAGGAATGACGACGCCACCGAGGGTGGTTTCGCGGGTGGTCGTGCGGAAGAGCGCGCGCACGGGTGACTCCGCGCGCAGTGCTTCCTCCATCATGTTCGCGATCAGCGACGGGTCGTTCTGGACGGCCGCCAGCTGCTCCGGATTCTGGATGAGCAGGAGCATCGCGCTCCCGATGAGGTGCGCGGTGGTCTCTTTGCCCGCCACCTGGAGCTGGTTGAGGATGCTCAGGATCTCGTCGTCGTTTAGGGGGCGAGAGCCGTCGTCGGTCTCGAGCTCGGCGGTTGCCAGCACCGTGAGGGTGTCGTCCTGCGGGTCCTGCCGCCGCTCTTCCGCGCGGCGGAGGAAGTACTGCTGCAGCTCGACGCCAGCGCGAAGCACCTCCAGCTCCTGCTCCGGCGTGATCTTGCGCTCGACGCCGCCGATGGCCAGGTCCGAGCGCTTCTTGAAGTCGCGCAGCTCCGACGGGGGCACGCCGATCTGGCTCGCGACCACGGCCATCGGCAGCTCGTCGGCGAACTGGCTCGTGAAGTCGGCTTTGCCGTCGTCGATGAAGCCGTCGATCAGCTCGGTCACGAACTCGCGGACGTAGCCCCCCATGCTGGCCACACGCCGCGAGAGCGCCTTGTTCACGAGCGAGCGGTAGCGCGCGTGGTAGGGCGGGTCCGCCGAGAGGAGGGTCGCGGCCGAGCCTAGGCGCTTCCCTCGCAGCTCCTGAAGTTCGGGGTCGACCTCTTCCTCAGCCATCCCCGGAGGAGTCCCAGGGCCGGTCGGCATCGCCGACGAATACGTCTCCGGGTCGTGGACGACCTCCTGGATGAGATCGTAGGTGCTGACAACGCCTACGCCCATTGCCGGAACCGTGTAGACGGGCGCTTCCTCGTGGAGTGCCTCGTAGAAGGGGTAGGGACACTCGAGCGTTTCGGGATCCATGGGGTTGAAGTCGGCGAGGGCCATGACGTTTCGTCTCCTGATGCGTCTCCGGCGCGGTGCGGTAACCCTACCGAAGGCGCCCCGCTCGCGCAGCGGTTCTTCTTCCACGGTCCCCTGCCGCCTGCACCGATGCGGATGAAGCGCAACGTTCTGACCAGGCCAACCGCTCGGTCGGCCTGCCCCGCCTCGCTAGCCGCCTTCGGCGCCGGGCTCCCACTCGGGCGCGAAGCCCCGCCGCATGGTGTTCTCGGTGACGACGCGGGTGATCATGTACTGCTGCACGTAGTCGGGCCCGCCGGTCTTGTCGCCGGTGCCGGACATGTGGAAGCCGGCGAAGGGCTGGCGCCCCACGATCGCTCCCGTCGTGCCGCGATTGAGATAGAGGTTGCCGACGCGGAGGGCCTCGCGGGCGCGGGCGATGTTCTGCGGGTGGCGCGAGTAGAGGCCGCCTGTGAGTGCAAACTCTGAATCGAGCGCGAGGTCGAGCGCATCCTCGAAATCGCTCGCGCGGAAGAGCGTGAGGACCGGCCCGAACACTTCTTCGCAAGCAAGCGGGCAGGTGCGCGCGACCTCCTCGAAGACGTGCGGGGCGACGTAGTGGCCCTCGCCCGCGGGCACCTCGCCCCGGGCGAGCAGCTTCCCCTCGCGCGCGCCGATGGCGACGTAGGCCTCGATCCTCTCGCGCGCTTCGGCGGAAATGACCGGCGGGACAACCGTGTACGGATCGTCCGGCGCGCTCACGGGCAAGCTCTCGACCGCCGCCGCGAGGCGCGAGCGGAACTCCTCGTAAGCGGCACCGACCACGATGACGCGGCTGGCCGCGCTGCACTTCTGGCCGGCGTAGCCGAAGGCCGAGCCGACCGCGCCAGCGACCGCAAGGTCGAGGTCGGCGTCTTCGTCGACGATGATGGCGTTCTTCCCGCCGAGCTCGGCCAGCAGCTTCTTGAGGCCGCGCTGTCCGGGCCGTACGACGGCCGCAGCCCGCGCGATCGCCTGGCCGGCGGCGTTGCCGCCGGTGAACGCGATCATGTCGACGCCCGCGTGCTCGACGAGCGCTTGGCCCGCCTCGGGCCCACGGCCGGGGAGGCAATGGAGCGCACCCGGAGGCACGCCCGCCTCGTGGAGGATGCGCGCGAGCGAGCCGGCGATGATCGGCGACTGATGCGCCGGCTTCATGATGACCGCGTTCCCGCCAGCGAGAGCGGCCGTGGTCATGCCCCCGAGGATCGCAAGCGGGAAGTTCCAGGGTGCGATCACGCCGACGACACCGCGGCCCTCGTACGAGTAGTGGTTGGCCTCACCGGGGACCGTGGAGAGGTTCATGCCGCGCCCGAGGCGCTCGCCTTCGGCCGCGTAGTAGCGGCCGAAGGCGAGCGCCTCGATCACATCGCCGTCGGCCTCACGCCAGGGCTTGCCGCTCTCGAAGACCATCGTCGCGGCGAGCTCGTAGCGGCGCTCGTCCATCAGCTTCGCCGCTCGCCGGAGGACACGGGCGCGGGCGCGCGCCGACGTGTCCCGCCAGGCGGGAAAGGCTGCTCGCGCCGCCTGGACCGCACGGTCCACCTGCTCCGCCTTGGCCGCCGCGGCGCGGCCCATGAGGACGGAGGGCGTCGCCGGCGGACGCACCTCGAGCCACTCGCCCGACTCGACGGCCTGCCCATCGATGAGGAGGGGGTGATCGCCCCCGAACGATTTGCGGGCCTGCGCGATCGCTTCGGCCATGGCGGTGCGCTCTTCGGGACGGTGCCACTCCAGCGGGGGGTGGTTGCGGAAGCGGCGACGGCGCGCGGGGGCGGGGGGCGGGGGCGGGACCGGCGGCTGCAGCGCCTCTGCGGCGTCGCCCTGCTCGTGCTTGTTCACGAGCCAAGATTCGTTCGAGGTGTTCTCGAGCAAGCGCCGCACGAGGTAGGCCATGCCGGGGAGGATCTCGCCGGCGGGGACGTAGACGCGCGTCCGGTAGCCCTGCGCCTGGACCGCCCGGCGGAGCCCCTCGGCCATGCCGTAGAGCATCTGGAACTCGACCTCGGCGCGGGGGATGCGTGCCTCTTCGGCGACGACCATCGCCTGCGCCAACGAGCGTGGATTATGGCTCGCGAAGGCTGGGCGGAGGTGGGGGTAGGCCTCGACGAGGAGGCCGCTGCAGCGCTCGTAGTTCGCGTCCGTCGCGGCCTTCTCCTCGAAAACCGGAACGGGGTGGCTCTGCTGCTGGGCGAGGATCGTCTCTTCGTCCCAATAGGCGCCCTTCACGAGGCGCACGGTGATCGGGGCGCCACGCTCGCGCGCGATGCCCTCGATCCGCGCGATGTCATCGCCGGCGTCGCGCAGGTAGGCCTGGACGACGATTCCCAAGTCGGGCCAGCGGGCCACTCCCTCTTCCCGCACGAGCTGCTCGAGCACATTGTGGGTGAGGTCCCTGTAGCGGTACTGCTCCATATCGATGTTCACGAAGGCGCCGGCCTCGCGGGCACGTTCGAGGATGGCCAGCAGCCTCCCGCGCAGGGCGGCGTAGGTCGAGGCCGGCGCCGCCGGCTCGAAATGCGAAGTCAGCGCCGAAAGCTTGATCGACACATTCGGCTGGCCAACATCCGCCGGCGCGTCCCAGCCGCGGTTCTTTCCGAGGACCTGGAACACCTCAAAGTACCGGTCGCGGTAGCCGTCCGCCTCGGCCTCGGAGAGCGTCGCCTCGCCAAGCAGATCGATCGTGTAGGCGGTGCCGTCTTCGACGAGCTCCCGCAGTCGGGGAAGCGCGGCAGCCGGGCTCGCACCGCCGATGAAGCGCTCGGCCATGGCGAAGACACCCTGCCGCACCACGCGCGAGAGGGCGGGGCGGAAGATCCCACGCCTGCCGATCGCGGAGCCCAGGCGTACGGCCGCGGGCGCGTCGTCGCGGAAGTACTGGCGCACGTGGTCGGCGATTGCGCGGGTCGAGCGAAGGGCGGGGAGCACGTCGACGAAACGGAGCAGCTTCACCCGGAACTCGGGGTCCTGGGTCGCCCACTCCATGAGGCGGTCCTGCCACCAGGCGGGGCTCAGGGCGATCAGCCGCTCCGGTTCGACCGCGGCGAGCAGCGCCTGGCCTCGTTCGAGGATGGCGGGCTCCAGGTCACGAGCGTGGGTGGGGGAAACGGGCTCGCTGCTCACGGGTTCATGGTAGGCCGGGATCGAGAGCCGCGAGGAGCGACGCCAACATCTCCATTCGCGGCGCGGCGACGCCGAGCCCGCGCGCGCGGCGGGCCGGCTCCGCGAAGATGGCCTCGACCTCGAGGGCGCGTCCCTCGACGAAATCGATCATCGTGCTCGGCCGGTACGGCCCCATCACATCGGTGAGCGCGAACATGCGCGCGATCAGCGCCTCGCCCTCGATGCGGTTGGGCTCGCCATTCGCAACCAGTTCGGCGTTTCCCGCCGCAACCACCTCGCACATGAGCAGTTCGGCTTCGCGGCGCAGCCCCCGATCGGTCACGATCGCCTCCGTGGTGACCCCACCACCGGCCACCGTGAGGCCGTTGAAGGGCACGTTCCAGACGAGCTTTTCCCAGCGCGCCTGAAGCAGCGACGGCGCCGTGTCAATCTCCGCGTTCGCGCCCTCCCAGAGGGTGAGGGCGCGCGCGAGCTCGGCGGAGTCGTCACCGAGGTGGGCGATCGTGACCTGGCCGTAGTCGTAGTGGTGAACGACGCCGGGCTCGCCCCGATTGAGGCAGGTGAAGGCGAGGCCCCCGAAGATACGCTCCGTGCCGAGCGACCTGGCCAGTGTCTCCTCGACGCCGAGCCCGTTCATCATGGCGAGGACGCGGGTTTCGGGCCCGAGGCAGGGGCGGATCAGCTCCGGGCCGTCCTCGAGCGAAGTCGCCTTGAGGCCGCAGAGCACCCAGTCGACAGGACCGATCGCGGCCGCCTCGCGGGCGATCGTCGGACGTTCCAGAACGAAGTCACCGCGGTGAGACTCGATGCGCAGACCGCGCTGCGCAACGGCCTCGTAGTCGCGGCGCATAAGGAAGCGGACGTCGTGCCCGGCCTGCGCGAGTCGGGCACCGTAGTACGAGCCAATGGCACCCGCACCGATCACGGCCACCTTGGCCACGGTTCAGCGCGGCCACGCGGGCGGAGCGCTCACGCGGGCCCCGCGGTAGCGGCAAGCTCCCGGGGAACCCGCGCCGTCTCCACTGCCTGGAGCTCCTGGAGGACATTGGTGAACCGCTCCCGCTGCGCGGGGGTCTCGGTGGGCATGCTGAAGCTGATGCGGCTCGCGTACTCGCGGTGGTCGGCTACGAAGCGAGGAAGGTCGTCATACGTCGCGGTCTGAGCGAATTCGTGCAGGACGTCCTCGGGGATAATCCGCTTCATCTCCTCCCACTCTCCCTGCAGGGAGAGGGAGTGGAGCTGCATCCCTAGCTCCTCCCAGCCGTGCACGCGCCAGACATCGTGGTAGCTGCGGGTCGAGCCGTAGAACGAGATCGGTTGGCGCAGGGCGTCCAGCTTCTGCTCGATCTCGGACTCGTCTTCGCCGAAGACGGCGAAGCCACCGCCGCTGATCTCGATGTCCTGCCAGGTGCGCCCGCCACGCTCGAGCCCCTTCGCGACGTTTGGGAGGAAGACCTCGCGCATGTACTTGTCGGTGGTGAAGCCGTGGGGCAGGACGCCGTCGGCCACCTCGCCCGCGACCCGCGTCATCCCTTCTCCCACGGCGGCGAGAAACACCTTGGGGCGGGGGAGGCCGATGGGGCCTGGCTGGAACATCGGGTTCATGAGCGTGAAGCGATAGCTCTCGCCGACGTAGTCCGGTTTCGCGCCACTCTCGAAGGTAGCCCAGATGGCGTGGAGCGTGCGGATGTACTCCCGCATGCGCGGCGCGGGCGCGGTCCAGGGCATCCCGAAGCGCTTCTGGATGTGGCCCTTCACCTGGCTCCCGAGGCTGAGCGAGAAGCGCCCTCCCGTGGCCTGCTGCAGATCCCAGGCACCCATCGCCAACACCATCGGCGCGCGACCAAAAGCGATCGCGAGCGTGCCGATCTCGATGCGCTCCGTCGCGAGCGCCGCGGCCGTGGCCAGGACCATGGGGTCGTGCGCCGTCTCGCCGGTGCCGGCGAAATCGTAGCCGAGCTCCTCTAGCCGGCGCGCCTGCGGTCCCACTTCCGCGAGCCACGTTGCGGGGTAACTTCCGCCAACTTTCATGGCCACCTCCTCAGCGACGGGATCGTACTGCAGCCGCCGCGACGGCGCGGCCACTCCGGAAACAGCTCGATCCAAGGGCGGACCAGAGCGCATCAGCCAAACGCGCGCAGAGGAAGTCAGCTTTCGAAACCACCGGGCGAGCGCGCAGCGCAGCGCAGCAGTCGAGCCGGCTGCAGCGCACCTCGCCGCGACATGGCCGCGGCCGTTGGCCAGCGATCACGCAATGCGCGCAAGCGCGGAGCGCGAACTACCTCGAAACCACTAGCGACCGAGCGCAGCGAGCTCAAATCGCTAAAAGGGCGGGCCCGTGAACGCTGGCGCATAGAGCGGTCGCTCACGCTCGGACTGGCGCGCGAGATAGGCGCGAACGGCCTCGTGCGTTTCGCTCCGCCTGGGGTCATCAAGGCCGTCCGCGTGGAGCGCGTGGATGAGGCGCTCGAGAAGGCTACTCAGCGCCTCGTTCTCCTCATCGAGTGAGGCGATGGTCGGGTAGGCAGCGGGGTCGCGCCACTCTCGCACGAGGGCGGCGCGGGCATCGGGGGCGAGTTTCCGCCAAGCCTCGCCGCCGTCGGCCAGCCGCGCAGCGGCTTCGCTGAGAAGTGCGCGCATGTCGGCGTTGTCCTCGGTCAGCAGCGGGCCCTCGCGCTCGACGCGAACGGAAAGGTGCTGGAGCAGCCCGCGGACGCTACGCAGTGAGCTCGCGGCCCACGCCTCCGTCGCTTCGGGAGCCACGCGGTTGTCGAGCACCCAGGAGGTGCCGTCGATGATCTGCTTCGTCGTCGGCTTCATGCCAGCCCCTGTTCCTCGCGGTGATTCCTGGCCGCTCGGCGGCCCGCGCTCATCATCGCCGTCGCCTCGTCGAGGCTCTTGCCCACGAGCGGACCGAGCGAATACTCCATGTTCTTCACGCTGCCGAGGCCCATGAAGGGCAGGACCGCGCGTAGATCGCGGCCATCGATGAAGGCGCCCATGGTGGAGTTGAGACAAACGATCGCCTTGAACCTCATGAAGAGCTTGTAGAAAGCGAGGGTGCGGCGGGAGAGATGGAAACCGGCGGCTTCTTCGTAGTGCGCGAGCGTTGCCTCTTCGTCGTAGAGGCCGAGCATACCCTGCGAGAAGGCCCAGTCCTGGGCGGGATCGCCGTGGCTCGCGAGCTCCCAGTCGCTCATCGCAACGATCTTGCCGTCCTTGAAGATCTCTTCATTGAGCCCGTTGTTCCCCTTGAACAAGCTGATGCGCGGCGAGTCGGTAGGGATCAGCTCTTCGAGCCAGTAGACGATCTCGGTGACGCCGGGGAAGGGCGCGGTGCGGCGCTCAAACCAGTGCTGCTTCCAAATCTCGAAGTCGTGGCGCACGGCCTGAGCGGGCGATTGCGGTGCCGGCAGGAACTCGTCGAAGCCGTAGGCCTTCCAGTCGAGGGTGTGGACGATGGCGAGCTTCTCGGCGTGCTCGAAAGCGGTGGCACGCCGCAGCGTATCGCCTTCGGGACCGGGCCGATGGAGGCCGGGGATGACGGGGCTGCCATCGACGAGCACCCGTACGAAGTGTGGGCGCCCCTCCGCAAAGTCGATCCCTCGTCGTACCGAAGCGGTTCGGCCACGGGCACGGGCGAGCCCCACAGCCGCCGGAAGACCTCCCATTCGACTTTGAGCGGCACCGGCACCCCGCCACCGCTCGGGGGATCGACGCGAACCACGAGTTCCCGGGTTTCCTTCGCCGCCCCCCTCGCCCACCTCGACCGCGACGATCCAGGTCTCGCGAGACCTGCCCGGGAAGGTCTGCCGCAGCGAGGTAAGCACGACGGGCGCATCCAGGCGCTCGGCGAGGTAGGCGGCGACCGCGGCCTCACTGACCACGGCTATTCCAACCCGTACCGCGAGACGCGTCCCCGACTGATGATGGGCAAGTGCCCGTACCCCGGCCGGCCGTTCACGGTGAGCTTCGCGGGCTGCTCGCGGTGCACGGGGCGGATGCGGCGTCCGTCGGGCAGGACGACCTCCTCCGGCGCGGAGACGTCGTAGATGTCGTGTTCGACGAGCAGCTCCTCGCCTCGGTAGGCGCCGAGTCCCTGCTCGTCGTTGTAGCCGGAGTCGTAACCGGTGCCCTTGTAGCACCAAGGCCTGCCGACGGCCTCGGCCGAGATATCGAACTTCTGCCCGTCCTCCGTGGTCACGAGCAGCCTGGCGCGGTCGAAGACGCGGTTGCCGGGCACGAAGGAGATGTCGTGCTCGACGCTGGCAACGCGAAGGTCGGGCTTCCCCGCCTCCTCGGGCCAGCCAATGTAGCCATCGACGTTCATGAGCTCGCCGTCGGCGTTCTCCGCCATCTGAAACTGGCCGCCCATATCGTCGGTGGAGAAGGCGAGCCAGATGAAGAGCGAACCCGCGCCGGTCGGGCGCTGGCCGGTCTGCGGCTCGAAGCCCCCGACACCGGGACGAACACCCCAGGAGTGGTCGCGGAAGCCGTACCAGTCCCGCACCTCGGTGCGCTCCCCGTTGAGGACGAAGGCGCCGTTCACGCGCAGCACCTGATCGAAGCGCGCGTAGTCTTGGGTGAGCCGGCCGTTGAAGCGCGCGAAGTGGTGCCCCTCCTCTGCGGGGGGCAGGGCGGCCTCGCAGGTGAGATCGAAGGAGTGGCTGTAGTCGCCGGGCTCGAGCACGAGCCGGATCTGCTTTCATGGCTCGATGATCTCGATGCTCAGGGGACCGCAATGCAGCTCCCCGATGTGCGGCCGCAGGCCACGCGAGAGGCGCAGGTTGTACTGCTTGTCGCCCTGATGGACGCAGGCGAAGCCTTCCATGACGTTCATATTCTTGTAGGCGGCGAGACCCATGATCAGCTGCAGCTCACCGTCGTGATGCACGCCGTAGACCGTGCGGTCGAAGAAGCGGTGGTCGCTGGTGAGCGCGTGATCGAAGGTGGTCGGGCCTTGATGGGCGAGGGTCTCGTCGAGCTTCGTCAGCATCGGGTTGCTCCTTCCGAAGGCGCTGAGCCTACTGCGGCGGGAGCGGCGCCGTCACCCAGCGAGCGCCCTTCAAGCAACCCGCTGGAGCCGCGGCCGTGGGGTAGGCTGCCCCGACCCCGTAGCTGGAGGAGCGCGATGGCCGCCGAAACCTACGAAGTCCGCCTCTCAGACGACCTGCTCGAGGATCTCAACCGACGCCTCGTGAACGCCCGCTTCCCCCAGGACTTCAATAACGACGACTGGGGCTATGGGGTCAACGGCGAGTACTTGCGCGAGCTCGTCGACTACTGGATCAACGTCTACGACTGGCGCGCCATCGAGCGCGAGATCAACGAGTTCGACAACTACCGCGCTGAGATCCAGGGCATCCCCATCCACTTCATCCACGCACGGGGCAAGGGGCCGAACCCGAAGCCCCTGATCCTCTCGCACGGCTGGCCCTGGTGCTTCTGGGACTTCCACGAGCTGGTCGGACCGCTTACCGACCCCGCCGCCCACGGCGGCGACCCCAACGATTCCTTCGACGTGTCCTGCCCTCGCTCCCGGGCTTCGGCTTCTCCGCGCCCCACAGCGTGCCCGGCATCAACTACTGGCGTACCGCCGACATCTGGGCGGAGCTGATGACCGAGGTGCTCGGTTACGACCGCTTCTTCGCGCACGGCGGCGACTGGGGCAACCTGATCACGGCCCAGCTCGGGCACAAGTATGCGGACAAGGTGACCGCGATCCACATCACCGGCGCGATTCCACTGACCGTGCTCGCGGACGGGCGGAACGTCGCTCCTCGGCCGCCAGACGACGACGCCAGAGCAGGCGGCGCGAAACCCCGACCTCATCGAGACGAGTCTCCTGCGGCCGCGGCCCGCGAGCGCGCACGTCGTCGTGCAGGTGAACGAGCCGCAAACGATTTCGTACGCGATGCACGACTCGCCCGTCGGGCTTTGCGCCTGGATCCTGGACCGCCGTTACTGGTGGAGCGACAACGATCGCGGCCCCCGGGCGGTCGAGCAGGCGTTCTCGAAAGACCATCTGCTCACGCTGATGATGCTGTACTGGGCGACGGGTGCCTTCGTGGCCTCGACACGCTACTACGCCGAGGTCGTGAAGAACCCCTGGCGCCCCTCACACGACCGCACGCCAATAGTGGAGGCACCAACAGGCATCACCTTCCTCGCTCACGACATGACCTCACGGGGGCGCGGGTGGACGGAGGAGTACTACAACCTCGTCTGGACACGTGCGCGCGATCGCGGCGGCCACTTCGCGGCTGCTGAAGTCCCGCAGGAGATCGTCGCGGATATCTGCGAGGTGTTCCGGCCGTACGGCTGACCCGTGCGCCACTTCGAACGGGTCGAGCTGGCTAAGCGTTACCAGCGGTATCGCCCCCGCATCGATGAGAGGCTGCGGAGCGCGAAATCGGCCTTGCCCTCGACATCGCTTACAGCGCCAGCCAGGTGTCCGGATTCCACGTTCGGGATCCAGCCAGGGACGCCCGCTTCGCCGGCCCCACCTCCGTCGCGTGAGCGCGCTACGCTGTGCCCGATGACGGTCCAGGTCACGCGCGAGGGGTACATCGCGACGCTCACCATCTCGGGGCCGGCTGCGCGCGAGCCGGTCTTGGAAGCACTCGCCGGGGTCGAACCGGGGGTCACGCGCGCGGTGCTCCTGAACGCTACTGCGAGCGCAAATCTCCAGGACTGGACGGGGAGCGATGGGCGCTGGCTCTGGCGCGACTTCCCCCTGCCCATCGTTTTCGCGTTCGAGGGGGCGATCGCAGGCGCATTGGCAGCGCTCGCCCTGAGCTGCGATATCCGCATCTGTGGTGATGCGGCGTCGCTCGAGTTGCCGGCGGAGCTCGACAGCCTAACTCGGAATCGACTACGCACGCTCCTGCGACTCGAGCCAGATCGTGAGCTGCCGAGCGCCCCACGATGGGCCCCCGCTGACGCGCTGAAGCGCGGGCTCGTCTCGCGCGTTGCCACCCCTGGCGAGGCCGGCGCGGCCGCGCGCGCCCTCGCCGAGACGATCGCCTCACGCGGCCCGATCGCCACACATTTAGCGAAAGAGGCGGTCTGGCGAGGGTTAAGCCAGCCGCTCGAACAGGCGCTCCGCTTCGAAACGGATTTGACGTTGCTCCTCCAAGCGACCAAAGATCGGGCCGAAGGCGTGCGGGCCTTCCTAGAGAAGCGCCCGCCAGAGTTCACAGGTGAATAGCGAATGATCGTTCTACTGGAAGAGCCGGAGGCCTGGTCACTGATGATGCTCGTCAGCGCGGTGGCCATCGATAACGCGGACATCTCCTTCGAGGGAAAGGAAGCCATCCGGCGCTGGCGCTCCGAGCACGCCGACGGCTCGCCCGAGCTCGAAGCGCTGACGGAAGCGCTCAACGGGCGCCTCAACACCACGCTCGATTCGAAGATGACCCGGCGCGTCAAGAGCAAGGGCCGTTACGAGACGGTGAGGAGGTAACGATGGTTCAAGTCAGCTACGCGGACGACGAGATCAACGAGCTCCTGATCGAGCTGGTCACGCGCATCGCGAACGAGGCCGAGCTCACTGCCAAGGACAAGGCCATGCTCAAGCGCTGGCGCAGCTCCGAGATGAAGATCGGGAGCGACGAGCTCGACGATCTGGTGCGCAAGGCGAACGACGACTTCGCGAAGAACATCTCGCTGCGGGAGAAGAGCGCGATTCGCAAACCCGACTGGCGCGGCTAGGGCGAGGCCCTGAGCGAGCCCGTCCTGTTCGCGATCGACGGGCGGGGCGTCGCCACGATTACGCTGAACCGCCCCGACCGCCTGAACGCGATCAACCTCGCCATGCGCGACCTCCTCTGGGAGTACCTGCGCGCCTGCCGGGACCACCCGGACGCACGCGCGGTACTCTTCCGGGGCGAGGGGCGCGCGTTCAGCGCCGGCGCCGATATCTCCGAGTTCGGGACCGCGCCGGGCCTGATCGAGGCCCGCCGCGCCCGCCACGAACGCGATCTCTGGGGCCTGATGCTTGGCCTCGATCTGCCCCTGGTGGTGCGCATGCACGGTTTCTGTTTCGGCGCCGGGCTCGAACTCCCGCTCTGCTGTGACGTGCGCGTCGCGGCCGAAGGCACACGCTTCGGCCTCCCCGAGGTTTCGCTCGGCTACATCCCCAGCGCCGGGGGCACGCAAACCTTGCCCCGCACGATCCCTCCGGGGGCGGCCGCGGACTTGATCCTCACGGGCGAGCCCATCGGCACCGCGGAAGCGCTGCGCTGGGGTCTCATCTCCGCGGCCGTGGCGGAGGAACGGCTCGACGCAGCGGTCGAGGTCGCCGTCGAGCACGCCCTCGAGGCTCCCGAGGCGACGATGACGACCCGTCGGCGGATGGTGGCCTAAAGGGCCGTGGCCGAACTCGGCTCGCGGCGTCCCGCGCGGCCGCCGATCGCGCTCGGCTGCGCGCTCGCGGTCGTGGGAGGCGTGATCGCGCTGGCAGCCTTCAGCGTGACCTACCTCGAGTCCGGCGCCGAGACGAGGACGATCGTGCTCGGGCCACGGGCTTCCTACGCGATCGGGAGCGTGACCCCTATCGCCGCTGACCGGCTGTTCGTCGTGCGCCTCGCCGAGGGCACGTTCCTCGCGCTCGCCGATCTCGACGATGCGAGCCGGGCGGCGGGGCGGCAGGAGTGCCGCGTCGCCCCGATCCCGCGCGAGGACCCGCGTCTTGCCAGGCTCCTGGCGCGGCATGACGCGCGCATCAGCCCCGCAGCGAGGGGCCTGCGGTTCCTCTTCACAGGCTGCGACGGCGCCCTCTACGACGTGACCGGGATCCGCATCGATGGTGACGGCCCAAACCTCGATCGCTACGCCACGTCCTCAGACGAAGAGGGAAACCTCGCCGTCGACCTCGAGGATCGCACCTGCAGCGAGCGCTCGGCGGAGCAGCCCTTCCGCAAGGTCGCCTGCCGCTCGTAGGGCAGGTTCGCCGGTCTGGGGGGCTTTCGGTAGAATCCGCCTCGCTTGAGAGCCAAGGCGAGACGCTCCTGGGAGGGAGCATGAACACGATCGAATTCCTTCAGATCTCCGCGGCCGTCGTCCCGGATCGGGAGGCGCTCGTGGAGGTGGGCGGCAGCGCCCGCCGGCTCAGCTTCGGAGAGATGCAGGCGCAGGTCACTCGCCTCGCAAACGCCATTCGTGATCTCGGCGTCGAGCAGGGCCAGAAGGTCGCGGTGATGTCCCAGAACAGCGCGGACTTCGTGCTGACGTACTACGCCTGCGCGATGCTCGGGGTGACCTTGGTCCCGCTGAACTACCGTTCGCGAGACGAAGAGCTCACGCACATGCTGAACGTGAGCCAGGCGTCGCTGCTCTTCACCTCCAAGCGCTACACCGAGCTCGTCGATCGGATCCGGCCGACGCTGACCCACACGGAGAACTTCGTCTGCTACGACGCGCAGGTGGCGAACTACCTCGACTTCCGCGCGCTCGTCGCACGCGCCTCCGAGGAAGACGTCTGGGTCGAGGTGGACGACGACCAGCCGACGGTCCTGATCTTCACGAGCGGCACCACCGCCCTACCGAAAGGCGTGATGATCACGTACCTGGACATGACCGCCTACGTCACGAACACGATGAATCCGGCCGATCCCGAGGTGCATGACAAGACGCTCGTCTCCGTTCCCTTCTTCCATATCGCCGGAGCGACGGCGATGCTCTCCTCGATCTGGGGCGGGCGCACGCTGCTCATCCTGCCGCAGTTCACCCCCGAGAGCTGGCTCACCGCCGTGGGCGGCGAAGGCGCCACGCACTCGATGGTCGTGCCCACGATGCTGAAGCGGATCATGGAACACCCCGACCTCGCGACGACCGATCTCACGACGCTCCAGCTGATTACCTACGGCGCGGCGCCGATGCCGTACGACGTGGTCCGCAAAGCTTGCGACATCTTCCCCCAGCAGGGCGTGGGCCTGATGAACGCCTACGGCCAGACCGAATCGACCTCGACGCTTACCTACCTCGGGCCGGACGACCACGACCTCAGCACCGACACCGAGCTGCGCGAGGCACGCCTGCGCTCCGTGGGGCGGCCGATGGGCGATGTCGTGATCGGCATCATGGACGAGCGCAACACGCTCCTCGAGCCCGGGGACGAAGGCGAGATCTGCGTCCGCTCAGATCGCGTCATGAAGGGGTATTACAAGCAGGAAGACGCCACCAGTTCGGCGATCCTTGAGGGTTGGCTGCACACCGGCGACGTCGGCCACGTGGATGAGGGTGGCTACCTCTTCATCACTGGCCGCAAGAAGGACATCATCATCCGCGGCGGCGAGAACATCTCGCCGGGCGAGGTCGAGAACTGCCTCGAAGACCACGACCTGATCGACGAGGCCGCCGTCATCGGCGTGCCGGACGTCGATTGGGGCGAGGTCGTGAAGGCCGTGCTCGTGCCCAAGCCGGGAGCGGCGCTCAGCCCGGACGAGGTCACCGCCTACTGTAAGAGCCGCATCGCCTCGTTCAAGGCGCCGCAGTACATCGCCATCGTCGACGAACTGCCGCGGAACGCCATGGGCAAGGTGCTCAAGACGGACCTCCGCGAGAAGTACGGCACGCCAACGAACGACCACGTATGAGCGCCGCCCAACCGCCGCGCGAGCAGCCGGGAAAGGAAGCGAGCGCGAAGGGCGCGCGTTTCAATGTGAGCCTCTCCGCAATCGCCGTCCCGGTGGCGATCGTGGCCGCCATCGGCGCCCTGGAGACGGCCCAGACCGGCGGCGCGCAGCGCGAAGTCTTCTTCAACATCAGCGGCTTCGCGGTGATGTATTTCATCTTCGGCATCGCCGTCGCCGTGATCGTGGGCGCCTTCGTGCAGCGCCTCCGGGTCTGGCGCTTGGGCAAGAGCGCGAACGTCTTCGACCACCTCGGCGCGCGCATCACGAACGCGCTCACGATGGGCGCGGGCACCAGCCGCGTGAAGAACGACCGTTACGCGGGCGTGATGCACTGGTGCATCTACTCCAGCTTCGTCGTCCTCACCCTCGTCACGATCCTGCTCGCCCTCGACGACTACCTGCCCCTGATCTTCCGCGCGGGCGGCGAGCACGCCTTCCTCGAAGGCGGGGTGTACCTCGCCTACAGCCTCGTCGGTGACGTTTTCGGGGTCATCGGGCTCATCGGAATCGCGATGGCCGTCTTCCGCCGCTTCGGCCCAGCCCCGGCGAAGCTCACCTGGGATCGCCGCCAGTCCGAGGACGCGATCGTCGTCGGGCTCCTCGGCTTCGTGCTCTTCACCGGCTTCCTGGTCGAAGGACTGCGCATCGGCGGCGACGAGATTCCGCGCGGCAACGAGGACTGGTCCTACTGGTCGCCCGTGGGTTGGCTCGTGGCGAAGGTGCTCGGCGGCGCGAGCGACAGCGCCCTCCTCGACACGCACGCCGTTCTCTGGTGGATCCACGTCGTGGGGGCGTTCAGCCTGCTCAGCCTGCTCGCCCTCACGAAGTTCCGGCACATCGTCTTCGCCCCGGTGAACGCCTTCCTGAAGAGCCCCATGGCTCCCGCCTACCTGGCCCCGATGGGCGATTTCGAGAAGCTCATGGAGGAGGGCAAGAGCCTGGGCGCGGGCAGAGTCGAGGACCTCTCCTGGAAGCAGCTCTTCGATGCCGATACCTGCGTGCGCTGCGGGCGCTGTACCGAAGCCTGCCCCGCCTACACAGCCGGCCAGCCGCTCTCGCCGATGGCGATCGTCCAGGACCTGAAGACGTACATGAACCACGCCGGGCCGCTCCTCATCGCGGGCAAGGATCCCGCGGAGGCGACGAACGGCGAGCTCGTCGGCGACTACGTGAAGGACGAGTCCCTCTGGGCCTGCCGCACCTGTATGGCCTGCGTCCAGGAATGCCCCGTAATGATCGAGCACGTGCCCACGATCGTGGACATGCGCCGCTACCTGGTGATGGAACAGGCCCGCATCCCCGGCACCGCCCAGGAGGCGCTGCAGAACATCGAGCAGCGCGGCCACCCCTGGCGGGGCACCCAGCTCACGCGCGAGACCTGGATGGAGCAGCTCCGGGACGAGGGCGTGAACGTACCCATCTTCGATGGCTCCCAGGAGTACCTGTACTGGGTAGGCTGCTCCGGCGCGCTCGTCGAACGGAACATGCCCATCACCAAGTCGGTGGTGCGACTCCTGATCGAGGCCGACGTGAGCTTCGGCGTGCTCGGGCAACAGGAGACCTGCACGGGCGACCCTGCCCGCCGCCTCGGCAACGAGTTCCTCTACGCCACGCTCGCCGAATCGAACGTCGAATCGATGAACGAGCTCGGCGTGCGGCGGGTGATCACCGCCTGCCCGCACTGCTTCAACACGTTCAAGAACGAATACCCCGACTTCGACGGCCGCTGGGAGGTCACGCATCATTCCGACTTCCTCCAGCTGCTCCTCTCGCGCGGGAAGCTGAAGCCGAAGGAGATGGGCGGCCAGACGATCACCTACCACGACTCCTGCTACCTCGGCCGCGGCAACGGCGTCTTCGACGGCCCGCGCGAGGTGCTGCAGCAGATCCCCGGCGCGGAGCTGGTGGAGATGCCCCGCAGCCGCGAGAAGGGGCTCTGCTGCGGCGCCGGTGGCGGCAACATGTGGATGGAGGAGCAGGGCACGCGCGTGAACCATCTGCGCGCGGCCGAGGCCGCCAACACCGGCGCGAGCATCGTCGCGACGGCCTGTCCCTTCTGCATCCAGATGTTCGAGGACGGCATTCCCGCCGTTCAGCCCGACGAGGAAACGCGCTCCATCCAGGCCTTCGACATCGCCGAGCTCCTAGAGGTCAGCGTCGCCCCGCCCCGCCCCGCCGATGAGGCCACGGTCCCGCCCGGGGTGGCTGGGTAGGACTACTCCGGATACGGGTCGTCGAGGCGCCGACCCAGCGTGCGTGCGAGATTTCACAAGCGTGGCGTCTATGCTAGGATTCGGCGCGCTTCAGCGCCGCCGCCGCGAGCGCACGATCGCCTCGGAACGAAACGGATGGCACCCACGTGAACATCGTCGTTTGCGTCAAACAGATACCCGATCCGGAAACCCCGGCATCGCAGTTCGCTGTCGACGAAGCGGCGAAGAAGGTCATCCCCGCCCAGGGCATCGCGCCGGTGGTCAACCCCTTCGATCCCCAGGCCACCGAGGCCGCGCTGCGCCTGAAGGATGCGGCCGGCGAGGGCACAATCACCGTCCTCAGCCTCGGCGAGGAGTCCGCGCGGGACGCCATCAAGCACGCTCTCGCCATGGGCGCGGACGAAGGCGTCCTCCTCAGCGATCCCGCCTTCGCAGGCATCGACAACTTCCAAACCGCCGTCGCCCTCGCCAAGGCGATCGAGAAGATCGGCGACAGCGACCTCGTGCTCATGGGGCGCGCCGCCGCCGACTGGGACATGGGCGTGGTGCCCACGGGCGTGGGCGAACTCCTCCGCCTGCCCGTCGTGACGATCGCGAAGGGGATAGACGCCGAAGGCTCCACGCTCACCGTCCAGCGCGTGCTCGACGACGGCTTCCAGACGGTGCAGGTCGACCTCCCCGCCGTCGTCTCCGTCTCGAACGAGTTCGGCGAGCCCCGCTATCCCCAGCTGCGGCAGATCATGCTGGCGGCCAAGAAGACCGTCCAAGTCTGGTCCGCAGCCGACCTCGGCCTGGGCGACGACGAAGTCGGCGAGGGCAACCGCTGGCTGCCCCTCGAGGCGCTCTACGTGCCGGAGGTCGAGAGCAACGTCGAGATCATCGAGGGCGACTCGCCCGAAGAGAAGGCCCGCAACCTCGCGCTCAAGCTGCGCGAGGCGAAGCTGATCTAGAGGACGCCGATGTCTGGAACGCTCATCATCGCGGAGACGCTCGACGGAGCCCTGGCCCCGTTCTCGCACGAGCTCATCGCCGCCGCCCGCCAGCTTGCCGATGGGGGCGCGGGCGCAGTCAGCGCCCTCGTCGCCGGTGACGAATCGCTCGCGCAACTGATCATCGAGCACGGCGCCGACACGGTCTACCTGGCCCCGGCAGGCACCATCGGCGAGGGCCTCACCGAATCGGCCGGCGCCGCGGCCCTGGCCGCACGCGAGGCCTCCGGGGCCGACATCGTGCTCATGGGGCAGACGAGCCTGGGGCGCGACCTCGGCCCGCTCCTCGCCTTCCGCCTGCGGACGGCCGTCGCGATGGACTGCGTCGGCCTGACGTTCGCGGGCGGGCGGTTACGAGCGACGCGCAGCTGCTACGGCGGCAACGCCCGCGCCGAGGTCACCTGGAAGAGCGATGTCCAGGTCGCGACGGTGAAGCTAAAGACCTGGGACCCGCTCGCCGCCGACGCTAGCCGCAGCGGCACCGTCACACCGATCGACGCCGCCGGCGAGCAGCGCGTGACGGTCGTCTCGACGGAGGCGGCGGAATCGACCGGCGTGCAGCTCGAAGATGCCGAGAGCATCGTCAGCGGCGGCCGCGGCCTCGGAGATCCGTCGGCTTTCGAGATGCTCGAAGAGCTCTCGGGGATGTTGGGCGGCGCCACGGGCGCGAGCCGCGCCGCCTGCGACCTCGGCTGGTACCCACCCTCGCAGCAGGTCGGCCTGACCGGGAAGACGGTCACGCCGAACCTCTACATCGCCGTCGCGATCAGCGGCGCAAGCCAGCACATGGCGGGGATGTCGGGCGCGAAGAACATCGTCGCCATCAACCGCGATCCGGATGCCAACATGGTCCAGGTTGCCCGCTTCGCCGTCGTCGACGACTACAAGAAGGTCGTGCCAGCGCTGATCGAGGAGATCAAGAAGCTCGACTAAGGCACGGCGGGCCCCGCGAAGCTTCGTAGAGCGCTGGCTTAGGGCCGCTCAGGCACCCGGCGCATGAGCGCTGCTAGGCTCTCTCCGCGATGAACCACGTCCGCATCGTCGACTACGAGGAACGCTGGCCGGGCGAGTTTGCGGTTATCGCTGGGGTGCTGCGCGAGGGCCTTGGGGAGCTCGCGCTGCGCATCGACCACATCGGCTCGACCGCCGTCCCGGGACTGGGGTCGAAGGACATCATCGACCTCCAGGTTACGGTGGCCTCATTCACGCCCCTGGAGCCGTTGACAGCGGCGTTCGCGGAGATCGGCTACCGCCTGCGGGACGTGCCGGATGTCGATCACCGCCCACCGGGCGACACCCGCCCCGCAAAGGAGTGGGAGAAACGCTACGCGCGCGAGCCCGAGGGCGCCCGCCGCACGCACTGTCACATTCGCGTCGACGGGCGGGCGAATCAGCGCTACGCCCTTCTCTTCCGCGACTACCTCCGCGGACATCGCCCGGCCGCCACAGGCTACGAGGCGGCGAAGCGCGCCCTCGCCCAGCTTCACCCTGGTGACATCGACGCCTACTTGGCCGTGAAGGACCCGATCTGCGACATCATCATGGCTGGCGCAGAAGCGTGGGCTGCCGCAACGAACTGGACCGCCAGCCCCTGGGACGCCTGAACGACGATGCGTCGATGCCCGGGAATGCGTGGAGCCTTCGCTCGGAATCGAACCGAGGACCTACGCATTACGAATGCGTCGCTCTTCCAACTGAGCTACGAAGGCCTGCCCCGAAACGTAGCGGGCGGGCCGGTCACTGTCGAGAGTCGGCGGGAGGGCGTGGCGGGGGCTCCGGTTCGAGGGCGGCGAGCCGATCCTGCACCTCGGCCAAGCCGAGGTGCAGGCTATCGCCCTTGCCGTCGACGTAACGGAGCGCCTCCTCGCCCGTGAGGCGCTGCCACTCCGGCACGCCGCCGCCCGCAAGCGGTGAGCGGCGGCGCGTGCCGTTCCCAGCGACGATCCGTTCGAGGCGCGCGATCCGCTCGCTCAGCGCAGGACCCGGCTCGACCGCTTCGAGTGCGGCCACCTGGTCGAGGAAGCGCTCCCAACGGCCGGACTCGGCGCGGATGAGCTCGGGGCAGTTCTTTCCCGTCCAGTGGTGATGCTGGACGATGCCGGTCCGGCCATGCCCCTGCTCGCGCAGGTGGGCCACGAGCCAAGCGGCGTTCGCCGCGGCCGCTTCGGCATCGATGCCCTCGTTCACGCAGATCTCGAGACCGAGCGAACGCGTGTTCCCGGGGCCGTTGAGGCCATCGCCCGCGTGCCAGCCCTGCTCGTCCCAGCGCAGCGACTGCCAGATCTCGGAATCGTCGATGGTCGCGTGCCACGAATAGGGCGCAGAACCTGCCAGCCACAGCGCGTGGGCATGTGCATCGGCGCCCGGCCGGCGGTTCCCGGTCTGGTGGATGGTGATGTACTCCGCGAGCCCGCCCGCGAACGGGCGGTTGGGGCGGTTCTCGCGGCGGGCCAGGAGCAGCTCGTGAATGGGCGGTGCCATGCGCTGAGCGTCCCATTCTCGGAGGCCAGCGCCGAGGGGTAGGTGACGCGACTTCCGTTGGCCCCGTCCGGCTCTCGCGCCTACAGTGAAGCTGATGCTGACCCTCCGGCACCTCCGGCTGCTGACTCAACGCACGTTCCAGGAGTTCGCCGACGACAACTGCACGCAGATGGCCGCGGCCATCTCCTACTACGTCCTGTTCTCCCTCTTCCCGCTCGTCATCTTCTCGATCGGTGTGCTCGGCCTTGTGCTCCAGGACAGCGATGTGCAGCGCGACCTGATAAGCCAGCTCACCAGTCTCCTGCCCGTGGACGCGGAGGGCGAAGGCAACGTCGAGACGGCCGTTCAGGAGATCTCCGGGCCCTCGAGCGGGGCCCTGGGGCTCATCGGGCTCGTGGGTATGGCTTGGTCGGCGAGTGCGATGTTCGGGGTGATTCGGCGCTCGCTGAACATCGCCTTCGACCTCTCGGGGCGGCGCCCGCTCGTGCGCCAGAAACTCGTCGACTTCGGAATGATGGCGCTGCTTGGCGCCATCTTCGTGACCTCGATCGGCGCGACGACGATCCTGCGTCTCGCCCGCACCGCCAGCGACGATATCCCCGTGCTCGGCGACGTTGCGAACGAATTCGGATTCGCCTGGGCGGTGGCTTCGTTCGTCCTGCCGATCTTCGTCTCCACCGCCGCGTTTGGGGTGCTGTACTGGATCGTTCCGGCGACCCATGTCCAGCTGCGCGACGTCTGGCCGGGCGCGATCCTGGCCGCAATGCTCTTTGAGCTCGTGAAATTGGGCTTCGGCATCTACCTCGAGAACTTCAGCAACTACGACGTCGTGTTCGGATCGCTCGGCGCGGTCGTCGCCTTCCTCTTCCTCGTGTTCGTCAGCGCGAACGTGTTGCTATTGGGGGCGGAGGTGGCCGCGGAGTACCCGCGCGTTATGCGTGGAGACTACGATTACGCGAGCGAGCCGGGGGAGCAGCGCAGCCTTCGTCAGAAGGCCTTGCGCGCGGCCCGCGGGCTCGTCGTCCACGAGCGCCCGCACGAGGAGGAGGCGAGCGCTGAGCGCCCCGCGGAACCAGCCCAAGACGACGTCGGTAGCGCTGATCACCGAATCTTCTAGGTCGGCTTCGTACCATCGCAGTAGCGCTGTGCGAGACCGAGCCCAGCGAACGGGCTCCGAAGAGGCATCAGATGGCAGACGAACCAGCACGTAGTCCGATCCAGCGGTACGGCGGATACGCCGTCTTGGCGATCGTCGCCGTCGCGGTCGCCGCGGCCGCCGTCTGGCTCTTCGTGTCCGGTGCCGACGACGAGGCGACTCCGGTGGCCCAGCGCCCGGATGTCGGGGCCGGGCTCATCGGCCGGCCAGCGCCCGCCTTCTCGCTCGTTGACGCCCGTAATCCCGAGGCCGTCGTCAGCCTTTCCGACTTCCTCGGCAAGCCCGTGGTGCTGAACTGGTACACGACCGATTGCCCCCGCTGCGAAACCGAGATCCCGGTCCTGCACGGCGTCCAGGAGGATCTCGATGGCCAAGTCGTGGTCCTCGGCATCAACATCGGTGCCGCCGGAACCGACGGCGCGGGCTTTCTCGATGACCTGGACGTTACCTACGCCGCACTCGCCGACCCTGACAGGATTACGACGGAGCTCTACGAACTGACGGACGCACCGACTACGTACTTCATCGACGCCGAAGGATTCGTGATCGATGCCACCGGCGACCCCTTCGATCGGTCGGCGCTGATCGACCAGATGGGGAAGCTCGGGATCGCCTTCGGGCTGATCGACTCGCACCGTCCGGAGGTCGGCGAATCCGCTCCCGACTTCGCCCTCACGGACGCGCGCGATCGATCACACGTCGTGCGCCTTTCGGATTTCCGGGGGACGCCGGTGGTGCTGAATTGGTACGCGACCTGGTGCGGCCCCTGCCGTTCGGAGATACCGGACTTCCAGGCGGCCTTCGAAACCCTCGACGGAAAGGTCGTCTTCCTCGGCGTGAACCTCCAGGAGTCGGCCGGTGAGGCTGTGGGCCTGCTCGACGACCTCGAGGCGACGTACCCGGCCCTGCTCGACGCCGAAGGCGCGGTTGCGGAGCACTACCGCTTGCTCGGCATGCCCACGACTTACTTTATCGACGCCGAGGGCATCGTGGTGGCGTTCGGCACCGGCCGCATCATCGAAGAGACGTTGGCCCAGGAGCTGGGGAAGCTCGGCTTCGTCTACGAGCCGCCCGAGGACTAGCTGTAGCGGCTAGATATCAGCGACCCGCGGGGCGATCTCGGCGGCGAGGTACTCAGGCACCTCGTCGGAGTCGAAGTCCATGTGCTGGAAGACCATCTCCTGGAGGCCAAGCTCGGCCAAACGGCCGAGCTTCTCGATGACCTGCTCCGTTGTCCCGCTGAGGAGGCCGCGCCCCTCCATGCGCTCGCGAAATGCCTGGGGCGAATCGTCAGGGCCTGCGCCGAAATGCGCCATCGTCTTCCGCGCAACCCCCTCCAAGGCGGCCTCGTTCGGGGCCGCTAGCGGAAACAGCATCATCGAGCGAGCGATGGTCGCGGGATCACGATCGACGGCCTCGCAGTGGCGTTCGAGGACCTCGCACTTGTGACCGTAGCCCTCCGGCTCCGTCACGGTCACGCAATTCCATTCGTCCGCGTGCTCGGCCGCAATACGGAGGGTGCGGCGCTCGCCCGAACCACCGATCAGGATCGGTGGCCGGCCCGCCGCCGGCTTCGGCTGGTAGTTCGCAGCATCGAGCTGGTAGAAGCGACCCTGGAACGAAGCCGGGCTCTCGGTCCAGAGCGCGCGCATCATCCGGACGGCCTCATCGAGCCGGTCGAAGCGCTCCTTCAGCGGGGGGAAGGGAATGCCGTAAGCGCGATGCTCGGCCTAGTTCCAGCCGGCGCCCACCCCCATGACGAAGCGACCGCCGCTGAGGAGGTCCAGCTGGGCGGCCATGCGGGCATCGTTTACCGGGCGGCGAAACGTGATCGGGGTGACCAAGGCGCCGAAGCGGTAGGCATGCGCTTCGCGCGCGGCCACGGCGAAGGACAGCCACGCTTCGAGCGATTGCAGCTGCCGCGCGCCGGTGAAGTAGTGATCGGAACGGAAGAGCGAGGCGAAGCCGAGCCGTTCTGTGAGCGCAGCGATGTGCAACCAGCGCTCCCAGGTGAGGTCGTTCTGGCCCTCGACCATTAGCCCGATGCGCACGCTCGCAGCCCCCCAGCCGGAACCGCGATTCTACGCGGGCGCGCTCGCGCCGCCCTCCGCCCGCCAACCGACAACCCGGGTGGGGCGGATGCGGATAACGGGGAGGCGCTCCAGCGCCATCGGGCGGTACTGGGGGTACCGAGCGCGTAGCGCCGCCAAAGCCGCGGGCCAGGCCGCGCCGCTGGCCACGACCAGCGCGTCGCCCTCCAGTCGGACCCAACCCAGACGCTGCCAGCGGTCCTCGTAGTGGTCGACGAGCAGCGCCACGCGAGGGTCGCGCTCGATGTTGCGCAACCGCGCGAGCGTCCCGCCCCGCTTCGGCTTTTCGTCGATCGCGATGGCGACGTCGCCCCCGACGAGGGCGAAGCAGACGGGGACCAGCTGGGGCAGGCCTGTCGCGGCGATCGTCCCCAAGGTCCCGGAGCGGGCGTCGTCGAGGAGTTGTTGCTGCCACGTCTCCACGGGCGCACTCTCGTCGCGGAGGCCCTCCGTGTCCAGGGGGCCGGAGCTGCGGTAGAGTGCCGCCATGGTCGAGACCGTGATCGCGGGGGACTTCGGCGGTACGAACCTGCGGGCGGCCCTCGTGAGCGACGCCGGTGAGATCCTCACTCGACACGAGATCCGCACCCCCGCAGACCTCCCCGCCGAGGAGATCTTGGCGCAGGTCGCGGATCTGCTCGAGAGCGTGAAAGCGAGCGACGCAGCCGCGCCAGGGGCGGCCTGTATCGCCGCCGCCGGCCTGATCGATGCCGAGAGCGGCACCGTCATGCTCTCCCCGAATATCCCCACCTTCCGCAACCTCGTCCTGACGACGCCGGTAGCGGAACGGATCGGGATCCCGACCTACATCGAGAACGACGCCTCCGCAGCCGCCCTGGGTGAGTTCCGCTTTGGCGCCGGCCGGGGCTCACGGCACACGCTTCACGCCACCCTGGGGACGGGCATCGGCGGCGGGATCGTCATCGACGGACGGCTTTATCGGGGGGCGAAGGGGCTCGCCGGCGAGATCGGCCACATCGTCCTGGACCCCACAGGGCCGCCCTGTCCCTGTGGGTCGCGAGGCTGTCTCGAGGCGCTCGTTGGAGGCGTGGCCTTCGCGCGGCGCGCGCAACGCCTGCTGGACGAAGGCAAGGCACCGATCCTCGCTGAGATCGCCAGCGGTCGAGCGCCCACGGCCACCGACCTCTCGGCCGCGGTGGCTCAGGGGGAGGCTGCCGCCGCCGCCGAGATCCAGAACGGCGGCCACTTCCTCGGCCTCGGGTTCGGGGGCATCGTGAACGTGCTCAACCCCGACGTCGTCACGCTCTCCGGCGGCCTGCTGAGCATGGGTGAGCTGTTGCTCCAGCCGATGCGCGAAGCGATGGCCTCGCTCGCTTACGGCCCCGCCACGGACACGCCCGTGCGCACGAGCGAACTCGCCGAGGACGCGGGGTTGTTGGGGGCGGCGGCCGTCGCCTTCGAGCGAGTCGGCGAGCGTTAGTTCCTCAGGAGAGGGTGCGCGGAAGCAGCTCCGCGGCGTAGCGCGTGCCTACCTGCCCCTTCGCGATCATCTCGTCCAATTCCGCGCGTGAGTACCCCAGGAGCTCGAGGTAAGCCCAGTCGTTGTGCTCGCCGATGTTGGGCGGGGGCAGGCGGATCGCGTTCGGCGTGTTCGCCAGCTTGAACAGCATGCCCGGATAACGGTGGGTCCCCAACCCCGGCTGCGTCACCTCTTCGAAGAACCCACGCGCGTTGAGCTGCGCATCGGCCTGCGCCTCGAGGCCGTCATGGGTGGGGGCGGCGCATACCCCTTCCGCCTGGAGCGCGTGAAACAGCTCCTCCTTCTCCCGGGGGCGGGTGAGCTCGCTCAAGGCCTCGTCTAGCGCCTGACGGCGCTCGAGGCGCTGCGCCGGAGAGGCGAAGCGGACATCGTTCGCGAGCGCGTCGGCGCCGAGGACCCGACAGAGGGCACCGAACTCCACGTCCGTGGCGACATCGATCGCGATCCACTGATCCTCGCCCTGGGTGGGGTAGACGTCGTGGGGGGCGTGCCAGGGGTGGGTGTTCCCGAGCGCCGTCGTGACGCGGCCGTTCATCGCGTAGTCGAGAAGGAACTGGCCGAGAATAGGCAGGAACGACTCCGCGAGCGCCATCTCGATCTGCTGCCCCTCGCCGGTGCGCTGGCGATGGAGGAGCGCCATCGCCACGGCCAGTGCACCATGCACGCCCGCGACAGCGTCCGAGGCGAGGGCGTCGCCCGTGAGCTCGGGCCCCGCATCGGGATAGCCTCGCAGGAGGGTGTGCCCAACCGTCGCTTCGGCATGCATGCCGAAACCGCGGTACTCGCTGTAGGGCCCGTCGAGGCCGAAGGCGGGCATGCGCAGCATGATCAAGTTGGGATTGACGGCACGCAACGATTCGTCGCTGATGCCGGCTTTGGCCATCGTCACCGGCACGTTGTTCTCGATAAAGACATCGGACACGGCGACGAGCCGCTCCAGCGCCTCGCGGCCCTCCGGAGCCATGATGTCGCACGTCATCGACCGCTTGTTGCGGGCACCGACGTTGAAGCTGGGGCTGCGGTTCCAAGGGTCGTCGTGAGGATCGAAGTCCGGGTAGGCGGTGAGTACCTGGCCCTGCTCGGCGACGCGCTGCGCCTGCTCCTTCGTGAGCGCCATTTCCGCACCACGCGTTGAGGGCTGGATGCGATTGACGGGCTCGACGCGGACGACCTCTGCGCCCCAATCTCCGAGCACCTGGCTCACGTGCGTGCCCGCCCAGACGACGGTGACCTCGGCCACGCGGACGCCCTCAAGGGGGAGCGCGCGGGGCGCCGCCGCGCGCGCATGGGAGCGCGGCCGCGCAGAGCGCGGGGCGAAGGGCGCGCCACCATCGTGCTCGCCGAGCAGGGGAGCGCGCGGGGCTGGCGGGCGGGGTGTCGCGGACATGATGAAGGGCCGGCCCGGGTAGTCGAGCCGTCCCGCCTCCGGATGGTCAATCGCCTCCCACACTTCCCGGGCCAGGAAGTGTGGGTCCTCGAGCAGGTCCTTCGCGGTCTGAAGGGCGCCACAGGGCAGGTTCTGCTGCTGCGCGAGCGGGATGATCTCCCGCTTCGGTCGGTGCGCGAGCCAGGCCCCGTAGGAGGATTCGATCTCCTCGGCGAGCGCGGGTGGCATCAGCGTTGCCGGGGCGTCGATCTCGGGATGCTCGAGCAGATCGGTCCGTCCGATCAGGCGGAGGAGGCCGGGGAGGCGGGGGCCAGCCCCGTGGAGGTTGACGTGACCGTCGGCGCAGGGACGAACGCCTGAGCCGACGCGCAAGGCGGTCGCACCCCGCCCGCCGCCAACTCCGGCGTAGGATGCGGCCAGGAGGGCGGCGCTGCGGCGATCGCGTGAACCCGCCTGGCACTCGTTGACGGCAAGATCGATCCGATCGCCCTCCCCGCCGGCCTCGACCCGCAACCGCAGGATCACCGCCGCGAAGCCGGCGATGATCCCGGCGTGGTAGTGGGCATAGTGGCCAGCGTGCTTGAGCGGGCCGAGGCTGGGATGACCGGTGGCGAGCATAGGGCCACCCATGGCCTGAAGGGTGATCTCGGAGCCGCGATACCCGCGGTAGGGGCCGGTCTGACCGAAGGGCGTGATCGAAACGAATACGAGGTCATCGCGCTCCGCCGAGAGCGCCTCCCACCCCCAACCCGAGACCACCGCGGAACCCGGAGGAAAATCCTCGAAGACGATATCCGCTTCGGCCGCCAGCGCCCCCACCTTCGAAGCGTTCTCCGGGTCCGTCACATCGAGCACGCGGGAGCGCTTGTTCGTGTTCAAGTGGAGGAAGAGTCCCGAGCGTTCGGGGTGGGGCTCGTCGCCGGGGAAGGGCCCGAAGCGACGCAGAGGGTCGCCTTCGGGCGGCTCCAGCTTGAGTACGTCCGCGCCGTAATCGGCGAGGAGCTTCGTCGCGTAGTGACCGGCGACTCCCCGGCTGAGATCGAGGACACGGGTTCCAGCGAGCGGTCCAGCCATCGGGCGCGCACAATACCACCACGCGGCAGGGCGCAGGCCCGAAGGCACCGAGAAACCCGGCTGAATCCGCCCGATCCCGCGAGACGTATAGGAAGCAGCGGACGGGTTCTGCCCGTGCGCGAGGAGGGATAGGCCGCGCCGCCCTGCGGCGGCGTGGTCTTTTTTTCTGCTTGCGCCAGCAGGAGTGCTCAGGGGCCAAGGTTCCCCGGCTTCTCCCAAGGGCGCCATCGGGGGTGCCGCCGGAACCGGTCTCGCCGGCCCGGAACAGGAACACTCCAGCCGACAGGAGCCGACGCCCGGCGGGCGAGCGCTCCGGGCAGCTTCGCTTCCAACCCCTCGACCGAGAACCGGGTCGCGGGCATGCTGCCCCGATGGACTCGATCGTTCTCACGATCGACACCGTGGACCGGCGCGTCATCGACGTGACCGATGAGGCCTCGCGCTTCTGCGCCAGTTCCGCGACGGCCTCCTGAACGTCTTCGCTCCGCACGCAACCGCGGGCCTTGCGGTAATGGAAACCGGATCCGGCTCTGAGCACGATCTGGATGAGCTCGTCGGACGGCTACTCCCACGGCACGATCGTTACGCCCACGCCCACGGCGCGCAGGGGCACGGTGCGGATCACCTGCTGCCTGTCCTCGTGAGCCCTTCGCTCACGGTGCCGGTCGCGGACGGCAGTCCGTTGCTCGGAATCTGGCAACGGATCGTGCTCGTCGACTACAACGCCGACAACCCGGAACGCCAGTTGCGCCTCAGCTTCTTCGCGGGCTGAGCGAGCGCAGAGGCCCGTTCGCGAGCAAGCAGACGGAGCGTCGCACAGGGCCGCGCAGACACAGCAGTCGAGCGCCCGCGGGGGGCCGAGCGCAGCGAGCTGCGAGCGAGCGCGCAGATGGAGCGGCCCAGAGGGCTGCGTAGACGCAGCAGTCGAGCGGCAGGGTGGGGCGCCCAGGGAGGTGGGGCGAGCGCAGCGAGATTGAAACCAAAGCGCGCAGATGGAGCGGCCCAGAGGGCTGCGTAGACGCAGCAGTCGAGCGGCAGAGTGGGGCGCCCAGGGAGGTGGGGCGAGCGCAGCGAGATTGAAACCAAAGCGCGCAGATGGAGCGGCCCAGAGGGCTGCGTAGACGCAGCAGTCGAGCGGCAGAGTGGGGCGCCCAGGGAGGTGGGGCGAGCGCAGCGAGATTGAAACCAAAGCGCGCAGATGGAGCGGCCCAGAGGGCTGCGTAGACGCAGCAGTCGAGCGGCAGAGTGGGGCGCCCAGGGAGGTGGGGCGAGCGCAGCGAGATTGAAACCAAAGCGCGCAGATGGAGCGGCCCAGAGGGCCGCGCAGACGTAGCAGTCGAGCGGCAGGGTGGGGCGCCCAGGGAGGTGGGGCGAGCGCAGCGAGATTGAAACCAAAGCGCGCAGACGGAGCGGCCCAGAGGGCCGCGCAGACGCAGCAGTCGAGCGCCGGGGTGGGGCCAGGGAGGCGGGGCCCGAGCGCAGCGAGCTGTAAACACTTCGCTAGCAGGCGCCTCGCTCGACCACCTGCTCACAGGACGAGGCCGCGCGCACGGAGACGGTCCCCATCTGCGCGAACGGCCCCATGAAGCCCTCGACTACCGCAGAGTCGGGGGCGTCGACAATCAGGTCCAGCTCGTGGCCGCCATCGACCACGGCCTCTGCCAGGATCGTAATGCCCGCTTGGGGCGCCCCGGCAAGAACCTGCAGCAGTTGTGGGGCGCGTTCCGCATCAGCGGCGGGGCAAGCGGCCGAGTCGTGTTTGTGCTGGACGACGAACAGAGACATGGGGGACCTCGGCGGTTGGATTCTGGGGTGCGGGAGAATCAGCGGCGGTGAGTCTACTGCCATCGCCGTCGATCGCGTTGCGAGGGCGAAGCGGAGAAGCGTACGGTGCCGGCCATGAACTACGACGACCTGTTCCACATCGGCATCATCGTCCCCGAGATGACGCAGGGGATGGCGGAGATCGCGAAGCGCTTCGGCGTGACCTTTCCCAGGCCCCCGGGGACGGGCGAAGTGATCGTACGAACCGCCGCCGGCGAGGCCAAGGTCGGCGTCCAGGCCGTCTACACGGCCGAGGGCCCGCCTTATCTGGAGCTGATCGAGGGGGTACCGGGCACGGTCTGGGAGGCCGGCGAAGGCTCGCGCATCCACCACCTCGGAGCGTTCGTCGACGACCTCGAGGACGAGGTCCAGCGACTCACGACGGAAGGCGCCAAGCTCGAAGCGACGCTCGATATTCAGGGCGGCCTGCTTGCAGTCTCGTACGTGAATAGCACCCTGGGCGTTCGTCAGGAGCTATTACCGGCGAGTATGCGCGAGGGCATGATGGCCAACCTCCAGGCGGAGGCGCAGTAGCCGCCACGCTGCCGCGACGGGGTTGCCTCGGCCGTCGGGTGGCGTAGCGGGCCGCTCATGGCGGACCACAAAGCGGTTCACGTCCCATCATCGTGCCCGGACCGGCGCGCGGCACGGAGTTCTGCCTCCGCCCAGGAAGAGCCGCGCAGGGCCTAGCTGTGGCCGATCCAGGCCGTGATACGCCAGCCCTCTTCGACCTGCGCCACGACGTAGGACGCGTTGAAGCGCACGTACTCCTCACCGTTCTTGCGGTAGCGGCCGCAGTCGACCGTGACGAACGCAGCGGTCGGGCTCGTGAGGGTCACATCCACGGTATGGAGGACGCTGTGGTCGTAGTCCTCGGGAAGGCCCGCGTGAGCTGCCGCCCAACGGGCGTCGGACTCTTCCTCAGTGGCAATGAGATTGATGCGCCCACCGCTAATGCCGAGCGCGGGCACGTGACAGTAGGGCCGCAGCATCTTGGGATCGCCGGCGTGGAAGGCGAAGCCAAAGGTGTCGCTGTACTCACGCACCCAGGCAGCGAGCGTTGCTTCGTCGGTCATGAGAACCCCCACGGGCATTGTCGCAGTCTGAGGGGGCGGAGGTCCTAGTCCGTGGCCTCAGCCTCGGCCGCGACGTCGCGCTCCGCGATCAGGTACGCGCAGTCGAGGTCATCCGCTGGGCGGTGGGCCACGCGCCTCACGGAGCGCTCGGGGAAGAGGTCCTGCAGAAGATCGCGTTCGGCCTGGCAGATCACGGGGTGCTCGGTTGCCAGCTGGAGGATGGGGCAGTGGTGGAGCACGAAGCGCACGTCGCCCTCCTCCTCCGTTTCCGTCTTAGTGAGGAAGCGGTCCTCATCGAAGATCTCCGGGAGCTGCTCAGCGCGCGCGACGGGCTCGAGAGCGGCGAGCCGCTGGCCGTGTCGCTCACTTCGGCGGGCGGCACCATCGCGGAAGTACGCTTCGAGCACGCCTGGAGCGTGTTCTTCAGTGAAAGCCGCAAAGCCAAGGACGACGCGATCGTAGCCGTTGGGGAAGAGGCGCTGGCCGCGCTCGGTCAGGGCATAGAGGCGCTTGCGCCGCCCGGGACCGTGACCGAACTGCTCGAACGAGACGAGCCCCTCGCTCACAAGGATCGCGAGCTGCTGGCGGACGGCGCTGGGGGTGACGTGGGTGGCAGCGGAGAGGCCATCGACCACTCCCTCGCCCTCACGCTTCAGGGTAAGAATGATCTCGCGCGCCGTTTGCGAGAAGCCTTCGAGAGGTCAGTAGTCGCGCTGCGACTGAGGGACATCCTGCATAGGACCCTACGGTTCGAAGCTAGCACACCTGCTCCCACAACTAAAGCGCCCGCGTCCGCGCAACGCTCCCCTGGGACACGCGTATCGAGTTGACTGGAGCGCTTGGGAGGAGCGATAACCTGGTCAGCTGAGGGCCGGACCCTGTGTCGAGCCAGGGGTGTCCGTCCATGCTCACTTGTACGAATGGCGCCCGACGGGGTGCGTCGTGAGAGTCCCGGAGGGGGGCTTCCATGGCCACCGGCTGGTTCGCATTTCGCCCATCAGCGCTTTCCCAGATCGCGATCGCCCTATCCGTGCTCATCGCCGCCGCAGTGTACGAATCGCCAAGCATCGCACCGAACGCGGCGACCGCCCACGCTCAGGGCTGTCCGATCATCAGTGGCTTGTCTACCATGACCGCAACGAAAACGGCCTCCTCGATGCGGGCGAACCCCTCCTCGGCGGGGTGCCGATGGAGTTGCGGAACTCGGGCGGCGCCGTGGTTGGGACTGACACCACCGACGCGGTCGGGTATTACGAATTCAGTTCCGACAGCACGGCCAACCCGCCCGAGGAGATCGTCTCCTACGAGACGGCCGTGCCCGAGCAGCTCACCGACTGGGTGGCGACAGGGTCGTTGCCCCAGTTCGATCCTGCGCTCGGCATTCTCACGCGCGTCGAGGTGACCGGCAGCGCCGAGATCACGAGCCAAATCAAGGCGGAGAGCCAGGACAGCGATCCGCAGCTGATCACCGCGATCGTGAGCGGCGAGATCGGTCTCGCCCTCTCGAGCAGTTACCAGCTGGCATCGACCCCGAACGTCGACGCAGGTACCTTCTCGGCCGCACCCTATGACGGCACGCCCGACTTCGGCGGGCCCAGCGGCCACGACTTCGGCACGCACAGCGCGACGGACTCGAGCACGCTGATCATCGCCGACGCGGGCACGGCGTTCTTCGTAGGCACCGGGTCGGTTCCGTTCAGCGCTTCCGCGCTCGCCACCTCGCGCACCACGGGTGGCGGGAACGTGCTCAACGAGATCGCGACGACCGCGAGCGCCGCCGTCGCGATCACCTACCACTACCAGCCGCACGTCTGCCTGAACCAGGGCAACTACACGATCATCGAAGCCGCACAACCGCTGGGCTACGGCGACCACCTCGAAACTCGCGGCAACAGCGCGCCTATCCCCAACACGATCGGGACTGACGAGATCTCGGTGACGCTCACGAACACCGACCTCATCAACAACAACTTCGGAGAGATCAAGGGAAGTCTCTCCGGTTTTGTCTACGTGGATTTCAGCGACGATGGCATCTTCGACGCGAACGAGCCCCCCATCGCCAACGTGACCGTAACGCTCACTGGCACCGATGCTCATGGCAACGCCGTCAGCAGGACGATGCTCACAGCTCCCGACGGCTCCTATCTCTTCGCTGAGCTGTGCACGGGGACCTACGTGATCGTGGAGACACAACCGCCCCAATGGCTCGACGGCAAGGACACGATTGGCTCCCAGGGCGGCTCGGTAGAAGACGACCGGCTCTTCGAGATCGACCTCGAACCCGCGGAGCATGGCATCCAGAACAATTTCGGCGAGCTGCCGCCCCCAACCCCGTCGCCTACGCCCACACCGACCCCAACGCCGCCAGGCACGGTCCTCTCGGAAACGCCCACTCCCACACCGACCCCCACAGGGTCGCCGGCACCCACGGAGCCACCGGGCACGGGCACGCCCCCGCCCTCGGCCACCGAAGGCACGGCGACGGCACCCACGGGCACCTCGCGAGACCCGCAGGAGCCGTCGCCTACCGCGGATAAGACGAGTGTCGCGGGCACGCCGCAGCCACCAGATGCCGGCGGCGGCCTCGCCTTCGGCTCGGCATCGGTGAACATCGTGCTCGGCGCGGTGGTCCTCGCCAGCGCTGGCAGCGGACTTGCGGTGATGATCCTCGGGCGCCGCCGGGACGAGGACATCGTGGGGGGCTAACCGTCGGGCGCTACTCGACCGAGATGATCTGCTCGATCTTGCGGGTATGATGCGCCGCCTCGATCGTGCGCACCGTGCGTGAGCGGCTGCGCATCACCAGCGACTCCGTCCGCGCGCCCTCGCTCGTAAACTCGACTCCACGCATCAGATAGCCCGTGGTGATGCCGGTGGCCGCAAAGAAGCAGTCATCGCTGCTCACAAGGTCGTCGAGCGTCAGCAGCTGCGTCAGGTCGAGGCCGCGCTCGACGGCGAGCTTGCGGTCGTCGTCGTGGCGCGGCCAGAGGCGACACTGCATGTCGCCGTCCAGGGCCTTCATCGCACAGGCGGCGGTGACACCCTCGGGCGAGCCACCGATACCGAGAAGGACATCGACGCCCGTGCCGGCGGTGCCGGTCATGACCGCGCCGGCGACGTCCCCATCCGTGATTGAGACGATGCGCGCACCGGCCGCGCGGACATCCGCGACGATCGTTTCGTTTCGCGGGCGGTCGAGGATCACCACCGTCACCTCGGGAACAGAGATGCCACGCGCCTTCGCGACCTGTTCGAGGTTCCAGCTGACCGGCGCCGAGAGGTCGACCTTGCCCTTCGCGTCCGCGCCCACCGCAATCTTGTCCATGTAGAAGATGTCGTGGGGGTTGTACATCGTCCCGCGCGGAGCAGCCGCGATCACACTCACGGCGTTGGGGCGGCCCAGCGAGAGGAGGGTGGTCCCATCGATCGGGTCGACCGCGACATCGACTTGTGGACCGATGCCCGTGCCCACCCGCTCGCCGTTGAAGAGCATTGGGGCTTCATCTTTTCCCCCCTCGCCAATGACGATGACGCCGTCCATGTCAACGGTGTTGAGCATCGCGCGCATAGCGTCGACGGCGCCGCCATCGGCGCCGTTCTTGTCCCCGCGGCCGGTCCAGGGAGCGGCGCCGAGGGCGGCCGCTTCCGTGGCCCGGGCGAGCTCCATCGAGATGTTCCGGTCGGGGGCGGAGCCTGCGGTCATTGGTTCACTCCGAGCTGGTCCGCGACGGGCGCAAGCGCGTCGGCGACGAATCGAATGTGCTCATCGAGGTCGACCTCGAAATCGGCTGCGCCATTGCGCAGATCATCGCGGCTGACGCTGCGAGCGAACGCTTTGTCCTTCATCTTCTTCCTCACCGAGGAAGGCTTGAGCGCTGAGAGCGACTTGTCCGGGCGTACGAGGGTGCAGGCGGTGACGAATCCCGACATCTCATCGGAGGCGTAGATCGCACGGTCCATGTCGCCTGTGGTTTCGAGCCCCAGGAAGGGCGCGTGGCAGAGGATGGCGTAGCGAATGTCACCCGGGACACCCCGCGCCTCGAGGAGTTTCGAGCCCTCCTTCGGATGGAGCTCCTCAGTAGGATGGATCTCCCAGTCGAAGTCGTGGAGGAGGCCGACGATGCCCCATTTCTCCTCATCCTGGCCAAGCTTGCGGGCGTAAGCCTGCATGACGGCTTCAACGGCGATGCCGTGCCTGCGGGTACGTTCCTCCGCCGCGAACTCGGTGAGGATCTCCCAGGCGCGGTCCCGCAGCATCAGCGGCTCCCTTGGCCGCGCCGATCTTAGCAGAACAGATGAGCGCACGAGCCTCAGGGCGCTCCCTTGCAGGTCGGCTGCGGAGCGAAACCGTTCAGACGGGGTGCGCGGTGAGGAACTGGACGCCGCGGGCGAGCACCTCGCCCGTGAACACCGCGCCCATGCAGATATAGAGGAGTCCGGTTGCGCTCTGCATCGAGCGCATCTGCGCGGTGCGCAGCGCGAGCACGGCGAGAACCATTGCGAAGAGCAATCCCACGCCAATCCGGAACCAGAACATCGGGTTACCCAGCAGCCCTACAGCGACAGGGTTAGCCGGCGTCGGCGTGATGCGCTCGGGGAGGGAAGCGTTGACGACGAGCAGCACGGACTGCAGGGCGATCGCGGCGATCAGGATCCAGGCGAGGTCGCGCATAGGTCGGGCCGGCAACGACCCTTCCGTGAGGTACCAGTGTCCCCAGGTCATCGAGGTCGAAACGGCGCCCATCGCGAGGGTGCCCGCGAGCAGGGCGAGCAAGACGCCGGGATACCCCCACACCGGCGGAGCGAGCATCGCCGCCATGAAGGCGACGCACGCGACCCCTCCGGCGGATCCGCCGATGGCGACGAGCCGGCCCGCCGGATCCCAGCCCATGAACACCGCGAAGGCGTAGAACGCGGCGGTTCCCAGCACGATCAAGAGCGCGCGTTTCATCGGGCTGAACCAGTCGGGATCGATCAGGTAGCCGTCGACATCGCGGCCGATCTCGACCGCGGTCGCGGTCCAGAAGGCCAATCCCGCGATGATCGCCGCGGCGAGCGCCATCGTGAGGACGAAGCCACGCGTCACACCCCCACGCAGGTCGGCCACGAGGGTCACCCAGAGGCCTCCGACCGCGAGCTCCACGAGGATGATGAGGAGCGTGTAGGGAAGCGCCTCAGCGTTCACCGAGCGAGTGTAGCAGCGGCCCCCGTGCACACGACGGAGCCGGGTTACGCGAGCAGGGCCGCGCGCTCCGTTCCGGCGCCCGCTCCGCTTCCGCTATTCTGCGTGGCGGAGGTGCCCGCGATCGCTAACGACGACGTCGTCCTCATCACCGGCGCCTCGCGGGGCTTCGGCGGGGCCGCCGCGCGCAAGCTAGCCGAGCGCGGGAACACCGTGATCGCGACCATGCGCAACCCCGAGCGTGACGCACCCGCGATCGTCGCCGGGCTCGAAGGGCACATTCACCCCCTCCGACTAGACGTGACCGAGCCCGACGAGGCCGCAGCCGTAGTGGGGGCGGCGCTTACGCAATTCGGACGAATCGACGCGCTCATCAACAACGCCGGCTACGGGCTCTACGGCCCGCTGGAGGAGCTTTCCGAAGAGCAGGTCTGGCGCCAGATCGACACCAACGTGCTCGGCCAATGGCGCCTCGCCAAAGCGGTCCTGCCTTCGATGCGGGCGCGCAGTGCGGGCAAGATCGTGAGTGTGAGCTCGCTCGCGGGCCGCGTCCCCGGGGCCTGGCTGGGGATGTACGCCGCCGCCAAGCACGCGGTCGAAGGGATGTCCGAGGCCCTCCGCTTCGAGGTCGGGCACTGTGGCGTCGAGGTCAGCGTCCTCGAACCGGGGATGTATACGAGCGACTGGCAGACCACAAACCTCGACATCGCGCCGGCGCTGGCGGAGGGGAGCAGCGCCTACCAGGAGACCGTGGCGGCCGCGCTCGAAGCCTTCCGCACGCGCGCCCGCACGCGGCCCGGCTTCGCATCGGTGGCGGCCGCCGTCGCCGATATCGTCGAGCTCGAACAGCCCCTGCCGATGCGCTGGCCGGTGGGCGACGACAGCACGCATCTCATGGAGGTGCGTGCGAGCGCGACGGAAGAGGAGTGGGAAGCACTCCGCCGGGGCGCGACGTTGCGCACCTGGCGCCGCCCCGGCGAGGTCGGCGGCAACGAACGCATGTGGGGCGGCGAGAACGTCGTCCTCATCACCGGCGCCTCGCGCGGCTTCGGGGCAGCCGCGGCGCGCGAATGCGCCGCCCGCGGGAACTTCGTCGCGGCCACCATGCGCGATCCCGCCCGCGACGGCGAAGGTGTGCGCGCGGGGGTCGAGGAGCGCATCGCGGCCTTCCCGCTGGACGTAACAGATAGCGTGTCCGTCGCGACGGCCATCGCGGCCGTGCGAGACCGCTTCGGGCGCATTGACGTGCTCGTGAACAACGCGGGTTACGGCCTCTACGGGCCGCTCGAGGACCTCAGCGAGGAGGAGGTCCGGCGCCAGCTCGACACGAACTTCGTCGGGCAGTGGCGCATGCTCCAGGCCGTCCTCCCGCTGATGCGAGAGCAGGGCTCGGGCAAGGTCGTCAACGTCAGCTCGCTCTCCGGACAGGTGCCACGCGCGCTGCGAGGGATGTACGCGGCGTCGAAGCACGCGGTCGAGGCCATGTCCGAAGCCCTTGCGGATGAGGTCGCGCCCTTCGGGATCCAGGTCACGATCCTGCAGCCGGGGCAGTACCGCAGCGACTGGCAGACGCGGGGCCTCGATGTCTGCGCGGCCGTGCGCGAGGGGCGGAGCGCCTACCAGCCCGGCGTCGAGCGAAGGCTCGCGGAGTTCCGCGCAGTCGCGGCGACGAGACCGGGATCCGACGCCGTCGGCGCCGCGATCGCCGACATCGTCCAACTGCAGCAGCGGCTGCCGCTCCGATGGCCGCTGGGCGAGGACAGCCTGCGGCTCATCCCCGCCCGGCGCACCACCCCCGACGACGTCTGGGAGGCGGGACGCCGGGCCGAGGGCTGGGGCCTCACCGCCGACGACATGGCCGCGGCGCCGTAGGCGAGCGTATGGCCGCGCCGATCCCCGCGGAAACCATCGTCTGGCTCGAGAGCAGCGGCCTCGTCGATGAAGAGGTCGAGCTTGACGCCGTGCGAACGCACGTTGGCGGACCGATGGCCTGGTGGCTGCGGCTCCAGCGTCGCAGCGCCATTACCACCGGTGACCACATTTCGTATCGGGACGAGCACCGCCGCGACGATGTCGCCTTGCTCGTACACGAGCTCGTGCACGTCGCGCAATACCGGCGCCTCGGGAAGGCGCGGTTCCTGCGGCAGTACCTTCTCGACCTAGCGAAGGCGCGCGGCTACAGCCGCCGGCTACCGCTGGAGGCACCGGCCTACGAGCGCCAGGCGGCCGCACGCGCGTTGCTGACGCAGGAGCGATGAGCGAGCCGAGCTCGGCGAAACGGGCGTTCGACCTCGCGGTAACGCTGGTTGCGGCGCCCTTCGGAGCACTGATCGCCGCACCGTTCGCGGTCTCGCTCGCGGTCGAACTGCGCGGCAGCCCTTGGTTCGTCCAGGAACGCGTGGGGCGAGGAGGGCGCCCTTTCCGGATGTACAAGCTCCGCACGATGCGGAGCGCGGAGCCGGACGGGGAGGTCGACCATCGAGTGCGCGATTGGAGCGCAGAGCTGTTCAATCCCGCCAATCGGGACGACCCGCGCATCGGGCGCGTGGGGCGCATCGCGCGGACTGCCTCGGTCGACGAGATCCCGAATTTGCTGAACGTCCTCGCGGGCGCGATGAGCTTGGTCGGCCCACGACCCGAGATCCCCGAGATCGTGGCCCAATACCCCGAGCGCTTCCACCGCCGGCACGACGTGCTCCCAGGTATTGCTGGGCTCGCACAGATGCGCGGGCGATCGGATTTGACCTACAAAGAAACCCTTACCTACGATCTCGAATACGTGGATAGCCACTCTGTGTTGATAGACGTCCACATCCTCGTCCGTAGCTTCCTCGCTGCCCTCCGCGGAAGGGGCGCCCGATGAGCCCTCGCGGCGTCTTCCGCCGGCTCTTCGCGGGCGACCCGCTGCACGTGGTCGCCGCGCTCGTCCTTGATGCGCTCGTTGTCGCGCTCGCCTATGGCGCGGCGCTGCTGTTGCGTTTCGAGGGCGACGTCCCCCGCGAGAACGCCGAGTTCGTGGCCCTCGTGGTCCCCTTCATCGCCCTCGCCTTCATCGGCGCGAACCTCGCGTTCGGGGTCTATCGCACGGTCTGGACGTACGGCGGCATCGGCGACATCCTCACGCTCTTCCGGCCGATCGTCGTGATCACGGCGGCGGTCTTCCTCGTGAGCCTGCTTCCCGAAGACCGTCGGCTCCCGATCTCCGTCATCCTCATCGCGGGTGCGCTGATTTTCCCCGGCATGGCCATGGTGAAGATGCGTACGCGGCTGCTGGCGCGGGTGCCGTGGGCGGCCGTGGCCTCGCGCCGTCTCCTGATTGTGGGCGCCGGGCGCACGGGACAGCTTTTGGCCAGAGAACTGCAGAACAGCCCCGATCTGAGCTACCAACCCGTCGGCTTCGTCGACGACGACCCCCACTCCCTCCACACCCGCATCCACGGCCTGCGCGTCTTTGGCTTCCTCGACGGGCTCGAGGACGTGATCGCGAGCCGCGAGGTCGACATCGTCGCAATCGCGCTCGAAGACGCAAGCGGCGAGCGCGTGCGTGCGATCGTGGCCGTCTGCCAGGTGCTCGATATCCCCGTTCGGATCGTGCCCGCGATGGACGGCTGGGTGCGCGCTCCCGCCGCCGGTGACCATCTCCGCGATGTGACCCTCGAAGATTTGCTGGGCCGGGACGCGGTCGAGGTCGACTTCGCCGCCTGCGCGGCCTCGGTTCAGGGCAAGTCCGTACTCGTGACTGGTGCGGCAGGCTCGATCGGCGCGGAGCTCTGCCGCCAGCTTCTGCAGTTCGGACCGCGCGAGCTGCATCTCCTGGACAACAACGAGACGGGGCTCTTCGACCTTTCGCTGGAACTCGGGCAGCTCGCAACTGAGACCGCCATCCGCGTCGCGATCGCGGATGTCGCCGACAGCGATCGGCTAACCGCGGTCTTCGAAAGAGCCCGCCCCGAGGCCATCTATCACGCGGCGGCGCTCAAGCACGTGCCCCTCCTGGAGGACCACCCGAGCGAGGCGTTCCGCACGAACGTGCTCGGCACCCGCAATCTCGCCCTGGCAGCGCGCGAGTTCGGGAGCGAGACGTTCGTCCTGATCTCAACCGACAAGGCCGTCGAGCCAGCCAGCGTCTACGGCGCAAGCAAGCGCCTCGCCGAACTGTTCGTGCTGGCGCTGGCAAAGGAGAGCGAGGCGACGGCCTTCACGGTGGTGCGTTTCGGCAACGTGATGGGCAGCCGCGGATCGGTCGTCCCCATCTTCATGCGGCAGATCGAACAGGGTGGGCCCGTGACCGTGATGGACGCGGGGATGGAGCGCTACTTCATCAGTATTCCCGAAGCGGTGGCGCTCGTCATCCAAGCGGCGAGCTATCGCGGGCGGGGCGCGATCTACATGCTCGAGATGGGCGAACCCGTGAACATTCGCGACTTGGCGGAGCGCATCATCCGTCTGCGCGGGCTGCGACCGGGGCACGATATCGAGGTGCAGTTCACAGGACCACGCCCGGGCGAGAAGCTGCAAGAGGACCTCAGGGCCGAGTTCGAGGAGCCGTTCGCGACCGACCACCCCAAGATCGTGCGGCTGAGCGCGGGCCTGACCGTAGACGAACGCGAGATAGCCAGGCTGCTCGACGAGATGGCCGCCGCGAGCGCCGACGGCGAGGAGGTGCGACGCCGGCTCCAGCTCGTGATCCGTCGCTACGGCTCGCCCAGCGCGGAGGAGGCGGCCGCCGATCGCGAGCCGTTCACGACCGCGCCGGGGTGAGCGCTCCCAAGATCCACGCCACCGCGGAGGTCAGCAGCGACGCCACCGTGGGCGACGGCACCCGCGTCTGGCACCAGGCCCAGATCCGCGAAGGCGCGGTCGTGGGGCCGGGCTGCACCATCGGCAAGGGTGTGTACGTCGACCTCGAGGTGCGGGTTGGCGCGCTCTCCAAGATCCAGAACTACGCCTGCCTCTACGCGGGCGTCACTCTCGAAGACGGCGTCTTCGTGGGGCCAGGCGCGATCTTCACGAACGACCGCCAGCCGCGGGCGGTTAGTCCTGACGGCGCGGCCAAGTCCGAGGCTGATTGGACGCTCGGTCGCACCACGGTGCAGACGGGGGCCTCGCTCGGGGCAGGAGCGGTGGTCCTTCCCGGCCTTACCATCGGGCGCTGGGCGCTGGTGGGGGCTGGGTCGCTCGTTACGCGTGACGTCCCGGCCTACGGGCTTGTCACGGGCTCACCGGCGAAGCGTGTCGGCTGGGTCTGCTCCTGCGCCGAGCGACTGAGCAGCGACCTCCGCTGCGGCAGCTGCGGCCGCCGCTACCGATCCACGGACGAAGGCCTCGCCATCGCCCCGGACCCCGAACGCGTCATCGGGGCCGGCGAGGAGTGAGCGCGAGCCCACGGATTCCCGTAGCGAAGCCGATTATCGGCGGGGCGGAGCAGCGCGCTGTCGCAGAGGTCCTGGCGAGCGGGCAGCTCGGTCAGGGCCCTCGCACTGCCGCCTTCGAGGAGGCCCTTGCGGAATTGGTCGGGGTCCGGCACGCGGTCGCCGTCAGTAGTGGCACGGCCGCGCTGGTGGTCGCCTTACAGGCACACGGCATCGGCGCCGGGGACGAGGTGATTACCACTCCGTTCAGTTTCATCGCGACGGCGACGAGCATCATCGCCTGCGGTGCCGAGCCGGTGTTCGTCGATGTCGACCCCTTCGACCTGAATCTCGACCCGGCCCAGGTCGAGGGCGCGATTAGCGAACGCACAAGCGCGATCCTGCCCGCGCACCTCTACGGGCATCCTGCACGGCTCACCGAACTCGCCGCGCTCTGCAGCGACTTCGAGCTCGCCCTGATCGAGGACGCGGCCCAAGCTGTGGGCGCGGGGCACGCTGGACAACCCGTGGGGAGCTTCGGCACGGGCTGCTTTAGCTTCTATCCCACCAAGAACGTGACCAGCGCCGAGGGCGGCATGATCACGACCGACGAGGACGAGATCGCCGCTCGCGCCCGCTCCTTGCGCGACCATGGCCAGGTGGGGCGCTACAACCACGAGCTGCTGGGGCTGAACTGGCGTCTCTCGGACGTGCATGCGGCGATCGGCCTCGCGCAGCTCGCCCAGCTCGACGACTGGCAGGCTGCGCGGGTGCGCAACGCGGCCGCGCTCTCGGAGGGCATCGCGCGGCTGGAGACGCCGCGCGTACGCGCCGGGGATGTCCACTCCTTCAACCAGTACACGGTCCGCGTCCCCAACGGCCGTGAGCGCTTCCGCGACACGCTGCTGGAGGCGGGCGTCGGGACAGCCATTCATTACCCCACACCCCTCCACCACCAGCCCGTCATCCGTGAGCTCGGCTACGACGAGGGCAGCTTCCCGATCGCTGAAACCGCGGCCGAACAGATCGTGAGCCTGCCCGTCCACCCAAGCGTGACCGAGACCGACCTCGCCACCATCGTAGCTGCCGTCAACGCCGCGACCTGACCCGCGTGCTTCCACATTCCCAGAACGCAGACTAGAGTCGAAGCCATGGCCTCCCTCTTACGCGCTGCCGTCATCGGCCTCGGTTCGATGGGCGCCAATCACGCCCGCGTGCTTGCCGACCTCCCCGGCATCGAGCTGGTTGGCGTTGCCGATAGCGACCCTGAGCGGACCGCCCAGGCCACGGCCCGGCGAACGTTCCCGGGCTTTCCCTCCGGCGCTGCCCTACTCCGAGAGACCCGCCCCGACCTGGTGACGATCGCGGTACCGACCCGAGCGCATGAGTCCGCTGCCCTGGAAGCGATCGCGGTGGGCGCGCACGTGCTCGTCGAGAAGCCGATCGCGGCCACCATCGGCGAGGCCCAGCGGCTTGCCGAAGCCGCAGCCCGCGCGGGCACCATGCTCAGCGTTGGCCACATCGTCCGCTTCGACCCCGCCATCCAAGCCCTGCGCGAGCGCCTGCGCGAGGGTCAGGGGGGGCGCGTCCTGCAACTCCGGGCACGCCGGGTGAACCCGTTCCCACAGCGCATCCGCGACGTGGGCGTGATCCACGACCTCGCAACCCACGACATCGACATCATGCGCTACCTCCTGGGCCTCGACGTGCGCCGGGTCTACGCCGAGGCCCAGCGCCACGTGAACACGGAATTCGAGGACCTTCTCGCAGGGCTCCTGCATTTCGAGGAGGGTGTGCTCGGCGTGCTCGAGATCAACTGGCTCACCCCCACGAAGGAGCGCCTCCTGGAGGTGCTCTGCGAACGGGGCATGTTCGTCGTCGATTACGAAGCGCAGTCGCTCACCTTCTACGAAAACTTCGCCGCGAGCGCGCGTGAAGGCGCGATCGCGAGCGTGACCGAAGGCCCGATGACGCGCTACCCCGTGGCCCATCAGGAACCGCTGCGGGCGGAACTGGCCGCCTTCCGCGACGCCGTCCGGGACGGGGGGCCGCCGCCGGTCTCGCCCGCCGACGCGATCGCCGCCCTCGCCGTGGCCGACGCGCTCGTGCACTCCGCGAGCACGGGCGAACCGGTCTCCGTCGCCGAGATCGTTGCCCCCGCATGAAAGTCGCGGTCGTGGGCCTCGGGCGCGTGGGGCTCCCGATCGCCACCGCAATCGCCGGCCGCGGGCATGATGTTGTCAGCTGCGACATCGACCCGCAACGCGTGGCGACGGTCCAGCGGGGCGAGAACCCCTTCCCCGAAGAGGCTGGGATGGGCGAGCTGCTTGTAGAGGTCGCCGCGAACGGCCACCTCCGCACCACGACCGACACCGCGGAGGGCGCAGCGAGCAGCGACACCGTGCTTTGCACGGTCGCCGTGGACCTCGACGCGGAAGGCCGCGCCGATCTTCGCGCGATTAGCGCCGCCGCCCGCGCGATCAGCGTCGGACTTCGGCCGGGGGCGCTCGTCATCTTCGATACCACCGTTCCCCCCGGTACCACCCGCCAGGTCCTAGCGCCGCTGCTCGAAGAAGGTGGGAAGCAGCTCGGGAGCGACTTCTCGGTCGCGTTCAGCCCGGAACGCCTGTTCATGGGGCGGGTCCTGGAGGACCTGTCGAAGTACCCGAAAGTCGTCGGAGGAGTGGACGCTGAGGGTGGCACGCGCGCCGTCCGCTTCTTTCGCGAGGCGCTGGGGAGCGAAGTGATTGAGCTGGCGAGCGCGGAGGCGGCCGAGCTGAGCAAGATCGCCGAGGGCGTCTACCGCGACCTCAACATCGCCCTCGCAAACGAGCTCGCTCAAGCCGCCGACCTGTTCGGCGCTGACGTGAGCGAAGTGATCGCCGCCGCGAACAGCCAGCCCTTCAGCCACATCCACACGCCCGGTGCGGGCGTCGGGGGGCATTGCATCCCCGTGTACCCCCGCTTCCTCATGCAGGGCGAAGCGCCGAGCACGCTCGCGGCGGCCGGCCGCGCGGCGAACGACGCGATGCCCGCGTACCTCGTGGGCAAGGTCGACGAAATCGCGGGCGGCATCGCGGGCAAGCGCTGCCTCGTGCTCGGGCTCACCTTCCGGCCAGACGTGGCCGTGACCGCCCACACGAACGCAGTCGATCTCCTCCGTGAGCTCGCGGGCCGCGGCGCGAAGGTCTGGGGCCACGACGCGCTCCTGAGCCCGGCGGCAGTCGCCGCGCTCGGCTTCACGCCCGCCGCGGAGCCGTTGGCGCGCTACGACGTCGCGATCGTGCATGCGTTCCACACGGCCTACCGCTCGTTCGCGTGGGGACAGATCGCGCCGCTGGTTCTGGACGCGCGCAACGCCCTCGACCGGGGCGCGGTCGAGGCGGCCGGCGCGCGCTACGTGGGCGCGGGGCGCCCGCTCACGGCCTAGTCCGAGACGATCCGGTAGATGCGAGCATCGCTGAAGGTGAGCACATAGAGCTCCCCGTCGGCGTCTTCGCCGAAGGAGACGACCCCCGGCCCCTCCTCCCACAAGCGCACGGGCTCCACGGGCGCCCCCGCCGCAGCGGCCTCGGCATAGATGGCCCAGACGGTTCCCGTACAGAAGTCGCTAAAGACGTACCAGCCTTGCAAGGCAGCGATCGCTTCGCCCCGGTAGACGAAGCCGCCCGAAATGGAACACCCCTCCTCGTGGCCGTAGTCCCAGAGGGGCGCGGTGAGCCCCGTGCGATCGCAGCCGTCCGCGGGCTCGAAACAGAGCGTGCCCTCGGTGACGTTCCAGCCGTAGTTTTCGCCGGGCCGGAGGACATCCACCTCCTCCCGCCGCTCCTGCCCCACGTCCGCTGCCCAAAGCAGACCGGTCGCCCGGTCGAAGCTCATCCGCCAGGGGTTTCGGAGGCCGAAGGCCCAGGTCTCGCCACGTACGTCTGGGTCGTCGACGAAGGGGTTGTCGGGCGGGATCAGGTAGGGCTGGGCGGGGGTCGCGTCGCGCACATCGATACGGATGATGCTCCCTAGCAGGTTCCCCGCGATGTCCTGGCCATTCCCAAGCGGGTCGCCCGCGGAGCCGCCATCGCCCAGCCCGAGATAGAGCATGCCGTCGGGCCCGAAGGCGATGGTGCCGCCGTTGTGATTCCGGAACGGTTGCTCGATTTCGAGGATCAGGAGCTCGGTCGACGGCAGGACCGCCAGCGAGGGACCGCTGCCGGCCGTCTCGAAGCGCACGAGGCGCGTCACGGGCTTCTCGAGCGGTGGGCTGTAGTAAGCGTAGAGGTAACCGTTCACTGCGAACTCCGGATCGAGCGCGATCGAGAGCAAGCCCTCCTCCGTGCCGCAACAGAACGTGTTGTCGCGCTGGTCATGGATGGTGCGGGGGCTCGAATACGGACCATCCCTGTCCAGCGAGAGGATGCGGCCGTCGGCGAGCGCGATCAGCAGCAGCTCCTGATCGGGCACCGCCAGCAGCGCGAGCGGGCGGGGGATCCCGGGGAGGTTGGGGAAAGCGACCTCGAACGTGGCGCTGGGCGGTTCGCCGCGGCTGAGCTGAGGCAGCGTCGCCCGTCGCGGAAGGGTCGACGCCGCGGCGGGGGGCGGGCCCGGCTGCGCAGCGACGGAGCGCTCGGGGGAAGCGGAGCCCGAAGCGGCAAGGACGATTGCCCCGACGCACAGCCCACCCGCGAGCGCGGCGAGGGCGGTGCCGATCGCCAGCCAGAGCGCGACTCGCCCTGGGCGCAGGCCCCCAGCCGCGATGGTCATCGCCTGCGATGCTACGCGGCCACGCGGCGGAGCCCTACGGCGTGACCCGGTAAATGCGCCCGTCGAAGCTGACGAGGTAGAGCTCGCCGGCGAGGTCTTCGGCAAACGAGGCCAGCGGCGGCCCCTGACGCCACAAGCTGAGGGGCTCACCCGGCGAACCCGCCGCGGCACTGGCGGCGTCCAACGCCCAGACGTTGCCACTGCAGAAGTCGCCGTAGAGGTACCAACCAACGAGGGCGGGCACGGCGACGCCGCGGTAGACGTGACCGCCAGTGACTGAGCACCCCTGCGCGTGATCGTACTCGGCCACAGGCGGCGTGAGGCCCGCAACCTCGCACCCTGCGGGCGACTCGAAGCAAGCCGAGCCTTCGGTGATGTTCCAGCCGTAGTTCTCGCCGGCCCGAATGATGTCGACTTCCTCGAAGCGCTCCTGACCCACGTCTCCGGCCCAGAGGAGGCCGGTTCCGCGATCGAAGCTCATGCGCCAAGGATTTCGCATGCCCGTGACGAAGGTCTCGGGGCGCGCGCCTGGCTCGCCGAGGAAGGGGTTGTCACGAGGGATCGTGTAGCGCTCGCTGGCGGACGCGTTGGCGACATCGATGCGGATGATGCTCCCAAGAAGGTTCCGTTCGAGGTCCTGACCGTTGCCCTGCGGATCGCGGCCGGAGCCGCCGTCGCCGAGGCCGAGGTAGAGCAGCCCATCGGGGCCGAACAGCACGGTCCCGCCGTTGTGGTTCACGAAGGGCTGCGCGATCTCGAGAATCACAAGCTCGCTTTCTGGGTCGGCGGCGAAGGTCGCGTCTTCCCCGCGGGTCTCCAGCCGCGAGAGCGTGGTGCGCCGCGCACCGTCCGCGGGGCTGTAGTAGAGGTAGAGGAACCCGTTCGTGGCGAACTCGGGGCCGAGCGCGATCGAGAGCAGCCCCTGCTCGTTCGCGCCCCGCGCCGTACGCGAACGCCAGTCGAGCACCGTCGTCGGCGCGTCGTAGGGGCCGGCTTTCGGGAACGCGATGATGAGGCCACCCTGCTCGGCGACAAGAAAGAGCGCGTGCCCCGGCACCTCGATCATCGCGAGCGGGCGGTTCAGGTCCGGGAGGCCGGGAAACGCCTCCTCGAACCCGGCGGCGGGGACGGTCGTGGTGGTCGCCGCCGCTGCCGCCGTGCTCGTCGCGCCTTCGGTAGGCCGAGCGGTGGCGCTGGCGGTCGCCGTCGATGTGCTCGGCGCGGTCGTCGTCGAGGCGGTCGGTGCCGCATCGTCGCCGCCCGCGCAGGAGACAACGAGCGCGATGAGGAAGGAGGCCGCCAGGAGGAGCCGCCGGCGCCCAGGGGGGCGCGAGAGGCTCGAGTTCACTGCTCCAGGCTGTCGGCGGCCCGGTCCAGCGCGGCGCCAATGTCGGCGGCGAAGCCCTGCTCCCGCAGGAGGCGACCGAGCGAGGAGAGGAAGAAGAGCACGTTCGCAGGACTGGACGATTCGCCCATGAGACCCACGCGCCAGACCTTTCCGCGGAGGTCGCCCAGGCCACCCCCGATTTCGATACTGAAACGCTCAAGGAGAGCGCCGCGGACGGAGGCGTCTTCGACGCCCTCAGGGATGCGAACGGTGGTGAGGACGGGCAGGCGGTGCTCGGCGTCGGCGTGGAGCGCGAGCCCCATCGCCTCGAGCCCGCGCTGGAGCGCGAGGCCGTTCGTCTCGTGGCGCGCCCAGCGCGCCTCAAGGCCCTCCTCGAGGACGAGCGCGAGAGCGCGGTGGAGGGCGTAGATCATCGAGATTGGCGATGTGTGGTGGTAGGCGCGACGGCTATCCCAGTAGGCCTCGAGCAGACCCAGATCGAGGTACCAGCTGTTCGCAGGCGTCTCGCGTGCTTGGACGGCGCTCCAAGCCGCGGGCGAGAGCGTCACCGGCGAGGCGCCCGGAGGCGCGGATAGGCACTTCTGCGTACCCGAGTACGCGGCGTCGACGCCCCAGGCGTCGATCTCGACGGGGACGCCGCCCAGTGAGGTGACGCAATCGAGCAGGAGCAGGGCACCTGCCTCCTTCGCCAGCTTCGCGATCGGCTCCACGGGCTGGCGCACACCGGTAGAGGTTTCCGCGTGGACGACCGCCACGAGCTTCGTCGGCCCAGCCCCAAGGGCGCGATGGATGTCCTCGGGGTCGACGGGCGAGCCCCAGGGAGCGGTCACGCGCGTGACCGCAGCGCCGGTGCGCTCGGCCATCTGCGCGATGCGGTCGCCGAAGTAGCCACAGATCCCAACGACCGCGCGATCCCCCGGCTCCAGGAGGTTCATGACGCTCGCTTCCATGCCGCTCGTGCCGGTGCCGGGTGTGGCCAGCGTGACCTCGTTCTCGGTGCGTAGGACCTGGCGCATCATCCGCTGGCATTCGTCCATGATGCGGATGAACTCGGGGTCGAGATGACCGAGGATGGGCGCACCCATGGCAGCGAGGACGCTGGGATGGGCGCCACTGGGGCCCGGGCCCATGAGGGTGCGGCGGGGAGGGTCGAGCGGGGGGATTTCGGGCATTCGGCAATGCTAACGGCTCGCCCCCGCACGGGCACCGCTCCAGCCGGCCCGCTGGCTAGCTCGCCACACTCACGGTCGCCGCTGGGGTTGGGGCAGTGTCACCGCCAAGGCCTACCTTTTCCGCCATAGCGCTAAGCATGGCTTCCTTCGATTCCTTCGCGTTCCTAATAGTCAACGCCTGGGTGCCGTCTTTACGCGTGCGCGTGACCAGAATCCCCTCTTGCGTCCACCGAGGATTAGTTCGCGAGAGGAACGCTGGGTCGCGAAGAGCGTCTAGCTTTGTAGTGTCGATATCCTCTTCCCAGAACCGTCGAGCGAGGTAGACGTACCCGGCAATGGCGACGGCCGAGTCAACGAGGCTAATCTCCCGCACTCTCTGGCGGGCAGACAGGTCTAGCTTCCCGATCCGAGGAAAGACTGTAACGAGCTGATCCCAGAACTTGAGGAGGTAATCCAGAACGGCCTCGAATTCGCTTTCCTCAGTAGGCGCGTCAGACCAGTGCTCCTCGAAGGCCCGGGCAAGGGTGTTAAAGGCGACAAGCCTAGGGTTCCGTTTGCTCAACTGGTTTCGGATGGTGTCGACATTATCCTGAGTGAGGTGGCGAGATCGCCGCACAAGCTCAGACGCTATCCGCTGCCCCGTATTGCTCGGATGGAGCCATTTTGAGCGAGTCGCGTCGGCTTTCTGCCCCTCTTGGTTCATCGCGTAAAAGATCTTGTTCTCTTCAACGGCGGGGACGTTGAAGATCCTCACTGAGAACTTTCGGCCATCGTCGAAGCTCCCCCCGCGCTCGGCTGCTTCGACAGCTTGAACAATCGCCATGTGCCTGTGTCTCGAATCGGGCAGTGTCGCACGCGAGACGATCGTGAGCTTTCCGTCCTCGTATTCGATTTCGCCGTCCTCGCGCCTGAAGTTCCAAGTGAGCTGCCCGAAGACGCCGCCGCCATGCCCCAGCTGATCAGCCCACTGCTCGATCTTCTTCCTGTTCACGACGGGCCGGCCGGTCACGAGATCCTTCCCGCGCTGGCGGTCTTCGTCCACCTGCAGGAAGCCGGTCCGGTACAAGCGAGCGATCTGGCCGGCTGAGAGGACGGTGTCCCAACAGTCCCAACCACCATCTTGTGATTCAAGCACGCCTTTCAGGCTGAATTCCAACCCACCGCTACTCTCGTCGGCCATCGTTCCCTCGAAGTACGACTGTGATATCTCGTAACGTACGAGATTTCTCGGACGGAGTCAAGCCGCTAGTTCTCGTACTACCCCAGTCGCGATGCCACATCTCGGATCATGGAGCGCTCGGCGCTGCTCAAGGGCTGGCCTCGCCTGAGAACTGCGCCTAGCCCGAGACGACCGTCCCGAAGAGGTCGTAGTCGGCTGCTGAATCTATGCGCACGGGGACGCGGTCGCCGAGGGCGGCGCTCCCGCGCGCGAAGACGAGGCCATCGACTTCGGGCGCCTCGCGATACGTGCGGCCCGCGACGACTGGGGCGCCGTCCTCGTCCTCGCCGTCGCCCTCTACGAGCATCGGCAGGGTGCGGCCGACGAAGGTGGCCGCGCGCCGGGCCGCGATCCCCTGCTGGACCTCCATCAGGCGGTCACGGCGTTCGTGCTTCAGATCGTCCGGGAGCTGGGCGGGGAGGTCGCCCGCGGGGGTCCATTGCTGCTGCGAATACGTGAAGACACCGACGTGGTCGAACTCGATCGTGCGCAGGAAGCTCGCCAGCTCTTCGAACTCGGCTTCGCTTTCGCCCGGGAAGCCGACGATGAGGGACGTGCGCAGAACGATCTCGGGCATGGCCGCGCGCAGGTCCGCGACCATGCGTTCCGTCTTCGCGAGCTTATGCGGCCGGCGCATGCGCCGAAGGACGCGCTCGGAGCCGTGCTGGAGGGGAACGTCGAGGTAGGGGATGACGTTCGGGATGCGCGCCATCGCCTCGATCAGGGGCGGGCGCACACGGCTCGGGTAGGCGTACATGAGGCGCAGCCAAACGTCAGGCCCGACCGCCTCGGCGAGCATCTCGAGCAGACCCGGGAGTCCTTCGCGCAGGCCCAGGTCCTCGCCGTAGGCGGTCGAGTCCTGAGCGACGAGGACGAGCTCCTTGGCGCCCGCGCCGACAAGGCGCTGGGCCTCGCGCACGAGCAGGCCCGCCGGGGCTGAGCGCAAACCACTCTTGATCTTCGGGATCACGCAGAAGGTGCAGGGCGCGTCACAGCCGTCCGAGATCTTGAGATAGGCGCTGGGGCCACGGACCTGGACCGCGCTCTCGGGGATGTCGTGGAGCTCGATCACGTCGACGCTGAGCGTGCGTGCCACCTGATCCCATTGACCGACGCCGAAGATGTGGTCGACCTCGGGGGTGGCTTCGCGCACCTGCTCCGCGTAGAGCTGGCTGAGGCAGCCCGCGACCACGAGCTGCTGGCCGGGGCGCTTCGCCGCGGCCAGCGCCTGAATGGTCTCGAACGACTCGCGTTGGCTCTGCTCGATGAAGCCGCATGTGTTCACGACCACGGCGTCCGCGTCCTCAGGGGTGTCCACAGCGACGAGGCCCCCGGCGCGCAGCGTCCGGCCGAAGTGGTCGCTGTCGGCGTCATTCTTGGGGCAGCCGAGCGTGACGAGATGGTAGGTGCGTGCTTCGCTCACGGGCCCTCGCTCACGACGATGAAGACCTCGCGGCCCACGTCCTGGGCAACGCCCGAGGCAGGCGCCTGCTCGAAGACGATCCCGCGCGGGAACTGCTGGTTCGTCTCGTTAACGACGGTGACTTCGTAGCCCGCCTCCTGCATGGCCAAGCGGGCGATGTCCTCGGGCTGGCCAATCACGTTCGGCACGATACCTGGTGTGATGCCTTCGAGGCCGCTCGAGCCACCGTCCCCATCCGTGCCGCCGGCCGCTGCGGGAACGGTCGCAGGCACGATCGGGCCGGAACCGCTATCGCCCTCAGCGTCACCACCGAGGTTGGCAATGACGATGGCGAGAACGACTACCGCCACGATCACGACGAGGGCGACGATCGTGATGGCCGCGGGCTTGGCCGCGGGCGATGGTCCAGAGCGAACCCGCCGCACAGGAACTGGCACGCCGATGTCGACGCCGATCGTCGGCTCGTGCGACTCATCTCCCGCGGGCAAGGTGCGGGGTCCTCCCCAGGTGGGTCGCGAGGACACGGCACCACCGACCGGAGGCTCCATGCTGGGGCGTTGTGCCCGTGCCTCGTTGAGGTAGTCGTCGCGGGGGAATCGCGCGATCAGCTCCTGCGGATCGAGGCCGAGGTACTGGGAATAGGAGCGCAGGAAGCCGCGCGCATACACCGGCGCCGGAATGAGCTCGAACTGCTCATCTTCAAGAGCCTGGAGGTAGCGCCGTGAAATGCGGGTGTCGCGCTCTGCGTCCTTGAGGGTGCGGCCACTCACTTCGCGGGCCTGCACCAGCCGCTGACCGATGCCCAGCCCCATCATCTCCGCACTCCGGGAGTTCGAAGGTACCACCTCCCCCAAGGGCGAACAAACGCAGCTCGGTAGGGGCCTCTGCGGGCCGAACCCCGGATATCGCGTCGGCCGATCAGGCGACCGTGAGCACGTCGAGTTGGTGCTGCTTGACCTCGGCCATGACCTTTGCGCCCGTATCATCGTCCGGCTCGACGACGGGCAGGCGAGGCGCGCCGATCTCGGCACCGAGCTGGCGCAGGATGTAGCGGATGGTGCTGGGGCTGCCATTGAGGAAGCAGGCGTTCGTGAGGCGTACGAGCGGCCGGTGGATCGCCGCCGCCGCGGCGATGCTGCCTTCGAGAACGTGCTCGAGCATCGCCCGCTGCTGCCCGGAGACAATGTGGGCCGTGACGCTGATCGCGCCGTAGGCGCCAAGGCACCAGAGGTGGAAGTTGTCGTTGTCGTTCCCGCTCCAGATGCGGAAGTCGGGGGCCGAGTCCATCACCTGGGCGGCCGCATGGAGGTCGCCGTTCGCTTCTTTGTTCCCCACGATGTTCGGGATCTCGGCGAGCTGCAGGAGCGTGTCGACCGTCATGTTGGTCCCGACGCGGCTGGGGACGTTGTAGACGATCACGGGTAGGCTCGTGCTCTCCGCGATGCGCCGGAAATGCTCGACGATTCCCGCCTGGGGCGGGCGCAGGTAATAGGGTGCGACCGCGAGGATCGCATCCGCGCCTGCGCGTTCGGCGCGCTTCGCGAGGACGGTCGAGTGGCGTGTGTCGTTCGTCCCCGCGCCCGCCACGACGGTCCCGCCCGACCCGAGCTCCTGCTTCGTCTCCTCCCAGAGGCGCGCCTTCTCGTCGTCGCTGAGGAGAGGCGCCTCGCCCGTCGTTCCCGTGACCACGACGCCGTGGTTCCCGGCGCGGACAAGGGAGGCGGCCAGGCGACGGGCGTGGCCGTAGTCGACCTCGCCCTCGGCGGTGTAGGGGGTGACCATCGCGGTCATCAGGCGGCCAAGTTCAGACATAACGCACTCCCGAAAGTGGACGCTCAGTTTAGCGCGGACCAACGGGCGCCGCCTACGGGTCCCCTGCACACGCGAACGCCCGGGCGATAGTCGCCGGGGCGTTCGCGCGATTTGACCGCAACCGGAGCGGTTAGCGGGAGGGAATTCAGACGGCTCCCGGCTGCGGCGCTTCGGCAGGGCGGCCTTCGTTCACGAGCGTGGCGATGCGCTCGGCCACGGTGACTTTGAGTTCGGCCGCTTCCTCGGGCGTCTTCTTGCCGTCGGCGACGGCCTGATCGATGCGGTCGTGCGCCGCCGAGACGAGCGTGTCGATGACGAGCTGGGGATCGACGCCGTTCGCACTCGCGACACCGGCGATGGTGCTGCCCTCACCGAGGTCGCCCTTGAGGTCGTCCACGGTGATACCAATCGCATCGGCGACGGCGTCGAGGCCGCGGCCCACGCGGTGGTGCTTCATGTGCGCGCGAATTCGATCGCCGCTGCCTTTGGGCGGGCCTTCGTTTACGAACTGGGCCGCACGATCGGCGAGCTGGGACTGCATCTCCACTGCACGGTCGGGGTCGAGCCCGTTGCTAACGGCCTCGTCGATGCGGGCCGTGCCCTGCGCCACGAGCGCATCGATCACGGTTTGCGCGTCGACGCCTTGAGAGCTTGCGTAACTACCCACGGTCTCGCCATCGCGGATCGCCTGGACGAGATCGGAGGTCTCGACGTCAATAGCGTCAGCGGCGGTTTCGAGCACGGCACCGAGGCGCTGCGCCCCCCGGTGGTGGTGCTGCCCGCGCTCGGGCGGCGTGCTGTCCATGAGCTGGGGCAGCATCTCCTCAGCCTTCGCGACGATCGCAGCGGCGCGATCCTCGTCGATGTCGCCCGCGGCGACCTTCTCGTCGAGCTTGCCGCTCAGGGCGGCGAGTGCGCTCGCCTGAATGACGGCCGAGTCGAGGCCGTTCTGAGCGAGGATCTCGTTCACGGTCAGGCCCTCAGCGAAGCCGTCGCGGAAGACGGAGGCATCGAGCCCGGATACATCGAAGATCGTCGCGAGGGCGCCGCCTTTCGCACGCTTGTGCGGGCGCTGGCCCTCTTCGTTCGCGTTGTTCTCGTCTGCGCCGTCCCCACCGGACTGGGCGGCAACGAGGCTCGCCCCGCCAAGGGCGCCGGCCGCCAGCACGCCTGTGGCGCTGATGGCGAGCAGCCGGTTCCTGTCAAAGCCTCTCATGGTGTTCTCCTTCTCGTGTTTCCGGACCCGGTGCCGAGCGGGGCCTCGTGGTCCAGTCTCCAAGCGAATGGCGGGGCCGCCTGGGGAGGTGACGGCGGCGTGACGAAGCGGTGCGCCTGGCGTTAACCGCGGCTTTCGCCGGAGCGGTCGAGCGGCGGGGGTTTGTCCTGGGGCCGCACCCGTGCCAGACTCGGCGCCCCAGGCCGGCAGCGAGCACACGTGAGCGACCACGACTTCCTCCCCGACCGCCCCGGCGTTCTGCCCATTCAGCGGCTCCGCCTGGCTGCGGAGCGCGGCGCGATTCACGACCCCGAAGGGGGCGGCGTTCCCGACGCCAGCTTCCAGCCCGCGAGCGTGGACCTGCGCCTGGGCCGCGTGGCGCACCGGCTGCGCTGTAGCTTCCTTCCGGGCGACGAGCCCGTAGAAGCGAAGCTGCAGGAGTACTCGCTTGGGGAGGTCAGCCTCGGCGGCCGCGGAGCCGTGCTCGAAATCGACCGCCCCTACCTGATCCCGCTGGTCGAAGAGCTGCGCCTCCCCCCAGGCGTGCGGGCGCGCACCAACCCCAAGAGCTCGACCGGACGGCTCGACATCTTCACACGCGCCATCAGCGACCGTAGCCACCGTTTCGACGAGGTCGCCGACGGCTACTCCGGCAAGCTCTACCTCGAAGTCTTCAGCCGCTCTTTCACCGTGCGGGTGAAGGCCGGCCTCACGCTGAACCAGATCCGCTTGGCCGCGGGCGGGCCGGCTCTCGAGCCAGACCTCGCCCGCCGCACACACGAGGGCGCGCCCATCCTCTATCGGGACGGAGCGGCGGTCGCGGGCGAGGAACTCGCGCGCGACGGTGGCGTATTCCTCAGTGTCGACCTCGAGGCGACGACGGCGGGCGAGGACGGCGAAAGCGACCCCGCGACGGTGGTCGGCTACAAGGCCCGCCGCGAGAGCGGCCTCCTCGACCTGACCCATTTCGAGAACAACCCGGACGAGTTCTGGGAGCCGATCTGGCGGGACCGGGGCCGGCTCGTCCTGGGCCGCGAGCAGTTCTACCTGCTGCGCTCGAAGGAACGCGTGCGCATTCCGCCGGATCTCGCCGCGGAGATGGTCGCCTACGACCCCACGAGCGGGGAGCTACGCACGCATTACGCTGGGTTTTTCGACCCCGGTTTCGGGCAGTTCGAGCACGAAGGCCCGCCCGGCGCGGCGGCCGTGCTCGAAGTGCGCGCGCACGACGTGCCTTTCATGATCGAGGACGGCCAGAAGGTGAGTAAGTTCTCCTTCGAGCCGATGGCTGAGCCGCCTGAGGTGCTCTACGGGGCGCAGGTCGGCTCGCACTACCACGGCCAGCCGCGCATGCTGAGCAAGTACTTTCGCCCCTTCCGCGGGCGGCAGATGCCCTTCCTTTTTGGCTAACCCCCGCCCGCCGCCTGCCGCTCGCGCGCCGCGACGGAGTACGGCAGCTCGTTCATGAATTCGAGCTCCTCCTCCTCGAGGCAGTCGGCGAGGCCCTTGGCCCACTGCTGGAACTCCGGCTCCGCGCCGGCGAGGGCGAGCACCGAGCTGACGTGGTTCGCATCGGGCATCTCCCAGAGGTCGTAGCACTTGTTCAGGCGGCCTATGTTGCACTGGTGCGCGCCATGCAGGCGCCAGCCCTTGCCCTCGAGCACGGGCACCAGGTGCGACATGATCTCCTGGAACTCCTGCACCTTGCCGTACTTGCACTGCAGTCTCACGAGCATGAAGGGCATCGGGGGCCTCCTCGGCGACAGTGGGCGGAGCCTAGAAGCGCTTACCGGGCACGGCAACGGGTGCCGCTCGCGCGCCGCAGGGCACGGACCCCCGTCCCGAGGAGCAGGAGGAGCGACGGTGCGCACGGCTCGCGCCCGGTGGCGCTCCGCGCACTTCGCTCGCGATACTGCCCCGTGCGCAGTCGCAGCGTCACGGTTGGTAGCGTCGCCCTGGGGCTCGTTTCGCTCGCCCTGCTGCTCGCCGCCTGCGGGGGCGAGTCGAGGCCGCCGTGCCCGATCGCGGATGAAGCGCACTGCGACTTCGCCACGCAGATCGAGGAAGCCCTCGCGGACGGCGAGGCCGAGGCGATCGTGGCGCTGAGTGTGCCCGCGGCGTACCGCTGCCCCGGCCCCCGCCAGCGGACGCCTGAGCTGGGGCTCGTCTGCGCAGGCGCGGCCGAAGGCGAGGTTCGCGACGGGTACCCCATCTTGCGGCTGGGGGCGGAGGACGGCGCCCTCGACGCGGCCGAATACCACGAGCTGCTCGAGGGCTGGAGCGACATCGGCTCCCGCGAGGAGATCGATCGCTACGGCAACGGCGCCCTGAAGCTCGTGACCGTCGGCTGCGGCGCGGGGACGGGCGGTACCTGCGCGGAAGAGCGGGGGGTCGTCTTCACGGCACGGGACAATGGACGCACCCGCGCCGTCTTCTGGTTCCTGATCGAGGCGCGACCCGAACCGGCGATCGTGGCGGTCGCGATCGGGCCTGTGCCGGAAGACTGCCGCGAATCCGAGGCCGACCAGTGCCGTCTGATCTGGGGCGGCGAGGTCGTGCAGCCGGACCTTCGCGCGCTCACCGGCTATGAGGTCGCGGAGGCAGGGACCACGAGACCCGCTGCGGTGGTGCGTTTCGTCAGCTGGGAGCGCTGAGCGCGGCCAGCACGAGGTCACGGGCGAGCGGGGCGGCGAGCAGGCGGCCCGAGGGGCCGTCGTCGAAGACGACGGCGGCGAGGGCGCCAGGCGCCGCCTTCGGTGCGTAGGCGACAAAGAGGACGTGTTCCTGGTCGTTCGTGTCTTCCGCCGTTCCCGACTTGCCAGCGAAGTCGCGGTAGCCCTGATTCGCGAAGGCCCAGGCGGCGGTCCCGCCGAAGTCGGCCACGAGTTCGAGACCGTAGCGGAGGTACGCCACCTCTTCCTCCGTGAGCGGCAGCGCGCCCCGGTCCGTCGCTTCCGCGCCGGCGAGGATCGTCGGCGAACGAAGAGTAGCGACGGTGATCGCGCCGTAGGCGTTTGCCAACTGCAGCGGCGTGATCAGCAGATCGCCTTGGCCGATGCCCAGGTTCACGGCGTCGCCGGGGTACCAGGGCTCGCCGCGAGCGTCGACCTTCCAGGCGGCGTCCGGGACGAGCCCCGGCTCCTCGAAGATGCCCACGACGCCGGTCTCCGCCCCGTAGCCAAAGGCTCGGGCCATGTCGGAGAGGGCGCCGTCCGTGGTGTTGTAGAGCGTCAGCGCCACTTCGTAGAAGAGGGTGTTGCAGGAGCGCTGCAGACCCTCAGCGATCGTGAGGAGGCCGCGCACGCCCTCCCAGTTCCGCCGCGGCGGATCGACTCCGTACCAGATCGCGCCACAGAAGATCCGGTCCGTGGTCGTGTAGTTGCCGGAGGCAAGACCGGCGGCGCCCGTGACCAGCTTGAACGTCGAGCCGGCGGAGTAGAGCCCATGCGTGGCCCGGTTGGCGAGCGGCTGACCCTCGTCCGCCGTAATCGCGGCCAGGGCGGACGCATCGCCGCGCTCGAACGCGTCGGGGTCGTACGAGGGGGAGCTGTTCAGCGCGAGGATCGCGTTCGTCTGCGGGTCCAGTACGACAGCGGCGCCGCGCTGACCGGACAGGCCCGCGTGTGAAGCACGGAGGACCTCCGCGTCGAGGGTCGTGTGCACATCGGCGCCGGGGACGAACTCGCGCTCGTAGAGCACGACCGGCTCCGCCCCACCGACGATCTCGAGGCGGGCGCCGATCTTACCCGCGAGAACCGCGTCCATGGCGGCCTCGATCCCGACCGCGCCGAGGCGGTCGCCGGGGAGGAGGCCGGTCCCGTCATAGAGGACGAGCTCCTCGGCGGTGTATTCGCGCGTGTACCCGACAACGTGGGCAGCAGCGGGCCCGAGGGGGTGCGTTCGCTGCGCCTCGAACCAGAGGAGGACCCCGGGGGTCGAGGCGGCAAGGCTGGCCCCCTCCTCGATGCGCGAATCCGGCACGACGCCGATGGGCACGCGCTGGCGCGGGCCGAGAGGGCTGGCGAAGGCGGCCGCGACCTCCCCGCGTTCGAAGCCGAAGCCGACGAGCGCGTCGCTGACGGTTGCTTCGTTGAGGACGAGGCTGCGGTCGAGGCCGACGATCCGCGTATCGCTGGTGAGCGCGAGTGGCTCCCCGTTGCGGTCGTAGATGTTGCCCCGTCGCGGGCGGCGCAGCTCGCCGCGAAACTCGGCGCCCTCGCCTAGGGCAGGGTGAACCGCCGCGCGCGTCCAGTTCAGCCGCGGTAAGCCTTCTTCAGAGGGGGCGATGTGGATCACGGTGGTGTATTCGAGGTCCCCGAAATACGCTGTTTCGAGGCGGACCCGGAGGGTGGCGCGCTGGGCATCGACATCGCCAACCCAGACCTCGAGTCGTTCGACGGCCGTCTCCTGACTGAAGTTGGCGTAGACCCCCGAAAAGACCGCGAACGGGTAGGTGCTCCGCGCCGGCGGCGCGAGCAGGTCGTACATTGCGGCGAGGTCGTCACGCTCCCAGGCCGCCGCAAAGCGCTCGGCCACTGCTTGGGGCTCTTCGCCTGCAGGGAGCGGAGTGGGGACGGGCGTGGCCGCGGGCGCGACGGCTACTGGGGCAGCCGATTCGCCCACAAATGCGCGTACACCGGCGATCGTGCCGCCCACAGCAACGCCGATCAGCACCGACGCCAGAAGGAACGCCCGTAGGGTCATGTCCTGCCTACGCCTGATCCCCGCCACGATGATTGTAGCAGCGGTGCTCTTGGCCGCCTGTCGCGAAGAAGATGGCGATGCCGTGAACGAGCTGCCGGGCCCTACCGTGATACGGGACGATCCTGAGGGCGAACCGCGGCAGATTCTGCTCGGCTTCGGTGCCCTTCCTCCAGAACAAACGAACGAGTCCTACCTCCGCACCTTTGCAAACGTGGGCCAGTACGCCGAGGTCGTGCAGATCTCGCGAGTCCCTCCCTGGGCGGAGTTCCTGCCCGGCGGCAACATCTCGGTGGCGACTCAGGAGCTGACTCGGCTCGAGACCGCCCTCCGGCGCCAGTACGGCCTCAGCCTGATCTTCGCCATCGACCCGACGGATGGGTCCGTCCAACGGTCGCGTATCGCTGAACTGCCGCCGTCGATCGACCCACGCGAGGGGTTCCTCAACGAGGACGTGCAGCAGACGCTGGTTGCGTACGCGGTGTACATCGCCACCAACTACGAGCCCGAGTACCTTGCCGTCGGCATCGAGATCAACATGCTCAGGGACCGCTCGCCCGAGCAGTTCGAGGGGTTCCTCGACGCCTATGCGCAGCTCTACGACATCGTCAAGGCCACGAGCCCTAAGACCAAGGTGTTCCCCACGTTCCAGCTCGAGGACCTGGAGGGGACCCTCGACCGCGCCCACCCGCCGCAGTGGGAGGTGCTCGACGCGTTCGCCGGGCGGATGGATGTACTCGCCATCTCCACCTACCCCTACCTGTCCGGAATCCGAGCGGCGGGGGACATCCGCGCCGACTACTACAGTCAGCTTCGCGAGCGCTTCGCCGGGGAGATCGTGATTGCGGAGGCGGGGTACTCATCCGCGCCGGTCGCGGGCCAAGCGACGGTCGGCACGGAGCGGGACCAGGAGGCGTTTCTCGCGCGGCTCTTAGCCGACGCTGAAGCGAACGGCTTCAGCCTCGCGGTGTGGGTCGCGGCGTTCGACCTCGTCTATGCCCGGCAGGGAGACGCCGCCATCCTCGCCGATGTCGGCCTGCGAGCGAGCGACGGTTCGAACAAGCTCGCTTGGACGATCTGGGAGGAGTGGGCACGGAGGCCAACCGGCGTCGTCGCCGGGCACCGCTAGCTTGCTGGCCGGCTGAACGCAGGGGCCGCCGTCGGTGGCCCTGCTGGCTCCTGGCTTCAGCGGGGCGTGAGGTCGTCGCCGCCGGAGGTACGGATGGGTGGAGGTGCGTCGCCCGCGTCCTGATCGCTGTCCTTCCTGAGCTCCTCGGCTAGCTGAATGCGATCCAGGAGCTCTCGGCGCGTGATCAGGCCGATCATCCGCCCCTCTTCGATCACGGGAACCTGGTTGAGCCGGCGCTGGCCGAGCAGTGGCATCACATCGAGTGCGGGCGCGTCCGCTTCCACTGTCACCACTTCGGCGCGCGGGGTCATGATGCGCTGGGCGGGGGTCGAGTCCCATTCGCTCTGCGGCACGCGGTTGATATCGGTCACGGTGAGGATCCCCAGGACGAAATCGTCATTGGCGATGACCACGGCCCGTTCGCCCTTGCTCACCATGTACTCGTCGACGATCTCCTGGACGGGCGTCCCCGGCGTGACCTGCTCGAATCGCTCGTGCATGAGATCGCGGGCCCGGAGGTTGCTCAGGATCGTATCCATCTGGATGCCCTGGGATTCGGCGCGGGCGGCGCCCAACAGGAACCAGCCGATCATGATCGCCCAGAGACCGGTCACCCAGAGGCCCAGGAAGAGTACCAGCGCACCGGCGCCGATTAGGGCCCAGCCAAAGAGTTCGCCGACGCCCGCCGCTATGCGGGTTGCCTTGCGGAAGCTGCGGGTGCGGTTCCAGGCGATCGAGCGGAGCACGCGGCCGCCGTCCAGGGGGAACCCTGGGAGGATGTTGAAAACGGCCAGCACCAGATTCACCATCGCGAGGTAGCTCAATATCGCCGCGATCTGCTCGTTGGCGTCGCGCAGGAGGAGCCAGGCAGCGCCCAGGAGGACGGCGAGCACGAGACTTGTCGCCGGGCCGGCCGCGGCGATCGCGAACTCCTCGCCGGGGGTGCGTGGCTGTTCGCCAAGATGGGAGACGCCACCGAAGATGAAGAGCGTGATTCGGGGCACGGGTATGCCCCGCCGGATCGCGACCAGCGCGTGCGCGAGCTCGTGGATGAGGACGGTCGCGAACAGGAGTAGGGCCGCCCCAATCCCAACCAGCCAATAGGTCGCCGTCGCCCAGTCACCGTAGGCATCGGGAAAGACGCCCACCGCAAGCATGTAGGAGACGACTCCGAGAATGAGGAACCAGGAGGGGTTGATCTCGATGGCGATCCCGCCGATCGAGCCGATCCGTATCGAACGACCGAGCATGGACCTACGCTACCTCGCCCCGGCGACCGCGCCAAGGAGCGCGCATCCGGCCTACCCCCAAGGCGCGTGGCTGAGGCCCCGCCACCGGGCTCGCTTGCAGGCGCCCGCGAGTGGCGGGTAGCGTAGGCGTGTGGGTAGCGTCGCGCTCTTCGTGCCTTGCTATATGGCCGCGTTGCGCCCCGATGACGGCGACCGCGCCCGCAGCGTTCTCGAACGGCTCGGCGACGACGTGACGACGGTCGTCGGGCCCTGTTGTGGGCAGCCCGCGTTCAATAGCGGTTACCGCTCCGAGGCGAAAACCGTGGGGCGCGCGCTGTTGCGCGCCTCGCGCGGGCACGAAACCGTCGTGGTTCCCTCGGGGTCTTGCACGAGCATGTTGCAGCACTACCTGCCCGGCCTTTGGGGGCCGCGCCGCGCGGAGGTCGAGCGCTTCAGCCACCGCTTCATGGAGTTCGGCGCTTACGTCGCCGACCATCCTCGCCTAGCGACCCTGCCTCTGCAGCTCGAGGGCACGGTCGCGTACCACGACGCCTGCCACGGCCGGCGCGAGCTCGCGCTCACCGAGAGCACGGTCGCGCTGCTCGCCCGAATCGAGGAACTCGACGTGCGCCGCCTCGCCTACGAAGGCGAGTGCTGCGGCTTCGGGGGGACGTTCACGGTGAAGGAGCCCGAGGTCTCGCTGGCGATGGCGCACGCGAAGCTCGCCGATGTCGCCAGGACCCAAGCGCGCGTCCTCGTCTCCGGCGATCTCTCCTGCCTCGCCCACCTCGGCGCGACCGCTCGCGCCGAGGGCCAGGAGTTGGAGACGTGGACGCTCGCGGAGCTTCTCGATCGGGCGCTGTCGTGAGCGGCTTCCGCGAGCGGGCACGTGCGGACATCGACGCGGAACCGCCCGCGCGGACGCTCGAGCCGATCCTGCGCAAACTCGTGGACGATAGTAGCGCGCGCCTAGCGCTGGGCCCCGCGGACGCGCGCGCCCGCGCAGAAGCTGCGCGGGCCTACGCGGTCGAGCACCTGGACGAGCTGCACGAGACGCTGCGAGGGGCCTGCGCTCGTCAGGGGATCGGCTACCACCGGGCCGCGACCGCCGAGGACGCAGTGGCACTCGTCGGGGAACTGCTCGGCGATGCCAATCGCGTGGCGAAGTCGAAGTCGATGGTTGCGGAGGAGGTGGGCCTCACGCACGCGCTGCGGGCGCAGGGCCGCGAGGTGCTCGAAACCGACATCGGCGAGTACATCGTCGACATCGAAGGGCGTGGCCCCAGCCACATCACCGCGCCCGCGATCCACCTCAATCGCTCACGCATCCGCGACTTGCTCGCAAGCGCGGGCGCGGACGCGCCCGACGACGACCCGGTGCTCCTCTCGCGAGCCGTGCGTGACGTCGTTGGCGAGTTCTTCGCCGACGTGGACGCGGGGATAACCGGAGCCAACGCGGTCGTCGCGAGCAGCGGCCGCATCGTGATCGTCGAGAACGAAGGCAACGTCTCGCTGGGAGTGAGCCGGCCGCGGCTCCACATCGCGATCACCGGCCTCGAGAAGGTGGTCGCCGACGAGGAGGCCGCGCTGGCAGTACTGCAGGTGCTCGCGCCAAGCGCCACCGCCCAGCCCCTGACCGCGTACACGCACTTCCTCGGCGCGCCCCTGCCCGATCAGGAGCGTCACCTGGTCTTCGTCGATAACGGCCGCTCGCAGATCCTTGCGGACGAGCGCTACCGGGACGTGCTCCGCTGCATCCGCTGCGGCGCCTGCATGAACGGCTGCCCCGTGTACACGGCCGCGGGCGGCCTCGCCTATGGCTCGCCCTACATGGGCCCGATCGGGGCGGTGGTGTCGCCATTGTTGTGGCGCGACGGCCGCTACGCGGACCTGCCGTCGGCCTCGAGCCTCTGTGGGCGCTGCACGGAGGCCTGCCCGGTGGGAATCCCCCTGCACCGCATGCTGCTCGATCTGCGCGCCGACGGTGCCGCAGAGCGAGGCAGCACGGCCGAACGACTTGGCTGGCGGGCCTGGGCCCAGGCGTTCTCCGGGCGCACGGGGCGCGCCGCCAGCTGGCTCGGGCGCCTCGGACTGCGGACGGCGGGGCGGCTGCCGCTCCCGCAGCGAGCGGATGCGCGCCAACTCCCCGAGGCGAGCCCTTCGCGGAATCCGGCGATGCTCGTGCCCCTCGCGACGATCGAGCCTGAACCGGCCGAGTTGGCTGTGCCAGTCGAGCCGGCGAGCCTGCCCACGCTCTTCCGCGAGCGCGCGGAAGAGGTTGGCACGATCGTGCTCGAGGCGGCGCCGCCCGAACCCGGCGATCGGCGCGTGCGCGCTGCCGCCGCGATCGCCGCGACCGGCAGCCTCGTGCTCGTCGGTGATGCCGCACTGCGCGGGCCCCTCATGGACGCCCACCGCCTAATCGTCGAACTGGACCCAGCAACGATCGTCCGCCACCCCCAGGACATCGCGGCGACGCTGGCTGGCGACGGCGACGCGCTCATCCTCACCGGGGCGAGCCGAACCGCCGATATCGAGAAGCGCATCGTGCGCGGGATTCATGGGCCCGAAGCGCTCATGGTCGAGTTGAGTTCGACGACCTGAGCGGCCCGACCTACGCGCACTCGGTCATCGCCGAGGACCTGCTGCTCGTGCGTTGGCTCCAGAACCGGGAGCCGGTGTTCGAGGAGGGGAACTTGGGTGCGAAGGTCGGGATGGAGCTGCCCCAGAGCCCGGTGATGACGCCTGAGTGGGCGAAGAGCGTCAGCTTCGAACTCGAACCGCTGCGAGCGTACGCCGCCGCCGTGCGCGCTACCGTCGATAGCTTCATCGATCGTGCGCCCGATGCAGACCTCCTGGGCGAGGTCGATTTCGGCGCCAGCAAGCAGCCCAAGCTTTCGGTCTTCGGAACGCTCGGCGTTTGGCACGTCTCCTCGCACCAGGGCAAGATGGCGGCGCTGCTAGGGCTCGAAGGGATTACCGGGCAGATGAGGTAGCCGCCCGTTTGGGTCAGCGGGCGAAATCGGCGGCGTGGCGGAACATGATGCTGATGCGCGGCTCCGCCTGCTGCACCTTGGGCACGCAATGCTCCCAAGTGAGCTGGCACGTTCCGCCCATCACGAGCAGGTCGCCCCAGCCCGCGGAGAACGCGATCGACGGCCCGCCGCCATGCGGCCGCACGAGGAAGCGGCGCGAAGCGCCCACCGAAACCGTCGCGACGAGGGCGTGCGCGCGGCGTTCGTTGCGGACCTTGTCCCGGTGCCAGGCGACGCTGTCGCGGCCGTCCCGATAGAGCGCGAGCGAGACTGAATCGAAAGTGACGCCGTAGCGCGTGCCGAGCGCATCGGCCAGTTCGCGAACGACGGGGTGCCCGGGGCCATCGCGCGGCAGGGTGGCGGTGAGGCGGGGCACGTCGACGAGGCGGTCGTACATCACGCGGCGGTGGCCGTGTCAGCGCGTATCGTCCCGCAGCGTCGCGAAGACGGTTTCGTGGCCCGAAAGGAAGCCCTGTTCCTGCTCGACCCACGCGGCCCCGGCCAGGTCCGTGCGAACCATCCCGGGGAACGCGGGATCGAAAGAGGGCCCTTCGTTCCCCTGGAGGGTGAGCTGCTGCTTGGCGACCGCTGGCATGTCCAACGCTATCAGAACACATGTTCTAAGACAAGGACCGTTCGCTCCTCTCCGGTAGACTCCCGCCAGTGCGCATCGGCCTGATCTCGGACACCCACATTCCCGAGTCGCGCAGGGAGCTGTGGCCGCAGGTATTCGACGCCTTTGCCGGGGTCGACGCCATCCTCCATGCGGGCGACATCCACGACCTCGGCCTGCTCGACGAGCTCGTCGCCGTGGCGCCCCTCTGGGCGGCCCGCGGCAACGGCGACGAGGGCTCGGGCGGCAGGGTGCGACAGCCCGACCATCCCCTCCTGCGGGAGGCTTGGGTGCTCGAGTTCGAGGGCGTGGCCGTCGGCATCGTGCACGACCTGCCCGTGCCCGAGGCGCCGCCGCACCTCACCGTTGAGCGGGCGATGGGCCGCTACTTCAACCGCACGGACCTCGATGTGGTCGTTTACGGACACTCGCACGTGGAGGCGGTGGACGAGGTCGGCGGGGTCCTGTGCGTGAACCCGGGCTCGCCGACCTACCCCCACAACCTCGGAACGCAGCTCGGCACGATCGGCTTCCTCGACATCGCCGAGGGCCGCGCCGAGGCGTCGATCTGGCAGCTCACGGAGACGGCGATCGAACCGTTCGATTGGACCCGCTGGCGCCGCTGATCGTCCCCAGGCCGAGCGCGATCACGATGCGCTATACTGCCGCAGAGCTGTCAGAGCGACGCAAGGTTGGCCCAATTGACAGAATTAGCAGGTTCTTCGGAGGCGGTCACACCGCTACGGGTGCCGACGGCGCCTTGGCCCGTCCGTGCGCTCCTCATCGCCTTGGGCAGCTTCTTCGTGGGCGTGGGCGTGCTCGGCATCTTTCTGCCGCTCTTGCCGACCACCGTCTTCTTCCTGATCGCCGCTGCTTGCTATGCGCGCGGCTCCCAACGCGCGCACCAGTGGCTGATGACGAACCGCTTCTTCGGGCGCTACCTCCGCCAGTATCAGGAGGAGCGCGGCGCAACGGTCGGGACGAAGATCGTGACGCTCGCCTCGCTCTGGGGCGGACTCGCGCTCGCCGCCTACCTCGTGACGCCACCGCTGTGGGGGTACGCCATCCTCGCCGTTATCGGCCTGGGCGTGACGGCGCACCTCCTTCGCCTGCGCACACTCGCCGGCTAAGTCTCCCGGATTACGGCTCGGTTGTCAGCGCTGGTGACGTGGGCGCTGATCCGGCCAGTAGCGTCGCGGGGTCGAGGATGATCCCCTCGCCACTGGGAATGAGCGCAATCTGGATGTTCGGCGCGAGCTTCTCGACCGCCAGGAACTGGATGACCTGCGCAGTCAGCGACTCCTCGAGCAGGCGGTTCGCCGCGGCCTGCCCTTCGGCGCGGATACGGATCGCGTCCGCCTCGCCTTGCGCCTTCGCTACAGCCTGCTCGGCCTCGAACTCCGCCTGCACGACCCGCTCTTGCTCGCGGAGGGCATCTTGAGTCGCGATCTGCTTCTGCTCGATCGAGTTCTTGAACTCAGGGCTGAAATCGATGTTGTCGATCAGTAGATCGTTGATCGTGATCGAGAACTGCTGGAGGTCATCGGCCAGCTTGGTGCTCACGTTCGCACGGATCACCTCGCGGTTGGGAGCGATTTCGACGGTGTCGAACTTGACCATCTCCTGCTTGAAGAAGTTGTTCACGCGCGTCTCCACGAGCGTATCGAACCAGTTCGGGCCGACCGTTCGGAAGAGTTCCTGCACGGCTCGTGGTGATACCGAATAGTTCACGGTCGCGGAGACGAAGACGTCCTGCGTCTCTTTCGAGAAGCCGCTGATGTTGTCGAAGCGGGCGCGCTGGACCCGGATGCTCTCGGTGCGAATCTCCTGCCAGGGCAAGATCCACTGCAGGCCCTCACTCTTCTGGCTCACGATCTCGCCGAACTGGTAGACGACGGCGACGTTGCCGGCCTCGATCTGTCTGAGCGAGGCGAAGGCTGTGTGCGCGCCCACCCAGAGAACGAACACGGCCGCAGCGATGATCAGCACGATCAGGCCGCGATCGGCCTCCGGGCTGCCACTCTCGGATTCCTTGCGCATCGCCCGCCCGATGAGCACGCCGACCCCGCAGATGACGATTGCGAAGGCCATACTGATGAACCAGGCCATATTCCCCCCTTGGAACCGCGTAATGCGTATGGAAGAGTGTAGGACGCCAGCGCCCACAACCCCAGAGCGTCGCCTGGGAAGTTAAGCCGGGCGAGGCCGCGAACCCTACACGCGCGTCCAATCGTTCGTGCTGAAGATGTCCTCATCCAGGGCGCTGTGCTGGCCGAGGGCGAGCCGCTGCCCGCCCGCGGCGCCGATCATGGCGGCGTTGTCGGTGCAGAGGGAGGGCGGAGGGATGCGCACGGGCACGGGACTACGCTCCTGCAGCTCCTCGCGCAGACGGGCGTTGGCGGCCACACCCCCCGCGACCAGCACCTCGGCCACGCCCAGCTCGCGGGCAATGCGCGAGACCTTGCCAGCGAGTACGTCGACGACCGCTTCCTGGAACTCCCAGGCGATCTCGGCGGGCGGCGCGGCTTCGTCGCGGACGGCGTGGAGCACCGCGGTCTTCAGGCCACTGAAACTGAAGTCACGCGTGCCCCGCAGCCAGGCGCGGGGAAGGCGGAGGGAGGAGGGGCCGGCCGTGGCCGCGAGCTTCGCGATCTCGGGGCCACCGGGAAAGGGCAGTCCCAGGAGGCGGCCGGACTTGTCGAACGCCTCCCCGGCGGCGTCATCGAGCGTGCCGCCGAGTCGTTCGTAGTCGCCGTGCCCGCGCATGAGGATCAGATCGGTGTGGCCGCCAGAGACCACAAGGCAGAGGGCGGGAAACACAGGGGCGGGGCCCTCCACGAGCCAATTCGCGTAGACGTGGCCTTCGAGATGGTTCACACCCAGGAAGGGCAGGTCGCGGCCGAACGCGATCGCTTTGCCCGCGCTGTAGCCGACGAGGAGCGCCCCGGCGAGACCGGGGCCGCGCGTGGCGCAGACGGCATCGATGTCCTCGAGTCCGCAGCCGGCGTCCGCGAAGGCCTCGCGGATGACCGGGACGATGACGCGAAGGTGCTCGCGACTCGCGACTTCGGGCACGATGCCCCCGTACTTCGCGTGGAGATCGACCTGGCTCGCGACCACGGCGCCGTGCACCATGCAGCCGTCTTCGACCAGTGCGGCCGCGGTCTCGTCGCAGGACGATTCGATCGCGAGGACGAGCATGCAGCCTCCGGTGGGCCTAAGGAGCGGCTGCGATCAGCTCCGCGTAGGTCGCGCCCCCGGCCACGGCTTGTACAGCCGGCTCGAGGACAGAGCGTGCAACCGCGTTCTCCCAGCGATCGTAGATCACGCCCTCGCGGTCGACTACAAAGACCCAGGGCTCCGTGAAGCCGCCGTCCTCCTGGAGCAGCCACTCGTCGACAGCACTGTTCCACTCCCGCTCCGCGAAGTCCGTCCAGACCTCGACATGGACGAAGTCGACGCGGTCGCCGTAGTCATCGTGCAGCGATTCGACCTCTTGCGTGACGGGCCCGCAGAACTGCGTCTGGCAGAAGGCCGGCGTGGAGAAGACGATGACGAGCGGCCGGCCGGCGTCGAGCGCGTCCTTGATCGTGATGTCGTGCATGTCGTTCGGGACCGTGCCCGAATCGATGATGCGGATGTCGTCGACATCGAAGCGCGTCAGATTCACCGTTCGCGGAGCTTCGTCGCCGGGAGCGAGGATGAGGGGCTCCTCGAAGACCTGGAAGAGGACGGAGCCCTCGACCGCGGTGCCGTCTTCGAGGGTGCCCTGCGCGAGCAGGCCCCAGCTGCCGGCGTACTCGAAGTCGGCGCGCGCGTAGTACGTCACCCGACGATCGGATTCGCCGCCGTGGACGTGCTCGGAGCCATCCGTGTGGACGTGCTCGGTCTCCTCGCCGACCCCCGGCGCGCTGGCCACCGCCTCGACCTGGATGGCGGCGACGGGGTCGTCCCCACGCAGATCAAAAAACGTCACGGTGAGCGAATCCGCGACCAGCAGCAGCCCGTCCTCGCCCATCAGGGCAAAGCCGACGTTGCTCGCCGGACCGACGGCGAAGTCGCGCGAAGTGAATACGATCTGGACCGATTCGGCGTCGGGGTCGAGCTGCGGGCCGCCGTCGCCGCCCCCGGCGCGCTCGGTGGGCCCCGATCCGCGGTCGCCACCGCCTCCGCCCCCATCGCCACTGCGGCCATCACCATTGCTGCCACCACCACCGCAAGCGGCGGCGACGAGCGCCAGCACTAAGAACGCGGCGAGCGGCAGGCGCCGCGAAAACAGAGCGATCCCAACCCCCCGCGAGGTCAATCTGAAGGTCATCCGCGCGAGGGTACGGCCTCACCGTCCTCGTGGATGTGATCGTGGTCGGCGGCGGCATCGGGGAACTCACAGCAGGCGAGCGCCTCGTGCAGGGCCCGCGTTTCCGGCTGCAGCGTGAGATGGCTGATGCCGTAGCGCTCACGGAAGAGCGCGCCCAGCGCCCCGAGCTGCTGCTCGCAGCGCTCCATGGTGTCCACCTCGACATGGGCACTGAGGGCGAGGAAGCTCGGCGCAAGCGCCCAGACGTGCAGGTCGTGCAGGGCAAGGACGCCGGGCACAGCCGCCGCATCCTGCTCCAGCTCTTCGAGCTCGATGCCCGGCGGCGTCGCCTCGAGGAGGATCCCCAGCGAGAGCCGCAGGAGGGCGACAGCGCGGGGCACGACGAAGGCGGCAATGGCAAGGCTGACGATGACGTCGATGCGGTTCCAGCCGGTCGTGATCAGCACCACGGCCGCGACGATCACGCCGACGGAGCCGATCGCGTCGGCGGCCACCTCCAAGAAGGCCCCGCGGACGTTCAGATTCTGCGCGCTATGGCCATGAAGCATGCGCATCACGAGCAGGTTCACGCCCAGCCCGACGACGCCAACCGCCAACACCGGCCAGCCATCGACCGCGGGGGGCGCGCCGAAGCGTGAGATGGCCTCGTAGGCGATGTACCCCGCCAAGCCGAGCATCAGGAGGACGTGCAGCGGCACCACCAGCACCTCGACGCGGACGTACCCGTAGCTGCGCTGCAGGTCCGCGGGGCGCCGCGCGACGAGCGTCGCGACTAGCGCCAGGAGCAGGCCTGCCGAGTCGACGAGCATGTGGGCCGCGTCGGAGGCGAGCGCGAGCGCGCCGGTGGCGAAGCTCGTGCCCAGCTCGACGGCCGCGAAGGTGAGCGTGAGGGCCAATCCCAGGAGGAGGACCCGGCCGGCCGCGGGCGCGTGCGCAGGCTGCGTGGCCACGAATCCAGCGTAGCAGGGGAGCACGCTGCGAGCGGCTAGAATGCGCTCCCGGAGGCGCGCATGGCGGTCCAGGTGAAGCTCTTTCCCACGCTCCAAAAGCTCTCGAAATCACAGCGGGAGACGTTCACGCTCGATTGGCACGAAGGGCTCACGCCGCAGGACATCCTCACCGACGAGGGCTTCAACGAACGCGACTCCGAGGCCGTCCTCGCCGTCATCAACGACGCCCAAGCGACACTCACGACGCCCCTCGGCGATGGCGACGGCCTCGAGTTGCGCGTCAACATCCAGGGCGGCTGAAGCTTGGACGCGGGCGACTTCGATTTCGCCCCGGCACACGCGCTCGGCGCGCTCGTCCGCAGCGGTGAGGTCTCACCCGTCGCGCTCATGGAGCGCTCCCTTGCTCGCATCGGTGAGCTCAATCCGCTGCTGAACGCCTTCGTGGAGGTCGACGAGGAGGGCGCCCTGCGCGAAGCAGAGGCGCTCGCAGAGCGCATCGAGGGGGGCGAAGACGTGGGGGCCGTTCGCGGGCTTGCCCCTGGGCGTGAAGGACCTCGAGAACGCGTCCGGCTTCACCACGACGAAGGGCTCGCGTCTCTACCGCGACAACCGCGTCGACTTCGACGACGTGCTCGTTGCGCGGCTGAAGCAGGCTGGCGCGATCGTCATCGGCAAGACGAACACGCCCGAATTCGGGCACATCCCCTTCACCGACAACGATCTCTTCGGGCCAACGCTCAATCCCTGGAACCTCGAGCGCACACCCGGCGGCTCGAGTGGGGGCTCAGCGGCCGCGCTCGCCTCGGGCATGGTGCCGCTCGCGACGGCCAGCGACGGGGGTGGGTCGATCCGCATCCCCGCCTGCTACACGGGGCTCTATGGACTCAAGCCCTCGCACGGACGTGTGCCCATCGCGCCCCGACCGATGCCATCCTGGCTGAGCCTGAGCGTCTACGGACCGCTCACGCGCTGCGTCCGCGACGCCGCTCACTACCTGGACGTGGTCGCCGGGCCCGACCCGGCCGACCCGGAGTCGCTCCCTCCCGCGGGACTCTCCTACGTCGCCGCTTTGGAGGAGCCGCTGCCGAAACTGCGCATCGCCTTCAACGAGACGCTCGGCGTAACCACGGTGCAGCGCGACGTACTCCGCGAGGTTCGCGCCAGCCTCGAGGTCTTCGCGGCGATGGGCCACGAGATCGTCGAGACGAGCGACACCGTTCCCGAGATGGGGGGCTGGTGGGCACGGGTCTCGGCCTTCCAGTCGCTCGGCCTGGAATGGGACAACTACTCGACCCGTCACGACGAGTTCACCGAGCGCTACGTCCGCCAGCTCGACCGCGCCCTCGACGCCGGGCCCGAAGACTTCCAGGAGTTCCTGCGCCGCCGGGGCGAGCTCATCGCCTGGACGGCGGGTCTCTTCGAGCAGTACGACCTGCTCCTCACGCCCGCGCTCCCGACCGAGGCCTTCGGCCCGAGCGGGCCCATCCCCTCCGAGATCGAGGGCGAGCCGGCCAACGGGATCGCCTACACCTATCCCTTCAACTTCACCGGCCACCCCGCGGCCTCCGTGCCGGCCGGGCTCACCGACACGGGACTGCCCTGCGGCCTCCAGATCGTCGGGCCGCGCCACCGCGACGACCTCGTGCTCCAAGCCTCCTATGCTTTCGAGTCTTCTAAGGGCGCCACGGTCTTTCCCCGCAATATCGGGAGCGCCGGCCTTTTCAAGGGCGCGACGCCCCGCGCGAGCGGCACCCAGTCGCCGGCCTAGTACCTGACCCGTTGACCTCCCGGGGGGCCTGCGGAAGGCTAGAATCGCGCCACCTGACCGGGGAGGATTCAAGTGCCTGAGATCATGCGGCCCGATGGGGCGGTCATTCACTACGAGACCTTCGGCGAGGGCTTCCCCCTCCTCTGCTTCGCGCCCGGTGGGGTGAACAGCGAGATCGACTTCTGGGAGGTGGGCGCGATCAACCCCCTGCGCGAGTTCGCGTCCGACTTCATGGTCATCGGGATGGATCAGCGGAACGCGGGCAAGAGCCCGGCGCCCGCCGCGCCGGTCTCCTATGAGCTTACGGTGGGCGACCAGCTCGCGGTCCTCGACGACCTCGGCGTCGAGCGGGCGCACACCTACGGCGCGTGCATCGGCGTCGCCTACATCCTCCGCATCGCCCAAGAGGCACCGGAGCAGATCACCGCGGGCGTGGGCCAGGACGCCGTCGGCCTGAACCACACAAACTCGCTCGCGACCTTCATGGACATGTTCCAGCCAACGCTCGAACTGGCACGGGCCGGCGGCGTGGGGGCGGTTGTCGAGGCCGCAGTCGCGAACCCAATCTTCATGCGCAGCAACGCGGGCGGGCCCTTTGCCCGCCGCATCCACGACGACGCGGGCTTCCGGAGCGAGATCGCGGCGCTCAGCACCGACGCCTACGTCGCCCTCATCGAGGCCTACGCCGACGGCGTCTGGCCTAACCACCCGCCCTACTTCAGCGTGGACGAGACCTGGGTGCGCACCTGCCCCACCCCCCTCCTCATCCTCCCCGGCAGCGACCAGTTCCACCCCACGAGCATCGCCGAACAGATCTGCCGCGAGGCCCCGGACGCCCACTGCCTGGATGTCGATTGCCGCAGCGAAGCGAAGCTGCCAGCGACGATCGAGACGATCCGTACCTTCCTGAAGGAGCACACGCCGGCGTGAGTTCAACGTTCAGAGTTCAGTTCAGAGAGGGACCCGGAGCGGCGCGCTTGGGGGCGGCGAATCCACGGACCGGAGCGGGGCCACAGGCCAGCGGCCAGTGGGTCGCGGCCTCTCGGCGCGATGACGGCGCCGGGGTTCGGGGCCGAGTGAGTTCAACGTTCAGAGCTCAAGGTTCAGAGAGGGACGCGAGCAACGCGCATCATGCGACACGGGGACGGCCACCTCGGCCGCGCCGCGGGGTGCTGGGCGAGCCACCGGCTCTCGAACCGGAAGGCAGAGCGACGCCGAGCCCCATTATGTCGTGCGCATCACAGGAGTAGCGCAACAGAAGCTCGCCGCGATCGCCGCCCACCGCAGTCAGCTCCCCAGCGGCGACCCGCTGCGGCTGTCCCGCAGGGCATCGTCCAGCAGCTGACGGCGCGCGAAGGATTCCTTCGACAGCCGCGGCACGCCATCGCCCGACACGCTCCAGAACCCGCAGGTTGCGCGCTGGGCGTGGAGGCGGGGGGGCGCTAGCCGATTCCGAGGCGCTCGGCGAGGCCGATACGTTGCAGCTTGCCGGTCGGGCCCACGGGGATCTCGTCGACGAAGACAACCGTGCGCGGCACCTTGAACGCCGCCAAGTGCTCGGCACAGAGGTCGCGCACGGCGGCTTCGCCCAGATCGGCCTCGCCGTTGAGCACGATCGCAGCGCCGACGTCTTCGCCGAGCTTCTCGTGGGGGACGGCGAAGCAGACGGCCTGGCGGACGGCGGCGTGGCGCAGAATCACCTCTTCGACTTCGCGGGGGGCAACCTTCTCGCCGCCGCGGTTGATGATCTCCTTGAGCCGCCCCGTAAGGAAGAGATAGCCGTCCTCGTCGAGATAGCCCTCGTCGCCGGTGCGGAACCAGCCGTTCGCGAACGCGGTCGCGTTCGCTTCGGTGTTCGCTTCGTAGCCCGCAGTCACGCTCGCCCCACGAATCGCCACCTCTCCGCGCATGGTCCCGGGAAGCAAAGCGCCGTTGGCGTCGAGGATGGCCATCTCGATGCCGGTTGGCCGCCCCACCGACCCAGCCTTTCGGATGCCGGGCGGAAGCGGCTGCGCCGACATCTGGTGGGAGGCCTCGGTCATCCCGTAGGCCTCGACCATGGGCGCGCCGAACGTGGCCTCGATGCGTTCGAGCACGACAGGCGGCAGGGGCGCAGAGGACGAGCGCACGAAGCGAAGGTGCGAATCCGCGACGATCTCGGCGTGACGTTCCGCACGCCCGAGGATGAGCTGATGCATCGTCGGCACCGCCGTGTACCAGCTGGGACGCAGCTCTTCGAGCCAATCGAAGAAGCGGAAGGCGTTGAAGTCGGGCGGGCACGCGATCGCGCCGCCCGCCGCCAGGGGCGCGAGCAGGCCCGCGACGAGTCCGTGGATGTGGAACAGCGGCATGACGATCAGGCCACGGTCGGTGGCCGTGAGGGCGAGCGCATCGACGATACTGGCGGCCGAGGCGGCCAGATTCGCGTGCGTGAGGGGTACCGTCTTCGGTCGTGAGGTCGTGCCCGATGTCTGTAGCACCATCGCGATATTGGCCCCGGCGGGGGCCGGCCCGGCCTCCACGGGCAAGGGCACGCCGTGCTCGGCGAGGGTGAGGTCGATGCCCTCACCCTCGATCGTCAGGCGGCGCACGCCCGCCATCTCGGGGATGCCTTCGGCACCGCCAGGAGCGATCGCAATGCGGACGCGAAGCTCCTCGAACGATTGGCGCAGCTCCTCTTCGCGGTAGCGCGGGTTGAGAGGCGCGGCCGTGCCCACGGAGGCGGCGGCAAGGAAGCTGAGCGCGGTCGCGGGCCCGTTCGGCAGGACGAGGGCGACCCTGTCGCCGGAGGCGACCCCGGCGGCACGCAGCTGGCCCGCCAGCTTCACGACCGTGTCCCGGAGCTCGCCGTACGAGGTCTCAAGACCTCCCGGGGCGGTTAGCGCAAGCGCGTCGTCCGCGCCACCGGCGAGCAGCTCGGGGATGGTGCCCGGCAGGGCGGCCACTAGCCGCGGTCCTTGATCCTGGGATCGAGCGAGCGGTACTCCCAGAGCGTCCCGAACTGGACCTGAAAGGCCTCCCACATCTCCGGGAGGGGGCGGTAGACGCCAGCGAATCCGCTGTTCGCGTCGTCGAATCTGGGCATGGGGCCTCCTCCAGAGATGGGCATCGTACTCGCGAGTCGTTCCATCCTAGCAGCTACCTTAAAATTTTTATGGTAGCTGCTAGGATGCCCTCGTGACCGACGCTAGAGTCGAGCAGATAGCCTTCCCGGGGGACGGAGGCTCCATCGACCCCTGGATCGAGCGTAAGGAAGATCAATGGTTCGACCGCAAGAGTGGGCGCATCCGAGCCCGCGAGCTTGCGGACGTCCTCGCGGGATTCGCCAACGCCGAAGGCGGAACGATCGTGATCGGGATTCCCGAAGGCCGTGTGGAGGGAACAGCTTCAAGCGGGGATTTGAATGCGTGGAGGCAGGCCGCCCTCGACTTCACGGAGCCACCTGTCAAACACACCTTCCGAGTACTCGAATGCAGGAACCACCAGGATGAACCCGATCAGCTGATCATGATCGACATCGAATCCAGCGAGCGCGTGCACAGTAACGTCAAAGGCGAGACGTACTTGCGCGTCGGCGACTCGACGCGCCGGCTCGGCCCGACAGAAGCGCAAGAACTGCGCTACGACAAAGGAGACTCCGCCTTCGACGCAAGAGCTACCGAGGCCGCGCTGGACGCCCTAGACCGCGATCACACCAACCGGTACGTCGACGCGATCGGGGCGACGGCGCCAGCGAACGCCCTCATCGCGCGCGGCTTGGTTGCCGAGCACGATGGACTTCGCCGAGCCACGACTGCCGGGCTTCTCTTACTCGGCGACAACCCACAGCTCATCTACCCCGAGGCTGCCGTGCGAGTTCTCCGGTATGCGGGGTTCAGCCGCGAGACGGGAGCCAGGGCGAATGTCGTTGGCGACCACCGGATCGAAGGCTCGATAGTCACGCAGATCGAGCGAGCAAAAGAGCTGATTGGGGAATTGCTCCCGGAAGCAATTCGGCTGGGGGAAAGCGGGCGCTTCGGACCCTCGACCCTTATCCCCGAGCCAGTCTGGCTCGAAGCCCTCGTCAATGCCGTCACCCATCGCTCTTATTCCCTCGGAGGAGATCACATCCGGGTCGAACTCTTCCAGGACCGAGTTGAGGTCACGAGCCCTGGGCGGTTGCCGGGCCTAGTGCGCGCCGAGAATATCAGGTCGACGCGATTCGCAAGGAATCCACGAATCGCGCGTGCGCTTAGTGACCTCGGATACGGCCGTGAGCTGGGCGAAGGCGTCAACCGCATGTTCGAGGAGATGCGCGACGCGGGCCTACCCGAGCCTCTTTACGAACAGGGCGCCGCGTCCGTCCGCGTGATCCTTAAAGCTGACCAGTTGGGCCGGCGGCTGCTCGAGCATCTGCCTCCGGCTTCCGGGCGCTTCGCCGAGTACCTCGGGCAACGCGGCCGCGTCACGACCACCGAGGCGATCGCGCTCTTCGAGCGCTCCCGGCCTACCGTCTTGGGGTACCTGAAACGCCTCGAGGGACAGGGGTTGCTGGAGCACGTGGGCTCACGGTTCGACCGCAACGGTTACTGGCGTTTGCCGCGCGAACACCAGGGCTGAAGACGATCCAAGGCGTGAGGGCCCGAATCCAGAGAGCTTGCACGCCTTCCTAGTCGCTACCCTAAAGTTTTTAAGGTAGCTGCTAGGTCGTCTTCATCGCCATGGCCTGGTTGACGTCGAGGCCGATGCCGGGACCCATCGTGCTTGTGAGCGTGACCGAGCGGATGAAGGTGCCCTTCGTATCGGGACGGGCTTCGTTGATCGCCTCGATGAAGGTCGCCATGTTGTCACGCAGTTTTTCGGTTTCGAAGGACGCCTTGCCCAGCGGCACGTGGATGTTCGCGAGGCGGTCGAGCCGGAACTCGACGCGCCCGCGCTTGGCTTCGTTCACGGTGCGGCCGATATCCTCAGGTGCCACGACCGTGCCCGAGCGGGGATTCGGCATGAGGCCGCGCGGGCCGAGCACTCGGCCGAGCTTGCCCACCCTGCCCATCATCTCTCGCGTCGCGATGGCGACATCGAAATCGGTGAAGCCATCCTCAACCTGCTTGATGAGGTCGTCGCCCCCGACGAGCTCGGCGCCTGCTTCTTGCGCCTCGCGAGCGGGCTCGCCCTCCGTGAAAACGGCGATCCGCATCTCCCGGCCAAGGCCGTGGGGGAGCACGGTGCTGCCCCGAATCTGCTGCTCGGCGTGACGAGGATCGAGGCCGGTTAGCAGATGCATCTCGACCGTCTCGTCGAACTTCGCAGTGGCAGTCTCCTTGAGGAGGGCGAGGCCCTCCTCCGGGGTGTAGTGGCGCGTGCTATCGATCTTCTCCGTGGCCTCGCTGAACCGCTTGCCTCGCTTCATGCCTGTCCCTTTCCGGCGATCGCCCGGGCTAGTCTTCGATGTCGATGCCCATGCTGCGGGCCGTGCCGGCGACGATGAGCATCGCGCCTTCGATATCGTTCGCGTTCAGATCGGGCATCTTCGTCTCGGCGATGCGTCGCACATCGGCGGACGAGACCGTCCCCGCCTTCTCGAGCTTGGATGCGCCCGCACCCTTCTCCACACCCGCCGCGCGGCGCAGGAGATCGGCTGCGGGAGGGGTCTTGAGGACGAAGCTGAAGGAGCGGTCCTCGAAAATCGTGAGCTGGACCGGGATGATATTCCCCGCCTGGCTCTGCGTACGGGAGTTGTACTCCTTGCAGAACTCCATGATGTTCGCGCCGTGCTGACCCAGCGCCGGCCCGATCGGCGGCGCTGGGTTCGCTTTGCCCGCCTCGATCTGGAGGGTGAGGACGGCGCGGACCTTCTTCGCCATGGTCTCTCGATTCCCTTATCGCTCGTCTCGCGAGCCCGCCTTGTGCGCGCGCGCCCTACGGCCATTTTCCGACCCAGGAGAGACGGATTGCCCGCCATCGCGGCGGGCCGCTTCAGTATCGGCCACCGCGACCAGAGGGGCAACGAGTCCCCTCCTCGAGAGAGCATCGTCAGCGGTGTCATGCCCCTCTCGCCAGGGCCTGGCTGCTCATCTCGAACGAGGGCCGGCGCCTCAACGCGGGCGGGTTAACCGCCCGTAATGGCGAATGGCCAGACGACGGCGGTTTTACGCGCAGTTTGCAGGGGACGGCACGCGCGGTAACAGAGCCAAGGGAGACTGGCTTATCCCCGGGCGGTCCAACGGCCCCGCTCATGGGACACCCCTCAGGTCGGGGGCCCTGGTCCGACGTCCTCCGCTATTGCGGGTAACCAAATGCCCGCTCGCGGACCAGCGGCCCTTGACCGCATACTGAACGCAAGCCCCAAACGCCAGATGACTACCGCAATGGCCCAGAAAATCCTTGTCGTCGACGACGAAGCCAACATTCGTGACCTCGCCACGCTCTATCTGGAGAAGGAGGGCTTCGTCGTCGAGGCCGCCGGGAGCGGCGAAGACGCGCTCGCACGCGTAAGCGAAGGCGCGCCCGCACTGGTCATCCTCGACATCATGATGCCGGGCAAGGACGGCTTCGAGGTCTGCAAGGAGCGTGGCCGCGCCTCTGCGCAACATCGCCCGCGCTTCACGCAACGTCGCTGCGGGAAACTTCCGCCAACGGGTGCCCGTAACGGGCCCGCCGGAGGTGCGCAACCTCGCTGCCGACTTCAACCAGATGACGGGCGAGGTCCAGCGTTCGCAGCAGACGCTGCGCGACTTCCTCATGAACATCTCGCACGAGCTGAAGACGCCCCTGACCTCCATCCGCGGCTTCAGCGATGCGTTGCTCGATGGGACGATCGACGACCAGAAAGGGCTCGAACGCTCGGCGCGCATCATCAACGACGAGTCCAACCGCGCTTTGCGACTGGTGAGTGAGCTGCTGGACCTTTCCCGGATGGAGAGCGGGCAGATCTCGATGGCTCAGGAGGAGCTCGATCTCGAGGAGCTGCTGACCCACACACGCGACGTCTTCGCCCTCCGCAGCGAGGAGACGGGTACGGACCTTGCCCTCCACATCGGCACACCGGGACCGGTGCACGGCGATTTCGAGCGGCTCGAGCAGGTCCTGAACAACCTCCTGGACAACGCCTTTCGGCACACGCCCCGGGGCGGCGTCATCACCGTCTCCACGGAGGAAGCGGAGCCGGGGGTGGCGCTCGTCATGGTGAGCGACACCGGTCCCGGTGTCCCCAAGGCGGCGCTCCCCCACCTCTTCGATCGCTTCTATCGCGCCACTGAGGACGGCGCCCGCGACGGGACCCGCAGCTACGGACTGGGGCTCGCCATCAGCCGCGAAATCGTTCGTGCGCACCAGGGCGAGATCTGGGCGACGAGCCGCGAGGAGGCGGGGACAACCTTCGCCTTCACCCTGCCCATCGTGCGCCGAGGAGCACGTCGAGTCGTCTCGCGATCGCCTCGAAGCCGTATCCGCCCCACCCCACGCCCAGCCCGCCCCACCCAGCCATGATGATCGCCATCTTGTAGAGCCCCGCGGCCTCGTAGAAATCCAGGTCGTGGAGGGTCTCGCCGGTCGTGGCTGCATAGGCCTCCGTGAGCTCTGTGCGGCCCGCGTGCGCCGGCGCCCCGGCGAAGAGCGTAAGCAAGGCCGCGTAGAAGCCGAGGTCGGCCCGCGGGTCGCCGATTGCCGTCAGCTCCCAATCGAGCACCCCCGCGACCCGGCCGTCCCGAATGAGATAGTTGCCAGGATTCGGATCGCCGTGGATCAGCGCGTGACGAGCCTCCGGCGGCTCCTCTTCTCGGAGGAAGTGGGCGAGCGCAATCAGCGCGGACGGCTCCCGATACCGCTGTGCTCGGCACGCCACCGCCACTGGTCGAGATCGCACGCGATTGGGGCCGGGGGCGCGTCACGATCGGTGCCTGCGGGAAGCAAGAAGTCGAGTCCCTGCCTCCGCCAGTCCACAGCGTGAACCCCGGCGAGGGCGGCCGCGACTACCGACAGCTCGGGCGAGGGCCCGCCATAAGTGAAGAGTGGCAGCGAGCGCCCTTCGAGGCGACCCATGAGATAGAAGGGTGCGCCGAGGATGCTCGCATCCGGCTCGAACCAGGCCACCGGCGGCACCGGCACCTCACTGCGCCCTAGGCAGCGCATCACTTGGAACTGACGCTCCACGTCGTACGGCGCGAGCACCCCGCTCGTGCGCTGAGGGCGCAGCACGAGCGGCAGCATGCTCACGCGCCCGTCGCAGGTGACGGCGAGGTCCAGCCCCACCGTTTCGTTGCTCGCACCGCGGTTCATCGGGATCACGCGTTCGATGGCGACGGCCGCGTCGGCGGCGGGGAGGCGCGATCCGAGGTAGGCGGCGAGCTGCTCCGCCCAGGTCACAAAGAGCCCGCTTCGAGCTCGGCGAGGGCGCGTTCGAGCAGCTCCACAAGCAATTCCCAGGAGTACCAGGGCTCGCTCTCGTTGAAGGCGAGCCAGCCGTGATAGATGACCCCCAGCTCGAAGAGCCAGCGCGCGCGGAAGAATTCCATTCCCCGGAGTTCGGCCTGCGCGGCGCTTTGGTAGGCCTGAACGAAGGGCGCATCCCCGGCGGGCCCGAAGGGGACGCCCTTCAGGTGGGCGAGCGCGAGGAGCTGGGCGATGTCGCTGCGCGGATCGCCAATGCGGGCCTGCTCCCAGTCGACCACCGCGACGACCTCGCCTGCACGAACGAGGTAGTTGAACACGTTGATATCCCCCTGGCAGAGGGCGAGTCTGCCGCTGCCAGGCACGTGGTCGCGAAGGAGATCGAGCGCGCGCTGGAGAAGGGGCACGTCCGCACCGGGGAAGCGCGCCATGCGCGCGGCCACGACTTCGAGCTCGGCGCGGCTCGCGGCTGCGACGGAAGTGGGCACGCCGAGGAAGTCGAGCCCGAGCGCCCGCCAGTCGAGCGCGTGAATGCGCGCGACCATGGCGGCGTAAGCGCCGAAGCTCGCTCCCGCCCCAGCGGCGCCCATATGGGGCGCATCGACCCACTCCATCACGAGGAACGGCGCCCCGAGGACCGCGCGGTCCGGCTCCTCGCCGAGCACCTCCGGAACGGGGACCGTGGACGCCGCGAGGTGGCGTAGGACTGCGGCCTCGCGGATTACGTCATAGGGCTCGAAGATGCCGCGTTCGCTCTCCAGACGGAGCGCGACGGCCGCGAGCGGAGCATCCGCGAGCACCGCGCGCAGCATCACATTGGAGGCGCCCCCTGCGACTGGCTCCAGGGCAAGGACGGCAGCGTCTTCGAAGTGTGGCTGCGTCCGCAGCCACACTTCGAAGGCTTCCCTCGAGGGGACGATCATGGCCGGAGTATAGGCGAGCGCTTACGGTCGTTCGCCGTCGCGGAAGTGGCCCCCAGAAGGCGCTCATGTACCATAACGGTCCCACCAATCTTGACATTCGGTGGTGCGAAGCGGGGCCATGGCGATCGACCGAATCCTGCGCGTGGACATGAGCACCGGCACCGTAAGCGAGGAAGTGGCTCCGGAGGACCACGCACTCCTCGGTGGTCGCGCGCTCACCTCGCGCATGCTTCTCGACGAGACGGACCCCCGCATCCACCCCCTGAGCGCGGACGCGGAGCTGTTCATCGCGCCGGGCCTGCTCGCCGGCACCGCCGTGACCACGAGCGGACGCACGAGCTTCGGTTTCAAGAGTCCACTCACCGGCGGCACGAAGGAGGCGAACGTGGGCGGCCAGATCGGCCACCGCCTCGCTCGCCTGGGGATCAAGGCGATCGTGGTTTCGGGGGCATCCCCGGATGGCTGGCAGCGGCTCGACATCGATGGCAACGGCGCGCGGCTTTCGTCCGCCGCGGACCTCGCTGGTCGCAGCAACTACGACCTTCACCAGGAGCTCGTGGGCGAGGCGCTGCGGACGCGCGCCGCAGCCACGATTGGCCCGGCGGGCGAGCAGCGCCTGGCCGCGGCCTCGGTCGCCGTGACGGACCCGGAAGGCCGGCCGACGCGCCACGCGGCGCGTGGCGGACCGGGTGCGGTGATGGGTGCGAAGGGCCTGAAGGCGATCGTCGTCGATGACACCGAGGGCACGCGCACGGTCCCGGGCGAGAACGCGAAGGCGTTCAAGGGTGAGGTCGTGAAGTTCAGCAAGGTCGTGCTGGAGGACCCCCGCGTGCACAACACGAGCCGCTACGGCACCGCCGGCGTGGTGAAGTTCGTCAACCGCGAAAACGTCCTCTCGATGCCGACGCGCAACCACCGCAAGGGAAGCTGGGAGGAGGCGGAATCGATCAGCGGCCAGGTGATCGAGGAGCTGGGCAAGGAGCGCGGCGGCAAGATGCTGCCCTGCATGGCGGGCTGCATCATCAAGTGCGCCATCCTCTACAACGACGCCGGCGGTGAGCACCTCACGACCGCCTTCGAGTTCGAGACGATCGCGCTGCTCGGCTCGAACCTCGAAATCGGCCCGGCCGACGCTGTGGCCGAACTCGACCGGCTCTGCGACGACATCGGCTTGGACACGATCGAGATCGGCAACGCGATCGGCGTCGCCATGGAGGCGGGCATCCTGGAGTGGGGCGACTGGGCGGGAACGAAGCGCCTCCTCGACGAGGACGTGCGCAAGGGCACCCCGCTCGGCCGCATCGTCGGGAACGTCACCGTGCACGTGGCCAACACCTTCGGTGTCGACCGCGTCCCGGCCGTGAAGGGCCAAGGGCTGCCAGCTTGGGAGCCACGCACGCTCAAAGGCATGGGGATTACCTACAGCACGAGCCCGCAGGGCGCCGACCACACCGCCGGCATGGTCACCGCGCGGGGCGCGACGCCGGACACGCTGGTGAAGCAGAGCCGCCACGAACAGCTCGTGATGATGGCAATCGACTCCGTGGGCGTGTGTCAGTTCACGAACGCCCTTCCGGCGGATATGGCCGCCTTCATCAGCGAGCGTTTCGGCGAGAAGATCACCGACGAGCAGCTCCTCGCGCGCTCACGCGAAGCGATCGAGACGGAGCGCGAGTTCAACCGCCGCGCCGGCTTCGATCGTGACGACGACCGCCTGCCCCGCTGGCTCCTCGACGAGCCCCTCGATCTCCCCGACGGCCCTTCGGTGTTCGACATCGACGAAGAGCTGATCGACCAGGTCTGGGCGGACTAGCGCTCTAACCTGAATCGCCGCGCATCACCCGCAGTTGGTCCGCGTGCGCTCCCGCGTGGTCGGCGGCGCGCTCCATCAGCTCGGCCGCGCTGACGGTGCCGAACTGTGGGTGCCGGCCCGTGCGTGCCCAAGCCTCGGGGGCGCACTCGCGCAGGAGCTCGGCGGTGCCGTAGCGGACCTGCTCGAAGGCGCTGATGGCGGCCTCGGGATCGCGAAAGACGTAGAGCAGCTTTCGCTTCCACAGCTCCTGATCCCAGGCGGGCAGCTCGGGCTCGCCCCCGGCGAGCACGAAGCGGATCTGCACCGCCCGCACGAGCTCGGAGTCGGCCAGGTGGAGGACAACGTCGCGCATCGACCAATCCTCGCCCGCGGGACGGCGGTTGAGGACCGCGGGGCCCACGCCCGCAAGGGCCTCACGCACGGCCGTCGGGCCCCGCACAAAGCGCTGGAAGGGGGCAACAACGTGCTCAGGGAGGCGCGGCACGCCGCCATTGTAGGGCGACCACGGAGGGCGCTAGCAGTCCCGGTGATACACTGCTAGAACCTATGCCCTCAAGCCAGAGAGACTTCTACGAAGTGCTCGGCGTCGACCGAAGCGCCTCGAACGACGACCTCAAACGGTCGTATCGCAAGCTGGCGATGGAGTACCACCCCGACCGCAATCCCGGGGACGATGCGGCCGAACGCTTCAAGGAGATCAACCGCGCTTACGAGGTGCTCTCCGACGCCGAGAAACGCGGCTCCTACGACCGTTTCGGTCATGCGGGCGTCGACGGAAGCGCCGGGCCCGCAGGCTTCGACGGCTTCTCTCCGTTCGACGGCTTCGGCGATATCTTCGACGCCTTCTTCAGCGGGGGTACGCGCGGCCGGGGCCGGCGGCGCGGTCCAAGCCGCGGTGCCGACCTCCGTACGAGCGTGCGGCTGAAGTTCGAAGAGGCGGCCTTCGGCACCGAGAAGGAGCTTGAGTACTCGCGCCTCGAGCACTGCGACGACTGCGGCGGCTCCGGGGCCGCGCCCGGGAGCGAGCCCGAGGTCTGCTCCGAGTGCAACGGCGCAGGCGAGGTCCGGCGTGCCCAGCAGAGCGTCTTCGGGCAGTTCGTGAACGTCTCCGCCTGCCCCCGCTGCGGCGGCGAGGGGCGCGTCATCATGAGCCCCTGCGTGAACTGTCGCGGCAGCGGGAGCGTGCGCCGCACGCGCCAGATCAGCGTGAACATCCCCGCCGGCGTCGCCGAAGGCCAGCAGATCCGGTTGACGGGCGAAGGCGAAGTGGGCGGGCGCGGCGGCGAGCCGGGCAACCTCTACGTGCTCCTCTCCGTGCAGGAGCACGAGCGCTTCGAGCGGATCGACGACCACCTCCTTTTCGAACTCCCCCTGAACGTGGCGCAAGCGGCGCTCGGCGCCACCCTCACGATCCCGACGCTCGAAGGGGAGATGGAATTCGACGTGCCTGCGGGAACCCAGAGCAGCGACGAGTTCGTCGTTCGCGGCCAGGGGATCCCGCGGCTCAACAGCAACCGCCGCGGCGACATGGTGGTACGCACCACCGTCGTCGTGCCGGAGGAGCTCTCTGAGGACCAACGTGAGCTCCTCGAGCAGCTCGCGCAAACGATGGGGACACCGACGCTGCCGAAGCGCCACAAGAGCTTCCTCGAGCGGCTCCGCGACGCCGTCGCGGGCTAGCGAGCCCGCGGGCCGATGGGCGGCCTCTGGTACGAGATCACGGCCCAGGTCCCGCCACCGCTCAGCGAAGTCGTGGCCGCAGTCATGCGCGAGGCCGCACCGGGCGGCCTCGCCCTCGAAGAGCCCGTCGATATCCTCGGCCCGGAAGAGGGCTATGCCGTACGCATCGGCGAACCGATCGCGATGCGTGCCTACCTGCCCGCAAGCGAGCTCGGCGCAGTGCTCACCCAGCGCCTGCGCGAGGCGCTCGCAGCCTATCCAGACGTCGAGCTGACGGCGCGGCCGCTCTACGAGCAGGACTGGGCCGTGAGCTGGCGCGAGTTCTTCGGGCCGGTGCTGGTCGGGCGCATCGCGATCGTGCCGACGTGGGTCGAGTACGAAGCCTCGCCGGGAGAGGTCCTAATCCGTATCGACCCCGGCCAAGCGTTCGGCACCGGCCACCACGAGACGACCCGGCTTTGCCTCGCCGCCCTCGACGAAGCCGTGCGTCCCGGCACGCGCGTGCTCGAGGTCGGCGCCGGATCGGGCATCCTTTCGATCGCGGCCGCGCGGCTGGGGGCCGCTCAGGTCGAAGCGTTCGAGATCGACCCGATCGCGGCGGACGTAGCGCGCGCCAACTGTGAGGCGAACGGCGTGGCCGACCGCGTCACGATCACCAGCAGCGGCTTCGCCGGGCCTCCCGCCAGCCAGGCGAACACCGTCATCGCCAACGTCAGCGCCCGCACCGATGTGGAGCTGGCCGAGCCGCTGGCAGCCTCGCTGGCTGCCGGCGGGAGACTGATAGTGAGCGGCTTCCTCTCCAGCGACCGCACGGAGGTGCTCGCCGCCTACGAGCCGCTGGGGCTCCAGCCGGTGAGCGAACGCGAAGAGCACGAGTGGATGCTGCTCGAATTCGCTCGCCCCACCGAGGGCTGAGGCCGTGGACGCCCTCCCCCGCATCTGTGTCCGCGAAGGGGTGAAGCCCGGACCGCTTCGCCTGGGCGCGGCGCAGGCGAAGCACCTCGCGGGGGCACGCCGCCTGCGCGCCGGCGATGCGTTCCTGGTCTTCTCCGGCGACGGGCGGGAGTACCGCGCCGAGATCGAAGCAACGGCGCGGGATTCCGTGCAGGCAACGGTCGGGGCGCTCACGCGCCAGGAGCCGCTGCCTGCGCTCGAACTGGAGATCTGGTGCGCGAACGTGCGCGCCAACCGCATGGAGTGGGGAATCGAGAAATGCGTAGAGACGGGCGCGGACGTCTTCCGTCCGATCACGTGCGAGCGGACCGCTCGCGGGCAGGAGCTCTCCGAGGGCCGCCGGGAGCGCTGGGAGCGGATCGCGATCGAAGCCGCAGAGCAGTGCGGCCGCCTGCACCTGCCCCGGATCGAGGCGCTCGCGCCCTTCACAGAGGCGTGCATGCGGCTCCTGGGGCCGATGGTGCTCGCCGACCCGGACGGGGCCCCTTGGAGCACGATCGCCCCGCTGCTCCCGGAGCGGGGGACGCTGACAGTAGCGATCGGCCCCGAGGGCGGCTTCAGCGAAGGCGAGGTGGCTGCGGCGCGCGCGGACGGCGCCCTCATCGCCTGCCTGGGGCCGCACACCCTCCGCACCGAGACCGCCGCAGCTGTCGCGACAGCATTGGTTCGCACGCACACGGCCGCCGCGAGCGGTGGGCGCTAGGGGTGCCTGCCGCGAGTATGGCGATCGTTCGCGGCATCACGCTCACCCTGGCGCTCTTCGCCCAGCGCGTTCCTGCTGCAGATCGTGGGTGGGGCGACGGACCAGATCTGGCTCTTCGCAGTGGCGGTTTGGCTGATCTATCTCGTCGTCACCGGGTTCCCCCGTATTCGCACTGGCACTCGCGGGCCCGAAGACCGACGCCGCCTCGCGTCGTGTGCTCTGGGCGGCCGGCGGAGCCATGGGCGCGGGCCTGACGGCGGGGGCGCTCTGGGCCGGAGCCGATCGCTCGTTCACGTGGTGGACGCTGCCTGCCGCCGTTGCCCTCACCGCCGTTGCCAGCGGGCTGCTCATCCTGGGCTGGCGCGAGTTGGTCGAGAAGCGAGCGTTCATGCGCGAACTCGAGAGCGACCTCAAGCGCGATTTCCGGCGACGCTTGGTCCAACGGTCGGGCGCCGCTTTCAAAAACACAGCGCAAAGCAACGAAGCCATCCGCTAGCGGCACGGCGCTGCGCTAGCCCCAGACTTCAGCCCGCAGCACCATCAAGTTGAAGCAATCTCGCGCGCCCGCGCGAAGACCGCGTCGAACATCGGCTCGGTGAGGCGCCCCGTGAACGTGTTTCGCTGGCTCGGATGGTAGGAATCGAGCAGCACGAGCCCGCCCGGCAGCTCGGCTTCGACCAAGTGACCGAAGCGCGGTCGCGGCCGCAGGCCAACGAGCTCACACAAGGCATCGTGCGCGAACGCGCCGAGCGCGACGACGACGCGCAGATTGGGCAGCAGATCGAACTCGCGGCGGACGTAGGGCAGGCAGGCGCTTCGCTCCTCCCGGGTCGGGCGATTCTCAGGCGGCGCGCAGCGCACGATCGCGCCGATATAGGCGCCCGAGAGCTCAAGGCCGTCGTCGATGGTCATGCTCGTACCCTGGTTCGCGTAGCCCGCGCGGTGAAGGGCGCCGTACACCCAATCGCCCGAGCGATCGCCGGTGAACACGCGACCGGTGCGATTGCCGCCATGAGCCGCGGGGGCGAGGCCGACGATATACAGCTCGGCTTCGGGATCGCCGAAGCCGGGCACCGGGCGCCCCCAGTAGGTCCAGTCGCGGAACGACGCTCGCTTCTCCACGGCCACTCGCTCGCGCCACTCGACCAGCCGCGGACACGCGCGGCAGCCCGCGATCTCCTCGTTGAGCGCCTCGAGCGGACGCACTATGCGATACCCCCCGGGGGCGGAGGACCTGGGGACTCTGCTCGCCTCACGCTCTGGCCTCGTTACGGAGGGCCTCGCCGCGCGCCCAGCGGCCGAGGTTGTCGAGGAAGATCGCGGTGATCCGCGCGACATTGCCGCTGGCTGCGGACGAGTTGTGGGGAGTGACGAGAACGTTCGGGAGGGTCCAAAGAGGCGAGTCAGCGGGCAGCGGCTCGACCTCGAAAACGTCGAGGTAGGCGCCCACAAGCTGCCCGCCCTCGAGGGCGGCGATGAGCGCATCCTCTTCGATGACGGCGCCGCGAGCGATGTTGACGACGAGCGCTCCCTTCGGAAGGAGCGCGATCGCCGTGGCATCGATCAACCCCCGTGTGGCCTCCGTCAGAGGGACCGCGAGGACGAGCCAGTCGGCCCGGGGCAGAAGAGCAAGCAGGGTGGCCAGCGGATGGAGCTCGTCCACTGGGTCGTCCGGGCGAGCGGGGCTGCGCCGAACGCCGATGACCCGGAGGCCGAGCACGCGGGCGAATCCGGGCGATCTCGCTGCCAATGGCGCCCAAGCCCACCACGAGCATGGTTTGGCCCCGGAGGTCGCGCGGGGGGACATCCTCCCAGCCCGGCTCCCAAACGCGGCGACGCTGCGCCTCGGCGAGGCGGGGAAGGTCCCGCGCGAGCGCGAGGACGCCAGCGATCGCGGTCTGCGCGATGGGTTCGGCGGTGGCGCCGGCGCTCGTCGTGAGCCGTACACCTTTCGCCAGCAAACGCGCGAACACGGGCTCGTCCACGCCGACGTTCTGGAGTTGCATCCAGCGAAGGTTGGGCGCTCCCTGAGCGGCCGCGAAGAACTGCCGCGAGCGTTCGGGGAAGACATCGGCGGAGAAGTAGGCGATGTCGATTCGCGCGAGTTCGGCTGCACCCAGACGATCGTTGGGATCGGCAGGGAGGGACACGCTGGCGAGCGAAAGACCGGCGTCGGCGGCAACGCTCGCGATCTCGTCTCCGTGAGCCGCGAGGGCCGCGGGGCTGAGGAGGAGGCCCGTCATTGCACCTTCACGCCCCGCAGTCTCGAGCCACCGGCGCTTTCTTTGTTCGCATCCGTCTCGTGGGAGTCAGCTCGCTACCGACTCAGGTGCTCGTCATGAGAGAAGGCCCACCGCCTTCCCGAACGAGGCTCGCTGCCTTCAAGAACTCCAGGACCTCGGCTTCGGTGACTCGCGCGTCGCTGCTCGCTACCCCGGGCTCGCCATGCGGAGGAGGGGCCTATGACTGATCGGCAGCGCGGCGTTCTCGCCGGCGCCGCTTCCGCCGCGCACCCGCGATGATCGGCGCGATCCACATCGCCCCGACCGCGCCCACCGCGATGGCCAGGTGCTGGCGTTGCCCGCGGGGCAGACCTGGGCGCCTTTCGGCACCACCGAGAAGCCGTGTAAGCAGCTCACGACTCTGCTGACGCGAGGAATCACCAAAGTCGAAGGTGTCCTGATCGCGACGGTCACGGGGGTCGGGGGGGAGTGCCATGACTGCGCTGGAGTATACCTGGTGAATAGTCGTGGGCGGTGAACCGCCGGGGGCGTACGCTCTTGCGATGGAGCCCACCGCCGAGCTAATCCTCGCGAATCGCTCGTACCTCGACCATCACGCGCCGCCAGGGGAGCGCGGACCGGCTTCGGGCGGGGCCGGCGGACTGCTCGAGGCGGTGCGCCCGGTCATTGCCCCCTGGGATGGTCGCGGGGGCACGACCTGGATCGGTGCCGCCCGCGGACGCCACGACCGTGCCTGGACCGATGAGGCCGGCTTCGAAGTGATGCAGACGCCGAGCGGCGATATCCGGCATCAGCGCCTTTTCTTCGACGAGTCGGACTGGGCGGGCCACTACGCCCATGTCTCGAACGGCTTCCTCTGGCCTCTGCTGCATCTGTTGCGAGAACCGCTCCCCTCGCTTCGCACGTACTACCCCGCGCCCGCACCCCCCACCGAGGCCCAGTGGCGCGCGTTTCAGGCGGTCAACGACGCGTTCGCCGAGGCAGCGTTGGCAACCGAAGCGGCGACCTGCTGGGTGCAGGACTACCAGCTAGGCCAGGTGCCGGGGCTCCTCCGCGCGAAGGGTTTCCGGGGCCGAACGGGCTTCTTCCTGCACACCCCGTTCCCGCGGCTCGCCTGTGCCGCCCCGTTTCTGGACGATCCGTCGGCCGCCAAGTTCGCCGACTGGCTCGCTGGTGTCCTCGGAGCCGACCTCGTCGGGGTTCAGACCAGAGGCGATGTCGAGCGGCTCTGCGAGGCTGCTCAGGCGCTCTGCGGCGCAGGCGCGGCGGACGGCGGGCTGAAACTCGCCGAGGGGCGCTTCGTTCGCATCGCCGCCTTCCCCGTAGGCATTGACACCGACGCGCTGGCGACTGCGGCGGCGCTGGCTCAGCTCCCGGCTGACCTCCGCCGCCGCGATGCGACGCTGCCCCTGGTGGTAGGGCTCGAACGAGCGGACTACACGAAGGGGATCCCCGAGCGGCTCGCGGCCGTGACGCAAGCGCTCTCCCGCGGTGCCCGCTTCGAATACGCAGGCTTTTCCTCGCCCACACGCGAGGGCGTGGCTGCCTATGAACCTCTCCACACTGAGTGCGAACGCCTCACCCTAGAGGGGTCACGGGTCGCGACCGAGCGGGGCCTGCCCTTCCTCCAACGCAACTCCGCCCTGGCCTGGAGCGAGGTCCTGGCGCTGATGCGCGAGGCCGATGTCCTTTTCACCGCCTCGTTGGCCGACGGGATGAACCTGGTGCCGCTACAGACGGCCATCGCCCAAGTCTCCCGGCCCGAGTCCGCGCGGGGCGTCATCCTCGTGGGCCGCGACGCAGGCGTCGCCAGCACCTACCACGACTTCGCCGAGGACGGGCTGGTGCCCTTCGACCCGCTCGACGACGACGGCGCCGAACGCGCCCTCGTGGAGGCGATCGAGGGGCGGCCGGGTCGGATCAGCGATCGGCTGATCGCGACGGTCCGCGAGCGGGATGCACACGCCTGGGGCCTTTCGTTCTTAGCCGCCCTCACCGGGGCGTGATGCTGGACGAAGCGCTGGCGCAACGAGCGCGTGAACTGGCCAGCGGCCCCAAGCCGCTGCTCATCGCCACCGATCTCGATGGGACGCTCGCCCCGATCGTCCCGGATCCAGCTGACGCGCGCGTCCCCGACGAGACTCTGGCCATCCTCGCGCAGCTCACTGCGCACGCGAACGTAGCCGTGGTCACGGGGCGCGACCTCCATACGGCCCGCCTCCTCGTCCCGGTCTCGGGGGTGGTGTTCGTTGCGAGTCACGGCCTCGAGGCCTCGTTCGACTCGAACCTGCTTCCGCAGGTCGAGCTGCCCACCCTCAGCCGGCAGCTCGACCTCCTTGCAGCGGCCGTGGGCAGACGCTTCACAGACACGGGACTCCGGATCGAGCGGAAGAGCGTGTCCGTAGCGTTTCACTACCGTGCGGATCCGGCGTTGCTCACTCCTCTTCAGGAGGCGCTCGCCGAGCTGCCTCCCGGACTTGATTTGCAGGCCGGCAAAATGGTCTTAGAGGCCGTACCACGGGGCGCGGGCAAGGACGCCGCCCTCGCCGCTCTCGTCGCCCGCTTCGCGCCGCGCTCGCTCTTAGTGCTCGGCGACGACCTGACCGATATCGCGATGTTTCGCGCGGCGGAGCGCCTGCGGCCCGCAGGGGCCAACATCCTCATCGCCGGAGTGGCGGGCGGAGCCGAGGCTCCCGCTGAGATCGCGGCGCTCGCCGACGCGCTGCTTGCATCGCCCGCGGAAGCGGGACACTTCCTCGCCGCAGTCGCGTCTTCGCTCGCGCGTGCTGACTCAGCCTCTCCCTGAGCGGGCTCGACCACCCGCCGCCGGTGCAACGCTATCCGATGGCGTAGTCGGGCCGGAGGTTCCTGCCATTAGCCGGCGTGCGCTGACCGGCTCCGCGGCCCCGGTCAGCCCCAGTGCGCCAGCGCCCCGATGTGGCTGCCGTTGCGCGGCACCAGCGCGTCCAGGCTGCGAGCCACGCGACACGGCCATGGCCACCTGCCCACGCGCATCGGCTCGCAGACACGCAAAGAGGAGGGACCCCTGAAGGCCCCTCCTCTTCAGTTTAGGAGATGGTTTGCGGCGTTAACGGCGGCGCGAGAGCGCCAGGCCGCCAAGGCCCAGCACCAACGTCGCGATACCGAGAACTGCCGCCAGCGGCAGCGTCGTGCTCGACGTGCTGCTCCCCACACCCGTGCCCGTGTCCGACGGCGCCGGCGTCGGCGGCGTCGTCACGGTGAGGTTGAGAACGTTCAAGTCGAAGTTCTTCCACTCACCCTCCTGGTCCGCCTTCTTGCCATCAACGTAGAACGAGACGCTCGAACCCTCCGAACCGCAGTCCGGTGAGTTCGTCGGCTCGCTCGCCGGCACATCAATGGCGTACCGCGATTCGCCGCCCGCCGTAAAGACGGAGGTTGTCTCGCAGGTCGCATCACCGACCTTCGCGACGATCGCCGTGCCCGCCGCTGAGAAGAAGGGCACGGTGATGCTAATGACACCAGGCGGGCCGCCATCAGCGATGGTGGCGGAGGCGCTGTAGATGATGATGTCACCGTTCCCGACGGTGGCCCCCGGTGCCGGCGCAGCCCCATCGGTGATTGCGCCGATCGCGGAGACATCGTCGGAACGCAGATGGCTCCCAATCGCAGCAAGCGCCACAAAGGCAAAGAGCGCTGCAACTAACCATGCAGTGCGCTTGCCTCAGGCAGCTTGCGCTATGTCTTTACTCAAAATAGATACCTCTTCAGGTTGTTGCTCTTGCTTTGGAAGCCCTCGAGGGGCTCGGTCGTTTTCCGGACTCACCCGGAACTTGCGGGCGATTGGCGGGCCTTTCTGAAAGACCGCTGCCCAACGGCTTGCGCCGCTGGGTTTTGGGCCTGTGAATCAGGCCGGTCCGCTCCTCTGTGGGGCTCGCCCGCTCGTCTGCCACCTTCCCCTGGCGCCAGGGTTCCGGGTGGGTCCGGGCCGTTCCCCTCTGCTGGTGATGTTGTCGATTCCTTCGCCTCTACGTCTCGCTCTGCAGTTCAGTGTTCAAAGTTCAGAGTTCAACGAGAACTCATTGCCCCTTGAGCCCCGCCCCACATGCGGGCGCCTCGCTTAGCGAAGGCTGGCAACGCCCCCCTTTCGTCCCCAAAACTCGGAATTGCTTTTCGCAGCGACAGCAGAGAAGGGCTCGACCCCAAGAAGGGCGGAACCCTTCATTGACTGTGCTGAGGAAGGCCGCTGCCGGACCCACGGCCGAAATCGACGTTGTGCAAGAGTCCTCCCGCAAGGACCGGGCGGCACGGGATGCCGCCGAGCCCCAAAAGACCCTGGTTGCGAATTCTCACGAAGAGCTAAGGGCCGCTTTACCAACGGTCAAACTCCTCCGGCGCGCGAAAGCGCACAGCACGGGGGACATAGGCCCCCCGCACAACCTTGAGTGGAACAACGCCCCTGGGGGCGAAAGGTTAATTCCGAGGAAAGACATAAGATCGAGTTAAGAGTTCAAAGTTCAGAGTTCAGAGTTCAGAGTTCAGAGTGGGGGCGGGAGTGGGGTTCTTGGTAGATGTGGACGGTCGCGCCCTTAAGGGAGCGTGGGGTCGGGGGGTGGCGAGGGAGTCCAGAGTTCAGAGAGGGACGCCCGCGGAGTTCAGCGTTCAAAGTTCAAAGTTCAGAGAGGGACGTCTGGTCCGGCCCCTCTGAACTCTGAACCTTGAACTCCTACGGAGTCCAGCGCAGGAGGAAGGGCCCGCCGCCATCGCGCGCGGCAATGCGGAGGCTGACGAGGCCCCCGCGGTGGGTGAAGCTGACCTCGAGGCCGATCGGGCCGGCCGGATCGGCGTCGGAGGCGACGAGGCGGTCGTCGGCATAGACCTTGAGCACGCCATCGTGCTCAACGACGAACACATAGCGCCCGCGGCGAGCTCGAACCCCGTCTGGGCGGTCAGCCACCAGGAATCGTCGGTGAGATCGCCGAAGGGAGCGTTCGCGAACTCGAGGTCGAGCGCTTCAACGGAACCCTGGTGCGCGGGGACGCCTTCGGCTTGGCCCTCGGCGAAGTACGTGATCAGCCAGCGCGCGGGCGCGGGCACGCTCCAGGGGTGGAGCTGGGGGCGCTCGGCGGGGGGAAACGCGGCGGGCGCGTCCGCGTCGTCCGCATCGGCGGGCAGGCCGAGGGAGGGGCCGCGCGGCTCCCCGGACGAGCTTTCGGCAGGGTCGAAGAAAAAGGACGCCGTGATCGCAAGCGCAACCAGCAGCAGCAGCAACGCGCCGACTTCGACGGGTGGCAGGCGCATGCCTGCGAGTGTAGGGGGCGGAGTTCAGTGTTCAAGGTTCAGAGTCCGGCGGAGTTCAGAGTCCGACGGAGTTCAAAGTTCAAGGTTCAAAGTTCAGAGTTCAGAGGGGGAGCGGGAGGCCGAAAGCGGAGGGCTAGCAGCCGCCAGGCGACGGTGAGGCCGGAGGCGACGGCAAGCAGGGCGAGGGTCCAGTAGCACTGGCCCAGCGCGGTGCCGATGGCGGCGATGAGCAGGCGCAGGTCGCGGCTGGCGAGGCCGAAGAGGCCGTCGCTCGGCGGTAGGCGCATGCTCGCCTCGATGCGCGCACGGCTGTAGCTCACCGAGAGCGCGCCCGCGAGGGCGAGTGCGCCGACCACCTCGGGGCGGGGCAGATCCTCAAAGCGGGCGGCGTAGATCGTCATGCCGCCGAGGATCGCAGCGTCGGCGTAACGATCAGCGATGGCATCGAGGGCGGCGCCGAAACGGGTCGACAGCCCCTTCAGGCGCGCGAGCTCACCGTCGACGCCATCGATCACGCTCATGACCTGGATGCCGACGCCCCCCGCGATGTTCCAGCCCACGGCGATCAGCGCGGCAACGCCAAAGGCGAGGGCGAGCGTCGCAAAAGTGACGAGGTTGGGCGTGAGGGGGGTGGGCGCGAGGGCCGCGGCGAGGGGCCGGCTGAGCCGGCGGTTGAGGTGGCGGGCGACGATGCCGTCGTACCTCACGCGGCCGCGCCCTGAACGCTAACCGGCGTTAAGCCCGCCCAGGGTCAGGCCAACGAGCAGCCCAATAAAGGCGAGGCAGACCACGACGAGCAGTCCGATGGTTCTCCACATGGGGGGCGACCCTTCCAGCAGCGGTTGTCGCTGGAGATCCTACCCCGCCGTGGAGTTCGGAGTCCGACCGAGTTCGCTGAACGTTGACTCAGCTCCCCTCTGAACTTTGAACTTTGAACCCTGAGCTCTGTCGGACTCTGAACGCGCGACCGGCAGGGAGCACCATGGCTTCCCCTCCCCTAGGCTTTCGTCCACCCTAGAGCGCAGTGGCTGAGCAGGCGCCAACCGCGGCGGACGGCCCCCTCCCGCCACCCCCGGGGGCGGATGCCCCACAGCGCCGAGGACTGACCCAGGCCGAGGCCGAGTCCCGCGCCGAAGCGGGCCTCGCCAACCTCGACACCACCAAGCAACGCAGCGACGCGGACGTCGTGCGCAGCAACGCGCTCACGTTCTTCAACATCGTGCTCTTGGTGATGATCGTGGCGCTGTTCGCAGTCGGGGAGTTCCGCGACGGGCTCTTCGTCGGGGTCGTCGTCTTCGCGAACGTCGCCGTCTCCACCTACCAGGAGCTCCGGGCGACGCGCACGCTGCGTTCCCTGGTCGCACTCACGGCGCCGCGCGCGAACGTCGTGCGAGAGGGCCAGGAGCGCGAGATCGCGGCGGAAGAAGTTGTGCAGGGCGAGCTCCTCCATCTGAAGCCGGGGGACCAGGTGGTGGCGGACGGCGCCGTCACCGAGCGCACAGCGGAGGTCGACGAGTCGCTCCTCACGGGCGAGTCGGACTCTGTAAGGAAAGAGCCGGGCGACGAGCTCCTCTCGGGCTCGTTCTGCGTGGCCGGCAACCTCTACTACAGCGCCGAGAAAGTCGGCGCGGAGACCTACGCCGTAAGGCTCACCGCGGATGCGCGCAAGCTCGTTCGCCGGCTGACGCCGCTCCAGCTCCAGCTGAAGCGGCTCCTGCGCGTCCTCGTGGGCGCGACCTCGGTCCTTTCGATCGCCTTACTCATCTCCTTCAACGTCGAGGACCGGGGCTTCGCAGAGTCGATCAAAGCGACGACGGCGACGGTCACGACCGTCGTGCCCGCGGGCCTGCTGCTGGGGATGACCGTCGCCTTCGCGGTGGGCGCCGTGCGGGTCTCGCGGGCGGGCGCGATCGTGCAGGACATCCAGGCGGTGGAGGCGCTCAACTACGCCGACGTCATCTGCTTGGACAAGACCGGCACGCTCACGGCGAACCGCTTGACCGTCGCTGAAGTGCATTGGGCGCCCGAGAGCGCCGTCTACCTGCCCTGGCTCGGCGCGTTCACCGCGGCCACGGCGGAAGAGAGCATGACCGCGTCCGCGCTCGCCGACGAGCTCTCCGCGGGGTCGAACGGGGGGCGCCCGGACGGGAACGTGCCCTTCAGCTCGGCCCGGCGCTGGAGCGCGCTGCGCCTCGAGCTCAGGGGCGAGTCGCGATCGTTCGTTCTGGGTGCGCCCGAGACGATCGCCGCAGCGAGCGACGGTGCGGACCCGCTGCTGGCCACCTACCGGGCCGCGAGCGAAACGGGGCTACGCGGCGTGATCTTCGCGGAGGCGCCCTCCCTCCCCGAGGCGGACGGCACGCTCGAAGGTCTGCGGCCACTGGCGCTGATCACGATCGGGGACGTCCTTCGCCCGGAAGTGAAGCAGGCCTTCTCGCTCATGGACGAACTCGGGATCGAGCCCAAGATCATCAGCGGCGACAACCCCCAGACCGTCGCCGCGCTGCTGAAACAGCTCGGGATCGAGACGCAGGGCGGCGCCATCGCCGGCGGCGAGCTCGCCGCGCTCAACGCCGAGGGCTTCGCCGCGGCGGTGAACGCGCACAGCGTATTCGGGCGCATCTCGCCGCAGCAGAAGTCCGACATCGTAGATGCACTGCGGGAGCGGGGGCACTTCGTGGCGATGGTCGGTGACGGCGCGAACGATGTTCACGCCCTCCGCGCCGCCGACATCGCCGTGGCGATGGAGTCCGGCACTTCGACGGCGCGGGGGGTGGCGGGGATCGTCCTGAGGCACGACTCCTTCGCCGCGCTCATCCGCGGCGCGAAGGAGGCGACGTTCGTGCTGGGGAACTCAGCGCGACTGAGCAAGCTCTTCATCGCCAAAAGCATCTACGCCTTCCTCCTTATCTTTGCGACGAATCTGCTCGGGCTCGACTTCCCCTTCCTCCCGCGGCACGGATCGCTCACCGCCATGTTGGCGCTCGGCATCCCCGCCATCTTCATCTCGATCAGCATTCCCCCACTGAATGCGGGCAAGGACTATCTCAGCAGCGTCCTGCGCTTCGCCTTACCCGCGGGCGTCGCCTTGGCGACCTCCGCGATGCTGGTGCAGTTCGCGACCGAGGGCCTCTTCGGTCAGGACGTCGAGGGGTCGCGCACGCTCGTCTCGCTCGTGATCGGCTTTACCGGAATCGGATTCATGATCGAAGTGCTCGGCTTCGAGGGGGCGTCCTTCCGGAGCCTCACACGGCCGGTGATGACCACGCTGCTGGGCGCGCTCCTGAGCGCGGTCCTCGTCCTCATCGTCTACACGCCTTGGCTGCGCAACTTCTTCGACTTCTCGACGCTGAACGCGGGCGAATGGGTGGTGGTGGCCGTGGGTGTGGTGGCGGCGCTCGCGGGGCAGTTCTACGTCAGCCACTACTGGCGACAGATTCTCGCGTTCCTGCTCGCCCAGCCGGGGAAGAACGATCAGCTCCGGGGCCGCCCGACCTAGCCAGCGATGCTGGTGGACGTTCCCGCTGGCAGTGGGAGGGGCTCGTGGTCGACGCGGGCGCGCTTGGCCGCACGGATCACGAGCGTGCCCGAAACCGCGATCATCGCAACCGTGGTTGGCGCGCCGAAGATGCGGGCCCAGATCAGGTACTCGCCGATGGAGAGGTTGAGCAGCATCCAGGTCAGCACGAGCACCTGGATCGCTTCGTAGGCGGCCCAGGCAAGCGTGAGCCGGACGAAGATCGGCGCATTCACGGGTAGCGAGCGGAACATGATCGGCGCGATCTCCTTCCCCAGGGCGCCGATCAGGGGCCAGCCCCGCGCGATCGAGTACGCGTACACAGGAATAATGAGGAGGTCGGAGACCGGCCCGGCGGCGAGGTAGGCCTTCTCGCTCCCGAGCGCGAGCCCGACCAGCGCGGCCCCGACGGTGATGGCGTAACCGTAGGTCGCGATGAACTGCAGCAGGGGGGTGCACCGCGTCAGCAGGAAGACGACCGTGAAGACGGCGAAGCCGCCCGCGATCGCGACCTCGGCAGAGGCGATCTTCGAAAGTGCATAGAACGCGAGGACCGGAACCATTGTCAGAAAGAGGCGGGGGTTCGGCCGCCAGATCGGGGGCAGCCGCCGCACAACCGGTAGGCGCGCGTACCACTCGGGTATCGCAGCCGATTCTGTCGCGAAGCTCCGAGCCCGGGCGGCAGTCATGAGGCTGACATTCTGGCATCCTCGCGAGCAATCTCACGTAAACCAGCGAGGTGTTCGGCCGCGAGGCGAGCGTAGCGCGCCGGGTTGTTTTCGACCCACTCCTCGGAGGGCGTGCCGGCAATGCTGCGCTTCACCTGGGCGGGTGCACCGGCGGCGAGCATGCCTGCAGGAATGACCATCCCGGGAAGGACGACCGAGCCGGCGGCGACGAGCGCGCCCTCCTCGACGACCGCGCCATCGAGGACCTGGGCGCCGTTCCCGATCAGGGCGCGCGCACCGATCGTCGCACCGTGGATGATGGCGTTGTGCGCGATCGACGCCTCCTCGCCGATGAGGCCGGGCATGTCCGCGCGACCGTGGACGACCGCACCATCCTGGACGTTTGCACCCGCACCGATCACCGCGTAGGAGGTGTCGCCGCGGACGATGGCGCCGTACCAGACGGACGCGCCAGCGTGGATGCGGACATCGCCCACGACCGTCGCCGTGGGCGCGACGAACGCGCTCGGGTCGATCGCGGGAACCTTGTCGCCGACCGCGAAGATCCCCATCGCTGCGCCGCCGATCCTTCTGCGTGCTCCTGGCTTCCGAGCGCGGCCCCCGCTCTCGCAAGCGCTGTATCGTATGCGGCCCTGCGCCGGCTGGGTAGCCGCCACCCGCGGGAGGTCGCGCTGGACGTCGGTTCGTTCCAAGCGATCGCCGAGCAGTTCAACGAGCGGGTGAGCCGCATCGTTTGGCGTAGCGTCACGACCGTCGACCGCCAGGAACGCCCTCGCTCGCGCATCCTCCACCTGATCTGGAGGGCACGACCGGCTGGATCGCCACGGGACGCCACTCCTTTGACGACGCTGCCTTAAGGAAAAGCACCTCTCCGCCAACCCTTACGTCTCGCTCACCTACCTCGACCTTGCGCAAGGCAACCCGCTCGGATAGCAGCAGGTCTACGCAGAGTGCCGGACCGAGTGGGAAGACGACGACGCGGAGAAGCGCCGCCTCTGGAATCTCTTCAAGGCCACGCCGGAGCCGGTCGACTACGACCCGGCGCTCTTCTTCCAGGCTGTCGACAACCCCGAGTTCGGCCTGCTCAAGCTATCCCTTAGCGGATCATCATGTCGCGCAGTGCGGAGACTTCGAGACCGGCGAGGAGCCGCGTGTTTGGCGCCAGGAGACTTAGGGGTCGGCCCAGGCCAGGCCTCCGATCCCCCTCAGTGCCCCCTGCGACTGGCGACAGAACGCGTGAACGCGGGGCGCCACCGCTACCCCGCGTTCGTGCATTCGCCCTAAGCTTGTCGAACATCAATACCACGAGACCGCCTAGGGCGGGGGAGCGGGCCATGAGCGAAAACGGAGCGACCGAGCGCGGAACCTGGACCGTGAAGGCCGGCCTCGCGCAGATGCTCAAGGGCGGCGTGATCATGGATGTGGTTTCGCCCGAGGACGCGAGGATCGCCGAGGAGGCGGGCGCCTGCGCCGTGATGGCGCTGGAGCGCGTCCCTGCCGACATCCGCAAGGACGGCGGCGTCGCCCGCATGAGCGATCCCGAGATCATCGTCCGCATCACGGAGGCCGTGAGCATCCCGGTGATGGCGAAGGCGCGCATCGGCCACTTTGTCGAGGCCGACGTGCTCCAAGCGCTCGGCGTCGACTACATCGACGAGTCTGAAGTGCTAACGCCGGCCGACGAAGCCCATCACGTCGACAAGCACGCTTTCATCGTCCCCTTCGTCTGCGGCTGCCGCAACCTCGGCGAGGCCCTGCGGCGGATCGCCGAGGGCGCCGCGATGATTCGCACGAAAGGGGAGGCCGGCACCGGCGACATCGTCGAGGCGGTGCGCCACATGCGCGCCGTCCAGGACGAGATCCGGCGGCTGCACACGCTCTCCGAAGACGAGGTCTACACCGTCGCGAAGGAGCTCGGCGCGCCCGTCGAGCTCGTGAAGCGTGTCCGCGAAGAGGGCCGGCTCCCGGTGGTGAACTTTGCCGCGGGGGGCGTTGCAACGCCCGCCGACGCCGCCCTCATGATGCGTCTCGGCGCGGACGGCGTCTTCGTCGGCTCGGGCATCTTCAAGTCGGAGAACCCGCCCGCCGTCGCCAACGCCGTCGTGCAGGCGACGACCCACTTCGAGGACCCGGAGCTGATCGCCAAGGTGAGCCGCGGACTGGGCGCGGCGATGCGCGGCCAGGCCGTCGCTTCGCTCCCCCAAGAAGAGATCCTCTCCACGCGCGGCTGGTAGCGCACTGCCCTTAGTGAATCGCCCCGAGCAGGGCGGCGAGCGTAGCCCCCGGCGCCGAACCGACGCTCAACGTTTCGGCGGCGGCAACCCGCTGCGGGGCGCGGCCCGGCTCCAGCGCCTGGCGCTGGGGCGAGACGGGCGGCGAAGTCCGTTCGATGCCGCCGGTGGTCGGTTCGTCGCGCAAGGACGCACTCCCGCAGAGTCATTCCATGGCACTGAGTGCGTGAGCACGGAAGCTGCCAGGGGCGCCCCACCGCGGGCGAGGCGATACGATGGCCGGCGTGATCCCCGCGATCGACATCCGCCGTGGCGACGACCGCTTCCGCACGAAGATCAGCTGGCTCGACTCGTACCATTCGTTCTCCTTCAGCCGTCACTACGACCCGCAGAACACCCACTTCGGCCTGCTCCTCGTGAGCAACGACGACGTCATCGCGGCGGAGAGCGGCTTCCAGACCCACCCCCACCAGGATATGGAGATCGTCACCTGGGTGATCCGGGGCGAGATCGAGCACCAGGACTCCGAGGGGAACAGCGGCGTCATCTACCCGGGACTCGCACAGCGGATGAGCGCAGGCAGCGGCATCTGGCACTCGGAGATGAACGCGTCGAAGGGTGGCGATGTCCACCTCGTGCAGATGTGGGTCGTGCCGGACACGCCCAGCATCGCGCCGAGCTGCCAGCAGCTCGACATCGGCAGCGAGGTCGCGAAGGGCGGGCTCGTGCCGGTGGCCTCGGGCCGCGGCCACGAGTCCGCGATCGCCATCCGCCAGGAGGGCGCCACCCTCTGGCGGGGCAGCTCGCCCCAGGCATCGCGACGGCGGTGCCCGCCTCACCGTTCGCCCACCTCTACGTGGCCGAAGGCGACCTCGAACTCGAGGGTGGCGGCCAGCTCAAGCGCGGCGACGCCGCCCGCATCGCCAACGAATCCGGCCTACGGATGACCCCGGGCCCGGAGGGCACGCACGTCCTCATCTGGGAGATGCACGACGGCATCCCTACAGAGCCGTTCGCGCGCTAGGCGCGGCATACCGCCCTTCGAAGCGAGATTACGGCCCAGCGCCGCAGGGCCGTAAGCGAGCGCGGAGGCGTAGCGGCCGCAGGACGCGCAGCCGCAGCAGCAGTCGAGCGTGGGTGGGGCTGGTGGGGAGGGGTCCGAGCGAAGCGAGCTATATCCCCCCCGGCATCCCGCCCTTCGAGTTGTCGATGAGGCCGATGATGTTGCCGTCGGGGTCGTCGATCGTGACGAGGCGGCCGGGCGGGATATCGAAGGGCTCCTCGTTGAAGGCGGACCCGGCCGCCGTTCGCTGCGCGTACGCCTCGTCCACGCTCTCGACCTCGAACCAGACCCCGCTACCGCCCCGCCCCGTCCCAGCCGCCGCAGGCGCCGCAGGCGCCAGGATGACGTACCCGGGCCCCTGCTCGAAGCGAAAGTACGGCCCCCCGTCGGGCGTCGCCTCTACCCCGAAGAACTCCGCATGCCACCGCGCCGAAGCCTCCGGGTCGCTGCAGAACTGAACGACGGTCTCGAGGCGGCGGGCTTGCATGGGGTGGCTCCGGGGGGCGGCGGCTCGGTGGCGTCGAGTAGATCGAGGGTAAGTAGATTCCGGAATTATCCCTCACGGTACTACCGTTGATAGGTTGAACGCGGAGGTAGATGCCTTCGGGCTATCGCCGGCAATCAGCGCAGCAGCGAAGATAAGCCTAGCCGAGCCACGAAGACGGCTAGGTTCGCGACCCGAAGATCAAAAGATCAACGCAAGGTGGTGAAAGCCACTGAAAGGAAGCTAGGAGAGCTCTTGGCGCGGGCCATCCGCAATGACTGGGTGCAGTCAACCCGAAAAGTCCTGTTCCTCGGGAAGGTCCTCGATCAGCTCTATCCAGCATAGCGTGCAGTTGTCGTCTTCATCCCAAGTGAAGAAGATACGCAAGGGTGGCGCGCCAGGGTACGGATCCGTTTTGACCAAGCGCATTCCCGTATCCCTCATAAGCAGGAAGATACTAGGCTCCGTGCAGACGGCCCAAACCAATCCCTCAAGGATCTCGTCTAGGCGCTGCGTGTTGGGGGCGAGCGCCTGTGCCTGCGCAGCGTAGGCCGGGTCTTCGCGGATCGTACGGTATTTAGCGGTTGCCGACCCAGCCATGCTCCAATACTAACTCTTCGGCGCGCTTACGATCGACCTCGGTTGGCGGATCTGTCGACAGGAAAACGGTCGTGTACGGGATATCCTCATAGTCATCTGCAAGTTGCCACCCTCGTACCTCGTAATGACTGAGGGCACTGACCTCACTAGCATTATGATTGCGTAATGCAACCAATAGTTGTTCCACTATTTCCAATTCTTCGTATTCAAAGACAGACTTATCTGGTTCACGTATCGCTGTGAGTCTCTTTTGAGGGAAATTAAAGCGCATTCCTTCGCTGACTATTGCATCGCCAGCCTGGGTCAAGGCTCTTTGCTGGGGGAGCAGCTCTCGTGGCGCAGGGCCCCTGGGAAGTCGCTGATACGTTGCGCCCGTGATCGAGCGACCTCTCATGCCGTACGCGAGGAAGTCCGCGAAAAACAAAATCTTGTTGAGCTTCGTCGCCCCGAACGTTGGATCATCCTCCGAGCGCCGCGCTACATACAGCAGCAATTCACGGAACTTAGCCGGATCGAAAGTTTGGGCGGGTGCCACGGGTCACCTCCTACCTGGACAACTCATCCAGGGCGGTGAGAGTACTCTAACCGGCCTAAAGGCCAAAATCACCGTGTCACCCTCCCGCTTGGCGGCCGGGAATACGCCAATCGCCAGAGAGTCCGCCCCTTACCTGAAAGCCGTCCTTTGGGCGGTTTTCTTCATGTTACCGTACTCCTGGGTCTCCTCCCACCGTGACACCGTGGTGCTACGCGCCCTGAATGCAGCGCCCAGAAGCCCTCGCTCGTATTTTGTGGGTGCTCTAGAGCTAGCTCCGATACCTACGACTCGACTCGACCAGCCAGCTGCAGGCTATGCGTCCACGGTCGAGGTGCGACCACAAGCTTCAGCGCGAATTGGCGTTGAGCGAGAGGGACGGAAATGTTCCTGGCTTAATCAATCGACTCAGGACCCCTTCCCCGCTTGCTGCCCACTACCCCTCGGTGTAGGTTTGTGGCTGAAATCACAAGGGCCTTGACGGGGCCTTACCGTCCCGCTGTCATGGCCTCTGAACGCGCCAGCGCCAGCCGCGAAAGCGTAGGCCATGAGCTTCTACGACACCTGGTCAGCCGTGATGATCGCCTCGATCGCCGGCTTCATTCTCGTGGCGTCGGCGCTCATCGGCGCGCGGCTCATCGCCCCCTTCGCCCGCGAGCGCGGCAAGTCCGTCTCCTACGAGTGCGGCATGCTCCCGATCGGCCGGAACTGGGCGCAGGTGCACGTTCGCTACTACCTCTTCGCGATCATGTTCCTCATCTTCGATGTCGAGACGATCTTCATCTTCCCCTGGGCGGTGACCTTCGTGGACCTGCCCGTCTACGTCTTCTGGTACATGTTCATCTTCGTCGGCGTGCTCGGCACCGGGCTCCTCTACGCCTGGCGGCGCGGCGTGTTGGAGTGGCGATGAGCGACGACGCGAGCAGCGGCGACGCAACCCCGGCGGTCCCCGCCTACGTTCCTGACTACGGCAACGAAGCGGAGCGCCTGACGCCCGTCGAGATCCCCGAGGGCAAGGCTGCCTACCGCATCATGATGCCCGGGATCATGCAGACGGGCGTCGACACCGTCCTCGCGATGAGCCGCAAGAGTTCGCTTTGGCCGATGACCTTCGGCCTCGCCTGCTGCGCGATCGAGATGATCGGGACCTTCATGAGCAACCACGATCTCGATCGCTTCGGCATCGTCCCCTGGCCCAGCCCCCGCCAAAGCGACGTAATGATCGTCTCGGGCACCGTCACAAAGAAGATGGCGCCCGCGATCAAGCTCCTCTACGAGCAGATGCCGAACCCGAAGTACGTCATCTCGATGGGCGCCTGCGCCACGAACGGCGGGCCCTACACCGAGTACGACCGCGTCCTTCAGGGCGTCGACAAGATCATCCCGGTCGACGTTTACGTGCCCGGCTGCCCGCCCCGGCCCGAGTCACTCCTCGACGGTTTTCTCGCTCTCCAGGAGAAGATCATGGAAGAGAAGAAGACGGTCGGATGAGCGACGAGGAGCAGTCAGCGGAAACGGAGCCCGAGATCGCGGCGTTGGTGCGAGGGCGCCTGCCCGGCATCGCGTTCGAAGTGTCGCAGACGAAAACCTACCCCGACCTCCGCGTCGCCCCCGCGCACTTCCTCACCCTCGTCACCGGCCTCCGCGACGATAGCGAGCTCGCCTTCGACCTCCTCCGCAACATCGTCTCGCTGGACATGGAGGACGAAGGGCTCTGGGCGAAGTACCACTTCTATTCCTTCAAGCACGGCCACGCCCTGCAGGTAACGGTGCCGACGCCGCCGGGCGAACCCACGATCCCGAGCCTCACGGGGCTCTACCCCGCCGCCAACTGGCACGAACGCGAGGCCGCGGAAATGATGGGCCTCGTTTTCGAAGGACACCCCGATCCACGCAACCTCCTTCTCGAGGAAGACCTCCGCATCCACCCCCTACGCAAAGCCCACCCGCTGCAGAAGGCGGAGATCCTGCAGGGCATCGAAGACGGCCCGCCTGGCGTGGAGGTCTAGATGGCGGTCTGGCCCGACGAGCGCGTCGCTCCCACCGGCGACCTCGATACGGTCGATATGACCGTGAACGTCGGGCCCCAGCACCCGGCGACCCACGGCGTCTTCCGCATGGTCCTCACCATCGACGGCGAGCGCGTGGTCGATTGCGAGCCATACATCGGCTACCTCCACCGCGGCCTCGAGAAACTCTCCGAGAACGCGGACTACCGCCAGGCGATGGGCTGGTGGGACCGCACCGACTACCTCGCGGGCATGTGCTGCGAGGTCGCCTACGTGATGGCGGTCGAGAAGCTCGCAGGGATCGCGGTCCCCGAGCGCGCGGAGTACATCCGCGTACTCATGATGGAGCTTTCCCGGATCAACTCGCACTTCATGTTCCTGGGCGCGTTCGGCGCGGACGTCGGTTCGTTCGGCACCAGCTTCACGTACGCCTGGCGCGAACGAGAGCGCATCTACGACCTCATCGAGGAGGTTTCGGGCGATCGCATGTTCCCCACCTACTGCCGCATCGGTGGCGTGACGATGGACCTGCCCGACAACTTTGAGTCCCGCTGCCGCTGGGTCCTGGGCTCGATCCGCCAGGGGCTCGAGGACATGGACGGCCTCCTCACCGGCAACGAGGTGTTCGTCGAGCGCTGTCAGGGCCTCACGCCCGTGACTCCCGAACAAGCGATCGCCTGGGGCTTCACGGGACCGATGCTGCGCGCGACGGGCGTGCCCTGGGATATCCGCAAGGCCGAGCCCTACAGCGTCTATCCGCGGATGAACTTCGAGATTCCCGTGGGCCGTCAGGGCGACGTCTTCGACCGCTTCCACGTTCGCCTCGCCGAGGTCTATCAGAGCGCGCGCATCATCGAGCAGTGCCTGGAGGAGATGCCAGCCGGCCGGGTCCTCGCGCCGAAGCTGCCGAAGACGCTGCGCATCGACGACGGCGAGCTCTACATGCCCACGGAGGGCACCAAGGGCGAGTACGGCGTCTACATGATGGCCAGGGGCGGCGCGCAGGCGTATCGCGCGAAGCTGCGATCGCCTTCGTTCTGCAATCTCTCGCCGCTCAAGGAGCTCGTCGTTGGCACCTACGTGGCCGACGCGATCGTCATCCTCGGCTCGCTCGACATCGTCCTCGGCGAGGTGGACAAGTGACCTTCGGCGACGCCTTCTTCGGGCTGAGCTGGCTCGACGCGATCATCCGCGTCTTGATCATCGTGACCGCGATGACGGTGGTCGTCGTCTACCTCACCTGGGGCGAGCGCAAGGTGATCGCACGCTTTCAGATGCGACTGGGCCCAATGCGCACCGGGCCGATCGGCCTCATGCAGGGCGTCGCGGATGCGCTCAAGCTGCTCTCGAAGGAGGACATCCGCCCGCGTAACGCAGACCGCTGGGTGTTCGAATTCGCGCCCTACCTGACCTTCATCCCGGTCTTTGTTGTCCTCGTGGCGCTGCCCTTTGCGCGCGACTGGGGCGTTCGCAATCTCGCGCTGGGCATGTTCTTCGTCTTCGCCGTCCTCGGCCTGAACATCGTCGGCGTGCTCATGGCCGGCCTCGGTTCGGGGAACAAGTACGCGCTGTTGGGCGGCGTACGCGCGGCCGCGCAGATGATCAGCTACGAGATCCCGCTGGTTATCGCGCTCCTGGCGGTAGCGATGCTGGCGGGCACACTCGACCTGAACGAGATCGTCCTCCAACAAGAGAACCGGCCCTTCGTCCTGATCCAGCCGCTCGCGTTCGTGATCTTCTTCACGGCGATGCTCTCGGAGCTGCACCGTGCGCCCTTTGACATCCCCGTGGCCGAGTCCGAGATCGTGGGCGGCTACTTCGTCGAGTACTCGGGCATCCGCTGGAGCATGTTCCAGCTCGCCGAGTACGCCGCACTCTGGGCGTTCAGCATCTTCGGTGCGGCCGTGTTCCTCGGCGGCTGGGAGTTCCCGATGGGCCTCGATTGGGGCTGGGGCTGGCAGCTCGCCCTGACCTTCATCAAGAGCTTCTTCATGATCGGGCTCGTGTTCTGGGTACGCGTGACCCTGCCCCGTCTGCGCATGGACCAGCTCATGAGCTTCTGTTGGAAGGTCCTCATCGAGGTGAGCTTCGTGCTCCTCCTCGTGAACGGCCTCTTCCTCGTGTACGAATGGCCCGAAGAGCTGCTGGCACTCGCCAACTGGGCGGGCGCGCTCGTGCTCCTCGGGGCTGTCTACCTCCACGCGACGCGCAAGCCCGAGACCAAGAATCTCGTGGGCAGCTACAAGCACGCCGAGGTGCCAACGCCATGATCGGAATCCTCAAAGGCCTCGCGACCACCTTCTCCACGTTCACCCGGCGTCCCGTCACTATCCAGTACCCGGACGAGAAGCACGCCCTGCCGGAACGTCAGCGCAGTTTCCCCGTGCTCACCTGGGACTTCGACCACGACGAGCCGTTCTGCACCGGCTGCAACATCTGTGCGCGCAACTGCCCCGTCGATTGCATGACCACGGTCATGCACGACAACCCCAAGCACCCCGAGGGCACGAGCGACCGCCGCAAGATCATCGAGAAGTTCTGGATCGACTACGCGCGCTGCATGCGCTGCAACATCTGCATCGAGGTCTGCCCCTTCGAAGCGATCGCGATGGACAGCAACTGGAGCGGCCACGAGCATTCCGTCTACGACCGCCGCGACCTGCACCTGGACATCGAGGACCTGCTGGCCGTGAGCAAGAGCGGCGAGCTCGCGAACCCGTTCCGGCCGCTCGATAGCATCGAGGCGAACAGCGCCCTCGCCGAGGGCGAGGAGGCGCCCTCCCCCGGGTTCCAGGGTGGCCGTCCGGAGGCGCGCGCGGCCCAGGCGGAACGTATCGCTCAGGGCCTTGGCGCGGCCATCCAGGAGCGGGAGCCGGAGGTTCAGGAAGCGGCCGCGGGCGCGGCTGCGGGCGGGACGGCCCAGGACGACGAGGTCGCGACATTGTCGCCCCGGAAGCTGCGCGCCCGCCGCATGAAGGCCGAGCGCGAAGCGCGCGCCGAGCAGGAAGCGGGAGAAGTGAGCGCCGAGACGATCGCCGCGCTACGACGCTACGCGAGCGAGGTCTACACCGAGATCACGGACGAGCCCGTGCCCCCGATCGGCACGCCCGCCGTCGCGGCGGCCGCGCCGGCGGCGGCAGGAGCACCCGCTGGGGATGTCGGCGACCCGAACTCGCCACGCAAGCTCCGCGCGCGTCGAATGCGCTCCGAGCGCAGCGCCCACGAGCACCTGGAGAAAGGCGAGGAAGTGCCAGCGGAGATTCTGCAGGCGCTGAATGAGACTGAGAGTGAGCTCTACAAGGAGCTCACGGGGAACGATCCCAGCGGCGTTACCGCCGCTGCTGCGGCGCCGCCCGCGGCTCCCGCCGAGGCAGGCGCGCAGGGCGATCCGAACTCACCGCGGAAGCTGCGGGCGCGCCGGATGAAGGCGGAGCGCACGGCCAAGGAGCATCTCGAACGGGGCGAAGCGATCCCCGACGACCTCCTTGCAACGCTTGCGGAGCTCGACGGTACGATTCCAACCGCCGCGGACGTGAGCGGAGGGACCGACAGCTCGTGACGACCGAGATCCTGTGGTGGATCTTCGCCGCCGCTATCGTCGGAACGTCGGCTGGGGTCGTGCTCTCGGGCACGGTCATTCACTCCGCGATCTTCCTGATCCTGAGCCTGGCGGGGGTGGGGGCGATGTACCTGTTCCTCACCCTTGAATTCATCGCCTTGGTGCAGTTCCTCATCTACGGCGGGGCCGTCACCGTCCTCATCCTGCTCGCGCTCATGTTGACGCGGATGGGGATCGGAGGGCGCCCGGAACCGGTGACAGGCGTGCAGGCGCCCTTCGGCGCCCTCGTCGCGGGAGCGCTCATGGCGACGCTCATCGGCGTGGCCGTCTCCACAGCTTGGCCGGGGGACATCGGGGACTCGCCCGCAGAGGTCAAGATCGAGCAGATCGGCGAGATCCTGTTCCAGGACTTCGGCGCGCCCTTCATCATCCTGTCGGCGCTCCTGCTCGTCGCGTTCATCGGCGCGATCGTCATCGCCCGGCAGGAGGACGGCGACTAGTGGTCCCCCTCGAGAACTATCTCGTGCTCAGCGGGATCATCTTCTCGCTCGGCGTCTACGGCGTGCTCGCCCGCCGCAACGCCGTGCTTGTACTGATGAGCATCGAACTGATGCTCAACGCCGTCAGCCTCAACTTCGTCGCCTTCGCCGCTTACCTCGACCCCGACCTCATCACCGGGATCATCGTCGCGGTCTTCGTCATCGCGGTGGCGGCGGCCGAAGTCGGCCTCGCCCTGGCCATCGTCATCCGCCTGTTCCGCAACCGATCGACTGCGAACGTGGACGAAGCGGCGACGTTGCGATGGTAGGGGGCGCGCGTGGGGGCTGAAGAGGCCTGGATCCTCGCGGCGGTACCCGCGATCACCTTCCTCGTGCTCGCCGCGACGGGCCGCTACCTGCCCCGGCAGGGCGATTTCATCGGCGTCCTCGCGGCCGGGGCGATCTTCGTCCTCTTCTTCGTGGTGCTCGCGGACTTCCTCGACCTGGGCGAGGCCGCCTGGCCGATCGTCAACAACATCGCCTGGACCGAGATCGGCGAGTTCGAACTACGCATGGGGATCCTGGTCGACCCGATCACGATCGTCATGCTCGCGGTCGTCACCACCGTCGCGTTCATGGTGAACGTGTTCTCGGTCGGCTACATGAAGGGCGAGCCGCGGTACTGGTGGTACTTCGCCATGCTGCAGCTCTTCGTCGCATCGATGCTGCTGCTGGTGGTCGCCGACAACCTGCTGTTGCTCTACATCTCCTGGGAGCTGGTGGGCCTGAGCTCCTTCGTCCTCATCGGGCACTACTGGGAGCGGCGCTCGGCGGTGGAAGCGGCGAAGAAGGCGTTCATCACGACCCGCGTCGGTGACGTCGGCCTGCTCATCGGGATCATCCTGCTCTGGGAGGCGACCGGGACCTTCAACATCCTCGAGATCATCGAGGCGGTGGAGGCCGGCGCGATCGGCGAGGTCCGCCTCTTCGTCACGATGATGTTCATCTTCCTCGGGGCGATGGGGAAGAGCGCGCAAGTGCCCTTCCACGTCTGGCTCCCCGATGCGATGGAAGGCCCCACCCCGGTCAGTGCCTTGATCCACGCGGCCACGATGGTGGTGGCGGGGGTGTATCTCGTCGCGCGCCTGCTCCCGATCTTCGAGGTCGCGGAGGGGGCGCTGCTGGTCGTCACGTTCGTAGGACTGATCACGGCGCTCTTCAGCGGGGTCGTCGCCTTCGCCCAGACCGACATCAAGAAGGTCCTCGCCTACTCGACGGTGAGCCAGCTCGGCTTCATGTTCGTTGCGCTCGGCACCGGTCTCGTGGGCGCAGGGATGTTCCATCTGTTCACGCATGCCTTTTTCAAGGCCCTCCTCTTCCTGGGCGCGGGCTCGGTCATCATCGGCAGCCACCATCGCCAGGAGATGGGCCAGCTCGGCGGCCTCTGGCGGAAGATGCCGATCACCGCGACGGCCTTCCTTATCGGCTCGCTCGCGCTCGCGGGACTGTTCCCGCTCGCGGGCTTTTGGAGCAAGGACGAAATCTTGCACGCGGTCGACTCGCACCGCGGCGCCTGGGCCTACGTGCTCATCTCGGTCGCCGCGATCATGACGGCCTTCTACACAACCCGGCTCTTCGTCCGCACCTTCCTCGGACAGCCACAGGACGCGGAGATCCACAGCCACACCCGCGAGACCGGCCCGATCATGACGCTTCCGCTCGTGTTCCTGGCGATCCTCTCGATCGTCGCGGGACTGGTCGTCTTCAACGGCGTAGGGGACGCGATCGGCTTCCCCGGCGGCTTCCCCGAGTTCGTCTTCCTCCACGAACCGGAGAGGTTCCACGTCGATTGGGGCCTCGTCGGCTTCTCCAGCGCGCTGTTCGTGATCGGTACCTTCGGCGCCGCCTGGATCTACTGGCGCGGCCGGCTCGATCGCGCCACGGCGGCGGCCAGCTGGCAGCCGCAGCTGTACGAGATGGTGCAGCGGAAGTTCTACTTCGACGACCTCTACCAGTTCGGCATCGACCGCGGCGTGCTGGGTCTCAGCTATCTCGTGAGCTGGTTCGATCGCTTCGCCGTGAACGACACCGGCGTCGATGGCTCCGCGAACATGACGCGCTACACCGGCTTCGTGCTCAAGCACGTCCAGACTGGCCGCGTGCCGAACTACGCCATGGCGATCGCCGTCGGCGTGGTGGCGCTCACGCTGATCACGCTGGCGGTCAGGAACTAGCGCGTGGGCTTCGACCAAGCACAAGGCTACGTGCTGCTCACGACGCTCACGCTGCCGCTGGTGGTGGCGGCCACGCTCCTGTTCGTCCCCGGCTCGCAGAAGATGGCCGTACGCTACCTCTCAGCGATCAATGCGAGCCTCCTGCTGGGCCTCTCGATCTACGTCTTCCTTGCCTACCAGGCGGGCGCCGATCCCATCCAGATGGAGCTGCGCTGGGCCTGGATCGAGAACGTCGGCTTCCTCCAGGAAAACGGCATCTCGCTCCATCTCGGCGTCGACGGCATCTCCTCACTGCTGACGTTGCTCACGGGCATCGTCGCCTTCGCGGGCACGCTCGTCGCCTGGAAGCTCGAGTACCGCACGAAAGACTTCTTTATCCTGATGTGGATCCTGATCGCGGGCGTCTACGGGACGTTCTTCGCGCTCGACCTGTTTTTCTTCTTCTTCTTCTACGAGCTCGCGGTGGTGCCCCTCTACCTGCTGATCGGCATCTGGGGATCGACACGCAAGGAATACGGGGCGATGAAGCTCACGCTCATGCTCGTGGGCGGCTCCGTCGGCATCTGGATCGGCATCTTCGCCGTCGTGCACGAAGCAGGCCTGGGCACCTTCGACCTGCCCACGCTCTGGGCGGCGGGCGAGAGCGGCGTCTTCAGCCCCAACTTCCAGAAGGCGATCTTCCCCTTCTTTGCCATCGGCTGTGGGGTGCTCGCGGGCCTCTGGCCGCTGCACACCTGGTCGCCGGACGGGCACATGTCCGCCCCGACCTCGGTCTCGATGGTGCACGCCGGGGTGCTGATGAAGCTGGGTGCCTTTGGCATCATCCGTCTCGGCATCCAGATCCTGCCCGACGGCGCGGAGTTCTGGATGCCCGCGCTCCTCGTGCTGGGCACGGTCGGCGCGCTCTACGGCGCCATCGCCGCCCTTACCCAGCGCGACTTCAAGCTCATCAGCGGCTACAGCTCGGTGAGCCACATGGGCTTCGTCCTGATCGGCATCGCGACGCTGAACGAGATCGGCGTGACCGGCGCCGTACTCCAGATGTTCAGCCACGGCGTGATGACGGCCCTCGTCTTCCTCCTCATCGGGGCGCTCTACGACCAGGCGCACACGCGTGACCTGAGCGATTTCGGCGGCATCGCCAAGGTGATGCCCCTCTGGGTCGTGGCCTACGTCGTCGCCGGCCTGGCCAACGTTGGACTTCCGGGGCTCTCCGGGTTCACGGCGGAGTTCCACATCTTCGTCGGCACCTTCCGCACCTACCCGATCTTCGGGGGGCTCGCGATTCTGGCAGCAGCGATCGCGGCCGCGTACATGCTGAGGATGTTCGGCGTCGTCTTTTTCGGTCCGCTCAAGCCACGCTGGCGTGACCTCAAGGACATGTCACCGATCGAAGCGATGGCGGCATCGATCCTCATCGTCTCGATGCTCGCGATGGGCCTCTGGTGGGCGCCCTTCACGGACCGGCTCGCGCCGACGATTCTGAACCTGCCCGGGGTGACGAGCTGATGCGCGACTACACGCTCTTCATCCCCGAGTACATCGCCGTCGGCTCCGCCGCCGCGATCCTCACGGCGGAACTGATCTGGCCACGTATCCGCAAGGATCTGCTCGCGTACGCAACCGCGCTCGGGGCGGCGGCGTGGCTCATCGCCGCCCTGTTCTACATCGGCCATACGCCCGGCGACTTCCAAGGCCTCCTCCGCACGGACGACTTCACGACCTACTTCCGCATCCTTGCCGCGGCCATCGTCTTCGTCGTCGCTTTGCTCTCGGCGCAGTACATGAGCGAGCGCACGAGCACGGCCGGCGAGTACTACGGCCTCCTCCTGATCGGCGGCATTGGGATGGTGCTGATGGCCGCGTCGCAAGAGCTGCTGACGGCGTACATCTCGCTCGAACTGCTGAGCTTCTCGCTCTACATCCTCGTCGGCTTCCTGAAGAAGGACATCCTCAGCAACGAAGCCAGCCTCAAGTACATCCTCCTCGGCGCGTTCTCCAGCGCGATGCTCCTCTACGGAATCAGCATCCTCTACGGGCTCACCGGGAGCACGACCTACGACGGCATCGCCCAGGGGTTGGCCGATCGCGGCAACGACACCGACGCGGCCGCGATCGTTGGCATCATGCTGATCATCGCCGGGGTCGGCTTCAAGGTCTCGGCCGCGCCCTTCCATATGTGGGCGCCCGACGCCTACGAGGGCGCGCCCATGCCGATCACGGCGTTCCTCTCGACCGCTTCGAAAGCGGCCGGCTTTGCGCTCATCCTGCGGCTCTTCACCGGCGCCCTCATCGTCGACGCGATCGAATGGCGGGCGGCGATTGCCGCCCTCGCGGCGATTACGATGACCGCCGGCAACCTGATCGCGATCCAGCAGACGAACCTGAAGCGACTGGTGGCCTACAGCTCGATCGGGCAGGTGGGCTACATGCTCGTGGTCATTGCCGCCATCGGCTATGGGGACGCGGCGACGGCGGAGGACGCCTCCGCCGCACTCCTCCTGCACCTCGTCGGCTACACGGTCTCGACGCTCGCCCTCTTCTCCGCGCTGATCGCCCACTACAACCGCACCGGCGACGACAGCATCGCGGGGTTGCGGGGCTTGGCCGAAACGCAGCCCTTCCTCGCACTCGTGATCACGGCGTCGCTCTTCTCGTTCGCGGGGTTGCCGTTCTTCGCGGGCTTCGCGACGAAGTTCCTGATGTTCCAGGCGAGCACCACGGACGAGCTCCTTTGGCTCGTGGGCCTGGCCGCCGCGAACAGCTTCGTGAGCCTCTACTACTACTTGATGGTGATGCGCCAGATGTACCTATTCGCGCCGCTCGCGGGCCTCACGCGCTTCCGCCCCTCGCCCCTGCTCGGTGGGCTCGCCGGAATCCTGCTGCTCGGCCTGGTCTTCATCGGCGTCTACCCCCAACCCACCTTCGATGCCGCCGACGAAGCGGTCTCGGCGCTGTTCGAGGTGAGCGCCACGGGGCTCGTCAGGGAGCCGTAGGGCCGGAAGTCTCGTTAGGGCGACTTCTTGTGTGCGACACTGCGCCTCGAGCACGAGGGAGCAGGACGCCAATGAACATCGAACTCCTTGAGCGACACAACCCGATACTGGTTCTCCTGCCTCAGAACTCTTGATCCTTCACGCCCCGGGGCCGGTCGCCCTGACGAGCGGGCTGGGGTGACTATCGCTCCAGGGGGTCCTGCGCGGCCTTGATCCATCCGCTAAGAGGCGTCTCGATCGCTTCGAAGCGGTCCAACCAACGCTCTCCGAAGTACCCCGGCCGACTCAGCAAGAGCCAGCGGAGCAGCTTCACCTCAGCGGCGATGGCCGCACTCGCGAGTCCCTTTGCTTCGTGGGCGTCGGGGCGGCCCCCGAGTATGGGGTGGATCGCATCACCACGCTGCTCGACCAGCTTGTCGAAGTGGACGTACCCGGCATGCGAGAGTTCGTGGGTTGCGTCAGCGTCATCCTTCCAGATGCGGCTGACGCCTTCCGCCAGCTCAGGCTCGCCTGTGTTCACGAGGCCCACAAGATCCTTGCGGGCTTGTCCGCCTCTGTACTTGTCATTCCGAAAGCGTTGGGCGCGCTCGTCATCGTTCGCGCACACCAGGATGAGAGGACCGATGTCGAAGAGCGGCCGAAGCAGGTAGGCCGCGACATCGAATTTACCGGCTACGGTCGAGTCCATGACGGCGACGAACACATTCCAGCCATGGCAGGCGAGCAACAGCGCCGTTTCGTCCCTGGGGTTGGGCTGCGGTCCGGCTTCGCGACTGAGCTCCTCCAGGACCTCTCGGTGGAAGAGGGCGAGCTCACGGCCCTTCCCCCAGCTCTCGCCGAGTGCCTCGCGGTTGACACCGGTCACCTCGATCGGCAGCGTGAAGTACCGTTCAGAATTCTGACTCGTCATGCGGTCCAGTCTACGATCGCGGCCACGGCACGAGTCGATCGGAGCGACGGCGCCGCGGCCGGGTCAGCACCCCGAGCCGGCGCGCGGCGCGGCGCCCACCAGCGCAGCCTAGCCTTCGCTGATCTCACCCAGCGGGATCGTGTCCTCATCCGCGTCGGCGTCGCCGTAGACGCCCCCGGGGATGCCCTTCCAGACCGTCACGACGAAGTCCTCGCGGTAAGGATCGGCCGTCATCGCGAGCTGCTCGTCGACGGCGTCCATGAGCTCGCGGATGCGGTCCTCGCTCGCGTCAGGCGTCACGCAGAGGGTGGCGTGGATGCTGGGGCCCTGCAGGTGCAGGTCCACGCGCCCGACGATCTCGCCGTTGTCGAGCATCGAGTACGCCTCGGAGTGGGGCGTGCGCACCTCGCGATCGAAGGAGATCACGCCGGGCGCACCTGGCCGTTCCCGAGCACCGTCCACTTGTAGCTGGTCAGCTCCTCGAGACCCATCGGACCGCGGGCGTGCATCTTCTGCGTGGAGATGCCGATCTCCGCGCCCAGGCCGAACTGCGCACCATCGGTGAACTGCGTGCTCGCGTTCACGTAGACGGCGGCGGCGTCGACTTCAGCGGTGAAGCGCATCGCATTCTCATAGCTATCGGTGACGATCGCCTCGCTGTGGCCGCTGCCGTGCGCATCGAGGTGCGCGAGCGCATCGTCGAGCGAGTCGACGACGCGGACGCCAGCGCGCAGGGCGAGGTGCTCGGTGTCCCAATCGGCCGGCTGTGCCGCTTCGACGGCGAGGCCCGCGGGCGCTTCGATCTGCGCGAGCAGCTCGAGGGCGCGGTCGTCGCCGAGCAGCGTGACGGTGCCGGCCCAGCGCTCCGCGAGCCTGGCGACGAAGTCGTGCGCGACCGATTCGTGCACGAGCACCGTGTCGAGGGCGTTGCAGATGCTGTAGCGGCGGGTCTTGGCGTTGTCGACGATTTCCAGGGCCATGCCGAGGTCGGCTTCCGCATCGACGTAGGTGTGGCAGACGCCCACACCGCCCGCCACGACCGGCATCGTGGCTGTGTCACGCACGTGCGCGATCAGCCCGGCACCGCCGCGCGGGACCATCAGGTCGACGAGATCGTGCATCCGCAGGAGCTCGTCGACGTGGGCGCGGTCGGGGTCGCGCACCACCTGAACCGCCTCCGCTGGAAGCGCAGAGCCGTCGAGCGCGTCACACAAGAGGTCGCCGAGGATGGCGTTGCTCCGTACCGCCTCCTTGCCGCCTCGGAGGACTGCTGCATTCCCGCTCTTGAGACAGAGGGTAGCGACGTCGATGGTCACGTTTGGCCGCGATTCGTAGACGCAGGCGACCACGCCCAAGGGCACGCGGCGGCGCGCGACCTGCATCCCGTTGGCGAGCGTCTGCGCGCTGATCGTCTCGCCCACGGGATCGGGGAGGGTGGCGACGTGCCTGGTGTCAGCGGCCATCCCCCGGATGCGAGCGGGCGTCAGCGTGAGTCGCTCCATGAAGAAGTCCGCGAGGCGGGCTTCACGGCCGGCCTCGAGGTCGGCCGCGTTCTCGGCGAGAATCGCCGCCTCGCGCTCGATCAGGAGGTCGGCGATGGCGTCCAGGGCGGTGTTCTTCGCATCGGTCGAGGCGAGCGCGAGCGGCTTCGAGGCCGCGCGCGCAGCCTGAGCCTGCTCCCGGATCAGCGATGCCGTGGTCGTCACCAACGTAGTGTACGGCTTCGACCCCGCTTTACGGACGGCCGCGCGCCCGCCTACGCTACTGGTGGCACTGGGACTCCGCGCGAGCCCAAAGCCGGGCCCGCATGCTCCTCGCAATCGACATCGGCAACACCTCCGTCCACCTCGGCCTGTTCACGGGCGCCGACCTCACGGCCACATGGCGGCTGGGCGTCGAGACCGAACGCTCCGCGGACGAATACGGCGTCCTCCTCCTGAACCTGCTGGCGACGAACGACCTGGCCGCACAGGCCGTCGATGCCTGCATCATCGGCTGCGACGTGCCTCCCATGTTGCCCACCTTCCAAGGTGTGAGCGAGCGCTACTTCGGCGTCGCGCCGATGGTCGTGGGGCAAGGCCTGCGCACGGGCGTGCGGATTCTCTACGACAACCCGCGCCAGCTCGGCGCGGACCGCATCGTCGATGCGGTGGCCGCGATCGAGCTCTACGGTCCGCCCGCGATCATCGTCGACTTCGGCACGGCCACCGTGTTCGACGCGGTCAACGCGGACGGCGATTACCTCGGGGGCGCGATCGCGCCCGGCATCGGGATCGCCAGCGAAACGCTCTTCAGCCGCGCCGCGATGCTCCATCGCGTGCAGCTGGAGCGCCCCCCGGCCGCCATTGGGCGCAACACCACCCACGCACTCCAATCGGGAATCCTGAACGGGTACGTGGGGCTGGTGGAGGGCATGGTGGCGCGCTTCCAGGAGGAGCTGGGCGGGGCCGCCACGGTTATCGGTACCGGCGGCTGGGCGGCGCAGATCGCCGCCGAGACCGACGCGATCGATGTCGTCAACAGCGAGCTCACGCTCACCGGGCTGCGGTTCGTCTACGAGCGCAACCTTGCCTGAGGCGCAGGGCCCCTTCCGCGAACACCCGCTCGAAGGCCGCCGCGTCGCCCTCGGCGTGACCGGCAGTATCGCGGCCTACAAAGCCGCCGACCTCGCGAGCAAGCTTCGTCAGGCCGGCGCCGAGCTCGAGGTGCTGATGACGAACTCGGCGACCCGTTTTATCGCGCCTCTCACCTTCCAATCACTCAGCGGGCGCGAGGTCGTCGTCGACATGTTCGCTGCGGCCGAAGCGGAGGCCCATGTCGAGGTCGCACGCCGCATCGACGCCCTCGTGATCGCGCCCGCCACGGCCGACTTCCTGGCGCGGCTGGCGCACGGCGGCGCGAGCGACATGGTCGCACTGACGGCGCTCGCGACGACGGCGCCAATAGTGGTCGCCCCCGCGATGGACTCGCAGATGTGGGCTCATGCAGCCACGCAAGCCAACGTCGAGACGCTGCGCGCGCGTAGGGTCGAATTCGTCGGGCCCGCGGAAGGGCGCCTCGCGAGCGGCCGCGCGGGCACCGGCCGCCTCGCCGAGCCGTCCGCCATTCTCGGGGCGGTCTGCATGGCCCTCGGGCAGCGCGACGGGGACCTCCGTGGGCGCTCGGTCATCGTTACCGCGGGCGGGACGCAAGAGCCGATCGACCCCGTCCGCTTCGTTGGCAACCGCTCGAGCGGCCGCATGGGCTTCGCCATCGCCGAAGCCGCGCGGGACCGTGGCGCGACGGTCTGCCTCGTCACCGCGCCGGTCTCGTTGAGCACGCCGCACGGTGTTGAGCGCGTCGATGTCGGCACGGTCGCCGAGATGCTGAGCGCGCTCGAGCCGCTCGCCGAACGTTGCGACGCGATCGTGATGGCGGCGGCGCCCGCCGACTTCCGCGCACACGCGACGGCCGACCAGAAGATCAAGAAGGCCACCCTCGGCGAGCACGGTATGACCCTCTCCCTGGAGACGACCCCCGACATCATCGCCTCGCTCCGAGGAGGGGGCGTGCGTGTTGCCTTCGCCGCGGAGACCGAGAACCTCGAAGCTAATGCCGTGGCGAAGATGGCCGCGAAGAACGTCGACCTCATCGTCGGCAACGACGTCAGCGCGGCCGGCAGTGGCTTCGGCACGGAGACGAACGAGGTCACGATCTTCCACCGCGAGGGCAAGGCCGAACGGCTCCCACTGATGAGCAAATACGCGGTCGCGCACGCGATCCTCGACCGGGTGGTGGGGCGGCTCGGCTAGCGAGCCGTTCCCCGCGCCCGGAGATTCACGTAAGCTCGACCGCGATGACCCACCTCCCCCGGGGCGCGCGGCATCGCTGCACCTGTACGGCGGGGCGCCGCGCGTAGCGGGCCCCGACCACGCCCGCGCCACGCTCATTCCCGGGAGGTAGCGACTGTGTCCCTGCTCAGTGAGATTCGCGACGACATCCGCGCCACGATGGCGCGCGACCCCGCCGCCACGAGCGCGCTCGAGGTCGTGCTGGTCTACCCCGGCTTCCACGCCCGCCTCGCGCACCGGCTCGCATTCGCCCTGCATTCCAGCGGATTGCCGCTCGTGCCACGCGCGATCATGCACGTGGCGCGTTTCGTCACCGGCATCGAGATCCATCCGGGCGCAACGATCGGGCCGCGCTTCGTCATCGACCACGGCATGGGCATCGTCATCGGCGAGACGACCGAGATCGGTCCCGATGTGACGCTCTATCAGGGCGTGACGCTCGGCGGCACGAGCACCCGGCGGACGAAGCGCCACCCCACCCTCAAGGGCGGGAACGTCGTCGGGGCGGGAGCAAAGGTCATCGGCGCAGTCGAGATCGGCGAGCAGGCGCGCATCGGAGCGGGGTCGGTCGTGATCACGAACGTCCCAGCGATGGCCACGGTTGTGGGCGTCCCCGGCCACATTGTCGCCTTCCACGATGACTCGAACGGCGTTATGCAGCGCCTCCCCGACCCCGAATGGGAACGGCTCAACGAGCTCGACGAGCGCGTGGACGAGCTCCACAAGCTGCTCGAACACCTCGAGGAGCACGTCGACGGGCTGCACGACGACCACCACATGGAGACGCCCACGAGCGAAGCGGGCACGCCCCCGTCCCGGACCTAGCGATGCTGCAGCTGCGCGACACCCTCAGTGGCGAGAAGCGCGACTTCGTGCCCATCGCGGGCGAGGTGCGTCTCTACGTCTGCGGCATCACGCCCTACAGCGAAGCGCACCTCGGCCACGCGCTGTTCTCGATCGTGTTCGACGTGCTCCGCCGCTACCTCGAATGGCGCGACTATGAGGTCCGCCACATCCAAAATTTCACCGACATCGACGACAAGCTGATCGAGCGAGCAAACGACGCAGGCACGACCGTCTCGGAGCTGGCGGCGCAGCACTCGGCAGCGTACGAGGCCCAGCTCGCGCGCCTGAACGTGCTGCCCGCGACGTCATACCCCCGTGCGACCGAGGAGATCCCGAAGATCGTGACGTTCATCGAGGGGCTGATCGCGAAGGGCATCGCCTACCCCTCTGGTGGTGACGTCTACTACCGCGTTCGCGAGAAGGGGGACTACGGCAAGCTCTCGAAGCGCGACATCGACGACCTGCGCAGCGGCGCCCGCGTCGATCCGAGCGAGCTGAAGGACGACCCCCTCGACTTCGCCCTCTGGAAGGGCGCGAAGCCGGGCGAGCCGAGCTGGGCGAGCCCCTGGGGCCAGGGGCGGCCGGGGTGGCACATCGAGTGCTCGGCGATGGCGATGGGCGCCCTCGGCGAGCAGATCGACATCCACGGCGGTGGCGCGGATCTGATCTTCCCCCACCACGAGAACGAGATCGCCCAGAGCGAAGCCTTCACGGGCAAGGCCCCGTTCGCGAACTTCTGGGTGCACAACGCCCTGCTCCAGCTCGACGAAGAGAAGATGTCGAAGTCGCTCGGGAACCTCATCGGCATCGATGAGGTGCTAGACCGCTACGGCGCCGACGCCGTGCGGATGTTCATTCTCACGAGCCACTACCGCAGCCCGCTCACCTATTCGGAGGAGGCGATCGAGGCCGCCCGCGTAGGCGCGGAGCGCCTCCGCCAGGCCGCTTTCGCCGAAGGCGGCGGCATTGGCGCAGTGCTGGACGCAACCGAAACGGGTCCGCGCTTCACCGAGGCGATGGACGATGACCTGAACACGCCCCGGGCGCTCGCGACCCTCTTCCACCTCGCACGCGCCATTAATCGGGCGCGCGACGAGGGAGGGGACGTAGGCGCGGCCCAGGCAACGCTGCGCGAGCTGGCGGGCGTTCTCGGATTCACGCTGCACGAGCCGCCCCTGCGGGGTGAGGGCGCAGCGCCCTTCATCGAGTTGTTGCTCGAACTGCGCGCCGAGCTGCGGGCGGAACAGCAGTGGGCCCTCGCCGACCGCGTGCGTGACGGCCTCGTCGGCCTCGGCGTCGAGCTCATGGACGACGCCGGCGGCACGGAGTGGTCCTTCCGATGAGCGGGCCGGCTGAGGGGCGCGGTTTGCGGGAGTACATCCGCCAGAAGGGCCAGGCGATGCGGGCCGCCGCCGCGGCCAAGCCCGACGCCGAAGACTGGCACGAAGTCGTTTCGGCCACCTGTGTCGCCGACGACGCCACGGGCGTGCGCAAGCTGCGCATGCGCGACTGGCAGCTCATCGGCGACTCCGGCCCCGATTTCGGCGGCTGGGGGCTCGGTCCGAGTTCGCCCGAACTCCTCTGCGGCGTGATCAGCACCTGCCTCACGCATACCTATCTGATCGCCGCTGCCTGGCTCGAAATCCCGGTCGACCGGGTGGAGGTCTCGGTGACCTCCGCGAACAACGACGCCCACCTGCTCGAGATCGTGAGCGACGACCCGCCCGTGCCCTTCAATCTGGAGGCGCGCATCTCGCTGGACGCGAATGTGGCCACGCCGGAGCAGCTGGCGACCCTTCACGCCTACGCCGCTGAGCGCTGCCCGCTCTCGAACCTCATCCGCGAACCGAACATGATCACCCTCCTCACGGAGTGAGGACGACCCGGCCGAACGCCTGACGCGATTCGATGTACGCGTGCGCCGCTGCTGCCTCCGCGAGCGGGAACGTGCGATCCACGGGCATGCGCAGGTTGCCCGCGGCCACGTCGTCGACGTGGCGCTGCATCATCGTGTGCGTACGCGCGTGGGCGGCCGCCATCTCGCCGCCGAGGAACACGCCGATGAGGGAGGCATTCTTCTGGAGGATAGGGCCGCGATCGAGCGGCGTGTCGTCGCGCCCGGCGCCGCCGACAGTGATGACGCGTCCGCGATAGGCGACGCACTCGAGACTGCCCTGCAGCGTCTTCCCACCGATCGCGTCGACGACGAGATCAGGGCCACGCCCCTCGGTCAGCTCGCGCGCCACCGCGACGAAGTCGCGCTCCACGTAGTTGATCCCGTGGTCGAAGCCGAACTCTCCCGTGAGGCGCGCAAGCTTCTCGTCGTTTGAGGCCGTCGCGATCACGGTCGCGCCGGCTCGCTTCGCGAGCTGGATCGCCGCCAGCCCGACCCCGCTCGCGCCGGCCTGGACGAGCACGGTCTCGCCCTCGACGAGGTGCCCGAATTCGAAGAGGCAGTCGTCGGCGGTACCGAAGGTGATCGGCGCGCATGCGGCTTCGAGGAAGCTCCCGCCAGCGGGGATGGCGAACGCCGCCCCTGCCGGCACCGAGACCAGTTCGGCGTGCGAGCCGAAGGGCATCGTCGCGACGACCTTGTCGCCGACGGCGAAAGCGGTCACGCGCTCGCCGACCTCACGCACCGTCCCAGCCGCCTGGTAGCCGACGATGTGCGGACGGGTGGCGAGCTCGCCACCAGCGCGATGGAGCACGTCCCCGCCTTCGATGCTGACCGCCTCCATCGGGAACACGATCCCGCCGGGACGGCACTCAGGATCGGGGACGTCTTCGTAGCGGAAGACGGTGGGGTCACCCGTTTCGTAGTAGACGGCTGCTTTCATCGTGTCCTCCAGATCCGACGCAGGCGTAGCCGACCCGTTAACGCAGCTCGCTCACCTGACGGCTGCGGACCAGATCCCAGTCGATCTCGTAGCCGAGGCCGGGCTCCTCGGGCGCGTGAACGAGGCCCTTCTCGTCGACCTCGATATCCTTCACGAGCGCGTACTTCTGGGCGGCATCCGGGAGCAGCACCTCAAAGAATTCGCAGTTGTCGACCGCCATGATCACGTGGAGATTCGCGACGTTGTTGAGTGAGTTGCCGCCGTGGTGGACCTCGCACTTCATGCGGAAGGCGTCGGCCAGGTTGGCGATCTTGTGGAGGGCGGTGATCCCGCCGGAGACGGCCACGTCGCCGCGGAGGATGTCCGTCGCTTGCTGCTGCACCCATTGCTGCAGGCCGTAGAAGCTCGCGGGCGCGAATTCCGTCGCGAGGATGGGGATGTCCAGCTTCTGGCGAAGCTTCACATAGCCGTAGATGTCCTCTTCTGCGAGCGGATCTTCGTACCAGTAGTAGTCGAGGTCCTCGATCGCGCGGCCAACGCGCACGGCGTCCTCATAGCTGTAGGCCCAGACGGAATCGAGCATCAGCGTCATTTCAGGGCCGACGGCCTCACGCACTGCGCGACAGATTTCGATGTCCATCTGGGGGCGCGTGTCGGGATGGATCTTGTAGCCGCTCCAGCCGCGCTCCTGGAACGACTTCGCCTCCGCCGCGTAGGCCTCGGGCGAGGGCAGAGCGGCCGAGCTCGCGTAGGCGGGGACGGAGGAGCGGCAGGAGCCGAGGAGGCGATGCACGGGCAGGCCCGCGATCTTGCCGGCGAGATCCCAGAGGGCGACATCGATCGCGCCGATCGCACGGAACGAGACACCGCGCCGCCGCTTCCACATCGCGTGCCAGAAGCGGCCGATATCCAAGGGGTTCTGGCCCATGATCACCGGCTTCAGCAGGGTCAGGAGCGAGGCGGCGTCGAAGGTCGCGTCACGGCTGGCCGAGCCGAGGAAGGCGTGGCCTTCGGCGCCCTCGTCCGTGCGGATGGTGAGGACACCGAGCTCGCGGTCGCCACCGTAGGCGATGGCGCTGCCCGGATAGGCCCCGTGCGGAACGCTCCAGCTAAACGTCGTGAGGAAGACATCATCGATCTGCATGCGCGATACCCCCAAGCCCAGCCCACGGGGCCGGCCGGCCCGCATCGTACGCCGTCGTCAGAAGTCGCTGCGGAGCTCCGCGGGGAGGTGGTCGAGGTTGGGCGCGCGGCGGATCGTCGCGTGGCGAGGCGCACCCTCGGGGTGCCGCCCTCGCGGCCAGAGACGGATCTCGCTGATCGAGGCGTTGAGCAGTTCGAAGTCGTGGCACCATTCACTGTCGCTGGGCATGCCCATCGCCCAGCGGATGGCAGCGTCCGTGGTGCCCGCATGCGAAACGACAGCGACAGCCGCGCCGGCGTGCCGTTCGACGAGCTCGTCGAAGGCGCCGCCCACACGCTCGGCGAACGCAGCGATCGTCTCTCCGCCGGCGGAGCCGCGATGGTCCGGGCGCCAGATCTGCCAGTCGCCCTTCTGCCCGTCCTCCGCATCGGGATTCCAGCCGTCGATTTCGAATTCGAGGAGCCGCTCTTCGACCTGCGTCGTAAGCCCGGTAGCCGCCGCGAGCGGCTGCGCGGTCTCGAGCGCACGTACGCTCGGGCTCGAGTAGACCGCCGCGATCGCCGTCGACGCCAGCGCCTCCGCCACGGCCGCCGCCTGGCGGCGCCCGAGCGCCGACAACGACGTCCGGTGGTCGTAGGAACCATCTGCCGCGCGTGCCTGGCCGTGACGGACGAGGTAGAGGTCTACAGGATCAACGAGATCAGTCATCGCCCTGGACCATGCCGTCGAACCAGGACTTTGCGAGGAGCAGACTCGGGCCCGCGCAGCTGTTGTGATCGCCCGCGGGCAGCGGGGCGACCAGCTCCACTTGCGCACCGCGTGCTCGGAGGTGCTCCAGCGCAACTTGGGAGTTTTCTGGCGGCACGTGCCGGTCCTGCCCGCAGTGATAGAGCCGCACCGGCGCCCGCGGCAGCCAGTCGTAGACATCGTTCTCTTGAAGGCGCAGGAGCAGGGGATGAGCGGCGTCGTTTTCGAAGGCTTCGACCGGCCGGGCTGGAGGATTTCGCCGGGAACAGCGGGCATGCCGGCATTGATCTCCCCAGCGGAATGCGTGCCGTCGAACAGGGGCGGCAGGCTCCTGTCGTAAGGCGCGACGAGGAAGTCGGAAGGGTCCTCGAAGAGGTCATAGATCGCGTCGTAGGCGAGCAGGGTGTAGGCGAGGTAGTAGGGCGACGGATGCTCGCGGCCATCGATAAACGTGTCCGCCATCACGCCCGAGAGGTCGTACGGCCCGGCCATGGGGGCGGAGGCGGTGACCGCGAATTCGTCCTCGTATGACGCTTCGAGTTCGCGATGGGCGGCCATCGCGGTGTATCCGCCCTGGGAGTAGCCGGTGATAAAGAGTTGGCCGTTGAGCTCCAGGCCGTCCATCGCGGCGAAGTCGCGGGCAGCCCTGAGCATGTCGATCACGGCGCTGGCCGAGGTAGCGGCATGGACGTATGGGTGCAGCCCGGGCGAGTCGCCCAACCCGAGCAGGTCCGGGAGCACGGCCAGGTAGCCGTCGGTGGCGTAGGCCAAACCGATAACCTGCTCGCCCCCACCGGCGGACGGCGCCTCGTCGCGGGCCGTCAGCGTCCCGTGCTGATAGGTCATCATGGGCCTGGGCCCGGCCGCCTCCTGAGGCACCAGCAGCGCGCCCGAGGCCTGGGTCGCCGCACCGTCCGCATCGATCGTTTCGTACACGATCTTGTAGATGGCGACGGCAAAGCGCGCCCTGATCGGGAATCCCAGCGCCGCGAACTCGGCGTCGATCGTTGCGACGGGTTTCTCCGCCAGCAACGTGACCGAGAGCGTCGCTCCGCGCCCGCCCCGCGGCTCCGGCTCCCCCTGGACCGTCGTGGCGGAATCGCAGCCGGCAGCCACGAGCGCCCCGAGCGAGGCGAGCAGCGCGATCAGGAAAAGGCGGTGGCAGATCATCGGCGCGAGAACTCTGCGCGCGGACAGTAGAGTTCGCAAACGGAGTCCTGGCGCAGCATCAACGCCTCTCACTTCGAGCAATAGCAACGCGCTCCGCCGGCACGGCGGGGTAGCGAAGGACCTTCAAGCGCCGAGAATCTCGTCCTGTTGGAAGCGCTCAGGCGACAACTTGAGCTCTCTAACAATGCCCGACGCCAGCTTCCGCGCTTTTTCGAAAGCCTCCTTGTCGAAGGCACAGTCAGCGGTCCGCTCGATATACGCTCGCGCAACCCCAACTTTCGATGGTTCCTGATGCTCTTTCGCATGCCGAAAGGCGACACCGGCTAGCCCTCCCTTTTTCTTCCCGTCGCGGGTGCCCTCTTGTAGCTCTTTCGCGATCCGAGCGCCGTCCTCCTCGCTCTTGCCCCCTACTTCGGCCGCAAACCCCGAGCACGCCTCCACGAAGGCGTCAGGCCAGGCTAGGCAATCCTCTATCGTTCTCGTAGCCCGAGGAAGCTCCACTTGTGCTATGCCGAACTCCTCCGATGTGCCTTTCAAGCCCTTTCGGAGCGCCTTCCCAGCGTCATCGCTGTCAACCAACAGAGCCATACTGACATCGCCTCCTCCGCTCCGGAGGAGGCGCACCAAGACTTCAGCGTTTCGGCGATTGGCCCCAATTGGGATGACGTGAGGTCATTTATATCCGCCTCTATTGCCCCCTGGATCGATTAGACGCTGGAGGAGATTATACACGAGTATCACGTCCGATACCTCCTCGACCAACAGTATCCTAGGTGAAAAGAGAATTGTTCCGGGCAGGGCATACCCCATGTGATCAATGGCGGATTGCCAGATATCAAACCGTATCACAGCATTCTCGCACTCTGTCTCGCGTGCAATATTGTCTTTAGTGCGGAAAAGTGCGTGAATTCATTACTTCGCTGGAGAGACGAGCAAACGCACTCTTTATTGACGGATCAGAGATCAAGAGTTGAATTTCCTTCGTGGCAGAGTCATGTCGAAATTCGAAGGTTAGGTGGGAACCTTGCGTCCAGTGCCGACGCAATGTCTGATTCAGTACAGCCGACGCCTGCTCGAGTCGATAAGATGTCGCATGGGTCTGCTGGAAGAGGCCGTCCCATTCGTCTTGGGGAAGGCCAGCGTAGAAGAAGATTCCACGCATGAAGCCGCCCTGGTCCTCGGAGCCCAGATCGGCAGCGGTCGCAGCATCAGGAATCCCCTCCACGGGCCGTATCAACTCGACCCGGGGCACCCTATCAAGCAGAGCCGCCTTGACTTCCTCAAAGAGTGGGGTCCCGTATTCTGCGATAATCTCCCCCTCTACGCCTTTACGCCTCAGCACCAATTCCTGGGGTATTGCCGCGATATCAAGCAACCCGGGGTCCAACGGGAAGCGTGTGCTCAGAGCCCCTAGCTCCTCTCGCGCCTCAGCGGCGCGTCGCAAGTCAGCCCGGTTCCGTAAAAGGCGCCCCAAGAGTTGGCCGCGGTGGCCTCCTCAACGGCAGGAGTCAGCTCCTCAATCTTCGCCGGGTCACCCTCTGCCTGGGCCAGCTCCGCTGCAAGATCACTTTGCCGTTGCCTTAAAGTAGCGGCCTGTTCCTCCGCTGCCTGCACCCCAGCCTCTGCCGATGCGAGGATCTGCTCCAAATTGCCCTCGTTGAGCGCCTCCAACCTCGTCTCCTCCTCAATCCGGTAGCCATTGAGCAAATCGAACTCCATCTGCTGTTCGGCTAGGAACTCGGCGGCTTTCGCGGCCGCCAGCTGTGCTTCTGCCAACCCAGGCGGGACGTACGGGATTTCGCTTTCGACTTCTTCAGCCGTAGCAGAGACAGGATTCTCGTCCTCGTGCTGCTCCGCGGCTGCCTCCAGCTCGCTCACAGCAGCGGCAAGTTCGTCGGCGACCGCCGCTGCCTCATCCCGTGACAGAAGAGCCTCTTCCGCCTGAGTCTGGCTAGCCCGTAGCCGCCGAAAGCGGTTCTCAAGTTCCAAGATCAAGGACCGCTCATCATCGTCGAGTGAGAATTCGCCGGCGATTTCAGGAAAGTCGTCGGCTCGATCCTCGCAATCCCAATTGAGATCGCGCGCCTTATCGAACTTGGCCTCTCGATTGAGATGCAGAAGGGCCGCGAGAAGGTTGGACTTACCATGGTCGTTGGCGCCGAGAAGCACCGTGACCCGTCGGTCGACAAAGAACGTGAGCCGCTCACGAATCGAGCGGTAACCCTCAACTTCAGCTTTGATGAGCTTCATGCCCTAACAATACGCCGCCCCTTCCCGCCTAACCCCGCGGCATGCCCAGGCCGCGGGTGGCGACGATGTTGCGCTGGATCTCGCTCGTGCCCGCGGCGATCGTGCCCGCGGCCGACTGCAAGTAGCCCTGCGCTTGGTCGACTGCGACCTGGGACGAGGTGCCCCGGAGCTGTCCGGCCAGGCCGAGGACGTGCATGCCCGTGAGCGCGATCCGCTGGCCGAGCTCGCTCCCGAAGAGCTTGCTCGCGCTCGCTTCGTGGTTCGGCACGAGGCCGGCGGCCTGCATCGTCGCGACGCGGTAGGCGAGGAAGGTGCCGACGTTCACCTCGATCAGGCGATCGGCGAGCTCGTGGCGGACGGTGCGGCGGTGCGCCCAGAGGACGGGGTTGTCCTTCGCAATGCTGGTCAGGCGCTCGACGCTGCGGCGGCCGCCGGAGTAGGCGCCGATGCCGCTGCGCTCGAAGTCGAGCGCGACGGCGAGGTGGTACCAACCGCGATTCTCTTCGCCGACACGCTGCTTGGCGGGCACGCGCACCTCTTCGAAGAAGACCTCGTTGAAGCTGTGGTTGTCGCCCATGTTGATCAGCGGCCGCACGGTGATGCCGGGGGACTTCATGTCGAGCATGAAGAGGGAGATGCCCTTGTGCTTGGGCGCGTCCGGATCGGTGCGCGCGGCGAGCCAGCCCCAGTCCGCGAGGTGGCCGCCGGAAGTCCAGATCTTCTGGCCGTTGAGCACGTAGTCGTCGCCGTCACGGATGGCGCTAGTCTGAAGCGAGGCGAGGTCGGAGCCGGCGCCGGGCTCGCTGTAGAGCGTGCACCACCACTGCGAGGCGTCGGTGATGGGCGGGATGAAGGTCTCCTTCTGCTCGTCGGTGCCGTAGAGCATGAGCGAGGGGCCGACCCAGGCGACGCCCATGTTGCCGATGGGCGCACCGGCGTAGGCCATCTCTTCGTTGTAGACGAGCTGGCGCATGTGCGAGGCGCCACCGCCGCCGTACTCCTTCGGCCAGGCCATTGCGAGCCAGCCGCGTTCGGCGAGCTTCTTCTGGAAGCCCATGGTGTAGTCGTACTCTTCCTGGTTCGTTTCGAAGCCGCCGCGCATGGAACGCGCTTGGCGCTCCTCCTCAGGCGGCAGCTCAGCGGCGATGAACTGCCGGACTTCGTCGCGGAACGTTCCGACGTCGCTCTCGTGAGTGAAACGCATGGCGCAGGCTCCGGGAACAAGAGTCCGGCGAGCATAGCAGAGACCCTTAGGGGGGTTTCGCACGTTGCCGCTAGAGGGATACCCGGTACGGTATTCAGGCTCGTTGGCGGGGCGAGTGTGGGTACTTGGATGGGAAATGGGTGGCGCGGCCTCTCCCTGTCACTGGCTTCGTTGGCCTTGGCAGTGGTGGGCGCAGGGTTCCTCTTCTTGAGCGGCAGCGAAGGGGGAGTGGCGGACAGCACACATGTCATCGAGATCACCGAGCAGGGCTTCAATCCCCCGGTCTGCGTGATTACGGTCAACGACAGGGTCAGGTTCAAGAACCTGGATAGTGTGGTGCACCAAGCGTTGGTGGAGGCAGTCGGGGGCGTACCCCCGACTTGGGACACGGGGCCGATCCAGCCTGGCGAAACGACGGCCAGGGCCTGGGGCATCACCATCGACACGAAGCTGAACTACCACGATCCCGGGTTCCCGGAGCTGAGGGGCCTGATCGATGCGATCCCGCCGGCCTTGCACCCGAAGGTGGCCTGCACACCGTGGACACCCACTCCGACCCCCACCAACACGCCCACACCAACCCCCACACCGAGCCCAACACCCACGCCCGACCCCCGTTCGGCGGTGATGCCGGAGATCAGCCGCGGGGAGTAAGGCGGGGAGCGGAAGCCGCCGGACGGTCGCACGCTACGGGTCGGTGGTGACCGCGACCAGGGCTGCCGGGCAGTCCTAGTCTCCGCCGCTCACCAGCGTGGGCACCTCCGCGAGCTGTTCGGCTACGAGGACACCGGCGGCGCGCAGCAGCGCCGCTTTGGCGGCGGCGCTGTCTTCCTCGCGCTGGACGAGGCTGCCGGCGTGTCCGAAGCGGACGCCCGGCATCTCTGCCATGAAGTTGCCGGCGATGAAGCTGACGATGCGCAGGCGCGTCCCCGCGGTCCGCAGCCGCTCTGCGAGCTCCGCCTCCATGCCCCCTCCGGGCTCGCTGAAGGTGACGATCGCCTCGGTCTCGGGGTCAGCTTCGAAGAGGGGCAGGAGGTCGGCGAAGGAGGAGCCCACGATCGGGTCGCCTCCGATCGAGACCGCCGTCGAGACGCCCTGGCCGTTCTGCGCGAGGAGGCTCGCAAGCTCCGTCGTCATGCCGCCTGAGCGCGACATGATGCCCACGCCGCCGGGGACGAAGCTTTTCGCCGCGTCGACGGCCGGGCCGCCGACGCTCCCGACCTTCGTCCTGCCGGGCGCGATCAGCCCCATGCTGTTCGGGCCGATGATGCGCACGGCCTTGCTCGCGGCGAACTCGACCACCTGCGCAACGTCCAGGAGCGGCACCCGCTCGGTCACGATCACCATGAGCGGGATGGCATAGGTGATGCACTCGAAGGCGGCGTCCCGGACCGCGGGCGGGGGCACGGCGATAACGACGGCATCGAGGGCGTGCTCGGCGAGCGCGGCCTTGACGGTGTCGTAGACGGGCACGCCGTGCACATCGCGCCCGCCCCGCCCGGGGGTGACGCCGGCCACGACCAGACCCCCGTAGTCGAGGGTGTCGCGCGTAAACGAGACCGCCTCGCGGCCGGTGATCCCAAGGACAAGGATGCGGGTCGATGCGTCGATGAGGATGCTCATGGGCTCGCCCAGAGCTCGGGCGGAACGTCCTCGCTGCGCCAGAGATACCAGCAGGCGATGGTGGCCCAGGGGTGCCAGGGCGCGCCGATCTCCTCGATCTCGGGCGGCTTCGGCGGGGCATCGAGCCCGTAGAGCCGCTGCATCGCGCGGTTCAAGCCGACATCGGCGGTGGGCAGCACGTCCGGCCGCAGCAGCTGGAACATCAGAAACATCTGGGCGGTCCAGACGCCGACCCCCCGCACCCGCGTGAGGTGCGCGATGATCTCGTCGTCGCCCCAGCTCACGAACTGGTCGGTGCTGAGCTGGCCGTCAGTGAAGTGGGCGGCGAGGTCGTGGAGCGCGGCCGCCTTCTGTCGCGAGACACCCGCGGACCGCAGCGTCTCCTCGTCTGCCGCCAGGAGCTGCTCGGGCGTCGGGAAGAAGCCGTGGATCGAATCGTCGGCTTCGCCGAAGAGGGCGATCAACCGTCCAAGGATCGTTCCCGCCGCCTTCCCGCTCAGTTGTTGGAAGACGATGGAGCGCGCCAACGCCTGGAAGGCGGAGGGCGCCACCTCGCGCAGTTTGGGAGGCCCCACGACTTCGATCACGCGTGGCAGGACATCGTCGGCCGCGCCGAGGTGACGGACTGCCGCCTCGAAATCGATTCCGGCGTTCATCCCGAGACCGTAGCGAGCGCGCCCCCAAGCGGCCAGCGCTGACGGCTCAGCGAGCGTCCGAATCCACCTGTGTCTGCTTCAGGAGCGAGCTCGGCGCGCGCAACTGCCAGGAATCCGCGAGGAGCTCCGCCAGCTCGATCCGGTCGAGGGTGGCGAGGCGCACCTGGACCCAGTCGTACTGCTCATAGTGCGGCCTCCAGAAGAACTTCTCCGGTTCGGTTTGGGCGAGCATCTCGCGCTCCTCGCGCTCCACCGAGAGCACGAGCGACTCGCCGTCCTGGTGCAGGCGCGCGAAGAGCTTGTCCTTCACGCGGAAGCCCGGCTGGCCGTAGGACGGTTTCTTGGTTGTCGCCGGGAGGGCAAGCGCGAGCTCGCGGACATCTTCTGGCTCGACCATGCCCGCGATCCTACCGGCCGGGCGGCACCGTTGGTGCCTCGCGTAGACTCAGCGGGCCGTGCCACCGGACACCACCAATCCGTTCTCGCTCGAGGGCAAGACTGCGCTGATTACTGGCGGATCGCGCGGCATCGGTTACGCCATCGCCGAGGCGTTCGTCGATGCCGGTGCGCGCGTGGTCATCAGCGCCCGGGGCGAGGATGCGCTGAACGAGGCGGCGGTCCGCCTCGGCGCGAACGCGATCGCCCGCCGCTGCGATATCGCCGACCCCGAGGATGTGCGTGGACTCGTCCAGGAGGCGAGCCGCCTGGGCACGATCGACGTGCTCGTGAACAACGCCGGCATCAGCCCCTTCTACAAGCGGGCCGAACAGACGACGGCCGAGGACTTCGACAGCGTCGTGGCCGTGAACTTGCGCGGGGCCTACCTCTGCAGCACCGAGGTCGCTAACCGCCTCTTCGCCGAGGAGCAGCCAGGGAGCATCGTCAACGTCAGCTCCGTCCTGGGACTGCACGTCGATGAGCGTCAGGCCGTCTACGCCGTGACGAAGGCGGCGCTACTGCAGATGACGAAGGCCTTTGCGCTCGAGTGGGCCGATCGCGGTGTGCGCGTGAACGCGGTTGCACCCGGCTGGACCGAGAGCGACATGACGGGCCAGCTCTTCGAGAGCCGCCACGGCGCGCGGCTCAAAGGGGACATTCCCCTTGGCCGCTTCGCCACCCCCGAGGACACGGCCGGCGCGGCCCTCTACCTCGCCAGCGACGCGAGCAGCTACGTCACTGGTGCCACCATCACGATCGACGGCGGCCGCTCCCTGCGATAGACATATTGATGCGTGCATGTAACGCTTTGATGCATGCGCACCACGATCCGTCTCGACGACCAGCTCCTCGCGCAAGCGAAGGAGCACGCGATCCGTACAGGCCGCACGCTCACGGCTCTCATCGAAGACGCTCTGCGTCGTGCCCTCGCCGATGCGAAACGTCGATCCGACGGGCCGGCGCCAGTCTTCCCCACGTTTCGGGGCGACGGGCTTCAGCCAGGGGTCGACCTCGATGACTCGGCCGCGCTGCTGGGCCTCATGGACGAGCAGTGATCATTGCGGACGTCAACGTCCTCGTGTACGCACATCGTGAGGAGACCGACCAGCACTCCGCCTACAAGCAGTGGCTCGAACGGCGGGCCGGATCAGACGAGGCTTTCGGCGTGAGCGAACTCGTCCTGGCCGGCTTCGTGCGGACAGTCACGCACGCCAGGATCTTCAAAACGGCCAGCCCGCTGAGGGTGGCGCTCGACTTCGCGGGTGCGATCCGAAGCCTTCCCAACGCCGTGATGATTGTCCCCACCGAGCGGCATTGGGGGACTTTCGTCAGGCTGTGCGAAGCCGTCGGCGCTCGTGGCAACCTCGTGTCCGATGCGTACCTCGCCGCGCTGGCGATTGACTCGGGGAGCGATTGGATCACCACGGACCAGGACTTCAGCCGGTTCCCAGGACTGCGATGGCGCCACCCCCTCGCCAACTAAGCCCGCGCTCCGCGCGCCGTTCTGCCCTCAACGCTCCCTCTCCGCGAGCGTCCGCGCGAAGATGCCACCGCCGAGCACGAGCAGGGCGGAGGTCTCCAAACCTCCCGCCCAGAGGGCTCGGCTCAGGCATATGCACGGACATGCCCTGTCGCACGCCGCCCGTGCGCTGTGGCCGACCGGCTCGCGCACGAGCCTGCGGGGGTACGGGCGGGCCTGAATGACTGCGCCACAGTTCTACGAGCGGCCGAGCCTCAACATCGAGACCTACGACGCGCGCGCGGCGACCGTCCCCGGCGGCGACGATATTGCCTTCTTCCGCGCGCTCGCTGCGGAGGCGGGCGGGCCGGTGCTCGAGCTGGGGTCGGGCACGGGTCGCGTGACGTTGCCAATGGCCGAGGCCGGCTTCGAGATCGTGGGCCTGGAGCGTTCAGAGGCAATGCGGGCCTTCGCAGGGGCGAAGCTCGCCCCCAGGGAGGGGGCGCTTCGGGAACGCGTCGAGTTCGTGCCGGGCGACATGGCCAGTTTCGATCTGCAACGCACGTTCGCGCTCGTGATCGTCCCCTTTCGCGCGTTCCAGATGCTCCACACGCCGGAGGAGCAGCGAAGCTGCCTCGCCGCCATCCGCCAACACCTCGCGCCGGCCGGCCGCGTCGCGATCAACCTCTACGACCCCTGGCTCGATGTGCTCGCCCCGGGCTGGAAACCCGAGGACAACGACGAGCACGATCTCTTCGCCGAGATGATCGTGGAGTACCCGGCGACCGGGAACATCGTCGAGGTGGACACCATCTCCCACGAGGCCGATCAGGTCCGGCAGCTGTCCACGGAAATCTGGGTCTTTCGAGAAGTCGACGATGCAGGGCACACAGTACGCGAGGAGGTCGAGACGCTGACGATGCGATGGACGTACCGCTACGAGATGCGCTACCTGCTTGAGCTCAGCGGCTTTGACGTGCTCGCCGAGTACTCGGACTACGATCGCGCCCCGCCCGCGTACGGCGGCGAACAGATCTGGGTCGCGACGACGCGGCCTTAGTCCGCGACGGCTACGCCAGCAAACGTCAACCGCCCCGCCAAATTCTCTCCCTGGCGGGGCGGTGAGCTGTTCCTACCTCGCGGAGGGCCTAGGAGGCGCCCCCGGCTGCGTCGACGGCCGCAAGCGGCTTCGCCGGCTCATTGCCGGCGTCCGTCACGTGCTGGCGCATATCCTCGGGCACGTCGGGCAGGCCGACGATGAACACGCCCTCCTCGACGGGCGGCGGGATGTCGAAGACGTTGTTGAACTTGTGGACCGCGTCCCAGATACCGATGCCGATCGTCAGCTCGACGATCTGGTCCTCGGTGAAGTGCTCCTTCAGGCGGTCCATGAAGGCGTCATCGACGTTGTTTGCGTGGTTGCGGATGAAGTCCTCAGCCAGCGACAGCGCCGCCTTCGTCCGCTCGGGGAGATCCGAATTTCGATAATCGAGCATCTTCTCGATCATCTCTTCGTCCATGCCTTCCTGCTGCGCCGCAGCAGAGCGAGCGGGGATTCAGTAACGACATCCGTTGGTGTTTGAGGAATAAAGGCGGACCAGGTCCTTCAGGACCGGATCGAGAGTGCTGTGCGACCACAGCAAACCGTAGTTGTACATGAAGCCTTTGAAGAGATCGGGCGGTGTCCGTAGACCCCACCGAACCCCTCCAGGCCCCCAACTTCGCTGACTCGTGGCATCGCGTGCTCCGTCGCGTACTGCGGCGCAGTATAGCCGCGCAGGCAAGCGCGGGCCCCAGAGGGAAGGCCGTAGCTGCTCGAGGGAAGAACGCGATGGCGCTGGGGACCTCCAGCGGCATAACCACCTCCTGCGCCTCCCCGAGTCTCGCCGGCCGGAGTAACGTTCCGCCGCACGATGGGGGCCCAAACGCGACGCCGTGACGAACTCCGCGCCGCTCTTCGGGCGGCGAGAAAGAAGCTGCTCGCTGCCGCAGGGAGCCTGAGCGACGACGATCTCCGCCACCGTCCCAGCGACGATGGCTGGTCGGCGATTGAGATCCTCGCGCACCTGATCGACGTGGACCGGCACTGGCTGCGCGAAGCGCAGGCCATCGCCGCCGACCCCACGCACGTCTTCACGCACTTCGATGACAAGCGCTGGAAGCGCGAGCACGCGGACGTTCGCGAGCGGAGCGCATCGGCGGTGCTCACGGAACTCGCTGCCTCGCACGCCAAGGTTCTGCATGCGATCGCAACCATGACCGATGAAGACCTCGCCCGGACCGGGGTTCACCCCCGCGGCCACGCCTACGCAGTCTCAGATGTCTTCGAGCGCTACGTCGACCATGACGAGGCGCACGCTCGGCAGCTCCACGAGATCCGCGAGGCGCTGGCGGGCGAGCGCAGCTAGTCCTGTGGCGCGAGCTCCTCGGGTGGCCGGTCGAAGATGATGCGACGGAAGGACTCCGCGAGCTCGAACGGCTGGTCAGATGCCTGGCCCTTAGACATCTGCACCGCGAACTCGGCCACGCCTTCGTCGAGCTGGCTGGGATGGGCGAGCAGCGCCTGCTTCTTGAGCTCGATCGTCTCGGCGATGTCCACCCAGACGTTGGCCTCGTCGCTCCCACCCATCCAGAGCTGTGCGACCTTGTGCGGCTCGAGGCCATCGCTCAGGAGCTCGGGGAACGTGAGCCGGTCACGCGCGCTGGGGAAGATCGCGTCCACCGTGGCATCGCCGCTCGCGCGGTGGTCGGGGTGGTTGGGGTAGCTCCCAAACATGAAGCGCGTGGTGGGGTCGAAACAGAGGACGACCTCCGGCCGGTGCTTTCGAATCAGCCTGGTGATGTCGCGGCGGAGGTCGAGGGTGTGGACAAGGTAGCCGTCCTCGTAGCCGAGGAATTCGAGGTGCTTGACCCCAAGAATGCGACCCGCCGCCCGCTGCTCCGCCTCGCGCGTCTCGGCGAGGCGGGAGGGCGTCATCTCCGGGTCTTCACTGCCCTTGTTCCCGTTCGTGATGATGGCGTACGTGACCTCGGTGCCGCGCGCGGCCCACTTCGCCACGGTCCCGGCCACCATGAATTCGGCGTCGTCGGGATGGGCGACGACGACCATGGCGGACTCGGGCCGGTACTCCTCAGTCTCGCTCGCGGTCACCCTCTGCCCCCTAGGTTCTGGCAGCTCGAGCCTCGCCCTCCCTCGAGCTGGGCTCGCCCTGCGCTGCTACTCGTCGTCCTCGCCTGGGCAGTCGAGAGCGACCGTGACTCCGTTGTCGCGAGCCACCTGCTGCACGGCTTTGCGCGCGGTCTCGAAGTCGTCCCCCGCCGACTCAACGGCGTCGGTATTCTCCAGGAGGGCGAGCAACTCGTCCTGCGAGTCGACATCGTCGAGCTCACTTCTGAAGTCCTCGAGGACCTCCACGAAGGTCTTCAGCGTGGCGATGAAGTCATCGTGGACGGCTTCGAGCGCTGCCGGCGGGCTCAGGCCTTCGGCTGCGCTGAGGGCATCCTTCGTCGCGTCGGTGTTGCCCTTGAAGAACTCCTGGAACGCCTTGACGATCTCGTCCTCTTCGGAATCCTCATCTTCGAGCGCGGCGTCGAAGTCCGCCTCGTTCTCGTCGGCGGCCCGCTCCCGATCGTCAGTGATCTGCTGAAGCTTCTCGAAGTACTCCTCGATTGTGAGTTCACTGTCGCCGCCGCAGCCCATGAGAAGCAGGGCGGCGAGCACTCCTCCGATCGCGAATACCAGCCGGTTCCTCATGAAAGTCCCTCTGTCTCCGCTGGCGAGATCGTAGGGGCAGCGGGAGTTGCGGACCAGCCACACGGAGCCCGTGCCCGCTATCATCGGCCGGCGCCCGGCCTGGGCGCGGAGGGTTCGCGAATGTGCTGCGACTACGACGCTCGACCGCCAATCGCCCCCATCGCAGGCGCCGCTGTCGACTCAGAGGACCTAGTGCTCGAAGCTGCCGCTGGTGCGAGGTTCGCCGCCTTCGTCGCCCGCGCGGAGAACCCCTCGGGGGCAGGCATCGTGGTGATGCCAGACGTTCGCGGGCTCTTCCCCTTCTACGAGGAGTTGGCCCTACGCTTCGCGGAAGTGGGCATCAACGCCCTCACGATCGACTACTTCGGGCGGACGGCGGGCGTGGCCAAGCGGGACGCCGATTTCCCCTTCATGGAGCACATCCCCAAGACCACCGCCCCGACAATCGCCGCCGATGTCGCTGCGGCGGCGGCCTATCTGCGCGGCGCCGCGGGCGGCTCCTGCCGCTCGCTCTTCACCGTCGGCTTCTGCTTCGGCGGTTCGAACTCGTGGCTCCAGGCGGCCAGCGGCCACGACCTGAGCGGGGCAATCGGCTTCTACGGCCGCCCCGGCCCGGGATTCGATGGCGGCCCTGGGCCCATCGACCGGGCGAAGGAGATGACCGCACCCGTTCTCGCGCTCATGGGCGGAGCAGACGACTACATCCCGGAGGAGGAGGTTGCCGACCTCCGGATCGCGTTTCAGGAGGCTGGCCTCGAGCACGAGGTCGTCGTCTACGAGGGCGCGCCGCTAGAATGGCGCGACCGATCCGAACATATGTGTTGACAGCCGCCTGCTACGTCCTTTAGTCTTTGTTACTGGATGGTCCGTAAGGACCAGCGTGGATGAGCGGGCGAAGGCCCGCTTTTCCATGCCCCACCACTAGTCCAACAAGTAGTGGCCGTAGACGTTGACCATGTGGTCAGCGGCAGCGTTGAGATCCAGCGTGAATTGGCTAGGTGGTCTGAAGAGTGGCCGACCGGCCTCCAGGACGATCCGCTGCTTCTGCCCGGCGCAAAGGATGTCGGCGAGCTGGAGCCCAGCGATATTCTGACTCTTCCGGATTATCTTGATCGCCCCAGTGGGATAGACGGCCCGGTAGTCCGAACCGGTCGCGGCTCCCGACCCATAGCGTAGCATCGCTAAGTAGGCCTGCTGCAGCTGACGATCCTCTCTCTTCCCCCGAGACTCCGCGATGATGTCCGCTTGGCCTCCGTTGACGCTCAAGAATCCCCGGATCCGGTTCAGCAAGACCGCCAACGAGTAATCGTAGGGGTCCCAAGCACCACCCGTGAACGACTTGAAATGAGTGAGCTTATCGATCACTACGGTGAAGACCTGCGCTGGGAGGTCGTGCACAAAACTTAGGATTCCCTTGTCCCAAGCCGCCTTGTGTGAGGGATTCGCGAGCACACCAAACCATCGTTGTCTTTTGAGGATGTGGTTCCTGGTGAGGATCACCGGATCATCGGGATCGTAGGTGAAGTGCTTCCTTTTGAGTCGCTCTAGGTTCGGCTGCAAGTGGTCCCGATAATAGTCCTGGTGCACTACCACGCCGGTAAGAGCTAAGTAGCGGCGGTCCAGACGATCAACATTGTTGTAGCGCTGATCGCCCGATTCATCGATGTAGACGCGATAGGCGACGTGCGGCACGGCCGTACTCTAACTGCCCGCAGCAGTCGAGCGGGGCGGGGCAGGGAGGCGGGCCCGAGCGCAGCGAGCCTACAAGCGAGCGCGGAGGCGCAGCCGCCGAAGGCCGCCACCCGCAGCAGTCGAGCGACCAACATATCGAGGCGCGAAGGCGAAGCGGCCGCCAGGCCGCACAGCCGCAGCAGTCGAGCGACCACTGTCTCTATCGAGGCGCCGGAGCGAGCGCGAAGGCGAAGCGGCCCCCAAGCCGCGCAGGCGCAGCAGTCGAGCGCGGGCGGGGTCGGGCGGGGGCCCGAGCGCAGCGAGCCCTAAAAGACCGCGATCGGGTTGACCGGTGAGCCTGTGCCGCCGCGGACGTGCAGCGGCGCGATCGAAAGCATGAACTCCCAGCGTCCTTCTTCGGCGCAGGCTTCGGCGAGCGGATCGAGGAAGGCGTTATCGAGCAGCGGTAACCCCACATAGACGATCGTGAAAACGTGCACCGGACCGCCGGGGGCGGGCGGGTCCTCGAACATCGCGTAGGGGCTGGGGCGTGCGTCGAGCATGTCCCAGCCGAGGATCGCGGCGTCGTGCTCCTTGAGGACCGGTACGCAGTCCGCATGAAGCCCCGGGCTCGGCGGGATGCCCGGCGTCGCCTCGGGATTCGCGGCGAGATACGCCGGCCGCGCGCCGCGGACGAGGACCGCATCGCCGGGGCGGAGCTCGATGCCTTCGGCCTCGGCCGCGGCCTCGAGCTCCCAGCCGCGCGTGGGCGCGTCCGTCGTGACGTACTCGGTCCCGCGCAGGCGGGGGATGTCGAGGAGCACGCCGCGCGTGAGGATGCCCTCTTTCCAAGCGGCGACATCGCCGGAGGCGGCCCCGGCGGAGGTGACCTCAGCCGCGGCCGACTTGCCGTTCCACATCTTCCCTTCCCAGAAGATGTGGCAGAGCGCGTCCACGTGGGTGGTCGCATATCCGTGGAAGACGAGGCCGATGTAGTCGCTGGACGCCTGTGGCCCGACGCGGACGAAGTGCTGGACTGGGTTCCAGTTCCCGGGCTGGCCCTGGGTGTTGAGCGGGTACGAAAGCGAGACGGCCCGCCCGCTGCGCACGAGCGCCGCCCCTTCGCGCCGCTTCTCGGGCGTGATCAGGTTGATCGTGCCCGCGCTATCGTCCGGGCCCCAGCGGCCCCAGTTGCTGCAGGCCTCGAAGTACCTCCGGACCTCGTCCTCGGTTGGCTCGGGATATTCGCTGTTGGGTGCCATTGGATCCTCCTCGCCCGGCGGGATCCTACTGACTGGCGCCCGCGTGCGCGCGCAGGAGCTAGGTCTGGGGGGCGGGGGTACGCAGGGGGAAGGTGGCGACCACGTCGTGGCGCGCGCCATCGGCCAGCAGATGGCTCCGTACGAGCGATATCTGGCTGGTGCGCCAGGCCGACTCGGGGACGTCGACCTTGCCCACCGCCACCTCGAGCCCGGCGCGCTCGCGGGTGGCGATGTGGTCCCGCACACGCCCGAGCGTGAGGTGCGGCCGGAAAGGCCGCGTCTCCGGTTCGAAACCGATCACCGAAAGGGCGCGGTTCACGTCACGAGAGAGCGCCTCGAGGCGAAGCACATCCCCGGCGACGGCTACCCACATCACGCGTAGCCCTTCGCGACCGCCGAAGGTGCCGATGCTCGCGAACTCGAGGAAGAAGGGCGAGTGGCGAACGACCGCTTCCTGGAGCGCCACCTTCACGGCGGGGATCTGGCGCTCGGGCACCTCGCCCAGGAACTTCAGGGTGACGTGCAGGCTCTCAGGGTTGACCCAGCGGACGGCGCCGTCGCTCTGCGCGCGGAGGTCCGCGATCACGCCGGCCACCGACCGCTTCACGTCGTCGGGAAGTTCGCAGGCTACGAACAGGCGGTGGGTCTTCTGTTTTGGCTCAGTCATGTCACAGGAATCGCTCGGCGTTCCCGCCGACGACCGCTTGCGCGGCCGCAGCCGGTAGACCGGCAAGGGCACGCTTCAGCTCCGCTGCCGGCGACCGCAAGGGGAAGTCGGAACCGAAGATGACTCGCTCGGCGCCCGCCGCCTCCACGAGGCGCGCAACGCACTGGGAATCATACAGAAGGCTCGCGGCGGCGGTGTCGAAAAGGAGGTTCGGGGTAGCGGCGCGCACCTCGGGCATACCGAGGTAGAAAGAGGCACCGGCACCGAGATGAGCCCCGATCATCGTTACGTCCGGCGCGGCACTCGCCACCGCGATCAGCTCTGCCGGTGTGAGGCCACCGCCCTTTCCGGGATAGGTGTGCCCGACGGGTTCGCTCGTATGCCAGAGGAGTGGCACCCGCGCCTCCGCCGCGACGGCGGCCAGCCGCCGGCCCCCGGCGCCGAGTGGATCCCAGCCCTGAGTGCCCGGGCGGAGCTCGCCAAAGCCACGGGCGCCTGCCGCGATCGCCCGCCCCGCCTCGGCCTCCCAGCCTGGGAGCGCGGGGTTGACGGTCGCGAAGGGAGCGATCGCGGGCGACGCCTCGGTGGCGATCGCCAGGAGGTACTCGTTCTGTTCGCTGATCTCCCGCTCGCCCGCGAAGGCGAAGCCGAGCGCAACGGCGGCGTCGAATCGAGCCTCGCGCAGCACTCCGCGGAGCGCGGCCGCATCGGCAAGCTCGGCGCCAGCGTGAGCGTAGAGCTCGGCGAAGCCGTCATCGCGGGCGGCGATCGCATCGCGGGAGCGGACCTGGGAAGGGGGGAAGAGGTGCGTATGCGCGTCTACGCGAGCCACCGCGGACGATCCTAACAGATGGGGTACGCTGGCCTAGTGGGGCTCTTTATCGAGGTGACCGTGGCCGAGGCAGCCTGCGCCTCAGAGCCGGAGTGCCGTGAGTGCGTGCAGAGCTGCCCCGTCGATATCCTGGCGCGCACCGACGGCGACCGCATCGCCCGCGTTCTCGACGAGAACGTGGACGAATGCATCCTCTGCGACCTCTGCGTGATCCGCTGCCCGGTTGAAGCGGTAACGGTCCGGAAGCTGTACGCCAGCTAGGCGCGATGGCCAGCCTGGCGCAGCCAGGCGATCTGGGCGCTCTCCTCGAGCGTGGTCAGCCACTGCAGGGCGTCCCACAGTGTGAGGCCGCGGGCGTACGCGCCATGGCCTCGCAGAAGCGCTACCCGCGGGCCACGCAGCGCCTCCGCGATCTGCTGTTCCTGCAGCGGTCCCGGTGCGATGACTGGGACCTCGGGCAGGTGCGCCTGGCCCTCCGCGTCCTCCGGCACGAACACGTCCTGCTCGAACGAGAGGGCGATGGCGTGCCGCGGATGGGCGTGGGCGATCGCGACCGCATCGGTCAGGGCGTAAATCGTCCAGTGGAGGATCGTATCGCTGGAGGGGGGAGGGGGCTCATGCGCACCATCGGGCAGAACGCGGCTGATGTCCTCGGGGCCGAGGTGGCCCAGCATCGTGCCGGTGCCAGTGATCCAGATCGCGTGCCCGTCGCGGACGCTGAGGTTGCCACCACGGCTGCTGACGAGGCCCAACGTGTAGAGGTCGCGCCCCACTCCCTGCAGGTCGCGAAGCGTCGTCTCGGGAATGGCCATGCCTGCCCCCCCAGGCGATCTTAGCGGGGCGCTGCGCGAGAGACCGTAAGGGGAGGCCGCCCCATTCGCTGATTACCTCACGAGCGCTCCAGCGAGCGCTAATTAGACCTCGCGGAACTCGCCCTCGACGGTGCCTTCTTCAGCCTCTCCGGCGGGCCCGCCCGCTGCGGCACCGTCATCGCCGTCATCGCCGTCATCGCCCTCGGGGCCTGGCTCGGCGCCGGCGGCACCATAGACGGATTCGCCGACGCGCTGGAGGGCGGCCGTGAGCTCGTCGAGCGCGGTCTGCAGCCGCTCTTTGTCCTCGCCCTCGGCCTCGAGGGCCTCGCGCACGGCCTTCACCTTCTCCTCGACCTCGGCCTTGAGGGCCTCGTCGATCTTGTCCGCGTTGTCCGCGATCGTCTTCTCCGCCTGGTAGGCGGCGCTGTCGGCTAGGTTGCGTAGCTCGATGAGCTCGCGGCGGCTGAGGTCCTCGTCCGCATGCAGTTCGGCGTCGCTCTGCATGCGCTGGATCTCCTCGTCGGTGAGACCGCTCGAGGCCTGGATCGTGATCTTCTGTTCACGGCCCGTGCCCTTGTCGATCGCGCTCACATTGACGATGCCGTTGGCATCGATATCGAACGTCACCTCGATCTGGGGGAGGCCACGGGGGGCGGCGAGGATGCCATCGAGGGTGAACTTGCCGAGCGACTTGTTGTCCGGCGCCATCGGGCGCTCGCCCTGGAGCACATGGATCTCCACGCTCGGCTGGTTATCCGCAGCGGTGCTGAACACCTGGCTCTTGGCCGTGGGAATGGTGGTGTTGCGGCCGATAATGGTGGTCATCACGCCGCCGAGTGTCTCGATGCCGAGGGTCAGGGGCGTAACGTCGAGCAGGAGCACGTCCTGGACGTCGCCTTTGAGCACACCCGCCTGGATTGCAGCACCCATGGCAACGACCTCGTCTGGATTGACGCCCAGGTGTGGCTCCTTCCCGAAGAACTCGCCCACGAGTTGCTGGACCGATGGCATACGTGTCTGACCGCCGACGAGGACAACCTCACTGACCGCGCTCGGCTCTTTGCTAGCGTCGGCGAGCGCCTTCTTAACCGGCTCGAGCGTCCCCTGCAGCAGATCGCCCACGAGCTGCTCGAGCTTCGCCCGGCTCATGCTGAGATTGAGGTGCTTCGGACCGCTCGCATCGGCAGTAATGAAGGGCAGATTGATCTCCGACTGCTGAGCGCTCGAAAGCTCGATTTTCGCCTTCTCTGCCTCGGCCTTGAGGCGCTGTAGCGCCTGGCGATCCTGGCGCAGGTCGATGCCCTCGGACTGCTTGAACTCGTCGAGCAGCCAATCGATGATGCGCTGGTCGAAGTCATCACCACCGAGGTGGGTGTTGCCGTTCGTACTCAGCACCTGGAAGGTGCCGTCGCCGATCTCGAGGATGGAGATGTCGAACGTGCCCCCGCCGAGGTCGTAGACGGCGATCACCTCGTCCGCCTTCTTGTCGAGGCCGTAGGCAAGGGATGCGGCGGTCGGCTCGTTGATGATGCGGAGGACATTCAGGCCCGCGATCTTGCCCGCGTCCTTGGTCGCCTGGCGCTGGGCGTCGTTGAAGTACGCCGGCACGGTGATCACGGCCTCGGTGATGGTCTCGCCGAGATAGGCCTCCGCATCCGCCTTCAGCTTCTGGAGGATCATCGCGCTGACTTCGGGCGGGCTGTGCTGGGCGTCGCCCATCGTCACGCGAACGTCGCCGTTCGAGGCGGCAGTAATGGCGTACGGCATCGTCTCGAGGGTGCGCTGGACCTCATCGTCGCTGTGCTTGCGGCCCATGTAGCGCTTGATGCTGTAGATGGTGTTTTCGGGGTTGGTGATCGCCTGGCGCTTGGCCACCTGGCCGACGAGCCGCTCGCCGGAGTTGGTCAGGGCCACCACCGACGGCGTGGTCCGCGTACCTTCAGCGTTCGGGACGATGGTCGGTTCGCCCGCCTCCATGACTGCCATGGCGCTATTGGTGGTTCCGAGGTCGATTCCCAGGACTTTCGGCATCTCATTCTCCTCCCCGACTGGATCAGGTGTTTCGTTGCTGCTGCTGTTGTTTGTCTGCGGCGCCTAGGCGCCCTCAGTTGTTGCTTCGCTGCCATCGCCGACCACGACCATCGCGGGGCGGATGACCTTGTCGCCGAGGGCATAGCCCTTCTGAACGACGTGTAGACAGATGTTTTCCGGCCCCGGCTGGCGGCCGACGGCCTCGTGTCGGGTGGGATCGAAGGCCAGGCCTTCGGCCGCAATCTCCTCGATGCCCATGCTTTCGATCAGCGCCGCGAGCTTGCGCTGGATGGCGAGCACGCCCTGTACCCAGTTGAGGCCGACCAGCGTGCTGTCGAGCGTCTCCACCGCGCGGCCGAAGTCGTCGTGGACGGGCAGGAGGTTGATGACGAGCGCGGCGTTGGCCAAACGTGCCTGCTCGGAACGCTCCTGCTCGACGCGACGCTTGTAGTTGGCGAGGTCAGCAGCGGCCCGTTGCCAGTTGCGGTGGTTGATCTCAGCCTTTTCTCGCTCCTCCGCGAGGAGCGCGTCGAGAGGCTGCCCGGCATCACCTTCGGGCTCCGCGTCCGGCGCATCGCCCTGCATCCGCGAGGCTGCGCGCCGATCGACGCTCTCTGACTGTTCGTCGTCGCTCATCAATCCTCCGGGGGAGGGGGTTCGCGCAGCACATGCGCTAGTCGTCGCCATAAAAGCGGTTCATGAGTTCGGTGAGTACGTCGCTGACGTAGCGCACGTGGGCGACGGCATCCGCGTACTGCAGACGGGTCGGCCCGAGCAGGCCGAGGGTACCGCCGGCGCCCCCGGCAGTGCCGTAGCGCGCGAGCACGAAGCTCATGTTCTGGTAGGGCCCGTCGCGGTTCTCGTCGCCGATGACGATGGCCACGTCGGCGCTGCCGAGGGAGCCTACGGGGATGGCGCGCTGGAGGCGCGATCCCTCGACCGCTTCGAGAGTGTCCAGGAGGCGGTCGCTATCGCCTTCGTACTCCGGCTGGCGGAGCAGCTCGCGTACACCCTCGATTACTGGCTTCTCGCTGGCGGCGTCTTCTTCGCTGCGAAGCAAGTCGATCACGGACTCGAGGACGGGCGCTTCGAGATCGACATTGACCCCTTCGCCGGGCGGCTGAGCGGCGATCTCGGCTGCCGTCCGGCCCGTGTGCTGATCGTTGAGACGGGCGGCGAGCCGTGCCAGCTGCTCCTGCGTCACCGTCACCGCGAACTCGAGCGTGTGCTGGCGCACGGCCGCGTCACTCGTGACGACGATGAGGAGCGCGCGCTCACCGGTGAGCTCGACGAGCTGGAGGTGCTTCAGCCGCACTTCAACGAGGTGGGGGGGCGTCGCAATGGCGGCGTTATGCATCGAGTTGGCGAGCACGCTCGCCGCCAGCGAGACCCAGCGCTCGAGATCGGCGGTGCTCTGGTGGAACTGATGGAGGATGGTCAGCTCTTCCTCGGCGGTGAGACGACGCTCGCCCATGAGCGAGCCGACGTACGTGCGGTAGCCGAGATTGCTGGGCACACGGCCGGCGGAGGTATGTGGATGGGTCACCAGCCCCTCCTCCTCGAGGGCCGCCATTTCGTTCCGCACGGTTGCGCTAGAGAGGTCGAGGTCATACTTCGCCACGAGCGCCTGCGAGCCCACGGGCTGCGCGCTATCGACGTAGTCCTCGATGATGAGGGCGAGGATCTTCGCCCTTCTCTCTGATAACGCCATTGTTAACCCTGCTCAGATATCTTAGCACTCTGTCCCCACGAGTGCTAATGGGCGGATTACCCACACCCTGGGGGCCAATTCGGGGAGGTCGAGCGCGCTGCTAGACTCCTTCCATGGCCCTCGGCCTGCTCGGCGGAACGTTCGATCCCCCGCATCTCGGGCACCTCGTCCTCGGCGAGTACGCGCGCGTCCAGTTCGATCTCGAACGCGTGTGCTTCATGCCCGCGGGCGATCCCTACCGCAAGGCCGATCGCGCCGTCACCGCGGCTAGCGAGCGACTCGCGATGACGCGGCTCGCGATCGCGGACAACGCAGCCTTCGGCATCGACGCGCGCGAGGTGGAGCGCACGGGCCCGACGTACACCCTCGACACACTGCGCGAGCTGAAGGGCGAAGGGATCGGCGAGATCGTCCTGATCCTGGGCGGCGACGCCCTCGCCGACATGCCGAACTGGCACGAGCCACACGAAATCGCGTCACTGGCGCGCATCGTAATCGCGCCCAAAGGCCTGACCGACGCTGCCATCGCAAGGCTGGCTCCAGAGGCCGGGCTCAACGAGCCACCCGCCGTAGTCGACATGCCCGCGCTCCCGATCAGCTCATCGCTGATCCGCGAACGCGCGCGCAGCGGTCTGCCGCTGCGCTACCTGGTGCCCCCCGCGGTCGAGGGCTACATCCGCGAGCGCGGCCTCTACCGCTAGCGCTCGCGGAGTCGCGCTTCGACCGTCGTGGCACGGATAGGCGCCCGCGCGATCTCGACGCCGTCAAGGGCAATCACCGGCACAGCCTCGCCATAGCGATCGCGTAGAGCTGCGTCCCCGTCGATGTCGACCGTTGCGAAGTCAAACGAGAGCTCGTCACGGAGTCCCTCGAGCAGCGCCTGCGCCTGGTCGCAGAGGTGACACTCGAGGCGCGTATAGAGCGTGATGTGCCGCCGCCCGCTCACGCGGGCGAGCGCTCGCCAGCGGCCGGGGGGCCATCACCGCCCTCATCGTCCGCGGGGCCGAGCACGCGCTCTTCCCATTCATGCGTGATGGGCCCCGGATACCGGCGCAGAACGCCGGCGGCGATGATCGCCAAGCCGATCAGGGCCGGCGCCACCAACTGCGGCACCGGCACGTCGCCGATCGTCTGTTCATCGAAACGGAACTCAGAGAGGCCGAAGCGCATCGCGGAATAGGCGACCACGTAAAGGCAAAACGTCCAGCCGGGGACCCTGACGAAGCGCCGCACGACGAAGAGGAGGAGCGCGAGGATGACGAAGTCGCCAATGAGCTCGTAGCCCCCGGCCGTGGGATGTACCGATTCGTTGAGCGCGCCCAACGAATCGGTGTGGCTGTACTTGAACGCCCAGGGGAGATCGCTTGCGGTCGAGAGGTGCTCGCCGTTGATGAGATCGCCGATGCGGCCGATGCCCTGCCCGAGGATCATCCCCGGAGCCGCCGCGTCGAGGCCGATGGCGATCGGCCAGCGATGATAGAGCGCGTAGATGAGACCCCCCAGGACACCACCGATGAGGCCTCCATAGAGCGTGATGCCGCCCTCGGTGATATTGAGGACGATGTCGCTGAGGTTGTCATCGAACTGATCCCAGTGCTCGAACACATAGAAGAGCCTCGCGCCGACGATGGCGCAGGGCACGCCCACGAGCGCAATCTCCTGGCCCACCTCGGAGGGGATGCCGTCCCGCTTCGCCAGGTACACCGAAAGGGAAACGCCGCCGATGATGCCCACGGCCGTGAAAACGCCGTGCCAGGTGAGCGTGAGGCCCCAGATATCGCCGATCTCGGGGTCGAACGGAATGGTGATCGCGAGAAACACGAGAGCGGGCGAGAGGTCCATGTCGCGCTATCGTACGGCCCCGCTGGCGCCCGGAAAAACGCGTTTGCCGTTCCCAGGGGCAGCGCCTAGGCTTGCCCACCATGCCAGGAATGGAAGGCAAGACCGCCCTCGTCTGCGGGGTCTCCAATAACCGTTCGATCTCGTGGGGCATCGCCAAGGCGATGCACGACGCAGGCGCCGAGGTTGCTCTCTCCTACGGGCCGTCGATGGAGAAGCGCGTGCGGCCGCTCGCGGAGAGCATCGGCAGCGACTTCGTCGAACCCTGCGACGTTACCGACGACGAGGAGATCGCGACCCTCTTCGCCAAGCTCAAGGATCGCTTCGGCACCATCGACGCCCTCGCCCACGGCGTCGTCGGGGCAAAGCGGGACGACCTCGCCCGGGACTTTATCGACACGAGCCGCGACGGCTTCCTCTTCGCGCACGAGATCTCGGTTTACTCGCTGGTGGCGCTGACGCGGGCTGCCCTCCCGCTGATGCCCAACGGCGGCAGCGTCGTCACCCTCACCTACTACGGCTCCGTGAAGATGATGCCCAGCTACAACGTGATGGGCGTGGCCAAAGCAGCGCTCGAGGCGGCGGTCCGCTATCTCGCCTCGGATGTGGGGCCCAAGGGCGTGCGCGTGAACGCTATCAGCGCTGGTCCTGTACGAACGCTCTCGGCAGCGGGCGTGGGCGAGTTCCGCTACCTGCACAGGGTCTTCCCCGACGTCACGCCGATGCGCCGCCACATCTCGATCGAGGACGTGGGGGCGTCGGCGGCGTTCCTCGCGAGCGACGCGGGCGCGAACATCAGCGGCCAGGTGCTCTACGTCGATGGCGGCTTCAATACGCTGGGCATGGCCGTGCCACCCGAGGATGCGGCCGGCGCCGACTAGCGCGGCTCCGATGAAAGCGATCGTCATCGCGCAGCCGGGCAAGCGCGACGCGCTCGAATACCGTGACGTACCGGAGCCGCTTATGGGGCCGGACGACCTCCTCGTCGCGGTCCGCGCCTGCGCGCTCAACCGCGCCGACATCCTTCAGCGCATGGGCGGCTACCCCCAACCCGGCCCCAAGCCTGAGTTCGAGATCCCCGGGCTCGAATACGCCGGCGAGGTGCTGCGCGTCGGCGAGCGCGTCGAAGGCTTCGCCCCCGGCGATCGCATCATGGGCCTCCTCCCCGGCGGGGGCTATGCCGAGCGCGTGACCACGCCGGCACGCCTCGCCCTCAAGGTTCCTGACTCGCTCAGTTGGCAGGAAGCGGGCGCCACCCCCGAGGTCTACATCACCGCCCACGACGCGCTCCTCCAATGCGGCCTGCAAGCGGGCGAGCGGGTGCTCATCCACGCCGTCGGATCTGGTGTCGGGGTGGCGGCGATCCAGATCGCGAAGCTGCTGGGCGCCTCGCTCGTGATCGGCACCGCGGGCAGCGCGGCAAAGCTCGAGCGAGCGACGGCGCTCGGCCTCGACCTGGGCGTGAATTATCACGAGGCCGACTTCGCTGAGGCGGTGCTCGACGCGACCGGCGGCCAGGGCGTGGATGTCGTGCTCGACGTCATTGGCGCCGACTACTGGGAGCGCAATCTGCGCGCGCTCGCACGCCAAGGGCGGATGGTGCTGGTCGGCCTGATGAGCGGCGCCTCCGCGGACGCGAATCTCGGACAGTTCCTCGCCAAGCGGCTGCAGGTGCGGGGCACGACCCTGCGCGCACGCCCCCTCGAGCAGAAGTCGCAAGCGACACGCGCGTTCGAGAAGAGCGTGCTCCCGCACCTCGCTTCGGGCCGGATCAAAGTCATCGTCGACAGCGTCTACCCGTTGCGCGAAGCCGCGGCCGCGCAGGCGCACATGGAGGCGAACGCGAACTTTGGCAAGATCGTCCTCGAACCGTAGGCCCACGACATTCGAGTTCGTACAGGCGGGCGACGCCACGCTCTGGACATCAACGTGCGGGAGCGGTCCGCCACTTGTGCTCTGCCACGGCGGGCCCGGCGTCTGGGACTCCTTCGATGACCTCGCGCCGCTCATCGAGGAGCGCGTCACCGTCCACCGCTACGACCAGCGCGCCTGCGGTCGGTCCGGCGGGGCCGGGCCCTTCACGGTCGAGCAGTTCATCGCGGACCTCGACGGACTGCGCCGGCACTGGGGCCACGCGCGCTGGATCGTCGCGGGGCACTCGTGGGGCGCGAGCCTGGCACTCGCCTACGGGGTCGCGCACGCGGAGCGGACGCGGGCCCTCGTCCTCGTCGCCAGCACGGGCATCGAGCGGGGCTGGAGTGACGAGTATCACGAGCGCCAGCAGAAGCGCCTCAGCGATGCGCAGTGGCAGCGCTTGCAGGAGCTGCAGCCCCTCCGCGGCACCACGAAGGCGATCGATGACGAGTTCTGCGCCCTCACGTGGTCGACTGACTTCGTCGACCGCGAGACCGCCATCGCCGAGGCGGAGCGCACCCTGCGGCCCGACTGCCGCGTCAACTTCGCGCTGAACCGCACCCTGAACGACGACGGCAAACGTGTCCTTGAGGATCCCGCCTTCCGCGAAGCCGTGGCTCGACTGCGGACACCCACGCTCGTGATCCACGGCGAGGGTGATCCACGCCCGGCGTGGCCAGCCGAACGCCTGGCCTCGGAGCTGGGCGCGGCGTTCATCGCGATCCCCGATGCGGGGCATCTGCCCTAGGTCGAGCAGCCGGAGCGGGTCGCCGCGGCGCTGAACTCCTTCCTGGACGGCCTTCCCGTCGAGACTTCCTAGCCCGCCCCGAGGGCAGCCCGCAGCTCGGCGAGGTGGCCGATTCGGCGGTGGGGGTGGGCGGGGGGTGCCTCCTCGGGGAACTGCAAGCGTTCGCGGTGGATCCAGACGGTATGGATGCCCGCCGCGCGGGCGCCGCCGATGTCCGCGTAGAGGTTGTCGCCGACCATCCAGGCTTCGTCCGGCGCTACCCCGACACCTTCCAGGGCGTGGGCGAAGACGGCCGGATCGGGCTTGCCCCGGCCGAACTCGCCCTCGATCACGATCGCGTCGAAGTGCCTGGCGAGGTCCCACCGCTCGATCTTTTCGCGCTGCATCTCGGTGCTGCCGTTCGTGACGAGGCCCAGCCGGTAGCCGTTCTCGCGCAGTGCCTCGAGCGTCTCGATCGAGTCGCCGAAGGGAGCGATGCGAGCCTTCATCTCGTCGAGCGAGCGCCGCGCGATCTCCTCTGCCAGGGCGTCGTCGAGGCCCTCCGCCAGGAGCGCGAGGCGCACGATTTCGCGGCGGGAATCGAGCGGCCTGGTGCGGTAGGGGGCGGCCGCCCCCTCGTCCCGCCAGAAGAGTGCCCCCTCACGCTCGATCGCTCCGCGCAGGCTCACGGGATCGGCGCCGAGGGCGGGCGCGGACTCGGCACACACCACCTCCCAGCCAACGTGCACCGCGCTGAACCAATCGAGCAGGGTGTCGTCCATGTCGAAGAGGATGGCTCGTGGGCGCACGGTGTTACTCCCCACGCCGGACGCCGATCGCGACGGCACTGCCTTCGACCTCGAATTCGGAACGCTGGGCGTCATCCGGTGGGACGCCCGCGACGAGTTCGGTCGTGAGCGTCTCGGCGCGGACGTAGTCACCGTGCGTCGCGAGAACACGCGCGATCGCGTCGCCGCCCTCGTACCAGGTCGTGATGCGATCGCTGAGGGCGAAGCCCGCCTCGCGGCGTAGGTCCTGAATGCGGCGGACGAGCTCGCGAGCGATGCCTTCGTCTGCGAGCTCGGGCGTGATCGTGGTCGTAACCGCAACCGTGTAGCCGGCTTCGCTGGCGGCGGCGAAGCCCTCGCGCTCGCGCATTTCGAGGAGGAAGTCCTCCGCCGCGAGCTCGTGCCCCGCAACGGTGACCGGGCTGCCGGCCCGGACGGCAGCAGCCACTTCGGCGGGGTCCAGCGCCGCTAGCGCGGAGCGCACGGCCGCGAGCTCGGCGCCAAGACGCGGACCAAGCGCTGGCAGGTCGGGCTTCACGTCGAACGCGACGACCTCACCCTCGTCCTCCAGGAGCGTCAGCGCCTTCGCGTTGAGCTCGTCCAAGACGAGCGCCTCGTTCCGGCGCAGCACCGCGGCCTCGTCCGGGGAGCGCGGCTTCACAAGCAGGTCCGCGAGCGGCTGACGCACCCTGAGTGAGGCCTTCGCGCGCGCTGCCCGCCCGAGCGAGGAGACGCGCTTCAGCAGCTGCGTCTCTTCGTTCAGGGCCTCGTCGATCGCGCTCGCGTCGACCTCGGGCCAGTCCGCAAGATGGACGCTCTCCGGCGCAGCACCATCGAGAGAGCGCACGAGGTTCTGCCAGAGCGTCTCCGCCAGGAAGGGCGTGAACGGCGCCAACAGGCGCGCGAGCGTGACGAGCGCGGTGTAGAGCGTGAAGTAGGCGCTGCGCTTATCCGCGTCGCCCTCCGAGACGCCACGCCAGAAGCGGCGCCGGGAGCGGCGCACGTACCAGTTGGAGAGGTCGTCGACGTAGCCCTCGATCGCGCGGGCAGCATCGGTGGGGTTGTAGGCGTCGAGTGCGGCGGTCACACGCGCGATCAGCGCGTTGAGCTCGCTCAGCACCCAGCGGTCGAGCTCCGGCGGCTCACCCGCGGGCCGTTCGCGCGGATCGAGGCCATCGATGTTGGCGTAGCCGACGAAGAAGCTGTAGGTGTTCCAGAGGGTCAGCTGGAAGCGGCGGAGACCCTCGCTCACGAGGCGCGCGCTAAAGCGCCGCGAGGCGCCCACGGGCGCCGATGCGTAGATGTACCAGCGCACCGCGTCGGCGCCGAGCTCGTTGATGATGTCGAAGGGCTCGACGGCGTTGCCGCGGCTCTTCGACATCTTGTTGCCCTGCTCGTCAAGGATATGGCCGTGCGAGACGACGTTGCGGTAGGCGATGCCGGCGGGCACCGCCTCGGTCGCGCGTAGGAGCGTGGCCTCGGCGTGAAGGGTGTAGAACCAGCCGCGCGTCTGATCGATGGCCTCGCAGATGAAATCCGCAGGGAACTGGCGCTCGAACTCGTCCGCGTTCTCGAAGGGGTAGTGCCACTGCGCATAGGGCATCGCGCCGCTATCGAACCAGGCGTCGGCGACCTCGGGGACACGATGCATCTCGCCCTCGCACTCCTCGCAGCGCAGGACGATCGCGTCGATGAAAGGCCGGTGGAGGTCGTCGAGAGCCTCGACCGCAGAGCGGTCGACGGCGCGCTCGGCGAGCTCCTGGCGTGAGCCGATGACGCTCACGTGCTTGCCCTGATCGCACACCCAGAAGGGGAGGGGCGTGCCCCAGTAGCGCTCGCGGCTGACCGCCCAGTCGATGTTGTTCTCGAGCCAGTTCCCGAAGCGGCCGTGCTTCGTGTGCTCGGGGTACCAGTTGATCGTTTCGTTGCCCTCGATCAGCCGCTCGCGCTGCTTCGTCGTGCGGATATACCAGCTCGGCTTGGCGTAGTAGAGGAGCGGCGAATCGCAGCGCCAACAGAAGGGGTAGGTGTGCGTGATCTGCTCGCTGCGGAGCATGAGGCCACGCTCCTCGAGGTCGCGGATAACCTCTCCGTCCGCATCCTTGACGAAGCGCCCGGCACCCGGCAGACCCTCGGCCATCGTGCCGCGGGAGTCGATCGGCTGAGCGAAGAGCAGACCGAGCAGCTTGCCGTCCTCGAAGTCATCGCCACCGAAGGCGGGGGCGATGTGGACGATGCCCGTGCCGTCGTCGAGCGAGACGTGATCCGCGCCGATCACGCGGCGCAGGCCCGCCGTGCTCTTCCCCGGGGGGACTGGCTGCAGATGCCCCTCGCTATCGAAGCGCCGCACCGGGCTGCCGGCGTCCTCGGGGCGGTAGAGGGGCTCGTACTCGAGGCCGAGCAGTTCCTCACCCGCCAACGTCCGTAGCGCTCCGCGCTCATCGCCCAGGACAGCCGCCGCGAGGGCGCTGGCCAGGACCAGCAGCTCGCCTTCGTGTACGTAGAGCCCGTACTCGGCGTCGGCCTTGACGGCGAGAGCGGTGTTCCCGGGGAGGGTCCAGGGGGTGGTCGTCCAGGCGACGATGCTCGCGGGACTGTGCTCACCGCCGATCTGCGCGCGTGCTTCCTCCATCAGCCGGAACTTTATGTAGACGCTCGGGTCGGGGATGTCGTTGCGGTAGCCCTGCGAAAGCTCGTGATCGCTCAGGCTGGTCTCGCAGCGGGGGCAGTGCGGGGTGCTGCGGTAATCCTGGTAGAGGAGGCCGTGGTCCCAGAGCTGCTTGAAGATCCACCAACCGCTCTCGATGTAGTCGTTGGCGTAGGTCACGTAGGCGTGGTCCATATCGGCCCAGAAAGCGATGCGCTCGGTGAGCTCCTCGAAGTCGCGGATGTGGCGCCCCACACTCTCGCGGCACTTCGCGTTGAAGGCGGCAATGCCGTACGCCTCGATCTCGGGCTTGGAGCGCAGGCCCAGCTCTTTCTCGACTTCGATCTCCACCGGCAGGCCGTGCGTGTCCCACCCGGCCTTTCGGGGCACCCGAAAACCCTGCATCGATTTGTAGCGCGCGAAGAGGTCTTTGAGCACGCGGGGCATCACGTGATGCACCCCGGGGCGGCCATTCGCCGTCGGCGGGCCTTCGTAGAAGACGAAGAGGTTGTCCTCGGGGCGCTGCTCGATACTGCGACGAAAGATGTCGTGTTCGCGCCAGAAGTCGAGGAGCTTAGTCTCGATCTCGGGAAAGCTAACGTTGGGATCAACAGGGTCAAACACTTGCGGCCTCCTCGGCGCTAGTGGTTCGATAGAACGAGCCTTCTCCGCTACCTGCCCCAGGACGACCGATGCTCAGATCCGGCAGCCGCACCAAGGCACGAAAAACGCCCGTCCCTGCAGGGACGGGCGTTGCTGCCCGCGGTACCACCCTGGTTCCCGCACGAGGCGGGCGCTCAGTGGAGCGCGATCACGCTCCTGCCCTCGATAACGGGGGGCGGCACACGCCGGGTGGGCACATACCGTCCAGGCCTACTGACCGGCTGGGCCGGCGTTCGGCCGGAAGCTCGGGAGGGATCTTCACGCCGGCCCGCAGCGCCCCCTCACACCAACCGGGGCTCGCTGAGCGCAGACCAGGACGCTACTCGTCTCCGTCGGGGCCTGTGAGAGCTAGTGAAGCAGCGGCAACGTCGCGATGTCAATCGTGAACGGCCCGTGGTCCCGCCTACGCTGGCGCGCCTGCGGCCTTGCGCTCGGCCTGGTGACCGCGCTGATGCTGGCCGCCTGCTCGGAGGAGAGGCCCTTGCTGGAGCCGACACCCGTAATGACGGTGACGCCCGAACCGGAAGAGGTCCCTCTGCCCGACTCCGAGGAGCCACCCCTCACGGAGCTGCGGGTGGCGTACATCAACCTTCACGCCCCCGGAGAAGGGGACGAGACCGCCATCAGCACGTTCGATGAGCGGCTTGACCTCATCATCAGCGAGCTTCTCGAGTTCGACCCACACCTCGTCGGCTTCAGCGAGGCGTACTGGTCGGAGGACACCGGACGGGCGGCCTCGCGGCTGGCGGGCGAACTGCTGATGGAGTTCCAGTTCGTGCTCACCAACCCCTGGCCAGAGGACCCGGAGACGGACCCGGATGACTACGCCCGGGAACAGGGCTTTGCCGAGGGGCACCTCGTGCTCAGCCGCTTCCCCATCCTGGGGGCGGCCGAATCCGGTGAACTAGGTCCGCGCGAGCCCTTGGAGGGAGGGCGGCGCACCGCCCTCCATGTTGTCGTCGAGGCACCCGCGCCAGTCGGACGGATCGACGTGTACATCGCCCAGCTCTCAGGCAGGAGCGAGCTCTTCGAGCTCGGGCTCGCCGACGAACTCGTAAGCTATATCACCGAAACCCGCGGGGAGGGGACGCTCCTCCTGATGGGCAACATCGGCGCAGAGAGCGGCCCGCTCGTGCTCCAGCCCTTCTTGCGCCAGGGTTTCATCGACCTCGCCGTTCAAGCCAACGGCCGCTGGGCGAAGGCCACCTGCTGCCGAAAGGTCCTGCTCGATCCGCCCCAGCGGGTCAGGCAGCGAACTGATTTCCTGATGACCGATGGCTGGGAGGCCGCGATCGTCGATGTCTTCGCGGACGAGCCGATCGAGCGCGACGATGGCTCATTGCTCTACGCGAGCGACCACAACGGCGTGCTCGCAGTGCTGCCTGTCACCGAGGAACACTTCCCCGCACTCGCTGCGAAACCGCCCTAGCCCCCGCCGTCGTCCAGAAGGTCGGCGAGGCGCTGAGCGCTCGGGCCCGAGCGGTCTTCGGCAAGGATCGCATAGGGGATGCCGTCCCGCTCGAAGCGGTGTACCGCGTCGCCTTCGAGTTCGCTCGCGAGGCTCCCGCCGGCGACGACGAATGCAGCACCAGCGACTCGCGCATCCGGATCGACGACACCGCCCTTGACCGCAGGCCGGTCCGTGCGCACGAACGCGATCACGTAGCCCGCCCCACCCGGATCGTCAGGCCCCGCAAGGCGCACGCGGTGAAGCGCAACGCGGCCGAGAAGGCCGTCGATGAGGTCGGCGCTTGGTCGCAGGAGGCGCAGCCCCGGAGTGTCGAGATCGACTTCGAGGATGGCTTCGAGGGCCTCGACGGGCACCAGTTCGCCATCCGCGTAGGTGTTCGGGACGGCGATCACCTGCCCTTCGGCGAGGGGCCCGTCACCCAGTTGGTTGAGCGTCCGCAGATCATCCGCGCTGAGCCCCTCCGCGCCGAACGCCGCCGCCAGCTCTTCCACGGTCGCGTTCGCGCGTGCCTCGTAGAGGAAGTAGCCGGCTCCCTGCGCAAGCGCCTCAGGGACGGCCGGATCGCCGGACGGCGCGGGCGTGGCCGTTGGCGAAGGGGTGGGGCTGGGCGTCGATGTCGCACGCGCGGTCGGAGGCGTGGGATCGCCCGCTTCGTCGCCGCAGGCAGAGAGGGCGAGCATGGCGAGGGCGATCGCAACGAGGGACCAGCGCAAGCGCGCGCCTCCTGAGCGATAGCCCCAGCCCAGCGGAGCATCGCGGATCATCAGCCTGCCACAGCGACTGGTGGGACTCCACGGGCAGCACGCCCGGGGAACGAGGCGCTAGAAGTCTTGAAGCGAGTACTGGGAGGCGCCGAGGCTCACGCCCATGCCCATGATCACCAGGGTCAGCACCAGGCCCGTGATGCTCAGGGCCATCGAGGTCACGCGCAGGCGGCGGATCCGAACGTCAGGGACGTCCTTGCCCTGCGCGCGTTCCTCGAGCGCGTCGACCTGGGCAGGGCCGACGACGAACATATGCAAGCCCACGAGCACGAGCATCACCAAGAGGATCGCCATCTTGACGACGAAGATCGGGCCGTAGCGGAGATCGAAGAAGTCGACCTCGTCGCCCACGCCGTGATAATCGCGCCAAGTGCTGATGAGGTAAGCACCGCCGATGAGAATGAGCACGAGCCCCGCGCCGCCGAGGTAGCCGAAGCGCGTCGTAATGGTACGCATCGCCGCGACCCGGGTGGGGAGATCGGCGATCCCGCGCGAGGCCGGGATCCAGGCGAACGCGAGGAAGAACTGCGGCCCCACGAATAGGGCGATGCCGAGAACGTGCACCCAAACGGCAGCGATGTGCAGGAAGTTCTCCACGGCCTCGCCTCCTTGCGATCTCTCGGCGGTCGGAGCTTAGGCGCGCGTCGCGCGGCGGCGCAACGGTTTTGAGCTCGCTGCGCTCGGGCCCCACCCCGCACCCCGCGCCCCGCCCGCGCTCAGTAGCTCTGGAACAGTTTTCCCCACTCCGTGTCGAGCATCTTGCGAATGCGACGCTTGCCGAACAGGGGGTACCAATACACGTTGTGGTAGAGGTTGCTCGCGGCGTAGGACCAGGGCACGAGGGGCGTACGCAGGAGGAAACCCTCGAACCGCTTCAGCTTGCCCCAATAGATCTGCTTCTGGCCCCAGCTCGCGAAGGTGTCCTCATCACCGCTGAAGCCGAAGTCGACGTCGCTGACATCCATGCCGGCGACTTCGATCTCGTTCGGGTCGCCTACACCAAGGCCGTCTTCGTGGGCGAGGCGGATGAAGTCGATCGATAAAGGGTCGAAGCCCATCATCTTGGCCGCGACGGCATCGATCGCAACTTGATCGCTGCTCGCCAGGATCACGTTTTTCACGTGCGGACGCATCGCCCGCGGACCGGGCCCGTCGCCTGCGATCGTGCCGTCCATGACGGCGAAGACGCCGCTGTGGATCTCCTGCTGGATGCGGAGTAGATCGACCAGCGTTTCGTGGATGACCGAGTGCGTCCAATGGCGGCGATTGTTGAGCAGTCCCCCGAAAGCGTTCTTCATTGCGCCCGTCATCGTCGTGAAGACATGCGTCTTGAGCGTGGGCAACTGGATGATGTTGGTGCCCAGGAACGCCTCCGGGATCTCGATCCCATCGGAGAAGATGCGGTCGAGGACACGCATTTCGCCCTTCGGCGCATAGGGCACCCATCGCTCCGCCGGGTCCTGCAGGTGCACGCTGCGGAGGGCGTGCTTGCGCAGGACGCGGTCGTGCTTGTTCCCGCGCTCGCCCTCGTGCGAGTCGACCACGACGGTGCCGTTCTGAACCGGGGTGATGTCGCCGAAGCCCGCGTCGCGCAATGCCTGCGTGACGCCGTCGAGTTGCCAGGGGCTGGTGCTGCAGCCGGGGTAGTAGTGCTGCCAGCTGATGTTGACCTTGAGGAGTGTCTCGCGGTCGGCGGGAAGGTGGTCGCGGAAACCCGCCAGATCCATCACGCGCGCGATATCGCGCACAACGGTGGGGGCGCTCGTGTAGAGCACGGCGACGCGTGGCTCGCGGCTCGGCGGCTGGCTCGGTTCGGGCCGGGCTTCTCTCTCCGCCTCGGTCTCAAGGGCCATCTCGCTAGTGTACGACCAGCTTCGCTGGAGACAGGGGGGCAACGGCGGCGAGGGGCGGTGGAGCGAGCAGGCGCTCACGGACCCAGCGCGCGACCCCCCGCGGCTGTTCGAAGATGAGTTGGTGCGAAGCTCCCCGGGCGATCCGGAGCGGCCAGCCCCGCTCGCTCGCGAAGGACCGAACGGACTCGAGTGGCGCCGTGCGATCCGCGTCGCCGTGCAGCAGCGTGATCGGCGTCGTAACGCGCTCGCCCAACGCCGGCACGAGGTCGTTGAACACGATATTCGCGAGTCCGCCCGCATGCGCGGCCGGAGCATGGTCAAACATGGACAGCAGCACCGAGAGCGGGATCCCCGGGGCCACGAGCCGCAGCGGTGGCGCCCACAGGTAACGCAGTCGTTGGAGCCGCACGCAGCTCGCGTGGCCTTCGTCGGCGTTGCGGAGAAAGCGCTCGTACACGCCGCCCCGCCGGCCGATGAAGCGCAGCCCCTCATCGCCATCGGCAAAGATGGGCAGGCCGACGACGCCCACACGTGCGAAACGCCCGGGGTAGCGGCGGGCCAGCTCGAGGGCGAGGATCGCGCCCATCGAGTGCCCGAGAAGATGGGTGGGGCGAACTTGCGCGAGCCGCCACTCGATGGCATCGGCGACAGCCGCGAGGGTGTACGCGGGCGGGGGCGGTTCGCTGCCGTAGCCCGGCAACGGGGGGCAAGGGTGGTGGCCTCGTCCGCCAGCTCTCGACGCAGCCCAGCCCAGGCGGCAGGCCCCGACAGGTACCCATGGAGGAGGAGGATCCGCGGCCGATCGCCCCCGGCAGGACCGCCCACTAGCTGCTGGTGCCCTTAGAGGCGTCCGTGGGCCGGCGCGCAAAGATGCGGGTCGCCTCTTCGCGGGAGACCAGCGAGAACTGCCCGCGCATCGTCGTGCAGAGGCGGGCCTTCTGGTCCCGCAGCTCGGCCGCTACGACCGCGCGCTGGGCATCCGCCTCCTCGATCCACGCCGCGATCGCGTAGGTCGACCCGGCTCGAACGGCTCGCAGGAACTCGATCTCGGCGCGCTGCGTGAGCCCGAACGATTCCGTGAGCGTGTTCACGGCCCAGGCCATAGCATTGCCCAAGATCGCCCCGAGAACGCCACCGTGCACGATCTGCGGGGCGCCCTCGTGCCCGGGCGCAGGTACGTAGTCGGCCACCACGCGCTCCTCGCCTTCCTCGACGAAGAACGGAACGTGCAAGCCTCCCGCGTTTTCTGGATCACAGACGAAGCAGCAGGTCCCGAAGTCGAGATCGTCGCGAGTGAGAGGCCGTCGTGCCATAGATGCGCTAAGCGCTCGCCAGTGTACCAAGCGCCGGATTCACCGCTGCGAGAGGGCAGCAGCAAGGCGCGCGAGCGAAACCGCAAGCGAGCGCGGAGACGGAGCGGCCGCTAGGCCGCGCAGCCGCAGCAGTCGAGCGCCCGGGGGTGGCGGCCGGGGCGGGGCCGAGCACAGCGAGCTCGAAACCAGAGCGAGCGCGGAGACGCAGCGGCCGTCAGCCCGCGCAGCCGCAGCAGTCGAGCGCCGGGGGGTGGCGGCCAGGGCGGGGGCCGAGCGCAGCGAGCTCGAAACACCATCGAGCGCGGAGACGCAGCGGCCGTGAGGCCGCACAGCCGCTGCAGTCGAGCGCCGGGGGCGGGGTGGCCGGGCGGGGCCGAGCGAAGCTCGGGAAAAAATGATCACCCACCTACACGAGTTCGGCCCTGCCACCTATACTTGTCTAGCGCGGAGCGGCGGAGTAGCGCGTGGCATGAACAGCGACGAGCGCGAAAGCTTCGCGCGAAAGGCCCAGGCGGACCGTGTGCTTGAGCGCGCCGCAGCGGAGCTCGAGCTGCTGCTCAAGGAGGCGAGCGCCGCCCTGCGACCGTTCCCTTCGTTTCCCAACGCCTTCTTCACGAACGCGATCGAGTGCGACCCGGGCCCGTCGGGCGACCCCGAACGTGGCTGCGTTGTTGTGGCCGAAGACGGCGCGCTCTACGAGCTCGAATTCGGCGTGGATCACGAAGCCATGGAACTGACAGGATCGTGGGACCCGGTGACCGCGCGTAAGGAAGAGAAGCGATCGGTGGAACTTCACCCACGTGACTACATCGTCTACGCCTACAGTGGCCTGATCGGCATTACGGAGGCGCTGCTCGAGCGCGCGGACTCCGCCGACCCGGAGGAGGTCAGCCAGCAGTGATCCGCCTCGTTCGCACCCTTGTCGTCATCGCCATCGTGCTCTCGTTGATCGCGTTGGTTTTTCGGGCATTGCGGGATAACTCCACGCGTGAGCGCATGCAGCGGCGGGCGCGCTGGCGTGGCAGAAGTCGATCGCCCGAACCTCCACGCGAGGAGCCCTGGGCCCCGTCCGCGCGGACCGAAGCGCCAGCGGAAGGCCCCCCAACAGAAGGAGGCACCGCGACGGCCACGGAGACGGAGAGCGCGTCGGCGCCGCCGGCCGCAGAGGCCACGAGTGCGCCCAGCAGCGCCCCGGCTTCGGCGCCAGAGGCAAGCACCTCGCGCAGTCCTAGCGCGTCCCCCCCGGGCGCAGCCCCGGTGGAGCCGGCCGCTGTAGCGCCCGGGCAACCGCCAGAGGCCCCCTCGCCTGCGGCCCCAGCCGAAGCTGCACCGCCCGCCGAACCGGAAGCGCCCGCCGCGCCGGAGGCACGAGCCGAGCCCGAAGCCGTGCCTGAGCTCCCCGCGGGACCCGAAGCCGCACCAGCATCCCCAAGCGACGCGCTCGGGGACGAGCTCGATGAGGTGCTCCAGGATGTGCCCCAGGAACCGATCGGGACCGAGGCCGCACGCACGGCCGAGTCCTACCTCGACGAAGGCAACGTGTACTTCAACGTCGGTCAGTACGGTCTCGCGGTTGAGCGCTACACGCGCGCCATCGAAGAGGAGCCGGACCTGGTGGCGGCCCACTACAACCGCGCCAACGCCCGCACCCGGGCCGGCGAATACGACGGCGCGCTCGAAGACTACGACCGCACGCTCGAACTTTCTCCGCACGATGCCGATGCGCTCAACAACCGCGGCATGCTCCACCTCTATCGCTCGAACCACGAGGCAGCGCTCGCGGACTTCGAACGCGCGCTCGCCCTCGACCCCGCCGACACCACCGTAATCGTGAACCGCGGCCTCGCGCAGCTTCAGGGGGACGTACCGGCGGACGCGCTCGCGAGCTTCACCGAGGCCGCCCGGATCGACCCGGATGACGCAGCCGCCCACTACGGCGCTGCCCAGGCGGCCGCCGACCTAAAGCGACGGGACGACGCCCTCACCCATCTGCGTCAGGCGTTGCTCCTCGAGCCCAGCTACGCGAGCGAGGCAGCTTCGGACTCGAAACTCGCGCTGCTCGAGGGCGATGCCGAGTTCCTCCAACTGCTGCGCGACGCGGCCGAGGGCTAACCGCACGGCGCACTTCGTCCTGCTCTACGACTACGTCGACGACATTGCGGAGAAGCGTTCCGCCTACCGCGCCGCCCACCTGGCGCTGGCGGACCAGTACCTCGATCGCGGCGAGCTGCTGATGGCGGGCGCCTGGGCGGACCCGCTCGACGGCGCCGCCTTCGTCTTCACCGTCGACGATCGCACGCGGGTGGAGGAATTCGTCACGGCCGACCCGTATGTCCAGAACGGCCTCGTGCCCTCCTGGCGGATTCGCGAGTGGACGGTGGTCGTCGGTGGGAACTAGCGCCGCGGCTCGAGCGCAAAGGCTTCGGCCAATAGCTCGTACGAACGCAGGCGTGATGCGAAGTCGTAGGTGATGGTCACAACGACGAATTCGTCGAGGCCGTGCCGTTCGCCCATTGCCAGCAGACGGTCCCGGACCTGCTCTGGCGTGCCGTGGAGCGAGCGGCTCTTCATCATTTCGATGTACTCACGCTCGGGCTCCGTGTACGCGAAGGCGAGCGCGTCCTCGACCGGCGGGATGCCGGGGCCGCCGGCCCCACCCATGAGCCGCCAGCCCCAACGACTCCACGAAAGGCGCTCCGCGTCCTCTTCCGTTTCCGCGACGAGCGCGGAGACCGCGATCGAAGCGCGCGGTGCGGCCGCGATCGGCGAGGGCACGAAGAGCTTGCGGTAGGCCTCGAAGGCGGTGTCGGCGCGCTCGGGGTTGATGAAGTGGGCGTAGCAGAAGCTCCAGCCGAGCTCGGCGGCGTAGCCGGCGCTGACATCGCTCGAATCGAGGAGCCAGAGTTCGGGGATCCCGTCGGGGCGGGGCATCGCGGTGATGCCGTGGAACTCGTGGTCGGGGGGAAAGTCGTCGGCGAGGAAGCCGTAGAGGTCCAGGAGCTGGTTCGGGAAGTCCCGCAGGTCCATCGGCTCGCGGTTGCGGGAGAGGGCGCGGGCGGTGCGGCCATCGCTGCCGGGGGCGCGGCCGATCCCGAGATCGATGCGCCCGGGGTAGAGCGTCTCGAGCAGACGAAAGGCCTCGGCGACCTTCAGCGAACTGTAGTGCGAGAGCATCACGCCACCGGAGCCGACGCGGATGCCGCTGGTCTGGGCCGCGATCTGGCCGATCAAGACCTCCGGCGCGGTCGAGGCCAGCGCGTTGGTGTTGTGGTGCTCCGCCACCCAGTAGCGCGCGTAGCCGAGGCGATCGGCCGCCTGAGCGAGCTCGACGGTTTCGGCGAGGGCATCGGCGGCGCTGCCGCCCGCCGAATGGGGGACTGATCGAGAACGCTGAGGGTCGTCATCGGGGACGCGCGGTCGATGTGCCCTCAGGCAAGTCGAGCCGTTCCTCCACGGAACGCCCGAGCACACCGCCCTGCGGCAGCGGCGCGAGCCGCGTCCGCCCCGTGAGCCGGTCCGCCTCTGCCTTCGACAGCTTCCCTTCGGCCACGAGCATCGCTGCCCGCACGGGCGAGAGCTCGGCCCGCTGCATCGCATCGAGGCGGAGGTTGCGGAAGCGCGGGACGGCCACGAAGGCAAGGACGAGCACGACGAGGAACACGGTCGAAGAGATGGTGACGGCCGCCGGCGCGCCGATGCTGTCGGCGGCGATGGTGATCGGCAGAACACCGAGCGGCATTACGCCGAAGGACATCATCGTGATCGACATCACGCGCCCGCGGACGGCCTCGGGGGTGATCGCCTGGTCACCGTGTTGTTCGAGGTCATGAACAGCATCTGACCGACGTTGCTGGCGGCGATGAAAAGCAAGCCGAAGGCGAACACGCTGGTCGAACCGAAGGCGATGAGGAAGCACGCCATCAGGACGCCACCGACGAGCATGATCCGGCCCTTGTTCGGCTTGCCGTCGAGGTTGGCCGAGACGATCGCGCCGGTCAGCCCGCCCACGCCGCCCGCCGCCATCAGGAGACCGAGGCCCGTGCCGCCGCCCATGCCGAAGACCTCGTCCGCAAACAGGGGCAGCATGACCTGCACGGGGAAGGCGAAGAAGGGCATGAGGGTGCCCGCCACGAGCAGCATCGCGATCACGGGCGTCTTGGCGATATACCGGAAGCCGCCGGCAAGGCCTTCGCGGAAGCCCTCCGAATCGGTGACCGCCTTCAGCCCGTGGGCGGGCAGATGGAACTCCGAGGCGACGGCGATCGTGAAGAGCGCGACCGTGAGCAGGTAGACCCAGCCGAGGCCCAGGGGCGCGATCAGCAGGCCCGCCATGGCGGGCGCGAGGATGCGGGTGAAGTTCATCCCGCCCATCTGCAGCGAGATGGCGTTCATGAGCTTGTGTTGCGGCACCAGCAGCGGCACGAGCGCCTGCCGCGCGGGCATGTTCAGCGAGAAGATCGCCCCGGCCGAGAACGACAACAGGAACAAGTGCCAGTACGCAACGAGGTCGGTGACGATCAAGATCGCCGTGGCCAAACTGACGAGCGCGGCCGCCACCTGCGTCACGATCAGGAGCATGCGTTTGTTCACGCGATCGGCGATAACGCCGCCGATGGGTGCGACCAGCAACATCGGCGCCGCCGCGCCCAGGGAAACGAGCCCGAGCGCGGAGGCCTTGCCCGTGAGGTCGAACGCGAGGAAGGCCCGCAGCACGAACTGCATCTGCATGGCCATGAAGAACGCGAGGTTGCCGAAGAAGTACCAGGCGAACTCCGGTTCGTTGAGCGAGGCGAAGGTCGTCTGGTAGGCGTTCGAACGGGTGATCGAGCGGGCGCTCAGGCTCACCGCGCGGCGCCCCGAAGGGCAGCATCGCGCGGCCCAACGCCGAGCAAACCTACGGACATGAGAAATTCAGTCTACACGCGCCCCCCGCGGAGCTATGTCACCGTGCCCCAGAGCTGGCTGATATCCTGCGCGGCCAGCGCCAACCCGTTCAGCGTCAGCGCCTCATGCGGTTGCGCCTCGCTCCAATCGGCCGGGTTCCCCGCCGCCGATTTCGGCGTGTGCGCCGTGTACACCCGATCGACCGCCACGTCCCCGGCCTCGCTGGCCCGTCCAGCTGACCCGGAAGTCCACCCCCGCCGGGGGCACGATGTGCGGCCGGTGGAAGGTCGTACCCGACGCCGCGTCGGCGATGGCCACCGTCGCCGGGCTCGAGAACGTGTTGTCCGGAAATCCCGTGTCCCCGACCAGATAGCTGTAGACCATCGGCTCCAGCGTCGGGTTCACCGTGCCCGTCATGATCAGGTGATAGTCGATCCCATCGTGCATCGCCGCCGCCCCGGTCATCGACGCGATGTCGCCCCCGCGGGTCCAGTTCCCGCGGTGGATCCACACGCCGCTGGTGCGCTCCTGCACCCGCACCACGTTCACATTCTTGGGGGCGAAAATCATCGCGTCCGCGCCTGCAGCGCCCGCCTTCAGCGCGATCGACGTAGCCGAAAAGGGGTTGCCCTCGCTCCGAATGACCGTCTCGCCGCTCCAAGTCGCCCCGTTGTCCGTGCTCGTGCGGATACAGAGGTCCTTGCCCGTCCCGTTGTTGATGTAGCACAGGATGATCTCGCCCGCGTTCGCCGCCATCGACACGCCTTTGCCGCTGACGATCGTCGCGAGGTTCGTCCACGAGCTGTACGTCGATCCCACGCCCGGGCTCGTCACCCGCGACACGTAGAGCGTGCCCGCGTCGTTGCGCGCCCGCACCAGCGAGCCGTCACCCGCCACGACGCACGCGTGCGGCGTGTCGTTCTCCGACCCCGTGTAGTAGCGCGTCCAACGCGCCAGGGGAACCCCCCAGCGCTCCGGCCGCGCGATCACGCGAACATTGGGCACGCGTGCCAGGCCCTGTTGGTGCGCCTCGAGTGTCGATGAGATCGCCTTCACCGCTGACCCCCGCGTGCGAGGTTCGCGGCGACCAGCGAGAAGTCCGAGGGGCGGATGACAGCGCACCTGCCACGATCGGCGCGACTCGATCGGACCGCTGGCACCGTTCGGCGTCGAGCTCGAGCGGGGTTGCTTCCACCAGACCCGATCACCGCTACCGACCGCGGCGAATGCGGGTCTTGGCTGTCCCCTGCTGGACGACGCGTATCCGCGGTGCAGCCTGGAGTGAGCGGTAGCCGGACGCTACAGCGAAACGAGCTCGACTTTCGCAACCTCCGCGCCCTTCGGCGCGATGTGGGTGACCAAGGTCCGGCCGGACATCCCCGCGCCCTCGAGCGCGGTCAGCATCGCTGCGGCCGCGGCACGACTCTGCGACTCCGAACAAAACGCCGCCACGCTACTGCCCGCGCCGCTGAGCCAGGCGGCGTAGGCGCCCGCGCCCTTCGCCGCCGCAAAGATGTCGTACAACGGCGGAAAGAGGGCGGCGCGCTGGGGCTGGTGGAACCGATCCTGGGTGGCCTCGTCCAGCAGCTCGGTCCGTCCTGCGGCCAGGGCGGCAACGAGCAGTCCCAGGCGGCCGCTCGTGTGGACGGCATCGGCGCGGCTGTAGCTCTCGGGAAGGAGGCGCCGCGCCTCCTTGGTCGGCATCGAGTGATCGGGAATGAGCACGGCGATCTGCAGCTCGCCGGGATAGCGGCAGCGGACGTGCGCGTAGCCGCTGTCAGCACGCACGCAGGCCTGCACGCCGCCGAAGAGCGCGGGGCAGGCGTTGTCGGCGTGGCCTTCGAGCTCGCTGGCGAGCGCGAGGCAGTCGTCCTCGCTCAGCTGGTGCCCCTCGCGCTCGTTCACGGCAAGGACGCCAGCCACGCGAGCGACGGCACTCGCGCCGAGGCCACGCCCCAACGGGATGGCCACGGTGTACTCCGCGGCGAGCCCTGGCGGCGCGGCGCGGCCGAGGCGCTGGTAGGCGGCGCGCGCGGCAGAAAGCACCATCTTCTCGCCGACGTCCTTGGGCGGAGGCTGATCGCCCTCGCCGAACGTCACCGTGATCGACGCGAAAAGATCCAGGGCGAGCCCTAGGCAATCGAAGCCGGTGCCAACGTTCGCACTCGTGGCCGGCACGCGAACCGTGACCGCTGTCGCTTCCATACTTGGCAATCCGGAGCGGGGAATGCCGGATTCTAGCACCCCTCGCCCGGCGCCCCCGCCCGCAGACCGCGGGAGTACGCGGGGCTCTGCTACGATCGCGCTCGACGTAGCCGACGCGGCTCGATGCAGCTTATGCAGATTGAATACGCACTCGTCGCCGACCACGCGGAGATCGCGGGCAACCGGCTGTTCGTCATGGGCGGCGGACGAGATGCCTTTGCGGTCGAAAAGCTGCCCACGACCGCTCGGATCGCCTGCGCTATTGGCGTGCGCATCGCCTGGGAAGAGACGAACCAACCGCACCAGGTCCGGATCATCGCCGAGGACGACGACGGCAAGGAACTGGTGCGCGTCGAGGCGGCGGTCAACGCGGGACGACCCCGCGAGCTGGCACCAGGATCGGGACAGCTCGCGCAGATGGCCTCGCTCATGCACCTCGCCGTGGAGCGCGAGGGTGGCTACCGCATTCACGTAAGCGCAGGCGACGACGAGCGGCGGGTCGAGCAGACCGTGCCCTTCCGAATCGTCCAGCGAAAATCCGCAGTTGAACCACGAACATGAGTGAGATCCCGGCGAGCCTCGCGCCCCAGGACCTGAGCGACATCGAGCGAGCGTTGCTCGGCGTCCTCTGCGTGGGGTTGCCCCCCGCTCGAGCAGCCGGCGACGATGGCTTCCGCGTCGACCAAGTGACGGCCCGCATTCTGGGCCTGACCGCGGGTTCGGCCGAACGCCATCTGGAAGCCGATCGCACACGTGTGACGGCAGAGTTCCGCGCCTACTTGCGCGAGGCGATCGCTTCCTTGGTGTCGCAGGGGATCCTCGCCGACCAGGCCGCGGGTCTCCCCGCAGCGGCGGGTGGCTTCGAAGCTGGACTGGCGATCGATGTCGTTGAGCCGGATGCCCATCCCGTAGTGCTGGACCGCTATCTCGCCCAGCAGTGCATGGAGATGCTCTTCGGCCTGAAGGCGGTCTACCCCTACCTGATGGAGCGCTACTCAGCGAGCGGCGAGATCTGGCGGCGGCTGCGCGCGGACGGCTACGGCAGCTGACGCCGAAGGCCCCTAGGGCGAACACCTCGGGGTTTCCCCCATACCGCAGAGGTGAGACCCTCGGCAGTCTGGTCGTTGTCGCGGGCGGACGGCGCGACCCGAGGTACTGTGTCGAATCTCCGCGCTCTTCTTGCCCGCCTGTTGCCTCAGCCGACCGTCTCCCTTGCCTTCGGCGCGATCCTCGCCGGGTCGGCCGCTCTCGGCGGGCTCGTAGTGTTTCTGGCAGCGAGCCCGGACGAGCGCACGGAGATCAAGACGGCCGTTGCTGCAGCCACAGCACCAGCGGAGAAGCCGACGCCTCCAACACCACCGCAGCCTGAGGAGGCGACCAGCTCCCGACCGACAGGCCGAGCCTACACCGAGCGAGACTGCCGAGAGCGAGGTCGTCGCCGAGCCTGAGGTGGACCCGGCCAGCGAGCTCGAAGGGGCGATCGCCATCGAAGCCGACAGCGGCCCCCACCCGGAGCTGGCCGCTGCGGGTCGTTTCCAGCTCCCCTTGCCCGAGTGGTCTCACATCTCCGACCGCTACGAGGCAGACCGCGGTCCCGGCTTCATCCACGCCGGTATCGACCTGGTGCTCGAGGACGAGCTCGAGGCCTCTCCGGTCTACTCAGCCTGCGCCGGCACCGTGCTCCTGGCGGAGTACAGCTTCAGCTACGGATCGCACATCGTGGTCGACTGCGGCGATGGCTGGAGCACACTCTACGGCCACTTCAGCCTCCTCTCGGTGGCCCCCGGGGACGAGGTCGGACAGGAGACCGTGCTCGGCATCTCTGGCAACAGCGGCTTTTCCACAGGCGAGCACCTCCACTTCGAGATCCTTTGGCAGGACACGCTGGTGAACCCGGAGGCCTACTTTCGAGTTCAACATCCCACCCGGCACACCGCTCTCGAGTGGCCCGATCTTCTTCGGCCCGCGGGGCCCCACCGCCACGCCGGTGCCACCGACGGCGACGGCGACGAACACGCCAACCATTACCCCCACCCCGACGATTACGCCGACCCCCACCATCACCCCCACGCCGACGCGCACGCCCCGCCCGACGAGCACCCCGATCCCGCCTCCGGACACGCCTACCCCACTGCCGGTCGCCCAGTACTAGCGCAACCCAGAGCAATTTACGGAGGTTTTACGCGAACACCCGCCTCCTGCCGCGATCACGGGCCGATCTCCGTGCGCGTACCCACCCATCTTGGTAGCGTTAGGGCGCTGATCTCAGCAGGGACTGCCTGCGCTGGAGGACAGCTTGGGCTGGTTGCGCGGAAGAGCCATGGTCATCGTGCTGGTGACGTTCGGCATCGTCTCACTGCTCGGCGGCACGCTCGGCGCGGTGGCCGGGAGCCGGAACCTCTCCCTCGGGCTTCAATCCGATTGGCGGGCCCCTCGGAAGCTCGATGCAGCTCGCCGCCTTCGTGGCTTGTCTGCCCGCGGGTTCCTGGCAGGTCCTCTGTCTCTGGGACGGACCGACCCAGACCTGGCGCCACTTCGTCAACACGAGCACGATCAACGCCTCGGATTACATCAACGACGAAGATGTCGGCGGCATCACGAGCATCCCCCGCTTCTCCGCTGTCATTCTGATGACGAACACCGCCGTTTCGAACGCGTTCTTCCCCGATAGCGCGGGGCAGGCCTGCCCCTAACTGGGCGTCCGCCGAGCCCCGGCCTCCGCTCGGCGCGGGCCCTCGTCTGAGTCTCGGCGGCGCACGACCGGTCGCGAGCTGGCTGGCAGCAGGGCCCCTTTAGAATGCAGGTATGGCAGCCGTCATCAGCCTGCGCCCGACCGACCTCGACGCGATGATCGCGCACGCCCTGGAGGAGGCGCCGAACGAATGCTGCGGCATGCTCGGCGCAAGAGACGGGAAAGTCACGGCATTGCACCGGGCGCTGAACGCGGAGGCGAGCCCGTACCGCTTCAGCATCGATTACCGCGAGCAGCGCCGCATCGAAGAAGCGCTCGACGCCGCGGGCGACTCGCTCGCGGGGTTCTACCACTCGCATACGGGTAGCCCCGCCCGCCCGAGCGCCACCGATATCCGCATGATGAGCACGTTCTTCGGGCCGCCGTACGTGCATATCGTGGTCGGCGTTGCCGACCGCGACCATCCCGACGTGCGCCTCTTCCACATCGAGGAGGGCGGCGCTACTGAGCAGGAGTACACGATCGAGGCCTGAGGAGGCGCTCCCGTCGTCACGTCCACTCACCCGGAAGCCCGCACCTACCGCTCGCCGGAGCTGTCCATCCGCGGGCGCTCGTTCCTCTGGGGCGCGCGCACGTACCTCATGGCGATCGTGAATGTGACGCCGGATTCGTTCAGTGGCGATGGTCTCGGCCCCGAGGCCGCGACGGAAGCCGGCACGCTCGCCGCAGAGTTCGCCGCGGCGGGCGCGGACCTCATCGATGTTGGAGGCGAATCCACCCGGCCCGGGGCGACGGCGGTGCCCCCCGAGGAGGAAGCCGCACGCGTCCTGCCCGCGATCGACGCCATCAAGGCCGCAACGGACCTTCCCATTTCGATCGACACCCAACACGCGGCGGTGGCGGATGTCGCGCTGAGCGGGGGTGCGGACATCGTCAACGACATCTGGGGACTGCGCGGCGATGGGCTCATGGCCGAGGTCGTCGCCTCCCACGGCGCCGGTCTCGTGGCGATGCACAATCAGCGCGGTCGCGAGAGCGGCGACGTCATCGCGAACGTCACGGCCGGCTGGAACGAAAGCCTCGCCATCGCCGCGCGTTCCGGCATCGCCCCGGAACGGATCATCCTCGACCCTGGGTTCGGCTTCGGTTGGACGGCGCCGGCGAACCTCGAGCTGGTCCGGCGCCTGGGCGAGCTCACCGCCGCCGGCTTCCCAATCCTTCTCGGGCCATCGCGCAAGTCCACGATCGGGCTCGTCATCGACGCACCAGCCGGCGAACGGCTGGAAGGCACGGCCGCCGCCGTCGCGATCGCCATCGCGCAGGGCGTCGATCTCGTACGCGTGCACGATGTAGCCTCGATGCGAAAGGTCGCTGCGGTGGCTGACGCCATCACCCGGGGCCATTGGCGAGCGCCGTGAGCGAGGCGATCCTGGCCCTCGGCTCGAACCTTGGCGACCGCTGCGCGAACCTTCGCGCGGCGCTGGCACTCCTGGCCGAACGTGGGGTCAAGGCCACACGGGTCTCTTCGGTGTGGGAGACGCCGCCGGTGCCAGCGGACCAGCCGCGCTACCTCAACGCGGTGGCAGCCACCGAGACTGCGCTCAGCCCGGAAGAGCTCCTCGCGACCGCGAAGGAGGTCGAGTACCTGCTGGGCCGGCGCCCCAGCGGCCACTGGCGTCCTCGCCCGATCGATATCGACATCCTGTTCTACGGCGACCGCGAGATCGTGACGGAGACGCTCACCGTCCCCCACCCACGCCTGAGCGAGCGAGCCTTCGTACTCCTGCCCCTCGCCGAGGTCGTGAGCGGCCCGCTGCCGCTCATCGGCCGAAGCGCGCGCAAGCTGCTCGCGGGTCTCGACACCACGGACCACGAGCGCAGCGACCTCAGCCTCAGCCCCGCTCGCTAACTCCCCCCGGGGCGCACCGCGGTCAGACCCAGGGGTGGTCGTCCATATGGGTGCCGCCAGAGAGCTGGATCGCGGCGCCCCAGCCGGCCAGCACGGCGATTACCAGGAGGACCCCCGCGGCCGGGGCAAGGAGCCAGCTCAGCCAGAGGGACACGCGCGCGCCAGCAATCGCAAGCGCCGCGAGCGCAAGCAGGGCGCCGCCGTTCGCGAGTTGGGTCCAATGTACCGGCTGGGGGCCGGCGCCCGGCTCGTCGGGCGCGGTCACTCCTCGCGGAGCTCTGGGGGGAGCAGGTTGGGGATCCCGTCCTCGATCGGAAAGACCTCATCGCAGGCGGCACAGCCAAACGTCCCCTCGAGGATCTCAGGCCCCTCCTGTCGTAGGACGGTGAGCGTGAGCTCACCCTTGCAAACGGGGCACACGAGGATCTCCATCAACTCCGCACGCACCTTCGTATCTTAAGGGCGCCGCGGGGAGTGCCATCGGCGCGGGTTTACCCGGCTCAGAAGGCGTTTGCGCCGCCCCGCGGTCGGGCGCGGTCGCAAGAGAGTGGGAGTCACTCGAGCAGGGCAGGTCCTACGGAACGGCACTCCCTTGGCGCTATCCCCCCTCGTCACTCGCCGTGGCGCCATCGAAAATCGCGCCGGAGTCCTGGCGGTAGCGAGACCGCCAGCCACCCTGAGCCGGGAACACGGGTCCCCCAAGCACTCCCAGTGGCGCCATCGGAAAAAAAACTTGTGCAGGAGCGGGGGGTGTGCGGCAGTAGAGCGTGTGAACTGGGTGACCCTGGTCATCGTCGCGGTCGTCGGGCTACTCACGTGGCGGGCCTATCGAAACGGCTTCGTGCGAGAGCTCGTGGGGCTCGCTGCGCTGATCCTCGCCGTGCCCGTGGCAGGCATCTTCTACGACGATATGATCCCGAAGGTCGAGCCGCTCGTCGATAACCGCATCGGCGCCGCGCTGCTCTCGTTCCTCGCGATCCTGATCGGCGTTGTCGTCGGCGGGCAGATCCTGGCCTACCTGCTCAGGCGCAGCGTCAACGCCCTCAACCTCGGCGGTGCCGACCACCTTGCCGGCGGCGCCTTCGGGCTACTGCAGGGGGTCCTCCTCTGCCAGGTGCTGCTGGTCGCCCTGGTGATCTTCCCCAAGCCCGATTTCCGTACCGACATCGACGACTCACCCCTGGCGACGACGCTCCTGGACGGGACCCCGTTCGTCCTCTCGATATTGCCGGAGCGCTTCGGCGATGGGGTCGATCTCTTCTTCGACGGCATCGACGCCCTCGAAGGGGCGAACGCACGCGCGCCCACCCGCTCGCGCTAGCCCGCTACCAGCGCCCCAGGTGCCCGCCTCCGGGGGCGCTCAGGTACTCAGCGACGCGCCGGCGTGTTCCCGGCGAGGTGCCTTCGGGCAGGCCGTCCAGGGGGAAGCGGCCGACCTCCGCGATCTCGACGCCGTCGGCAGCGCCGAGACTGAACTCGGTCGCGATGAGAACGATGACGTTGTCGGATCGACCTTCCCCCCGGTTCGTGTAGGCGCCGAAGAGATGCAGGTTCTTCAGATCGGCCCCCACCTCTTCGCGCGCCTCGCGGCGCGCCGCCCCGTCGAACGTCTCGCCGGGATCGAGTCCACCACCGGGGAGATACCAGCCGTAGCCGTACGTGTGCCGGACGAGCACCACCTCGCCCGCATCCACGAGCAGGACGCGAACGCCGGCGCTCAGCGGCGGTCCGAACCAGCGCCAGAGCCGGACCGCGAAAGGGTACGCGAGCCGTAGAGCCGCCCTGCGAAAGGCCCGATCATCCCCAGGCCAGCGGCTCATCGCCCCCCTATCATTTCGGAGAGGGCGGCGTGCGTGCCGCAGGAGATGGTCATGCTCATGAGCACGTCGGACACGATACCGGGGCGGGAGATCGCGGAGACGCTCGGGCTGGTGACCGCCAACGCCGTTCGCGCCCGCAACATCGGGCGCGACATCCTCGCGGGCCTGAAGAACATCACGGGCGGTGAGATCGGCGCCTACCGCCAGCTCCTCATCGAGTCGCGCGAGCAAGCGCTGGAGCGGCTCACCGCCGAGGCAGAAGCGCTCGGCGCAGATGCCCTCGTCGCCGTACGCATGGCCACCGCCTCGGTGATGTCGGGAGCGGCAGAGATCCTCGTCTACGGCACGGCGGTGAAGCTGCGCTGAGCGCGCGCTCGCAGCCGTGATCGGCCCCCGTCAGGCAGCGAGCGCGAGGGCGAAAACCACAAGGCCGTGCGCCGCCGGGCAGATCGCAGCGACCGTGCGTGCGGTTGCTCGTCGGAGCAGCCCGAAGACGACGATGCCCACCACGGCGACCGCAAGCGCGACTGGCGCCGTCAACCAGGCACGGTCAGGGCGATGAGCAGCGCCCCACCGGCATTCGGATCATCCCAGAAGAAGGCGGCAAACGGCGCGAGGATGAGCGCCGGGAGGAAGAGCAGGCCGTAGAAGAGGGGGAGCGCCCCCAAGGCGAATCCGGTCATGGCGAACCCTCCGAGCGTCGCGGCCCAAGTGTGATGGCCTGCCACTGGGGGACCACATCCCTATACTTACGGGCCCAAGGAGGGTCCGGCCATGGCCGAGATCATCCGCGCGAACGAGATGGGCTTCTGCATGGGCGTGCGGCGCGCCGTCCAGATCATGGGGGACGAGGCTACGCCCGAGCGCCCAATCGCCAGCGCCGGCGAGATCGTGCACAACCCCCACGTCGTCGAGCAGCTCGAACTGGCGGGGGTGCACCAGCTCCCCGGCCCAGACGAGGTCGAGGGCGATTTCGGGGCGATCACCGCAGCGCGGCTCGGGAACGGCCGCGTGGCGATCACGGCCCACGGGGTCGGCGAACGTGTCATGCGCGACCTCGAAAAAGCGGGCCTCGAGATCGTCGACACCACCTGCCCGGTCGTCACGCGCGCGCAGCGCTTCGCTCAGAAGTTCGTCCGTGAGGACTGGCACATCCTCATCTTTGGCGACCCGGGCCACAAGGAAGTGCGCGGCATCATCGGCTGGACGCTCGACGCCCGCGGGCGCTCAGGCATGACGGTTGTCGAACGCGCGGACGTCGACCATCTGCGAGGCGTGATCGAGACCTTCCCCGGCGGGTTTCCCAACAAGATCGGCGTACTGGCCCAGACCACACACAAGATGGAGGACTTCGCCCGCTTCGTCGCCAACCTCATGTTGCTGCAGCGTGACGCGAACTTCGAGGTGCACGTCGTGAACACGCTCTGCCATGCCACGACGGGCCAGCAAGCGGCCGCGGCCGAACTCGCTCATGCGGTCGACGTCATGGTGGTGGTGGGCGGCCGCAAGAGTGCGAACACGCGCCACCTGCGGGAAGTCTGCGAAGCCGAGGGCGCCAGGACCTACCAGGTCGAAAGCGCCGAAGAGCTCGAAGCGGCGTGGTTCGCGGGCGCCGAGCGCATCGGGCTCACCGCTGGGGCATCGACCCCGGACCGCTCCATCGACGAAGTCGAAGGGCGGCTTGCTACGCTCGCGGCGGCGCTGTGACCACCCCGGCGGGCATCGCTCGGGGGAGCGTCGCCGCGGCCCCTCCTCTCCCGCGCGCTGTGCCGCGGGACGACCTCGACGATTCGATCGATCGCGGGATCGAGAACCTCCTTTCGCTCCAGGCAGAGGAGGGCTTCTGGTGGGCGGAGCTCGAATCCAACGCGACGATGGCTGCCGAGCATCTTCTCCTCGAACGCTTCCTGGGGACGAACGACAAGGAACGTGAGCAGGGGATCGCGCGATACCTGCTGTCGCTCCAGAGCCAGGACGGTTCCTGGGCGACCTACTGGGGCGGCCCCGGCGACGTCAGCATCACGACCGAGGCCTACTTCGCCCTCAAGCTCGCCGGGATCGACCCGGAACGCGACGAGATGCAGCGCGCCCGCACGTTCGTCCGCGACCAGGGGGGCGTTGGCGCGACCCGCATCTTCACGAAGCTGTGGCTCGCGCTCTTCGGCCAGTTCGAATGGTCGGCGATGCCGGCGATGCCGCCCGAGGCGATCCTCCTACCGCCGTCCTCACCGCTGAACATCTACGCTTTCGCCTCCTGGGCGCGGGCAACGATCGTGCCCATCCTCGTCGTCTGGGCCTACCGGCCGGTTGTTCCCGTCCCCGCCGAGGCGGCGATCGACGAGCTCTACCTCGACCCGGTAGACCACCGCCGTGTTCGCTTCGAGCGCGACCCCCAACTGCTCTCCTGGCGCAACCTCTTCCTCGCGCTCGACAAGGCGCTCCGCCTGCACGAGCGCCTGCCGGCGAAGCCGCTGCGGAAGCGAGCGCTCGAGGCCTGCGAACGTTGGATCGTGGCGCACCAGGAGGCGGACGGCTCCTGGGGCGGGATCCAGCCTCCCTGGGTCTACTCGTTGATCGCGCTCAAGTGCCGCGGCTACTCCATGGACCAGCCCGTCATGCGCAAGGGCCTCGATGGCTTCCTCGGCGACTTCGCCCTGCGCCAGGGCGACACCTTCGCGGTACAGCCCTGCCTCTCGCCCGTTTGGGACACCGCGCTCGCCGTCACCGGCCTGCGCGAGGCCGGCCTCCCCGCCGACCACCCTTCGCTCCAACAGGCCGGACGCTGGCTCCTCGGCACGGAGGTCCAGAGCCTCGGCGATTGGGCCGTGACCACACCGGGCATCGAGCCCGGAGGCTTCCCCTTCGAATTCGCGAACGAGCAGTACCCGGACACGGACGATACGGCGGAGGTGCTGATCGCCCTGCGCCTGCTCGACCTGCCGGGAAGGGACGCCCCCTTTGCCCGAGCGAAGTCCTGGCTGCGGGCAATGCAATCCCGAAACGGCGGCTGGGGCGCCTTCGATCGCGACAACTCGCGCAAATTCGTCACGAAGATCCCGTTCGCCGATTTCGGCGCCACCCTCGACCCGCCAACGGAGGACGTGACGGCCCACATCGTCGAGGCGTTCGCGCTCGAGGGCGTGCCCCAAAACGACGCCATGATGCGGCGGGCCTTGGACTACCTCTGGGACACGCAGGAGCCCGATGGCTCCTGGTGGGGGCGTTGGGGGGTGAACTACATCTACGGCCTCGGTGCCGCCGTTCCCGCGGCGGTCGCGGCCGGCGTCGATGTAGCAGACCGGCGACTTCGGCGGGCCGTGGCTTGGCTCGAACAGCACCAGCAGGCGGATGGCGGCTGGGGCGAGAGCTGCGCGACCTACGACGACCCCGCGCTCCGCGGCCAGGGCCCTAGCACCGCCTCGCAGACGGCCTGGGCACTGCTCGCCCTGCTCGCCGTGGAAGCGCCCGGGAGCGCCGCGGTCGCGCGCGGAATCGACTATCTGGTCCGTACCCAGTCCCCGAACGGGGAGTGGGAGGAGCCGCACTTCACGGGCACGGGCTTCCCCGGCGACTTCATGCTCAAGTACCACCTCTACCGCCACTGCTGGCCGCTCTGGGCGCTCGGCCGCTACCGCCGACTGCGCGAGGGCCGCCCCCTTCACCTGCCCGGCACGGACCCCCTGCGATGACTGCGCGAAGCGACGAACTGCCGCGGCGCTGGCCCGCAGAGCGCGCGACTACGCCGCGAGAGGCCTACGTTTGGTGCGAGCGCTACGCTCGCCGTCACGACGAGAACTTCACCGTCGTCTCGCGTTTCCTCCCGCGGAAGCTGCGGTGGCACTTCTTTGCCGTCTACGCCTTCTGCCGGTACACCGATGACCTCGGCGACGAGGCCGAGGGCGACCGCGTCGCCCTGCTCGACGGCTGGGAGGGCGAGTTTCAGGACGCGCTCGCGGGCAACGCCGTGCGGCCGCTCATGATCGCGCTCGCGCGCACCATCGAGCGCTGCCAGATCCCGACGGATCCGTTCCTGCGGTTGATCGAGGCAAATCGCATCGACCAGCGCGTCACTCGCTTCGCCACCTACGACGACCTGCGCGAGTACTGCGGCTACTCCGCGACTCCCGTCGGGCAAATGGTCCTGGCGGTGCTCGGCTATCACGACGAGGAGCGCATCGCGCTTTCGGATGCGACCTGCGTCGGCCTGCAGCTCGCCAACTTCTGGCAGGACGTCTCGGTTGACGTCGGGAAGGGACGCGTCTACCTGCCCCAAGAGGACCTCGCCCGCTTCGGCTGCAGCGAGGACCAGATCGTCGACGCCCGTTTCGACGCGAACTTCGAGCGCCTGATGCGCTTTGAGGTCCTGCGCGCTCGCGACCTTTTCGCGCAAGGGAGCGAGCTCGAAGCTAAGGTCGCCCGCAAAGTGCGGACGGACATCCGCCTGTTTCGCCTGGGGGGCGAAGCCATCCTCGACGCGATCGAAGCTGCCCGCTACGACACGCTCTCCGCCCGTCCGCGGGTGACGCGCGCAACGAAAGCGCGGCTCGCACTGGGCAACGGCGTGCGCATCGCGCTGGGGATCTGAGGGGCGACCATGGCGATCGATGTCCTCGCGGAGCTCGAAACCCACGCCGGTGAATCATTCACGCCCGCCGAGGCCTACGCCTGGTGCAAGGCCTACACGAAGGACCGCGCCTCGAACTTCTACTACGCCTTCACGATCCTCCCGCGCGAGAAACGGGACGCCATCTACGCTGCCTACGCGTTCAGCGGCTACGTCGACGACATCGCCGACGAGCTCACCGACCGTGCCCAGCAGGAGCGCGAGATCGCGCTGGCGCGAGAGCGCCTGCGCGCCTGCTACGACGGCAGCCGCGACGGTCCGCTGTTCACCGCCCTGGGCGATGCCGTTGACCGCTTCCCGATCCCGCGCGAGCACTTTGAGGAACTCGTCAACGGCGTGGAGATGGACTTCACCACCAACCGCTACGCGACTTGGCCCGACCTCAAGCAGTACTGCTACGGCGTGGCGTCGATGGTCGGCCACATCTGCGTCGCGATCTTCGGGGCGAAGCCCCATCCCCGCGCCGAAGAGTTCGCCACGAGCATGGGCATCGGTCTCCAGATCGTGAACATCATGCGAGACGTGCGGGAGGATGCCGAGCGCGGGCGCGTCTATTTCGCGGCCGATGAACTTGCAGCCCACGGCCTGACCGCCGAGGACATCCTCGCTTGCCGGTACGACGAGCGTTTCGCCGCGATGATGGCCGCCCAGGGCGAGCGAGCGCATCGCTACTTCCGCCGCGGCCGCCACCTCCTCCCTCTGCTCGATGTGCGCTCGCGCATGTGCGTGAACGTCCTCCAGGGCGTCTACTTCGAGCTGCTCAAGCGGATCGAAGCGCGCGATTACGACGTCCTCGGGGAGCGCGTCGGCCTCAGCGACGCCGAGAAGGCGACCGCGATCGCGCGCCTCTGGGGCGACGCCGCCCTGCGCGGCCCCGCGCGATCAGGCTAGCAGGGGCCGGTGCGGGTCGGCATCATCGGCGGCGGGCTCGCCGGGCTAGCCGCTGGCTGCGAGCTCGCCGAGCGCGGCCATGCGGTCGAGGTCCTCGAGCGGCGCCCTTGGGCCGGCGGCGCCACCTACTCTTACCTGGACGAGGAAACGGACAGCTGGGTCGACAACGGCCAGCACGTGTTCATGCGTTGCACGACCGCCTACCAGGCCTTCCTCGAACGGCTCGGCACCCTCCACCTCACCCGACGCCAGCGGCACCTGCGGGTGCCGGTCTTCGACGCGGCGGGCAGGCGCTCGGACCTCACGGCCGTGAATCTACCCTTTGGTCTGCATCTCGCACCCGGGTTTCTGCGCTACCGTCACCTCTCCTGGCGACAGAAGCTGCAGGTGGTGCGCGTGCTCCTGGCGGTGCGCCGTCTCTCGCCCGCGACAAGGCGTCGGCTGGGCGAGATCACCTTCACAGCCTGGCTGGAGGAGCACGACCAGACCGCAGACACGATTCGCGATTTCTGGGACTTCCTCGTGATCCCCACGCTCAACTGCCGCTCCCACCAGGCGAGCGCGAGCCAGGCCCTTTTCGTGCTCGAGGAGGGGTTCCTCAAGAACCCCACCTCGGCGGCGATCGGCCTGCCGGGCGTGGGGCTCTCGGAGCTGCACGTGGAGCCCGCGGTTCGCTACATCGAGGAGCGTGGCGGGAAGCTCTCGCCTCGCGCCGCAGTCGAAGGGATCGAGATCGACGACGGGCGCATCGTCGGGGTCACTTTGCGGAACGGCGAGCGCCGCTCGTTCGACGCCTACATCTGCGCCCTGCCAGCGTGGCGGCTGCTGCCGCTGCTCCCGGAGAGCGCGCGGGGGACGGCACTCGGTGCGCTCGCTCAGTTCGAACCCGCGCCCATCCTCAACCTCCACCTCTGGTTCGACCGCCCCGTGGCCACCTTCGCGTTCGCCGCGTTCCTTCACTCTGAGATCCAATGGGTCTTCAACGAGAGCTCCCTGGGGAAGGGGCGAAGCGGGGCGGGGCCGAAAGAGCAAGCGGGCGAGCAGCACCTCGTGCTCTCGATCAGCGCCCCGGGCGAGCTCTTTGCGCTCGACAAGGAAGCGCTGCGCGCGCGCCTCCTCCCGCAGTTGCGCGCGGCCCTGCCGGCGGCCTGCGCTGCGCAGCTCGTGCGCTACTTCGCGGTGAAAGAGCCGGAAGCGACGTTCGTCCCGGCCCCCGGGCTCACGCGCCCAGGACCGCGCACACCCTTCGCCAACCTCTTCCTCGCCGGCGCCTACACGGATACCGGCTGGCCCGCGACAATGGAGTCGGCCGTCCGCAGCGGCCTCGCCGCAGCCGCAGCGGCGGAAGCGGCTGGGGACGGCTCCACGTAGCCCTCGCGGCCTTCGCTACGTATGCTTGCTGCCACTCCGGGGTCTGGAGAGCGCCATGGGCATCCCCCTTCGCCAAGCCGCTGCCGTGAGCAAGTATCTGGTGACGCAGAAGCTGCTGCGGAAGAAGCGCTATCCGCTCGTCTTGATGCTCGAGCCGCTCTACCGCTGCAACCTCGAGTGCGAGGGCTGCGGCAAGATCCAACACCCCGAGGAGATCCTGGACACCTACCTCTCGCCGGAAGAGTGTTGGGCGGCGTCCGACGAGTGTGGCGCACCCGTCGTCTCGATCGCGGGCGGCGAGCCCCTCATCCACCCCAAGATCGACCGCATCGTCGAGGGCCTGATCGAACGCAAACGGTTCGTCTATCTCTGCACGAACGCGATCCTGCTCGAGCGCTGGCTGCCGAAGCTCAGCCCCTCGCCCTACCTCACGATCAGCGTGCACATGGATGGCCTCCGTGAGCAGCACGACAAGTCCGTGGCCCGCGATGGGGTCTTCGACAAGGCGGTCGCGGCGATCCGGACGGCGAAAGCGCAGGGCTATCGCGTCAGCACGAATACGACCGTGTTCAACGACAGCAAGCCGGACGAAATGGCTCAGCTCTTCAACTTTCTCGTGGACGACTTGGACATCGACGGGATGATGGTCTCGCCCGGGTACGACTACCCGAAGGCCCCAAACCAGAGCGTCTTCCTCAAGCGCCCGGAGATGATGGCGACGTTCAAGAAGATCTTCGACTCGCCCGACCGCAAGCGCTGGCGCTTCTTCCACACTCCGGTCTTCCTCGACTTCCTCCAGGGCAAGCGGGCGATGCAGTGCACCGCCTGGGGCAATCCCACCCGGAGCGTCCTCGGCTGGCAGCGGCCCTGCTATCTGATGAACGAAAGCTACGCGACCACCTTCGTCGAGCTGATGGAGGAGACGGAGTGGGACCGCTACGGCTACGGCCGGGACGCGCGCTGCACCAACTGCATGGCGCACTGCGGCTACGAGGCCACCGCCGTCGGTACCACGATGGCGAGCCCGCTCGATGGTGTGCGCGCCGCGCTCGGCACGATCGGCGGCCGCCAGAGTTCGTGAGCCTCCTGCTCGTGGCGCCCACGGCCCGTGAGGCCCGAGCGATCGGGAAGGCCTGCCGCCCCGTTGGCAGCGGTGAGGCCGCAAGCGAGAAGCTCGCGGAACTCCTTCGCGAGCAGCGGCCGGACACGCTGTTGATCCTCGGGCTCTGCGGCGGGCTCGATCCTTCCCTCGCTACCGGCGATCTGATCCTCGCGCGTGAGGTCATCGACGAAGCCGGCGAGGCGCTGCAGCCGCCGCCCACCACGCTCGCGAGCGCTCGTCGCGCGCTTCGCAACGAAGGGCCGAACTTCGTCTCGTCACGGCTCCTGACCGTGCGCGAGCCGGTCGCGACACGCGCCGCGAAGCGCGACCTCTGGAACACGCACGGCGCCGCTGGGGTCGACATGGAGACCGCCGGCTTCGCCCGCGCGGCGAAGGAGCAGGGCGTCGATTGGATGGCCCTGCGCGTGGTGATCGACCCCGCGGGCGCGACCCTCCCCGCCTCTTTACGCGAGTGGCGCGGCGACGAGGACGAGCGTTCGATCGCTCGCCGGATCGCGAAACGCCCCCAGGAGTGGCTCGCCTACGGCCGCCTCGCCGCCGGCCTCCGGCCCGCGTTCCGAGCCCTGCGCGCGGGCGCCCGGATCGTCGCTCGCGTCTCCCGGGACACGGTCCCGCTAGGCGACGATTTGATGGCACCTGCCCCCCCGCGATGACCCGACCGCCGGTCGTCATCGTCACCGGCGCGAGCGCGGGCATCGGCCGGGCGACGGCCGCCCGCTTCGCCCGCGACGGCGCCACGGTCGTGCTCGCCGCCCGCTCGCGCGAGCGCCTCGACCGGCTCGCGGCCCGGCTCCAGAGCCGCTTCGGCGTGGAGGTGCTCGTACAGCGCTGTGACGCGCGCGAGGCGGAGGACATCGAGCGTCTCGTCGCCGCGACGATCAACCGCTTCGGCCGGATCGACGTCCTCGTGAACAACGCCGGCTACGGGCTCTACGGGCTCGTCGAAGACACACCGGACCAGGAGTTCCGCGACCTCCTGGAAACGAACCTGCTCGGCGCGCACCGCGCTATCCGCGCCGCCCTGCCCCACATGCGGCGGCAAGGCTCGGGTCACATCGTGAACGTGGGGTCGGTGGTGGGGAAGCGGGGCTGGCCGTACCACGGCGCCTACGCGGCGACGAAATTCGCGCTCACGGGGCTCACGCAATCGCTGCGAGCCGAGCTTGCGGGCTCCGGCGTGAGCGTCACGCTCGTGCTCCCCGCCACTACCGACAGCGAATTCTTCGACGCGGCGAGAATCGTCACGCCCGGCTACGAGCCGGCAGCGATGTTGGGCCGCGCGCAGACGCCAGGCCAGGTCGCGAAGGCGATCGCGCGCTCGGTCGGCCATCCCTCTGCCGAAGTGAACACGGTCCCGCAGATGCGAATCGCGCAAGTGCTCGCCGAAGCGTTCCCCGCCCTCGCCGCCAAGGCGAGCGAGATCTATTACCGGCGGCGAAGTCACTAGCGCACACCTATACGGTGATAAGGTGAACGGGTGCACGTCTCCTTCCGGAGTCGGAAACTGGCACGTTGCTATGCAGATCTGGACCTGGCGATCCGCGAATGGGGACCTGACGCCGGCCGGCGCTACGTCCGACGGGTCGACCTGCTGCGGGCCGCCCGCTCGATCGAGGATCTGCGTGCCAATCGAGCGCTCGACCTACACCGCCTTCGCGGTGACCGCGCGGGGCAGTCCGCGCTCCGGCTCACCGGCCAGGTGCGGTTGATCGTGACATTCAGCGCTGCGGGCGCCGAAGTCGAGGAGGTTGTTGACTACCATGGCTAGAGGGACCGAAGCGCCTCCGCTGGAGCCCAACGTGGCCATCCCGCCGGGGGAACATCTGGATGAGGAACTCGAGGCCCGTGGGCTGACGCAGCGCGCGTTGGCCGAGGCGCTGGGACGACCGCCACAGATGATCAGCGAAGTCATCCGGGGGAAAAAGGCGGTGACGGCCGACTTCTCCCTCGAGCTCGAGGGCGCCCTCGGGATTCCAGCCCACGTCTGGATGAACCTCGAGGCTCAGTACCAGCTCACCAAGACGAGACTCAAGTGGGCAGCGGGTATAGACGACCCAGATCTCCCAGGCCTCCTCTCCGCCGTGGCACGAGCTTCGCGTGAGCCCCGCGACGAAGAGGACGTCCCGTTCGTGACGCGGGTCCGGCGCATTACCGGTGATCCATGGCGCACTGCGGTCCAACGGCTGAACGGAGCGCTCGATGCCGGACTGCTCGATGTGGATGACACGAAGCGACCGAGCGGTCTCCCCGACCGCGAGTTCACCGTGTCGGCGCGAGGACGGACGCTTCTGCGAAGGGCATCGCGAACGAGCGCCTAAGTGGATGAGTCAACCAGGCGCACCGATCCCGGGCGCCCGGCTTCTGCTCGAGCAGATGATTCGGCTTAACGACTATCAGCAGAGTTCGGTCGATCAGCTGCGCCAGAAGTCTCGCGCCTATCTCAGCGTCGGAGCCTTGGCCGTGACGGCGGCCGCCGCCTTTCTCGCGATCTCGGATGTCGAACCGGGACTTGCCTATGGATCGGCGTTAGCACTTGTCTTATTCGGTGGCTCAGCCTCATTTGCGGTTTGGGCTGAACTCTCCACATCGCTGCCCGATGCTCCGGACATCGAGACGCTCGACTCACTCGTAAGAGAACCCACCGAAAGGTGGAGCGCGGATCAGCTGACGCTCTGGGTTGCTCGCGAATTTGCCGAATCGATCCAGCCATCGGCTGAGCGGAAGGTTAACCAGATTGCGAGTCGGGTGAACTACCAGCTCTACCTGTTTCTCGGCGAAGTGGTCGTGCTCGGTGGCACGTTGATCGCCGCGGTCGCCACCTAAGGCTGACGAGGAGGCGCACCCTTCGTCGTCACGTGCGGCGGCTTTTCCGACGGCGGGGGAAGGACGATCGGTTTAGGCGGAGGCGGAGACGCTCCCTGTCCCTGCTGCTCGTTCTCGGGCACCATCAGATCATGCATTGAGACAGCCTGACCGCGCTACCCCCACCGCTCGCTGAGACCTACTCCCGCCCCACCCAGTTCTCGAGCAGCTGGTGGAAGTGGCGAACCTTCGTCTCGCCGTAGTTCCCGAACTGCACGGCTTCCTTCTTCGTCGTATGCAGGCCGAGCTGGACGCGCGGGAGGTTGTAGGTGTCCTGGTTGAAGACGCGCGCGAGCATCCCCAGCTCCGGCGCCTCGGTCCAGTCGTCGTCGACCCCGATCCAGTGAATCGGGGCAGCTGGGGGACGCTCCGCGTCCTGTGCATACGGCGCTAGGTAGAGGCACTCCATGATGCTCTCATCGGGGTTGTTCCCGTTGGGGCGGAAGCGATAGACGATGCGGTTGAAAGAGCCCCAGGGATGGAAGTTGGGGAAGAGCGTGAAGTAGATGCTGTCGTTCAGCTCGGCGTCGGGGACCGCGTCCATGAGGTCGCCCAGGGTGGCGCGCAGGCCCTCGCGAATGGCGGCCGCGCCGATCTCGCGGACGGAGCCGCCGCTGGGCGCGGCCGCGCGATCGCCATTGGCGCTCCCGCGGCGACGCTGCCAAGCCGCGTCGTCGTAGTCGAGCTGACGGCCGGCGAGCCACTGGCACATGTGCGGATCCGACTCGCCGAGGTCGCCCTCGAGCCAGACGCCGCCCTCGGTGAACTTGCCGGAGCGGCCGTCCTTGTTGGTGACGAGCACGCAGCCGTCGTCCTGGACGTCGTAGATCGCGCCGCTGAGGGGATGGCGCATCTTGAACGGCCCACTATCGGCCAGCGGCTCCTCCTGGGGCACGTTCGAGAGATGCGGGCTGGGGACGCCGTTCGGCGTGATCGCTCGGGAGTAGTTGCCGAACACGTCGTACTTCGAGTTCGCGTCGCAGATCCCCGCGAGGATCTGGGGGTGCGTAGCGACCACGTGGTACGCCTCCATGAAGGCCTCCTAGGCAACCTTCCAGTTGCAGCGCAGGATCTTCGCGACGTGCGCCTCCTTGTAGCGCTTCTCGTACGGGAAGTTCGTGAAGTGGCTCGCGAGGTCGCCCACGAAGTCCTCGAACGGCTCCGCATCCTCGTCGGGGTTGATGAAGACGAACCCGCCCCAGCGGCCGACCTTGACCTCGGGCAGGCTCTGCTCCTCTGGGTCCACGTACGGGAAGTCCCACTGACAGGGGATCTCCTTGAGACTTCCGTCGAGGTTCCAGGTCCAGCCGTGGAACGCGCAGCGCAGATCCCGCGCGCGCTTACCGTCTTCCTGGCGGAGCAGGCGGCCGCGGTGCAGGCAGGCGTTGTAGTAGGCCTTGAACTCCTCCTCGGCCACGCGCACGACGAGGAAGGAGAGACCGACAATGTCGTAGACGAGGTAGTCGCCCACATCCGGGATGTCGTCCTCGTGGCAGGCCATCTGCCACACGCGCTTCCACAGCTTCTTGACCTCGAGGTCGTGCCATTCACGGGAGGTGTAGCGCTCGACGGGCACGCGGGTGGGCTCGCCTTCTTCAATCGGGGAGTCGCGAAGAAGGTAGTCCGGGACGGGGTGGCTGTCCTCCTGCAGGAGCTGCGTATAGGCCACACCCCCGGAGCGGTTCGTGCCGGTGAGCGTCTCGGTCATGGCGTTTCATCCTCCGCACTCGTACGTGGGTTCGCTGAGATTTCCTAGCGCGGAATCGTAGCAGAGCCCCGCGGAGCGTGAACCTGCGGGGCGTCTTCCTCGGTTGCCGCTTCGCAATCCCGCACATGATCGAAGCCGGGGGCGGCGCGATCGTGAACACCTCCTCCGTCTCCGCGCTCCACGGGGTGCCGCTGCAGGGCCTCTACGGCTCGACGAAGGCGGGCGTTATCAACCTCACACGCTCGCTGGCCGGCGCCTACGGCGCAAGGCGTGCGCGTGAACGCGATCTGCCCAGGCACAATCGACACGCCGATGCTGCACACCGCCGCCGCCGAAGCGGCGGAATTGAACCCTAGCAGCGGCCAGGGCAGCGGTGGCGGCTGCGGCCCCTCCCTCCGCCGGCTGGGTTCCCCCGACGAGATCGCGAACGTCGTCACGTTCGTGGTGTCGGAGGAAGCGTCATACGTCAGCGGCGTCTACCTGCCGGTCGACGGCGCGATGATGGCTTAGTGGGCTCTTGGCTCTTGGCTCTTAGCTCTTGGAGAAGACGCTAGCGCCAGCCTACGAAACCCGTGCCGCGTCAGTTGGGCTCCGCCGAAGGAAAACTGTGCCGGCGATCAGCGCTCAGCTGGGCACAGCCGTGGCGCCTTCAGAGCAAAAGGAGAGGCCGCGACGGAGGAGTTCTTGGAACTGGGGCAGCTCCCAGGAGCCGCGCACGACCTCCGTCTCCTCGCGGAGCGGTTGCATGTCGTATTTGCCGCAGGCGTGCCCGAGCGTGATGTAGAAGACGGCGCCCTTGCCCAGTTCGCGGAGGTAGGCGATAAGCCGAGGATCGTCGTCGGGCCAGTCGTTCTCGACGTAGCCGGCTTCGAACTTGCCGCTGAAGCGCGTCTCGAGCAGCGGCGTGATCCCCTCGGCGTACTCGCAGAGGTAGATCTCGTCCGAGGCTTCGAACGGCTCGATCCCGACCACGAGGGGGTGGTCGGGGGCGGAGACGGTGACCTGGAACGGCTGGATCGCCGGGTGCGAGATGAAGCGGCTCCCGAGCGTGTCCATGAACGTGTCGCAGATACGCGGGGCGATGATGCCGTCGGGGCCGAAGTCGAGCAGGGCGTTGGTTGCGTGCAGCGCCATCCAGCGCCCGCCGCCCTCGACGAAACGGCGCAGGGCCGCCTCTTCGCTCGCGCTGGGACGAACATCGCAGGTGTAGGTGACCAAGAGATCGGCGGCGAGGATGGCCTCTTCGTCCGCGAACGACTCGGCGACGCGCACGCGTACGTCGTCGTTCTCGGCGAGCAGCTTCAGCAGCTCGAGGCGAGCGAAGTCGGAGTCGTGGAAACGGGCGTTGACGACGAGGTAGGCGTCGATGCGAGGCATAGCGGGATGATACGACGCTCTGCGAGAGTCGACTGGGCCCGGGCCTCAGTGTGGGCAGCTACCCCTCGGACTCGACCTCCTCGACGAACTCCCAGAGGTGGCCGGACGGGTCCCGCAGCTCGAACGAGCGCAGGCCCCAGGGCTTCGTCTCGGGCACGCCCTCGGGCGTAGCCCCCCGAGCGCGCACCAGTTCGTGGAAGGCATCGACGTCGTCGACGGCGAGGTGGAGGTGCAGCGCCGCCGTCTCGGCTGCGGCTGCGGTTCCGCCCACGTGCAGGACCAGCCGGAAATCGCCGACACGGAGGAGCTGCGAGCGCGCGTAACGCGTCTCGACCGCGAACCCGAGCGTGTCGACGTAGAAGCCGGCCGCACGTTCGAGGTCGTCGACGAAGAGCGTGACGGAGTGGAGCCCACGAATGCCCGTCACAACGACCGCGCTAGCCGATCACGCCCTGCTCATGCAGGGCGTCGACCTCGGCCTCGTCGAAGCCGAGGTCCGATAGGACCTCGCGCGTGTGCTGACCGAGGAGGGGCGCGGGCACGAGCGGGACCTTCGATCCGGAGAGGCGCGCGGGCATGCCCATGACCTTGACCGGCCCCACTTCGGGATGATCGAGCTCATGCACGAGCCCGCGCTCGGTGAGGTGGGGATCGGTGAAGAGCTCGTGTGTGTCCATCACGGCCGAGCAGGGGACGCCGGCGCTGGCAAGCTCGCGCATCGCCTCGTGCTTCGTCCGCTCGCGCGTCCACTCCTCCACGATCGCGAAAAGCTCGTCCCCGTGGTCGAACCGGACCAAGCCGGTCTCGAAGCGGGGGTCGCTCACGAGCTCGGGGCGTCGATCGCGGTGCAGAAGGCGTCCCATTGGGCGGTGGTTACGGCCATGATAAAGAGGTAGTCGTTGGGGCCGCCCGGCTTGCACGGATAGACATCGGTCGGCGGCCCGCGGCGGTTGCCGCTGCGGGGCTGGGGCGCTTCGCCCCAGGTCCGCAGGCCGAGCGTGCGCATGAACAGTGTGACCGCTTCCTGCATGGAGATCTCGATGAACTGCCCTTCGCCCGTGCGCTGCTTCTGCACGTAGGCGGCGGTGATCGCGAGCGCGAGCTGGATGCCCGTGCCGGAATCGCCGATCGTGGGGCCGGGCGTCATCGGCAGGCCGTCACGTTCGCCGGTCACGGAGAACGTGCCCGCTGACGCCTGCGCGACCCAGTCGTACGAGAGGTAGTCGGCATAGGGGCCGCTCAAGCCGAACCCTTTTAGCCGCGCATAGATGATGCTCGGGTTGGCCTTCTGCATCACCTCGTAGGTGATGTCGAGCTTCTCGATTACGCCGGGGCCGTAGTTCTCGACGAACACATCGAAGCTCGGCGCCATGCGCAGGAGGAGTTCGCGCCCCGCCGCCGAGGCGAGGTCGATGGCGACGCTGCGTTTGTTGCTGTTGTAGTTGAAGAAGTACTGGGGGATGCCCGCGGGGACATTGACGCCGCGACCGGGATCGCCGCGCCCAGGCGGCTCGATCTTGACAACGTCGGCGCCGAGCCAGGCGAGCAGCTGACTGCAGGAGGTCCCTGCTTCGTATTGCGTCATGTCCAGCACACGCATGCCATCGAGGGCCGGCATGGCGCTCCTCCTCGCGGGCTGCGGCGATAATACCCCGCTGCTCTCGCAGCGGCGCACCCGAGAGCATTTCCTGCGCGTGACGTATTCTGACCTGACCCCGAGGGAGATAGATGGCGCTACCAGAGGAGCAGCCCGAGCCGGACCTCGCCAGCCCGCGCATGCCCGAGGTCAGCCACATCCTCAAAGGCGATCTCAACGAGATCGACTGGCGCGTGGCTGAGGCGGGCTTGCCCGTGCTCGTATTCCTCGTCCTCAATGTGATCGGGCCGGCCCAGCTGGCCATTGGCGCCTCGTTCGCGGCATCGGTGTGGGTGTTTCTGAGGAACCGCGACAGCGGTGTCATCAGGGCGCTCGCGATCATGGGCTTCCTCGTCGTGACCGGTTCGGCAATCGTCGGCCTCGCGGCGGATAGCACGAAGGCGTTCGCCGCGCAGAACATCGTCAGCGACTTCCTCGTGGCGGTCGTCGGTGTCGGCAGCATCGCGATCGGGCGACCGCTCGTTGGTGCGGTCGCACGCGAGAGCATTCCGGCGCTGCGATCGCTCCTGGACGTTCGTCACCGGACGTTCATCTACCTCACGCTCGGCTTCGTGGCGCTCAACATCGTCACGGGCGTGATTCGCATCTTTCTCCTGGATGCGCTCTCCACGAACGAGTACGTGCTGGCGAGCCGGGCCGTCGGCTTTCCCCTGAGCGCAGCCTTCTTCGTGGCCTCGTACTTTGCGGTGAAGCGAGCGGCCGCGGCGGCGCCCCGCAGCGAGACGGCCGAGGCCGCTACGTAGCGCCTAGCCCTGCGGCTCCACGGGCACGAAGAGCGCCAGACTCGCGGTGAAGCCGTGGACGAAGGTCTTGCCCCCCACGGGACCGATCTCGCCGTTGCAGAAGAGCCCCGCAAGTGGAACCTCGCCGAGGCGTGCGGCCACCGCCGCCGCGTCGTGATCGGGCTTGCCGAACATGCCGAGGCCGCGGCCGTTGCAGGCGCAGAGGAGCGCGCCCGCGGGACCTTCTCCGCCGATAGCAGCGCGAGCGTCGTCCAATAGCGTGTTCAGCTCGTCGCTCGCAGCGGCGGCATCTCGGAGCTGGAACTGAAGAGTCTGCCCGAGCCGCACCTCCTCGTTGACGGCGACGGCACCGCGCTCGCGATCGACCCCGAGCAGGTTGCGAATGAGGAAGTCGCCACGACCGAACTCGTCGCGGTACTCATCCATCGCCAGGCCCACGAGGAGATTCCGCCCCGCCCGGTTCCGCTCGTCCACCGGCAGCGCCTGCAGCGTCTCCGTCAGCACCTCGACGGCGGGCCGGCCACCGATCCCGAGGATGATGTTTCGGTCCGCCTCAGTGATCGTCCAGGTCTGTCCGATGGGGGCCGCTCCCTGGGAGACGACAGGATGGATGGTCCAGTCGCCGCCGACCGCCAAGAGCAATGCGCCGCCATCGGCGAGCTCATCGCCGGCGAAGAGGTAGGTGCTGCGGCCGCCCGGGAAGGCGGAAGCCATGCCCCCGACGATGGGCGTCTCGGGGTACGCCTGCTCGAGCTGATTCACGAGCACCTCGGAATCGATCGTGAACGGGTCGGAGATCACGACCCAAGCGTTGACCGCTTCCGCGGGGAGAAGGCGCTCTCGCAGCGAGCTCGTGTCCGCGGTTAGATCGTCCTGGCCGAGCCGCTTCAATTCGAGCGCGGCACCGGGTAGCGAGAGGCTGAGGACGGCCAGGCCCGGCCGGCCCTCGATCTCGCGACCGGTGCTGATCACCGCCTGCCCAGAGCAGCCAATGAGGAAGCGGGGCGCGAGCCGTTCGTGGACGACGCGAAGCAGCTCGGGGTAGCGCTCGGCGTGGTGATAGCTCGCGAACACGAAGACTACATCGGCGTTCGTGGGCGCACCGATCAAGGCCTGGTCGGCCGCGGCCTGCCAATCTTCTGCCGTGCTCGATCCCGTGTACATCGCAAGCCCCCGTTCGCGCCACGCATGCTACGCCTCAGCCGCTCGACCGGTCTCGCGCCCATCGAATCAGCCTGGCGCTCGATTCTCGCCGAGTGCCCTGACGCTCTCCGCCACCGACGATGCCAGGTAACGGCCCCACACCACGCTCGAGCGCGCGCCCGCGGAGGCCTGCCCGCCCACCGCCGCGAGCCTCGATGCCTATCTCGACATTGCTCATGGGGAGCGGCCTGCCCTGGTCCGTGGCCGCGTGCGGCGTGGCCGCGCGTGCCCGAAAGGCACCCGAGCCAGCGGCCGCCCCGAGCCGCCGCTAGACGGCCGTCAGGTGATGGCGTAGCTCGCACCGAGGCTGCGTCATCCTGCGAGCTCAGTCGGCGAAGTCGACAGTGTGGCGCTCGGGGCCGAGACCTTGTACGAGCGTGAGCCGCCGAGGAGTGATGCGGTAGAGGCTGCCCGTGCGGGTGAAGTAGCCGGCCAGCCAGTTCTTCGCTGCGAGCTGCTCGACGGAGGGGCCGTAGCGCTCGTCCTCCGGGGGAACGCGCTCGGCCCTGCCCTCCACGATCACGCGGTCGAAGGCGGGCCAGTCGGTCGCGAGGACGTTGCGCGTATCGATCAGGAACGCGACCTCAGGCGTGGCCACCGTGTCGCGCGCGTGCTGCGAGTCCGGTGCGCTCCCGTAGAACACCTCGCCCAGTGGGGTGAGGTGAAAGAAGACGAATGCGGGATAGGGGGTGCCGTCGTCGGCATGGATGGTCGCCAGCGTCCCGCCGAACTGCGAGCGCGCGAGGCGCTGCGCCTCACTCAGGATCTCCTCGCGCGAGAGCTCGCCCATCACGCGGATTCTCCCGCCGCACTCCCTCCACGCAAGCGTGCGGCCCGAGGAGGCGCAGGACGGCAGCCGCGAGGCTCAGCTCGCGACGCCCGCGGCCTCGGCACCGGGAATGAACTTGATCCAGTCCTGGTAGCGCCGCACGTACTGCAGAAAGCCGTGATAGATCGAGACGCGCGGCTCACGCGGGCGCGTGCGGAGCCGCATCCGCGCCTCTTTCGGCGTGCGGCCGGCTTTGCGATGGTTGCATGGCTTGCAGGCGCTCACGAGGTTCTCCCAGCTGTGGCGTCCGCCCCGATGGCGGGGCACAACGTGGTCCAACGTGAGCTCTTTCGCCCCGCGGCCGCAGTAGGCGCAGGCCCAACCATCGCGGGCGAAGACTTCGCGCCGCGAGAGACGAACGCGGGGTCGAGGCCGCCGCACGTAGTACACCATCCGGATCACGGAGGGCAGCGTGAAGTGGTGGTTCGTCGTGCGGATCACGCCCTGCCCGGACTCCACCACCTCGGCCTTGCCGCGCAGCACGAGCACGATCGCGCGGCGCACGTTGCAGACGTTCAAGGGCTCGTAGTTCTGATTCAGAACGAGGGCGAGCGAAACGCTCATTGCCGGTGGGACCTCGCGCGGGATCGTAACAAAGGGCCGATCGGGGCGGCGAGCCCTTAACTGGACGCCGCGTGCCGCGTCCAGAGGCTCAGCGCCTCGTGGAACTTAGACCACTCGTCCTCTGAGAGCTCGGCCTCACCGAGGACGCAGTCCTGCATATGGCGATCGAGGATCACCTGGCCCGCGCGTTCGAGCCCTGAACGGGCCGCGAGCAGCTGCGTGAGCACGTCCTCGCAGGCTCGCTCGTCGTCGAGCATGTTGCGGAGACCCCGGATCTGGCCCTCCACGCGCGCGAGTCGATCGAGTAGCTTCTTGTTGCTCTCGAGGTCCATGCAGGCAATCCCGCTGGCTTGACGTCTTATACCCCGTGGGGGTATGCTAGAAGCGTACCACCGGCGGGGCGAAAGTCAACCCGCCGGTAACGCCAATCAAGGAGCATTACTACTGTGGCAGACACCCCTGAAGTGACCGATACCACGTTCGACGCGGACGTGATGAAGAGCGACCTCCCCGTTCTCGTGGACTTCTGGGCGCCCTGGTGCGGCCCTTGCCGCATGGTTGCACCGATCGTCGAAGAGCTCGGCGAGGAGTACGCCGGGCGCGTGAACTTCTACAAGATGAACACCGACGAGAACCCGTCCGTGCCCTCGAAGTACGGCATTCGCAGCATTCCCTCGCTGCTGATCTTCAAGGGCGGCGAGCTCACCGGTACTATCGTCGGCTTCCGTCCCAAGAGCGACCTCAAGAAGCGCCTCGAAGAGGCGATCGTCTAGCGAAAGCCATGGGTGGCGTCAGGGGCCGTCGGGTTGACGGCCCCTGAAACCCTTGGAGCTGGCGCGTGGTGAGGAGGCGGCGGCATGAACGAGGCCACACCGAACACCTACGACATCGCCATCATCGGTGGGGGCGGCGCGGGGTTGACCGCCGCCATCTACGCCGCCCGCGCGCGGCGCCGCACGGTCGTCTTCGAACGGCTCATCACCGGCGGCCAGATCGCAACCACCGAACTCGTCGAGAATTACCCCGGCTTCCCCCAGGGCATCAACGGCTTCGACTTCGCCCAGAACCTGGTGCAGCAGGCGGAACGCTTCGGCGCAGAGATGCGCTATGAGGACGTGGCGCAGATCGAGCGACTCGCGAACGGCACCTTCCGTGTCGAAACGAACAAAGGCGCCTACCGCGCGCATGCCGTCGTCGCGACGGCGGGCGCGGACTACAACAAGCTCGGCGTGGCCGGCGAAGACCAGTTCGTGGGTCGCGGCGTGAGCTACTGCGCCACCTGCGACGCTGCCTTCTTCCAGGACCAGGATGTCATTGTCGTCGGGGGTGGCGATGCCGCCTTCGACGAGGCGCTTTTCACCACGCGCTACGCGAGCAAGGTGCGTCTCGTGCACCGCCGCGCCGACTTCCGCGCGAGCGCACTCCTCCAGGAGCGCGTCTTCGCGAACGCCAAGATCGAGATCGTGCGCAACACCGTCGTCGATCGCATTCTCGGGACGGAGGCCGTCGAAGGGGCCGAGCTCCGCAACGTCGAGACCGGAGCCACCCAAACGCTCGCGACCGCGGCGGTCTTCATCTTCATCGGCCAAACCCCGAACAGCCACCTGCTCAAGGACCTCATCGCGCTGGACAACGGCGGCCACGCGCAGGTCGACCTGCGGATGCACACGACCGTGCCCGGCCTCTTCGTCGCCGGCGACTTGCGGACGCAGGCGGCCCGCCAGCTGGTCAGCGCCTGCGGCGACGGCGCGACCGCGGCCCTCGCCGCCGAGGCCTACCTCGCTGAGGCGGGAATCGGCGAAGGCTAGGCCGAGGGCGCGCAATGCCGCTGTACGAGTTCGCGTGCGCGCAGTGCGGAGCGCGTGACGAAGTCTTCCGCAAACGGGTCGCCGAGGTCGTCGAGCCGCCCCCCTGCCCAACCGCCCCCGACCACGAGATGCGCCGGGTGATGAGCGTATTCGCGCACCACCTCGGCTTCGCCACGAAGCTCTCCGAAGCGGAGGCCACCTATGGGAAAGAGGTGGACGCGGCCATGGGCCCCGAGCCCGACGTCGGCAAGGCCGCCCGCGATTACGAGCGCCTCGCGAAGGACCTGCCGCCGGAGTCACCCTAGGGGGGGTCAGCCCCAAAACTGCTTCATCACATCCAGGCGAGGCCGGATGATCCCGTCCACTCGCGTGATTAGCCCCATCGCCTCAAGACGGCCGAGATCCCTCGTCATCGTCTTGCGCGAGACCCTCGCCCAGAGCTGTGCCCGCGGGTCGCGTCCCGCTAGCAGTGATCGCTCTTCTATCTGGACCGATGGCCGGAGCGGGATTTCGTGGATGAGCCTCGCCGCGGCTTCGGCTTCCGCGATCTTGCGGATCAGCTCGAAGTCGTTGAGTCTGACTCGTCGGTCGAACCCGATGACCCAGCTTGGCATTCACCCAAGTGTCCTGGAAAGTTGTCCAGCAGTTGTCCCGTGGCCGCATGAGCTGCGATGGCCCAAAGAGCCTGCCACCAATGGCTCTGGAAGGGTACCGTTTTGAAATTGACAACAAAGTTGTCCGGCAGCTGTCCCGAAGTGGTCCTGCGAGGCCGCGCTTCGCATCCCAGCGGCAACCCGACCGCCTCGTCGAAAGACACCACGATGGCCGCGTCCTCCTCTAGCGGACGAGCCGATCGATTCAGGCTCCGCCTTCGCGACATCGCTGAGCGCCTGGGCGATGGAGTCCTTCTCCACGTAGAGGACGTGCTCCATATGCTCGCGCACGCTCCAATCGTCGCCCGCGGCTTGCGCGTCGAGCACCGCGTCGGGCGCCAGGAGCAGTTGCCCCGCGAGCTCCACCCGCTCACGCAGCCAGTCGCGGAGGAGCCGGGCGAGCTCCGATTCCTGGAGCGCGCGTGCCTCGAAGCGAGCGCTGCTGATCGCACCGGCGTGCATGCGGTCGTGCTCGGCGTTGTGCACGAGCAGGCGGCGGACGCCGCCGTTCATCGCACAGCCGTGCTCGGTATCGCAGTCAAGGTCGTCATCGCTGAGGGCGAGCAGCCCGTCGATCGTTTCGGACATTTGGGTGAGGAGCTCGCGAACGAGCGCGCGGCTCTCCGACATCGTGCACCTCCGTTCGGCCGCAGACGGGACGATCCCAGTCTAGGCCGATCGTCGTGCGCTCAGCGACTCGTCGAACCAAGCGAGGATGGCGTCGTTCTCCTCGCGCGGGTAGGCGTGCGCGAGGTCTTCGATCTCGTGGTAGCGGACATCGGCGCCGGCGTCTCGAAGCGCTCCCTGAGCCGCCTGAGCGAGCGCGACCGGGAACATCCAGTCCTTCGTGCCGTGCGTGATCGAAACGCGCTTCCCCTCCGCGCCCAGGACGGCGCCGTCCTGGACGTTCTTCGGGTGGAGGACCCCGGCGACGGCCGCCATCGCCGCGAACGGCGTATCGCCCGCGAGAAGGGTCGAGAGGCCGTAGGTGGCGCCATCGGAGAGGCCGGTGAGGAGGATGCGGTCGCCGTCGACCTGCCAGTGCTCACGCACAAACGCGACGGCCTTGAGGAGGCGGGGGCGGTCGACATCGGGGCCGATCAGGGCCCAGGTTTGGCCCAGCGAGGTCGGCGCGAGGAGCAGAAAGCGACGGCTACGCGCTTCCCGTAGCCACGTCCAGAGGAAGTCCCGTCCGTGCCCCATGCCGCCATGGAGCGCGACCACGAGCGGGAGCGGCTCGGAACCGTCCCACGATTCCGGAACATAGAGGTGGAACTCGCCGCGGGCATCCGCATCGTCATCGGGGCCACTGCGACGAATCCCGACCTCGGGGTTGTTCGCGCGATGCGTATCGAGCGCTGCAAGGTTCTCGTGGACGGCGGGCTCGGCGAAGAGCTGCCCGAGGATGGGGTCGAGTGAGCGCAGCGGGTACAGCAGCTCCTGCGCACGCGCGTGCCCGCGCATGCCCGCGAGCGCGTTGCCTGAGCGCCCTTCGCGGGGCCCGTCCGCCGTGAACGCGGTCAGGGCCTCCAGCGCGGCCTCAGCGCCCCGCGCGAGGTCTCCGCGCAACGGCCCGAACTGTTCCTGCACGGGGACTGTGCCGAGCGTCGCTAAGCCCTCGGCGAGCGGCTCTTGGAGTGGGCGCAACCGCGACTGCAGCTCCCCCATAGAACCGCGGTCGAGCACCCGGAAGGCGTCGCTCAGCCCTTCGACCGCATCCACCACCACCGCGACGAGGGCGCGCGCGGCGGCGCGGAACGCGGTGACATCGTTTGCCGAGTCGTTGGTCATGGCCGCTCCCGGAGGCGCCGGGCTCAGCGTGCGCAGCGCGGCCCCGCCGCGGATTCTAAGGCTGGCCCAGCTGCTTAGCCGGGACGCCGACCAGTAATCACGGTGTAGCCGAGCTTGCCCGCCCCTACTGCGTCGGCCGCGGCCCTGGCGATGCGCTTTCCCTCGCGAACGTCGGCGACCGCGAGGTCGACCTTGCCCAGCTTCGCCATGATCTCGACGCTGAGAAGCTTCAGGCGTGTGTCCCGCACGAGCTTCTTGAGCATGTCATCGCGGGGCTCGATCACGAGGTCGGTAAAGCCCGCCGCTTCGAGCAGGGAGACGTAGTCGTGCGCGGGCCGGGCGTCGGTGATGCAAGCGATCCAGGCGAGCAAGGATTCGAGCTCGCTCGGGAGCTCGCCTCGCCGCGTGACGTCGGAGAAGCCCAGCCGGCCACCGGGCCGCAGGACGCGCACGAACTCGGCCGCCGCGGTGGCTTTATCGGGGAAGGTGCAGAAGGCGCACTCGCAGAGGATGGCGTCGAAGCTGGCGTCGTCCAGCGGCAGTCGCTCGGCGTCGCCCACACGGAACTCCGCCCGCTCAGCGACGCCGGCCTCACGTGCGGCCGCCTGCGCCTCGGCGACGTTCGCCTCGCTCAGGTCGACGCCGACGACGTGGCAGCGGAACACGCTTGCGACCTCGATCGCGGAGGCACCGGGCCCCGCGGCCACGTCGAGCACGCGGTCGGCGGGCGAGAGCGCGATCAGCTCGCCGATCCGGCGGGTGAGCGGGAGCCCGCCGGGATGGTACGAATCACCGAGGAGCAGCCGCGCCCAGTCGCTCTCGTAGAGCGCCGCGCAACAGGACTTGAGCTCCTCCGCCGTCGTAGGCGGCGCAGCCGCTTCCCTCACTCGTCCGCTCCGTTGCTGCTGTGCGCGCCGTTGCGGCCGCTCGCGCTCGGTGCGTGTTCGAAGTGGAACTCGATGGGCTTGGGCGTATACGCCTCGCCGGCCGCCTTCGCGCGGTTGCGCTCACGCTCACGCGTAGTCAGCTGCGCGCGCGTCTGTTCTCGATAGCCAAGGGTGTTGAAGGCGCAGAACGGAATCTGCTTGCCGCCGGGCAGGAGGAACTCCTTGCAGCACTTCATCAGGTTCTTCTGATTGAACGTCCAGGCGTCCATGAAGTCTTGCAGCATGATCATGAAAACGCGATTGGCGAGCTCGCCCAACTCCATGTTGGGCAGGTCGCAGGCGGCACAGGAAAGGGCGAAATCGCGGGATGCCTTGTCCAAGCCGGGCACGGCCGCCGAGGACCAGAGGCCCTCGAGCGCCGTCTTGATCTCGTCGCCGAGGTCGGGCACGGCGCGGTTCGTGATGTAGTCGAGGTAGTCGTCGACCTCGAGCAGGCGCGTCACCGGCGTGACGCTGCCGTCATGCTCGTCGACGTACGCGTAGGTCACCGAATTGCAGGTGGGAAAGCAGCAGGGCACGGGCACGAAGTCGCTGACCATGAACTGGCTCTCCGTCTGCTCTTCGATGAGGCGAAGGACGTCGGGGATCGTCATGCGGTTGAGGGGATCGTGCTCGAAGTGCCGGCCGGCGTGGAAGGCGGGCTGGAAGTTGATCCCGAAGACGGCCGGGTGCTTCAACCCGAAATCGACGATGCGGCCAACCTCATGGTCGTTCACGCCGCGCTCGATCGCGGGCACGAGGACCACGTGCAGACCCGCCTCGGCGAGCCGGTCGAGGGCGCGGATCTTCTCCTCGAGGATGTCCGGCTCGCCGCGGATGATGCGATAGGTTTCGGACTCGAAACCATCGAACTGGAAGTAGAAGTCGGGGCGCACCTCAGCGAGCTCGGCGAGGAACGCGTCGTCGTTGGCGATGCGCTTGCCGTTCGTATTGATCATCACGTGGCCGATGCCGCGCGCCTTCGCCATCCGCACCATCTCGATGATGTTGGGGTGGATCGTGGGCTCGCCGCCGGAGAACTGGACGAACTCGGGCTCGCCCTCCGTCTCGACGAAGCGGTCGAGGATCTCGCCCACCTCCTCGACCGTGAGATTGAAGCCCGCGCCTGCCTCCGCGAAGCAGAGCGGGCAATCCATGTTGCAGGCGCTGTTGACCTCGATGATGCCGACACAGGCGTGCTGCTTGTGGTCTGGGCAGAGGCCGCAGTCGTAGGGGCAGCCCTCGACGATCTCCGTCGAGAATTCGAGCGGCATCGTTCCCGGCTTGTTGAACTTGGCGTGGTTCGTGTAGGCCTCGGCATCGCTGTAGACGAGGCCCTCGAAGTCGCCATGGTCGGGGCAGCGCTTCTGCATGTAGACCTTGTTTTCGCGCAGGATGATGTGGCCATCGATCACGCGGCGGCACTCGGGGCAGATCGAGCGGGTCAGCTCGTAGAAGACGTAGTCCAGATCCTGCTTCTGGCGGGCGGGAGCGCGGGCGGCTTCGGTCTCGGACACGAGCGTGTCTCCTTCCGGGATCGGGCGATGTGACGGTCGCAGCGGAGATGGTACCGAGCAGTGACGGCGATCACGAGCGCGGGGCGGGGCGTACCGGATGCGGGCCGCCAGTGGCCGTGCCGACGCTCCAGTCATGCCCGGCCAGGCCTGGTCCACAGCCGTACTTGCGGCGCTCCTCGCTGCGATCACACTCTGGTTCGCCTGGTTTGGCGCTTACCTGGTCGCGACCCTGCTGGTCGCGACGGCGCTGGGGGCGGCCGCGATCGCTTGGCGCTTCGGCGCGAGCCGGGGCGCTGCCGCGGAGCGGGGCGCGCTCGCGAGCCTGCTTTCCGCGCTGTTCTGGCTCGAGCTGATCGTGGGTGATGGCTGGCGCAGCGCGGCGATTGCGGTTTGGCCGGTGTTCGCGATCGCACCGGCGTTGGTCTGGCGGCGCCGCCGCATCGCGAGTCCAGCCGCCGCCGAAGACGCCGGCCGCTAGGCGGCTTGGGCCTGATGGAGCCCCTCGCCGCGCGCGCGGAGTAGCTGCCAGGCCACGAGCGCTGTCGAGATCCAAAGAGCGGGCACGTAGAAGATCAGGATCATCCAGCTCACATCGGTGGTGCTCTCGAAGAGGTCCTCGCGCACCCCTTGGATGAAGGCGTTTCCAAGGTCGATGACGGTGGCGAGCACGAAGATCCAGACGAGCACCATCGTGAAGCGCCAGCGGAAGCGCAGCGCGAACAAGGATCCGAGGGCGAGCACGGCGCCGACAAAGTCGCCGTAGGCGATCTCGTCACGCACGGCATCGCTGGCGTCCAGCCCGAACTCCTGGGCGGAGAAGAGCTGCAACGCGACGTAGCGGAACACGTGAATCCAGAGGAGCGGCACAAGTGCGCTCGCCGGCGATCGGTCGCGCAGGGCGGGAACTACGTACCAGAAGGTGAGCGTCAGGTATGCAACGTAACTCGACGCAGTCGCGAGGAGAGCCGCACCCGTGAGGCTCACGCGCCGGCCGCCCCCTCGCCGAGCCAGGCGAGGGCGCGCTCACGCTCGGCGAACCACTGCGTCGGGTAGGGCGCTGGGCCCTCGTGCTCAGGCTCGCGGCCGGCTTCGGCGGTGTCGGGATAGCCGGCAGGCATGTGAAAGGCGAACTTCGTCACCCCGGCCGCCGCGTAGCGGGGGATGATCGTCGCATCGCGCCACTGCATGATTCCGGGGCCGAACTCGTGCCGGAAAGCTGTCGCGTCGATCAGGATCGCCTTCGTCGAATGGCTCTCGGCCGCGGTCGCGAGCAGTTCGAGTCCGCTCTTGAAGTCGTCGTCGGACATCTCTGCGGTCCGGGCGTCCCAGCGCAATTCCGCGATTCCCTGGCCGGCGTGGTGGAGCACCACGCCGAACTCATAGCTCGCAACTTCCTCGGCCACCGCAGCAGCCCTCCTCAGGTGATGCTGCGAGCCTAGGGCTGGCCGTCCGGGGCGGGGAGTGGCCGACCGGACAATCTCCGTGCACTTCCCGCCAGCTTCGAGTGAGCGCGGATGCGAAGCCGCAGCAGTCGAGCGCAGGTGGGGCCAGCGGGGGGGGGGCCGAGCGCTAGCGAGCTATAACCGGGGGCCCGAGCGAAGCGACCTCTCAGCGAGCGCGAAGGCGAAGCGGCCGAAAGGCCGCGCAGCCGCAGCAGTCGAGCGCGGGTGGGGCCAGTGGGGGGCCCGAGCGCTAGCGAGCTATAAGTACACTGGCGGAATGCGAACCGTCGCCGTTTGCGCACCGGAAGCCGTTGCCTCGATCGGGACGACCGGTCTCCGAGACGTGCTCGTGAAGGCCGACCGCTCGTGGGCGGTGCATTCGCCCGAGGCGTACGAGCCGCTCTTCGATGTTGCGCTCGTCGGGCTCGAGGACGGCTCGGTTTCGTGCGAAGGGGTGTTTTCGATCGCAGCCACGCGCGTCGCCGATATCCCCCGCCCCGCCATCGCGGTGGTCCCGGGCCTGGACGACGACCTCGTGCCCTCATTCGAGCGCAACCGCGGATGGGCACCATGGCTCAGAAGCTGGCACGAGGCAGGGACGATCGTCGCTGCTTCCTGCACCGGTGCCTTCCTCGTCGCGGAAACGGGCATCCTCGACGGCCGCCCGGCAACGACCCATTGGTATGCCGCGGCGGAGTTCGAGCGACGCTACCCCGCCGTCGACCTGCAGCCAGCGCGGATGCTGATCGACGCGGGCGACGTGATCACGAGCGGGGGCGCCACGACGTTCCTGAACCTCGCGCTGCACCTCACCGAGCGCTTCGGCGGGCGCGAGCGCGCCGCCTTCGCCGCCAAGGTCCTGCTCATCGACGGCGAGCGCGAGATGCAGCTCCCCTACATGGCCGCCGTCGGGCGACGCGCGCACGAGGATGCCCTCGTGCACAAGATCCAGGACGACATCCACTACAGCGCCACCGGGGACTTGAGCGTGACGACGTTGGCCGCCCGCCACGCCGTCAGCGAGCGTACGCTCAGCCGGCGCTTCCAAGCCGCCACCGGCCTGCCACCACGGGCCTATCTGCGCGAAGCGCGACTTGAGAGGGCGCGCGAGCTGCTGGAGTCAGGCGACACACCGATCGAGCAGGTCTCCGCCGAGGCCGGCTACGGCGATCCCGCCGCCTTCCGGCGCGCCTTCGGCGCCGCTACCGGCCTGCCTCCCGGCCGCTATCGCGCCAAGTACCGCCGCCGGATCGGCGTGGGCGCCTAGAGGCGCGCAGCCTCGCCAGCGTCGAATTCCTCGCCGGGTGAGACCAAAGAGGCGCTCGTCGAGGGAGCGGCCCTCGGTGGACGCGGCGCGGCGGATGCGACCTTCGTCCTGACAGCCGATTCGCTCGGCGTGGCGGATGATCGCGACGTTCGTTTCGAGGCAGCGCAGGTTGTACTTCTGGAAGCGGAGCTCGTGGAAGGCGTAGCGCAGGACGATGCGCTTTGCCTCGAAGGCGTAGCCGCGCCCACGGAAGGCGCGAAAGAGGCGTGTGCCCGTCTGGAAGGTGCGGTTGCGGCGATCCATCGTGTGGATGTTGATGTTGCCCACGTACTCGCCTGCGAGGGTCTCGATGGAGAAGAAGTTGCGCTCGTCCGCTTTCGTGAAGTCCGCCCAGGTCGTTGCCCATTCCTCCGCCATCGCCCGCGACTTCGGCGGCGTCACTTCGTAGTTGAGGGCGCGGATGGCCTCGCTATCGGTGTCCTCGGCGAGCCAGGCTTCGGCGTCGGCCGATTGCAGTGCGTGCAGGCGGATCAGCTCCCCCTCCCAGTAGGCGGCGTTGGGGTTGGGGGCGGCGGCTTCAGACACGGTCGTCCGAAGATGCGGCGGCCGGGATAAGGGCCAAGGCTTCGCGCCCGCGGCGTAGTATTCCAAGCCTGCGCCCGCCGAAGCGGGGCGCGGGGGGACGCCATGAGTATCCGAATCATCACCAGTCCACCGGGCGCGGGCGGCGGCGACCCTTCCGTGCGCACCCTCATGGAGCGCTTCAAGCGCGTCGAAGCCGATGGCTTTGGCTCCGCCTGGGCAGGCAATCACCTCGGTCACGACGCGATGACCATCTGCGCGCTCGGTGGCCAGGCGACGACGACGTTGGAGCTGGGCACGGCCGTCGTCCCCACCTACCCCCGCCATCCAATGGTGATGGCGCAACAGGCGCTGACCACGAACCTCGCCTGCGAGGGTCGCTTTACGCTCGGCCTTGGGCTCAGCCACAAGTTCATCGTCGAGGGCTGGCAGGGGCTGCGCTGGGCGACTCCCATCCGGCACCTCCGCGAATATCTCGAAATCCTGAACCCACTGCTCGACGGCGAGCGCGTGGAGCACGAGGGCCAGGAGTTCCAGGTCCATCTCAACAACGCCCCCTTTGCGCAGCTGGAGGTGCCCGGAGCGGCGCGGCCGCAGGTGCTGATTGCGGCGCTTGGGCCGGGCATGCTCAAGGTCACGGGTGAGCTGGCGGACGGCACTAGCATGTTCTGGTGCGGCCCGAACTACATCGAGGGCACGGCCGTGCCCATCATCACGAAGGCCGCCGCTGGCGCGGGCCGGCCGGCCCCCCGCATCGTCGCGGGCATCCCCATAGCCGTGACGGACAAAGAGGACTCGGCGAGGGAGTCTTGCGGCCGGATCTGGGAGGTCTACGGCAAGATCTTCTCGTACCGGAACGTGATCGCGGCTGAGGGCGCGAGCGGCGTCGCCGACCTGGCCGTCGTTGGCGATGAGGCGAGCGTGCGCGCGCAGATCAAGCGGCTCGAGTCGATCGGGGTGACCGACTACAACGGCTCGATCCTGCCCGTGCCCGAGGACCCCGAGTCCTCGCAGCGCACCTACGAAATCCTCAAGGACATCAACTCGAACGGCATCTAGGCGCACGAGCGACGCCATCGAAGCCCTCGACAGGGAGGTTCGCGCGCATGGAGATCGAGGGTGAGCACCACTTCGACGCGCCCCGGGCGCTCGTTTGGGAGCTCCTCCTCGACCCCACGGCGCTGGAGGCGGCCCTCCCCGGCGTCGAGCGCTTCGAAGAGACCGGCCCAGACTCGTACAGCCTGACGATGCGGGTGGGCATCGCCTCCGTGCGGGGAACCTACGAGGGCCGCGTTCAAGTCACTGAGCGGAGCCCGCTCGACTCCTATCGACTCCAGATCGACGGCTCGGGGAAGCCGGGCGGGGCCAAGGCGGACGCCGTCCTCGAGCTCGTTGAAGACGGCGGGACCACCGTTCGCTACCGCGCCGACGTGCACGCGCGGGGGACGATCGCGCGGCTGGGCGGGCGGCTGTTGGCCGGGGTTGCGCGCCTGCTCGTGGGGCAGTTCTTCAAATCGATCGAACGGCAGGTGAACGAGCGCGCCGTGAATTGACCGGGCCTACGATCGCCCGAAGGACCGGGCCTCAACGTGGGTGTAGTCGAGCGAGCGGCGGCGCGATCAGATGTTGCGTACCGGCAGAGCTGCCGAGGGCGTCCGCAACATACTCCGTCCAACCGCCCGCCCGGGCACATTCACGGGATCGCGACTCAGATCCCCGAAGACGAAGTCCTCCGTGAGCGTGTCTTCCAGGATCGCCTCGCCCTCCGCGAGGAGGACATCGTCGCCGCGGTTGTGGGCGCGGCCGATCATGTCGAGGGCGTGGCCGTAGCGGATGGAGGGCTGCTGCAGTGCGAGGACGTCCGCAGGCTAGACGCCCGCCGCAGGGCTCACCCCGCTATCCAGGAATCGAGAGCGCAGGCGCTCCAGAATGGACACCGCCTACGCCTCCCGCTCCGCGAGGAAGACGACATAGTCGAGGGAGCCGGGGGAGTGGCCGTACTCCGTCAGCAGGGCGGCCGCCTCGGAGCGGTGCTGGACCGAGTGCAGGAGGACCTGCGTCAGCGCGACGCCCACGCTCAGCGAGGGGCCGCTTCGCGCAGACGATTCGATCCGTCGATCGAGGGCTGCGTCATCGAGGCCCGCGAGGAACTGCCGGGTCGCCGCCGCAGTCTCCTCCCAGAGCGCCTCGGTCTCCGCGATGGCCTTCAGCTCGGCGTGCGCGGGACGCTCCTCGCCCCGCCAGCGCGCCGCCCAGAACCGCTCGGCCCCCACGACGTGCGCGAGCGTGTCGTGAAGGCTCGCTACCCCTTCCCAGGGCGCCGCAGCGGCTTGCTCGACCGGTACCTGTGTGGCCTGCACAAACACCTTCCCGTTCGCCCAGGCGTTGTGCTCGTAGAGCTCGCGCAGGTAATCGACATCCATCGGCCGAGAGCATACCGGAGCGGTCGGCCTGCGCGCGTCCCACTGGCGTAAGGTGCCGGCGGAGGTGATGCATGGCTGAACAGATCCCCGTCGGCTTCGCGCTCCCGCAGGTGTCGCCGCAGCTCCCGGTCGACGTCGAGGCGGTCGGCCGGGTCGCGCGCCGCGCCGAGGCGCTGGGCTTCGACAGCCTCTGGACGCTCGAGCAGGTGCTCGGCGGCAGCCGCAATCTCGAGCCGGTGAGCCTTCTTTCCTACGTCGCCGCCATCACCGAGCGCGTGCGTCTGGGCACTTCCGTCTTCGTGTTGCCCCAACGGAACCCCGCCGTCCTCGCGAAGGAGCTCGCCACGCTCGACGTACTCAGCGGGGGACGAGTCATCGCTGGCTTCGGCCTCGGCAACGACGAATCGACGAACGCCGCCTTCGGCATCGCCAAAGGCCGGCGGATCCGTCGCTTCACGGAATCGCTCGCGGTGATGCGCGCGCTCTGGTCGGAACGCGAGGCGACCTTCGCCGGGGACTTCTTCCAGCTCAAAAACACGCGCATGGAGCCGAAGCCGGTCCAGCAGCCCGGCCCCCCGGTCTGGTTCGGGGGCCGCGTCGAGCCCGCCCTCCGGCGTGCGGTCCGGCTCGGGGACGGCTGGATGGGGCCCGGCTCATCCAGCATCGAAGCTTTCCGCGACCACCTCGCCATCGTCCGCCGTTGCCTTGAGGAGGCCGATCGCGACCCCGCCGGCTTCACGATCTCGAAGCGGATCTACCTCGCAATCGACGACGATCGGGGGCGCGCCGAACGGCGCCTGCGCGACTGGTTCACGCACGCCTATGGGAGCGCCGATCTCGCGAACGAGGCCGCCGTCTGGGGGCCGGCCGAAGCCTGCTACGAGCGCATCGACGAGGCGATCGCGATCGGTGCCGAGCATCTCGTCTTGCACCCCCTGTTCGACTTCGACGAGCACCTCGAGGCGCTCGCCCGCTACGCGAGCAGCGGCCGCTAGCCGGCCCGAAGCGCGGGTGCGATCTCCGTCGCGAGCACCTCGATCCCTTCGAGGACGGCCTCGATGCCACCTCCGGGCGGCCCTATTCGGCGGGCCGAGGCGATCATGTGCGTGAGGCCGGCCTCCTCAAACTCGTGCAGCTCTTCGATCACCTGCTCGAAGGTGCCGACCACTGACTGCGCGCGTTCGTGCTCGGGCAGCGAACCGCGTAGATCGGGATCGTCCGTCAGCTGGATGCCGTGGAGCATGGCAATGGGCACCGCGCTGCCGAGGCGACCGTGGGCTTCGTTGCGGCGCAGCAGCTCAGCGCGGCGCTCGGCGAGCTCCTGCGGCCGCAGGCTGATCCCGAGCCAGCCGTCCGCGAGTCGCGCCGTCCGCTCGAGCGCGGCGTCTGTGTTCCCACCGACAAGGATCGGCGGGTGCGGTCGCTGCAGGGGCTTGGGCGTCACGCTCACTTCGTGGAACTGATAGTGGTCGCCCTCGAACGAGGCCGGGTCGTTCGCCCAAACCTCCTTAAAGACCTCAATCTGCTCGTCCACGAGGGCGCCACGATGGTGGAACGAGTCCAGGCCGAGATTGTTGAACTCGTCCTCCATCCAGCCGACGCCGATACCGAACTGCACCCGCCCCCGCGAAAGCTGGTCGATGGTCGCCACAATCTTGGCGGTGTGCACGGGATGCCGGTACGGCAGGATGATGACGCAGCTGCCGATCTCGACCGTGCGCGTCCGCGCCGCCGCGTAGGAGAGGACCGAGAAGGCATCCCACCACGGCCCCTGGCCGATCATCCACTCGCCGGTGAGGTTGTAGGGGTAGCGGGCGCCGATGCTGTAGGGCAGCAGGATGTGATCGACCACCCAGATCGAATCGAGGCCGACCGCCTCCGCTTTGTCGCAGACGGCATCGAGGGCATCCGCGCCCGCGAGCTGGCCGATCATGGGAAGCACCACGCCGAACTTCATCGTCAACCTCTCGTCCCTGCGCTCGCCACGCAAGCGAGGCCGAAGCATAGCCGGAGGTTGCGGCTGCCGCGCGATCGGGTGCCGGGCCGGTGAAGGATCGGTATCGCGCGTGGCGGACGCAGCAAGAGCGTCGACTATTAGCCATGATGGGCAGCACACGGCCAGGCGGGCGGCCGGTGCCAACCTTGCCGGAGGCACAGTGACGAGCGGGGCGGAACTGGACCAGCGGGCGGGCGATCGCGGCCACACCGAGACATCGGTGCGTGGCCTCCAGACGCTTGCCGGCGGCGTGGCTCACGACTTCAACAACGTGCTCACGGCCGTGCTCGGTGCCTGCCACCTCCTGCGCGAATCGCCCCGGCTCAACGACGACGATCGCGCGAACCTCCACCTGATCGAAGACGCCGCCAACCGTGGCGCCCAAATCACGCGGGAGATCCTCGCCTACGCCGGTGGCGGGCCCGCCGAAGTCGCGACCTTCGACCTCCGCGACGCCCTCGCCGACGCCGTACGCCTATTGCTGCCTCGTTTTCGCCGCGGCACCAGTCTGCGGCTTTCCGAGCCCCCCGCTGCGGTTCCCGTTTCCGGCGATCGCGGCCAGGTTAGCGACGCCATCCTGAACGTGCTCGAGAACGCCCGCGAGGCGGTGGCCGAGGGTGGTGCGATCGACGTCTCCCTGGACGCCGGCGGCGGCCGCGCCGTACTGACCGTCGGCGATAGCGGAGCCGGCATGGAAGCGGCCACCCGCGAGCGCGCGTTCGAGCCATTCTTCACGACGAAGCCCGCCGCCACGGCTGCGGGCCTGGGACTGGCCGCGACCTACGGCATCGTCACCGGGCACCGCGGCTCAATCGCCCTGCGCTCAGCCCGCGGCCAAGGCACGACCGTCACGATCACCCTCCCCGAAACCGATCGCTAGGCCCTCTCCTCCAGCATCGATCGTCACTACGAAACGCCGCCTGTACTAGCACCTCACGGTTGAAGAGGAGCCGCTGCTAGACTCGAACCCATGGCCCCCGCCCGGAGCGCGCTGATCGCGGCCTTCCGCGCCGCCGGCCACGAGCTCTGGCTCGCCGGTGGCGAGCTGCGCGATCGCCTGCTCGGTGTTGCTGACGTCGACGCCGACTTCGCCACGAGTGCCTTGCCGGACGAGATCGAGCAAATCGCCCAGAACCTCGGCACCACCGTCGCGACCGTCGGCCAACGCTACGGCACCATCGGCGTCGGGCTCGCCGAGGGCTGGGCCGAGATCACCACCTTCCGCGGCGACAGCTACACGCCGGGGAGCCGCTGGCCGGATGTGAGCTTCGGCCGTTCGATCGACGAGGACCTCGCGCGGCGCGACTTTACGGTGAATGCGCTCGCCGAGAACACGGCCACGGGCGAGCTGCGCGATCCCTTCGGCGGCCGCGAGGATCTCGAACAGCGGCTCCTGCGGGCGGTCGGCGAGCCGCGCGCGCGCTTCGCGGAGGACCCGCTGCGCATCCTGCGCGGCGTCCGTTTCGTCAGTCAACTCGGCTTCATCTTCGAAGCCGAGACGCGGACCGGTATGGCGGCGGCGGTCGAACTGCTGGCGACGCTCTCGCAGGAGCGGGTGACGGGCGAGCTCGACCGCCTCTTGGGCGGCGCGGATCCGGCCGCGGGACTGGAGGCGCTGGAGGCGATCGGTGGCCTCCCGCACATCCTCCCGGAGCTCGCCCCCATGCCCGGCTGCGATCAGAATCGGTTCCACGAGTTCGACGTCTGGGGACACACTACGGCCACCGTCCGCGCCATCACGGTCGAGCCGGAGAACGCCGCGCTGCGCCGCTGGGCTGCGCTATTGCACGACCTGGGCAAGCCCTCGGTGCGCCACACGAAGCCGAACGGCGAGTGGGGCTTCTTCCGTCACGAGATCGTGGGCGCAGAAATGGCCGAGGCCCTGGGCGAGCGGCTCAAGCTGGGTAAGCGCGAAACCGCCGTCCTCACGCTGCTCGTGCGCCGCCATATGGACCGCCCGGACCCCGCCGACGCACGCCTCGTGCGCCGCTTCATGCGCCGAATCGACGGGCACTGGCGCGATCTCCTCGCGCTGAAGCGCGCCGACAACGCCAGCCACACCTACGACGACCACGAGTACCACGACCTGCTCGAGGCCGCATGTGAACGCGTCGAAGCCGAGGAAGCGGCGATGCTGCGAGCGGAGAGTCCGCTCGATGGACGCGAACTGATGGAGCTGCTGGGCCGCGGCCCGGGGCCCTGGGTCGGGCGCGTGAAGGAGCGTCTGAGCACGCTCGTGCTCGACGGCGAACTCCCCCCCGGCGACAAGGAGGCGGCCGCGGCCGTCGCCCGCCGCATGGGGGGCGCGGCCGCCCTCCTCGCCGAGGACGAGTGAGCCTCGACCCCGCACTTGCCCAGCTCGAGAAGCTGGGCAAGTGCGCGAGGCCGAGGTCTTCGCGTGGGCCGAGGGGCGGGCGCTGCGGCTCTTCCGCGCTGGCTTCGCCCGCACCGTCGAGCACGAGCGCCTCGCGATCGCAGCCGCCCGCGCCGGCCGCATCCCCGCACCCCGGCTGGACGAACTCGTGAGCGTGGCGGGCCGTGAAGGCGTCGTCCTCGATCGGGTCGACGGCGAGACCCAGCTGGAGCTGGTGGGGCGCAAGCCCTGGATCCTGCCGCGCGAGGCGAGGCGCACCGGCCGCCTGCACGCCCGCCTCCACACGATCGCCGCCCCGGCGGGGCTGCGGTCGCTACAGGGGTGGATGCGCGAGCGGATCGAGCGCGCGGACGCTCCCGAACGACTGGCGGCGACCGCCCTCAGTGCAATGGCGGATCTGCCCTCGGCGAGTCAGCTCTGCCACGGTGACTATCACCCCGGTAACCTCCTCGTCGAAGCCAGCGGCCGGCACGTCGTGATCGACTGGGGAGGGGCTTCGTCGGGGCCGCCGGAGGCGGATGTCGCGCGCACGATCGTGCTCTTGCGGCTCGGCGAGCCGGACAACCCCTCGCCCGCCATCCGCATGATCGCGCGCTTCGCGCGGCGCCTCCTCATCACCGGCTACCTGCGCGGCTACGGCAACGTGACGAAGATCGACGAGTCCCTCCTCTGGCGATGGGTCGCCGTGCGCGCCGTCGACCGCCTCGCGGACCCCGTCGAGGACCCGATGGCGGGCACAGAAGCGCTGATCGCGGAGGCGCGGGAGCGGGCCGGGGGCTAAGGCGCCCAGGCGAGCATCATCTCCGGCGAATCGTTGAACGTGATGAGCGCTCGACATTCGCACCATCCGCGTCAGCCACGTAAACCTCGCCGAAGGCGCTGTCTCGCGTCGAGACGAAGGCGACCTTCGTGCCGTCAGCGGGACCATGCGCGGGTGCGGGGGGCGGCCTCTACGCACCATCCCCCCAGCCTAGGTCAGCGAGGTACGAATATCCCTACCCGCTCGACGAACGCCCTCGCGTCGCTCTTAGGGCCGCAGGCAGCCCTGCCGATAGTCAGGACGAGATCGAGGGTCGGGGCGCCGAGATGGATGAGAGCACGAACAACCGCCGCTGGCTGCTTCGCAGCCACCAGCTCGACGGGCGCCCCGCTCACGAAGGCGTCCGTCGCGAAACCACGATCGACACGTTGCTCTACTACCGCGATCAGCTCGCCGCGGAGCTGGCCGAGGTCGAGGCCCAGCTCCGGGAGCTGACCCGCCGCTCGGCCTAACCGCTTATTACAGCTCGCTTCGCTCGGACCACCCCACCCCTCCCCGACGCTCGACTGCTGCGCCTGCGCAGCTCACGCTGCTGCGTCTTCGCGCTCGCTTAGTCGCTCGCTTCGCTCGGACCACCCACCAGCCCCTCCCTGCGCTCGTCTGCTACAGCTGCCGAGCTAACGCTGCTGCGCCTCCGCGCTCGCCGGACGATCTCCGCGCCAGGCACGAACGATCGTGCCCCCACCCAACACCTCGTCCCCCCGGTAGAAGGCGATCGCCTGCCCCGGCGTGAGCGCGCGCTGCCGCCGTTCGAACCGCACGACGACATCATCGCCGTGCACGGAGAGCAGCACCGCGGGCGCGGCCTCGGCCTTGTAGCGCGCCTTGGCCGCGATCGCCTCACCAGAAGCAGGTGCGGTTCCGGCAAGCCAGGAGACGCGCTCGACCGCGACCCGGTCCGTGAACAGCTCTTCTTCCTCGCCCACGACGACAACGTTCGCCGCTGAGTCGATGGCCGTTACGTAGCGGGGCTCACCGAAGGCGACGCCCAGACCCTTGCGCTGGCCCAGCGTGAAGCCGCTCACGCCTTCGTGGACGCCGAGCACGCTCCCATCGACCGCGCGCAGCTCGCCCGGCCGGGGAGGTACCCGTTCCGCCACGAAGGTGCGGTAGTCGGTCCCGGGGACGAAGCAGATCTCGACGCTGTCGGGCTTCTCGGCCACATCGAGGCCGGCGCGGCGGGCGGCCGCCCGCACTTCGTCCTTGCGCAGCTCACCGATCGGGAGGAGCAGTTGTCGGAGCTGATCCTGCCCGAGCATGTAGAGGACATACGACTGGTCCTTCGCCTCATCGACGCCCTTGAGGAGGCGGTGGGGCGAGCCGTCGTCTGGGTGAACGACGCGGGCGTAGTGGCCCGTAGCGAGGTAGGCGGCGTCAAAGGCCGGGAGGCGGTCCATGAGAGCGCGGTACTTGATGTGCTCGTTGCAGCGAGCACAGGGGTTCGGCGTGCGCCCCGCCGCATACTCGGCGACGAACGGGTCGACCACATGCTCGCGGAATGCCTCTTCGAAGTTCAGGACGTAGTGACGGATGCCGAGCTGGCCCGCGACGCGGCGGGCGTCGTCGATGTCCTCGACGCTGCAGCACTGCTGGTGGCCGCGGAGTTCGTCCGGGCGCTCCTCGGTCCAGAGGCGCATGGTCACCCCGATAACGTCGTAGCCCTGCTCCACGAGCAGGGCGGCGGCGACAGAACTGTCGACGCCACCGGACATACCCACGACCACGCGAGGGGTGTTCATCGCTGTGCTACGATTCCTCCGCCCCGCAGCTCGCGGGATGGAGCGCGCGCCCTGGATTCCGAGTCCCTGGCCCATCGGGTCATCGATCTGCTCTCCGACCTCCAGGCCCACGACATCGCGCTGCTCGATATCGCCCGCTCTTCCAGCTTCACCGACTACTTCGTGCTCGCGACCGCGCACTCGCCCCTCCAGTTTAGCGCCATCGCCGAACGGCTCGAGCACGAACTCAAGGAAGCCGGCCACCCCACCCGCCACCGCGAAGGTCAGAGACAGAGCGGCTGGATGCTCCTCGACTTCGGCGATGTGATCGTCCATCTCTTCTCGCCGGAGAAGCGTGCGTACTACCGCCTCGAAGAGCTTTGGGGGCGCACCACACCGGTGGTACGGTTCAGCGGATGAGCAACCGGCGATACCCGATCAAGATCGACGCTGATCTGATCGGCGCGTTCTGTCGCGAGAACGGTATCCGAACGCTCTCGCTATTCGGCTCGATCTTGCGAGACGACTTTGGCCCCGCTAGCGATGTCGACATCCTGGTTGAGTTCGAGACGGGGCGCACGCCCGGGCTTGCGTTCTTCAGGATGCAGCGCGAGCTCTCTGCGCTGCTGGGTCGAGACGTCGATCTAAGTACGCCGGCCTGGCTCAGCCATCGGTTCCGTGACGAAGTGCTGAGCGAAGCTGAGCCTGTCTATGTCGCTGCCTGAGGTTGCGATCACGCTGGCGCAGCTGGTTGATCACGCGAACGAGGCGATAGGAATGTGCCGAGGGCGGACCCGACGTGACCTCTCCCACGACCGTCTGTTCGCCCTCGCGCTGGAACGGCTCGTCAGCATTATCGGAGAGGCTGCCGGACGGCTCCCTTCGGAGTTCCGGGACCGACACCCAGGCATCCCTTGGGCCGATATCATCGGCATGCGCCACCGCCTGGTGCACGGCTATGAAGCGGTCGACTATGACATCGTTTGGGAGGCATTGACGGTGGACCTGCCTCCCGTCGCCAGAGATTTGGAGGCCCCACTCCGTAACCTCAACCGCTAACTGGGCGCTCGTTGCTAGCGCAACCCTCCTCGCATTCGTGGCGCTCGTAGCCGCGTGCGGCGGGAGCGACGCAGCCGCCACGGACCCCAACCCCGACCCGACGAGTCCGCGCCCGCGGCGACGTCGACGCCGGAGCCGGCGCGGCCTCGCTTCGGCGTCGCGGGGCTCGTGCCCCGCAACCACCCCAATCCCAATGACGACAACTGGCGCGCCCTCTTCGACAGCTATTCCGAGACGGGCGAGCTCGTCGGCGCCTAGGTGAACTGGCGAGATGAGGGCCACGATCCCGGGGAGATCCCCGGTGTCATCCAGGTCACCTTCGGCTTCGCCGGTGATCGCGACCTCGCCCCGGTGGTCGCGATCGGGGTGAAGGTCGACGACGGCCCCGGCCGCATCCGCAACACCGTGGCCTGGGACGATCCCGCCGAGCGCCAGGCCTTCATTGATCGCGTCCTCCAAGTGGTCGACGAGTACGAGCCCGAGTACCTCGCCATCGGCGTCGAGGTGAACCGCTTCTGGGAGCTTCTTCCGGACGATTTCGAGTCGTTCGTGGGCGCCTACGCCGACGCCTACGACGCCGTCAAAGAGGCGGCGCCAGAGACCCTCGTCTTCACGGTCTTCCAGCTTGAGATGCTCAAGGGCGCGGCCTACCTCATGGGCGGGCGCGAGGCCCTGGGGCCGCAATGGGAGGTCGTCGATCGCTTCGCCGGGCGGCTCGACCTGATCGGATTCACCACCTATCCGTACTTCGACTACGAGACGCCGGCGGCGATTCCCGACGACTACTACGCGGAGCTCGCCGCTCGCTACCCGGGGATTCCGATCGCCCTCACGGAGATCGGCTGGCCCTCGCGGCCGCTCTCGGTCGCGCCCGACTCGGGATTCGGGGGCACGAACGAAGAGCAGACGGCTTTCGTCCGGCGGCTCGGTGAGCTCACCGAGGGGATCCCCCTGGCGCTGGCACTCTGGCCGTTCCCACACGATATCGGCCCGAGCGCGGGGCCCCCTCCGTTCGAATCCACCTCGCTCCGTGAAACGCCGGCACGGCGAAGCCGGCGCTCGCCGCCTGGCAGGCGCTTGTGGCCGCGCGCTGAGCAGGACGGCGAGCAGCGGGCCCGCCGCCTATACTCAGCTGCTATCGCCGTAGCCGACTACAGCGACAGCAGAGGGGATTCGACGTGGAGTATCGACACCTCGGGCGATCGGGCCTGGAAGTGTCCGTGGCCGGCCTGGGCTGCAACAACTTCGGCATGCGCATCGACTACGAAGCCGCCGAGCAGGTGGTGAACGCCGCCCTCGATGCTGGTGTGACGCTCTTCGATACCGCGGACGTGTACGGCACTGGCGGCTCCGAGGAGATGCTGGGCAAGGCCCTCGCCGAGCGCCGCCAGGAGGTGGTGATCGCGACCAAGTTCGCCGCGCCGATGGGCGAGGGGCCGATGCAGCGCGGCGGCTCCCGGCGCTGGGTGATCGAGGCCTGTGAGCGCAGTCTGCGGCGACTCAACACTGACTACATCGACCTCTATCAGGTGCACGTTCCGGACGCCAGGACACCGATTGAAGAGACCCTTCGCGCGCTCGACGACCTGGTCCGGCAGGGCAAGGTGCGCTACCTCGGCAACTCGAACTTCGCGGGCTGGCAGATCGTCGAGGCCCACTGGACCGCGGAGACGAAGCACCTGGCGAAGTTCATCTCCGCGCAAAACCATTACAACCTGATGGAGCGCGGCATCGAGACCGAGGTCGTGCCCGCAGCGAAGCAGTACGGCCTCAGCATCCTTCCCTACTTCCCCGTCGCGAGCGGCTTCCTCACCGGCAAGTACCGGTCCGGCGAGGAAGCGGGCGCAGACACCCGTCTCGCGGCCTGGGGGCAGGCGGAGAGCGTCCTCACGGAGGAGAACTTCGCCTGGCTGGCGAAGCTCGAGGCCTTCGCCGAGGAGCGCGGCCACACCCTGCTGGAGCTGGCCATCGGCTGGCTCAGCTCGCAGCCCCACGTGGGCAGCGTCATCTCGGGGGCAACGACACCGGAGCAGCTCGAGGCGAACGCGGCCGCAGCCGGCGCCTGGGGGCTCACGGCCGAGGAGCTCGCAGAAGTCTCTGCGATCGAGCGGTAGCCCAGCCATGTCACAGCTCGACGACTTCCGCGCAGCCAAGGACGACTCCTTCCGCAGCGACCATCATTCGCCCTTGACGGAGGAGCAACGCTCGAAATTCACGGGCCTCGTCTACTACGACGAGGATCCGAACTTCGCCTACCTGCTCGACCCCGAGCCGTTCGCCGAGCAAGAAACCGTCGAGCTCCAGACGAGCACAGGCGACAGCGCGAGCTATCTGCGTTGGGCGAAAGTGAGCTTCGAGGTCGTCGGCGAGAAGGCCGAGCTCACGCTCTTTCGCAGTCCCGACTCGGGCGAGATCTTCCTCCCTTTCCAAGATGCGAACGCTGGAGGCGAAACCTACGGCGCCGGGCGCTACATGGAGGCGCAGGAGCACCCGTCGGGGAAGCTACTCGTCGACTTCAACTACGCCTACAACCCTTACTGCGCCTACAACGAGAGCTGGTCCTGCCCGATCCCGCCCTTCGAGAACCGCCTAAGCGTGGCCATTCGCGCCGGGGAGAAGAGTTTTCCGGGCTGAGCATAGAGGGGTCGCTCGACTGCTACCGCTACGCGGCCTGAGGGCCGCTTTGCCTCCGCGCTCGCTCCGTCGCGGTACGGGCCCGACTTATGCGGCGAAGTCGTCCACGAGGAGGACCGCATCGCGGTTCAGCGGACCGTAGATATGGGGGAAGCTACCGCCGCTGCCTTCGCAACGGATCTCAGGTCGGACGCGGTCGGGATCGATCGAGAGCAGGACCAGCCCCGGCCGCCCCGCGAAGCGCACTTCGGCCACCCCCTTCAGCTGGGCGGTCGTCGAGCAATGGATGAAGCCTTCGGATGCGAGGGTATCCGCTTGGTACGCATCGTCCACCGCCTCCCAGGCTTCGCGCGTGGTGATGTGGTAGATCAATTGCTGGTGGCCCGACGTCTCGCTACTCCCACGCCGCGAGCGCTTCCGCGAGTTCGGCCCGGAGGTCCCCCTCCGCCGCCACCGGGACGATCGCGAGGTCCGCCAGCCGCGCTTCGATGTAGTCGCGGGCCGCCTCGGCGCTGGCGACATCGTCACTCGCCGCCGCCTCCGCCACGAGCGCCGTTGCAAGGCGTTCGGGCGAGGCGCCAATCGCATCGCGGGCGGCGTCGAGATCGACGAACGCCTCACCCAGCATCCTGCGGAGCTGCGTGAGGCGAATCTCGTCGTCGAGCATGTGCCCGGCTGCCCGCGGATGGGGCGCTAGCGCGGAACCTCTTGGCGGGGCGGACGGATCTTGTTGTAGCAGGTGCTGCAGTAGACCGGGCGGTCGCCGCGCGGCTGGAAGGGGACCTCCGTCATCTGCGCGCAATCGGCGCAGGCGGCGGGGTGCATCTGGCGCGGCGTCTTGCCCCCGAAACTGGCGAAGTTGCCGTAGCGCACGTAGCCGTCGATCTCCTCCAGGGAGCTGCGATTGGAGCGGCGCGATTGGCGGCAGGAGGGGCAGCGCGAGGGCTCGTTCATGAGTCCCTTGTTCGCGTAAAACTCCTGCTCGCCGGCGGTAAAGGTGAAGCCGGTACTGCAGTCACGACAGACGATCTGCTTGTCGGCGTAGGCCAAGGCTCAGGGCTCCTTCCCTGTTGGGTCTGGATCCAGTGTAGCAAACGGGTCCAGGGCTTCAGAGCCCCGGCGCTAGGCTTTGGTCGCGATGTAGTAGTTGTTCAAGATGTCGCCCTCGACCTGCTTGACGGAGACGTTCGAGAACCCTGCCTCCCCGAGCATCTCCAGGGCCTTCTGCTCTCCCCACATCGCTCCGAGTCCGGCCCCGCCCTGCTCGAGCGAGACAGTCATGCAGTGGAAGAGCGACACGGTATAGCCAAAGGGCCCGAGCGGGTGCTCGAGATTCCCGCCCACATCGGTCGCAGCGCGAATGTCGGCGCAGACGTAATGGCCGCCGGCACGGAGCACGCGGCTCACGGTCGCCAGCATCGCAGCTGGGTCGGCCTGGTCATGTACCGCGTCGAAGGTTATGACGAGATCGAAGCGGTCCCCACCTTGGATGCTCGGGATGTCCGCGACCTCGAAGGAGGCGTTCGTGAGGCCGCTGACATCGGCTTCCTTGCGCGCTGCCGCGATACCCTCCTCGGAAAAGTCGAATCCGGTGAAACGACTCTTCGGCCACTGCCTGGCCATCAGGTTGATCGCGTGCCCCGAGCCGCAGCCCATGTCGGCCACATCGATTCCCGCTTCAAGGCGAGGCACGATGCCGGGGACAAGCGGGATCTGCACCTCGACGAGGTTTAGGTCGAAGCGAGCAGCACTACCCTCGGCCATCAGCTTGGTGAAGTTTGCGAAGCCTGAATACGGGACGCCACCGCCCTCGTGGAAAGCTTCGACGATGCCGTCTTCGACCACCCCGAGCATCGGGATAAACTGCGTGAGGGCGGCGATGTTGCCTGGGCCAGCAGCCCGCGTAACCGCCGCCGCGTGCTCAGACGGGAGCGAGTAGGTGCGACTGGCTTGGTCGTACTCGACGATGCCCCCCACGACCATCCCGTTGAGCCACTCACGTACGTAGCGTTCGGTGAGACCCGCTGCCTGCGCGACCTGTTCCGAGGTCGACGGACGCATGCCCGCCATCTGGTCGAAGAGCCCAGTACGGTGGCCGACGCTCACGGCCAGGGCGGTCGCCGCGCCGTTCAATACGCCAAGCATCTTGCCTGCGAACGCCTCAGCCTTGGCCTGTTCGACCTCTTGGGTGCTCATCGCATCGCTCCTGTGGTCTGGGGAAGCGGACAATACGATTGCGCGATGGGGCCCACAACCGCCGCCAGCGTGACGCTCTCCCGCCCGTGGCCGATACTACCCCCGTGATCGCGGCCTGTTCGCCGCTGCTTACGGATTGAGGAGACACGCCATGCCCCGACACCCGAACGAGGCCCTGTTCGAGGGTGAGCCGCCCTTCCCCGTGCTCCCCGCCTGTGAGCATTTCGCCGGCACGGAGGTGCGCATCGGGAAGGCGTTCGAACTCCAGCAGGAGATGGGCGGCGTCTTCGACATCACCATGGACCTCGAGGACGGCGCGCCCACCGGCGAAGAGCGCGCGCACGCGGAGATGAGCGCGCGCATGCAACAGAGCGACGCGAACACCTTCGACATGGCCGGCGTCCGCATCCACAACTACACGCACGACCATTGGCGCGCCGACGTCGACATCCTCGTCGGCGAGGCCGGCGACCGGCTCGCCTATCTCACCGTGCCCAAGTGCACCGACGCCGACCAAGGCGCGGAGATGATCGCCTACATCCAGGAGCGCGCCGCCAGGGCCGGCGTGGAGCGCGAGATCCCGGTGCACATCCTCGTGGAGACGCACGGGGCGTTGCACCACGCCTGGGAGCTCTCCGCGCTGCCAGCCGTGCAGGTCCTCGACTTTGGGCTCATGGACTTCGTCTCCGCTCACCACGGGACGATCCCCGCATCCGCAATGCGCTCGCCCGGGCAATTCGAGCACGCTCTTATCCGCCGCGCGAAGGCTGAGGTGGTGGCGGCCGCGCTCGCGCACGGCGTGGTGCCGGCCCACAACGTGACGCTCGAACTGAAGGCCCCCGACGTCATCTATGGCGATGCGCGACGCGCGCACGAGGAGTTCGGGTTCATGCGGCAGTGGTCGATCTATCCGGCGCAGATCGAGCCGATCACGCGCGCGATGTCGCCCCAGCCGCCCGAGGTCGAGCTCGGAGAAGCGATCATGCTCAAGGCCTACGAGGCCGACTGGGGGCCGATTCAGCACGAGGGTGACCTGCACGACCGCGCGACCTACCGCTACTACTGGGAGTCGCTGCAACGCGCACGGCTGATGAACATCCAGCTGTCCGACGAGGTGGAGCGCACCTTCTTCGCGGAGGCAGTGAGCGCCAGCGCGTGACGCTCTACCTCATCCGCCACGGCCTCGCGGCCGCGGGCCTGGATGACCTCGACCCGGGACTCGCTGAGTTGGGACACGCGCAGGCGGCGGCTACGGCCGAGGCGCTCGCGGACCTCGATCCCAGACGCCTGATCGTCTCGCCCCTGCGGCGCACACGCGAGACCGCAACGCCGTTGGCCGCAACCTTTGGCCTCGAGCCGGAGATTCGACGTGAAGTCGCTGAGGTCTTCGATCCGAGCGTCCCGCCCGAGGAGCGAAAGTCCATGATCGGGCCGTTCATGCAAGGCCGCTGGAGTGAGCAGCCGGAGACGCTCCAGGCCTGGCGCGCGCGCGTGATCGCGACACTCCGGAGCTTCGCCAGCGGCGGTGATATGGTCGTCGTGAGCCACTACATCGCCATCTGTGCGGCCATCGGCGAGGCAACCGGCGACGACCGCGTCGTGCCCGTGAAGCTCGCAAACACCTCGATCACAACCATCGAGGTCGAGGACGGTACGCTAGCCCTCGGAACCGCCGGCGCGACCGACCATCTGGCGCCCGAGCAGGTCACGGGGATCACGACGGCCTTGCCGGGCGGGCCCTAGCCAGGTGGGGCGGAGTTCAGAGTTCAACGTTCAGAGTTCAGAGGAGCGCGGCGCGAGCGCGAAGGCGCAGCGGCCGCAGTGGCATCGGCTTCCGTTCTCTGAACTCTGAACCTTGAACGCTGAACTGATCGCACAGCGAGCTCCAAGCGAGCGCGGAGGCGCAGCGGCCGCCAGGCCGCGGAGACGCAGCAGCCGAGCGCGGGTGGGGTTGGGCGGAGGGGCCGGACTCAGCGAGCTACGAACCCGAGCGCGGAGGAGGAGCGCCCGCAAGTGGCATCGGCTTCCGTTCTCTGAACTCTGAACCTTGAACGCTGAACTGATCGCGCAGCGAGCTCTAAGCGAGCGCGAAGGCGCAGCGGCCGCCAGGCCGCGGAGACGCAGCAGCCGAGCGCTGGGGAGGCGGGGCGGAGGAGGGGCCCGAGCGGAGCGAGCTATATTGTCCGCAATCTGAGCGCGTCGTACGCTGGGCGCTCAAAGCGATTGCCGGAGACTGCAGGTCCCTTCGGGGGTAAGCCGATGATCGGCGCCTGTTGAGGCGATGCGCGGGCTGCGCCGCTTGCCGAGTGCCCCGCACCCTCTCTCCCCCTCGCTGGACTGGAGTCTTTCGTGCCAGCCGCGAAGAAGGTGGCGCTCGTCGCCGAGATCAAGGCAGACATCGAACGCGCCCAGGTCGCCATCGGGAGCGATCACAGCGGGCTAGCGGTCGGCGCCTTCCAGGAATTGCGCCGCGCCCTCACGCCCGCGGACGTACGCGTGCGCGTGGTCAAGAACTCGCTCGCGAAACTCGCCGCCGAGGCGGCGGGGCGCCCGGAGATCGCCGATCTGCTGCAGGGTCCGACGACGCTCACGTTCGGCTACGGCGACCCGGTGGCGCCGATCCGCCTCCTTGCAGAGCACGTCCGCGCCAACCGCCTGAATCTCACGATTCACGGCGGCTGGATGGAAGGCCGCATCCTCAGCGCCGCCGACGTCGCTGACCTCGCGAGCATCCCTCCGCGCGACCAACTGATCGCAGAAATCGCCGGGAAGCTCCGCTCGCCGCTCCAGAACCTCGCGAGCCTGCTGCAAGCAACGCTACGCGAGTTCAACGCCCTCGTTGAGGCCCGCGCCGACCAGCTCGACGACGGATCGGCCGCGGAGGCCGATCCGGAGGCGGAAGCGGCGGAAGACGCAGCTCCCACAGACGCCGACGCAGCGGACGACGCGCCAACCGCGGAGGCAGAGGCCCCCGCGGAGGCCACAGCCGAGGTCGACGCGACCGCGGAAGCCACAGGCGAGCCTGCTGCGGAAGCCGACACCGCTCCTGACGCGGAGCCAACAGATGAACCCTCGACCGCCGACGCCGAGGAAGCCATAGAAACCACGCCGCCCGCAGAAAGCACATAGAGAAGGGGATTCAGATGGCCACCAAAACCGAAGACGCACTCGAGATCATCAAGGGGATGACGCTCCTCGAACTTCGCGACCTGAACAAGGCGATCGAGGAGGAGTTCGATATCACCGCCGCCGCGCCCATGATGATGGCCGCCGGCGCCCCTGCCCCCGGCGCTGTCGACATGGCCGCCGAGGAGCAGACGGAGTTCGACGTCCTCCTCAAGAGCTTCGGCGAGAAGAAGATCAACGTGATTAAGGCTGTCCGCGAGATCGTGAGCGGTCTCGGCCTCAAGGAGGCCAAGGAGCTCGTCGAGGCCGCCCCGACGAAGATCCGGGAAGGCATCTCCAAAGAGGAGGCGGACGAGATCAAGGGCAAGCTCGAAGAGGCCGGCGCCACGATCGACGTCGAGTAGCGCCGCCTCGAGGACTACCCCGTCGCGGCTTCCTCGATGGCAGCCGCGAGTTCGTCCGCGCGCTGCGAGCCCAGCAGCAGGCGACCGCCGTCGGCGAGCGTGAGTTGCACGCCACGGTTGCCGCGCAGGTTGTAGGCGCGGCCGCTCGGCCCCCAGCGGATCCCCCAACCACCGTACTCGCAGATCGGGCGGTAGCTGCGGGCCTCGAAGCTCGCGATCTCGTCCAGGCTCAGCGTTCGCCGGACGAATGGACGCATGCGCACGTGTAGGACGTCGCCGCCGACTTCGATATCGAGGCGGAGGGCCGCGAGCAGCCCCCCGATCGCGATGACCAGCGCAGCGATCACAGCCAGCGCCACGACCTCCCCAGTCTCGAGCGCGGCGCCGCCGGCGGTCATCGCCACGAAGGCGACGACGAGCGGCACGATCGGGACCAGCAGCCAGAAGCGGCTCAGCCGCTGCCGCTCAAAGAAGAGCAACGCAGGCGCGGTTCCCTCAGGCACCGCGAGTCAGACGCCGGCGTAGCTGTGGAGGCCGGTGATCCAGAGGTTCACGCCGAAGTAGGTGAACAGCATCAGGCCCCACATCGCCACCAACCACCACATCGGGTCCGGGCGGCGCCCGCGACGGAAACGTGCGGGCACGATCCTGCGGATGATCGGAGCACCGCCCACCGAGCCCTCGCCGGCACGAGCGTGAAAGTAGGCAGCCAGCGAAAGCAGCACGATCAGCGCGCTGGTCTCCTTCGGGTCCCAGCCCCAATAGCGGCCCCAGGCACTATTCGCCCACCAGGCGCCGAGCGCGATCCCGAACGCAAGCAGGGGGAAGCCCACGATCACAGCGCGGTGCGCGAGATCCGCGGCAGCGGAGGCGCTTGGGAGAGGGCCGAAACGGCGCTTCCCCTCGCCCCCCTGGGCGAGGTAGATCACGGCGGCGCTGAAAGCAACGGTGAGGACCGCATACGAGACCATGACCACGCTCACGTGGAGCGTCAGCAAGGGTCCGTTCTGGAGGGCGGGGATGAGGGGCACGACCTCATCCGGGAAGAGCGTGGCGATCGCGAGAGTGCCCGCGACGATCGGGAGGGCGACGACGCCGAAGCGGCGGCCGCCCGTGCCGACTTCGAAGGCGAGGTAGGAGGCGGCGACGCCTCCTGCAAGCGCGACCGTGTACTCGTAGAGATTCGAAAGCGGCGCGTGGTCGACGGCCGCCCAGCGGGCGATGACGGCACCCGCCAGAGCGATCACCGTGAGGGCAGTGAACATCGTCGCGAGGCGCCCGATACCGGGGATGGGGCGACCGCTTGCGCTCGAGAGGGTGACGGTTCCGGCGGCCGTCTGCGCACTGAAGCGTCGCAGCGCCAACGAAGCGCTGGCAACGTAGGCGACGTACGTCGCCGATGCCATCCCCGCGAGCACCAGGCCCGTCCAGAAGAGATAGCTCGAAAGCTCAGCCATGGGTCCCGCCATGCTAGCGCGGTGACCCTGCGCGAGCCATGGCGCCTACGGCGTGGGCAGGAAGAGCTGGTAACGCCCCGCTGCGGGCTCGCCGCCGATGAGCGGCGGCTCGACGATGAGGGTCATGGGCCCGGTGGTGTCGCCGAAGGCGTTCGTGGGCGCGACCAGCAGCGTCAACGCGCGCCCCTGCCCGGTGGCGATGACGACTTCCGCCCGCCCGCCAAGGGTGGCGAGGGGGGAGAAGGTCAGCCCTGCCGCCGCGATACTTGCGCTCTGGAAGTTGATCTGGGCGAGGTCGACGCCGCCATTCGTGATCCAGAGGTCGATGATGACGGCATGGGTCGCGCCCTCAATCTCGGCGCGTTCGAGCGCAGCGGCGAGCGCACCTGCCTCGGCCCCGCCCGTCGCCCGCAGGATGCAGGCAAAGCCCTCGACCGGGTACACGCTCGCACGCGTCGCGCGCAGCGAGACGCCGCTGAGCGTCTGCTCGACGCTCAGGTCCACGGTTGTCTCGGGGACGCTTCCGCACTGCGTCGCTCCTTCGGCAGCGAGATCGGGGGTGGGGCTCGGCGCGATCGTGAGGGTTTCGCGAAGGCCGACGACATCGCTCTCGCTCGCGTCCTCAGAGGTCGGCGTCGCGGGAGACGCTGGGGTCGCGCTGGGCGCTGGAGAGGGACTGGGGACGGCCTCCGTCGCCTCGATCGCGGGGAAGGGCCCCGAGGCGCGGGAGGGGCCCGCGCCTCCACCACCGCCGGGCCTCACGGCGAACACGAGCGCAAGCACGCCGATGATGACGATCGCAGGCATGACGACCTGCGGCTGGAGCAGGGAGCGCTTCGCGGGAGCGCCATCGGGGCGCAGCGGCGCGGGCGGTTTGATCGCGAAGCCGCCGCCTCGCGCACCTGCGCGAGGCGTACGGGGGCCAGGGCGCGGCCGAGGTGGGCGCTCCACGGGGCCAACGTAGCCTTCGCCGCCCAGACTGGGGAGTCGGGGCAACCCTTATTAGGTTTCGAGCTCGCTGCGCTCGGGCCCCTCTCCGCCGCACCCCCCGAGCGCTCGTCTGCTCCGCCGTTGCGGACCCTGGGCCGCTCCGCCCACGCGCTCGCTCGTTTCCGCTCGCTTCGTTCAACGCCGATCGCCCTTTCCCGGAGCCCTGGGCACAGCTTGCTAGGCTACGCGGGTGCGAACTGCGCTCTGGGCTCTCGTTCTCGTGGGGGCGCTGGCGGCCTGTGGGGGAAGCGGCGAGCCCCATCTCTATCCCACGGTTGCGCTCACCGTTCGCGCTACCGACGGCACCGCAGCGGAGCTCACCGCAGAGGTGGTGAGCACCTCGAGTGAGCGGGCGCAGGGCCTCATGTTCCGCCAATCGCTGCCCGAGAACGAGGGGATGCTGTTCGTCTTCCCCGCCGAGACCAGCACCGGGTTCTGGATGCGGAACACCTACATCCCGCTAACGATCGCCTACCTCGCAGCCGACGGTGTGGTGCTGGAGCTGCGCACGGGAGAGGCGCTGAACGAGACGCTCCTCACCCCGGCCCAGCCCTACCGCTATACGCTCGAAGTGAACGAGGGCTGGTTCGAGCGGCACGGCCTCGGGCCGGGGGCGCAGGTGATCCTGCCGCCGGATCTGCCTGCGGGCGAGTAGCAAGCGACCCCAGTGGCCGCTACGCTTCGGCGTTCCCGGGAGGACACGATGGCCAAGCCGCATTTCGGTGTCACGGTGCCGCAGATCAAGCGCCCCTGGGGGGAAACCGCCGCCGCCGCGCGTGAGTTCGAGGACCTGGGCTTCGATTCCATCTGGGTGAACGACCACCTCTACGGCCCGCAGTCGCCCCAGATCCCGATTCTCGAGGCTTGGCCAACCATCGCCGCATTGGCGGCGATCACCGAGCGCGTCGAAATCGGCACGCTGGTCACGCCTGCCGGCATGCGCAACCCCGCACATCTGGGCAAGACCATCGCCACAGCCGATGCGATCGCCGGGGGGCGCGTCATTCCCGGTCTGGGGGGCGGGTGGATGGAGCGCGAGTTCACCGACTTCGGTGTGCCGTTCCTGCCGGTCCGAGAACGCCTCGAACAGCTGGAAGAGACCGTCGTTTTGCTGAAGCGCATGTGGAGCGAGGAGTCGGTCACGTTCGCGGGCAAGCACGTACACGTCGAGAACCTGGTGTGCGAGCCGAAGCCGCCGCGTACGCCGCCGATCCTGATCGGTGGCGCAGGTGAGCGCGTGACGCTCCGCATCGCCGCCCAACATGCGGACATCTACAACAACCTCGCGGGGCACCACGCCAATCTCGCGCGCAAGGTCGAAGTCCTGCGCGAGCACTGCCGGGACCTCGGTCGTGACCCGGCGGAGATCGCGGTGAGCCAGCAGTGCCTGGTGACCATCGCCCCGGACGAGGCCGCCGCTGGGCCGATGATCGAGCGCGCCCAGAAGATCTTTGGCGGACATCTGGGCGATCCGACCGGGCCGATCGCGCTCTCGGGCAGCCCGGAGCGCATCCGCGATCAAATCGGGCGAAATCAGGAGCTCGGCTGCGAGATGTTCGTGATCGAATTCTTCGGGCGAGACACGCGCGAGCCAGCCCGGCTCTTCGCCGACCGCGTGCTTCCTTATGTCTAGTCTGCAACGTAAAGGAGTGGGCCACCGAGCGACCCTAAGCAGCGAAAACGCTACGGTGTCCGCTGCGACGATTTAGCCCCAATGCGGAAATCACGGAACAGTTACGTTTACCGTGCGCGACGGGTCCCCTGGCCGGGGCTTCAGCGGCTCGCGCCCTTGGTAGCGGCGTTCGCTCTGCTGGGGCTGGGCGCATTCGGGTTCGCCAATCTCCGCACGGACTCGCCCACGCCAACGCCGTCCGTCGCAGTCCCCGCCCAAACCGCCCCCCGGCAGTTCAGTCTCATACTGCCGGGTATGGCCCGCGACGACCCCGGAGCGCTCGTCGCTAACTCCCCCACGGCCAGGCATGCCCCGGACGACGCCAGTGGCGGGAACTCAGAGGTCGTGGCTGCCGGGGCAGGGGGCCCACCCGCTGGCCTGGCGGCGCCCGCGGCGGCCGCCGCGCCGATCCTGACAGCGACACCAACGGCAGAGCCCACCGCGACACCCACTCCCCTTCCGCCGCTGGACGATCGCCCGGAGCAGGGCGCCCGCAGCCCAGCTGAGGATAGCGGCGAGGAGGTCGACCCCCCACCACGGACGCTCACGCCTGGATCGCCGGTACCTCTGGCCCTTCCCCCGGAGACGACGCCTCTCCCAGCGGGTGGCTCGTAGCGCAGGGCGGCCGCCGCTACGATGGGGCCTGGGAGTGGATAGGGCCCGGTGGTCCTCGCCGTCTTCAAAACGGTCGCCTCGTCGCAAACGTGCCGAGGGGTGGGTTCGACTCCCATGCACTCCCGCCAGTCCTTTTGAAGGCGCCGCGTTTGTTCCCGTGGGGCCACCTCTCCCGGCTCAGGCGTGCTCGTGGCGACGATCCTAACGAGCTCCGCGGGCGAAAGGCGCTTAAGCGCGCGGGGCAGTTGGAGGCGTGCTAGCGCGGCGAGGACGACGCGACTGAGTCGCGGAACGAATAGTGCGCGAGGTAGGGGTATTCGCGCAGTCGTTGCTCGAAGCTGTCCACGACGCCTGGAGGCCACTCCACGCTCTCCCGCTGACGGTGCGGGGCCGGCGAGACGACCGCAGCGCATGCATCCAAGTACGAATCGCTCGCTTCGAGATCAAGGAAACGACAGAGCCGCGTCAGTTCTCGTCGCGGGTCGGCGATGACGTCCTCGTGATAGACATCAAGGAGCTCATCCGGCGATAGACGCTCCCTCAGCTCCTTGAGCATCTCCACCCAAAGAAAGTTACGCCTCGCGAGTTCCTCAAGGGTCACGTCGGGCAGACGATGGAACGCCGATGCCATCTGGTCGAACGGATTTCGAATTACATGGACGAAGCGCAGCGGCACACCAACGAGTGCGCGGAGGCGATCGAGGAGGTCCGGCGACGAGGCAGGCGGTCGGCTGTCCAGCGGAGCATGGCGATCACCGACCACCAGCGCGCGGAGCGTGCCCGCCGCCTGCTTGTCCCCGATTACGCGGAGTCGTGCGTAGCGCCCCTGCCATTGCCCCGGGACTTGGTAGCTGTAGCCGGTCCACTCGTTCCCGCGCTGCGCGGCGACCGCCGCGTTTCTGCGGAGCAGGGCAAAGAGCTGCGGCCGTGACCAGCCGCTCTGAACGTAGTTGAGAGCTCCGAGTTCGGTGGCTATGCAAGCGTTGGGATGCGCGTCGAGTAGAGAGCCTATGAGCGTGGTCCCGCTTCTCGCGCGGCCGACGAACAGACAGAACCGGCGAACGTCGTTGAAATCGCGACGGTGGCGCCACCCCATCCACTTCGAGTGCAATCGCATGGCCCGGCGGCCGAGCGCGGCCCCGGGCGCTCCGCCGTGCCGGCGCGCTGCCCGCCCCGCGCGGCGCAAGAATCGGTCGTAGGTGGTTTCCGTCCGCCATGGCCGGGCGATGGTAGCAGCATCGGGCCGGCGCCCCTCTCGCCTCCGGCCCTAGCGATCCGCGCAGACGTTAGAGATTGGCTCTTCCGGAGGAGCCGCCGACCCAACCCAATTAACCCGAAAGCGGTGCCCCCGAGGGTTTCCGCCATGCTCATCGCTCGAGTGGCTCGAGCGGTGCGTTGCTCGTCAGCGGATTTCGACCTCTTGGGGAGAGATCCGGCCGCGCCGCCAGCTCACGAACGAGGGGCAGGGACGAAGAGGCAGGCCGTCTGCATCCGGAGCCCTCCATGGTCTTTAAGGGAAGCGAGGAGGCCGTCTAACAGGTTTTACACGCTCTTTGCACCTGCGTCACGCCGAGGATACGTGTCGGTTACGAACGGCTCGTAGGGTCCGGCAGCTGAGGAGCTGCCGTTGAGCGGAGCCGATCGTTCGCTGTCCTTACGCGCCGGACCGCTGGAGGCAGGCAGCCATCCGCATGCACGGCTGCGCAACTCTGCTCCTACGGGCAACGACAGAGCCGTCGTCGCGGCAGTCGCGACCTCAAAGGAAGAACTGACCGCGATCGCCGGGCTGGCGACGCGCCAGGCCCTGCAGCGCGGAGGACAGCTGGTGCTGATCGCGTGCGCGCGTGACGCAGCTGCCTTCAAGCGGCGGGTGCCCCCGTGGCTGCAAGATCTTGCCGAGACGCGCACGGTTGCTGGCAGTGGCAATCGGCCCTTCATCGAAGTCGTCCGCACCGTCCTGGCGAAGCTGGGGCCGAGCCTGGTGGTGGTGGGGCCGAGCGAGGAACTGCGGCCGCTCCTCGCGTTCCCGATCACGGAGACGCTCATGGCCCCTGCCGGCGCGGAGCCATTCGGCGAGGCCGAACGCGTGCTGGTGGTTCTCCCGAACGGCGAGCGCGCGGGCACCGTGGCCGCTACAGCGGCCGCGCTGGTCGCGACGGGGGGCGAACTGGTGCTCGCCGGCATCGTGCAGCCCAGGGCGGGGAAGGGCACGTGCGAAGCGCGCGAGCGCGCCTTGCGCGCGGCCTTACCCGAGGCGCTGGAAGGCATCCGCACCAGCTTCCGTATCGTTCGCGGCCGCTCACACGAGGCGGCGCTCCTGAGCGTGGTCCGCGCCGGCGAAGCCGGCATCGTAGTCACCGACGCCGAGCGCGAAGCGCTGATCCCTTGGTCCGGGCGCAAGTTGCCGGAGCGGCTCTTGGCGAAGACCAACGTACCGGTCGTCGTGACCAGCAGGCCCGTGCCCACCCTGAGCCGGCGGCTGCGTACGCTCGGAGCGGGCCTCTACGGCCTCCTCCCGAGCCTCAGCGATTCCGAGCGCGTCGCGACCTACAGCACGGTGCGGCGCTCGGCACGCGGCGGCGTCGACTTCACCTTCATGGTGCTGCTTTCGACGGCGATCGCCGCCCTCGGGCTACGGCTCGACAGCCCCGCGATCGTGATCGGCGCGATGCTCGTGGCGCCCTTCATGGCGCCGATCGTCGCGATCGGGATGGGCGTGGCCGAAGGGGATAGCCGGCTCGTGCGCATCTCCGCGCTCTCGGTCGCGCGCGGGACGGTGACCGTGCTCGCGGTCGGGCTGGCCGTGGGACTGCTCATCCCTCCGAGCGACCTGACCGGCGAGATGCTGGCGCGATCGGAGCCGGCACCGCTCGATCTCCTCGTAGCGCTGGCGTCCGGCGCCGCCGGCGCCTACGCGATGAGCCGCAAGAGCGCCGCCTCAGCCCTCCCAGGGGCGGCCATCGCCGTCTCGCTCGTGCCACCGTTAGCGACCGCCGGGATCGCCCTGGCGATACGTGAGCAGGGAGCGGCGGCAGGCGCCTCACTGCTTTTCCTCCTCAACTTTGCCGCGGTTTCGCTCGCCTCGAGCGCGGTCTTCCTCTGGATCGGCTTCAAGCCGGAGGTGAGCCGCATCGGCCGGCTCCGCCTGTTCGGCAAAGGCATCGGCGGCCTGAGCCTGCTGTTGCTCGTCGTATCGCTTCCGGTGGGCTGGCTGAACTTGTACGCGGGCGACGGAACGACGATCGAGGAAGAGGTCGGAGCCGCGCTGAACGTCGCCCTCGCCGACCTCCCGGACGTGGAACTGCGCGGGTTCGCGGTCACCCGTGAACGCGATGGCACGATCGGCGTGCGGGCGGAGGTGGGGTCGCCCGCACCCCTCGAACAATCGGCCGCGCTGGGCCTGCAGCTCGCGCTCGGGGACGCGCTCGAACGCCCCGTCGCCCTTGCGCTCGATGTCGTCGCGACGACGCGCCTCCAACTCGGAGCGACCACGGGGGATGTCGTAGCAGAGCCGTAGTTCGACCCGGAGACCAAGATTCTGCAGTTTGGCCTGTTTTAATTGTTTTGATGGAATGATCTCCTTTAATCACCATCGACCGTTCATTTCCGCACCGACTACCCGAGAATCGTAAGCATGTGGGAGTTACTCGCACCTGGTGCGCAAGCCGTACTCACGCTTCCCGGTGAGCAATCGCCGACCCAGCACGCGGGCGTGGTTGGTCAGCTCCGGGAGGAAGTGCACGTCGTCGACTTCGACGACGTGCCTCCTGTCGAAGTCGAGCGCACGTTCGTGCTGGTGGTAGGCAATCAGGGTGCGAGGACGGTCATGAACGTCCGCTGCCGCGCCATCCGCCAGCGCGCGGTGGTCTTCGAGGTGGTCGGACGCCCGCGACCCCTGCAGGTCAGAACTCACGAACGCTACCAAGCCGACATGGGGGTTCACGTACGTGAGCATCGCGGGTCGGATTCATGGGAAGGAACGGCCCTCAACATCTCCGCCGCCGGCTTGGCGGTGCTCACCACGACCCTGCCCGAGGGGGACGAGATCGAGATCGCTTTCGGCATCGATGAATTCGCGATCTGGACGAACTGCCGCCAGGTGGGAACGAGCGGCACAGAGAGCAACGTGATCCACCTCGCCTACACGAATGGGATCGAGGCCGCCCTCCTGCGGCGCCTGCTCGCCTCGATTGCGGCCCGGGACGAAGCCGATCGCGACGCCGAGAAGCGCCGGCAGCGGCTCGTCGGCTAGGAGGATCGCGGCCGCGAGCGCCGGTGGCGCACGGACTTGCTACACTCGTGCGGCACAAAGGAGCGCCCATGTCGCAACAACAGTTGGCCATCTCGATCACCTACTGCGTCCCCTGAAACTACACCGCACGAGCCGCGTGGACGGCTCAAGAGCTTCTCCAGACCTTCGCCGATCAAACAGCCTCCTTCACGCTCGTTCCCGGCGCCGGTGGTGCCTTCGAGGTCGAGGTCGACGGCGACCTCGTCTACTCGAAGAAGAGCGCGGGGCGCTATCCCGAGATCAAGGAGCTGGAGGAGGCGATCAGCGGCCGGCTGAGCTAGCGCCCGCGCGAGCAAACGTCGGAGTTCCGCCCCAAACGAACAGCTTCCTCAGGGCCAAGTGAGGAGCTCGGCTGCGGCCGCGTCTCCCGCACGTAGCCCGAGCAGGCGGACGTGCAGCTCCCAGAGCGCGACGCGATTGCTATCGGAGGTGACGCGCTCGATCGCCTCGGCATACGCAAGCCAGGCGAATTCGCGGTGTTCGTGCGAGAGGACGACGGCGTCGGGTTGGGCCGCAATGCCGAACGCATGCTCAGGGATGACGTAGACCTCTGACCCCCAATCCCTGGCAGCGGCGAAGGCCGCCGCAGGCACCATCGCGCGCGCATCGAGCGTGACCAGTTCGGCCGTAGGTGGGATTCGCGCCTCCTCCCAGGCCTCGCGGCGAGCCGCCTCCTCCGGGGTCTCGGCTCCCTCGATACCGCCCGCGATCCCCTGCCAGCAGCCGGGCGCATCGCTGCGATGGAAGACGGCGTAGCGAGGCTCCGCCCCTGGCGAGAGCCGCGCGTACGGGAGCACGAGCACGTTCGCGGGGGCGCGCACGGTCAGTTTCGCCGGCCTAGCCAGCGGGCTCATCGTCGCCGCGGGCAGGGATGAAGAGCACCGGCCGGTCGGCGGTCCGCATAACACCATCGCTCGTGCCGCCGAGGGCGAGGTGCACGAGGCCGCCACGGCCGTGCGTCGCCATCACGATCAGGTCACAGTCCTCGTCCCGGGCGAAGTGGACGATCACGTCCAGGGGCCGGCCCGGCAGCGCCTCCCAACGCTCGCCGTCAACAGCGCGGCTGTTGAGGTAGGCACCCGCCGCAGCCTCCATCTCCTCGACGTGGGCACCAAGAAAGTCCATTCCTGGGTATTGGGCGATGTGGGTTTCGGGGTGGTCCGCGTAGACGCTGAGCATGACCAATTCCGCGCCGGCTTGGGCGGCGAGCGCGCGCGCGGGCCCGAGCGCCTCTTCCGCCGCCTCGGTGCCATCGAGCGTGACCAGGATCCGGTCGAGCGCAGCCGCGGCACCGCCGCGCCGCTGAACCATCACCGGCACATCGAGCGTTCGTACGAGCCGCTGGGCAACACTCCCGAGAAAGATGCGGCGGAGTCCTCCGCGGCCGTGCGAAGTCATCACGACGGCGGCCGTGTCCCGCTCGCCGACGGTCGCGATGACCTCGTCGAGCACTTCGCCGTTGCGCAGCTCGACGGAGACGCGGAGGCCATCGAGATCCTCCGCCGAGGCGACCCGGTTGAGGTAGGCCAGGACCGAGTCGATCTCGTCGGTGGGGGCATGGCCGTCGTGCTCCACCGTCACGAGATGCAGCCCCGCGCCCTGCGCGCGCGCCAGGAGCGCCGCCCAGGGCAGCGCCTCCTCGGCGAGCGGCGAGGTGTCCAACGGCACGACGATCTGGGCCACGCGACCTCCGCCTGCGGGCGTCCCCGGCGCGGTCAGCATACCGCCGCAGCCGGCTGACCTATAATCGAGCAGCCCCGATCAGGAGAGGTGCGACCGATGACGACCATCCTTGACCCCACCGACGAGCGCGTTCCCGTACAGCGCTCGCTCACGGCACGACCGGAGTCGATCACGGGCACGCTCGCGCTGCTGGACATCTCCAAGCCCCGCGGCGACGTGCTCCTCGACCAGCTCGAGGTGCGCCTGCGCGAGCGGCTTCCCGAAGTAGACCTGCGTCGCTACTCAAAACCGACGTTCACGAAGCCAGCGCCCGACGGCCTCCGCCAGGAGATCGCGCAGGAGGTGGACTTCGTCGTCGAAGGCCTTGCCGATTGAGGATCCTGCACCACGTGCAGTGTGCACGACACGACCTGGTTCGAAATCAACGGGAAGCCTTCGGTCTTCATCGCCTCGCAGGAGTTCGAGGAGGCGGCTGAGGCGCAATCGTTAGCACTCGGCCTGCCCGACGTGCGCCGCCTCTTCGTGCCGCACCCCATCCAGGACGCAAACGACGACGAGATGCGAGCGAAGGCAGACGCCATCGTCGACGACGTCATCGCCGCCCTCATCGACTAGCGCCCGGAGGCCGGGCGCTCTCGCAGCGAGCCTTAGCCCCGCTTGAGATAGCGCAGTTTTGTTCACCGACCGAGGAAATCGGCGGAAGCGGCTGTTGGACGCAGAAACGGAGGAACCAACGAAATGGGCGCACCGGTAGTGCATTTCGAGATCCAGGCCAAGGACGCGAGCGCGATGCAGGCGTTCTACGGCGACCTCTTCGACTGGAACATCGACGCGAACAACCCCATGAACTACGGCGTTGTCGACACGGGCGTCGAGGGCGGCATCGGCGGCGGCATCACAGAGTCGACCGAGGGAACGCCGCCCTCGACTGTCTTCTACATCGAAGTCGCCGACCCGCAGGCGAAGCTCGACGAGATCGCAGCCAGGGGCGGGACCGTGATCGTGCCCGTCACTGAGATCCCGGAGATGGTCACGTTTGCGATCTTCGCCGACCCCGATGGCAACACCGTCGGCCTGGTCAAGGCCGAGGAAGGGTAGGCCACCCCGCTGGGCTCCGCTCGGCGCGAGCCCGCGCTGAGCGGGCGCGCTGCGATACACTGAATCTCTATGGCGAAGCTTCGCTTTATCACTCGCGTCATCGGCGATTCGAACGAGAAAGAGATCAAACGGCTCTACCGCGAGATCGAAGCGATCGAAGCGCTGAGCGACGAATTCGCCGCCCTCTCCGACGAAGAGCTGGGCGGCATGACCGACGAGTTCCGAGAGCGGCTCTCCGCTGGCGAGACGCTGGAGGACCTCATGCCCGAGGCGTTCGCGGTGGTCCGCGAGATGGCTTGGCGCAAGGTCGAACAGCGTCCCTACGCGGTCCAGCTCATCGGCGCCCTCGTCCTCCACCAAGGCAAGATCGCGGAGATGAAAACCGGTGAGGGCAAGACCCTTACCGCGATCGCGCCGCTCTACTTGAACGCGCTGGCCGAGCGGGGCGCACATCTGATCACGGTGAACGACTACCTCGCACGCCGCGACGCGGTCTGGTACGGACCGATCTTTGAGGCGCTGGGGATGAGCTTGGGCGTCATCCAGAACAACCACATCCAATACATGTACGAGCCGGGCTACCGCCCCGCCGAAGACGGCGGGGGCGGTCTCGACGACCTCCGCCCTTGCGAGCGACAGGATGTCTACCGCGCGGATGTTACCTACGGCACCAACAACGAGTTCGGCTTCGACTACCTGCGCGACAACATGGTCCGCGAGGTCGACCTCAAGACGCAGCGACCGCCGCTCTACTACGCCATCGTCGACGAGGTCGACAACATCCTGATCGACGAATCGCGCACGCCGCTGATCATCAGCGGCCAAGCCGAAGAGGCGAGCAGCACCTACCAGATGTTCGCGCGCGCCGTCACCGGCCTGCACGAGGAGCTCGATTACGCCATCGACCACAAGGTGAAACACATCGCTCTCACCGAGACGGGCATTGCCAAGGTCGAGCGCGCGCTCCGGGTCGACAATATCTTTAGCGAGGATGCGCGCCTCGCGAGGCATCTCGATGCCTCGCTCGATGCCGAGTACCTGAAGCGACCCGATCGCGAGTACGTCGTCCGCGATGGCGAAGTCGTCATCGTCGATGAGTTCACGGGCCGCATGATGCCTGGCCGCCGCTGGAGCCACGGCATCCATCAGGCGGTGGAGGCGAAGGAAGGCGTCAAGATCCAGCGCGAGTCGCTCACGTACGCGACCATCACCTTCCAAAACTACTTCCGCCTCTACGAAAAACTCGCGGGCATGACCGGTACCGCCGAAACCGAGGCTGAGGAGTTCGCGAAGATCTACAACCTGGACGTGGTGGCGGTTCCGACGAACCGCGAGATGGTGCGCGAAGACCATTCAGATATGGTCTACATCAACGAGAAAGCGAAGTTCGCCGCCGTCGTCGACGAGATCGAGGAGATGCACGAACTCGGCCGGCCCGTGCTCGTGGGCACCACCTCGATCGAGAAGTCGGAGTACCTCGCCAACCTCCTCCAGCGCAAGGGCATCGCCCACGACGTCCTCAACGCGAAGCAGCACGAACGCGAGGCGCACATCGTCGAGAACGCGGGCGCGCCCGAAGCCGTCGTGATCGCGACGAACATGGCCGGCCGCGGCACCGACATCAAGTTGGCCGAAGGTGTCGCCCGCAACGGCGGCCTCCACGTGATCGGGACGGAGCGCCACGAATCCCGCCGCATCGACAACCAGCTGCGCGGCCGGTCCGGACGCCAGGGCGATCCGGGCTCGAGTCGCTTCTTCGTTTCCTTCGGCGACGACATCATGAAGCGCTTCGCCCCCGAGTGGGTGCCGGCGATGATGCAGAAGATGGGCATGACCGAGGACATGCCGCTTGAATCAAAGATGGTCACGCGCGCGATCGAGCAGGCACAGCAGAAGGTCGAGGGCCACAACTTCGACATTCGTAAGCGCCTCGTCGAGTTCGACGACGTCATCAACGAGCAGCGCTCCGTGATGTACAGCGAGCGCGACAAGGTGCTGGACGGCGCGGACGTCCACGAGAACGTGCTTTCGTTCCTGACGGACGAGGTCGACGGCATCCTCGAGCGAGCGACCGAGGCAGCCCCAGACCCGAGCCTCGTCCACACCGAGCTGGGCGAGATCATGCCCCCGGAGATCCTGCCGACCGTCGACGAACTCGAGGAGCTGGGCGAAGACATCGCGGATGAGGCGCTGGACCGGATCGAGGAGCGCTACGAGCAGATCGAAGAGCTCGTCGGCGAAGCGAACGCACGCAACCTCGAGCAGTGGCTCCTGATCGAATCGATCGATTACCACTGGCGCCAGCACCTCACCGCGGTCGAGGAGGTGCGCCAGAGCGTGGGTCTGCAGGCGTACGCGCAGGTCGACCCGCTCGTGGCCTTCAAACGCGAAGGCTACGACATGTTCCAGCAGCTCCAGGAGAACATCCGCCGCCAGGTGGCCCGTACCGTCTTCAAGGTGAAAGTGAAGGACGTGCGCCCCGCCCGCCAGAACCCGGCCGTGACGGAACGGAAGCCGGAGGTCGACGGCGCACCGCAGGCCGAACCGGTACTTGCAGGCGCTGCTGCGAGCGGGCGCGGCAACGGAGCCGCCGCCGCCCCCCGACTCGGCGGGAAGAAGGTCGGTCGCAACGAGCCCTGCTACTGCGGGAGCGGGCGCAAGTTCAAGAAGTGCCACGGCAAGGTGGCCTAGCTCCCCTAACCGGGGAGATTGCCGCAGAGGGGCAGGCGGGCGTGACGGTTCTCGCGGCTCTCGACCTCGACCGCGGCGACGACCGAGTGATGCTCATCGACCCACCGGACGACGTGCTCGCCGAGGCGGCGGGGCTCGATCCGCGTCCGAGCGTCGCGAGCTCCCTCAAGGTCGCCGAGCCGGCGCGGCGAATCGCCTGGTGGCCGCAGCGTGACGACCTCAGCGCGGCGAGCTTGAGCCGGCTCGCCTGGATGCTTGCCGGCGGCACCGGCAGTGGGGTGGCGTGGCTGATCCTCGACGAGGACGACGACAGCCCGACCATCGGCGAACTCGCGGACGCTCTCGAAGGCTCCCAGCTCCAACGCGAGGCGGAACGGGAGTTGGGCGCAGGCGCGGTCGCAGTCCGCGTGGCCCCGCGCGATGGGGCCCGCGCGAGCGCGCAGGCGCAGCGGCCAGAGGCCGCGAAGCCGTAGCAGTCGAGCGCGGGGGCGGCAGGGGGTGGGGTCTGAGCGCAGCGACCTGCAAATAGCAGGGCGGCCGCGCTCGGGCGGAGGTACGATCGCGCCGTGCCTCCCCCCCTGACAGTGCTGATCCCCGTGAACCGGCTCGAGCGGGCGAAGGGGCGGCTCGCGGAGTTGCTTCGGCCCGAGGAGCGCGCCGAAGTCGTGCGGCGGTCACTGGCCTCCGTGCTGCGGGCGGTCAGCGAGGCGGCCCTGGAGCCCGTGGTGCTGACGAGCGATGAGCCCGCCTGCGCCAATCTCCCAGAGGGCGTCCGCACCCTCGCCGAATCGCCCGAGCGCCACGGCCTGAGCGCACAACTCGAGGATGCGACCGAGCGACTGGGCGGCACAGAGTTGCTGATCCTTCACGCGGACCTTCCGCTCGCGAGCGCTGAAGCGCTGCTAGCGCTGGCGAAGGCCGCCCCCGAGGCGCCCTCAGCGACGCTCGTGCGGAGCCGCGACGGCGGAACGAACGCGATGCTGCTGCGCCCGCCGGGCCGCTTCGCCCTCGCCTACGGCAGCGGCAGCGGCGACCTGCACGAAGCGGCCGCTCGCGCCGCCGGCCTGGCCGTCCTGCGCACGGACGTTCCCGCTTTGGCCCTCGACCTGGACACGCCCGCGGACGTTCGGCGGCTGCTCGCAACCCCAGAAGGGCGGGCATCGGAAGCGGGGCGCTATCTGGCGGCACTCGGAGTGGAGGAGCGAGCGGCTTTTGGAGCGGCCCCTAGCTGAGACGGCTCCGAGGACCTACGCGTTGCGCTTCGAATCTAGCCGCACCGCGACCGAGCGCGCGCGCGGGCGCAGCAGTCGAGCGTGGGGGAGTCGGGCCGGGGGTGGGGTCCGAGCGCAGCGAGCTGTAAGCGAGCGCGGGGGAGGCGGCCTAGGGGTGGGGTTCGAGCGCTAGCGCGCTAAGCGAGCGCGCAGGCGCAGCGGCCAGACAGCCGCGCAGCCGCAGCAGTCGAGTGTGGGGGTGCGGGCCGGGGGCGGGGTTCGAGCGCTAGCGCGCTAAGCGAGCGCGCAGGCGCAGCGGCCGCTAGGCCGCGGAGACGCAGCAGTCGAGCGCTAGGGAGGGGCTCGGTGTCGGGCCCGAGCGCAGCGAGCTCTAAAGGACAGTCGAGCGCCTCTAATTCACAATCCCGTCGCTGGCGGTCAGCTGCGCGCTCAGGCGATGGCTCAGCTCACCCTCGAGCGAGAGGTCGACGCGCACGAAGCCCGCACCCGCGAACGTCGTCTGTTCGGCGGCCATGCGCCCGCTCTCGGGAAAGTAGAAGCTGATCGCAGCGTTCTGGGTGCCGCAGCCGGGGATCTGGAAGATGCCGCTTCCATCAGCGCGTACGTCGACGTCGTAGACGGTCTTGCCCACGTCCCCGGGGGGATTGTCGGGGTGGTCGGGGGCAACCTGGGTAGCGCCCCAGCCACACGCGTGCCCGTTCACGAACGCGATCACTGTCTGCTCGCTCGGCGAGATGTTCGCACCATCGAGCTGCACTTGCCCAAAGACCGTCGTGAAATCAGGGATCGGCGGCGGGTTCTGGGCTTGCGACCAATCGGTCCAGCTGGGCGATTCGTTCGACAACTTCCCGCCCTCGGTCGCGCTAGGCGGCGTCACATAGAAGCTCACGGTGCGGCCGGTGTCGCCGCAGCCGGCCCTCTGCGAGTGGGTGATGACTTGGACGGCGTAGACCCGCTGCGAGCCATCGAGCAGGACCTTGCCCGCGCCACAGGTCGCGGACGAGGAGCCCGCGCGCACGACGGCGATCACAGCAGCGCCGTTGGGGACACTGGCCGTCACGGTGCCGTAGTAGATCGTGGGAGGGTTGGGCGGAAAGCCCTGGGCGGAGACGGAGTCGGACGAAGAGCGCGTGACGAAGACCGCGAGAACGGCAACGAGTCCGAGGATGAGGGCCGTACCGAGCCGGATTGAGCGGGTTCGCATGCGTGCCTCGTGCGGGCCGTGACGGCCGGGGGACGCTCATTCGAAGCGTAGGCAGGCGCCCGCACCCGAGCAAGGCGAAATCGCTCCGTGAACGCCCATCGGCCCACGCTTTACGCGCATTTTACGGGCGGGTACGGTGCTAGCGTGGTCGACCTCGCTGCCGCCCGCGCCCGCCTCCGGCCCATCGCTGGACCGGGCCAGGCCATCCTCCGCGCATTCGCGCGTGGCCGCCGCTCCCTCGCCTACCTGCGGAGCGGCAGCGATGGTATCGCGTCCGAGCTCCGCGGGACCACGGCCGACCACGCGGCCATCCTGCGCGAGTTCGGCGCGAGCGTCGGCGCGGACGTCTCGATCCACGGCCCTCTCCAGATCGTGAACGCAGGCGACGATTTCTCACAGCTGGTGATCGGCGATCGCGCCCACCTCGGCACGGACGTGCTCATCGACCTTGCCGATGCGGTGACGATCGGGGCGGAGGCGACACTTTCGATGCGCTGCACGCTGATCACCCACATCGACGTCGGCCCGGGACCCCTACGTGAGAGGCGGCCGCGCGAACAAGCGCCGCTACGCATCGGCGCGGGGGCCTACCTCGGCACCGGCGCGACCGTACTCCACGGTGTGACGGTCGGCGAGGGCGCAACCGTGGGCGCGCACGCGCTCGTCGCCAAGGACGTGCCCCCTGGCGCGACGGTCGCAGCGCCGCCCGCTCGCCTGGTACCCTGCTGACGGTGGCCGCCCGCTCGCGCGCGCCGCGCGTCCTGCTCCTCGGCCTGCCTTACTTCGGGCGCACGCTCGCCGAAGGCCTGCGGGGGCGCGGCTGGCGCGCGCGCTACGCGCGCCACCCCGGCCGCAGCCCGCGAGGCTGGCTCCGCATCGCGCGCGCCGTGGCCCAAAGCGACATCGTCTATCTCGTGGGCGGGCGCGCCGAACGGCGCACACCCGCGAACGTGCTCCTCCATCTGCGCCGTCGCGCGCTCGTCATGCACTGGGAAGGCACCGATGCGCTCCTCGCCGTCGAAGCCGCGCGCCGCGGCGAAGTCTCGCCGCGCATCGTCGAGGGCGCGATGCACTGGTGCGACGCGCCCTGGTTCGTCGAGGAGCTCGCGGAGACGGGGATCGCGGCGGAGTACGTGCCCCTCCCCGTCCCGGGGCTCGCCGCGAGTGTGGAGCCGCTCCCGGAGCGATTTCGCGTGCTCCTCTACCTACCGGTCGATGCCTTCGACCGCGAGGTCTTCGACGCCGAGACGATCCTGCGCTTGCCCCACGAACTCCCTGAAATCGAATTCGTCCTGATTCCCTCTCCGGCGGAATCGCTTCCGGGCGAACTGCCAGCGAACCTCGAGGCGCGCGGCTGGACCGACGACACCGATGCGCTCTACGGCGAAATCAGCGTGTACGTACGGCTCACGACCCACGACGGCATCTCGTTCATGGCACTCGAAGCGCTCTCGCGGGGGCGCTACGTCATCTGGACCCATCCCCAAGAGGGGGCGATCCTGGCCCGGACCCTGGACGAAGTTACCAGCGCGCTCCGCGAGCTCGCCCAGCGTCACGCTGCCGGCCGGCTGGGGGCGAACGACGAGGGCGCGCGGCTAGTCCGCGAGCGTTTCGACTACGACAGCCTGCTTGCCGCCCTCGACGGGCGCCTGCGCGAGTTGGTCGAGTCGACGCCTGGATGAAACTTTTGCGTAACGGCAGACGCACCTGAGCATTTCTCCGTGCGACAATACCGCGCGGGACGGCCGCACAGCGGCCGCCCCGGGCAATCCCCCGGAGTCAGCCAATGGCAATCCAAGTGACCCTCCTTTCGCACACCGAGGACCCGCTGCGGTCTCTCTACATGGCCTATCGCACCTGCTACAGCCAGCTCACCCCGCAGCAGGTGGCGGAGCGCATCGACGACGAGCGCATCTCCCACGAGAAGATGCAGACCTTCATCGAGGAGCGGCTGAAGACCGGCCACGCCAGCCCGCTCGAGCAGGTGTGGTTCGAGTTCGGCATCTCCGGGGTCTCGCGCGCGTTCAGCCACCAGTTCGTACGGCATCGCGTGGGCATCTCCTTCGAACAGCAGAGCCAGCGCTACGTCACCTACAAGCGGGGCGAGTTCCCCTATACGGTCCCGAAAACGGTCGAGCAGGCGGGCATGGGCGAGAAGATGGAACAGCTCTTCGAGCAGGTCGGCGAGCTCTACGAGACGCTGGTCGAGGCGGGCGTGCCCGCCGAGGACGCGCGCTTCCTCCTGCCGAACGCGACGAACACGAATTTCAAGATCACCGTGAACTTCTCGAGCCTCCTGCACATCTGCGACCTTCGGCTTTGCACGCGCGCGCAGTGGGAGTTCCGCCGGGTGGCGGCCCTGCTTCGCGCCGAGGTGAACCGCGTCGCGCCCGAGCTCGGGCGCTACCTGCAGCCTAAGTGTGGCGAGCTTCGCACCGGCTACTGCGACGAATCCGAAGAGGACTGGGAGGCCTGCCCGATCGGACGGGTGCGGCCGCATAAGGCCGCCCTCTTCCGCCTGTACGACCAGTACCGGCGGGGCGAGCTGCAGCCGCTGCGCGACGAGGACTGGGACACCATCGAAGGGATCGGCGCGGAAGCGATCGCAGACGGCTGAGCGAGGCGTGCGTGCTCCGGCACTAGCAGTCGGCTCTTCGCTCTGCCCGGACGCAAGCCTCGCGCGGTAGGAGCTCCTCGATAGAGCCGTCGTGTCCGGACTCGGGAGGGGGACTGGCGTTACGCCCGGGCCTCTGGGCCCAGACGCGGGACGCCGCAGTGGCTGATCCTCAGCTTCGACCGGCAGGGGCTCTGGCCTGACGTCGGGAGCGGACTGGTCACGAAGCCCTCCAGGCCGTAGGACCTGCACCCGGCCGGTGTTCCGCCAGAACCGCCGCCCGTTTCGTCACCGAACGTCCACTCAGCATCCACCGTGTCCCTAATGCCGCACGCTCGGCGCCTGGCCGTCCCTCGAAGGGAGATGCCTCGCGGCTTGCCCGCGGGTAGGAGAGCGCTCCGTGGCCGTTTCCGTGATCGTTCCCAAGCTCGCCGCGGACGAGGCGGGCACGACGCTTACCGAGTGGTACTGCCAGGAAGGCGAGCAGGTTGTGGCCGGTCAGCCCCTCTGCCGCCTCGAACGGGACTTTGTTGCCTGCGAGGTGGAGGCCGAAGAAGGTGGCGTACTTAGCTACGCCGTGGGCGTCGGCGATGCGCCCGCACCCGGCGACGTGCTCGCCTATCTGGCACCGTCCGCCGATGAATCCGCAAGAGCAGCCGAAGAGCAGCCGGCGACCCTGGCGAGCAGCGAAGCGTCGCGGCAGGGAGAGCCTGAGCACGAGCCCGACGCAGCCGCGGGTGCTTGGCTGAGCGGCGGCACGAGCGATGGTGAGGCCGGCTTCGTCTGGCCCTCCGAGCGCGAGGCGGAGCCCACGGCTGAAGCGGGCGGCGAGCGCTGGGGACTCACCGAGGGGCAGTTCGTTGCGCGCGAGACCGCCTTCTGGCCGAACACCGAGGCAGAGTCGGAGGACGCTCCCGAGGCCACAGCCGTGGAGCGAGAGGTGCACGCAACGGTGCCCGCGTGGGGCTCCGAGGCCGCTCACGAGCCCGGAGCGGAGGCGGCATCGGAAGAGCCATTCGCATTGGAGCAGCAAGACGAGGGCGATAAGGACGAAGGCTCGGGCTCAGGGGATGGCTGGGCAGACGACGAGGATGGTGCGGAAGAAGACCAGATCTCGCCCTTCGCCTGGGAGGATGCCGGGGAGGTCGACGACGCCCCGCCCGAGGCCATGCCCGCTGCGATCGCGGGCATGCCCGCCGCCGACCTGACGATCGAGGAGCCGGCGCGGCAGGTCGACGCCGAGGCCGCAACCGGCGGCGGCGCGGAACGTGAACCGGCGGAGCCGTTGCCGCCGCAGCCGATCACGCTGCGCATCGAGATCGAGGCGGCCGAGGACACGAGCCCCATGACCAACCTCGTCTTCGAGGCGATCGTGGTGGCCGCAGCCGCACACGTCGACGCCAGCGCATGCGTCGTGCGAGACATGCGCGTAGGGGCCACGCAGCCGGCCGCGGATGAATGGGCGGTGCTAGCGAGCTACGAAGGGACGGGAGTGCTCGAGGCGACGAGCCGCCTCGAGGCCGGCAGGCCGTTCTCATTCGCGCTCGCCGATCGGCGGAGCGCCCCGGCCTTCCACGAACACGGCCTGAGCGCACGACACACGATGGCCCTGGCCCTGACCTACGACGGGGCGTGGTGGTCCGACGAGGAGGGGCTGCGCCTGCTTGCTGAGGTGGGCGAGGGCCTGGCGCGCCCAGCCGCGGAAGCAGCCTGACGGCACAGTCCGATACGCTAGGGAGGAACACCTCATGTCTGTCACGCGTTCCGTTTCGGTCTATGACCTGGGTCTCACCCGCTACAGCGACGTTCATCGTCTCCAGCAGCGCCTGCAGGAGCAGCGCCGCCGCGGGGACGGGGTCGACTCCCTCCTGCTCACCGAGCACCGCCCGGTGTTCACGCTGGGGCGCAGTCACCCCGAACCCAACCTCCGCGTTCAGGACGAGGTCGTCCGTGAGCAGGGCATTGAGGTGGTTCAGACCGAACGTGGGGGAGACATCACCTACCACGGCCCGGGACAGCTCGTGGCCTATGGGATCATCGATCTGCGCGCCTGGGACCTGGCCGTCGTCGATTACGTTACCGCGCTCGAGGAAACGATGATCGCCGTCCTCGCCGATTGGGGCGTCTGGGGCGACCGGCGCGGTGACGCCCGCGGCGTGTGGGTGGAGGGCCGCAAGATCGGCTCCGTCGGGCTCCACGTGCGTCGCTTCGTCTCGATGCACGGAGCCGCGCTGAACGTGGAGCCGAACATGGACCACATCGGCCTCATGAACCCGTGCGGGATCGCGGATGCAGAAATGACGAGCTTGGCCGCGGAAGTGGACCAGCCTGTCGCGCTCTCCGAGGTCTCACAGTCGTTCGTGTTTCACTTCGCGCGGGTACTTGAGTGCGAGGCGGAGATGGTTTCAGTCGATCAGATGGCGCAGGCGGCTTCGGGCTAGCTCCGGCCACAGCGCCGCCGGAGGCCTCGGGCGGCAGGCTACGTCTTCGGACCCTGGCCCGGCGGCGAGACCGCTTCGAGGACTCGACGCGTCGCCTCGGCCACTTCCGCGATGGCCGCCTCGAACGCCTCCTGGTTACGCTGCGAGGGCTCCCGAAAGCCGCTCACCTTGCGCACGTACTGGAGCGAGGCCTCCTGGATCTCGTCCTCAGTGGCTCCGCCCTCGGGGCCCCGCAAGCGCTTGATGCTGCGACACATGGCGCTACCGCTCGGGCGGCGGTGGCGCGGCGGGTCGCCGGACCTCGACCCAGGCCATGCCCGCGATCAGCGCCGCGATGGCAAGTCCGAGCGAGATGCTCGCGATGATCGTGAGCGCGTCGCGGAGGCCGTCGTCACCACTCGTCAAAGCGGCGCGCCAGAGATTGAACGCTGTCGCTACCAGAACCAGGCCGACCAGCGTCAGGCCGACCGAGGCTTCGAGCCAGGCCCGGCGCAGGAGCAGGTAGGCCAGCGCCACCCCACCCAGGGCGTAGAACGGGACCGTCATTGGCACCACCCAGTCGCGCGCCTCCGTCCAGCTGGCGCGGGCCTGGTAGGCCAGCGCGAGCATGGCCGCGCCCAGAGCAGCGCCGACAACGATCAGCAGGGCGAGGTGGGCCAGATCGCGGCGCTCCGAGGGGGCCGCCGGCCGCGTCGTGCGGTCGTGGAGGAAGTCCGCTTTCTCCGGCTCGTCCGGGGCGGCGATACTGAAATCAGCCATTGCGCGTCATGATGGCGGGGGTGGGGCGCGGAGGCAACAGCCCGGCCTAGACCGGACCTAGAATTGGTCCGCGCACCAGGGCAGCACGTCCCAGCCGAAGAGCGCATCGGCGAGCCGCAGGGCAGCGGGCTCGCCCTCCAGCCGTCCGGCGCGAGCGAGCAGCGAGAGCCGGGCGCCGCCGAGGTAGGCCGCGGCCAAGTCGGCCGCCGAGAGGGTGATGTCGGCGGTCAAGGTCGTGGGGCGGCAGGTGGCGACGCCGCCCTCGACGCTGAGCTCGAAGCGGCCGCCAGCCCAGGGGCAGAAGCCGTCCTGGACATCGAGGACGAGGCGCCCTTCAGCCCGGTAGGCGCGGCCTTCAAACGCCGCGGTGACATCGAGGATGCGAAGCCAAAGCGTGTCGAAGAGCCGGCGTTGGAGGCGCCGCGGATCGGCCAGCATCCAGTAGAGGGACTCATCGGGGGGACGGCCGACGGCCTCGATCGTTCCGATCAGATCGACCCCGAAGAGGTACTGCCAGAGCGCAGCCTCGGCCGCACCGCTGGCCGCCATGAGTTCGTGTACGCGCAGCGTGCCCGTGGGGAATCCCTCGGGGAACTCCGGTTTCACGGCGTAGATGGCGTAGCCAGCGGGTCCACTCGCGTCCGCGTACTCCACCAGCTGCCGCTTCGTGAAGCCGCCCCGCGCTTTCTCGTCCCGGGGGACAGTGAACCCGCTCCAGAGGCCGGGAGCGCGCGTCATCATGGCAGGACGACTGCGGCGCACCTGGTCGTAGACGACCGGCCATCGTTCGAGCGCCTCGTCGCGAGGCACGAAGCGGACGCTTCCCGTGGCTTCTGGCATCTGCGCCATCTCGGTGCGCTGGCCGTCGATGCGCACCGCGTGCGCCTCGGCCGCCAGACCGTAGCCGAACCGCCCGTAGATGACGCTCTCCGAGGCCCAAAGCGCGGCCAGCGGCTCGCCCCGATCGCGCACATCCTCGAGTTGGCGGCGCATCAGCTCCGTGAGGACACCCTGACGGCGGTGGGTGGGGAGAACCGAAACGGCGGTTACTCCCGCGGTCGGGAGTTGACCCCCAGGGACAGTCATGCCTAACGAGATCGCGAGGGTCTGGCCCGCTAGCTCGTCGCCGTCGAAGGCGCCGAGGCTGCGGTCGAATTCGAGCAGCGGTCGGGTCCGCTCTGCTTCGTCGGAGTCGCTATCTGTGCTGAACCCGCGCGCGAGCGCGGTGACCCAGGCATCCCATTCGTCCTCAGTGACAGGGCGATAGACGAAGTCCACGGTTCCTCCGGGCCAGCGATTATCGCCGGTCCGGCCGCGGAGGGCACCGGACGGGCGGGGGGGCGCTCTACGCGATTGCCCCTCGGCATCTCCCCAGCATCATCGGTGTAAAGGCCCTCCGGGGGCTCTCACCACCTGCGAAACTCCCTGAAGGAGCCGCTCGGCCCGGCGTCCATCGCCTTTTTCAGTGCTTCCTCAATGGTCAACCCGTCGAGCGAGATGCTGGCATATTTGTGTCCTGTTCCGAATTACTGATCACCTGCACATGCACTTGAGCGTATTCAGCCAAAACAAATGTTCACGTGTCCACGCACTTACCGCAAGGATTGCGTCAGGCACTCGTTTCTGCTATATTACGCGGCCAGAAACGTAGAAAGCCCGCACAGGGGAGCGCGATCGCCGTCGGCAGTGCGACGGTTATACGTTGCAGTCTATCCTAGCCGACCCCGATCGTCAACCCCGGGTTGCGTGCGTGTTCCTGCAACGGGGGGTTTTTGTATTCACTTTCACCGGGCCGAAAGCCCGTGACGGTCACTCCGCCAGGTGATGGGGTGAAAGCAAGGAGGCGGGGGTCAGCGATCGAAAGTCGGCCCCCGCCTTGCAATTCGGAGGATGTGTGTATGCGGCCCATAAAGGCCACGCGCAGCGCCCCCTAGCTGTACTTAGCAGAGAGGTTGTTTACAGGCGCTCAGCGGGCCGGAGGCCCGCGATGCCGCCGTGTGGTCGGCGGTGATTGTAGCGATAGAGCCATCGAGGGAGTTGCCGGAGGCGTTCTTCGTTGGAGCGAGAGCGGCGGCCGTAGGCGCACTCGTTCTGCAGGATCTGGATGAAGCGCGCGGCCTTGCCGTTGGTCTGCGGCCGCTACGGTCGGGTGGTGCGACGGCGAAGCCCGGGGACAGCGGCAACCGCGAGGAAGGCGTGCGAGGCGGTATAGCTCTTGGCGTTGTCGGTAAGCAGTTCTCGCACCTCTACGCCCCGGGCGCGGTAGTAGGCGAGGGCACGCTCCAGGAAGGCCGCGGTGGTCGCACCGCGCTCGTCTGCGAGCGCCTCCACGTAGGCGTAGCGGCTGTGGTCGTCGACGGCGACGTGGCGGTAGTCCAGGCCCAGTGAGCGGCTCCGTTGCGGTCCGGACTGTGTCTCCGCAAAGCCTGGGGCGAGGCGCTTACCCCCGCCATCGGGGATGCGCCCGCTCTTCTTCACGTCGAGGTGGAGGAGCTCGCCTGGCCGCTCGCGCTCGTAGCGCACGACCTCGCGGGTGACGCGGTGGAGGTGGTCGAGGCGATTGAGCCCCCCTCGGCGGAGGACCGCGTAGACCGTCGAGGGGGCCAGCTTCAGCGCCCAGGCGATGTGGTGTGGCCCCCGGCCCTGCTAGCGGCGGATGCTGCAGATCCGCTGCTCCAGTGCGCGTTCCGTCTGCGGCGGACAGTGCCGGGGCCGTGAGGAGCGGTCCTCCAGTGCGGTCAGCCCGCCGCTGCGATAGCGCCGTAGCCACTTGTAGGCGGTCGCACGCGATACCCGGAACTGGCGCGCTACTTCGGCTACCGGCCAGCCCGCAGCGCTCTGCTGCCCCAGTTCCTGCCGCGTCAACGGTGTCAATCTCGCTCTACGATCTTCCAACGGGATCTCTCCTTGCTGCGCGTTTCTTCAACTCACACAGCAACAGGGCGGGACCCCGTCCTGTCAACAACCTTCCTGGGAACTACACCTAGCTCGCGACGGGCACCGGCTCGGGCGCCGCGTGGCGCTCGTGCGCAGTGAAGGTGTATTCGTCGTCAGCGTAGTCGACGGTGATGCACTGGCCTTCCTCGAACTCACCCGCGAGGATGCGCCGCGCCAGCTCGTTCTCGACCCGCCGTTCGACCGTTCGGCGGAGCGGGCGGGCGCCGTACTCGGGGTCGTAGCCCTCGTCGACGAGGGCGGCACGGGCGGCCTCGGTCAGCTCGAAGTCGACGTTCCGGTCCGCGAGACGCTCGTGCACCTCGGCTGACAGGAGATCGACGATCTGGGCCAGCTCCGGGCGCGTGAGCGGCTCGAAGATAATGATGTCGTCGATTCGGTTGAGGAACTCGGGCCGGAAGTGCTCGCGTAAGGCGCGGTCCACCGAAGCGCGAACCTCGTCCTGATTGCCCGCTTCCTCGCTTCGCTGGGTGAAGCCGAGCGTCGCCTTCTCCTGCGCACCCGTGCCGAGGTTGCTCGTCATCACGATGACCGTGTTGCGGAAGTCGACGGTGCGGCCGTGGCCGTCCGTGAGGCGGCCGTCATCGAGGATCTGGAGGAGGGTGTTGAATATATCCGGGTGGGCCTTCTCGATCTCGTCGAAGAGGATCACGCGGTAGGGCCGCCGGCGGACAAGCTCGGTGAGCCCACCGCCTTCGTCGTAGCCGACGTAACCCGGGGGCGAGCCGACGAGGCGGCTGACCGTGTGTCGCTCCTGGTATTCGGACATGTCGAGGCGGATCATCGCTTCTTCGTCGTCGAACAGATATTCGGAGAGCGCCTTCGCGAGCTCCGTCTTCCCCACGCCGGTTGGCCCGAGGAAGATAAACGACCCGATCGGGCGCTTCGGATCCTTGAGGCCCGCGCGGGCACGGCGGATGGCGTCGCTCATCGAGACGATCGCCTGCTCCTGGCCGATGACCCGTTCGTGCAGGACCTCCTCCATGCGAAGGAGCTTCGCGTTCTCCGTCTCCTCGAGGCGAGCGACGGGGATGCCCGTGATCTGCGCGACGAGGCTGGCGATATCCTCGCCGGTCACGCGCAGGTCGATCTCGTGTTCGGCCGCCCACTCGGCGCGCTTGGCGGCGTACTCCTCTTGGAGCTGCAGGACTTCCTGCTTCACGAGCGCCGCGCGCTCGTGGTCCTCCTTCTGGATGGCGGCGTCGGCCTCGAGGCCGAGCTCGTCGAGGCGCGTACTGATCGCGCGAATCTCGGGGGTCACCTCTTGCGAATCGATGACGTGCTTGCTGGCGGCCTCGTCGATGAGGTCGATGGCCTTGTCCGGCAGGCGCCGCTCAGTCACGTAGCGGGAGGAGAGGCGCACGGCCGCCTCCAACGCCTCCTCGCTGATCTCGACCCTGTGGTGGGCTTCGTAGCGCGGCCGCAGGCCTTTGAGGATCGCCAAGGTGTCTTCTTCCGAGGGCTCGTCCGCGTAGACCGGCGCGAAACGCCGCTCGAAGGCGGGGTCTTTCTCGATCCGACGGTACTCGTCGAGCGTGGTCGCACCGATGGCGTGGAGCTCGCCACGCGCGAGCGCGGGCCTCATGAGGTTGCTGGCATCGATGGCGCCTTCGGCGCCGCCGGCGCCGACGACCGTGTGTAGTTCGTCGATGAAGAGAATGACGCCGCCCTCCGACTGGCGGACCTCCTCCATCACGGCCTTGAGCCGCTCTTCGAATTCGCCCCGGAACTTCGCGCCGGCGAGGAGCGCCCCCATATCGAGCGCGCGCAGCGATTTGTCCTGGAGGTTCTCGGGAACGTCGCCCCCGTGCATGCGCTGGGCGAGGCCCTCGACGATCGCGGTCTTGCCGACCCCAGCCTCGCCGATGACTACCGGGTTGTTCTTCGTGCGCCGGTTGAGGATCTGCATCACGCGGCGGATCTCGGTGTCGCGCCCGATCACCGGGTCGAGCTTGCCTTCGGCCGCGAGCTGGGTGAGGTCGGTGCTGTACTTCTCCAGACTCTGATAGCTGCTCTCGGCGGTCGGGCTCGTGACGCGCGCACTGCCTCGGATCTCCTGGAGGGCGCGGTAGATGCCCTCCTTCGTCACCCCCGACTCGGCCAGCAGCTTTGTGGCGCCGCTCTCCTCGTTGTCGGCGATGGCGATAAGGAGGTGCTCGACACCGACGTATTCGTCCTTGAGCCGCTCCGCCTCGGCGTTCGCGACCTCAAGCATGCGCACCACTTCGGGCGTGGTGTAGATCTGGACGACCTCGTGCTGGAGCTTGGCCTGCTCAGCGAGCACCTGGCGCACCCGCGCCTTCAGGCGGGCAACGTCGACCTCGAGGCGCTCGAGGACCTGCAGGGCGAGGCCTCCGTCGAGGTCGGCGAGCGCGGAGAGCACGTGGGGGACACCCCACTGGCTGTGGCGCTGCAGACGCACGATCTCCTGAGAGCTCGAGAGCACCTGCTGGGCCTGCTCGGTGAAACGGTCTTGTCGCATCATGGTGCGTTCCTCCTGCCCCACGTGCGTGGGGACTTCCGCGTGGGCGTGTCGACGGTGCTCGATTGGCTAGCGAGCCGGTTGGCCCTCGCTATCAACGGCGGGGGCGGGCAAGCGTGTCTGTCGAAGTCGCTGGAGCTCCTCGCGGGCCTCGTCGAGCTCGGCTTGGAGGACCCGGAGCTGGTCGTTCATACGCAGGACGACTTCGACCCCGGCGAGATTGACGCCGAGTTCCTCAATGAGGCGCTGGGCCTGGCGGATGCGCTGGACGTCGGCGTTGGAGTACATCCGGATATTACCGCCGGTGCGGTGGGGCTCGATGAGGCCCGCGCGCTCGTAGTAACGCAACGTCTGCTGATGCAGCCCCACCAGGCGCGCCGCGATCGAGATCACGTAACAGGGCTCGTCGTCGTCGGGGAGAGGGTCGGCTGGGATTGGCCGTCGTCTCGGCATGAATCGTCCTCCGTTCTGGGCCGCTAGCTCGCGGCTCGCTTGGGGGTGGCGCCTTTGCGCAGATCCTCGAAGAGCGCGCGCTCGGTCTCACTCAAATGCTCGGGGAGCGCCACGCTCAGGGAGGCAAAGAGATCGCCGTAGCTGTCCTTCTTGCCGAGCACGGGCATGCCCTTGCCGGCCAGGCGGAAGCGCCGGCCGTTCTGACTCAGCTCGGGGACGGTGAGGAGCACGCGTCCCGCCAGGGTTTCGACCTCCACCTCGCCGCCGAGGATCGCGTCCAGGTACGGCACCGCCACCTCGACCGTGAGATCGTCGCCGTCACGCTCGAAGCGCACGTGGCGCGATACAGTCACGAGCAGGTAGAGGTCGCCGGAGGGACCGCCGCCGACTCCGGGGCGCCCTTCGGCGGCGACGCGCACGCGCGAGCCCGTCTTCACGCCGGGCGGCACCTTCACCTCCAGGCGGCGGGGCTTGATCGTCTGACCGGCGCCCGCGCAGCTGTGGCAGACCGCGCTCCCAAGCGAGCCGCCGCCGCCACAGGTGGTGCAGGGCTCCGTCGTCTGCAGCGTCACGGTTCGGGTCGTGCCGGCGTGGGCCTCCTCGAGCGAGATCTCGACGGGGGTCTCGAGGTCCTGGCCCCGGCGGCGACTGGGCCGCCCACCCCCGCGACCGCCGCGAAAGAGGCCTTCGAAGACGCTGCCGAAGTCGCCGATGCCGCCCTCAAAGGAGAAGCCGCCGGGGCCACCGAAGCCGGCACCACCGCGCTGGCGCTGCATCTCATCGAGCTGCTCGGCCTGCTGCCAGCGATCACCGTACTTTTCGTATTGCTTGCGCGAGTCCTCGTCCGAAAGGACGTCGTAGGCGGACTGGATCTCCTTGAAGCGCGTCTCCGCGCGCTTGTTGTTGGGATTGACGTCGGGGTGGAACTTACGTGCGAGCTTGCGGTAGGCGCTGCGGATCTCCTTGTCGGAGGCGCCGCGCGAGACGCCAAGGATGTCGTAGAAGCTCTTCGCCATCGTAAGCCTAGTCTACCACGAGGCTATCCATTATGCCACCCTCTACGCCTAAGCTATCTTGATAGTATCACTATCAGATCAGAGGACGCACGCCGCCACGCGGCCTGAGTGCGTAGGCGGCGTGCCCGCCCGACCGGGACGGCTAGGGGCGATCGTCGCACCGGGCGTCCTGGGAACCTGGGCGTCCTCGTAAAGGAGGAACAGCTGGCGGCGGAGCCGCCGGGCGCTTAGGCCTTCGCCACTTCCGCGGTGATGTCCTCGACCACGACCGTGTTCTCCTCACCGACGTTGATACGCACGATCTTGCCGTCCTCGAGCAGCGCCTCGACATCCTGCTGGTGCGAGCGCCAACCTTTCGGGAAGGCGTAGCCGCCCTCCTCGAGCGCTTCGAGGAAGAAGTAGCTCATCGTCATCGGGGCCATGTAGAAATCCGTGCTGTCCATTGCGCTCTCCCTCGTAGGTTCTGGCCGCGGTCCGGCCGAGCGCGATCCATTATGGAGCTCGCAGCCGTTTTATCAATGGCAGCTGCGGTGTTGCCTTCGAACGAGTCCGACCGGCTCACTGGCTTTGCCGTCGCCCAGCGAGAGCGACTCGATTAGGCAATCTCCTGAGCCACCCCGCGGCGAGCGGAACCGAATGGCTCCAGCCAGCGTCTTGTGCTCCATCACGACCTGGGAGCGCCGCCATGCACGCCCGTTCTCTGTTCCTCCCCCTCATTCTCATCTCGCTACTCGCGATCGTCGCCGCTTGCGGTGGCACCGTTGGTGACGACGACGACTCCGGCGGCCGCGTCGCGGACGGAGCACGGGCTGAACCAGCGATCACCAGCGCAAGCCAGTCCGGCTCGGACGACAGTAGCGCGGCGCTCCAAGACGCCGGCGACACAAACGAGGATGGTCCAGCGCTCGCCCTCCAGGCCTTCGACCGGAAGATCATCTTCACGGCGGGGCTCGACCTTGAAGTCGAGGACGTTGCCCGTGCCTTCAACGATGTCTCCCGCATCGCCAGCAGCCACGGCGGCTTCGTCGAGGGATCGAGCCTCTCGCTGCGAAACGAGCGAGACGGGGAGCGGCGTGAGTTCGGGTGGCTCAATCTGCGCATACCCATCAGCCAGTACCAGGACACGCTGCTCGCCCTGCGCACCTTGCCCCACGGCATGGTCGTAAGTGAGGAGTCGCAGGCCACGGAGATCACCGAGGAGTACACCGACATCCAGAGTCGCATCCATAATCTCGAGGCGACGGAGGCGCGCTACCTGGCCCTCCTGGCCGAAGCGGAGACGATCGAGGACATCCTTCGCGTCGATGACCGCATCAGGCCGGTGCGGCTCGAGATCGACCACCTTCGCGGCCGCCTCAACCTGCTCGACGACCTCACCGAAATGGCGAGCGTGAACGTGACGCTCGCGCCCGGAGAGGAGTTCGCCGCGGTCGGAACGGAGGGTGGCTCGACCAGCCCCGGCGAGGCGTTCGTGCATGCTTGGGAGGCCTCGCTGGACTTCCTCTACGGACTCGCAACCGTGCTCGCCTACCTTTCGGTCGTGGCGATCTGGGCAGGCCCACTGCTCGTGGCCGGCTTCGTCGCCACGCGCATCGCGCGGCGCTGGCGAGAGCCGAGCACGCCTTGACCTGCCGCAGACCACCGGTTTCGCCCCGAAGGGGCGGCGGGTAGCATCGAGCAGTCCCTGGACTGCCGTTGATGCGCCTCGCGAATTACATCTTCTCGACAACCTCGATCGTCCTCGGGATCGCGCTGTTCCTGTTCATGGTCACGCAGGAATCGGGCTGGAACATTGGCATGGGCATCGGCGCGCTGCTCGTCATCAACGGCGTCGTCCGCCTCTGGTTCGCGCAGTCGGAATAGGCCGGCATCTGCGCCTTTCGGGGCGCGTTGTGCGGGGTCGTCCGTTTCTTTATTCTCGGCTCACGAAGGTGCCCCCGAAATGACGAGCTTCCGCTCAATCCTGGTCCCGGTTGTCGACGATCCTGCGAGCCTCGATGCGGTCACGATTGCCGCGAGCCTCGCGCGCCAGGCCAAGGGCAGCGTCAGTCTCGTACACGTGATCGAAGTGACGCGAAACCTTCCGGTGACGGCCGGCATGGACCTCGAGGCGCACCTCGGCGAAGACCTCCTGCGGCGCGCCCTCGCCCTGGCTAAGGTGGGCAACGGCATCACCATCGAGGATCAGTTGCTGCAGGCGCGCGGAGCGGGGCCGGCGATCGTCGAAGAAGCAGCCGCCCGCGAGGTCGAGGTGATCATCTTAGGGCTGGGCTACAAACCGCTCCTCGGCCAGTTCCGCGTGGGGCATACCGCGGACTACGTCCTCAAGCACGCCCACTGCAACGTCTGGATCGTGCGCCAGCCCCTGGCCGAAGCGGCGGCGGTGGCGCCCCGGACGACCGCCCGGTGAACGTGCTGATCATGGGCTGTGGGCGCACCGGCTCGACGATCGCCGCGACGCTCGACGGGACCGGCCACCAGGTAACCGTGTTGGATCGCAACTCCGACCAATTCCGCCGGCTCCCAGAGGACTTCAGCGGCCAGAAGGCCGTCGGCGATGGGATGGACGGCGACACGCTCGAGCGGGCCGGCATCCGAGAGATGGACGCGTTCATCGCCGTTACACAGGGCGATAACCGCAACTACTTCGCCAGCCAGCTCGCGAAGGAGGTTTACGGTGTCGCGCGCGTGGTCTGCCGCGTGAAGGACCCGCGCCGTCAGGAGATCTTCGGCCACCTCGGTCTCCAGACCTATAGCCCCACCAGCGCCGGAGCGTCAGCGATGATCGAGATGCTGCAGCAGCCGGAGCCAGCTTAAGGATGTACATCATCATCGCGGGCGGCGGCAAGGTCGGGTATTACCTCGCCGAGGAGCTGTTGACTGGCGACGACAACGAGCTGCTCATCATCGAGAAGAGCAGCGCCCGCGTCGCCGAGATCGGGGACCGCCTCGACGGAACCGTCATGGTCGGCGATGCCTGTGAGGCGTCGGTCCTGGACGGCGCCGGTGTCAGCCGCGCCGGACTGGTTGCCGCCGTCACCGGCGAGGACGAGGACAACCTCGTGATCTGCGAGGTCGCACGCTACCGCGGCGTCCCCCGCGTGCTCGCCCGCGTCAACGATCCGAAAAACGCCGCGCTCTTCAAGAAGCGCGGGATCGAGACGACGGTCTCCGCCACGGAGGCGATCCTCGGCCAGATCGAGCAGGAGCTTCCGGTCACCGAGATGATCCCCGTGATGCAGCTCCACCACGGCCTCGAACTGGTCGAGGTGCGGCTCTCGGACACCTCGCCCGCAGTCGGCCGCAGCCCCCGCGAGATCCTGCTCCCACCAGAGGCCCTCGTTGCGCTCATCGTCGATTCCGGCGGGGTCCCCCGGATCCCCGGTGCCGACACCACCCTCACCGCCGGCGACGCGCTCGTGGTGGTCGCCCGCGCCGAGAGCCGCAACATGCTCAAAGAAGCGCTCATCGGCGGCACGCACGGCTTCGACACATGAACCCCCGCGCGTGAGGGTCGCGTACCTCGGGCCCGCGGGGACGTTCGGCGAAGAAGCAGCAGGCCGCTACGCGCCTGCGGCCGAGCTGATCGCCTGTCCCTCGCACGCCGCGGTCGCGAAGGCGGTCGATTCGGGCGGCGCGGATCTGGGCGTGATGGCGATCGAGAACTCGATCAACGGCTCCGTCGCCGAAACGCTCGACATCCTCATCCACGAGACCGCGCTTCAGATCCAGTGCGAGCTCCTCGTAGCAATCGAGCACAGTCTCGTGGCGAAGCCCGGCACGGAGATCGACGGAGTGTCGGTCATCTACTCACACACCCAGGCGCTCGGCCAATGCCGCGAGTTCCTCGAAGGGCACTTCGACAGCGCCCGCCTCGAGGCCGCCCTCTCCACGGCGCAGGCGGTGGAGCTCGCCGTCGCCCACGAAGGCGCCGCAGCGATCGCGAACGCGCGCGCGGCCACGCTCTACGGGGCGGCGGTGCTCGCGCCGGCGATCCAGGATCGTGCGAACAACGCCACTCGTTTCGTGATCATCGGCGGCGGCCAACCGGGTTCCTCCGGCCGCGACCGAACATCGATCGCCTTCCAGTTCGACGACGACCGCGCCGGCCTTCTGACCGCGGCGATGACGGAGCTTTCGAGCCGCGGAATCAACTGCACGAAGATGGAGAGCCGCCCCACGCGCGCGACCTTCGGCGAGTACATCTTTCTCGTCGACTTCGAGGGGCACGCACGGGACTCAGAGTGCGCAGCAGCGCTCGCCGCCCTGCGGGCGATGACCTCGGAGCTCAAGATCTTTGGCAGCTACCCGCGCGCCGCTGAGGGCTAGGGGCGATTAGGCGACGGCGCCGCGCGCCCGGCCGCTGCCGGCGTCCACGTCAGCGGCGCGGAGAAGCGCAAGCAGAGAATCTGAGCCCTGCTCGTGGGCGGCGGCGCCCGCGGCGAGGTCGAGTTCGGCAAACGGACCACCCTCCTCTGCGATTCGACCCGCGAGGTCCGCAAGCCACTCTCGCGCGCCGGCGCGGTCCGCGCCGCCGAAGAGCACCGCGAAGCTGTGCCCATCGAGGCGCACGAGCGAGTCCTCCGGGCTGGTCAACTCCCGGAGGGCGGCGGCGAGGGCGGTGACCGCCCCCGCCGCGAGGGGTGCATCGCGCCGCACCGCATGGCGGAGCTCGATCAGCACCCCCGCGAACGGTTCGCCCATGCGCTCATAGCGCGCGGCCATCACGCCCCAATCGTGCAGGAGCTGTGTGCGGCTGCCGAGGCCGCTCTCGGGATCGCTGCGAGCGGCTTCGCGCAACCCTTGGGCGCGCTCCTGCCAGACGTTCGCGCTCACCGCCGCTCGGTCGCGTGCCGCCCCGCGCCGCTGAACCAAGACGTATTGAATCGCGATCAAAGCGACGAGCGCCACCAGCGCGGGCAGCGGCTGCCCCAGCAACGCGAGCCCAACCGCAGCAACCACCGCCACCACCAGGAGCTCGCTCCAATGACCGTCCACGAGTTGGAGCAGCGCCGATCGTCGCATCGCCCCCTCCGTTCCCCTGGATCGTCGGCGGGGAGCGAGCGCGAGCGGTGGGGGCTCGCTAGCGTTTGTCACGCACCTGTCACCCCCGGCTCGAGGTGCGAGATCTGTCTCCAGCCGCGTGGCCGAGGTCACAGCCGCACCCGGCTCGCGACCCCTAGGCTGGCAAGAGACAGATGGAGAGCAGCACGTGTCAGTCCTGATCAGCCTGCGAAGCGTCGCCCCGTACTTCGCCATAGCGGCGTCCGTGGTCGCGATAGCGCTGTTCGGGCTCCGCTGCACCGGACTCCTGACGGAGGAAGTGACCGTGACCTTCCCCGCGACCGACCCGAGCGGGACGCCCGCGGAGCGCGATCTCGAGATCGTCACGCTCCTGCCGAAAGACGCGATCCCCGCGATCTTCGAACCCGAAACCATCTCCGCGGAGGACGCGAAGCGGCAACTGAGCGACACCGACCTCGTCATCGGTGTCTCGATCGACGGCCAGCATCGTGCCTACGGTGTCGCCTTCCTGAGCGGCCACGAGATCGTCGACGACACGCTCGGTGGGCGCGCGATCGCGGCGACGTGGTGACCGCTCTGCTTTACGGGCATCGTGTATGCCCGCGAAGTCGAGGGCCGAAGACTAACGTTCGGGGTCTCTGGGAAGCTGATCATGAACGCGCTCGTGATGTACGACCGCCAGACCGACTCGCTCTGGAGCCAGTTCCTCGGCGTGGCCGTGCAGGGACCCCTCGCGGGGACCGAGCTCGAGGTCCTGCCCTCGGTTCTGACCGACTGGGGCAGCTGGCGCGCCTTGCATCCGGACACGACCGCGCTCGACCAGGGTGGCCCCCGCAGCGATAGCTATGCGGGCTACTACACAAGCGACCGGGCGGGCGTCATCGGCGAGTCGAATGAGGACGGTCGTCTGGCGCGCAAAGACTTCGTTCTCGGCCTGCAGCTGAGCGCGGGGCAGAAGGCCTACGCCTTCGTGGATCTGGAGCGGGAGCCGGCGCTGAACGACCGTGTGGGCGACCGCGCCGTCCTGATTGCGTTCAACGGCGACGCCGGAGTGGCCGTCGCCTACGATCCTGTCGTTGGGGGTGAGTCCCTTACCTTCGAGCGCTACGAGAACTACGAGGGCCCAGGCGTCGGCCTCCTTGACCGGGAGACGGGAACCGTCTGGTCGGGGCTCACGGGTGAGGCCCTCGAAGGCGAGCTGGCGGGCCAACGGCTGGAGACGATCCCGTCCGTCACCGTCTTCTGGTTCGCCTGGTCGGATTACTTCCCGGACGCTGCCCTCTACGAGCCGGTCAGCGGGGGCTGAGCCACGACCGCGCCAGTCGCCCCGAGGCGCGGACCGCCGCGAACCCAAGCACCATGGCGAGAAATGCAACGCCGGAGGCGAAGAGCAAGCTGCGGCACGAGCACACCCCCACCGACATCGAGCGCGCGCATCGCCCGCTCAAGGAGGTGCTCGCCGCTCTCGCGGTAGGCGACGACGACGCCCGCCAGGAGGCCGGCGCCGAGGGCCGGTCAGCGCACCGCTCGCTCGTACGGATCGGCACGCGCGCCCTCGTTCATCACGGCGTCGCGCCATGCCGTTCGGCGGGGCGCCCGGCGGTGACACCCATCACGCCGCGTCGCCTTTGCGCTCAATCCGCCCGGACCACGATGATACACGGATGCCCCCTTCCGTCCGGGTCGCCAACCTCACGCGCCGCTTCGGCGAGATCACCGCGGTCGACGACGTCTCGTTCGAGGTAGGGGAGGCCGAGATCTTCGGCTTCCTCGGTCCCAACGGAGCCGGCAAGACCACCACCATCTCGATGCTCTGCACGCTGCTCACGCCCACCGCGGGCCAGGCCTACGTCGGCGGCCACGAGATCCGCGAGGACCCCGGGGCCGTGCGCCGCGAGATCGGGATCGTCTTCCAGGACTCGACGGTTGACGAGCGCCTGACCGCGCGCGAGAACCTCGTCTTTCACGGCGAACTCTTCGGCATGCCCCGCACGGAGATTCGGCCCCGCGCGGAACAGCTCCTTGAGCGGGTCGGGCTCGCCGATCGCGCGGACGACGCCGTCCTCACGTTCTCGGGCGGGATGCGCCGCCGCCTGGAGGTCGCACGCGGCCTCATGCACTGGCCATCAGTGCTCTTCCTGGACGAGCCAACCGTGGGTCTCGACCCACAGACGCGCCGCAGCCTCTGGGCGTACGCCCGCTCCCTCCGCGAGACCGAGGGCGTGACTATCTTCCTGACCACGCACTACATGGACGAGGCCGAAGCCTGCGATCGCGTCGCAATCATGGACTACGGAAAGATCATCGCCCTGGACACCCCGGAGCACCTCAAGGCGACGCTGGGCGGCGACGTCGTGTCCGTATCAGGCGCGGACAACGAAGCGCTCGCACGCGAGGTGCGCGAATCGTTCGAGGTCGAGCCACACATCGAGAACGAAGCCGTGGAGTTCAACGTCGAACGTGGCGGTGACTTCGTCCCGGTCCTCCTCACGCGGCTCACGAACCCCGTCCAGTCCGTGGGCATCCGCGTGCCCACACTCGAGGACGTGTTCGTGTCGCTCACGGGGCACCAGATTCGCGATTCCAGCTTTAGCGAGCAGGACAAGTTCCGATCGATGCAAAAGCGCGGCTTCCGGAGGATGCGGTGACAGCAGAGCAGGCGACCGAGGCCGCGCCCGACGTTCAGGCGCGGGCGCCGCGAAGGGCCAGCGGCCGGGCCAGCTTCCTCCAGGTCGTGCGCGTCATCTGGCTGCGCGAGATCTTGATCTACTTCCGCGACCGGCCCCGGATGATCTCGGCTTTCACGATGCCGATCATCATGCTGGTGATGTTCGGTGAAGGGCTCGGCAACAGCATCGCGCCGCTACCCGGTGGGATCGACTACCGGCAGTTCATCTTCCCCGGCATGGTCGCGATGATCGTGCTGATGAATTCCATCTTCGCGGGTGTTTCGATCGTGACCGACCGCCAGTTCGGCTTTCTCCGCGAGATCCTCGTAGCGCCCGTCAGCCGTGCCGCGATCTGCATCGGCAAGATCAGCGGCGGCGCGACGATCGCGCTCTTCAATGGCTCGATCATGTTTGCGCTCGCGCCCATTCTCGGCATCGACATCTCCCTGATCGTGGTCGCGAAGCTGCTGCCCCTGATCGCGTTGATCGCGTTCATGCTCACGGGCGTGGGCGTCGCCCTGGGTAGCCGCCTGCGCTCGGTCGAGAGCTTCCAGATGATCTCGCAGATGGCGATCTTCCCGGCGATGTTCCTCTCGGGGATCTTCTTCCCGATCAACAACCTCCCCACCTGGATGGACGTCCTCGTGAAGCTCAACCCAGTGACCTATGCGGTGGCGCCCATCCGCGAGATCGCGCTCTCGGAGCAGCTCGCCGAGATCCCCGAAGATGCCCCCTTCCAGATCACCCACGTGGAGCTGCTCGGCCACACCCTCAGCACCTTCGAGGAGATCGGCATCGTCGTGGCCTTCGGCGCGCTCATGCTCGCGATCGCGATCCGCGCAATCCAGACCACCGAGTAGGGCCCCGGGCGTCGGCCGCCAGCGCGTGTCAGCTGGCGCTCGACGCCTCGATCAGCTTTCGCACAAGCGGGGCGCGTTCCTCGGCATCGTCGGGGTCGAAGGCGAGGTGCACGAGGACGCCCCGCTCACTCCGCTCAATGGACGCTACCGTGCCCTCGAAATGGGCGGGCTCGCTCACGAGCGAGACCTCGATCCAGGAGGCCGCCGGGGCCTGCGGAAGTTCGATGTAGGCGCCCCCCTCGGACAGGTCACGGAGAAGGCCGGGACGGCCGACCGCCGCACCCGACTCGTACGCGAAGACCTCGATCGCGACGGGCTGGCGCAGTTTTTCGCGGGAGTCGATCGCCGTCCACTCGCCGGTCATCGTGAATACCACGATCTCACCCGCTTGACTGGACAGCTGCGCTCGCCGGACGAAGCGCCCTGAGTCCGTCGCGCGGACGAGCAGGGCCCGCTCCCCCTCGATCCAGGGAGCGGCCGTCTTCAGGCGCAGGCTGAGAAGATCCCCGGCGAGGCTCACGACGGCTGCCCCCTGCTGGCTCGGGGGAGCCGTGCGCGGCTGCACGACGATGACGGCCTCACCGACGTTCGGCGGGGGTGACTCCACTTGCGACTGGTTGGTCGTCACGGCTCGCTCCGGCTCGCGGCCCGTCGATCGGGCGCGGTCTCTTCCTTGGATAACGGCAAACCTCACGCTGGCCCGGAAGGGCGGCCGTGAACGTGGCGTGACCACGCGGTGGATGCTCGGCCCTCATCGGCATGCGATAAACTACGGCCCCACCGAAGGAGCGACGCTGATGAGCACTCCTTCCGCAGCCGAATTTCCCCTCCCTCCCGCCCTCCAAGAGGGCTTCTGGCAGTGGGACAAGATGCACTGCCCGCGCGCGCAGACCCCACTCACGGAGGAGATCTTCCTGAGCGGTGTTTCCCGCGGCTTCAGCGACGCAATGGACGAGTTCGCCTGCCCCGTGGGCATCCGGTATCAGGTCGCGAACTACTACGCGTACCTCACGGTCCTGCCCCAGGATCTCGGCGACGAGCCCTTCGAAGAACGGCTCGCACGCTACAAGCGAACGATGGATGACGTCCTCCCGCGCATGGGTGACCTCTGGGCGAACGAGTGGCTCCCCTCCATCCAGCCCGGCCTCGAACGCGCCCGCAGCACCGACTACCAGGCGCTGGACGACGATGCGCTCCTGGCCGAGCTCGAGCGGATGAGCGGGGAGTTTTACGAACGCTACGTGGTCCACGGCCGGATCAACTTCGTCATGGTTTCCGCGAGCCTCTACGCGGACGCGTACAACGAGGCGCTCTCACCGGAGGATCCGACCGAGCCCTACCACACCCTCCAGGGGTACCCAACCCGCTCCCTGGGCGCGGGCCGCGGCCTCTGGGCTCTGCGTGAAACGATCCTCGCGAGCGCTGAGCTCCGCCAGATCTTCGAAACCGGGGACGCCGCAACGTTGACGGTCACCCTCGAAGGGTCGGCCGCGGGTCGGACGTTCCTGGAGGAGCTGCGCACGTTCCTCGATGAGTTCGCTTGGCGGTCGGACGTCTTCGAGCTCGCCGACCCGACCTGGCGCGAGGATCCGACGATTCCCCTGAACATCCTCCAGGGCTACATCCGCGTGAGCGAGGACGAGGCTCCCGACCGGCACTACGAAGCCTCCATCGCCCAGCGCGAGCAGCTCCTCGCCCAGGCCCGCGAACGGCTCGCCGGCGAACCCGAGCAACTCGGACAGATCGAGGGGCTGCACGCGATGGCGAGCCACTACCTCACGCTCACCGAGGACCACAACTACTACATCGCACGCTCGCGCAGATCGAGACCACGCGCCCTTCGTGCAGTAGCCCGAAGATCAGTGGGCGGTGGCGCGTGTCTTCGACCCAATCGGGGAAGTCGGCCTCGAGGAGCCCCGCGTTCGCCTCGGAAAGGGCGACGATCTGGTGCGACGGCACGGGGATTTCCTCCGGGAAGTGGTAGGCGGGACCGGCGTAGGCCCGCTCGATCGGCGCCGTTTCCTCTAGCACTTCGCGATAAGCGTCTCCATGACGGGAAGGCTGAGAGGTGTCCACCACCGGCTCGGTCTCACACAGTGCGGTGAGGTCTGCGACCGTGCGAGGCGTGAGGTCGTCCCGGAAGCGCCAGAGGTTGCCGGCGGGCGTGCGGCCGAGGAAGAAGCGGGGCGCACGCCCGCCGTCCTGCTCGTCGACGAAGCCCATCCGCCCAGCGTCGTCGTACGTGAAGAGGCCCTCGACCTGGAGGCACACCCAGTCGAGATCGGTCTTATGGCTCGCTGCGCTCGGGCCCCTCACCTCAGCCCCTCCCCACGCTCGACTGCTCCTGCTGTGCGGCCTGCGGCCGCTGCGCCTCCGCGCTCGCGTTTGCGTTATAGCTCGCTGCGCTCGGGCCCCCTTCCACCACCCCACCCCCGCTCGACTGCTGCGTCTTCGCGGCCTGCGGCCGCTGCGCCTCCGCGCTCGCGTACTTCGAGGGGCGCCTTCTGTGCCCATCAGGCTGACGCTCGCCCTCAGGCGCTCCCGTGGCGCAGGAGCTGCCCGCTCGTGGCGCCGGTGCATTCGCCGTCCTCGAAGGTCACCTCGCCGTTAACCATGATGCTGCGGTAGCCACGTGGCTTGCGGACGAGGCGCCACGCACCGGCTGGGTAGTCGTAGGCCCGCTCGGTCTTGCCCATGTCGAGGTTGTCGAGGTCGTAGACGACGATGTCGGCGGGGGCGCCCTCACGGATCGTGCCCCGATCCTTGAAGCCCGCGGCGAGCGCTTGGTACGCGCTGAGACGCCAGTGCGCCTGTTCAAGGTCCATGATCTCGTTGTCGCGGACCAGTAGGGCGAGGAACTCGGTCGGGTAGCGGCCGAGCGTAATGAACTTCGTATGGGCTCCGCCGTCGGAGACGCCGGGGAGGGCGAACGCGGAGTTCGCCATCGCCTTCATCGCCTCCATATCCGCGGGACGCTCCGCCGTCACGAACAGCGCCTGCATGTCGTCCTCGAGCGCGATGTCGAGCATCGTATCGATCACGTGCGTACCCAGATCCTTCGCGATCTCGCCGACGGTCCAGCCCTCGTACTTCCGCAGCTCGTCCTTGTGCAGCTCACCGACGGTGAGCTCGTCGAAGCCGAAGACGACACCGGCGCCGCCCATCGCAGATTCTTCGTACTCGGCCCTGGCCGCTGCCCGACGCTCGGGATCGGCCATCTTCGCGGCCCGCTCCGCCACGGTGCCCAGGGTGATCTCGCGCCAGACGGGGCTGGAGTCGAACAGGTTCCACTCCTCGAACGTGAACTGGAAGTTGTTCTCCGCGGTCAGGGCCTGGCCGAAGATGCGCGTGCCCCGCGCGTTGCACTCGTCGAGCCAGCGGATCGCGTCGCGGTACTGCGGCATGGCGATCCCGTGCTGGTCGGTGAAGACGGCGAGGACGTTCCAGATCACGGGCCGGCCGCTCTCGTCTGCGAGTTTTTCCGTCAGCTCCTGGCCGGCGCCGATGCACTGGATAAAGCCCCGCCCGACCTTGCGCAGGACGCGGGCGAACGAAACGAGGTCCTCCTCCGTCATGACATTCGTGATCATCGAGGTGCCGTCGTAGTCGCGCTGGACGTCGTTGTCGCCACCGAGCTGAGCGGACCAGCCGCAGCCGCCCGCGGCCAGGCCCTCCTCCATCAGGCGGCTCATCTCCGCCATCTCGTCCTCGCTCGCGGAACGGCTCTTGGCGGCCTCGGTGCCCATCACGTAGGCCATGAGCGGGTTCAGGGGCATGTAGCTAAGGAGGTTCACGCCCTTCGGCGTGCGGTCGAGGCTGTCCAGGAACTCGGGGTAGGTCTCCCAGTCCCAAGGCATCCCCTCCTGCATGGACTCGAGGGGCACCGCCTCGTTGCGCGACATCGTGAGCATCGCCCGGTCGCGGTCCTCCTCGCGCACGGGCGCGAAACCGAAGCCGCAGTTGCCGATGGCAACGGAGGTGACGCCGTGCCAGCCCGAAATCGTGCAGTACGGGTCCCAGAAAATCTGGGAGTCGTAGTGCGTGTGCAGATCGACGAAGCCGGGGGCGACGTTGAGGCCGCTGGCGTCGATCACCTTCGCCCCACTGGAGCTTTGGATGGTGCCACCGATCGTCGCGACGTGTCCGTCCTTGATCCCGATGTCGCCTTGGAAGCGCGGCGTGCGCTGCCCGTCGAAGATGGTCCCGCCCTTGATTACGGTGTCGAACTCAGGCATGTCCTACCTCGTTACAGGGAGTGTTGTGGCGGCAGTGTACCCGCATCGAAGAGGCGTGCGGATAGGAGAACGATCGTGCGCCACCCTGTCGCTGGAGAGTGGCAAGCACGCTGCGACGGGATTACGCTGCGAGCCAGCACTTTCCCCCGGGGAGGCCCCAATGACCGCGCCCGCAATCCCGCCCATCGCCTGGCCCGTAGACCGCGAGATCCCCGACCTGGGATGGGAGCCACCAACGGGCACGCGCGTCATCTCCGCCGATGACCACTGGCTCGAGCCAGCGGACCTGTTCGTCGACCGCATGCCCGCGAAGTACCGCGATCGCGCGCCTAAGGTCTGGCGCGACGAGACGGGTACGCACCTCGAATGCGAGGAGCGCAACCTCGATTCGGTCGGCCAGAACCTGCTACTGACCCAGGGCCGGCCGGGCATGGGCGATACGAGCGTGCGACCCGCCGACATGGACGCCGAAGGCCTCGACGCCGGCCTGCTCTTCGCGCAGGTTTCGATGGCGCTGTACTCGCTCGAGGACGAGGACCTCATGGTCCACGCCTACGACGCGTACAACGAGGGCCTCGCGGAGTTCTGCGCGGGCATGCCTGGGCAGCTCTACGGCGTCGGCATCCTGCCCACGATCTACAGCCCAGAGAAGACGGCGGACTACATCCAGAAGCTCAAAGCCTGGGGCTACAAGGCGATGCAGATCCCTTCGTCCCCAAAGGCCGAGCGGGTTTGGTACAACGGCTCGAAGTGGGACGTCATGTGGGACGCGATCGAAGAGAGCGGCATCCCCCTCTCCTTCCACATCGGCGAGAACCCCAACTACCGCGGCCGCGGTGCCCTCGGCACGTACCTGACGACCGGCTTCCAGCCTTTCCGCCGGCTCTGGTCGCTCCTCACCTTCTCGGGCACGCTCGAGCGCCATCCGGAGATGAACGTCATCTTCACGGAGGGGGGCATCTCCTGGGTGCCGGCGGCGATCTACGACGCCGACAAAACCTACCGCCAGTTCGAGAGCGAGGTGAAGCCGCAGCTCGCCGAGATGCCCAGCTACTACTGGTTCCGCCAGTGCTACGCGACCTTCATGGACGACCCCAGCGGGATCAAGCTCATCGACGACATCGGCTACGAGCACGCGCTCTGGTCGGCGGACTACCCGCATCCGGAGAGCACGCTGGGCGAGAGCCGTGCGCTCGTGAAGTCGTTCTTCGATGACCTGCCCGAAGAGAAGGCACGCGCGATCGTCGGAGGCAACGCCGCCCGCCTCTGGGGCGTCTAGCAGGGGGAGTTGGGTGGCTAAGGGGGACTGCCTCGCCTGCAGCTTGACCCGCGGGGAACCAGAGCCACCGGGCGGCCAGATCTTCGCGACCGAGGGCTGGGTCGTGGAGCACTGCGTCGGGCCCCTGGGCGTGGGCACGCTGATCGTGAAGCCGCTACGCCACTGCCTCTCCCTCGCCGACCTGACCTCGGCTGAAAGCGCCGAGCTGGGCCCACTGCTCAAACGCGTTGCCACGGCCCTCCGCGAGCTGCTCGATCCGGTGCAGGTGTACTGCACGCTCTGGAGCCACGCCGGCTGGGAGCCTGCGCACATCCACCTCGTCGTGCAGCCGATCGGTCCCGATGCCAAGGAGCGGTTCGCCGCCCCCGGCCCCGCACTCCAAGCGGCGATGTTCGAGGCGGCTGAGCCGCTCGACCTGGCCGCGGCGACAGCCTTCGCAGTGAAGGCGCGCGCGACGTTGGCCGGGGGCTAGAGGCGCCTCGGTTCCAAGGCGGCCTTCGCAACCACCACCCCTCCCTCCTTGTACGATCGCCGCCATGGTTCGTCTCGCCGATCTCGGGCCGGGAGGGGCCGCGCTTGGCCAGATCCCCGTGCCGGAGTTCGAGGGCACGCCCTGGGTCGTGCCGCCGCCGCGATCCGGCGTCCAGGAGTACGCGCGGCACCCGGCCTGCGTGAGCGCGCCATCGATGAAGGGCTTACCCGCTTCCAGCGCGGCCGTGCGCTGTTCCGGATCGAGCTCGATGGTTCCAGCGTTGATGATCACGCGGTCCTCCTGCGGTCGTTGTCGCGCGGTACTCTAGGCGTCTTCACGAACGGGGCCGGTGGCGGCCCTCCGGAAAGGACCCCAAACATGGAATTCCGCAACCTCGGCCGCTCGGGCCTGAAAGTCTCGACCGTCGGGCTCGGCTGCAACAATTTCGGCCGGCGCTGTGACCCTGCGCAGACGAAGGCCGTCGTCGACAAGGCGATCGAACTCGGCGTGAACCTCTTCGACACTGCTGATGTCTACGGGCCCGGCGGCCTCTCCGAGGAGTACCTCGGGCAGGCTCTCCACGGCCGCCGCAGCGACGTGCTCATCGCAACGAAGTTCCGTGGCCAGATGGGCGAGGGGCCGATGGACGCGGGCGGCTCCCGGCAGCACATCATGGAGGCAGTCGAGGCGAGCTTGCGCCGCCTCGACACCGACTACATCGACCTCTACCAGATCCACAGCCCCGACCCCGAGACCCCGATCGAGGAGACGATGCGTGCCCTCGACGACCTCGTACGGGAGGGCAAGGTGCGCTACATCGGCCACTCGAACTTCGCAGGCTGGCAGGCGGCCGAGGCCCACTGGGTCGCGAAGACAGAGCACCTGACCCCGTTTATCTCCGCGCAGAACAACTACAGCCTGATCGAGCGGACGGTCGAGCGAGACCTCGTCCCCGCCTGCCACGCGTACGGCGTGAGCTTCCTGCCGTACTTCCCGCTGGCGAGCGGGCTTCTTACCGGGAAGTACCGCCGCGGCGAGGCGATGCCCGAAGGCGCGCGGCTCACGAACGCCGGGGCGATGGCCGAGCGCATGCTCACGGACCGAAACTGGGACCTCGTGGAGAAACTGGAGGCGTTCGCGCAAGAGCGTGGCCACGGGCTCGTGGACCTGGCGATCGGCTGGCTCGCGAGCCTCCCCCACGTCGGCAGCGTGATCGCGGGGGCGACGAAGCCCGAGCAGGTGGAGAGCAACGTCGCCGCCGGCGAGTGGCACCTGACCGCCGCGGAGCTCGCCGAGGTGGACACGATCACGGCTTAGGCGCGGGCCTCCTCCCGCAAGGAAATCTTCGCTGGCGCACGCGTGACGACCACCTGGCCTGCCCGAAGAGCGCCGACTTCGATGCCCTGGCGATGCCCGCGGTCTATGGGGCGGGCAAGCTCAAGGTCCAGACTCTCGAGCTGCTGGAGTCGGTCGCCCCCCCCCCCGGCCTAGGCGAGCGGAGCTGCGCGCGCCCGCCAGGAGCGGGACCAGCTCCGGCAAGGCTTCGATCGTCGCGTCCGGCGGGACGCCCGCGGTTGCGGGCCTCCCGCCGGCGTTGACCCATACGCCGGTCACGCCGAGAGCCTGGGGCGCGCGCACGTCCCACTCGATGTGGTCGCCGACGAAGCACGCCTCGGAGGGGGCGACGGCCAACGCCTCGAGGACGGCGAGGTAGACCTCAGGTTCGGGTTTGCCTAAGTCGCGCTCACCCTCGATCCAGATTGTGTCGAAGCGCGGGCGAGCTCGAAGCGCTCGAGCTTCGCTCGTTGGTCCCTCGCCGCCCCATTCGTTACCAGCGCGGTGCCGAAGCCCACCTCACGTAGTCAGTCGAGCGTTTCGACCGCGCCCGGGATGAGCGCGATCTGCTCGTCGCGGAGGGCACGGTAGTCAAGCGCGATGTCGTCGGCGAGCCGCGTCGGCGCTTCGAGATCGGCGAGTGCGCGCCAAACGATCTCGGTCGTAGCGGCGACGAGGTCGGCGCGACCGCGGCGGTGGCGCTCGGGATCCGACCAGAACCAGTCGCGCACGCGATCGATGCTCGCGAACAGCGCCTCGCCATCGAGGCCCCCCGCCCGGGAAGCGTAGAGGCCGCAGACCGCGCGCCAGGCAGGGTCGGCGCCGGCGTCGCAGCTGACGATCGTGTCGTCGAGGTCGAGGAGGACCGCGCGAGGCCGGAGCGGCGCCATCGACTGGCGCTCAGTTCACCCTCCGGCCCGACTCCGCCCAGTAGGGCTCGCGCAGCTCAAACTTCTTGAGCTTGCCGGTCGCGGTGCGCGGCAGCTCCGTGACGAACTCGACGCGGCGGGGCGCCTTGAAGTGGGCGAGCTTGTCCCGGCAGAACTCGATGATCTCCTCCCCGGTCGCATCCTCGCCGGCCTGGAGCACGACGACGGCGAGAGGCGTCTCGCCCCAGCGCTCGTCGGGGATGCCGACGACCGCAGCCTCCTGCACCTTCGGGTGGCGGTAGAGCACGTCCTCGACCTCGATCGAGGAGATGTTCTCGCCGCCGGAGATGATCACGTCCTTCGCCCGGTCGACGATGTTGATGTAGCCGTGTTCGTTCACGGTGGCGAGATCACCGGTGTAGAAGTAGCCGTCGCGAACGACCTTGGCCGTGTCTTCGGGCTGGTTCCAGTAGCCCTTGAAGACCATATTGCCGCGGGCCGCGATTTCGCCGATCCCTTCGTCGTCCCAGGGGACGTCCTGACCACCCTCGCCCACCACGCGCAGCTGCACGCCGATGCTGGCGTGGCCTGCGCGTGCCTTCAGCCGGTAGAGCGCATCGCCTTCGGCGTTGACGTGAGGCTTCGGCTCGGCGACCGTGAGGATCGGCGCCGTCTCCGTGAGGCCGTAGAGCTGCATGAACGTCCAGCCGCGCTCCTTTTCCAGCCGCTCGACATAGGTGACCGGCGGCGGCGCGCCCGCGCAGACGAAGCGCGGCTTCGTCGCGATCTCGTACTCGCCCGCGTCCTCGTAGTCGAGGATGCGCGCGAGCACGGCCGGAGCCATGCAGGCGAACGTGACGCCCTCGTCGCGCATGAGCGAATAGAGGAAATCGGGGTCGGGCGCCCGCACGACCGCATGCTTCGCACCCATCGCCGTAAGGGCGTACACGCCCCCCCAGCCGTTGCAGTGGAACATCGGCAGCGTCCACATATTGACGTCGTTGTGGTCGATGCCGAGGTGGGCGATGTAGTGGTAGGCATTCGTGTAGAAGTTCCGGTGGGTGAGCATGACGCCCTTCGGGCGGGCGGTGGTGCCGGAGGTGTAGTTGATGCTGACGAGGTCGTTCTCATCGAGCTGGGGATCGTCTGGGGGCACGGTTGGCTGGCCGGCGATCAGCGCTTCCCAGTCCTGCCAGCCATCGGCGAGGGGGGCATCGCCGTAGCGGGCGACGATCCAATGCTCGACGTCGGGGAGGTCGGCGCGGAGGCCATCGAGGGCGCCGGTCAGGTCGGAGTCGGCGAGGAGGACCTTCGCCCCGGAGTGGGAGAAGGCGTACTGGAAGTCGTCCGGGACGAGCCGGTAGTTGAGGGGGACGAGCACCGCTCCGATCAGCGAGGTGCCGTAAAACGACTCGAGAAAGTGATGGCTGTTGGGGCTGAGCATGCCCACGCGATCGCCCTTGTCTACGCCGAGCCCCTTGAGCGCGTGCGCGAGCTGATAGCAGCGCGCCGCAAACTGGGCGTAGGTGAAGCGCTGCGCGCCATCGACGACCGCCTCTTTCGGGCCGTAGAGCGCCTCCGCGCGGAAAAGGAAATCGTTGACAACGAGGGGGACTTCCATGCCAGCCTCCGCCGCCCGTCGGGGGCGTGGCGGCATGCTACCGGCCCGCCATCTGGGACGAAACCGACACGCGGGAGCGCGGGGACGATTCATGTACGGGCGTCAGAGCCGGGGGATGAGAGGCACGGCCCCTCCAGACGGAGCCCGTCCCCCGCCGCTCTCGCCTCAGAAGCTGAGCCAGACCCAGTCGTTCTCGAGCCCGAACATCAGGCGGCCGGCGGAAGCGTAGCGCGCGTTCGACTTCGAGGAGTGCTGCGTCAGCACGTGGATGTCGCGGAAGTAGCGCTCGAACTTGTGCCCGAACCGGATCGCGGACGAGCCGGCGGCCTCGTGGACGAGGCGAACGGCTTCCGCGCAGGCCTCGGCGGCGAAGCAGGCGGCCGCCTGCATGCGGATCTTCATCTCAGGCGAGAGGAGCGTGCCGTCGCTGACGTCTTCGTACGCCTCGATGGCGCTCTGGTGAAGCGTGTCGCGCGCGGCGTTCACGCGCCCGAGGGCCTTCGCGGCGGCGTGCTGGGCAAGAGGCTGCTCGCGCAGTGGTGTGGCGTTATACGCAGGCTTTCGTTGCGGCCAACTCGATGAGGTCATCGACTGCCTGAGCGGCGATCCCCACAGAGACGATCGACTCGCCAAAGATGGCCTGCCACGGCCAGAGCCGGAAGAGGGGGCCGCCGAAGCCCGGCGACGGATCACTGAGCGGGCCCACCCGTGCGACCCGGTGGCCAGGAACGAAGAGGTCGTTGATTTCGATGTCGGCCGAGCCCGTCCCCCGCATACCGAGGGTGTGCCAGGTGTCGAGAATGGTGGCCTCCTCGCGCGGGAAGATAACCCCAAGCTGGATGGGTTGGCCCGTGGCCAGGTCGAGCTTCAGCTCATCGCCGTCCATCTCGAATGCGGGGACGCCGAGCCAGGTCGCGTTTTCGCAGCCGCTGGCATTGGGCACACGGCTGCTGACCCGCCAGCCGCCCTCGACGCGCCGCGCCGCGCCGCGCCGGGCGGGGAGAGCGCCCCCGCCAGGGTTGTCGGGCCATTCGCAAACAGCTCGCGGGTGCCCTCCTCCGGGAGCCACGCGGCGAAGTCAGCGAGGGCCTGGTTCATCACGAGGTTCCAGGCGGCGGCGGAGTCGATGCGAGTGACCGCCTCCCAAACGGTCATGGCCTCGGCCAGCCCCAGCTCGAGTCCTCCGAAGGCCTCGGGCGCGAGCATCCCGAACAGGCCAGCGTCGAGCATGGCCTGGTAACTCTCGTCCGGAGTCCGTCGTCCGGCCTCAGCCCGCGGTGCGTTCTCTTCGAGAACGGGGCGGATGCGTTCGACGGCGGTGAGCAGGTCGGCGGTGGCCGGTGGGGAGGCCTCTCTGGTTGTCATGGCGACACCTCAGGATTGGGTGAACCGTGTATCCTTTCTCTAGTTCGTTGTCAAACGTTGTATAGCGTTAGTTTGCAGGCGTTGAGATTCGATGGCACACTGCCCCCGTGAGCGACCACCTCAGTTCAGAGGGCGGCGCGGGGGACGACGAGACTATCCTCCGCGCGCTTAACCGTCGGGTGAATTCGCTGCGCGTCGCCAATCCGGCCATCGGCACGATCGACGTCGACCTCCTCTTCCTCGCCTACCTCCTCGAGACGGCGCGCTTCGGGCTCTTCAGCTACGGACCGATCACGATCGACCTCCCTACCGTCGAGGCTCGGTACATGGCGTCCCTCAAACCCCCAACGGAAGGCGAGACCCACCGCCTCGACGAGAGCCGGAACAGGTTCTATGACCGTCTCGGGACGGAGCTGGAGCGCGCAGGTGCCCGTCGCCCGAATGAGCTCCACCTCCTGTTGGCCTTTATGCGAGTCAACGAGGGCCTACCCGCAGCGGTCTTCGGCGAACTCGGTGTGCGCCCGGAGGCGGTCCAAGCGTTCGCGCGGCAGCAGGCAGCGGGCGCAACCGGGGGCAGCGAATTCCTCAGCCCAGAGGAAGTCGCGCGAAAGCTCGACGTGAATGTCCAGACCGTCCGAGCCTGGATCCGTTCGGGGAAGCTGCCCGCCAGCAGGCTGGCGGGCCGGCGCATCCTCCGCGTCCGCGACTCCGACCTCGCTGCAATCCTCGAACCCGTCGACCCCAACGATTTCGACTAGGGGAGGTCCCAATGCCCAAGTACGCGCTCTTGCGCTCGTTCCCACCAGCAATGACCCGCGCCCAGCTCAACGCAAAAACCCTCGCGAACATGGCGACGCTGGAGACCTATATCTACCGCGGCGGCAGCGAGCCGACCCACGCCCCCCACGACATCAAATGGATTCGCAGCTACTGGGAGCCGGGTGGCTACTGGGGGATGTGCCTCTACGAGGCGCCGAACATGGCCGTCCTCCGCGACTTCCAGTTCCTCTGCGGGGCGCCCTTCATCGAAGGCCACGAGGTCGAGGAGCTCGGGAACTGCGACTCAACGCTCGAAGTCCCCGAGGGCCAGGCGAAGGTCGCCGTGACGCTTCAGCTCCGGGACGAGGAGACGGAGCCCAACCAAGCCCTGGAGGCGATCACCCACGATTCCCACGAACGGGGCGCCGATGGCCCATGCGCCGAGTGGGTCCGCGCCTACTGGAACCCCGACACGCGCCGTGCCACCGCCCTCTATGTCACTGACGAGCCCGAAGGGTTGCAAGAAACCCTCGCCACCCTTGCGGACAGCAAACCGGCAACCATCGTCGAGGTCTACCCAGAGGAGTACCAGTAGCCCCTACTCGGCGCGCCAGGCGTCACCGAATGGACTAGCCGCCAGTAGTAGACTCTCCCGCCGAGCGTCCCCCTCCCGAACTGCCGGCACCCCGCCACGGGAGGCGTTCGATGACCGCCCCAACGGCCGCAGCGACGAGGCTGATGGCCCCGCGAGCAACGGCAATCCGTGCCCTGGGTAACGCCTCACGCTTCGCCTTCAAGAACGAGCACGACGCCGCCCCCGGTCGCCTCTCCACACTTCTGCGCTACGACGATGTCTACGGCGCCTTGAAGCCCACGAGACCTTCTCCTCGACGACCTCGGCCCCGGACGCGTAACGCGCTCTTTCCCGTTTTGGGAAGATAGGGTAGGCGACCTGACATCGGCCCGCCCCAACCCACGGAAGCTGCGCTAGCATGGGCGCGATGGCCCTCGTCCAGACCCAGGCCCTGACCAAGCGCTACCCGGGCGTCGTCGCGCTCGACGCGCTCGACATCACGATCGATTCCGGGATCATCGGGCTCGTGGGCGCGAATGGCGCGGGCAAGAGCACCCTCATCAAGATCCTCCTCGGCCTGCTTCCGGCGACCAGTGGGAATGCGCAGGTGCTCGCTTTCGACGTCGCCAGCGATGGCCCCCAGCTGCGCCAGTTCGTCGGCTACATGCCGGAGCACGACTGCCTGCCGCCCGACATCTCCGCGACCGAATTCGTGGCGCACCTCGCCCAGGTGAGCGGCCTGCCCCGCGCGGCGGCGCGGGAACGAACGGCAGAGACGCTCCGCCACGTCGGCCTCTTCGAGGAGCGCTACCGTGAAATGGGCGGCTACTCCACGGGCATGAAGCAGCGGGTGAAGCTGGCGCAGGCGCTCGTGCACGACCCGCAGCTGATCTTCCTGGACGAGCCCACCAACGGCCTCGACCCGGCCGGGCGCCAGGAGATGCTCGACCTCGTCCAGCGCACGGGCCGCGAGTTCGGTATCGCCATCCTCATGGCCTCGCACCTGCTCGGCGAGATCGAGCGCGTCTGCGAGTCGCTCATCGTGATCGACGGTGGTCGCCTCGTCCGCTCCGGAGCGGTAGCGGAGTTCACCGCCGGCCTGGGCTCGCTCGAGGTCGAGGTGGAGGGCGATGCGGGGACGCTCGTGGCCCTGCTCACCGAGCGCGGGTTCGAAGCCCGGGGCGAAGGGCGCCTGGCCCAGATCGCGCTCGATGGCGCGGAACCGTACGACGCGATCCGCGACTGCATCGTCGAACTTGACATGGGGCTGGTACGCCTCGAGCAGCGCCGCCAGTCGCTCGAAGACCTCTTCCGGCCGGGAGCCGCTGAGGAAAGCGAAGAGGCGGAGCGGGCGAATGTCTGAACGAGCCGCCGGCAGCATCTACGACCTCGGCTACCGCCGCTATAGCGGTGTACGCCTCGGGCGCCGCCACGCCGTCATCGCCCTCTACGTCCACGGTCTGCGCGCAGCCTTCGGGCTGGGCCGGCGAACGCGCAGCAAGATCTTCCCCATCGCCCTCGCGATCATCGCGGCCATCCCCGCGATCGTCCAGATTGCGATCGCCTCGATCGTGAACACCGACGACCTCGAGGTCTTCGAGGCGGAGGAGTACTACAGCTACGTCCAGGTCGTGCTCGCCCTCTTCGCCGCGGCGGTCGCCCCGGAGCTGCTCGGGCGCGACCAGCGTCACCAGACGCTCTCCCTCTACTTCTCGCGCGCGTTAAGCCGCTACGACTACGCCCTCGCGCTCTTCGCCGCGATGGCGACCGCCCTCCTCGCCCTCACGCTGCTGCCGCAGGCGCTCCTCTTCTTTGGCAACGCGCTCGCCGTCGATGAGTTCGGCGGTTACTTCCGGCGGGAGTGGGATCAGATCGGGCCGATCATCCTCAGCGGGCTGATCGTGTCTCTGTTTATCGCTGGAATCGCGATGATCATCGCGGCGCAGACCCCCCGGCGCGCTTTCGCCACGATCGGCATCGTCGTTCCCTTCATCCTCCTCGCTCCGATCGCGGCCTTGCTCGTGGAGACCCTCGATGGCGCGCGCGCGGGGATCTTCGTCAGTCCCTTCCACGTCATGAACGGATTTACCTTCTGGTTCTTCAACGCCACTCCTGACGCCGAGGGCAACCTCGCCCAGGCCGACTTCCACGGCTCGCTCTATGCGATCGTCGCACTGGCGGTCACCGCGATCGGCGTCGCCCTCTTGCTGCGGCGCTACGAACGGCTGAGCTCGTGACCGCCCCGGGCAACGGGAACACGGTTGAAGTCGCGAACGTCTCGCGCTGGTACGGCAACGTCGTTGCCGTTAACGACGTCTCGTTCGACCTCGGGCCGGGCGTGACGGGCCTGCTGGGCCCGAACGGCGCGGGGAAATCCACCCTGCTCCACATGATCTCGGGCTTCCTCCGGCCCTCCGCGGGCGCGCTCCGGGTCCTCGGCGAACCCGCCTTCGGGACGCCGGCGCTGTATAGCAAGGTCGGGCTCGTGCCGGAGCGCGAGGCGGTCTACGAGTTCCTCACGGGCTACCAGTTCGTGTTGCTCAGCGCCCAGCTCCACGGCCTTCCGGACCCGGAGGCGGCGACCAGCCGCGCCCTGCGCGAGGTCGAGATGACCGATGCCTCCGAGCGGCAGACGGGCGGCTACTCCAAAGGGATGAAGCAGCGCGTGAAGATCGCCGCGGCGCTGGTGCACGATCCGCAGGTCCTGCTCCTGGACGAGCCCTTCAATGGGACCGACCCACGCCAGCGGCTGCAGATGATGGACATGCTCCGCCGGATGGCCGCGGATGGGCGCACGGTGCTCTTCTCCTCGCACATTCTCGAAGAGGTAGAGCGGCTCGGCGAGAACGTGCTCGTGCTCGTCGCCGGGCGGCTGGCCGCCTCCGGCGACTTCCGCGAGATTCGCAAGTTGATGACGGACCGGCCGCACACGTTCACCATCCGCTCGAGTGACAACCGCCGCCTGGCCACGGCGCTCGTCGGCGATGAGAGCGTCTTCGGCGTCGAGCTCGAAAACGGGCGGCTGACCGTGCGCACAAACGAGTTCTCGACCTTCGTTTCGGTCGCGCCGCAAGCGGCGCAGACGGCGGGGGTGTCGCTCTTCGAGGTGCGCCCCGAAGACGAGTCGCTCGAGAGCGTCTTCGACTACCTGGTGACGCGATGATCGCGCTCGTCCTGAGCCTCAGCCTGCGTCAGCTGCTCGGACAGCGGCGGACCCTGTTCCTGGTGCTGCTGGCGCTCGTGCCGCTCCTCGCGGCGCTCATCTACCGGATCGGCAACGCCGATGTCGATGCCCCGGAGTTCGCCGCCAACGTGCTCCTCAACGGCCTGGTGGTCCAGGGCCTGCTGCCGCTCACGGCGCTGATCTTCGGGACCGCGGCGCTGGGTAGCGAAATCGAAGACGGCACGATCACGTACCTGCTGTCGAAGCCGATCGCGCGCTGGCGGATAGTCGTCGGAAAGCTGTTGGCCTCCTGGACAGCAACGACCGCCGTCGTTCTGCTCAGCGCGGTGGCCAGCGGCGCGGTCGTGCTCGCGGGCGAATCCGAGCCGCGCATCGTGGCGGGTTTCGCGATCGCCCTCGTGGCGGGAGCGCTCGCGTATTCGGCACTCTTCCTCCTCCTCAGCCTGGTGACCTCACGCGCGCTCTTCGCGGGGCTCGGCTATGCCTTTATCTGGGAAGGAGTTGTCACGAACTTCGCGCCGGGGGTGCAGCGACTCAGCATCCGCGAGTACACGCTCGGGATCGCAGACTTCATTGCCGACACGAGCCGGCGCAACTTCGATGCCGAGCTCGGATTCACCTTCTCGGTGATCCTGATGGCCGTCGTCTGCATCGGCGCCGCCGCTCTGGCCGTGCGGCGGCTCTCGGGCTTCGAGCTCGGCGAATCGGCCTGAGGGGCGCTAGCTTCCGTCGCCACGGAGCAGGTCTTCGACGTCCCGGAGAATGTCGTCGGCGGAGAGTTCCGGCGGCGTTTCCACCTCGAGCGCGGGCGTGCCGCTTTCCTCGTACTGCTCTTCGAGCGCGCGCACATAGGAGCTGATCTGGTCGTCACCGCGCGAGGCGTCCTCGACGCGTTGGAGGAACTCCTGGCTTTCGCTCTCGAGTTTCTCGAGCGGGGGGACGAAGCCGAGCATCGGCTCGAGCGCCTGCAGCAACGCGATCGTCGCGGGAGGGTTCTCCTCGGCGCTGAGATAGTGAGGAACCGAGGCAGCGAGGCTGACCAGCGAAAGGCCGTGTTTGCGCATCTCGTCATGAGCGACGCCGATGAGGCCGGTCGCGCCCTGGTACATCGAACGACCAAGACCGAAGCGGCGGGCCAGAGCCGCATCCGCGGACGAACCGCTGACGGGGATGGGACGGGTGTGGGGCGTGGCCGCCGGCCGGGCCACGAGCGTGCACACGAGCGAGGGCCGGAGCGCGGCGATCGCCTCGGAGAGGCGGGTCGCGAACGCCTCCCAGCGCAGGTTCGGCTCGGTCCCCTTCACGATCACGAGATCGTGTTGGCTGTCGCCCAAGCGGGCGGCATGGGCTTCATTGCTCGGCCAGGTGATCTCGCGCAGCCCCCCTTCGATGAGCCGCACATAGGGGCGCGTGTCCGTGAAGACGAAGTACTCTTCGGGATCGACGATGAGGAAGCGCTCCGCATGGTAGGTCTCGATCAGATGGTCCGCCGCATCGGTAGTGACCCGGCCCGTGTCACTCCACCCTGAGAAGGCAATCACGACAACCGGCGAGCGCAGGTCTTCGACGGGCGAGACCTCAAATCCGTCCACGAAACTATCGTAGCGTGTGCCCCAGCCACGCGCCCGCGAGCGTTCTACGCAACGCCCGCCCCGCCTCTGCGGTGGTACATCGGGGCGCCATCGCCACCCCGCCGCTGCATCACGACCTCGGCCATGATGCTGATCGCAATCTCCTCCGGCGTCTCCGCGCCGATGGCGAGCCCGATTGGGGTCCGCACCTTCTCGAGCTCCTCCGGGTCGAAGCCCTCCTCGCGGAGGTGCTCGAGCACGGCCGCCGTGCGGCGCTTCGAGCCGATCATGCCGAGATAGGCCGCGCCCCGGCCGAGACAGCGCCGCAGGGAGAGCTCGTCCTGCTTGTGACCACGCGTCACCATCACGACGGCGGTGTTCGCGCCGATGGGATAGCGGTCCAACGCCGTCTCGAAGTCCTCGCAGATGACTTCGTCCGCCTCGGGCACGAGCGTGGCGTCGGCGAAGTCCTCGCGGTCGTCGAGGATGACGACGTGGTAATCGAGGAAATCGGCGAGCTTGGCCAGGGCCCGGCCGATGTGGCCCGCGCCGACCACGAGGAACACCGGCTTGGCCTCGACAACCTCCAAATACACGCTCGTCGCGCTCGCGATCGTGCGCTCGGAGAGCCCGTCGGGCCCAACGTAGAGGGTCTCGGCCACGTGGCTGCTGAAGGCCAAAGGCGCGCGCTCCGCGACGAGGTCGTCGAGGGCGCTGTCGCCGAGCGTGCCGTGGCGCTCACCGGTCGGCTCGACGAGCATCTTCGCCCCCTGTTCGAGCGGAAGCGGCCCGGGCTCGAGAACGGCGGCGAGCAGCACGGGCGTGCCGCCCGCAGCGGCTTCGACCAGGCGTCGTGTCTGCTCCAGCATATCGGCCAGTCTACGGCCCTTCGCGGACGCGAAACCGCCGCCCCCGTCTCCGCCGCGTTCGCGCTAGGATGCCGGCATCCCGTCTGCGAGGAGCCGCCGTGAGCGCACTGGAGCAGCGCGACCCCGACGTCGCCGCGATCATCGCCGCCGAACGGGTGCGCCAGACGGAGACGCTCGAGATCATCGCCAGCGAGAACTACGCCTCGGCCGCGGTCCTCGAGGCAACCGGCTCCGTCTTCACGAACAAGTACGCCGAGGGCTACCCGGGCAAGCGCTACTACGCCGGCAACGTCCATTCCGACGAGATCGAGTCGCTCGCGATCGCCCGGGCGAAGGCCCTTTTCGGGGCCGAGCACGCGAACGTGCAGCCGACGTCCGGGGCCGAGGCGAACATGGCCGCCTACCTCGCCTTCGCCGAGCCGGGTGACACAATTCTCGGCCTCGAACTCACGCAGGGCGGGCACCTGACACACGGTTCGCCCGTGAACTTCAGCGGCCGCCTCTACAACTTCGTTCCCTACTCGGTCGAGCGCGAGACGGAAATCGTCGACATGAGCGTCGTTGCGGAGCTGGCGGCCACGAACAGGCCTCGGATCATCGTCACCGGCGCCACCGCCTACCCGCGTCAGTTCGACTTCGCCGCCTTTGCCGAAATCGCCAAGGACGTAGGCGCACTGCTGCTCGTCGACATGTCGCACTTTGCGGGCCTCGTCGCGGGCGGGGCGCACCCCTCCCCCGTGCCCCACGCCGACATCGTCACGACTACGACCCACAAGACGCTGCGGGGCCCGCGCGGCGCCCTCGCGCTCACCACTGAGGAGCACGCCGCCGCCATCGACAAGGCCGTGTTCCCGGGAACGCAGGGCGGGCCCCACCTGCACAGCATCGCCGCCAAGGCGGTCGCCTTGGGGGAGGCGGCGCAGCCGGAGTTCCGCGACTACGCCGCAAAGGTAGTCGCCAACGCCGCTGCCCTGGCAGCGGCTCTCCAGGCCGGTGGCATCCGCTTGGTCTCGGGCGGCACCGACACGCATCTCCTCCTGATCGACTGCAACTCATTGGCGATCAGCGGCTTGAAGGCGCAGAACGCGCTTCAGGGCGCCGGCATCATCGCGAACAAGAACACGATCCCCTACGACGAGCGCTCGCCTTTCGTGACCAGCGGCCTGCGCATCGGGACGCCAGCGCTCACCTCCCGGGGGATGGGCGGCGAGGAGATGGAGCGGCTCGCGGCCTGGATCGTCCGTGTCCTTGGCGACCCCGACGGCGAGGGTGTGCGTGAGCGCGTCCGTGAGGAGGTTGCAGAGTTCGCGCGAGGGTTCGCCGTGCCCGGCATCGGCGATGCGTAGCGCTCGCTGACGAAGACAGTGTTGCGAACAGCAATGGCGTTGAGCGCACCTAGGCCCAGTGCTACGCTCCCTGAGCAGCCGGGCGCCCCGGGCCTGGGTCCGGGGGAAACCCATCGTTCGGCATCCGGAGCCCCATGCGCGAATACGAGCTCATGGCCGTCTACGACCTCGTGGTTACCGAAGAAGGCGGCGAAGACGCCAGTGTCGAACACCTCACCGGCCTGGTCGAGCGTTACGGTGGATCCATCGTCAAGGTAGACCACTGGGGCCGACGGCGGCTTGCTTACCCGATCAACAAGCAGCTGGATGCGGACTTCATCGTCACGCGCGTGGAGCTCGATCCGCAGGCGGTAACACCACTCAACGCCGACTTCGAGATCGAGGAGCGCGTCTACCGGCACCTCGTCGTGCGCGCCGACGAACTGCCGCCGCCACGAGCGCCGACGCTCGCGCCGGCGGGCCCGCGGGGCCCCGGTGCGCCCACCGGCCCGCCGGCCGCATCAGGAGCGGCCACGCCTCCAGCCGGGGCGCCAGCAGCTGAAGGCACGCCGGACACTGCGACCGCCGAGGCGACCGTGCCAGCGGTGGAGGGTGCGGAGGCACCAGCGGCAGCTGCCGAGGCGGCCGCCTCCGCCGAAACGGCGGGGGTCGCCGAAGAGATCGTGGAGGCAGCAACAGACGAGGCAGCAGCCGACGAAGCCCCGGCCAATGAGACCACCGCGCCGGTGGTCGATGAGCCCGAAGCACCTCCAGCACCCGCGGACACGGGGACCACGAGCGAGGCCACTGAGGAGTAGGAAACAGACGATGGCCAACCTAAACAAAGTCATGATCATTGGGAACACCGGCCGCGACGCCGAGCTTCGCTTTACGGCGAACGGCACGGCCGTCTCCGACTTCAGCGTCGCCGTGAACTCGCGCCGGCGCGGCCAGAGCGGCGAATGGGAAGAGGAAACGGAGTGGTTCAACATCACGCTCTTCGGCGACCGCGCCGAGCGAATCAGTCAATACATCACCAAGGGCAAGCAGATCTACGTCGAAGGCCGCCTGCGAACCCGTAACTGGGATGACGACCAGGGCGTGCGCCACTACCGCACCGAAGTGATCGCCAACAACATCGAGTTCCTCGATCGCCGCGGCGATTCCGGAGGGGGCGGCGGCAGTGACTGGGACGGCGGTGGCGAAGCGCGCAGCGCGGCCCCCGCCGCAGCCCCCGCAGCCGCTTCAGAGGTGGACGATCTACCCTTCGAATAGGCGCGGGCTCGCGCCCGCCAGGGGCCGTCTCGCGGCCTTACCACCCGGTGCGCCTGAGCGCACGAACCCATCGGGAGGACCAGAGAGTGACCGAACCACAGCCAACTCCAGCGGCGCCAGAGGCGCCCCCAATACCCGTGCCAGCCCCGCCCAGCGACGCCCCCGGCGGGCCTCCTCCAGCGGACCGTGGTGGCCCCGGTGGCGACCGTGGCGGCCCCGACGACCAACGCGGCCCAGGGGACCGCGCGCGCGGCCCCGGTGACCGCCCGCGGCGGCCGGGCGGTGGTGGTGGTGGACGCCGTTTTGGCGGCCGCCGTCGCACCTGCCGGCTCTGCAACAAGGTGCGCTGCTCACCGGGAGACGAATACAAGGTCGACTACAAGGACGTCGATCGCCTCCGCCACTTCATCAACGACCGCGGCAAGATCGACCCGCGCCGCAAGCTCGCCACCTGCGCGCTGGCACAGCGCGCCATCTCGCGCGCGGTGAAGCGCGCGCGCCATCTGGGACTGCTGCCCTACACGATCCACCACATCCGCCAGACGCGCATCTTTCCGATTCGGGGCTAGCGGAGGGCCGGCGCTCGTATGACTCGCCGCGATCGCACCACCGGGCTGCCTGCATCCCAGCGGCGTTCGCGCTCGGGATCGCAGGGCTCGGTGGGGAGCACCCTCTTTTCGACCCGCCTGGGTCAGATCGCGGTTATCGGAACGGCGGTCGTGGCCCTGCTCGTGGTCGTGGGGTTCATCGCCTACCAGTGGTACGACGAGAACATCGGTCACCCGGGGAAGGTCATCCTCAGCGTCGCCGAGGAGGACTTCACGCTCTCCTACTATGCGGACCGGCTCGCGCCCTTCGCCACGGCTAACCAGCTGACAGACCTCGGCATTGCTGCGCAAGCGCTGATGGTGAAGTTCGAGGAGGAGGGCGTCATCATCGTGGCCGCGGCCGAGCGCGGGATCGAACTGAGCGATGAGGACATCAATCAAGCCATCGCAACGACGCTCGGAGTCCCCGTTGGCGGTCAGGGCAGTGTGTTCGACATCCGCTATCGCCGGGAACTGCGGGCCGTCGGCATGAGTAACAGCCACTACCGCCAACTCACGGCCGCGCTCGAGGCGGACCGGCGCCTCCGCGAGGCGCTGCGTGCAGAGATCGGTGAAACAGGCGAAATCCTCCTCCTCCGCGTCATCGCCACGAACACGGTTGAAGAGGCGCTGGCGGTGCGGACGCGCATCGAAGCAGGCGAGGATATGGGCACGATCGCCCAGACGGAGTCGATCCATCTGCCTTCGCGCCAGGAGGACGGCCTTCTCCTCAGCCCGCCGATCCTCCTCGACGAAGTGCTCCAGCAGGCGCTTGTGGGCGTCGAGATCACCGAGCTCGCGGGACCGATCCAGGTGGCAAACGGCTTCTGGGTCATCCGCCCGGAGCGGACCGACCCCGAGGGCACCTATACGCCCGAACAGCTCGATCAGCTCCTGGAGCTGCGCTTCGCCGAGGCCCTCGCGGAGGTGCGCGAGCGGATCACCGTCGAACGCGACTTCACCTCCGACGACATCGACTGGGCCGTCGCTCACGCGGGCTAATCTGTGACGCGCGAGATCGGTATTGGCTTTCTCGGGATGGGCAACGTCGGCAGCGTGGTCGCCGCCACGCTGCTCGAGCGCGCGGATGAATTCGCAGCCCGGGTCGGCGCGCCGCTGGTCCTTCGGCGCGTCGCCGTCAAGAACCCGGCGAAGCCACGCGATCTCGAACTGCGGCCAGGCGTGCTCACCGGCGCGGCCGACGACGTCCTTACGGACCCGGCGGTCGACATCGTCGTCGAAGTCATCGGCGGTGAGGGCGATGCGGGGGCCTACGTCCGCCGGGCACTCGCCGGCGGCAAGCACGTAGTCACGGCAAACAAGGAGCTGATCGCGAAGGCGGGCCCGGAGCTGTTCGCAGTAGCCCGCGAGGGTAGGGCGGCGCTGCGTTTTGAACCGAGTGTGGGCGGGGGCATTCCCGTGATCTCGCCCCTCCTCCGCGATCTGCCCGCGAATCGGGTACAGGCGATCCGCGCGATCATTAACGGCACCACGAACTACATCCTCACGAGCATGGCCCAACGCGGCGAGAGCTTCGAGGATGCGCTCGCCGAGGCGCAGGCGCTGGGCTACGCGGAGCCTGACCCCACCAACGATGTGGACGGGCACGATGCCGCGTTCAAGCTCTCGATCATGGCGAGCCTGGCCTTCGGCACGCATGTGCCCTTCACCGCGGTTGCCACGGAAGGCATCCGCAGCCTCGCACCCCAGGACTTCCAGTACGGCCGGGAACTGGGCTATGTGATCAAGCTCGTGGCGATCGCGGAGCGGCGCGATGACGGCGTGCTCGCGCGCGTCCATCCCACGCTCCTCCCCGACTCCGAACCCTTGGCGCATATCGACGGCGTGCAGAATGCGGTCCAGATCCGGGGCGACCTTGCGGGCACGCTCACGTTCCAAGGCGCGGGCGCAGGCGCCGCGCCAACCACGAGCGCGGTCCTCGCGGACCTGCTCGATATCGCCCGGGCGCTCGCCGCCGGCGCAGCGCCCGCCTGGGATCCGGGAGACTGGCGCAGCGGCGAGACGCTCCCCCTTGACGCGCTGGAGACACGCTACTATCTCCGTATGACGGTCGTCGATCGGCCCGGCGTGCTCGCCCAGATCGCCCGTGTGCTCGGTGATGGGGGCGTGAGTATTGCGGCCGTCCAGCAGAAGGAGACTTATGCCGAGCAGGGCACGGCCGAACTGGTGATTATGACGCACCCCGCGCGTGAGCTCGCGGTCGCCTCGGCGTTGGTGACCTTCGCGGGACTCGATGAGGTCCGCGAAGTGAACGCACTCCTGCGCGTCGAGGGCGGAGCGTGACGACAGAGCCCACGGTGGACGCCTTCAGCCAGACGGTTGAGTGGCTCGAGGAGCAGGTGCGGGCACACGGCGAAGCGCAGGCCGCGCTCAAGATCGAGATCGAGCAGCTTCGCCGCCAAGTGCAGTTCGTCGCAGAGCAGAGCGACGCCGCCGAGCGTTCCGTTGCTCAGGTCGATCCGAAGCTCCTGCCCTACCAGGGACTTCCCGAGAAGGTCGCAGGGCTCAGTGAAGACGCGGAGCAAACCCGGCAGACGGTCTCGTCGAATCAGGGGAAGGTGGATGTCGCGCTGCGCCTGCGGGAATCGGAGACGCGGTTCGATCGCCAAGAACTCGGCGAGGCCGTCAAGCGGCTCGACGGGATGAGCGGACGCCTCGACCTCCTGGCGGCCAACTCCTCTCGCCTCGAAACGCAGATCACGCAGGTGGGGCAGGCGCTCAACGTACTGCCGGAGCAACAACGGGAGACGGCGGAACAGGTGGCCCAGTTCGGGTTGCGCCTTGACCGGCTCACCGAGGTCAATCAAGGGATCGAAGAACGCCTGATTGCCACCATCACCGAGCAGCAAGCGCCGGTGCTCGATCTCATCCACGAACGCCTTCAACTGCTAGGCGAGATGATCCGGCGAGCCGAAGAGAACAGCGAGCAGCTCTTCCTGCACGCGGGCGAGGGCCCGCTGGAAGAGCTGAAAGCGCGCCGGGACGAGCACGAACGCATCGAGGCGCGCATGAACAGCGCCGAAGGCACGATCGAGGCGCTCCTCCGGGAGCTCGACCAGGTGCGTGGAGAGACAACCCTCTTGGATGGCCGCCATTCCGGCCTGAGCGAGCGTGTCGGTGCCATTCGGCGGGATATCGCCGAGATGATCGACCACGTCCGCGCCGAGTTCGGGAAGTTCAGCGAGATGCAGGAGAAACAGCGGCGCAAGCAGCTCGAGCTGCTCGAACAAGAGCTGCGTGAGCTCAAGTTCCATACCCTCCGGCCGCCGGACGAGCCGTGATCGAACCTCCGCCCCGGGGCGTGCTGGCGCGCTGGGGCGATGTCCTCCCCCTCACGCCGAACACCCCGCGCATCACCCTCGGCGAAGGCGATACGCCCCTCGTTCGCTCAGCCACGATCGAGCGGGAGTGCGGCCTCGACGAGCTTTGGTTCAAGCTGGAGAGCTCGAACCCAACCGGCTCGTTCAAGGACCGGGGGATGGTGGTGGCAGTCGCGAAAGCGATCGAGCGCGGGGCGGAAGCGGTGCTCTGTGCGAGCACCGGCAACACGAGCGCAAGCGCGGCGGCCTACGCTGCGCACTGCGGTTTGCAGGCGAGCATCCTCGTCCCGCAGGGAGGCGTGGCCGCCGGGAAACTTGCGCAGGCCGTGGCCTTCGGCGCGCGCATCGTCGAGGTCGAGGGCAGCTTCGATGACGCCCTCCGGCTGGCCCGCGCTGTCGCTGATAGCCATCCCGTGGCGCTGGTGAACTCCGTGAACCCGGATCGGATCGAGGGCCAGAAGACGGCCGCCTACGAGATCTGCGAGGTCCTTGGCGACGCGCCGGATTACCTCGCGATCCCGGTTGGGAACGCAGGCAACATCACTGCCTACTGGAAGGGCTTCGGCGAATGTGCCGAACGCGACCGCGCGACGCGGCACCCTCGACTCCTGGGCTTCCAAGCCGCCGGCGCCGCACCCATCGTTCAGGGCGCGGTGGTCCCCAACCCGCAGACCGTGGCGACGGCGATCCGAATCGGGAACCCCGCAAACTGGGAGCTCGCCGAAGCCGCGCGCGATGAGAGCGGCGGCCGCATCGACGCCGTCACCGACGAGGAAATCCTCGATGCCTACCGCCTTCTCGCCCGCAGCGAGGGCCTCTTCGTCGAGCCCGCCAGCGCGGCAAGCGTCGCGGGGCTGCGAAAGCTGACCCGCGAGGGCTCCTTGCGCGGGGGGCGCGCAGTCGCCGTCCTCACCGGCTCGGGGCTCAAAGACCCCGAGACGGCCGCCGCGCACCACGCGCCTGATGTCGTGACAACGCCGGCCTCGCTCGAAGGCGTCGAGCGCGCCCTGGGGCTCTCGTTGTAGTCCCCGCTTGACGAGCGAGCGGTGCGCCGTAGACTCAGATTTCGTCATGCTCGCCCTCCAACGGCTTCTCATCTCCGCGCTTCTCGCCGCGGTTCTGGCGGTCGCCGGGGTCGCGCCTGCGGGTGCTCGCCACACCGCGCCGGGGCCCGCCGCCCCTACCCTTGCGGCCCAGGAGGCGGACGGCGAGCGGGATGTGAAGCCCGTGGCGATCTGGGCCCTTGTCGGCGTTGGTCTCCTCGCGGCTGCGCTGGGGGTGCTCTACCTCCTCAAGCGCGAGCTCGGGGGGTTCGAGCCGAAGCCCGGGACCTGGACCGCGCCCATCACGGTGATGAGGAGCGGCGAGCTTCCGGTGGAGGACTCTGATTTCCCGGACGACGACGGAGACGATCACGGCCACTGAGCCGCCCCGCGCCGCCGCGCTGGCGGTCACCCGCCTATTGCTGGCGACGAGCAACCCCGGCAAAGTCCGCGAGCTCCGGCGCTTGCTCGATGCCGTCGTCCCCGAGATCGTCACCCCGGCCGAACTCGGCATCGCGCTCGATGTCGACGAGCACGGCGCCACCTATGCCGAGAACGCAACGCTGAAGGCGCAGGCCTTCGCCGCGGCGGGCCGCTGCCCCGCCCTCGCCGACGACTCGGGCATCGAGGTCGATGCGCTCGCAGGGCCGGGACCGCGCTCTGCCCGTTACGGGGGACCGGGCCTCGACGATGCCGAGAGGACGCAGCGGATGCTCGAGGAGATGCGCCAGGTCCCCAAAGGGGCGCGGGGGGCGCGCTACCGCGCGGTGGTTGCCCTCGCCTGGCCCGACGGCCGCGTCGAGTGCTTTGAGGGAACGTGGGAAGGACAGATCGGCCACGAGTTCCGAGGCGAGGGCGGCTTCGGCTACGACCCCATTTTCGTGACCGCTGACGGACGCACCGCCGCCCAGCTCGGCGCCGAGGAGAAGGACGCGGTGAGCCACCGTGGACGCGCTGTGCGGGCGGCAGCCGACTGGCTGCGGAGCGCACAATGATCGCTCGTCTGGGGCTGGCGGCGCCCCTCGTTGCGCTCGCCCTGGCGGCGTGCGGAGGCAGCAGCCTCGACGTACCGCCCTGTGCGACACCAGTACCGCTTGCCCTCTCTGACGGGGCGGGATGGGGCCTCCAGACGCGCGAATACATCGCCTTCGTGGAAGCGGGAGCCGTACAGCTCCAGGTGTTCTCCGAGGACTTTACGGATCGCTGGCCCACGCGTGAGCTCCGGAACGACACGCGCTTTCGAAGCGACTTCGCCGCCTATGCGAGTGCCGCCCAGTGCAGCGCCGAAGCCCTGCGCGACCTCGCACCGCCGGACTGGGCGGCGCTCGGCGCGGACGCTGAAACCGTCGCCCAGATGGCAGCCTTCGACGAGGCTCGTGCCCGCCTGATGCGCGAGTACGAGGAGGTGACGCAGCTGGGGATCACGGCCGTCGGCACCCGCAACAAGTCGGATTTCAGGCGTTGGGAGCGGCGCGAGCGCCAACTCGCTCAGGAGCTAGCCGACACCTTCGGCAGTCCCTAGACCAGCGGCCGTCAGCCGCGCGGCAGGCCGAGGCCGCGGGTCGCAATGATGTCGCGCTGAATCTCGGCGGCACCGCCCGCGATCGGCCCGGAGACGGAGAGCAGGTAGGCCGTCTCGACCCGCCCGTAGAGCTGCGCCCACTTCGACTCAGGGGTGAGCTGACCGTAGGCGCCCATCAGGTTCACGCCCGCGTTCGCGACCTTGATGCCGAGCACCGCCATCCAGACCTTGCCCATGCTCGCCTCGTAGTTCGGCACTTCGCCCCGCGACTGCAGCCAGGCGGTGCGGTAGGCGATGAGCCGCCCGACCTCGCACTCGGTGTGGAGGGCGGCGAGCTTCGCGCGCACGTGGATGTCGTCCCAGGGGCGGCGGCCGCCGTGCGTCTCCTTCGCCCAACGCACCAGATCGGCGGCGGTGCGGCGCGCGCCGCTGATTGCGGCGATGTTCGAGCGCTCGTAGTCGAGCACGGTCATCGCCACACGCCAGCCGTTGTTCTCACCGCCGAGGAGGTCGCTCGCGGGCACCCGCACGTCTTCGAAGAAGACCTGATTGAAGTCGTTGCGGTAGGCGATGTTGGGGACGGGCTGGACGCTCACACCGGGCGCGTCCATATCGAGGATGAAGGCGCTGATGCCGCGGTGCTTCTGCGCTTCCTGGTCGGTCCGCGCGAGCACGATCATCTTGTCGGCGAGGTGGGCGTTCGAGGTCCAGATCTTTTGTCCCTGGATCACGTAATCGTCGCCGTCGCGGACCGCCCGCGTCTGGAGCGAGGCGAGGTCGCTGCCGGTTTCGGGTTCGCTGAAGCCTTGGCAGTACCAGGCCGCGCCGGAGGCCATGTCGGGGAGGAGCCGAGCCTTTTGCTCATCGCTGCCGTGGACGAGCACCGTGGGTCCGGTGATCCCGATGGTGAAGAGGCGCCCGCCCGAAGGCGCGCGGTGATACGCCAGCTCCTCGTTCAGGACCATCTGCTCGAGCGCGGTCTTGCCCATTCCCCCGTACTCGGTGGGCCAGGGCGGCGCGAGCCAGGTCTTTGCCCCGAGCTTGCGCATGAACTGCTTGGCGAAGCCCGCCTGCGCTTCGTTATCGAAGAAGTCGTCGTCGCCTTCAAAGCCTTCGGGGATCTCTTCGCGCAGGAACGCGACGAGCTCTTTTCGCCAGCTTTCGGTCTCCGCAGACAGGTGGAAATTCATGGGAAAAGTAGTCTACACGGCGCCTTTGTTCGCGCCGCCTGCGGCCGACTGGCGCCAACCCCACGCCCAACGGGGCCGGGATCGCGAACATGGATTGAGTTACGATCAGCGGCCTGCGCGGTGGGCGTAGCGTAGTGGTTAACGCGTCAGGTTGTGGCCCTGAAGATCGAGGGTTCAAATCCCTCCGTCCACCCCAGCTTTGATAGAGCCTCGCGGGGCGGAGCCTCCCGGGGCGATGCACTCGCTAGGAGATCTGATTGATTGCGAGCGCCTACGTCGAAGGGGAAATGAGAATCGAGGGAGTGCCGGGGCCGTAGGTCGGGTCGGGCAACTCGGTCCGCCCGAGAGGGCGAGCGCTGCCTCGAAGTAGCTGCGATCCCTGGCCACTGCAGATCTGATGGAACAGCTCACGCACGAACAGCTCCGTGCTGCGCAGGCTGAGACCCTAGAGGCGCCTCGCCGACGTCCTGGGATCGCAGCCCGCCTCCTCTTCCTCACCATGGACGTCCTCTATGGGCGGAAGCGCACGCTCGCGAAGTTTCGTGTGCTGGAGGTGATTGCGCGGGTCCCCTACCAGGCCTGGGACCACGCCGCCTATATCGCGATCACGCACGTTTACGCGCACCCTGACTTCGCTCGTCGCATCTTCGACCGGGTACGTGAGAGCCGAGAGCAGCAGGACAACGAGCAGTGGCACCTGCTCATTCTGGAGGAACTCACACAGCGGTTCGGCACCGGCGAAGGATTCGTTCTTCATCGGGTCATCCCGCAGATCGTGGCCTTCTTCTACTACCAGCTCTCCTGGGTCCTCTATGTGATACGCCCGGCCACGAGCTATCAGCTCAATGCCGTCTTCGAGGATCATGCCGAGCATGAATACATGGAGTTCGTGGCCGAGCATCCGCCACTCGAGACCCTGCCGTTCGAAAGCGCCTTTACGGAGGAGTACGGACGCTTCGCCTCCCTGGCGGATGTCTTTCGCCAGATTGGTCACGACGAGCGCGTGCACAAGGAGGAGAGTCTCGCGCTCATCGCCAAGGCTCGGTTCCGGTAATCGCTCCCAACGCAGCCACCTGGGGGGCGTAGAGAGGCCGCGAGGTCCCTGGCAGCAGCGGAAGGAGTCGCGGTTCAGCAATGGGGGATGAGATGACAAAGCGAATCCGTCTAGCGTTGGTCGTTGCCGCGCTTCTCGCTCTTGGCCTTCTCGCGGCAATTCGACAACGAAAGGTTCGAAACCGAGCGGCCTCCAGTCGCCCCGTGACGCTGGTTCAGGACGCCCCGGCTGGTCCGGTGCAGATCACCTCGCCAAAGGAACGCATCCGGGTGAAGGCCGAGCTGCGCGACGACGTGCTGATCGCAGGCGATGCCCGAGTGGTCGACGACTCCGGGGGTACGACGATCGACTCCGTGAAGAGTGCCCTCACTGTCTACGTGCCCGAGGGAATTCTCGTGATGGTGGCTTCCAAGTCTGCCGAGGTCGAGATCCAGGGCCCGCTCGGGTCGATCCTGGTCACGACCACGTCCGGACAGGTGGGAGTCGAAGCGGCAGCCTCCTGCCGCATCAAAACCAAAAGCGGGCACGTCAGGTTGGTTGGGTGCGGAGACGTCGACCTCGCGACGACGAGTGGTCGGATCGAGCTTGAAGCTGGCAGCGGGCCGGTGCGCGCCCGCAGCGTCAGCGGTTACATTGCTATAGCGCTTGATTCGGCCCACGATGTCGACGTTGAGACTGTGAGTGGCATGATCGCCGTATCTCTTCCGTACGGGGCTCGCGCGCATCGATCCCTTGCTCCAGGTGTAGAAGCCCCGGAGGGCTACGACTGCACCGTAAGCACCCGAACGGTGAGCGGCCGCGTCGACGTCACGACGAGGTGACGGCGACCGATCCCGCCGACCCTACGTCACACCCAGCGGAACCGAGTTCTTCACCCGTCAGGAGATCCTAGACCTGACCAACGTCCTGCTCTGGCTGGCCGAGCCGGACGATGAGGTCGCCCTCGTGGGCGCCCTCGGTTCGCCCCTGGTCTGAAGCCAGTGCTCTGTGGGAACCCGCATCAATCGCACTAGCCCAGGTGCGAGAGCTCCTCGGTGCGGGCAGCCGCAAGAAGGTCTACCTCGCCCATGACGAGCGGCTGTGCCGTCGAGAGTTCGTCGATCTGGCGACGTACCTGGTTCAGCGCTCGCTCGGCGCGGCTGTCGTCGAAGATGGCCTGGCCCCTCATCAGGAGCGGCGAGCTTCCGTTGCGCATGAGCCCCGGGGCGGAGCGCCGTTCTCAGCGGGCACGGACTCCGTCGACCCATGCAGAGCGGGCGGTTCGGCCTCAGTTGGATGGCGGTGCGAGTTTTTCCCTTCTATGTGGACACGCATCAAAATGAGCCATCAGCTTTACCCGGTGCCTTCTGCTCGCGCGATAGATGACGCACAAGCACAGCACGTCGTTCACGGGAGGCGGTGAAGAGGAGGAGATGGTTCGCCCAACCGGCGGCCAGCAGCAGCGCGAGCAGGGCTGATTGCTGAGGCCGACGAGGTGCGAAACGCGAACGGAGTCTAGGGCCGATCTTCACGACCCCTTCGATGCTTGCGGAATCACGCGAGGTGATCGCGGACTGGGGCCGTCACGGCTGGCAGGGCGTCGATATGGAGACGGCGGCCACGTTCGCGGTCGCCCGCCACTTTGGCGCGGAGCGGGCAGCAGCGCTGATCCTCGTCGATGATCTCGTGAGCGAGTCGAACCTCTTCCCGATCACGTCGCGGGAGGTGCTGGCGGCGCTCCACGAGCGCGAGCGAGCAGTCCTCCTTGCCGTCCTCGAGGTGCTTGCGCAGCGCCGGGTCGCGTCCTAGCGGAATTCGTGGCGGGCATAACGAGCCGGCCGCGCGCTGCCGACTCTCTAGGTATGGCCTTGCGTTGGCTCGTGCCGATCCTCTGTTTCGTCGCGTTCGCGGCCCTGTCCTGCGGGGGCGCCTCCGAGGACGAGGCGGCGAGCGGCACGAACGGCGGTAGCGCGGGAGGTTCCTCGTCCGGAGGTCCCGCCAGTGGCGACAATCCCAGCGCGAGCGGGAGCGATGGCTCCGACCCCGTGGGATCGGAAGACACGCCCGGCGCGATCGGGACGAGCACAGCGGAGGCCGAGGCCGCCGCCGCGAGCCCTACGCCCACGCGCACTCCCACCCCTGCGCCGACGCAAACCCCGACCGCCACGCCTATTCCGACGGCGGTGACCGTGACCGTGAGCGGCGGCTGCGAGTTCTCCCCCGAGAATGCCATAGTGGTCCGTGGGGGGACGGTGACGTTCGTCAACGCCGCCGGCCACGAGCTCGAGATCACAATCTTCCTGCCCGGCGAGGACGGCGACACCCTCGGTCAGGGGATCGAGCCGGGCGAGGCCTCGGCAGCGCTCCCAATCGAGGAGCGCGGCGTCTCGAAGGCGGTGTGCGAAGGGCCCGAGGACGGGGAATTCGGCAACATGAGGATCACCGCGGTCCTCTAGCCGCTCACTCCCTTCGTTCGGCGCCCGGGGGCGGCTCGAACTCGAAGAGTTCGTCCGCGAGGTCGCCGTTGAGGTCGAGCCGCGTGACGACGATCGATGAGTCTTCGTGGGGACCGCTGCCGTCGCCGATCTCGTGCCGCAGGATCAGCATCGTTTCGGGATCGATCCACATTCGCCCGACTCCCGAGCGCGTTACACCCTCGCGGTCGTTGCTGGTGCTGCTGAAGAGCGGGCCGTACTCCACGATCACCGTCTGATGGCCGAGGAGGGACTCCTCGCCCACGCGCTCCGCGAAGCCCTCGGTGCGCTCGATGAGGACTTCGATGAAGGCGTCGACGCTGTCTGCGTGCGCGGGGCCGATCTGGATACTGATTGGCAGAAAGGGCCGGTCGAACCCTGGTGGCAGCGGCGCGCGGGCGTACGTGTTCTCTACCGGCTCGTAGATCCAGAGGGTCTCCCCGTCGGAGAGACCGAAGAAGAGGCCGCGGTCGGTCGCGAGCTCCCAGCGCCAGCGACGCGGAGGCTCGAACCACCAGCGGATCGCCGTCGTATCCGTCTCTTCGCCGGGATTCGCGACCTCAGCCGTCGCCTCGATATAGAAGGAGCCGGGGACGCTCGTGGTCTCTGCGCGACTGTCGCCGCAGGCGATCGTGGCCAGCGAGAGAAGTGCCAGGACAGCGAGGGCGTTCAGTCCCCGGCGCACGCTACTCCGCGGGCTCGACCACTGCCGACATGCTGCCAACGCAGTTCTCCATCAGCGGGTCGGCGCCGAAGGCGTGGATCTGGTCCTGCTTCAGACGGCACTCGTCCTTGCCCGCGGTCATCACGATCGCGCGGCCCTGGCTATCGACGACGCAAGCGATGCTGAAGCCCTTCTCCGCTGAATAGCCGAAGAGCTGGCCAAGCATGAGGATCACGTACTGATAGGTATGGGAATCGTCGTCGAGGAGGACGAGGTGATGGGGCGGCTCGAGCTGCTCGTCAGTCGCGGGCTGCTCAACGATCTCGGGCTGGGTAACGTTCGCCACGCCCGCACTGTAGCGAGGGTGAGCGATGAGCGACAAGCCGCCCTGCCGCCGCTGCCATCGGCGGCTTCGAGATCGTCGCCCTGAAGGTCACCGTACGCGACGAGCTCGCCTGCTCCGGAGATGTGCCGATGACGACCGCGGAACGCTTGCCCGCCACCGCCCTACCGCTCCAGCTCCGCGCGATCGACCAGGATCGCCTGCGCCACTACCGCGAGAACCTCGCGTTCTACGAGGGCGAGCAGTGGGCCGGCCGCGCCCGGCGGGGCGAGCGCCGTCTCGTCCTCAATTACGCGAAGGCGTTCGTCGACAAGATCACGAGCTACCTCCTCGAAGGGCATGTGGTCCAGGTCCGTGCACGAGACCTGCTGGACAAGGGCGCTGGCGATCGCGCGCGTGCAGCGGAACTCGCCTTGGTCGATGTCGCCGAGGCGAACGGCCTCGCGCAGCTGGACTTCGAAACGGAACTCGACTGCGCCGTGCTCGGCGATGCCGTCTACAAGGTCACCTGGGATGTTGAAGAAGGCGGCGTTCGCATCTCCGCCCCCGACGTCCAGGGGATCTTCGTCTGGCGCCGCGCGGACGATGCCAGCCGCGTCGAAGCCGTGGCCTCGCAGTACGCAATCGGCACCTGCCACCGACTACCGCCGGACTCACGCCGGTGCCACCCGAGAGCCTGATCACGGAATACTGGACGAGCGAGACCTTCGAGCTCTGGCGCGGAAACGAACTCGAGCGGAGCGAGCCGAACCCGTACCGGTTCGTTCCCTTCGTGGTATTCCCGAACGTGCGTGAGCCGAAGCAGCCTTGGGGCTCCAGCGACATCGCGGCGCTGGCTGAGCCGAATCGTGAGTTGAACCGCGCCTTCAGCCAGCTGAGCCAGATCCTGGAGCTCTCGGGGAACCCGATTGCCGTCCTCGAGGGCGTCGCCGGCTCGCAAGACATCGCCGTCGAGCCGGGCGCCGTCTGGGAAGTGCCGGAGCGCGCGCGCGCATACCTGCTCGACCTGCTGCAGGGCGGTGGCGTCGACCTCCATCGTGACTACATCGACCTGATCTACCGGACGCTGCACGACCTCGGAGAGTCCCCGCGTACGGCCTTCGGACAGAACCCGGGGGTCTCAGCGGTGTTGCCCTGAACGTGGAGTTGGACCCGGTTGCGCGCAAGGTCGCGCGCAAACGTCTGATTCGGTCGGCTGTCTACGAGCGTCGGGCGATGCTCGCGCTGCGCCTGCTCTCGCAGTTCACGGGACTCGACATCGACGGCCTGCGGGCGGAGGCGCAGTGTGGTCCGGTGCTGCCCGCCGACCGTTCCCGTCAGGTCGCCGATGAGCGAGCACTCGTCGAGGCGCGCATTCGTTCACGGCGAACGGCGGCGGAACGATTGGGGAGCGAGGATCCCGAGGCAGAGTTCGCGCGGATCGGCGAAGAGCTGCGGGCGCTGACCGAGGATGGGGCGGGGGCGCCGTCGCGCTAGGCTGCAGAGTCCTCGTCCTGGGGCATCGCGAGCTCTTCGAGGCGCTGGCGCAGCGATTCCTCCGGCGAGGCCGCCGCCACGGCCGTCGGCCGCTTGACCGGAGCCGGCCCCGCCCAGCGCTTGCCGAGGCGGTAGCTGAGGCTCGCGGCCATCAGGGCCACCGTCGCCCCGCTCCACCCCAGGGACCACTCCGTGATTTCCAGATCGCTCGACGCAATGGAGAGGCCCGCGATCAGAACGAAGAGGGCAGCGAGCGTGGTCATGGTAGGAGTATCGGCAACGCGCACGGCGCCGTTCACCCCCGCTGGCGGGACCTCGGCCGACCGTTAGAAGGGCTTGAAGATGGCGAGCCATGCGAGCAGCGGGACGCTCGCAATGAGGACCGTGCCGAACACGAGCGGGACGCGGTCGTCCAGGATCTCGCGGAGCTCGTCGGTTACCTCGCCGCGCTTGGCCGCTATCAACGCGGCGGTACGCGCCCGCCGCAAACCGAAGCCGAGCAGCGGCAGGCAGACGAGATAGAAGAGAACGAAGAGCCCCGCGAGGGCCGCCAGCCAGCCCTCCTCGACGTAGTTGTAGTCCTCGGCGACGCCCCAGAAGAAGCCGGTAGCGCCGGAAAGCATCGCGCCGGGCAAAAGCAGTCGCGTCTCGTTGTTCGCCGCCTCGACGAGCGCGTACATCTGGTACTGCACGTCCTTCGCGAGCCAAGCGCGGATGATGAGGGGGTAGGTGGCCCCGAGCCCCGCTCCCAGCCAGATCAGGCTCAGCGTATGGGCGATGCGCCAGCCATCCACGTTAGCGCGTGGCGGCGACGGCGGTGGCGGATTCGGGCCCGGCGGACGGCTTCCTCAGGGCAGCGGCAACGAACGCGGCGAAGAGTGGGTGGGGGCGGTTCGGCCGGCTCTGCAGCTCTGGGTGGAACTGCGTGCCCAACATGAAGGGGTGGCCCGCAATCTCGCCGATCTCCGCAAGACCACCGTCAGGGGAGGTCCCACCGACGAGCAGCCCGGCGGCCTCCAGTTCCTCGCGGTAGCGGTTGTTCAGCTCCCAGCGGTGGCGATGGCGCTCCTTGATCAGGTCGGTGTCGTAGGCAGCCGCGGCCGTGCTCTGGGGGCGGAGCTTGCAGGGGTACCAGCCGAGCCGCATCGTCCCGCCTTTGGCGGTGACGCCCTCCTGCTCCTCGAGCAGGCTGATTACGGGATAAGGCGACTCCGGGTCGATCTCGGTGGAGTTGGCCCCCTCCCAGCCGCAGACGTTGCGGGCGAACTCCGTCACCATCACCTGCAGGCCGAGACAGAGTCCGAGGTAGGGCACGCCCTGCTCACGCGCGTAGCGGGCGGCCTCGATCTTCCCATCCCATCCCCGTTCGCCGAAGCCACCGGGCACAATGATGCCGTCGACGCCGGCGAGGACATCTTCGGCGCGACGGGTCTCGAGGTCCTCCGCGTGGACCCAGCGGATGGCCACGTCCGCGTCTGCGTGCACGCCTGCGTGCACGAGCGCCTCCTTGACCGAGAGGTAGGCGTCCTGCAGCTCGACGTACTTGCCCACGACTGCGACCTCGAGGGCGCCGGCAGGACGCTTGAGCCGCTCAACCATCGCCTCCCAGATTGGGAGATCGTTCTTCGTGGCCGTGAGGTTCAAGCGCTCGACCACATAGTCGCCGAGGCCTCGCCCTTCGAGAATCAGGGGCACCTCATAGATCGTGTCGACGGTTTCGAGCGGGATCACCGCCCGGGGGTCGACATCGCAGAAGGCGGCAATCTTGTCGCGGATGTCGTTCGGCACGATGTGGTCGCTGCGGGCGACGATGGCGTCGGGCTGGATGCCCATCGAGCGGAGCTCGCTGACCGAGTGCTGGGTGGGTTTCGTCTTCAGCTCGTGCGTTGCCCCAATCCAGGGGAGGAAGGTGACGTGCACGTTGAGGAACTGATCACGGGCTTCGTCGTGGCGAATCTGACGCATCGCTTCGATGAACGTCTGCCCTTCGATGTCGCCGACGGTGCCGCCGACCTCGCAGATGATCACGTCGGCAGCGCTCTCCTTGGCGGCGGCGTAAATGCGCGACTTGATCTCGTTCGTGAGATGAGGCACGGCTTGGATGGTGCCCCCGAGGTAGTCACCGCGCCGCTCGCGTTCGAGGACGGAGAGATACACCTGCCCGCTCGTCACCGAGCAGGCCGCGGAGAGGTCTTGGTCGAGGAAGCGCTCGTAGTGGCCGAGATCGAGGTCGGTCTCGGCCCCATCGCCGGTGACGAATACCTCACCGTGCTGATAGGGCGACATCGTGCCGGGATCGACATTGAGGTAGGGGTCGAGCTTCTGGATGGTGACGGAGATGCCGCGGGACTTGAGCAGGCGTCCGATGCTGGCGGTCGTGATGCCCTTGCCTACGGAACTCACGACGCCGCCGGTGACGAAGATGAACTTGGCCATGCCACTCCTGCGGTGGGCCTGTTCCTCGGATGCTACGAGCGCCCCTCTGAGGCCGTCAACGACCAGGGCTGCGCGAGGGTTGTGCGGAGGCTGAAGGCCCCGAGAAATCGCGACCGCCGGCCCCTGGCAGGGGGCGCCTCGCGGGCGCGCCGTTCGTCGGCCCGGATGGAGTCCCTAGGCAGTCCCCCGCGCCCTCCCGAGGAGATTCGCGGGCTCATTAACCTTTGCTCAGGGTAGGCGTTATGACGGGTACATTGCATTCACCACGTATCGCTCACTATTCTCAGATGGAGTACGGTCGGAGTTCCCCGCTCGGGGGACGCTGCGGGAGCGTTCGTGGAGATTACGGCCGTCAAGGAGCTTACCCCCGACTTCGACGAGCGGCGTGCAGTCGACTCGGCGAAGGATGGCGATCAGGGCGCCCTGAGCCAGCTCTATACGTTCTACTTTCCGAGGGTCTACCGCTACGTCTCCGGTCGCGTGCGTTCGACGGAGGACGCCGAGGACGTGACGGAGGAGATCTTCCTCCGCGTCATCGCGAACTTGAACCGCTTCAAATGGCGCGGCTTGCCGTTCGGCGCGTGGGTCTTCCGGATCGCGCGCAACGAAGTCGCCTCGCACGCTCGACGGCAGAAGCGATGGGGTATGCCTGCAGAGCTCTCCGAGGCGATCCCAGACTCGAGTCAAGACCACGTCACGGCCTACGAGTTCTCCGCGGCGCTCGATGTGGTGCGCGCGGCAGCGGCCAAGCTGCCGCACGCGCAGCGGGATGTGATCGCGCTGCGCTTCGGCGCGGGCCTTTCGGTTGCCGAGACGGCGAACACGCTGGGAAAGACTGAGAACAACGTGAAAGTCCTCCAGCACAAAGCGATCGCACGACTGCAAGGGACGGTTCCGCTCTACTTCGAGGCGTCGCTCAAGGCGCATTTCCTGGCCGCGGCCGAACCGGTCATCGGCGGCGAGGCGCTGTCCCAAGCGCCAACCGCGCCGCGCCCAGGTTTCGGACACCTGCGCACGGCGTTCGCCTCCTTCGCCGTCGTGCTGGTCGCGGGCGCGCTCGGCGTGCTCAGCTTCGGCTTCATTACCTCCAGCGACGCCGTTCCCGGCGAGTGGAACTACGCGTTCAAGCGCGCCACCGAGCGCGCCCAGTCGTCCTTTGCCCGCGGTGACGAACGCATCAACGTCCAGATCCGCCAGACGGAAGAGCGTATCGACGAGATCCAGACGCTCGTTGCGCGTGGCGATCTCGATGTCGGTCATATCGACCGGCTCACCCGCGAGCTGGGAGGCCACTGAAGAGCCACAGGAAACCGCGACCGAAGAGCCAACGGCTCCGGCGGATCCGACCGGCGCCGCCGAGGCTCCTGAGCCCACGGAAGAGCCCAGCCCGGCAGCCGACGGCCAGTAGCTTTCCTGCGCCTAACCCAGCCCGTGATAGCTTCGCCCTCCGGAGGGCGTGAGCGTTCCATGCGCACCCGATTTGCGGTCAGCTTCATCATCGTCGCCGGTCTCACCTTCGCCTGCGGTGGCGATGACGATGAACAGCCTGCGACCTCCACGCCGACGGTCGCAGTCTCCAGCGACGACACTGTCGCCCCAACGGGCGAGCCAGAACCAACGGCTACCGCAACCAGCACGCCTATGCCCACGCCGACGCCGGTGCCCGAGGGTGGTCCCGGCCCCGCCCTCTTCGGTGGCGGCCAGTCGCTGATGCCAACCGTGGCGGAGTTCCGCGAGCTGCCCCAGGCGAGCATCACGCTGGCGAACGGGGACCTGCAGATGGGCACGTCCATCGCCGAGCTCTCGACACAGCTCGGGCTCGACGAGCCCTTTTCGGTCACCATCGAGGGCTTCAGCCGCGACTTCCAGTCGATTGGCTTCGTGCGCTATCCCTACGCGGACGTCGCCTCAGATACCGTTCTCTTCGTCACCGACCGAGGGCATGCTGCCCTCGTCTCGCTCTCGATCCCGGAATCGCAGTGGCTCGACGCCGTCGTCACCGTGGCCTTCGAGTAGGGGCGCAGCGGCGGAACTCGGCGAGCGCTTCCTCGTCGAAGATCTCGGCGGCCCGGCGCCACTCCTCTTCGCTGCGCGGCGGCACGCCGTGCATCAGCAGTCCCCGCAGAGCGACTTCCTGGAGTGCGCGTTCGTCCTCTTCGGGCGCAGGGCCGAGCTGAAGCAGCGTGTGCATCATGCGGTTCACGGCCGAGGCCTCGGGTGGGGTCACACGGCCTCCAAGGATTTCCTCGATCAGCCACCAGCCGAGGGCGCGGAGATCGTGTTGCCGGATCGCTTCCGCTGGCGAGCGCGGGCGATCAGGATCGGCGCGCCCTTCCCGATAACGAGCATGCGTCTCGTAGCGACAGCGGCTGGTCGGGAAGCGGCAGGCTCTGCCCTGATGCGTGGGCGCTCCGCACTGCTCGTTGGCCATGCATCGAGTTTTCCGGGAACTGCTGCTCAGCCCGAACCCGAGGCTGTCGCCGCTACTGCAGCGTGAGGGTTCGCGGTGCGGTCAGATGGACCCAGTAGATCTGCATCGGGAAGAGGCCACCGAAGTCGTTTAGGACACGCGCTTGGCCGGGGAGATACGAGCGCCAGAGGGCGCTGAGGTTGTCGTACTGCAACACCTGGTCGTAGTCGCCGGAAAGTTCAGCAAGGCCGTCTTCGACGGAGCGACTCTGGCCGGTATAGAGGAAGGCGTTCCAGCCCTCGGCGAGCGTCAGCAGCCGGGTGGCTGGCGGGTTGGGGTTGGGGAGGGCGACGTCCGTCGCAGAACCGTCCACCCAGAACACGTCGTACTGACGGAGCGAGGCCAGCGACCGCGCGAATGCGGGGAGATTTCGATTGAAATGCGCGAACGCCCCGCCGCCAGCCGCTGGATTCCAGACGTGGATGTGAGACCAGCTGCTGGGCAGGTACGAAGCCGCTCCGGGTAACGCCGCCCCTGGGGGCAGGTGAGCGACGAGGCTCCAGCCCGCGCCCAGGCTCTGCACGACGATCGCGCCCGGTGGCGGGGTCACGCTACTCACGTCTCGGTTCACGAGGACGAGGGCCTGGTCTTGGCCACCCCATGACAGTGTCGGCACCGCGGGCGCTCCGCCGATGAGGAGTTCGATCTCCGCGCCCGCGGCGCCGCACCCCGAGATCTCGGCGGCGCTCGCGACGCGCAGGGAGTAGCGCGTGAACGGTCCGAAGGCCTCGGCATTGGTAACGCCGCACTCGGTACCATCGACTACCGCTCGCACCGAAGTCCCCGGCTTGACGTTCATCCAGTCGTGCAGCGCTGCACCCGTGACCGTCATGGGGATCCGCGCCAGCGCCGCGCCGATGTTGATGAGCCCCGATCCGCTCCAGTTCCCTCCGTGCCCCGCTGCCGGCGCGGGCGTCGCCGTCGCCCGTGCGATGGCGATGTACTCCTCCATGGTCAGCCGCGAATTGCGGGCCTTCATGAGCGCAAAGAGTCCGGTCACCAAGGGTGCGGAGTAGCTCGTGCCGCGGACGATCTGGCCGTAGGGCGGGGCGATGCCGATGTCCGAGCGGATCGTGCTGGCGAGGTCGTTTCCGGGAGCCGCGAAGTCGATCCCGGGCCCGTACGAGCTGTAGCTCGCCCAGCTGTTGCCGTTCCGCGTGTCGCTCGCACCCACACCGATGACGTTCTCGAACTGCGTGTAGGCGGCGGGGAAGCCCGCGCCGCCGGCGCCGTGATTGCCTGCCGCCGCGACGACGATCACGCCTTGGGCTTCCGCCAGCGCGATTGCGTCCCGCAGCATCGGGAGGTCTGCCTTGGGGTCGCCGGGCAGGCTCGAGAGGCTGAGATTGATGATGTCGGCACCCATGATCCGGGCGTAATCGATCGCCTGGGCGACGTTCGTCATCTCGCCCGTGGGCGCGCCGCCGTCGCTGCCACAGTCCAGCACTTTCAACGTCATGATCCGCACGTTCCAGGTGACGCCAACAACGCCGAGGCCGTTGTCCCCCTTCGCGCCCACGATGCCCGATACGATCGTGCCGTGTGATCCGAGGTCTCGGGGGTTGCCGTTGTCGTCGAGGACGTCGCCGGTGGGGGTGCTCGAGCTATAGCCGCACACCGCCTCCCGGGCCGGCGTGAGGTTGATGAAGCGGCAGCCGTAGCGATCGTCGATGCAGCCGTTGTTGTCGTCGTCGATGCCGTCGTTGTCGGCGTCGAGGGGGTTTTGCCAGAGGCGTCCGCTGAGGTCCTCGTGCGTGAGGTCGATGCCCGTGTCCACGATCGCGACGACCACCTCCTCGGCGCTCGTCGTCAGGTCCCAGCCCGCAGGTGCCTCGATGAGCTCGAGGTAGGTCCGCTGGGCGTCGTTGTAGAAGGGGTCATCGGGGACAACTGCCGCGTACACCCGCGCGTCCGGCGTGACGTTGGCCACGCCCGGCTGGCGGCGAAGCCATGCGCGAAAGGTGGCTGGGTCCATGCCCGCCGGCACGGGGAGTACGCGGTAGCCGCGGGCCTCGAGCGAATCCGCGGCTACGCCGGCCGCCGCTACGCTCGGTTGCTCCATACGTACCGCGACCCAGTTGTCGCTGCTGGGCGCCGGGCTGGCCGCGGTGGAGGTGCTGCCGAAGAGGGCGACGGACGCGGCCAGCAACGCCAAGAACCGCCTTAATCGACCGAGCACTGAAGGCCTACTTAGAAGCCGAGGGTGGAGGTGGGTGCGGGGGTGGGTTCCTCCGCGGGGCGGTCCCCTACGGCTCGCTCGTCGATGATACCAGCGAGGTAGCGGGCGGGATTCACATTGATCAGCGGCGTCGCCCCATAGGTCTGAACGACGGCCACAAGGTTCCCACGCCGGAAGACCACGCGGTGGTACTCCCGCGCCGTCGTGGAGTTGCCGACGGTGCCAACCACCAGGCCCGAGGCACCGGATTGATTCGCGATCGGCAGGATCGGGACGATCTCCGCTTCTGCTCGCGCTTTCGACTGGGTGTCGAACAGTTCGTAGGCGGCCACGGGCGCGTCCGTACCCGCGAAGATGTGCACCCAGATGGTGACGAAATAGCGCCCCTCGATGACCCCCGCCAAGAGGCCGTCCGGCTCGTAGAGCACGGTATAGCCGTTGACGTACGGGTGCCGTTCGACGAATGTCTCTCCCTCCTCGATCGTCTGGAACGGTCCGAAGGTGATGAAACCGCCGGAGTCGAGCCCGTAGGTTTCGCCGTCGTTCACGCGGAAGGCGCCGGGGAGTTCGTCGAGTGAAGGCGCATAGCTGCTTGCTGCGCCTCCGAGCAGTGGCTCGCGGGCGTCGGCGGGCGCGTTCGCCGTGGGCGTCGGCTTGGGCTCCCCGGTCTCCGAGCCGTCGGGCGCGGTGCTGCTTGGGTTAGCGTCGCCGGCCTCGGCACCCCGTTGCTACTGCTGCACCCCAGCGCACCCAGTATTAGGAGGGCGAGAAGCGTGAGCGTGGCGTAGACGCGCACCGTTACTGGTCCTGGGGGCCGCGGTATTGGCTGGTCGGCGTGGGTTCGATCGCTCGCAGGAGGCCGAGCGCCTTTTCGTCGACGATGCGGGCCAGTTCGAGTGCCGGTTCGACGCTCATGAAGGGGCGTGCGCCCCAAGTCATGACCACCCCGACGAAATTGCCGCGGCGAAGGACGATCCGGTGATAGGTCGCGTCGACGGAGGAGTTTCCGATCTTCCCGGATGTCAGACGCCAGGCGCTCGAGTCGTTGCCGACGCCATCGGCGGGCACCTCCGTCGAGCCCGATTCCTGGAGCTTGCTGATGAAGTAGTCAAGGGCAGCGCGCGCCCCGGCCTCGCTGTCGAACAGATGAGCTTCCACGCCGATCCAGTGAGCGCCGTTGAGGACCGAGTTGATACGGCCTTCAGGCTCGTAGCCGGTCTCGTAACCACCGAGATAGCCCCAGCTGGAAAGGAGTTCCAGGCCCTCCGCCGGTCCCTCAAAGATGGGGCTTTCGCTGTACATTTCGAGGCTGATTTCGAAGGTGTTCTGGATGCTCGTGAGATAGCTGCCTAGGGGTAGGTCGTCCTGGCTGACGGCGAAACGGCTCACGGGGGCGGTCAACTTGGGGACGATGCTCTGCGAGACGTCGTTCGGTTCGGCGCCAGTGGGGGCGACTCTCGCCCCCCCAGGGGTAGCCGTGGCTTCGGGAAGGGGCTCGCTCGCATCGTCCCCACAGGCCAGTCCGGCGAACGCGAAGGCGAAGGCGAGAAGCCCGAGCGTCAGTAGTGGCGGCGTACGCGGGACACGATGCGACACGGGTGGCAAGGTGTGTTGAGTGTAGGCAGGCCCCGGTTTGGCGGAAGGAAAGGCGAGCAGGCGTGGTAGACGTAAAAATCGCGCGAGAGGATGAGCGGGCGGGCCGGGCCGGCGCCCTCAGGAGCGGCCCTCGCTACCCCCGCACGGGTGTCGAGAATGGGCGAGGGCGATGGCACGACTGAGACCCAAGCCGAACGCCACCCCGGACGACCTCGCTTTCGGCGTGCACCCCTCGGCGCTTGCCCTCCAGGAGGGGCTGGCGAGGCGCCTGCTCTACGCGGAGGGGAGCGCCAACCCACGGGTGGCCGCGCTGGCGGACAAGGCGCACGAGCAGGGGCTCCCGGTCGAAGCGGTCGACCCCGATCGACTCGCCGAGCTCGCAGCCGGTGGCGTGCATCAGGGGGTGCTCGTGCGCCTGGGGCCGCTGCCGACGGCTCAGATCCCTCTCGAGGTCTCGGCCGCGTCGCTCGCGCTCGTCCTCGATGGCATCACCGATCCCCAGAATCTGGGGGCGGTACTGCGCGTTTCGGTAGCCGTCGGGGCGGCGTGTGTCGTCGTGCCGTTGCGACGAGGCGCGACGCTGACGCCGGGGGTGCACCGGGCCAGCGCCGGCCTAAGCTTGCTCGCTCCGGTGACCGCCCCACAGAACCTGGCCCGGGCGGTCGCGCAGCTCAAAGAGGCGGGCTACTGGGTGGTGGCGGCCGCATCCGGTACCGCCGCAGAAGACGCGACCACGTTCGAGTGGCCCGAGCGCACGGCGCTGATCCTGGGAGGCGAGGAGCGAGGGGTCGGACGTCTGCTGCTCGAGCTGAGTGACTTCCGCGTCGCCCTGCCGATGGATAGCCGGGTCGAGTCGCTGAACGTGGGTGTGGCCTCGGGGGCGCTGGCCTACCTCTGGCGAGCGCGCTGGCCCGCTAGAACGTGATGCGCCGGAGCTGCTCGCCGCTAAAGACGTAGCCGAATTCGCCTCGCGTCGCGAAAGCCGTGAGATTGGCGAGATCATCGTGGCGGTACTGGCGCAGGAACGTGCCATCCCGGCCGAGCACGATGATCCGGTCCGCGGCGGCATCGAGGACGGCGATCTCGTTCGCGAACTCGAGTGCACGAGGCGTCTCAGCGGCTTGCAGAGGCTCATCGATGCCGGCCTGCGAGAGTTCGAGCGCGAGCTCGCCGCTGAACCGTCGCACGGTCCCATCGCCATCGGCGGTGAAGATCTCGCCGTCGACCATGAGGCGCTGCGCGGTCGAAAGGGCCGGCGTTGCCAAGGCGATGACCGGTTCGCTGCGGAAGCCGCCTGGCTCGGCAGCGAACCGGAAGATGACCGCCTGGGGGGCGTCGAGTACGTAGAGCTGGCCATCGAGAAACGCGAGGTCGGTGATCGTGAGCCCGTCCGGGGCGGCGAAGCCGAGCGGTGAAAGACCACTCCTGGCGCGGTACGCCCAGAGCGCCTGCGAGCTGTCTGCAATGAGCAGGGTCGACCCTCCCAGCTCAACCGCCTCGGCGTAGGCGATCACGGTCGGTGTGATCGCGGTCCCTTCGGCAGCGGGGAGGATCGTCGTGGTCTCGCCCGTGGCGAGGTCCGTGGCCAGGACGCGTTCGCTTGCGACATCGAGCAGGTAGGCGTGGGTCGCGCCGATCGCGAGGCGCTCGGCGGCGACGGGCGTGTCGCCGAACTCACTCAGATCGGCGATGACCTCGATTGCGAGCGGCGCCACGATCGCATCGAGGTCCGCGATCGCCCCAGCCACCTCGTTCAGCCGAGGCTCGCTGAGCTCAGCGCCTCCTTCGAGCGCACCCGCCTCGAGCAGAATCCCGCGCGCACGGGTGAGCGAGTCTCGCTGGGCGCCTGGGTCCACAACCGCGTTCGCGGTCGCGATCTCCCGTTCCGCTTCGTCGATGAGCTCAGCGAGGCGCGTGTCCGTGTCGCTGTTGAGCACGCGCGGGAGCACCACCCAGCCCGCGAGGCCGAGCAGGAGGCCTAAGCCGATAACGACGATGAACCAGGTTGGGGGGAGGCTGCTGTCCGTGCCGCGGCGCGAGCGTGCCCCGCCACCCCGCCGGCGGCCCCCGCCGATGTCATCGCGCATGCGCACGAGTGAATCGGTGGGGCTGGGCTTTCCCGCCTCGGTGACGATGCCTTCTGCGTAGGCCGAACGGCTCAATCCCGTGACCTGGGCGCGGCGGCCCGCCGCCAGTTCGCTGACCAACGGCGCATCTGCCGGTGCGCTTGGTGTTGGTGCCGTGCTCGGGCGGCTCCGTGCGAGTTCACGGGTGAAGCTGCCGGTCCGCGCCGCACCCGGAGCCGGGGCTGCGGAAATTCGCGGTGTTCGTGGAGGTTCGGCCTCGGCGCGGGGCTGGTGCCAGCGTTGGGCCGCCCCCGTCCGAGTCTCCGCAGCGGTGGGGGTCCAGGGCGTCGTTGGTGGCGTCGGTGCGGCAAAGACGTCGTCACCGGCCACCCGCCGCAGCGGTCGTACCTCGGGTGCCGTCGCTGCGGGAACCGCCCCCGCGATACGTGGGCGCGCGTCGATTGCCAATAGCCGCTGGCGTGCCCGTTCCAAAGATGTGCCGACCGCCCCTCCATCGATAAAGAGGCTGGGTTGGAAGTTGAGCTCCTCGGGAGGGGCCGCCGGGGCGCGGCCACTGCCCACGGTCGCCGGCTGCGCTGCGCCGATCAAGGGCTCGTCGGCCGCGGGAGCGGCCGGTTCGGCGCCGATCTCCTCGTCGGCGCCGGGGGCGACGAGGAGGAGCGCCGTCGCATCGCGCAGGTGGGCCACGCGCCGATAGAGGTCGGGGAGGACGTCGGCGAGGGGCAGGGCGAGGATGCCGTCGAGGAGTTCGTCATCTAGATCGCTGATGACGTTCGTCGTGACGAGGAGGACACGGTCGCCTGCGCCGAAGTGGAGGCGTGTCAGCTGCGGTGGCGCCTGGCCCGCCCCATACATCAGGGCCGCGTGTTCATCGTCCGGCTCGTAACGGGTGACGCTGCCGTCGGTGAGGTGGAGCGCGGTCGCCGGCCCACGCGCCGCGATCACCACGCGATCGCCCTGGCGACCGATGCAGGTGAGGCTGATGCCGACCTGGTGCTGGGAGATGCTCGTGCTGTTCCACTCATGGAGGGAGCGTTGGGCCTCGCCGTAGATCTGGGCGAGTGCCCCCGTGAGGCTCAGGTCGAGCGTCTTCCAGCTGCGCGTGACCTGCGAGATGACCTGTCCAGCGAAATCGTTGCCCGCCGGGGTCGTGCCCTCGGCCACGAGAAAGAGCTCCAGACGATTAGTGTCCGGGCCGAGACCCTCGGCGATCCCCGCCCCGGGCGCGCGCTCGAGCGGCTCGTGATTGACGATCGCGAATTGCCCAACCTGCAGGGGCTCGTTCAGAACGATGGTTTCCTCTTTGGTGAGCGGGCTGAGCGGGCCCGAGGGGCATCACCGCTTCGTCTGAGGGCGCTCCCGGCCCCACCCAAGGGCGAAACTATAGGTCAGGCCCCTAATGCGAACAATCCGGGATTGCCCTGCGGGTGAGGTGCGGCCGGCATAGCTGGGCCACGCCCCACGCGTCGCTCAAGGGCTGCCACGAGCTGCCGTCCGGGCGATGCGCGCTGTCCCAGCCTGATCCGATGATCACGGGGTGAGCAAGATCCCGCTGGTCGTCCTTGGCCTGCTGCTCCTGGGCGTATTACGCCTTCAGAGCGCGGGCTTCGGCTGGGCGGAAGGACTCCTCGGCGGAGGCGCCGCGGCGGCCCCCGCAGCCGCTTATCTGGACTCGATCGGCACGGCCGCGCCCGTCGCGCTCGCTGACGCGATCGACTTCACAGGCTGGTTCCCGGCGGCGACGGAGCCGCGGGAGAGCCCCGTCTGGCGCGCGATCGATGCGGCCGCCGTGGAGGCGGGTACGCCCGCCGGCTGGGCCGCGCTCTGCGCGCAAGCCTCAGCCGCTGTCGGTGCCGATCGCACCGCCGATCCGCAGCTCGGCGCGCTCGCCTGCAGTGCCGATGTCGCCGTTACCGGCTTGCAGAGTTTCGCCCTGCAGGTGCTCGCGACGCAAGCGGCAGTCGCGCTCTGGATGACGGGCGAGCCCGGCTTCGTCGCCTCGACCATCGACGGACGCCAGGGCGAGCTCCGCCTCGCCTGTGAGGCGGGCCTGCTCCCTCCGCACGACGTCGATTCGTCCCTCGGCCAGGCCTGCATAGCCGCCCTCGATCTCGCTTGGCAGAGCGGTGATGGCGACACGACCCTGGCCTCACTCGAGACGGCCTACAGCGCGATCGCGTCAGAGATTGCGTTGCGCGATCCGGAGACGGACCTCGAGCCTGCATCGGCGGCAGCAGGGGAACCGGCGGCCGGAGCCGACGGGGCTGCCCCCGCTGACCCCGCGGCAGCCAGCGGCGATTCCGCCGCGACCGGCGGCGCCGGCGCTGACGACACCGCGGACCCGGCGCCTTAGCGGTCTTGCGGTTCAGCTCTCCTTCGCCAGCGCTCCGAGCAGCTCGATCGTACGGTCGCTCGCGGCGGGATCGTCCTCGACGCGGACGACGGCCGCCAGCATCTCGTTCACGCCGAACGCGGGAAGCCCGCGGACGCGCTCGGCGACGGAGTCGGCGCTGCCCTGGATTACCAGCGCGTCGGACATCGCGCGTGAGAACGTCCCGTCCGCCGCTTCGGGGAAGCCGGCGTCCTGCCACATCGCCGAGTAGTAGGGCAGGCGCGGGTAGAAGCCCAGCTGGGTCTGGGCAGCCGCCCAGACCGCCTCGGCATCCTCCGAAACCACGACGGGCACGTGCGCTACCAGGGCAGGCCGCGCGCGCCCTGCTTCCGTCGCGCCCTCGTCCATCGCGGGTACCGCGACGCGCTGGAGGTAGGGCAGCGGACTGACCCACGAGATCGCGCCGTCGCTGAGTTCGCCGCAGAGCCGGAAGGCGTTCGGGCGCAGCGCGGACGCCATCACCTTTACGCCCGTGGGCGCTTGCAGCTTGGCTTCGGCGTGGAGGCGCTCGCCGTGGAACTCCACCGCCCCCTCCTTGAGGATGGCGTTGAGGATCGTGAGGTACTCGCGCAGATGCTGGAGGGGGCGCACAAATTCGAAGCGGTAGGTGCTCTCGACCGCGGGCTTGTGGCTCGGCCCGATGCCCAGCTTCAGCCGGCCGGGGGCGAGCTGCTCGACCACAACGGCGCCCTGCACCATCGCCAGCGGGTGGCGGGGGAAGGTGGGGAGGATCGAGGTGCCGAAGCCGATCTGCTCGGCCTCCCCTGCGGCGGCCGCGAAGACCGCGAGGGGGTCGGGGGCGGGGCCGCCGCTCGTGAGCCAGGCGGTTTCAATGCCCGCGCGGTCGGCGGCGAGCACGCCGTCGATCAGCCCGCTTGCGTCCTGCGCCAGGACATGCATGCCGATCGTGAGATCCTTCATCGTCGTTTCCAGCCTCTCCGTGGCCGCTCCTGGCCGCCGGCGCATTCTACGCGTGGCTGACACCTTCCCCTCCGGGCTTGGCTTCCCGGCCGCGATGATCGCGTCACTACTTCTGAGGAGGGTGCGATGCGAACGTGCTCCCGGAACTATCTCGCGGCGGTCCTGGCGCTTCTGCGGGGCGCCAGTGGCCTCGCGCTGCACGGGCTTCTGCATCCGCGGACGGCCTGCACCATCGAGCGCGGGACCGGTCGGGTCGGGCGGGTAGATGCGGGTGAGGTCAGGCGGGTGGGCACGAGTGGGGTTGGGCGGGTGGGTACCAAATGAGCGTCGAGCAAGTCCCGATCAGCCGCGTCGTCGCAAACATCATCTCGGTCTTGGCGGTGGTGCTCGTGCTCTCGTTGCTCGGCCTCATCGGGCTGGGCATCGTCGACGGTGACGCGGGCGTGCGTAGCACGCTCACCCACATCGCGGAAACCGTCATTGGCGTTTTCGTCGGCCTTGCCGCCGGCCGCCTCGCCAGCGCCGAGGCGGCAGCCCCCGCGGCCGCCTCGCAACCATCGCCGAACGGCGACGGCTAGCGACGCTCCCTTGGCGCTCGTACCCTACGGCGCAAAGAACCGGAGGGCGGGGCATGGAGAAGCTGGTCGACGGCAACTTGGGGCTGGTACGGGCTGGCCCCGCGGGCTTCGGGAACAACATCTACGTGGTCATCGACGAGGAGACCCAGGAAGCGGCGTTCATCGATGCGCCCGATGAGGTCGAGAAGAGTATCGCTGCCGCCGAGTTCGCGGGCGTCACGCCTGCGACGATTCTGCTCACCCACTCCCACCCCGACCACACCGCTAGCATCGCCGCGCTCAAGGAGCGCTACGGCTGCCGCCTGATCGCGGACCCCGCCGAGCCCTGGATCCCGGAGGGGCAGCTCGACGAGGTCATCGCGGACGGCGATACCGTGAACGTGGGCGGGCTCGCCTTCGAGGTGGTGTCGATTCCCGGTCACACCCCCGCTAGTACGGCGTTCGTTCACGGCCAGCACGCGTTCTCCGGGGACACGCTCTTTCCCGGCGGGCCCGGGAATTCGCGCTCGAACGAAGCGCTCCAGCAGGAGATCGGATCCATCACCTCCCGGCTCTACGCGCTCGACGACGACACGACGGTCTGGCCCGGCCACGGCGAGAAGACGACGATCGGCGCAAGCAAGGCGGAATACGCCGTCTTCGTCTCGCGCGAGCATCCGTCCGATCTCCACGGGGACGTCCTCTGGCTGGAGTCCTAGCCCGCGTAAGGGCGGACGCCAACAGGCCCCGGCATATGCCGGGGCCTGTTTCGTTGGTGCGGGGGGGGGGTCGCTAACTCGCGGCAGCGGCCGTGGCGGCCAGCTCACGGATTCGTAGCGCCTGGAAGCGGATCACGTTCGTGATCGTGAGCAACCCCAGGGCGATCGAGCCGAGGAACAGCCCGATGCCGAGGAAGCGCAGCCCCGCCAGCCAGGTGCCCCAGGTCTCGACGCGGCCCAGGAAGGGCGCATCGGCGGCGCCCAGATTCGGATTCCGGAATGGTCCATCGAATCGCTCCTTCTGTATACCCCTTGGGGTATCGCGATCAGAAGGTAGGCTCCCCTCGGCCTGGCCCTGGTGACGGCGGTCACGCTCGTCTGGAACGTTCGGTGGCGAGCGTCACAAAGGCCGCCCTGCTGGTTCGGTTCGCCATGACCGCAGGGGGCACCCCTGCTACGATCCTTGGCCACTGCTCCGTGTAGTGGGAGGCGCCCGTGGCGATTCTGTCGGGGACCCAGGTCGATGGTGAGCGCATCCGCGCGGCCGTCGTCGAGCTGCTGGAGGCCGTGGGCGAGGATCCGCAGCGGGAGGGTCTCCTGGGGACGCCGCGGCGCATCGCGGAGATGTACGCGGAGATCTTTGGGGGCCTCGCCGAGGATCCCGCGGACTACCTCAAGGTGGGTTTCGAAGTCGCCCACGATGAGATGGTCATTCTGCGCAACATCTCCTTCTACAGCATGTGCGAGCACCACCTCCTGCCCTTTCATGGCGAGGCGCACGTGGGCTACCTGCCCGAGTCTCGCGTCGTGGGCATCAGCAAGCTCGCGCGTGTCGTCGAAGCCTTCGCCCGCCGGCCCCAGGTCCAGGAGCGGCTGACGAGCCAGGTGGCCGAGACGGTGATGGAGTCGCTCCCGGCCGATGGTGTCGCCGTCGTCGTCGAAGCCGAGCACCTTTGCATGACAATGCGGGGCGTGCGTAAGCCCGGCAGTCGCATGGTCACGAGCGCGATGCGCGGACAGTTCAAGCGATCGAGCGTGACCCGTTCGGAGTTCCTCGCCCTCGTCCACGGCTCGGTCTAGGCCCGGCGATGCCGGCCTCCATCGGCTTCCGCCCGTGCGAGGCGCGGGACATCGAGGCCGTCCTCGAACTGTGGCTTCGCGCTGAGGCCGTCCCCCGCCCTACCGATCACGCAGCGGCCCTGCGCAGCGCCTCGAGCGCGATCCAGAGCTGTTCGTGCTGGCCCTCGACGGTGGTCGTATCGTCGGCAGCCTGATGGGTGGCTGGGACGGCTGGCGGGGCAACCTCTACCGGCTCGCGGTCGATCCGGGGTACCGCCGCCAGGGCCTTGCGCTCGCACTGCTGGAGCGCGTCGAGGACGCGCTGCGCGCGAAGGGCGCCGCCCGGATCGTCTCACGCGCCTTCCACCAGGAGCCCGGCGTCGTGGCGTTCTGGGCGGGGGCGGGCTACTCGCTCGATGCCGGCCAGGTCTGCTACGCGAAGGACCTCGGGTGAGCGCCGCGAGCGACGAGGCCGCGTTCGCAGAACTGCCGCTCATTACCGCCGAGCCTATCGAGACCCTGCGCGGCGAATGGGCGGCACTGCATCGCTCCGTCCCCGGCGCGACGCCATTCTCCCACCCGGCCTGGCACGGAGCCTGGCTCCGGCACCTGGGCGCTGGTGTGTTCCCGGTCTTCCTTGCGCTGCGACACGAGGAGGCGCTCATCGGGGTCGCTCCGCTAGCCGTCGAGGGGCGGGAAGCGAGGCTGCTCGGCGATCCGAACCTGAGCGACCACGCCGGACTGCTCGTCCACCCCGGGGACGAGCAGGCATCCATGATCGCGCTCGTCGAGTGGCTCATGGAGGACCTGGTCCGCTCGTTCGAGGCCTGGGGCCTGCCCACGGGAAGCCCCTTGCGCGAGGCCCTCCTCGCCGCCGCCGAACACTACGGCTGGGACGTGACCGAGGAGCACGAGGCGGTCACGCCGATCCTGGAGCTTCCGTCGGGGTGGGAGGCCTACCTCGGCTCGCTTGCGAAGAAGCAGCGCCACGAGCTCCGCCGCAAGATCCGCAACCTCGAGAGGGCTGGCGAGGTTGGCTTCGAGTCGGCGACCACGCCGGAGGAGGTTGCGGGCGCGGTGGATGGCCTGATCGAGATGATGCGCGAGAGCCGCGAGGACAAACGCGCCTTCCTGACGCCGCCCATCGCGGCGTTCTTCCGGGATCTCGCGATCGAACTAGCGGCGTTGAGTCTGACTCGGATCTCGACCCTCACACTCGACGACCGGGCCGTGGCACGGGTCTTCACCCTCGAGAACGACAGCAGGACGATGCTCTACAACAGCGGCTTCGATCCCGAATTCGCGGCCCTCTCGGCCGGCCAGGTCTCGAAGGCGTACGTCGTGCGCGAGGCGATCGAGCGCGGCCATGGCGCCGTCGACTTCCTGCGCGGCGACGAGGAGTACAAGCGCCACCTGGGCGGTACGGCGCAAGAGATCGTGACCCTGAGCCTGAGCGCGCCGTAGGCGGCTGGTGGGCCCTTCGGCTAGGCTAATCGGACGCTCATGCGAATCGCCCAGATCTCCTACCACACGAGTCCGCTCGCACCGCTGGGCGGGGGGCAGACGGGTGGTATGAACGTCTACGTGCGCGAGCTCTCGCGGGAGCTGGCGCGGCTTGGCCACGAAGTCGACATCTTCACGCGCCGCGACGGTGAGCATCCCGAGGTCACGCCGCTCACCCCGAACCTGCGCTTGGTCCAGCTGCCCGCGGGTCCGGCGCAGCCCCTCGACAAACATCTCCTGGTCCCGTTCCTCCCGGCCTTCGGCGAGGAGCTGACGCGCTTCATCGAGGAGGAGGGCACGTCGTACGACCTGGTCCACAGCCACTACTGGCAGAGCGCCCACGCGGGCCAAGCGTTCGCGCGCCAGCTGGGCGCGCCCCACCTGGCCATGTTCCACACGCTCGGTGAGGTGAAGAACCGTGCGCGCGTCTCCGAGGAGGAGCCACGCGAGCGAATCCGCCAGGAGCGTGCCCTCGTCGCAAGCGCCGACGCCATCGTCACCGCGAGTGCGCACGAGCGCGGGCTCCTTGCCCGCTACTACGACGCCGACCCCGATCGCGTATTGAGCATTCCTTGCGGCGTCGACACCGATCTCTTCCAGCCAGGCGACAGAGAGCAGTGCCGGCGCGCGCTAGGCATCGAACCGGGCCGGCCCGTGCTCCTCTGGGTCGGTCGGTTGGAGAAGCTGAAGGGCGTTGACGTCCTCATCGATGCGCTCGCCCAACTCGAGGACCCGCGTGTGCTCCTGCTCGTGATCGGCGGCGATGAAGGCGCACGGGTGCTGCGTGAGGAACTTGAGGCGCAGGCGCGCGACGTGGGCCTTGCCGAGAGCGTGCGCTTCGAGGGCGCGGTTGCGCACGAGCAGCTGCCCTCTTACTACAGTGCCGCCGACGTTTGTGTGGTGCCGAGCTATTACGAGAGCTTCGGGCTCGTGGCGGTGGAGGCGATGGCCTGCGGAACGCCGGTCGTTGCTTCACGCGTGGGCGGCCTCGTCTCCACGGTCACGGATGGCGTCAACGGCTATCTCATCCCCTGGCGCTGTCCCGAGCCCTTTGCGGAGAAGCTCGAAGTCCTGATCCGCAATCCCGAGCTGCGGGCGAACTTCGGACGGGCGGCTCGCCGTTCGGTCCAGCGGTTCCGCTGGGACGAGATCGCGCGCCAGATGGCCGCGCTCTACGAAGACGTGATCGCTGCGGCGGTCTCACGCGAGGTCCCAATCGAGGTGGCCGGAGGGGAGTGATGACCAGCGACAGCAGATTCAGCGACGTACGGACTCAGGCGAAGAGCGGCCTCACGCGGCTCGCGAAGGCCGGTCAGTCGGGCTTGGCCGGCCTGCGCCAGCGTCTGAATGGCGCCGCCGCGGGGGAGGAGGGGGCGACTCAGCAGCCGGAGCTCCCGCCGCTCGAGACCCCCGAGCGCGCGATGGTCGTGATGGCCCACCCCGATGATGCGGAGTTCGTCTGTGGAGGCACCGTGGCGAAATGGTGCGCGGAGGGCGCCGAAGTCGTCTACGTGGTCGTTACGGGCGGCGACAAGGGCACGCACGACGAGGAGATGCACTCCGAGAAGCTGGCCGCCATTCGCGAGGAGGAGCAGCGTGCGGCCTGCCGGGCGCTCGGCGTGAAGGCCTGCATCTTCCTCGGCCACCCCGATGGGCACACGGTCGACGAGGAGGAGCTGCGCGGTCAGATCGTGCGCCTCATCCGCATCCACCGCCCCGAGGTCGTCGTCACCTGGGACGCGTTCCGCCGTGGCTTCAACCACCGCGACCACCGCAACGTGGGCACACTCACCGCTGATGCCGTCTACCCACTCGTCCGCGACCGCCTCTACTACCAGCGGGACGAGGAGGATGGCCTGCCTTCGCACGAGGTCAACGAGGTCCTCCTTGCGGGTAGCGATGATCCGGACCACACCATCGACGTGACCGACCACTGGGAGCGGCGGCTCGAAGCCGTCCTCTGCCACGCCAGCCAGATCGGCAACCGCACCCGCGAGGACTTCATGAAGGTGCGTGAGGAGATGATCGAGCGGCAGGGCCACGCCCGCGCCGAGGAGCGCTTCCGCCGCTGGTCCATCCGCCGCCCCCAGCGCCCCTCCGACGACGAGAAGAAGAACGAGGACGAGAACGAGGACGAGGACGCGGAGGAGGCCGAAGCAGCGAAGGAGCCCGCCGTTACGGCGTAGCGGAGCCGCCCCTAGGCGTCGACGAAACCCTTGCCCTCGCTGCGCAGGTGCACGTCCCCGGCGTCGATGGAGACTGCGCGCTCGCTTGACGCCACGGCCGTCCCCAGCCGCCAGCCTTCGATACCCTCAGCCCGCCCGACCGCGATCACCTGGTCGGCCTCCGCCTCGGACACGACCGCGCAGAAGCCGACGCCCATGTTGTATTCCGCGTGCATCGCGGCCTGGCCGAGGCCGGCCAGGCGCTGAATCGTCGCGAAGATCGCGGGCGTCTCGGGCAGGACCTCGATGGTGAATCCGACTTCGGGCTCGAGGCGGCGCAGGTTCAGAAAACCGTCGCCGGTGACGTGGAAGAGCGCGCGTACGTCGAGCTGATCGAGGAGCGCCAGCGCGAGGTCGACGTACATCGCCGTCGGTTCGATCAACTCCTCGCCGAGCGTCCGGCCGAATTCCTCGACATGGTGGCCGAGATCCCAGCCTGCGTCCGCGAAGGTGCGGCGGGCGAGGGTGAAGCCGTTGCTGTGGATGCCGGAGGAGGCGAAGCCGAGAAGGGCGTCGCCCGGGGCCGCACGAGCGCCGGTGAGCACGCGGTCGGCTGGGACGAGGCCAACGCAGGTGCCGCCGAGGTCGAAGCCCTTGCCCTCGACGGCGCCCCGGAGCATCTCCGGCACGCGCGCGGTTTCGCCGCCGGGGATGGAGATGCGGGCGCGGCGCGCGCCCTCGCGCAGGCCGACCGCGATCTCCGTGAGGAACGCCTCATCCATTGCCTCGACGGCGACGCAGTCGACCATCGCCACGGGCTCGGCGCCCACGCAGACGATGTCGTTCGCGTTCATGGCCACGCAATCGATGCCGACCGTGTCGAACTTTCCCAATGACTGGGCGACGAGCGCCTTCGTGCCGATCGTGTCGGTGGCGAGCGCGATCGCCTCCGGACCTCCGATATCGATAACGCTCGCGTAGTGGCCGAAGCCCGTCAGAGGCCGCCCGCGGCGCGAGAATGCGAAGGTCTCGGCGAGGAGTTCGAGGCCCTTCGGAAGCGTGTCGGCGCCGGCCTCATGTGCGGAGGAGGTCACCGCCGCACGCTACCACGTAGCCGTTCCCGAGGCCTATATCGCTCCCCGTCGGTCCGCCGCGGGCCGTCGAGGGCAGATTCGTCTGGCTGGGCCGGCGAACATCGCTCCGGTGTCGCGAGCCGTGGCGCCCTCAAAAACACGAAACATGGTTTTAACACCGGCGAAATCTGGGCGTAACGCCTCGACCCGCCCCGACCCGTAAGGTCCGCCCCGCGAGCGCCGCGCCCTGGGCGGGTCGCCGCAGGCTCTGTGGGGGTTTCCCGTGTTCGAACTCGATAGCGGCAATACCGCCTGGATGCTGGCCGCATCGGCGCTCGTGTTGTTCATGACGCCGGGGCTGGCCTTCTTCTACGGCGGCCTTACGCGAAACAAGAACGTTGCGGCCACGATCATGCACTCGTTCATCACCATCGGGGTGGTGGGCGTGCTCTGGGCAGTCGTCGGCTATTCGCTCGCCTTTGGCGAAGATGTGGGACTCGGCCTGATCGGCAACTTCGACCACTTCGGGCTGAAGGACGTGGGCGTCGACTCGGGCTCGAACGGTGTGCCCGATCTGCTCTTCATGGCGTTCCAGATGATGTTCGCCATCATCACGCCCGCGCTGATCACGGGGGCCTTCGCCGAGCGGGCCAAGTTCGGCCCCTTCCTGCTCTTTATCGCCCTCTGGTCGATCATCGTCTACGCCCCGATCGCGCACTGGGTGTTCGGCGTCAACGGTTGGCTCAACACCTTCTCCGGCGAGGGCGTCGCTCCCGATATCGGGATCAACGCCCTCGACTTCGCCGGCGGCATGGCGATCCACATCAACGCCGGTGTCGCCGCCCTCGCGGCGGTGCTCGTCTTCGGCAAGCGCAAGGGCTACGGCAGCGAGCCGATGGAGCCGCACGATGTCACGATGGTCGTGCTGGGCGCGGCCATCCTCTGGTTCGGCTGGTTCGGCTTCAACGCCGGCAGCGCCGTTGGGGCCAACGGCCAGGCGGTGTACGCGTTCGTGAACACGAACGTCGCGACCGCGGCCGCCGCCCTCACGTGGACGCTGCTCAGCTGGTGGATGGCGGGGAAACCGAGCGTCGTCGGCGCCGCTTCGGGCGCTGTCGCCGGTCTCGTCGCGATCACGCCCGCCTCCGGCTACGTCGAGCCGATGGAAGCGATCGCAATCGGCTTCGGCGCAGGCGTCTTCTGCTACCTCGCCGTCCGTCTCCGCCAGAGGATCCGCTTCGACGACTCGCTCGATGTCGTCGCCGTGCACGGGGTCGGCGGCCTCTGGGGCGCGCTCGCCACTGGCATCTTCGCCACCGTCGCCGTCGGCGCGCCCGAGTTCCGCGAAGGCCTCATCCACGGCGAGTGGCGGCTGCTCTGGGACCAGGTGGTAGGCATCGCCGCGGTCGGCGCCTATTCGTTCACCGTCACCTACATCATCCTCAAGGTGCTCGACATGCTGTTCGGCGTGCGCGTCTCCGAGGATGAGGAAGAGGCCGGTCTCGACGTTACCCAACACGGCGAGCGCGCCTACACCCACGATGAGGCGGGTATCGCCGTTCCCGGTGGCATGATTGCCTCCGCGCCACCGGCCATCCCCGATCGTCAGAAAGGCAACAGGAGCCCACAGCGATGAAGAAGATCGAAGCCATCATTCGCCCCGAACGGGTGAACGACGTCAAGCAGGCGCTCGAGGCGCAGGGGATCCACGGAATGAACGTGATCCCCGTGACGGGCCGCGGCGCGCAGCGCGGTATCGTCCATCAAGGCCGGGGCGGCGAGGAGCTGGTCGTCGACATGCTGCCGAAGGTCAAGCTCGAGCTCGTCGTGGCGGACTCAGTTGTCGACAGCACGATCGATGCGATCGTTGCGAGTGCGCAGACCGGCAACATCGGCGATGGCAAGATCTTCGTGATCCCCGTCGAGCAGGCGATTCGCGTGCGTACCGACGAAAGAGGCGATATCGCGCTCTGACGGGCCGTCGCATCCTTAACACGAACTTCATCGGTAGGCTCTCGCGGGCGTTGCTCGCGAGAGCCTCGGTCGAGATGATGCGCATCCACTCGCGCGCCCGGCGCCCGACCACTGCCCTGTGAGGTGAAGATGACCCCCGAGGAGATCGAACAGTTCATCCAGGACAACGGCGTCGCCATGATCGACGTCAAGTTCACCGACCTGCTTGGCACCTGGCAGCACTTCTCCGTGACCCCCACGGAGTGGAGCGCGGACGTGTTCACCGCCGGGCTCGGCTTCGATGGTTCGAGCATCCGCGGCTTCCAGGGCATCCAGCGCTCGGACATGATCCTCATCCCCGATCCGGAGACGGCCGTCCTCGATCCCTTCACCGCGCACACGACCCTCAGCATCACTGCCGGGATCAGCGACCCCGTCACGGGTGAGCGCTACCACAAGGACCCGCGCGGCGTTGCCGAACGCGCAGAGGCCTACCTCAAGACCACCGGCCTTGCCGACACCTCGTTCTGGGGACCGGAGGCGGAGTTCTTCGTCTTCGACGACGTGCGCTACGACTCACAGCGAGATACCGCCTTCTACTCTATCGATTCGGTCGAAGCGGCCTGGAACACCGGCAGCGATGAGGGCCCCAACCTCGCCTATAAGACGCAGCATAAGGAGGGGTACTTCCCCGTCCCCCCGCGGGACACCCTCCAAGACCTGCGCACCGAGATGGTGTTGCAGATGCAGAAGGCCGGGCTCCAGATCGAGATTCACCATCACGAGGTGGCGACCGCCGGACAGTGCGAGATCGACATGAAGTACGCGCCGCTCACGCAGATGGCCGACAACCTCCAGTGGTACAAATACGTGGTTCGGAACGTCGCCCGCCAGGCCGGCAAGGTGGCGACGTTCATGCCGAAGCCCCTCTTTGAGGACAACGGCAGCGGCATGCACACCCACCAGTCCATCTGGAAGGACGGCACGAACCTCTTCTTCGACGCGGACGGCTACGGGATGATCTCGGAGACGGCGCGCTTCTACATCGGCGGGCTGATCAAGCACGGCGACGCGCTCATGGCCTTCTGCGCGCCGACCACGAACTCGTACAAGCGGCTCGTGCCCGGATACGAAGCGCCCAACGTGCTCGTCTACAGCGCCCGTAACCGCAGTGCCGGCATCCGCATCCCCATGCTCTCGGAGAACCCGGCGACGAAGCGGCTGGAGTTCCGTGCGCCCGACCCGACCTGCAACCCCTACCTCGCCTTCTCCGCCCAGCTCCTCGCTGGGCTCGACGGCATCGCCAACCAGATCGATCCCGGCGATCCGGTCGACGACGTCGACCTCTTCGACATCGACCCGGCCGAATTCGGCTACCCCGTGATCCCGGGCTCACTCGCTGAGGTGCTTGACGCCCTGGAAGAGGACCACGATTTCCTCTTGCAGGGCGGTGTCTTCAGCGAAGATCTGATCCACACCTGGATCGACTACAAGCGCGAGAACGAGGTGGCGCCGGTCGACATCCGCCCCCATCCCCACGAGTTCTCGCTCTACTTCGACGCCTAGGCGGAGCAGTTCGAGCGGAGCTCCTTTACCGCACACCCGCACGAGGGGGCGGCCCTACGGCAGCCGCCTCGTTGATTAGGGGCAGCAGCTACCCGCGCCTGTCGCCTTGGTCTGCATCGGGGAGCCGGCCGTGGACCTGCTGCTATCCTTCCGGGGATGACGACCGCAGACACGTTCGATGTTCGAGATGCTGCGGCCGCCGACATTACGGCGATACTGGATCTGTGGCGGACTGAGGGCGTGACGGCGAGCCCTACGGACTCATCCGCGGACGTCAAGCGGGCCCTCCGTCTTAGCACTGCCTTGCTGGTGGCTGAGCAGGCGGAGGACGTTCTCGGCGTGCTGTCGCGGCGTTCGATGGCTGGCGCGGGAACATGTACCGCCTCGCTGTGCTTCCAGCTCATCGCCGCCGCGGAATCGCGCTCGCACTCGTGAGCGAGGGCGAGCGCCGCCTTGCGACCGCGGGGGCGCAGCGTATCACCGCGCTAATCGAGCCAGATCACGGGTGGGCAGTCGGATTCTGGGAGAGGGCGGGTTACGCGCGCGATCCGCGTATGGGCCGATGGGCAAAGATGCTCTGACTGGCTCGCCTCCATCGCTCTTCTTCTCTCGATCTGCCACCGGCCCAATAACGCCACACCCCCCGAGGAGGCCACCGATGTCGATAGCCAAGCGAATGATCATGTCCCTGGGCGAGGCAATGTTCAGCATGCGCGCCATCCGCCGCTTCCGCCCCGACCCCATCCCCGAGGCGGACCTCCACGCCATCCTCGAGGCGGCGATCCAGGCGCCGAGCGGGGGTAACGTTCAGCCCTGGCACTTCCTCCTCATCACCGATGCGCAGCAGCGCGCTCGTTTGGGCGAGCTATACCAAGAGGCCTGGTGGGCGAAGCGCAAGGACGAGGGCATCAGCGGCCCCGAGGACATCCCCCCGGGCAAGAGCGTGCGCCAGTCGGCGATGCGCCTCTCCGGCGAGATCGGCGGCGCCCCCGCGATCGTGCTCGTCTGCGCGACGGCCAAGGGGCCGGGCCCCATGGGCTCCGTGATTCCGGCCACGCAGAACCTCCTCCTCGCCGCCCGCGCGATCGGCATCGGCGGCACGATCACGACGCTCCACGCCGTCGTCGAAGAACGCGTGCACGCGCTCTTCGCGATTCCCGCCGAGGCGCAGGTCGTCTACTGCGTCCCGCTCGGCTACCCCCGGGGCCGCTTCGGTCCGCTCGACCGCAAGCCACTCAGCGAGGTCACCTCGCGAGATCGTTGGGGCTCGCCGCTTGGATAAAGCGAGCACACTGTCGTTACCCAGCGCCTAAAGACGGCGAACGTGAACGGGGGTCGGGGCTGCCTGGTTCTAGTTGGTCCGCCTGCTGCCTGCCTACCGTAGCCGTGCCGAAGCTGCGGGGCGCAGACCCTAGCGCGAGCGCCACGCCCGCGATCCCCCGCTGTGTGACTCCTGCCACAGATTCCCCACCTCCGTCCGTTACGCTTTGCCCGTGGAGATCACGTTCAGCGAGGAGGCCGCGGCGCTCGTACGCGAGCGCGGCGGCACCATCGCCATCGACTACATCCCGCCCATCGGCTGAGGCGGATCGCCCGAGGTGTCGGTCGACACCTACCTCGCGCGGAAGAATGTCAGCGGCTACCAGCGCCTGCGCGAAGAGGACCTCCAGGTGCTCGTCGCGCCGACGCTCAGCCGCCAAGCCGCCACGCTCCGGGTGAACGTCGGCCGCTTCCTCTTCTGGCGTTCCCTGCGCGTGGAGGCGGAGCCTCGGCAGGACCACTTCCACGGCCCCACCTGCCGCCACTGATTTTCTGGATTGACCTCTTCTGCCGCTTCGCGCCGCTTTCACCGATCCCTCCGCGGGTGGCCCACCCACGAACGGAACGGTGAACGCCCCCGGCCGGCCGTCGAAGAGCTCAATCAAGAGAGAATGCGTCCTCGTTCACGCCGCCGCCGAGCTGTTTCACGTAGCTGCCGCGGCCCTGGTCGAGATCCCAGCCACGCTCCTCGAGGCGAGCGAGGAGCGTGGTCGTGCGCTCGGTCAGTGGCAGTTCGGCCGTGTGTGAGCCGTGCGTCCCGGCGTAGTCCGCGGCGTGCTCGACCATCCACACGTCGAGCCCCCGCCCCTCGTACCCCGCGGCCAGCACCGGCTCGCGGATGGCGGCTACGCCGGCCGCGTCGCGCGATTGGATGACCCCGACCACACGATCGCCGTCAGAGGCGACGAACCAGCCCGGCCGCGCGCCCTGCTCGAACGGCCATGGGTCCTCGCCCGCGAGCGCAGCGATCGCGGCCGCATCGCCCCGGCGCTGCTCGCGCACCGTGAGCAGCGGCAGCCGCCGCTCGACGGTGAGAATGGGCACGGATTCGTCCCGGAAGTCCGCGATTGCGCGCCCGATGGGGAGGTACCCGAGGGCCGCAAAGTAGCCGGCGAGGCGAGGCTCGTCGGGGAGCTCGGCGCGGACGAGGCGGAGGCCGCCGTCCTGCGCTCGCGCTTCGACCGCACGGATGAGCGCGCGTCCGGCGCCGGCGACACGTGACGCGAGCAGGTCGAAACCGGCGATGCCATCTTCGTCCCGCTGCCAGCGTAGGACTCCCGCAATCTCCCCCGCCAGCTCCGCCAGCAGGAACGCCTCGCCCGTCTGCATCCGCACGGCCAAGTCGTCGGCCGATGGCGGGCGCGGCTCGGGGTAGCAGGCGCTCGCATCCGCGAACGCCTCCGCCAGGAGCGCAGCGAGCGCGGGCGCGTCGTCGGCGTCCGCGATGCGGATCGCGAAGCGACTCATCGGCGGCGCTCGCTGCTCGCGTGGTAGTGGTCCACGGCACGATCGTAGGGGGCGACCGCGCAAGGCGCCGGGCCGGTCGGAGTGGTGCCACGCGTCACCGAAGCGCCTTGCGTCGAGGGTCTACAATGACGAACCACACTCGGCGGGTACGAACCGCCGCCCCGAAGGAAGGTTCCTCACATGGAAGACGTTGTCCTCACCAGCGGCGTTCGCACGGCTATCGGCAAGTTCGGGGGCTCGCTCGCCGAAACCCCTGCCTCCGACCTTGGCTCGCTGGTTATCGGCGAAGCGGTGAATCGCGCCGGCGTCGAAGCCGGCGAGGTCGACCAGGTGGTGATGGGTATCGTCGGCCAGGTTGCCGAGGACGCCTACCTCTCCCGCTACGCGACGCTCAAAGCCGGCCTCCCTATCGAGACGCCCGCGGTGAACGTCAACCGCTTGTGCGGTAGCGGCCTCGAAGCGATCAATACCGCCGCGCGCTATATCGAGACCGGCGACGCCGAGGTCGTCGTGGCCGGCGGCGCGGAGAACATGAGCCGCCTGCCCTTCTATCTGCGCAAGGCGCGCACGGGCTATCGCCTCGGCCACGACCAGCTCGAGGACGGCATCATCCACGTGCTCACCGACCCCTTCGAGGGCTACCACATGGGCGTCACCGCCGAGAACCTGGCGGACCAGTACGAGGTCTCCCGCGGCGCCCAGGACGAGTTCTCCTCGGAGAGCCAGCGGCGGGCGATCAACGCCATCGAGAATGGCTACTTCAAGGACCAGATCGTGCCCGTGACCGTGCGCGAGCGGCGCGAGGAGCGCCTCTTCGACACCGACGAGTTCCCGCGTGCGAGCACGGCCGAGGAGCTCGGCAAGCTGCGCGCCGCCTTCAAGGAAGGGGGCATGGTCACGGCCGGCAACGCCAGCGGCATCAACGACGGCGCCGCCGCCACGGTGGTCATGAGCGCGACGAAGGCGGAGGCCCTCGGCGTCAAGCCGCGCCTGCGCATGGTGGCGCGGGCCGAGGCGGGCGTGGACCCCGCGATCATGGGCAGCGGCCCGATCCCCGCCGTCCGCAAGGCGCTCGAAAAGGCCGACATGAGCCTCGATCAGATCGACGTCATCGAACTGAACGAGGCTTTCGCCAGCGTGGCCTGCGCTTGCTCGAACGAGCTTTCGCTGGATCCGGAGAAGACCAACCCGAACGGTGGTGCGATCGCGCTCGGCCACCCGGTCGGTGCGACCGGGACCATCCTGACCGTAAAGCTCATGCACGAGCTCGAGCGCACGGGCGGCCGCTACGGCCTCGTCAGCCTCTGTATCGGCGGCGGCCAGGGCATCGCCACGATCTTCGAGCGGCTCGACTAAGGGGAGGCCCTTGCGGGCCTCCGCCCGCTCGCCCGTGCGTCGCTCTTGGCTATTGGCCGTTGGCTCTTGAGCTAGCCGCGTCCGCTATCAAGACACCGAAGGGGCCACGCGGCCCCCTTCGCCGTGTGCGATCGAGGCCAGCGGAGCCATCGCCCGTCGGACCAGGAGAGAAACGGTCGGCCACAGGGATCGGCGAGTTCTACCCCCAAGCGCCGCAAGAGGGCGCATCAAAAAAGATCGAGGCGGTCTTGGTGGCGGCCGCCCGCGAAGGGCGTCTCGAGCCAGGTCGAGACGATGTCCAGCGCGGTCTCGACGGAGACCATGCGCTGGCCGATGGAGATGACGTTCGCGTCGTTGTGGCGGCGTCCGAGTTCCGCTGATTCGCGGTTCCAGCAGAGCGCGCAGCGCACTCCCGCAACGCGGTTCGCGACCATCGCCTCGCCGTTCCCGGAGCCACCGAGCACGATGCCGCGCTCGCAGTCGCCGCGGGCGACGGCCTCGGCCGCTGGGCGGATGAACGTCGGGTAGTCCGTCAGCTCCTCGGAGTCGGTACCGAAGTCGACGACCTCGTGCCCGCGCTCGGCGAGAAACGCCTTGATCGCTTCCTTGTAGCGAAAGCCTGCATGGTCGGAGGCGATCGCGATCTTCATGACTCGCGAAGTGTAACGATCGCGGGCCAGGGGCCCATCGGGGCACGGAATGTCGCGCGTCCAAGGTGCCGAAGATCAACGAGACCCCGGAGTTCCGGGGTCTCGCTATTTGGGTTTCTGTGATCACCGCCCGCCGCTTTGCGGCGCTGGCGCCCCGCTTGGGGGGCGATGGGCCTTGGTCGGGCAGTGCCGCAGGCGGCCCGCTAGCGCGAGCCCGAACTCTGCACGATGAGCACTCCGAGGAGGAGGTGAAGCTTTACGTGGTCCACGTGCGACCTCCTGAGTGCTGGTCTCCTTCGAGCGTACACCCGTGGTCGAGGCGTGCGGTGGCAAATTGGGGGCGAACCGGGGGACGGGTGGTAGCGAGGGACCGGTCGTGGGCTATCACCCGCTCTGATCGAGGGCGAACGCCTGGTGGAGCGCGTTCACGGCATCGCCAACGCGCTCCTCGTCGACGATGCAGGTGATGCGAATTTCGCTCGTGGTGATGAGCTCGATGTTGATCTCGGCGTCGTAGAGCGCGCGGAACATCCGCGCGGCGTAGCCGGGCGCCGATTGGATGCCGGCGCCGACAATGCTCACTTTGCCCAGGTTCGTGTCGGCGGTGTAGCCGGAGGCGCCGACCGCCTCGCAGATGCTCCCCATGAGCTCCTCGGCACGGCGCAGGTCACCGCGGGCGAGTGTGAAAGTGAGGTCGGTCAGCTCTCGCTCGCTCGCGTTCTGCACGATCGTGTCGACGCTGATCCCCGCCTGCGCGAGGCTCTCGAAGATCTGGGCGGCGATGCCGGGCTCGTCGGGCAGGTGGCGAAGCGTGACCTTCGCGACGTCGTGGTCGTCGACCACACTGCGGACACGGTTGCGTTCCTCCATCTGGGGGCCTCCATGGATCAGGGTGCCCGGCGCGTCGACCAGGCTCGACGCCACCAGGATCGGCAGATTATTGACTTCGGCGAGCTCGACGGCGCGGTTGTGCATCACCTGCGAGCCTTGTGTCGCCATCTCCAGCATCTCGTCGTAGTGCGCATCGGCGAGGCGGCGAGCGCTGGGGACGATGCGGGGGTCGGCGGTGTACACGCCCTCCACGTCCTTGTAGGTCTCGCAACGGTCGGCGCCCAGAGCGACGCCGAGGGCGACCGCGGTAAGGTCGCTCGCACCGCGGCCAAGGGTCACGATCTCGAGCTCGTCGGTGATGCCCTGGAAGCCCGCGACGATGGGGGTCCGGCCGGCGGCCAGTTCCTCTTCGATCCGCTCCGAATCAACGCGCTGGATGCGTCCCGCCCCGGGCGCCGCGTGCGAATAGATCCCTGCCTGGTGCCCGGTCAGCCCCACGGCCTCCTGGCCGAGGGTGTGCAGCGCCATCGCCACGAGCGCGGCCGACATCTGCTCCCCCGTGGCGAGCAGATGGTCGAGTTCGCGCGGGTCCGGATCCGGTGCGACCGACAGCGCGAGATCGATCAGTTCGTCGGTGCGGTTGCCCATCGCCGAAACGACGACCACGACCTCATCGCCCTGGCGCACGCGTTGGACCACGCGCCCGGCCACGTGGCGAATGCGCTCTGCATCCGCCACCGAGGTACCGCCGTACTTCTGCACGACCCGCATCCAAAGAGCATGCCGCAGGGTGCCCCGAGGCGCTATCAGGAGCTGATAGCCGCCCGCGCTAGTCGCCGAGGCCGGCGCGCAGTGCGATCGCGATCGCGTCGCTACGAACGCTGACGCCGAGCTTCTTGTAGATGCGCCCCTGGTGGGCGTTGACGGTCATGACACTGATCGAAAGCGTCTCCGCGATGTCGTTGTTCGCGTGGCCGCGAGCGATGAGGTCGAGGACCTCGTGTTCGCGGGGGGTGAGCTCCTCAATCAGCTGAGGGTCTGGCAGCTCGCCGGCGGGTGACGGTTCGGGCGGCTCTGGAGTGCGAGCGTACATCGTCATCACATCTTCGACGTGTCCGGGAGTGCCGCGGACCAGGTGGCGCATCAGGATCGGGCCACGGAGCGAGTCTGCAGAGGCATGGAGTGCGGAGAGCACCTCCCCGGCGGTGCTGTCACCTGCATCGAGGAGGCCGAGTAGGAGGTGCTCCTGGCGGACGTGCGCGTCCTTCATGCGGCGCGCAATGGGGATCACATGCTCGACGATCATAGCGCGGAGTCGCGGCGAGAGCCCGAGCTCGCCGTGTGGGGCTGGGCCGTGGTGGGGGGAGAGCGCCCTGACCTGCTCCCGCGCCGCCTCGAGGCCGACGCCGGACATGGCAAGTGCTTGGGCCGCCCGCCCTTCGCCCTCACGCAGCAGCCCCAGGAGGAGGTGCTCCGTACCGACGGCGCCGTGGGAGAGCGCCTCCGCCTCTTCGTGCGCGAGCGTGAAGCTCTTCCGAACGCGTTCGGTCCAACGTTCGAAACGGCGGCTGCTGTCATCGAAAGCGGCCACGAGCCTGCGTGCGAACTCCAGATCGAGCTCGTAGAACGACTCGCCGATCGCGGAATCGACCCCCCGAACAAAGGGGTTCGGGATCGGGAAGAGCCGCCCCCAAACCCGCCCGACCCCGCCCATGAAGCCGTTCAGCTCGGGCAGCGACGATACTCCCTCCAGGTCGACCAGCTCGCCCACGGGCATTCGCAGGCCCCGGGATGCGTCCACCGCGATCCGATAGACCACGGCGCGTGCGGGCTCGCTCAGGCGTTGCACGAACAGCGCGAGCGACTCTTTGTCGAGATCAGCGAGACTGCCCGGGCCGGCCGGCGGCTCGGCTCGGGGCGGGGCCTGCGGCGTGCCCGCACCGTCGCTACCCCGCCAGAATTCGAGGACCGCGCTGATTCGCTCGGCCGAGCCAGTGAGGGTGATGCTGACTTCCTGATCCATTGCTAATACTGTCGTGACAGTATAGATCAGTGTTACAACAGTAACAATAGAGTAGTCGACACATGAAGAACGCCCCCTCCGACGAAGGGGGCGTTCTTGCCCGAGGGGTGGCGCCGCTGCTACGGCCGGACGCCCGTCAGCTTCGCCAGCTTGAGCGTGTTGAAGAGCGCGAGGCCCGCGTACCATTTCACCCGCAGCCGCGTCGCGTCCTTCGTCTCGAGGTTGCCCACGCAGTCGACGGAGAGGCCGCTCGGCGCGGACAGACCCGAGAGCGCGCCCTCCCCGACCTGCATCCCGTAGATCGTCGAGTTGTCGTTGTTCGTGCCCACGGTCTGGGCGTCGCTGATGTAGTCGTTGATGCCGATCGCGATGCCGTCGTAGAACTGCAACATGCCGCCGAACTCGTCGCGGCCCGCTTCCAGGAACGTTCCCGCGGTCCGTGCCAGCTCGTTCAGGGTGCGGCGCGTGCGGCGGCTCATCAGGAGCAGGTCGGGCTTGCCCGCCCGCACGAGGTCGATGGTCTCGTCAAGCTTCTCGAGCGTGAGCGTCGCGCCGTTCGTGCCCATGCTCACGGACTGGGTGGGGTCGCAGAGTTTGTCGACGCCGTCGAAGCTGTCCGGGTCGGTCGCCTCGTCGCCGTTCACAAAGGTGGTGTCGAAGAGGGTCTGGACCGCGCGCGCCTTCAGTTGAAGGACGGCTGCCTCGAGGTCCTGGATGTTCGAGCGCGTCTCCTTGAGGAAATTGTCGATGTCGGCATCGCCGCCAAGGATCTTGAGCGACGCCGTCAACTGCGTGAAGGTTGGCGTGTCCTCGGTCCAGTCCTCGCCGACCGCCCAGAAGGCGGCCGTGGGGGCGACGTTCTCGCGGTTGTAGGTGAGCCCGTTCCCGACGATCTCGATGAACGGCAGTCGCTGGAGGACGGGGCTCTCCTCGGCCATCGTCTCGATGACCCCGGCGAGCAGGGTGTCGTTGCTGAGCTTGGCGGCTTCGGCGAGCGTCAACGCCATGAGTGATGATCCCTCCGTTCCTGGCTTCGCGATCACCTTCCCGCCGTCCGCGGGCAGATCCAATCGCGGGCTGTCACCGGCCGTACTGACGCGGGCGCCTGCGAGTTCGCGCGCTGCCCACCGCACGCTCAGTCGTGTTTGACTCCCCGGAGCGCCCGGCCCGCGCCGCCGCGCTGCGTGGCTATCAGGCCCGCGTCGTGCGTGGGCTCCTGCGCGCAATTGCGCGTGAGCGCGGCGCGACTTTGACGGTCATGCTGCCGCGCCAATCGGGTAAGAACGAGATCGCGGCCGTCCTCGTCGCGTTCCTTTTGCGAACCCACGCGCGTGCGGGCGGGACCGTGATCGTCTGTGCGCCGACGCTCGATCCCCAGGCGCGCATCAGCTTGCAGCGCATCCGCACTGCGCTGGCGCTCACTGATCCGCTCGTACCGGCGGCGGGTAGGAGCCACGTCCGCGGCGACAGCATCACCGTGGGCAGCGCCCAGGCGGTGCTGCTCAGTGCGAACCCATCCGCGAGCGTAGCCGGTCATACCGCCTCGATCGCGCTCGTCGCGGACGAGGCCCAGGACATCGACGAGGCGTGGTTCAACCGCCAGTTCCGGCCGATGGCGGCCTCCACCAACGCCCCGGCGGTGCTCTTCGGCACCGCCTGGAACGGCCGCACGCTGCTCGAGCGCGCGGCCGCTGCGAACCGGGCCCACGACACCGTGGAGCCCCTCGGCTCGCGCCGTCACTACCAGGTGGCGTGGCGGGAGGTGGCTCAGTCACAGGCCGCCTACGGCGCCTATGTCCGCGCCGAGCGCGCCCGGCTCGGCGCTTCCCACCCCCTCTTCCTCAGCCAGTACGAACTGGTCCCGGGCGAGGCCGCGGGCCGCCTGCTGCTGCCGAATCTGCTCGGAGCTCTCGAAGGCGACCACGAAGGCCAGTCTGTTCCCGAAGCGGGTGCGCAGTATGTCGCCGGGCTCGATTTCGGCGGCGAGGGCGCGGGCGCCGACGCCACCGTGCTCACGATCGCCCGCGTCGATCACCCCGACAGTGGTGTCGCCGCCGTCTGTCGCGTCGTCGCGCACCGTGAGTGGCGCTCCGCCCCCTACGCCCGCGTTCTCGATGAGCTGCGCTCGCTCGATCGGCGCTGGCACTTCGCGCGGCTCTGCGCCGACGCGACCGGGCTCGGCGCCCCGCTCACAGCGCAGCTTGCGCCGCAGCTGGGCGCGCGGTTGGAGCCCTTCGTGTTCACCGCGGCCTCGAAGAGCGCGCTCGGCTACGCCCTCGTGGCGGCTGGGCAAACGGCGCGGCTGACGCTCTACCGGGACGACGGCAGTGTCGAGGCCTCGCGCTGCCGCGACGAGCTCGCCGACTGCGAGGCCGCCCTGCTCGGGGGCGGCCGCCTCGCCTGGGGCAACGAACGCGGCCACGATGACTACGTCGCCAGCCTCGCCCTCTGCCTACGAGCGAGCGAAGCGCAAGGGCCACCGCGCGTCGCGACGGGCCGCTCGACCCCGCGCTGAGCAGCGAGCGTTCGAAGTTGAAACCGAGGCGGCGAACTTCGATTATTCTTGAGGCATGCCCGAGCAGTACGTCGCCACGGATACGAACACCGGCCTCGAAGTGGCCGTCACCGGCGAGTTCCCGCCGCACCACGACGACCGCATCCGCATCGCCCGCACCTGCACGCTCTTCACGCGCCTCCTCGCCACTATCCTCGCGAATACGAGCGAATCCGAGCGGCGCGAGCAGTTCGTCGCGATCGAGACGCAGCTAGAGCTCGCCGAAGCCCTGATCCGCGGCGACCTCACAGAGGTCCAGCGCCTTCTGCGCCAGACCATGGAGCGTATGGGCCTCGGCCCCGAGCAACTGGACGAGGTGGCGCGGCGCATCATCCGTGAGTTCGGCGAAGACGGCCCGCCCGACCTGAGCAACCTCGGCGGTCTCGACCTGGGCAGCCCCCCTGCCCCGTCCTACGACGATGGCCCCTCCGTTGACGATACGCCCCCGGACGATCGCCCCGCCGCAGAGGACGACACACCGCTCGACGATCGTCTGTAGGGCGTTCTCTGATAGCTCGCTGCGCTCGGGCCCCCGTCCTCCCCACCTCCCGCGCTCGACTGCTGCAGCTTCGCGGCCAGTGGCCGCTCCGCCTCCGCGCTCGCTGTGCCTTGTGGCTCGCTGCGCTCGGGCCCCCTCCCGCCCACCTCCCGCGCTCGACTGCTGCGGCTACGCCTCCGCCCTCGCTGGTGGGCCCCGACCCTAGTCGGCGGCCTCGGCTAGCTCCGCCTCGTAAGCGGTCAGCATCCGTTGCGCCATCAGCGCGAGATTCGGGCGTTCCTCCGCGTTCTCTCGGCGCAAACCGCCGGCCACCTGCTCCCATAGTTCGAGCGCGCTGCGCAGCTGCTCGCGATGGGTGAGGGCGTAGGCCGCCCCGACCGTGAGCAGCGCTTCGCCGAGGGCGGCGGCGCTCGGCGGGTCGCCCGCCTGCGTCGCCCGCCAGGCGAAGCGCGTGCCGAGGTGGTCCCAGGGCCAACTCACGACCACGTTGTCCGCGTCTCGCGTGGCCGCGCGAAAGGCGTCGGTGGTGCGCTCACCGACGAGCGTCGCCTCCTCCACGACCTCTCGCGAGAACGAGCGCGCGGTCGGGAGCGCCGGCGTGCCCGCGTAGGCCGCCCCGCAGATGATCGAGCCGACGTTGCTGCAGACGCGCTCCAGGCGCGCGAAGGGCAGGTCCGTGATGGCCTCGCCCTGCGCGAACGTCCGCACCAGCCAGGCGCCGAATGGTTCCGGCTCGGTTGCGGCCGCGGCGCTGCTCCGCCACAAGCTCGAGATGCGCATGTCTCGATCTTCGGCGGCGAAGGGGGCGGCCCTCCAGCGGGGGAACCCCGTGGAGGGCTGCTATTATCCTAGTTGTACACCGGAGGAGACGTATGCCCCCAGTGAGTCGATTCCCCTCGGTATCGGTTAACGATGCGCTTGCGATCGCGCGCGTGATTGCTACGACTAATGCTGGCCGGCCCATGCGCCGCTTGGATGTATTCGACTCTTTGGAACGGGCTCCAGATAGTGGGCCTAGTCGGACCCTAATCACAGCGTCGTCTTCCTACGGACTGACGTCTGGTGGCTATAAGACCGAGACCCTCAGCCTCGCGCCTATCGGCAAACGGATCGCAGTTGATGGCATTGAGGCAGCCCTGGTCGATGCAGTGCTGAGTGTCCCCGTCTTCAAGGCGTTTTTCGAACACTACGTGAGCTCCCAGTTTCCCGCTGCCACGCCCGCGAACTCATTTCTGGCAGAGCAAGATGTCCCGACTGGTCGGGTCGAGGCATGCCTGCAAGTGCTTCGGGAAAGCGGGGAGCAGGCTCGATTGATTCTGGAGCGGAGCGGGGCAGCCAGAGTGGTTTCTGCCGCGGCGGCGCGGGAGAGTTGGGGCGACGCTGAGCCTGACGGGGACCGTGCTCCGACGCTGATCGCTCCGACAAGGAGGAGCCAAAAGACTTGTCAAAGGGCAAGAGGCGGGAGAGTCCACTTCCCTCGATCAATGTAAATCTGGAGATTCATCTGCCGAGCGAGGCAACGCCCGAGACGTACGACGCGATCTTCAGGGGGTTGAGGGAGCACCTGCTGGATGGCGCCCGAGACGATTGATGAGTGGCAGGCGAGGCTGCGACGCCTAGTCCGGCCGTTCCCTGGGCGGGAGGCCACCGCGGTGCCCCTACCCGCGCGCCAAGCACCTGCGGCAGCTGATGGCTCGACCCGCATGGGGGAACTCAAGGCGACCCTGCGCTCAATCTCGGACTCGGTGCGGTATCTCCACAATCGGCGTGGCGAACCGTCGTTCGCGGTGGCATCGGAGGACGACCTCCAAGACCTCATCTACGTGAGTTTGAAGCCGCGGTTTCCGGACCTTGTGTACGAGGAACCAACCAAGAAGGGATCCGCGGGCTACTCAATCGCGGACTTCTCAATCCCGGAACTCGACACCCTCGTCGAAGCGAAGCTCATATTGAAGAAGTCTGATGTCAAGCCAGTTGGGGGTGAGATAGCGGAGGATATTTGGAACTACTCGAACAACACGGACTGTCGGGCAATCATCTTCTTCGTCTTTGACCCCAACCTCGCGATTACGGATCGCCAGCAGTTCATCCGAGGCGCGAAGGCAGAGCCGGGGTCTTACCAGCTCGCAGGTCGCTCGATCGAGATCGACACCATTGTCGGACCCGCGTAGCTCGCTTCCCCCTCAGGCCGGCTCGATGGTGGCGGTGAGGCCGCAGCTCTCCAGCGCCTCGCGGTAGTGCTCGGCCGCTTCCTTCGGGCACTCGATCACCGTCGCCTGGCCGTTCGTGTGCGCGTCCATCATGATCGCGGCCGCCTCTTCCACGCTCAGGGAGGGCACCGAGCGCCGCAGCGACTCCACGACGTGCTCCATCGAGTTGTGGTCGTCGTTGTGGAGGATGACGCGGTAGGGCGGCACGAGGCGCAGGAGCGTCTCCTCGTCGATATCGGTGTCGGGCAGGGCCGGCTGCGGGGCTTCGGGTGCGGTCACGGCTGCGTCTCCGCCGGAGCGACGCGCCCCAGCGCGAACGCGGCGCGCTCGACGGTCGGGAAGACTGCGAGCCCGGCCTCGATCAGTTCGTCGCGGATCGAATCGATGAGCGCGCGCTGCCAGGCCGTGCTGGTCTCGGTCGAGCCGAGGACGACCGCGATCGGGATCGGCGCATCCCCGATCGCCTCGCGCAGCCTCGCGCAGGCGTGGCGCAGGCGTGCCTCGGCTTCCGGCCGGCCCAGGAACCACTCCTCGCCCACGTTGGCGATGCCGAGATCGTAGGCACCCGAGGCCGCAATCATCGCCAAGAGAGCGGTCGACGAGAGCCCGCTGCCAGCCAGGATCGATTGATCGACCGGATTACAAACCCAGTTCGCGAGCCCCTCCGCCCGATCCGCTACTTGCGTGCGGATTTCGGAGGGAAGAGGCGGTAGCGCCAGACCCTCGGCTTCGCAGGCGTCGGCGGACTGCACGCTGCGTCCGCCCCCGCCCCCGGCAACGGCGACCCGCCGTCCACGGGGCCGCTCAAGGAGCGAGCTCGCGACGAGCAGGTCGAGGAGCTCCTCCTGACTGCGCGCTTCGATCGCCCCCGCTTGGCGCAGCATGCCCGACCACACCGCGGCTTCGCCCGCGAGGGCGGCCGTGTGCGAAGTCGCCGCGCTCGCTCCCGCCTTCGTGCGACCCGCCTTGTGGATGATGACCGGTTTGCACACCGCCGCGGCGCGCAGCCCCTCGAAGAAGCCGCGGCCGTCCGCGACTCCTTCGATGTAGGCGCCGATGACTTCCGTCGCTTCGTCGCCGGCGAGGTAGCGCAGCAGCTCGCCCGGGGTGAGGTCGAGGCCGTTGCCGTAGTTGGCGACTTTCCCGAAGCGCAGACCGCGCGCGGCCCCGCGGATGATCACCTCGACGGCGTTGTTGCCGCTCTGGCTCAGGAACGCCACGCCGCCGCTAGCGCGGGGCAGATCTGGCCGAAAGGCCACTCGGCCCGCGGGATGGTACACGCCCATCCCGTTCGGGCCGAGGAGGCGCACGCCGCAGGCTACCGCGCGGCCCGCGATCTCCGCTTCGAGGGCGGCGGCGTCGCGGCTACCGGTCTCGCTCAGGCGGCCCGTGAAGAGGTGCAGGAAGGGCACGCCCGCAGCGCCGCACTGGGCGATGACCGCGGGCACGCCCTCCGCGGGAATGCAGCAGATGACGAGGTCGATGTCGCCGTCGACTTCGTCGAGGGTGGCGTAGGCCCGATAGCCCCCGATCTGGTCTGCTCTCGGGTTGATGGGGAAGACCGCGCCTTCGAAGCCGAACTCGCGCAGGGCGAGGACATAGTCGTGGCCGGGCGAGTCGACGTTGGTCGAGGCACCGACGACGGCGACCGAGCGAGGCGAGAACAGACGATCGAGGCTCGCTGCGGGTGCCATCGCAGGGGCGATTGTAGGTCGCGCTCGGCAGCGACGGCCTACGCCGCCGCCGCCGGACCCGCTACGCTGTCCCCGTGACTTCGCCGACGGCGCGCAAGCCCGACTGGCTCAAAGTCCGCTTCCCCACCGGGGGCGGCTACGAGCGTCTCCGCGACCTGATGCGGGAGCAGGACCTGCATACCGTCTGCGAAGAGGCGCGCTGCCCCAACATCGGCGACTGTTGGAATCGCGGGACCGCCACGTTCATGATCCTGGGCGACACCTGCACCCGCGCCTGTGGCTTCTGCGCCGTCACGACGGGCCGCCCCGGCGCGCTCGACCTCGGCGAGCCGAAGCGGGTCGCGCTGGCGGTGCAGCGCATGGGCCTGCGCCATGCCGTCATCACGAGCGTGAATCGCGACGACGTGCCCGATGGGGGCGCCGCGATCTTCGCCGAGACGCTGCGCTGGGTGCGCCGCCTCTCGCCGGAGACGACGATCGAGGTCCTGATCCCCGACTTCCTGGGCGACGCCGAGGCGCTCGCCACGGTCATGGCCGCCGAGCCCGAGATCTTGAACCACAACACGGAGACCGTGCCCCGCCTCTACGGTCGGGTGCGGCCGAAGGCGCGCTACGCCCGCTCGCTCGAGCTGCTCCAGCGGGCGAAGGCCGCTGCCCCTACGCGCCTCACGAAGAGCGGGGTGATGGTGGGGTTGGGCGAAACCACGGACGAGCTGCGCGCAGTCTTTGCCGATCTCCGCCGCCACGATGTCGACATCCTCACGGTGGGGCAATACCTCCGCCCCACGCCCAAGCACCTCCCCATCGAGCGCTACTACCACCCGGACGAGTTCGAGGTGCTGGGCGAGGCGGCCCGCGCGATGGGCTTCGCCCACGTCGAGTCGGGACCGCTCGTGCGCAGTTCGTACCACGCCGAGGAGCAGGCGGGCAGCGCCGCCCCCGGCCTGCGTGCCGGGGACGAGCTCCTGACCGTCGTGCAGCCCGCGGGCGACTAGGCGAACGTGGCCGCCGCGGGCGACGCCGGGGCGGGGCGCGAGCGGCGGCGGCGCGAAGCCGCAGGCGCTTTCGCGCACGACCTCCGGACGCCCTTAGCCGCACTGCGCATGGCGCTCGACCTCGCTGGCAAGGGCGCTGGCGAGGGCCTCGCCCTGGACGGCGAGCTCACCGCCCTTGTACGCAGTTCGCTCGCCGATCTCGAAGGGCTCGTTGATGACTTCCACGTGACCTCGCGGCTCGAGCGCGCGCTCCTGGAGCCGGCGATCGAGCGCTGTGAAATCAGCGCAGTGCTCGCCGAGGCCTGCGCGCTCGCGAGCGACCTCGAGATCGACACCGCTGCCATGGCCGACGCCGTAGGGCGATGGGATCGCTCCTGGCTCACCTCAGCGATCGCCGTCTTCGCGCGCACGGCCGATCGCACGGGAGCGGCGGATGGGCAGGTGGCGCTCAACGTGAGCGTCGAGGGCGACGCCGTCGCTATCGGGATCCGAAGCGGTACGCCTACCGCGGAGACTGCGCCGCTCATCGCCTCTCCTGTCGTCAGTAGGCGCCGGTTCGGCTGCGGCCGCGCGCGAAGCGCTGCCCCTGCCAGGGATCGCCTTCGTTGTGGTAGCCGTATCGTTCCCAGAAACCGGGCTGGTCCTCGGCCACGAACTCGAGCGCGCGCAGCCACTTCACGCTCTTCCAGAAGTACCGGCTAGGGACGACGAGCCGCAGCGGCCAGCCGTGCTCGGGTGTCAGCGGCGCGCCGCCGTGGCTGTGGGCCAGGATCACGTCATCCTGCGCGAAAACCGACAACGGGAGGTTGGCCGAGTACCCGCCATAGGCGTGCGCGACCACGAAGCGCGCTGCGGACTGCGGCTGTACCAGCGCCAACAGGTCGGCGGCGGCCACGCCCGTCCACGCGTTGTCGAAGGTCGACCAGCGCGTCACACAGTGAGCGTCTGAGGTGGTCGTCGACTGCGGCAGTGCGAGTACGGCCTCCCAGTCGAGCGCAAGGGGCTCCTCGACGAGTCCGGATAGGGAGAGCTGCCAGGAATCGAGGTCGATGTCGGGCACGGACCCGTAGTGCAGCACCGGCCACTTCTCGCTGACTCGCTGGCCCGGCGGTAGCCGATCGCCGTAGCGCGCGCGGTCAGCAGCAGTCTTGGGCGAGAGCGCTTCGAAGCCCATGCCGTCAGCCGTTCAGCACGTTGGCCAGGCGTGCCGCGATAGCGTCACGCACGGAGGCCGCCCGTCGCGGCGAAGCGCCGCTCGTCGAAACGGCGATGGTGAGGCCCTCGCTGCGGTGAACCGCCGGCGTGGAGGCGGTGCCCTCGCTCCCGCGATCGGCCACGACTACGGGAATCCCCGCCGCCCGCGCGACCTCCCCGACCCTTTGGTTGACATCGCGCTGGTCCGTGCAGGCGAAAACAAGTGCGTGACCGGCGACATCGCTCGCCGCGAACTCGCGTTCGTGGACGGTCGCGTCCGTGAGTGTGGCCAGCTCGGGACGCACGACCGGGGCGACGACATCGATACGGAAGCCCGCGGCCGCAAGGCTGCGCGCCTTCCGCCAGGCGACGGCCCCGCCGCCGACAATCAGCGCCGCTCCGGCAGTCGGATACAACTCGATGATCATGCCCACCGGATGATTCTCGCACGGTGCCATCGCCGGCGGTGGAGGCTCAGCGGCGCCGCCACTTCGACCAGGCGGCGAAGGCGGCGCCAACGAGAATCCCACTGATGAACGTCAGTACGAAGATCGCCATGCCTCTCCGATGGGCGCCGGCCGCCGCCCGCGCGATCGTGGCACACCGGTGGTTCGGATACGGAACCGAAACGGACGGGTGGGGCCCGAACGCAGCGAGCTATAATCCCCATCTCGGGCAACTGGCGAACACGCGGAGCACCGCGGGGAAGCCCGAGCAATTGCTGATACGGCCGCTCGCCTGGGCCCGGTCCGTTCCTACGGACGGGCCGTTTTGCTTCTCAGGGGACACGCCGTCCCAGCGGGAGCGAGGAGGTGCGATGCGCGCGCTGCTCGGCGTCTACGACAAGACTGGTATCGAAGCGTTCGCCCGCGGGCTCGTCGAGCTCGGCTGGGAGGTGGTCTCGACCGGGGGCACGCACCGTGCGATCGAAGCCGCTGGTGTCGCCGTTACGAAGGTCGAAGCGATCACGGGCCTGCCCGAGATGTTCGACGGCCGCGTGAAAACGCTTCACCCGGCCGTGCACGCGGGCATCCTCGCGCGTCGTGATCTGCCCGCAGACCAGGAGGCGCTGGCGAGCCACGGCTTCGCGCCGGTCGACCTCGTCGCCTGCAACCTCTACCCCTTCCGCGCGGTCGTCACGCGCGAGGGTGGGGCCGACTTCGCGGATGGCATCGAGAACATCGATATTGGCGGGCCGACGATGCTGCGCGCCGCGGCGAAGAACCACACGGACGTGATTGTGCTCGCCGACCCCGAGGACTACGCCGAGACCCTCGCGGCCCTCAACGCTGGCGGCTTCGATGCCGCTGCCCGGCGGCGGCTCGCCTGGAAGGCCTTCCAGCATGTCGCGAGCTACGACAGCGCGGTTGCCGAGTGGCTCTGGGACGGCGAGGGGCCGCCCCCCGCCCTCAGCGTCCCGTTGGAGTTGGCGTCGGGGCTGCGCTATGGCGAGAACCCCCACCAGGCGGCCGCGTTCTATCGTGACCGCTCGCTCGTGGAGGAGGGGCTGGGCGGGGTGGCGACGGCCATTCAGCATCACGGCAAGGAGCTCTCCTACAACAACTACCTGGACGCCGATGCCGCCTGGAACGCGGTCAACGACTTCGCGGAACCCGCTTGTGTGATCGTGAAGCACACAAATCCCTGCGGCGCGTCCACGCGCGCCGACCTTTGCGAGGCCTACCGTCTGGCCGTGGCGGGCGATCCCGTGAGCGCCTTTGGGGGCATCGTCGCCTTCAACGGGCCACTCGACGAAGCTCTCGCGCGCGAGCTGCGGGAGTTCCGCAATCCCAGCGACGGCGAAACGCGCATGTTTTACGAGATCGTGATCGCGCCCGCATACACAGAGGACGGCCTGCGTGTCCTCCAGGGGAAGTCGAAGGACCTCCGCATCCTCGAGGCGAAGGCGCGGGGCCGTGGCGGCCGCTCGCTGCGCCAGGTCGGCGGCGGCTGGCTCTTGCAGGATCCGGACGGCATCGCCCCCGAGGAGATCGACTATCACGTGGTCTCGGAGAAGCAGCCCACGGCAGAGCAGCTAGCGGACCTCCGTTTCGCCTGGCGCTGCGTCAAGCACGTGAAGAGCAACGCCATCACGATCGCCAAGGATGGGCGCCTCCTGGGCATGGGCAGCGGCCAGCCAAACCGCGTGAAGAGCGTCGAGATCGCCATGGAAAAGGCTGGAGGCGAGCTGCCCGGCGCCGCCCTCGCCAGCGATGCCTTCTTCCCGTTCGCCTGGGGCGATGCGGTCGAGCGTGCCTGCGAGGCCGGCGTCGCCGCCATCGCCCACCCCGGGGGGAGCATGCGCGATCAGGACGGGATCGACTGCTGCAATAAGTACGGGGTGGTGCTGGTGTTCACGGGAACGCGTCACTTCCGCCACTGAGCCCGACTCGACCCGACGAGCGGACGCGGCCAGATCAGATGCCGAGCTACGTGGCGTCCCTAGGAATCTTCGGCCAAGTTTTCGGGACGGCGCCTTGCGGCCGCTCCCCAGGTGCCCCGCTTGCGCTTGCGGCGCGGCGCGGGGTTGCCGGTACTGGGTTCAGCCCCGGCCGCTGCACTCGCCGGGGCCGGGACCTCCGGGGCAGCTGAAGTCGCCCCTGGCGGCGACGCCGCAAGATCGGGCGTGGGTGTGGTCGGATCCAATGGCCCGCCCGCTTCGCGGTCGGCTGAGAGCGCCGCGAGTACCTGGCGTACGAGCGCCACCTGCTTGCGGCCGGTGTCGCTGAACGCGAGCCGTAGCGTGTGGCCGTCCTTGTCCGCATTACGTTCGACCAGCGTGCAAGGCAGCCATGTCTCGAACATATCCGCACCGAGCGACAGCTCGACGAAGCGGCCATCGAAGGGGCCCGCGACGCGCACCGCGGCGCCCGCCGTGCTGATGTCGAGGACCCGCCCGGCCAGCGCGCGGGGGTGCGCGGGGCTGCGTACGCGCGCCTCGATGTCTGCCTTGTAGCGGTGGGCGGCGCGGATCGTAAACGGGCGCCAGGGGGATAGGAGTCTGAGGCGAGCCCCCGCTTCGCTGGTCTCGGTGCAGACTGTACTCGCGAGCTGCCGGTCACCCTCGGGCCCGACCACGAGCATCGCCCGGGTTCCGCGCTTCAGCGCCGTCGGGGCGGCAAACGTGACGGACGCCGCGTCGCCATCGAGCGTGGCTACGCGGCAAGGCACTTGCTCTGGCAGCTCCGCTGAAGCGATCAGCAGAACGGCCATCTGATCGGTCGCGACCTTACTCTCCACGGCTCTCCCCCGCCCGCCGGGCGTCCCCCCAAGAGATTCGGCTTAGGGACGCCGTACCAGCAGGGAGCGGGCGCCGTCGCTGAGGATGGCGGAGAGGGTGGGATTCGAACCCACGAGGGACTTGCGCCCCTACACGCTTTCCAGGCGTGCCTGTTCGGCCACTCCAGCACCTCTCCGCGGGAGTGGAGCTAGCCTACCAAGGCTCGTTGACTAGGGCTCCCGGCGACGGCGCTCGCGACGCCCCTTCGTCAGCTCGCGGAAGCGGGCCCACATCGCGTCCTCTTGCGCCCTCGCGCCAGCCCGCGCCTCGTTCAGCATCTCGCGAGCGAACGAAGGCCATTGCGGCTCGGGTTCGGGCTCGACCGAGCGTTTAGCCGCCCGCTCCTCCGGAACCGAATCGCTCGGGCGTTGGGGTGCGCCAACTACGGGCGCCTCGCCGCCCGCGCCCGGTTCCGGGGCCAGAGGCTGGCGCTCCTGCGCTCCTCTTGGCGCTTCGGAGCCGGCCGAGTCTAACTCCTGCTCGTCTCCGGGTGTCCCCTGCCACACGCGGGGCTCTGCTCGTTCTTCCTCCGAGGGCCAGCGGAACCCGTCGCTCATCTAGCCCCTCCGGAAGCGCTTGCCGAGGCCGCCAACCGTCGACATGCCACGGCGAACGCCGCTCACGATCGAGTAGACGCGGATGATGGGGGCGACTGCCGTCTCGCCCACGAACTCCGTCGTGCCGCGTACCTCATCGACGAGGTCGCGGGCGGAATCGATCGCGGGCGCGAGGTTCTCCCGCAGGAGGCGGCGAATCGTGATGAGCAGGTAGATCGCCACGCCGAGCAGTACGCAAAGGAAGATCCCGGCCAAGGCGAAAAACAAGCCGCCGAGCACGATGACGATGTCGCGCCATTCGCTCCAGCTGTCCGGTGCCGACCAGGTGTCGGGTTCGGCGTCGTTCGGGTAAATGTTGCCGCCCCAGTAGCCGTCCACGAACCAACTCACGCCGAGGTACGCGATCACGATCAGCAGGGCGGCCAGAACGACGGTTAGGACGAAGCGCATCGAGCCCCTCTGTTCGCGAGTGCACGAATCATAGTGGCATTTCCCACGGGACGTTCGCGAGCGCCCCCGCTCGGCCCTGCCTTCGCTAGGGAGCGCACCGATGCTTCGCTACCGCCGAGGCGCGAGAATGAAGGGCGTGCGGCAACCGGTCGCGTGCTGCGCTCGTCGTAGGCCGTGACCACCGCCGGGGAGCGGCCACTCGTGCCAGCCACGATCCTCGTCGTCGACGACGACGAACCCGTCCGCATCATGCTCACCCGTATCCTTCAGAGCGCGGGGTACGAGGTTCTGGACGCCGCGCGCAGCAGCGAGGCGCTGACCGCGCTCGATGGTTCGCCCATCGCTCTCGTCATCAGCGACGTGGTCATGCCCGGAGGCTCGGGTATCGACCTGCGGCGTGCGCTCGCCACCTCCCACCCGGCCCTGCCGGTGATCCTCGTGAGCGGCTTCAGCAGCGAAGGCCCGGCGGAATTCGCGGCGACTCACCCCCACACCGAGTTCCTGGCGAAGCCCTTCGCGGCGGGCGATCTCCTCGACTTGGTGAGAGAGGTGCTCGCAGGGGGCGGTGGGGAGCCCTCGGCCTAGCCGAGCACCAGATCGAACAAGGTCAGAAGCGCCACGACGGTGTCGAAGGTCACGCTCTGGGCGAGGAGTGAATCGATGTACTCGAGATCGAAGGCCGTGCCGAAAGGCAGCCCCGCCGCCGTCGCGATCGCGTCGACGTAGCTCTGCGCGACCGGCTCCACGGGCGACGTGCTGTTCAGATCGCCCGCGTACGAGCTGGCGATCAGCTCCGCGAATGATGCGAAAGCGGTGCCCGATCCGGGAAGGACCTCGCGGCCGTGCGGGCTGGGGAGGATCCCTAGCGACTCCGGTAACGCGCGGCCGCTGTTCAGCATCGCCACCGCTTCGACGTTGAGGTTCCGCGCCAGGGGCGAGCTGTCGAGGGCGAGGTCGGGGCGCGAGAGCAGGAGATGGATGTAGAGGAACACGTCGAACGCCGCGGCCACGATCTCCTCCTCCGGACCGTCGAAGCGATCGCAGTGGACAGCCTCGTGGGCTAGAAGCGTCATCAGGAGCTCAAACGGGGCCGCCTCGAGATCGGGCCGCAGGGAAACGACGCGGCGGCCGTCCTCGGTGAAGGTCACGCGGGCCGCCAGATTCGCGTCGCCGGGCGGCTCCTGGAAGTCGATGAGCGCCGTCGGCAGCCCCGTGCAGTTACTCGACGTGAGGAACGAGTCGACGGACGCGTCGACGAAGGTGCCACGCATCGCCGCCAGCGCGGCGCGCGCCTTCGGTGCGGGTACGATCGTCTCGGGCATGTTGTCGTAGAGCGCCAGCGCGGCGATGCGGACCGGCTCCGAGGCGCCCCGCGCTGCGAGATGTTCCTCGAGGGCGGTGCGTACCAGCGAGGAATCGCGGTCGGCAGCGGTCGGGACCTCCGGGGGTCTCTCTTCGACGAAGCGGAGATCGCCGAAACGGAGGGCGCCCGCGGCGAGGATCACCCCGGTCTCGCTGAAACGGCTCGTGATGAGGATGACCGACTCGCCGGTCGCACCCTCCTTGAAGGCGCTGTTCGCGACGTGCAGCCGCGAGCCAGAGACGATCACGTTGGCCACCGTCAGCGTCACGATTCGGGAGCTGGTCTGGGAAAGCTCGACACCCTCGATGGGCATCTCGCCCAAGGGCTGGCCGGCGAGTGCCGAATCCTTGAGCTGCGTGAGGCTGAAGGCAGTGGTGAGCGCACGCATGGAGACGGGCTCGACGGGTCCGTTGAAGCGCACTCGCACGGTCGAGCGGGTGAGCGGCAGGTCGTCGATGACGATTCGCTCGGCGATCGCCTCGATCGGCCGCACGGTGGTGTCGCCGGAGTCCCCGCCCCCGCCGCTGCACGCGACGATCAGCATGAGAAGCCCCATCGGCACGGCTAGGAGCGCGCGACGCATGGCCGAACGGTACCGCTTCAGGCGCCCAAACGCGCGCTCCTCGGGAGAGGCCACCGAAAGTCACTCGCGGACCCTGGCCGCGGTCGGCGATGATTGCAGCCGTGGAGCCCTCTTCGCATCCCCGCGGCACGCCCTGGATCGAGCGCAAACGCAAGCTGGATGGCAGCGAGCGGCGCTACCGCTGCGAGCTCGAATACGCCTCGCCGCCCCTGGTGGTGGTGCGCTTCGTGATGCGTCAGGGGGGCGAGGTGTTCGGCACGCCGATCGCGATCCCGGCGGGCGCGGTCTCGTTCGGGTACTTCTGGCGCAGCCGCCCCTATACCGTCTACCGCATGCGCAGCGAGGCGGGCGTCATCGCCCACCGCTTCGATGCCGTTGCGAACATCCGGATCGGAAACGGTGAGGTGGCCTACCGCGACCTCGCCCTCGACTGGTGGCTCATGCCAGGGGGCGAGCTGATCGAGGAGGATCGCGAAGAGTTCGACGCGCTTCGCGCCGTCGCTGCGTTCAGTCCCGCCGAGCTTCGTGCGGTGGCGAGGGCCGAGCGTGTGATCGCGGGCGCCGGGCGCCGCCTGCTGCCGGAGCTGGCGAGCCTCGAACGGCAGCTCCGGATCGCCTAGCAGAACCGTGAGGCTCCGGCCCAGGCGGATATACTGCCGCGCCATGTGGACATTCCTTGCGCGTCAGTTCCGCATCTTCGCCCTGGGCTTCATCGTCGCGTCGGCGATCACCCTGTTCATCCTCGTGGACACCACGGATGTGCTGATCACCCTGGCCGCGGGCGCCGGCGGCGGGCTCGTGCTCGCGGTCGCGCTCAACTGGCTCGAACGGCGCTTCCCCGAGCAGCCCCCTCCGTCGAACCCTGGGGGGTGACGGGTGCCCGGCGACGATCTCGCGGAGGCTCTGGCCGACCCCGTCGAGGTCGCTGAGATCGTGGCGGTTCTCGAGCGCATGCACGGCGCCGAGCACTGGCATTGGAGCGAGAGGACCGACCCGTTCGAGATCGCGGTCGGCGCGATCCTCGTGCAACGCACCACCTGGACGAACGCGGAACAGGCTCTCGACCGCCTCCGGGCGGCCGCCGCCCTGCATCCGCGCGGGCTCGCAATCCTGTCGGATGACGAGCTCGAGGAGCTGATCCGACCGAGCGGTCAGTACCGCACGAAGGCCCGCAAACTGCGCGCCTTCCTCGATCTGATCGCCCGTTCCGGCTCGTTCGAGGTGCTCCTAGCGCTGCCGCCGGCAGCGCTGCGGGGGCGCCTTCTCGAGACCTGGGGGATCGGCGAGGAGACCGCAGATGCGATCGTGCTCTACGCCGCGCACCGGCCAGCGTTCGTGGTCGACGCCTATACGCGCCGGCTGTTTGGGCGCCTCGGCGTGGGTCCCGACCCCGGCGCCTCCTATGGCGTCTGGCAACGGTTCCTCGCCGCCGCGCTGCCCCGCGATTGGCGGCTCTGGGCGCACGTGCATGCGCTGATCGTGTTGCACGCAAAGCATCTCTGCCGCGCGCGGAGCCCGAAGTGCGGCGAATGTGACCTGCGGGAACGCTGCCCTGCCGCCGGTCGGTGACAATCGCTCCTGTCTCGGCCTGCGGGCTACCGCGTTGCCCGCTCCGCGCGTAGGTTCGGCGCGTGCGCATCGGCATCATCGGGCTACCACGGGCGGGCAAGACCACGGTTTTCAACGCGGTCTCGCGCGGTGCCGCGGCTGTCGGCAGCTATAGCGCCGAGAGTAAGCCGAACATCGGCACCGTACCGGTGCCGGATGGGCGCGTCGACCGCCTTGCCGCGATCTACCAGCCGAAGAAGATCACCCACGCCACCATCGAGTACGTCGACTTTCCTGTGGCCGGTGAGGCCTTCGGCAAAGGCGAAGGCGTGGGCGGGCGTTTCCTGAACGAGCTGGCCGCCGCCGATGCGCTTATCCACGTGGTGCGCGGCTTCACCGATGAGGCGGTGCCGCATCCCGAGGGTTCGGTCGATCCGAGCCGCGATATTGCCACGATGGAGCTCGAGCTCACCTTCGCTGATCTCGGCCTGATCGAGCGGCGGCTGGAGCGCATCGAACCGGAGCTGCGAACGCTGAAGCCCGGCGAGCGGGGCCCCCTCCAGGCCGTCCGGGAAGTGCTGGAACGAATGAAGGCGGGACTCGAACAGGCGGTCCCGATTCGGGCGCAGGCTCTTCCCGCAGGGGACCGTCGGCTGCTGGACAGCAGTCAGTTCCTCACGGACAAGCCCCTCCTCGACCTCGTCAACGTCGGCGAAGACGACCTTCACGGCCGTCTCGAGCTGGAAGCATCGCTCAGGTCGGCGCACTCAGGTCCCGGGCGTGACCTCGCCGTGATGGGCGGCCGCTTCGAGATGGAGCTGAACGATCTCAGTGACGACGAAGCGGCCGAGTTCCGCGAGGAAGCGGGCGTCGAGCACAGCGGCATGGCCGAGGCGGTTCAGCGAAGCTACGCGCTGCTCGGCCTGATCAGTTTCCTCACGGTTGGTCCCGATGAATGCCGCGCCTGGACCGTTGCCGAGGGGGCGACCGCGCCCGAGGCTGCGGGGAAGATCCACACCGACCTCCAGCGCGGCTTCATCCGGGCCGAGGTCATTCGCTACGACGACCTGCTCGAATGTGGGAGCGAGGCCGAAGCCAAGAAGCGAGGGCTCCAGCGCACCGAAGGGAAGGAGTACGTCGTCCAGGACGGTGACGTCCTCCACGTCCTCTTCAATGTCTGATCACCTGATCAGGCGTCGTCCTCTTCGTATTGCTGCTGCTGCGCTGTGCGCGGCTCCTCTGCGGATGCTTCGGCTCCATCGTCCTCGTCCGTGTCCTCTGCGGCCTTGCGTCCGACGACGAGGCCGAGGAGCGCGTTTCGCAGGACCCGGTACGACCCCGCAGTTTCCTCCGCATCGACCCGTTCGAGGTCGGGCGGGCCATAGCGCGTTTCCTCGTACGCGGCGCTGAGCTCGTCGGCGGCTTCCTCCCGTGCGAGGCTCTCGCCGACGCGGCTCCCCCAGCGGCGGGCGCTCTCGGTGCCGCCGGGCTCGAAGCCGGCCCAGCCGGCAAGCCGTTCGACGCTCGCCCATTGGCGGGGAACGCCGTCGAGGCCACGGAGGCCCCAGAGCCAGTAGAGCCGGCCGCTGAGAGCGATGACGGCCGCCACGAGGAGCGCGCCGGCAAGACTCCAGATCAGCGTCCAGGGGGGGCCGCCGGCGGCATCTTCGCCCGCGGTACCGATGAGCGCCGCGAGTTCCGCGTCGGCCCCCTCGCCTTCGAGCAAGTCGAGCGGCAGTGGTTCCAAGGGGATCTCCGGAATCTCAGTCCCCTCGAGCACTTCGCCGGGCCCGAAGCTACCGATTCCGGAGGGGAGATCGCCGGACGGGTTGAATTCGAGCCAGCCGTAGGTCGGGAAGAACACCTCGACCCAGGAGTAGGCGTCGTTCTTGCGCACGGAGAAGATCGTGCCCTCGATGTCATCCGCGTCGAGGACGTAGCCGACGGCGACCCGTGCGGGAACGCCCTGGGTACGCAGCATCACGGTCATCGCCGTGGAGAAGTAATCGAAGTAGCCGCGTTGGAGGTCGAAGAGGAAGTAGTCGACGACGTCTCGGCGCGCGGGCGCCGTGGGTACGGTGAGGTCAACCTCGAACTGACGCAAGTAGGCCTCGATGGCGACGGCCAGGTCGAAGGGGTTGGTCGCACCCGCGCCGACCCTGAGCGCTTCGTCGGCCACGCGTTCGGGGAGGTCGTCCGGCAGCTGTAGGTAGCGCTCCACGACCCATGCGGGGTAGGCGGTCGAGTCGCCCCGAAGCTGCTCCGGCGAGGCGATGCTGACCGAGCCCAGGACCCGGTAGCTATCGCCCTCATCGAACCCGTGGCGGCTACGGATCCGCTCGATATCGCCGAGGAACGTCTTCGGCAGGTCGGCCACGGAGTCGATGTTCGTGCCGAGGGGCGTTCCGATGGAGAAGAGCGTCGCCTCGCCGTCGAAGACCCTGATGTTGAGCTCGGTCACGATCCGCTCTTGGTAGGTACGGCCCTCGATCGCCGCGGTGAGCGCCTCGCCCGCGTTGACGCGTTCCGATTGCCGGCCCGTCGATTTCCAGCCGGCGCCGGTGTACTTGTCGTAGCTCGCGCCGCGCACCAGGCCGGCGAAATCGGTACGCGCGTTGAAGAGCAAGCGCGAGCCGAGGCTCACGTCGCCGCGGATGGGGAGGGTGCCACCAAACTTGTGGAAGTTCCCGCTGCCGCCGCTGAGGTCGTTGAACAGCTGGACGATTCGCCCCGAGCGCGACTCGATCGGGTTTGTGATGGCGTTGACAACGCTCTCGGCCGCGCTCGCCTGCTTCCCGAGAGGCACCTGCCAGGCCACGATCACGAGGATCAGGCTGAGCGCGAGCGCGATCTGGCCGGCACCGACACTGAGGAATTCGGGGTAGTCCACCCGCTCGCGGACCCAGTCGACCTGTGCCCGCTGGAGGTGGAGCCGGGCAATGAGCAACAGGCTGCCGATCGAGAACAGGAGAAAGGCGCTGCTCGGTTGGCCATCGGTCGTGGCGATAATCACCAGCAACCCGATGCCGGCGGGAACGACCGCTAGCCAGATGTTCCGCCAGCGGAAGATCGCCCAGGCAGCCATGTAGGCGCCGAGAAAGCCAAGCGCGTGCACGAGGAGCACGAACGGGAGGTTGTCGTTACTGATATCGCCTGCGCGCACAACGCTCCACCACTCCTGCATGCGGATGCGGACGTCTGCGACCCGGTCCACCACGGATGAGCCGTCGGCGTATCCCTGCACCGCGAGGGTGATCACGATGGCGCCAAGGACGAGGGCGATGGGCTGCACCAACAGCTCGCTCCCGCGCGTGCGCGCCGCCAGCAGCCCGACCACCAGCCCCCCCATCACGGTCGGCGCGAGCGAGGGGAAGTTGCGTACCCAGTCCGCTTGTTGGATGGCCACGGCGATTGCGAGGTAGACCATCATGGCCGGAACCAGCGTGAGCCAGTCCTCCCAACTCATCAGGAGGCGTGGCGCGCTTATCGCGGCCTTGCGCAAGCGCGCCGCCTGCGTCTGCTGGATCGGTGCCTCTAGCCCTGCCATGCGTCTGCTCCCACAGCCGTGGTGCCCAGTGCCAGCGAGAGGTCATCCCCTTGGCCGACGACGTACGTAAGGATGTTGCTCGCGGTGAGTTCTCCGAACATGAGCAGGGGCGACTCCGAGCCCCCGAACGTGCTCGGGTCGATGAGGACGACGGCCACGCGCACGCCTCGCTGCGAAAGGGACTGCAACGCCGAAAGCCACAGGTCATCGGTCGAGGCGGTCACGATTACGAGCGTGGTGTGCCGGCCGAAGCGGCGCTGCTCCTCCAGGAGGAGGTTGCTCAGCGGCGCTTCGCCCTTCGCCTTTGCCACTGCGAGCGACTCGAGGATGCGTGAGAGCTGCTGCTGTCCGCGCTCCGCCTCGACCAGGTCGTACTGCTCGCCGAAAGAGATCAGGCCGACGGTGCGGTTCGCGACGATGTAGTGGCGGGCAATGCTCGCCGCGACCGTGACCGTGTACTCCTCGGTGCTTTCGTCGCCGCTCCCCGCGCTGACGCGCTCTTCGAGGTCGGCGATGACCCAGATGTCGCTCGTCGGGTCGAGTTCGAACGTCTTTACCATGAGCTCGCCTGTGTGAGCGGTCGAGCGCCAATGGATCCGGCTGAGCGGATCGCCCGGCGCGTATTCGCGGATCCCGCTGGCGTTGGGGGTGATGTAGTGCGTCCGCCGCCGAAAGCGGCCTTCTCCCGGGAGACTTGCGGGCGGGGTCTGGAAGTTCGGCAGGTCGACAACGCGTGGGTAGACGAGGATCTGCTGGCGTGGGCCGTAGTTGCGCTCGGCTTGGAAGATGCCAAATGGGTCGCCCGATCGCACACGCAGGGGGCCCCAATCGAAGAGGCCGCGCCGTTGCAGTTCGGTACGGACGACCCAGCTGCGACGGCCGCGGCCGGGGATCACCACGACCCGTCGCGAGCGGTGGCGGGGCAACTCGCTGGGGTCCTCCACTTCGACCCAGAGCTTCGGGATCACGCTCGTGTTCTGGACCTCGATCAGCTCGTCCGCCTCCTGCCCCGCCTGCGCGCGCGTGGTGCGGCGATCGACGGTGACGCGCAAGCCGCGCGTGTTCAGCAAGGAGATCACGATTGCGATGGGGATGCCCAGCGCGAGGATGTAGGCGATGCGGAAGAGCAGCCAGAACCCGGTACCGACGGCGATGAAGATCGCCCCCAGGAGGATGAGGGTGAGGATCGTAAGCGTGCGCCGCTGGCGGGCGAAGAGATACCGCAGCGCGCGCCGCAACGGCTGAACCTCAGGCCCGCGCCCGAGCGCCTGGGACGGGCACCCGTGCGAGGCAGTCGGCCACGACATCGGCGGCGGTGGCGCCCTTCACGCGCGCTCCCGGGCTCACGATCACGCGGTGCCCAAGGGTGACGAACGCGAGCTCCTTCACATCGTCGGGCACCACGAAGTCCCGCGCTTCGAGCAGAGCGTGCGCCTGGGAGGTGCGGAAGAGCGCGATGGAGCCGCGCGGGCTCGCGCCCAGGTACACGCTCTCATGCTGTCGCGTCGCGCCGGCCAGGCCCACGATGTACTGCTTGATGAGCGGGTCGATGTAGATCTCTCGGACGGCCCGCTGGAGTTGCTGAATTTCGCTCGCGTCGGTGACCGGTTGAATGCTATCCACGGGATGCGAGACCTGCTGCTCATCGAGCACGGTCACCTCGTCCGTGGGGCTGGGGTAGCCCAAGTTCACGCGGATCAGGAAGCGGTCGAGCTGCGCTTCCGGCAGCGGGAATGTGCCCTCGTACTCAATCGGGTTCTGGGTCGCCATCACCATGAATGGCGAGGGCATCTTGTGCGTGACGCCATCGACCGTCATCTGGCGCTCCTCCATCGCCTCGAGGAGCGCCGACTGGGTCTTCGGCGTCGCGCGGTTGATTTCATCGGCGAGCACGACCTGGGCCACGATCGGCCCCTCGCGAAACTCGAAGTCGCCGGTTTTCTGGTTGAAGATCGAGACGCCGGTCACGTCGCTCGGGAGGAGATCCGGCGTGAACTGGATACGCTTGAACGAGCAGCCGGTCGAGACGGCGATCGCGCGCGCCAGCATCGTCTTGCCAACTCCGGGAACGTCCTCCACCAGCATGTGGCCGCCGCAGAGGAGGGCGGTGATGGCGAGCCGTAGCTCGCGTCGCTTCCCGACGATGACCTTCTCGACGTTCTCGATGATGCGTTCGGAAACGATCTTCGGCTCTTCCAACGGGCTTCGCTCCAGTGCGTAGTTGGGCGGCGGTAGCCGACTCGACGACTGCCCTCAGCTGACATAAGTCGAGCAGCCAGTCCGCGAGACGAGTCGGCGCCTGGGAGTATACCAACAGGGGATTCGCGACTGGTAAAGCGCTCGCTTTATAGCTCGCTGCGCTCGGACCCCTCCCCGCCCCCACCCGCGCTCGTCTGCTCCGACTCCGCGGCCTGGCGTCCGCTGCGCCTCCGCGCTCGCTAGTGTTTCTAGCTAGACTGCCGCCATGGCCGAAGCCGACTGGATAGCGCTGGCGACGGGGCTCGCCGCGGGCTTCGCCGAACGCGCGGACCGACACGACCGCGAGGCGAGCTTCCCTCACGAGAACTTCGAAGAGCTGCGTGAGGCGGGCTTCCTGCGCCTCACGGTGCCGCGGTCGCGCGGTGGCTTCGAGCTCCCGCTTTCGCAGTTTGTGCGGGTGCAGGAGGCGCTCGCCGCCGGTGACGGCTCGACTGCGCTGGCCCTCAACATGCACCTGATCCGCTTCGGCAGTGAGCGTGAATCGCACAGTTACCCGCCCGTCTGGTTCGACGAGATGTGTCGTGGGGCGGTGGAGGAGGGGCGGCTCGTGAACACCGCGGCCACGGAAGAGGGCCTCGGCAGTCCCGCGGGCGGCGGCGTTCCCGACACCGTCGCGATCCCGATGGAGGGGGGCTGGGTCGTGACGGGCCGTAAGACGTTCGTCACGCTCGCGCCCGCGCTCTGGTACTTCATTGTCCTTGCCCGCGTTGATCGGCCCGCAGGCGAGCCGCCCGAACTCGTCAATCTCATGGTGCTGCGCGACGACGCGGGCGTCCGCGTCGTCGAGACTTGGGACGCCCTCGGGATGCGCGCCACCGGCAGCCACGATCTCGTTTTGGAGGAGGTACGGCTGCGCGAAGATCGTCTCGTCGGCAAGCGGGGACGGGGCAAGCCCGACGGGCGCGGCGGCGCGGGCGCGGCCTGGTTCGCGCTCGGCGTTGCGGCCACGACCATCGGCGTCGCCCAGGCGGCACGCGACTACGCCGTCGATTTCGCGCGCACGCGCACGCCCAACAGCAATCGCACCATCAAGGAGTACCCCGGCGTGCGTAGCCGCATCGCCCGCATCGATCTACTCCTCCAACGAAGCCGTGCGCTCGTGGCCGACGCGGCCGCCGCCTGGGAGGCGGGGGAAGTCGCCGGGATGAAGCCACTCGATCGGGTCTCGGTCGCTAAGGTCGACACGCTCAACAACAGCATCGAAGCGGTGGACCTCGCCATGCGCGTCGTAGGAGGGGTGAGCCTCCAAAAGTCGCGGCCGATCGAGCGCTATTACCGCGACGTGCGGGCAGGGCTCCACAACCCCCCGCTCGAAGACCGTGCCTTGGAACAGCTCGCCCGTTCCGCGCTCGACGAGCCCGAGGCCCCGCCCCAAGCGGTGGAGTAGCTTCCAGCGAGCGCCAGGCAGCAGAGGCGTCAGCTTCCGTCTCTGAACTCTGAACTTCGAACTCTGAAATCCGTCACTATCCGCCCGGGATCTCGAAGGCCGTCCCGATCACAATCACCAGGTCCGGCTCCGATCCGCCGTTCGGCTCGCGCAGCTCGATCGCGTCCTCGTCCATCCCGAGCCAGCCGGCGATGTCGAGCGCCATCTCGCGCCTGCCTTCGCCGTAAAGAGCGATCATCGTCTCCTCCCGCTCCGCGACCGTCGGGCCGAGGAAAACCGACGGCAGGCCGCGCGCGAAATCGAGGTAACGCGCGAGCGCGCGCGCGCGCGCGCCGTCGCTGTCGCCGGAGCCGTCCCAGATCTCGACCGTGGAGTTGGCGTAGGTGCCCTCCGTGAAGGCACGCCGCAACCAGTACTCGACGTTCTTCGCATTCCACACGAGGACCGACTGCCGTGGCCACTCGGGCCCGACGTCGAGCTCGTGAAGACTAACGGTCTCGACGCCGCCGACCGGATCGCCGAGAGAGTAGGTTGCGATGTCGCCTTCCAGGTCCTTCAGCATGAGCGCATAGCCGGGGATCAGTCCTGTTGGGATGTCCGTTCGAACTGTGTCGCGGTACGTGCTCCAGAGGGCGGGCGCGTGCTCGAGGAGGCCGTCCTCGAAGATTTGGGCGAAGGCCGTTCGCAAGATCAGCTCCTGACGCTTGATCCGGCCAAGATCGCCCTCCCCGTCATCGCGGTAGCGTCCGAAGGCGACCGCCTCGTAGCCGTCAAGCTTCTGAAACCCAGGATCGAATCGCAGGTACACGACCGTCTCGTCATCGTCGCTGTACTCCCAGTTCGGTACCGCCAGCTCGGGTGGGATATCGATGCGCAGCCCGCCGAGCCCGTCAACGAGCTGCTCGACCCCCTTGAAATCAAGCACGATCCAGTGGTCGATCTCGATGCCGAAGTTCATCTTGAGATCGTGTGCGAGCTGCTGGGCGCCCCCCGCGAAAGTCCCCTTCTCAGCGATGCCCCATTGATACGACTCGTTAATGCGCGCGGGGAACACGTTTCCGCTTGGGTAGTCGATTTCGATGAGGAGGTCGCGGGGGAAGGCGAGGATAGCGGCGATGTTCGCGTTGGGCTCGATCGTTGCCACCATGATGGTGTCGGTGAGATATCGGCCGAGGAGCGGCTGGTCGGGGCGACGGTCGAGGCCGATCACGAGCAGGTTCTGGCGCCGGCGGAAGCCGTCACCTTCGTCCGGCTCGTCGATATCGATGGCCTCCGGCAGCAGGACGTTTAGCGTAGGAACACCCGGGAGCGTGCGGCTCGGGAACAGTGCGGGGGTCACGCGCGCCATGAAGGCCATCGCGGTCCAACCGGTGGCCAGGGCGCAGGTGGCCAGCGCGAGGATGAACAGCCAGCGGGGAAAGGCGCGCCGCTTCTGATCGGCCCGCGGCTTCGTCTTCGCGCCAGACGGCATAGCAAGCCAAGCTACCGGCGCCCGGATCGTGGGTCAACGGCCCCGGCCGTTCACCCCCTTTACCCGCCTCTCCGATGCCCTAGCCCATCCCCAGTTCGTGGAGGCGCTCGTCGTCGATCCCGAAGTAGTGGCCCAGCTCGTGGAGGACGGTGGTCCGTACCTGCTCGCGGACCTCGTCGTCGTCTCTGGAGATGGACTCGATCGGCTCCTGGTAGATGCTGATCTTGTCGGGCAGGACGAGGTTGTAGTTCTCGCCGCGGGCGAGCAGCGGTACGCCGTGATAGAGGCCCAGCAGCGTCCGCCCGGGCCCTAGCCCCGCCTGCTTCCGATCGAGCGCGGTCGGCCGCAACTCGATCACGATGTCGACGTTCTGGACGCGCTCCAGCAGCGGCTGTGGGAGCAGCGCGACGGCCTCGCGGACGAGTTTCCGGAAGTGCTCGCGCTCCAGCTGTCAGCGCCTGCTGGGCGAGCGGCTCCAGAGCGTTTCGAAACCCTCGCCCCGGATCGCGTCCCGCTTGTGCTCGCGTTCGAGCGCCAGCAGTTCGGCAAAGACGGCGTCGGCGCTTTCTGGGTCGTTCCCGCTCTCGCGGACGCGTGTGAGCAGCTTCTCCCAGACTCCGTTCCGTTCGAACGCGCCGATGGAGCGGGGCCACCAGATCGAAACGATTTGCTCGGGGTTGGGGAAGCGCGGGCGGAGCCGTTTGAGGCTGGCGTAGCGCTCACGCGCCGAGGCCGCCGGGTCCACCGTGCGCAGCAGGGGCCCTTCCAGCGCCGTCGTGCGGAGGTCGGCGAGCAAGCGCTTCCCGACCGTGCTGAAGCGAAAGGTCAGGACCTCGTGCGTGCGGATCGCCTCGGCGACCGCCTCTAGGTCCACGCTGTGGTCGTTGTCCATCGCTGCGAGTCTACCCGCTCCGGTCGCTCGGTGGCCGCGAAGAGGGGGCCGTCCGGCGAAGCCACGAAGCTGCAACCCGTACCGGCGCACAACGTGTCGATAACTAAAGGGCGATGTTCTCGTTCCATGATGCGCGAATGCGCCGGCGCTTGGCCACGCTCCTGCGGGAGGGGGTGGGGGTGCACGAGCACAGCTGGCCCACTCCGGAAGGCAGCGCGGAGGGCCTGCTCGTATGGGTGCGGGACGTCATGGCCAGCATGCGCCGGCCGAACGGTATCGATCAGGTCGCGCTCGCCCTCGCCTGCCGAGATGTTCAGGGGACGGTCCGCCGCAGCAGCACGCTGGGCGTCGTCCCGCCCGGCGCCTTTTACGGCGGTCCTGCCGAGGAGGGGCTGCGCGCCTTCGTCCGGGAGCTGGAGGCCCTGCCCCCAGCGGACCACGTCAAGGTGTCGGCGGCGCTCGTTTGCCTCGGCGACTTGGCCTACGCCTTGGGACGCGGCTAGCAGCCTTGTCCGTCAGGGCGGGCAGTGAACCGCTGGTTCCTTACGCCCGACCGCAGTCAATGAATCCTGTGCGCTCGGTATGATCCGCTGCGGTGGAGGCTCTCGTGCCGGGCACCGTCGATGTATTGCTCCTTGTGACGCGCTGCTATCTGCAGGCGTCCGTTCGACTCGACGAGATCGAGATCGTTCCGCTTGGTGAAGCGCTCGGGTTCCGAGGTGAGCTTGACTGGCACAGCGCAGAGCGTTGGAGACTCGTCAGCCCTGCGCGATCGTCGTGATGAGAGGCGTAGAAGCTTCCACGCCGGAGGAAGCTGAAGTGCGCAGCGCACAGCTGGAGCGAGAGGTCGCTTCCGTACTTAGCCTCGTCACGTGTACCCCAGTAGAGCCCATCGCCCGCGTGGTGCTCTCAGATGGTGGATCAAAGGCAGCAGTGCGAATACTGGCTCCCGAGGACCGCTGGATTCAGCATCTAAACGGCCACTTTCAACGTGTACCTGGGATGATCCGTGCGGCGAGAACCGACCCGCGGTTCCTTTTGTCCGCGGGCGTCTTCCGCGATGCGATCAGATCGACGAACGCTCACCTGGCATTGTTCCACTATGTGCAGTGCCTGGAAGTAGCCTCGAAGTAGCCTCCTCTGGCCGCAGTGGTTCGCTCGGGGAACGGATTAGAGAGATGATGACCGACCTGGAACTCGGGGGCGAGCTCACAAGCATCCCCGAACGTCTTGGCGTACACATCCCGCAGCCCACCGAGCCCGATAGCGTTCGCGACCTCGCCAACTTACTCGTCGCCTTCCGGAACGCGCTCGCCCACGAGGGAGAGATCACAATGGCAACTGTGAAGCCAGAGTGGGCCAGGCCCTTCGTGCCGAAACTCGAGGAGCTGGTTTCGGAAGTGAACTCTCTAACCCAGTTCGCCCTGGTCCTTGAGTTTGGGAGGTGAGAAGCGACGGTCGCTGAGCCCTTGCGTCCGAGTCCCTTGGAGGTACCCGCTCAGAGGGGTAGCGGCTAGCCGCCCGCGGCTCGTAGGTGTTTCTCGCCCGCTGCGTTCGGACCCGCCCCCACGAGGTAGCCGACCCTCGACGGCCAAGGGCCAGTAGCCAACGGCCCCGAGGGGTGGCGGTTAGGGCGGGGTGGCACGTACCATAATTCGAGCAAAGTGCCTGCGTGGCCGCGCTTATCGAGATGGGTGGAGGGAACCGGCCCTGCGAAGCCCGGGCAACCTGTCTCTTCGGAGGCAAGGTGCCAAATCCGGAACCCCGCGATGGGGAAAGATGAGAGCGCCATCGCTCGAGGAACCGGCCCGCGCACGAGGAGTGACTATGGCATCGCTGCTGGGCCGAATGTTCATGCGCTAGTCCCAACTGGGCCTCTTGCGAACCACTGTACCCGTGCCCGCGGGTCGCACACGCTTGGTGTGCGAGTTCGCGCCGCGCGACACCTGCTGAACGAGAGAGATCGAGCATGAGCTACGCACGAAATCTGCGCTGCCGCGAATGCAGCCGCGAATACCCCCTCGCCGCCCTCCACGTCTGCGAGTTTTGCTTTGGGCCGCTCGAAGTCGCGTACGACGACGCGGCGATTCGCGCCGCCGTCTCGCGAGAGGCGATCGCCTCGCGGCCTTCCACGCTCTGGCGTTACCACGAATTCCTTCCCTGCGAGGTGGAGAGCGCGGTCGATATTGGGGCGGGATTCACCCCCTTGCTGCGCGCGAGGAACCTGGGCAAGGCTCTCGGCCTGCCCAACCTCTACATCAAGAACGACACCGTGAACCCCACCTGGTCCTTCAAGGACCGGGTAGTGGCGGTGGCCAGCTCGCGAGCGCGTGAACTCGGCTTCGAGAAGCTCGCCTGCGCCAGCACCGGCAATCTCGCGAACAGCGTCAGCGCCCACGCCGCCGCCGCGGGGATGGAGGCCGTCGTCTTCATCCCCGACGACCTCGAGGCGGGCAAGGTCCTCGGGTCGAGCATCTACGAGCCCACCCTGGTGAAGGTTCAAGGCAACTACGATGCCGTGAACCGGCTTTGCGCCGAACTCGCCGGCTCGCGCAATTGGGGCTTCGTCAACGTGAACGTGCGCCCCTACTACGCGGAGGGCTCGAAGACGCTCGGCTACGAGGTGGCGGAGCAACTCGGCTGGCGCGCGCCCGACCACTGCGTCGTCCCCATCGCCAGCGGCTCGCTCTACGTGAAGATCAGGAAGGGCCTCGAGGAGTTCGCGCGGGCCGGCCTGATCGATCCAGCGAAAACGCGCATGAGCGGCGCCCAGGCCACAGGCTGCTCGCCGGTGGCGACGGCCTGGGCCGAGGGCACCATGAACTTCCGCCCCCAGCGGCCGGACACGATCGCCAAGTCGCTGGCGATTGGCAATCCCGCGGACGGCTATTACAGCCTCCTCCAGCTGAAGGAAACGGGCGGCGCCTGCGCCTCGGTCGGCGACGACGAGATCGTCGCGGGCATGAAGCTGCTCGCCGAAACCGAGGGCATCTTTGCGGAGACCGCCGGTGGGGTGACGGTCGCCAGCGTCAAGCAGCTTGCCGCCAGCGGTAGAATCAACCCCGACGAGCTCGTCGTCGCGTTTATCACCGGTGCGGGCTTCAAGACGGCAGAGGCGGTCGTCGACCACCTCGAAGCCGCGCTCGAAATCGAGGCCACGGTCGAGAGTTTCGAAGCCGCCTACGACGAGCCCGCGGAGGTTCCCGACTGATGGCAATTCGAAGGCTGAAGCTGACCTTCCCGACCGATTTGATCAAGGAGCCCGTCATCTATCTGCTCGGGCAGAAGTTCGAGGTGATCACGAACATCCGCATGGCTGACGTCGACGAAAAAACCGGCTGGGTGGTGCTCGAACTCGAGGGCGAAGCCACCGAGATCGAGCGCAGCGTGGCCTGGGCCGAGAGCGAAGGCGTGCGCGTCGATCCCATCACCGGGGACGTTCTCGAAGGTTGAGCCCGACCACCAACGAACGGAGATCGAAGCGTGCCTGCAACCGTCCGCATTCCCCAGCCGCTCCGCGGCCTGACCGGTGATCTGCCAACCGTTGAAGGTACCGTAGGGCCGCTGTCCGCCTGTATCGAAGCGCTCGAGCGGAGCTACCCGGGCATGCGCGAGCGCCTCCTCGACGAGGAGGGCGAGCTGCGTCGCTTCGTGAACGTCTACATCAACGGTGAAGACGTGCGCTTCGCGGATGGTCTCGCGACGGCGGTCAACGAGGGCGACGATGTCAGCATCGTCCCTGCCGTCGCCGGCGGTTTTTTTTTCTAAGGGCGCCACTGGGAGTGCTGGGCTGAACCGTCGTTCCCGGCTCAGGGACGAAAAAGGGGTGGCCGGGTCCGGTCCTACCGTCGTTTGACCCCTTCCTCTGGGCAGAAGATAGGCGCTTGAGATTTCGCCCCCTCCCCGCTGAGCGCCCACTGTCGTGACCGTCGCTGGGCGCGCTAAGCTGACGCTCGTGAACGTGAGTGACTCGCGGCGCCTGGACACATTGCGGACGGGTGCCTCGGTGGCTGCAGTCCTCCTCGCCGCGTGGGCATCCTTCGGACTCGCCTTCATGATCTCGATGTGGGTCTGGGCCCTCACTCATAGGGAACTCCTCTCCTCCGACGATCGCGCCAGCTTGTGGACAATTTTCGCGCTCGCGAGTGTAGCGCTGGCCGTTACCTTCCTCGGCGCGCCGGTTCTCGTGGTACGACGGAGACCCGCCTGGCTTGCCGGGCTCGTAGGCCTCTCGGTTCCTATCGTCCTGGCATGGACGCTGGTCTACATGGATGTGTTCATCGTCTCGATTGGCAAAGATCTGGCCGTGTCCCTCGCCAATGGCCTCACATGGGCGGCGCCCGCTGTGGGTCTGGCCACGTGGGGAGTGCTGCGCCTCCGCGCGCGCACCAGCCCCTGATCGGCCGTCAGCCGACGAGATCTCGAGCTTCGCGTCGTCAGCCACCGCTCGCGACCGCCATGATGATTCCTGCTTCCGGCCAACAGAAAGCCCCCTGCACGGCAGGGGGCTTCTCGTTGCGACCGCGCGGGCCGGTCGCGCTAGAAGAGCTTTGAGCTCTCACCGTCGGTGCTGGTGGTCTCAGCCGGCGACGCTGCTGTTGGTTGGGCAGGTGGCGGTGGTGGGGCGGCGGCCTGGGCCTGCTGCACGGGGGGTGGCGCCGGGGCCGGTTCCTGGACCTGCGCCTGCACCGGTGGGGCTTCGCCTTCAGCCCCCTCTTCTTCCTCGTCTTCGCCTTCCTTCACGGCCCGACGGAACTCCGTGATGGAGTGGCCGAGCTCACGGCCGAGGCCGCTGATCTTCCCGACCCCAAAGATCAGGATGATGACTCCCGCGATGATGAGTAGTTCGGGCGCGCCTAATGTCCCAAACATAACGCCCCCCTCTTGCCCCCGGTGTAGCCGGGGAGATCAGTGCAGTCATGGTACATGATGCCTTCGAAAAGGCTAGGGAGCGCGCCGGCCTCTTTACGGCCAGTTATCCTCTGGCGCCACCGTTGCTCAACCGCTCGACGAAGACATCCATCACGCCTCCGCAGATCTTGTCGTCGCCGTCGGTCGGCTCGGTGAGATCGACGGTGACGATGCGGGGCTTGCCGTCCTCGAGCACCTCCATCGCCTCCTGCCAGACCTCGGCCTCACCGCAACCGCCGCCGATCGTGCCGAAGAACGAACCGTCCCCCTTCACCACCATCTTCGCGCCCGTCTTCCGGGGCGTGGAGCCGCGGGTGCGGGCGACGGTCGCGAGCACGACTGGCTCGGACCGCTCGAGCGCACCGGCTATTTCGCGATAGATCTCTTCTTGCATCTCTCGATCGTGACGCCCCCGGCGTCGCACTGCAACTCCGGGGCTTCAAATCGACGCAGCGAGCGATAAAGCGAGCGCGCAGACGAAGCGGGCGTAAGGCCGGGCGCGAACCGTGCCCTCAGGCTAACCGACCCCCGAGCGACCTGGTGCCACTACCTCGACAGGCCGACTACGCTGCCGTCCACGACCCTCCCGACTACAACGTCCACTGATCTGGGGGGCCACGCTACCCTCACTTCTCCCAATCTCCGCGTACGATTGCGCCCTCGCACCAAGGGGGACCTCGTGGCAGAACTGAACGGTGGACAGATCATCGCGCGGCAGCTCAAGGCGGCCGGCATCGATACAGCCTTTGGCGTCGTCGCCGGACCGATGATCGAGGTCATGGCAGCGATGGAGCGCGAAGGGATCAAGGTCGTGAACTGCCGCCACGAGGTCTCGGCGGGCTTCGCCGCCTCGGCCTGGGGCTGGGCACGGGGCAAGCCCGGCGTCTGTATCGTCGGCTCCGGGCCCGCCCTCACGAACGCGGTCACGCCCATGTACGTCGCGACCGAGAGCGCGATGCCGCTGGTCGTCCTGGGCGGCTCCTCGGCCGGCTCCCAGCGCGGGCTGGGCGCCTTCCAAGAAGCGGACCAGGTCGCGTTCGCGGCACCCGCCTGCAAGTGGGCGACGCAGGTCGATAGCCAGGCGCGCATTGCCGAGTACGTGCACCTCGCTCTCGGCCGCGCCGTCAGCGGACGCCCCGGCGCGGTCTACCTCGACTTCCCCGCCGAGCTCATCCGCACGCCCTTCGACGAGGACGATGTGCGCTGGCGCATGAGCGAGCCCGAGATCTCGCGCGCCTACCCTTCACCGGTCGCACTCGAAGCGGTCGCGGACATGCTCGCCGAGGCGGAGCGCCCGCTCGTGATCATGGGCAAGGGTGCGGGCTGGGCCGATGCCGCCTTCCCGCTGGAACGGCTCGTGACGCGCGGCATCCCCTTCGTCGCTTCGCCGATGGGGCGGGGCACGATTCCCGACGACCATCCGATGTTCATGAACGCCGCGCGCTCGGCCGCGCTCGGTGGGGCCGACGCGGTCCTGATGGTCGGTGGCCGCTTCAATTGGGTGTTCCAGTTCGGCCAGCAGCCGCGCTTCGCCGAGGCTGTGCGCCTTGCCCAGATCGACATCGTGGCGGAGGAGTTCTTCAGCGGGGCCGACCTCGAGATCGGCGTCGTCGCCGACTGTGGGATCGCCGTCGACAAGCTCAACGACCTGCTCGACGCGCGCACTCTGCGGGCGGGCAGCGGCTGGGCCGCCTCGCTCGCGGAAACGCGCACCCAGAACGAGGCCAGCTCGGCCGAGGCGATGGCCTCGGACGAGGTGCCGATCAACCATTTCCGCCTACTCAGCGACGTCCGCGACTGCCTCGATCGCGACGCGACGGTCACCGTCGATGCGGAGCTGACGATGGGCGTCGCGCGCGCGGTGATGCCCAGCTTCGGCTCACGGCTGCGGCTGAACGCAGGCACAACCGGCTGCATGGGCACGGGGCTGCCCTACGCCCTCGGCTCGAAGCTGGCGCGACCGGATCAGCAGGTCGTCGCCATCCTCGGCGACTACGCTTTCGGCGCGGCCGCGATGGAGGTCGAGACGGCCGCACGCGTCGGCGCGAACGTCGTCATTGTCGTCTCGAACAACGGCGGCATCGCGGGTCACTCCATCCAGGACCGCCAGTTCGCGCCAGACTCGCCGCCGATCGCAGCGTTATTACCCGTGGCCTATGAAAAGACGGTCGAGATGGTGGGCGGCTGGGCGCGGCGGGTGGAGGACCCGGCGGATATCAAGCCGGCCGTCCAGGAAGCGCTCGCCGCGAACACGATCGCGCTCGTGAACGTGCTCACGGACCCGAAGGGCCGGCGCTCCGGGGCCGCCTACCTCGGGTAGGGGTTGAGAGTTCAACGTTGAGCGTTCAAAGAGGGCTTTACACCCGCCGGTAGGCCGTTGATGGCGACGAAACTTCCGCTCCCTATCAGCCGGGACGAGTTCTGCGAGACGCTCGTGCGGCTGTGTGTGGCGAACCGGCTGCGGACCTGGCCGAAGAAGGCCCGGGACCGGCAGGTGCTCCTGAAGAGCATCGCGATGCGCTTCGCCGAGGGCGAGGCGCTGGACGAAGCGTTGGTCAACGAACGGATCACCGGCTGGCTGGGCGACATGGGAGCGCGGGGCCGCGGTCTCGACCACGTCGAGCTGCGGCGCACGCTCGTCGACCACGGCTACCTGTCGCGCAACGCGGACGGGCGGCGCTACCAGCTCCAGCCGCGGCCGCTGGCCTTCGCGAGCGATGTCGACGACATCGACATCCCAGGGACGCTCGACGCTGCCCGATCGGCGCTGGCGGCACGCAAGGCGCGATTCGCGACGAGTGCGCGACCACCGGCAAGGGACGGCTAGAATCCGCCGATGACCGAGCCGCCAGCGCCACGCCTCCGCCTCGCCCGCGACGACGAACTCCCCGAGCACCTGCGCCACCGCACGGACACGGTGGCGCGGGTCTTCGGCCACAACGCGCGCCTGCTCGATGCCTGGAACGACTGGTACCGGCCGCTCATCCGCGATGGCACGGTACCCGCCCGGCTGAAGGAGATGGTGCGGCTACGCGTCGCCCAGCTGAACGCCTGCGACTTCTGACAGGCCGCCCGTATTCCCCTGTCAGGGGAAGGTGACACCCTCGAAGAGGAGACGGTCGAGAAGATCGCGAGCTGGGGCGACGAGGATTTTGGGGAGGCCGAGAAAGCAGCCTTCAACTACGCCGAGCGCCTCTTCCTCGACCACAACAACATCGACCAGGCGCTGTTCGACGAACTGCTACGGCACTACACCGAGGAGCAGATCGTCGAGATCGGCTGGGCGGTCGTGAGCTACCTCGGTTTCGGCCGGCTCATCCACACCTTCGGCTTGAAGCCGTCATGAGCTTCGACCCGGCCTCCTTCCGCCCCGACGCCGTCAGCGACGAAACGTGGGAGTTCGTGAAGGCGTCGGTCGCCGCGCGCGACGGCATGCCCTCGATAAAGAACACGCCGCTTCCCGAGCTGCGCAAGCTGCTGGAGGAGGGCGGCGGCGCCTTCCCCGCACTGCCACCGGTGGACCGGGCGGAAGCCCGCAGCGTTCCTGGGCCGGCCGGGGACGTGCCGATTCGCATAATTCGGCCGGACTCGGCCCCGCGCGGCGTCTATCTCGACATCCATGGCGGCGGCTGGGTCGTCGGCAGCGCACGCATGAGCGACCAGGCGAACCTCGCGCTCGTGGAGGCGCTCGGGATCGCGACCGTGAGCGTCGACTACCGCCTCGCCCCTGAGCACTCGCACCCCGCGCCCTCCGACGATTGTGAGGCCGCGGCCGTATGGCTGATCGAGAAGGCCGCGAGCGAGTTCGGGAGGGCGCCGCTGTTGATCGGAGGCGGATCCGCAGGCGCCCATCTCGCGGCCGTGACCCTCCTGCGAATGCGGGACCGGCACGACTTCACCGGCTTCGCCGGGGCGAACCTGGTCTATGGCGCTTACGACCTCACGATGACTCCGAGCCAGCGTCTCGGCGTGGGGCCCGAGGGGCGCCTGACCCGGGCCAACATCGAGATGTTCTACGACATGTTCATCCCGGGCGTGGACGCGACCGACCCCGACATCTCGCCGCTCTACGCCAACCTCCGCGACATGCCCCCTGCACTCTTCACGGTGGGCACCTTCGATCCGCTGCTCGACGACTCGCTCTTCATGCATGCACGCTGGCTCGCCGCCGGAAACCAGTCGGAGCTCGCGACCTACGCAGGCGGTCCGCACGGCTTCAACCTCGCCCCGATCGCGATCGGCCGCGCAGCGACCGCCCGCATCGAGTCGTTCCTCGCCGAGCGGCTCGGCGACGCCGACTAGGGCAGGAGCAGCTCGCCACCGCCTTCGAGCGCGACGGCCGCCCGCAAGCCCGGCGCCTCGCGAGCGATGAGCCGCAAGTTGGGGACGCTTTCGCCGAGCCAGGCCGCAATCGCCTCCACGTCGCCCGCAAGCTCCGCCCAGGCGAGGCCGGTGGGGCGGACGCGGTGGGGGGCAGCGCCACGCGCGGGGTGCTGGTTTGCCGGGATATCCCAGTCGATAAAGAACGGCTGCGAGGGGTCGGCCATCGCTTCGGCGAGGCCGGCCAGGCGCCAAGAGAGCGTCAGGCCGCCGGGCGCGTCCCGCGACATCGGCTGGGCGCGCAGACCGAGCCGCTCGGCAAGCGGCTCGATCGCCCCGGTGCGGAGGCAGACCGCCGCCAGGCGATCGCCGTCCGCGGTGCGATCGCGTAGCCAGCGGCCCATGGGGCTCGCCGCCGCCTCGGCCTCGTCGACGACGCCCATGATCTCGATGTAGGAGTCGCCGAGCGGGACGATGCGGTTGCTCGTCCCGTGGCCCGCGTGGCGCCCGCCCGGCAGCGACGCGAGGCCGTGTTCACGCGCAAGGTCCGCAGCCGCGGCGTCGATATCGGCCGCCGCGAGGATGACGTGGTCGAGAGCGAGCACACGCTCCCCCTAGCCCCAGCGCGGTTCGAAGTCGCGGGGGATGCCGAGGTGGTGCTTGGCGATCCATTCGAGCGCGATCGGGTCCGACGGGGGGTGGGCCTTGCCCCCGCGGACATCGCGGTAGTGCCGTTCGAGGCCGAAGCGCCGAAAGAGGCCAGGCCCGCCGGCGATGTCCATCGCCAGGTTCACCACGCGGAGGTGGTTGTTCGTAGTGATGTACTTGCAGATGCCACCCTTCGAGCCCGCCTCCTCCACCTCCCAGGGCTTCGCCAGCCAATCCTCCGCCGAGGTGCGGATAAGCGCGCGCGAGGCCTCGTTCAACGCAACCATCTCCGCGAGCTGGTACTGGAGGCCGGCCATGTGCGCGAGCGAGCGTTCCTCCGTCGGCGGCTTGCGCTCCTTGAGATAGCGCGTCGCCCAGTCCGTGGCGGCCTGGGCGACGCCCAGGTAGACGGCCGACACGGTCACGTTGAACCAGGCGCCGAAGGCGGACATGTTGGCGAACATCGCCTCCGCCTTCTGCGGCGCGGGCATCATCATGTCGGGCACGAAGACGTCCTTCAGGTCCACATCCCAGCTGCCGCTCGCGCGCAGGCCGACGACATCCCAGCTACTCTCGCCCGGGCTCGAGACCCCCGGGGTGGCTTTTGGCACGACCGCCATGGAGACGAGGTCGTCGCCATCGGGATGGTCCTCAAGGTGCACGAGCGTGCCCACGAAGTCGGCCACGGGCCAGTTCGAGCTGTAGGCCTTGCGACCGTTAATTACCCAGCCCCCATCGCCGCGACGCGCCTTCGTCTGGGGGAGGAGATAGGCGCCGGGGACACCCGTCTCGCTGAAGGAGCCGGCGATGATCGCCTTCGATGCGCCGACCATGCCGATCATCATCTGCGTCTGGGCGGCCCGCTCCGGTGGCGCGGAGGCGAGGTCGTGGAGCAGTGCACCGAGCACGAAGATGTGCATGTTCGCGCCGATCGTGGTGCCCGCGCAGCCCTGCGCGAGCTGCTCCTGGCAGGCGCAGAGCTCGAGCAGGTTCACGTCCTCGCCGCCGTTCGCCTGCGGCAGCGTCATGTGCGCGTAACCGCTCTCCTTCATCGCCTCGTAATTCTCGAGCGGGAACGAGTTCTCGCGGTCATGCTCGTCCGCACGGGTAGCGAAGTCGGCAGCGTGCACGCGCGCGCGATCGAGCAACCCCACCTCGCGTTCCGAGAGGGGCTTGCGCAGGAGGGTGGGGAAGTCGGGGAAGACCCCGTCCCCCCCGCTTGACGTTTCTGGAGCGCTCATAGCCGACCCATCGTGCGGGGCCTCGGGGGGCGAGGCAACCGCCCGATGGCTGGCGAGCCCGCCTCAGTAGACGGCGGCGAAAGCCCCGGTCACGGTGAACGTGGTCGCTGCCCCGGGTGTAGGGCTGCCGGCGACGAGGGGATTGCCATCCTCGTCGATCCCGCACCACTTGAGCTTTTTCTTCCAATCGTGCTTGGACATATCGACAGGCCTGCGGGGCGGTCGCTCCTTCGGGCAGTCGAGCTGCTTGCGATCGGTGACTCCGTCGAGCAGGTCCTCGTTCGGGGGCACGGGCGGCCCAGGCTCGAGCAGCGGTGGCAGGGGCTTCACGCCGTCGTGCGGGGTCGGAGTGGGTGTTGGCGTATCTTCCGGCGGAGCCGTCGCGGTTGGGCTGGGCGTGAAGGTCGGCGTCGATGTGACCGTCGCGGTTGGGCTGGGCGTGGGCGTTGATGTCACCGTCGCTGTCGCGCCGGTGGTGGGCGTCGCAGTAGCGGTCTGCGGGGTGGCGGTTGGAGGGGGCGGCGGGGTCGCGGACGGAACCGGCGTTCCTGCCTGTTGGCCGTTCGCTTCGAGCGTGGCCGAGGGGGTGGCGGTGGGCGCGATGGTCTCGTTGGGGCTTTCGTTCGTTCTCCGCGAGCAGCGGCGCGTGCGCGGGCACGGGTGCCGCGGAGCCGATGAGGACGCCTCCAGGAGCACGATCGCGGCCGCCCCAGTTGCCGGCGAAGGTCGAGCTCAGCGAGAGCGCGACCGTCACGAGCAGAACCGCCCCGAACGTGAGCACAAGCAACGCCTTGCGGGCGTGGACCATCGGGGTAGCACTGCGCACGGCGATATCCTCCCGCGGGCCCTAGGCACCGTCGGGGCGGCGCGAGTCGCGCAGCCGGAGGGAGACCTCCCAGATCGCCCAGGCGAGCGCGGCAATCGCCAACAGCAGCCCTGAAACGATCAGCAATCCCGCCCCTCCGAGGGCGCCAACGTTCGGGATCGCAAACCAGACGCGGCCACGAAGGTCAGCAGCCGTGACCTCGCCGGTGTCAGCAACGGGGTTCGCGTCACCTTTCGTGACGAGCCGGAACTGCGAAAGCACCTCCACCTCCTGCGTTGCGCGGTCGACCAGCTGGAGCTCGATCTCGTTGATGCCGATTACGCGGTGGAGCGTCGGCACCTCGTCTCGACCGCTGGTGAAGAGCACGACTTCCCCTTCGTGGACCTCGTCGATCGAGACCGGGCGCACGACGACGAGGTCTCCGGCGGCGATGGCGGGCGCCATGCTTCCCGAACTCACCGTTAGGACCTGGAAGTCGAAGAGGCGGGTCGCGAGGAGGGCGACGATGACCGCGCCGATGGCGAGACCAAGGACGGCAGCGCCGAGCCCGCTGAGCGTGAGCTGCAACACCCGCAGCGGCCGCGCCCGCGCGGGAGCTGAAGGGCCACCAACAACGATTTCAGACACGTGATCCTCCCTCTCGAGGTCGGCGTGGGCGTGGGCGTGGGGGACGGAGACCAGCTCCGACCCCCACGCGGTCGGATGAGCGTGGGCGCTCGCTAGGAAACGGGCTCCACCGGTGCGGGCTCTGGAATCGGATCCGACGGGTTCTCGGCCACCACCGAGACCTTGTAGATGGCGATGTTGCCCTGACACGTCGGCGGGGCATCGTCATGCACCGTGAGGAATGCGGAGAAGGGCCCACCGGTCCCGCCCGGCGGAATGACTTCGCCAGGGCTGGCGAGCACCAGCTCCCCGGAGAAGTGGTCGACCGAACACGGGATCAGCAGATCCGGGTTGGCCGCCGCTTCGTCCGGATCGACGGGCACGGGGTCGATCGGCCCAATCACGTGATGGACCTCGAGAGAGCCGCCGACGATTACGAGGTCAAAGTCGCCGTTATTGAGGCTCTTGCCGCTGCCTACTTGCGTCGTCGTGCCGTTGTGGCCGACGAGGGTCAGGCAGATGAGGACGTCCCCAGTATCGGGATCGACGACTGCGTCACCGTTGGCGGCGTCGCAGATGGCTTCGTATTGGATCTCGAAGCCGTTGGAGCCCACGAGGGCCGCGCCGCGGGCCGAGTCGGATGTCCGCCAGGCGAAGACACCACCAAAGATGGCGATGCCCGCCAAGGCGAAGAGCGTGATGCCGGCAAAGACCTTCCGGGCCTTGGTTCGTTCGGAATCCATGTTCACTTCCTCCAGGTCGCGGATTGGTCGAGGAGCGGCAGCGGCTGTCTGGGGCGTATCTGCCTTCGACCGGGATGGGGTGGGGAGGCGAGATGCGTCGATTGGCGCGATCGCGGCTCCTTCCGGTGCTTGCGGAAGGCCACGACGGGGAGGTTCGGCTACGGAGACGCCGTCAGCTTCGAGGTAGACTGACAGCGCAGGGATCCCGTCGAGGTCTTCCTTGCACCCACGCTGTCGCGGCGCTGATACCGCTGCGACAGCGCTTTTTCTTGGTTCCGGAGCGTATATCCGCGAAAGCGCGGCGGAGGTTGCGGGGGGGCTCCCTAATGTTTACAGCTCGCTTCGCTCGGCCCCCCCGGAAGCCCCCCGCCCGCGCTCGACTGCCGCGCCTACGCGGCCTTACGCCCGCTTCGTCTGCGCGCTCGCTTCATCGCTCGCTGCGCTCGGCCCCCCCCCCGGAAGCCCCGCGCCCGCCGCTCGACTGCTGCGCCTACCAGGCGGCGGTCTCGGCGCGCGGGAAGGCCTCAAAACGGGACGTCACGAACTCGAGGGCGGGCCTTAGATCGGTGTCAGTCGAGAAGATCACACCAACGTCCTAGCCGCCGTCGATCGCTCCTGCGATAACGTCGATCGCGAGCTGGACATCTACCCCCTTCTCCTGAGCGCGTCCCTCTGGCCAGTTGGGCGGGTACCGCAGGGCACGCGAGATGACGACCGCGCCCGCTCGGGCCCAAGCCGCACACTGGCGCATGTGAGCGGCATAGGCTCTGGATTGCCTTGATGCCTCGGGACGACCGGTGTGGACGCGAACTTCGCTCAGAGTCCGAGAAACGCCAAGCGGGCCGCGCCGACATAGCAGTTCGCCTAACAGCTACGGGATCGATCTGGCCCTCGAAGTGACGGGCCGAACCTCCCGCGAAAAAGCAATCGCGAGCGCTTTGGTATACGTTCTGCGCGTCGATGTAGAGGATCACGCGGTCGGGCACGGCGAAAGAATAACCCCGCCAGTTCGCGACCAACCGGTCGTGGACGGCGGGGAACATTTGCCCAGAGGGCACCACAACTATTGATAGCGGATGTTCGTGTTGTCAAGCTGCGCGGTTCGCCCGCCTCGGCGCGCTAACGCGGCGTGATCCGGTAGACGCAGCGGGCGCCGCCGCTCAGGAGGTGCTCTTCGCGCAGGACCTCCGCGTCCTCGCCGAGGGCGTCCTGGAAGAGGTCCAGCTCGCCCCGGCAGAAGCCTTGGCAGGCCTTCGCCGCGTCGCAGATGGGGCAGTGGTGTTCGATGAGCAGCAGCGAGCCGTCGTCTTCGGCGACTACCTCGGCGATGTACCCCTCGCGAGTTCGTTGGGCGGCGAGCTGCTGCGCTCGCTCGGCGAGGGGTGCTTCCGGCTTCACGATCGTCTTGAGCTGCTCGCGTTGCCGCGCCGTGCGCGCGTCGATCACGCGGTCGAGGGCGTCCTCGCCAAGGACGCCGCGGATGCTCGCGATCAGTTCGACCGTGAGGTCGTCGTGGCGGTCGGGGAAGAGGCCGTCGGCGAGGGGTTTCAGCCGCCAGAGCGTCGGGGGGCGGCCCCTCCCCGAGGCGGCGCCGGCCTGCTCTTCGACGAAGCCCTGTTCGGCGAGCGAGCGCAAATGTTGGCGGGCTGCCACGTCTGTGACGCCCAGCGCCTCGGCCACCGCGTTCGTGCCTGTTGGAGCCGAGCGCTTGAGATAGGCGATGACGCGGCGCTTCGCATCGCTCAGACTTGGTTCGTCCATAATGTCCACGCTACCAGCGAATAAACGAAGGCGCACCTTGACAAAAGAGCGTAACCACGAATACTAGAAGCGATCGCTTCTGAATACCCCCCCTGGAGGATCCGCGATGACCACCGCCACATCCCCCCTCGTCCGCGTCGGCACCCTCGAGGAGATCGAAACGGACGGCATGAAAGTCGTCGCCGCGGAGGGGCGCACTATCCTCGTCGTCCACGACGAGGGCCGCCTCTACGCGCTCGACAACCGCTGTCCCCACATGGGCTTTCCCTTGCGGCGCGGCACGGTCCGCGACGGCATCCTCACCTGCCACTGGCACCACGCGAAGTTCGACCTCTCCGGCGGCTGTACGCTCGATCCCTTCGCCGACGACGTGCCTTCGTTCCACGTGGAGACGCGCGACGGCGAGGTCTTCGTCGACCCGCACCCGATCGAGGACGATCGCCGCGCTCACTGGGAGGGGAAACTGCGCGAGGGCCTCGAGCAGGAGATCTCGTTGGTGCTTGCAAAGAGCGTGATCGGCCTGCACGAGCTCGACGCGACGGGCGAGGTTCTGCGCGAAGCGGCGCTCTTCGGCGTGCGCAACCGCGCGAGCGGCTGGAGCACGGGGCTCTCGATCCTCACAGCGATGGCCAACGTCCTCCCCGAGCTGGACGAGGCGGATCGCCCGCTGGCCGTTTTCCATGGGGCCGTTCACGTCGCCCGCTCGACCGCGAACCAGCCCCCGAACTTCGACCTCGGGCCGCTCGATACCGAAGTGAGCGAGCCGGAGCGCTACGTCGACTGGTTCCGCCGCTTCGTGGAGACGCGCTCCACGCAGGCGGCGGAGCGCACGCTGCGCACCGCCATCCACCTCGGCCTCCCCCCGGCCGCCATCTCCGACATGGTCTTCGCTGCCTGCACCGACCATCTCTTCCTCGACACCGGCCACACCCTCGATTTCGCGAACAAGGCTTTCGAGTTGGTCGACCACGTCGGCTGGGAGCACGCCGAGGAGATCCTGCCTTCGGTCGTGCCCAACCTGACCGGCGCACGTCGGATGGAGGAGAGCTCGAGCTGGCGCCACCCGGTCGACTTGGCCACGCTCCTAGCCGACGTCCACGCCCAGCTCGACGCCGCCATCGCCGAAGGTGGCGGGCGCCTGCGCGACTGGCAGGGCCATCGCGAGCTGGCCGAGACCATCCTCGACGGCGAGCCCGCCGACACCCTCGCGCAGATGCTTGCCCTCGTGCGCGACGGGGTGCCCCTCGACGAACTCTCGGCGGCCGTGGCCTACGCCGCCGCGCGGCGGGCGGTGCACTTCCACACCTCGAACGAGTTCGGCGACTGGGATACCGTGCACCACACCTTCACCTACGCGAACGCCGTCGACCAAGCGCTGCGGCGCGCCCCCTCGAACTTGCTCGCGCGGGGCATCTTCGACGGCGCGATGTCGGTCTACCTGGAGCGCTTCCTCAACGTGCCGAAGCAGCCCCAGCCGGAGCCCTCGGGCGACCCCGTCGTCCCCGACGCCCTCCTCCCTGCTTTCGACGTCCAGGGCCAGGTCGACGAGACCGCGCAGCTGCTCGCCGACGCGATCGCAGACGGCCGCCGCGAGGAGACGGTCCGAACGCTGGGCCAGGCGCTTCTGCGCGAAGACTCGGGCTTCCACCAGTTCCAGATCTACGAGGCGGGCCTGCGCCAGTACCGCCACTTCGCCGGCCGCCCCGAGGGCGATCACATCCTCACGGGCGTGGCGCGCTTCCTGACCGCCCATTCTCCGACCGTCCGCTCGCGCCTGCAGACGTTCGACATCGCCGCGCGCCTCCACCGGGGCGAGGCGCTACACGGGGACGATTAGCGCCTCGCCGCCGGTACGATGGCGGAGGCGGTGCGATGGCGAAGGGCGGGTTATTCGGCGGCGAGGCCGAAGGCCGCAAGCGCGAAGCCCAGCACGGTGAAGACGATCATCAGGACAACGCCGATCACGATCCACTCGTTATCGCTGTCGGTATTCCGTTCGGCGAACTGCTGCTCCTCACCCTCCTGGGCTGCAGGACGGTTGTCGGTGGGATCGAGGGGCGTCGCCGCGGCTGCGGGGGGTGGGGACGGTGGCGAAGTCGCGGGCGCGTGTCCCGCCAATGCGGGTGCGGCGCTCGTTAGCGCAAGTGGCGCGACGATGGCGAAGAGCACCACCGCCGACCGTGAAACGAGGAACAGTCGTGCGATCACAGCGCGCTCGAAGGTACGGTCGGCGGAGGGTTAAGGTCAATCCGCACGGCTGGAACGGCCGCTCTTGGGCACGTAGCGCTCCTGGAATTCTTGCTCGTTCAGAAGCCCGCCCCGGCGCCGTTCGTTCACGGCCGACTCCATGCGTGAGAGCTGGCCCAGCCCCTTGCGCGTGTCGCTCGCCACGCGTGCTTTGTCCTGACGCTTGAGTCGCTGCTTGAAGAGCCAGTAGACGAAGGTCTCCCATTCGCCCAGCGAAGCGCTCGTGCCGAGTTCTGCCCCGGTATCGGCGGAGTAGACGGCGAAGAGCTCGAGCCGACCGGCGCCGTACACGCGCTGGAACATCCCCTCTTGATCGCTGCTCGCATCGCCCCAAGGGCTCGCGAGGTTCTCCTTGTGGATCTCCTCTTCGACGCTCAGCTGCAGCGCCTGCTCCACCAGCACGCCATAGGTGTAGTTGAGATGGGCGCTGTACTTCGCGGCGCCCAAGCGAGCCGCGAAGTCGTCGTCGTGGAGGTCGGTCGGCCAGCGGCCCCCGAAGAGGAGCGCCTCCGCCTCGGCCGGAGGCACGAGGTCGGCGACTTCGTCGAGGAGGCGCTCGGCGAGGAGCAGCCAGTCAAACGCCTCGCCGGCGATGAGGTAACCGTAGCTGCGCTCGCCGTGGATCTCGTTCGGCAGGCGCCAGCGCCCGATCGCGCCGAGCAGCGCCTCGAACCAGTCGTCGCCGGAGCGGACGTCTTCGCGCAAGCGGGCGATGATGTCGTCGCGGGCGAGATCCGCGGCGGGCGCGTCCTCCTCGGCGGCCAGGACCACCGGCTCTGCGGCGCTCGCGCTGCTGGACATACAAACTGGATGATAGCAAAGAGGCGGCCGCGGGAGATCCTCTGATCGGCGCCCGGAGCTAGGAACCCCGCGGTAAGCTGGTGCGATGGCGCCGATCATCGGACACGAGGTCGCACGACGCGTCCTGCGCAGCCTTGCCGCGGGCGGCGATCCCCCGCATGCGCTCCTGCTGGCGGGACCCGCGCGCACCGGCCGCACGCTCTTGGCGCTCGAACTGGCGGCGCTCCTGAACTGCGAAGCTGAGCCCGATGACCGAGCCTGCGGCGAATGTCGCGCCTGCCGCCTGATCGCGGAGGGGGTCCACCCGGATGTGCTTCGCCTCGAGCCCGGCGACAGCTTCTGTCGGGGCGAGGGCAGCCATGAGCGCCATCCGCGCTCGCGCGATATTCGCATCTGTCAGGTGCGCGGCCTGATCGAAGCTGTGTCCCGCTACCCCTTCGAGGGTCGCTACCGGGTCATCGTCCTTGAGCCCGCAGACCGCATCGGCCTGGAAGCGGCGAACACGCTGTTGAAGACGCTGGAGGAGCCCCCTCCGCATACCGTGCTCGTGTTGGTGACGGCGGCGCCGGAAGCGCTGCTGGAAACGATTCGCAGTCGCTGCCGGGCGCTCGAGGTGGGGCTCGTGCCGCGCGAGACCATCGACGAGGGCCTGCGCGCTCTCGATTTCGCGCCGGAGATCGCCGCCCGCGCGGCGGCGGAGAGCCGCCGCCGGCCAGCGGACGCAATCGCCTTCGCCGAGCACCCGGACCTCATGGACGATCGCGGCCGGCTGCTCGATCGCTGTGCCGAACTGGCGGCTGGGCGCGCTGCCGAACGCATGACCTATGCGGGTGATCTCGCTGACCGCTGGCGGCGCGACCGTGAGCTGGTGCTCACGGAGCTCGACGCCTGGGAGACGTTCTGGGAGACGCGCTTGCGTGGGGATGTGACCGAGCCCGAAGGGGGTGCGCGGGACGCGCTCGCTGCTCTTCAGGCGATCGGTGCAGCGCGCGACGACCTCGAGGCGCAGGTGGTTGCGCGGATGGCGCTGGAGCTCATGCTCCTGCGCTTCCCCGCGGTTAGACTGCCTGCAGCGGCCGCCGCCGGTCCGTCAGAAAACGGCCACCGAGCGAGTGCGCCGGCCGCCCCGAAGGACGAGAGCGAGTCATGACTGATCCGCGCCCCAATGTGGTCGGCGTGCGCTTCCGCAATGCCGGCGCGATCGAGTACTTCCACTCGGCCGGCATGCGCCTCGAGGTCGGCGAGTCGGTGCTCGTCGAGACCAATCGCGGGCCCGAGCTCGCGCGTGTCGTCATCGCTCCCGACCAGGTCGTCGTCAACGAGCTCGGCTCGGAGAACCTCCATCCAATCCTGCGCCTCGCCACGGACGACGACCTTCGGCACGCCGACGACTTGGCGACGCGCGCGCAGGAGCTCCTCGCGGAAGCGAGGGAGCTGGCCGCGGATACGGACCTCCAGGGGCGGGTCGATCGCGCGGACTTCGCCCTCGATGGTGAACGTCTGACCTTCCTCGTGAGCGGCGAAGACCGCCCCAATCAGCGCGAATTCGTCCGTCGCGCAAGCGAGGCGTTCGGTGTCCGCGCTTCGGTGCGTTACCTCGGTGCGCGCGATCGTGCCAAGCTGGCGGGCGGATACGGCATCTGTGGCCGCGAGCTCTGCTGTTCGAACTGGCTGACGACGTTCCCCTCCGTCTCGATCCGGCTCGCGAAGGACCAGGAGCTGCCACTTAACCCAGAGAAGATCAGCGGGCTCTGTGGTCGCCTCCTCTGCTGTCTCTCCTACGAGGAGGAGGGCTACAAGGAAATGCGCAAGTCGCTCCCGAAGATGGGGCAGCGCTGTAGCACGCCCACCGGTGAAGGGAAGGTGGTTTCGCTCAACGTGCTCAAGCGCGAGGTCACGCTGAACGTGGATGGGCAGCGCATCGAAGTGGGCGATCGCGACCTCGGGCTCGTCGTCCGCTGGGATCCTTCGAGCAAGAACGCAGAGCCGCCCCCGAGCATGACTCGGGCCGAGGCGATCGAGCAGGGCCTGATGGAGCCGGAGCCCGAGGAGGAGCCGGTGGCCGTCTCGGCGGCGATGCCCGAGGCGGCCCCGATCGAGCTCGGCCGGGGGCCGGACGAGAGCGGGGGTCGTGGGCGTGGGCGGCCTGGCGGGCGGCGTGGTGGTCGCGGGCGCCAGGGGGGCGGGCCCCGTCCCGATCCGTCCCCGCCGGAGCGCAAGGCCAGCGAGCCTCCAAAGGGTCGCGTTTTTCGCCGCGCTTCCTCCGAGTCGCGGCCCGGCACGGGCGGCGACGGCCCCCGCCCCCAGCCTCCCCCCGCGGCGGACGGTGAGCAGGGGAAGGCGCGGCGACGCCGCAAGCGCCGCCGTCGCGGCGGCGGTTCAGAATCGGGGTCGGGAGGCGCTGGCTCCTAGCGCCCGTCCTCGTCGCTTGGTGGCAGCGGATCCACGATCGTCGCGCCGTCCTCGACGCTCGCCGCGATGAAGGCGTCGCCGCGGCCGTGGTAGCGATACTCCTCGCCCTCGGCTTGGAGCAGGGCGAGGAACCCCTCGACCAGCGCCTCCGTGCATACGTCGCCGGGGCGTTGCACGCCCAGGCAGCCGTTCCGCCACGTCACCTCCCGGTAGGCAGATACGGACACGCCTTCGAGCGTGACCCCCAGGCGGCTCGCGAGGTCCTCCCGCATCGCTCGCTGGACGGCGATTACGCCTCCGTCCGGCTCGGCCGTGACCGTGCCGGCGACGAAGTCGGTGGCGACGAGCCACCCGCCGCGGGCGATGTGATAGCGGTACCCTTCACCGTTGGCCTGGAGCAGGACGAAGGCGCCCGGCGCGATCGCGTCGTCGCAGGCCTGGCCGGCCTGGGCGAAGCCGATGCAGCTATCGCTGAATTGCGCCGGCACGACCGCTTCGATGGTGATCGTGGCAGGGTCGATCTCCAGCAGGAGGCCCAAATCCTTGCGGGCGTAGGCCGCCAGGACTGCCTCGAAGTCCGTCTGAATCTCCGCGGGCACGGCACTGCCGTCGCTGACCTCGCCATCGAGGAAGTCGACGGCGAGGAAGCGTGCGCCGCCCAAGTGATAGCGGAAGGGCGGGCCCTCCCCGCGCCCGAAGAAGGCGATGTAGCCGCCAATGAACTGCTCGGTACAGGCCTCGCCCTCGACGAGGAGGCCGAGGCAGCCGTCCCACCCTGCGTGCTGTAACGATCGCAGCTCGATCGAAAGGGGAGACGTGTCCAGGCGCAGGGCGAGGTCGAGGCGGGCACCGTGCAGCACCGAGCCTGGGCGGGCCACGCCGCCGCCGTCCCCGGACGTGGTGGTCGCGCTAGAGTCGGATCCCGAGCTGTCGTCATCGGTGCAGGCTGCTACGACGAGCGCAGCACCGAACAGTGCGACCGCCAAGAACCACCGGTTCCGCATCAGTGAGCCTCCAAGCAGGACCTACCCATTCCAACGTAGCAGGGGCGGTCCCGGTTCCCGGCGTTTACTTGGGCGAGACGCTCGCAACGAGCTCGCGGATATGGGCGATAACGAGTTCCGGCGTCTCCATGGGGATGAAATGGCTGCGGTCGGGGAGGTAGACCTCCTCCGCTGTCGGGAGCTCGTCCACGAGCCCCGGCCAGGTTGGCGACGACGACATGCTCATGGCCTCCTCCTTGCCGGCGGCTCGCGCTCGCAGGATGCGGATCGGCAGCTGTAGCTTGCGCAGCAGTGGGTAGGGGTCGGATTCGAGATTACCTTGGTAGACCGCGGCTTCGACCTCCGGCGGGTAGGCGAGGACGCAGCCATCGCCATCGGCTGCGGGCAGCAGGCCGTACTCGCAGTAGTCCTGCAGGATGCGAGGCTGCCAGCGGTTGAAGGGCTCGCGATCCTGAAAGCGCTCGATCATCTCTGCCGGTGAGACCCAGCGGTTCCGCCGCCTAGCGATGAAATGCTCACCCTGGTCCTGCGGCGGCTTGCGGTAGAGCGCTGGCGCCATCAGCACGGGGTCGACGAGCAGCAGTGCCGCGAAGGCCTCGGGGCGCAGCGCCGCAGCGATGGCCACGACATAGCCGCCCTTGGAGTGCCCGGCGCCGATCGCGCCGCGAAGATCGAAGGCATCGCAGAGTGCGGCGACATCCTCTGCGATCGTGCCCCAGGGGTAGGGGGGTGGTGGCTTCTCGCTGCGACCGTGTCCGCGCAGGTCGACCGCGATCGAGCGCTCGCCGAGCGCTTCCGCGAGCGCATCCCAGCAGCGCGCGTGAAACCCGGTGGCGTGGGCGAAGAGCACCGTCGGGCCCTCGCCCGCGCGCTCGAACGAGACCAGCTCGACACCGTTGACCGTCGTCCGTCGTTCGGTGGGTTCCACCCCGCGATTATCGCGGGCTTTGCGCAGACACGCCCCCGGCGCTCGTACAATGCGCCCATGTCAGATGAGGCCCTTACCCAGCTCGCCGCCACACCGAGCGCGCTCGCCCACGTGGTCGTCGAGGCTACGGACGCGGCGCTCGACGCTGCCCCCCCGGACGAGTGGACCGCTCGGGTCGTGCTTGCGCATTTGCGCGACGCCGAATCCCTGGAGTTCCGGCTCGCCCTCGAGCGTCTCCTCGCGGAGGCAGAGCCTGAGCTGGCGTTCCTCCCCCCCGATGTCTGGGAACGCAGCCGGACGAAGGAGCGGGACTCCAAGGATGTGCTTCTCGCGGACTTCGCCCTGCAGCGCCAGGCCTCCCTGAACCTGATCGCAGGCATGCGCGAAGGCGATTGGCAGCGGCGCGGTGGCGGTCCCGGTGGCGCCCCCATCACGGCGGCCCAGCTCGTCGATATCTGGGCCGGCCACGACGCGACTCGCCTTGCCCAGATTGAGGCGGTCCTCGGCGAAACCGCTGATCGCGCGCGCTCGCGCCGAGCGCGTCCCGCGTAGGCATTCGGTGCCGCCCCCAGGCCCCGGAGATGCCCTGAGCGACATCGCATCCCGGCTCGATGGCCTTGCACTCCGCTACATGGTGACCGGGTCCGTGGCGGGGATGTTCTACGGGCTCAGCCGAGCGACGTTCGACCTGGACATCGTGATCGAGCTCGGGCCAGCGCGGCTCGATGACTTCCTCGCGGCCTTCTCCGGGGACTGCTATGTCGAGCGGTCCGCGGTCGCGCGCGGCGCGATGTTCAATGTGATCCCGCTGAGCGGCGGGCTGAAGACGGACTTCATCATGTTGCGCGACGAGCCGTTCGAGCAGGCGAAGTTCCGACGCCGTCGGCGTCTCCTGTGGTGCGCTGGAACCGTGTGGGTCATCGACCCCGCGGACCTTGTGCTGAGTAAGCTCTTGCGGGCACGGGGGTCGCGCTCAGAGCGGGAGCTTGCCGATGTGCGGATAATAATGGCGAGTGGGAGTGTCGCCGAAGACGATGAGTTCAATGCCCTCGTCGAGCAGCTCGACCTCCGCGAACTCTTGGACGCCAGTCGAGAAACGCGATACGACGCCTGACGTGGCTGCTCGTCAGCGCGAGTGGTGGCTAGGATTGAGTGGGGGCGAACGCCTCACCTGGATGTTCGAGTTCGTGCATGAGCGCAACACTGCCCGCTACGAGGCGATCCGTGCGCGCAATCCTGAACTTTCGGACGGAGAGCTCACCGCCCTCTGGACAGAAGAGACGTACCGCGATCGCCTGCCCGCGGACTTCCTCGCTCGTGCGCTCGCGGTAATTCGCGAGCGGGGCGCAAGCGGGGCCGGCGACCGTCGGTGAGAGCCGTCGCGCTGCTCGCCATCGGAGTGCTGGCGCTCGCGGCCGCAGCATGCGGCGGCGACAGCGCGGGCGAGCCCACCGTAGTCCCGAGCACGCCCACCGCGGCTGCCACCGCGCAGCCTCCGTCGCCAACGCCGACCGAGCCGCCGCCGGCGACCGCCACCACGTCCCCCAGTCCTACAGCCAGCGCCACGCCCGCGCCCACCGCCCCGAGCTTCGTGGGAACGATTAAGGACACCTTCCTCACGCCCGACCTCACGGCCGAGCCGGCGATCCTGGTCGCAGTTCGCATCGGCCGGAACGAAGGCTTCGATCGCTTCGTGCTCGAGTTCGCGGGCGACGGGGTCCCCGGCGGCACCGTTCGCTACGCCGAGGAGGCGATCACCTGCGGGGCCGGCGAGACCACCGAGCTGGCTGGAGCCGCCGTCCTGACCGTGGAGCTGTTGCCTGCTGCCGCCCACGATCTCGAGGGGATGGCCACCGTGGCCGATCAGGAGCTAGCCGGTATCGGCGACACGATTCTCGAGGCGCGCTCCATCTGCGACTTCGAGGGGGTGGTGGCCTGGGCGCTCGGAGTCGTCGCGGAGCGCGAGTTCCGCGTCTTCAGGCTCACCGAGCCGGCGCGGCTCGTGGTCGACGTCAAGCAGTAGCGGCTGCGGGGGCGGCCGCGGGCCGGCTTCTCGTGAGCCGCGCCGTTCCCTTGTTCGCCGCGAGCACCTTCTCGATGCTTCGCGCGAGCTCGTCGGTGACGGCGGCTCGCTCCAGATCGAACTCGGTCTCTTGGCCGTCGGTGTCGTGGATGACGAGGCGCACTTCGTCGCTCCCTGGCCTTGCGCCCAACATGGTGCCGACGCTTTTGAGCAGTGCCTCGTCGGTCATCACATCCTCAGTCTCATAGAGGGTGATGATCAGGCGGGCCGATTCTCCGCCGACGGGTGACCGCACCCCCGGGCCTTCCGCTTCCGTTGTGGCCGCGGGCACGCGCGGCGGGGGCGAGGCGCTGCTGCCGTTGGTCGCAACCGCGGGCGGCCGGCCGTTGCGACGGGGAGGGCGGGCGCGACGCGCTTCGACCTGCCACTGCTCCGGCGTGAAGCCGATAAGCCGCCCCTCCGTCGCGTCCCAGGGAACGGCGCGGCGCGCACTGAGATTGAGACGATCGCCGCGTTCGCGGCACTCGACCGAGACGAGCACGATCTGCCCCTCGGCCCACGTCTCCTCGCTCGAGGCCTCGATCACGTCATTCCAGACGGCAAGCTCGGCTTGGCCGGAAAGATCCTCGATTCCGACGAGGTAGTAACGGCGGTTATCGCGCGTGTGGCGGGTCGTGACCTGCGTGATCATGCCCGCCACGGTCACGGTCTCGCCGACTAGCTCGAGGGAGACGTCGGCGAGCGAGTGGGTCGTGTAGGCCGCGAGCTCCTGCGCGGGCTGGAGGAAGGGGTGCTCCGTGAGGTAGACCCCGAGGAGCTCCTTCTCCCAGCGCAGCATCTCCTCGCGAACCGCGGGCGCCTCGATCAGCTCTAAGGCTGGCATGGGTGTATCCACCTCGCTGCCAAACAGGTCGAACATCGTCGACTGGCCGCTCTCGCGGAGCTCCCGCTCCCGCTTCGCGAGGTTCACGATGCGCTCGCTGTTCGCCTGGAGCGTGGCCCGATTCGGGCCGAGGTCGTCGAGCGCCCCCGCGAGCGCGAGGTGTTCGATCGTGCGGCTCGTGGCCCCGGAAAGGTCCGCGCGCTTGCAGAAGTCCTCGACGTCCTTGTAGCGCTCGCTCTCATTGCGCATGCGGATGATGCCCTCGACCGCGGCCGGGCCCACGTTCTTGACGTCGCCGAGGCCAAAGCGAATGGCGAGCGAATCGTCCTGGCGGCGCTCCACCCCGAACTCAGCGGCGCTGCTGTTGATGTTCGGCGCGAGCACCTCGATGCCGAGCCGCGCACACTCGGCCACGGCCGCGGCGATCCGCTCGTAGGGGTCGGGGGCGCTGCTCGCGAGCTGGAGGACGGCCGTCATGTACTCGACTGAGTGGTTCGTCTTGAGGTAGGCGGTCTGGTAGGCGATGTGCCCGTAGCACCACGCGTGGGCCTTGTTGAAGGCGTAGCCCGCAAACGGCTCGATGAGTTCGAAGACGGCCCGAGCCTCGCTCTCGCTGTAGCCGTTTTCAATCGCTCCGGCGATGAATCGCGAGCTTTCCGCGGCCATCACCTCGGCCTTCTTCTTACCCATCGCCTTGCGCATCACGTCGGCCTCGCCAAGCGTGTAGCCGGCGAAGCGGCGGGCGATGTGCAGCACCTGGTCCTGGTAGACGATCACGCCGTGCGTGTCGGCGAGGATGTCGGCCAGATCCTCGTGCGGGTGCTGAATCGCGACTTCGCCATGGCTCGCTTTGATGTAGGTCGGGATGTGCGCCATTGGGCCGGGGCGGTAGAGCGCGACCATCGCGCAGATCGCGGCGATGCTCTTCGGCTTCAGCTCCTGGACGTAGCGGCGCATGCCCCCCGACTCGAGCTGGAATACACCGAACGTCTCGCCCCGCCCCAGCATTTCGAACGTGGCGGGATCGGCTTCCGGCAGGGCGAGGAGATCGAGCGCCTGCCCTGAGGTCTCGCTCACGAGGTCAACCGCGCGCCCCAGAATCGTGAGGTTCGAGAGGCCCAGGAAGTCGACCTTGAGTAGGCCCATCGCCTCGACCTGCTCCATCGCAAACTGGGTGGTGGGGACGGCGAGGTCGTCGCCGCGGCCCGTGCGCTGGAGGGGCACGTACTCCGCGAGCGGTTCGCGAGAGATGACCACGCCCGCAGCGTGGGTACTCGCGTGCCGCGCCACACCCTCGAGTTGGCGCGCCGTATCGAGGAGCTGGCGCACCTTCCCGTCCGTGTCGTAGGCCTCCTTCATCTCCGCTGACTGCTCGAGGGCGTCGTCGAGGGTGATGTGGAGGGCGTTGGGTACGTAGCGCGCGACCCGGTCGGTGTCGGCGTAGGTCAGGCCGAGGGCGCGGCCGACATCGCGGATCGCCGCTTTCGCGCCGAGCGTTCCGAAGGTGATGATCTGGGCGACCTTGTCCTCGCCGAAGCGCTCGTAAGCGAAGCGAATCACCTCGTCCCGGCGGTCGTCGGCGAAGTCGAAGTCGACATCGGGCATCTGGCGGCGCTCGACGTTGAGGAAGCGCTCGAAGACGAGGTCGTTCGCGACCGGATCGATATCCGTCACGCCCAGCGAGTAGAGCGCGAGCGAGGCCGCGGCCGATCCGCGCATGCCCATCGGGATGCGCTCGCGGCGGGCGAAGCCCGCGATCTCCTTCACGACGAAGAAGTAGTCGGTGAAGCCGGTCTCGCTCAGGACGTTGAGCTCGTAGTCGAGCCGCTCCTGCAGAGCAGGGGTCACCTCTCCCAGCCGCGCGCTGAGCCCCTCGCGGCAAAGCTGCGCGAGGTAGACCTCGTTGGTCAGGCCTTCGGGCACGACCGGCTCGGGGAGGAGGGCGCGGTCGAAGCTCAGCTCCAGGTCGGATTCGTCGGCGAGGCGCTGGGTGTTGGTGATGACTTCAGGCGTCTCGGGAAAGAGGGCACGCATCTCCTCGTCGCTGCGCAGGTGGTAGCCGTCACCATCGATCCGGAAACGGTCCTCCTGGTCGACCGTCGCGTTCGTGCCGATGCAGAGGAGGACGTCGTGGGCGGCCCCCTCCTCGGGGTTGGTGAAGTGCCCGTCGTTCGTGGCGACGACGGGGATCTCGAGCTCCCGGCCGAGATCGAGGATCTCGGGATTGATGCGACTGAAACGCTCGACGCCGTGCTCCTGGACTTCGAGCGCGTAGTGCCCGTCGAAGACTTCGCGGTACCACTTGGCCACATTGAGTGCGCCCGGGTGGTCCCCCTCCGAGAGGCGCTCGAAGAACTCGCTCGAGGGACAGCCGCTCAGCGCCGTGAGGCCCGCGCTGTGCGCTTCCAAGAGTTCGCGGTCCATGCGCGGCTTGTAGTAGAAGCCTTCGAGATTCGCTTTCGTCACGAGCTGGAGCAGGTTGCGATATCCGGTCAGGTCGCGGGCGAGCAGCGTCAAGTGGAAGGGCTGGCCCTCCGAGCGGTCCCGGCTATGGCGCGAATCGCGCGCGACGTAGGCCTCGAGCCCGATGATCGGCTTGATCCCGCGCGCCTTCGCCTCGCGGTAGAAATCGAGCGCGCCGTAGAGGGCGCCGTGATCGGTCATCGCGATCGATTCCATCCCGAGCTCCTGCGCGCGGTCGAGGAGCTGAGGGATGCGGGAGAGGCCGTCCAGCAGCGAGTATTCGGTGTGGGTGTGTAGGTGGGTGAACATATCGTGGGGGCATGGTACCCGGCCCGAGCGCTCGGCATCCATCGATCGCGATCGAAGCCGGGGCTTGGGGTGGTGGAGCGACTGTAGCCCACCGTCCGGGTCCGTACGCGCTCGCTGGGCAACTCTTCACGAGCGCCGACGTTTACGTCCTCTGGCTTAGTCGATCGGCGCGTTCTCGATCGCCCTGAGCCGTTCGCTGCCGCCCCAGCCCTCCCCGGGCCAGCGCGCGCGTACGCTCGCGTAGGTGAGCGCCAGGGCGAAGATCGCCGCCTGCAGGAGGACGACCGTCGCGCCGGAAGAGACGTCGATGAACCAGGAGAGGTAGACCCCGCCGAAGCCGCTCAGGCCGCCGACGATCACGGCCAGAAAGAACATGCGCGTGAACGAGTCAGTGAGGAGGCGCGCCGTCACCGGCGGTATGACGAGCGCCGCGGCGATCAGGGTGACCCCGAGCACCTGTAGCGACGCGATCACCGTGGCGGCGAGGATCAACGAAAACAGCACCTCCACCCAAATGACTGGCACGCCGTAGCTACCCGCCACGTCCTGGTCGAACGTGGTAAAGAGGAACGGCTTCCACCAGAAGAAGAGGATGATCGCGACGAGCGCGAGGACGCCCACGATCACGTAGAGGTCGCCGCTCGTGATGCCGAGAATCTCGCCGAAGAGGGCCGCGTCGAAGTCGCGCGTGAAGCGCCCGTGGCGGCTAATCAGGGCCACCCCCACCGCGAAGGCGGAGGTGGTGACGATCCCGATCGCGGCGTCGCCGCCGATCTGGCGGCGCCGGGCGGCGCCGTTGATCAGCAGCACGGAGAAGACGCCCCAGATCGTCGCGCCCACGTAGAAGTTGATGCCGGAGACGAACGAGACGACCGCCCCGCCGAAGATGCTGTGTGCGAGCCCGTGGCCGATGTAGGCGAGGCTGCGCAGAACCACATAGATTCCGACGGCGGCGCAGAGGACGCCGACGAGGCCGGCCGCGATCAAACCCCGAACGAAGAACTCGAACTCGAACGGCTCCGCGAGGCCACCCACCCTCAGCCGCCCAGTTGCGGGGCGCCCACCTCCGCCTCGCTCGCATCCGCAGGCTCGTCCCAGGCGAGCTGGGGCGCCTCGGCGTCCGCCGGCTCGCCCAGGTGCTCGACCACGTAGATGGCGCGGCCGCGGCGCATCACGAGCATCTCCGCCCCGTAGGTCCGGCGCAGCACCTCCGGCGTGAGGATATCTTCGGGCGAGCCGTCGGCCACGATCTCGCCCATGCCCACACACACCAGCCTCGGCAGGTGCGTCGCGACCGCGTTGAGGTCGTGCGTGGTCAGCAGGATGGTCGTGCCGGCGCGGTTGAGCTCCCCGAGGAGGTGCATGATCTCGTGCCGCGTCTTGATGTCGACGCCGCTCGTCGGCTCGTCCAGCAGCAACAGGTCGGGGTCGCCGATGAGCGCTCGCGCGAGGAAGGTGCGCTGCTGCTGGCCGCCGGAAAGAGCACGAATCTGGCGTTTCGCCAGCTGCCCGATCCCGAGCCGCTCGAGGAGGTGGGTCACGAGCTCGCGGTCGCGGCGGCGCGGCCAGGGCCGCCAGCCCATCTCGCGCCAGCGCCCGAGCAGTACGGCCTGCTCGACGGTGATCGGGAAGTTCCAATCGACGGTGTCGACCTGGGGAACGTAGCCGAGCCGCAACTCGCGTTCTCCCGGGCTCGGCGTGGTCTGGAGCTCGCCCGCGAAGCGGCGCACCTGGGCGGTGATCGTGCGTAGAAGCGTGGTCTTGCCGGAGCCGCTGGGGCCGACGACGCCGACGAACTCGCCCCGGCAGATCTCGAGATCGACGCCGCTCAGCGCGACCGTCCGCTCGTAGCCGACGCTGAGATCGCGCATGGCGACGAGGCACTCGCCGGTGGCCGGTGGTGGTGGCGGGCCGTGGCTCAGCGCGGTAGGCGCGTCTTCAGTTGTTGGCGAACTCATCGAAGGGGACCCAGCTATTGGTCGTGTCGAAGCCGTCGAGGGCGGCGGCATCACCGCCGAGGCCGCTCACGATAGCACGCACGTCTTCGACCATCATGGCGAGGTAGGTGTTCTCGGGATCGCCCTCTTCGCCAGGGAGATCGTCGTCGCGGAGGGTGTCGACCTGCACCGCTCCGGCCTCGTCGGCGATCGTCTTCAGCACCTCGGAGGGGAACACCTCGGAGCCGAAGATCGCGCGCACGCCCAACTCGCGAATCTGCCTGATCAGGTCCGCCACCTCTCGTGGCGAGGGCTCCGAGAAGTTCGAAGGCTGGATCGCGCCGATGATCGTGAGCCCGTAGCGGGCGCCGAAGTAAGGGAACGAATCGTGGTAGGTGAGGAGCCGGCGCCGTTCCTCCGGAATCGTCGAGATCGCTGCGGCGACCGCCGCGTCGAGCAGATCGATGCGCGCACGAAAGGCGGCGGCGTTGGCGGCGTAGTAGGCCGCGCCGTCGGGGTCCAGGCGGCCGAGGGCGTCACGTACGTGGTCGGCGTAGGCGGCGGCGAGGATGGGGTCGGTCCAGAGGTGGGGATTGGGGTCGCCCTCGTCTTCGGGGAAGGAGAAGTCGTAGACGTACTCGTCCGTGCCTATGGTCGATTCGCCGAGGAGTACGATCTCGACGCCCCTGCCTCTGTTCGATTCGGCCAGCTCGAGGGCCGGCAGCTCCAGGTTGAGGCCGTTGATGACGATGAGATCGGCTTCGGCGATATCACGCGCGGCGGAGGGGGGCGGCTCGAAGGTGTGCGAGTTCGTCCCTTCGGGCACGAGGCCGCTCACGGTCACACGGTCGCCGCCGACGTTCTCGATGATGTTCCGGATAGGGGAGACCGTGGTGACGACGGTGATCGTGGCCGCATCGCTACCGCTACTGCCGTCGCCGCACGCGAGCACGGTGAGCGAGAGGGCCAACGTCGGGAGCGACAGTTTCGTGTTCATAGGCGTAGCGCCGGTGCCGCCCGAAGTTACGTTGTTCCCGAGCCAGTTGCAATTGACTGCAGGTGCTGCGCACTGCATCTGCGACCCGTCGCGAGAGGAGCGGATGGTTCGCAGCACTCGTGGGGCGGGGAGGCGGGCTAGCGCCGGCGCGGGGGCTTGACGCCGCGCCAAAGCCACGGCGGCGCGGGCGCCCCTCGCTCCAGCGAAGCGACGCGGGCGTGCAGCCGCGAGACCTCGTCGCGGAGGAAGTCTCGTTCGGAGTGCAGGTCGTCGATGTGCTCGCGAAACGCGGCGACGAGGAGATCGACTTCGGTGTAACGCGCAGTTGCGTCCGCTCTCAGCGCCTCGATCTCTCCGGAGACGCGCTCGCGCACATCGTCGGGAAGGGCGATCGGGTGGCGGTTGCGGGGCACGCGCTCAGGCGTCGCCGCTCTCGGCGCTGCGGTCATCGGCCTCGGGAAGCTGGCGTACCTGCTCCCCAGGCGGCAGCGCTTCCCAGCGGCGGGCTGTGCGCAGGTCCTCGAGGTTGGCGTGGAGCGCGCCGATCACCTGGTCGAGCGTGGTCAGGCGACCGCGTTCTTCGGCGCGCGCGCGCTCGGACTCCTCGAGCCGCAGGCGCATCGCCTGGAGCTCGACGGTGAGCGCGCTCAGCCGTGTTTCGAGACGCGCCTCGGTCTCGGCGGCGCTCACGAGGGAGTTGACGAGGACCGCGGGGTTGAGGGTGGCGGCCACCGCCGGGCTTTCGGCCACGGCCGCGGGGCTCACCCGGACGAGGTCGCCCTGGTCGGAGCCGAGTTCGTTGAGCGCCTGCGAGAGCTCGTCGATCTGGCTGCGCACCTGTCGGAGCATCCGCTCCGCGCGGCTATCGGTGGAGGAGGCCTGGCTCTTGAGGGGCAAGTGCAGCGGCCCGCGCCCAGCCAGGGCCTTCGGCGCTGCGCCGTTCGGCTCCGCTTCGGCTTCGCGCGGCCAGTCGTTGGGCCAGAACGGGGCTGGCTCTGTCCCCCCAGACGGAGCGGGGTCCGAGTCTTTGCGGCGCACGTGAATTCGCATGGTCGAGACTTCGTCCGCGACCAATCCTACCGCGATCTGCTGGGGCGCCGGAAGAGGAGGCGCAGGGGAATCGGGGGCGAGACGGGGATGTTGGGGAAACGCACTCGGGAGCGTCTATGGCCTCCGCGGTCCGCAGCGAGGCTCGCCGATTGATAATATCAATAATTATCTCATTATTATGGAGTTTCATATTGATTAAAGAGATATGGTATTTGATTATATCGCTGAGAAAGGAAAGAACGATGTTTCAACACAATCCCCGGTCCGACCTTCGCCAGGCTGGTGCGGGGGAAGAACCAGATTCCCGCCCGGCAGTCCGCCGTCACCTCCGACTGGTAGGCAGTGCGCGCCACCTCCGCGCCAGCCGGCGTCCTTCGAGGTCGGGACAGATCGATCGCGCGAAGGAGGCGCGCCCCCGCCGGCATCGTGGTCCGCGACCGATGCTGCGCTGCTGGCACCTCCGCCCCCACGGGCACCTGCCACCCCCGGCCGCCTAATGGCGCGACTCGTCGGCTCTTGCCCGAGCTGCGAACACGCCCTCGCAGTGCGCCGGCTCGCCTGCCCCTCCTGCGGTGTCACCGTCGAGGGCGACTTCGAGCTGGGCCCGCTCGCGAAGCTCAACCGCGAGCAGCTCGGGTTCGTCGAGGTGTTCCTTCGCGCGCGGGGCAAGATTAAGGATGTCGAGGGCGAACTCGGCATCTCCTATCCGACCGTGGTCAGCCGGCTCGACGATGTTCTCGTCGCGCTGGGCTTCGCCGGGGGCGAGGACCCGCGTCAGCGGGAACGCCGCGAGCAGGTCCTTGACGATCTCTCCGGGGGCCGGCTTTCAGCGACGGCGGCTGCGGAGAAACTTCGCGAACTTGGAGAAGTGGAATGACTAAATGGAACGAGGCCAAAGAGCAGATACGCAACGACCAGGCCCGCATTCGCGAGGCTGCCGAAGACCTGCGCGACGATGCGCGGGAGACGGCGGAGGTTCTTCGCCGAGAAGTCGTCGGTTTGGACGCGCGCATCCGTGAGGGTGTCAAGGAGCTCGTAGCCGACATCCGCGCAAGTGCCGTCGAGCGCCGTGACTCCCTCGAACAGGTCCGCCGGCGCGATGGCTGATTGGCGTGAGGCGGTGAAGGTGGCGAAAGCGGAGGCACGCCGCGCCCGTGAGGATGCCGATCGGCTGCGCCAGGAGGCGCGTGAGCTCGAGCAGCGCCTCCGCCGCGAAGCAAGCGAGGCCGCGCAGCAAGGCCGTGAGGGTGTTCGCGGTGCCCGTCAGAGTGAACGGAGCTCAGCGCGCGAACGCCGCCAACAGGAGCGCAGCAGTCGTCGCGAGGGGCGCGCGGGCGTCGGCGGTGCGAGCACCGAACGCCCCTTTGAGACCGCCGGCCTGACCGCGATTCGCCTGAACCAGACGGCCGGCGAGCTCGCTGTGCGTATGGCCGCCGAGGGCGAATCGCCCGGTGTAACCACCCGCGGTGGACGCACCACGCCGAAGATCGAAGTCGAACGCAGCGGCGACGAGCTGCGGATCGAGATACGCCTCCAGGCCGGCGGGGGGTTCTTCCGTCGCCGGCAACGTGCGCGCACCGAGGTCCGCCTCGACCTCGCGCTCGCGTTGCTGAGCGTGGATCTTGGCCATGGCGAATTGGGGCTCGAGGGTTTGGAAGCGGAGGCCCTCGACCTCCACTGTGGCGCGGGGGAGGTGCGCGTGAACGATTGCCGCGGCGCGCTCGCCGCGGATGCCGGCGCGGGACGGGTCGCCATCCGCAGACACCGCGGTCTCGTGCGCTGCCACTCCGGTGCCGGCGACCTCTCCGTCGATATCGCGGAGGTGGTCCCCGGCGAATACGCGCTCGAGGCCGGCCTTGGCCGGGCCGAGTTGCGCCTTCCCCCAGGAGAAGCCGTCCAGATCGAGGCGCGCAGTGGCATCGGCCGCGTCCGCATCGACTACCCCTCGACCGACGCTGCGGGCACCTCGGTGCGTCTCGCTGCGGGCATCGGCGAGGTCAGTGTCGGCGCTCGTGCCGACGATGCCGATGCGCGAGCGCCAGAAGCGGCGGAGACGGAGCCCCCGTCGGGGGCCCGCCACGAAGCCGAGGAGGGGCGCGTGCTCCAGCTCCTCGAGCAGGGCCGCGTTAGCGCCCGGGAAGCCGCCGAACTGATCGCCGCCCTACGCGGCGCGCCGCCGCCCAACCCGCCCTCCGACGATGCGGACGAAGCCTCCGCGGAACAAGAATAGCGAGCAGGGCGCTGCTCGCTGCGGTGCGGCTGATCCGCGAGAGGCTTCGGTCCAAGCGGCTAACGCTGTTGGTCCCCAGAGCAGGTGTCGAGTCTTGGCGCCCCCGATCTCGCGGCGCGCATCGGCGATGACGGCGCACCGCGCATCTCCCGCTGGCGCTCAAGCGGCTTGAGGACGATGCCCGACCGCGTCAAGTTCGGGAGCGTCTCGCCCCGTGACAGCAAGATGGTTACCACGTAGCCACTGGCGCGAGACACCAGCCCTCCAGGGATGCCAGGTGCTGCTGAGGACTAGCCGTCGGCATCCGACCTTGCTACGGCTCGCGCGGGCGCCCGTGCCGTCGTGCGACTGCTCGGCACCCGGGCCTGACGGTCGGTTCGCGGGATCTCTTCCTTCGAGCACGCCCCCGGGGAGCGCGTGTAACCGCTCCGCGATGGCACCCGCGAGCTCCGGGCTGGCGTCGGCGAGGATGCCCTTGGCGAGGTACCAATCGCTCACGCCCTCTTCGCGGGCCGCGTGCGTGGGCACGAGCACGTCGCCAGCAGTAGAACCCGGCTGGAGCGCACCAAACCAGCCAAGCTGGACCACGGTCGGCACTCCCGCCCCGCACCAGAGGTGGACGATGTTGCCCGCCATCGCCGCGCCGAAGGCGACTTCGATCGCATAGCGCCGGCCGTCATGCTCGACCAACCAACCGTCGGTCCCGCGCTGTTTCTGGGCCGAATCGAAGTACCCTGCGAGTCGCTCCAGGGCTCGAGCGATGCGGAACTCACCTACGACGAGCAGCGCCTCCGGCAGCTCCGCCTCGGAGACCCGAATCGCCTTGCGCAGCGCGGAGGCGTCCATCTCCCGGTACACGCCCCGAGTCTACGTCCTCGCGTGCACTCGGCCCGACCTGCCCGATGACGCTTCAGAGGCCGCCCCTATACTGGTTCCAGGAGCCGCCCGTGCGCGCCGTCCACATCGTGAGCAGCCAGCCCGACGTTCTCGCGCTCGTGCCCGAGCTCGAGGATGCGGGCCTTGCCGCGATCACCGTCGACCCCGGCCACTTGGACGCCATCGATGACCCCGCTAGTGCCTTGCTCCTCGACCTCCGCGACCTGTCTCGAGCCGCCCTCGAGCGGCTGGCCGCTACCTCCGTCGAGCACGAACTCGTGACGATCTTCGTCTGCGGCCGGGACGAGCTCGATCGTATCCCCTTCGACGCGCCCGCCGACGACTTCCTCGTGCTCCCTGCAGCGCCGGGCGAACTGCGGCGGCGCCTGGAACGCGCCCTTTATCGCCGCCACGGCATCGACAACGAGAACTTCGTCCGCTGCGGGGGCCTCACGATCGACCTTGGGAACTACCGCGTGACAGTCGCCGGCGAGCCGATCGTGCTCACCTTCAAGGAGTACGAGCTACTGCGATATCTGGCGATGAACGCCGGCCGCGTCTCCACGCGCGAGCAGCTCTTGAACCGCGTCTGGGGCTACGATTACTACGGTGGCGCGCGCACGGTCGATGTCCACATCCGGCGCATTCGCGCGAAGATCGAAGTTCACCGGCAGGTGGTGATCGAGACCGTCCGCAACGTGGGCTACCGCCTCGTGGCCTCGGGCTAGAGCACCCAACGTTCGAGCGCGCGCTCGCGACTGAGGAGCCTGGCATGAACGACGAGCAGAGCAAACGCCTGGCCGAGGCCGCCGATGCCGTGCTACAAGCAAACGAAGCGCTCAGCGAGGCGAGCGAGAGCATGAACGATCCGCGCCTCGAAAGTGGACAGGGCCGTGAGCGAAGCCGGGCCGCCCAGCAGCTGGCGAGCCGGCTCGACAACGCCGCCAAGCGCATCGAGGATGGCCTCCGGCGAGGCGCGCTCGCCGCGGCAACGCTGGGCACGCCCGGTGCCTTCGCGCGCTACCGCGAAGCGGTCGCGGCCGCACGGGCCGCGCGCGAGGCCGCGCGCGCGATCCCCGACGCCGACGGCACCGCGCAGAAGCGGGAGGCCGCGGACGCCGCGATGCAGCAGCTCACCACCGCCCTCGAGGGAGCGATCGCCCTCGTTTTCGCGGAGTAACGCCCGGGGGTGACACTTCCGCCTAGGCGCTCATCACCGCGCGCGCCATCGTCGGAGCATGACCACCCTCTCGGACATTCGGAGCCGCGTTCGCAAGGACCTTCGCGACGTCGACGCCAGCGACGAGCGCTGGGACGACGCCCAGCTCGACCGCCACATCGGGCGCGCCCTGGCCGATGTCGGCTTGGCTGCACCGCAGGAGAAGACGGCCACGCTGGCAACAACAGCCGGCAGCCGCGACCTCGCCACGAGCACGCTCACGGGCTTCATTACGCTCGAAGCGGCGGAGTTTCCCATCGATCAGTACCCTCGCGCCTACGTGCCGTTCGCACTCTGGGCAGGAACGATCACCCTCAACGTGGCGGATGAGCCCGGCGGCGAGAACGCGCGCCTGTACTACCTCGCGAAGCACACGCTCGACGGCAGCGGTTCCTCCCTCCCGGAGGAGCTCAAAGACGTGCTGGCGACGGGCGCCGGTGGCTACGCCGCGATCGAATACGCCTCGTACAGGATCGACCGGCTGAGCACGGGTGACGCCGTCGCTGAGCGCTTCCGCGCATGGGGCGAGGCCCGCCTGAAGGTCTTCCGCGAGATGCTCCGCGTGCACGCTCGCGAGCGCCGCGTCGGCAGTAAGCGACTGTTCACCCCCGCCTAGCGCGTAACGCTGCCCGCGCGAGCGCCGGATGGTACGGTAGCGCTCGTGAGCGACCAGGAACCAAGCGATGGTGGGCTGGGGGAGGCCCCGCCCGAGTCGGCCTCACCCTCGGTCGTGGCCTATCGCGGCTCGATTGCCGCCCTCGTCCTGGGCTCGTTCGTTGCGCTCTTTCTGGTCCTCCGCCCGCCCGAGGACGAGAGCCGCGCCGCGCCCGTGCGGCCCGAGGCCACGAACACGCCCGCCGTCGCTACGACCGCCACGGCGACGCCAGAGGGCGCTCAGCCGTCCCCTTCACCGACGCGGCCGCCAGCGCCCGAAACCACGCCGACGACGGTGCCCCCAAGCCCCACCCCAGGCGCGATTGAGTACGCGATCGTCGCCGGCGACACGCTTTCTGCGGTCGCGCAGAGCTTCGGGACGACGGTGGACGCGATCCTCGCCCTCAACCCCGCGCTCGAGCCGAATCAACTCAGCATCGGCGAGATCATCCTGGTGCCGCGGCCGTGACCCAGGAATACCTCGAGACCGATCCGGTCGTGAAACGCGCGCTGGCCCTGCGGCGGGTGCGGCACGGCCTCTGGCGCTCGGCCCTCTTCTGGACACCGCTCTTTCTCGCGTCCGCCTTCGGCTTCGTCTTCTTCTTCTTCGGCGAGCTGACCGGCGACGACGGCCAGGGCTGGGTTCTCCCCGTCATCCTTTTCGGGTTGGGGAGTCTCTTCGGCTACCAGAGCGTCCAGTCGATCCGCGATCTCCGCGGCGGCGTGCTCACGGCCGAAGGCACCATCACCAGGCTCTGGTCCCGCACCGACTCGGTCGTAATGCGCAGCCACTATCTCCGCCTCGAGAGGAGCGAGATCTTCCGCGTCGAGAAGATCCAGCACCAGCTCCTGAAGAAGGGCGACCACGTCACGCTGGAGTACTATCCCGCCACGATGGTCGTTGTGACCATCGAGAGGAAGGAGGTGCCGGAGGGCGACGACATCGACGATCTCGCGGCCATCGAGCGCCCCTGATCGTCCTCCTCCGTCCGCACCATGGCCGCTAGCGCCGACCCCTCGTACCGCACGATTCACGACCTGGCGGATGACGAGCGCCCCCGTGAGCGCCTGCTCCGGCACGGCCCCGAGATCCTCAGCGACGCCGACCTGGTCGCGATCATCGTGGGTTCCGGTACGGCGGGGCAGAACGTCGTCGAATTGGCCCGCGACCTGCTCGAATCGCAGGGAGGCCTCGCAGGCTTACTGCGCACTGATTCGAAGGCGCTGCAGCGCACCCGTGGCCTCGGTCCGGCGAAGGCGGCGCAGCTCGCCGCCGCGCTCGAGCTCGGCCGGCGCCTGCAAACGCTGGACGCGGGAGCCCGCCCCAGCCTCTCCTCGCCCGAAGCCGTGTTCGCCTATCTGAGCGGGCACTTCCTGGGGTGGGCGAAGGAAGAATTCCACGTGCTCTCGCTCGATCGTGGCGGGTGGCTTTTGGGGACGCCGGCTGTCCTCCGTGGCGGCGTGCACTCCGTCTCCCTGCGCTTCTCCGAGGTGTTCCGCGAGCCCGTCGTGCTCGAGGCCACCGCCGTGCTATTCGCGCACAACCACCCCTCCGGCCGCCCCTCGCCAAGCGCTCGCGACATCGAGGTCACGGGGGGCCTGGCGGCGGCCGGCGATCTGCTCGGCATTCCCGTGCGCGATCGCCTCGTCATCGCCCAGGATCGCTTCGTGAGCATGAAGCGCGAGGGTTTACTTGATCCTTGAGCTCGCTGGTCTCCAGCTGGGCCGACGTTCCAGGCGCGCCCACGTTCTCCCAGCGCTCCTGGCAGGACTCCTCCTCTTCAGCGCCTGCCGGGGCGGCTCCTCCGAAACCATCGAGCAGATCGTCCCCCGGACCTCCCCGACTACCGCCCCGACCTCCACGCCGCCGGAAGCCGCCGCGACCTCCGCTCCGCCGCAGGAGAGCGCGACTGCCTCCGCCACCCCCTGCCGGCGGCCTCGCCCGCCCACGCGCGAGCGCCCGCCCGCCCCGTGCTGCTCGCGGCGGTCGGAGACGTGATGCTGGCGCGTAGCATCGGCGCCCGTCTCGAGGCGAACGGCGCCGATACCGCCTTCGCCGAGGTGAGCGAGATACTCGCGGGGGCCGACATCGCCCTCGCGAACCTCGAAACCGCCATCGCCGCGGGCGGCGCGCCAGAGCCGAAGGGGTACACCTTCCGGGCGCCCCCCATCGCCGCGGACGCGCTCGTCGCCGCCGGGATCGACCTCGTCTCGCTCGCCAATAACCACGCGCTCGACTACGGCCCCGACGCACTCGCGGAGACGCAGTCGCTGCTCAGCGAACGCGGCATCCGCAGCGTGGGCGCCGGCCCCGAGCGCGCACGCGCGCACGCGCGCACGCGCTCCTCTCCGTCAACGGCGTCACGATCGCCGTCCTCGGCTATGTCGTGGTCCCGATCGAGAGCGGCGGCTTCAATACACGTCGCTGGGAGGCAACCGAAAGCACCCCTGGCGTCGCCTGGCTCGACGTAGCCGTAATGGCCGAAGAGGTTGAGCGCGCAGCCGCAAACGCGGACCTGGTGGTGGTGATGCTCCACTTCGGGCTCGAAGGACGGCTCGAGCCGAGCGCCGAGCAGCGCGCGCAGGCCCGCGCCGCCATCGACGCCGGCGCCGCGGTCGTCATCGGCTCCCACCCGCACGTCCTCCAGGAGGTGGAGGAGTACGGGGAGGGGCTCATCGCCTATAGCCTCGGCAACTTCGTCTTCGACGGCTTCGACCCACCGGCGAACGACTCGGCCATCCTCCTCGTGAAGCTCACCCCCGAGGGCGTCGTGGGCCACGAGCTGGTCCCCGTGCGCATCGTTGACGGCATCCCCACCTCGTGGACGAGAGCCCATGAGCGCTCCCGTATCCTCGCAGGCATGAGCTACCGGCTCGCGGCGTTCGACATCGATGGCACCCTGATCGGCGCGAGCGGCGAGCTCTCGCCCGCCACCATCGCCGCGCTCGGCGGCCTGGTGGCGGCGGGCGTAGCCATCGCCGCGGCCACCTCGCGCCCGTACGAACTCGTCGCGCCCACCCTCATGCCGCTCGGGCTAGAGGTCAGCGTTATCGCCTCCGCTGGCGCGGATGTGCGCCTCGCCGGCGGCGCCATCGTCGACCAGCGAACCCTACCCGAGGATCTGGCGCGTAAGCTCGCGAGCCTCTGCGACGAAGCAGACTGGCGCACGATCGTAGGTACGCGCGGGGGCGCCTTCCACCGCGCCCAGGGCCCTCCCGAAATCAGCGGACCGGCCCGGCCCGTGCGGAGTATGGCTGAAGTCCCCCTCGACCAGGTACTCATGATGGCGCCCTTCGTGAGCCCCGCGGACTCGTCCTACGCCGCGCTGGAACAGGTGCTCCGCGCGGGGCGCCTCCGCAGCGAGCGCGCCGTCACGAACCGTGGGCGCGAGATCGTCGCCATCACCGCTGAAGGCGCAGGCAAGGGTGCGGCGCTGGGCAGCCTTTGCGAGGCGCTAGCGATCTCCACGTCCCAGGCGGTTGCCTTTGGCGACGCGGAGGTTGACGTGCCGATGTTCGAGGCCGCCGGCCATGGCGTGGCCATGGGCGACGCGCCAGCTCCGGTTCGGGCCGCTGCCGACGAGGTCACCGGCACCGCCGACGAAGACGGCGTCGCTGCCGCCGTCCGCAGGATCTGGGGACTCGTCTGAGCGCCGGGCGCTCACGCGTTCGCGCGCCACTCCCCGCTCTTGCCGCCACGCTTCTCGAGCAGCCGCACGCCTTCGATACGCATCCCGCGGTCGACGGCCTTGCACATGTCGTAGACGGTGAGCGCGGCTACGCTCACCGCCGTGAGCGCCTCCATTTCGACCCCCGTCCGCCCCTCGGTCCGGACCGTCGCCACGATCCGCAACTGGTCCTCGCCGGCGGGCGTGAGCTCGATCGCAACGCCGGAGATGGGCAAGGGATGGCACATCGGGACGAGCTCGCTCGTCCGCTTCGCTCCCTGGATACCCGCCACCCGCGCGACAGCGAGAACATCGCCCTTCGGCAGCCCGCCCTCCTGGATCAGCGCGAGCGTTTCCGGCCGCATGCGCACGTGGCCCTCGGCCACGGCCTCACGGGCGGTGATCTCTTTCCCCGAGACATCGACCATCCGCGCGGCCCCGCCCTCGTCGACATGCGAGAGGCCGCCGGGCCCGTCAGGCGCCATGGTTGCGGCGCCACATGAGGGTCTCGTAGCCGAAGACGAGCGCGTAGGCGAGCAGGCCCCCGCCGATCCCGCCCACCACGCCGAGCTGGGGCGCGGCCCAGGTATCGATCGCGATGATGCCCGCGCCCATCCCCGCGAGCGCCGCGAAGAACGCCGATCGCCGCCGCTCATCGGCGAAGCGCTCGCGCAGCCCCGTCTCTCGTTTCATAGACGGAGTATAGGCGGGGATTGCCCCGCGCAACGCTTCGGCAAGTCGGGCGGCTGCTGCCGAGTATGCTGCGGGTTCGCCTGCCCGCATAATCCTCCAATGTCCGGCGCCGGCCCCCTTGACGCCCTCCCCTACCGGCACGTGCTGCCCCGCACGGCCGCCCTCTCCCCCGCCGCCCGGCTGAGCGTCGGCGGCTGCGACCTGCGCGAGCTCGTGGAGGAGTACGGCTCGCCGCTCTACGCCTTCGACGAAGAGGACTTCCGCGCGACGGCGCGGGAGTTCCGCCAGGAGTTCGAGGCGCGCTGGCCCCAAGTCTCCGTCCTGTACGCGGCGAAGGCCTATCTCAGCCGGCCCCTGGCCGCGATCGTGGCGGAGGAGGGGCTGGGCATGGACGTCGTCAGCGGCGGCGAGCTGGCCGTGGCGCGAGCCGCAGGCTTCCCCAGCTCACGGCTCTACTTCCACGGCAACAACAAGGGGCTGGACGAACTCGAGGCAGCGGTCACCGGCGAGGCCGTCGGGCGCATCGTCGTCGACAACTTCTACGAGCTGCGCGAACTCGAGCGGATCGCCGGGGAGCGCGGCGCCCGTCAGCCAATCCTCTTGCGCATTTCCCCGAACGTCGACCCACATACGCACGCGAAGACCACGACGGGTGTGCTCGACTCGAAATTCGGCTTCGCCATCGCCACCGGCGACGCAGAGCGCGCGGTGACCGAGGCGCTGGCCGCATCGCACCTCGAGCTGCGCGGGCTCCACGTCCACCTCGGTTCGCCCATCTTCGCGGTCGAGCCGTTCGAGCAGGCGAGCGAGGTGATGTGCGGCTTCGCTGCGCAGATGGGCGACACGCACGGATTCAACTTCCACGAGTTCAGCCCCGGCGGGGGCTTCGCCCTCGCCTACACGCGTGCACAGCACGCGCCCACGATCGCCGAGTACGCCGAGAGCCTGGCCCGGTCGCTGCAGCAGGGCCTCGCCGAGCACCGGCTCGAGACGCCGTCCCTCCATATCGAGCCGGGGCGCTCGCTCGTGGGGCGGGCGATGGTCGCCGTCTACACGGTAGGTGCGCGCAAGGAGATCCCCGGCGTCCGGACCTACGTGTCCGTCGACGGCGGCATGGCCGACAACGTTCGCCCGGCGATGTACGGCTCCGAGTACGAGGCCGTCCCCGTCGACCGGCCCCTCGACCCCGCCACCGAGACGGTCACCATCGCGGGCAAGTACTGCGAGAGCGGCGACATCCTCGTTCGCGATGCGGAACTGCCCCAGCTCGAGCCTGGCGAGCTCGTCGCTCTGCCGGCGAGCGGCGGCTACAACCTCGCGATGGCGAGCAACTACAACATGGCGCTGCGCCCGCCCGTAGTTGCCGTCCGTGACGGCGAAGCGCGCTTACTCCAGCGCCGCGAGACCATCGACGACCTCGTCGCGCGAGACGTGATCTAGCGAATCACGGGGGGCCCCGGCCCGAAACGCTCCCTGAGCACGGCGCGACGGAATTCGAAGATGGCTGCCACTCTCGGTCGCACCGCCTGCCTGGCGATCACGTCTCCGAGCGGGCCCAAGGGCAGCGCGTAGTGAACGGTGTCCCGGATTTCGGTGCCGCCTTCGACATCCCGCAGTTCGTGCTGGTGGTGCCACAGCCGGTACGGCCCGACACGCTGGTCGTCGACGAAGCGCTCGCCTTCGACGACCTGTGTGATCTCCGTCGCCCACGCGAGCGGGAAGCCGAGGAACGAGCGCACCTCGTAGCTGACGACGAGGCCCGGGTAGACCCGCTCCGGGGGCGGTGACGTGAAGCGCAATCGCAGCCACGGTGGCGTGACCACGGCGAGGTTGCGGGGATCGGCAAAGAAGGCCCAGACCTCGTCGCGCGGCGCCGAGACCACCTGAGTGGTCGCGAGCCTCAGGACACCCATCGCTTCGGCTCCGGGGTCCTAGCTGCCGCGCAGAAGCGCGTGCAGCGCGCCCTCGACCTCGGGGTGGGCGAACTCGAAGCCCTCGGCCATGAGCCGCTCCGGGACGACGCGCTGGCTGGCGAACAGCAGCTCCCCGGCCGCCTCGCCCATGGCGACCCCCATCGCGAAGCGGGGCACCATCATGAACGCGGGCCGGCGGAGGGTGCGCCCGAGCGCCTTCGTGAGATCACGATTCGTGATCGCGCCCGGCGCGACCACGTTGACAGGCCCCGTGGAGTCGCCGACGCCTCGGACAGAGGCTCGTCTCCGCGGTCGCCGTAGTAGCCAACGGCCGAAGCCACGAGCAGCCGCCGTGGGCGGGGTTCGAGTGCGGCCAGATGCGCGACGAGCACCCGCGTGCTCTCGATCCGGCTGTTGCGCAGCTCCGCTTTCCGCTTCGCCGTCCAGCGGCCTTCGCCGATCGAAGCGCCGCCGAGGTGGACGACGGCCTCACAGCCGTCGAAGGCGCCCTCGCGCGCCCAGTCCACGCCCGTGCCCTCGCGGCGACCGCGCACGATCACCGCAACCTCATCGCCACGGTCCCTGAGGCGCTGCGCCAGAGCCCGCCCAACCAATCCTGTGCTTCCCGTAATCGCCACGCGCATTCGTCTGCCCCTCGCGCTCTCTCTCGGCTGCGTGCACTGTGCGCCACCAAGACGGTCGCTGCCGTGGCATCGCTCACAGCTGGAGCGTGAGCGCGCCTACCTCGCCGCCAGTCCCATCTGGGAGCAAACAGGATCCCGAGTCCCAAATGGGACTAGCCGGTTTGGGCCTCGATCTCAAACAGGAACTCCACCTCTACCGGCACCCCCAAGGGGAGCGCCGCCACGCCGACGGCGGCACGGGCGTGGCGCCCTGCCTCGCCGAAGACATCCACGAGCAGCGCTGAGGCACCGTTGATGACCCTGGGCTGCTCATCGAAGTCCGGGGTGGAGGCGACGTAGCCGGCCACGCGCACGACGCGTGTGATCCGATCGAGCGAGCCAAGCTCGGCGCGAGCGGCGGCGAGGCCGTTGAGCGCGCACTGGCGGGCCAGTTCGGCAGCCTCCGCCGCGTCCACGCCCTCGCCACAGCGGCCCCGCTTCAGCACCTCGCCGTCACCTACAGGGATCTGCCCGGAGACGAACAGGAGATCGCCGGTCTGGACGGCGGGCAGGTACAGACCGGCCGGTGCCGGTGCCTGGGGAAGGCCGATACCCAGCTCGCGGAGGCGTGCTTCGGCCCTCAGTCTCCCGCCCCGAGCAGCTTGCCTACCACGCTCTCGAACTCCTCGGCGCTATAGGCCTCGATGGTGATGCGTGCGCCGCCGCGGCGCTGGGCCGCAACGGTCACGCGGGTCCCGAGGGTGCGGCGCAGTCGTGTCTCGATGTCGCTCAGCGCAACGTCGCGCCGGGCGTTCGACGCAGCGGGGCTGCTGGCGGTTTCCGGCTTGGCCGCAACCGCTCGTCGTACAGCCGCCTCGGTCTCGCGCACACTGAGGCGGCGGCTGATGGCATCGCGCCAGAGCGCGATCCGCTCGGGGCCTTCGGGGATCCCGAGCAGTGCGCGCGCGTGCCCCTCGCTGATCTCGTCCCCCACGAGGCTGCGGCGTATCTCCGGCTCCAGCTGCAGGAGGCGCGTGGCGTTGGCGACCGAGGCGCGGCTGCGGCCAACGCGGCCGGCGACCTCCTCCTGGGTGAGGCCGTACTCGTCAATCAGCCGGCGATAGGCGACCGCCTCCTCGATTGCGTTGAGGTCGGCCCGCTGAATGTTCTCCACGAGCGCCAGCTCGAGGAGCTCCGAATCCGCCACCTCGCGGATCACGACGGGGACCGTCTGCAGGTCCGCGAGGCGCGCCGCCTGCAGGCGGCGTTCGCCCGCGACCACGCGGTAGCCACCTTCCTCGTCGAGGCTGACGAGCAGGGGCTGGATCACCCCGTGCTCACGGATTGAGTCCGCCAGCTCCCGCAGCTGCTCGGGCGCGAAGTTCGTCCGCGGCTGCTCGGGGTTGGGCGCAATGAGATCGATATCGATCTCCTGCGGGCCGCCGTTCGCCGGCGCAGGCGGCGCCTCCGGGGCAGCACCAGCGCCACCGTTTGGAAGTAGGGCATCAAGCCCCCGGCCGAGTCCTCGGCGTGTTTGCGTCATGCGGGTACCCCTACGCGTTCCATGAGCTCATCCGCGAGCCTGCGGTAGGCCACGGCGGCTCGGCTTTCCGGGCTGTACCGGATGATCGTTTGCCCATGGCTGGGGGCCTCGCTGAGGCTCACGGCCCGGGGAATCAACGTGTCGAAGGTCTCCGGGAAGTGGCTGATCACATCCGCGACGACCTGCTGGGCCAGCCGCGTCCTCCGATCGAACATCGTCAGGACTAAGCCGAGGACGCGAAGCTCTGGGTTCAGACTTCGCCGGACGAGCTCGAGTGTCTGCATCAGGCGCGTCAGCCCCTCGAGCGGCAGGTACTCGCATTGCACGGGTATGATCACGCTTTCCGAGGCGGTAAGCGCGTTCACCGTCAGGACCCCGAGCGACGGCGGACAGTCGATGAAGATCCAGTCGTAGCTGTCGACGAGCGGCGCGAGAACGCCCTTGAGGCGCTGTTCGCGTGCGATCGCCGGTACCAGCTCGACTTCGGCACCGGCGAGCTCGGGTGTCGCCGGGAACAGATCGAAGTGCTCGTCTTCGAGATGGACTACGCAGTCAGCGGGGCGCGCTGTATCCATCAGCGCGTCATAGATCGAGGGCCCCATGATCTCCTCGGCGCCGGCCGCGCTTGTCGCGTTGGCCTGGGGATCGAGGTCGACGAGGAGCACGCGCTGGCCCGCGCGCCCGAGGGCGGCGGATACCGAGACGGCGGTGGTGGTCTTCCCCACCCCGCCCTTCTGGTTGACGAATGCTATGATCTGTCCCGCCACTAGGCAGCCCCCCGAAGCAAGCGCGCCGATACCTCGTCGCGCGACGGCATCTCGTTGAGCCCGTTCCGTTCGACCACGAGGGATCCCATCGCGTTCGCGAACGCGATGGACTCCAACAGGTCGCCCGTTTCCACAAGGCGGACGACGAACGCCGCTGCGAACGCATCGCCTGCACCAGTGGGATTAGTGACTCGTGCGGAGATCGCCGGGATCGCCTGACGGGCTCGATTGCGATAGAGCCAGGCGCCCCGGTTACCCCGAGTCACGACCGTCACGGTTCCCTGGCCGGAGAGCGCGTCCGCCAGGGCTGGGGGGTCGTCGACATCGTCGTCACTGAATACGGCGATCACCCCCTCCTCCAGGAAGGGGCGAACCCGCTCACGCGGAAAGGGTGCCCGCCGGATCGGGCGATGCGGGATGGCCATGCGCAACGGCCCCTGAAGGGCGGCAACGCGAACCGGCGCCTCCCCGGGGGGGGAGCCCGCGAGCTCGTCGAGCGCGGGCGCCGCGAGGATGGCATCGGCGTCCAAGGGCACCGGTAGGTCCTCAAAGGCGATGGGCTCGCCCAACGCGTGGAGCTTCTGCTGGCGCCCGCCTGCTTCGTTGTAGCTGTTCTCGAAACGAAGACATCGCTGCGCGGGGACCGCGGTCACGGCAAGGCCCTCGAAGTTGGCGCGGTCATGGCCAGGGCAGACGCGGCTCACGAGCGTCACCTCTGCCCCCAGAGCGGCGGCCGCGCGGGCGCTGTAGAGGGCGGGCCCAGCGGCCAGCCACTCCCCGCCCGGGGTGAGGTCTCGACCGACGTTTCCGACGATCGCGATTCGCGGACCCGTTCCCTCCATCACCATCACTCGCCCATCAGGCTGATCACGACTTTGCGGCTTTCGCCCTCGCCGGTGCTGTTGGTCTCCAGCTCGGGGTCCTCCACAAGCGCGAGGTGGACGAGCCGGCGCTCCGCCGCGGACATCGGCTCGAGCGTGATCGGCTCCCCCGTCTCCCGCACCCGCTCGGCCATGCGTTCCGCGAGCGAGACCACCTGCTCCTCGCGGCGGTGGCGGTAGTGCTCGACATCGACGGTCACGGAACCGCGTCCCGGATAACGTCGTGTCATGACCAAGTTCACGACGTACTGGAACGCCATCAGGCTCTCGCCGCGCCGGCCGATGAGCATGCCCAGATCCTCGCCGGAGATATCGATGACAGCCCGGGCGCTGCCCAAGCCATCTCCAGCGGTCACGGGCTCGCGAATGGCGATACCCGCGTTGATATCGAGTATCTGCAGGAGGTCGTCCACGATCTGGGCCGCGAGATCGACCTCCTCAGCGTTGATGTCCGGCTCGATGTTGTCCTCGTCCCGGTTCCGCCGCCGGCGCGGCCGCTCGCCGCGACCGCGGCTCGGACCGGTGAGCGCACCAGCCGAAACGCCGGCAGGGCGACCACCCCCGGAGCGCCGCGCGGGGCCGCTGCGGCGCCCGGCGGGCGGGCGCTGGGACGTCTCACCCTCACCGAAGAAGTCCTGCTCGGTGAGCTCCGGTCCGGCGCGCTCCAAGCTCCCCCGTCCGCCGCGCCCCTCGCTCGAGCGACCGCGGTCACCACGGCCGCCGCCACGTCCCCGCTCGCTTCGCTCGCGATTGGCGCCACCCGCCCGGCCACCACGGGGGATGGTTGTATCCGGCGGTGAGGGCGCGCCCTGCTCGCGGCGCCCTCCCGGGCGGCGTTCGACACTGACAACGGCGTCGCGGCCACCCCGCCCGAAGAGGAAGCCGCCGCGTTGGCCCTCGTCCAAGACGACGAACTCCACCTCCTCGCGGGAGGCGTTCAGCTTCGCCAGCGCCGCCCTAAGCGCGTCGTCGACGGTTTTTCCGCTTGCTTCGACTTTTTCCATTATGTGATGTCCTCAATTCGCGGACGGGTTTGGGTTTTGAGCTGCCCGAACCCTCCGGGGATACCGGGGTTTCGCGCGGAGCGCGTGGCTTGGGTGGCGCAACGAGCGGCTTGAGCCCGAGCATGGGGAAGCCGTACGTCACGACGTTGAAACCGACGCTGACGATCGAGGTGACCACCCAGTAGAGGCTGACGCCGCTGGGGAAGCCGAACGAAAAGAACATGAACATCAGCGGCAGCATCCACTGCATCATTTGCTGCTGTGCACGCGCCCGGTCGTCGGTCGAGACGGTGACGGTTGTCTTGGACTGCGCCCACGTCGTGACGCCGACGAGTACGACCATGAGGATGCTGGGCTCGGCCAGATTCAGGCCCAGGAAGCGCTCCTCGAGCGGAACCGCGTTCTGGATGTAGCTCCAGGAGTAGAGGTGGTCCGAGAGATTGTCGAGCGCCTCCGGCGAGACGGCCAGCGTCTGACGGATCGCATAGAACAGGGCGATCAGGATCGGAAACTGGATGATCAGAGGCCCGATGCAGCCGAGGGGGTTCACGCCCGCCTCGCGATAGGCCTTCATCATCTCTTCTTGGCGCCGCTTCGGATCCGTGAACTTCTTCTGGATCTCCTGCACGCGGGGCTGAAGTGCCTGCATCGCGCGCGTCTGCTGGAGCTGCCGCAGCGTCAGCGGGAAGGTGATCAGCCGCACAATGATCGTGAAGGCGATGACGGCCAGGCCGAAACTGCCGAACAGCAGGCTGTTGAGCACAACCAGCACGTTGATCATGGGGTCCATGAGGGCGGTCGTGAAAATGTCGCCGATCACGAGCCGAGTCCCCGGATCTCGCGCTCGACGACTGTCAGCGTCTCCGTATCCGCGCGGTAGAGCCGCCCTTTTGTGCCAATGATGTAGGCGAAGCCGCCGGCCGCGACGACCGGCGCCCGAACCTTGCCCGCACCGTCCAGTTTCACGAGATTCTTGCGGGTGCCTCGCATCAGATCGACGAAGTGGACGGATCCGCCTTCGTCGACGACGACAAGGGTGTCGCCGATTACGGCCGGCTGCGCCTTCACCTTGTTCTCCGCGTCATAGGTCCAGTCAATTCGACCTGTAGTTATGTCGAGTGCATAGACCATACCGCTGAAATCGCCGAAATAGGCCACGCCATCGGCTAACGCCGGCGTGGTCCAGACCCAATTCGTCGCCCGGAATTCCCGGTGGATAGCCAAACCAGTGGCGGTGTCCACGAGCGCGACCCGCTTGCCGAGCGTGGGCACGAAGAGGAGGTCAGCGGTGATCAACGAGAGATCAGCGATCGCCCCTTCGATCTCGAAGGGGCGATCCCACAATTCATCGCCAGACTCCAGGTCGAACGCATAGAGCTTGCCCGCCATCGTCCCCACGAAGATGGTGTCACCTTTGACCACAGGCGCGGACCAGATCTCGCCGTCGAGCCGGCGGCCATCGCGCGGCCAGAACGGCACCGAACCGCCGCCAACGGTACTGCGGACGTAGAGCCGCTCTGTCGTCGTCCCGAAGATGAGGCGCTCTCCAGCGAGCACCCCGCCACCGACGATGTTGCCCTTGATATCGTCCTGGCGCCAACTACCGCGCTCCGGCGAGAAGCGGCCTTGCTGCGTAATCGCGACGACTTCGCCCGAGAACCCCGTCAGGATAATGAGATCGCCATGGAACAAGGGCGGGCCGTAGACCGCCTCGAGGTCGATATCCTTCTCCGCTTCGAGATCACCGTCGGGGAAGGTCCAGAGCGCCTCGCCACCGAAGTCATCGAGACGAACGGCGGTTAGCTCATCGCGATCGAGGAACAGATAGGCGAGATCAGACTCGACGAGTGGTGGGGCCCAGCCTCGCGGGGAGGAGAAGCCAGCGCAGGCGGTCGACAGGAACGCCGTCGCCAAAATGAGAAGCGCGAAGCGCTGTGCAGGACGCACTATGGGCATCGTAGCAGCAACCCCGACCCAGGGAAGTGACGAGCCAGTAAGCCAACATCTTTCAGGAAGCGCGGCGCGAACGGCCTCCGCGGGACCGAGCGATTGGCCCTCGCCGCCTGGTCAGCCGAGCGGCGGGGCCGGCCGGGCGCCCACTTCCTAGCGCGCGAGGGCGACGCTCCGGCAACTGGGCGTTTCACGTGAAACGTTCCACTGCCAGTTCCTCTCTGGGCTCGCCCTCGTGATCCTTCCGGCGCCCTGGTACTGAGCGTTTCACGTGAAACGTTCGTGTCCCCCATCGGCCGACGAGGCTGACCCCTCCCCCTCGGGCAGCCGCACCTGCGTTATCGTTTCACGTGAAACACGCCGGCATGCCTCACGGCCCGGCCGTTGCACGACGCGCAACCACCGCTTACCGCCGTCGCGGCGTCGCCGGCTTCCACGCGGCCCCTCCGGCACGAGCCGGCGCCAGCCTGCCGGCGCGGTCTACCCAGCCTGGTCCTCGTTCTCCGTCCCTGGCACCGGGTCGTAGCCAAGCCCGCCGCCCGGCCGGCAGCGCACGAGCCGCCGAACCGTGAGCCAAGTGCCCCGCAACGAGCCATGGCGTCGCAGGGCCTCCTCCGCATAGCGTGAACAGCTCGGCTCAAACCGGCAGGTACCCCGAGACAGCGCCGCGAACGTGACTCGATAGAACCGTACAAGTCCAATCAGGAGCCATCTCATGGCACGTCGTCTCCAGCCGTCAGCCCCGCACGCTCGAACACCTCTTCCAACGCTGCCCGCAGCTCTCCTGAATCGAGCGACAGGATCCGCCGCCGTGCCAACACCACAACGTCGTAGCCCGCCGCCACCGGGAGCAGCCTCAACGCTTCTCGGAGCCGCCGGCGGATCCGGTTGCGGACAACAGCGCGCCGGTCGAGGCGCTTCCCTGCCGTAATCCCAACCCTCATCGGGCCCTCAGCTCGTGAGAGATAGCGGACGGCGATCGCAGACCCCGACACCAACCGTCCCGATGAGAAAACGAGCTCGAAATCTGATCGACGCCGGAGGCGCTCCACCAGCGGCACCTGGCTAGCGAACGGCGAGTCGCCTTCGGCCCTTGAGGCGTCGCGACTTCAACACGGCTCGCCCGCCCCGCGACATCATCCGGCGGCGAAACCCGTGCACCCGCAGACGGGGCCGGCGGTGGGGCTGGTAGGTTCGCTTGGGGGACACTGGCTCGCTCCTCGCTCCGCCACGCTACGACCTCTGAACCCTAACGGCCAGCCTGCCTTCCGGAGCCGTACAGAGCCTGGTACCACGCGTAGTGGCTGATCACAGACTCGACATAACCCCTCGTCTCGGGGAACTCGATCGCTTCAACGAACTCCGACGGCGGCCAGGCCGCAACCCCCGCCCAACGTCCGACATTCGTCGGCCCACCGTTATACGCAGCCAACGCCAGATGGAGGTCACCAAATCTCCCCAGCTGTCCCCCCACGTAGTACGCGCCGAACTCCAGCGCGACCGCCGGCCGGAACAGATCCCTGAGCTCGAAATCCGTCCGCCCCAGGGCACCGGCGATCCCGGCGGCCGTCTCCGGAATCACCTGGGTCAGCCCCAGTGCCCCCGCAATCGACACGGCCTCGGCATGCCAAAGGCTCTCCTGCAACACGAGCGCTGCGAGCAGCAGCGGGTCAACGCCCCGCTCCCACCCTTCCGCTTCCAACAACGCGACATAATCCAGCGGGTATCTGAGCACCGCCACGGACTCGGGCAGCTGGCTCGTAGCGAGACCTAGTCTCACCTGAAGCCGCAACGCGATCCGCGCGACCTGGTTCGGCAGGGCCGCTTCGTAGGCAACGCGTGCGAGCGCAAGCAACGCCCACGGGTCGTCCATCCCCACGAGGGCCAGATCGAGAACATCGCCCGCCGGCCCTCGCAGGCCGACCGCCGCCAATTCCACGACCTCGGGCGCGATCGCGGTCCGGGGTTCGCCGACGGCGAGCTCCCCGAGCCACGCCTCGATTGCCTCCCAATCGGGCGGGGCGGGCGCCACCAGCGGCCGGTAGAGCCCGTCGGACGTGACGACGCCACCGAGCTCGCGATTCGCCTCCACGCCGTAGAAGGAGCGCGCATCCTGGGCAACGGCCCCTTCGAAGGACGCGCGCGCGCCCGACCCATCGCCGAGCTGCTCTTGGGCGCGCCCCAGCCAGTAAAGCGTGCGCGCTTCGGCCGCGGGAAGAACCGCCCAGGCCGCGACCGCGCCAGCCGAGTCGCCCGCGCGGAACCGCACGAAGCCAGCGCGGAACCCAGCCTCTGCGGTGAACTCGCCCGAGGGGACCGCGGCGTAGAGCTCGTCGTAGCGAAGGGCGGCGGCAGCATGATCGCCAGCGCCCTCGAGCGAGCGCGCTGCCCAGTACTGTGCCCGATGCCGATAGACGCCGCCCCCCTCAAGCGCCACCACCGAGTCGTACAGCGGCACCGCTTCCGCATAGAAACCGGCATCATCGTGGGCCGCCGCGAGGTAGTAGGTACGGAAGGCTCGATCGGCCTCGGTCAGTCCCGCCTCTGCTGCCGCCACGCGGAGAACGGACCGCGCCTCGGCATAGGCACGGTGCCGGTAGAGCACGTACCCCTCCTCGCCCGCGTCGACGGCGAAGCCGGCGGCACGCAGGTCCCCGATCGCCAGCACCGCCTCCAGCGTTGACGGGCGCTCGGCGATGATCAGTCCCAGCTGCTCGGCGAACGTGGCGCTGTCGCCGAGGGTGAGGGCAAGTCCCGCCAGCTCGTACCGAGCGCGATGATCGCGCGTGAGGGCCACCAGTTCTCCGAGCGCGGCCGCCGCCGCGGCCGAGTCGCCGACGGCACGGGCAAGGTCGGCGCGCGAGCGGAGAATCGTGGCCCGCAGGTGGTCGCCCGTCTCCCCGTCCGCGAGCAATTCGTCCCAGGTTTCGGCGGCTCCCGCCAAGTCGCCACTGCCCGCCAGCGCACTGGCGTACTCAGCGGCGACATAGGGATCGAGCGCGCCACCCACGCCCGCGACCGCGTGGGGGGCGAGCACCCCTGCGGCCTCCGCGAATGCCCCTGATTCGCTCAAGCGCACGCCCAGGAGGTAGACGGCCCGGGTCTGCTCCAGCGAGTCCGGCGCCGCCGAGTCCAGGGCCAACCGCAGGAGACGTACCGACCCCTCCGCGTCGCCCGCCTCGTAGGCCGCGATCGCTTGGCCGAGGCGCGCCCGCGAGACGATCGCCGGCTCAGTGGATCCGGCCGCGACGCTCGCAAAGCCGGCGGCCGCCTCGGCGTACTGCCCCGCCCGCAAGCGCGCGTCCGCCTCCGCAAGTGTTGCGGCGAGCGGCGAGCGCACCTCTACTACCGGCGTTGGCGTGCCCTGCGACGTCGCGCTGGGCGGCACCGTGGGTGCGAGCCTGATCGGTGCGGGCGCGCGCGGTGCACCACCGCCGCCACAAGCACTGCAGCAGAGGAGCGCAAGCGCCGCCGCCAGCAGCCCCAGCGGCATCGTGCCTCGCGCCGGCGCGTGGGGCCGGTTGCGTCTGGCGCCCACCACACCGATGCTAGGCTCGTTCTCGGGGACGGGTCAAAGCAGGCCTCGTCTCGGGAAAGGAACCGGCTTGTCGGCGAAGACCCCCCGACCCGCCCCGCCCCAGCCCCTCGCCTCCGCTACTGCCGCGCTCAACGCCTGGATCGAGGTCGATCTCGACGCGCTCGGGGCGAACCTGCAGGCTCTCCGCAGCGTTATCGGCGCGGCTGAGATCTTTGCCGTGGTCAAGGCCAACGCCTACGGCCACGGCGCCGCGCTCGCCGCGCCCGCCCTCGAAAGCGCGGGCGTCGAGCGCTTCGCGGTCGTCTCCATGGGCGAAGCGATCGCCCTCCGCGCGGCGGGGGTCACGCGCCCCGTTCTTATCCTCGGCCACTCGTTTCCCGCGGACGCCGCAGCGGCCGTCGAGCACGACCTCGCGCTCACGGTCGATTCGCGCGCCCTCGCCGAAGCCCTTGCCTCGGCGGCCGCCGAGGCCCCTGGAGGCACCGCTCGCGCACACGTGAAAGTCGATACGGGCCTCCACCGCTTCGGCGTCGCCCCCGCCGAAGCCTTACGGCTCGTTGAGCGAATACGCGCGCTGCCGGGCGTCACGCTCGAGGGCTTCTGGACCCACGTGGCGAACGCCGACGAGCGCGATGACACGTTCTCCGCGGCCCAGGCGGCCACCTTTGAGGCGGCACTCGCACTCCTCGGACCGGTGCCCCTCCGCCACGCCGCCAACACCGCGACGGCGCTACGCCGCCCGGAGCTGCGCTACGACGCCGTCCGCCTGGGGCTAGGACTCTACGGCATCCTCCCTGACAACACGCCAGGCCCGCGCCTCACACCCTCGCTCTGCCTCAAGGCACGGCTGGCCCGGGTTTCTGATATCGCGCGGGGTGAGGGAGTCAGCTACGGCCTCACCTGGCGAGCGCAGCGGCGGTCGCGGATCGCCCTCGTTCCCGTCGGCTACGCCGATGGCTGGCCCCGCTCCCTCGGGAACCGCGGGCAGGTGCTCGTCGGCGGCAAGCGTTGCGCGATCGTCGGCCGCGTCTGCATGGACCACTTCGTCGTGGACGTGACCGATGTCCCTGCAGCCGCCGCTGGAGACGAAGCGGTCCTGATTGGCACGCAGCGCGACAATGACATCTCCGTAAACGAGGTCGCGATCGCTGCCGAGACGATCAGTTGGGACATCCTCGCCTCGCTCGGCACCCGCCTCCCCCGGCTCGCCCACCGTGCCGGCCTCCTCCAAGGGACCGGCTGACCCGGGACCCTAGGCGGGTCGCCTGCGAAGGAGGACCGACACGCGCGGCACCGGTGGGAGCGCGTATGGCCCAAGCTCAACGAGATCGATCGCATCGAAGCCGCATTCCGTCAAAAGCGCGGCGAGGCGCCCCCAGCCACGCAGGTCCACCTCTGCGCAGCCACCGGAAAGTATGCGCCGGTGAAGCCCGTCCAGCGCCCGCCAGCGGACGGGTGCGAACTCGACCACGAGCGCCGCACCGCCGGGCGCGAGCAGGCGCGCGAGCTCCTCCGCAAAGGCGTGTACCGCGTCGTCATCGAGGCCGCGCAACACGTGGAGAGCGGTGATCGCATCAAAGGTGCCATCCCGAAAGGGCAGCCGCTCCGGCCAGGCCAGGACATCGGGTCGCCCCTCGCGGACGGTAACGTCCAGAAGGATTGGCGCCGTGGCCATTCGGGCGCGGGCGGAGAGGAGCTCGGCGAAAGCGCCCGTCCCGAATCCGATATCGAGGTAGCGGCGAGTGCGTCCGAGCTCGAGCAGCTCGATCACACGAGCGGCCCGGGGGAAGAGCGCCGCCATTCCCGTCTGAGACTCGATCGCCCTCGCGAGCCGCCGCTGGGGCCCCGCGAGCCAGCGTTCACGCGCCCTGAGCGCCTCTCGGCGGCGGCGGATCACAGCTCGTAGGTCAGGCGCACGCGCCCGCCCGCGCCCGCCGCGGGCGCGATCGCGGCGAGTACCGCCGCAGCCTCCCCAGCGAGTGCGCCCGCCTCCGCGCGGCGGGCGAGCGCGGCGGCGCGCTCGTCGGTGGCGAGCGCTTCGCCCAGAGCCGTCAGCGATGCCGCCAGGGGGGCCGCTGCCTGCCAGGCGCGTTCCAGATTCGCCTCGTCAATCGCATCCTCGGCGGTCCGCTCGTAGAACGTCGTGAGCGGTCCCAGCCGTACGCCGAGCTCGGCGACCCGTTCGGAGAGCGCGATCAGGGGGTGTCGCGCACCGAAGCCGCGCACCACCGCAAAGGACATGAATGCGACGAGGTTCGCCCCGCCACCGGGCAGGCCGGGAACGGCCGCCTGCCCCTCGATCTCGACCTCCAGATGCATGCCCACAGCCTGGACGCTAAAAGCCATTGCTGCCATCGATGAAGCGCAGCGCATCGACGAGGATGCCGTGGACCGACATCTCCCAGTGCAGATGCGCCCCCGTCGAGAGCCCGGTGCTGCCGACAAAGGCGATCAGTTGCCCGGCGTCGACGAGCTGGCCCTCGGCGACCGCGAACGTGCTCAGGTGCGCGTAGCCTGAGAGTACGCCGCCACCGTGGTCGATGATGACCATGTTCCCGCGCACGGCCAGCTGGCGCGCCACGACGACGCGGCCGCCGCTGCTCGCGATCACGGGGGTGCCCTCGTCCGCGGCGTAATCGGTGCCGCCGTGGTGGCCGCCGACGGGCCCGCCGTTGAAGGAACGCTGCTCACCGAAGCGGCCCGAGAGCACGCCCGCGACGGGCTGGAGCCAAGCGCCACCCCACAGCTTTTCGAGCGTCTCCAGCGCCAGCGTCTCCGCGAGGAGCGCCTTCTCATCGGCGCGTGCCTGAGGGTCGAGGATGGGGTCGCCCTCGCTTGGGGTGAACTCGATGTAGTCGACGGTCCATTCGGTCGGTAGCACGGTGATGTCGCGGGCGAACGTAGCCGTCGAGCCGTCGGGCAGCGCCAGGGTCACGTTCAGGGGGTACACCCCCGTCGGATCGGCCACGCCTACGCCGAGCAGGGTGTACTTGCTCTGCGCGCCCTGGATCAGCCCGTAGCTGCGCCCGAGGAACTCCGCCGTCCCCGCCTCCACCCCTCCCGTGATCGAGACCAGGAGCGTCCCCCCTGAAACACCTCCGTCACCGAGAGCACGAGCTCCGGCTCCTCGACGGGAGTCGCGGTGGCCGTCGGCTCCGGCACGCGTGTCGGGGTAGCCGTTGCCGGAATCGGCGTCACCAGCCGCACCTGGATCGCCCGGCGTTGGGCCTCACCGCCATCGGCACAACCGGCGATCAACAGGGTCACCGCGAGACCAAACAGGCCGGAGCGCGCGCGGAGCAGCACCACCCAAGGGTGCGACAGCGCGCCCGCGCCGTCGACCGCCCCTGCGCTACACTCGCGCCATGGATTCGACCTCCCTCGACGCGCTCCTCGAGGCCGTGGCTGCTGGCCACGTCGGCCCTGCGGAGGCGGCCGAACGGCTGCGCGTCGACCCCGCGGAAGAGCTCGGTTTCGCCACGCTCGACCACCACCGCGCCCTCCGCGATGGCCTGCCCGAGGTCGTGCTCGCGATCGGCAAGACGCCGGCCCAGGTCGCCACGATCGGCGAGCGCATCTACGCCCAAGCACGGCGCCTGCTCGTGACCCGCATCGACGACGCCCAGCTTCAGGCCCTGCGGGAGGCGCTCCCCGCGATCGAGCACGACGAGCACGGGCGCTGCGCCTGGCTCGACGCCAGCCCGCTCCCCGCCTGCGGGAGCGTCGCCATCGTCACCGCCGGCACCGCCGATCTGCCCGTGGCCGAAGAGGCTGCGATCACCGCCCGGATGATGGGCGCGCAGGTGACGCGTCACTACGACATCGGCGTGGCGGGCCTGCACCGGCTGCTCAAGCAGCTCCCTGCGCTGCGCTGCGCGAACGCGATCGTCGTTGCCGCGGGGATGGACGGCGCCCTCCCCAGTGTGCTCGGTGGGCTCGTCGCGAACCCCGTGATCGCTCTGCCGACGTCGGTCGGCTACGGCGCCGCGTTCGAAGGGCTGGGAGCCCTCCTCACGATGCTGAACAGCTGCGCCACGGGCGTAAGCGTCGTCAACATCGACAACGGCTTCGGGGCTGGCTACCTCGCGGCAACGATCAACCGGCTTGCCGTCGGCGCACCGTGAGCCCGCGGCTCGCGCTCTTCGACTGCTTCTCCGGCATCGCAGGCGACATGACCCTGGCGGCGCTCCTCGATGCGGGCGCCTCCCAGGAGCGTGTCCTCGAAGGGCTCCAGCGGCTCGGCCTGCCCCCATTCGCGTTACACAGCGAGCGCGTTCAACGGGCCGGCCTCGAAGGGCTGCGTGTCCGGGTCGAGGTCCCCGAGGAACGCACGTTTCAGCCGCCGGAGCTCGAGCAGCTCGTCCTAGTGGCGGAGCTCCCCGAGCGTGTGACCGCCCGGTCACTCGAGGCTGTCGCCGCGCTTGCCGCGGGCGAAGCGAACGCCCACCGTACCGAGACGCCTGCGCTCCACGAGGCGGGCGGCGTCGATGCCGTGATCGACATCGTCGGCACGATGCTCGCCCTCGAGGACCTCGACATCGCCGAGGCTCACTGTCCCGTGGTGACGGTCGGGGCGGGCACGATCACGCGTTCCGCCCACGGCGCCATCCCCGCCAGCCCCGGCCCCGCGGCGGCCGCCATCCTCGAACGCGCGCGCTTCGCGCTGCGCTTCGTCGAGGCCGCCCACGAGTTCGTAACGCCCACGGGCGCCGCAATCCTTGTCGCCGTGGCCACGCCCGGCCCGACGACCATCACCCCCAACCGCCACGGCGTCGGCGCCGGCAGCTTCGACCCCTCCGATCGCCCCAACGCCCTCCGCATCTTCATCGGCGACGTACCCGAGCAAGCTCGGGGTGTGCCCTCGACCCGCGCCCTTACCCTGCTCGAGGCGAACATCGACGACATGCCCGCGACGCTGATTGCGCTCGCCCGCGAGCGACTGCTCGGGGCGGGCGCGCGCGACGCCTGGACCGAATCGATCGGGATGAAGAAGGCGCGCCCCGCCACGAAGCTCTGCGCACTCGTGGCGGCGGGCGAGGAAGCGCGCTTCGCCGCGATCTTCGCGCAGGAGACGACGACGCTCGGCGTACGCACCACGCCCTACGAACGCTTCGAGGCCGAGCGCGCGATCGAGCCCTTCGCCTCCTCGCTCGGCAGCGTGCGGGTGAAGCGCAGCAGCTGGTTCGGCGTCACGCGAGCGACCCCCGAGCCCGACGACGTTGCCGCCCTCGCCGAGCGCCACGGCCGCCCTGCCCTCGAAGTCCAGCGGCAGCTGGAACGCGAGTTGGCGGACGCGGTTCGCCCCCCGGACGGGGCCTGAAGGCCCTAGCGAGCCACCCCGAACGGGGCAGACTCCGCGGCGGGCGATCAGGACAGCGCCCTTCGCACAACACAACCAACGGGTGAGACGTATGACCGAAGCAGGCACAGGCACGACCGAAACGGTCGAGGAGGGCGGCTTCTCCCTCCGGCGGTACTTGCCCTACGACATGCTCGAAGCGCAGACCCGCACGCGCGAAGCGCTGCACGAGCAGGGATTCGAAATCCTCTCGACTATCGATGTCAGCGCCACGCCGCAAGCGAAGCTCGGCGAGACGCTGGAGCCGTTGGTGATCCTGGGGGCTTGCAGCCCGCCGCTGGCCCACCGCGCCCTCGAAGCCAACCGCGAGATCGGCCTCCTCATGCCTCACAACGTCGTCATCCGCGAGACCGCGGACGGCGTCGTCGTCGAGGCGATGGACCCCGTGGCGCTGCTCAACATCATCGACGAACCGGAACTGAGGGCCTTCGCGAGGCCCGCGCGGGCCTCGCGAAGGCCCTCAGCCGCCTCCCAGGGCGGCTCTCGGGCGGCTAACTCGATCGCTCGTCAACTTCTCGAAAGTCGCCACTTGCGCTGCTCGGGCAGCTGGCTCGGATACTAACTTCCGAGCTCGGTCTCACTTGTCGCCGACAGACGACCGACGCTAAGCTGGAGCCCTATTGCGAAGGCGCATATACTAATGGGCGAAATCAGGGATCCTGTCCACGGGTTTATCCTATTCGACGACCGAGAGCGGGAACTCATCGATTCGCCGCCGGTGCGTCGACTCAAGTACATCCACCAGCTGGCGCTCAGCTACCTCATCTATCCCGGGGCTACCCATACCCGCTTCGAGCACGCCCTTGGGACGATGGAATTGGCGAGCAGGGCATTCGACGCACTCGCGAGGAACTCGCCCAACCTCGTTCACGAGGTCTTCGGCGACGACGACGAAAGGCGCAGGTGGCGAGCCACGGTGCGGGTAGCCGGCCTTCTTCATGATGTTGGCCACGCGCCGTTCTCTCACGCTGGAGACCCGCTCTTCACGGGAGAGGTCAGGAATCACGAGGAGATGACCGAGAAGGCCATCCTCTCCGAGCCAATCGCAGGAATCCTCCGGTCAACGGGTTCGCATCGTCTGGACCCCCAAGAGGTCGCGTTCGTCTCATCGGGCATCGGCGCTCCGGGCTCGCGAGCACAACTTGTCGCTAAGGAACTCATCGCCGGTGATCTTGGCGTGGACCGCATGGACTACTTGCGTAGAGATTCGCAGGCCTGCGGAGTGAGCTACGGGCTATACGACCTCCCTCGCCTCGTCGAGACCCTCATGCTCGCGGAGACGGAAGCCGGAGAGATAACGCTTGCCCTCGAGCACGGTGGTCTGTTCGCAGCGGAAGGACTGCTCACCGCGCGCTATTTCATGTTCTCTCAGGTCTATTTCCATGATATCCGCGTCGCCTACGACGAACACCTCATGCGGTTCCTCCAGGAGCACCTTCCGGACGGAAGGTATCCAGGAGACCTTGATGACTATCTCGATTGGGATGATATCAAGATCATCACTTTGCTTCGCGAGCACGCGGCGGATCGCCACGCCGATGCAATTTTGACTCGCCAACACTATCGAAAGGTCTACGAATTCACACCGAGAGAACTCGGGACAGACCTTGGGCTAGTGGATAGGGTCCGCGCCAGACTTGAGGCCGAGTTCGGCGACGACGCCTTCGTCCAGGACAGTCGCAAGAGTTCTCGGAGCATCCGCCCCCGGCGAGGTCCTGATCGTAGACAGCGACCCTCCCCGAACCATCGACATTCTTGAGGCGTCGACGACCTTGGACGCGTTTAAGCCCGTGTGGCTAGTGAGAGCCTACAGCACGATTGAGACTAGAACATCTGTTCGGGATATGGTATCAAGTGTCCTCGCAGAGGCCCCGGCCTCAACGGGGGGAGGGTAGACCCGTGTCCGAAAGTTCGTTTCCAGCCATCCTGACCGCCATCGACGTCTTGAACGAACATGGCTCAAGAGTTGGGCGAACTCATATTCATAAATTCCTCTTTCTTGCCGAGTCTTGGGGACTTCTCCCTCCGGCCCATCGGTTCTCGCTCTACCTTCATGGGCCTTATTCGCGAGACCTTGATGGTGAGCTCCTTGCCCTCCGCGCTGCCGGGTTGGTGGTGGCAAGTCCGGATGCGGCTGGCTATGGCGCTCAATATGCCGTATCGCCTGAGCATGCGCAGTCGGCCCGCGAGAACCTCGGTGATGCCGCCGCGGACCCTCGGCTAGAGATCATCGCGAAGACTCTGGCACCTATGGTCGTCCGGGCCCTCGAGGCGATTTCAACCGGGGAGTTCATTCTCCAGCAGGAACCAAATGCATCGAACGATCAGGTGATTACGGCCGTTCGTGCCCTCAAGCCGCACCTCGGGGAGGAAGAGATCCAGAGAGCGCTCTCGATGCTGGGAGAGCTACGCGAAACGGCCCGTGTGCCTTTCTGAAGCCTCTGCTAGAAGCCAGCGAACGCATCCAGGCCCGAAAGGGAGCTGGTCGGGGTGCCCGGATTTGAACCGGGGACCTCTTCGTCCCGAACGAAGCACTCTACCAGGCTGAGCTACACCCCGACCGAGCCCACAGGATACCTCCGGCCCCCGGCCCGCGGAACTCGCCCGCTAGACTTGTGCCCGTGGCCGGCTACTCCGGAACGCCCCTGCCGAAGAAGCTCGGCATCAAGGACGGCCACGCCCTCTGCCTGCTCGGCGCTCCCGACGACTTCGACGCCACCCTCGGCGAACTGCCGCTGGGTGTGCGCAACGCGCCCCTTGCCAGCCCACCCCTCGATGTCATCGTCTTTTTCACGAAGGAGGCGCGCCTCCTGGAAGCGCGGTTCGCTGCGCTGAAGGCGGCGCTGGACTTCGCCGGCGGGCTCTGGATCGCCTGGCCGAAGAAGGCCTCCGGGGTCGCGACGGACCTGCATGAGGGGCTCGTGCGCGAGTACGGCTTGAGCCAGGGGCTCGTCGACAACAAGGTCTGTGCGATCGACGAGACCTGGTCGGGACTGCGCTTTGTCTATCGGCGCGAAGATCGCCCGAAGACGCGCTAGCGGGGCGCCGAGGCCATGCGCTCCACCATCAACTCCGCGAGCCGCCCGACGTCGGCGACACGGAAACCGTCCGCGACGCCGACGACGATGAGGTTACCCACGTAGGGACCTTCGCGGAACACGATGAACGCGAAGGCGAACTTCCCGAAGCGGGTCTCTCCGCGCGCCACGAGCGCGACTCCGCCCTCACCCAGCTCCAATTCGAACCGCTCCGATTCGAGCTCGGTCTCCGTGAACCCTTCCTCGGCGAGCGCCGCCCCGAACACGGTCTCAACGGCGTCCTCGGACGCGAAGAGCGAATCGATGGTGGTCAGGAAGACGAGGGACTCGGCTTCGGACGCGAAGAGGATCGCCCCGCTCTGGATCGTCGCGATGCGGCTCGTCCCGATCTCGACTGAACCGCTCTCCGCCTCGAACTCGCGAACGTATTCGGCCTCGCCCGACGGATCTGAATCGTAACCCTCCCGATCCAGGACGAAGCCGGCAGGCAGGTCGGCGGCGCGGAGAACGAGGGGCGAGAGATCGGGAACGCCGGGCGGAGGGTCCGCCGTGGTGGTGTCGTCACCACCATCGTCCTCTTCGGGAATCGGCACAACGGTCGCCGCGGTCTCGCCCAGGAGCACCGCCCGAATGTGGGTCTCGAGCCGTTCCGCGAGCACCTTTGCGTCGGCCGTCCGATTGTCGTCATCGAGGCTCGCGATGCTGACGCTCGCCCCGAGCCTGCCGATCCGAAACGCGATCAGGATCCCGTAGACGCGGATGTCGGTGTCGGGGACGGCCACCTCGATCGTCAGGCCGATCCGGCGATCGCCGCGCTTGCCTGCGTCGAACTCGGCCCATCCGATCAACTCGGCGCCACCCACCTCCTCGCCTTGGAAGCGCTCCACGTCCTCGATGAACTTGTCGAGCGCTTCGTCCACCCCTCCGGCATCGTCGTACAGCACCACAGAGCTCTCGACCTGGAAAACGCCATCCTCGGGTATCGGCTGAGCCTCGAGCGCCAATTCGTACCCGGCGATGTAGCCCCTTGCCTCGAGGTCGGCGGCCGTGTCGTCCGGATCGAGGGTGCCGTCGGCGGACTCGGCGGCCGTCTCCGGGCCCGATCCGGGATCGATGACGAATCCCTCCGCGATCTCACCAAGCTGATCGGGCGGCAGCACGAGGACGGAGAGGCCAGCGGCCGTGAGCTCATCGAGGGCGACCTCAAACTCGCTCTCGCCTCCCCCACCGCAGGCGACGAAGGCCGCTGCCACGACTACGATCATCAGAGCTGCGACTGGGCGCATCGCTCGCCTCCGGGGGCTGTCTCGGACGTAGACTACGAGCCGGTCCGCGAAGGATCCCACAGCGGTTCCGCGGGCGACCAACGGGGGACTAAACATATGAGCGACCGCTTCGAGGGCAAAGTCGTCGTCATCACCGGCGCGGCGGGCGGCATCGGCCGTGCCACCGCCGAACGCTTCGCCAGCGAGGGCGCGCGCGTCGTTGCCGTCGACCTTCCGAACAGCCCGCTCGACGAGACCGTAACCGCGGTCGAGTCAGCCGGGGGCGAAGCCCTCGCCGTCGGCGCCGACGTCACGCAGTGGGCCGATCATGAGCGCTACGTGCAGCAGGCGCTGGAGCGCTTCCGCGGCATCGATTGTTTCTTCAACAACGCCGGCATCGAAGGCTGGGTGGGGCCGCTCGTGGACTACCCGGAGGACGTGTTCGACCAGGTCATCGCCGTCAACCTCAAGGGCGTGTGGCTCGGCCTGAAGGCCGTCGCCCCGGTGATGCGTCAACGCGGCGCCGGCGCGATCGTGAACACCGCCTCGACCGCAGGCTTGGGCGCGACCCCGTCGCTCGTCGCCTACGGGGCGAGTAAACACGCGGTCATCGGCATCACCCGTTCGGCGGCCATGGAGTTCGCCTCGGACAAGATCCGCGTGAACGCGATCTGCCCCGCCCCGATCGAGACCCGCATGATGCGCTCGATTGAACGGGGCCACGATCCCGACGATCCCGAGGGCCGCCGCCAGACGATCGCCGCCGGCCTGCCCCTCGGACGCTACGGGGAACCGCACGAAGTGGCCGCCCTCGTCGCCTTCCTCTGCAGCGATGAGGCGGGCTTCATCACAGGCAGCTTCTACCCGATCGACGGCGGCTCAAAGGCCCGCTGATGGCGATCGAGGAGCCGCTAACCCAGCCGGCGCCAGCACGCCGCCGGCTCATGGCGCCCGTCATTCTCGGCGCGCTGATCCTCACGCTCCTCGTCGGCGGCGGCATCGCCGCCTTCGTCGTGTCGAAGTCGGCGGGTAGCGACGCCCCACCCCGCCCTGGTGAGTTCGTGATCCCCGAAGGAGCGCGCCCGGTGGCCCTCTTCGACGTTCGCGAGGCAGACGGGCAGGAGTTGACACTCCTCCCCGCGAACATCGAGGCGGAAGCGCTTACGGTGGTCCTCGCTGCCGGCACCACGATCGAGGCGCTCGTGCCGACGACCCTCGACGCGATCGCGCCCGGGCACTGGCTCACGATCCTGGGCAACAGCGACCCGGTCCGGAACTTCGTCATCCGGCAAATCATTTTGCTGCTAGAGCCGACGGCGCCGGCCGCGGATGGACTTGCCCGCTCCCCGGCCGGCTTCGTCGGCGACGAGGTCATCCCCGACAAGACCTGGCTGCCGGTTATCTGGGGCCTCGTCGAGACGGTCGCCCCGGGGGAGATCGAAGGCACAACGCTGGTAACCCTCAGCGGCCCGGACGGCCCGATTATGGTACAGCTCTTTGCGGGGGTGACGCTTTCGAGCGTCGAGTCCTACACGACCGAGATCGCGAGCGGCGACCGCATCGCCACACGCGCTCAGCCCGGCACGAGCCCGGCCGCGGCGAGCGCGGTGCTGGTCTCGCCGCAAGGCGCGCGTTAGGCAGTAGCGCGCGAGCGTTATTCCGTACGGAGGACCTGCGCGTCGGTGCTCCGGTCCATGAACCGGACCGCGGCAACGAGCGCGACGGCGAAGATCAAGCCCACCGCAGCGGCGCCGATGGCGACGAAGGCCCACTCGGTCTCGAGCACGAACCCCGGCTCGACCGGCAGCCCCGCTTCAGTGACATCGAGGAACGAGAGCATCCTGCGACCCACGATCTGCCCGACGACGATCCCCGCTACGACGCCAACCGCTCCCACGATGGCGTACTCGAGCGCGAGCACCCTCAAGATCTGCCGCCGCGTGAGGCCGATCGCACCCAGCACCGCGAACTCCACTCTGCGGCGCTGCAGCGCCATCCAGAGCGAGACGAGCAGCGCGGCGGCGACCAACCCCAGCACTGCGACGAAGGAGATCGTGAGGATGCCCGTGCCGCTCGCCGCGATGAGCGGGTTCGATTCGATCGACTCTAGCCTGGCCGCCTGATCGATGAATCGCCGCAGACCGAGCTGCTCAAAGGCATCGGTCAGCAACTCACGGTCCGCTCCCGGCTCCAGGCCCAACCAGATCTCATTCACCCGGGCAAGGTTGCCGCCGCCCGTGCGCACCATTCGCGCCCAACGCAGCAGGTGATCGCGGTCGAAGATGACTGAGGGGCCATCGACGGAGAGCAGCGTCGGGAAACGCTCGTACTCGTCGCGGACGACGAACGGGACGATCATCCCGTCGATTTCGAGGAGCCCCTCCCTCCCAACTTCGAGGGCGTTCTGGAGGAGGAAGGCCTCGCTCGCGAGCATCGGCAGCGGCACGTTGCTGTCCCTCGGGAAGATCCCCCGAGCCGGGCCCGAGGTGCCACGCCGGAATCCGAGCCGCGCCGACTGGGAACCCGAATGTGGGAGTTCGGAATTCAGTGCGAGGTCGTCCACCTCTACGGCGCCGCTTGGGAGCGCGTCCCACTGCCTGATCCCTTCGAACCCCTCGATCAGCGTGAGCTGGCCCTGCGCGTCAACGGCGCCGAAGTCGTCGATGAAGACGGCCGCATCGCTCGTGTTGAACTGGTTTGGGGGCTCGGTGAGGATGATGGCCACGAGCACGAGGGGCTCGACGAGTTGGAAAGGCCCCGAGATCTCGACGGGCCGGCGCAGCTCGCGCCAACCGGTGAAGTCCAGCTTTGCGAAGTCGAGCAGCTGGTGCCGACCGGTCGCGTCGCGGACCCTCACCCAGAGCGTGACGGAGTTGCGGGTTTCCTCGGGATTCGCCCAGATCACGAGCTCCGTCGTACCCGACGGGATCGGGATGCCGGGGAGGATCACCCCGGTATCGAGCCGGCCAACGAGAGCGTCAAAGGAGCTGCCTGCGAAGTCGTCACGCCACCACAGCAGCGCGCCCCCCTCCTGCGAAATCCCGAGCACCTTGACCTCGGGACCGGAGCGGGCGGCGGTGGCCCGCTCGCCCTTGACGCGCAGGACCGCCGCCGCCCCATCGACGCCCTCCAGGCCGGCCAATTCGGCCTCGACGAGAGCGGGATCGCTCGGCAGCCCCGTCAAGTCGCTGCCGCTGGCGCGGAGCTCGACCCCGGTCTCGAAGAGAGCGCGCTCCTCATAGGAGCGCTCCGTCGTGCTGGTGTAGCTGGCCGCGAAGGTACCGACGGCCACGGCCATCATGAGCAGCACCGCGAGCTGGGCGTACGGACCGGGGCGGCGCACCAGCTGCCAGAGCCCCATGGCCACCGTCACCCCCACGAGCGGCCCAGCGGCCCGGGCGATCACCCGCAGCGCGAGGGGATAGACGCGCGCGAGCGCCGCGGCCGTGGCGGCGATGATGATTGCCGGCGCCATGAGCAGGAGCGGGTCCGTCGTCACGCCGCCGGTCGACGAGGGGGTGTAGACCGAGTCGCGCTCGTTCAGCTCCCAGAGCGCGAGGAGGGCGAAGCCGACGAGCACGACATCGAGGTAGTAGCGCTGGATTACGGAGACTCCCGGGCGGGCCATCGCGCGGCGCTGGCCCGCGGGGCCACGCCGTGAGACGACGAAAGCGGGAACGGTCAGTGCGACGACGGAGAGCAGTGCGCCCAGCGCCGCTAAGGGGAAGGCAAGCGGCTGGAAGGTGATCGGCAGGAGCTCGCCGTCAGAGATACCGCTGAAGACCGGGGTGAGCCCCAACAGCGCCGTCGCGCCACCGGCAATGAAGGGCGCGACGAGGATGGCCGGCAGCGCGAGCACGATTCCCTCGAGCGCGTAGAGCGCGACTACCTGGCCGTTGCTCGACCCCCGTGCGCGGAAGAGCGCGATCTCTTCGGCCTGACGCTCGACCACGGCAAAGGAGATCAGGACCACGTAGAACAGGGCGATCGCAGAGATCTCCACGAGCAGAATCGTCAGCGGCGCCTGCTGGAAATCCGCGCTCCGGCCAAACGCATCGAGGGTGATGGTGAGCTGGCTGGTGGCGAAGCCGTTGAAGTTGCGCACGTCCTCGTTCAGCGCCCGGATATCGTCCCGGGCACGCTCGAAGTTGCCCCGATCGAGCCGGTCCACATCCGCGAACACGTTCCAGCTGATGTCGAGCGGCTGCGCGGGATAGCGCGCCGCGAGGTCGCCCAGAACCGCATCCACGTGCGCGATGACGGGGAGCACCACCGCCGAGTCGACCAGGGGCGGGGTGGGCGTGACGAAGCGAGCGCTACCGAAGGCCCAGAAGGAGGCGTCCGGGTCCTCGATCGCGATGACCCCAGCGAGCACGGCCGGGAACGAGTAGCGCACGATCCCGTTGAGGTCGCAGGGCAGCTGCGGCTGGAGGCCCGCGGGAATGATCCGGGCGCAGTTATCGAACTCCTCGATCAGAAGAAAGGCCTCGCCCACGGCTAGCCCTGCGAGCGCCGCCGCGCGCTCACTCATCGCCACCTCGAGCGGACCGTCGACGCCCGTGGGCACGGGCAGCCGGCCCTCCACGAGCATCACGTGAGCCTCGTACCCCTCGATCGCGTAGAGCACGGCGAGAGGCGAACCGGCGCGCGGCTCGGTTCCGTCCGAACCCAACGTCAACCGGGCGGATTCGAGTACCTTCGAACGCCGCAGCTCGAACCAGCCGACGCGCTCATCGATCCGCTGCGAGACGCCCTCCCGTACGGCGAGCGTGTCGGGCGTGCCCAGGGCCTGAGCCTCGATCCCGACCCGGATCGAAGGCTCGTCCCGGAGCTCATCGCGAACGGTGAAATCGAGACCGAGATCGGCCATCGCGCGCGCATAGATGGGCGCGCTGGCCAAGAGCACGGAGGCCACGAGCACGCCCAGGCCCAGTACCGCCAGCATGCGCCAGCTCGCAACGCTGTGACGGAGGAGGAGAGCCCAGACGGCGGCGAGGCTGCGCATGCAGTGCCCAAGGGTAGCGTTCGTAGCGAGTGCTCGCTCACCGGCGTGCAGTCAGGGTCAAGGGCCCGTCCCGGCGCGCTAGAAGGGAGTCCGTCCGCCTGCTAGGCTCGCACCTCCCGATGCAGAGCCTTGCCGCACTTTTGCGGATCGTCGCGCAGCGCAGCAGAGCCAACTGGCGCCTGCTCTCTACTGTGATCCTCGGGATGGTGCTCGCCGCTGGATTGATGTCCAGCGTCGTCCTTTACTCCGACGCGGTACGAGATCTGGGCCTGAGCTTCACCCTCCGCCAGGAGGACCCGCTGGACCTCGACCTCAAGGTACTGAGCAACAGCCAGAACGGTGAGCCAACGCTTTACGCGCAACGGCGCAATACCACCACCGAGCTGCTCCTCCGGCACGCGGGCGGGCTCATCGAGCGGCTGGGCTTCTACGGCCGCTCTTCGACCTTCTTCCTGACCGACCCGGGCTTAGCGGTCAACGCCGATGACGAGCTCCGCCCCCGCGCCCACTTCCTCTTCTTCGCCGACATAGAGGATCACGTCGCACTAGTCGCGGGCACGCCCCGGACCCCCGCCCCCAAGACGACCGATCCCAGCCGGCGGCCGAGCTTCGAGACCTGGATCAGCGCCACCGCGGCGGCCGATCTCGGGGTCGCGATCGGCGATACGTTCGAGCTGCACCCGTTCTGGCGCGACGATGTCGCGCCGCTGGAGGTGACGGTCGTCGGCCTCATCGAGCCACTCGACCCGACAGAGGAATACTGGTTCCGCGCCGCAGAACGGCTGGTGGTCGACAGCACGCGCTGGCCCACCTACCCGCTGGTCATCGACGAACGCACCTACATCGAGGTGATCGCACCGTATCTGCCTTCCATCGACGGCACGTTCGAGACTTACGCCTTCCTCGACAGCGAGCGCATCAACAGCCGCAATGCGGAGTCGATCGAGCGGAACCTGCTGGCGCTCAAGTCCTCCGTACGTACGGAGCTGGAGCTCTCGACGGTCCAGTCCGTGCTCGCCGATGTGATCGCGGAGTATCAAGAGAAGCTCTTCTTCACACGTCTGCCCCTCTTCGCCTTGATGCTCCTGATCGTCGGTATCGCGCTCTACTACCTCGTCCTCGTGGTGACGATGCTGGTCGAGCGCCAAGCGGGCGAGATTGCGCTGCTCAAGAGCCGCGGTGCCGACCTCGGCCAGATCATGACGGTTTACCTGATCGAAGGGCTGGCCCTGACCGCGATCGCCGTGATCTTCGGCCCCCTCCTGGCCGCAGGCGTGATCCGCCTGCTTGGCCCCACACCCCCTTTCGCCGATCTGAGCGACGGCGGTTTCCTGAACGTCGCGCTCTCGATCGAGGCGTTCGGCATGGCCCTGCTCGGCGCTTTACTGGCCCTGGCGGCTCTCCTTTGGCCAGCCTACCGCGCATCCCGTTCGAGTATGGTGCACTACAAGCAGAGCCTTGCCCGGCCGGAGCGGCAGCCGCTCTTCCTGCGTTACTACCTCGATCTCGTCCTCGTCGGCGTGGGCGCATTCCTCTTCTATCAGCTCCGTCAGCGCGGCTCGCTGGTGACGGAGAACCTGTTCGGCGATCTCTCCGCCGATCCCCTGCTGCTCGTTTCGCCGGCCCTCTTCATGTTGATGATCGCGCTCGTCTTTCTGCGAGTCTTCCCTCTGGTTCTGCGAGTCGTCTCCTGGGCCCTCGCGGGCGTGGGTGGGGCAACGATCCTTCTCAGCCTCTGGCGCATGGTCCGGAGCCCGCTGCACTACAGCCGCCTGATCCTGTTGCTGCTGCTCGCCACCTCCGTGGGCATGTTCGCTGCCGGTTTCCGCGCGACTCTCGATCGGAGCTACGAGGATCGCGCCGCCTATGCGGCCGGCGCGGCCGGTCGTGTGGTCGACATCCGCGAGCCCAGCCGCGTCTCGACGGCGCAGCTCGAAAACGCGTTCGAGGCCGTAGACGGCCTCGGCGGCGCTAACGCCGTCGCCCGCCTGGACGTGACCTACACCCCGGCTATCGGTCGATCTTCGGCAGCGGAACTGCTCGGCGTCGGGGACGGCTTCGTCGACGCGGCCTTCTGGCGCGACGACTTCGGGGGCTCCCTCGAAGAGCTGCTTGCTCGCCTCGAACCGCCAGCGGAGGCGGATCTCCCGGGCGGGGCGGTGATCCCCCCAGGATCGCGCGCCCTGGGCATCTGGACACGCATCTCCCTGCCCAATCGGGCCGTCAGGCCCGCGGTTCGGCTCCGCGACGAACGCGGCCTCTTCTACGAATACATCTTCTTCGGCGACGCCGTCGCCGAGGACGACGACGGCTGGCTCCTCTACGTCGTCGACCTCGAGCAGCCGTTGACGCCCCGGACCGGCCGCCCCGGCTCGATCAACCGCTCGAAGTGGAGTCGGTGTTCCTCAGTGTGCGCCGCTTAGCGGCCGCGCCGGGCCGCGTGACCGCGCTCCTGGACGACATCATCGCCTACCCCCTCGAGGCCCTGGAGGCGGAGGACATTGATGGCGGCACGGTCGTCGAGACTTTCGAGTCGCTCGACCGCTACCAGTCGATCACGGGCGCCTCCGGCAGCAACGAAACGACGATCACGCGGGCCGAGATCCCAAGCGATCGCGGCCAGTTCGCCGCGCAGGTGACATTCACCTACGACAGCTTTGCGCCCAGTGCCGTAGGCGTGCGCCTGCGGCGCTCGAGCGCACCGCTGCGGGTGCTCGCCCACGAGGGTTTCCTGGAGGCCACCGGCACCGCCGTGGGCGATCTGCTCGCCTTCCGGCTCAACCGGCAGACGGTGAATCTCGAGGTCGTCGGCAAGTTCGAGCTCTTCCCAGGCTTCTTCCCCGGAGGCCGTCGCCACCTCCTCGTCGCGAATCTGGAGGCGCTCCAAGCCGCAGGCAGCGGCTCGCCTCGCATCGCCGGCAGTATCGCCACGAACGAGATCTGGCTCGCTGAGGTCGGCGGCATCACGTTGAGCACCGAATTCCTCGAGGAGAACGGGTTCCGCGCCAGCGGCGCCTTCGATCGCGCGGCCCTCTTCGCGCAGGAGTCCTCCGACCCGCTGGTCGCGGCCAGCTGGGAGGGCATCCTCTTCCTCTCCTTCGGCGCCGTGCTGATCCTCACGGCGCTGGGCTTCATCGTGTTCTCGTACCTCGCAGCGCAAACGCGCTCCCTCGAGTTCGCCATTCTCCGCACGATGGGCTTCTCCGGCCGCCAGATCGTCGGCGTCGTTGCCTTCGAGCAGCTCTTCGTGATTGTCGCCGGCGTGGCCGCGGGCACCGCCCTTGGCTTCCCTCTCGGACGCTTGATGATCGGCGCCATCAGCCTCACGGAAGACGGCAGCGATGTGGTGCCACCGCTTCTCTCGCAGGTAAGCTGGACCACCGTGCTCACCGTCTATGGGCTCCTCGCCCTCGTCTTTGTTGCCACAGTCGCCGCGCTGGTGCGGCTCTACTCGCGTCTCGCGCTGCACCGCGCCTTGCGCATCGGCGAGCTGTAGGCCCTGCGGTGACGGCACAGCCCTCCGACAGCGAGCCCGACGCCCCGTACATCGTCTGCGAAGATCTCTTCAAGATTTACAAGAGCGACGAGCTCGAAGTCGTCGCGCTCCGGGGCCTCGACCTGAAGGTCCGCCACGCCGAGCTGATGGCGATCGTGGGCGCCTCGGGTTCCGGGAAGAGCACCCTCCTGAACATCCTCGCCGGACTGGACCAGCCCAGCGCCGGCCGCGCCTTTGTCGGTGGCCGCGACCTGCTCACCATGTCCGAAGCGGAGATGGTCCGCTATCGCCGGAGCTCCGTCGGCTTCGTCTGGCAGCAGACCGGGCGCAACCTCATCCCCTACCTGACCGCGACCCAGAACGTGGAGCTGCCACTGATGCTCGACGGTATGGAGGGCGGCCTAGCGCGCGCACGGGCGCTCGAATTGTTAGAGGCCGTCAACCTCGGCGACCGCCTCGAACACCGCCCCGAGCAGCTCAGCGGCGGTGAGCAACAACGCGTATCGATCGCCGTGGCGCTCGCGAACAGGCCTCCCTTGCTCCTCGCGGACGAACCCACGGGGGAGCTCGACGCGATCGGCGCGGACACCATCTACCAGGTGCTGGGCGATCTCAACTCGCGCTTCGGCGTGACCGTCATCATCGTCACCCACGACCCCGAGATCGCCTCACGCGTAAACCGCGTCGTCGCCATCCGCGATGGCCGCACAAGCATGGAGATCTTTCGCAAGGTCGAGCAGTCGGGCGGCGTCACGCGCATCGTTCATGACGAATACGTGCTCGTCGACTCCGCGGGACGGCTGCAGGTACCGCGCGAGTTCCTCGACCGGCTCAGCATCACCGATCGCGCAAAGCTGCTCCTGGGCGAAGGCCGCATCGAAGTACTGCCCGACACGATCCGGCGCGTGCCCGTGGAGGAGCGCTGATGGCCGGGGCCGCCATCGAGCTACGTAACGTCTCCCGCCTCTTCCGCCTCGGCTCGGAGGAGGTTTGGGCCGTGCGTGACGTCAGCCTCTCGGTCGAGCCGGGCGAGTTCCTCGCCCTGATCGGCCGCTCCGGCTCGGGCAAGACCACCCTGCTGAACTCGATCGCAGGCCTCGACCGCCCCACGGAGGGCGAGGTCACGATCGACGGCGATCGCGTCGACACGATGAACGAGGCGCAGTTGATCGAGCTGCGCCGCAAGAAGCTGGGCTTCATCTTCCAGTCGTTCGGGCTGCTGCCCCTCCTCTCGGCCCAGGAGAACATCGAGCTGCCCCTGCGTATCGCCGGGACGAAGGGCTCGCGCTCGGCCCGCGCCAGTGAGGTGATCGAGCTCGTGGGCCTCGCGCGGCGGGCGCAGCACCGGCCCTACGAGCTCTCCGGCGGCGAGCAGCAGCGGGTCGCGATCGCGCGCGCGCTGGTCACAGAGCCGACCCTGGTCCTCGCCGACGAGCCCACGGGCGAGCTCGACTCCGCCACGGCGACGGCCGTTTTCACCCTCATCCGCGATCTCTGCCGCGAGCGCGGCGTCACCGTCATCACCTGCACGCACGATCGGCTCGTGATGGAGCTGGCGGACCGGGTCGAGGAGCTCGAGGACGGCCGCCTCGTGACTGGCCAGAAGGGCGAGGTCTGGGGCCGCGTGCAGTCTCGCAAACCCAGCCCCTTCGCTGCGCCCGAGGGCGAGGGCAGCGAGAGCCAATCCCTCCCCTCTCTCATCGGGGCGGACCCGAGCGCTTTTGGCACTCGCTCGGGGTCAGATCCAGAGGCGAAAGACGAGCGCCCCGAGCCGGAAGCTCCTGAGGAGGTCGACCCTGAGACTGGCGAGCGGTGGGCGCGGCCTGAGTAGACGACATCACGGCGGGCTCGCCGACAACGCGCTCAGCGAGTTCCCGCGCGCGAGGGCCACCCGCACCGCGCCCCAACCCACCCCATGATCCCCATCGCCGATAGTCCGAGCCGCCGCATCAGGCCGTGGGTCAACTACACCCTGATCGCGCTGAACCTGGTCGCCTTCATCTGGCTGCTCACGCTCTCAACTGGCTTCACCGGCACCTTCCGCAGCGCCCAGCGGGACGCGCTCGACCGGGCGGCCGGCTCCTGCTACACCCTCCTCACTCCACCCACCGAGCTGAATAAGGCGTACTGCGATTTGGGCTTCCAGCCCCGCGAGTTCTTCGATGTCGTCTCCGGCGACGACCTGCTGGTCGCGAGCCCCAACCGGCTCCTGATCGTGTTCTCGATCCTGACCGCACTCTTCATCCACGGCGGCTGGCTGCACATCGCCGGCAACATGATCTTTCTCTGGGTCTTCGGAGATAACGTCGAGGACCGGCTCGGCCACCGCACGTATTTCGTCTTCTATCTCGCCGCGGGCATCGTCGCGGCACTGGTACAGGGCGCCGTCGAGCCCAACAGTGTGATCCCCATTGTGGGGGCGAGCGGGTCGGTAGCGGGCGTGCTCGGGGCCTACCTGCTCTTCTATCCCAAGGCCACGGTCTACGTGGTCATCCCCTTTTTCCTGCTGATCTTCATCCCCATCCCCCTCCCCGCGGTCGTGATGATCGGCTTCTGGTTCCTGCAGAACCTCCTCGCGGGCGTCGCCGCGCTCGGGGACGCCGCCAACCCCGATACCGGGGTCGCCTGGTTCGCGCATCTCGGCGGCTTCGCCTTTGGCCTGCTCATCGCGCTCGCCTTCCGCAACCGGCGCCGCCCAGTGCCAGCGCGCACTGCGACGGACTAACGCCCGCGACCGCGTAGCCGGACCAGGAGGCGCTCGCTAGACTCCTCGACGGAGGCTTCGTGCCCGTCTTCTCCTCGGTCGAGTGGTTCCAAGAGGCCGCCGACCGCCTCAACCGCTCCGACAGCTTTGCGCGGCTTGGCACGTGCGACGCCAGCATGGGCGTTCGGGTGGGCGATTCCTGCTTTGCGATCGTCTTCGCCGCCTTCGCCATCACCAGCGTCGACGAGATCGACTGCGCTGCGGCCGGCGACCTCGACTTCATGCTCGTGCAACCGCCCGACGGGTGGCGCGCGATGATCGAGAACATCAAGGCGAACGGCGCCGCGCAGTCGGTCTATACGCTGAACTCCCTCGACCTCCAGACCGAGGAGGAGTTCGCCATCGGGGCGGACTACACCCGCCGCGACCTCTTCTACCGCTTCAACCAGACCTTCCAGGACTACTTCGATACTTCCGCGGAGATGGAGACGACGTTCGCCTAGCGCCGTGCCCGCTGTTTCTGTCTCCAGCGCCGGCTCGTCCGCCCCGTGCGACCTGAGGGGTTCGGCGTCGGCCCGATCCTCTCGAGCCCTTCGAGGACCAGGGGATGGAGCGCCACCATCGCGCTGGTCACCTCCCCCGCAACCTCGTGCGCGAGCTCCGCGGTCAAGCGCACGAACGGGAAGGGGCGATGCAGTCGCCGCCAGGACGCCGTCCACTCCTCGAGTTCCCAGGCCGGCCCCAGCTCACCGAGGATATCGCCGGCGTGCGCGGCGAGGAGCTCGACCCAGGCATCGTTCGTCTCCGCCGGGCCCTCGAAATGCAGCCCCGCCTCCACCACGCCGCGACTCATCTGCGGCTGCAACTCAAAATGGACACGCTCGTCGCCGAAGTGAAGCTGCAGCGTCGTCCACATCACGCGGCGCTCGGGTGCGGGGAAATCGCTCGGCAGACGCGTGAGGATCTGGTCCTCGCAGAAGAAGACGAACTCGCGCGCCTTGAGGGAGCCGTCCGGTTTCGGCATCGCGCCCAACTCTACCGCCGGAGGCGCCTACATACCGTGTTCGCTCGACTGTTGCGCCTAGCGGCCTCAGGCCGCGGCGGCTCCACGCTCGGTGTCTGTCGACCGCTCGTGGTCCCTGCGGGACGCCTACACTGACGGGGTGCGATCGGGCGATCCGAATCAGCAGAGAAACACGCGGCCCCCCACGCCCGCCGCTGGCCCCAAGGACAGCGGCGGGTGACCGAGAGCGTCGCTAAAGACGCTGGCGCGACGATCGTCGCGGAGGCGCCGGACATCGGCCAAGCGCGCATCTGGATCGACGGCCTGCGCGATGACGGCATCAGGGCTACCTACTTCGAGCGCGGGCCGGGTGGGGCCTTCGGTGGGGCGAGCCTGCCGCTGACCTCGTTCCCCGTGCTCGTCGGCCGGCACCATATCGGTCAGGCCCGGAGCATCATTGCCGACCTCGGCGGGACGAGCGCCCTCGTCCCCTTCAGCAGTCTCGAGGACGAACGCGAACGCTCGCAGCGGGTCTTGGGGATGCTGGTCGGCGGCGTGCTGCTCGTCGGCGCCGGGGCGATCGCCCTGCGCGTCATCTTCGGCTAATCGCCGAGGATGAAGACAGGGTGATCCGCGGCTAGTCGCCGAGGATCAACGAAAGCACGCGCGCCCGCGTCCCGCGCGGCATCGCGAGCGTGAGGCGGTCGCCGGAACGCAGCAGGGAGTCCCCGGCGGGCACCGTGGTGCGCCCCCGTCGCTCCATAGTCAGCACCCGCACCCCCGGCGGCAGGGGCGCCTCCGCTAGCGTCTTTCCTTCGAGGGGCGCGCCCGCGGCGACAGTCAACTCGATCGTGCTGATCTCAGCATCAGGGGCCGGACCTGCTGTTGGACCGCCCGCCGGTACGAGCGTACGAGGGCGCGCGCGTCGATCGCGCCGAGTACCGGCCCGTCCTCCCCATCGAGCACTGGCAGCCAGCGGCGTTCGTAGCTCGCGAGGCGATCGAGCGCCTCGTCGAGGGGCGTATCGGCGAGCACCACCGCCGGGGATCTCGCCGGCGTAGTCATCGACTCTCGCACCGGCGTCTGCGACGGCACGGAGCGACTCGCTGCTCACCTCGCCCACGAGCCGGCCCTGCCCGTCGACCACCACGCCCTGCGTGCTCGCCTCCGCCTCGAGGACCGCCAGCGCCTGCGCAACCGTGCTCCCCTGGCGAATCACGGGGAGGGGTATCACGGCGCGTTGAGCCGGCAAGGCATCGAGGAGTGGGAACGCGAAACGGTGGCGGTGGGCGGTCGAGTCGGCGCGGGTGGCGACCTGGCTGCGGTAGATCGTCGTGTCCCCCACAAGCAGCGTGGCCACCGCGACCGCCACCATCGCGGGCGCAAGCAACGAGAGGTTACCGGTCATCTCGCCGACCATGAGCATCATCGCGAGGGGCGCGTGGGCGATGCTCCCGAAGACCGCGATCATCCCGATGATGACCAACGGGCCCGGCTCCGCGGGGAAGCCGGGGAGATCGTGGAAGAGCCGCCAGAAGAGGGCGCCCGTCATCCCGCCCGCCACCATTCCCGGCGCGAAGATGCCGCCCGCCGCACCCGAGCCCACGGTCAGGGCGGCGGCACCGATCCGAAGGAACGGCAGCGAGATCAGGAGCCAGAAGGAGAAGTCGGTTACCTGTTCGGGTGTTAACGAGCGCTGGACCCAGCCGTAGCCGACGTGGATGGCCTCGGGCGCGGCCATGCCGATCGCGCCGACCATCACGCCACCGATGGCGGGCTTCACCCAGCGCGGGTGATCCGCTGGAAGAACGCCTGCGCACCCTCGAGCCCACGCGCGTAGAGGATGCCCAAGAGGCCGCAGGCGATGCCGAGCAGGAGGTAGTAGGGCAGTTCCTCCGCGTTGGTGAACGAGAAGCCGGCCGCGCCGCCGAAGATCGGGTTGTAATCGAACCAGGCGCCGTACAGCGAGAACGCAACGATCGAAGCGATCAGCGAGAGCAGGATCGCGTCGGCCTCGAAGTCGTGGCGGTAGGGCGCCTCGGCCGCCATCATCGCGCCCCCCAAGGGGGCGCGGAAGATCGCACCGATGCCCGCACCCATTCCCGCCACGAGCGCACGCCTGCGCTCGATCGCCCCCAACCCCAGGCGGTCGGCGATGAGCGAGCCGAAGCCACCCCCGATTTGCGCCGTCGGCCCCTCGCGACCGGCCGCCCCCCCCCGCTCCCGATCGTGACCGTCGAGGCCACCAGCTTCACCGGAATCACGCGCCAGCCCATGCGTCCGCCACGCTGGTGGAAGGCGTCGATCACCTGGTCGGCGCCCGCGCCCGCGCCCTCGGCCTCGGGCGCGAACGTGAACACCAGAATTCCGGAGACGAGGCCACCCAGCCCGAGGACGATGGGCAGGGCCCAACTGCGCGTCGGGCCGGACGTCTCCGCGCTGCCCTCGCCGAGCGGCTGGGGCGGCACGTAGCCGGTGCTGTTCGTGAGGATGTGTTCGGTGGCGAACTCGATCGCTTCGAAGAAGACGATGGCACCGCCGCCCGCCACGAGTCCGATCAGGAGCCCGAGCCAGAGCGCGCGCACCACCTCCTGGGTCGTGAAGCGCCCCAAGCGGCGGCGGAGCCGCCTGCCGGCTCGCCCCCACCAGCGCCGCATGAGCACGGCTGAATCGTACAGCCCGCACCGCCAAAGGCTCCCCGACAAAACCTGCGGCGGCCACGGCGCGTACATTTGGAGCGATGACACCGTTCGGTCCGAAGCTGATCCGCGTGGCCGCGGCGGCAGTCGTTGGGGGCCTGCTCGTGCTCGGCGCCGATCGCGCCAGCGCGGACGACGAAACCGTCTCGGTCTTCACGTTTGGCTTCAGTAGCGCGGTGATCACGATCGATAGCGGGGACACCGTCACCTGGCGCTGGGACAGCAGCGGGCACACCTCCTCGGCCCACGGCGGCCAGGCGGAGGCGTGGACTTCCGGGGTGCGCTCGCTCGGGAGCACGTTCACCCAAGCGGGCGAGTACACATATCAGTGCAACGTCCACCCTACCGTGATGCAGGGCCGCGTGATCGTGCGGGCCCAAGCCGCGACAGCAACGACCGCACCGACTGCCACGACCGCCCCACCGACCGCCACGGCCACCGCCCCCGCGCCGACGGCGACCGCCACCCCTGAGGCGACGCCGACCCAAGCCCCAACCCCCACCGAGGCAGCAACCGCCCAACCAACCACGAGCCCCACCGAAGAGGCCTCAACGGCGACCCCAACGACAGCGCCGACCGAGCCACCTCCCGCTGACACTGCTACCGCTCAGCCGACGGACGAACCCCCTACAGCAAGCGCCACTGCCCCCACGGAGACGCCACCCCCGACCGCGGCTGAAACCGCAGCTGATCCAACCCCGACGCCGGAGCCTGGCGACCGCACGATCCCCGCGCCCGCGGACGACGGCGGCATCTCCGCCGCGACGATCGCGCTGATCGTGGCGATCGTCTTCGTGGTCGCCGTCGGTGGCGGCGTTGCGGCCTTCCTCTCCAGGCGCCGCCAGGGCTCGCTCTAGCAGCATCCCGCCACGAGAAAGCCCCCGGCGCGATGCGCCGGGGGCTTTCTCGGTCTACCGACTGAGTTCCTCGCGGGAGGCTAGTACTCCTCGGGCATGGGCGGAGCCGCCATTGCGGCCTCCGGAAGTTCGGCTACCAGTGATTCGGTGGTGAGCACCATGGAGCTCACGCTGGCGGCGTTTTCCAGGGCCGAGCGCACGACCTTCACCGGGTCGACGATGCCCAGTTCGAACATGTCCCCCCAACGATCGTGCTCTGCGTCCCAGCCCTCGTTGTCGTTCTGGAGCTTCTTGATCTTGTTGACGATCACCGAGCCCTCAAGTCCGGCGTTGTCGGCGATCAGCCAGGTCGGCTCTTCGAGCGCTTCGGAGAGGAGGAGCGCGCCTGTACGCTCGTCCCCCTCCAGCGAGTCGGCCAACTCATTGACCACGCGCTGCGCGCGGATGAGGGCTACCCCACCGCCCGCAACGACGCCTTCTTCGACGGCGGCGCGGGTGGCGCTGAGCGCATCTTCAACCCGTGCCTTCTTCTCCTTGAGCTCGACTTCGGTGGGGGCCCCGACCTTGACCACGGCCACACCGCCGGCGAGCTTGGCCAGCCGCTCCTGCAGCTTCTCGCGGTCGAAGGGGCTCGTCGTGTCTTCGATCTGCGCCTTCAGCTGCTTGATTCGGGCCTGGATGGCCTCGTCGGTCGCCCGGCCCTCGATGATCGTCGCATCGTCCTTGCTGGCGACGACACGGCGCGCGCGTCCGAGGTCGGCCAAGGTCGCACTCTGGAGCTGACGCCCCATGTTCTCAGTGATGAGCGTGCCGCCCGTGAGGATCGCAATGTCCTCGAGGATGGCGAGGCGCCGGTCGCCAAAGCTGGGGGCGCGGAGCGCCAGCAGGTTCATCGTCCCGCGCATCTTGTTCACGACAAGCGTGGCCAGCGCCTCACCCTCGAGCTCGTCGGCGATGATGACGAAGTCCTTACTGACCTGCATCGCCTGCTCGAGCACCGGCAGCAGGTCCTGCACCGCCGAGATCTTTTTGTCGGTGATGAGGATGTGGGGGTTCTCGATCACTGCTTCCATGCGGTCGGCGTTCGTGACGAAATGGGGCGACTGGTAGCCCCGATCGAGCTGGAGGCCGTCGACGTACTCGGTCTCGAATTTAATCCCGCGCGACTCTTCGACCGTAATGACGCCGTCCTTGCCCACCTTCTCCATCACGTCGGCGATGATGTCCCCGATCGAGGGATCGTTTGCCGAGATGGAGGCGACGTGCATGATCTGCTGCTTCGTCAGGACCGGCTCGGCGCGCGAGCGCAAGTAATCGATCGCGACCGCCTGCGCCTTTTCGATCCCGCGGCGGACCGCCATCTGGTGGGAGCCCGAAGCCACCACCTTGACGCCACCGCGCACGATCGCCTGAGCGAGGACCGTAGCCGTGGTCGTGCCGTCACCGGCGATGTCGTTGGTCTTGGTGGCGACCTGTTTCACGAGCTGCGTGCCCATGTTCTCGAAGGAGTCCACGAGTTCGATCTCGCGGGCCACGGTGACGCCGTCCTTCGTGATCACGGGCGTGCCGTAGCTCTTATCGATAACAACGTTGCGGCCCCGCGGGCCGAGGGTCACTTTGACGGCGTCGGCGAGTGCGTCGACCCCATCTTTCAGGCGGCGGCGTGCCGCCTCGTCGAAGAGCAACTGTTTCGCGGCCATGGGCGAACTTCCTTCCGATCCTGACTAGGAGATGAGCTTGGCGAGGATGTCTTTCTCGTTCAGCACGATGTATTCGATCCCGTCGAGCTTGATCTCCGTGCCGGAATACTTCGCGTAAAGGATGCGGTCGCCTCTCGCAAGGTCGATGGGGTGGCGCGCGCCGCTATCGTCTGCCTTCCCCGGGCCGACGGCGATGACTTCGCCCTGCTGCGGCTTCTCCTTGACGGTGTCGGGGATGACCAGGCCGCTGGCCGTGACTTCGTCCTGCTTCAGGGCGGTAGCGACGATGCGGTCGGCGAGGGGCAGGAGTTCGGTCTTCGTGGCTGTTTTGGGGGGCACAGGGTTCCTCCGTTACTTTCGCTTGTTTTCGAACGTGCCGGGGATGTTAGCACTCTCCCCGCGAGAGTGCTAGGGCGACGCGGCTCATGTTCTTTCGCGAAGCCCGGGCACGCCCAACTTCACCCTTGCGTAAGGGTGTGGTAGCGTCGATCCTTCGGAGGAACACGTTGGGCATTCTCCTGCGCCTCGCTGGCTACACGCGGCCGTATCGATTCATGCTGATGCTGGGGCTCCTCTCGACCGTTGGCGCAGTCGGGTTCTCGATGGGCAGCCCCTACCTCGTCCAGCTCGCGATCGACCTCGGCCTCGACCCCATCCGTGGGGTCGTCGAAGGCAAGGACGAAATCATCGGCTTCGCTGGCAGCGAGCGAACGCTGGTACTCGCCGCGTTAGCGGTCGTGGCCTTTGCCGCCGGCCGCGGGCTCTCCGCCTTCGCCCAGACGTACATCTCCGAAAGCCTCGGCCAGCGCGTCGCGTACGACCTCCGCAACGACATCTACGACAACGTCCAGCGCCTGAGCTACGCCTACCACGACAAGGTCCAGTCGGGACAGATCATGTCCCGCGCCACTCAGGACGTCGAGAACATCCGCATGTTCATGTCGATGGCCTCCCTGCGCCTGCTGATGATCATCGGAATGATCATCACGGGCGTCATCGGCATGTTCATCTTCCACTGGCAGCTCGCCCTGATTAGCTGCGCCACCCTGCCGATCGTCACCTGGCGCTCGTGGGCCGTGCACCGCGTGATGCGCCCGCTCTGGGTCCACATTCAGGCGAGCCAGGCCCGCCTCACGGAGGTCGCCGACGAAGGCCTGGGCGGCATCCGCGTCGTGAAGGCCTTCAGCCGCGAGCCGCTCGAGGCACAGAAGTTCGCCGTCGCCGCCAAGGACACCCGCGATCTGCAGCTGAACCAGGCGACGATGATGGCGCGCCACGCCCCCCTCCTCCAGGGGATCGGGATCGCCCAGACCGGCGTCACCGCGGGCGCGGGCGCCTACTTCGTCGCCGGCGGCAGTCTCAGCGAGGGGCAGCTCATCGCCTTCCTCATCTGGCTAGCGCTGCTGCAGAACCCTGTTCGCATGCTCGGCTTCATGGTCACCAGCTTCTCGCGCGCTATCGCCGCTGGGCAACGCGTCTTTGAGCTCCTCGATGCACAGTCCGCGGTCCAGGAGAAGGCCGACGCGTGGCCGCTCGTGGACACGCGCGGCCACGTCCGCTTTGAGAACGTCTCCTTCGGCTACGACAACGTGAGCGCCGTGCTGCGAGACATCGATATCGACGCGACGCCGGGGAAGGTGATCGCCCTGCTCGGGCCCACGGGCAGTGGCAAGTCCACGATCGTGAACCTGCTGCCGCGCTTTTACGACGTCACCGAGGGCGCAATCACGATCGACGGAACGGACATCCGCGAATTCGGGCTCGAGTCGCTGCGCGCGAACATCGGCGCGGTCCAGCAGGACGTGTTCCTCTTCGTCGGCACGATCCGCGATAACATCGCCTACGGGCGGCCGGGCGCATCCCAGGAGGAGACCGAGGCGGCAGCCAAGGCCGCTCGTATCCACGACTTTATCATGAGCCTGCCTCTCGGATACGACGAATGGGTGGGCGAGCGTGGGGTGACGCTCTCGGGCGGCCAGAAGCAGCGCGTCGCGATCGCGCGCACGCTCCTCCTCGATCCGCGCATCCTCATCTTCGATGACTCCACGGCGAGCGTGGACACGCAGACCGAGTTTCTCATCCAGCAAGCCCTGAGCACCCTGATGGAAGGGCGCACCACCTTCGTCATCGCCCAGCGGCTGCGCACCGTCATGCGCGCCGACGAGATCCTCGTGCTCAAAAAGGGCACCGTCGTGCAGCGCGGCCGCCACGAGGAGCTGCTCGAGGAAGAGGGCCTCTACCGCACCATCTACGATCTCGAGCTGCGCGACCAGGAAGAGGCGCTCGGCGAAGTCCGCGCGGCCGCGGCCGAACGCGAGGGGGTGGCCTCGAGCGTCGCCGGTGGTGGGGCGCACTAACGGGCATGTTTGGGCATGGCCACGGCGCAGGCGGCTACAGCGGCGGCATCGGCGGTCCCCAGGGAGTGATGCGCGGCGGCCGCGGCGCAGACGGCTGGGACGAGGACTACCTGGGTAAGCCGTACGACGCCGAGGTCGTACGCCGGATGATCCCCTACCTGCGCAACCACAAGCCCGCCATGCTCCTCGCCTTCTTCTGCATGGTGCTGGTCTCCATCTCGATCTACATCCAGCCGCTCCTCATCGGCTTCGCCGTCGGGGCGGGCGCCTCCGGCGACACGGACCGCGTGCCCTGGCTCATCGGGGTGATGTTCGGGCTCGGCGTGATGGGCTGGGTCGCTGGCATGATCCAGCAGCTGGTCATGGCGAGGCTCGGCACGCAGCTGCTCTACGAGCTCCGCACGGAGATGTACGAGCACATGCAAGGCCTCTCACTCTCGTTCTACGACGAGATGGAGGTGGGCCGCATGATCAGCCGCCTCACGAGCGACGTGACGGTCATGCAGGAGCTCCTGAGCACCGGCTCATTGACATTCCTCGCCGACATCATCGGGCTCGGCATCGCCATCGCCATTCTCATGGGCGCCGACTGGAAACTCGCGCTCATCACCTTTGCAGTGGTGCCGCCGCTCGTCCTCATCCTCGTCTTCTGGGCGAAGTACGCGCGCGCCGCCTTCATCAACGTGCGCGTCCGCATCAGCGAGCTCTACGGCAACCTCGGCGAGAGCATCTCCGGCGTGCGCACGGTCCAGTCCCTGAACCGCGAGGACGAGAATGCGCGCGTCTTCGACGAGATGAACCAGCGCAACCGCAACGCGAACATCTGGGCGGGCACGCTCACCGCCGTCGTCGTGCCCCTGATCGAGATGTGTATTGCCATCTCTACCGCGGCCGTGCTCATCGTCGTAGGCTACCGCGCCCTCAACAGCGACCCTGCCTCGATCGACATCGCGGCGACGTTCGCCGTGATCGGCATCTTCATCCTCGCCGTGCTCCGCTTCTTCGAGCCCATCCGCGACCTCGTTATGCAGTACACGATGCTGCAGCGGGCCATGGCCGGCGGCCAGCGCATCTTCGAGGTGCTCGACACCGTCCCTCGCATTCGCGACAAAGAGGACGCCATCGAGCTCAGCGACGTGGAAGGCCGCGTCACCTTTGAACACGTCAACTTCCACTACGTCGAAGGCGTCCCGGTGCTCGAGGACTTCGACCTCGAAGTCGAGCCCGGCGAGACCCTCGCCCTCGTGGGACAAACGGGCTCGGGCAAGACCACGGTCACCACGCTCATCAGCCGCGGCTACGATGTCTCCGAGGGATCGATCAAGATCGACGGCAAGGATGTCCGCGACATCAAGCGGCGCTCGCTTACCCAGTTCATGGGCGTCGTTCTGCAGACACCCTATCTCTTCAGCGGCTCGATTCGCGACAACATCGAGTACGGCAAGCCCGGGGCGACCGACGAAGAGATCGAGGCGGCCGCGAAGGCCGTTGGCGCGCACGACTTCATCTCACGGATGGACGGCGGCTACAACCACGAACTTCACCAGCGCGGCCAGAACATCTCGGTCGGCGAGCGCCAACTCCTCAGCTTCGCCCGCGCCGTGCTCGCCGCTCCCCGCATTCTCATCCTCGACGAGGCGACCGCCTACGTAGACACGCAGACGGAGGTCATCATCCAACGAGCGCTCCGCAACCTGCTCGAGAACCGCACCTCCTTCGTCATCGCCCACCGCCTCTCGACCATCCGCGAGGCCAGCCGCATCGTCGTCCTCGACACCGGGCGCATCGCCGAGATCGGCACGCACGATGAGCTCCTGGCCGCGGACGGGGTTTACGCGAACCTCTACAAGATGACCTACGAGCAGGACGAGGTCGAGGACGTTGCCCTCGGCGAGGACGAAGCCGTCGCTCGCCGGCGGCGCGGCGATCTCGGCCAGGCGGCACCCGCGCCAGCCGGCGGCGAGTAAGCGAGAAAGCTCACTAGCGCTCGGGCCCCCCGGCCCACCTCCCCCGCGCTCGTCTGCTACGGCTTCACGCCCTATGGGCTGCTCCACCTTCGCGCTCGCTTGTTGGGTTCCGGTTGGGATTCCAGCGGATTGTGTGTCAGGGAGGGAGTGGACACCACCGTGGGCAGCTTCGCTCTGGCGAGCCGTACGGATTCCATCGCCTTCCATCGCGCATTCCACCGCGGAGGCAGCGACTCCCGTCCCTAGCTCAAAGGCGTTCGGCCGGAATCCCTCAAGGCCACCCCCGGTATCACCATCACTGATCCATCAGGAATAAGAATCTAGCTAGCTCCTCCTTAAGAACTTGGGGAGCTACGGGCACGTGGGAAACGTTGGGACACGCCGTTCCGGAAGCGCTCCACCTTAGAGGTGGCTGGGGCAGGAGAGGGAGCCGCTTACTTACGACGCTGCCAGAGAATGGCTGCGCGCTCAACGAGTCTGCCTGCCCGCGCACGATGTCCTACGATCGAGAAGATGCTCGATGGCGTGCTGATCACTGTGGAAGGTGGGGACGGGGGGAGGGGAGCGAGGTCCTTCCATCGCGAGAAGTTCATCCCCCTCGGCGGGCCCGACGGCGGTGATGGTGGCCGTGGTGGGCTTGTGTTCCTGCGCGCCGTCGATGATGCCTACACCCTCGAGCGCTTCCGTTCGAAGCGGCGCTTCAAGGCGGGCGATGGTGGTCCCGGGGGCCCAAGCCAGCGGGCCGGGCCCCAGGGCGAGGATCTCACGCTGGACGTGCCCGTGGGCACGATCGCCTTCGACAGGCAGACGGGTGAACCGGTTGCCGACCTCTCCGAGGCCGGCGCGACCGAGCTCGTAGCCTGGGGAGGGCGCGGTGGCTGGGGGAACAAGCGCTTCGCCACGAGCACGAACCAAGCGCCGCACTTCGCCCAGCGCGGCCACGCGGGCGAGTCGCTCGCCCTGCGGCTCGAGCTGCGTCTACTGGCGGATGTGGGACTGATCGGCCTCCCGAACGCGGGCAAGTCCACCCTCCTCGCGCGTGTCTCGCACGCCAAGCCCAAGATCGCCTCATACCCCTTCACCACGCTCGAGCCCATGCTTGGCGTCGTCAACGTCGGCTACGAGCGCTTCACGCTCGCCGACCTGCCGGGGCTCGTGGAGGGGGCGAGCGAGGGCTACGGCCTCGGCTTCGAGTTCCTCAAGCACGTACGCCGCTGCCGCGTCCTGCTCCACATCGTCGATTGCAGCTCCGTCGATCCCGTCACGGACTACGAGCTGATCGAGTCGGAGCTGCGCGCCTACGACCCGTCGTTGGACGACATTGCGCGCGTGGTCGCCGTGACGAAGGCCGATCTCGACGACGAGATCGCGCACGATGCCGCAGCCACCCTGAGTGCGCACGTCCAGGCGCCGGTCGAGGTGGTCTCCGCGGACGCAGCGCTGGGCACGGAAGACCTGATGGTGAAGCTGCTCGGGCTCGTCGAGCGCGAGCGCGCCTCCGAGCGGAGCGAGGCGCTGCTGCCGGTCGTTCGTCCACAGCCCGAGGAGCGCTTCACGATCGCTCGTGGGGGGCCGGGGCTGTTCGTCGTGGAGGGGCAGCGGGTGGTCACGTTCGTGGAGATGATGGACCTCGAAATGGACGGCGCGCGCGATGAGATCGATCGCCGCATTCAGCGCTGGGGCCTGGCCAAAGCGCTGCGCCGCGAGGGCGTGACCGCCGGCGACACCGTGCGCTTCGGCGAGGTCGAGCTGGCGTGGCAGGACTGACCGACCGAATACCGCAGATGGCCCAGATTCGGCCCGCGGTGGCGGCGGACGCTGGCGGCCTGGCTGAGGTCCATGTCCGCACTTTGCAGTCGGCCTACCGCGACATCGTCCCGGACTCCGACCTCGATAGCCTCTCTGTCGCCGACCGAGAGGAGAGCTGGACCAAGATCATCGCGGCCGGTTCCACCACATTCGTGGCGGATGTCGACGGCGCCGTGCAGGGCTTCGCCAGTGGGGGGCCATCGCGCGATGACGATGCCGGTCCGGAGACGGGCGAGGTCTACGCGCTCTACGTAGATCCCGAGGAGCAGGGCGGCGACACGGGGCAGATGCTGATCGCCAGCGGGTTCGAAGAGCTCGCCCGCGAGGGCTTCGCCGAAGCGACGCTCGGGGTGCTCGAGAAGAACGCCCGGGCGTGGGGGTTCTACGAAGCCGCGGCGATGGAGCTCGATGGCGGCCGCCAAGCGCTCACGCTGGGCGGGGTGGAACTCTGGGAGGTGCGCCACCGGCGGCGCCTCGCGCCCATCCCGGGAGCACGAACGAGCGCTCGTAGCTCTCTTGTGGTCGCCGACTACGACGAGGCCTGGCCGGCCCTCTTCGGACGTGAGCGGTCGGCGATCAACGGGCTGCTGCCGCAGCTCGCGGTCGAGCACATCGGGAGCACCTCCGTGCCGGGCCTCGCGGCCAAGCCGATCATCGATATCCAGGCCGGCGCCGCGACCTTCGTCGAGGCCTGTGCGGCCGTCGAGCCCCTACGCGGAATCGGGTGGGAATACGTGGGCGAGGCCGGCATCCCCGGCCGCCTCTACTTTCGCAAGCAGCAAGACGGGCGCCGCACGCATCACCTCCATCTCGTCGTCGACGGCGGTCGAGGCTGGCGGCAGACCATCCGCTTTCGCGACTACCTCCGCGCTCATCCCGAAGCAGCCGCGGAGTACGCGCAGATCAAGCAGGACTTGGTCGCCGGCGTTGAGCAGGACGTAGAGGCTTACACCCACCGCAAGTCGCCCTTCATCCGCGCGACGCTCGCGAACGCTGAGGCCGAGGACGTCCGCTAAGTACCGATCTCGATTGGGACCGCCGGTCGCTCGCCCGCGATCATGGCGGGGAGGAGCTCGCCGAGCGCGCCCGGGACGAAGATCTCGCCGTCGGCCGCGAGGATTTCCGCGACCGACCACCAGCGGTGATCGCGGAGCCCCTCGCGCTCGAGCGGCGTGTGGTTGTCGCGGCTCGGCACGAACGCGCCCACGCGCGCGACGAAGTACGCCTCGCGCGCCTCGAACCACTGGTCGTGGAAGGGGTAGACGTGCCGGCGGCGCCAGACCGGCCCTTCGAGCGCCGCTTCGGCGCCCGTCTCCTCCCAGAGTTCACGCGCGGCCGTCTCCTGCTCGCTCTCGCCCGCTTCCGCGCCGCCACCGGGCGCGACCCAGATCCAGGGTGCGTCTCTGATGTCGGCGTCCACGATGCGGAAGAGGAGGACGCGATCATCCTGGTCCAGCACGAGCACGCGTGAGGTCGGGCGAGGGATCGGCAGGTCCGCAGTCACGGCACCATCGTAGGGCGCGATCTGCTGTGGGCGTCTCGCTTGCGGCTGCCTAGCGGCCCGGGGACGATCGCGCCGTGACTGCGCCGCTGGGCCACGCCCGAGTCGTGCTCTTCGACATCGACGGCACCCTGCTCGATACCGAGCGCTTCATCCTTGGCGCCTATCACTCGGCGCTCGATGCGCTGGACCTCCCTGTGCCCAGCGATGAGGTGCTGCGCCGAATGACCGGCGACCCACTTGACCAGATCTATGATGGCTTCGCCGGCGCTCGAGCCGCCGAGGCGATCGAGCTGCACCGCGCCTTCCAGAGCGAGCACATCGAACTGGCGCGGCCCTTTCCCAGGGCGTACGACGTGCTCCAGCGGCTGCGCGAGGCGGGCCCGCGCCTCGCGGCCGCCTACGTCGGCGATACGCGCGCGGATATCGAGGCGGGACGCGCGCTGGGCGCCCCCACGGTCGCCGCGACCTATGGCTTTCACGGCGAGGCCGTTCTCGAAGCCGGACCCGACTACCACATCGCCGCGCTCGCGGAGCTGCCCGCCCTCTTCGGCATTGGCTAGCCAGCGGGGCCTGCCCCGCGAGCCGCTAGAATTGCCGCTCGTCCGAGGAGGAGCTGCTCAATGTCTGACACCGTGCGCTACGAGACCGACGGCGCCGTCGCCGTGATCACCCTGAACCGGCCGGATGCCCTGAACGCGATGAGTGGCGAGCTGCTCGACGCTCTCGCCGCGCGTGGCCACGAGGCCGCCGCCGACCCGGCCGTGCGCTGCGTCGTGGTCGCGGGCGCGGGCCGCGCGTTCTGCTCGGGCGGCGACCTCAAAGGTATCGGCACGGGCGACGCCCTCGACCCGCTCGGGAGCGTCGCTACGCTCCGGCGCTTCGAGGAGATCTCGCTCCTGCTCGCGGAGATGCCCAAGCCCACGATCGCCGCCGTGAACGGCGCCGCCGCCGGTGCCGGCTTCTCGCTCGCGCTCTCCGCCGACATCCGGCTCGCGGGCGAGAGCGCTCGCTTCATGACCGCCTTCGCGCGCGTCGGTCTCACGGGGGACTTCGGTGGGAGCTGGCTGCTCGAACGGCTGGTGGGACTGGCTCGCGCCAAGGAGTTCTACCTCCTCGGCACGCAGATCGACGCCGCGACCGCTCACCGCCTCGGTTTCGTCAATCGCGTGGTGCCCGATGGCGCCCTGATGGAAGAGGCGCTGGCGCTCGCCCGCCAGCTCGCCGCCGGCCCCACCGCCGCCTACGCGCGCATGAAGCGCAACTTCGCGTACGGCGCGACCCACTCCCTCGCCGAAACGCTCACCTTCGAAGCGGGAAACATGATCGGCGCCTCCAAGTCCGAGGATTTCAAGGGTGCCGCGGAAGCGTTCCTGGAGAAGCGAACACCCACCTTCGCCGGCCGCTAGCGACGTCGTCCAGGACCCGAACAGCCACGCTTCCGGCGATCAAGCGAGCGCGAAGGGGAGCAGCCCGCAGGGCAGCGAAGCCGCAGCAGACGAGCGCGGGTGGGGCACGGAGGGGGGCCCGAGCGAAGCGAGCTCGTAACGCAAAGCGAGCGCGGAGGAGGAGCGGCCCGCAGGCCAGCGAAGCCGCAGCAGACGGGCGCGGGTGGGGCACGGAGGGGGGCCCGAGCGAAGCGAGCGCTAAAGCCCCTGGTTGAATTCGGCGAAGCCGAAGTACTCGTTCAGGTTGGTTAGCGTGCCCGCGAGCAGCAGCGCCCCGAGCGCGATCATCATCCCGGCGCTCGCGATCTCGAAGGCGGGCATGTACTTCTGCAGCTTCTTCACCGTGCGCGTCGCGTCGCCGATGGCGATGCCGGCGAGCAGGAAGGGCAGGCCCAGCCCGGCCGCGTAGAAGGCGAGCAGGTATGTGCCGACGAGCGGCTCGCCCGAGGTAGACGCCAAGAAGAGGATCGAGCCGAGAATCGGGCCGACGCAGGGCGTCCAGCCGATCGCGAAGGCGCTCCCGACCATCGCCGAGCGGGTATAGCCCACCTTGCGGTTCCCGCCGAGGTCGGCCTTGAACGTGCGCTGGAGCAGATTGAACTGGATGTAACCGGAGTACTTCGCCCAGGCCACCAGCCCGGCGAGTCCCAGCAGGAGCATCCGCCCGCGCTCGTCCTGCAGTTCTGAGACCTGGACGATGACGAAGAAGATGGCGGCGGTGACAAGCAGCGCGACCGCCACCGTGAGCGGCGGCTTGCGTCCGAACGAGGGGATCAGGAGCGAGCCGAGCAGGATCAGGAGCACGCCCGCGACCGTCTCGAGCTCGCTGATGTAGTCCTGGAGAGCCAGCCCGAAGAGGCCTGCGCTCGCCCCCAGCGCAATGAAGACGACACTGAGCCCAAGCACGAACGCGACCGAGTGCGTGAACGTCTTGCGAGTATCGGCGACGACCTGGCCGTTCTCGACCGTCGCCCCGGCGAGGTTCGTGATGTAGATCGGTACGATCGGCAGCACGCAGGGGGAGACGAACGAGAGCACTCCTGCGGAGAAAGCGACGAAGGGGCCGCCGGCGCCCTTCAGTCCAAAGTTCTGCGCGTCGACCCCGCCGATGGCGAACACGGTGATCGGAATGAGCGCGAGGATGCCGAAGGTGATGTAGAGGTTGCGCCACTTGCTCGTGGGGATCGCGCGGCGCCAGCCCAACGCGGGCGCTGCCTCGCCCGATGCTCGCGCTGCTGTCTGTTGGCCGGACGCCACCCGCCGCCCCCTCACACCCATTATGGTCGGTGCGTCCCTACGAGTGACGCTCACACCGTGACAAGCGCCCCTCGTGCGCGCCTCTGCGATCCCGATCACTGTAGAGACTACGCCCGGTGGAGTGCAGTAAAGGCCGCATCCCAGGAGCGGGCGGCGCGGAGCCGGGGCCGGCGGAGGCAACGAGCGGTGGCGAAGGCACGAGGAAAGGGGCGGCAACGGGGCGCGCAGCGCGCCCGCGCGCGGGCAACCGGCGGCGGCGGGCAGACGCCGCCTCCCAAGAAGCCCTTCCGCTGGAAGCAATACGCAATCTACGCCGTGATCGCGATCGTGGTGGTCGCGATCGGTTACTACCTCGTCTCCGTCGCGAACCGGAGCACGGAAGAGGATCCTGCGGTCACCGCCCTCGCCAGCGAGGACGCCGGGGGTGCGCCCATCGAGGTGTTCAACGGCTCGAATCACACCGTCTACCACTCGGCGGCACCGCTCCCGAGCGAGCAGCAGCCGGAGCCGAACGGGCTTCCCACCCTCGTCTGGTTCTCTGCGGTCACCTGTGAGTTCTGCGAAGAGATGGAGCCCTTCGCGCACGAAGTCGCGTCCCGGTACCAGGGGCGTCTGCGGTTCGTCGAGAAGTCGATCCGGCAGGATCGGAACGCGACCGGACGCTACGGCGTGCGGGGCACCCCAACCTTCGTCTTCATCGATGCGCAAGGGCGGGAGCTCGACCGCTTCAACTTCCTCCGGGGCGCGGACTCCTTCGCGGCCCGCATCGAGTCGAGCCTGCAGCTCGCCGGCTTCTAGCGGCTCAGGCCTCTCCTACGCTCCAGGCTGCGCCATCGCGATCGCGCAGCTTTCCGAGGATGCCGTGCCCTTCCTGTCGGGGAGGCTTGGGGAAGTCGACGCCCTCCGCGCTGAGTTCGCGGTAGAAGGAGGCCGCATCGGGCGTGGTCAGGCCGGCCTCAATCGAGCCCGGCGGGTTCTCCTCACTCGCGCGGTGGAGTGCGAGCGTGGTCTCGCCGGTCGCAAATTCGCTCCATTCGGGCGAGACCTGTCGGGGCTCGAAGCCGACGATGTCGCGGTAGAACGCGACGGCTGCCTCCATATCGGCGACGTAGACGATCACGTGGCTGAGCTGGGGTGCCATGGCGCCTCCCTGAGCCCGCTGCAACTTTCTCGAGAAGGGTTCATGCCGGAAGCCTAGCCGGCGACCCCTGTTTTGGTCCTGCGCGACGGCCCCCGCTAGACTGCCGCCATCGCGGAGGTGCGTAATGAAGGAGCTGAGCGGCAAGACGGCCGTCGTCACCGGTGGCGCGGGCGGCATCGGTCGCGCGATGGCGCTCACGTTCGCCGGGCAAGGGATGAACGTCGTCCTCGCGGACGTGGACCTGCCCGCGGCCGAAGCGACGGCGAAGGAGATCGAGGCACGGGGCGTCCGCTGCCTCGCGGTGCAGACCGACGTCGCCAGCCGCGCTTCCGTCGGCGCCCTCGCCGACCGCGCCTTCAGCGAGCTGGGCGGCGTGCACGTCCTCTGCAACAACGCAGGCGTCGCCTCGACGGGCCCCGCCCACCTCCTCAGCGATCAGGACTGGGACTGGGTCATCGGCGTCGACCTGCTCGGCGTGATCTACGGCATCCAAGCGTTCCTCAAGCGCATGGTCGACCAGGACGAGGAGTGCCACGTGGTCAGCACGGCCTCGATCGCGGGCCTCGTCGCGCACGGCGGGATTGCCCCTTACAACGTCGCCAAGTTCGGCGTCGTCGCGCTGACGGAATCGCTGCGCATCGACCTCGTGGAAACGAAGGTGAGCGCCTCGGTGCTCTGCCCCGGTGTCGTGCAGACGCGGATCATGCAATCGGACCGCAACCGCCCTGTGGAGATGGGCGGCCCCGGCGATTTCGAAGCCCGCGCGGGGGCCATGCCGCCCGACGCCATGGACCCCGCGATCGTGGGCGAGCGCGTCCTCCAAGCCGTCCTCAACGACGAGCCCTACATCGTCACGCACAAACCCCTGAAAGCGATGGTCGAGGGCCGCTTCGCCCCGATCCTCGAAGCCTTCGACCGGCTCTAGGGTGCTGCCAAAGCAGGTTGACAGCCAGAACGTATGTTCTACTCCGACACCTCGACAATCCTGCGGTGGATTCGGGAGAACTGGAGAAAATCCCAGAACAGCTTCGCCACGCGAATGTCAGCTGGCTCACCGGTCAGCTTGACCGTCTCCGTGGCGACTTCAGGTTCTGGCCTGTCCTGGACCGGCTGGAGGGTGAGGATCCGAGCAGCCCGGTAGAGCAGCTGGGGATCTACGTCGAGGGGGCCTGCGATCTTGCGGATGATGCGCTCGGTCGGTGGTCTCACACCGGTTTCAAGGTGCGAGACCATCCCCTTGCTGACGCCCGCCTGGGTAGCGAGTCGGGCCTGCGTGAGCTTGGCCTCGCTGCGGAGGCGCGTTAGCTCATGGCCGAACTCAGTTCCACGAGGCTTGACTGTTCTCATTCTTACATCTCGTGAGGATCTAGGCGTGATAATATACAAGAAGTAGCTAAATAATTCTGCTATCCTCGCCGACCCTGCCATGGAGGAAGCCATGTCGCTTGAGGCCGAGGCCAAGTCCGAAGCCGTTACCTTCGTTGACCTGCTCGCGTGGGGGCTTGCTGAGTCGCCGGGCGAGCGTTTTTTGGCGGACCCCCGGCGGTGGCAGCAACTCGTATACAAGGCGAAGCAGGCCCTGCCGGAATACTTCCGGTTCGTATACTTCGACCAGGGTGCTTCCGAGGATGACCTCTACAGCGATCAGGCTGAGCAAGCGCTGCACATCCTGGCTCAGTCGGGGCTGATTACCGTCGGCAATCCGTCGTATGCGTTGATCTCCATGTCCGTGCAGCAGAGGGCCCAGGCCAAGGCCCATCGCAGGCCTGCCTACGAAGTGAGCCGTCCTCAGGTGAAAGAGGTCGCCAAGCTCATTACAGAGGTCCTCTCTGCGGAGGACGATGGCCATTGACGTTCGAGGAGGGTCAGCCCGCCGCGGGTGCGGACGAGGCCCGGTGGGCCGAGTTTACCGGCCAGATCGCCTCTTTCTGTGAGCGCTTACTAAGCCGCTATCGCGTCCGGGGGCCCACGTCCCTGCCCGGTCCAAAGATCATCCGGGACTCCCTCCATGGCTATCATCTCCTCCAGCCCTATGAAGTCGAGCTAATCGATTCCCCGCTCCTCCAGCGCCTGCGCTTCATCCATCAAACTGCCTTCGCGTTCCACATCTACCCTTCGGCGAATCACTCCCGCTTCGAGCACTCGCTAGGAGCGGCGAAGCTCGTCACCGATGTCGCGACGTACATGCGTTTCAATAAGGACACACGCGCACTATTTGATGAATCTACTGTCACCGAACTCAGATTCGCCGCTCTTCTTCATGATGTCGGACACTGTCTATTTTCTCATCTCTCGGAACTGATTATCGAGGAGAGATTTCCGGAACTAGTTCACGTGATTAAGAAGAGATTCCCTGATCGCTCGACTGGAGAAATAATCTCGTACGCCATAATTACCTCCGATTTCGTGAGAATCTACTTGATGAAATCGCTATTGCCCATGGCATCTCTATTGACCCTGAAAAGATCGCTGGGTATTGTGTTGACCTCCCAGTGTCGCCCTCTCCCGAGCGATATAAAATTGATGTGATTAGTGATCCTCTGGATGTAGATAAGCTAGATTATCTGCGTCGTGACACATACTTCACAGGTATTCAGACGGATATCGATGTTCAGCATATCCTCCGATCGTTCACTGTTTATGCTGACCCTGATACTAAAGATCGTACCATAGCAGCTCGTATGGCGGGCGTCTCGGGAGTAGAGCAGCTCCATTTCGCTCGAACGTTGCTGTTCCCGGCGATTTACCATCATCAAAAGGTGCGAGCACTGGAGTGTACTATTCGGGGGATCTTTGAGGCAGTAGCTGAGGCCCCGCATGCCGTCCCGGAGCACATGCGCTTTGGATCAGTGGGAGACTTCCTGGGAGGGTCGGAGTACGATTTCTTCGCACTCTCACGGTTGGATTCTGCTGTTGGGGGGAAAGTTCGCGACCTCTTAGATCGCAGGGTGCTTAGGAGAGCGCTCCACGTGTCCCAGAGGTCGCTGCCGGAGGAAGGACGCCGGGGGCTGGCGGGATTCATGCAGCTCGCGGGGATCGATCCTGAGGCGCCAAAAAATCTCACCGAGCTGCGCGATGAGATTTTCGGGGCTCTGCCTCCCGCAGCGAAGACCTCGCGCGAGAGCCTCTGGGTTGATGTGCCGACGCCTCGGCCCGCGAGCAAAGACATCTTGCGCTGCAACGTGGTAGCGGCCGACGGATCGCGCACCCTCTTGACGGATGTCTTCCCGATCGATCGTTGGCTTAACACCTACGGGGAGAATAAGTGGACCGCCCATGTCTTTTACGAGCCGGAAGACGACCGCCGACTCGCTGCATCCCGCGCCGCGAAGGATGTACTCGGAGCCCGCTTCGGCCTTCAGCTTAAGGATGAGGCCTACACACTGGCGAAGGTAGAGCCCCCGCGCTAACCGCCGTCAGCGCGCGGCGGCGACGCGGAAGCGCACCGGCATCTTCACGATCCCGCCCACGTGCAGGCTGTCCTGGCGGTAGGGCGGCTCCGTCAGCTCCATCTCGGGGAGGATTCGCAGCAGCTCTTTGAAGATGCCGCGCATCTCCCAGCGGGCGAGGTTCGCGCCGATGCGGAAGTGCGCGCCGAAGCCGCCGAAGGCGAGGTGGTCGTTCGGGTCGCGGCCGATGTCGAAGCGGTAGGGCTCGTCCCACGCGTCCTCATCGCGGTTCGCGGACGGGTACCACATCGCCACGGTCTCACCAGCTTTGATGGTGTGGCCGCCCAACTCGAAGTCTGAGGTCGCTGTCCGGGCAAACTGGATCACCGGTGAGGTCCAGCGCAGGATCTCCTCGACGGCGCTCTTGAGCAGTTCGGGCTCAGCGATGAGGCGCTCCCGTTCTTGCGGGTGCTCCATGAGCGCGAGCACGCCGCCCGTGGTGGCGTTCCGGGTCGTCTCGAGGCCACCGGCGACGAGCAGGTTCACGTACGAGAGGATCGCGTCGGTCGCGAGTGCGCGGCCGTCGAGATCCGCCCGCAGGAGCACGTCGACGAGGCAGTCGCTCGGCGCTCCCGCCTCCCGGCGAGCGTCGATGAAACCGAGCATGTAAGCGGTGGAAGTGCGGTTCGCCGCGCGCCGGGACGTGTCTCGCTCTTCTGGCGTCATCCCCGAAAGGGCGAGCTCGCGGTCGGAGCCGAACTCGATCTCCTTGACCCCGAAGAGCTCGTCCCAGTCCTCGCGGGGGAAGCCGAGCATCTCGAAGATCGCGGCCATCGGCAGCTTCACCGCGAGGTCGTGGACGAAGTCGCACTCGCCCTGTTCGGCGACGCCGTCCACGAGCATCCGCGCGAAGTCGCCCGCGTACGTCTGCGAAAGCTCGGCGATATGGTCCTCGAGCAGGCGCATCGCGCGGGGGGTGAAGCTGCGGTTTGTGAGGCCGCGGTAGGCCGCGTGTTCGGGGTCGTCCATGTCGATGAAGCTGAGCGTGTAGCGGTTGCGCGCTTCCTTTGCGCCTTAGCGCTCCTCCAGCTCCTCGCGCCGCCGCCGCGAGTACTTCTCCTGAGCCTTGGGGAAGATGCGCAGGCGCTGCGTGTTGATGAAGACGTCGGAGCACTTCGAAATCGTGAGCGCATCTTCGTACGTGGTCAGTGCCCAGAGGGCTCGACATCGGGCCGGTCGTACCAGTAGACCGGCGCTTCTCGCCGCAGCAGGTCCCATTCTGCCCAGGGGTAACCGCGCTCGACGTAGCGCTTCGTGTCGGTGATCGAGAGCGTATCGAGGCTGAGCATCTCGGTGGTCATGCGTCCTCCATACTGATGGCTTGGCGCGGACAGACCCGGATCGCGACCGCGACGCGATCACGGAGCTCGTCCGGGATCGCGTCCACGATCACCTGGCTCTTGTCGTTTTCGTCCACCTGGAAGACCTCTGGGGCCGTCTCCTCGCAGCGCGCGTGTCCCTCGCAGAGGCTGTGATCGACTGCTGGCTTCATCGCTCGCTCCCGGCCGGGCGACCGCCCAGCTTGCCCCGCCGCCCGGCCCCTTGTAGGCGTTCGTAAGGGCCAGGGCAAGGGGGCAAGCGAATCGTAAGGATTCGGCCGTAGCGTATGTTCAACGGCGCGGTTGCGCCCAGGGGAGGTCAGATGGACTCGATCTTCGGTGAACTGGAGCGTTTCGGCTCCGAAGTTATCTACCCCTACCGCTGGCTCTTCCTGGTGCTGGCGGTGGTTGCGATCGCCGCCTTCCTCGCCTTTGCCTATAGCCGCGGGTGGCACCTGGTGCTCTGGCGGCACAAGTTCATCACGGCCAGCGTCGGTGTCCCTGTGCTCGCGATCGCGATTCCGCTCGGCTTCTACACGCTCCAGCCCCTCTGGGAGCGCAGCTTCCTCGAAGAAGCGGCCCCCGAATTCGATCGCGGTGCGCTGGTCGAGGCCAGCGTTCCCACGCCGACCCCGGAGGCAACCGCTGCTCCGGAGGAAACCGCTGCAGCCGGGGAGACCCCCCCGCCCGAGCCGACCGCGGCCGCGACTGCAGAGAGCGACGGAATGGCCGAGCTGGTGGCTTTTGGGGAGTGGGAGGGCGCCGACGATTTCCACTTCGCCGAAGGGCAGGCGCTCATCCTCGAGACCGAGCCCGGCGTTTACATCCTCCGGGTCGAGAATTTCTCCGTGCGAAACGGACCCGACCTCTTCGTCTACCTCTCGCATTCAGCCGACGGCTACGAGAGCGAGGCGGTCAATCTGGGCGACCTCAAGGCGACCGACGGCGCCTTCAACTACGAAATCCCGGCGGACCTGGACGTCAGCGAGTTCAAGAGCGCGGTCGTCTGGTGCAAGCGCTTCAGCGTGCTCTTCGGCCACGCCCCGCTCATGACCGTCGCGCCTTAGCTGCGATCCCCCGCGGGCTGGCGGAGAGCGCTATCGCGAGCGCAGGAGAGCGAATCCCAGCAGGGCCACCGTGACCGCGCCTGCCGCGACCGCGAATGCCGTCTGGCTGGGGGCGCCGGGTGGGGCGCCGCTCGCCGCCGCCTCTCCAGGAGCGCGACGACGCTCGAGCTCGAGCCGCAGGCTCTCCTCGCCGCGTGCCATCGCCCAGCGATGGTTGGCGGCGAAGACGGGCCGCAGTGGGCCCGAGAAGCGCCGCAGGAGCGGCTTCTCGGGCTGATGCGCCAGTCGTAGGTGATGTCGACGTAGTCACCGTCCTCGGCGAAGGTCCAGACGCCCTCGCCGAGGAAGTCACCCCAGGCTTCGAGCGTGAAACCGTAGGGTTCGCGCGATTCGGTCACCCGAAAGCTCCAGCGCAGCGTGTACGGCAGCCCGCCGCGCGTGTGCAGGTCGACGACGCGCCCCACACCGCCAGGCTCGCCAGGCTCGACCTCCTGCACCGCCAGGTAGACCGCCGGCCACCAGCGCGAGAGCGCCTCGGCATCGCTGAGTGTGTCCGAGACTTCCTGGGCGGTCCCCCGTACGCGCCAGCGGGTGAGGAAGGCGTAGTCGTCCGTGTCCATGCGCGAGGGGCCCGTTCGCGGTTACGAGCGCGCTACGGCCACAGGCGTGAATTCGAAGCAGTCCTGGAAGGCTTGTGCGAGTTCGGCCGGGCCCTGGAGTTCGCCGCAGTCGCAGGGCTCGGCCTGCCCCCGGAAGAAGCGGAAGAAGCCCTCCGTGCTGGTGCGGAGGTGCAGGTCGGGGTTCTCTACCTGGTTGCGGCTGGGGGTCAGGCGCCCATCGGCGATCTCGAAGGTCCAGGCCTGGCAGCCTTCACAGTCGTCGAGCTCGAGCACCATCGTTGCCCGTACGTGCTGGGCGATCTCGGGGCGGAACGCGAACGTCGGGATCACCCTGACGGCAAAATCCGTCGGGACGGTGTCTCCGACGGATTCACGGGGGAAGCGCGGCGTGTACGTCATGCCCCAGTCGACGAGTGCGAGCAGGATCGGGCGGACGGCCCAGCCCTTCTCGGTGAGGGTGTAGTCGACGCGGGGTGGGAGCCCACGTTCGTAGTGACGATCGACGAGCCCCTCGCGCTCGAGCAGCTTGAGCCGGTCAGAGAGAACGTTGGGGGACATTCCGCCGCAGTTCTCGAGGATCTCGGAATAACGAGGGAGGCCCGCCATCAGGTCGCGTAGAACGAGAAGGGTCCAGCGGTCGCCGAGAACGTCGAGCGTTTGGGCGATGAGGCAGGGGTGCCCGTAGGACTTGCGGACCGCCTCAGGCTTGGGACTGCGCGCCATAGACCTGTTGGTGCTCCTGGTTAAGGTCGAAAAGGATGTAGGGGAATCGCCTCTTGACGGCTCCGCTACTAGTGCTACAATCGTGCCAGCACTATCAAAACCGTAGTACCGGAGGTTCTCCTTTAGAAGCGTAGCTGGGCCCCCCCCTGCGCGTCAACTAGGAAAAGGGTAAGGCCATGACCAACAGCAAGATGATTCGCACAACCGAGGACAGCCAGCATTTCCACCGCTGGCGCATCGAGGAGCCGGACGGCCCGGTCAGCGGCGGCGTCTGCCGCGACTGCGGCGCCACCAAGGAATTCAAGAATTGGCTCTCCGATAGCGACTTCATCACGAACGAAGAGCACCGCATGTCGCGGGCGGCCTAGCCCGGAACGAACCGAACCCCCGCCTTCGGCGTCCGCCCACCTCTCTGCCGAAGGCCCCAAAGCCGCCAGCGCTCAGCACTGGCGGCTTTGTCGTGGGAGCGCTGGGTTTCGAGCTCGGCTCCCCTCGCAGCCGGGTTCGGCTGCCGCCCGCACGCGAGGGCTGCCTGCCTTCGCGCCGGCGTTCGGGGCTACTGTTGGAGGGCGCGCAGCTTGTCGTCCCGGCCGGCCACGATCCAGATGTCGCCCTGTTGCACGGTCTCGTCGAGGGCGGGGTTGAAGCTGACCGAGTCCTCGCGCAGGCGGGCCAGGAGGAAAACGTCGTAGCGATCATCGATGTCGAGGTCGCCGATGGCCTGGCCGGTGGCGGAGTAGGGAGCGCGCACACGCGCGATGCCTTGCTCGCCGCCCAACGCCATGTAGTCGCTGATCTCCCGGCTCCCGAGCGTGTGCGCGAGTCGTTGTGCGGCCTCGCTCTCGGGATTCACGACCACATCCGCACCGGCGAGCTCGAGCGCCCGCGTGTGCTCGTTCGAGCTCGCTTTGGCGACCACGTGATCGAGCCGCAGCCGTTGTTTGAGCGTGAGCGTCACGAGCACGCTCGTCGCCACGTTGCTGCCGATCGCTATCACCACCGAGTCGTAGTTGTGCAGCGAAAGCGACTCGAGAAACTCGACATCCTCGACGTTCCCCTCAGCCGCGAGCAGGACGGTTTCGACCATGGTGTTCACGATCGCACTGTCGTGGTCCACCGCCAGGACATCGACACCGAGGCGCCCGAGTTCACGCGCGAGCTGTGACCCGAAGCGCCCGAGGCCGAGGATGGCAACGTTCATCGACTCTCCCAGCCGTGATGCTAGCGCTGGGTGCATGCATGGTCGACTGGGCGGCGAGATTGCGCCGAACGCGCGGTGAGGCTAGCGCCTGGCCAGGCGCTCTCGGATCTTCTCGAAGGCGGTCAGCTGCGGGGGCCCGAGGCGGCCGGGCGCGCCGGCCGGGACCGCTGGCGTGCCGTCGGCGCCAGGACTTTGCGGCGGGCGGGCGGCGGCAAAGTTCGCCGCCACCTCGTCCAGGGTCCTCGCCCGCGATGGCCTCGGACGGGAGGTCGCCGGCGGTCGTGCGGAGCGCCGCTCGCAGTCGTTCCGCGAGTTCCTGTTCCTGCTCAGAAGGCTGAGCGCTAGCAGCCGCCGGAGCGGCGCCCCCGATGACGGGCTCGCCATCCTCCGCGGCATGGGGCCGCTCAGGCGCGGGCTCCCCGGCCTCGTCGTTCGTTACCTCGATCACCGACTCGTCGCTCATCGTGGCTCCCTCCAAGCATTCGTCTGCGAGAAGCCTCCCGGGCGCTACCAGTAAAGCGAAGGTCTCGATGGCACCCTAGCTCGCCGCCGCCCGGTGGGCTAGCCTCCCGAACATGCGATCGGGCGGCCAAGCACGCTGGTGGTTGGCGGCGCTGGGCGTGTCTGGCCTGCTCCTCCTCGGGGCCTGCAGCGGCCGGGACGACGCCCCGTCCGAGCCAACCCCGACGAGCGTTCCCGGTGCGCCCACGGTGGCGGAGGGGGCGTTTGGTCCTGCACCCCCACTCGGCGGCAACGTCCTCGCCCTGCGACCCGCCCACGGCGAGCGCATCCCCCAAGCGGCGACCCGGCCGGCGTCGCAGACCACGCCGGGTGGACTCTGCGTCGAGGTCAGCTTCACCGGCACGCCTGAGTACGGGCAGTGGTTCCGGATTGCCTTCGACGAGACCGAAGTGACCGAGGAGATGACCTGGTTCGTACCGCCGATCGTGGAGCTCTCCATGCCGGAGATCTTCGAGGGCCAGAGCGAAGCGACCTTCGACGGCTGGTTCGTGAGGGTCGGGGATCCCGTCTCCCGCGGCGACATCATCGCCCAGGCGACCTCGCCGCCGCCGACCCGCCGGATCGAAGCCACGGAGGGGGAACCGTCCTCGATCTCCTGGTGGCGGCCGGCCAGACGGTGACGGTGGGCGACCTCATTGCGCGGTTGGGGCCGGACTCCGGCACGGTCTGCTTCATGCCCCCGGAGGGCTTGCCCGTTGGGCGGCACACTGCGGCGATTGCGGTCCAGAATCCGCGCGCTCAGGCTGCGGCGCGGCAGGTTGTGGGCTGGGAGTTCGAGGTCCTGCCCTAGGCCGAGGGCCCGCTCGCGAGCGTGAGCGGCGCGCTGCTCGCGCGCCGCTCGAGGTCGCCACAGAACTGCGCCAGCCAGCGTAGGGCCTGGGGATCGAGGCAGTAGCAGGGTTCGCCGTCCAGTTCGCCCTGTACGAGGCCCGCCTCTTTGAGCACCTTGAGGTGTTGTGAGACCGTCGATTGCGCGAGCGGCAGCACGCCGACGAGGTCGCCGGTGACGCAGGCATTGCGCGCGGCGAGTTCGAGCACGATGCGCAGGCGGGCGGGGTTTCCCAGCGCGCGAAACAGCCTGGAGGCGCGCTCGTCGTCGCCCCCCAACCCTGCGATGGTCTTCACGGCGGTCCTCCGGGCTGGCTTGACTGCCTGCCAAGGATATCGTAATTTTCCGATACAAACATCATAAATTCACGATGAGGAGCACAACCATGGCTGGCACCGACATCCGCACCCACGTCGCCTCCCACTACGCAGAGGCGGTCCGCGCCCTTGCGAGCGAAGCCGAAGCTGCTACCGCGAGTTGCTGCGGCCCGGACGGGTGCGGCTCCGCGCCGTCCGCTCCCCTTTACGCTGAGGATCAGGTCTCGACGCTCCCCGAGTCGGTCACGAACGTCTCCTTCGGCTGCGGGAACCCGACCGCGCTCGCCTCACTCCAGCCGGGTGAGACGGTCCTCGACCTCGGTTCCGGGGGCGGCATCGACTGCTTCCTTGCCGCCGCCGAGGTTGGGCCGGGGGGGCGCGTCTTCGGCGTCGACATGACCCCGGACATGGTCGGCCTGGCTCGCCGGAACGCAGCAAAGGTGGCCGCCACGAACGTCGAGTTCCGCCTCGGCGAAATCGAACACCTGCCCCTGCCCGACGAGTCGGTGGACGTAGTGATCTCGAACTGCGTGATCAATCTCTCGCCTGAGAAGGAGCAGGTCTTCCGTGAGGCCTTCCGCGTGCTCCGCCCGGGTGGCCGCCTTCAGGTCTCCGATATCGTGTGGGCGGGGCCGCGGCCCGAGCCCGCCACCGTCGACATGGATTCGTGGGCTGCCTGTGTCGCAGGCGCGCTTCCGCGGGCCCAGTACCTTGCGGCGATCGAGGGGGCAGGCTTCACGGGAATCACCGTCGACATGCCCGCTCTGGCCGAGCCAGGCCCCGTCTCCGCCGACGTCATCGCGCGCAAGCCCTAGACCGCGCGAGCGTTCTCTTGCGGGCGCGCAGGCCCAGAGCGATACTTGCGGGAGTCGTCCCTCTCGCGGGGGCGACTCTCTGTTTGGGCCCAAGGAGGGCCAAGCCCTGGCCCAGGTGGCGCAACCGGCAGCGCAACTGATTTGTAATCAGTAGGTTAGGGGTTCGAATCCCCTCCTGGGCTCCGCTGACTGCGCGGGCGGCCAGCATGCGGAGGGGTGGCCGAGTGGTTAAAGGCAGCAGACTGTAAATCTGCCTCGCTGACGCGATACACAGGTTCGAATCCTGTCCCCTCCACCAACAACCACCCAATGCGGCGTTGGTCTCGCGAGTCTCACCTGGCTGGCGACCAGCCAAACGTGGCCCTCACGAGCCAGCGCGTGAGCCACTCGCCAAATCGCGTCCCAAGGGGGACGTTGAAGCGGCACGCCCACAGGTATGGATGGACTGAAGGCCAGGGCCTACCGAAGCCGCCGCCGCGCGGCACCGACGGCGCCCAGCAGGCCGCTGAGGACCAAGAGCGCGAGGACGGCGGCGATCCCGATGGATGGACTGATGGCCAGTCCGCTCCCTGTGTCTGGTGGGAGCGGGGCTGTGCGCGTCGGTGTGCTCGTGGCGGTGGGTTCCGTCGTCCCCGTCGGTGGTGGGCTGGTCGCGGCGGCCGTAGGAACGGGGTCGCCGTCGCGGTCGGCGTGGCCGTGATCGAGGTGCCACCGCCGCCGACAGCGATTCCGCAGTAGTGGCTGGGGTCGGAGTCGGTGCGGTGCCCGATCGCTGAATCCCTACGCACGTGGCCGACGTTCACGTAGAGCCCCGCGACGGCGACGCTGCTGTCGCTGCACGTCGTCGAAGCGCCGGGCGCGAGGGTGCCGATCACGCAAATGAACCCTCGCACATCGTCCGTCACGGCGACGTTCGTCAGCGTGAGGTTGCCCCTGTTCGTCACCACGTACGTCCAAGTTACCGCGGTCCCCACGGGGGATGAGGTTGGGGGGGCTCTGGGTGTCGGCGTCGACGCCGTTCGTCGCCTTCTCGATGTCGATCTCGGCGGTCGCGCCGAGGTAGTGGCTCGGGTCGCTGTCGCCGACGACCTTGTCGAGGGGTGTGCGGCCCGTGACCGTGGCGACGTTCGCGTACTGGCCGAGGATGACCGGCGCGCTGGCGCTGCAGGTCATCGACGCGAAGGGGCCGATGACCGTCGCGGGGCAGGCGATCACGCCGAGCTGGTCGTCGCTGAGGAGGATATCGGTGATCGTGGTGTCGGCCAGATTCGTGACTACGTAGGTCCAGACAACGTCGACGCCGATGCCGAAGGCCACGACCGGGCCCACAAGACGGCACGGTGATCGGCAACATCGCTACTGCTGACTCGGACCAGCACGGGCCTGTCACCGATAACGCTGACGTCGTGGTCTCAGCCGGCAAACTGCTCGTGACCAAGGAGACGTTGGTCAATGCGGTTCAGATCGGCGAGACGATTCAGTACAACGTCTCCGTCCGAAATGTGGGCAGTGACACGCTCAGCAACATTACGTTCAATGACACGTTGCCCCTGGGTCAGGCCTTCATACAGACCGGCTCAACGACCGGGTGCACCGGCGCCAGCATTGCGCCGACCATCGTCACCTGCACGGTCTCCAACCTCACGCCGGGGAGCTCCCACGACATCACCATCTTGGCGCGGAAGGTGATCCCAGGAGAGACCGACCCGACAGGCGTGGTCGGCCTAACAGGTCCCTTGCACGGGACCGTGGACACGAACCAAGCCTGCGCTTTCAACAACAACGTCCCTCAGTCCTGCGCGACCTCGACGGTCGAGAACGTGGGCGCCCCCAACATCATCCTGACAAAGACGGGCGCTGACACGGTCGTGCCGGGCACGACGATCGTCAACGTCATCACGATCACGAACACCGGCAACGACTCAGCAGTGGTCGGCCCGAACACGATCTACAACGGCGCTACCGATAACGACCAACTCACCGGAACGTCAGGTGCGACCTTGGTCAACGGCGGCTCGTGTGTCGTGACCGGTCCCTCGACGAGCACCGCGCTCTGCGCAGGGCCGGCTGGACCACTCGGTGCCAGCGCCTCATCATCGCTTGTGGCAGTGGTCCTCTACGGGGCCTCGTACGCTGGGCCGGACGGGCTCGCGACGCTGCACGTCATCGATGCTGGGACGGGTGCTGCCACCGCGATCGGGCTGATCGGCTTTGAGCGCGTAAGTGGGATGGACTTCGGGCCTGATGGCGTGCTCTATGCGACGGCCGAGCGCGCTGACGGGAGCGATACGCCCGTCTTGATCACGATCGATCCGGTGACGGGGGCGGGAACAGAGGTGGGTCCGATTGGGATCCCCAACACGCGGGCGGTCCCTGGCCTCACGTTCAGAGCAGATGGAACGCTCTACGCCTATCAGCACTAATCGGCTCGCCCTTCGCCCAGTTGATCACGATTAACACCGCCACAGGCGCTGGCACCGTGGTCGGGCCAACAACTATCGGGACTGCGTTTGGCCATGCGCTGAGCTTTGATCCTCTCGACCAGCTGTTCCAGTCATTCGGACCCTTGCTGGTGACGCTCAATCCGGCAAACGGAGCCTTCACTGCATTCTTCGTCGGCATGTCCCCCTTCCCTGTAGGCGCCGCGGTCAACGGGATGGACTTCGCGGGCGACGGAACGCTCTTCGCCATCCTCGACCTCACGGGTGGCTCAGGGCCCGCTGATCTGATCACGATCGACCCCGTGACGGGATTGGTCACCGACTTGGGACCGACGGCCAATGACATGGACGCGTTGGCGGTGGCTCCTGGTCATATTGAGACGGTCCTGGTCGAGGTGCCGACGTCAGCCCCTGACGGCTCCACCCACACGAACTGCGTGGATTACACGGTCACGCACAGCAGCTTCGCAGCGGGTACGAAGGACATCCAGGCCTGCCACATCGCGACCGTGGAATCGGCGCCGATCGTCGAGTTCACGAAGACCTACGAGCTTGTCGACGACGCGAACGACAACGGCCTCGCCGAAGAGGGCGACGTCATCCGGTACACGCTCACGATCGGGAATACCGGCAACGAAGACATCGAGTTCCTGGAGATCGTGGACCTGATCGAGGGTGGGCTCGATCTTGGGGCGGGCGGGAACCTCGTCGCGGGCCCCTTCGATTGCCAAGACAGCAGCGGCACGAAGATCAACTGCGATCTTGGGTTGCTAGCGGCGGGAACGACAGGCCTCCGGATCGTCTACGACGTGACGGTTGCGGAGAGTACGTCGGACATGGACGGCTTCCTCGTGTGTGGCGAGGCCATCGCGAATACGGCCTTCTACGCGAGTCAGTCGGCCAGTGGCGTGCCCTTCAACGGTCAAGCCTCAACGGGGACCCCAGTACCGGACTGCCCGGTGGGCGACCTGCCGAACGGTCTCTATCACATCGACCCGTTCGGGAACCCGGACATCGGTCGTCGTGACGAACAGCGCAACATCGTCGGCTACCAGCACACGGTGTGTCTGGACGACGACGAGGGTCTCGACATCTTCGGCAACCCGATCGAGGGTGCGATCAACGCCGACACCGACGGCGTCAACGACATTGACCTCGATAGTGTGTTCCCGCTGAACGCGGATGACGACAAGCGCTGGCGCATCGACACAGTTGCTGGGAGTGCCGATCTCCGCGGTGTGAATCTGCACACGATGGACATCGACGGCGACAGCATCTTCGAGGAGTGCATCAGCTGGTACTCGGGCAATCCGGGTGAGCAGGACGTGACGATCATCGACGAGGAAGGCGAGATCATCGCCGACTGGGCCGATGGGTCGACCACAGCGGGCGACAACGTCACGACCGACTGCGACCTCAGCGACACCAGCCCGGTCATCCTCGGGACGATTTCCGGTCCTGGCGACTTCTCGTCCATTCAGGGCACGGACGACTGCGAGAGCATCGGGCCGGCGACGCCGTTGGTGAAGGAGTGGAACATCTTTGACCACACCGACATCACGGAGTTCGGCGGCCTAACGACGCTCTACTCGACGACGCTCCCTGCGGGTCCGGCGTCGACGTTCGTGAACTGGGGAGTGACGTTCAATCCGGCGACCAGCACGTTTACGACGCCGTTGCCAGGGGTGGGCTTTGATGAGCACGTCCTTGGGACGCACGCGAGCCTGCTGCCGAACAGCGGCGACTTCCACAACCTGAACGTGACCCACGTGGTCGGCACCGAAGTGACCTTCTCGGTCAGCGGCACCTGCGGCCAGGTCACGATCGACGCCGTTCCTGGCGGGGTCACGGCGATTCCGGGCGGACCGACCACGGTGGTTGCCAATGGCAACGACGTGACGGTGACGTCGGTGGGCGTGCCGATCGACTTCTGGTTCCAGACGAATAACTGCACGCAGCAGAACAACTCGTGGACGAAGGTCACGATCACGGTTGGGTACCCGAACGTGATCAATTCGAATTCGCACTTCGTTCCGGGCCCAGAGATGGTGCGCGTGAACTGGGTGCCGGCGCCGGCACCGGCGAAGCAGGTCTTCCTGGCCTGGGCCGGACAGCGCATCATCCTCGAGTACGACTGGCGTCTGCCTGCAGGCGACTTCTCGGAGCCGGGTGGCGATGCGGACACGAGCGGGGTCTGCGCCTTCAGCGACGACTTTGATGTGACCTACATCAAGGGCGGCGGACCTGGCAACTTCCTGCCGGGCCCGAACGACGCTGACGGCACCGGTAACGGCAACGTCACCATCAATGGGAATGACGAGGCGGTTGTCCGGGACGTTGACACCGACGGCCACCAGGACAACGACCAAGGCGTCGACGACGGTGACACCGACAACGACGACATCCCGAACGGTCCTCAGGACAGTTGCATCAGCCGCGTGCTGTTCGAGTCCGAGGATCAGGGCCAGGTCGATATTGAAGCCTTCGTCACGGCCGTGGATGGCGACCCGCTGGTGGACAACCAGACGAAGATCGCCTGGGTGATCTACTACATGAAGATCAATCGCGTTGAGCTGTCATTGGTGACGAGTGTCTCGAAGCCATTGCACAACGTGACGATGACGGACTGGGATCCGGGCAATCCGTGGGACTACACGCTGGACGTGACGTCGACGGAGTGGAACGTGTCGAAGGACCTCTTGGTGCGGGCACGCGTTTCCGGCTGGTTCCTGAATTCGAATCCCTCGGGCCGCCCCCGGGACGACAGCAATCCGCTGAACGTCTTGCCGGCGGACCGCTGGTGGATGCCGTACGACTGGCCGATTTTGGCCGGCGGGCCGGCGGATCCGGCCGATGGCTCGGATGCGATCGTCACGGCGGAGAACTTCAGTCCTTCGTACGACCTGATGATCGCGCCGAACAACGGCACGGAAGGCAGTCCAGGACACCGAGCGCTCGCGCAAACGGGCGACACGCCGCTGATCCGGGACTGCAACCCGCCGGGTGCCGGTTGCACGGGTAGGTACATTAGAGTCGGCGGGAATGAGCCGTTCCACGGCCCGCTCAGCCTGGTGGACTTGGTTCCAGTGGGTCTGAGTGGGGCGCTAGCGGACACGGATATCTTCGATCCGCTCATCAGCCCGTTCTCAGGCTACATCCGGGACACGATCTGGGGCGACGGCGACGTCGACAAGTACGACGCGCCGATGCCGGTGGCGGAGCTGACCGCGGATATCCGTGGTTCCGGCTTCATCCGCGAGGTGAAGAAGCAGGACGTCTACTATCTGGGCGCGGCCAACCCACTGGGGGCGTACCCAGGCGTGGACGCGAGCGTGGGCGTATCACCGAGCCAGCTGTATCCGAATCCGTACTACCTGCAGGCCATTCCTGGCTCGCCGTACATCCCGGCGGTCGTCGCTGGTGGTGGCTACGAGTGGGACACGTGGGGACCGGACGGACCGGACGGACCGGGCTTACTGGGTGATGGCGTGTACCGGCACTGGCTGGCGATACCGCACCTGTACTTCACGGTTCCGGGCTCGAACCGCGTGGGCGTGACCGACACCTCGGTGTCGGGGGCGCAGAAGACGGAACTGGGCCTCATCCGCTCAATTCATGTGGACCATTCCATCAACCGGACGTTGGTCATCTACACGGATAACCACGGCGAAGGCATGGTGGAGGCGAACGGCGACTTCAAGCTGACCTACGACGAGTGCGACGTTAACTTCATGGGCGGCTTCCACTGCTCGCAGGGCGACGTGGTAGGAAACAGCACGATCTACGCGACCGCGGACTACCCGGACTTCCGGGGCAAGCATGCACCGGTGCGTTCGAACGACGCGACGGTGAGCTGGACGTGGGGCGGCTACAAGACGATCACGGTCGAGGACGGCGAGACGGAGCAGTTCAAGTACGTGGTCTTCCACGCGGTTGACCGCGACGGCTTCTGCTCGACGCAGCCGGGGCACTCGGTCTACGGGAATCCGGTGTCGTTGCACCCCGTCCTGTCCTCCTTGGACGACGACAATTCGTTCCCGGACCCCGTGGAGCAGGTGGACTTCCTGATCGACGGTGGTCAAGGCAAGTTCGTGGCCATGAGTCATCCGGGTGTCCTCTCTGGTGAGCAGGGCTCGGTGAAGCAGGTGCCCACGTTCTCGACGCTCCTGAACAACCCGGCCGCCGGCGGCGTGAAGGAATTCCCGACGCTGAACGGTTCGGCGGACGAATGTCAAGCGTGGGTGAAGGTGTCATCGAGTCTCTTGGACTTGGTGAACGTGTTCATCGTGGCCTACGACGACGAAGGCGTAATCGGCTTTGACGAGCTGATCGACTTCACCTCATCGACGCAGTACTCGCTAACGTTCCGCTGGAGCCTGATCACCCGGATCGGGGCGGACGGCATCTCGCCGACCGATGCCCTCAGTGGCACCGGTGCGAACGCTGGCGGAGACAACATCATGGCCCAGGTGACGGCCGTGTACGGTTGGGAGCAGGCATCGCAGACGTGGCTCGGGTTCTTCCCGGCCGGGTTGAACGTGCCAGGCGCGAACGACCTCACGCGGTTGACGCTGGGTAACGCCTACTGGATTGCCATCACGGCACCTGGGCCAGTCACCTGGACTGTCATTACGGACATCAACTAGTGCCGGTAGAACTTAGTCCGTGAGAACTTAGCGAGGGTGGCCTTGGTGGCTCCTTTCTCGCGGTTCCGCCAGGTGAGGTAACGGGCGAGGCGCCGGCGCCGGTACTCGTGCGAGGGGTCGTCAGTGCCGGCGATCGCGAACTTCTTGAGCGGCGCGAAGTGTGACTCGATGGCGTTTAGCCAGATCGCGTAGGTGGGCGTGTAGACGGGCTCGATGTTGTGCGCGGCCATGAACGTCCTGAGGCGAGCGTGCTTGTGCGTGTTGAGGTTATCCATCACCACGTAGAGCCGGGTGCTCAGGGGGTAACAGGCGCGCAGCCGGGCGAGGTCGGCGACGGTCTTGCGTTTGCGCACCTGGCCGACGAGACAGTCGGCGTGGACGTCGTAGAAGGCGAGCAGCTGCTCCGTCCTGTGGGGCCACAAAATAGGATCCGCCCGTTTGACGGCCGCTCTCCGGGTACCGAGGCTCCCCTCCGAAAAGGGGAGGTTCCAGATGCGGGCGGCCACACAGCCGCGCACGCACTAGGAGCTGCGGGCAGCAGTGCTTCAGCGTAACTGCTTGCCAAGACGCTCTAGGGGGACCATGGGGGGTTGCGAGGCGAGCGTTTGGGTATCGAGGGGGCGCATTGCCGCGCTCGAATGGTCGAGCGGTGTGGGGCCCCAAAATCCCATCCGCACTGCCGGGACTGGGTTTTCGTGCCTCACAGCACAAGGCGCGTACGCCCGCCTTTCCCGTGCTCCGCCAGTAGCTCGCCGCGGCGGAGGCTGCGCGGGACAGGATGGTCGCGCAGCAGCTCGGCCCCAGGGTCGGGGAGTGGCAGCGGCAGCGACAGACAGCATCACCCTTGGCTGATGGCCTCTCGGTCCTCTCCCCAGAGGCCATCCGAAATGCGCTGAGCGGCGTCCCGTTGTAGAGCCGGAACGATGTGCGCGTAGGTATCCGCAGTAATGGAGATCGTCGAGTGCCCCAGGATGTCCTGCACAACCTTTAGGGGGACGCCCATGGAGAGCGCCCACCTGGCGGCACCATGCCGCAGATCGTGGACGCGTTTCGCAGGCAACCCCGCGGCGCGTAGCGCCTTCTGGAAGGCCCGCGTGACGGCCTTCCCGGAAACCGGCGTACCGACCTCCGTTGCGAAGACTAGGTTCCACTCTTCGCCTTGCCAGAGGCTGCCAGCGGCCAGTCGCTCCTCGAGCTGCCAGGTCCGCTGCGCGTGCAGGGCGTCAATGAGGGGTTGAGAGAGCGGCAACGTGCGCCGGGATCGGTGCGACTTCACATCGTCCAGGTGGTAGGCGCCCCCGTACCTTTGAAGCGAGCGACGGACGGCCAGAGTGCACCGATCGAAGTCGCCATCGGTCCACGCCAGCCCCAATAGCTCGGACTGTCGCAGGCCCAGTCCCGCGGCCACAGCGTAGAGAGGCCCGAGGTGGTGGCCTTCGACGGACTTCAAGAACGTCCGCATCTCATCGAGAGTCAAGGGCACAACTTCTGGGCGCTCGACTCGCGCTGGGGTGACGAGCCGAGCGGCGTTTCTCGGAACAAGACCCAGCGCGTCGCTCTCTCGAGTCGAGCCACCCGAGGGATCGTTCGGGCTGACGGTCGCTAGATCAGGTCTCTGCGGCAGTGAGCCTGGGCTGGTGCGCCACAGGACGACTGTCCAGGAAGCCGGCGGGCTCGCTCTCGATCTTTGTTAGCCACCGTGTTAGCCACGGGGATGGACGAACGCCAGATTCAAGGTGAACGACGGTGGACGAAGAGCCTTGTTTCGTGGGATGACGAGGACTCCGAAGGACAACTGCGGACCGCAGATTCCTGACTGTTAATCTGCCTGGCTGACGCGATACACAGGTTCGAATCCTGTCCCCTCCACCAACAAAAACCCAATGCGGCGTTGGTCTCGCGAGTCTCATCTGGCGGGCGACCAGCCAAACGTGGACATCGTTAGCCAGCGCGTGAGCCGCTCGCCAAATTGCGTTCCAACGGGGACGTTGAAGCGGCACACCCACCGGTAGGGACTGAAGGCCAGGGCCTACCGAACCCGCCGGCGCCCGGCGCCGAGGGCGCCCAGCAGGGCGCTGAGCACCAGGAGCGCGAGGACGGCGGCGATCCCGATGGATGGACTGATAGCCACGCCGCTCCCTGTGTCTGGCGGGAGCGGGGCGATGCGCGTCGAATCGGGCGTAGCCGTTTGCGTGGGGGCCGCCGGCTGGGTAGCCACCGGCGTCGATGTGACCGTAGGAATGGGGGTCGCTGTCGCGGTGGGCGTGGCGGTGATGGAGGTGCCGCCGCCCGCGGTCGAGATCCCGCGGTAGTGGCTGGGGTCGAAGTCGGCGCGGTGCCCGATCGCTGAGTCTCCACGCGCGTGGCCGACGTTCACGTAGAGGCCCTCGACGGCGACGCTGCTGTCGCTGCAGGTCGTCGAAGCGCCGGGCGCGAGCGTGCCGATCACGCAGATCAGCCCGCGCACGTCGTCCGTCACCGCGACGTTCGTCAGCGTGAGGTTGCCCGTGTTCGTCACGACGTACGTCCAAGTCACCGCCGTCCCCACCGGGATGAGGTTCTGCGGGCTCTGGGTGTCGGCGTCGACGTCGTTCGTCGCTTTCTCGATATCGATTCCCGCGACCGCCCCGAAGTGGTGGCTGGGTTCGCTATCGCTGACTAGCTCTCCCTGTAGCGTGAGGCCGTTCACCGTGGCGCCGTTCGGGACCTGGCCGGGGGGGGGGCGGCGACTCCTGTGACCGTGGCGACGTTCACGTACTGGCCGGGCAGGACGACGCCAGTAACCGCCGTACAGGTCATCGATTCGCCCGCCGCCAGGGTCGTTTGCGGGCAGGCAATCGGCCCGATCTTGTCATCGCTCACGCTGATGTCGTCGATCGCGACGTTGCCGTTGTTGGTGACGAAGTAGCTCCACGTGACCGTGCTGCCGGGCCGCAGGGGGGGCCCGGGCGGAGCATCCGCGTCGAAGCCGTTGGTTGCTTTTTCGATGCTGATCGCGGCCTCGAGGCCGAAGTAGTGGCTCGGGTTGCTGTCGCTGACGACGTCGTCGAGGGGCGTGCGGCCCGTGACCGTGGCGACGTTCGCGTACGGGCCCGGCAGGACGACGCCCGTAACCGCCGTACAGGTCATCGATTCGCCCGCCGCGAGGGTCGTTTGCGGGCAGGCAATCGGCCCGATCACGTCATCGCTCACGCTGACATCGTCGAGGTCGACGTTGCCGTTGTTGGTGACGAAGTAGCGCCACGTGACCGTGCTGCCGACCAGCAGGGGCGGGCCGGGCGGAGCATCCGCATCGAAGCCGTTGGTTGCTTTTTCGATGCTGATCGCGGCCTCGACGCCGAAGTAGTGGCTCGGGTCGCTGTCGCTGACGAACGTGCCCGTCCCCGGATCGCCCGCCACGGTAACGCTGTTCGCGTATGGGCCGGGAACAGCGGTCTCGGTCGCCGTAAGGGTCACGACCTCGCCCGGCGCGATCGCGGCGATGGGGCTGCCGGGAACCGCGCCGATCTTGTCATCCACCACCGTGATGTCCGTGAGCGTGACGTCCCCCGTGTTGGTGACGTCGTAGGTCCAGGTCACGGGGTCACCGACAGCGATCAATGGACCGGCGGGGGCGTCGGCGTCCTCATCGTTCGTCGATTTCTCGACGTCGATCGATGGCTCTCCGACCACGAGCGAAGCGGTCGCGGGGTCGGCCGCGGGAAGACCCGCGACAAACAGGTCGCTCGTGGTGTTGGGGAACGTACCCGCCGTCGCCGTGGCGGGCACAAGAAGATCCACGAAGAACGAGCAAGTCCCAAGGGGTAAGAGCTCGCCACCCGTGAACGCGAGGAAGTCCGTCCCGACGATCATGCTGCTCGCACCGCAGATGCTCGATTTCGGGAGCGAAGTCGCTTCCAAGCCGGAAATCACAGCATCGAGGTTGTCGGTGAACTCGAGGTCTGAGACGGTGGAAGTCGACAGGTTCACGATGGTGAACGTCAGCCTTGGCGTCCCGCCCGCGACCGTCGGGCCGTCGAACGACTTGGTGAACGTCAGCGTCTGGATGAGCAGGTCGTCGCTGGTAGGGGCGCCCGTGACCGCGAGGCCACCCGCCGTTCCCGTCACGTCACTGGTGACGTTGGGGAACGTGCCGGTCGGGGCGCCGCCCGGGACCGACAGGCTGAGCTCGATAGTGCACGAGTCTGCCGGGGCCAGTGTCCCGCCGCTGAAGTCGATAAGGCTCGTGCCGACGCCGCCAACAGTGCCGCCGCAATCGTTCGCGTCGACGCTGATGACCGTCACGTCCGGCGTGCCCGGCAGGATTGCCGCCAGGTCGTCGGTGAAGGCGATGTCCGTGACCGTCTCGCTGGTGCTCAGGTTCGTGAGCGTGAACTCGAGCGTGACGGTGTCGCCGGGGGAGACCGGGTCGTCCGTGAACTCCTTCGTGAGCGCCAGCAGGCTGGAGTTGACGATCAGGTCGTCCCTCGCATCGTCGAAAAAGACGAGGGAGCCGCTACCACTCATGATGGCAAAGAAGCCCGAGGGGGCGGGAGGGGTGGGGGAGGAGACGAGGGAGGCGGTCGAGTTGGCGTAGGTGCCGGACGCGGCCCCGATGGGCACGGCGAGCGTGACGTCGAAGGTGCACGACGCCCCTGCTATGAGACTCCCACCGAAATACGTCAGGACCCCGAACAAGTCGACGAGGGTGCCGTCGCAGGTGCCGGTTGTCAACGGTAGGATGACGGCGAGCCCCGAGAGCGTCGCGCCTATATCGTCAGTGAAGCTGATGCTCGTGGCGTCCTCGGTCGCGCTGACGTTCGAGATGACGAACCGGAGGGTCACCGTAGCGCCCGGGATCACCGGGTCGTCGGTGAACTCCTTGGTGAGGACCAGGCCCGCGATCCTGAGATCGTCCGTGGCCGGGTTCCCCGCCGCCGTCACGCCGGTGACCGTGGCCGTGACGTCGCTCGTCGTGTTGGTATGGCTTCCGGAAGTAGCCGTGGCGGGCACGTCGAGCACGACACTGAAGGTGCACGTCTCCCCTGGAGTGAGCGTGCCCCCGCTGAAGTCGAGGACGCCGGTGGGCGACTCGTCGAGCGATCCCCCGTTACAGACCGTGATCGGCAGCCCGACAGGAGACAAGCCCGGCGGGGCAAGGAAGGCATCAAGGTCGTCCGTAAATTCGATGTCGGTGGCGTCGCCGGGGCGAGCGCGTCGTGAATGATGGTGAATTCGAGCGTGACCGTGCCGCCGGGAACGACGGGGTCGTCGGTGAACTCCTTGACCAGCGACGGACCGCCGACGACCACGAGGGTGTCGGTGGCCGGGAAGCCCTCGACCGGCTCATCTCCGCCGATGACGCCGGAGATGAGACTGGTGGTGTTGGGGTAGATTCCTTCGGTCGCGTTGATGACGACGTCCAGAGTGAGGTCGATCATGCACGTTTCCGAGGGATCGAGGCTGGCGCCGGAGAGCGTGAGCCTCGCCGGCGAGTTTTCGGTAGGGGGGACGCCGTCGAAGAACGGTATGAAGAAGGCCGTCCCCCCACAGGTGTTGGTCAGCCCGCCCGAAGCCGTTGGGACCACGTCGTCGAACACGTCTTCGAAAGCGATGTCGTCGAGGGTTTCTGTCGAGCTGGTGTTGGTGATGGTGAAACGCAGGGTCGTCGTTCCCCCGGCGCCCACCGGGTTGGTCAGGAACTCCTTGGTGAACGTCGGGACGAAGCTGATGAAGAGATCGTCCGACGCCAGGTTGCCGGTCTCGGAGGAACCATCGATCTCGGCCATGATCGCCGTCGTGGTGTTCATGAAAATCCCGGTAGCAGCCGCGGCGGGCACATCGACCGAGACGCTGATCGTGCAGGAGGTCTCCGGAGCGAGGCTGCCGCCGGAGTACGTCAGAAAGGTGTCGCCGATGGTGGCGACGAGGCTACCGTCGCAGGTACCGGTTGAGAGCGGCGTTACAACCGTGAGATCCGGCGTCCCCGGCAGCACCCCTGCGAGATCGTCCATGAACGCGATGCTGGTGGCCGAGAAGTCCCGATTCAGGTTGCTGATGGTGAACTCGAGCGTGACGGTGCCTCCGGGCGGGACCGGGTCGTCAAGGAACGACTTGCTCAAGGCGATCTCGGTAACGGTGACCTCGAGCGTGGCGCTCGCCTTGCCGACCGGTACCGGTACATCGGGCGCGAGGTCGATGCTCAGCTGCCCTGTCACGTTGTCAAGCATGCCACTGCCGGTGGCGGTCACGTCGACGGTGACGATGCAGCTCTCGCCAGCGTCCAACGCCGGAAAACCCAGGCTGCCATTGGAGAAGAGGGAGATGACGCTGGTTCCGGGGGTGGTGGTGAGCGTGGCAGGGGAAAGGGGCTCCTCGCAATCCGTGAAAGAAGCATTGGCGGGATCGGCGATGACCATCCCTACCGGCAAGATGTCGGTGAAACTCAAGTCCTCCGCGTCGGAGCCTAAAGCGGGGTTGTCAATCGTGAACGTCAGGGTGCTCCGGCCACCGAGGGGAACGCTGGACGGCGAGAAGCTCTTGGAGAACCCGGGCAGATCCTCGTCGACGGTCAAGTTGGCCGTCGCATCGCCGCTGTTGCCGGCACTTGAAGTAAGGTCGCCGGACGTGTTGGTGTGAACGGCCGCGGTGCTGGCGGTCACATCGACGGTGACCGTGGAGTGATCGGCCAGCCCGTTGCTCAGCAGAAGGTCGCGTATCACCTCGGTAAGTTGACGTCCTCCGATCGGGGGCCGTTGCTCCAGCGGACGGGACCGCGCAGGCGCTATCGATATCGTTTCGAAAACGCCCTGATGCGGCCGTTCATCCTTATGAAGGCCACCAGCGATGGCCTGCTGTCGTAACCACTCCCCCACAACGGCAAACCCGCTACCATCAGATGGACGCGGGTGTCGCCCTCATAGCTCAGTTGGCAGAGCGCGTTCTTGGTAAGAACGAGGTCTCCAGTTCGAATCTGGATGAGGGCTCCAGAGCACACCGGTTCGCTGTGCCTGCGGGGGCCAGCGAGGCCGTTATTCCTAATCCCCGCATGGAGGTCGCGAGATGGCGAAGGCGAAGTTTGAGCGGACGAAGCCGCACGTGAACGTGGGCACGATCGGGCACGTGGACCATGGGAAGACGACGCTGACGGCGGCGATCACGAAGGTGTTGGCGCTGAAGGGGGAGGCGGAGTTTCAGGCGTTCGATTCGATCGACAACGCGCCGGAGGAGCGCGCGCGGGGGATCACGATCGCGATTGCGCACGTGGAGTACGAGACGGACAACCGCCACTATGCGCACGTGGACTGTCCCGGGCACGCGGACTACATCAAGAACATGATCACGGGCGCGGCGCAGATGGACGGGGCGATTCTGGTGGTGGCGGCACCGGACGGACCGATGCCGCAGACGCGCGAGCACATTTTGTTGGCGCGGCAGGTGGAGGTGCCGGCGATCGTGGTCTACCTGAACAAGGTGGACATGATGGAGGACGAGGAGCTCTTGGAGCTGGTGGAGATGGAGCTGCGGGAGCTGCTGACGAGCTACGAGTTTCCGGGGGACGAGCTGCCGATCGTGCGGGGCTCGGCGCTTGAGGCGCTGAGTTCGGAGTCGGAGGACCCGGAGGCGGCGGAGTACGGCTCGATCCGGGAGTTGATGGAGGCGGTGGACGGCTACATCCCCCAACCGGTGCGGGCGCTGGACCAGCCGTTCCTGATGCCGATCGAAGACGTGTTCGGGATCAAGGGGCGGGGGACGGTGGTGACGGGGCGGATCGAGCGGGGGCGGGTGCAGGTGGGGGAGGAGGTGGAGATCGTGGGGATCGAGGAGACGCGCAAGACGACGGTGACGGGCGTGGAGATGTTCAAGAAGCTGCTGGACGAAGGGGAGGCGGGGGACAACGTGGGCTGCCTGCTGCGGGGGATGGAGCGCGACGACGTGCAGCGGGGGCAGGTGCTGGCGCTGCCAGGGTCGATCAACCCACACACGAACTTCGAAGCGCAGGTGTACGTGTTGAGCAAAGATGAAGGCGGACGGCACACACCGTTCTTCCCGGGGTACCGGCCCCAGTTTTACGTGCGCACGACGGACGTGACGGGGTCGATCGGGCTGCCGGAGGGGACGGAGATGGTGATGCCCGGGGACAACATCACGATGAAAGTGGAGCTGATTCAGCCAGTCGCGGTTGAAGAGGGTCTGCGCTTCGCCATCCGCGAAGGCGGCCGCACCGTGGGTGCGGGCGTCGTCACCAAGATCCTCGAGGACTAGGAAGGCACCATGGCGAGGGCAAAAGGCGACCGTCTGATCATTACGCTCGGCTGCACCGAGTGTCGTGAACGCACTTATACTAGTCAGAAGAACCGGCGCAACGATCCGGACCGGCTGGAGCTGCGCAAGTTCTGCCCTCGTTGCCGCCAACACCAGCTGCATCGGGAGACAAGGTAGGTAGATGGCCCGTGCCCAGCGGCGACGAGGATCGCGCTCGCGCCGCGCCCCCCGCGACGGCAATTCCGCCCGCCGCCCCGCCACGGAGGCGGGCGGCGCCGCTGAGGGCACCGCCACGGCAGTGACGGCGGTCGCGACACCGCGCCTGCAGCCGCAGCGACGCGGGCGACCCTTCGGCTTCCTCCGGCGCCTTCAGCCCCGTGCGGTCGCTGATATCATCTCAGAGCTGCGCAAAGTCACCTGGCCCACCTTCGCGGAGACCCGCTATCTGACCATCGTCGTCGCCATTGTCGGCATCGCCACGGGGCTGGTCCTCGGTGCGTTCGATCTGCTGTTTGGATGGATCATCGAACAGCTCTTCTTCTCCTAACGATGGTCGAAGAGAACGAGCTCGAGCTGCGGGACTCAAGCGCGCACGAGTCGCTCCCCGAGGCAGGCCCCGGAGAGGTGGGCGCCCAGCCCTCGCGCCGCCGCCGCTCGCGTGACGAGGATTACGCCGAACAGGACCAGCTCAGCGACGAGGAGATCAGCGCCGAAGGGCGCGCGTGGTACTTCGTCAACACCTACAGCGGACACGAGCACAAGGTTCGGCACGCGATCAAGACCACCGTCGATCAGATGGACGCCGGCGATCGCGTCTTCCATGTGATCGTCCCCACCGAGGACGAGATCGAGATCCGCGAAGGCCAGCGCCGCACGGTCAAGCGCAAGCTCTATCCCGGTTATGTCCTCGTTCAGACGGTCACCCTCCAGGAGGGCGATCCCGAATCGGACAACCTCTGGCACATGATCCGCAATACCAGCGGCGTGACGGGCTTCGTCAGCTCCGGATCGCGCCCGGTGCCGCTCACCACGGACGAAGTGAACGACATTCTAAAGGCGATGCGGATGGACCAGCCGCGCGTGCGGGTCGGCTTCCAAGTTGGCGAAAGCGTCCGCATCTCGTCTGGGCCGTTCGAGGACCTCGTTGGGTCGGTCGACGAGATCAACACCGAAAAGGGCAAGGTACGCGTGCTCGTGAGCATGCTCGGACGGGAAACGCCCGTCGAGCTCGACTTCCTTCAGGTCGAAAAGCTCTAGCGCGCCCGCATCCGTGCACGGCGCTCCGCCGTTTACGTTCATGGATACCGCGCTGCGACACCCGGCTGGTGGCTCAGGGCGTTGTCGGGCACGCTGGAGTTAGCCCAACGGAGCGACTTCTGACACTGCTTTGCGCCCATCGCCTGCTCTCGTTCCCGTCACTCATTGCGATTGCGGCGGTGGCGGCTGGGCTTGCGGCTCTCGCGGCCCTTTCGGCGGTCGCGGCGAGTTCGGGTCCTCGCGGACCGCTCTTCGTCGATGTCCGCGCCGATTTCGTCGTGCGTCTCGACGATCGTGTCCTCCGCCTGCGCGTGCACGAACTCCAGCTGGACACGGACGGTGCCGGCGCGGAGGTTCGGGCCGAGCGGTTGCGCAAGGAGATCCTCTCCTCGATGCCGATCGTCGCCACTCTCGCCAAAGGGAGCGTCACCGCCGCTTTCGCAATACAGGACTACGCCTGGCCCGGCGCGGTCGCCACCTGGCGGTATAACCCCGTCCAGAAATCCGAGATCTGGAAGGCGAAGTCGCCGTCCTTGAGGCGGCGGCCGAGTCGTGGCACGGGGTGGGGGGCGCGCCCTTCATCTTCACGTACGGCGGCGCGACTGCTGCCGCAGTGAGCACCTGTCCCGGCGCGGGCTCCGTTGATGGCGTGAACACGGTTGGGTGGGGCGCGCTCACGGGGAGCACGCTCGCGCGGACGTGCGTCTGGTTCGGGGGTTCCGGCGACCCGAGTGATGCCGTCGAGTTCGACATGCAGATCGACCCCGGGTGGGAGTGGACTCTGGGAGAGCCGGTCCGTACCAACTACTTCACCGTGATTGCGCACGAGTTCGGCCACGCCCTAGGCCTTGGGCATACCGGCGAGGGCGGCGAGTGTCCCGGCGCCCTGATGTGCGCGACCTATCAATCGGGCACCACAGTTGATGGTCCTCAGCTCGATGACATTGCCGGCCTGGTCTCGATCTACGGTGGTGATACCCCGACTCCGACGCCCAGCGTGAGCCCGTCTGCGTCGCCCTCCGTGGAATCATCTGGGACGCCTGATCCGAGCAGCACCCCCACTCCGACGGTGACCACGACCCCCACGCCGCCGCCGATCGCAAACGTGGCCACCCTCCCGCTCCTGTCCCGCGACTAAGCGCCACCCGCGCTCGTTGCGTGCAAGGTGCGCTCGGGCGAGTCTTGGTGAGCCACGCTTGGGCACGACGTGTGTGCTCAAACCCGAGACCGAAGAGGTACTTGCCGATGCGCTCGATCCTTTCCCGCCGCTCATGGCCGCTGTTCTTCGTTCTGCTCATCAGTGGGTTCGCCCTCGTGGCCGCCGCTTGCGGTGGTGACAGTGACGACAATGGCTCCGCCGACAACGGCGGTACGGGGGAGGTGGCGACGACGCGTCCTACGTCCGCGGGCTCTGCAAAGCGATCGACTCGTTGTTGGAGGACGGCCAAGCGCTGATCGACGATTCCGACCTCGACGATCCTGACAGCGTGCAGGACCTCCTCGACATCCTCGAGGAGCTCGGGGAGATTACGGCGAACTTCGTCGACGATCTCGACGACCTCAATCCGCCGAGCGACTTCGCGCCCTTCCACGACTCGGTGCGGGACACCTTCAACGGCCTCGCCGAGGCGCTCGAAGATCCATCCGTCGCGGACATCGACGCCCTCGGCGCGCTCGGCGACATCCCCGTGCCGCCCGCGGACATTCGCGAGCGTTTCACGAGCGTCGCCGAGAACACCTCGGAATGCCAGGAGAACGGGCTCTTCGGCGCCGACGGTTAGAACCCCGGTCGGGTGAAACGCGCTTCAGGCTGCACGGCCCCCGCCAGCCAGGCTCATGCGCCCGCGCAGAGCCTGCTAGGTGCAGGTGCCGCGGCCCGTGCAGGGCTCGTCTTCGATGCCACCTTCGGGCTCGCGGTCGACGCAGAGCCCGGAGACGATGCAGGCCTCGTCCGCGACCGACGCGAGCTGTTCCGCGAGCTCGGCCGCGGTCTCGCTGCCGAACGAGATCAGCACACGATCGATGTCCGTGATGTCTTCGAAGGCGATCTCGTCCAGGCGCGCGCCGTTGAGGAAGAACGAGAGGCGCTCGCTCGCCGAGTTGCACAGGGGCTCGCTCTTGGGCGGCATAAGGCAGCCGTCCGTGAGCGCGAAACCCAGCGTCGCGAAGAACTCGTGCCAGGTCGTCTGCTCAAGGTGGACGTGCACCACGTCATGGCGCGGCTCGTGGAGGTGGACGTTCTCGCTGAGGTGGTCGTCGTCGCCGCCGGAGAGGAAACGCTCGTCGCTGAAGTCGAAGCGCTCGCCGCGGATGTAGAGCGCGAAGTCCGCGTGCCAGTGCACCGGCTGGCGCAGTTCGCAGCCGGGCGTGCCCAGGATACAGGAGCTGGCTTCCTCGCTCCCGCCACCATCCCGGAGGAGTAGCGCCAGGCCCAGCGCGATGACCGCGACGACGAGGAGCCCACCGATCGGGGCCCAGAGTCGCGGGCTCAGGCTGCCCTTGGGCCCGCCGGCGGGCTCAGGCTGAGTCATCCCACCGCGCCTTAGTTGCCGTCCCCAGCAGAATCGCCGTCGCCCCCGCCACCGTCGTCGGCGTCACCGTCATCCGGCTGGGGACCCTCGCCCGCCTGCGTTGTGGCGGTCGGCTCGGGCACCACGGTCGTGGGGTCCGCGCTGAGGAAGCCTTCGATGACCGTGCGCCAGCCTTCGTTCGAACTCGGGGCGCCAGACTGCAGCGGTGACCCGTTGATGAGGTAGCTGGGGGTACCGCTGAAGCCGATTGCCCGCGCCTCAGCTCGGTGCTGGGTAACTTCGTCGAGCGCCGCCGCGCTCCCCTGACAGGCAGAGAAGGCGGCGGTGTCCATCTCCAGGTCCTCGGCTACGGCGAGAAGCTCGCTCTCATCGAAGCGCCCGATGTTGGTGCGCTCGTTGCGATGCTGGCCGGCCCTCGCCTGGAGCGTAAAGAGGCGGTTGGCGAACTCCCACATGCGGTTCTGCTGTGCCGCGCAGGAGGTCGCGATCGCGGCAGTCACCGACTCGGACCCCAGAATCGGCAGGTGGCGGAACTCGATCTGGAGGATGCCGGTCTTCACGAACTCATCCATGAGGAAAGGCTCCTGGTTGGCGCTGTAGCGCAGGCAGAACGGGCACTGGAAGTCCTCGTATTGGACCATCTTGACGGGCGCGGCATCGCTCCCGATCTTGAGGCCGTCCTGCATCGCCAGCGGCAGGTTTGTGAACGCCTGTTCGAGGTTCTGGGTGAGCTCATCGCCTTCGTCATCGCCGCCTCCGCCGAGGGCGAGGAAAACGACCACGGCTCCGAGACCGAGCGCCAAGACGACCACGCCGATGAGATAGGGGAGGCTGAAGAAATTGGAGCCACCGCCGCCACCCGGCTGAGGGGCGCGCGCGTGCCGCGAGCTAGACGAGGCTCCGTGTCGAGCTTGGCGGCTCTGTTGCCGTCGTGCTTGCCGATTGGACATGTGTGTTCGCTACCCCGGGCCGCGGCCCGCGTGGGGCTCAGGCCGTTTAGCGAAACGAGGATAGCAAAGGGCCCCCCTGCGAACACGGCAAGATGGCTTTATCCGGTGGCCGCCGTTTCTGCCAGGAACTCCTCGACCAGTGCGAGGAAAACCTCGAAACGGTCGTGGTGGACCCAGTGGCCCGCGCCCTCGACCGTTTCGGCGCGAAAGCGATGGAAGGCGCTGAAGTCGGGGCCGCCCTCGCGCCCGCCCCAGCTCTCACTGCCGGAGAGAAACAGGATCGGCGCGCGGATCTGGTTCCAGATATCGCGTGCGTCCTCCATATTGAATTCGTAAGGCGAGCGGGCGCGCACATGATTGTCGAACTTCCAGGCGTAGCCACCGTCGACCTCGCGCACCCCGTGCTCGGTCAGATGGCGCGCGAACTCGGGCGAGAGGTGGCGGTTCGCTTCCTCCATGCGCGTTGCCGCAGCGTCGAAGGTCTCGTAGAGGTGGGGCTCGCGGGCGTCGAGCTCTCGCATGTCCGCCAACCAGCGGCGCATGCGCTCGTGCGCAGGGCGGTGTTCGGAACCGGCCACGGGCAGCCGCCCCAAGCCCTCGATGCTGACCACACTTCCGACCTTCTCGGGAAACGTGCCCGCGTACTGCAGCGCGATGCTCCCACCGAGCGAGTGGGCCACCAACGCCACCGGCTCGCGCCCGATCTCCCCGATGAGCGCATGCAGGTCGAGGGAGTAGTCGATGATCGAATAGTTCCCGCCGAGCGCCCAGTCGGAATCGCCGTGGCCGCGCAGGTCGGGCACGAAGACCTGGTACTCCGCGGCCAGGGCCTCGGCCGTGCGATCCCACGAGCGCGCGTGGTCGCGGCCGCCGTGCAAGAGCACGAGGGGCGGCCCCCCGGGGCCTCCCCAGACGACGTAGTGCAGGCGCAGTCGCTGCGAGACGAAGTAGCGGGACTGCGGTTCCATGGCGCTCGGCAGTGTAGGGGCTGCGCCGGTTAGGGAGTGGCCGCCGGACGCAGCGCGAGCGTGTTGAGCCAGCCCGTCGCGCCCCGGTTCAGGTTGACCGACTCCGTCTCGACGCGGAGCGCGACGATCGTGAAGCCCGCGGCCCGGAGGCGCTCGGCCCACTCGGCCTCAGCGTAGTTCGTGTAGAAGACCTCAGCGGCGTGGTCGCCGGGCACCCAGCCCGCCCCCGCGCCCCGGCTCACGGAACTGTAGAACGCGCCTCCGGGGCGAAGGACGCGGTGGATCTCGGCGAGCGCTCGTCCGACGTCCTCGCGGGCGAGGTGGAAGAGCGAGGCGGACGCCCAGACGCCGTCGACGGCTTCGTTCGCAAGCGGAAGGGAGAGCATGTCGCCGTGCACGAAGTCACCCTGCGGGCAGCGCTTCGCGGCCCGCTGCAGCATCCCGCGCGAGCCGTCTACGCCGACGAGGAGGAGGCCACGATCGTGGAGGTCGGCCGACTCGAGCCCCGGGCCGCAGCCCAGATCGAGCACGCGGCCGCTGCTCGGTAAGCGCGCCTGGAGTTCGGTCAACGGTCGCTGGAACCACGGGCGTCCCGATCGCTCACCCTCGCGCTCGTAGCTCTCGGCGGCGGCATCGTAGGCGGCCGCGTGATGCGCCACCCGGCCCGCATGCGTGTCCGGGCGAGGCACCGGCCCTTACGAGAAAGCGGGGCCGCCGGGCTGGCAGGTACGGCAGAAGCTCGTCACCTTCCGGCCGGCCTCGATATCGGTGATCTTCGTGCCGTCGCGGGGGCAGACGGCCTCGCCCCTGAGCCGGTGCACGCGGAAGAAGTCGCGCCGCTCGGTGTAGTCGAGGGTCTCGCCCTTGACCATGCGCTCGCGCGCGAGCGGCGTGGCCCAGGCCATCACCTCGCGCGCCGTGCGGAACAGCCGCCGCAGGTCGTCGTCGTCGAGATCGGAACGCGTGGTAAAGGGGTTAATCGACGCCTCCCAGAGGATCTCGTCGCTGTAGGCGTTGCCCACACCCTGCACGAATTCGGCCTTCGTGAGGACGTTCTTGATGCGCCCGCGGTATTTCCTAATGCGCGCCAACCAGACGTCTTCGGTCAGGCTGGGGTCGAGCAGGTCGGGGCCGCCTTCGCTCCAGCTCGGGATCGATTCGAGATCCTCCAGGGGCAGGAGGTAGATCCGGCCCATCACGCGGAGGTCGGCGTAGCGCAGTTCCATCCTGTTCGCGAGTCCGATCCGCAGGCACAGCTTGCCTTTGTCTTTGGCCGCCGCCGCCACGTACTGGAAGCGTCCGGTGAGCATCGGGTTGATCGCGAGCACGCGCTCAGAGGCGAGGGCGAATAGTAGGAACTTGCCGTGCCGCTGTGTCTCGCCGAAGACGTCGCCCGGCAGCGATTCCATGAGCGCGTTCGCGCCCGTGCGCACGATGTACGGGATCTTGACCTCGGCCGACGTCACCGCCGTCCCTGGCAGACGCTCGTTGAGAAAGCCGCGAATCGCCTCGAGGTCCGGAATCTCAGGCATCGCTGCGGCGCTCGGCGATGACGGGAGGCGGCCTCAAGCCGTCGCCCGCTCCGCCGCGGCCCCCTTCGTGAACGCCGTCACGGCCGTGAGCATCCCGCGCGGCCCTTCGCTCTTGCCCAGGGAGTGCCCCCGGCCGTAGCAGTCGAAGACGAATCCCACCGGGGGTGATTCGATGATGCGAAGCGAGGGATCGTCGCAGCGTCCCGCGACCCATTCGGTGATGACGAACACCTCTGGATTCGCATGGCCGGGCGTGGCGATGTCGGTCATTGCCTGCTTCTCCCGTTCAGCGGTGTACTGCGGAGGCGGCCCCGCGCCGGGGAGGGGCAGCGTAACAGGGGCGCGATGATCGAAACACGGTGCCTCGCCGTGTTAGAAGAGCAGCGCCTTACCTTGCCGGAGCTCGGCTTGCGCGCTTGCGCTGCCGAGCCAGCGCTCGATCTCGACCGCGCCGAATCCGCAGAGGCCCTCGTAGTCGCCGATATCGCACGCGTGCGGATGGCGCCGCTCGTCACCACCCGGGGTACCCGTGAGCTCGGCGCGAAACACGATCGCGAGCTCCCAGGCACTGCCGGGCGTTGGGCGGGAGATCACGTCAACGAGCCGCAGATCCGTCATCGTGCTGCCGCGGCACCAGTCGTCGATGAGCGCGGAGGCCGTCTCGTAGGGGTTGCCGCCGTGGTCAAGGATCGCCCATGGGAGCCAGCGGCCTTCGGCTTCGGGGGTGGTGACATCGAACGCAACGAGTCGCCCCTCGTGCACCGGCACGACGTGCACGCTCAGGAACGTGCCTCCCTCCACGGGTTGCGCAGCGGGCGGCCCGAAGATGGCGCGCTCCGCCATCAAATAATGCCAGCGCGCTGCGCCATCAGATAACGCTGGCTCGTCGCGCCATGAGATAACGCCGGGCGCGTCGCGCCATCAGACGATCCCGGCGAAGGTCGCGTCGTCTTCGAAGGGCCCGACAGCCGCGATTGTGGCCAGTTCGGGCCGCAGGATCGAGCGCCCGACCCGGCGCACGTCGTCGAGCGTGACGGCTTCGATCAGCTTCACCACCTCATCGACCGTGAGGACTTCGTCCAGCACCAGCTCCTGCCCGCCGAGCCAGCCGGAGACGGCCCGGGTGTCCTCCATGCGTAGCTGGATGCGTCCGGCGACCATGCGCTTCCCCTTCCCCAACTCCGCGTCGGTGAGGTCGCTGAGGAAGCGCTCGAGCTCACGGGTCACGAGCTCGAGGGTGATGCGAGCGTTCTCCGGGTCGCAGCCGGCGTAGACGGTGAAGGCGCCCGCATCGCGGTACTCGCTCACATAGGAGTGCACGTCGTAGACGAGTGCGCGTTCTTCGCGCAGCTCGAGGAAGAGCCGGCTCGACATGCCCTCGCCGAGGAGCACGCTGACGAGGCTCACGGCGTACTGGTCAGGGTGGGCGAGGGGCAGCGCGGGGAACGAGAGGCACACATGTGCCTGCTCGGTCGCCTTCGTGCGCACGGCGACCCGCGGCTGCTGATCGCGCGGGACGGCGGCGTGCCAAGGAGCGGGCGAGGCTTCCGGGAGCGGGCCCAGCCAGCGCGTGGCGGCCTCGACGACGGCCTCATGTTCGACGTTGCCAGCGACCGACAGGACCATGTTCGAGGGGACGTACTGCGACCGGAAGTAACGCGTGACTGCCGAGAGGGGCAGGTCGCGAGCACTCTCGGGCGTGCCGCCGATGTTCCGCCCCAGCGGCTGATCGGGCCAGAGGGTCTCGTCCGTGAGGATCGCGGCGAGTTCGCCGGGGCTGTCCTCGACGCTCGCGAGCTCCTCGAGAATGACGTTGCGCTCCTTCTCCAGCTCTCCGGGATCCATCTCAGGAGCACTGACCATGTCGGAGAGGATGTCGATCGTCTCCGCGGCCGCCCAGTCCGGCACTTTCGCGTAGTAGACCGTGAGTTCGCGATCGGTGGCGGCGTTATGCACGCCGCCCACGGACTCGATCGCCTCAGAGATCTCCTGCGCGGTCGGGCGCCGCGAGGCGCCCTTGAACAGCATGTGCTCGAGGAAGTGGGAGAGGCCGGCCTCCGCGTCCTCTTCGTAGCGGCTCCCCGCGCCCACGTACACGCTGACAGTGGCCGATCGTGTCTGGGGCATCTCGCTGGTCACGACACGTAACCCGTTGGGTAGCACCGCTCGTTTGAACATCCGTCCCCCGCCGCCGCTCGGCTGGCGGGTCAATCATGAGAGGCTGGCGCGCTCACGGACAACCCAGGGTCACCGTCGTCATGGCTCTCGAGCGGGCCTTCGGCCCAGAGCTTGGGCTGCGCGCCCTCGCGCGCGGGCGGCTCGAGCCCGAGGTGGCGGTAGGCGGCCGCGGTCGCGACGCGGCCGCGCGGGGTGCGCTGGATCAGCCCGCACTTCAGCAGGAACGGCTCGTAGACGTCCACGACTGTGTCCGACTCCTCGCTGATGGCGGCCGCGATCGTTTCGAGGCCGACGGGCCCGCCCTCGAACTGCACGATGATCGAATGCAACATGCGCCGGTCGATCTCGTCCAGGCCCAGCGGGTCGACTTCGAGGAGGTCGATGGCGGCGCGCGTGGCTTCGATCGTTGCCTGGCCGTCCGCGCGCACTTCGGCGTAATCGCGCACCCGGCGGAGGATGCGATTGGCGATCCGCGGCGTCCCCCGCGATCGGCCGGCGATCTCCTCCGCGGCCTCGACGACCAGCTCCATGCCCAAGAGCGCTGCCGAGCGCCGCACGATCGCGGTGAGCGTGGGCAGGTCATAGAAGTCGAGGCGATAAACCGAGCCGAAGCGATCGCGCAGGGGCGCGCTGATCATCGCGTAGCGCGTGGTCGCTCCGATGAGCGTGAAGGGGGGCAGGGCGAGGCGGATCGATCGTGCGCCCGGTCCCTTCCCGATAACGAGGTCGATCGCGTACTCCTCCATCGCTGGATAGAGGATCTCCTCGACCGCGCGGGAGAGGCGGTGGATCTCGTCGACGAAGAGCACGTCGTGCTCTTTCAGATTCGTGAGGATCGCGGCGAGGTCGCCCGGCCGCTCGATCGCGGGACCGCTGGTCGTGCGGATGGCAACGCCCATCTCCGCCGCGAGGATGTGCGCCAGCGTGGTCTTGCCCAGGCCGGGCGGTCCGTAGAAGAGGTGGTGGTCGAGCGGATCGCCGCGCCTCTTGGCCGCCTCGATGGCGATGCCCAGAACTTCCTTGATCCGATCCTGGCCGGGGAAGTCGACGATGCGCTGAGGCCGCAGTGTGCGCTCCGCCTGGACTTCGTCGTCATCATGGGCGGCCACGCCAACGACCCGCTCATCTGGCGACATGCCGCCACTATACCGGAACGGATGTTCTGGGCTACGCGCCCCGGCCTTGGGCGAGTGCCGCGCCGACGATCGTGCGCAGTTGGGTACTGTCGAATGGCTTCTCCAGAACCGTGGTCACGCCCAGCGCGGCGGCCTGGGCGCGGAGCTCTTCGCAGGGTTGGCCGGTCATCAGCACCACGCTACTCGACGCCCCCAGATTGCGGATATGCTCCAGGACCTGAAGTCCGCTTCCGCCTCGCAGGGTGAGGTCCAGCAGCACGCAGCCGAAGGCCTCGCGGGCGCTGCGGATGCGCCCAAGCGCCTCGGCGACATCACTAGCGAGCTCGATGTGGAGGTCTGGCCCCCCAAGGATGCGCGCTGCGAGCGTGCAGATGCCTAAGTCGTCGTCGACGATGAGGACGCTTCCCTCGGCCTCCCAGGCGGCGTTCGCTTCTGCCCTGGCTGGGGCCGGGGGCTTCTCAGAAGCGTGTGGGAGTAGGACCGTGAAGGTCGTCCCGGCCCCGAGGGCGCTCTCGATCGCGATCGAGCCACCGTGGGCGGCCACGATTTCACGCGCGCCCGCGAGACCGAGCCCGCGCTCGCCACTCTTCGTCGAGAAGAACAGATCGAAGGCGCGAGCTTGGGTAGCGGGATCCATTCCCGGACCTGTGTCGAGGACCTCCAGGGCGATGTAATCGCCAGATGGGACGCGGACCGCGGCGACGTTTGCGGCTGCCGCAGTCACGTTTGCGGCGGCTCCTGGGGGCCGCCGCTGGCGAATGACTCTGGTCCGGATGGTCACCTCGCCGGCGCCGGCGACGGCCTCGGCCGCGTTTATGGCGAGGTTCATGATCACCTGGCGAAGCTGGGCCGGATGGGCGTGGACAGAGGTCACCTCGGGCGCCAGGTCGAGCGTCATGGCGATGTCCGCGAGGGGGCCCGGCTCGAGCAGCGCGATCAGTTCCTCGATGAGCGCGTTCAAGTCCAGCGTCTCTCGCGAGGTCTCGCTCGCGCCGATGCTCGATCCGAGTTGCGCCGTCAGCTCGGCCGCCCTCCGCGCCGCGATCTCGATCTGAGCAACGAGTTCGCCTGCCGGCGAAGTCGCCCTCAGCTGCGCCTGCGCGAGTTCGGCGTTGGCCAGGATCCCAGTCAGCAGATTATTGAAGTCGTGCGTGACCACTCCTACGATCGCACCCAGGCTCTCGAGCTGACCGGCGCGCGCGAGTGTCGCCTGCGCTTCCCGCAGTTCCGTGAAGTCGCGTAAGACCACCACCGCCTCGCGGGCGACGGCGGCAGCGACCGTCGCTGACCAGTGCGTCGTGGGCCCGTCTGTGCTCAGACTGAACTCCAGTGTCTGGGGCTCACCGGACTGCAGGGCCTCGACCACGCCCGCGCGCAGATCGCCGGCCGGGCCCGCGGGGAAGATCTCGTCGAGGCGTGCCTCGGGCCGGAGGCTGGGAAGGCTGGAGTTCTCGCCCGAGGGTGCGACGCTGAGGATGCGCCCGTCGGTGTCGACCGCGAAAATGGTGTCGGGAGTGGCTCGGAGGAGCGCAGGAACGCGGGCTTCGCTGAAGCCGCCACTGCTGCTCGTGGTCGCTGCCAGGGCGGGATCGTCCCGAGTCTCTCGGCGCAAGCGAACCCTCATGAGCCTGAATGATCCCCGATAGACTACCCCGAATCGCTCAGGTGCTTCCCCTATTTCCGTTTCTAGCTCGCTGCGCTCGGTCCCCCGCCCGGCCCCGCCCGCGCTCGACTGCTCCTGCTGCGCGGCCCTGGCGGGCCGCTGCGCTTCCGCGCTCGTTTGTTAGCTCGCTTCGCGCAGATCTTCAGAGTCACGCCCCGCGCGCAATACGCGAAAGATCGTCCTTCGTGAGAGGCCGAAACGCTCAGCGAGGGCATCCACCGAGAGCGCTTGCTCCGTCGCGAGCCGGATGATTGCCGCATCGCGCCCAGAACGCAGCATCGCCGGGGCGCCGCCGGGCTCCTCGTAGCGGCACCGCGGCAGGGGGCAGCGCAGGCAGGATGGATACAGGTCGCAACCGTTGTCGTTGTCGCGCGTGTGTTCCGGGAGTGCGTCGATGCGCGGCCGCAGCAGCGGAATCTCCTCCATGGGCCTACCTCCTCGCGGCAGCCGCCGTGGGAAGTCATGAGAATAGAACGGATGTTCTGAACAACCAGGAGTCCTTTGACACGTCTCGGCCCCGCTGCGACAGATCGTGTCGCGCTGAGCTGCGGCATCCCCTTAGGGGCGTTCTCGCGCCCCTAAGGGGTCCCCACCCCTGGCTCCACCCCGCCCCCGGAGCCATCGTCAGAGCCATGACCGACGACTTCCCTTTCCTCGCTGCCGTCGCCGCGGATGGCGCCGCGCCCTACCGCCTGCTCGAGCACCTCGACGCCCTGGGCGTGTCAATCTCGCGTAACACCCTCTACCGGCGCGTGGGTGAGCTCGTCACCCAAGGCCTGCTACGAGAGACCAAAGCGAAGGGTGAGCGCGGCTCCCGGCCGCTGACGCTCACGCGCAAGGGGCACGCTCGCTTGCGCAGCGGGAGCGTGCGCGTCCTGCGGGAGGAGTCCCTCGCCTCGCCCCTGTTCGCGCTCGCCGTTGCCGCAGCTGATGCCGCTGACGACCCGGAAACCGAACGGATTCTGCGGGAACGGATGAGCGGCGCCGCGCGTCAGCTCACACGCGCAGAGCGCGCGGACGCCGCCGCGGGTGATGCCTTCTGGGCCGCGACCGAACGTGAGCGGCGCGTCGCGCACTTGAAGGCAGATCTTCAGTGGCTGCAAACGGTGGTGGCGAGGCGAAGCGTTGAGGGTCCCGTGGCGCTCGCCGGCTAGCTCGTCGTCTGCCCGTTGGTCGAGTCGGCGGGCGGGACGAGTGCGATCAACCGGAGGACGAGGTCGACCATCGGGCTGAGTTCGAGGTCGGGCTCGTAAAGCTTCTCTATCCGGAGGCCGTCGTAGATCACCTGGAACAGCCAGGCGAGCGTGTTGGCGTCCACGCCCGGGCTGAGTTCGCCCTCGGCCTGGGCGAGACGGAGGCGGGCCGCGATCCCGGCAGGGTGTCCGTCAGGCCCGAAGCCGCGATCCATTAGCCGGTCTTCGTCGCGGGCCGCAGCGAGCAGCTCCTCCAGCCAGAGAATCGTATGGAGGCGCTCGCTCGGGTCCTCGAGGATCGCCACTGTGGCGCTGCAGAGATCGGTGAGGCCGAGGCGCTCGCTTTCGGCGGGCTCCTCGGCGCGCCACTGGTCCATGATGAAGCGCGTGCCCTCTTCGAGGCAGGTGTGGACGAGCACGTCCTTGCTCTCGAAGTAGCGATAGATCGCACCGGGGGAGATGCCCGCTTCGCGAGCGATCTCGGCCATGGTGGCGGCCTGCATCCCCCGCTCCGAGAACACGCGTGAAGCGGCGTCGAGAATGCTCGCCCGGCGCGCTTCGAGGTACCCCTCAGCGACTTTTGGCAATTAGGCCGCCTTCAGCCGTTCGATCGTGACGCCCGCACGGCCCTTCGCGGCTTCGAGCTCGCGCTCGAGTCGCTCGACCTTGCGTGGCCCCTCCGATTGCACGGGTGCCTGATTCCCTGGCCGCTTCTGGCGGCTTCGAGCTCTCGCTCGAGGCGGTCCACCTTGCGCAGCCTCTGGTAGTCCATGCGGTGCTTTCTCTCTTGCGCGCGAGCCTTGATCTCGCCCTCGGTAGGCAAAGTGTAGATGTTCGTCGCTGGCATGTCGTGCCTCCAGTGAATCCTTGTTAACTAAATTTTTATTCAGTGAATATATACTCACCTAGATCGGCGGCCGTGTCAACCCCCTCCAGCGCGGGCGCCTGGAGCCGGGCAAAAGGAAGGGGACGGCGCTTGCGCCGTCCCCTTCGCTGCGACGTTTCTGCTGCCGCGCTAACGGCCGTAGGCCATGCGGCGCAGTCGCTCGACCCGGTCCTCGAGCGGTGGGTGCGTGCTGAACCACTTCGACATCCCGCCGCCACGGAAGGGATGCACGATATAGAGGGCGGAGACCGCCTCCTGCTGTGGCGTCGCCTCCATCGGGCGGGAGGCGACGCCCTGATGCAGCTTCTCGAGAGCGCTCGCGAGCGACTCGGGGTCGTGCGTGATCTCGGCGCCCGTTTGATCTGCAGCGAACTCACGCGTACGGCTGATGGCGAACTGGATCACGGAGGCCGCGATCGGCGCGAGGATGGCGATCAGGAGCCCGAGTAGCAGGTTCCGCCGCCCCCCGAAGAACAGCAGCATGAACGAGATCATCGAGATCGCCCCGGCGATCGTGGCCACGATCGAACTCGTGAGGGTGTCCCGGTTCTTCACGTGCCCCATCTCGTGGCCGATCACGGCGCGCAGTTCGCGTTCGCTGAGGATGCGGCGGATGCCGGTCGTGACGGCAACGACCGCCTTGTTCGGACTGCGGCCGGTGGCGAACGCGTTCGGCGCGTCGTTTTGGATGACGTAGACCTTGGGCATGGGCATGCCTGCGAGGTTCGCGACTTCGTTCACCATCGCATGCAGCTGCGGCTCCTGCTCGGCCGTGACTTCGTGCGCGCCGGCCATGCGCAGGGCGAACTTATCGCTGAACCAGAAAGCGGCGAAGTTCATGACGCCCGCAAGGATGACGAACACGGCCATCCCCGCGACACCCCCGATGAGGTAGCCGATTCCGACGAGGATTGCGGTGAGGAGGACGAGGAGAAAGGTGGTCTTGATGCCGTTCATGTGGGGGTGAAAACCTCCGTGAATCCAGTATAGCCGGTGCCGATCGGGGTCCAAGGTAAAGGCCGTGCGGCCGCTTATGGCCTCCGCGCAGCCGCCCACGCAGCCACGGCTCGGCGCGCCTCCTCCTGTTTCCCCGCGAGCGCTTCGTCTCCGCTGAGCGCGATCCAGCGGTGCTCGAATCGCAGGCTCCGCTCCACCGCGGAGCCTTGTGGCTGATAGCGCCAGGTGTCCGATAGCGGCATCCCCGGGAGCGTGACGAAGCAGTGCCAGCGCTGCGCGCCCGGCGTATCCGACCCAGGGACGTCGCCGTGATCGAAGGTCGCGACGGCCTCCCAGCCCTCGAGCGGCAGACCGCTCTCCTCCAGCACTTCGCGCGCGACCGCTGCGAGCGGCGCCTCGGCCGCCTCGATCGTGCCGCCCGGCACCTGCACCCCCGCCTCGGGCATGCCGGCGTGGTCGAACACGAGCAGCTCCTGCCCATCCCCGCCCTCGCGTAGAACGAAGCCGTAGGCCTTCTCGATCACGCCGCGATCCTAGCCCGTCACCAGGCCACGGATACGTCGACCGTCGACGGCCGCGCTGGGCTGGTAGCTCCGCCGGCCGGAATCTCCCTCGCGTGGAGCTCGCCCCCGACCGCGACCGCAAGCCTGCAGAGGGGCGTGCGCCCTACAATCCCCATGTGGCGAAGCCGTTCCTGAAGTGGGCGGGGGGCAAGGGCCGGCTCGCCCCCCTCATCCGCGAGCGCGCGCCAGAGTTCACGCGCTACCACGAGCCCTTCCTCGGTGCCGGTGCGGTCTATTTTGAGCTCCAGGCCGTGGGTGTCCCGGCAGCGCTGCTTAGTGATGGTAACGGGGAGCTGGTCGAGGCCTTCACTGTGGTGCGTGACGAGGTGGATGCACTTGTCGCGGACCTGGGCGATCTTGCGCGCCGCTACGGCGGGCGCCCCGCTGCCGCACGGGCTGACTACTACTACGGCGTTCGTGCGGACCAGCCGGCGGGCGCGGTCGCGCGAGCAGCACGCCTCATCTTCCTCAACAAGACCTGCTACAACGGCCTCTACCGCGTGAACCGTGAGGGGCGCTTCAACGTCCCCCACGGCCGCTATCGCGATCCCCGGATCCTCGATGAGGCGGGCCTACGCGAGGCCTCGGCGGCGCTCGCCGGGGCCGCAATCGAGGGGCTCGACTTCGAGGCGGCCTGCGCGCGCGCGCTAGCCGGGGCCTTCGTCTACCTCGACCCGCCCTACCAGCCGCTGAGCACCACCGCGAATTTCACGAGCTACACGAGCGCGGACTTTGGCCCCGACGATCAACGCCGCCTCCGCGATGTCTTCGACGACCTCACAGCGCGGGGAGTAGCCGCCCTGCTCTCGAACTCCGAGCATCCGGAGATCTGCAAGCTCTACGCCGCTTACACGATCGAACAGGTGCCCATGGGTCGCGCGATCAACTCAAACGGCAAGGGCCGCGCCTCGATCGGTGAGCTCCTGATCAGCAACTTCGCCCAGGTCGGGGCTCAGGCTGCGACCGCTGGCTCGGCGGGGACGTCCTAGGCGCTCGCGGCGACTGGGGCGGCGAGGAACTGCAGGATCGCTGCGGTGTACTCCTGGGCGTACTCAGTCATGCCGATGTGCCCGCCGGGCAGCTCGCGCAGCGTGGCGTTCGGCATCGCCTCTGCGATGGCCGCGCCGTTCGCGGGAGCGACCAAGATGTCCTCCTCGCCGGCCAGGACGAGCGTCCGATGCTCGATCGCGGCGAGACGATCGGTGGCGTCGTAGTCGAGCAGCGCCTGCGCCTGGCGCACGTAGCTGTGGTCGGGGGTGGGGTAGGGGTCGTTGGCGAAATTAGCGATCGCCTGCTTGAGGCGGGGCGTGTCTGCGAGCAGCGCACTCGAGCCCACCCAGGGTGCGAGGAGCAGCGCCGCCTCCCCGCCGCTGAGGCTGGAGCGACGGACTGCGATCAGGCCCTGGGCGATGAGCCGCTGGCGGCCGTCGGGGCGGGCGGTGGCCCCGACGAGCACGAGATTCTCGATTCGATCAGGATGGGCCGACGCGAGGTCGAGGGCGATCGAACCGCCCAGGCTCAGCCCCACGACGCTCGCCTTCGCGATCTCCAGGGCGTCCATGAGCTGTGCGATGTCGTCGGCCATGCCCGCGATCGAGTACGGCTTGTCGGGCGCGCTCGTACGTCCGGCGCCACGGGGATCCATCGCGATGACGCGATTCGAGCGGGCGAGAGCGGGGATCTGCAACGCCCACTTGCCGGAGTGGCCCCCCAACCCCGGGATCAGGAGGAGTGGTGGCCCCTCCCCGACCTCTTCGTAGTACATGACGACGTCGCGGAGCTGTACGTGTGGCATCGCTCTCCCGGCCGGCCCTTGCCAGCTTCACTCCCCAGGCCAATAGGACGCGCAGCGGGACCTCGGCGAGCGCCTCGCAGCCGCCGCTAGCCTAGCCGGTACGGAGTTGAGAGTTCAACGTTCAGAGTTCAGAGGAGCGCAGCAGTCGAGCGCAGGGGTGGTTGGGGGCGGTGGGGCCGAGCGATAGCGAGCTATGAACCTATAACCTGCTCAGCACTCCCCGGCGGTGGGCCTCTTCGATGATCTGGGCGACGTTCGTTGCCGCGCCCTTGCGGATGCTGTCCGTCACGGCCCAGAGCGCGATCGCTCCAGGCCGCGAGCTGTCGGCGCGGATACGCCCGACGAGCACAGCGTCGCTTCCGGCGGCGTCGAGGGGGGTCGGGTAGCGCTCGCCGCTCGGCTCGTCGACGACCCGCACACCGGGCATGGTCGCGATCGCCTCGCGGGCCGCGGCCGGCTCGAGGGGGCGCTCGAACTCGGCCCAGATCGCCATGGCGTGGCCGAAGAAGGTCGGGATTCGTACGCAGGTGGCGCTGATGGCGAGGTCCGGCGCATCCAGGATCTTGCGCGTCTCGTTCACCATCTTCACCTCCTCCTTCGTCGAGCCGTCCTCGACAAAGACATCGACCTGGGGCACGGCGTTGAAGGCGATCTCCCGTTTCTGCGTGCCCGAGGGTTCGTGCCGCCCCTCGAGCGCCGCGCCGGTTTCCGTACGCAGCCCTTCGACGGCCGCCGCCCCCGCCCCCGCCACCGCCTGATACGTGCTGACAACGATGCGCCGCAGCGGATTCGTGCGGTGGATGGGGGCGAGCGTCATCACCATCGGTGTCGTGGTGCAGTTCGGTTGGCTAACGATGCCGCGGTGCCTCTCCAGGGCGTGGCCGTTCACTTCGGGGATGACGAGCGGCACTTCCGGGTCCATGCGGAAGGCGCTGGAGTCGTCGATGACGAAGCTCCCGCGGTCTCGCGCGAGCGGCGCGTACTCGCGCGAGGCGTCCCCAGAGGCAGAGAGAAACACGATCTCGTCGTCCGCGGTGAATGCGGCGGCCGTCGTCTCTTCGACAGTCACGGAAGCGCCACGGAACTCGATGGCCGTCCCTGCGGAGCGCTTCGTCGCGAGCAGCCGCAGCCGTGCCACGGGCATCGCGCGCTCGTCGAGCACCTTCAGGAACTCACGCCCGACGATGCCGGCGCCGACAACGGTGATGTTATAGGGACGCATCAGCGGCAATCGTACCGCAGCGATCACGCTGTCCCAGGAGGCTGGTGTGCTTGGCGAGGAAAGGCCCGACCTACTCGACGGCGGCGGGCTCGCCCTGCTGTTCCTCTTCCGAGGTGTGCGGCTCGATCTCACCCGAGCTCCGCTGCATGTGCTCAAGGCCCGTGATGCTGAACCCGAGGTCGCCGAGCTCACAGAGGAAGCTGCAGTAGGTCAGGCGGAGCGCGCTCGTGGACTTGGACGGTTGGTAGCGGAGGTCGCAGCGCGTGCAGCGCACCATCTCCTCGCTATCCTCGCCAAACGTGGGAGGCGGGAGGTCGGCCGGGGTCTCGGGAGTGGTCGCATCAACCATCGTGCTCACCATGCTAACGCCTCACTTCTGGGCCGCAAGCGAATGGAGAGATCGGGCGATCGTGCCGGAACCACCTTTGACCAGCTTGGCCTGATCTGCTAGATTCGCTGAACGCCGCTTCATCTTCGCGCACCCGGTGTGCGCGAGAAAGGCGATTCGGAGGGACGCGATGCAACGTCAACCGGTTGCTACCGCTACCGCCGGGAATGCGCCCCCCTGGTACCTTGATTTTGGCCGCCTCAGCATCGCCAGCGTGGAGATGGTGGGGACCATCGCAGCCCTGCTTATCTACTTCCTCATTCGTGGCATCCGCCCGGACGACCTCGATGGCTCGCTTGAGCGTGGGCTCCAGATCATCCACATCGAGCGGCAGCTTGGAATCTTCGCGGAGGTCCACTGGCAGGAGGCCTTCCTCCAGTACGCCTTGCTCATGGACGTGGCGAACCAGGTCTATGCCTGGGGCCACTACCCGGTTCTCGCCGCGATCGGCATCTGGCTCGCGATCAAGGACCCACGGCGATTCCGCTTCGTCCGCAACGTCCTCCTCCTCTCCGCCGTCATCGGTGTCGTGACGTACTGGATCGCGCCCACCGCCCCACCCCGCCTCATCCACCTCTCCGGGACCGACTTCGGCTTTGTCGACACCGTCCACGGCAGCGCGGAGGTGATGTACATGCAACCGGGTCCGTTCGTGAACGACTACGCCGCCCTGCCCAGCTTCCATTTCGGCTGGATCGCGCTCGCTTCGGCCGCCATCTGGGTGAACACCAGGAATTTCATCCTGCGCGTGATCGCGGTCGCGATGTCGGCGGTGATGTGGTGGGCGATCGTCGTCACCGGGAACCATTTCTTCTTCGACATGATCCTTGGGGGGGTCGTGGTTGCCGCCTGCTGGATCTTGCTCGCCTACCTGGACCGTATCGGCGTGAGCGAGCGCGTGATCGAAGCGCTGCGATCGCAGGTGGGGCGCCTGCGCCGAAAGCCCCCGCCTTCGCCTGCTTAGCCCCTCCCGGCGCCGCCGCGTAGACTCCCGCCATGCCCGAACTCGAACGCGATGGCTGGACTCTTTCGTACGCGCTCTCGGGCCCTTTGGACGCCCCCCCAGCACTTCTGCTCCACGATGTCGATGCCGATCGCCGCGCCTGGCACGCCCTTGCTGGGGACATGAGCGACGACTTCCGCATCGTCGCCCCCGACCTCCGCGGCTTTGGTGAGAGTGGCTGGCCCACTGGGGGCGCCGCTCCGGCCATGCGCGACTACGCGGAGGATGTCGTGGCCCTCCTCGACGCCCTTACGATCGACCGCTGTGCGGTGATCGGCGCGGGATTCGGGGCCGAGGTTGCGCTCGAGATCGCGGCCGCTGACCCCAGGCGGGCGCAGATGCTCGTGCTCAGCGGCGCCACCCCCGCACCCGACCACGCCGCCTACGACGACCACGTGCGCGAGCGCGAACAGGAGCGCGGGGCCCTCGGCAGCGCCGCCGCGCGATTCGGAATCAGGCGGGCGGCGGCAATCGCGGCGGAGCCGTTCCGCGACGCCGGCGTCCGCGAGGCGATACGCGCGCGTTACCGCCACGTCGACGCCGAAGGGTTTGCTGCGGCGGTCGTCGCCCGCGCCGCCCGCGGGGACGCTCTCCCGCGCTTGGCCGGCCTGCCCGTGCCGGTACTCGTTGTCACGGGTGACAACGATCCCCTCCGCTCTGCGGCCGAACTTCTTGCGCAGACGCTGCCGACCGCTCGGCTCGTCACGATCCCGGGGTGTGGGGCAGGCGCGCCCTTCGTCGCCCCGCGTGCGTTCGAGGCGGCCCTGGGGTCGTTCTTCGGCGATGTCCGCGCCGGGCGCGCTATCGCCACTGAGACGCCCGCCTAAACGACCAGGTGCCTCAGTGCGACCGCTTGGTATACTCCTGCTGCGTAGCTCACAGCGCCTGCCCGGCGCTGATCAGTTTCTTCGCTCCGACGATACGACTTGCCAAGGGGGTGCCCCGAATGAAGCGAATCCTTGCCCTCCTGATTCTCCTCGCCATCGCCGGCTCCGTTACGGTCGTGATGCGTCGCGGCGGTGACGATGATGACTTCCTCGACGAGGATCTCGACTAGCTGTCCGATTCCCCCGACGCGCTGACTGAGCCTCAGGCCGGCGCTCCTGCCGAGCCGGTGGTCACCGGATACGGCGCTGTCACCGCGCACGGCAGCGGTGTTGAGTCGCTTTGGGCGGCGCTTGCCGAAGGCCGCTCGCCCGCAACCGATTGGTCTCCGGCAGGAGACGCAAACACCTTCCGCGCGGGCCCGATCGCCGACGACTATCGGCCCCATCCGGAGATCCCGCGGAACCTCACGCACTTCCTCGATCGCGGTTCGATGATCGGCCTCGATGCCGCCCTTCAGGCGATCGACGCGGCTGGGTTGAGCGCGGGCATCGCCGACTCGCGCCGCTTCGCCGTCGTTGACGGCTTGGCTTTCCGCGCCCCGGGGCAAGCCACCCTTTTCGTCCCCTACGGGCAGCTCGTGGCGCGCACGCTGGGCGTGCGTGGCTCAGTCCTCGGCCTGGCCGGGGCCGAAGCGAGCGGACTCGCGGCCATCGCCGAAGCCGCCGCAATCGTGACCCGCGGCGACGCGGACGTGGCGGTCGCGGGGGCAGCGCAGGCGCTGCAAGCCCCGGTCCTTCAGCACTTCGCCGAGGGCGGCCTGATCGCGCCCGAGATCGCGCACCCACTCGATGCCGCGCCCGACGGCTGCGTGCCTGCCGAAGGCGCTGCCTACGTCGTCGTCGAGAGTGCCGCGCACGCGAGCGCGCGCGGCGCACGCGCGGTCGCGCGCATCGCCGGTGCCACCACGACGTTCGATCCGATGGCGGAGCCGCTCGACCCGAGCGATCCGGCGGAGGCCGGGCGGGCGATCCAGGCCGTGCTCGGCCGCGCCGGCTATCTCCAGAATCAGGTCGACCACGTCGCTTCCTGCGCGGATGGGCGCGCCGCCCGCGATGCCTCCGAAGCCGTCGGGCTCACGCGCACATTCGGCCGCCACGTCTACTACGCGAGCGTGACCGCACCCGCGGGAGCGCTCGGTCAGACCCTGGCCGCGAGCGGTCCGCTCGGGTTGGTCTACGCCCTCGAGGCGATCCGCCGGCAGCAGGTCGCTCCCGCCGCCGGTTTCCGGGAGTCGCCGGAGCGCTCGGACCTGAGCGTCGTCCGCGAGTCACGGGACGAGCGCCTCGATTGTGTGCTCGTCACCAGCTTGGGCCTAGGCGGAACGAACGTGAGCGTTCTCCTTCAGCGCTAGCCCGAACCGATCATCAACCTTCGCAATTCCTTCCGCGTTCCCCGCCGGGCCGCTACCATGCGGCGGTGGAGATCACCTGGATAGGGCGCACCTGCTTCCGTCTTCGCGGGCGCGAGGGCGCCATCCTGACCGACCCCGTCGCCGCCGAGACCGGGCACAGCCTCGGTCGCACAAGCGCGGAGATCGTGACCCTCAGCCGGCGCGACGATCTCGCGATCAGCAACGTCAAGGGTGTCAGCGGCGAACCCCGCGTCTTCGACGCTCCGGGTGAGTACGAGGTGCGCGGTATTCTCGTGACGGGCTTCGCCCTCGCCCTCGATGGCGGTGGCCAGAACATGGTCTTCGCCTGCGAGATTGATGGCATCAACATCGTCCATCTGGGGCTGCCGGACGCGCCGCCCGCGGCCTCGGTCCTGGAACAACTCGACGATGTCGACGTCCTCCTCATGCCGGTCGGAGCCGGGACCTCGCTCTCGGCCTCGGTCGCGTCGGACGTCATGCAGACGATCGACCCCCACCTCGTGGTGCCGATGAACTACAAGACCGAGCAGGAACAGGCCGATCTTGAGCCGCTCAGTCGCTTCCTCAGCGAGGCCGGTGTCAGTCCCGAGCCTCTTCCGAAGCTCAGCGTCACGCGCGGGAGCATCCCGGCAGAGCTTTCGATCGAAGTCCTAGAACCGCGGGGTACTTGACAGCGCGCTCATATAGCTCGCTGCGCTCGGGCCCCACACCGCCTCCACCGCCCGCGCTCGACTGCTGCATCTTCGCGGCCTGCGGCCGCTTCGCTTCCGCGCCTTGGTTGAGAGCTCGCTTCGCTCGGCCCCTCCCCTCCCCTCCTCCCGCGCTCGACTGCTGTGTCTTCGCGGCCTGCGGCCGCTGCGCCTCCGCGCCTTGGTTGATGTGGTCGCCGTGGGCGTGGGCTCGGCCCCTCCCCTCCCCTCCTCCCGCGCTCGACTGCTGTGTCTTCGCGGCCTGCGGCCGCTGCGCCTCCGCGCCTTGGTTGAGAGCTCGCTGCGCTCGGGCCCCCCTCTCCCCACGCCCCACCCGTGCTCGACTGCTCCGTCTTCGCGGCCTCTCGGCCGCTTCGCTTCCGCGCTAGCGGCCCTCGTCGAGGGCCGCGTACGCCTCGGGGACACGATCGCGGAGGGCGTGCGTACCTGGGGCCATATCTTTCCAGCGGGCTTGTGTGCGGTTCACCTGGGCGGCCATCGCGACACCCGTGCCCTCCGGAACGACCGTGAGCGGCGCGCCGGTCGGCGCGGTGATAACGCCCCCATCGGCCCAAGCGGCGGCTGTGTAGACGCGGTTCTCGTCGCTGCGCGCGCGTGCGAGTCGTTCGTTCATGGCGTGGGCGCGAAAGCTCGACCAGGCGAGAATGTCCGCCCCCTCCAGCGCGAGGCCGCGCGCGACCTCGGGCACGCGCCCTTCGTCGCCGGAGACGAGCGCGACGTTGCCAGCGGGGGTTGCGACCACCGGCGCGTTCGTCTCGCCGAGATCGATCCCGCGGCCGTGTGTGGCACGGTGCTCGACTGTCTCCTCAGGGGTGACGAGCACCGCCATCTCCTCAGCCGTGCAGCCCTCGCTCGCGACCGCGAAGGCGATGGCGCCGCCGTTCGCTTTCACTGCCTTCTCGACGCGGGGGAGGTCCCCTTGCCAGCCTTCGCTACCCGCCTCGCCCCCGAACACGATGAGGTCAGCGTCCTGTCGACGCAGCGCTTCGTAGCGCGCGATCAACGAGCGTGTGGCGAACAATTCGCCGTCGCCGGGGGCGATTGCGATGCGGTGGTTCTCGTGGGCGGGAACGAGTGGCTCATCGAGGATGGCTCGTGCGGGCGACGCCTCCCAGGGCTCGGTGAGGCGGCCGTAGAGGCCCGGCCGCCGGGGCGTGGCCTCGCTCTGCGTGGGGTTGATCTCGTAGGTCAGCACGGTGTCGCCCGTGCTTGCTGCGGCCACCCGTGTGCTGCCCTGGGGGTCAATCACACAGGAGCGACCCGCGTAGATGAGCGTGCCGTTTTCGGGCCCCCACTTATCCGCCGCGGCTACCCAGACGCCGTTCTCGAAGGCGCGCACCGGCATGAGGTACTCGCACTGGGTCGTGCTCAGATCGCCGACGGTCCGGGCCCATGAGACCCAGGCGGTGAGGTCGAGGATGACTTCGGCGCCGTTCACCGCCAGCGAACGCGCGATCTCGGGCTGGCGGCCGTCGGCGCAGATCAGCACGCCAAAGCGCGTGAAGCCGGCGTCGAACACGGGGAAGGCGTCGCCGCGGCGGAACCACTCGTTGTCGAAGTGCCAGAGGAAGCTCTTGTCGTATCGGCCGACGACCTCGCCTTCCGGGCTGAAGACGACGCCGCTGTTCGTCAGCTCACCGCCGTCGTGCGGGACGGCAATGCCCGCGGCCAGCCAGTAGCCGAATTCGCGCGCTTTCGCGGCGAACAGCCCACAGACTTCGGCGAACGGGCGCACCCCCGGCCGGGCGTAGGGATCCGCATCGCGGACGTAGTACGCGGGGTAGGCGCATTCTGGTAGGGCGACCAGCTGGGCCCCTGCTTCACCGGCACCATCGAGCGCCCGCAGCAGCCCTTGGAGGTTCGCTTCCGCGTCCTCGAGGTCGTAGGCCCGCACCTGGCAACAGGCGACGGTGAAAGGTTCCAAAGCGGGTGCCTCCGGTCCGGATCGACGCTTTCGCGTGGCCCCGGGGACGTTGCTAGACTCAGCTCGGAGAGGTGTCCGAGTGGCTTATGGTACCGTTCTCGAAAAGCGGTGTGCAGCGATGTACCGGGAGTTCGAATCTCCCCCTCTCCGCCAGTTCCCACCCCGGGCACCCAGATTGAGCAGGACCATCGCCGCTACGCGGGCGAGGGGCGGCGCGCTAGTCCGTAACCACGCGGGCGCGAACGGCGGCGGTCGTCGGCTCGTCCAGGCCGATCGCGGCGCAGTAGTCCGCCGCTGACCCCCAGCGCTCGCGCACGAAGGCGAGCGTCGCCTCCATGTCCGCGGCGGGCGCGGCCATCATCATGCGTGCGGTGTCCTCGTCGATGCCGCGCTCGGCGAACTTCGCCAGGCGCTCATCAAGGATGGGCTCGAGCGTAGCGGTGGAGCGCACGTAATCCGCGATGATGTGCTCGTCCGGGACGCCCGCCAGCTCCAGGAGGAGGGCAGCGGCGAGCCCGGTTCGATCCTTGCCGACGGCGCAGTGAAAGAGCACGCCACCGTCGTCCCTCGCAATCGCCTCGAAGAGCGTGCGGTAGGCGGCTCCGCCGTCGACGAGAAAGCTCCGATAGACGACCGCATGGCCGGGATAGCCCTCGTTCTTGACGAGCGCGCCTGGCGAGGCGTCGGCCTGGAAGACCGGGGCTTCGATGACCGTGATCGCATAGGCGCTCAGGTCCGGGGTCGGGGAGGCCTCGTGCTCGACCTCGGAGCGGAGATCGACCACCGTTCGTACGCCGTGTGCGCGGAGCGCCTCGCAGCCTCGCTCCGTGAGCTCGTGGAGGGTGGCGCCGCGGAGGAGGTCGGTGGCGGTCGTGGTGGGCCCAGCCGCAGTCGGGTAGCCGCGCAGGTGGCGGACGTTGTATGCGGTCTCGAGGGCGATGTCTCGGTCGATCGCAAGCGTGGTCATGGACCAGAGCATCACACGTACGGGCGACGAGCGCCTAACGGGCCGGTGGCTTCAGCTGACCTCGCTTCCGGTACCGCTGGCGGGGCGGGCCTTTTCCCACCCTTTCCCAAACCCCGTCACCTTGGCGGTCCAACTCACCATAACTGGGAGTAGTCACCGATGTGACGGAGGAAGCCGATGACCCCCAAGCTCGCCCCCCGGCACCGTGGCGTCATCCTCACGGTCGCTGCGGTTCCCGCCGGCTTCCTCGCATTCCTCGAGCGCGCCGGCCTCGCCGGCCAAGCGGCGCGCACGGACGAGGGCGTCTACCTGCAGCCGCGCGTCCCCCTCGGCGAGATCATCGCGGCCTTCGACCGCGCGGGTGTGCGCGTGCTTGGCTTAGCGCCGGCAGCGACGCCCACCTGGCAGGAATCGGCCCGACCCGCCAGCGGCGCTCGCACGCGGCTGGCCAACCCCCGCGGCGCGGTCTGGCTGCCCACGCTGCCGGCGGCGTAGCTAGCCGAACATGCCGGTGACAGGGCCGCTCCTAGCTCCTATGGCGCCGTGACTCCGCAACTCGGCGACGAGCTCCGCGGTGAGTCCCACCTCCGCCAGGATGTCGTCGGTATCTGCGTCGAGAGCGGGCGAGGGGCCTGCGATGGCGACGGGCGAGTGGCTCATCCTGACCGGCGGCGCGAAGGTGACGTAGGGGCCGAGCAAGGGGTGGTCCAGTTGGGGCAGGTACGCGTTAGCGGCGATTTGTGGGTCATCGAGGATCTCATTAGGGAAGTTGAACGGGCCACAGGGGATTCCTTCGCCGCTGAGGCGTTCAATCCATTGGGCGCTGGGTTTCTCGCGAAAGACGCGCTCGGCGCTCGCCACCATCTCCATGAGCGCGTCCCAGCCGGCGGCCGTGCCCGCGTCGAACTCGGGGTCCGCACGCGGATCTTCGACGCCGATGACCGCCCGTAGCCGTTGATTGAGCTTCGGGCTCAGAGCACCAACGGAGATGAAGCCATCCTCGGTGCGGTAGTAACGGAAGTAGATGTTCACGATGCCCGCGGGCTGTTCGCTTCGGTAGTAGGCATCCCGTTGCTCGCCGAAGCCTGAGCCCTGCTCGCGGAGTTCGGTCAGCTGGTGGTCCAGATCCTCCCAGAGCGCCGCGTCGCTCGCCGCGAACCAGTTGAGGATGTTAGCGCCCATGGAGAGGGCGCTAGAGAGCAATGAGGTCTCGACCTTTTGCCCTTCTCCGGTTCGGTCACGATGGCGCAGTGCGGCGACCACGCCGAGCGCTCCGATGATTCCCGTCGCCGCGTCGACGTATGCCGGTCGAACCTGTTCAGGTGCGTCCCCCGATCCCTCGCCATCAAGGCCGCCAGTCCGGAGAGCCCCTGGGCGACCACGTCGTACGAGCCCTGGTCACCGAATGGCCCCGCTGTCCCTAGTCCAGACTGCTCGAGGAGGACGATGTCCTCGCGCACCGACTGAAGAGCTTCGTAGGTAAGCCCATAGCGTTGGAGGTCGGCTGGCTTCATCGCGACCAGAACCACATCGACGTGGCGGACGAGTGCCTCGATTGCAGGCCGACTCTCCGGCAGCGCCACATCAATGACGACGTCTCGCTTGCCCCGGTTGAATATGGCAAAGCTCTTGCTCTCACCAGGAAAAATCTGGTTGAGGGCGCGGCTCGCGTCCCCGCCCAGCGGTTCCAGCTTGATCACCTCGGCGCCCATGTCCGCCAGCATGAGGCCGCACATCGGAAGCGCGAGCGCTTGTCCGATCTCGAGAACGCGGATATCCGCCAGCGGCTCTGGCCGCATCGCCTCCGTCATGAGTCCACCCACTTTCCGTGGTGAGCCTAATGTCGTGGGAGCTGGAACACGACCCTGCCCAGCGCCTGATAGCTCGCTAGCGCTCGGGGCCCCTCACCCGCGCCCCTCCCGCGCTCGACTGCTGCGGCTCCGCGTCCTAGCGGCCGCTCCGCCTCCGCGCTCGCTGGGTTATAGCTCGCCGGGAATCGTCGCGTCGGGGTGGGAGTCGTAGCGCGGCAGGTAGGGCTTGAGGTCGAGCACGGGCGTGCCGTCGATGGCGTCGAGTCCGCGTACCCGCACCACTCCTCCCTCAACCCCGAGGAGGGGCACGGCGGAGACGCCGAGATGGTTCGGCCGCAGCTGGCTCCGCGTCGCGAAGATGCCGACGTCGATACCCTCGACCGTCACGGTCGAGGGCTTCTCCGGCGCGGCCGCCGCCAGGTCGAGATAGACGACCACGAGCACGTGGCTGTAGTCGTCCAGGCCACGGAGACGCTCGCGGTGCTCCACCGCCAGTTCGATTCGGCTCTCCACCTCCTCCCAACCATGGGGGTGGGGCTTCTGGACTGCGTTCCGCACCCGGCCGATTGCGTTCAGCGTGATCTGCTCCGGCGGCGCGGGCCGTTCGAACTTCCGCAAGCGGTCGAGGAAGCTCATCCGGGGACTCTCGCACGAGGCGGCGAAGGATCAAGGCGACCACGGTCCCGCGGCCTGGGCTCGAGGGATACGCTGGAAAGGTACTGGAGTCGGGAATGAGAGTGCGCTACGACCCGGACACCGATACGCTGAGCGTCGTCTTCAAGGACTCTCCGATAGTAGAGAGCGCTGAGGCCGCGCGCGGACTGATCGTTGACCTGGATGCGGACGGGAGCGTCGTCTCGCTCGAGCTGCTTGACGCCTCGGAGCGGGTCGAGTTGCCGCTCTCCGTGGAGCTTGTGGCAGGCTGATTTCGCCTGCCGCGGCGGCGTCTTTCGAAGCCCGAATCGCTGGCGTTCCGGGGCTGTTTCGTGGTAAAATGAGCAGGAACCCTAACAATTTCTCGGGCGGGCCAGCTGAGGCCCCGCCTTGATGTCCGCAAAGGAACTTATGGCAACGCAGGAAGCCAGCTCCTCCACCTACACCGCTGCTGATATCCAGGTCCTCGAAGGCCTCGAAGCGGTGCGCCGCCGCCCCGGCATGTACATCGGCACCACCGATAAATCGGGCCTCCATCAGCTCGTCAAGGAGCTCGTCGACAACGCCGTAGACGAGGCGATGGCGGGCTTCTGCGACCGCATCGACGTGATCTTCCACGAGAACGGCTGGTGCACCGTGAGCGACAACGGTCGCGGCATCCCCGTGGGGGTGCAGAAGCAGACTGGCAAGAACGCGGTCGAGACCGTCATGACTGTCCTCCACGCCGGTGGCAAATTCGGCGGCGGCGGCTACAAGGTCTCCGGCGGCCTTCACGGTGTCGGTGCCAGTGTCGTCAACGCGCTGGCTGAGGAGATGTGGGTCGAGGTCGTGCCCGATGCCGAGGCGCAGGGCAAGAAGCATGCGAACAAGGTCTACCGCCAGGAGTATTCGCGTGGCGACCCGCTCACCGAGCTCACGCCCACGGCGGCCGTTGGCCGCCCCTCGGGTACGACCGTCTCCTTCAAGCCGGATACGGGCATCTTCGATGCGACCTCGTTCGATTTCGCCCTCGAATCGGAGCGCGCGCGCCAATACGCCTACCTGACGAAAGGCACGTGGTTCCACCTCTTCGACGAGCGCGATGGGAATGAGGTCAACTACTACTTCGAGGGTGGCATCCAGAGCTTCGTCCGCCACGTGAACCGCGATCGGACCGTGCTCAACCAAGATCCCGTGTACGTGGAGCGCGAGATCGAGGGCAACCTGATCGAGTGCGCGATTCAGTACAACGAGGGCTTCAACGAGTCGGTCTTCACCTTTGCGAACGGCATCAACACGATCGATGGCGGCGCCCACCTGACCGGATTCCGCACGGCCCTCACGCGCATCCTCAACGACTACGCGCGCAAGGCAAAAGTGCTCAAGGAGAACGATTCGAACCTCAGCGGCGACGACGTGCGCGAGGGCCTCGTGGCCGTTGTCTCGGTGAAACTGCCGGAACCGCAGTTCGAAGGCCAGACGAAGACCCGCCTGGGCAACGCGGAAGTGGCCGCGCACGTCCAGAGCGCCCTCGCCGATGCGCTCACCCAGCATCTCGAGGAAAACCCCTCGGATGCGCGGCGCATCATCGAGAAGGGGATGACGGCGTCCCGGGCGCGCGAGGCCGCGCGCAAGGCGCGGGACCTCGTCCACCGCAAGGGTGCGCTGGAGAGCGGCAATCTCCCGGGGAAACTCTCGGACTGCTCGAGCCGCGACCCCGCCGAATCAGAGATCTTCATCGTCGAGGGCGATAGCGCGGGCGGCTCAGCCAAGCAGGGCCGGGACCGGCACACGCAGGCCATCCTCCCCCTGCGCGGCAAGATCCTGAACGTGGAGAAGGCGTTCCCAGAGAAGATGCTCGGGCACGAAGCCATCCGGCTCATCATCTCCGCCCTTGGCACGGGCATCCGTGATACGTTCGATATCACGAAGCTCCGCTACCACAAGGTCATCATCATGACCGACGCCGACGTCGACGGTGCGCACATTCGCACCCTCCTGCTGACGTTCTTCTTCCGGAACATGCAGGAGCTGATCGATGGCGGCTATCTCTACATCGCCCAGCCGCCGCTCTACCGCCTGCAGCAGGGCAAGAGCACCCACTACTTCTTCTCCGATACCGAGCTCAGGCAGTTCCAGCGGAGGAAGAAGAACAAGGGCAATGTGCAGCGCTTCAAGGGCTTGGGCGAAATGAACGCCGATCAGCTCTGGGAGACTGCGCTCAAGCCGGAGGCGCGCACACTCTTGCGGGTGAGCGTCGAAGATGCCGCCGGCGCCGATCGCATCTTCTCCGAGCTGATGGGTGAAGACGTCAGCCACCGCCGGCGCTTCATCCAGGCGAACGCGAAGAACGTCCAGAACCTCGACGTCTAGCGGGATTACCCGCTTGGGTTAGTCCTGAAGTGCTAGGCCACCACCTCGACGGAGTCGATCACTTCTGGGCTGGCGGCAAGCGTCTTGTGCACAGGGCATCGGCCTGCGATCCGGAGAAGGTCGTCGCGTTGTTCGTCGCTGAGCGGGCCCCGCAGGACCAGCCGCCGACGCACGACCTCGATCGTTCCGGTGTGCTCCTCCTCGCAATCCGCGCAGTCCTCCGCGTGCACCCGCTCATGCTCGACCTCCACGGCGACCTCATGCAGCGGGTAGCCTTTGCGCCGGGCGTACATCTGCAGCGTTATCGAGGTACACGCGCCGAGCGCCCACAGCAACAGGTCATAAGGCGTCGGGCCGAGGTCGTCGCCGTCGACGTCCTCCGGCTCATCCGCGACGAGGCTGTGGCCCGCGGTGGTGAGCAGCTGGGCGTGGGTGTAGTCGGGCAGCGACTGGACGATGACCTTCGCCATAGCGAGACCCCCAAGCCCACAGGAGAGCGACGAAGACAGGACCGCGGCTGTCTGGGCCTGCTGCCCTCCGCCCGGGTTGGCCCAGGGCCACGCTCCTGAGCCGGGAGAGCTGGTTCCGCCGGGAATAAAGGAGGCGCCTTCGAAAAAAACTCGGCGCGTTTGCGACGAGGCGACCGTTCTTGAAGACGGCGAGGACCACCGGGCCCCATCCCTCCACACCTCATCGTACCGGTGGCCAGCGTGCGCTACGAGCGACCCGCTGGTGACGGCGGCGTATGGAAGGATCGGTATGACGGCGCCCGCTCGGCGAGCGGACGCTACGAGTGATGGGCGGGATGGCGTAGCATCCGCGCACGATTGCTCCGATGTTGGAGCAGGATGAGGAGCCGGGAATGGTCCAGGAAGCAGTCGGCCGCCGCACTCCGATGGAGAAGGCCCCCGAGCCGGAAATGGGCACCGAGCTCATCCCGAGAGAACGCTACATGTCCAAAGAGTTCATGGAGCTCGAGTGGGAGCGGCTGTGGACCAAGGTCTGGAACATGGCCGGACGTGAGTCCGATATCCCCAACGTGGGCGACTACTTCACGACCGAGCTCGGCCCCGAGTCGTTCCTGGTCGTGCGCGAGAAGCCGGACCAGGTGCGTGCCTTCTACAACGTCTGCCCGCATCGGGGGAACCAGATCCGTAACGCCGGGATGGGCCACGCCGAAAGCTTCCAGTGCGCCTATCACTTCTTCGAGTTCAACCTCGATGGCACGAAGAAGTTCGTGCCGGACGAAAACACGTTCACCCAGGGCGTGCCCCAGGAGACGGCGCTGATCGAGGTCCCCTGCGACACCTGGGGCGGCTTCATCTTCTTCAACATGAACCCCGAGGCCGAGCCGCTCGCGGAGTTCCTCGGGATCGTCCCGGAGCACCTCGCGGCCTACCACTTCGAGGACTACGCCATCGTCCAGGACCGCACGATCGCCTGGGAGACGAACTGGAAAGCGTCAGTGGACGCCTTCAACGAGGTCTACCACGTCCAGGGGATCCACCCCCAAGCGCTCGAGTCGCTGGACGACATCCACGTCCAGATCGACCTCTACGAGCGGCACAACCGCTACCTCGTGCCCTTCGGCCTGGTCAGCCCGCGCTACCCCAACCAGCACGAGATCACGCGCGCGCTGGAGCAGCGGCTGCGCGAGGTCGGCACCGAGCCGGAGAGCTTCGCCGGCACGATGGGCGATGTCCGCCCCTTCCTGCAGGACGCGTACCGGCGCGACGCCGAGGCCCGCGGGTTGGATGTCTCCGACCTCAACGACGACCAAATGTCGGACGACTACCACTACTACGTGTTCCCCAACCTCACCTTCAACATCATCGGCACGGGCTTTCTTCTCTTCCGCCAACGTCCCCACGCCACCGACCCCAACCGCATGTACTACGACCTCCAGAACTACGTGCGCCTGCCGGAGGGCGCCGAATGGCCACCACGACCGGCACACACGGAGCATAAGCACGGCGAGATCTCGATCGGGCTCACGCTCGACCAGGACTCCTACAACCTGCCCCGCGTCCAGAAGGGGTTGAACTCGCGGGCGTACAAGGGGCTTCTCATCAACTACCGCGAGCGCCGCATTCGCCACATGCACAAGACGATCGACGACTACCTCTACGGGCCCGACCGCTAGCCAGGCCCTCCAGCGCTAGCCCGTTTCCCAACGCGCACGGGGGCCAGCTCGACCCGTCGTGGTCCGGCTTGATCGACCGCGCTTGGGACACTCGCCCGAATTGGCGGTGTCGGTTCGCCAGGCGCCCGATCCGGACGACTTCGAACGAACGCTCGATTTCGTCGAACTCGTCGTCGACCTCAGTGCGCGTTACGCCCACCCCCAACCGCAGCGTGACCGCGTCGCGCGTTTCCGGCGGCCAAGTCCGCGGAGGCCATCCGGTAGGCTGGGTGGAAGACGGATGAGCCAGCTCTGCGACGAGATCGGGATCGACTACGCGACTCACCGCCGCCCCGATCCGCGCATCGCGGCCGCCATCGACGATGCTCTCGGCGACGCGGCTCACGTGCTCAACGTCGGCGCCGGGACCGGCTCCTACGAGCCGGCCGGCCGCGCGGTCGTCGCAGTCGAACCATCACAGGTGATGATCGATCAGCGCGCCGTCGGCGCGGCGCCGGTCGTGCGAGCGAGCGCATCGATGCTGCCCTTCGGGACCGACAGCTTCGACGCCGCTACTGCCCTCATGACCATCCACCACTGGCCGGATGTCGACGGCGGCCTGCGCGAGCTTCGCCGCGTTGCCCGCGACCGTGTGGTCATCTTCACGCACGAGGCGCTGGCGGGACGATTCTGGCTCCACGATTACCTCCCGGAGTTGCTCGACCGCGCCCAAGACGGGTTCCCCACGCAAGAACGGGTCGAGGTGGCGCTCGGTTCTATCGGCGAATACCCGGTCCTGATTCCGGCGGACTGCTGGGACGGGTTTCTCTGTGCCTACTGGCGCCGGCCTGAGGCCTACCTCGACAGCGATGTTCGCGCCGCGATCTCCGCGTTCGTCAAATTCGGCGACGGCGCGCTTCGGGGCCTCGACCGGCTCCGCGACGACCTCGCGTCGGGAGCGTGGCGGCGCGAGCACGCCGACCTGCTGCGCGCGAACGAGATCGACCTCGGCTACTGCCTCCTCGTGTCGTCAAAATGAGCGTGCCCGTTCTCGCCCGTCTGGGCGGAACACTCCTGGCGAATCAGCGCCGGCGAGGCGGCAGGTGGCCGAAGTAGAGGACGTGCCGGCTCCCGCGGCGAACCCCGCCGCGGGCACGGGTCTGCACCACTTCGGGCTCGAAGCCCACGCGGCGTAGCCGTCCCTCGAACCCGGGGCTCGGGGAGGCGGACCACACGCCCAACGTCCCGCCCGGGCGGAGCGCGTCCTGCAGGGTTCGCAGGCCCGCTTCCGAGTAGAGCCAGCCGCTGTCCGAAAGTATCGGCTCCGGGCCGTTGTCGACGTCCAGCACGATCGCATCGGCCGGGGTCGGTCCGGCGCGCAGGAAATCCACGATGTCAGCCGTCACGAGCGACGTGCGAGGGTCCTTCAAGGGATGGTCCGCGAGATGCCCCAGGGGCCCGCGGTTCCATTCGACGAGGCCCGGGACCAGCTCGACCACGGTGACCCAGGCGTCGCCGCCGACGGCATCGAGCGCCGCGCGCGCCGTGTACCCCAGGCCCAGCCCACCCACCACCACCCGCGCCTCGCTCACCCCCGCGAGGGGGCCGCAGGCGTGCGTGGCGAGCTCCTCTTCCGAGCCGTGCGCACGGTCCGACATCACGAGTTCGCCGTCGAAGCGGACCACCATCTGGCCGGCTTCGCGGTGCAGGGTGACCAGCGCCCCGTTCGGGGCCGGGCACTCGGCGATGAGCTCGCGGCGTTGCATCCCCCTCAGTATCGCTGCGATCGCCGTCCGCGAGCGAAGACGTGGCAGCGGAGGCCCCCCCCGCGGGGTCTAGGACGGGCGCGCCGCTTGCTCGCCCCACGTATCCCAGTGGACGACCTCGTCCACCGGCACCCGCGTCGGTTGCGAAAAGCGACCGCGCACCGGATAGCCCAAGGGGATCACGGCGCAGGCGCTTGCACCATCGGGCAGCTCCAGCAAGCTATTGAGATCGGGCCCGGTCCCGAACGTCGTGAGAGGCGCGCCGATCCCGTGGGCGCGCGCCGCGAGCGAGAGGTTCTGGATCGCGCCGAAGATGAAGCCGCCGTACAGCATCCCGAGCCGCGTCGACTCGGGCAGAGCGCCCACGCCCGTGAGGACGGGGACGACGATCACCGGCACCTCCTCGAGATGGTTGGCCATGTAGGTCACGGAGCGAACGCCGCTCGCGTCGAGGCCGGTGTCGCCCTCGACGACGTTCTCGAAGTTTCCCACCTGGACGCGGCCGCCCTCTTCCAGCTTGGCAACATCGGCGCGCCCGTAGGTCCCCTCGAAGGCCTGCTTCCACCAGCCTGCGATCTGCCGCTTCTTCTCGGCATCGCGGACCACCACCCAGCCCCAGATCTGCGAATTGCCGCCGCTGGGCCCGCGGATGGCCGCGTCGAGCAGTTCCCAGAGGATCTCGTCCGGGATCGGGTCCGATCCGAGGTAGCGGCGGGCGGGCGTCGAATGGATCGCCTCAAGGACATCGAGTGGTTCTCGTTCGGGCATCTTGCTCCTCCAGGGGCGGGCCTCTGGCCCAGCTGTGTGTGCTGCGCAGGGTAGCGCCCCCAGCGCGACTCCGCCGCTGTCCGCGGCTGCAGAGATCAGATTCGAGGATGATGCTCGCCCAGCCGACCTCGCAGACTGCCGAGCGCTCCGACCTGAACCGGCGACCTGGCCCGCGCCAGGCTCGGGCCTCGCGCTGGTTAGGGGCGTTTGAGCTCCATGTAGCTCGTGCCGGATCGTGGCCGACGAACGTCTTCCCGAGGTCCTCGCGGTGCCGCCAGGAGAGCAGCGCATCCGTTGCCGCTTGATGCGCGTCACGAAGCTTGCGCTCGCGGGCTATCCATCCGGCTTCCCGTCGTGCCGGCCGTGTTGTTCATGATTCCGACGGCGTGACGCGTCGCCTGAGCGGCGTGGGCGCAGGCGAGATACGCCGGCCAGAAGTGCTCCCCCTCCGGGAGCGCGTCCTGCGTCTCGAGTACGAAGGCGCGGGCGGCCATCTGCGTCGCCTGGGCTCGCCGATGCGGTAATGCACCTGCGGGTGGTCCTTCAGCATCGCCGCGTTCCCCCAGGGCGTCTTCGTGTGGGCGAGTTCGATAAACGAATCGATCGCACCGCGACAGACGCCGAGCGCGACGGCCAACTTGTTGTAGACCGCCTGTGTCGGATTGCGATGGGTCGGGTTGTCCCAGGTCTCGCTGAGCGCCAGCGCCCACACGGCGGATGGTGAGGGCGTGGATCTCCGAGTTGATATGCGCGCAGCAGCCAACCGAGCCATCGATCGCGGAGAGTGCCTCAACGTTCTCGATCCGTTCGCGCGCCGTGACGTATCACCCCCGATCTCAGCCGGGAAGGCGAGCGATAGAAGCCCTGGGCGGCCATCTCCTCCAGGCCCACGCGGTCGGTGCCGGAGCTCCTGCGCCTCGTCACCCGGCCCGCACCCGTGGAACGGGTCGGCCGTGGCGTTCTCCGGTTCCGCTGTGGAAGAGCTGCGAAGGATGCACAGTGGTGCGCGGGCTGGACTCCTGCTCGACGAGGCCTCCGTAGAAAGCTCTCGCCTGCGTCCAAGCGTCTGTTTCCGCGCGCGATGGGTCCCCAGCTCGGGGCAGTCCGCACCCACCTGGTGTCCGATTCCCCTGGCAAAGGTTGAATCGGTGCGACGCGCGGAACCGCCCAGAGATTCCCGTGCTCCTGCCTCCGCAAACGCCGCTCCAGTTGGGAGCCCCACGAGTGTGGCCGGCTTCGGCGAGGCGCTACCGTACGGACTAGAAAGCGGGATTGCTGAGGTAGTCGCGGTAGCTCATGCCGTGCTGATCGCGCGCTGAGAGCGTGGGCGCCTCCAGCGGCCAGAACACGCCGATCTCAGCGTCGTTCCAGGCGATCGTGCCCTCGGACGGAGGGTCGTAAAACCCGGTGCACTTGTACTGCACCTCCGCGGAATCAGAGAGGGTAAGAAAGGCGTGGCCAAAGCCGGAGGGAACCATGAGTTGGCGCATGTTCTCCTCCGAGAGCTCTATGCCGAACCACTGACCGCATGTTGGCGAAGCGGTTCTGAGATCCACCGCGACATCAAAGATCGTCCCGCGTGTGCAGCGCACCAGCTTCCCCATGGGTGCTTCCTGGGATTGGTAGTGAAACCCGCGGAGAACGCCCTTTTGGGACCGTGAGTGATTGTCCTGAACAAAGTCGTAGTCGATACCGGACTCGGCGTATCTCCTCTTGTGGTACGCCTCGATGAAGAAGCCCCGCTCGTCGGCGAAGAAGTCCGTGCCCACGATAACGACGCCCTCAAGTGGCGTCTGGGTGACCGTGATGTCCACTATTAGACTCGCGTACCTTGCCGCATCGGCTCGGCGACGGCCGGCTCGACGGCGACCGGCCCGGCGGCCCGCGCCTCACCCTGAGGAGCCGGGCTATCGATAGGCTCGAAGATGTTCCCCATTGCCTCGTACGCGCTCCGCGCCGACTGCAAGAGCTCCATCCACGCGACGTTCTGGTATTTGGGGTGCCCGAGCTCCTCGATTGGCGTTGACCCGTACATCTCGATGAGTGCGGCGACTGCCTCACTGGGGGTCGTGGGGAGCGCGAGATTGAGGCGGTCCTGGAGCTTGTTTCCGAGGCAGCGGTAGTTTCGAACGAGACTGGGTTCGGGCCCACGCACGATCTCGACCGGCCTCCCGAGCTGACCGAGCGTCTGGGCCACTTCCTCCGCTAGATCACGAATCTGATAGCTGCGGTGAACGACGTTGAAGATTTCGCCGGCTACGAGGGAGCTGGGCGCTTCGAGGCAGGCGACGTGTGCCTTCGCAAGATCCTGCACACCGACGAGCGGGCGCCAGGCCCTGCCGTCGCCATGGACGACTAGCCGGTTCCGGATCAGCGCTTCTTTCACAAAGGTATTGACGACGAGGTCAAACCGCATTCGCGTACTAAAGCCAAAGGCGGTGCCCTGGCGCAGCGTGATCCAGCTTGGGGAATTTGGGGCGTTAGTGGTGGTGGTCGCGGTCGGGGGAACGCCAGGATGGGTGGTCGTCGCAGTTGTTGGAACTCGAGTGTTGGGGATCGTTGGGCTGAGGATATTAATTTGGCGGACGTGCTCATGGATGCGATTCGGGATCCGGCATGCAAGGCACACGATCATGCGTAGCCTAATACGATCTGGACTACTCCGAGTCGGCTTCCCGTTGGGAAATATCCTTAGGATTCAAGGACCTATCCTGATAGCTGGAGTGATCCTCGGACCTTCCTCGGTCGTAATCCTCGTCACTCACAGGACTATAAGTAGAGTTGCGTTGCAGGTGACATCCGTGTTTACAAATGCGGTGATGCCAGAACCAGCAGCTGCGTTTGGGCCTGGGGAGATTGGGTCTGCGACACGCCTTCACCGGCAGGCTGTTAGTTTTTCCCTGATTGCCTCTCTTGATATCATTGCCTTACTCATACCACTGGGTGATGTTGTTCTGGAAGTATGGACGAACGGTGAGATACCATTCGATGGAACCCTGCTCGTAATTCTTCTCCTGACTGCTGTTGCCAACGCTTTTGGCTCGCTAACGCGACAATTCTTCTTTCTACGAACAATCATGCGCGAGCGGCCGTATTGAACATCGTGATCGCGGTAGCGGTGCTCGGTCTTGCGGGTATTATGGCAGGCCCATGGGGTACCCGAGGGATAGCAGCTTCCGTCCTGATTATCGATATAGTGATGATTAGTTACGTCGTACCGACGTCGCTCTCCTTGCTTGATCAGTCCCTCAGCGAGTTCGCTAGAGGCGTCGTGCGGGCTCCGTGGGAACTCGTGCAATGGGCGCGGTCGCGTCCGATCCTATGACGGTCGTAATCTCAAAAGGCTTGACGAAATGGTATGACGGCGGTCGCAAAAGAGGATTCGTCTTGTGATCAGGCGCAGTGACTCCCGAACGGTGGCTCTCCGAGACGAGTTGGCTCGGTCTGGACTCGCGTATCGGTATCAGGCGGATGTGGACGACCTACGCGGGGATGCAGCGGCTTTCGCCGAAACGGCGTGCGGCGCGTCGCTTCGAGTGACTCCCGAACCGGCGCCGCTGGCGGCGGGGGCCGTCTTGGTCCGCCCCAGCCCGGCCTTAAATCGGCGATAGATAGTTCGAGGCGGTCTGGGTGTCCACGCCAACAGCCGTTCCTTCGCCGATCGCGTTGTGGTCGAGGGGAGATGGCGGTTTGATGCTCGTGGAGCCAACGTCTCGTGAGGCAGACGAGCGTATGCTGCTGGTTGGCGCAATGTGGAGAGCAGTCCAGCACTACGCTCACGCTATCGCGACCCGTGCCGAGCTGCTGAGTGAGCTCCGGCGGGCCCACCGACTAGGACGGCCGCTCCCTCGTCGCTCGGCTTGGGGCGTCCTGAAAGAGCCTTCCCGCTTCGAAGATCGCGTGAGGCTGCTCCGGTTTCTGGATCCGAGTGAATCCGTGCTCGTGATCGATGTAGGCGGGAACAACGGTAGTTGGTGCGAACTTACTCGGGAGTTATTCCCGAATAACAAAGTGCTCGCGTTCGAGCCTCTAGCTGATGCCTACGTCCAGTATCATGAGCGCTTCCGAGGTATTCTGGACGTGAGTGTCTTTAACACCGCCCTCTCCGATCATGTGAATGAAGCACAAATGGGAGTTGCGAGAGATTCTGCACATTCATCGCTCCATTCCTATCATACCCGCCAAGAGTCCTCCCTGCCCGGAGCCAAGATAGTCGGGGAACAGACGGTCCCGCTTGATACTCTCGATAACTACCTGCACCACTGGTCAGAGTGGGATCACCCGGGCTTCCTGAAGATAGACGTTCAGAGACACGAGGTGGAGGTTCTCAGGGGGTCCGCGAAGTCCCTAGCGAAGTGCGATGTTGTCCTCATCGAGTGTTCCTTTGCAGACGAATACCAAGAGGTGGTCCCTTCCTTCGCAGAGGTTACGCAGATCCTTTCGGAGCATGCTCTCTATCCAGTGGTATTCAAGGACTTCGAAAGAGCGCTGAGCCCGTACGGGTGGGAACGAGATGTCGTTTTCGTCAAGCGTGAGCTTATGGATCACATCTGGGGTTGGTAGGTCTGCGCAAGGAACCTAGAGCGTTTAGCGGAACGCCAGTGGAACGGTGCGGCGACCCCGGCGGCAAGCCTTGCTGGACGCTCTCGCGCCAGCCACCGAAGGTGCGGTGCAGCCAGTTGCCGAGTAGGTATCGGCGGCAGATCGGCAGTCGCCGCCCTCGGAATCTCCCAGGTCGGCCAGAACTCGACGCCGAGGGTCTCGTGAAGGCGCACCCCGAGAAGCCGCTACTGGAGCACTACTCGAGGACTTTTTTTTCGATCTTCGATAGGGCGCTTGTCGATGTGGGACAGTCAGAGATCGCTCAACGCCCTCTGTTGCCCGACGAAACTAGGCGCTGCCGCCGGGGCTCGAGGTATCGCAGTTTGGTTTGGACGGCCAAGTCGGGTCCGCCAGTGAGATGGCCACTCCCTCGCCTGTCGTCGCAGGCTGCGCACCATGAGATTCAGTGGGGGGCGGTCGTGGGTTGGTAGCGCGTAGGGGATTCGAACCCCTGATCTCCGCCTTGAAAGGGCGGCGTCCTTGGCCTCTAGACGAACGCGCCACGCCTGCCCATCAGTATACCGGCGCTACCTTTGACTTCCCGCCCGGGGCCTGCTTAGCGGAAGGGGTTCTCATCGCTGGCGGGGAGCGGGCGGGGGCCTTCGTCGAGGCCCAGCAGTTTGAGGCGGGCATCGTCGTAGGCCTGCTTTGCGCGAGCCTCGCGGTTGAGCAGCCCCTTGAGCCGGTCCGGGGTCATCGGCTCCCCGTCGAGGAGCACGGCGTGGACGCCTTCCAGGTGCTTCACCCAGCCTTGCCAAGCGTCCCGGTAGGCTTTCACCGTGGCTTCGTCTGCCATATTCGCCACCACCTTGGGCCATCGGCCCCGCCTCGACTCCGGCGCGAGCGGTGCCGATGATCGCAACGAGCAGGGTCGGGCCCTGCTCGCGGACCCTCGCGTTGGTAGCGCATAGGGGATTCGAACCCCTGATCTCCGCCTTGAGAGGGCGGTGTCCTAGGCCGCTAGACGAATGCGCCGCGAGCGTCAGCGTACTTCAGCCCCAAACCGGCGAGCAAGGAGCGGTGAAACGCATGATCCGACCCCTCGGAGCACTGCTCGCCGCGCTGCTACTCGCCCTCGCGCTGGCCGCCTGCGGCTCCCGCAATGTGGAGCTGGAGACCGCCACTGCAGAACCATCGAATACGTCCACGAGCACGCCCACCGACCCCACCCCCGCCCCCGCGAGCGCCACCCCGCCGCAGGCGACGACGACCCCTGAGGGGACGCCCCAAGCCGAGCCATCACCCACCGCGACCGTCCCTCCCCTGCCCGAGGCGCTCCAGGCGATGCTCGCGGACATAGCCGAGGTGCGGCAGCTCGAGGTCCCACCAACGTTGCGCGCCTTAACCATTCCCCGCGCCGATCTGCCGGCCTTGCTCGATCGCCTCACGAGCGACGATGAACGCGAGGACTACGCGAAGCTCACTACGCTCTACCGGCTGCTCGGCCATCTCGGCCAGGACCAGGACTACGGCGCGATCTTCGACGAGTTCGGCGCCGAAGCCATCCTCGGTCTCTATTCGCCGAACGAGGACACGCTCTGGGTCGTGACGGAGAGTGCCGACGAGGGCTTTGAGGACCTCTCCCGAGGAGAGCTGGAGACGCTCGCGCACGAACTCGTTCACGCCCTCCAGGACTATCACTTCGCCCTCGATGAGACCTTCGATCTGGTGGATGGGAACCTCGACCGGGAGCAGGCCTGGACTGCGGTCGTCGAGGGCGACGCCGTAACGCACGAAGGGCGCTACTCGCAGCGCTTCCTCTGGAGGCCCGGCGTGGGCCGGGCGTTCCTCCTCGCCGGCCTCCCCCAGATAGGGAACGTGCCCGTCTCGATCGTGCGGGAGCTGCTCTTCCCCTACACAACCGGAGCGGCATGGATCCGGGACATCCTCGCGGACGAGGGCATCGAGGCGATCGACGCGCTCATCGTCGACCCTCCGCCGGCGACCTCGCTCATCCTCCATCCCGAGCTCCGTGCGGCCGGATGGGAGCCCGAGCAGGTCGTGTTGCCCGGAATCGAAGCCGCCCTCGGACCGGGCTGGGAGCGCGAGTCCGGCGGAACCCTGGGCGAGTTCCACCTCCAGAACTATCTGCGCCTGCGCACGAGTTCAGGGACCGCGAACCGCGCTGCCGAGGGCTGGAGCGGCGATCGCTACGACGTGTACACGGACGGCGAGCGGAGCGTGATGGTGGCGCGGCTGCGATTCGTCGACGAAGCGGAGGCCGCAGAGTTCGCTGAGACCCACCGTGACCTAACCGTCGTCGCGGCGGCCACCGTCACAGAAGAAGGAGAGCTGACGCTCGCGACGCAGCCCAGTGGGAACGTCGTCGCCCTGCTGGAGCCGCGCGGCCGCGACGTGCTCTTCGCGATCGGCTCAGATGCGGAGGCAGCGGAAGCGGCCCTCGGGGCGATACTCGGGGGCTAAGCGCCCGGCTCCCGCTCGAGATACGCCGCCAGGCCCGAGTGCAGCTGTTCGCGCGTGAAGCCCGCGGATTCGAGGTTCGCCAGATACTCCTCGATCTGCCGCCGGCGCAGCTGCGTCAGCGCGGCTCCGCCGGCGGCCAGCCCCTGCTCACCACCGCCGAGGAGCAGAGCCAGCGGCTCGCTCACGGCCGCGTCGCGCCACTCCCGCGCGAGGCGCACCTCCGCCTTGCGGAAGTAGCGGTTCTGCTCGGCGCGGCGGTCGGGCAGCTTCTCGAGGAACGATGACAGCCGATCGATTTGGTACTCCATGATGCGTTCGCGATCGGCTGCTACGAACCGATACAGGTCGCGCTCGAGCTGGTTCTGGGCGAAGTCCTGCGCTGCGCCGAAGAGCGTGAGGAGGGTGCTGTCCTGCACGAAGAGATAGGCCATCAGCTCGGGGAAGGTGCGGGCTTCGATGGCGCCCCGGATGAAATGACTGGGTGCTTGCAGCCCGAGGCCACCCCCGTTCGCTAGGGCACGCTTGCGGAACGCCTCCGCGTGCCGGCCGAGGTCGTAGATGACGGTCCCGAGGAATAGCTTCACTTCGACGAAGCCGTAGCTGATCTCCGGAAGCCAACGGCCGAGGACGGTCGCCTCGGCGTAGGCACGCTCGCTCTGCTCGGTGAGCAGCTGGCAGATCGCACGCTCGATTTCGTCGGGGAGGGCTTCGAGGCTGCGCCAGCCGAGGTCGGTGGCGGCGGCCCAGCGGTCACGGATGGCGCGCTCGTAGAGGCTGGGCGCCGAGTCCGTCCAGACGATCGCCTTCTCGAAGATCGTGTAGCCCATGTCCTCCTGCCCCTCGGCGGGGTGGGAGCCGCGGGCGATCTCCGTGCGGTTGGTCCAGACATCCGGGATCTCACCGTAGGACCCGACCATGACATCGCCGATCTGGAGCCCCATCTCCGCATCCGAGGGCGTGCCCCGCACCCCCCATTCGGTGGGCGCAGTCATCCAGTCGAGGCTGGGATCGCTACGTTCCTGACCGAGGAAGGCCTTCGCTTGCTCACCCCCGACCTTGGTCTGGAGCGCTCCCAGAATCACCTGGAGGGCGTGGCCCTGGGCCAGCGCCCGATCGATCAGGTCATCCTCCCAGCCGAGGTCGTTCGCCTGTTGGCGCACCGAGTCCGTGATCTCGGGAGGCGCCTCGCCGCTCGCCATGCGCTAGGCGTCGGCGAACTGCGCGAGGGCAGGGCCCAGTCGCTCGCGGCGATCGCCGAGCCCGGCTACGTCGAGGCGGTGGAGGTACTCCTTCACCTGGCGCTTGCGCAGCAGCAAGAGCTTGGCGATACCCTCGTCGAAGCGCCCCTTGCCGCCCCCGAGGAGCAGCGCGAGCGATTCGAAGACGGGCGGGAACGTCACGTCCCCGCCACTACCGGCGGCCGCCTCGCCCTCGGCCTTGTCGAGGTAGTGGTGGATCTCCTCGCGCCGCTCCGGCGTCTCCGTGAGCACGTGCTTGAGATGCATGACGCCGAAGGCGAGATGGCGCGATTCGTCCTGGGCGGCCATGCGAAAGATGCGCTTGTCTGCCTGCGTTGGACCGATGAGCTCGCCCATCCGGAACATCGACTGCACGAAGCCCTCGGCCTGGACGTGCATCAGAACCGACATCTCCGTGAAGTCTTTGGCATCGAGAAGGTTGCGCAGGCCGAGCGCCGCCCCCTGCGCGAGCATGCCGCCACCGTTCGCGAGTGCGCGCTTGCGGAAGACATCGGCGTGACGCGCCTCATCCATGATCTGGGTCGTGAGAAAGAGGCCGACCTCGAACTCGTCGCCGCTGATCGCCGGGAGCCACTGGCCCGGCACATCCCCGGCGATGAACTCGACTTCGGCAAGCATGGTCGAGAGCTGACACATCGCCCGTTCGGTCTCATCGGGCAGCTCGTGCAGGGTGTCCCAGGGGATGTCCCGCGCGGAGGACCACTGCCGCTGGACCGCTTCTTCGTAGAGCGAACGGCACTGATCCGCCCACACGTCGGCCCTTGTCTGGTAGCTGAGCCCCTGCCTGAGTGCGCCCTCCCGGGGCTTCGCCCCGCGGAGGCGGGCGGTCATGTCGCGCGGCGCCTCATCCCGCGACTCGTAGGGGCCGATGTCGATCGCCTCGAGCGTGAGCCCCTTGTTGGTCGGCTCGGCAGCGGTGGGCTCGTCGTAGAGATCGAGCCATGAGAGATCGAGTTCGCTTGTTTCAGGTGCCGCGCTCATCGAGTCCTCGCCTGGGGAAGTCCCGCTCCGAGTGTAGAGAGCGCGGGCGCCGAATTGAAGGGCTCGTCGCGCGTGCGATCAGGGCGGACCCTTGCTGAGCCCCGTGTGCCGGCGGCCGATCACCGGGGCAACGGAGTTGAGGAGAGCAAGAATGCCAGCATCGACCGAATGGTGCCCGTATGAGGCCCAGAGCCGCGCCGCTCGTTGCGAGAGCTGCTATGAGCAGTCCGGAGCGCTGCCGCCCTGCGTGAAAGGCTGGCTCAACGCGCGCCTTCAGCGGCAACAGCCGATCGTGCTTCGCGAACCGGATCTCATTGAGCGCCGCGCCGGCACCCAGCCCCCGGTCGAGCGACAGCGGCCCGACGGCATGGCACGATGGCCGCGTGCCGAAGCAGGTCGTGAACGTCGCCAGCGACGACTACCTGAGCGCGATCTATCGCCTGAACCACGACGAGGGGGAGAGCGTGATCGCCGTCCGCCTGGCCGATCGGCTGGGCGTGACCCCGCCGTCGGTCGCGGGCATGCTCAAGCGGCTGCAACGGGACGGCCTCGTCGCCGTCGACCGGCGCAAGGTAATCGTCCTCACGCCCGAGGGGCTGGGCCGCGCCGAGCGCATGGTGCGTCGCCACCGTCTCGCCGAGTGCCTGCTCACGAGCATCCTGAACGTCCCCTGGTGGCGCGCCTACGAAGAGGCGCATCTGCTCGAGCACGGCATCTCCGACGTCACCGAGCCTCACCTCGTCGAGACGCTTGGGAACCCCGCGCGCAGTCCTTTCGGCTACCCCATCCCCGGGCTCGCGAGCGCGGAAGCGCTCTCGATGACGACCCTGGCAGACGTGCCGGAGAGCACCACTGTCGAGGTCGAGCGAGTCTTTGAAGAGGACGAGCGCCTCCTGCAATTCTTCGACGCCGAAGGGATCCGCCCCGGTCGACAGGCGACGCTGGAGTCCTCCGCCCCGTACCGGGGAACGGTGACGATCGGAGTGGAGGAGCGTTCGATCGTGCTCGGCAGCCAGGTTGCCGAACGCGTGTGGGTACGCGCTCCCGTGATGGATCCCTAAGATAGGACAGCTGGACCATCCACAACCCCTAGCGAGCGGCTTGTCTCGATCCGACAGTAAAAGGGAGATGCACAACGAACGATCGCCCGCGGATGTCGGCGATTTGCGCGTTTTGGTGGTCGAGGACGACCCGGAGCTTGCGCGCACGATCAGCGCCCTGCTTGCCCGCCACGAGAGTCGTGGCGTGGTGGCCAAAGATGGCCAGACGGCGCTCGCGATGATCGAGGCGAGCGAAGAGCCGTTCCACGCGATCACGTGCGACATGGGCCTTCCCGATATCCCCGGCCTCGAGGTGATTGCGCGCGCGCGCGGGCTCGCGAGCACGACCGGCATCGTCGCCATCACCGGCGTTGTCGACGTCGAGACCGCCGTGGAGTCGATGAAGGCGGGCGCCGACGACTTCCTTGGGAAGTCGTTCGAGGCCGAGGTCCTCTGGCACATGATCCGCAAGGCGGTGGACGGCCGCGCCCAGCGTGTCGCTGCCGAACACGCCGCGCTCTTCCGCAAGCTCGCCTACACCGATGCCCTCACCGACCGGCCGAATCGGCGCTTCATCGACGAGTTCCTGAACGACAGCTTCAAGCACGCCAGCGCGACCGGTCAGCCCCTGGTCGTCGCCTACCTCGACATCGACAACTTCAAGCGGCTGAACGATTACGCCGGGCACGAGGAGGGCGACGCGATCCTCTGCAGGATTGCGGAGGTTCTCGAGGACACGATCAAACCGCCTGCGGCCTTCGGCCGTTTCGGGGGCGACGAATTCGTCGCCGTGTTCCCGGATGGCAAGGACGCCGCTCACCAGGCCATCGACCAGGTCACTGCGCGGATCGCCGAGATCGCGATCATCAACCGCGCGGGCACGGCCTACGGGGTGGGGCTGAGCTATGGCATCGCCACGCTCGAGGGCCAGAAGGCCCCGCGCGAGCTCGTCGCCCAGGCCGAGGACCAGATGTACCTGAACAAGTCGAACAACCCCGCCCTGCGGGCCGGCGAGCGGCCCGCCGGCGCCGCGGATATCGTCAAGATCACGAACCTGAAGGCGCTGCACAACCTGGTCCGCGCGATCGATCGGCGCGACAGCTACACGCGCTACCACAGCTACCACGCGACTGACTTCGCCCTGCGCGTGGCAGCGGAGCTCGGCCTCGATGAGGAGCAGACGAACGCCCTCACGATCGGCGGGCCGATCCACGACCTCGGCAAGATCGTCGTACCCGACGAGATCCTGCAGAAGCCGGGGCCGCTCACGCTCGAGGAGCGCCAGCATATGGAGGAGCACCCCGTGATCGGGGCGGCGATCGCCGCTGCCGTCACGGACTACGACACGGTCGTCGACCTCGTCCGCCACCACCACGAGTGGTTCGATGGAAGCGGCTATCCCGCCGGGCTGCGCCACTCGGAGATCGTCCTGCCCACACGCATCTTCAACGTCGCCGACGCCTTCAGCGCCATGACGACGGAGCGCCCTTACCGCCGCGCCCTCAGCACCGAGCAGGCCGTCGCCGAAATCGAGCGCGGCCGCGGTCGCCAGTTCGACCCCGATCTCGCGAACGTCTTCATCGCAGTCCTCGAGCGCGACATCGCGGAACGCCGCGCGGCTTAGCGCGAGCCCAACCTCTACGGCCCGGCCAGCGATTTCGTGATCCGAGCGCGTTCCGCGTTCAAAGTTCAGCGTGGCCGGGGCACCAGCACTCGATCGGACTCCCTTGGCCCCTCGGTAAAGAGCCGCCTCTCGTGATTGGTGCACTACGCCTGAACGCCGCAGCAGCGCCCCCGCGCACCAAGCGCCAGCGGCCAAGAGCTCCCGAAGTCCGTAGGATGCGCGGGCACGCGCGCGACGCGCGCAATCCCCCCCACGAAAGGCAGGTCCGCCGTGGCCGATTACGCCAAGCCTGTCCCGGTGGCGACACCGGAGACGCAGGACTTCTGGGATGGCGCGAAGCGGGGCGAGCTCCGCCTCCAGCGCTGTGATGAGTGTGACCAGCTCATCTTCCCGCCCCGCCCCTTCTGCACGAAGTGCAGCTCTCGCTCCGTGTCGAGTTTCACCGCCAGTGGGCGGGGCAAGCTCTACAGCTACGTCATCAATCACCGCCCTGCGCCGGCCTTCGGGGAGGACCCGTACGCGATCGCGATCGTCGAGCTGGACGAAGGCCCGCGCATGATGTCGAACATCGTCGAGTGCGAGCAGACGCCGGAGGCGCTCGTGCTGGACATGCCCCTCGAAGTCGCCTTCGAGTCGATTACGGATGAGATTTCGCTGCCAAAGTTCCGACCGGCGAGGGGGAACTAGGCATGAAGCCCAGAGCCACTGCCATCGTCGGGGCCGCCGAGACCACCGAGCTCGGCCGCATCCCCGAGCTCGCCCAGATTCAGCTCCACGCCGACGCCGCTCTCAACGCGATGGCTGACGCTGGCCTTAGCGCGGCCGATATCGACGGCGTCGCGACCGCGGGCGAAGCGCCCGCCGGCATCGCCCACTATCTCGGGATCACGCCCACCTGGGTGGACGGCACCTCGGTCGGCGGCTGCTCCTTCATGCTGCACGTGCGCCACGCCGCCGCCGCGATCGCGGAGGGGCTCTGTACGACCGCGCTCGTGACCCACGGCGAGAGCGGGCGCTCGCGCGTCGGCCGCGCCGGCTTGGGCGCCGCGCCGGCGACGCTGCCCGGGCAGTTCGAAGCGCCCTATGGGCCGGGCGGCCCGCCCTCGACCTTCACGCTTGGCGTGCTCCGCTACATGAAGGAGACGGGGCTGACGCATGAGCAGCTCGCTTCGGTCGCCGTCGTCCAGCGGGAGTGGGCGGGCATGAACCCGCGCGCCACCTACGGTGATCCGATCACCGTGCAGGACGTCCTCGATTCGCGCATGATCGCCTACCCCTTCCACCTGCTCGAGTGCTGCCTCGTCACCGATGGCGGCGGCGCCCTCATCCTCGTTTCCGAGGAGCGCGCCCGCGACTTTCCCGTGAAGCCGGTGTACATCCTCGGCACGGGCGAAAGCGTCGAGACACCGATGATCAGCCAGATGGAGGACATGACGACCTCGCGCGCCTTCCGCGTCGCGGGCGCGAAGGCCTTCGCCGAAGCGGGCATCGGCCACGACGATGTCGACCACGTCATGATCTACGACGCGTTCGCGCACCTGCCCCTCTACGGCCTCGAAGACCTCGGCTTCGTCGGCCGTGGCGAGGCCGGGCCGTTCATCGAGGCGCGCAACACGGCTCCGGGCGGCAAGCTGCCCGTCAACACGAACGGTGGCGGCCTCAGCTACATGCACTCGGGGATGTACGGGATGTACGCCCTCCAGGAGAGCGTCCGCCAAATGCGGGGCACCGCGCCCGCGCAGGTGCCGGGCGCCAAGATCAGCGTCTGCCACGGTGTCGGCGGCATGTTCATGGCCTCTGGCACCATCATCATGACGAACGAGTAGCGGCCTCAGGCGGCGCTGGCCGCGGGCCGAGAAGGCGGAGCGGACGAGCGGGGGATGGACTGGCTGGGGGGTCCGAGCCAGCGAGCTCTAAGCGAGCGCGAAAGCGGAGCAGCGCCAGCTGCGTAGACGCAGCAGTCGAGCGCGGGAGGGGTTGCGGGGAGGGGTCCGAGCGCAGCGAGCTCTAAGCGAGCGCGCAGGCGGAGCAGCCGCAGGCCGAGAAGACGCAGCGGACGAGCGCGGGAGGGGGGCCGGGGAGGGGCCCGAGCGCAGCGAGCCGAATAACGTTAAGCCAGCGCCGCCTTCAGCTTCTCGGCCGACTCGGTGGCCGCACGATCGGCGTCGTCGAGGATGCCGAGCATGGCGAAGAAGGCGTAGATCTGACCGTCGTAGCGCGTGTGGCTCGTGGCCACGCCCGCCTCTTGCAGCCGCTTCGCGTAGGCCTCGCCCTCGTCCCGGAGGGGGTCGTACTCGGCCGTGATCACGTGCGCGGCAGGCAAACCCGAGAGATCCGCTGCGCGCAGAGGGGACGCATGCGGGTGGCTGCCGTCGCCATCCGGACCGAGGTAGTGGTCCCAGAACCAGATCATGCCGTCGCGGGTGAGCAGGTAGCCGTCCGCATTGTCGCGGTACGAGGCGGTCTCGTAGTTCTGGTCGGTGACGGGATACACGAGGAGCTGGAAGCGGATTCGCGGGCCGTTTTGGTCCCGCGCTCGGAGGGCCACCACCGCCGCGAGATTGCCGCCGGCGGAGTCCCCGCCGACGGCGAGGCGGCTTCCGTCCGCGCCGAGTTCAGCAGCGTGCGCGGCGGCCCACACCGTTGCTGCGTACGCGGCGTCGTGGGCGGCGGGGAAGCGATGCTCGGGTGCAAGGCGGTAGTCAACCGAGACCACCACGGCTCCACTGCGGTTCGCGAGCTCGCGACAGTTCAGGTCGGCGCCTTCAAGGTCACCGAGCACCCAGCCGCCGCCATGGAACCAGACCAGGAGGGGGTGGTCGCTGGCGTCGGTCGGGCGATACACGCGGATGGGGATCTCGCCCCCCGGGCCGGGCACGGTGCGGTCCTTCTGCGCCGCCATCGTTGCGCCGGGGATCGCCGGCGGTACGGCGCGATTGGCCTCGCGCACGGCCGCTGGCTCCTGCGTGTGGAGGGGTGGCGCGCCCAGCGCCGCCATCTGATCGAGAACGACCTTCGCTTGCGGATGGAGTGCCATGGCTGCCTCCTCGGGTCCGCGAAACCGTAGGAGCGCCCGAAGCAGGCGTCAACAGCCGCTCTCCAAGACATCGAGGAACTCCGCGCTCGTGACGAACTCGACTCTTCCGTATCCCCGCATCTGCAGGACCTCACGGTCGGCCGTCACGACGTGACCAGCGCCTCCCGCCTGCGCGGCTTCCACGAGTCGCCGGTCCCCGGCGTCGCTGAGCGTGAGTTCGCCGATTACTGCCGCCTCGACGATCAATGAGCGGTCGCGGAGCTCACGCAGGAGGGCGTCGCGTGCCTCGCGATCGGCGATTCGGGTCACCCAACGGGCGCCGATAACGAGCTCCGCCTCGCGCAACGTTGCCTCGGAAGCGACGTGCTCGAAGCGGCCCCCCCGCCAGTGATCGAGGATGCGCGCGCCCGTTTCGGCAGGGCGCGCGAGCGCGCCCACGAAGATGTTCGTGTCGACGACCGCCCGCAGGCGCCGGGCGCGGGCCGCGCTCAATGTGCGACCTGGTTGCCCCCGTCGATGTTGATCGACTGCCCCGTGATCCAGGAGCCCTGGTCGCTGCAGAGGTAGACGGCCGCCCAGCCGATGTCCTCGCCGAGCCCCGCGCGACCGATGGGGATGCGCGTGGCGCGAGCGGCGAAGTCGGGGTCGGCGAACACGTCCGCCATGCGCGACGTATCGACCAGCCCCGGGCAGATCGCGTTCACGCGGATGCCGTAACGGCCGACTTCCCCGGACATCGAGGCGGTCAGCCCCTGCAGTCCGGCCTTGCTCGCTACGTAGGCAGCCATATTCGGGCCCATCGCCTTACCGGCGATCGAGGAGATGTTGACGATCACGCCACCGTTGCCAGCGTCGATCAGCTGCTGGCCGAAGATCTTCGACACCAGGAAGGCGCCCCGCAGGTTGACGCGCAGAACGGTGTCCCAGGCATCGATCGGCATGTCGACGACGGGCACGCGGTCCGGACCTCGCGCAGCGCCGGCGTTGTTCACGACGAAATCGACGCGGCCGAACTCGGAAAGCGTCCGCGCCAGGAGGTCGCGAACTGCAGCCTCGTCGGCGACATCGCTGACGAGCGGCAGCGCCTTGCGGCCAGCCGCCTCGATCTCCTCGGCCACGGAGGCGATGTCCCGCCAACCTGCGGCCTTCTCGTCGTCGGGAAAGCGCTCCGGTGGCCGGCCGGTGCCGGTAAGGACCACATCGGCGCCGGCCTTCGCCAGCTCCACAGCGATGTCGCGGCCGATGCTCTTCATGCGGCCAGCACCTGTGACGACCGCCACCTTGCCCTCGAGTCCCGTCAGGTTCAGTCCAGTCATCACGCACCCTCTCCGGGGCCCGAGGCGCCCGGCTGAGCGACTATGCCGGGTTCTGCTGGTCGCCTCAAGGCGCTCCCTGGGCGATTGGCGTTTGCGCCGAATTTGCCCAGCTTTGCGTTTCTCTTCACCTTTTGCGGATAGAGTCCCGCCGTGGCGGAGGGCGCCCCTCGCGCGGTGGGCATCTTTGTGCTCGGTCTCGCGACCGGCCTGGCGATTGCGTTGATCCTCGTGCTCGACGATTCGACAGCCCCCGGCGCCGCCGAACTGCCGTCCCGTCCGACGGCGCCCGCAACCGCGATCGAGCCGCCGCCCGCCACGGCGAGGCCGAGCGCCACGGCCACAGCCTCCCAGACGGCGACGGCTGAGCCCGCCCCAGCCACCGCCACGGCCACGGCCACCGCCACGCCCGACGGGGCGGTTGTCAGGAATAGCCGGCCGGCCCGTTGCTCCACCGTCGCTGAGCGCGGCGCCGATCTGATCAGGGCCGTCGAGGAAGCGATGGAGGGTTACGAGGGCACCTGGGGTCTCGCCCTGGTCGATCTCGATCGCAATTCGCCGATCGTCATTCGCCCGGAGTACCGCCAGTACCCCGCGTCCGCGGGCAAGATCGTCGTCATCATCGCCGCCCTCCGTGCCGTTCAGGAGGGAGTCGTCGAGTTCGCCACCATCGAGCCCCACGTCGAACTCGTCATGCACCACTCGCTCGATGTGGACACGGACGTCGTCGCGTCCTTTGTGACGCCCGCGCAAGTGTCCGCCGTGCTGGAGGCCGCTGGCGTGTCCGAAGCCTCCTCGCTTGAGTACGAATGGCGCCAGGCCCTCTTCACGCCCCACGACCTCGCGCTGGTGTGGGCGTCGCTGCTTCGCGGCGAGCAACTAGACGAGGGGTGGACGACCTACCTCCTGGGCCTCGCCAGCGAAGCGATTTTTCCCGACGGATACGAAACCTTCCCGGCGGCGTTCGGCGTCCCCGGCTATCAGTACGGCCAGAAGGCCGGCTACTGGGTCAGTGTTGAACAGCTGGACGACCTCGTCGCGGCGGGGTATGTGCGACCGGAGGATGCATCCAGTGAGGGTTTCGCCTTCGCCTTCCTGCTCGAGACCCCGCTCGACGATCTCTTCGACCCCCAGCGCCGCCTTGTTTTTCCTCTCATCCGCGACTTCGTTGTCGCCGAACTCGATGGTGAGTGCTAGCCCCGCCGCGCTTCGAGTTCGGCGAGGGTCACGGTGCCCGGGCCTTGGCCCGCCCGGCGCTCGACTGCTCCGGCATTCCGTTCGCAAGCCTCAGTTCGCGGGCGCGTGGTGCTCCGCGTAGTGGCGGGCCAGGAGGTCTTCGCCGAAGTCGCCCTCGGGGTCTCGCCAGACCGCGTGGATGTGGCTCGCGTCGTTCTGCGTGCAGTCGTACTCGACCAAGAAGCGGGGCGCTTGGAGCCGGTAGTAATGCGGCTCGCCCCGTTCCGCGCCGCCTGCCCAGGCGAAGTGCATCGTTTCGAGCGCGCTTGCGGCCAGCGCCTGCGCTTGGCTCACCGCCAGTTCGTCGGGGAGCCGATCGACGTACTGGTCCACCAGCGCTCCTAGAATGCCGCGCTGAGCGTCGCTCAACGCGGCGGCAGCGATCCCCCGGGGTGCGGTGGAGTAACGCACGGCCGCCTCCTGTTCGGGGCCGTAGCCGAGACCTTCGCGCTCGGCGCGAGCGCGCTCCTCCCAGCGGCTATCGCTGGGGAGGCCCATGAGCTGACTCGTGGGGATCGGGAGGGCCTCGTCCTCTACGCGGGGGCGGTTGGACTGCACGATGTCGGGGGGCGCGGCAGCCGACATGACGGCGGCCTCGCGCTGCCCCTCATCCAGCGCCTGGAGGAGCTCGCGGCCGAGGTCCTCCTCGCCCGCGAGCGGACGCAGCCTTCCTGCGCCCCCGAAGTGCGCCTCCGCCGGGTTGGCACCGAAGAAGGTCGGGTTCGGGGCGATTACGTGCCCCTCCGCGATCGTGAAGTGCAACGAGACGTGATGGCCTTCGAACCGCCAGCCCCAGGCCGCCGCTCCCGGCTCACCGAAGATGGTGACGAAGTACAGCAGCGGGTCGCGCCAGCGCTCGGAGCCGACGTCCACCCCAAGCCGCCCCCCTTGCCACTGCTCGCGCGCGTCGAGGATGTTCTCGAGGCTCATGATCGTGGCTGCCGTCACGTAGCCGGAGCGGCTCAAACCGCTTGCCGCGAGGCGGTGTGCCGCCTGCTGCTGCAGCGGCTCCATCGCCAGGAGCGGCAAGCCTTCCCGCGCCATCGGCGCGTAGTTCCAGTGGCGGCGCTCCGCGTCATCCTCGAGCGGACGCAGCGCGCGGGCGCGTCGCTCTGGATCGAGGGTGTCGAGGAACGCGGTGGCGTCCTCCGCCATTCCTGCGGCCGTCTCGGGTGCATCGCTTGCAGGCATCGTTCGTCCCCTTTCGCATCCCCGTCCGGGGCGAGCCAGGATACTCCCCGCGTGACCGTTTCAGCGGCGATGTCCCGAGCGGACGCGCCTAGAATGGCGGGCGCCCGGCTGGGCGAGGAGGTCAAGGATGACGACGACGGCGAGCGCCACCGACCGCGAGGCCGCGATCGACGAGCTCTTGGCCAAACAGGAGATCCGCGACGCGCTGATGCGCTACTCACGCGGCATCGATCTGCTCGATCCGGAGCTGGTGAAGTCGGCGTACCACCCCAACGCCTACGACGACCACGGCACCTTCAAGGGGAACGCCTACGAGTTCGCCGAGCACGTGATGCAAGGTCTCTCGAAACTCGATTGCACCGAGCACTTCCTTGGCAACTCGCTGATCGAGGTCGAAGGTGACCGCGCGTACTCCGAGACCTACCACGTCTGCTACCACCGCATGCCCGCCGACGAGAGCGGCGTCGCCAAAGACTTCACCTGGGGCGGGCGTTACGTCGACATCTTCGAGCGCCGCGATGGGGGGCCGTGGCTCATCCTCCACCGCACCGTGGTGCATTCTTGGAGCCGGATCGATCCGGTGGTCGAGGGCTCGGCAATGGCGAGCGTTTTCGAGCAGGTCGGCCGCGGTGGCGGCAGCGATCTAGTCTACCGGCTGCGCGAGGTCCTGGCGTAGCCCTCGCCGCGGCGCGAGCGCCACGGGTATCATGGATCCCTAAGCTGCGACGGAAATCGATCGCGCCCAGGCTTTCGGGCAGAGGAGAGATTGGCGATGACGGCTGAAGCGACCACCGAACGGCCCTTCTACAAGGCACCGTCCCCGGATCAGATCCGGCGCGATCCCCCGCACCGCTACCTCCCCGTCAGCGAGCGCTCGAATTGGGTGGAGCAGGGTATCGATATGCCCTCAATCCTCCTCCGCGATCCCGAGAAGCTGCCCGCCAAGGTGCTCCTCCATTCGATGTACGGCGGCGAGATCGGTGGCTCCGAGGCTTTCGGACGCCGTTACGTCGAGGCAACGAAGGAAGGCGTCGACCAGCTCCCCTGGGAGCTGGCGCTCGTGAACGCGCGCCTCACCTGGGACGAGTGCCGGCACACCGAGATCGTTCTCGAGCAGATGGCGAAGAACGGTTGCACCCTCGGCGACTTCGTCGACGGCTACACCGCGGGAGAAGGCCTCAGCACCTCCAGGAACTCGAATCCGGGCGCTGCGCTCGACCTGATCAACAGCCTGGCCTCGGTCCACCGCGGCGGCGAGGGCTTGGCTATGAACCTCTTCACCGCCCTCATCGACATGGGGCGCAACATCGGCGATCCCGACTGGGAGCGGGCGTTCGATTTCAACCATGCAGACGAGGTCATGCACGTCGAGGTCGGCAACTACTGGGTGCCGCGACTCACGGAGGGGAACGACGCGAAGCGCCGCGAGGCGATGCAGGCCCAGCAGGCGTTTGAAGAACTGATCATGGCGCTCAATACCGGCGACGAAGTCGTCGCCCCGAAGGAATTCGCGCTCTAGGCGTCCGGCGGCGCATTCGCGGGGAGAGGCGCAACCATGGCGAAACGTTGGCGACCACCTTTCAATTTCCAGCGCTACTGCGGCGATACGCAGGCGATGGTGATTCACGACCTCGTCTGCGAGAAGCCGGAGTGCTCCGTCTCTACCCTCGAGGACGAACAGATCACGATGTGGGATGCCGAGGAAGATGTGTCGGCTGCGGTCGAAGGCGGGGACTGGAAACTGCACGAACCGTGCGAGTCGGGTGCGCTCTACTTCACCCCCCGCGAGGAGCTCAAGTAGTGGTGAGCGTCCGAAGCCAGATGGCCAGGAAGCGAGAGCGGCATGGTTGATCTATGGGTGCCCCAGCGGCAGCTCGGCGGAGCGTTTTCCGTGGACGAGTGTGCCCGTCGCCTGAGCCACTACCGCTACGCCGAAGTGGAGATAATGCGTGCCCTTCTGCAGTGGATCGCCACGCAGCCACAGGTCCACCACAAGGTCGAGTTCGGGCCGATGGCGTATCACTGCGCCCAGCACGCGGACATGTTGGGCAAGCGCCTGCCCGAGCTCCGCGTGACGGAAGGGGCGGAGGGCCCCTACCCACTCATGACCTCGCCCAAGATGGAGCCGCCGAACGACGAGTTCCGCACCTTCATGGAGGCGATCCAGGATCAGGAGGACTCGGTCCTCCGCATCATGGGCATCTTTGGCGTGCTCAAGCCGCACCTGGCGACGCACTACCTCTACCACATGCGTGCCACCGACCAGGTCGTCGACACCCCCACCGTGCGTATCCTCAAGTCCATGCTCATCGACGAGGAGGAGCACATTCAGTGGGGCCGGGCCCAGATCGAAGAGCTCGCCGACACCCCCAAGAAGCGGCGCCACGCGAACGAGTGGCGCATGCATCTGGAGGAGCTCCTCACGGAAGCGGGTGGCGTGATCGGCGTTCGCGGCAGCGACGACGAGTGACCTACGTTATCGATCCGGGCCTCTGCATCAACTGTGGGTACTGCCGCCGCGTCTGCCCTACCGAGACCATTCACTACTTCGATACCGAAGACTTCCAGCACACGATATATCGGGAGGAGTGCATCGACTGTAATGCCTGCGTGCCCGTCTGCCCGGTCGACTGCATCGCCTTCGACCCGACGGATGTGCTCGTCGATGACGCACTCGAAGTTGCACTGGAGAAAGCCCGCGCGTGGGCCCGGAAGCGCAACCAGGACGAGCTGCTCAAGGAACTCGCGCCGCGGGCCAAGTTCCGCGCCTCGGTGATGCCCGAAAAGCCCGGGCCAGCGGCGAGCCCCTAACGTGGCCCTCAAGATCGTCGACGGCTGCATCAACTGCGGGAACTGCCGCCACGTCTGTCCTACGGACACGATTCGCTACTACGACACCCCCGACCTGCAGCACACGATCGAACCCGCCGGCTGCATCGATGCCTGCCCAGTCGAGGTTATCTTCGCGGACACCGACTACGTCCACGATCCTGGGGAGCTCGCGGAGGCCAAAGCCCTCGCGGCGGAGGTGATGAGGAAGCGTGGCCCCCAGCTCCAGCAGGTCCTCAAGGTGATGCGCCAGCGCAACACGCGCTGGGCGCGCGAACGCGAAGATCGCCGCGACGACCCGGAGCGCTACCGGAGCGGCAACCGCCTCAGTTAGCGCAGTCCGCTGGCGCGCAGCGCGATCAGCCCGAGGAAAAGCCGCCCGGCGGGACTGGCCGTGAAGTTGGCCGACCCAGCGATCCTCACGGCTTCTGTCGCGTCCTTGATCGCTACGATCGCATCTCGCTGAGAGAAGGTCGCGGAGTGGTTGTAGTCGGCGTCCTCGCGATTCGCGATGAGTTGCTCAAGAGAAGCCGCGACCTGCCTCACTCTCTCGTCCCCTCGCAGAGCCTCGACGGCAGTGGCCACGGCTTCTGGCGGCGTGCCGCCCGCGACCCAGGTAGCTACGGTCTTGAGGTCGCGATGGTTGAAGGCGCGGGTGATCTCGAGGCGTGGGTCGCTTGAGGCGAGGAGCCCGGCGGCAGCCAAAGTGACCGCGTGGAAGAGCGCGTAGTACGCCGAGGAGACTGCGCGGCGGAAGTCCACGGTCGTAGGTTCCGGCAGGAGAGCGTGGAACGTTGCAACATCCTCAGCCGGTCTCGGCTCTCCTGACTGTGCCGCCGGGCTGGGACCTAGGGCTAGGTTGCGCGCCTGTCGCAACAGGTGGCGAGGCTGGATCGGATCAGCCATCCACGGGGTCGAAGCCGTATTGCTCGGCCTCGGCCGCAGGGAAAAGCCGGAGGCCCACGGGACGGTGGGCGATCAGCCGCGGCGGCGGGCCGAGCTTGACGGCTTTGTCCACGGCCGCGTCGTAAAGGGCGTGGTAGTCATCCAGCGGCCAGGTCATCGCATCCATGAGCTCCTCCTGGTCCATCAGGTACCACTTCTCGGGGCGTGGCGGCGGATCGCTCACGAGCAGCTCGATCACGACGTACGTCTCGTCGTCCACGAAACCAAGCCGGTGGCGGAACGCTAACGGCTTGATCGAGCCGAACTCCTGCGTGAGCAGCCAGTTGCCGACGGCGTCGGCGAAATCGTCGATCTCTGCACCGCTGCGTGAACGTGTGACCATGAGGTGCTCCTTAGCCATCGTACATCGGCGGGGCGGCGATCACGGATTCTCCCGTGCTAGACTCGCCCCGCATCAACCTGCCTCTCGGGACGCTCTGTGATCGAAACGAAGAAGTCCTTCTGCCGCTTCTGCCACGCGTTCTGCGCCATCGAAGTGGATGTCGGGACAACGATCCGATCACGGGCATGGGCCGCCAGAGCGCCATCCCTGTAGACATCCGCCCAGCCAAGGAAGCGGTCTCGGCGGGCTAGGGCCGCCGCCACCGCCAAGCGAGGACATCATGCCAGACGCCCGTTCCGGAACCGACGACCTCTGGGAAGCGATCTACACGCAGCGCGCGATCCGTCGCTGGAAGGACGAGCCCGTCCCCGAAGACCTCATCTGGAAGGTGATCGAGGCCGGCACGAAGGCGCCCTCGGGCAGCAACCTGCAACCTTGGCGCTTCGTCGTGATCCAGGATCAGGGCACGCGCGATGCGATCTCGGCGCAGCTTCGCAAGGGCCTTGAGAATCCCGGTCTGAAGCAGATGATCGAGAACGCGCAGAAGTCCGGGAATAAGGGCGAGCGCCTGATGATGACCGGTGCCCGCGGCCTCTTCGAGAATCTCGCGCAGGCGCCGGTCTTCATCGTGCCCTGCCTCTACCAGGTTTCCTCGCCCAGCCAGGATCCGAGCACGCTGCTCGCTGGCAGCTCCATCTATCAGGCCGTCCAGAACATGATGCTGGCTGCGCGTGCCCTCGGCCTCGGCACGGTGATGACCACGTTCCACGGCGCCGTCGATAGCGTCCTCCGCGAGCGTTGCCAGATCCCGGCTGAAGCGACACCCGTGGCGATCATCCCGATGGGCTTCCCCGACGCGAACTTCGGCCCCACCAACCGCAAGCCCGTGGACGAAGTGGCGAACTGGGAGCAGTGGGACGCGACGCGGAACCGCGGCTAGGTCCGGCCATCGCGGTTAGGGTGCGGGGGCGCCTCGCTTCTGTGCCGCCGATCGCGACCAGGTGATCGCGCTCTATCGCTTCTGGCCAGATGCCCGCAAGGCCGTCGCGATCACGGCCCAGCGAGGCGTAGCGTCGCCCGCCCCCGCCGCCGCCGCTGCCCTCCCCCTCGGCGAGCTGACATCGACGCGGGGCGCCTACGACCTCGCCGTTGAGATCGGCGAGCCGTGCCGCGCCCACCGGGCGGGGTCGCGGGCGCTCGGGCTGGCCGAGGCCATCCTCGCGGGAAGGCTCTGGCGAGCCGGCGGGCAATGGGTCGCGGACGTGTCCCCCCCCCCCCCCCCCCCCCGGTGCTCGTCGACGAGCCTGAGCCGGACACGTTCGCTTCGGTCGGGTCCGCGGTCCCACTGCTCCTGCTACGGGCGAAGGGCGGCTGGAATCTGGTCGCGGCGCCCGATCGCGAGACCTGGCTCACGCTCTCGATGACGTTCCTGAACCGCCAGACGTACCAGCGCTTCGATCACGAGGCCGCTTGGCACAGCCCCGACGTGAACGAGCTGGCTTCGCTCGTGCTCGGCACGCATAACACCCAGGACGTCGAGGGCACGTGCCTGACCTACGGCATCCCCGGCCTCTCGCTCCGGGACTGGTCGGACGCGGTAATCGCCGCAAGCACGGGCGGCCCGCCCGAAGGGACGCGTAGCGCCCTCCTGGCCGAGCAGCTCCACTACGCGGCGCTCCTGCGGGCACCGGCCACAGGCACAGCCTCGCTGCGCGAGGCACTTGCGCCGCTCGGATCTGTTCCTGGTGCCGCCGAGCTAACCGCCTGCTATCGCTGCGGCACCGGAGCAGCTCGCGCCTGCGATAGCTGTCCCGAGGTTCACCCTGCCACCGGCTTCGGCACGAGGAGCGTCTGTCCGATGCGCCGTCGCGCACTCGATCCCTCGCGGCCGGGCGGTGGTGCCGGCCTCAACCTAACGCAGTGGCTCGACCACCATCACCGCCTGCCCGGCGATCTCGGCGTTCTCGAGCAGTTGGGTCGCTTCGTTCACCTGCTCGATGGTGAACCGATTGCTCACGATCACCGAGAGGTCGAGCTTGCCGGCGTCCAGCCACGCCAGGAGCGATGCAGTGTCGCCGTCGGGGTCCGGCGCGTCGGGCTCGGCGTAGCCGTACTGGGAGGTGAGCGTATCGAGTTCGGCGCGGCGGGCCTCGGTTCCTGGGCTGGCTACGACCAACGCCGAGCCCCCATCAGTGACGGGCGCTCGGCCGGGCCGCGCGCTCGCCTGGAATTCGTAGACGCAGTCGAAGAGGTGCGCCACGCCGCCCGGTACGAGCTCGGCCAGCTTCTGGACGGAGGCGGCGCTGCTCAGGTTCAGCGTCGCGGTCGCACCCAGCTTCCCCGCCGCCTCCAGCCGCGCCTGATGGCGATCGATGGCGATGATCGGGCTCGCCCCGGCAGCCGCCGCGGCGGCAACGACGGAGAGCCCGGCGCCGGCGCAGCCGAAGACGGCCACGCTCTCACCCGTGGCCACGCCGGCGGTCCGTACGGCAGCCGCGGCGAGCATCGTCGTGTGGCCGAGGACCGTCGCGCCCTCCTTGTCGGGAAGGTCTGGGATGGGCACGAGGAACTGCTCGTCGATGACCGAGTTCGTACCCCACGTAGCCGTCGGTCGCGCCTCGGTCAGGGTGCCGTCGTCAAACTCGATCGTCGGGAGTTCGGCTTTACGGTTTGGTTGGGCCGGCGTGGGCGTGACCAGCACGGTGTCGTCCACCTTCACGCGGGTGACGGCGCTGCCCACTTCGAGGACGCGGGCGGTGCCCTCCCGCCCCGGGATGATGGGTGTGGCTTGGGGCTCTTCGATCTGCTGCAGCTGGCCGTGCTCGATCCCAGCTCCATAGATTTCGACAACCGCCTGGTGGGGCGAGGGGTCCGGCAGCTCGAGCTCCTGGATCGCACAGACGCCGTAGTCGCCTTCGAGCACCACGACGCGTGCAGTGGTGGGCATCGGTCACTCCTTCCGATTTCCGCGTACGCCGCCCCCCGCGGGACATTCCGGCATCGGTGTAGGCGCCGACCGCGCAGCGCCGAGGCGCAGCTACTCGGGGATGCGCTCGGGGCCAATCATGCGGTCGACCTGCTCGGCGCAGTTCCAGATTCGGCACTCCTGGTAGCTCAGGGGCATGCCCGTGAGCCCCGGCGAGTTCAGGGACTTCTGCATCGGCGCCATGTTCCGGGTGTCCTCTTCCATCGTCCGATCGAACCCCGTGAGCCGCGCTTGCCAGATGTCCGAGGTCACCGGTGAGGGCTGATCGCCCCAATCGACCGTGAACGTGATCCACTCGAAACGCGTCGTCCCCACGTCGACTGGCCAGGCGAGCAGAAACGGCATTCCGGTCGCGCTCACGGGCGTCACGAGATTCGGGAACGCGCTGAAGGCAGTGCTTGTGCAGCGCGTCATGCCGTTGACGGTGGGGATCTCGGGCATCGCGCCGTTGGTTCCGCCAACCGTCTGGCGGTCGACGTCCGTGCGCCAGTCGAGCTGGTGGCGGAGGCCGCTGCGTTCGGCTGCGCGCTTCGAGAGCGGCGTGATCATGCGCGAATGGCCGTTGGGCAGAAGGCCCATGGTCGCGCCGCGCTGGTCGAGCCCCGAGACGCCCGCCTTCTGGTGGATATGCTTAAAGTGGTAGACCTCCTGGAAGGCCTCGACGGTGACCTTCCAGTTGCAAGGGATGATCGTCCAGCGCTTGTCGATCATCCTCAGCGTTGCGCCCTGGAGCATCGCCATCTGCTCGGGCAAGGGATGGAGCCAATCGAGCAGCTCCGGCGCGTCCTGGTCCTGATTGATGAAGACCCAACCGTCCCAGGTCTCGCAGCGGAGCTCGCGCAGGGATCGTTCCTCAACGGGGACATCGCCGTCTTCGCCGCCGATTCGCCGGCCGCTCGTCGCGTCGGGTACCCTGGGGGCATGGTTCAGAACGCTCCTAAAAGCCCCACAGGCGGTGCGGCATGAGCGCGCCCGGCAAGGCTCACCGCGAAGGCATCACCCTCCTCGAACTGGCTGAGATGTTCCCCGATGAGAACGCTGCCCGGGCGTGGTTCGAGCGCATCCTCTGGCCCGAAGGCGAGCGCCCCTGCCCCCGCTGCGGGAGCCTGAACACCCATGACGCCAGCCACAAGAAGATGCCGTACCGCTGCCGCGACTGCCGGGCCTACTTCAGCATCAAGACCGGCTCCGTGATGGAGGGCTCCCCCCTGTCGTTGCGCAAGTGGGTCTACGCGGTCTACCTGGACGTGACCAGTCTCAAGGGCGTGTCGAGCATGAAGCTCCACCGAGATTTGGGCATCACTCAGAAGGCCGCGTGGCACATGCAGCAGCGCATCCGGGAGGCGTTCGCTCACAACGGCCCGCCCGTGGAGTTCGAGGGGCCAGTGGAGGCGGACGAGACCTACATCGGCGGCAAGGAAGCGAACAAGCATGCGCGCGACCGTCAGCACCTGGGGCGTGGACCGGTCGGGAAGACCGCCGTCGCCGGCGTCAAGGACCGCGCCACGAGGCAGGTCTCCGCCGCCGTAGTGGAGCGGACCGACGGCCTCACCCTCTGTAACGCCAAGCCCCTCGGGATTCGACGCGGGGAGGAGAGGACGAGGCCGCGGCGAGTCCGTGTCATTAAGACGTAGAACAGCCTGCGGTCCTCATCCGCCAGCAGCTCAGCTTCAGCTTCAGGCAGGTCCCTAGCCCCCGGCAGCAGACCCTCAATCAAACCCGCGGCAACCACAAGGTCCGCCGTCAGCCCTTTGCTCTTATGTGGCGTCATTATCCGGATCACGTCTGATTGTTGGGGCACCTCTGGTCCGCGAAGGCCCTCGAGAAGAGACTCCAGCACCTGCTTAGGTGTAGCCGTCACGGACGTGGTCTCCAGCGCCAGCGTCCGAAGGGCTGCACCCTCGCTGCCTTCGGGGATCAAAGCATCAATCAGATCAAAGCCGATGAGACCCTGACACGCCGCTATCGCTTCTTCGGCTTCAGCCCATCGATTGGCCAGCCACATGCCTTGGGGCAACTGAAGCTTCCCCTGCGTCAGAGCGACCAGCGCTTCACTCGGTTCGTCCCCGCTCTTCTCGCAGTGGGCTCGCAACCCTCGGTAGGCCCGGGACGAAAACTGGGGGTGCCCTGGCCGAGCCACCAGCGCACGGACACTCGGTCGTGCGGGTTCACCATGAGGCGAAGTAGCGTTAGCGCCCGCTGGGCCGGCAGTTCATCGAGTTCTTCTTCGTGGAAGTAGCTGCGGCTCTGCAAGCCGCGAGCAGCGAGGGCATCTCTGAGTCCGTATGCGAGCTGGCGCCGCGGCGCGAGCACGAGCACCGCGCCTGGTGCCAGTTCGGGGTGCGCTAGAAGGTACTGCTGGATGAAGTGGCCCAACCCTTCCGCCTCGGCTCCCGTCGTGGGCCACCGTACGATCGCCACATCCTCCGGGCGCTCCGGGTCTGCGCATATAAGGACGCGTTCCGCGTGCCTTGCCACCTGGTGAGACATCAACGTATTGGCCATCTCAACCACCAGAGGTGGGCAGCGACGGCACGACTGCGACTCTAGAGACAGGGTTTGTTCGTGATGCGCGGAGTACTCGACGACCCCCTCCGGGTGGGCGAACTTGAAGCCGTAAATCGACTGGTCGTCATCCCCGATCACCAGTTGAGCACCTTGTGCCGAAAGGTGCTCAATTAGCTCCTGCTCGGCTCGGTTCAGGTCCTGGTACTCGTCAACGAGTATGTGATCGTACGAGCCCTTCTCCTCTGGGTTGTTCTTTAGATACGAGAGCATCGTCGGGACGACCTCACCGATCAGCATCGCGCGATGGAAGACCAGCCACCTGACCAGATTGTCGTAGGAATTCCCGCTCATGCTGATTGGTTGGCCAACCTGGATCTTCGTGCTGGAGTCGAGCCCAGGCCGACTCGAAGGCGTTAATCGCCCCGTCTTTGCGCTTTTTCCCGCTGTAGCTCTCGCCGGCAATCTCGTCCGGCAAGTCGGCGTACAGCGCGCGTCTCTCGAAGTCGAGAAGTGGCCTTGGATGCCTACCTGTGACTTCAAGTGTCCTCTGCCGAACGAGAGTGCCGAAGCACAGGGAGTGGAGCGTCCTGGACTCGATCGTCGGGAGACCGGCTTCAACCAGCTCCTGTTCGACCGACGCGGCCGCAGCACGGGTGAAGGTGACTGCGAGGATCCGGTCGGGGTCTGTTCCCTCGGACACAAGCCGACGGGCCCGGTGCTTGAGACCAAAGGTCTTGCCCGTCCCCGGCCCGGCGAGGACCCGGATGAAGCGGGACTCCGCATTTACGATCTGGCGCTGAACGCCAGTCAGGCTGGGCTCGGCAGGTGGCGTCGGCCCTAAACCACCACGAACTCCTTGTACTCGCTGAAGGCCTCGCGCCACATGTTGCAGATCTCGCCTGAGGTCGCGCCCGCGTTCACGGCATCGATGATGAGCGGCATCAGATTCGTCTTGCCGTCGAGGCTCGCACTTTCGAGTGCGCTCATGGCATCGCCCCAGACCTGGGCGTCGCGCTCGGCCTTGAACGCCTTCAGGCGCGAGAGATGGCGCCGCTCGCCCTCCGGGTCCATCTTCAGGATCGGGATCTCGATCGGCTCGTCGACCTGGAACTCGTTCATGCCGACGATGATGCGGTCGCGGCTCTCGACTTCGCGCTGGAAGCGCGCCGAGGCGTCCGCGATCTCCTTCTGGAAATAGCCGGTCTCGAGGGCCGGGATGACGCCGCCCAGATCCTCGATTCGCTTGAAGATGGCGTTGCACTCGTTCTCCATATCCGTCGTCAGTCGCTCGACGAAGTAGGAACCCCCGAGCGGGTCGATCGTGTTCGCCGCGCCGCTCTCGTGCTGGATCACCTGCTGGGTGCGGACGGCGAGGCGCACGGCCTTGTCCGAGGGCAGCGCCAGCGCCTCGTCCATCGAGTCCGTGTGCAGCGACTGCGTCCCGCCGATCACGGCCGCGAGCGCCTGGATGGCGACGCGGACGAGGTTCACCTCCGGCTGCTGATCGGTGAGGGAGACGCCCGCCGTCTGCGTGTGGAAGCGCATCAGCCAGGAGCGCGGGTTCTTCGCCCCGAAGCGCTCGCGCATCTGGCGCGCCCAGATGCGGCGGGCGGCGCGGAACTTCGCGATCTCCTCGAAGAAGTCGTTGTGGCAGTTGAAGAAGAAGGAGATGCGCGGCGCGAAGCTGTCGATGTCGAGCCCTCGCTCGAGCGCCCACTTCACGTACTCGATGCCGTCGGCGAGGGTGAATGCGAGCTCCTGCACGGAGGTCGAGCCGGCCTCACGGATGTGGTAGCCGCTGACCGAGATCGGGTTCCAGAGCGGCATCTCGGCGGAGGCGAATTCGACGGTGTCGGTGACGAGCCGCATCGACTCCCGCGGCGGGTAGATGAACTCGTTCTGGGCGATGTACTCCTTGAGGATGTCGTTCTGGAGGGTGCCGGCGAGCTTCGACCGGGGCACGCCGCGCTTCTCGGCGGCGGCGATGAACAGCGCCCAGATCACGGGCGCGGGGCTGTTGATCGTCATCGATGTCGTGATCTTGTCGAGGGGCAGGCCTTCGAGCAGGAGGTCCATATCGGCGAGCGAATCGACGGCCACGCCGCACGAGCCAAATTCACCCAAGGCCCAAGGCTCGTCGTGGTCGTAGCCCATGAGCGTGGGCATGTCGAAGGCGATGGAGAGGCCGTCGTTGCCGGCGTTGAGCAGGTCGTGATAGCGCTGGTTCGTCTCCTCGACGGAGCCGAAGCCGCTGAACATGCGGATCGTCCACGACTTGCCCCGGTAGCCCGTCTTGTGAACGCCGCGGGTGTAGGGGTACGAGCCGGGAAGGTTGATATCGCGCTCGTAGTCGACATCGGTGACGTCGGTCGGGTCGTAAAGCCGATCGATGGGCCGGCTGGAGACGGTCATGAACGGCCCTGCCAGCTCGCGCCCCTCGGCAACGACCTCGTCGTCGTACGCCTCGCGTAGCTCCTTGGCCCGCCCGAGTCCGTTTTCTTCGCTCACAAGCTGCTCCTCCGCCTGACGTGTCGCGATGAGTCCGTCTATCTTACCGAACCGCTCGCTCCCGGCCTGCTGCGCTAGATCGGGCCAGGGGGTGGGGGCTAGGCTCGGCTGATGCCGACACCGGAACGCTCACACCGCCTCGACGACGTGGCCGCACGTCGCCAGCAAGGGGTCGTCGTGCTCGAGGACATTCATGATCCCCACAACGCGGAGGCGGTCTTTCGCAGCTGCGATGCTTTCGGCTTCCAGCGCGTCTCCCTCATCTTCGCTGAGGACCAGCAGTTCGATCCGCGCCGCGTGGGCAAACTCGCCTCCTCTTCGGCGAACAAGTGGCTCGACTTCGCTGTCTATTCCTCGGCTCGTGCGTGCATCGAGGAGCTCCAGCGCGACGGCTACGAAGTCGTCGCAACCGTGGCCGCTGGCGAAGCCGAGGACATCTCCGAGGCACGCCTGACCGCGCCACGGATCGCGCTGATGTTCGGGAACGAACACCGCGGGCTCTCGGACGAGGCGATCGCCTCCGCCGACCGTCGCTTGACGATTCCGATGGCGGGGATGGTGCAGAGCCTGAACCTCTCGGTGGCGGCAGCGCTCGTCCTGTATGAGGTCACGCGCCAGCGCCTGGCGGCGGGGATCGAGCGCTACCGCCTGCCGCCCCAGGAGCAGGCGGTCCTGCGCTGGTGGCTCGCTGAACGGTAGGATCGCGGGGTGTCGCGCGAGCGCGTCCCCGACGAACCCGAGCCCGAAGCCCGCGGCCGTTGGAGCAGTTTCGAGCTGCAGGCCTCAGTGGCGCTCGCCAGCCTCCTGACCCCGCTCAATAGCACCGTGATCGCCGTCGGGTTGCCGGCGATACGAGAGCATTTTGAGGTCGGCGTCGGCGCGATGACGCTGCTGATCAGCATCTACCTGGTGGCGGTAGCGGTGATGCAGCCCGTCTCCGGCCGCTTCGGCGACGCCTTCGGCTCCGTTCGCGTGATGTGGTGGGGCTGGTGCTCCTGATCATCTTCTCCGTGGCCTTGCCTTCGCTTGGAACTTCCCGGTGCTGATCGTCACGCGGGCGCTCCAGGGAGTGGCCTCGGCGTTGGTCATGCCCAACGCGATCGCGCTGCTGCGCAAGCGGACGCCCTCGCCGCGGCTGGCCACCGCCTTCGGCACGAACGGGGCGGCGCTCTCTGCGGCCGCAGCCTTGGGGCCTGTGGTTGGCGGTGGGGCGCTCCTGATCGGTGATTGGCGGCTGCTGTTCCTGCTGAACGTGCCCCTCTCCCTGGCAGCGATCGCGCTCCTCCTGCGCCTCCCGGCCGATACCGGCGGGGGCCGCGCGATCCTGCGGATCGATCTGCCGTCGTTCGGTGCCCTCACCCTCGCCTTCGCGAGCGTGGTCGTTATTGGCAGTGCCACGCGTGTCGACAACCCGACGCTGCTGATCGTGGGCACGGCCCTGCTGCCGCTGCGGCAGCCGCCTACTGGCTGCGTGCGCGCCAAGGCGCGAGCGTCGTCGACCTCAGCTTCTTCCGGGAGGGGAACTTCCGCGCGGCGGCTGCCGGCCAGGCGCTGACGAACCTCGTCATGTACTCGTTCCTGGTGGCCATTCCCCTCTACCTCGCCGGCCTCCGTGACGTGAACGACCAGACGATCAGTCTCGTGCTGTTCGCGCTCAGCGCCGCAATGATCGCAATCTCGCCCCTCGGCGGTGTGCTCGCCGATCGTGCTGGCCGCCAGCCCCTCGTGATTGGCGGCAGCCTGGTCATCTTTGCGGCTACCATCGGGCTGGTCGCCCTCTTCACCGATCCGCCGCTCGTGGCGATCGTGGTGCCGCTCGTCGGCGTCGGCGTGGGGCTCGGCATCTCCGCAGCGGCGCGCTCCTCAGCCGCGCTCGAGGCCTGGCCTCGAAGCGTGGCCGGCTCGGTGTCCGGGACCTTTTCGATGACGCGCTACGTGGGTTCGGTCGCCGGTGCCGCCATGATCGCGGCCCTCCTCGGTGCAAATCCGGACGAGGCCGCTTTTCGCATCCTCTTCGCGGTGCTGAACGTGGTCGCATCGCTGGGCATCCGTGATCGCCGGGCGACCGAGGCGGGAATTACGGACGCGCTGCGGGCGGTGCCCGAGCCTATCCCGCCCGCGGGTCGACCAGCACCGTGATCGGACGGCGGTCCTCGTTCAGGAGCGAGAATATGCCCGTGACACGAACCTCGACGACCCCTCGGAGGTCGGCCTCGGCCTGCTCGAGGCGGTCATCACCGGGGAGCAGCCCGGGGTCACGCAGACTGATTGGCAGCGAACGCGGGCCCGCCCTCGTTCCGCGCGAGCGATGAATCCGGGCGTCCTGGCGGGCATCGGCTCGGCCGCGATCTGGGCGGTCGCAAGCACCATGATGGCTTCGAGCTCGTCGCGACTCGACGCCCTCTCGATCAGTGCCGTCCGCGGCGCCTGGGGCGCCCTCCTCCTGCTCGCGACCGTGCCTTTCCTCCTCGCATCGGGCGGGTTCAGCGGGATGGACGCCGGGATCGTGGCCGCGCTCATCGGCTCAGCGATCGTGGGGTTCGCCCTCGGCGACACGCTCTACATCGCGTCTCTCGCCGCGTTGGGGCTCGCGCGCGCCTTCACGGTCAGCCTCGGGCTCTTCGTGCTGCTGGCCTACATCCTCGCCGTGCTCCTGCTCGATGAGCAGGTGACAGCGAGCGCCGCGGTCGGCTCGGGTCTGATCCTCGCCGGGGTCTACCTCGTCGCCCTGCTGGGGCGGCGGGGGGCAGCCGACGAGGAGCGCGCGGTTCGCGGTTGGCGTCAGCTCGCGCCCGGCCTCGGGCTGGTTGCGATTACCGCCCTCCTCTGGGCCGTAGCGACGGTCTGGCTCACCGATGCGGCCCAGGGGCAGAGCGCGATCGCCGTCGGGGCGGTGCGTCTGCCCGCGGCCGCGGGCATTCTCATAATCGCGGCTAGCGTCGCCCCCCGCACGAGCCTCCGCCAACGTGCGATCTCGCGCTGGGACCACGGCGCGCTGCTGTTCGCCGGGCTCATCGGTACGGGCCTCGGGAGCCTGCTCTTTATCTACGCCGTCCAGGAGGCGGGTGCCGGGCGCGCGGCCGTCGCGACGGCCGTCTCGCCGCTCTTCGCGGTGCCGCTGGGCGCGATCTTCCTGGGCGAGCGGATGTCGCTCTGGGTCGTCGTCGGGGCGGCGGTGGCCGCCAGTGGGATCATCCTGATCTCGTAGCGGTGCTACTCCCAGCGGTCCCAGCGCAAGGTCTGCGCGACCGGCAAGCGCCGCACCGGGCCGAACTTCCCGTAGGGGTAGCCGACGGGGATGAGGCAGTACGGCTCGGCCGTCGCGGGCAGGCCCAAGGCCGCCTTCGCGGCCGCGCGGTTCGAGAGGCCGAGTGTGGTTGGCGCGGCGCCTAGCCCGAGCGCCCGTGCCGCCAGGAGGACGTTCTGAACGGCGGGCCAGACGGAGCCCCCGCCCATTCCGTAGGCGTTTCCGGGCGGGGCCTCGAATTCGAGGCAGGCGATGATCAGCGCCGGAATCTCATGCATGTGCTCCATCTGCCAGAGCACCGCCTGCCGCTGACGATCGCGTTGCGCCTCGGTCTGATGCGGCAGCTCGCGTACCCGGCCGTCCTCCATGTGGGCCGTGACGGCGGTGCGGTTGAGGTCCGCGAGCTTCTGCTTCTGGGCCGGGTCGCGCACCACGATCCAGCGCACGTTCTGCGTGTTCGAACCGGTGGGCGCGCGGTTGCCCGCGTCGACCAACCTGAGCAGCAGCTCCTCCGGCAGCGGATCTGGTTTCAGCCGCCGCATCGCACGGCAGTTCTCGATGACGTCGAAGATGCCGATCTGCTCGGGCATGTGCCCTCCTAGGGTCTGCGGTTCGCTTAGGCGTGGCCCGCGAGGGCTGCGAGCGATCCCTCGATCAGTCGCATCCCGAACTCGATCCCCAGCGGGATCGAGCGTTCATCGACGACAAAGCCGGGGTCATGATGACGGCCGGCGATGCCCTCGGCTTCGTTGCGGCCGCCCAACCAGAAATAGCAGCCCGGCCGCTGCTCGAGGAAATAAGCCATGTCCTCGGCGCCCATGCCGGGCACGGCCCGCGTCGTCGTGCCGAAGAAGCGCTCGGCCTCGGCCTGGACGAAGGCGGTGATGCCGTCGTCATTCACGAGCGGGGGGCAGCTCGTGCGGTGCTCGATCGCACCAGTCGCGCCAAAGGCCGTGCAGACGCCGTTCACGACTTCCTCGGTCTTGGCCAGCATGCGCGTGCGCACGCGCTCGTTGTACGTGCGAAGCGTCCCCCGCAGCTCCGCCGACTCGGCGATGACGTTCCCGCGGAAGCCCGCCTCGACCTTGCCGATCGTGAGGACCGCACTCTCCAGCGGCGGGAGCGATCGGCTGACGACGGTCTGCAGCGCCGTGATTACGTGTGCGGCGACCACCACCGCGTCGACCGACTGGTGCGGCGAGGCGGCGTGCCCGCCGCGCCCGCCGATCGTGATCTTGAGGCTGGTCGGGGAGGCAAAGAACGGTCCCGGGGCGACGTTGATCGTGCCGACCGGGACATCGGCGCTGATGTGTAGCCCCAGGACGCGGTCGACGTGCGGGCCTTCGAGGATCCCCTCCTCGATGCACTGGACGGCGCCGCCCGAGGCTTCCTCCGCGGGTTGGAAGACGAAGCGCACGCTCCCGGCCAGCGATTCGCGCGAAGCAGCGACCAGCTCGGTGAGGCCGAGGCCGATGGCCGTGTGTACGTCGTGGCCACAGGCGTGCATCACGCCTGCGTTCTCCGATGCGAACGGCAGATCGGTCTTTTCCGGCACGGGGAGGGCATCGATGTCCGCGCGCCAGAGGACGCAGGGCCCCTCGCTCGCGCCGCGCACGAGGGCGGTGGCGCCGGTGCGCGCGAGCGGCCGCACGTCTTCGACGCCCAAGGCCTCCAGGCGCTCCAGGATGACGCCTTGGGTACGCTCCTCTTTCCAGGAGAGTTCGGGGTGGCGATGGAGGTCGCGACGCACCTCGATCACCCGATCGGAGATGGGCTCGATACCGCTCCGCACGGCGGGAAGGTTGGGGCGACGGCTCACGCCGCCGAGCTTACCCGCCGGGCGTCGCCTCGTCGCCCCACTGCAGCGCGTAGGTCGCGCGCACGAGCGCGGCCCACTCGGGTGCGGTCGTCGGCGGTCCGGTGAAGCCTGGGCACTCGACGTGGCGCAGCAGGAGGGGCACGACGCCGCCAGTGGCCTCGCCCTCGAGGAGTGCCAGCAGCGCCCGCCGTCGGTCGCCCGTAGACGGCTGCGCCGGGCGGCCGCTCTTCGCCTCCACGAAGATGATCTGGTGGGGGTAGAGCTGACAGGCGTCCGGCCGGGCCGCGTACTGGTCGCAGCTGCGATCTTCGCTCAGGAACACGCAGTGGTCGTCCTGGCGGCCGAGGACAAAGGGCCGCTCCAGCGGCAGGTTGATAGGCTCGCCGTCCACGCATTCGAGGAAACGCGACGGCGGCCCCGGGCCTGCCTCCGCCAACCTCGCGACCTCGTCATCGTTCACGGCGACGTTGTACGCACGGCAGCAGTGCGCATCGCAGAGCTCCGCCTGACAGATGAAGCTCGGCTCGCCGGGCAGGACAAGACGATAGCCGGTGTAGCGCTCTTCGATGAGCGCCCAGGCCGCTTTCTGTTCCGCTGTGCCGGCCGCAACCACCACGCACCCATGGTACCGCTGCCGAGGGCGGCCAGAGCCACCGCACCAGTCGGGCGGCACTCTCCCTCGGCTCCTCATCCCTCTTTGACCCTGAACGTTGAACTCCGCCCCCGTCCCTCTTTGAACTCTGAACCCTGAACTTTCAACTCCACCCGGGTGTCCCCCGGTTGCGGCTTCGGGCGCCGGTGGGCCAGACTGGGGAATCATGCTCGCACCACCAGCGATGCGATTGGAGAGCGCTCACGCCCCGGTCTCACCGGGGCGCAGCCTCCTGCTCGGGTAGCGGCCGTCCACTCCGATTCGGCCTGGGCTGCGCCCCGCCGAGTCGTCGATTCAGCGCCCGGAATGAACGAAGCTGCAGCCCGGGCCCACAGACTCCCGGAGGACTCGAGCACATGGCTGAGAAGATCCACATCTTTGACACGACCCTGCGAGATGGCGAGCAGTCGGCTGGCATCGCCTTCACGCCCGAAGAGAAGCTCGAGATCGCGAAGCAGCTCGAGCGGCTGGGCGTCGACGTGATCGAGGCAGGCTTCCCCTGCTCCACACCCGGCGACCTCGCCGCGGTCCAGGCGATCGCGAAGGAAGTGCGCGGGACCACCATCTGCGCCCTCGCGCGTGCCGTCCCCAGCGATGTCGATACCGCCTGGGAGTCGATCAAGGAAGCCGAGGACCCACGCATCCACGTCTTCATCAACAGCAGCGACATCCAGATAGCGCACCAGCTGAGGAAGGACCGTGAGCAGGTGCTCACGCAGGCCGAGGCGATGGTGAAGCGCGCGGCGGGCTACACCAGCAACGTCGAGTTCAGCCCCATGGACGCGACGCGCTCGGATCCGCACTTCATCTACACGCTCGTCGAGCGATGCATCGATGCCGGCGCGACGGTCATCAACATCCCCGACTCCGTCGGCTACGCCATCTCCTCCGAGCTGGGCCAGCTCTTCGACATGATTCAGGAGAACGTGCCCAATATCGACAAGGCCCGCCTCAGCTTCCACGGCCAGAACGACCTCGGCCTCTGCACGGCGAACACCCTTACCGCGATCGAGCACGGCGCCCGCCAGGTCGAGGTCACGATCAACGGCATCGGTGAGCGCGCCGGCAACACCTCCCTCGAGGAGGTCGTGATGGCAATCAAGACGCGTAAGGACTACCTCGACGATGTCGACTGCGACATCGACACGCGTGAGATCTACCGCTCGAGCAAGCTCGTGGAGCGCCTCTCGGGCATGGCCGTCCAGTGGAACAAGGCGATCGTCGGCAAGAACGCCTTCCGCCACGGCTCCGGCATCCACCAGGACGGCATCATGAAGCTGCGCGAGACCTGGGAGATCATGGACCCGATCGAGATCGGCATTCCTCAGGGCACGCAGCTCGTGCTCGGAAAGCTCTCCGGCCGCCACTACTTCAAGCAGCACATGGAGGGCCTCGGCTACGAGCTCACGGACGAGGAGCTCAACCGCGCCTTCGCCGCCTACAAGGAGCTCGCCGACAAGAAGATCGAGGTCGACGACCGTGACCTCGAAGCGATCGTGAACGACAACCTCCAGTCGATCACGGGCGAGGTCTGGCGCATGGAACACGTGCACGTCTCTGGCGGCGACCACGCCACCCCCACCGCCACCCTCCGCCTCGTCGCTCCCAACGGCGACATCCTCACCGACGCGGCGACGGGCACCGGCCCCGTGGATGCCGTCTACAAGGCGATCAATCGCATCACGGAGATGTCGCCGGCGCTCACCGAGTTCAGCGTCAACGCGGTCACCGAGGGCATCGACGCCCAGGGCGAGGTCACCATTCGGATCGAGGACGATGGCCGCACCTATACGGGCCGGGCCGCTGATACCGACATCATCGTCGCCAGCGCGAAGGCGTACATGGCCGCGCTCAACCGCCTGCTGAACGTGAAGGCGCGGAACGACGAGGTTCGTGCCAATCCCTAGCAGCGCCTGCCGGGGCCAGAGAATCCAAGGCGGGGCTTACCGGCCCCGCCTTCTCTTCGTGCTCGTGCTTCCGCTGCTCGCGGCTGTGCTGCTCAGCGCCTGCACCCCTCCGGACAAGTCGCGGCTGTTCTCACCCTCGGCGAAGGCGCTCCTGGGCACGACCGCGCCCACCATCCTTGCTCTGGCCGGGAGCGAGGCGCCACCGGATCCGGTGGCGCCTCCCGAGGGCTGGGCGCTCGCGCTCAGCCTGGCGCGTTTTGGGGAGCTCGACGACGGCACGCCCGCCCTCGTCGTCTTCTTCCAGATCGAGAGCGAACCGGGAGCGTCGATGGACCTCTGGCTCAGCGACCAACGCGGGGTCATCGCGCGCTGGTCGGGGGGCGCGACCACCCGCTACCGGGGTGAGGTCTGTTTTCAGCTCACCCTGGCGAGCGAGGACGGCGATCGGTCCCTCGCGCTCGCCGGAACGACGGGCCACATGCTCACGGTCGCGTTCCTCGATGGGTCGGGGGCGGTGATCGTTTCAGGCACGCGGGGCATCACGAGCAACATCCCCCAGCTCAGCGGGGCCGAGCCCCGCGGCTCGGATGTCTTCCGCGATCTCTACGCCTGCCCGTAGCCGCTACTGGATCAGGCGGCGCCGCATGAGCGTGATCGCGACCGCGTAGAAGCCGACCGTCACGACGGCGAGCCAGGCGAGGCTGCCCAGCATCGACCATTCGAACTCGCCGTTGATCAGACCCCGGTAGATGTCGACTACGTGCTTGAGCGGAACAAAGAAACCGACGATCTGGACCCAGCGCGGCAGTTCGTCGAAGGGGAAGAAAGCGCCCCCGAACCAGAACATCGGGTTGATCACGAGCGTAAAGAAGTAGGCGAAGTGGCTCATCGCGCGGGCGATCGCTGCGAACGAGATCGAAATCGAGCTGAAGAGCAGCCCCGGCAGGACCCCGACCGGCACCACGAGCACCGCCCAGGGCGAGTCCACCATGTGCAGCCAGGGGTTGAGGATGAGTGCCACGATCAGGATGTAGGTGCCGTTCACGAGCGCGCGCGTGGTACCCCAGAGGATTTCCCCAGTGATGACGTCGTCGACGCTGATGGGCGTGGCGATGATCGATTCGTAGGTACCCTGCATCGCGAGGCGAACGTAGCTGCCCCAGGCGCATTCGAAGGTGGCGGCGAACATCGGGAAGAGGGCGAGCAGGCCCGGTGCGAGGAACTGCACGTACTTTTCGCCGCTCTCGAGTTCGACGAAGCGCCCGAGCGCGAGTCCGAGGGCAAGAATGATCGCGAACGGCTCCACGGCGATGCCGAGGAACTCCGTCGGCCAGTTGCGGAGTGTGGCGTCGCGGTTGCGCTGCCAGACGCGGTAGGCGCCTGCTGAAACGTCCGGCGAGAGCTGGGCGACGGTCAATCGAGGATTCCCCGGCCGGTGAGGAGGAGAAAGACGTCCTCCATGTTTCCGGGCCGCACGTGCGCGCGATGGGGGTCGCCCACCTGCTCCGCGGCACGCAAGGAGGCGCCACCACCCCCGTAGATGTAGGTCAGATCTTCGACCTCCTCGACCGAAATGCCGTCGCGCTGGGGGAACTCGGCCAGGATGGCGTCCCGCTCCGCGGCGGGGAGGCGCAGTTCCAGCACCTGCGGCCCCGCCACTTCGCGGATGAGGTCGTGGGGACGGCCCTCCGTCAGGATCTTGCCGCGGTGCATGATCACGAGGCGGTCACAGAGATGGGTCGCCTCCTCCATGTAGTGGGTGGTCAGGAGCATCGTCACGCCGCGAGCCCGGAGCAGCCGCAGCTGCTGCCAGACCAGGTGCCGCGCCTGCGGGTCGAGCCCGGTCGTGGGCTCGTCCAGGATCAGCACCTGCGGGTCGCTCACGAGCGCGCGTGCGATCGTGAGGCGGCGCTTCATCCCACCGGAAAGATCGTCCACGTTGGAATCGCGCCGGTCGTCGAGCTGGAAGAGTTCGAGCGCCTCGTCGATGCGCTGGCGCACCGCCGCCTTCGAGAGCCCAAAGTAACGCGCATAGACTTCGAGGTTCTTGCGCACGGGAAGGTCGGGATCGAGGTTGTCCTCTTGGGGGACCACGCCGAGGATCGATTTCACTTCGCGCGGCGCACGCGTCACGTCGATCCCGGCGACACTGAGCGCGCCGCTCGTCAGCGGGGAGGTGGCGGTGATCATGCGGATGATGGTGGTTTTCCCGGCGCCGTTAGACCCGAGCACGCCGAAGCATTCCCCGTCGCGGATGTCGAACGAGACGTCATCGACGGCGACGAAGGCGCCATAGCGCTTGACGAGGCCACGGGCCTCGATGACGGCGGCGGTCACGGCTGGGATCCTCTCTGACCGCCCCCGGCAACACACTGGGCGCCCGGCGAGCGATGGAAACGGCGTAGGTGCTAGCGATCTTGGGGCTGGCCTAGGGCCCGCCAAGCCAGCGGCGGTCCCGCTTGCGCTAACGGCTCATGCTCGATCGCACCCGGGGATGGTAGAGACGAGTAGCTGCAGGTTCAATCGAAGCGGGCCACCCGCTCAGGCCGAGGCGGGGGCCATTCGCACCGACAGCTCCGTCCCTCCCCGTAGCGGCAGCGTCGTCGAGCGAAAGCCGTTCGCGGGATCCTGGACCCAGTCCACGTACGGCCCCATCTCCCTGGGAAATGAGCCGACGTTGTCCGCCATTACGATGCCGCCGGGGCGGAGGTGCGGCGCGAGGAGTTGCAGCATCGTCAGGTTGAGGTGGGGGAAGCCGTCGATCAGGACGAGGTCGAGCGGCCCGCCCGGGTCCGCCAGCGTCTCGCGTGCGTCGCCGACGCGAACCTCCGCGTACTGCGCGAGCCCTGCCAGAGCAAGGTTCTCGTTCGCGACCGCGGCCTTCGTCGGCTCGATCTCGCTTCCGAGGGCGAGCCCTCCGCCGTTGTCCCGCATCGCCGCGGCGAGATAGATCGTGGAGATCCCGAAGGACGTGCCGAACTCGGCCGCGCGGGTCGCACGGAGCGAGCGCGCCAGCAGGTACAGGAGGTTGCCCTGCTCGCGTTCCAGCGAAATGTACTTGTCGCGATAGACCGCGCGGGCGGCATCCCAGTCGACCGGCCCCGGAGGGCGCCGCGGGCGCAGGCGCGGGAGCCGGAAGCGGCGCCGTTCGCCGAACCCAAGCATCTCCACTTCGGCTTCGCCGTGGAGCCGATCGAGGACCGTGCTCACGATTGGGTCGGCGATGGCGCAGTGCATCTCGCTCCCCCGGCTCGACTCAGTCGAGCTCTTCGTCCTCATCGTCGACGCTTGCCCTGGACGGCCGGACGACACCGTCGTCGTCCACCAGCTCCTCGGTCCAGCCCTCGCCGGGGCGGTCACCGTCGCCCGCGGGTTCCTGGCCGGAGTCGTCCTCGTGTTCGACCAGATCGTCGACGTCTTCGCGCATGAAGTTGCGGCGGGTATAGGCGCGAACGTCGCTGATGTTGGACTTGGGGAAGCTGACCTTGCCGACCTGGGATGCGTGCTGGAAGATCTCGCGGACGATGATGCGGGGCGGGTCTTCGGTGCTGACGAAGGCCGCCTCGTACTGATTCCCACCCTCTATCAGCCGCGCCAGCCGGAGGCCAATCCGGGGCTCGACCATGCCCAGGTAATCGCCGTTAGGTGTGACGGCGTTCACGGCGTTACCCCGCACTTCGAGCTTGGTCGGATCGCCGGCGTCGAGCTTCGTCACTGCCCCGCGCTCAGCCGCCTGGAGCTGCACGACCGCCGCCTTGCCCGCGTCCTCGATGAAGAGGCCGCGGCTCATCTGGGCCGTGGGTTCGGGGGGGCCGTTCGATTCTTTCGCGCCAGCGAGCCGTTCAAGGTTGCGCCGTGCGATCGCGTTCGTGGGATCGACGGCAAGGCCCTGCTCGTACGCCTCCCGCGCCTCACTGATCTTGCCGAGCTCCGCAAGCGCCTTCCCCAAGCGGTTGTAGACCTCGGCGTCGGCGCCGAAACGCCGGAGGAGTTCGCGGTTGGCGCTAGCAGCCTCTTGCCACCGGCCGCCCACCGCCAGATTGACCGCCTCCTCGCTCGCCGAGCGGCGAGCGACGGCGTCATCCACGGATTGATTGGTCGAGGGCTCGCTCACGGCGCGCAGAATAGGTCGAGCGCCCGCCTAGGGGCAACGTCCGCGCGGCACCACGCTTCGGCTCGGCGCACGCGTACAATCGCCCGGCGATGGACACCATTCCGATTGTGATCTCCGGGAGCGGCAACATGGGTCGTCAGGTGGCCCAGGCTACGGCCGCCGACCCCGCCACCACCCCGCTCGGCTTCGTCGACGCCCTCGCCGAAAGCGAGGAGTGCGACGGCCTGCCGCTCTACCGCGACGCAGGGGCCTGTCTCGATTCGCTCGAACCGGCCGTGGTGGTGGACTTCACGAACGCCGCCTGGACCCCTCAGCTCGCGAAGGCCGCGCTGGAGCGCGGCGTGAACCTCGTGATCGGCACGACCGGGCTCTCGTCCCAGTTCCTGGAGGAACTCGGACAAGAGGCGGCCGCGAAGAAGCTGGGCGTGGTCGTCGCGCCGAACTTCGCTATCGGCGCGGTCCTGCTGATGCACTTCGCCCGCCAGGCCGCCCGCTTCTTCGACCATGCCGAGATCATCGAGCTGCACCACGCGGGCAAGTTCGATGCGCCCAGCGGCACGGCCAAGACCACGGCGGAGCAGATGGTGGCGGCCCACGGTGAGCCCTTCGCGCGCGTCGAGGCGGAGACGCAGATCGTGCCGCACACGCGCGGGGGCGAAGTTGGTGGGGTGACCATCCACTCCGTCCGGCTCCCAGGCCTAGTCGCGCACCAGGAGGTGCTGCTCGGCGGCCTCGGTCAGACGCTGACCCTCCGCCACGACAGCACCGGCCGCGATTCGTTCATGCCCGGAGTGCTGGCGGCGGTCAAGGCGGTGGGGGAGGCGGATGGCCTCGTCCTGGGCCTGGACGAACTCTTCGGACTGAGCTAAACGCCGCCCGGACGAGCCCCATCGGGAGGTACCAAAGTATGGGCTCGTTGGAACCTCCCGAATCTGATGCCCTGCCCGGCGACTGCTTCCTCTGCGGCCGAACCGACGATGAGCTCTGGGGGAGCGCCCACTGGCGGCTCATCCTGAACCACAACCAGGACAAGCTTGGCAAGCTGATGTTCGCCTTGCGTCGGCACGAGGAGGACGTCTCCGCGCTCCGCGACGAAGAGGTCTTCGACCTCTGGCAGGGCATCCGCACCGCGAAAGCGGCGATCGCTCGTCTCTTCGCGCCCGAGAGATGGAACTACTCGTTCCTGATGAACCAGGACAAGCACGTCCATCTCCACGCGATCCCGCGCTATGAAGGACCGCGCAGCTTCGAAGGCACACGGTTCGAAGACATCGACGAGCAGCGGGACGTGAGACTGCCTGCTGAACAGGTCCGAGCCCTCCGCGAAGCGATCCGGACAGCGCTCCAAGAACAGGCGACCGGCTGAGCTACTCCGCGGAGGCGCCGCTCGCAGAGGGTGGGTGCCCCTGCTATCGCTCAGCGCCTCGGGCGTCTCCGCCATAGTGGTTCACCCTTGTGCCACACCTAATCCATCCAGCTCTGCTTTCCCGTGCAGTCTCTCTTCCTTGTTCACGAGAACCAGCTCCTGGTAACCAACGCCCAGGATCTCCACGACTCACGCTTCGTGATTAGCCGAATGGCGTCACGGATCTGTCCATGGTCCAGCGCGTCCAGTTTCCCTTGGATGGCTTTCTCATACCGCGCATTATCCTTCACTCACGGCGCTCGACATAATCATTGCCACAAGCTCCCGATCCCAAGTTGGTTACCGTCCTGAGATCAAGTTTTACCGGCACTAGGTGCCAGCCTTCGTACGGAGCATGGCGGCGGCTCGTTTGACGAGCCGCCAGATGGGCCTCAGTGCTGCTCGCACGGGGGCTGGCAACCTGCGTGCGTACTCCAGTAGCCGGAGCCAGGTGCGGCGACGCCGCCTCGGCGTTTCCGCGATGAGTTCGACCCATTCCGTGAGCATCGCCGGGAGTCCCTCGGGATCCAGTTGGTCCCGATAGCGATGCTCTCGTAGATATTCGTACGCGGCGACGCACTCCTCTGGGACAGGCTCGCCCACGAGGTCCTGGTCGAGGCTGAAATTCGGCTCCACGACCGCAAGAATCCTTTTCTCATCGGGCCGTAAGCCTAGCTCCGCTGAAAGTGCAGTGATGGTCTTGCAGTACCCTTCAGGGTCGGACAGATCGAACTCGACGATGGGGAAGGGCCGTGCACGATGGAGCGCGATCAATTCTTCGTTGTATCGCCTCCAAAGGGCGTAGGCCTTCGACGCCGGCATTCGATCAAGGTCCCAGAGGGACCGGGCGACCGCCTCCGGATGGCGGAACGTACCGACGAGGCTGGCCCGAGTTGTTGCTGTAAGCCAGTGCCCGAGCGTGAACAGGAGCCGAGGCCGCTGGGTGCGTGCGCCCTCAACTCTGACAGAGCCCGTTCGATCGCAGCTTGCGTTTCGGTCCCAGCTTGCGTTTCGAGGGTCGAGTCTAGGCTCACGGCGGGCGGCTCGTCCCAGCGGGCTCCTGCCGCAGCGAGGATCGTGTCGTTGATGGCAGTCACCTGGTCCTGCTCCAGGTTTCCCCTGGGCTGTGCGATCGAAGTGTCCCGATCGACCGCACCCAGAAACACCCCGGCCTGCTCCAGGCACGCGATCAGACAGCTCGTGCCACTGCGATGCATGCCCAGCACGAAGAAAACGCACCTGTTCGTTGCATCGCCGCGCAGCCAGGCGAAGTACTCATCACGGTGCTCGAAGAGCATTCGCGCGCCGAGATCGCGGATTCGCCGGTTCTGGCGGATCGAATACGTATCGGTCGTGCCGACCGTAGGACGCAGCCGCGAGCCCGCGTGGTGGTGGTAGATGGTGTCCCCGTAGATCCCACCGATCATGTGGTGCAGTTCGTTCTTGTTCGAGCGCCAGAGTTTGTGAATCGGAAGGTCCGCCTCCCGCGCGGCCCGGGTGAATTTCGAGAGTGTGTCGTCGGACACAAGCCCGCCCCGAGGGAGATCGTCGAAACGGAGACGATGGTCCTCCACGAATCGTACCGTCGTGCAAAGGCAACTCGGGTGGACGTACGGCTCGATCTTGACCTTCTCATCGCGCCATACGCCCGCGAGGGCAGCACCTTGATCGACTTCCCCAATCAACCGCGTGAGCCAGTCGCGCCTCAGCGCGAGCGCGTCCGTGTCGAAGGTAACTATGTATTCGACGCCATCGCGGCGGGCGATTTCGTAGAGCTTTTGCAGACCCCCCGCATGCGGATGGCCAAGGGGTTCGTCGGGATCGGCGTCGAAGAGCACGCAGTTCGTGATCTCGTCTGTTAGCTGGCGGGCACGCTCGTCGCCGACGTCGTTGTTCCAAACATAGAGCTGGTAGTCGGGATAGTCCGTGTATTCGACGAGGTTCCGCAGGCACGACTCGAGCCACTTTGAGTGCCCCGGATCGTCGCCTCCCGCGACGATGAGTATCGCCGCGCGTCCGCTGGGGCCCTTCTCGGACCCGGCGGGTTCCAGTTCGGGCATCAGGTGCCAGCCTTCGTACGGAGCAGGTCCTCAGCTCGTTTGAGGAGCCGCCAGATGGGCCTGAGTGCTGCCCGCACCGGGGCTGGCAACCTGCGTGCGTAGTTCAGGAGCCAGACCTGCGCGCGGCGACTCCGCCCGGGCGTTTCGCCGATGAGTGCGACCCACTCCGTCAGGAGCGGGGGGAGTCCGTCGGGGTCCAGTTGTCCCCTATAGCGATGCTCCCGTAGATATTCGTACGCAGCGGCGCACTCCTCTGGAACAGGCTTGCCCGCGAGGTCTCCGTCGAGGCTGAAATTCGGCTCCACTACCGCAAGAATCCTCTTCTCATCGGGCCGTAGGCCCAGCTCTGCTGAAAGTGCAGCGACGGTTTTCCCGTACGCCTCACGGTCGGACAGATCGAACTCGACGATGGGGAAAGGCCGTGCTCGATGGAGCGCGATCAATTCTTCGTTATATCGATTCCAAAGCGCATAGGCCTTCGACGCTGGCATACGGTCACGGTTCCAGAGGGACCGCGCGACTGCCTCCGGATGGCGGAATGTGCCGACGAGCCGGGCGTCCGTGCTAGCCGAGAGCCAGTGCGCGAGCGTGAACAGGAGTCTGGCGTCTTTGAGGCCGCCGGGCGGCTTTACGCTGAGCTCTGCCAGCACTCGGTCGATCCCAGCTCTCGTTTCGGGCACGGGCTCGGGCCAGGAAGATGGGGGCTCGTCCCAGCTAGCGCCGACCGCCGCGAGGATCGTGTCGTTGATGTCCATCACTCGCTGCTGCTCGAGGTTTGCGCTGGGCTGTGTGATCGACGCACGTTGGACCGGACCGAGGAACACGCCGGCCTGCTCGAGGCACCCGGTCAGACAGCTAGTGCCGCTGCGATGCATGTCCAGCACGAAGAAGACGCGCTCATTCGTCGTATCGCCGCCCAGCCAGGCGAAATACTCATCGCGGTGCTCGAAGAGCATTCGCGCGCCGAGATCGCGGATTCGTCGGTTCCGGCGGATAGAATCACTATCCGTCGAACCAAGGAAGAGGGGGAGCAGCCGCGAGCCCATCCAGTGGTGGTAGATGGTGTCGCCGTAGATCCCACCGATCATGAAGTGCAGCTCGTTCTTGTTCGAACGCCGGAGTTTATGAATCGGAAGGTCTGCCTCCAGCGCTGTCCGCGTGAATTTCGCGAGCGTGTCGTAGCCATGCCCAGGGCGGTCGTCGAAACGGAGACTATGGTCCTCTACGAATCGCACGGTCGTGCAGAGGCAACTCGGGTGGACGTAGGGCTCAGCAATGGCGAGCTGCCGCCGATCGCGCCACACGCCCGCCAGGACGGCACCCTGATCAACTTCCGCGATCAATCGCGTGAGCCAGTCGCGCCTCAGCGCGAGCGCGTCCGTGTCGAAGGTAACTATGTATTCGACGCCATCGCGGCGGGCGATTTCGTAGAGCTTTTGCAGACCCCCCGCATGCGGATGGCCAAGAGGTTCGTCGGGATCGGCGTCGAAGAGCACGCAGTTCGAGATCTCATCTGTTAGCTGGCGGGTACGCTCGTCGCCCACGTCGTTGTTCCAAACATAGAGCTGGTAGTTGGGATAGTCCGTGTATTCGACGAGGTTCCGCAGGCACGACTCGAGCCACTTTGAGCGCCCCGGATCGTCGCCGGAGGCGACGATGAGTATCGCCGCGCGTCCGCTGGGGCCTTTCTCGGGCCCAGCGGGGTGCAGTTCGGGCATCAGCCGCCTCCCCCTTCGGCCGGCGCGGGTGCTCCTGGCTCCGCGTAACCGAAGACCTCTAGCGCCGGGTGATCAGCGGCTTCGATCTCGAGCTTCGCGTCGGTATCGCGATAAGGTCCAAGCGACTCCGGCACCCTGACGCTGGCGGGGCCCGGATGGTTCAATCGCTTCTCGAAAGTAATCAAACCACTCGCGTTGGAAGCGTATCACTCAGCGCGCGGCTTTACCCACGCTACAGCCCACCGGGCTGCGGCCTGCCGCGCTACTCCTCGGTGGCGCCGTTCGTTGAGGGCCCGCTACCGTTCGGGCTGCCAGCGTCCGTGAGCTCCGGCCGGGACGCATCCTCGCGCACGTCCCCGGGATCGAAGTTGGCGATGCTCGCCACGCGGTCGTTCTCACCGACTCGCATGACCGTCACGCCCTGCGTGTTCCGGCCCAGGAGGCTGATCGTATCCACCTGCGTGCGGATGAGGATGCCGTCTTCGGAAACGAGCATCAGCTCTTGGCCTGGTTGGACCATACGCACGGCGGCCACGTCGCCCGTCTTCGGCGTGATGTTGAGCGTGCGCACGCCCTGACCGCCGCGGCCCTTACGTGGGTACTGCCCCACCTCCGTGCGTTTGCCGAACCCCTGCTCGGTGATCACGAGCAGCTGCTGCTGGTCGGTGTCGACGGCCTCGGCGGCGACGACGTAGGCCCCGCGGTGGAGCTTGATGCCGCGCACACCGCCGCTGATGCGGCTCGCACTGCGGAGGTCCTTGATTGCGAAGCGAATCGCCTGACCGTCGCTCGAAACGAGAACCACGTCACACGTATCGGAGGCCAATCGCGCGCCGATCAGCTCATCGCCTTCGTCGAGGCGCATCGCAATCTTGCCGTTGCGGCGCACCTCTTCAAACTCCTTCAGCGGCGTCTTCTTCGCCGTGCCCAGCCGCGTCGCGAGAACCATGAAGTCGCGCTCGTAGTCCTTCACGGTCACGACCGTCGTCACGCGTTCGCGCTGATCGATCTCGATTAGGTTCGTGATGAAGGTGCCTCGCGCCTGCTTTCGAGAATCGGGGATGTCGTACGCGCGGAGGTGGTAGACCTTGCCTCGATCCGTGAAGAAGAGGACGTTGTCGTGCGTGTCGCAGACGCCGAGCTTGAGGACGGCGTCCTCATCGCGGACCGCGGCGCCACGGCTCCCCTGGCCGCCCCGGCGCTGGGTGCGGAACTCGTGCACGGGCGTTCGCTTTACGTAATTGCGGCGACTGAGGGTGATCACGCACTCCTCGTGCGCCACCAGGTCCTCCTCGCGGAAGGTCTCGGGGTCGCCCTCGACGATCTCCGTGCGTCGGCCGTTCCCGTACTTCTTTCGCAGCTCATCCATATCATCTTTGATGAGGAAGTCGATCTTGCGAGGGCTCGCGAGCAGGTCTTCGAGGTAAGCGATCCGCTCGATGAGCTCCGCGTGTTCGTCCTGGAGCTGCTGGCGCTCGAGCGCGGCCAGGCGGCGAAGCTGCATGTCGAGGATTGCGCGGGCCTGCAACTCCGAGAACTCGAACGGCTGCACCTGGAGGAGATCGAGCGCGGCCGTAGCCGACGCCGCACCGCGAATGGTGGCGATGACGCGGTCGAGCATGTCGATCGCCTGCAGCAGCCCCATGAGGATGTGCTCGCGATCGCGCGCTTTCTCGAGCTGGAACTCGCTCCGCCGCCGGATGACCACGCGGCGGTGTTCGATGAAGTGCTCGAGGGCGCGCTTCAGACCGACGCGCCGGGGCGAGCCGTCGACGATGGCCATCATGTTGATGGCGAACGTCGAGCGCATCGCCGTGTGCTTGTAGAGCAGGTTCTTGATCTGCTGAGCCGAGCCCTCGCGCTTCAGTTCGATCACGATGCGCATGCCGTTGCGATCGCTTTCGTCGCGGAGGTCGGCAATGCCCTCGATCTTCTTATCGCGCACGAGATCGGCGATCTTCTCGATGAGGCTGGCCTTGTTCACCTGGTACGGAAGCTCGGTGACGATCAGCTGCGTACGGCCGCGGCTGCTTTCCTCGATGGTTGTGCGCGCGTGCACGGTGATGCGCCCGTGGCCTTCGCCGTAGGCGTGCTTCACGTGCTCGCGGTCCTTGCCCACGAGCGCGATCCCGGCGGTGGGGAAATCGGGGCCCTGGACGATCTCGAGGATGTCGTCGAGCGTCGCCTCGGAGTTGCCGATCAGGAGGGTGACCGCGTCGAGGAGCTCCTCGAGGTTGTGCGGGGGGATGTTCGTGGCCATGCCGACCGCGATTCCGGAGGAGCCGTTCAGCAGCAGGTTCGGGAGTCGGGAAGGCAGGATCGTGGGCTGCTCATAGCGGCCGTCGTAGTTGGGCTCGAAATCGACGGTGTTCTGGTCGATATCCGCGACGAGCTCCTCGGCGATGGGCGCGAGCCGCGCTTCGGTATAGCGCATCGCCGCCGCCGGGTCGCCGTCGACGCTCCCGAAGTTCCCCTGCCCATCCACGAGCGGGTAGCGCATGGAGAAGTCCTGCGCCATGCGTACCATGGCTTCGTATACGGGGCTGTCGCCGTGGGGATGGTAGCGGCCCATCACATCGCCCACGATGCCGGCCGATTTCCGGTAAGCGGTGCCCGCGCGTGCACCACCATCGAACATGCCCCAAACGATGCGCCGCTGGACGGGTTTGAGGCCGTCGCGGACATCCGGCAGGGCGCGCGAAACGATCACGCTCATCGCGTAATCGAGATAGCTCGTGCGCATCTCCTGCTCGATGCCGATCGCGCGAATGGAGGCGGTCTCGTCCATAGACATACAGGGGTCTCCAGGAAGGGAAGGCGGCGAAAACCGCTAGCGAAATTGTACCAATTATCTGCGCTTCGAGTCGCCCGTGAGCGCGCACCTGCGCTCGACTTCTGGGCGGGCCGCTGCGGCGCTTCGTCTGGGCCTCAGTCTAGGCGGCGAGGCTGCCGCCCTCCGCCTCGACGCGGTCGATCGGCGATACTTTGGCGTGGGTCCCGAGCAGGGTACGCAGGCGCTCGAGCACCCGCCGAAGCGCTTCGTCGGGGCAGTAGACGTGGGCCTCGAGCCCGCGATCAACGCTCGCACCGACGCGATCGTAGCCGCGGAGGAAGCGCCGCAGGAGCCAGGCCGTCTGCCGGAGATCGTCGGAGGGGCCCACCGTCACCGCGATGACCTGGCAGGGCTGCCCGTAGGCTCCGGGCACCCGCCGGTAGATGGGCAAGCCGGTGAGCTCGTCGTGGCCCTCGGTGCGGTCTTCCTGGGAGATACGCTCGAAGGCGCCGGCGACCTGGTCTGGGGTCAAAGGCGATGTCACGAAGGCGCCGGCGCCCTCGCCCAGGGCCGCGCAGATGTCGCTCATCGCGTCGATCCGGCCGAGCACGACGGTGCGGCGCGCGCCCGCTGGTCCGATTGCCTGAAGCAGTTCGTTGGCACGGCCCTTGGCGCTGCCGTTAATAAACAGCACTTCGTTCGGACGTCCGGCGAACTGCCGCGCGGCGGCGGGCCCGAGCACGGAACACCAGCGCCCCATGCCGTCCAGTGCCGTCCGCAGAACGTGCTCGTCGTCGGCCGAGAGGAAGGCCGCGCTTGCGTCGTAAGCAACCGGCGCCAGCCAGGAGCCGATGGGCCCGGTGTCACGGCGGAAACTGACGCCGCGGGCTGCGGAGTCGTCGAAGACGAGCGAGCGGCACCAACTCCAGCAGCCGAGGCAGAGGCGATATTGACGCACCGTGCCCGCGTGGCGGTAGACGAAGCCTCGAACGAACTGGCCGCGATACGGCATCACATCGACCGCGTAGGCCTCCTCGCCCAGCGGGATCGCGCAAAAGTCGCAGCGCTCGGCGCTCTCCGCGCTCGCGTCAGCGTCGTCGGTGACATGGCTTCGTCCGGGGTCCACAGCGGCGGCCAGGACCGGTGCGAGAAGCGCCTCTTGCGCGGGCACCAGCTCCGGGTAAGCGAGATGCGCGACGAGCTGTCCCCCTTCCCCGTGTGAACCCAGAAGGCGGCAAAGCAGGGGCGTGGCGAAACCGTCTACATCGAGCCGTACCTCCAACTCGCCGCCCTCGCTGGGGGGAAGCCAGCCCACGCGCACTTCCATCCCGCTCGGTGAAGTGTCGATGAGGACTCCCGGAATCACGGCCTCGCCGTCGGGCTCACGGAGCTTGGCCCGGATGGGGGAAAGGGTGCTCCGGGGCGCGCGGTCGCTCACGGGAAAGCCGAGGCCACGAAGGCGTGGGTCCTGCCCTCCGGTGGCGCTCTGGGTGACCTTGCCAACCCACTCGTCACAGGAAATGCAGATCGGGTGGAGCGAGCGCGTCTCGACATGCACCCAGGGCTGATCCACGCCGCGATTCTCTCGCCGAAAGATCAGCTCCGCAGCAGCGGCGTCGAGGGTGCAGAGCGAACAGGGAGGCCGGGCCTCATTTGGCACGCCTTCCTCCTGGTCCTCTACGCCGAGCAAGGGCCCGACTCGTCACCGGGCGCTTCCCCGGTGCTCTCCAAGACCATCGGCCGGGGCGCTCCCATCATCGATAGGGGTCGCCCCTGCCAGTCCGGCGCTCGTCCGCCCGCTCCTGCCTGCGTAAGATTGCGGGCGATGGCTTCGCAGCCGGCTGCCCGGGATCGCATCGAGGCGCAGATCGCCCAGATCCCCTACCTCCGCGGGACAGGCCCGAACCCGTTTGACTACGACCAATGGGACGCGCGCACCGACGAGGTCCTCACCGGTACCTTCGGGGCCGGCTCCGCGGAACTCGAGCGCTACCGGCGCGAAGTCGGGACCGGCGGCCGCCTCCCCGGTGTACGCGGGAATGCCGAGAACATGACGCTCAACATCCACGGCCAGTGGGGCATCCTCGAACGCCTCGTTCGCGCGGAGGCCCTCCTCGGCGAGTTCGCTGGAGGACTGACCGCGGATTAATCCGTCGTCCCCTCCGGCTTTTCCGCTGCTACCGCCCTAGCTTTGTAGCCTGCCGCCTACGCCCTTCCCTGAGCCGCCCGAATTCCGCATCGCCTAACGACCGCGTCGTCAGGATGATGGCGTCCTCACCATCTGCGTAGTAGCGCGGACGCTCGCCTGCCGCGACGAAGCCGTGGGTGGCGTACAGCGCGCGCGGACGCGTTCGAGACGCGGCATTCGAGCGTGACCGCCTCCGCACGCCCGGCTTCGGCGATGGCGAAAAGGGCGTCCAGGAGCAGGCGCCCGTAGCCGCGTCTGCGCTGCTCTGGTGCCACCACCATCGTCGTGACGTGAGCGAGATCCGGCGCCAACCAGAGGCTCGGGCTGCCCATGATCGCGTCGCCGGCGGCAACCACCACGCTTTGCGTGCGCGGGTCGTCGAGCTCGCGACATCGCGCTTCGAGGGAGCGCAAGGGCAGCCCCGCCCCCCGTTCGAGCGCAGCAACTGGGGCCACATCGCTCAGCACGATCGGCCGCAGGACAGGGCTCGCGTCCATCGCCTGATCGTAGCGCCCCCTTTGACAACGGCGCGCGCCCCCGCTTCCCTAGCCTGCATGCGTGCCCTGGTCGTGGCTAACGGCGAACCACCCTCGCCCGCGCTTGTGGCGGAGCTGCGGCCCGCTGCCGATGCCGTCGTCGCCGCCGACGGTGGCGCCGACACGGTCTTGGCGCTCGGCCTGACGCCGGACATCGTCATCGGGGACCTCGATTCGCTCAGCAGTGCCGCCCGCGAGGCGATCCCTGCCGAGCGGATCCGCCGGGACGCCGACGCCGACGCAACCGACCTCGAAAAGGCGATCGCCTACTGCCTGACCGAGGGCTACGACACCCTAGATATCGTGGGGGCGAGCGGTGGCCGCGCGGACCACGCGCTGGCGAACCTGAGCGTGCTCGTGCGATACGGCCGTGAAGCCCAGATTCGCCTGCTCGACGAGCGCTTCACGGTCGAGCTCGTCGCGGGCGAGGCGGAGATCCTCGGCCCGGTCGGCACGGTCGTTTCGCTGGTGGCGATCGGTCCCTGCGAGGGCGTCAGCACGCGTGGGCTGCGCTGGGAGCTGGAGGAGGCCAGCCTCGCTTTCAGCGCGCGCGGCGTTCACAACGAAATCGCGCGCCCGCCCGCCCAGGTCTCGGTGCGCTCGGGCGACCTGCTCTTGTTTGCTGGGCGCTGGGTCGAGCGCCACGCCTGAGGCGCCGACCCCTGGGCGAGACCCAGTACGGTCCTTCAACGGACGCCAGGCTAGAGTTGGTCACCCGCCTCCAGCTTGCGCTGGATCTCGCCTGGGTCTGGCACGAGCGCGGGCCCGCGAGCCAGCACCCGGTCAAACCGCTCACGCACCATGTCGTCCCAGGCGGTGTGGGGAAGAATGTAGAAATCGTCGCTCTCGATGGCGTCGAACACCACATCGCTGACGTCGTCGGGCTTCATTCCCTGAGCAACGAGGGCTCTCATGCCTTCGAGGCCTTCTTCTTCCGCTGACGATGCAGGGCCAAACTCGGACGGGCGATTGCGAGCAGCATCGAGGATGCGGGTCTGGACGAAACCGGGGCAGAGCACCGAGCATCCGAGCTTCGAGCCCACTCCCTTCAAATCGCTGGCTAGGGACTCGCTGAGCGCGACAACGGCATGCTTGCTGACGCTGTACGGTCCGTTACCGGATGTCAGGCCCGACAGCGATGACGTGTTCACAATGTGACCGGCATCGCCATGGGCGAGCATTCCGGGTAGGAACGCCTGGATGCCATGCAGTACACCCAGAAGTTCACCCCCATCGTCCAACTCCAGTCCCCCTCTGAAGTCTCCCAGACTGGGCCTGTGCTATGAGGAGCAACGCCAGCGTTGTTAAAGAGCACGTGGACGTCGCCAAACTCCTCGGCAGCACGGTCAGCGAGCGATTGAACTGACCCACGAGACATCGTGCCCGTGAGCACGCCGACGACACGGCGCTCCGCCTGTCCAAGCTCACGGACCGCTGTCGCGAGCGCCTCCTCCTCGATGTCCGCGAGGAGCACGTTCATGCCCTCACTCGCGGAGCGCCCTGCGAACGCCCGGCCTAGCCCGCTGGCCGCTCCGGTGACGACTGCTGTCTTCCCTTCGAACTCCTGCACTTGGCGAACCTCCCCACCCAAGGCTGGGCGCGCACGCTACTCGGCCACGATTCGCACAACAACGTACTGGTGTGTCCCGCTCAGGCGACCTGCTGCTCTTCGCGGGCCGCTGGGTCGAGCACCATGCCTAACGACCCATGACGGAGCCGGACCAGCCCGGTTCGGACCCCACTCCATCCAGACCCGCGTCACCCGCGATGGGACGAGTGGGTGATCAGCGGGCGCAAGTGGTTCACCTCGGGCGCGCACCGCGCCGCCTTCGCGATCGTGATGTGTCGCACGGAAGAAGACGACGGATCGGGTGGTGTCTGCGACAAGATGACGCAGATCATCGTCCCGACCGAGACCCCCGGCTTCAACATCCTTCGCAGCGTGCCCGTGTGGGGCCATGACGGCGACCACGGCGTGCCGATTGACCTCGATGCCGTGGGCTCAGGGGAGGGTGAGGACGGGGACCTCGACCTTTAGTCTCGGAGTCCTTGCCGCTGACCAATTTGAGCCCACCAATTCCGGGTTGATGTGCGCGTTAGAATTGTCCCGTTGGGTGAGCGATGGGACTGCTCGAACGCATGGTGAGGCGCAGCAGGGAGCGTCGCGAGGTGAATTTCAGCACGAAGCCGCCGCTGGACCCAGCTGATTGCTGGCACCTCAACCTCAGTCCGAGGTGGCAGAACGCCGAGGACATGGGCAAGGAGGACCTCGCATACAAGTTCGAGTGTCCCGCCTGCGGTTCGACGATGACGCCGGATGAGGCGCGGGCAGTACGAACGCGAAGGTAGGCCGCGGGGCCGCGCACGGTTGAGTGCCACGCACCACCGGCCGGATGGCACTTCGGAGCCTCAGAAGGCCGCGCTAGCGGGCCTGTTTGGAGAGGATCCCCAACGGGTCCTTGCGCTCGAGGCGAGCCATCGCCCGGCCCAGCTGCCAACGCACGCGCTCTTCGGGCTCGTGTAACTGCTCCGCGATTGCTCTCACGGAAAGCCCCTCGACTCGGAGCTCCCAGACTCGCTGGAGGGACGGCGGCAGAATCTCAGCTTCAGGCATCACTTCCATCGTAGCGCGCTTGAGGCGACCCTGTCCGGATCGCTCTTACGGCAATCCGCCTCCCTCGCGCCCGCGACAAGGCGCAGAACGCCCGAAAATCGAGGGCCAGGCACTCCTGCGTTTCGTCGCGGAATAGGTATAGAAGCGCCCACGGGCCGTACGGAACGGTTGGGCCGAAGGACGGCTCAGCCCCCCAACAGTTCCTCCGCGACCGACACGAGCTCCTGGGCGAAACCTTCGGGTCCAGAGCATGTGCGCCGACGTGCGGGTGACTCTAGCGAGAATGCCAGCGGCACGAAGCGAGCGCCCCCGTCCCTCTTTGAACTCTGAACTCCGGGAGGTGGAGCAGTCGAGCGACCGGATCAAGCGTTCCGCTCAACCCGCGTCGTTCGCGCCGGCGAGGTGGTCGGCGAGGCTCTCGCGGACCGACCACCAGGGCTCGGCCGATTCGAGATCGGTGATCTGCTCCCAATGCGCTTCTACGTCGTCGGCGGTGGCGTTCTCGAGGGGCACGCGCGCGTTCTGGACGAGCGCGGCGCGGCCGAAGCTGCCGCCGCCGGCCTGGATGATCATGCCACTGGTCGTGCAGGTGTCGCTGGCCATGTAGGTCACCGCGGGGGCCACGCGGTCGGGGCTCATCGCCGCCTCGCGCTCGGCGTCCATGGCACGCAGCGCGGTCGTCATGCGCGTGGCGGCGCCGGGATTGAGACAGTTGACCATCACGTCGTACTTCTCGCCCTCGAGCTTGGCCACGTTCATAAGACCGATTAGGCCCGCCTTCGCCGAGCCGTAGTTCGCTTGGCCAAAGTTCCCGAGGAAACCCGAGTTCGAGGTAGTTAGCACCACGCGGCCGTAGTGCTGCTGGCGGAACATCGGCCAGGCATGGTGGAGCAGGTTGTAGGCGCCGGTGAGGTGGACGGCCAGCACCGCCGCCCAATCCTCGGGCGGGAGGTTGTGCAGTGCGCGGTCACGCAGGATGCCCGCGTTCGAAACGACGATGTCGAGCCGGCCCCAGGTGTCGATCGCCTGCTTGATCATGCCGTAGGCGTCCTCATAGTCGGTGACATCGCCGGTGTTGGCGGCGCCCCCGCCGCCCGCGGCCTCCATCTCTTGCACGACCGATTGCGCGACGGAGACACCCGCGCCTTCGCCCGAAAGGGCGCCGCCGAGGTCGTTGACGATGACCTTGGCGCCGTGCCGGGCGAGGTCGAGCGCTATGCTGCGGCCGACGCCGCGCCCAGCGCGGGTCACGAGGGCGACGCGTTCGAGTAGTGAGACTGGCAAGCTGGGCTCCTCGGGTGAGAATTCAGCGAGAAGGGTGACGCGAACTCACGGACAGGTCCAGTTCGCGGAGGAGGCTCCGGGTGAGCGGTAGGGTTGAAGGGAAGGTCGCGATCGTTGTCGGTGCCGGCCAAACGCCGGGAGCGACGATCGGGAACGGTCGCGCGACCGCGATCCTGCTCGCCCGCGAAGGCGCGCAAGTCGTGGTCGCGGACCGTGACCTGGCTTCAGCCGAAGAGAGCGTTGCGATGATCGTCGATGAAGGCGGAGCAGCGGCGGCGGTCGAGGTCGACGCCACCAGCGAGCGCAGCCTGGCTGCGATGGTCGCGCAGACGGTGGGGCGTTACGGCAGCATCGACATCCTCCACAACAACGTCGGTGCCAGCGTGGGCGCCGGTGATGCTTCCCCCCTCGACCTCAGCGAGGAGGGCTTCGACCGCATCGTCGCGCTCAATCTGAAGAGCGCGTGGTTGGCTTCGCGCCAGGCGATTCCCGCGATGCGCGAACGCGGCGGCGGCTCGATCGTGAACATCTCCTCGATGGCCGCGCGTCACGCCTATCCGTTCCTCGGCTACAAGGCCACGAAGACGGCACTGCTCGCGCTCACCGAGCAGCTCGCCGCCCAGCACGCGCGCGAAAATATTCGCGTCAACGCGATTCTCCCCGGAGCCATGAACACGCCGATGGCGATCGAACCGCGGGTTGCGGCCGGCGCCGACCGTGCCGAGCTCGTGGCCCAACGCGACAGCCGCATTCCCCTCGGCGGGAAGATGGGCACGGGCTGGGACGTGGGGTACGCCGCCCTCTTCCTGCATTCGGAGGAGGCGCGCTTCATCTCGGGCGTGGCGCTGCACGTGGACGGCGCCGAGCACGTGAGCTAGGTTCAAAGCTCGCTGCGCTCGGGCCCCTCTCCCAACCCCACCCGCGCTCGACTGCTGCGCCTCTGCGGCCCTTCGGGCCGCTCCGGCTCCGTGCTCGCTTGTTGGCTTCGAGCTCCCGGCTCCGCGGTAGGGCCCGGCTCGTCCGCGCTGGAGCGCATGCGGCGCAAGGAGGGCTGCGTAAGGAACACCAGTGCGCCGACGACGGTGAGCGCGAAGCCGCAGGCCACGAACCATTCGCGCGCCCCCACGACATCCGCCATCAGCCCGGCGAGGAGCGCACCCAGGGGCATCCCCCCGGCCATGCACAGGGTATAGATGCTCATCACCCGGCCCATCACCGCGTGGGGCGTATGCGCCTGTACGAGGGTCATGTTCAGGTTCGTGAAGAAGCCCGCGTTCCAGCCCGTGGTGAACATGATCGCGAGCGAGAGGCTGTACCAGGGCGAGAGGCCAAGGGCGCCGTTGAGGGCGCCACCGAAGATGAGCGTGACGATGAAGTAGGCGCCCGCGCGTTCGAGCTTCGAGAACGAGGCGAGCACCAGCGAGCTCATCAACATGCCGACGCCCATGGCGCCGAAGAGCATCGCGGCGGCGAACGCGCCCACGTGGAGGTCGTCCTGTGCGATCTTTGGCAGCAGCGTCATGAACGTCCCCGCCATCACGAGCGCACTCACGAGCAGGACGAGCATCAGGGTGCGGATACCGGGGTGGCCGGCGACGAACGCGAGACCCTCACGCACTTCGGTGAGCATGTTCCGACGGGGGCCCGAACGGTCGGGGCGGGGCACGCGCAGCGGGAGCAGGGCCAGTAGCCCGATCGCGAGCAGCGCGCTCTGGCCGGCGAAGGCTGCCCCCACGCCGGCGAAGGCGATGATCGCGCCGCTTAGGGCCGGGCCCGCGATCTGGGAGACGTTCTGGCTGAGGCTCATCAGCGTGACGGCGTTCAGCAGCTTCTTCGGCTCGACGAGGGAGGGCACGATCGCTACGCGCACCGGCTGACCAAAGGCGACGCTCGCGCCGAGGAGCAGCGCGAGCATGAACGTGAGCGGCGTCGTCAGCGCCTCGCCCCAGACGAGAACTGCCGTCACGAAGCTGACCGCGAGCCCGCTGACCTGGCTGGAGAAGAGCAGGATGCGCCGGTCCATGCGGTCGGCGAGGGCGCCCGCCGGGAGGCCGAACACGAGGATGGGAACGCCGAGCGCGAAGCTGATCAGGCCGAGGGCCCGACCGGTGCCGAAGAGCTCGAGCGCCAACCACACGAAGGCAAATTGGCGCACCGACTGGGAAAGGGCGAAGGTGAAATTGTTCGCCACAGAAGCGCAAAGTTGCGCGACTGAAAGGCGGAAAAGGTGCTGAGCGAGAGCCGCTGTCGCTGTGGCGGAGCAGAGGCGCCCGGGGTGCTGGTCGCTGTCGCCAAAGCCCCTCGATCCTACTCGCGCAGGGGTGGTACACCCTTGGCGAATCGCCGCGGCTAAGCCGTCCCGTACATCTGGCGAAGTACGCCGATTGCGGATTCGACGACTTCGGCATCGCCCATCGCAGCGATGCGCTCCGCGGTGGAGCCGGCGTTGAAACCTATCAGCGCCGGTTCGCCCCAGTGCCGCTCGAGGTTGAGCCACTCGATCCATTCGCTGCCGCTCTCCGGCACGAAGCCGAGGAGGTCAGCGTCGTCCCAGAACGGGCGCGGGAAGAACAGAACCGTCTTGTCGAGCAGGCCCATCCCGAGCCGGTCGATGGCCCCTACCATCGCGTCCGGCAGAGGCGGCTCGAAGGCGACGGTGCCGGACTGCAGGACCCCGAGGGGCAGGGTGACTACGCAGCGAGCCGCCTCGATCGGCCCGCGATTCGTCTCGAGGCGGACCCCTGCGGACGTCTGTCGTACGACCGAAACCGCGGTCCCGAGGCGCAGCTTGAGCCCCTCCGCCAGCGGCTCGAGCAAGCGCACGTAGCCTCCCGGGAGGACGACGTCATCGCCGGCGAACTCCTCGCCTTCCTCCAGCGCGTCCAGGGAGAGGTCGGTAAGGTCGGCCGCGAACTCGTGCTCGATCTCCGCAGAGGCGCGGTAGCGAGCCAGCGCTGCCTGGTCTCCGTGGAGCGTAGCGAGGGCCTGCGCGAGAGCGTCGGGGAAGCTCGCAGCATCGCGCAGGCCGCTGCGCAAGGTGGCGTCCACCCGCGTGAACGCGCCCCGCGTGAGGCGTTCGCCCCCAGCCGTCCGGATCGCCGCTCCCTCGTAGTCGGTCGTGCTCAGCGGTTGCTGTGCCGCTGCGGCGAGCTCCGCCAGCGGGTTCTTCTCGACACCGTGGATCCAGGAGGCTCCCAGGTCGACGGGCGTTCCCTCGTGGTCGATCGTCCAGACCCGCCCGCCGATCCGGTCACGCGCCTCGACGACGATCACCGTGCGACCAGTGTCAGCGAGCAGTCGTGCGCAGCCGAGCCCCGCGGCGCCGGCACCGACGACGACGATCGCATCGTCGGCCCCGCCGGCTGCCAGCACCTCCTGGGCGGTGCGCCGGCCGGACAGGAGCGCGCCGTGCACCGTCGCCGGATAGTCGCTCGAGGTCGCTTCGCCGGCGAAGAACAGCGTGTTGTCGATGGGGAGTTGGAGGGCGACCCGATCGGCTGATGTCGATCCCACCTTCAGGTACGAGTAGGAGCCGCGAGCGTACGGATCGTCGCGCCAGCGCGTGATGATCGCGCTGGTCGGCGCCGGAACGCTCACTGCCGCCTCATCCTCGCCTCGGCCCGAGCTGCCGCAACTCGCGGCGAGCGCAGAGGCCCCGATCAGGCCGAGCAGACGCCGCCGGCTGATCCTGGGCGGCGCTGCTCGAGGAGGGCGTTGGCCCGAGGCTTCGCTGGAGGGCGCCATGCGGTCATCCTTGGCGGTGCTTCCTGCGGAGGTCAACGAGGTCCATGGATCTTCGAACCGCCGAGGCGATCCTGGAACGCGAGCCCGCGCTCGCGGCCGTGACAAGAATCGAGCCCCTCGCCGCGGGCTACTCGTCCGATACGAAGTTCGTGCTGTACGTCAACGCCAGTCCGGCCTTCGTGCTGCGAGTTGCACCCATCGACCACCAGGCGCGCCGGCGACGCGACTTCGCGGCCTTGGGGGAGCTCCGGGCGAGGGGCGGGCGCTGCTCGGAGCCGGTGGCCCTCGGCTTGGCCGAGAGCGGGGCGCTGGTCTACACGGTCCTGAGCTACGTCGTCGGGATTGATGGGGAGGTGGCGCTGCCCGGGATGACGGAGGCCGTCTGCCATGCGGCTGGGGTTGCAGCCGGCCAGGAACTCCGCAAGGTCCACGCCGCGCCCGCACCTCGTCTCTCGAACTGGGCGGCCGAGCGACTGGCGAAGTCCGAGACCAGATCGGCCGCCGTCCGCGAGCGCGGGCTTGGCTTCGCGGGCCAGGCTGAAGCCGAGGCTTTCGTGCGCAAGAACGTGCACATCCTCGATGAGGCCTCGATCGTTTTCCAGCACGATGACTTCCATCCGGCGAACGTCGTCCTTCGCGACGGGCAGTTCGTGGCGCTGATCGATTTCAACCGCAGCGACTACGGCGACCCCTACGAGGATTTCCGTAAGCTTCCCTGGTTCACGCTCCCGGTGAGCGCGGCGTTCGCGCACGGTAACCTGGTGGGCTACTTCGCATCGCCGGAGCCTCCGGACGATTTCTGGCCGCGATACACACTCCACGTGGCCATGAGCACCTGGGATAGCGTGCTCTGGGCGGCCGACTTCTTTCCGGCGCAGCTCGAGGACTTTCGCGAACGAGGCACGGCCATCCTCGCCGGCCACGACCTCGTGGACGGCGGCGCGCCCCGCTGGTGGCTCTCGGACTAGGCTGTCGGCGGGGCCGAACCCGTGATCGTCTCGTGCGGTGGCTTGCGCGGGCCCAGCTCGACGGGGTAGCCCACCCAAGCGCCGATGTTCTCGCCCGTACGGCCGTCGCGGCCCTCGCGCAGAATGTCCAACAGCTGGCCTGCGATCTGCTCCGGTTTCATCCACGTCGCTGCGAAGTCAGCGGGCGGGTCGCCGGGGAAGAGGCCGCGCAACATCGCTGTGTCGGTGGCACCCATGCAGAGTGCGTTCACGCGGATGTGGTGCTCCGCGAGCACCTGGGACCATGACTGTGTGAAGCCGTTCAGTGCCCACTTCGAGGCTGCATAGAGGTCCGTCCCGGGCGGGTTCGTGCCCCCGCTGCGCGCGGGCAGGACGTAATAGGTGCTGATGTTCACGATGTTGCCGCCGCCGCGGGCGATCAGGTGGGGCACGCAGGCGCGCCCGAACATGAGCGCGCCCTTGAGGTTCGTGTCCATGATCAGGTCCCAATCGGCGAGGGCCTTCTCCCACTCGTCGGTCACCGGGCTCTGCGTCCACTTGCCTGCGTTGTTCACGAGCAGGTCGAGCCCGCCACCGGCCTCGACCGCTGCGGCGACGACGGTTTCGACCTGATCACGCTCGGAAACGTCAGCGATCAGGGCCTGCGCGCTGCCCCCGCGTTCCTTGATCCCGGCCGCTACGGTTTCGACCGCTGGCTTCACGTCGCAGAGGGTGACCGTCGCGCCCTCTCCGGCGAGCGCCTCGGCGAAGGCCGCGCCCAGGCCCTGCGCGGCGCCGGTGACGATCGCGGACTGGCCGTCGAGAAATCCCATGGTCAAACCCCTTCGGAGACGGCGGCCGGTTGGCGCGATGGCAGCTGGATAGGGTGCCCCACCGCGACGTCGATGTTCTCGCCGGTGCGCCCCTCAGGCCAGTCGCGCAGGAGGTCGACCATCAACCGGGCGACATCCCCCGCGCGCATGGCATTGTCCAGGATGCCGGAGCCCGGGTTCGCGGCGTGGAACGTACACACCATGCTGAAATCGGTAGCGCCCACGCAGAAGGCGTTGACGCGGAGGAGGCCCGCCACGAACTATGCCTGCCGTCGCCGCGTGGTCCGGAGCGCGATCGCGCCGAAGCTCGCGCTCAGCACGAGCAGGCCCAGAGCAACCAGCGCGAAGCTCCCGACCGGGCCCAGCGGCGCGAGACCCGAGCCCGCGCTCGGGGCCTGCGGGGCCGTTACCAGTGTTGGTTCCGCGGTGGCTGTGGGCGTGTCTTCGGGGCCCTGCGGCTGGGGCGTATCCATGACCGGCGTTGAGGTGGCGGTCTCGGGTGGGGTGGTTGGTGTGTCGGGCGGCGTTGTCGCTGTTTCCGTTGGTGCCGTCGTCGGCGTGTCCGCAGGTTGCGTCGCCGTTGCCGTCGGCGCCGGCGTGACGGTCGGCGCGACGAGCACGTTCACAATCGTGCAGGTCCCGTGCGCGAAAAGGTTCCCCGTACAGTGGCCAAGCGAGACATAGCCCGTTGGGATGCCGATCTCTTGGGCGAAGCAGAGGGGGTCGCCGACCACGTTGGTCACGGTGAAAACGGCGAAGCCGTCTCCCTGAATCTGGAGCAACGGCTCCACGACCGTCGCGTTGTTACACGTCAGGGACACGGTGACGAACCTGTTCGGAGCATCCGGTTGGAAGTCCTTCACGACGCTGAAAAACGCGCTTCCCAGACCGGGGACCTGAATGTTCACCAGGGTGCAGAAGCCAACGTCGAGCGTCCCGCTACAGAAGCCCGTGCCTGTGTAGCCGGGGACGGTGGTGAGTTCGACTGCCGTGCAGATGGTGTTCGGGCCAGCTCCAGTCACCGTGAAGAAGGCGTCGAAGAACTCGCCGACTGTGGCGCTGGGGGGGGGCTCACCAGGCCGGAGGTGCAGCTCAGCGCAATGAAGACCTGTGGCCCCGGCGGGACGATGAGGGGTGGGAGGAAGTTCTTGCTCACGCGGAAGAGCTGGGCCGTGGGAGGGGCGTCGTAGAAGATATCGACGTGTGCGATCGGCTGGCAGATGGAGTTGACGACGAGCGTCGCGTCGCCGATACCCGCCACCCTGAAGCAGGACCCTAGCCCGTAGAGCCCGTCGAGGAGCAGGGGCACGCTATGCGCCCCGCCGGGCGCCCCGGCGAAGGAGCCGGCCCCGGACTGGATGCAGATGTACGTGACGACTCGGCCGACGGGGGCGATGTGCCTGATCTGGCCCGGACCAACCGCCAGAGCGTCGGCGTTGTCGCAGCCTTCCGGTGAGCCGGCGCCGGAGGCGTGAGCTCCATCCGTCTGGGTCAGGGCGAAGGCGGCCGCCAGGATCGCCATTACCGCAATCGCGGCAAGCGATCGTCTCACCGGGACACCTGCGCTCGTTCTGAATCCCATTGCAAACACCCACCCGCCGAAAGGGTAATCATCATAGAGCGACCCCTGTTGGAGTTGCCACTGTCGCGCACCGCGCGTTCTCGGACTCGACAGGACGAGGACGCTAGCGGTCCTGGGCTGAACTGCGCCTGAACGCTGTTCGCGGGGCTGCGCTCGGTCCTTTATCTCGGGTAAGCTCAGGCGCTCGTGAAGATTCCCTTCAGCCGGCTATTCCCCCCTCGCCTCGTGGTGCGTCGCACGCGGGCGGTCGCGGCCTCCCGGGGGGCGGTCTGGCAGGCACTCACGGACCTCCCGCGCTGGCCCGCGCGCGACCGCTACATTCAATGGATCCAGCCGGTCGGTGACGCGGCACCGGCTGATGGCCACTGGTGGGCGCTGGGCCGGAGTTACCGCGAACAGGTGCGCCGCGGTCCGTTCCGCCCCGTGTTCGACCTCACGGTTGTTGAGGTCGATGACGGCCGCCGCGTCGCCTGGGCCGCCAAGTACCTCTGGGTACGGGCCAGCCATGCCTGGGAGGTCGAGCCTCGCCCGGACGGCTGTGCCCTCACGAGCGAAGAGGTGTTCACCGGTCCACGGGTCTTCCTCGCAATCGCGCGTGTCGTCTTCCGCGCCTTTGCCGTTGAGCGCATGACCGATCGCCAGCTCGACTTCATCGCCGCCGACGCGAACGAGCGATAGGAAGGGAGCGAGCCTCGATCGGCAGTGTCACGCCCGCAGCGGAGATCTGCCCACCCCTTCGCCACGATCTCCGCCTGGAGGCGGCGACCCATGGCGAAGAACGACCCGGCCCCGAGTGTCCCGAGGCTGCGCTTGCGCCCCCGCAGCTGCGGCCACTGCGGCGGCGACGCCTACCTCGACCCCCGCAGCGACGACGAGTGGATGTGCCTACAGTGTTCCGTTCCCGCGTAGTCCCGCCAGCGGTCCGCTCCCGACACGAGGGGCGTCCGCCGGCGGCCTAGGTGACGGTTAGTCTCCGCGGCCGAAGTGATACACGGGATCACTGCGATCGCGGCGCCCGTACTCCGTATCGGCTGAACGCTCGCTTGGCCCGCCGACGACCGGGTCGGTCCGGGACCAGTCGATCACGATCTGACGCCGGGCGATGCGCCACTCGCCATCGCGGCGCTCGAAGCGGTCGACGTAGCGGAGTCCGGTCACGCTGTCGGCCGGCGGCGCCTCAGCGGTTCCCGCAAGTCGGTGCAACGCCTGGCAGTAGGTCTCCGTATGGGCCACGTCCCCATCCAGTTCGACATGCGTGTTCCCGAGGAAATGTTGCGTCGCCTCGAACCGGGGCAGGACCTCGTTCAGGTAGGCGACGAAGCCTTCGACATCGCCCTTGTAGCCCCCGTGATCGTCGTAGGCATCAGGGTGATAGACGGTACGAAGCAGCTCCATATCGAACCGATCGATCGCCCGCGAGTAGCGGCTGAGCACGTGCTGAATCGCGCGCTCGTCGGCCGCTTCGCGGATAGCTGTTTCGAGGTCAGTGGTGCTGGCCGTCATCAGCAGGCCTCCATCTTGACAGGGATTGGGAGCGATTCTCCGCCCGTCCCGCTGACGCCACAAGCTCGCAGCGAAAGGTAGCAGGCGTGAATTATTGACCACCCCCCAACTCCTACCTAGGCTCGCGGCGATGGAGGACCTCTACGCCGTCGACGCCCAGTTCTACGACGCGGTCCACGGCGCGGGCGGCGAGGACCTGGAGTTCTGGCTCCCCTTCGCGGCGGATCTCGGTGGGCCGGTTCTCGAGATCGGTGCCGGCACCGGCCGCATCGCCCTCGCGCTGGCGCGTGCGGGCTACGCCATCACCGGCGTAGACCCCTCGCCTTCGATGCTTCGCATCGCGCGCGAATGCGCCGCCGATGAAGGACTCGAGGCAACCTTCATGGAGGCTCGCATCCCGGGGGCGGAGCTCCCGGCGGGAGCGTTCGCAGCGGTCATCCTCCCCAACGACGTCTTCCTCTACTGCGCCGACGCGGCCGAGCAACTTGCAACGCTTCGGGCCGTCTGCGCTGCCCTGGCACCGGGAGGGCGGGTCGCGATCGATGTCCCCGGCCCCGCGAACTGGCTCGACCCTGCCGAAGCCGGTCAGCCGATCCTCGCCTTTTCCGGCGAGTTCGAGGGCGAGCCGCTCGTCGTCTGGCACCGCCGGGAGGACGACCTCGCCGAGCAAACGCGGACTCTGCGCGTGATCTACGAGCGCGGCACTGGGGACGGTATGCGCGCCAGCGTCTGCAGCCAGCACCGGCTCAGGTACGTCACGCGATTCGAGCTCGATCTGCTGCTCGAGGCCGCGGGCCTGCGCTCGCTCAGCGTCTATGGCGACCATGCGCTCGGACCATTGACGAACGCGAGCGAGCGACTGATTGTGGTGGCGGAGCGAGCGCCGCAATGAAACCGAGAATTGCCGTGGACGCGATGGGCGGTGACCACGGTCCCAAAGAGGTCGTCGACGGATCGGTCATGGCCGCCAAGAAGCTCGGGGTCGAGCTCCTTTTGGTGGGGCGCGAAGAGGTCGTCCTTGCGGAGCTCGAGGACCACGACAACATCGCCGATCTCCGCGTGGTGGACGCGCGCGACGTGATCGCCATGGACGAGCCGATCGACGCCGTCAAGGCGAAGCCAGAGGCTTCGATTAACGTGGGCATGGGCCTGATCAAGCAGGGTGAGGCCGATGCCTTTGTCACGGCGGGGAACACGGGCGCAACGCTTACGGCCGCGCTACTACGGCTCGGCCGTATCCCCGGTATTGGCCGCCCCGCCCTGGGTATGGTCGTGCCCACGGGCGAGAACGGCGTGACGATGCTCATCGACGTGGGGGCGAACGCCGACTCGAAGCCTGCCCATCTCGTCCAGTTCGCCTTCATGGGATCGGCGGCGATGGAACACGTGCACGGCATCGTTTCGCCCCGTGTCGGGCTGATCTCGATCGGCGAAGAAGACTCGAAAGGCAATCAGCTCACGCTCGAGGTGAACCGCGCGCTTCGCGGCAGCGACCTGAACTTCGTGGGCAACATCGAGGCGGGCCAGCTCCCGGGGAATCCGGCGGACGTTGCCGTGATGGACGGCTTCACGGGGAACGTCCTGATCAAGACCGTCGAAGGCGTTGCCGAGATGTTCTTCGGCGAGCTGAAGCGAGCGGTGCGGCGAACGCCCTGGAACCTTGCCGCGGGACTCGTCCTGAGCCGCGACCTCCGCAAATCCCAGCGCCGGCTCGACTACGCCGAGTACGGAGGCGCCCAGCTCCTGGGCGTCAACGGCGTGGTCTTCGTCGCGCATGGCCGGTCGAGTGCGCGCGCCATCCTGGGCGGTATTCGCGCCGCTCGCGAGGCAGTCAAGAACGAGGTGCTTGGGAAGTTGTGCGAAGTCGCCGAGCGGATGCCGGCGCGGGGCATCGCCGCCGCCTCAGTCGTGGCTGCGAATGCGGGGGACGGCCAGGCGTGAAGACGAGCTTCTTCGAGGCCGACGAGTTCACGGGCAGGAAGGGTGAGCACCACCTCACGATCGAGTCGGACTACCGCTGGGAGAAGGGCGACGAGGTCTGGCTGGAAGCGTCTGGCGGCCGCTTCCAGATGCGGATTACCTGGGTAGTCGTGGACGTTGCGGGCGACGGCACCGTCACGCGCGAGCTGCTCGGTCTGCGGCTTTAGGCTGCCCCCACCCCCAAACCTTCTTGGGCCGGCCGTTCGCGGTCGCTAGCGCCCGTCGTCGACCGAGAGCGCTGCGATGCGGCGTTCGATGAAGGGCGAGAAATGGCTCGCGTACCGATCGCGCACGTCGCGCCGCCGCCAGTCCCTACCGGTCACCTGTGTGCGGCAGGCATCGGCGCCGCAGCGTCATGTCCGACGCTGCACGCCGCTGTGGCGGCGCTTCGCTGTCGCTCGACTGCTCCGCTTCGCTGCGCGCTCGCGATACTCCCACTCCATGACGACGTCCTCGCTTCCCTCGAAGAGGCAGTAGTCGAGGGTCAGCTCCTCTCCCGTGGCGACGGCTCGGCGGGTGACGAGCGTTACCGCGTCAGTAAGCCAGAGGTTCGAATCGCAGGAGTGGTTCAGGTAGCGGTCCGGCGTTTCGGCGCGCCCGCTGGCGAGGCGAGATAGAGGTCGTCGTCCACGGCGGAGATCGTCCCCGGCTCGCAGTGCCCCGCCTCCACCTCGGCGCGCCTGAAGAGCGCGCCGCCCCAGATGGTCACGACCTCGCCCGCGGCGAACGCCGCGGCCGCGAACGCGCCCCTGCCGCCGTGCGGCGAGGGCCGGATCGAGATACGCGGATCGAGCCAGGACGCCTCGCGGTAACGGGTCACCGTGCCCGTTCAGCCTCGTTCGAGGCTGCAAGCGCGAGCGTCAGCTCCTCCCGCACCCACGCGTCCTCCTCGCGACCTGCGCGCGCTTGCAGGACGGGGCGGATACGGTCGCCGACGTTGTGGCGCCGGTCGAGTTCGCCCAACGCCCAGGCGGCGTGGCCGCGCACCAGGGCGGCGTCGTCATCGAGGGCGCTCGCGAGAGCCTCGATGTCCTCGACTCCGCCGACGTTCCCCAGGGCGACGCAGACGTTGCGCAGAAAGCCGTCGCGCGTGGCGCGCTGGATCGCGCGGCCGCGGAAACGCTCGCGGAAAGCGGCGTCGTCAAGCTCCAGCAGCTCCGCGAGCGGGGGAAACGCGTCGTCGCTCGACGCAGAGACCAGGTCCGGGTGGCTGTCCGTGTTGGCCGCGCCGACGGGGCACGAGTCCAGGCAGTCGTCGCAGCCGAAGATCCAGTCGCCGAAGTCGCCACGGAGCTCTCGCGGGATGGGCGCGCGGCTCTCGATCGTGTGGTAGCTGATGCAGAGCCGCGAATCGAGGACGCCCCCGTCCGCTGCGATGGCGCCGGTTGGGCAGGCGACGATGCAGCGCGTGCAGCTCCCGCAGCTTTTCCGCAGAGGCTGATCGGGTTCGATCGCGAGGGTCGTCGCGATCGCGCCGAGCAGCACCCACGGACCGAAGCCCGGCGCCAGCAGCATCGTCGACTTGCCCAGCCAGCCGAGCCCCGCCCGCGCAGCGAGGGGGCGCTCCAGCAGCGGCCCGTAGTCGACGGTCGCGCGCGCTTCCGCGCCCAATTCCTCGCGGATGGCGCGCACGATCCCCCGCAGCTTCGGCTCGAAGAGGCGATGGTAGTCGCGGCCGCGGGCGTAGCGTGCGATTCGTCCGCGCGTACGAGTGCCCTCGTGCGGTGGGTCGGGCGCGTGCGCAGGAATCGCGAGCAGCACCACCGTCCGTGCTCCTGCAAGGAAGGCCGCTGGCGCGGTCGAACGCTCGATCCATTCCTCGGTCATCCAGCCCATCTCGGCCAAGCGTCCTGCGTCGAGCGCCTCCTTGGCCGCGGCCCTGGGTTCGCTGAGGGCGGCCGCGTCGGCGAAGCGCACGAGCTCGAAGCCGGCTTCGCTGGCAAGCGCTCGGATTCGGTCGCGGGCATCCACGGAGGAAGCAAAGCGCACTGGCGCGCGGGCCACAAGCCCGGCTGTTCCGAACACCATTGACGATAACCGGCCACCATTGTTAAATTGGCCTACGAACATGTGTTCGGGGGGCACCGCATGAGCGAGCTTTCAGCTAAGCAGACCCTGATCGTGGACTTCATTCGCGAGTTCATCGAGGAGAAGGACTATCCACCCTCGATTCGTGACATCCAGATCGGCTGCGGCATCAGCAGCACCTCTGTGGTGGACTACAACCTCCGCCGGCTGGAGGAGAAGGGCCTGCTGCGCCGCGACCGCGAAGTCTCGCGCGGTATCGAGCTCCTCGATGGGCGCCGCCGTACGCGCACGGTCGACGTCCCCGTGCTGGGCACGATCGCCGCTGGTCAGCCGATCCCCGTGCCCACGAGTGATCGCTGGGCCAGCGATGTCGAGGACACGGTCACGGTCACGGAAGACATGGTGCGTGGCCACGAAAACGTCTTTGCGCTCCGAGTGAAGGGCACTTCGATGATCGAGGATCTGATCGATGACGGGGATGTCGTTTTCCTCGAGCCGGCAACGTCGGCGCAGGACGGCGAGAAGGTCGCCGTGTGGCTCGACGATCGAGCCGAGGTGACCCTCAAGCGGTTCTACCGCGAGGGCGCCAAGATCCGCCTGCAGCCCGCGAACGCCACAATGGAACCAATCTATACGACGCCTGAGAACGTTAGAATACAGGGGCGTTTCATCTCCTCGATTCGACCTAGCAGCTAACCGTCCGGCGCTCGCAGCGCCCCCGTTCTTATGACCCCACCCCTCGTTCGCGTCCGCGACCTCTCCGTCCGATACCGCTCGCGCGACTCAATGGCCTACGCGGTCGATCAGGTGTCGTTCGAGATCGAGCGGGGCCAGGTTCTCGCTCTGGTCGGCGAATCCGGCGCCGGCAAGACCACTGTCGGTATGGCAATGCTGAAGCTGCTACCGGACGAGGCGGACGTGCTCGCGGGCGAGATCCAGTTCGACGGGCACGACCTCCTCACGATGAAGGAGTCCGAGCTGCGGACGGTACGCGGTCGCCAGATCACGATGATCTTCCAGGACCCGATCGCCGGCCTCAATCCCGTGCTCAACGTCGGCGACCAGGTGGCGGAGGTGATGACGACGCACATGGGCCTGGGCAAGAACGCGGCCAAAGCGCGGTCGGTCGAGATCCTCGCGCAGGTCGGCTTGCCCGATCCGAGACGGGTCGCGAAGTCGTACCCCTTTCAGCTTTCGGGAGGCATGTGCCAACGGGTGATGATCGGGATCGCTACCGCGATGAAGCCAGACCTGATCGTCGCCGACGAGCCTACGGCCTCCCTCGACGTCACCGTTCAAGCGCAGATCCTCCACCAACTCGACCAGCTTCGCCGGGAGCAAGGGACAGCGATTCTGCTGATCACGCACGACCTCGGCGTCGTCTCCCAACTCGCGGACGAGGTCGGCGTGATGTACGCCGGGCACCTGGTGGAGACGGGCCCTGGAGGTCCTGAAGACACCGCACCATCCCTACACGCACGGACTCTTGGCCGCGGTCCCCCGCCTCGACGGGGTGGGCAGTGAGCTCTACGCGCTCCCGGGTAACCCGCCTTCGATGGACCAGCCCGCGACCCATTGCCCCTTCATCCCACGTTGCCCGAAGACGTTGCAGAAGTGTCGCGAACTCGCTGCGCCGCAGCTCACGCAAGTGGGAGACAGGGAGGGTCGGGGGGTGGGCTGCTACAACCCCATCTGGCAGGCCTAGCTAGGCCCGCGCGGGCGATGCGCGCGCGGGTGTCCGCGGCGAGAGCTGGAGCAGCCGGGAGACCGCGACCTCGAGCGCGATCTCATCGCGCGCTTCGCCCAGCTTGACCGTGCGATCGGCCGTCACGAGATACTCGTAGGCCTGCAGCAGGCCGTCCCGGCCCAATCGCCGCGCGCGGGCGATGGCGCGGTCGCGCAACCCCGGCCAGGGGCGCTTGATCGCCTTGCCAATGTCCTCGGGGCTCGCTCCCTCGTCGAGCATGTCGAGGACGGTCGCGAGGGGGCGGTAGGCGGCGACGAGCTGGCCAAGGAGCCCCTGCACGCTTTCGCCCCGTGAGCGCAGGAACTTCAGCGCCAGCATGGCTTGTGCGGTTTCGCCGTCGAGGACACCGTCGACGAGCTCCCAGACGGTCGCGCCACGCTCGCCCCCGCAAAGCAGGTCGACATCGTCCACGGTCGCCTCACGGCTCATCGTGAAGAGCGCGAGCTTCTCCAACTCGTGCGAAAGCTCCAGCGTGTTGGGATGCAGAACGGCGAGAAGCTGAGCGGGGTCGGCCTCCTTCGGGCGGCGCCACTCCTCGTCCGGGGGGAGGGGCCGTATCGACCGCGCCTTGCGGAAGGCCACGCCATGGCGCGTGGCCTCCTCGCGCACGAACTGTTGGAGCTGGCCCGCTTTCAGCTCCGGAAAGAACTCGACCTCGACCGCGGGCAGCTCCGAGAGCCGCTGGAGGAGGGGGTTGCGCCGCTGGTTGAGCGCCCCGTCGACAAACACGAGTGTGGTCATCTCCGGCACGCCGTCGGCGAGCGCGGTAAGGAGTGCGTCGAACGTGTCGACGCGGGGCGCGCGTTGCGCTCCCCGTGGCTCGAACCGTCCGAGAAGGCCTTCCACCACGACGAGTCGCTGGGGTGAGAGGAAGGGCGCAGTGAGGGCGGGGCCGAGGATATCGTCGGGCTTCACGTCGCGGCCGTCGAGCAGAGCGAGGTCGGCGCCGAGCACTCCGCTGCCATCGTCCGGCTCGCCCCGCAGCGCTTCCAGGCGCCGGCGAATGCCCAACTCGTCGTGGCCGTGCAAGACGATGATCACAGCGGCTCTCCCGGACCGATCTTACGCTGCGGCGACCGAGGCGCCCGGAAACCGCGGTCGGGGCGCAGTTAGGGGGTGCGACGATGCCCGACAAGTCGAGCGAGCGGACTTGTGCTGCAGCGGCGGGTTCCCGCGGCGTAGGCGCGTTCCGCACCCTTTCACTCCGTGCCACCGCTATCTACTTCCTCCCGGCGACGGTGTCGCTCGCCTGGCTCGTGATCGTGCTCGCGACGGGGACGTTCGGGCGCGCGCTCGACCACTGGGAGTCGGCGGTGACGATGGCCTTCGGCAGCTTCCTCGCCGGCTCCTCACCCGGCGGCGGGGGCGCCGTCGCCTTCCCGGTCTTCACGAAGGTGCTGGACGTGTCCGCGCCGGTGGCGCGCACGTTCGCGCTCTGCATCCAAGCGGTGGGCATGACTGCTGCGGCCGCGGTAATCCTGCTTGCGCGGCGGCCGATCGAGCCGCGCGCGGTGCTCGTGGGTGCGACGGCGGGCTCCGCGGGCTTCCTTGCAGCGCTCGTCTTTCTCGGCGACCACGACACGCCGTTCCTCGCTCCGTCCATCAGCGCGCCCTACGTGAAGGTCACGTTCACGATCATCTTGGCGTCGATGTCCTACTTGATGTTCCTGTCGCTGCGCTCGTCCGATCACGGCAGGATGCGCGTTCCGCACTGGAACTGGCGGGTGTGGCTCGGGTTGGCTGTGGCCGGTGCGCTCGGGGGCGCCCTCTCGTCGCTCACGGGTACCGGCGTAAACGTGCTCCTCTTTCTGTTCATCGTGGTGATGGCAGGCCTGCATCCGAGCGTGGGCGTCCCCACCAGCATCATCGCCATGGCGATCATCTCGGTGGTCGGCCTCGTGAGCCTGGGGCTGGTCGATGGGCAGCTCAACGTCGCGTTGTCCCCCGACGGGCGCGAGGTGGTTTCCGTTGCCGGCGAGGCCGTGGCTCCGCTCGAAGCGAGCCGCTACGACCTGCTCGGGCTCTGGCTCGCCGCGGTGCCGATCGTCGCCTGGGGTGCACCGCTCGGGACCTATGCCGTTCACCGCTTCCGCGCGAACCACCTGGTCGTGTTCGTGGGCACGCTCGCCGCCGTCGAGGTGATCACGACGCTCCTGCTTCTCGACGAGCTCCGCAGCGACCTCGCCCTCCTCGGCTACGCGCTCGGCGGGCTCGCGATCGTCCCCGCGGCCATTTCGCTGCTGAAGCGCCATCGCCACCGCATCCTCGCGCTCACCCGCGAGGAGTTCGCGGGCTAGGCGGCAGCGGCCTCCCACACGGTGGTCTCGGGGTAGAACGCGGCCCAGGCGAACCAGAACTGGTTCGCGTGCGGCGCCACGGCGAGGCGTGTGCCCACGAGCGGTCCCTCCGTAGCGAGGCCGGTGACGTCCCAGGTCGTGCCGGTCTCGAGGTCTATGTAGAGACCGGGTTCGATCATCTCGAACGTGAGCCGCTGGCCGTCCACGACCGCGTCGTAGGCAACGGCAGCGCCGATATCGCGGCCGGCAGCGATGCTGGGGCTGTCCAGCGCGGAGGACGTGCCCGGCGCCCAGAGGACGGCGATCGCTCGCCCGCCGACCGCGACGTTGGCCACGCTTGCAGCGCTCAGCGCGGAGAAGGGGACGGCCATCGTGACATCCTCGAACTCCAGGCCGACGACGCGGTCGAGCGCGTCGAGCCGGTCATCGAGGTCGCCGTTGAAGAGGAAGGGACGCGATCCGGGGCGATCGTAGTAGGCGTAGGGATTGACGCCGTAACGCGAACCGTAGCCGCCCTGTGGCGGGCCCATGATGTCGGCTTCGGGGAAGGCGTTGGCGAAGTCCTCGAAAGATAAGATCGACATCGCAATCGTCACGAGCTCGGTGCCCGCGAATTCGCCGGCTATCGCCTCGCCGGTGAACTGCTGCCACCAGCTCTCCGTCTGCCGGTCAAACATGATCAGGTCGGAGTTGCGCAGATTCCCGCTCACGCCGAAGTCGAGCGTGCGGCCGCCCACCCTGCGGTCGAAGGCGAGGGCGGTGTTGCAGAGGGGGCAGAAGGTGGCCGCGACTGGCACGCCGTTGATCTCGTCGTTCACGATCTCGTGGAAGGTCATGATGCTCAGCGGATAGCCGCGGGTGTGGCCTTCGACGGTGAGGTAGGCGACGGGCACGTTCGCCTCGAAGGTCGCCTCGTCTACGGGCAGGAAGACGGCGGTCGGTCCCGGCCCCGGGATCTCGACCGCGCCCGCGGCATCGATAGCGGGGATACAGTCGCGGCCCGTGAAACAGCCCTGAGCGATCTCGTTTGGGGGCACCGTCAACGTGGTCGGGTCGGTCGTCCAGCCGGCGAAGAGGCGGCGCAGTTGCCGTTCGTCGGGGTCGACGGTTGGGCGGGGGGTGGGCGTCGCGGCGGGCGTCGCCGTATCGGCCGTGGCGACGGCGGTGCTGCTCGCCGTAGGCTCCTCGCTCGTCGCCACGGCGTCGTCGTCGTCACCGCCACACGCGACCAAGATCAGGGCCAACACGATGGTCCCTGCGAGAGCAAGCCTCGTTCGCACGCCGTCACCGTAGAGGGGGGCGGAAGTGGCACCAGTGATCGCTATCACTGTGGCCTTTACCTTCGCCCTCGATGCTTCAGGTGTGGCTCCCCTCCCGCTCCTCCATCTCTACGTGACCTCCGGCTGCACGACGTGCCGCCGGGCCGAGCGCGTGGTGCGGGATTGTGATGCGCTGAGGGAGCTCGTCAGGCTGCAGGTCCACAACGTTGGCGAGGGCGAGGCCGAGACGCCCCCCGGCGTGGTCGGCGTGCCTGCGTTGGTGTACGCGGGCGAAGTGGTGAGCCTCGGCACCCCCGATTGCTGCGAGCTCGCTGATCGCATCAGCTCAATGCTCCTTTCGCCCGCGTAGACTGCGGCCCTGATGGGCTTCCTGGGTAAGCTTCGAGGTAGCGGCCAGCTTCGCGAGGTGCGGCGCGTCACGCCCGAAGTCGCTCGCTTGCGAAACGCCCTGCTGAGCGAGAACGATCTCTTCCAGGGTCTCGCCGCGCACGAGATGGACGAGATCGCGGACCGCTTGCCCATGGCCACCGCCCGCTCCGGAGAGCTCGTCTACGCGCCCGGCGAGACCGGCGAGGCGCTCTTCCTCCTGAAGTCCGGCTCCGTGCGCATCTACCGGCTCGCGCCCGATGGCCGCAAGCTCGTGCTCACTCAACTCGGACCAGGAACGGCCTTCGGCGAGATGTCGTTCCTCGGCCAGTCGATGACGGGCTCCTTCGCGGAAGCCGTGGACGACTGCACGGTGTGCGTGATGAGCCGCGTCGATATCGAGGAGCTCATCCGCGAACACCCAGGGGTCGCCGTGAGCCTGGTGCAGGTCCTCGCTACACGGCTGCGGCAGGCGGAGGACCAGGTCGAGCAGATCGCCTTCCGCTCGGTGCCGGCCCGTCTCTCCCAGCTCCTGGTCACGCTCGCCGATGATCGCGGCGAGGTCGCCGGCCACAGCCATCAGGAGCTGGCGGAGATGATCGGCACCTCGCGCGAGACCGTGTCGCGCGCCCTCGTGGAGATGAAAGCCGCCGGCTTCATCGAGATCGAGCGGCGCTGCATCACCATCGTCGACCGCGAGGGCCTCCGCGGCCAGCCCGGCCCCCAAGAAGAAACCTAGGCCGGAATCGGGTCGCTTCGGACGGCGGCCGCTCCGTCCCCGACAATCCGTCGTCGGCGCGGCCGCCAGCGGCGCGACCGGCCGCGGAGGTGATGATGAGCTCGAGCTGCGCGATCTGGGGCCGGCGATGTCGGCCTGAGCGTCCTCCGGGGCTGCGCGATGGCGCGCAAGAATGCGCGACGTGGCTGTCTTCTATGCGACGTCTCGATCGCCTAGCTCGAAGCCATCGCCGCTGTGGCCTCGAGGTGAGCGACGATCGCCGCTTCGAACTCGTCGCCTTTGAAGCCGAAGGGCCCGGGCTCACTGCGATAGGCGACCCTACCCTCTGCGTCGACCAGATAGAGGCGGTCGGGGAGGGCGGCGTAGGCCTCGTCGACCGCGTTGCTCATCTCGTCGATGAGCGTGGGAATCGAGAGGTTCAAGCCGATCGCGCACGACGACGCGGCCTCGGCGCGCTCGTCCTCGGTCGTCGGCTGTTCGAAGACAACGTCGGCAGTCTTATTGACGGGCACCTGCCACTCGTCCGAGGGGTGCGCTTCGCGGATATAGACGACGTAGAACGTCACCTCGTTCCCGTAGCGTGCGTAGATCTCCTCCAGGCGCCCGGCCTGCTCGCGAAAGGGCGGTCAGGTATAGGAACCGAAGATGAGAGCGACGGGCCGGCCGCGCAGGTCGGCGAGACGCACACGCGCGCCTGCTCCTCCGAGGACGTCGAGTTCGAACCCAGGTGCCGGGTCGCCGACGCTCGGCGGCTCCGGGCGCGTGCGGACATGGGCCTGGAAGCGCTCCATCCACTCACGCGTCTGGTCATCGAGCGAGTCGCGGAAGCGACGCATCTGCTCGAGCGCCGCCGTACGCTCCGTCAGGCCCATGCCCTCGAGGCGCTCACGCATCGGCGCAGGCAGCTTCTCCATCAGCTCGTGGTCGCTCGGGTCTGTCATCGCGCCTTCCCGAGAGCCAGCATAGTGGAGGGGCGGCCAAGCCCCTACCCCCCGCCCGCGGCCGCTGCGTACTCTCCCGCGGGACGCGGGCGCACGCGCCGCACTGCCGGGAGGCGCAGGACGATCGCTGCCGCCAGCGCGGGCGTCGTCCAGCCCAGCACTGCCGGCACTATCGGCAAGCCGAGGCCTCGGGCGACGCCGCTGATCGGCATCGAGATCAGCATCGCGATGCCGTTCGTGAGCGGGAACAGTCCCATCACCCGCCCGCGCATCTCGTCGCTCACCTCCTGCTGGATGATCATCGCGGCGCTCACGCTGGACGCGGCGAGGCTGAAGCCGAGGCCCACGTTCACGAGAGCCGTGAGCGGGATGAACCGCGAGCGGGCGAGCACGACCGTGCAGATCGCGAAGACGAGCGTCGCCAGGCCACGCGTCGTCCCCCGGCCTGCGAGCTGCGGCCGCCGGGCGAAGAAGATCGACCCCGCAACGGCGCCCCCGCCCCCGCCCAACGCCACCACGGCGAAGCCCGCGCGGCTCACATTGAGGATTTCTGTCATCCAGATCACGCCGAGGTTCGCGACCGCGGGCATGCCCACCGCGTTCATCACGAAGACGAGCGCAACCGCCCCGAGAATCACGACGTGGCGGGTGTAGGCGAGGCCGTCGGCGAACGCCCCGAGGACGCTGCGCTCCCGCTCCACCCCACCCCGGCTCTCGTAGTCGGCTACCGGCGAGCAAGCCCGTGTAGAGGACTGCCGTTCGGGGTAGACGTCCTGCACCCAGAAGATCTGCGTCACGAAAAGGAGAGGTTGCACGAGCCCGACCAGCGAGGTCCCCGCGATCAGCAGCCGGAAGTTGTGGTGGCGCAGCGCCCGGAACATCTACGACCGTTCGCAGGGGGGTTCGTCAGGCGTCTACGCGCCGTCCCCTGGGGGAGAGCCCTGGAACGACACTGCAGCGCCAATGCAGCAGCGTTGGACTCTGTGACCAGTGGTCGGCCAATCGGGGTGCCACCGCGGCAGGGTTCCCGGCGCTGCAGGTGCCTTCGGAGAACTGCGGGCGCCGCGGCTAGCGAGATCGCGGGCGATCCGCCAGAATCGGCCTGCTTCGAATCGCAAGCGAAGGGGACACCATGCTTCTGGACGGGAAAGCCGCCGTCGTCACCGGCGGTGCCGTGGGGATCGGCCGCGCGATCGCCGTGGCCCTGGCCGAGAACGGCGCAGATGTCGCCAGCCTGGATATCGACGCCGCCAACAACGGGGAGACCGTGGCGCTCGTCCGCGCCGCGGGCCGCAAGGGCCTCGCGGTCGACTGCGACGTTGCCGACAAGGTGCAGGTCCGACGCGCGATGAACGGCGCCCTGCAACGACTCGGTCGGATCGATGTGCTCGTGAACAACGCCGCCGTGTACGTCGATACGTCCCTGACGGCGGGAACCTACCAGTCCCAGACGAGCGAGTACGAGCGCTCGATCGACACCTGTGCGATGGGCAGCTACTACTGTGCCCGCGCCGCCGTGCCGGCGATGCAGGCCCTGGGCGGCGGCAACATCCTCAACGTCATCACGGAGCACATCAAGGAAGGCCACCTGTTGACGGGTGCTGCCGCGAGCGGCTACGACTGCGCCAAATGGGTCCAATGGCGCCAGACCGAGACCTGGGCGGTCGAGCTCAAAGCGCACAACATCCGCGTTAATGCGATCTGCATGGGCGCGACGGACACGCCCATGCTGCGGGCGGCCTCTGGCGGTGCCTGGAGCGGGGGCATGGAGCCGGAGGATGTCGCGCAGGCGGTCATGAATATCTTCGCTCATGGGCCCGACGGTCCGAGCGGCGAGTCGTACGTATTCGGGGTATCGGGAACTCCGCGCGAGCAGAGCCTGAAAGAGATCGCCGCCCTCGCGCCCGCCTAGCGAGTGCGGCTGGCGCCCCCGGCGCGCGTTGACAGCGCGCGTAGCATACGCGGCATAGTGGGGCTCGCCATCGCTCGCGATGCGCGCAGCCTTCAGTGGCACCAGCGAAGGAGAAACGCGCGTGGTTATCCAAGCAGTCGGCCGGCAGACCCCCACGGAGAAGGCCCCGGAGCCACTCCTTGGCACGGACCTGATCCCGAAGGAGCGCTACGTCTCAAAGGAGTTCATGCAGCTCGAGTGGGAGCGGATGTGGACGAAGGTCTGGAACATCGCGGGGCGCGAGTCCGACATCGCCAACGTGGGCGACTACTTCACGACCGAGCTGGGACCGGAGTCGTTCCTGATCGTGCGCGAGCAGCCGGACAAGGTGCGCGCCTTCTACAACGTTTGTCCGCACCGCGGGAACCAAATCCGGAACGCGGGCATGGGCCACGCCGAGAGCTTCCAATGCGCTTACCACTTCTTTGAGTTCAACCTCGACGGAACGAAGAAGTTCGTGCCCGACGAGAACACCTTCACCCAGGGCGTGCCTCAGGAGACCGCGCTCATCGAAGTGCCCTGCGACACCTGGGGTGGCTGGGTCTGGTTCAACATGAACCCCGAGGCGGAGCCCCTCACCGAGTTCCTCGGCGAGGTCCCGGAGCACCTCGACCCGTATCACTTCGAGCAGATGGCGCTGGTCCAGGACAGGACGATCGAGTGGGACTGCAACTGGAAGACATCAGTCGATGCCTTCAACGAGGTCTACCACGTCCAGGGCATCCACCCCCAGATCCTGGAGTCGATCGACGATATCCACGTGCAGATCGACCTGTACGAGCGCCACAATCGCTACCTCGTCCCGTTCGCGCTGTTGAGCCCGCGCTATCCCAACCAGACCGAGCTGACGCGCGCGCTGCAGGAGATGCTGCGCGCCGCCGGCATCGACCCAGACACGTTCGAGGGCGGCCCCCACGACGTGCGGCCCGCGATCCAGAAAGCGGTCAAGGCTCACGCGGCTGCGAGCGGCATCGAGCTATCGGACCTCAACGACGACCAGCTGACCGACGACTACCACTACTACATCTTCCCGGCGATCACGCTGAACACCTTTCACTCGGGCGTGATGCTGTTCCGGCAGCGCCCCCACGCCACCGATCCCAACAGGATGTACTACGACCTCCAGAATCTCGCGCGCGTTCCCGAGGGCTCGGAGGCGCCGCCGCGGCCGGTGCACACCGAGCACAAGCACGGCGAGATCTCACTCGGGCTGGGGCTCGATCAGGACTCGTACAACCTCCCCCGCGTGCAGAAGGGGATGAATTCGCGCGCCTACAAGGGCTTGCTGATCAACTACCGCGAGCGCCGCATCCGCCATATGCACAAGGTGGTCGACGACTACGTTTACGGTCCCGATCGCTAGGCCGCTCGGCGCCCCACGCCCGCACCGAGCAGCCGGTTGGCCGGCTGCTCGTTTGCGTACTGAGCCCAGCGGGCTCAGCTGATACCTGAAGAGATCGCCCGCGGCCAAGGAAGGCGCCTCTTCGGGGTCGACCCGCAAGCCTACGACCGTACACAGCGGCCCTACCCGGCGCGCGTCTACGAATTCTCTGCGAGCGCCTCGGCCTCGGGGAAGGGTCGCGTACTCGAGATCGGCGGCCCCCCGCCCTTAGCGCCTTCGTGTCGCTTTGCGGCGGGGTCCTTTCGGACGGGTCCCGCTGCCGTCGCTGAGACGGCCCCGTAGCGTCCGCGAGCACCCGGTTGGACACACGAACCCGCGGTCGGACTTGCGGCTCGCGAAGGCGGGCAGACCCTCGCAGTCGCAAATTAAGTTGGAGGGGCACTACAGCAAGCTCTTGCTCTGCCCGCCGTCGACGTTCGTGCTGGTGCCCGTGATCAGCCCTGCCCGCTCGGAGGCGAGGAAGGCGACGTAGTCGCCGATCGGCTCCGGCCAGCCGAACTTGCCCATCGGGAGAGTCCCGATGAAGGCGTTGACCACCTCCTCGGACTGGCTCTGCTGGAAGTGGTCCCAGGGACCGCCGTCGAAGAGGATGGAGCCGGGCGCGACACTGTTCACGGTGATGCCGTCGCTTGCAACCTGGAGGGCGAGATGCTTGCTCGCCGCAATCAGCGCGGCCTTGGCCGTCATGTAGCCGAAGGAGCCGCCGTGCTCGCGGCCGTAGATCGAGGTGATGTTCACAATCCGGCCCCAACTCTGCTCGCGCATGCTCGGCAGAGCGAGGCGGATGAGCTGCAGCGCGCCCGTCAGATTCAGCCGGAACGTTTCGTCGAGCTGCTCTTCGGTCGTCTGCTCGAGTGCGCCGCCGAGGCTGCCGCCGACGTTGTTGATGAGGATGTCGACGGACCCAAGGGCGCTGATCGCGCCTTCGAACGCCTGCGCCGTCTCCCCCGAGTTCGTGATGTCGGCGACGGCGCCCTGGGCCTTCACGCCGAGCGCGCTCAGTTCCGCCACGGTCTCCTGGACCGTGTCGCCGCCACGGGCGCAGATGAAGACATTGACGCCTTCGCCCGCAAGCGACAGGGCGGACTGGCGCCCGAGGCCGCGGCTACCGCCCGTGATGAGCGCGTTCTTCCCTACGATCCCGAAGTCCATGGTGGCCTCCCATGCGCCGGCTGCGCCGGCTCAAGATACACCGAGATTTAGGCTCGCTGCGCTCGGTCCCACCCCCGGCCCCTCCCGGCGCTCGTCTGCTGCGCCTGCGCGGCCTCACGGCCGCTCCGCCTTCGCGCTCGCCGGTTTCTAGCTCGCTGCGCTCGGTCCCCACCCCGGCGCTCGTCTGCTGCGCCTGCGCGGCCGAGGGCCGCTCCGCCTTCGCGCTCGCTTTCTAGCTCGCTGCGCTCGGTCCCCACCCCGGCGCTCGTCTGCTGCGCCTGCGCGGCCGAGGGCCGCTCCGCCTTCGCGCTCGCTTTCTAGCTCGCTGCGCTCGGTCCCCACCCCGGCGCTCGTCTGCTGCGCCTGCGCGGCCGAGGGCCGCTCCGCCTCCGCGCTCGCTTTCTAGCTCGCTGCGATCGGTCCCCACCCCCGGTCCCCACCCCGGCGCTCGTCTGCTGCGCCTGCGCGGTCTCACGGCCGCTCCGCCTCCGCGCTCGCTTTCTAGCTCGCTGCGCTCGAACCCCACGCCTAGCCCCAACCAAGCGCTCGTCTGCTACGTCTGCGCGGCCGAGGGCCGCTCCGCCTTCGCGCTCGCTCTAAATCTCCCCATCCGGGCACGGCTCAGTTCGCTGCCTCACGCGCTAACTCCTCGATGGCCTCGGCAAGCGCGGGGTGGGTACCCACCGGCGCGGTGTAACGCAGACGGCTGGCGGCTGATCCGGCCGTCGAGTCCCCTCGCCCAGTCTGGCTCCGGATCGTTTCGTCGACGTGCCAGCCCTCGGCGGCGAAGAAGGGCACCACGATGATGCGAGCGCGCTCGGTGAGCTTGCCGATCTCAGCCACGTTCGGCTCCTGATCGGTGAAGACGGCGATCACCTCGGCGAAGCGGCCGGTGGCGCGCACGCGCTCCACCTGCGCGTACACGTTGCGGGACGAGGCTGGGTTGCGCGGCGTGCCGTGGCCGAGGACGAAGACCGCATCCCCCTCGCCGGCGCCCGCGTCGAGTGCTCGTCGGACCACGATGTCCGCGAGCGACGGGTGTACGCCGACCGGCCGCGTAATCCGCACCCTTCGTTCATCTCGACGAGCTCCGGGACCGTCGAGGCCCATCTCCGCGGGGATGACCTCGTTCGTGAAGTAGCCCTCGGACATGAAGACGGGCACGACGACCACATCGCTCGTCCGGCAGCCGTCGAGCGCTCGCGAGAGCGCAGGCTCTTCCTTCCAGAAGGCCACGCGCACCTCGGCGTAGGCCTCTTGCTCGGCCAAACGCAGAGCGTGGGCGTGGACGGCCTCGCTGGAGTGAGCGTTGAGGTGGGAGCCGTGGCCCACGAGCAGAAGCGTGGCGCTCATCGGGCGGCGGGGGTGGGCCGCGCTGTCGAAACGCTCACCCGAGCGCCTCGATTACGGCCTCTAAGAGATCATCGAGCGATGCGCTCTCGGCCTCGCGGTCGACGCGACCGAAGCACTCGCGCACGGCCAATGACGTCTGCGGCCCGATACTGATCAGCGCCGCGCGCAGGTCGGGCGCAGATTCGCCCAGAGCGGCGCCGAGGTTCCTTGCGGTCGACGCGCTCGTGAACGTGATGGCGTCGGCGGTGAGCGCGGCTTCGGACTGGTCCGGCCGCAGCGGTGCGAGGCGGTTCTCGTAGGCCGTCACCGCTCGCACCAGGGTCCCGCGCCGCACGAGCGCGGCCTCGACCTCTGGGGTGGCGAGCGCGGATTGGAAGAGCGCGATGCGTTCGCCAGCCGACACCGCCACCTCCGCGGCCAAGGCCGCGGCGGTGGCCTCGCTGGGCACGAAGTCGGCGCGCAGGCCGTGGGCCACGAGCGCAGCGGCGGTCGCTTCGCCGACGGCTGCCAGGCAGCGAGGAGCTGCGCGCGCGTCCCGGCCGAGGAGGGCGAGTGTCTCCATCGCAGCGTCGACGCCATTCGCGCTGGTGAAGACCCACCACTCCGCCTCCTCGGCGACCGCCGCCCGCAGCTCCTCGCTGCCTGCCCGCGAGATCACCTCGATGGTCGGTGCTTCGGTGACGAGCGCACCGGCGCGCTCGAGTCGCTCGACGAGACCAGAGGCCTGGGAGCGGGCGCGAGTGACGACGATCCGGCGACCGGCCAGCGGGCCGGGCTCGAACCAGGCCAGCTCCTCCGCGAGCGTGGCGACTCGCCCGACGACGGTGACAAGTGGCGCGGTCAGACCCGCGCCGGCGACGGCGCCGGCGATGTCACCGAGCGTCCCGGTAACGGTGCACTGATCGGAACGCGTGCCCCAGCGCACCGAGGCGGCCGGGGTCGACGGGTCGCGCCCCTCGGCCATGAGCCGCTCGACGCACTCGGCGAGCGGCTCTGCTCCCATCAGCAGCACGAGCGTGTCCACGGATGCGGCCGCGCGCCAGCTCGCCCCGCCTTCGGCGACGCTCTTCCCGTTGAGGACCATGAACGCGTCGCCGAGGCCACGATGGGTAACGGGAATGCCCGCGTAGGCGAGCGCGCCGACGGCGGAGGTGACTCCCGGCACGACCGTGCAGGGAACGCCCGCCCGCCGACAGGCGAGCAGCTCCTCGGACCCGCGGCCGAAGACGAAGGGGTCGCCGCCCTTGAGGCGGACGACGGCGCATCCCTGGTGCGCGCGTGCGATCATCAATGCTTCGATTTCGGCCTGGCTGGCGACGTGGGCGCCCGCCCGCTTGCCGACGTCGCGCACCTCCGCGCCGGGCTTCACCTCGCGCAGGAGTGCTCGTGGCGCGAGGGCGTCGTGGAGCACGAGATCGGCTCCGCGGAGCGCCTCGAGGCCGGCCCTGGTGATGAGCCCGGGGTCGCCCGGTCCTGCGCCTACGAGCCACACCTTGCCGCTCACGCTGCACTCGTTTCCGTCGGAAGACGTTAAGGAGGTGATTCGTATGGTAGGCGACCGGAGCGGGCCGCGAGGGCTGTGCTGGTGGGTCTAGAAGTCGACCCCAGTCTCCCGGATGAGCTCAATGGTGCGTTGCAGGCTACTGCCGAGCTCATCGAAGCGGCCGAGTTCGATCGCACCGGGCGGGATCAGCGCGCCCGGGACCTCGATGTCCGTCGCCAAGGGGTACTCGAACGTCTCTTCGGCGAAGTACGTCTGGGCGCTAGCGGAAAGGAGGAACTCGATCAGCTGGGCGCCCACCGCCTGATCCCCGCTCCGCAGGACACCCGCAGCCGTGGCGATGGTCACTGCGCCCGGGTCGCCGTCGGCGAAGAGGTGGTTCTCGCTGCTGAGCGAGGGGTCCTCCGCCTTGAGGCGGAAGTTGTAGTAGTGGTTCACCAGCCCCATCTCGATCTCGCCACGAGCGACCGCCTGGACGATGGCCGTGTTATTGCCGTAGACGGGTGCGTTGCCGTCGACCAGCGCTTGCAGCCAGGCCAGCGCCGCTTCGTCGCCGACTTCGAGGCGGAAGAGCGTGAAGAAGTCCTGAAACGAGCCGTTGCCGGGCGCGATCGCCACCCGGCCCAGCCAGGGCTCCTTGGCGAGATCGAAGATCGATATTGGGAGGTCGGCGGGGGCGATCTCGCTGGAATCGTAGACGAGCACCCGCTGGCGGCCCGTGACCGCCACCCAGAGCCCGCTGGGACTGGCAGGGGCGAGCGCGAGGACGTCTTCGGCGAGGGGCGCCAGCCGGCCGCGCTCAGCGAGGAAGCCGATCGCGCCGGGACTCTGTGAGAGGAAGACATCGGCGGGGGTCTTGTCGCCCTCCTCTTCCAGGAGGAGAGCCAGGTCGGAGGAGTTGCCGTAGCGAACGCTGACGCTGACACCGGTCTCCTCCTCGAAGCGTTCGAGCAGGGGCTGGATGAGGTTCTGGCTGCGACCGGAGTAGATCACGACCTCGCTCGCGCCACCCCCTCCGCAGGCCACCGCGACAAGCCCGGCAAACACCGTCAAACAGAGGAGGCGGAGGAGGCCCGGACCTGCGCTCAGCCGGAAGCGGTGGCTGCGTCGGCTCATCGGTAGACACCACCCGGGGCGAAGTGCTCGCAGCCGGCGGCCAGCCAGCGCCAAGGAGTGGCAGCATAGCAGGAGAGATAGTCTCAACTCAATCAGATAATTAGGAGTACCTTTGTCCTGCCCAGAGGTACCACGAACCGGGGCGAGGCAGCCCGGTCAGGCCGGCCGTTCCTCCCCCAGCCCGAGCGCAGCGATTGGACCGCACGCGATCTGGTCGAGCCCCGCTTCCGACTCGATCAGGCTGCGCACCTTGGTCGCCGCGACGCCCTCGTCGCAGAGCACATCGAAGAGCGCCCCGATTGCCATCCCGCGGCGCTCAACGGTCTCGAGGCTCGGGCGGCCCCGCGCGGGGACGAAGCCCATGAGGTCTGCAAGGGTGTCCACGATCGCCTCGTTCAGCTCGATGACCCGTGCGGCCAGCTCCCGCGCGTCGGGGTTGCTGCGCATGCCTCGCTCCATTCGTCCACCGATAACGGTGTACCTACTCGCTAGTATTTCCGCACCGCGCGAACCCCTCTATCCTGGTATCACGCCAATCGGTGGCGGACTCTCGCGGAAAACACCCAGATCCGCCCGCCGCCGTAGACGCTACATTCGAATGCAGGGCGACCACTCACGGGAACCAGCCCGCGATCTCCCGGGCGCGGGGAAGTCACGTAGGGGTCGCGAGCGCCCGAAACGGCAGCCTGCCGCGAGGGGGCTGGGGCGATTCGGGCAAGGAGCTACCTGGATGACGGCAGGCGGGAGCCCACTTATTACCAAGATCGATGAGCTCCAGGAGGAGCTGCTGGCGAGTCTGCACGCGATCCGCCGCCACGCTGCCGAGCTCACCGCGGAGCGGGCGCAGACCGCGAAGTTTCCGGCCTCGTCGCGGTCACGACGCAGGCTGCGCCCTCTGCTGCTTCCCCCGCGGTAGGGCCGCAGGCGGCATCGACGGTCTCGCGGGAGGGCACCGCCGCGAGCCTGGTGCAGGTGCTCGCGAGCATTCTCGGGAACGCCGCCCTCGCGCAGCTCGAGGTGCCAGAGGAACACCCCTGCGTGCGATGATTCGTGAGATCGAAGACGCTGCCGTGCGCGCGGCCGAGGTCCTGCCCTACGTGATCCCGCAAGACTCACAGGTAGCCGAAGAGGCGGTCGCCGCGATTTCCGGTCTCACGCCACGCCAGCGCGAGATCCTGTAGCTCGTCGCGAGGGGGTTCACGAACGCGGAGATCGCCGCTGAGATCTTCCTCAGCGTTCGCACCGTCGAACGTCACCCGGAGAATCTCTATGCCTCACTCGGGGTGCACGCGAGGGTTGCGGCCGTCCGCGTCGCGATCCAGGCCGGGCTCAGCTGACTGCCGGTTCTTCCCCGCGAGTCGAGCGCAGGCGGTGGTCTCGACCGCCGGCTGGTAAGGTCGCAGGCGAAGCGATGTCCGAACTAGTCCAGCACTTCTATCGCTCGCAGCGGCTGCGGCTCGCCTATTGGGCCTGGGGGAGCGAGTCCGACCCTCCCCTGATCCTGCTTCACGGGGGCCGGGACCACGCCCGCAGTTGGGATCGCATCGCCGAGGGGTTCGCCGCCGACCACTACGTCATCGCGCCCGATCTCCGCGGTCATGGGGACTCCGAATGGGCGATCGGCAGCGAGTATCCCGTCTCCCAGAACGTCGTCGACCTGTTAACCCTCAGCGAGCGCGTGGGTGCGCCGGCACGGGTCATCTGCCACTGCTTCGGTGGTCAGGTCGCGTTCCTCGCGGCCGGGACCTACCCCGCCCGCTTCGCCTCAATCGTCGCGATCGAGGCCCGTGTGCCGGGACTGACGGAGACACCCGGCCCGATGGATCCCGAGCGCTTTCGTGCGTACGTCGAGGCGCGGCGGAGCCTCGAGACACGCGTCCCGCGCGTCTACCCTGACCTGGACGCTGCGGCTCAGCGCGTAGGCGAGATGAACCCGCGGCTCGAGCCGGCAATGGCTCAACATATCGCGGCCTACGCGGTGCGGGCCCAGGACGCCGGCCTCGCTTGGAAGTTCGACAACTGGTCGCGCCCGGGCGTGCGCCGCGACGAATTCACGCTCGCGGAGATGCGGACGTTCATCGCCGCCATCACGTGCCCGGTTCTCTTCGTGGTGGGGGCCGAGTCCGGCGCGAAGCGAGGGATGGAGGAGCTCGCGGGCGAGTTCCCGGACGGCCGTTCCCTGATCGTCGAGGAAACGGGCCACTGGGTGCACCATGACGCCCCCGAGCTGATTATCGAAGCGGCGCGGGAGCATTTTGCCGGCTCGTAGCGCCGTTGCGGCGCCGGGCCGCGGCCCCGTACGCTCGCGGCCACGGGGAGTGGGGTGAGCGAATCGGAGCAGCCGCCGATCAGTGGCGATCAGCTGCTCGCGGTGCTCGCGGATCTAGGCATCGGGGATACCCGTGGCGTATCCGTCGACGCCCCGATCATAGAGGCCCTCTGTCGCGCGCATCAGCAGCTCGAAGAAGGTGAACCCGGGCTGGCGATGAATACGCTGGAGTCGGAGCTGGCGGAGCCCGAAGGCACCCAGACGCTGGAGATGGGCGCCGCGGCGTTCGTCCTCCGCGGGCGTGCCCACGAGGCGCAGGGGCGGCCCTATAATGCCAAGCTCGACTACGAAATGGCGCTCAACCTCAACCCCACCCATCCCTACGCGACGGAGGCGATGATCCGGCTCAACCAGCCCACCTCAGGTTTCTAGCTCGCTGCGGTCGGCGCTCGTCTGCTTCCGCTGCGTGGCCTAGCGGCCGCTTCGCCTCCGCGCTCGCCGGTTTTCAAGCTCGCTGCGCTCGGGCCCCTCCCCACCTCTGCCCCCCCCCGGCGCTCGTCTGCTGCGCCTGCGCGGCCTAGCGGCCGCTTCGCCTCCGCGCTCGCCGGTTTCTAGCTCGCTGCGCTCGGTCCCCTCCCCCACCTCTGCCCCCCGGCGCTCGTCTGCTGCGCCTGCGTGGCCTGACGGCCGCTTCGCCTCCGCGCTCGCCGGTTTTCTAGCTCGCTGCGCTCGGTCCCCTCCCCCACCTCTGCCCCCCGGCGCTCGTCTGCTGCGCCTGCGCGGCCTGACGGCCGCTTCGCCTCCGCGCTCGCCGGTTTCTAGCTCGCTGCGCTCGGTCCCCTCCCCCACCTCTGCCCCCCGGCGCTCGTCTGCTGCGCCTGCGTGGCCTGACGGCCGCTTCGCCTCCGCGCTCGCCGGTTTCTAGCTCGCTGCGCTCGGTCCCCTCCCCCACCTCTGCCCCCCGGCGCTCGTCTGCTGCGCCTGCGCGGCCTGACGGCCGCTTCGCCTCCGCGCTCGCTTTCGGGTTTCCACGCCTTCGTGGGCCGAAAGCCCTAGAATCGACCTCCCCAGCGGTGGGCCTAGGAGACGGTGCAGATGGTGAGAGCTGAACTGATCGAGCGCAGCAAGAAGCTGCAGGAGACGCCCCCACTCGAGCGCCTCGCGGGGATGAAGGAGATGCTCCTCAAAGCGGGCGACGAGGCGCAGGAGATCCGGCACTTCCCGGCCTGGGCCTCGAACGAGGTGGCGGACCAGGGGCTGTATCGCTTCGCCCTGCCGCCGGAACTGGCGGGCGAGGACCTCCGCGCCAAGGGCCAGATTGAGATCGTCGAGGCGGCCTCGGCGATCGACGGTTCCGTTGGCTGGTGCGTGCACATCAACTCCGAGATCAACAGCCTGATCATCCGCCGCATGCGCTTGGATTTCGCCGAGGAGATGTACGACGACTGGCGCGTCCTCACCTGCGCCGGGGTTGGGCCCGGTCTTCAGCACGCCAAGGGGCGCCGTGACGGCGATGGTTGGCGCCTCTGGTGCCAGGGCGCGTTCGGCAGTGGCTGCCACAACGCCACTTGGACGCTCGTTCACAGCGGCTCGAGCGGCGTCCCCGGTGAAGACGGCAACTCGACGGAGAAAGCGTTCCTGATCCCGCGCGAGGACTTCGAGATCGTCGATACTTGGGACAGCGCCGGGCTGCGTGGCTCAGGGAGCCACGACGTCAAGGTCGACGGGCCGTTCATCCCGGAGATGCGGACCCTCCCCATGGACCTCTTCGGCCCCTGCGAGAACTTCTCCAATCCGACGTTCCGGAACCCGATGCAGGCCCACTACAACAAGGGGGCCGTCGCGCTCGGCATCTGCCGAGGCGCGATCGACGACCTCATCGAGCTGGCCGCCACGAAGACGCCCTGGATGTCCGGCTCAATGCTGAAGGACCAGCCCGAAGCGCAGTACCGCATCGGCGAAGCCGAGGCGACGGTGCGGGCCGCGCGCGCGTTCCTGCTGGAGGCGCAGGCCGAGACCGAGGAGCACCTAGGACCGCTGCCGGCCGATGGTGGCCGCGCGAGGCCGGAAGGGCCGGTCCTGCGCCAGTCCTTGCTCTCCTGCGTCCACGCCGCCCAGGCGACACGACACATCGTGGACGTGGTGCACAACACCGCGGGCACGACGGCGAGCCGCATGGACCACCCGCTCGAGCGGCGGCTGCGCGACGCCCATCAGGCGGCCTCGCACGCCGCCATCTCGTACCGGCACTACCGCACGCTCGGGCTGGGCTTCCTCGGTGAGCCTCCAGAAGGCTTCGGGGGCACTCCGCGCAGCTGAGCGAAGCGCGAGTGCGCTAGCCCTGCTCGCCTTCCGGCGCTTCGACGTCGTCCGCGGCGGGGCCATCCGGGCCCTCTGGCTCAGCCTCTGAGTCCTTGGAGTCGCGCAGGAGTTCAGCCGTGACGGCCGAGACAACGGGGCGGAGGGGGGCCGGAGCGGCGCGATAGGCCGCGGTGCGGGCGGCTGCACCGCCCAGCTGCTTGATCTCCGTTTCGTGTTCGCGCACGAACTGACCGGCTCGTTCGGCCGCCGGGCGAGCCGCCTCGATCGCCTGCTGCGCGAGCCGCTCCGCCTCGGGCTGCTGCGCCTGCGCAGCTTTGCGCGCGGCGCGCGCGAAGCGCCCCAGCGAGCGGCCGATACGGGCAGCCATTTCCTCGCCGGCGCCGCCTCTGTCTGCGCCCCTGGTTGGCTCGTCGCTCATCAGATGAGTGTACACATCGGAAGGTCGGGGATGGGGTGTTGGTGCGGTGTTAGTCTCCGCCGCCCCTGATCGCACGCAGGATGCGGCGGAGCAGCCCGAAGCGAGGGCGCTTCGGCGGGCGGTGTTTCGACCCCCTGCGTTTCAGATCGAGCTCGGCGAGCTTCGAGCGCGCGAGCATCTCGAGCTGCCGGCCGCCGGGCATGGGGTTGAAGCCGCCGCCGCCAAAATTAGTCATGCAATCACTCCTGCCGGTCCGCTCCCGAGGGACATATCCTGCCTCTCCCTCCAGTCTAGCTGGCGATGCAAGCGCCGGTGGCTGCGGGCGTCAACATGCGGCATAGCGTTAACACGCGAGAACAGCTTCATCCAGGGTGTGCCCCAGGAGACGGCGCTCGTCGAAGCCCCTGTGACACGTGAGGTGGCTGGGCCTGGTTCAACATGAACCCGGAGGCCGAGCCCCTCCTCGACTTCCTCGCTCCGGTCGCCGAACACCTCGATCCCTACCAGTTCGAGGAGTACTCGATCGTCGCCGATAGGACGATCGAGTATGGGGATCGTGAGCCCGCGCTACCCAAGCCCGGAGGAGGTCCCGACGGGCTTCGCGGACGACCGCGCAACGCGGGCGTCGACCCCGCCACCTTCGAAGGGCGCAGCGCCGAGGTGCGCCCGTTCCTGCAGATGCATGCCCGCGAGGTCGCAGAGGAGCAAGGGCCTGCTGATCGGCTACCGCGAGCTGCGCATTCGCCACATGAACAGGGTGATCGACGGCTACCTCTACGGTCTCGACCGCTAAACGCTGCTGGGCGCAGCCGCGCCGGGCGAGGTGTCCGAGCGTAGGCTGACGCGGTGCTTCAGCCGTACCGCGTCATCGATCTAACCGATGAGCGCGCGGAGCTCACGGCCTACCTGCTCGCGCGGCTCGGCGCCGATACGATCAAAGTCGAGCCGCCGGGCGGCGCCGCCTCGCGGTTCGCAGCGCCGCGCGACGAGCGCCAGCCTGAAGGCATGCAAGGGCTGCGCTTCCACGCCTTCAATCGTGGGAAACGCAGCGTGGTGCTGGATTTCGAGGAGCGCGAGGGGCGGGATCAGCTCCTGCGCCTGGTCGCGGGCGCGGACTTCCTCGTCGAGAACGCGGCGCCGGGCGAGCTCGGGGAGCGGGGGCTGGGGCGGGAGCGTCTCCGGGAGGCCAATCCCCGTCTCGTACACGTGGCGATCACCCCCTTCGGTCAGGACGGACCGTTCGCAGGCCACGCCGCCAGCGACCTCACGCTGGCCGCGATGGGCGAGATGGTCGCTATCACCGGCGACCCCGACCGGCCCCCCGTGCGCATCTCCGTGCCGCAGGTCTGGCACCACGCGGCGGTGGAGGGGGCGGTCGGCGCGCTCGTTGCGCATCACCGGCGGCTCGTGACTGGCAGCGGCCAGTTCGTCGATGTCTCTGCCCAGGCCGCGGCCTTCTGGACGACGCTGAACGCGTCGATCGCGGCCGCCGTCCAGGGCACAGATCTGCCGCGCCAGGGCAGCTCCCCGCGGCGTGTCGGTGCCGTTGATCTATGCGGCCGCCGATGGCGAGGTGCTGATTGCACTCAGCGGTCCCCTCCTCGCGGCCGTCGCCCGCTGGGCTGCGGCGGCTGGGATCGAGCTTCCCCGCTGGATGGCGGACGAGGACTGGGCGACCTGGAACCAGCGCCTGCGTGAGGGGGCGGTGCCCGATTCGCACCTCGCGGAGATTGTGACCGCGATCCAGGGGGTCGCCACCCGTACTCCCCGCGCCCAGCTGTTCGAGGACGCGCTTGCGGCAGGGGGCACGATCGTGCCGGTGAACACCGCGGCCGACATCCTCAGCTTTCCCCAGCTGGAGGAGCGTGCCTACTGGGAGTCGATCGTCCTGCCAAACGGCGATCGTGCACGTGCTCCCGGCTCCTTCGTCAAGATCGATGGGGAGCCGCTGCCAACGCCAGCTCCCGCACCCCGCGTTGGCGAACACACCGACGAGATCCTCCGTGAGGGGGCGCGGTCGTCCGCCGCCAACCGCGTCGTGCCCGAAGGCAGGCCGCCCGCTCTCCCGCTCGAAGGGCTCAAGGTAGCCGACTTCTCCTGGGTGGGGGTCGGGCCGATCGCGGGGAAGTACCTCGCCGACCACGGCGCCACGGTCGTGCGCGTGGAGTCACCCACGCGCCCGGACTCCCTGCGGGCCGCGCCTCCCGCCACCGATGGCGTGCCCGGCGTGAATCGCTCGCAGTTCTACGGCGGCTTCAATACGTCAAAGCTGTCACTCATGCTGGACTTCGCCAGTCCCGAGGGTTTCGCGTTGGCGAAGCGCCTGATCGGCTGCGGATGTCGTGATCGAGTCGTTCCGGCCTGGCGTGATGGCGCGGCACGGGCTCGATGAGCGCGGTGTCCGCGCCATCAACCCGAACGTGATCATGGTCAGCACCTGCCTGCTCGGGCAGACCGGATCGGCGGCCACGCTCGCGGGCTACGGGTTCCACGCAGCCGCCCCGGGTTCTACGACATCACCGGCTGGCCCGACCGCCGCCCGCCGGCCCTTACGTCGCCTACACGGATACGGTCGCCCCCCGCTTCCTGGCGGTGGCCGTGCTCGCGGTGCTCGATGAGCGCCGCCGCACGGGCCGCGGCTGCTACATCGATCAGGCTCAGCTCGAGAGCGCGCTCCACTTCCTCGCGCCCGAGATCCTCGACTCGCAGCTCACGGGCCGGACGGTCGGCCGCCTCGGCGCCGCCTCGGGGGAGGCCGCGCCGCACGGTGTCTACCCGTGCGCCGGCGAGGACAACTGGTGCGCGATCGCGGTCGAGAGTGAGGCCCAATGGTCGGCGCTCAAGCAGGTGCTGGGCGAGCCCGAGTGGGCCCAGGTGTCGGAGCTCGAATCGCTCCCGGGTCGTCTGGCGAAGCGTCGCGAGATCGACGAGCGCATCGCCACCTGGACCACCCCCCGCGATCGCTACGAGGTGATGGCGACTCTCCAGGAGGCTGGCGTCCCGGCGGGTGTCGTGCAGCGGTCGAGCGAGCTGCTGGTCGATCGCCAGCTGGCACACCGGCACTTCCTGCGGCCGCTCGCGCACCCCGAGATGGGGATCGTGCCGTACGAAGGCCATCAGTTCCGGATCGAGGGCTACGACAGCGGCCCGCGCTTCGCCGCACCCTGCCTCGGCCAGCACTCGGAGCAGGTCCTCTGCGAGCTGCTCGACCTCTCCGACGGCGAGTTCGCCGAGGCGGTCGCGTCAGGAGCGCTCGGCTAGCGGGCCACTGCCGCCGGCGGGCGCGACCGGCTATCGTTCGCGACCACCATCAGGGGAGCGGGCGATGGACATCGGACTGGCAGTGGGGCCTTGGGGGATGACCTTCGACGAGTTCAGCTTCTCCATTGGAGTTGCGGAGCGACACGGCTTCGCCTCCTACTACCTCGGTGATCATTTCTACGTCGGCGATCAGATCGACTCGCTCGAGCCCTATCTCCTCTTCGCCTTGGCCGCGCGCGAGACGACTTCGATCCGGTTCGGTCCTGTGGTCACCCCGGTGATGTTCCGCCCGCCTTCGAACCTCGGATGCCTGGCGGCGCAGCTCGACCTGCTCAGCGGTGGACGCTTCGTCCTTGGCCTGGGCGTTGGCTGGAACGCGGCCGAGCACGCGACGTACGGCGTCGACTACCCGTCGCTGCGCGAGCGCTTCGATCGCCTCGAGGAGGCGATCGAAGTCATGCAGGGGATGTGGGGTGAGGGGCCGGCCACCTTTGCGGGACGGTATTACCAGCTGACGAACGCGCAGACGCTCCCCAAGCCGGGGGCGGGCCGGCCGCCCATCCTCATCGGGGGCACGGGCGAGAAGCGGACGCTTCGCGCCGTGGCGAAGTACGCGGCGGAGTGGAACAGCGTCGACCTCACACCCGCAGCGTTGCGCCAGAAGAGCGAGGTGCTTGCGGCGCACTGCGCTGACGCCGGCCGCGACCCCGCTGACGTGCGCCGTTCGATGACGACGATCGGCTTCGTCGGCGCGACCGACGCCGAGGTCGAAGCGGCGACGCTCACGCAGATGCAGCGAACGCCCCCGCCAGGTAACCCCACGCCCACGGAGTATCGCGCCCAACTGCGGGAGGCAGGCGCGATCATGGGGAGTGCCGGCGAGGTTGTCGATCAGCTGGGGCAGCTTGCCCAGGAGGGCCTCAACGAGGTCCAGTTCGTCTACTTCGATCCCAGCTCGGAAAGCCTGCCGGCCTTCCTTGCGCGGGACGTGCTGCCGCAGGCCGCGAAACTCTAGCGACCCAAACGTGGCACAGACGCCTTCGTCAGCCTTATGTTCCGGGGTTCACCGGAGGATCGCTCTTCGTCCCACCTGGCGGGACCAAGCCATCTTTGATCATACGAACTTCGATGGCCTCCAAGATCACCCTGGACTTCACCACGACCCCGAGGTCCATGCTTTCTTCGCTGTCAGGTTCCTGATACCTTCCCTTTAGGATGCCAAGCAGCTTTATTCGGTTGCCTGCGATCCACTCACCCTTGCGGCCTGCGTAGCTCCTCGATTCATCAGGACCACAGGGCTGCCGCTCGAGCCCGGGAATACCGACGCATCGATCAAGAACTGCGGTGCCCCCTCGAAGTTGACGTAGGCCGGAGTGGCAGTGGTGCCGGTGCGAGCGATTGGTAGGTAATTCGTCTCGTCTCGCAGACCTGCGGGATAGCCAACAAAGACGACAGGCTCGATCGCGTCGAGATCATTCCCAACCTCGGAGTCGTCGGCGGGGATCATGGTGTGCCGGAATAGCCGGATCATTGGCCGCTGCTGCTGCTCGTTGAGTTGAGCGTAGACGTGGCCAAACGGCGCAATCGCAACATCCTCGGTCGGATGGAAGGTCCAGTTTTCGAGCGCCTCGTAGTGGTTGACGGTGACGGTGTTGAGGGTTGTCGGCTCATCCCGATCCTGCGCGATGAACGAGGTGTGGAGCTGCTTGCCCCCGTCGACGACATGGCGGCAGGTGACGAGGACGATCTCCTCCCCTCCATCCCAGCGATAGTCAACTAGGAAACCAGTGCCAACGCCAACCTCCGGCACGACCAGCCGGACGGAGTTGAAGAAAAGCTGTTCCCCAGGCGGACTCGGTGCGGCGGGATCAAGCGGGTAGCTCACTCCTTCGAGGCTCCCCGGCTAGGGCTGGTTCACGGAGCGCTGCGAGCCGCGCCGCACGAGCTCGTGGCGTCGGATCCGCCACTCGCCACCCTGGCGAACCATGTCGTCGACGTAGGTGGCCCAGAGGGTCATGACGGTATCCGGGTCGTCGATGATGAAGTGCGTCGCCTGTACCTCGGTACGTACGGAGGCGGAGTCGCCGTTCAGGTCGACGACCTGATTCCCCATCATGTGTTGGGTGCCTGCGAAGTTCTTGAGCGCGTCGATGACGTACGCGAGGTAGGTGTCGGCGCCTTCCATGGGCTCGCCGCCGTAGCCCACGACCGTGAGGTCGTCGGTGAAGCACGATCGGTAGCGCTCCATCTCGCGGGCGTCGACGGACGTGCCGTAGCGGATCATCACATCCATGATCGCGGTGCGGTCGGCGAGGTACTGATCCTCAGCGGGCATTAGCGGGCCTCCTTGGGTCGTCGCGGGATTCTACTCCGCTGGCTCAGTCCGTCTGGGGCGCCGGCGCGAAGCCCGCGCGCAGGGCCTCGAGCCGCCGCTGGACGAGTGGCTTCGTATCGCGGTGGGTAACGATGTAAGGCTGGTTGGCCTTGATTCCAGCCACCACCATGGCCGCGACCTCCAGCGGGTCGATGCCGTTGTTCGCAGGGTTGACGCTGCCCTGGACCACCGCCTGCGATGGCTCTTCGCGGCCCCCGAGCGCATCGGGGCGGTTGCGACCAGCGTGCACGATCTGGGTCCGCACGGAGCTCGGGCAGAGTACGGAGACGCCGATCCCGAGCGGTGCAAGGTCCGCGCGCAGGTGCTCGGAGAGGCCCATCACGGCGTACTTCGAGGCGGTGTACGAAGCCAGCTGCGGAGCCACGTACATCCCCATCGTCGAGCTGGTGTTCACGATGTGCGCGGGGCTGCCCTGCGCGATGAAACGGGGAAGGAACTGGATGACGCCATTCAGCACGCCGTCGAGGTTGACCGACATCACCCAGGCCCAGTCGTCCGCGCTGAGGTCAGCGGCGTTGGCGAACTTCACCACGCCGGCGTTGTTGCAGAGGACGTGCACACCCCCGAGCTCGTCGCAGGCGCGCTCCGCGAGGGACCCAACGGAGGCGCGATCGGCGACATCGGTGCTTACGGCGATCGCCTTGCTGCCCGCTGCGCGCACCTCCTTGGCGACCGCTTCCGCGGCCGCCTCCTCGATGTCCGCCACGACCACGTCCATCCCCTCGCGGGCGAACGCATGGCATAGCCCTCGGCCGATGCCGCTGCCACCACCGGTCACGACAGCGACCTTCCCGCTCAGTTCTTGCATCGCACCTCCCGTTCAGTCCGAGCCGAGCGGACGGTAGCGGTCGGCGAAGCGCCTCCGCAACACCAACGGCGGGCGTCGCAAAGCATGCTGGCGGGCGCGCCCTATGATGCGGTGAGCGTTTCAGGGTAGCGGAGACCCAATGGGCACAGATGATGCGAGGTCCTGGGGGCGGCGGCCGTTGCCACCCGTCGAAGGTTCTACGCGCTCGTCCCCCGCGGGCGAAGAGAACGGGCGCGAGCCGATTCGTGATCTCGTCGCCCGCGCCCGGGCGCGCACGCGCGCGCATTCGCGTGCCCCGCACGTGCTCGTCCCCAGCGGGCCCGCTCGCAGCGGGCCCGCCACGCATCTTCCCAACCTGCACTTCAAGCCGCAGCGCCGCCAGCCAGTCGCTCCCGACGGATCGGAGGATGAAGCTGCGCCCAGCCGCCAGCCCTACTCCTAGGAGAGTCCCAACGCCGACGACGGCGGTGGGCCTAGAATCCGACCGCACCGCAACTGCGGCCCGGGGGCGGCCATGGATCGACTCGCAGGGAAGGTAGCCCTCGTGACGGGCGCGGGCGCGGGCATCGGCCGAGCCACGGCCCTTCGCTACGCCGCCGACGGTGCGGGCGTGATGTGTACGGATCTGAATGAGGCCTCGGCGCAGAGCACCGCCGCCACCATCGCCGAGGGCGGCGGTAACAGCGCGGCCCTGCACTTCGATGTCAGCGACGAGGCGGCCGTGAAGGCGGCCTGCGAAGAGACGGTGCGTGAGCTCGACGGCTTCGACGTGCTCATGAACAACGCCGGTATCGGCCGCGCGGGCTGGGACGTGACGATCGCGGTCAACCTCAGCGGTGTCTACTACGGCCTGCTGCACGGCGGCACGCTCCTGGCGGAGCGGGGAGGGGGTGTCGTCATTAGCACCGCCTCGATCGCTGGGCTCGTCGGCCTCGCAAGCGCGCGCCAGACCGAATTTCCGCCGGAGCCCGGCGCGGGCGCCTACATCGCCGCGAAGCATGGCGTCGTTGGCCTCACGCGACAGTTCGCCCTGCTCTACGCCGAACAGGGCGTGCGTGTAAACGCGATCGCCCCCGGCTACATCCGCACACCGCTGCTCAGCGAGACGCTCGAAGACGACGAGGCGGTCGCGCGCCTCGTCGAACTACACCCCCTCGGCCGCCTCGGCGAGCCCGAGGAGATCGCTGCCGCCGCCTCGTTCCTAGCGAGCGACGACGCCTCGTTCGTGACCAGCGTGACCCTTCCCGTGGACGGTGGCTACACCGCTCGCTAGGCGGAGCGCGCTGCCGCTAGACTGTGCGCCGCGAAGCTTAGGGAGCGTGCATGACCTCCGAAATCGACACCACGGCGCCGAAATTCCTGCGCGACAAGTACGCGATCATCGGTGTGGGCGAGACCACCTATACGCGTGGCTCGAACCTCACGACGCGAGCCCTGGGCACCTGGGCGATCAAGAACGCGATGGCGGACGCGGGCATCGCCGCCGCCGAGGTCGACGGCATGATGTCGTACTCGAACAACGATTCCACGCCCTCACCGCCCATGGCGGGCGACCTCGGGATTCGCCTCAACTTCTTCATGGACGTCTACGGTGGCGGCTCCAGCAGCGAAGCCCTGATCGGCCTCGCCATCGGCGCAATCGAGGCGGGGATGTGTAACACCGTCGTGGTCTTCCGCGCGATGAACGGCTACTCGCAGGTGCGCATCGGTGGCACTGGTGCGCGCGCCCGGGCGCCCGTGGCCGGCGATGCGCTCCACACCGCCGCCTACGGCTGGTTCAGCGCGGGCCAGAACTTCAGCCCCAGCTTCATGCGCCACATGTACGACTACGGCACCACGCCCGCGCAGGTGGCGATGGTGAAGGTGATCCATAGCGAGCACGCCTCGAACAACCCCAAGGCCTACTACAAGCAGCGCGTCACGGTCGACGACGTGCTCAACAGCCGCATGATCGTGAAGCCGCTGCACCTGCTCGACTGCTGCGTCGAAACGGACAACGCGACCGCCGTCATCGTCACGCGCGCCGAGCGCGCCTACGACTACCGCAATACGCCGGCGCGCATCCTTGGCGTGGCCGGGCGTGTCTGCAAGCCGCGCCCCGACATGCACTTCCAGCACGGGCCCATCTCCACGGTGGCGGGCCACTACATCAAGGACATCATCTTCCCGAACGCGGGGGTCGGCCCGGAGGACATCGACTTCACGGGCGCCTACGACGCCTTCACCTTCACCTCGATGCTGCAGCTCGAGGACTACGGCTTCTGCAAGAAGGGCGATGGCGGCGACTACGTCAGCAGCGGGATCATGCGGCTCGGCGGGGAGCGCCCCAACAACACCAGCGGCGGGCACCTCTGCGAGGGCTACACACACGGCATGAACATGATCATCGAGAACGTGCGCCAGCTCAGGGGCGAGGTCGACGACTACTGTCCCGTCGACGATCAGGGCCACCGCCAGCACACGTTCGACTACCGCGAAGGTGGCTGCCGCCAGGTGCCCGACGGGAACATCTCGATGAATCTGGGCTGGGCGATGCCCGCCACCGGCTCCTCGCTCGTGATGCGGAAGGGGTAGCGCGATGCCCGAAGGCGAATACCGCGGCATGAATCTCACCGTGCTCGATGTCGATCACGAGAACACGGCCTACTTCGGCTACTGCGCACGGCACGACTTCCACCTGCAGAAGTGCACCGCCTGCGGGCTCCTCCGCTATCCCCCGGGGACCGGCTGCCCCTGGTGCCAGAACCGCGAGTTCGAGTGGACCGCGGTCGAGGGCAAGGGCACCGTGCATTCGTACGGCGAGGTGCACCAGGCGATCCAGCCCCAGTTCCGCGAGAAGGCGCCGTACATGATCCTCATCGTCGACCTGGACACGCAGAAGGGTCAGCCGACGGAGCACGAGGCCCTGCGCGTGGCCGGCAACCTGACGACGCCGGATGGCGACCTCGCACCGCCCGAGCTCGTCCGCCAAGTCGGGATCGGCACCCGCGTGCGCATGGTCTTTGCCGACGTCGCGGAAGGGCTCGCCCTGCCGATGTGGACGCTCGACGAAACGGCGGAGCAGCCGGACTCGCCCTGGCGCTACCCGCAGGAATACGACGGGGTTTGACCAGGTGGGTGGCCGATGCTGAGCGCGAACGACAACGAGCTCCTCACGCGCACAGGTTCGGCGACGGCGACGGGGCAGCTCTTCCGCCGCTTCCGGGTGCCCGTGCTCGTCGGCGCGGAGCTGCCCGAGGCGAATGGCACGCCCGTGCGTGTTGGCGTCCTCGGCTAGGAGCTCGTCGCCTTCCGTGACACGAGCGGGGCCATCGGACCCCGACCGTCCGATCACGGACGCGGAAATGGCGGTCATCAAGGGCGGCAAGGCCAGCGTTCATTCGGTCGTCGATGAGCACTACCGGCCGATCCGGAACCGCGCCAATGACTATCTCATCGACCGCGAAGGCCAGCGCACGACGAGCTTCACCGGCGTGCAGGGCATCTCCGAGCAGGACGCCCACATCCAAGATAGCCAGGGCCCGATGTACGACCGCACCGAGGAGCACCTGGGCACGACCGACGCGGCCATCATCGAATTCCGCCGGCTGATGCCGGGGGATGGCCCGCGATCTGCTCGAAGGGCAGGAGCCCGCGGCGGCGCGGAACGGCCGCGCCTACTGGGTGGCGCTCCGGCGCGAAGGTGGCGCTGCGCACGGCCCCCTTCGAGACTGTCGCCGCGGAGCGCACCGTCGCGGGGCGCTGATCGCGGCTGTTTCCCCGAAGCGCGGGAACCGATTTCGCGCTAGCTTCGTCTAGAGGCCTGAGAGCGGGCAGAACGCCCGCCGCCCTACGGAGGAAGCCCCCGTGCACCTCAGCGATATGTTCTCTCGGACCGCCATCCTCGCCTTCGGCGGTGTCCTCGCCGCCGTCGCGTTGCTCGCCATCGGCGGCTTCATCGGTAACGCCCTCGCCGGCGACGGCGATGAGCCGCCGCTCATCGCCGTCGACCCGGGCATTGACGGACCAGCGGTCGCCGTGAACAACGGTGACACGGATGGCGGGGGAAGCGGCGTTTCGCAGCAGAGCCAGCCCCCACGCCCCTCGACCCAAGCCTTCGGCCGGTCGAGCCGCTTCGCCGGCGCCTTAGCCGAGGAGTCGATTGGAATACCCCCGCCCGTTCCGCTTACCCGCGACAGCGGCTACTACGGTTTCTGTGAGGGCACGCTCGACGGTGCCCTCTCGGGCGGCGTGCTCGACCTCACGACAAACGGCTTCGCGCCGAACCTGCTGCCTGCGGGCTACGTCCTCAGCGCCCTCAGCCTCCGCGCGGAGCACGACTGCGTAGACGAAGACGATCAGTGGATGGTGCTCGACACCACCTGGCAGACCGAAGATGGCCGCTTCCGCGTGTGGATCTCGCAGCGGAACGGTGGCGCCCCCGTCGCCAACATCATTCGCACGCACTGGGCCGAGTTCTCCTACGAGGGCTCGAGCTACTCGGTCTCGATCGGCCAGATCTACCCGTTCGACGGGCCCCTCCGCCAGGCGGACGGGCGTGCCGAGCCCGATATCGCCTACGTCGAGGAGGATCCCGAAGAGATACACGCCGCTCTCGCGGCCGTCGTCGAAGCGCTCGCGCCTAACCTCGGTGAGCAGTGCTTCTACCGCCAGATCGAAGGCGGCTGGGAGAGCCTGGCCACCCTCGGTATCGGCGATCCGCGCACTGCAATCCCCAGCGACTTCCGTGAGGAGGGGTTCTGGGCCGAGGTCTTCGAGCCGCCCGCCGCCGGCTGTGACGTGCCCACCGACGTGCACATTCCTGTCTCGATCAACGCCTCCTGGTCCGATGGCCGCAACGCCTGGATCGGCTTCAGCGTCTGGGGAGACGACCCCGGCTTCGGGTTCGAAGAGCCAGGCAGCCAGAGTGAGCACCACATCTCCTGGACCGACGGCACCTATCGCTACGAGATCTGGGGCAGCCGCGGCGAGCGTGGCCTCGGCAGCGAGGTCTTGGAAGCGATCGCGCGCGCCCTCGACTCTGACTTCGACGGCAGCTGCCGACTCGTGGAAGTCGAACTCTCCGACGGCGAGCTCGCGGCGCTGGGCATCGGTATCCCCGAGGCCCCAGACGGCTTCACACTGCACGAGCGCCGCGCTCGCGGCAGCGAGGCCAACGGCAACTGCGACGCGGACATCGGCGACGGCTTCGCCTCTGGCAACTGGACGTTCGGCGATTCGGACGGCAGCGTGATCCACGCGTCGGCCTGGCTGCAGCCCTCTCACTACGACGAGCCGTTCCCCGAGGGTGGCTTCATCGGCGAGGGCCACATCAACTGGCAGGGTCCGAACGGCGCCGCTTACTCGGTCTCTGGGTGGAGCGAGTTCGGCGGGCTGCCGGATCAGGAGTTGCTGATCGAAGTCGCCCTGAGCATGGACCCGACGCTCGACATCGACTCGCTCGGGGACGGGCCGATCGCCGTGCCTCTGGTCGAGCCGGCGGCAGTGGCCGTGGATGACGCCGCGGGCTATTGAGCGGCCCAGCCCCCCGCGAAGCCCGGCCGCCAGGGCGGCCGGGCTTCGCGGTGTCGGTCAGGATCTTCGCCGCGGTCCATCGGCCCGCGTGCGCCCATGTGCCCGTGCGGGCTTCGGCGGACTCCCTCGCTCGCGGTCAGGAGCCGCGCACCGTCTCCAGGTCGCTGCGCGCACCCGCTCGGACGCCACCCTGATCGCTGCTGATCGTCACGAGCTGGAAGCCCGCCGCTGCGTGTTTCGCCGCTAGCGCCGCGCTCGCGTGAATGCCCGCGACCACACCGTGCTGCTTGCAGGCCTCGGCGATCCGAAGCCGCGCCTCCTCGAAACGCCCGTCGTTGGCCATCGCCGGCGGCTGGCCGAGGGTGATGCTGAGGTCGGCCGGCCCCACGTAGACGGCATCGATGCCGTCTACGGCGAGGATGTCGTCGAGGCTCTCCACGGCCTGCTCCGTCTCGATCATGGGGATGCAGGCGACCTCGTCGTTCGCGTGGGCGAAGTAGTCGGCGCCTGCGTACATCGTCGCGCGCAGGGGGCCGAAACTGCGGTTGCCCGCGGGGTGGTACCGGCAGGCGCCGACTGCCGTCTGCGCTTCCTCCACGCTGTTCACCATGGGGATGATCACGCCCATCGCCCCGGCGTCGAGCATCTTCATGATGATCCCGGGGTCGTTCCAGGGCACGCGCACGAACGGCATCGTCGGCGTCGTGCTGATCGCTTGCAGCATCGTCAGCGCCAGCTGGTAGTCGATGGCGCCGTGTTGCATGTCGATGCAGACGTAGTCGAAGTCCTCGTTCGCCATCAGCTCGGCGCTGAGCGAGCTTGGGATCGAGAGCCAGCCGCCGTAGGCGACCTCGCCCGCCCGCCAGCGGGCCTTCACACTGTTCTCGCGCATGGGTGCAGCTCCTCGGTCGGGGGTTCGGCGCGGATGCTGCGCGGCCGCGCACCGCCCGTCAACGTCGCTAGGGTGGTTAGTACACCTAGGGCGCCAGCGCTTTGCTCTCGCGCTGCTCCTCCAGCCGCGCAATCAGATCGGCGATTGGCAGGGCCCCAAGGTCCTCGCCGCCGCGTACGCGGACGGCCGCCGTCTTCGCGTCCTCCTCGCGGTCGCCGAGCACGAGCATGTAAGGGATCTTTTGGAGCTGGGCATCACGGATCTTCGCGTTCATGCGCTCGCTGCGCGAGTCGATCTCGGTGCGGAAACCGGCCGAGCGTAGGGTGGCCGCGACCTCCTCCGCGTAGGGCACGTGGCGATCGGCGATGGGGATGATCATCGCCTGCACCGGTGCCAGCCAGAGCGGGAAGTTGCCGTCGAAATGCTCGATGAGCACCCCGAGGAAGCGCTCGGTCGAGCCGGTGACAGCGCGGTGCAGCATCACCGGCGTGTGCTCCTTGCCGTCTTCGCCGATGTAGGTGCAGCCCATCCGCCCGGGCTGGATGAAATCGACCTGGATGGTGGAGAGCTGCCACTCACGCCCGAGCACATCCTTGACGATGAAGTCCGCTTTCGGCCCGTAGAAGGCGGCTTCACCCTCCTCCTCGGCGTAGTCGAGCCCGGCCGTGTTCATCGCCGTGCGCAGCGCCTCCACCGCCTGTCCCCACTGCTCCGGGGCGTCGATGAACTTGCCTTCGCTCTCCCCCCCGGTATCGGGGAGCGAGAGCGCGACGCGGTAGTCGCTGAGGCCGTAAGTAGTCAGCGCCTGCTGCACGAGACCGAGGGCGCGCGCGAACTCGTCCTGGATCTGCTCGGGCGTGCAGAAGACGTGGGCGTCGTCCTGCGTCAGCGAGCGAACGCGGGTGAGTCCCGTAAGCTCGCCCGACTTCTCGTAGCGGTAGAGGGTCGCGAATTCGGCGTAGCGCAGGGGCAGGTCGCGGTAGCTGTGCGGCTCAGCGTTGAACAGCGTCATGTGCGAGGGGCAGTTCATCGGCTTGAGGTAGAGCTCGGTGTCGCCGTCGACCATCGGTGGGAAGATCGAGTCGCGATAGTTCTCCATGTGCCCGGAGCGTTCGTAGAGCGCGCCCTTCACGAAGTGGCCTGTCCAGACGTGCTGGTAGCCGGCTTCGGTCTGGAGCTCGCGGATGTAGCTCTCCATGAGGTGGCGGACGATCTCGCCCTTCGGCAGGAACAAGGGAATGCCCTGGCCGATGTCGTCGGAGAAGGCGAAGAGGCCTAGTTCGCGCCCAACCCGCCGGTGGTCGCGCTTCCGCGCCTCCTCGAGCTGCTTTTCGTACGCCTCCAGCTCTTCCTGCGTTTCGAAGAGGGCGCCGTAGACGCGCTGGAGTTGCGGGTTCGCTTCGTCGCCGCGCCAGTAGGCACCGGCGATGCTCATGAGCTTGAAGGCCGGGATCTCGCCGGTCTGGTTCACGTGCCCGCCGCGACAGAGGTCCGTGAAGGCAGCGTGGGTGCACTGGGTGATGCCGCCGTCTTCGAGGTCGGCGAGGAGATCGAGCTTGAACGGCTGATCGCGCCAGCGCTCCTCCGCCTCGGCCCGCGTGATCGCGTCCATCGCGAAGGGGTGCCGCCGCCCCACGGATTTGCGCATGCGTCGCCGCAGCCAGGTCAGATCCTCCTGCGTGAGCGGGCGGGGCAGGCGGAAGTCGTAGTAGAAGCCGGTGTCGGTGGGGGGGCCGATCCCGAGCTCCGCCTCCGGCATCAGCTCGAGCATCGCCTCGGCGAGCACATGAGCGGCAGAGTGACGCATGCGCGCCAGCCGCTCCTCCTTGGGGAGGGCAGCAAGGTCGACGGAGGAATCGATCGCTTCAGGCATTGGGGAGTCCCTTCGGGCGTTCTTGCGCCTGCCTCAGGGACGGCGCGCGGCCCGTGGTCCCACCCTGATTCCCCGCACGCTCGCATGCGGGCTTGTTCGGAGCCGCTAACGGGGCCAACCGTGCGCGCCTATCCCGGGGGGCTTCGGGCGCCGGCTCGCGGGTGGTTTTCGCCGTTGGCTGCCGCGCTTTCAGCGCTTGCGCGGCTCTCTGCAGGGCGGCTACTCGTCCCGGTCGTCGCCGTTCGATCTCGTGTTGTGAATCGAGTATAGCAACCGCGGGCGATGGCGCTCTGCGCCCGTGGCCCGGACCTGTGGCGTGCGCTACGCTGAAGCGCCCAGGGGCGGTTAGCTCAGATGGTTAGAGCGCTGCGTTGACATCGCAGAGGTCACTGGTTCGAATCCAGTATCGCCCACCACGAGGCACCCGGCCGTTGAGGCCTATCTCGACCTGAACCGGCAGTGGACCGCTCCCGAGCGTGGCGGCCGTCCTACCTCGTGATGACGGTATCGTATTCTCTCCATCGGGTAGTGACCTGGTTGCGCACCGGCCCTAGCGTGCAGCGCAGACGCCACCTGGAGGCACCCCGATGACACTCCTCCGCAAACTCACTCAGGTCCTCGACCCGACGGCAGCGCGCGCCGCTGAAGAGCATGAGGCGGAGCTCTCACCGCGACAGTGGGAGATCCTCAAGCTGATCGACGCGGGCCTGACGAACGGTCAAATCGCCGAGCGACTCGAGATGACCCTCGACGGCGCTAAGTGGCACGTCAGCGAGATCATCACGAAACTCAGCCTCTCCTCTCGACAAGAAGCCGCTGCCTACTGGCACTGGCGCTGCCGCCCCATGCGCCGGGTCGCTCGCTTCGCCCGGGCTCTCCTCCCGCTGACTGCCCTGAAGGTCGCTGGTGGCACCGCTGTGGTAATGGTCGTCGGTGGCGTTGCGGCCGCTGTGATCGCAGCTGTTGCGCTCAGCGAAGGCGTCGACTCCGAGCGCTTGTCGGCGACGGAGACCTCCAGTTGGGCCATAGCCGTTGACCCTGGGTCCGTCGTCACGAGCCCGTCGATCTACGCCAATTGGGCGTTCTTCGCGAGCGTCGCCATGAACCTCCCGGAATGGGATCAGAACGGGGGTGAGATCGGCGAGCGCACGCTCTATGCGGTCGACCTCTTCACCGGAGAAGACGTCTGGACGCGGTCGATGGGCGAGGGCCTCATCTCGAAGCCTGGTGTCGCTGACGGCGTGGTCTACGTCGTCACCGGGGCGGTGAGCCTGACTGCTCCTGACGAAGATGCACCGAGCATGCTCCACGCCGTCGATGCCTTCAGCGGTGACGACCCCTGGCCACTGTCGATCGAAGGTGAAGTCACTGACAGCAGCGCCCTCGCCGGCGGGCTTCTCCTCTTAGAGGTTTCGCCACTCGATGGGAGCGCCCCCGCTTTGGTCGTCGCGATCGACACCGATACCAGAAGCGTCGCCTGGACGTTCGCCACGGGATCGATCTACACGCCGCTCGAGGTCGCTGGTAACCATGTCTACTTCGGGCTCGAGGCGCAGCCGTCAACCGCCGAACAGTGGCGCGAGCATGGAGATCAAGCAAGCGCATCCGATGAAGGCAGGTCCGCGGCCACGATTCTCAGTATCGACTTGGCCACCGGTGAGGAGGCCTGGTCATACACGACGCACGAAGGGAACCCGTCGTACCTCGTGATCAGCGAAGACCAAGTGCTCTTCGCGACTGGTTGGGACGACCACGATCGCGGCTGGGTCTACGCCCTGGACCGCCAGACGGGAGCTGAACAGTGGGTCTCGCAGGTCGGTGGCTCGGGGACGGTCGCCGTGCTGGATGGCGTTGTCTACCTCTCCTACCCGGCTTTCGACCGCCCTTGCCCGACAGGTTGCTCCGAATCAAGTCGTGTCGCAGGTACGGTGCTCAGCTTCGATGCGACGACTGGTGTCCCCCTCGCCCAGCTTGCGCTCCCCGAGGCGCCCCTCTTCATCGTCGCTGCCGGAGAGCAGCTCTATGCCGTTGCCGGTGACGCGCTCTGGAGCGTGATTGGGGCACCTGACCCGGGCACGGCACGGATATACGCACTCGCACCCACGACTGGCGCCCACACCCTGGTCACTGAGACCGCCGCAATCAGCCACCTGCCCTTCGAGGCCGCCGGCTCCACGCTCTACATCGCCGACGTCGCGGGCGGCCTCCAGGCCATTCGTTAGCAGGAGGGCAGCTGTGAATGCATCTACCGCCCAGAAGGGCTTCGTGGCAGTGGCCCTGCTTCTCGTCGCACTCTCCATCGCGGTGAGCGTGTCCAACGCCCTCGCTGCCGACGATGCTTGGGTCATAGAGACCAAGGGAAGATTAGGGGCAGTGATGCTAACTCTGAGCCCCGGCCTGGTGATCGTCGCAGGCCTCGTGGCCAGCCTCCGCATACCCCTCGTTGGAGGCATCGTGGCTCTTGTCGGGGCTGCCGTCTTTGCCACGATGATGTGGTGGACCGTGATCGTTCCCATTCTGGCGCTAGTCTTGGCCTGGTCTGCTGTCGCAACGGCGCGAGGGCAGGCCACGACCGCATAAGACCAACGCGGGTGGGGCCGTCCAAAGACCGGCCCCCCTCTCACTCCTCTCTTCCGCCGACCTATCTCAACCCGGCAGCTGACGTGGACTTCATCGAGTAGCCCTACTAAACCCCTGTGCGGACCCAGCTACCGCCGTCTCCGTGGCGGCTGAGTCCCCTACCCATCGCCGCTTGTCGCAGGCGCCTCGAACGTCAGCCGACCCGCGATCATCAGTCCCGCGACCAGCAGCAGCCACACGGGGAACAACAGCATGACGGCGACCCAGTTGATGAAGAGGATCAGCAACGCAACCGCCAGAACCAGGCTCGCCCAGTCCAGCCAGTAAGGGAGGAAGCGGTTCCCGCGGAGCGAGCCGACCCGGTTGCTGCGACCAGCACCGCAACCGCGAGGGGCATCGCCCCGAACACGAGGGCGACGCCCACGTTGAACAGAAGGCTCGCGCTTTCGGCCGCGATCTCGCCCTGCTCGTCCGCGATCAGGGCGCCGACCGCGATGATCGCCACCCCGCTCATGAGGAGCGCTGCCGCGGCCGTGCCTCCGCTCCGCGCCATCCCCGCGAGTCGCTCACCAGCTCCGTTTGCGATGAGCGCCGAAGCGATCGTGCCTGAGAACCACAGCAGTGCCGCGGCGGCGATCGCCGCCATCTGAGCCCCACCGAGGAACATGCCCAGGTCATCGGCATAATCGCTGGCGAGGGAGTCCGTGTCGTCGAGGAAGTCGCCCGGCGTGGTGATGAACCACCCGACCATGAGGACCACGAAGACGACGGCGCTCCATGGAGCCAACTTCGCTGTGAGCCGAGCGTTCACCTCGTCCCCCCGAGCTGAGGTGCGCGGGATCCAAGCCCCTTTACCTTCTGACTGTCAAGGCTTCCAACTGCGACGCTTGGCAGCCGGGGGCGGGAGCGCTCTCGCAGCGGTTCCGCTGCCTGCGGTACGGATCCGGAGAACGGGGGCACGCCCCGGTGCTGAGGGGTAGGATCGCGCCGTGTGAGCGCGGCGAGCCTCGAAGCGCGCGAAGCGAAGGAGCGAATGACTATGGCGAGCGAGAGGCCCGAGCCCACGACGACCGACGCCAGCAAGTGCCCAGTGTTGGGCGGACCTCACGCTCACACGGCGATTGGGACCACGGCGAACCAACACTGGTGGCCGAATCGGTTGAACCTGAAGATTCTCCACCAGAACTCTCCGCTGTCCGATCCTATGGGCAAGGAGTTCAACTACGCTGGGGAGTTCAAGAAACTCGACCTGGATGCCCTGAAGAAGGACCTCGATGCGTTGATGACGACGTCGCAGGACTGGTGGCCGGCCGACTATGGCCACTACGGTGGGCTCTTCATTCGGATGGCGTGGCACAGCGCAGGCACCTACCGCATCGGCGACGGCCGCGGCGGCGGAGCCTCCGGCACACAACGCTTTGCGCCCCTCAACAGTTGGCCCGACAACGTGAACCTCGACAAGGCGCGCCGGTTGCTCTGGCCGATCAAGCAGAAGTACGGCCGGAAGATCTCGTGGGCTGACCTGATGATCTTCGCCGGTGACTGCGCCCTGGAGTCGATGGGATTCAAGACGCTCGGTTTCGCCGGCGGGCGCGAGGACGTCTGGGAGCCCGAAGAGGACATTTACTGGGGGCCTGAGACCACGTGGCTCGGAGACGATCGGTACAGCGGCGACAGGGAACTCGAGAATCCCCTCGGCGCCGTTCAGATGGGCCTGATCTACGTCAATCCGGAGGGGCCGAACGGTAATCCGGATCCGCTCGCTGCAGGAAGGGACATTCGAGAGACGTTCCGTCGCATGGCGATGAACGACGAGGAAACGGTTGCGCTCATTGCCGGCGGACACACGTTCGGCAAAACCCATGGTGCTGCTGATGAGAAGTACAAAGGTCCCGAACCCGAGGGTGCCAGCATCGAGGAGCAAGGCCTTGGCTGGAAGAGCAGCTATGGCAGCGGCAAAGCCGGCGATCAGATCGGCAGCGGGTTGGAGGGCGCATGGACCACCGAGCCTACGAAGTGGGACAACAACTTCTTCGACAACCTGTTCGGCTACGAGTGGGAGCAGGTGAAGAGCCCTGCCGGTGCGTACCAGTGGACTCCCACGGATGCATCTGCACAGGGCACCGTGCCGGATGCTCACGATCCGTCGAAAACGCACGCCCCAACGATGCTCACGACGGACCTCGCGCTGAAGGTGGACCCGATCTATGCGCCCATATCGAAGCGCTTCCACGAGAACCCGGAGGAGTTCGCAGACGCCTTCGCCAGGGCGTGGTACAAGCTGACCCACCGCGACATGGGCCCCCGGACGCGGTGTCTCGGCCCGTTGGTTCCTGCGGAGGCGCAGTTGTGGCAAGACCCCGTCCCCGACGTCACTCATGAATTGATCGGGGAGCAAGACATCGCTGCGCTCAAGGGCAAGATCCTCGCATCAGGACTGTCCGTTTCCCAACTGGTCTCGACCGCCTGGGCGTCGGCGGCGACGTTCCGCGGCACCGACAAGCGCGGTGGGGCGAACGGGGCGCGCATTCGCCTCGCGCCGCAGAAGGACTGGGAAGTCAACGAGCCGGCCGAAGTGGGGAGGGTGCTGCAGACCCTGGAGGAGATCCAAACGGAATTCAACAGCTCGCAGTCCGACGGGAAGATGGTTTCGCTCGCTGACGTGATCGTTCTGGGCGGGTGCGCAGCCGTCGAGGAAGCTGCGAAGAATGCCGGGCACGACGTGCAGGTTCCCTTCTCCCCGGGGCGCACGGACGCGTCGCAGGAGCAAACCGACGTGGACTCATTTGCCGTGCTCGAACCGACCGCAGACGGATTTCGCAACTACCTCGGAAACGGACACCGTAGATCGGCGGAGGAGCTGCTGGTGGATCGGGCGCACATGCTGACGCTGACCGCTCCTGAGATGACGGTTCTCGTCGGCGGCATGCGCGCCCTGAACGCAAACGTCCGGCAGTCCGAACTTGGCGTCTTCACCAAGCGGCCCGAGACGTTGACCAATGATTTCTTCGTGAACCTGCTCGACATGAACACGAAGTGGCAGGCGTCCTCCACATCCGAAGACGTATTCGAGGGGCGCGATCTCCGGACGGGCGAGCTCAAGTGGACCGGCACCCGCGTCGACCTCGTCTTCGGTTCGAACTCCCAGCTCCGAGCCGTCGCGGAGGTCTACGCGTGTGACGACTCGCGGCAGGCGTTTGTGCGTGACTTCGTGCCTGCGTGGGACAAGGTCATGAATCTCGATCGGTTCGACCTTGCCTGATCTCAACCCGAGTCGGAGTGAACTACAAGCAGATCCCGGTCAACTCGCCGACCGTGCCGGTGCATAGCTACAGTAAAGACGGGGCGATGCGGGTGCAGAACGTGTCCGATCCGGTGTACGCGCCGAACTTGGAGGGCGACCCGCAGGCTGACGCGGAGCCCTTCCTCTACGTAGAGAAGTGGGAAGCTAGCGGCGAGTTCATCCGCGCCGCGTACACCCTCCGTAAGGATGACGACGACTGGGGCCAGCTCGGCACCCTGGTGCGAGAGATCATGGACGATGAGCAGCGCGACCGGCTCGTGTCCAACGTCGCCGGACGCCTCGGCAACGGCGTGTCCGAACCCGTGCTAAAGCGTGCCTTCGAGTACTGGCGCAACATCGAAGAGAAGATCGGCGACCGCATCGAAAGGGGTGTCAAGGCAGGCTGAAGTCGCTGTCGCGAAGACCCGCCCCAGAGTGCTGGGGTCGGGAGCGCTGCGCCCGACCCGGGCTCTCCGGGGCCCCTCGTCAAGCGGTGAGCGTGAGCCCAATGGTCCGTCTCGTGGCGCCCCGATCCCAACCTGACCGAAAAAAGGAAAGGCTTACTCAATGGCACGCTTCGTTCTCATCGGCCTCGCTGAGCCACCCAGCGCAGAGCAACAGGAGCAGTTCGACGAGTGGTTCGTCGACGAGCACATCGAGGACACCGCCAAGTGTCCAAACTTCGTCAGAGGCAGCGTCTTCAAGCTGTCCGGCCCCCACGGAAACGGCAACACCGTCTCGCAATACCTCTCCCTCTACGAGGTTGAGGCGCCGAGCTACGAGGAAGCCGAACGCGTCCTCAACGCGTGGCAGCGTGATCCCGACGCCTGGGAAGGCCGTCGCAAGCACAGGGAGACCGGTGAACGACTGGGGACGATGCCACTGCGGATCAACGCTGGTACGAGCTCCTCAAGTCGTTCGACGGCCCTGCGAGCTAGGCGCTCGACGCCAGGCGGCTCAAGTCGCTTTCGTCGCGGCTGGCAACCGGCGGCCACGTCCAAGAGGGGTGCCCACCGAAAGATGGGGCCTAGGCAAGGCCGCGAGCGGAGCGCCGGCCGATGCCGGCCGGGCTTCGGGCGATCGCGCTGGCTCAACCGCGGCGGGCGCCGCGCAGCCGGTGGATACTGAGAGCGCGCAGAACGGCCCCGCCACCGCCGCGCGTGCGTTCGGGAATGAGGCGGGCACCGTGCGGATGTCGCCGGGGGAGGGGTTGGCCGATGGTTCGCGCCGAACTCAAGGAGCGGATGGCCGAGCTCCACGACCTCCCGGCTGTCGATCGCATCGCCGCGATGAAGGACCGCCTCACGGCCGCGGGAGACGAGGCGCAGGAGCTGCGGCACCCGCCCCAATGGGCTGCCGAGGGGATGGCGGATGCGGGGCTCTACCGCCTCGCCTTGCCGCCAGAGCTCGCCGGTGAGGATCTCTCCCCAATGGACCAGATCAACGCGGTCGAGGCCGCCTCCGCGATCGATGGCTCAGTCGGCTGGTGTGTCCAGATCAACCCCGAGATCAACGCCCTCGTCATCCGCTCGCTCGACCCCGCGGTCGCCCAAGAGGTCTGCGACGACTGGCGCATGATCCACCACACGTCCGGCACGACGGGCGGCCACATGAGCAGTCCGCTCGCGCGGAAGCTCCGCGGCGCCCGCGACCGGGAGTAGCCATGACGCCGGAGGGGATCGCAAAGCCCAATCACCTCGTTTTCCATGTCCGGCGGTACCTCTGGATATACGTCGCGGGCTTGTTCATGCTCATTGCCGCCACCGTCGCGCAGCAGCTGGCGCCGCTCGTCCTCCGCTTCGCCATCGATGCGATCACTGACGGCACTACGGGTAGGGCTTTAGCTGGCTACGCCGGCATCATCCTCTTGCTGGCGGCCATCGAGGGGGCGTTGCGCTACTATTCCCGCTTCCTCGTCTCCGGCTCGGCGCGCCACGTCGAGTACGCCTTGCGGGACGACATGGCCCAGCAGCTGCTCAATATCGACCAGCAGTTCTACGTGCAGCAACGCACCGGGGACCTCATGGCGCGCTGCACGAACGACCTCGAGTGGATTCGCAACTTTACCGGGCCCGTCCTCGTCGACTTCGCGCGCACCATCGTGGTGCTGGCGGTGGGGATGGCCTTCCTCATGGCCATCGACGTGCGCCTCGCGCTCATCGCCCTTGCGTACCTGCCTGTCGTCGCGGTCTTCGTCGTGTATTTCGAAACCGCCTTCGAGCGGCGCTATCAGCGTGTCCAGGACCAGTTCGGCATCCTCACGAACCGCGTGCAGGAGAACATCTCCGGAATCCGGTCGGTGAAGGCGCACGCCCAGGAGCCGAGCGAGATCGCGGCCTTCGGCGCCGACGCGATCGAGATGCGCGGCCGCACCATCGCCCTCTCGTGGTTCACGGGTGCGCTCTTCACGGGGATGCTCTTCATGACGACGGCGGCCACCGGTCTCGTGATCTGGTTCGGCGGCACCGGCGTGATCGACGGGCGCATTACGCTCGTCGAGCTCGTGCAGTTCATCACCGTGCTCGCGCTCATGGCGACGCAGCTCTCGTACATCGGTTGGGTAGTCTCGGGCACGCAGCAGGGGATCGTGGCCACGCGGAGGATCAACCACATCCTCAACGCGGTGCCCGCGATCACGGACCCCGACGAGCAGGCCGCCACGGACGAGGCGATCCACGGCGAGATCGAGCTGCGCGGCGTAGCGGCTGGCTATCAGGGCGAAGAGGTGCTGCACGATATCGACCTGCGCATCCCGGCAGGGGCGACGGTCGCACTGGTAGGGCTCACGGGCGCTGGAAAGACCACCCTCGTGAACCTGCTCATCCGCCTCCAGGATCCGTTGCGGGGCGAGGTGCTCATCGATGGCCGCAACGTGCGCGAGTATTCGCTGAGCGCGCTGCGCGACGCGATCGGCTTCGTGCCCCAGGAATCGTTCCTCTTCTCCGACACCTTGCGCGACAACATCGGCTACGGCCGCGCGGACGCCAGCGACGAAGAGTTGCAGACGGCCCTCGAGACCTCGCAACTCGTGAACGACCTCGCGCAGCTCAGCGACGGTCTCGATTCCATGATCGGTGAGCGCGGCGTGACGCTCTCCGGCGGGCAGAAGCAGCGCGCCGCGCTCGCGCGTGCGCTCCTCAAGGCGCCCCCGATCCTCGTGCTCGACGATGCCCTTTCGCACGTGGACACCCACACCGAAGAAGAGATCCTGCGACGCCTGAAGACGTTCATGCGCGACCGCACGACTATCCTCATCAGCCACCGCACCTCGACGGTGCGAGCCGCCGACTTCGTCATCGCGCTCGACGAGGGCACGGTGGCGCAGATGGGCACCCACGCCGAGCTCATCGCGCAGGACGGCATCTACGCCCGCATCCATCGCCAGCAGCAGCTCGCGGAGCAGCTGGGGAGCGACATCGAGAGCGCGCTGCTGGACGACCTCCGGGACGAGGGAGCGCCGTCGTGACGTAGGAGTACTACGAGGACGAGGCCCACCTCGGGAGCGTCTACGACCGGCGGATCGTCGGCCGTCTCGGCGCTTATCTGCGGCCGGAGTGGCCGCTACTGACCGTCTCCGCGGTCCTCATGCTGGGCGCAGCGCTGCTCGAACTCGTACCGCAGCTCATCCTGCGGCACGTCATCGACAACCAGCTCGCGGACCGATCGAGCGACGGCTTGGGCCTCCTCACGCTGATGTTCCTGGGGAGCATCTTCCTCTCGTTCTTGCTCGGCTACGCCAGTTCATGTTGATGGCGTTCGTGGGCCAGCGCGTCATCTACACCCTGCGCATGGACGTCTTCCGCCATCTTCAGCGGATGTCCGTCGGGTTTTTCGACCGCAACCCCGTCGGGCGGCTCGTGACCCGCGCGACTAACGACATCGCCGTCGTCGAGCAGACCCTCTCGCTGGGGGTGGTGCAGATCCTCGTGAACCTGGTGATGGTCTCAGGGATCATCGTGATCCTCTTGGTGCTCGACTGGCGGCTCGCCCTGATCATGTACGCGTTTCTGGTCCCGCTGATCGTGCTCGTACGCTACTTCGCCATCGCGCAGCGGGGCGCCTTCCGCGATCAGCGCCTCTGGCTGGCACGGGTCAACTCCTACCTCAACGAACTCATCACCGGCGTCACCGTCATCCAGATGTTCAACCGCCAGCGCCGCAGTCTCGCGCGCTTCGACGAACGCAACGTGGGTACGCGCGAAGCGAACATGCGCATCCTCTTCTGGTACGCGATCTTCGAACCCACGGTCGTGCTCTTCGGCGCTGTCACCCTGGGGGTAATTCTCTGGTTCGGGGGCGTGCGCACGATCGACGGGGCGATCACGCTGGGCACCCTGATCGCCTTCATCGCGTACATGCAGCGCTTCTACTGGCCGATTCGCGCGCTCTCCGAGCAGTACACGACCCTCCAGGCCGCCATGGCCCTCGGCTGGGCGCATTTTCTCCGTGCTCGACGAGCCGGAGGAGATCCGCGATCCGGACGAGCCCGTGCAGTTGGAGACGATTCGCGGCCGGATCGATTTCGAGAACGTGTGGTTCGCCTACGAGCCCGGGAACTGGGTCCTGCGCGATCTCTCGTTCACGCTGGCGCCGGGGGAGAAAATCGCGGTCGTCGGCGCCACCGGCGCGGGCAAGTCGACGATGATGGCGCTGCTCAGCCGCTTCTACGATGTCCAGCGCGGCCAGATCCGGGTTGACGGCGTACCTATTCGCGATCTGCGCCAGCGCGAGTTGCGCTGCCACGTCGGCGTCATTCTTCAGGATCCGTTCGTCACCACCGATACCGTGCTCGAGAACATCCGGCTGCGCGACCGCACGATCCCGCTCGCGCGCGTGCGCGAGGCCGCCAGGGCCGTCGGCGCGAACACGTTCATCGAGCGGCTGGCGGACGGCTACGACACCCTCCTCGCCGAGCGCGGCGCCAACCTCTCGACGGGCCAGAAGCAGCTCATTGCGCTTGCGCGGGTGACTGCCTTCCAGCCGGAGATCGTGCTGGTCATGGACGAAGCCACCGCCAGCATCGATCCGGAGACGGAGTCGCTCATCCGGCGCGGGATCGAGCGCGTGATCTCGGGGCGGACATCGATCATCGTCGCGCACCGCCTGAACACCATCCGGGCGGTCGACCGCATCCTCGTCCTGCACCAGGGTGAGCTCGTCGAGGACGGCACGCACGCCGAGCTCGTCGAGCGCGACGGCTACTACGCGCGGCTCTACGAGCTCCAGTACCAGGGCCAGGACGACGCCGAGCGCGCCCCGGCCTAACTCGACGGCGGGCGGGTTAGCATGGAAGGCGTGACCGACGAGCCAGACAACACCGCCGAGAACCTCGACGGCGCGCGCGCCGAGGCCGAGCGCCGAGGCGTCGGGAGCTACGGTCGTCACGTCTTCATCTGTACCGGGCCGGACTGCTGCACGCCCGAGGAAGGCGCCGCTGCTTGGACCCGACTCAAGAGTGCTGTCGCGGCCCTGAACGCGCGCGGCGAAGGACCGCCGATCTATCGCACGAAGGTCGGCTGCCTGCGCATCTGCCAGGATGGCCCCACGGCCGTGATCTACCCCGAGGGCACCTGGTACGCCGGCCTCACCCCTGAGGTGCTCGACCACGTGATCGCGACGGATCTGGGGCGGGGCGAGCGCGTCGACGACCAGGTGATCGGCGAGAACCCACTCTCGGCGTCTTAGGCTCGCTTCGCTCGGTCCCCTCCCCTCGGTGCCCCGCCCCGCGCTCGACTGCTGCGGCTGCACGGCCTGAAGGCCGCTGTGCCTGCGCGCTCGCGTGTTGTCTTGAGTCCGGCTCGTTCCGTTCGGGCCTAGTTCACGGCCTTCTCGAAGCCCTCCCAGTAGGGCGCGCGCAGATCGGTCTTCAGGATCTTCCCCGCGCCTGACTTCGGCAGCGGCTCGGCCTGGAGGGCCACGCTCTTCGGGCACTTGTAGGCGGCGATGAGCGTGCGGCAGTGCTCGATCAAGTCAGCGTCAGTCGCGCTCTCGCCTTCGCGCAGAACGACCGCCGCGTGCACGGCCTCGCCCCAGCGCTCGTCGGGAATCCCGAAGACCGCGGCCTCGAGCACCGCCGGGTGCTCGTACAGCGCGTTCTCGGTCTCGGTGGTGAAGACGTTCTCGCCGCCGCTCACGATCATGTCCTTCGAACGATCGACGATGTAGATGTAACCCTCGGCGTCGATCCGCGCGACGTCTCCGGTATGCATCCAGCCGTTCCGGAGCGCGGCCGCCGTCTCCTCGGGACGGCGCCAGTAGCCCAACATCACGTTCGGGCCGTGCGCGACGACCTCCCCGACGCCGCCAGGGGCCACCGGTACGTCGTCCGCGTCGACTACGCGGACGCTGACCCCAACCACTTCGCGACCGCAGGAGGCGAGCCGCGCGAGCCCCTCGTCCGATTCGTAGTCCAGCCACTCCAGCTTCTGGGCGGTCAGGAGGGGGGCGGTCTCGGTCATGCCGTAGGCCTGGCAGAGGATCGGCCCGAAGAGCTCCTTCGCCGCGAGAATGCGCTCGGTCGGCATCGGCGACGCACCGAAGAGGAGGACCCGCAGCGACGAGAGATCGTAGTCGTCGACGTGGGGGTCATTCACCACAAAGTTGATCATCGTGGGCACCAGGATCGTAGCGGTCACGCCCTCGTCCTGGACCGTGCGCATGAACGACTCCGGCGTAAAGGCGGGCAGGAACGTGTGCGTCCCCCCAAGGGCGGTGACGGCATAGCAGGCCAGGCGTCGGCGAGATGGAACATCGGCGCGGCGTGCAGCCAGACGTCGGACTCGGCGAAGGCGAAGGTCATCTGGACATGCTGCGCGTTCGCCACGACGTTGCGATGGGAAAGCATCACGCCCTTCGGCAGACCCGTAGTGCCGCCCGTGTAGCAGAGGTTGATCATTTCCTCCTCACGCCACTCGCGTGCGGCCGCGGGGAGGGGATTGTGGGACGCGATCAGCGATTCGTACGGGTGCATGCCGGCGGGCGCCTCGTCGGCGAGCACGATCAGGTGCTCGAGCGTTTCGAGGCCGCCCCGGAAGGACTCGAACAGTTCCAGATACTCGGGACCGATCAGGAGGGCTCGCAGCTCACCGTCGTTGATGATGAACTCCAGCTCTTTCGCCGAGAGGCGGATGTTGAGGGGCGCCAGGGGCGTGCCCGCGTAGTGCGCGGCGAAGTACGTCTCGAAGTAGCGGTGCGAGTTGTTCGCGAGGATGCCGATGTGCGCGCCCGGCTCCAGGCCGAGCGCCAGCAGTCCCGCGGCCAGCGAGCGTACGCGCACCGACGACTCGCGGTAGGTATGGCGGGTCGCGCCGTCGACCGTGGCGACGCGATCGCCGTAGAGGAGCGCCGCATGTTCGAGCAGCTCGCCGACGAGCAGTGAAGTCATACACCCTCCGCGGGGAAAGTCGCGGCCTGCCGCCGCATCGCTACGCCACCTCGAAGAGGCCGGCGGAACCAACGACGACATCATCGATCTCGCCCGGCTCCAAGCGCGCGCGTTTCACGACCTCACGGATGATGGGCGCAGCGAGCGTGGGCGCAGAAGTGTCGTTGAGGGCGCCGCGATAGGCCTTGCCGATAGGCGTGCGCGCGGTGGAAACGATCATCGCCTCTCGCATGGTCCCCTTCGTCGTTCGCCACTGGGCGGCGCGGCGCTCGCTGCGAACGGGATCCTACTCGCTGTGCGAAGGCGCGCCTACGACGCCGCTTCTGCCAAAGCGGTTCCTACCAGAAGCCCTCTTTGTAGTGCATGCCCTTGTGCTCGTGGCCGGCCGCGCCGGCCTTGCGCACGCGTTTCAGGTGCTTTCCGCAGAGCATGATGGTGTCGCGGCGCAGATCGCTCGGATTGTCGGTCCAGCTCGAAACGGCGACCTCGTGCAGGGGCGGAGCGGCACAGAACTTACAGCGCCTCAGCGGCATCGCTTCATCCTAGCGAGCAACGCGCTCTCGCACGAAGTGGACAGCACGCAAGTGGCGGCTGGTCCCGGATCAGCCCGCCGCTTCCGCCGCGGTGGTGTGTTCCGCGATCGCTTCGACGACCTGGGGCCGGGCGCCCTCCGGGAGCTCGTGCCCCATCCCCTCGATGATCGTGAGACTCGCTCCGGGGATGGCGGAGGCGGTCCGCCGGCCCCATTCCAGGGGGACGATCGGATCGGCCGAGCCGTGGAGGACGAGGGTCGGTGCGGTGATGCTGCGGGCGTCCTCGAGCTTCCCGAGCTGCGCTGCTGCGGCCGCATGCCGCGCCATGCCGGCCGGGTAGTGCCCGCGTTCATAGGCCTGGGTGGCGAGACGGCGCGAACGCGCTTCGTCGAATGGGAATCCCGTCCCGACGGTCACGCGGTCGAGCTCGACGGTATGCTCGATATACGCCTCCCGGGTGCTGGGCGAAGGCCGCCCCAGGGTCTTGACCGCGGCCGGATCGGGCCTGGGCTCCGCGAAGACTTCGGCCGTGGACATCATGGAGATGAGGCTGCGCGTTCGCTCCGGATACACGCGCGCGATCAGCTGTGCGATCGCACCCCCCATCGAGAGACCGCAAATGTGTGCTCGGGCGATCCCGAGTGCGTCGAGCAACCCGATGCAGTCGGCCGCCATGTCAGTGAGGGTGTACCGGGCCTCGACGGGCTCGCCGGAAAAGGCGCGCCGCACTGTCTCCGCCTGGTCGGGGATGCCGAGCTCGTCGAACTTCGTGGAGAGGCCGGAGTCGTGGTCGAAGCGAATAACGAGGTGGCCAAACTCGGCGAGGCGCTCACAGAGGCCGCTGGGCCAGCGGATGAGCTGGGAGCCCAGGCCCATGATCAGAAGCAGAGGCCGGTCGCTCGGATGGCCGAACGTCTCGTACCCAATCTCGATCCCATTCGCGTTCGCTTTGGGCACGGGCCACCTCTCGGATGGGGCACGGGTGCTCGCGGCGGACCCCATCTCCGCTTACTGGCGCCGATAATTCTCGGGTGGCGCGAGCGTGTCAAACGGAGAGCTGATGCCGGCGTGGGGGCTCCGACCCCGTCTCGCCCTTACTCGCCCTCGACCACCCACTGGTTGTAGAGGTGGTGGAAGTGGCGCACCTTGCGCTCTTCGTAGGCCGCGAGATTGATGTAGGGATCGACCTTCGCCCTCATGCCCCGCTGAACCTTGGGCAGGTTGTAGCTGTCCTGATTGAGCACGCGCGCGAGGCCCGCCATCTCCGGGGCTTCGGTCCAGTGCTCATCGGGACCGAGCCAATGGATCTGGGCGGCGGGCGGCTTGGGCTCGCCCTCGGGCCAGGGCGCCAGGTACATGACCTCCATGATGCTCATCTCGGGATCGTTCCCGTAGGGCCGGAAGCGGTAGACGATGCGGCTGAACGAGCTCCAGGGGTGGAAGTTCGGAAAGAGGTTGTTGTACTGGCCGTCGATGAGCTCTGAATCGCAGTAGATATCGACACGGTCGCCGATCACCTCGCGCATGCTCTCGCGCATCATGTCGGCCATCTTGTGGCGGGTCGCGAAGATCTCCTCTCGGTCGGGATGGATGTTGCGGTGGGGGCTCGATCGGGCCGCGATCGTGACCGCCCGCGACCAGTTCCCGAACGAGTCGTACTGGTGATTCGCGCCATCGCCGCCGTAGATCATCAGCTGCGGGTGCGTGGCGATGATGTGGTAGCCCTCCATGAAGGCTTCCTGATTTGCTTTCCAGTTGGCACGCACGACCTTGGCCACGTGCATCTGCTTGTATTTCTTCTCGTATTCGTACTTCTCGTAGTGCTTGGGCAGATCGCCGAGGTAGTCCTCGAAGGACTCGCTGTCGGGGTCGGGGTTGATGAAGACGAAGCCGCCCCAGGTGGCCGTCTTCGCCTCGCGCAGCTGGCTCACCTCCTCGCGCACTTCGGGAAAGTCCCACTCTGAAGGGATCTCCCGGAGCGAGCCGTCGATCTCCCAGCACCAGCCGTGGAAGGGACAGCGGAACTCCGTGGCCTGCTTGCCGTCGAACTCGCGCAGCTGACGACCACGGTGCAAACAAGCGTTATTAAATGCCTTGAACGCTTCGACGCCGGTGCGCACGACGATCCAGGAGAGATCGGCAACGTCGTAGACGACGTAATCGCCGACTTCCGGGATGTCGTCGACGTGGCACGCCATCTGCCAGACCCGCTTCCAGAGGCGCTCTACCTCCAGGTCGTGCCACTCCCGCTTGTAGTAGCGCTCGGTCGGGACCTTCGTCACGCCGCCCGGGAGCGAGCGCTCCATTCGGAGCGTGTCGGGAATGCGCTCCGGATACTGGTCGCCGTCAAGCAGCTCGTTGAACGAGATGCCGGAGGAGCGCTTGCCGGCGGGTGTGTCCCGGCCGGGGTCGCCGGTGTAGCGCGTGAAGGTGTCGTCGATCTCACCGGCGAGGGCGGTGCCCCCCGCGTACTGGGCCTCGGCCGCCGCGGCGGTCGCGCGCATCCGCGAACTGCGTCGCGGGTCGTTCTCCTCCACGCCCGCGGGCAGCTCGGGGCCGCCGATCCACTGGAGGAGGTGGGGATCGGCGTGCGTGAGGTCGCCCTCGACGTGGTGGCCATTCCACTGGAAGACGCCGTACTTCTTCGCCTTCTCGACCCGCACGAGCCCTTCGCCAAGCTCGGTGTAGGTGGCACCGCTGAGGGGATGCACTTCTGTCTTCATTCGGGGTCCTCCAAGGCGCTCCCGCGAGCACACGTTCACGCTCACGTTACAGAAGGATTCGTGGCTCCCGCCCGGTTCGAGCCTTAGGCGATGTCGAATTTGACCCACAGCTCCCTCGGCGCACGGAACCCGCCCTCGTTGATGCGGCGCCGCTGATACCAGTTCGACAAGGCTTCCAGGGGAAAACGGGTCCTTGCCGAACTCCGGCGTATCGAACGCTCGCGGGTCGATCGCGGTCTTCTGCGGTCGTGATCGGGCCTCCGGGACGGCGTTCCATCCTCGTCCCAGAAGGATACGCCCCGCCCACGGTGCCCGGAACGGCCGTTAGTCGAAGGCGCTCAAGACCTCTGCGTCCAGGCGCTCGTAGAGCGCGGGCCGGTTGGGCATGCGCGCAAAGATGGCCTCTTCGACGCCGACCTCCTCGTACCGTTTCAGCACCTTGATGATCTGCTCGGGCGGGCCGATCGCGAGGTCGCGCTCGCGCTCCTCGGGCGTGAGGTGGCCGCCGTAGCGCTCCTGCCAGAGGCGCGCCTTCTCGGGATCGTCCTGGAGCACACAGGTCAGCTGGATCGACTTCTTGATCTCCGCTGGGTCGCGCCCGATCTGCGCGCAATGGCGCTCCAGCACCTCGATCTTGCGCTGAACGAAATCGGGCGGGCCGTCGACGTTCATCACGTCGCCGTGGAGCGCGAGGGTGCGCAGCGTGCGCTTCTCGCCCCCACCGCCAACCATGATCGGCGCGTGCGGCTGCTGGATGCACCTGGGCGCGAACGGCACGTTGTCGAGCTGGTAGTACTGCCCTGTGAACGTCACCGGCTCTTCCGAATCGAAGAGCAGGCGGATGAGGTGCACGGCCTCCTCCAGGCGGTCGCAGCGCTCCTTGACCGAGGGGAAGCGCCAGCCGAAGGCCACGTGCTCGCGCTCGAACCAGGCGGCGCCGATCGCGAGGTTCATGCGCCCCCCACTCATGTCGTCCATGGTCGCGATCATCTTCGCAACGAGGGCGGGGTTGCGGTAGGTGTTGCCTGTGACGAGCGTGCCCAACCGCACCCGGTCGGTCGTCGCGGCGAGACCGGCGAGGAGCGCGTAAGCCTCAAACGTGGGGATTTCGTTGGGGAGGTTGTCGATGGGCGGGAAGAAGTGGTCGTAGACCCAGAGGCTGGACCAACGGCCGCCATCGACCGTGCGTGCGACGGCGGCGATGTCCTCCCAGCTGGTTGAGTTGTTATGGAGCTGCGCACCCACCTTGATTGTGTCCTCACTTCGCCCCGCTGCCGCGGCGCTGCGTTGTCGCTCGACTGTTGCGCTACGCTACGCGCTCGCTCCTCCTTTGGAGATCACTCGCTGAGCGGCGCGATGCGGCGCTACGCTGGTCGCTCGACTGCTCCGCTGACGCTACGCGCTCGCTCCTCCTTTGGAGATCACTCGCTACGCGGCGCGATGCGGCGCTACGCTGGTCGCTCGACTGTTGCGCTACGCTACGCGCTCGCTCCTCCTTTGGAGATCACTCGCTGAGCGGCGCGATGCGGCGCTACGCTGGTCGCTCGACTGTTGCGCTACGCTACGCGCTCGCTCCTCCTTTGGAGATCACTCGCTGAGCGGCGCGATGCGGCGCTACGCTGGTCGCTCGACTGTTGCGCTACGCTACGCGCTCGCTCCTCCTTTGGAGATCACTCGCTACGCGGCGCGATGCGGCGCTACGCTGGTCGCTCGACTGCTCCGCTGACGCTACGCGCTCGCTCCTCCTTTGGAGATCACTCGCTGAGCGGCGCGATGCGGCGCTACGCTGGTCGCTCGACTGTTGCGCTACGCTACGCGCTCGCTCCTCCTTTGGAGATCACTCGCTACGCGGCGCGATGCGGCGCTACGCTGGTCGCTCGACTGCTCCGCTGACGCTACGCGCTCGCTCCTCCTTTGGAGATCACTCGCTACGCGGCGCGATGCGGCGCTACGCTGGTCGCTCGACTGCTCCGCTGACGCTACGCGCTCGCTCCTCCTTTGGAGATCACTCGCTACGCGGCGCGATGCGGCGCTACGCTGGTCGCTCGACTGCTCCGCTGACGCTACGCGCTCGCTCCTCCTTTGGAGATCACTCGCTACGCGGCGCGATGCGGCGCTACGCTGGTCGCGCGACTGCTCCGCTACGGTACGGGCTCGCTCCGGTGCTTCGTCGCGGCTGTCGGATCCTAGCCGCGCGTCAGCCTGCCGAGGACGAGACAGCGCGACTTGCCAAGGGACCTATGCTCCTTGCACCGCAAGCGGCGGCGCGAGCGCGGAGCGCAGCGAAGCAGCTGAGCGACCAGCGGAGCGCCGCGGTAGCGGTGCAAAGCGACTCTCATACAAGGCCCGCGCGTCATGGGCGTCCCTGACTCCGTTTTCTCCGCTTCGAAAGCGCTGCCGACTACGCGCAGATCACCCCCCATCGGTAGGCCCTCCCGCCCCCGCTGAACTCTGAACGTTGAACTCTAACTCGCTCAGGGGTAGCGGTACTCGCGGATCGGCCGCCAAGCGCGCCAGATGAGAATGGTGGCGGCGAAGGCGAGCCCTGCGCCTAGCGTCATCGTGGCGGCGGCCCCGATGAATGCCGACCAGAGGCCGACCCAGAGCGTGCCGATGTTGTTCGCGGTCGTGGCGGTGGGGACGAGGAAGGCATAGGCGCGCCCGCGCACGTGGTCCGGCGTCGTGAGCTGCACGGTCGTCTGGCGCACCGCGACGGTGACGGCATCGGCCGCGCCGAGGAGTGCGATCGTGAGCGCGCCCGCCCAGAGCGCGGCCACGCTCGAGAAGAAGAACAGCGCCACCGCGTAGGCGAGCGACGCGTAGAGGACGAGCATCCCCTTCGCGCGGTAGCCCGCGAAGAAGAGCGCCCCAAAGGAGCCGGCTACCGCCCCCGCGCTGTTCGCTGAGCCGAGCACACCGACTGCACCCGCGCCGCCCTTGAACAGCCCCTTCGCCAGCACCGGCAGGATCTCGCGGTAGAACGAGACGATCGTGATCCCGATGTCCAGCAGGAAGAGGCCGGGCAGGATCGGGTGGCGGATGACGAAACGGAACCCCTCCCAGACCCTGCGCACAGTCGAGCCCTCAGAGGCGTCCTCGACCTGCCCCCGGGCGTGCACGAGCAGGGGCAGGAGGAACGCGGGGACGCTCGTCGCCGCGGCCACAAAGAAGGCGGCCGTGAGCCCGAAGCCCTGAGCGACGCCCGCAAACAGCAGCGGCGCGATGATCGAGCCCGCGTTCAGCGTCGCCGTGTCGGTTGTGATGGCGAGCATGATGTGGCGGCGAGGCACGACTGCAGGCGTGAGAGCCGCGGCCGCGGGCTGGGCCACGACCTGGGTCGCGGCCGTAATCGCGATCGCCACGTAGACCTGCCAGATGGTGAGCAGATCGGTCGCTACTGGGCAGCCCTAAGCCCAGGAGCACGACGAAGGTGCTCGCGTTCGCGGCGGCAACCAGGTGCTTGCGGTTGAGGTGGTCCGCGAGCGCCCCGCCCCAGAGCAGGGTCGGCACCTGAACCACCAGCTGGACCGCGCCGATGAGCCCGAGCTGGGCGGCCGACCCCGTCTCGTCGAAGAGCCACTGGGCCGTGACGAGGATGCGCATCCAGCGCGAGACGACGACCGCCAGCGCCGTCCCCCAGAGCAACCGGTAGTCGCGAAAACCGAATGCGGCCCACGGCCGCAGCCGCGTTTCGCTGCCGCCGTCGTCGACGCCGTCCGGATTCAGGCTCGACATCGCCCGCTAGCTTCGCCCCGCCCCGAGCGAGATGGCCTGATACCCAGAACGCGAAGTGAGGGGCTTGCTCAGCGCCCCTCCGCCTTCGCACCCTCGTCCAGGACCCGCAGGATCGTCGTTGCGAGCTCTCGTGCCGCCTCAGGCGTGAGCTCGACGGCGACCCGTGACCCCGGCCCCAGGCTCTCGTTCACGAAATCGAGATTGAGGGCGTGCTCGAGGGGCGTGTGGAAGGGGTGGTCGTAGGAGACGTAGGTCTGGCCCAAAGGGAACCAGCGGTCGCGGGCCTTGCCGCTGCCGCTGACCTGGAGCTTCTCGGCGACCATCGTGCACATGGCTGCTCTCCTCGTGCCTCAGCCGGCCAGATGCCGGCCGAGGAAGTCCCAGATCTTCTCCCAGCCGTCGACCGCCGCCTCCGCGGCGTAGGCCGCCGGGTAGTGGTAGTAGAAGAAGCCGTGGCCGGCGTCGGGGTACATGTGGAACTCGTAGTCCTTGCCGAGGCGCTTCAGCTCGGTCTCGTGCTCGGCTACCTGCTCGGGCGTCGGGCTGCGGTCGTTCTCGCCGAACAGTCCGAGGAGGGGCACGTTGAGGTCCGGGGTGTAATCGATCGGAGCAACCGGGCGCTGCGGCGAGAGGTCGTCTGGCCCCATCACCACGCCTCCCCCCCAGCAGTCGACTACGGCATCGACGCCGAGCGCCGAGCGACAGGCGACGAGGTAGGAGTGGCGCCCGCCGGAACAGGTGCCCATCACGCCCACCTTGCCGCTGACATGCGGGAGCGAGCGTAGGTAAGCGATGCAGCCATCGGCATCGCCTACCACGCGATCGTCGGACACGCCCCCCTCCGCGCGCACCTTCGCGGCCATGTCCTCGGCTGAGCCGTGGCCGTCGCGGCAATAGAGGTCCGGTGAGATCGTGACGTAGCCGTGGTGGGCGTAGCGCCGCGCCGCCTCCCGATACCATTCGTCCCAACCGGGGATGTGGTGGAGCAGCACCATCGCCGGAAACGGCCCCTCGCCCAAGGGGCGAGCGAGGTATGCGTGGATCTGGTCACCGCCATGGCCCGTAACCGTGATCGTCTCGGCAAGCATGCCTTCGTAGCCGTCGGTTTCCTGCATCGATCAACCTCTAAGCGTCGCGCGCCATCGGCGACGCACTCTCTCGCGAATTTCGCGCATCGTACGAGGTGGGCGCGGCCCCGCGAAGCGCCTCGCGCGGATACTTGAGAGTTTCGCTGACCTGAGGCTGTAGCCTCTGGCCGGATGCGTTGGCTCCGCGCCCGTGGGTCGCTGCTGTTCGAGAACGAAATCCTGCTCGTGGTCTGCACGAGCACGCTGCTCGTCATGCTCGGCCAAGGGATCACAGCGCCGACGCTGCCCCTGTTCGCGAAGACCTTCGGCGTCTCAACCGCGGCCGTCGGCCTCACGCTGAGCGTGTTTGCGGGCGCGCGCATGCTCGTGAATCTCCCCGCGGGAATCGCCGCGGACCGCTGGGGGCGGCGCTTCTTGCTGGTGGGGGGCCCGCTCCTGGCGGGCGCCGGCGGCCTCCTCTCGGCAACGGCGACGAGCCTCGAGACGCTGCTCGTCTGGCGCTTCGTCGCCGGGGTCGGCTCGGCCCTGTACATGACCGGCGCGGCCATCGTCGTAACCGACATCGCCACGGACGCCAACCGCGGGCGCCTGCTGGCCATCAATCAGGGGGCCTTGCTGCTCGGCGTGACCCTGGGGCCAGCCATCGGCGGCGTCCTCGCGGCCCTGGCCGGTCTACGCGCACCCTTCGTCCTCGTGGGTGTGGCTGCGCTCGCGGCCGCGGTCTGGAACTACTTCCGCGTGCCAGAGACGGTGCCACGCGATATCGCACCCGCGCGCCCCGCCGACGCGCCGGCAGCGGCCCGCGGGTCCGGCTGGGGTGCCGCATTGACGCTGCTTCTGAGCGTGAACTTTGCCCTGGTCAGTCTCGTGACCCTCTCCGTGTTTTTCGCGCGGGCCGGCCGGCAGACGCTGCTGCCGTTGTTCGCGCGCGACGAAATCGGCCTCGGGGAGGCGGGCATCGGTGGGGTCTTCGCGCTGATGGCGCTGCTGAACCTGTTGCTCGTCATCCCCGCCGGTGCGCTCTTCGACCGCTACGGCGCGCGGGCCGCGATCGTCCCCAGCGCGGTCGTGAACGCGCTCGCTTTCTGGCTGATCGGCGCATCCTCGGGGGCGTTGGCGTTCGTCGCCGCGACCGTGGTGCTGGGCCTGGGGAGCGGGATTCTGGGCCCCGCTCCGGCGGCTTACGCGGCCGCGATCGCGCCCCCGGACCGGCGCGGCGTGGCGATGGGGCTGTTCCGCACCGTCGGCGACGTCGGTTTCGTGATCGCACCCCCGCTCGTCGGCTTCCTCGCGGACAAGGCCGGCTTCGACTGGGGCTTCTTGGTGATGGGCGGCATGCTGCTGATTCCGGCGTTGATCTTCGGATTGCGCGGCGGGCGCTCACACACGCCCGGCCCACGCATCGCCGTCGAGCCGGTAGTAGCGCCGCCGGCGTAGGCCTCCAGGCACGTACGCGCCCGACAGCAAAGCTCGAGGCCGAGACGGGACAGCCGAGCAGTGGCCCCGCGCAACCTGCGGACGGAGCCCTAGCCTGCAGGAAGTCCTAGAATCGAATGACCGATGGTTGCTGACGACGGCCCCCGCGATGCGGAGGCAGCGGCGGAGAGCGCGGCCGGCGCGACCACCAAGCGTCTCCGCGACCTGCTCGAGCAGAGGGTGCCGCTCGCCGAGATCGCCGTACGCCTCGGAACCACCCTCGCGGATGCGCAGGCGAGGGTCGATCGCCTGAGTGGGGCGCCCGCTCCCCACCCCTTGCCGAGGCCCGTCCCGGCCCGCCCCACCACCGCCGCGGACGCGACCCAACCGCCTCCCCTCGAGGACAAGGCCACGCTACCGCCGCCGCCGCCGCGCGAGGCCACCCAGCCCGAGGACACGACTGCCCCGCGGATGCCGCGGCGAACGTTCCTCGCGCTGGCCGCCACGGGTCTGGCCGGGCTCGCCGGCGGTGCCTTCCTCAGCACCCGGCCGACACGTAATACACCGACGATCGTGCGTGCAGAACGGGCCTTGCCCCCGGCACCCACGCCGACGCCTTCGCCGCTCGCCGTGCTACGCCCGGCCGACGGCCTCTTCGAGCAGCTCGCCTACGAACCGGGCCAGCCTCTCGGTGCAGAGCAGGGCATCTTCTTCTTGCGCACCCGGGGTGAGGGCGCGGGCGGTGTCGAAGGCTGGAGGCTCCGCGAGGGAGCCACGGAAGGAGGCGAGGCGCCGGCTTACCGTGCGAGCGCGGGTGGGCGCTTCGTCGCAGCCGGCGGCGCTCTCCAGGACCGACGCTCGGGACGCTCCTTTCGTTGGCCCAGCGATCAGCTCCGCCTCGTCGGCCTCTCCGACGCCGCCGTCCTGTTCGAGTCGCTGACCGCCGGCGGCCAGGGTGCACCGAAGGGGACCGGCCGCTACGTGCTCACGAATGACGAGCTCCAGGCGAGGGCGGAATTCGACGTGGACGGCGTCCCCACCCAGGGTCTGAAACCGAGCTTTGAGCCGGACGGCCGGCGGGTCTTCCTCCCCTTGAATCGGCGATACACGCATCCCACGCTCTACCACCTCGACGGCGCCTCCTCGACCGCGCGTGTCGTGTTCCAGCCCGAGACGCCGCCGACGCAACTGCGCGTGTTCTTCGCGGAAGCGACGCGGATGCGCGACAGCGCGGCGATCATGTTGCCGTTCTCCTACTGGCCGAGCCGCCCGCCACGGCCCCTCGGCTACGGCATCTTTACCACCTTCGTCTCGCGACTCGGCTGGGACGGCGAGCAACTGGGCATAACCCGCATTCCCGTCGATCGCGTATTCCTCTCGCCCGATGGCTCCCTCGCCGCGGGCGAACTGGTGCTCTTCACGACGGTAGGGGGGTCGCGGCGCTTTGAGCCGACCAGCACGGTCCTGGTGGTCGATGGGGCGACCGGCCGGCCCCGCTTCCGCATTCGCTCCGCGCGGCTCAACTACGGCGACGAACTCGGGGGCGACCGCTGGCTGGCGGACTCTTCGGCGCTCGTCGTCCAAACCCGAACTGGCGGGCAGGTTGGCTACAGCCTGGTGAGCGCCGAAGGCACCAGTATCGACCCGCTCCTGGCCCCGCCCAGCAGCGAGACCACCTGGTTCGGCCACGAGGACGTGCGCGGGGCTGTACCCGCCCCCAACGATCCTGCGCTCTTCGCCTTCGGGCGCACGCATGTCTTCGATCGGGCGGCCGAACGCTGGCACCAGCTCAACCTCGGCGAGCGCGCGCCCGCCCATCTCGATCCCTGGAGCGAATCCGACGACGAGGCGGTGCTGGTGCGGGAGCGCCAGCACCACGACCTCAGGCCCCTCCTCGCCGACCTTGACGAGACGCGCATCGAGCACGCGCCCTTCGATGCGCTCGGCTAGGACGCCGACCTGGCCAGCGAACCCCCGCCCGGAGCGGACACCGGGGTGAGCCTCGGGAGCAACTCGGCAACATGGTGGTGGAGTGGGCGGGGGCGTATTGGGACGCTCAGCCGCTGGACCTCCGCCACTACCTAGGCTCGCCGAGCGAGCTTCGGCCCCTGGTCCTGGAGGCGTTTATGGCAGGGGCGGTGACGGTGTTTCAGCGCTGGGACGAAGCGCGACCGCTCGTGCCGCGCAAGCGCCCGCCCCGAGGTGATCTCCCGACCCACCACGGGTAGGGCCGGAGGGGCAGTCGGCCCGCTGGGGAGGAATCGGTAGTATCTGGCCGGCGCGGAGGCGAAGGCGATGACTGATCTAGCGGAGCTGTTCGACCTCAGCGGGAAGACCGCGCTCGTCACCGGCGGCAGCCGCGGGTTGGGGGCGGAGATGGTGCGCAGCTTCGCGCGCGCGGGCGCCGATGTCGTGATCGCGAGCCGCAAGCTCGATGCCTGCGAACAGCTCGCGGAGGAGGTGCGCACCGAAACCGGACGCCGTGCCCTCCCTGTCGCCTGCCACGTGGGTGACTGGGCCCAGCTCGAGCAGCTGGCCGAGACCGCTTACGGGGAGTTCGGGAAGGTCGACATTCTCGTGAACAACGCGGGCATGTCGCCGCTCTACGACCACGTCAGCGAGGTCGGCGAGGAGCTCTACGACAAGGTGCTCGCGGTGAACCTCAAGGCGCCCTTCCGCCTCACGGCGAACATCGGCACGCGTATGGCCGCGGGTGACGGCGGCTCGATCATCATGGTCTCGAGCACGGCCTCGCAGAACCCGAGCACGAACGCGATCCCGTACGCCGCGGCGAAAGCGGGCGTGAACACGATGACCCTCGCCTTCGCCCGCACGTTCGGGCCGAAGGTGCGGGTCAACTGCATCATCCCGGGACCGTTCCTGACGGACATCTCGAAGGCCTGGGACATGGAGGCCTTCAACGCGCGCGCCGCGAGCACGATCCTGCTGCAGCGCGGCGGCGAAGCCGACGAGATCGTCGGCGCCGCCCTCTACTTCGCCTCCGCCGCCTCGAGCTTCACGACAGGAGCGCTGCTGACCGTCTCGGGCGGGTCCGCGCGTTAGGGGCTGCGACCCGCCGAATCGGCGCCCGGCGCTGGCTCGAGCGCCACAGCCTCATCGTCCGCGTTGGTGGTCGGCGCCTCGACGAGGGGCTCGGCGTGCCAGCTGAAGCGCTCGTGGAAGCGGAGCATCGCGCGCAGAAGCGGGCGGGCGAGGAAGAGCAGTAGCACCGCGTTCGCGCTTGCGCGAAGGAGGTCCCAGCCCGCGCTCGTGATGAGGTAGAAGTTCCAGTAGCGGCGCAGAGTCTCGACGAGCCCCAGGCCGGGCTCGTAGGCGACATCGGAGCCGCTCACCACGAACGGCCAGAACCAAAGATTCGTGATGAAGCCGTAGGCGAAGCCCCAGAAGACGCCCGCCGCGATCATGATCGCGACATCGAGGCGGGGATGGGGGCCGCGACCCGTCACTGCGCGAATCAGCCCCAGGCTCATCGCAATCCAGCCGGCAGCGAACATCTGGAACGGCAACCAAGGACCGAAGCCGCCCGTCACCACGGCGCTGAGGAAGAACGAGAGCACGCCCAAGAGGAACCCCAGGCGCGCGCCGAAGGCGTAGCCCCCAATGATCAGGATGAAAAAGTAGAAGCTCGCCCCCGCCGGGAGCGTGACCGTACGTAAGACCGCCGCCAGCGCCGAAAGCACACCCAAGGCCGCCAGCGAGCGGCTGTTGAGCGCACCGCTACTGAGGTCCGCAACGATCAGCGCCAAGCAGAGGGCCGCCAGGCCGGCGAACACAATCGGGCCGTCGGTCGAGTGGGTGAACCAGCGCGAGTCGGGATCAGTGGCGCTGGCGAAGACGAAGGGGTGGAAGTACGCAACCACCCCGATCACGTTCAGGCCCACGAACGATAGCATCCCCAGCGGGCTCTGGCCCCCGCCCCTCATCGCCCCGTCCCGCGCCCCCGTCGCCAGAGCAGGACGCCCCCGAAGAGCAACAGCAGCCCGCCCGCAGTCGCCGTGAAGGCGACCAGCGACCCCGCGCCTCCACCCCCGTCGGGCGAGGCGGCGCTAGCGGCCGAAGCCTGCGGTGATGGCTCCGTTGTCAGCCGGATGAGCGTGGTTGTGGAGGCGGGCAGCGAGGACTCCGCAGTCACGGTTGTCGGACCCGCTGGCGTCGCCGTCACTGACGCGGCCTCGTCTGGCGGCGGTGTTGGTGAGGCCGGGGCCGTCATAGCGGACGCCTCGGCGGCGGCGGTCGGGGTGGGAAGAGCCGTGGGGGTGGGGGCGGCCGAGACCGCCGTCGGGGTCACGAAGCTCGAGGGCGGGTGCCCGCAGACATCCTCGAACGACAGCAGGGCCGGGGCGGGCGCGGCACCGGGACGGCCTTCGCCCCAGCGCCAGGCCTGCAGATCCCCATCACGGGCATCGAGCCCGCGGAACCCCAGCGACGAGTAGCGCCAGGCCGCGTCTCCGTACTCCTGAGAAAAGAACGCCCAGTACACACAGGGGCCGCCCGAGCCACATTCACAGGTGCAGGAATCGAACGAGCCGGAGTGGTGGCATCCCACTTCATCGATGCTGCAAACCAGACCCGAGAAGTGGTTGACCTCGACACCCGCCCGCACGAGAAGTTCGTCACCCGCGATGCCATCGCCCGCGAACGCGACGCAAGCAGTCTCGATGCGGCCGTCGCCGTAGTCGATGACCACGCCGGCCTCGCCGTCGGCGAGGGCCGCCGTCGTCGGGCCGAGTGACACCAAGATCAGCGCGATCGCGACGACGATGGCCCTCATACGAGCACGTCCTCGGGGAGGAGCGCACCCGGCACGAGTTGCGCGACCTGCGTGGGCAGGGGTCCGCCCGCGCCGAAGGCGACGGCGGCCGGTAGGTCGAAATCGACCCGGCCCGCGTCGACCCGCACCACCCGCGTCGCGATCGCGGCAGCGGCCTCGACGTCGTGGGTCGCGACGATCGCGGCGCCGCCGTTGGCGGTGTGCACCCGCAGCCGTTCTGCAAGCCAGGCCTTCGTCGCCGGGTCGGCGCCGCGCGTGGGCTCATCCAGCAGCCAGACCGGCGGCTCGTGCGCGAGCATCGCCGCGATGGCGACCCGCTGCTGCTGACCGACGCTGAGGTCACGCGGGTCGCGCTCCGCCAGCTCCGTGAGCCCCCAACGGGCGAGCGCCGCCTCGAGCGCCAGCGCCGAGCGACGGCTTGTGAGCGAGTCCGCGATCTCCTCGGCGACCGTGGCCTGGTACAGCGCCAGCGCGGGCTGTTGGGGAACCAAGCCCGCAAAGGCCGAACGCGCAGCGACACCCTCCGGAGCGCGCTCACGACGGAAGTGGAGCGCGCCGGCGCGTGGCTCGGCCAGGCCCACGATCGTCCGCAGGAGCGAGCTCTTCCCGCTCGCGTTCGGCCCCATCAGTGCGAGGATCTCGCCCTCCTTGAGGACGAGGCTTGCGCCCCGGAGGGCCGCGATCGGGCCGTAGGCGAGTTCGAGACCGCGAGCGCCGATCAGCTCGGCCCCCACCGGGGGCCGCGTTGGCAGCGGCCGCGGACGGAGGGCCGCGAGGGCGCCCGCATGGGTGGCGCGCGCCTCCGCGGGCGTGAGTGGGAGGGGCTCGAGGCCCAGGCGCCGCCCGAGCCGTGCGACCGCGGGTGCACCCGCGTAGACCGCCGCGAACCGTCGCGGCGCGAGCCTCGTAGCCGCACCGTCCGCGACGTGAACGACGTCATCGGCGAGCGGCAGGAGACGGTCGAGACGGTGCTCAACGACGAGCGTCGTCAGCCCCTGCTCCCGGTGGAGGCGCTGAACCGCGTCGACGACCAGCTCGGCGCCGTCGGGGTCGAGCTGGGAGGTAGGCTCGTCCAGAAGAAGCAAGCGCGGGCCGAGCGCGAGCACCGCGGCAATCGCGACACGTTGGCGCTCACCCCCGGAGAGCGTGGTGAGACGGCGGTCGCGCAGGTGCTCGATCGCTAGCGCGCGCAGAACGCCGTCGATACGCGCTCGCATCTCGGACGGCCGGAGGCCGCGCTGCTCGAGCGCAAAGGCGATCTCATCCTCGACGCGGTCGACGATCGACTGCGCCTCCGGGTCCTGGAAGACCATGCCCGCCGTGCGCGCGAGATCGCGTGAAGGCGTTCGCGTGGCGTCGCGACCGCAGACGCTGACGCGCCCCTCGAAGCGGCCGCCGGAGAACTGCGGCACGAGCCCGTTGAAGAGCCGCAGGAAGGTCGACTTCCCGCCCGCCGAGGGGCCCGCGACGACGACGAAGCGGCCTTCGTCGAGCGTCAGCTGGACCTGCCGCAAAGCGGGGCTGTGTCGAGCGGGGTAGGTGTACGTGACCCGATCGAGCGTCGCGATCATTGCAGAACGGCCTCGGGCGCAGCGGGACCCTCCCTGGGCTGGCCCTCCACGCTCGCGAGGAAGAGCAAGGGCCAGGCGGGCGCTACCGCCAGGAGCGCGCCTACTGGCCCGAATTCCGGCGCCGGCAGGCCCGCGAATGGGTTGTAAGCCGTTGGGAGCCACCCTCCGAGATCGGCGAGGACGACTCCGGCTGCGAGCACGAACGACGCGTGCCCCGCGACGAAGAGCAGCGGCGGCTCGCGTTCGACGTTGAGGCGCGTGGTCCGCCGGCGGCGGGCGACATCCCAGCCCCAGAGAAGGAGGGCGGCCACGCCCGCCACCGCTGCCAGTACGCCCATCCAGCGGACTTCAGGGTAATAGAACCAGATCCAGGCGGCAGCGATGAGGAGTGGCGCGGACCCCATCCCGAGCAGGCGCGTGGCGGCGGGCACCGGAGGCGGCGTGGCGTAGCCGCGCGCCTCCATCGCCTCCGCGAAGCGCATGGCCCGGTCGAGGCCACCCATGACCACGGGCACGACGATCGCGGGGAGGCTGCGAATCCCGGTCGCGTGGCCGCGCAGCGCTTGCATCTCGCGGATGCGCTGGAGATCGGCGAGCGTCGACGGCAGCAGCGCGAGGCCGATTGTGATCACGAGGCCGGCGTGGAAGAGAACTGCGGGAGCGAGGCGCAGGACGGCGTGAGGACTGACCGCGGCGCTGAACACGGCGAAGCCGAGGAGGATGCTCAGGATCACGGTGCCGCGGATGGCGCCGCCAACGACCGCCTCGGCGGTGACGTCACCGCCGAGGCTGAGGCCGCCGAGCTTGTCCGGCGCATCGAGCCGGGGAAGGGTCAGGAGCACGTGCTCGCCGCTCCCGGTATTGATCACGGCGACGCCGATGGAGAGCGCAAAGAGCGCGAGCCCCAAGACCAGCGTGAAGCGGATACCGAGGCCGGACCCCTCCGTCTTGGGCGAGATCGTCGCAACGATAATCACCGTGAGCAGCACGATCGCGAGGTAGAGCGGGTTCGTCGTCGTGAGGGCAACCGCCATCACGAGCGTGACCCAGCCCGTCCACGCGACCGTGCTCATCGCTCCGCTACCCCCGCTGGCGCGCGATCAGCGCGCCGCCCGCAGCGAGCGCCGTGATTAGCGCGAGTGCGATCGCGATCGGCAGCGCTCTATCGCCACCGTCCGCTCCGTGCCCCGTTCCGGCGGTCGGCGGGCCGGGTGCCGGCGGGCTGGGCGTCGGGGCGGTGGGCTCCGTCGGCTCCGGTGTACGCGTTTCCGGGGGTGAAGGGGCCAGGAGTGTCAGGGGAGCGTTGGCGAAGGTGCGACCGGCGAGCGCAGGGACGACCTGGTTGGTCGCGAAGGCGGGGTCGAAGCCCGCGAACGAGCCGTCTGCCAGCTGCTGGCTCAGCAGGTAAGCGATGGGGCTGGCACCGCTCGCCGTCGTGAACTGCGGACCCTCCGGATCGATGGCCACCGCCACGAGCGCCTGCACCGCGAACGCCGTCGAATTCGCATTCGAATCGCCGCCGAACCCCCAGCCCCCGTCCTCCGCTTGGATCCCGTCGAGGAAGGCAATCGCCGCCGTGATTACGGCGTCGTCCGGTTGCGAACCCACCGCGATCAGCGCCTGCACGACGATCGCGGTGGAGTCGGCGTCGCCCTCGTCACCGAAGCCCCAACCGCCATCGGCGAGCTGGCCCGCGACGAGGGCCTTCGGCGCCGACACGGGAACGGCCTCCCCAGCGACGACCAAGGCCAGGAGGATGATCGCCTGGTTGAAGTCGGACGCGTGATGGCGCCCCGTATCGGCGTCGAAGGCGGCCTCGATCACGCCGACGAAGTCGACCCCGCCGACAGCGCGCGGATCGAGGCCTAGGGCGACGGCGGCGAGCGCCGCTTTCGCCGCGTCCTGCGGCTCGGTCGCTGCCGCTGCTAGGGCGATGAGGTAGTCGCTGGGGGTGGCCCCGGCGGCGCTCACGAACGTGTTGGGATTGAGGCCGGCGGCGCGAATCGCGTAGATCGCATCCATTGACTGGCCGGGACCAAAGCCGCCGAAGCCGCCATCGTCCTGCTGCGTGGTGCGGATGAAATCGACGCCCGATTGAACGGCTCCGCTTTCGGGCAGGGCCGCGCGTGCAAGCGCCGGCAAGGCGAGGAGGGCGGCGAGGGCCGCCAAGAGAACGAGCTTCACGGTGTTCCTTTACTTCTTTCCAAGCTCTCGACTCGCGACCGTTGGGCGTGTCGAAGACTCGACGATCAGCAGAGCGCGACGAATCCGCGCCCGCACGATGCGGACTGGGTCAGAACACCGGGATCAGGGAACGCTGGCGCACATAGCCGACTCCTCATGGACGAAGGAATCTCGGCAGTCCTGAAGAAAGTTCCTGGCTTCGGGTGAGCCTCGCTCGCCCTCCACAGTTGCGGCACAGCGCCGGAATCTCACCGGCTTCCTTCTGCTCCACGCCGTAACGGCGCGGCCTCAGGACTGAGGTGAGGCCAGCCTGCGCCAGCTGTTGACCGGCGTCAAGAGCGCGAGGCCCCTCCCGCCGAAGGAACCGATGGCGGCCCTCAGAGCAGCGCCTGACGTGAGCCACGGAGCAATGCCGTCGCTATCCGGACATTCGGGCGCATCGCGAGCAGCTGACGGAGCCCTGGGTGGGCGCGTCCGGAGCGCTCCAGCACCGCCCGATGATCGAAGCCCAGGCCCACCGCCTCGTCGACAACTGGATCGACCGGGGCGAGGTCGAGTTCGTCACCGAATTCGCCGCCCCGCTCCCGCAGGCGGTGCTCTCCACGATCCTTGACTTTCCGCCCGAGGACATGCCCATGATGAAGCAGTGGGAGGAGGCGCGGCTCAGGCGCTTCCTCTACGCCCACGGCCCGAAGAGCCTGGTGGACGACCCCGACGAGGAGGACAACGCCCGCGCCCTCGTCGCCTTCAACCACTACATCCAGGAACAGATCGACGAGAAGCGCCGCAATCCCCAAAGAAGACATGATCACGTTCCTCACGAACGTCGAGTTCCAGGGAGCACCTCTCAGCGACGGGGACATCATCAGCGTCGTCTCGGGGATGCACATCGGTGGCAACGAGACGACCCAGTACGCGCTCACGGCCGAGGCGCAGCTGCTCGCGCAGCACCCCGAGGTCGTTGCGGAGCTACGCGCCGACCCCGCGAAGATCCGGTTCTTCGTCGAAGAGGCGATGCGCCTCTATTCGCCAACGCAGGGCCTCTCGGGCCGCACGGTCGCTCGCGACACTGAGATCCATGGAGTGAAGATCCCGAAGGGCTCGCTCCTTCACCTACGTTATGCAGCCGCGAACCGAGACCCGGACCTCGTCGAGGAAACCGGACGAGCTCGCCCGCCTGCGGTGGACCGCACCGAGGGCCGACACACGCAACGCTGCCCTCAGGGCGGCGACGCTGGCGTCGGGCCACCACCCATCCGCGCGAATGGCGGCGGGCGGGCACCGGCACAACGCTGTGGTCGCGCCGGAGCCGTCGCCGCGCCCTCGTGCCTATTTGTTTGACATCGACAGATATCTGCTCATAATGGCGACATGCGCAGGAAAAAGGGCACTCTCCTCCCCATCGAGGTCTCGATCCTCGTCGCGGGGCTCGAGCTTCGGGCTCGTGGCGCGACGCAGTTCCATGGCTTCAGCATTGCGAAGGAAATCAAGGGACGTGACGGAGCCAAGCGCCTGACCGCCTACGGCACCCTCTACCGCGCACTCGACCGCATGGCCAAGGCGGGGTGGCTCGCGAGTGAGTGGGAGGATCCATTGCTCGCAGCCCACGATGGTCGACCTCGCCGTCGCCATTACGAAGTGACAGCAGCTGGCGAGGCGGCGCTTGCGCAGGTCCCCGAGGAAACCCGCCGGGCCGCGCTCGACTTCACGAAAGGCCTGGCTCCCTCATGAACTTGGGATCGCCGTCCGCACGGGGTCTCATCCGCTCCTGGACGAGCCTCTACACCACTGGGCTTCCCAAGCGGCTGCAAACGGAGCGCCTCAACGAGGTCGAGTCCGACCTCTGGGACCAGCAGCTCGATGACAGCCTCCACGGTGTCAATTCAGACGGCACCTCGAAGGAGATGCTCGTCCGCCTCGTCACCGGTATGCCCGCCGACCTGGCCTGGCGTTTCGAGCAACAGCATCGATCGCGAAGGAGTCGGAACATGCTCGCAGTTATTCAGCAGAACACTTGGCAGCGCAACGGTCTCTGGGGATTGGCCTTCCTCCTCGCTGGCTTCTACCTCGTGACCGGCGTGTTGCTGGCGAGCAACCCCGAGGGCTACGACTCGCTGGCCGAACGGCTCATCTTCGGCGGGGCTGTCTTCTTGTTCGGTGCCCTCATCCTCGGGGGCTTCGCCGTGACGCCGCGCCGACCGCTCCTCGGTGCGGTCCTAATCGTGATTGGCGCCGTGGGTGGAACTACCGTGATGTTCTGGATGACCCCTATCCTGGCGCCGTTCGTCCTCGCCGTCGCCGGGTTCGGAATCTATCGCGCGCGTGGGTTCATGAGGGCGGCGCGCTCGGAGACCGGGCCGCCCACCGGGACCGCTACTGCGTAGCGGGGGAGCGCCGGGCAGGCACCCAGCGCACGAAGTTGGTGCCGAGCAAGAACGACTTCAGGCACCAGCGCGGGATCATGCACGGCCTCTACGACCTCCATCTGGAGTTCACCCAAGCGAAGACGCCGGCCGCCGTCTCCTAGGGCCGCACGGCCCGCTTCGGGCGCTGCGCGAGCTTTGCCAGCGCCGGCTGCGCCAGCTTCACGAAGGTGCACGCCAGGCGGCGCGTCTCGCGCGGATCGATCAGGTCGACGACGTCGCCCCGATGCGCGGCGCGGAAGGGCGAGCGCAGCCGCAACAGGCGCTCTTCGATCATCTCGCGGTGGGCGTCGGGGTCGTCGGCCGCCTCGATCTCGCGGCGATAAGCCGCGGCCACACCGCCTTCGATCGGGATACCGCCCCACTCCCCCGCGGGCCAGCCGAAGCGGAGGTTGAGACCCTCCGGGTGGCCCACGCTGTTGGGCGCGTCGGCCGCGACGCCGTAGGACTTGCGCACGTTGAACTCCACCTTCGGCACCTGCGCCTCTGCGCTCGCGATCAGCGCGCGCACGCCTCGCCGCATCGTCGCCTTGCGCTCGGCGTGCGAGCCCAGCATGAAGCCGGGCATATCGAGGAAGATCACGAGGGGGAGGTTGAAGGCGTCGCAGAGGTCGAGGAAGTGGGTGTACTTGTCTGCGACGTCGCCGTCCATGGCGCCCGCGAGCTTCATCGGGTCGCTGGCGATGATGCCGACGCTGTAGCCGTCGAGCCGCGCGAAGGCGGTGATGATGGCGCCCGCCCAGTGGCGCCGCATCTCGAAGAACTCGCCGTTGTCGACGACGTGCGCGATGAGCTTGCGGGCGTCGTAACCACGTTTGCGATTCGCGGGAATGATGTTCAGCAGCTCCTCCGCCCGCCGCTCGGGCGGATCGCCCGTCTCGATGCGCGGGGCGACATCCGCAGTCGTGTTCGGCAGATACGAGAGGAACTGCTTGATCTGCGCGAACGCCTCCTCCTCGGAGTCGGCTTCGTTGTCGACCTGGCCGCTTTCGTGCACGTGCATCTGGGCGCCGCCGAGCGCCTCCTTGTCGAGCGTCTCGCCGATGGCGCGACGCACGACGGGCGGCCCCGAGGGGAAGATCTGGGACTGGCCGCGCACCATCACGGTGAAGTGCGACATGAGGGCGAATCCGGCCGGGGCGCCCGCGACCGAGCCCATGATCCCCGCCGCAACGGGCACCGTTCGCAACAGCTCTACGCCCTGCCACCAAAGGTCTCCGGCGGGGAGGCCCATGTGCCCGGCGGCCTCGTCGGCCTTCGAGCTGTGGCCCACCCCCTCGACCAGCTGGATGTAGGGAATGCCGTACTGGAGGGCGAGCGGCTGCATGAAGTCGCGGGGATGCTTGCGCACGTTGTGGGGACTGCCGCCGGAGATCGTGAAGTCGTCACCACCGATCGCCACCGGGCGCCCGTCGATCTCAGCGAGGCCCATCACGTAGGCGCCGGGCGTGAAGCCCACGAGGTTGCCTGCCGCGTCGTAGTCGGCGGCGCCGACGAGTGGACCTGCCTCGACGAAGCTCCCCGGGTCGATCATCTTCTCGAGGCGCTCGCGAATGGTGTAGCGGCCCCCGGCGTGCTGCCGCTCGATGCGCTCGGGGCCGCCCAGCTCGCGGCCGAGGCCACGGACGTACTCGATATCGGCGAGCGCCTGCTCCCAGGGCAGGCCCGGCTTCCAGCTCTCGCGACTTGGGTCGACTGGCATCGTCTCCCGCTCCTCCTCGCTTCCCGAAAACGCTACGCCATGCGACGAGCAGCGCCCAGCCTCACAGCGAGACCACCTCCCCCATTACGGCTGCCGAGGGCGGCCAGCGTCGGCTACCATGACGCCCGGCGAGGGCTCGCAGCGAACGCATTCGCCCGACCCGGGGCGATCCCGAACGCCGGCCAGGGGGGTCACTGATGATCAAGCCGACGCTCGACCCGAGCGTCTTCATGAGTGAGGCCTACCACGACGACCCTTACCCCACCCTCAAGATCCTCCGCGACGACCCCTACGTGGGCAAGGCCCTGCGCGCGGGCTATCACGAGGACGGCACCGCGAGCCACCTCGGCTTCGGCCTGGGGAAGCACTTCTGCGTCGGCTACCAGCTCGCCCAAACTGAAACGGTGATCGGCAGCAGGATGCTGATGGAGGTGATGCGCAATCCGCGCTTCGCTCCGGGCACCACGCCGAAGCCGATCGCCATCAGCCTCCATCCCTGGGAGCTCATCCTCCAGTTCGACCCGGATTAAGGAGATTATGGCGAGCGCGCGCCCGGCCCTGCGCCTCCCGGTGGAGGGCACCACGCCTTCAGCCTTCGGCACGGTCGAGCATGCGCGCCAACTGCTCCGGGCGGGCGACGAGGCGCTCGCGCCCCTCGCGCAAGACCTCGCCGCGGGACTCGAAGGCGGCGCTGCCGACGTCGAGGTTGAGCGCTTCACCCGCTTGCTCTACGCGACCGATGCGTCCATCTACGAGATGGAGCCGATCGCGGTCGTGTTCCCCCGCTCCGCCGCCGACATCGAGCACGTGATGCGCGTGGCGGCGAAACACCGCGTGCCCGTGCTTCCCCGTGGCGGCGGCACCAGCCTATCGGGGCAAACGGTGAATCACGCCATCGTCCTCGACTTCACGAAGCACCTCGCGGGCGTCCTGGAGATCAACGTCGAGGAGCGTTGGGCCCGCGTGCAGCCAGGAGTGGTGCTCTCCGAACTCAATAAGGCGCTGCGCCCCCACGGCCTGCAATACCCGATCGACCCGTCGACCGCCAATCGCGCCACCATCGGCGGCGGCATCGGAAACAACTCCTGCGGCGCGCATTCCGCGATTTACGGCAAGACGGTCGACAACGTCATCGCCCTGGAGGTCGTTCTCGCCGACGGCTCCGCGGCGACGCTCCGCGAGCGGGACGCGGCCGGCGTCGCCGAGCGCGCCGCCGGCGGAGCGCTCGAAGGCGCAATCTACCGCGGCGTGCGCGAACTGGCCGCGCGGCATCGCGCCGAGGTCGAGGCGCGCTTCCCCAAGATCCTGCGACGCGTCTCCGGCTACAACCTCGACGAGGTTGGGAGCGAAGGGCCACTGGATCTGGCCAAGCTCATCGTCGGTTCCGAAGGCACGCTCGCCACGGTCAGCGAGGCGACCGTGCGGATCGTGCCGATCCCCGCCGCGAAGGTCCTCGCCGCCCTCCACTTCGAAACGGTGTTCGATGCCGCTGCCGCCACGGTGAGCGCGAATGCGCTAGCGCCTGCGGCGGTCGAGCTCGTGGACGACACGATCATCGCGCGTTGCCGCGCGAGCAGCGGCTTTCGCGAGCTGGTGCAGTTCGTCGACGGCGACCCGGGAGCGCTCCTGCTCGTCGAGTTCGCCGGGGCGCACGCAGAGGAGCTGGAGACGAAGCTGGCGCGCCTGCAAACGGACCTCGTCGCGAACGGCGCCGCCTACGCGATGGTGACGGCGCTGGAGCCCGCCGCCCAGGCGCGAATGTGGCGCATGCGCGAGGCCGGCCTCGGCCTGCTCATGAGCGGCCGCGGCGACGCCAAGCCGGCCGCTTTCGTCGAGGACACGGCGGTCGCGCCGGAAAGGCTGGCGGAGTACGTACGGCGCTTCGACGCGGCCGTGCGGGCGCGCGGCTTGCGTGCGAGCTACTACGGCCACGCCAGCGTCGGCTGCATCCACATCCGGCCGATCGTCGACCTGAAGGACGGCGCCGGGCTGGATGCGGCCGAATCCCTGGCCGCGGAGATCGCCGACCTCGTGCTTGAGTTCGGCGGCGCCCTCAGCGGCGAACACGGCGACGGGATCGTGCGCGGCGCCTTCACCGAGCGCATGTTTGGCCCGGAGCTGACGCAGGCCTTCCGCGAGCTGAAGTCGCTCTGGGACCCGGACGGCCTCCTCAACCCCGGGAAGATCGTCGACACGCCGCCGTTCCGAGACAACCTTCGCCTCAGCCCCGCGACGACGAATGCGGAGGTTCGCACGGCGCTCGATTTCAGCGTCGAGGGCGGGCTCGCGCGGGCGGCCGAGCAGTGCAACGGCCAGGGCGCTTGCCGCAAGGTCGACGGCGGCATGTGCCCGTCGTTCATGGTCACCGGCGACGAGGAGCATTCGACCCGCGGCCGGGCGAATCTGCTGCGCCAAGCGCTCAACGGCGGCCTCCCCCTCGACGACCTCACGAGCCCGCGCATGCGCGAGGCGCTCGACCTCTGCGTCGAGTGCAAAGCCTGCGCATCCGAGTGCCCGTCCGGCGTGGATTTCGCGAAGCTGAAGTACGAGGTGCTGGCGCAGTCGAGCGCGGCCCACGGCCTGCCCCTGCGCGATCGGGCCTTCGCTCGCATCCACCGGCTCAGCGCCGCGGGCAGCCGCCTGGGGAGATTGGCGAATGCGCTCAGCGGCTTCGGCCCCGCCCGGGCGCTGCTGGAGCGCGCGGGCGGTATCGACCGGCGCCGGCCGCTCCCTCGCTTCGCGCGCCGTGCGTTTGGCGCGTGGTGGTCAGAACGGGCAACGCCCAGCGAGGACGCACCCCGCGGAGAGGTCGTCTACTTCGTCGACACGTTCACCGACTTCTTCCACCCGGAGGTCGGACGCGCGGCCGTGCGCGTGCTCGAAGCCCTAGGCTACCGCGTGACGATCGTGCCCAAGTTGGGTTGCTGCGGCCGCCCCGCGATTTCGAAGGGGCAGATCGAGCTCGCGCGATCCTGGGCCGCTGAGAACGTCGCGCTCCTGGAGCCGTTTGCGCGACGCGGCGTCCCGATCGTCGGCACCGAACCTTCGTGCCTGCTGACGCTGCGGGACGAGTATCGCGATCTCCTGGCGGGCGAGGCGGTCGCCGTGGTCGCCGAGCAGGCGTTGCTTCTCGACGAGCTCCTCCTGCGCCTCGCCGCCGAGGACGGCGCCCTCAAGGGCGTGTTCCGCGCTGACGCAGCCGGCGCAGTGCTCGTGCACGAGCACTGTCACCAGAAGGCGATCGTGGGCGCGCAAGCGACGATCAGGGCGCTCGGCCTCGTCCCCGGCTGCGAGCCCCGCCTGATCGAATCCGGCTGCTGCGGCATGGCGGGCTCGTTCGGCTTCGAAGCCGAGCACTACGAGATTTCGCGAGAGATGGGCGCGTACCGCCTCTTCCCCGCGGTCGAGGCCGCTGACGCCGACACCGCGATCGCGGTCACGGGCGTCTCCTGCCGGCAACAGATCGGGCACTTCACGAGTCGTGGGCCACGACACGCCGTGGAGCTCTTGGCGGACGCGCTGGCCTAAGGGCCGAACGGGGGCGAATCTCGTCTACGGCCCTTGACGCCTTCGTACTCGGTCGTGCTCAGGGCCTCGAGGCTCCTGTCACTGAGCGCGTTCGATCACGACCGCCGGAATCTCGCGCGTCGTCTTCTTCTGATAGTCAGCGAAGCCGGGCATCTTGGCCGCCTGCTGGTCGAAGAGGCGCTTGCGCTCCGCCCCGTCGGGAACGGATGCGCGGGCGGCGAACTTCTCCTCGCCGACCTCGATCGTGATGTCGGGATTGGCGCGCAGGTTGAGGAACCAGGCCGGGCGCTTCGGCGCGCCCCCGAACGAGGCGATGATGACGAGGTTGTCGCCGTCCTGGGTGTAGACCAGCGGCGTCGTGCGCGAAGCGCCCGTCTTCGCGCCGGTGGTCGTCAGGAGCAGCAGCGGCGCACCCGCAAAGTCCCCGGTGACTTTGCCGCCGTTCGCGCGGAACTCCTCGATGATCTTGCGGTTGAACTCATGCATGTCTGCGGGGGGTTCTGAGGTCACGGGGCGCTCCTTTGGTGAATTTATGTGCGCCGGGGAGGATCTTAGCGAACTCGGTGACTTAGGGTTTTCTGAGCGCCCAACCGTCTTGTCGGGCGGTCCCCCGATACCGGCGGTGCTTCGCTCGGATCTAGAGTGATGACACCAAGGGACCGCCTCTACCGGCGAGTGAGAGGACCCAATGGTCGCTATCGAACGAACGTCCGCGGTCCGGCCCGAGAAACGGCCGCGGGCCGCTCGTGTCGATTTCGAAGACTGCAGGCACGACCGCGAGTGGGTCGTGGACTTGGCCACCGGCCGGATCAGTCCCCAGGCCTGCCCCCGCTGCGACACGGACGAGGCCTCCCGCCCTAGCTGATCCGCAGGACCGCCGCGCCGTTCACCTTTCCGGCGGCGAGATCGGCCAGCGCTCGATTCGCGTCATCGAGGCCGTAGACGTCGCTCTCCGTTTCGACGGGGATCTCGGCGGCGAGCGCCAGGAACTCGCGCGCATCCTGCCGCGTGAAGTTCGCCACGCTGCGGATACTGCGCTCCCACCACAGCAGCTCGTAGCGAAACTGCGGTACGCGATCGAGGTGGATGGCGTTGACGGCTACGGTGCCACCGCGATCGACGGCCTCGAGGGCGGCGACGACGACTTCGCCCACCGGCGCGAAGGTGACGGCGGCATCCAGCGGTGCGGGCGGTTTCTCGGTGGTGCCGCCGGCCCACACCGCCCCGAGACGGCGAGCGCGCTCCTGGTCGCGGGCGGAGCGCGTGGCGACGAACACCTCGCAGCCCCAATGGCGCGCGACTTGAATCGCGAGGCGTGCCGAAGCCCCGAACCCGTAGAGGCCCAAGCGTCCGCCGGGCGCGATGCCGCTGAGCCGGAGGGCGCGATAGCTGATGATCCCGCCGCAGAGCAGCGGTGCGGCCATGACGTCGGCGAAACCTTCCGGGAGGGGCAGCGCGAAGTCGGCGCGCACGGTGGCGAGCTCCGCATAGCCGCCGTCTCGGTCCCAGCCGGTGAATTGGGTTGCCTCGCAGAGATTCTCGTTGGCCGCGGAACAGCGCTCGCAGCGGCCGCACGCGCCCGCAAGCCAACCGATGCCGGCGCGATCGCCCACCTTCCAGCCGGCGGCGGCGGAGCCGAGGGCTTCGACGGTGCCCACGATCTGGTGGCCGGGCACGATCGGGAGCTGGCGCGCCTCGAGATCGCCTTCGCAGAGTTGGAGATCCGTCCGGCAGACAGCGCATGCGCCTACTCGCAGGAGAAGCTCCCCCGGTCCCGGCCTTGGGTCCGCACAGATACCCACCACCAGCGGACCGCTATCGACCGGGGTGGGCCGCTCCAAGCTCGCTGCACGCATCGTCGGATCCTACGGCCGCACGATCCCTCGTGGCGCTCCGAGGAGCGTCGCCAGCTCCTGAAGGAGCGCGAGGCGTTCCTTGTGCCAGCGACTCGCGAGCCCGCTCGAGCTGGGCACGACGTACGGAACAGTGGCCCCGATCCGCTCGCCCTGAGCGCCGTTCGGGCGGCGTGTCAGCGCGGCGCGGGCCAAGCCCAGCGCGTGGTGCCCGAAGGTGTAGATCCCACGGCCGCTGAAGACGGCGAAGCGGGGCTGATTCGCCTCGAGCTCGCGCAGCAGCCGCCGTGATCCCGCAGCAACCTCGGCGGTCGTGAGTTCGTCGGCGCGCACCGTCGGCCGTGCGCAGAGGTCGACGAATCCGATCCCGGCCTCGTCCATCAGGGCGCCGTCGTCCTCCGGCCCGACCGACGAGGCCGCTAGCGTTCAGGTGACGCCAGAAGGCATTGCCATTGCGGGCGTAGTAGTGACCCGCCTCGACGGAGTAGATGGCGGGGTTGTAGCCGATGAAGACCACGCGCAGGCCTGGCCGGAGGTAGTGCGGCAGCGTCTTCAGGGCAAGGGCTCCGGGAGCTCGAACCGGACCTTGGGATCCGTGAGGTGGAGAACGAGGGGGGCTGATTCCTCCTGGGCCTCGGTGAGGGAAAAACGCAGCGCGAAGGTGGTCTCCTCCCCCGCGGCCAGCTGCGGGAGGCTCGGGTCTGCCAGCCCGGCCGTGATGCGATCGCCCGAAGCGAGTTCCAGTTCGAAGTCTCGGAGCAACGGCTGCCAAGACTCCCTCGCGAGGACGGCGAGCGTGATCGTGACGGTGCGCGGCGGGCCTTCACTTCTGCCGGTGGAGACCACGGTGATCTCGAGAGCATCGTGCTCGTAACGACCGCCGGCCTCGACCGTGGTCTCGTCGAAGAAGTAGTTGAGCGCGGCCGGAAGCCCGAAAACGCCCGCGGGGATCCCGAGCACGATGCCGAGAATGGCCGCAATTCTGAGGCAGCCGCTGCGCTCCTCGGCGCCCTCGGGCTCAGTCGAGACGCGCCGCCGGTGGGGTGCTTCGCTCACGCCGCTGATCGTAGCGGCGATCGGCGCGGAAGGTTGCTAGGCTGCCGGCTCAGCTCTACGGCTGGGGGCGTGGGCGGCCGCGGGCTCGCTGTCCCGCGGTTCAGCCAGGCCTTCGAGGTGGCGCCGCTCAGGGCTCGCATAGCCTGCGGTCTGGGGGGCGAGCCAGGCCGAGGCCCCGGCCATCGATTCGAACGCGCGCAGCCCCCGGGGAGCGCCCGCGAGGCGGATCAGCCGCTCGGCGAAAGGCCGCTGTTCGCTTCGCACCAGGAGGGTAATGCGCAGTCCGCCCCGGCAGCGCGTGCGGAGCGCCGCGCTGATCGTCCCCAAATGCGGCCCTCGTTCGACCTCGCGTGCGTCACAGAGGACGTGTGCGAGTACCCCGGCATCGGCGAGCGCAAAGGCCTGGGAGATCGCGCGCAGGGCTTGATCCGTTCCCACACGCCCGCTTGCTTCCGCGCGGAGCATATCTTCGGCGGCGTCGACGCGAATGGCGTACACCTAGTCCTCCCGACCTCGTCCTGCGAGCATGTGGCGCCTGAGCCCCGGGCCACACTTGGGGAAAGGCCCGATTTCGGCCCTAGCCAGCCGCATCCAGGCGTTGTCGGGGGGCGTTCACGGACAACACCACGCCGCAGCGGTTGCCCAGCATCTGCGCGAAACGCTCACGGATCGCGGGGAGATGCGCCGCGGCCGCACGGGGGATCAGGTGGATCTGGCCCTCGAACAGGACGAGTTCGTCGTAGCCACGCGCGAAGCGTCGGAGCAGCCACGCGAGCTCGAACGGCTCCAGATCGCTCCCTCGCTCGAACACGAGCACCGGCCCCTCGGGCAGCGCTCTGGCGATCGGGAACGCGGTCGCCGCGTCCCACTCCCGCCTGCCGGTGTACTGCCTTTGTGAACGCGTCAAGGCAGCGACCACCTGCTGCGGCGTGACTGGCAGCGTGAGCCAATCGGAGGCCCCGGCGGCAAGCGCCGCAAGCAGGTCCCAGCGGGCGGCGGGCGGCGTGAGCACGACGACGGCGGCCTTGGCGGCCGCGGAGGCGGTGCGCGCGATCGCCCGGCCCTCCGCCGACGCCTCCACCAGTAACGTTGCCGGCTCTGGTCCTTGGTCAACGGGTCCGCGCGTGATCCCCGCACTCCGACAGACCTCGTCGATCACGCCACGGGCGCCGGGATCGACGACATCGGCTTCCACGCGGAGATCACGTAAGCGGCCATGGAGGAAGGCACCGTAGCGGCCGTCGATACGCCGCTGCGTGAGCCTCCGGGCGGAGCGCGTATCCCGCGCCAGGGCCAAGAGCCACTCGGCGCAGGCGTCACAGAGCACGAGCTGCGGCCAGAGCGACTCACCACCAGTCACGGGCAAGCAGGCCACGGAGCGCGGCTCCCTCCCGAGGTGGCCGCGGCAGAAGGGGCAGGCGCTGCGGCTGGCGAGGTCGTCACCGCCCTCGGGTGGGCCGAGGAGGGGCTCGGCGGAGTCCCCGCGCTGGGTGCGAATGACCATCAGCGAGATCCATTCCAGACACTCGCGGCAGAGGAGGGCATCGCCACCCGGCCCGGCCGCGCGCCTATTGCTCCCCGAGGGGGAGCCGCGCAGCAAGGCCCGCGGCGGCCCTTCGCGGCAGGACGAACAGGGCTCCACCTCGGGATCATCGCAATCGCCGACCGCGCCTGAAGATGGTTTAGCGAACGCGGGCCGCCAGGACGGTCGAGAAGTCGAGCCCCGTGCTGAGGAGGTAGCGCTCGTCGGCGGCGAGTCGCGTGAGGACGTTTCGGAGCGCGACCGTTTCGGGCGCTTCGGCATCCGCTGCGGGCAGTTCCGCGGCATTCGCGACGACCAGCGAGCCGCCCACCCGATTGAGGCGCGCGAGGTCCTCGAGCATGCGCGGATAGTCGCTCCAGCGCCCGCTGAGGACGATGAGATCGAACGGCCCGTTGAGCCCCGAGACCACCGCGGGCGCGTCCCCAGGATGGACGCTCAGACGCTCGCTGAGGGCGTAGCGCTCCGCGAGCCGCTCGATTCCGGACGCGACCTTGGGATCGCGTACGACGATCCCAAGTTGGCCGGTGTGGCCGAACGCGCCGGCGATATGGAGGTTCGTGTAGCCGAGCTCACCGCCGATGTGCAGGACGTAGGTCGCGCGCGTGGCGCGGACGAGCGTCGCGAGTTGCCGCGCCGTCGCCATCGCTTGTACGCGCTCGTCCGGGGGCAGATCGGCGAGCGTGTCGCCAAAGCGATCGGGCAGTGCGTCCAGCAGCTCAGAGACGAACGCTTCGTTCGTTGGCATCGCGACAATTGTAGGAGCTGGCTCGTCGCGACGGTACGGGCCTAGCTGATCGCGCGTTCCAGGAGCTTGCGATCTTCGGGCGCGAGTTCGGATCGCAGAGCGATGGCGCGGGCCGCCGGGCTGATCTTGCGCCAGGTCCTGCGCAGCACCCTTTCCATGGTCGTGCTATCGGCGCGGGCGGCGAGGTCGTGGAGTTGCGTCTCGATGAATACGAGGGTGAGCCCGTCCTCGAAGGCCTGGCCTTCGGGGTCGTCCCGCGGGGTCTCTTTGCGGATGAGCCGCTCGACCGCGCCGATGCTGTCGGCGTCGTATCCGACGTCTTCGAGGATCTCGCCCGCGTAGGCGGCGTGCAGCCGCTGGAGTTCGCGGCGCCAACGGAGGTAGCCGCGGCGCCCCGCGGGGTAGGTGTCACGCGGTGATTCCCAGCGCCGAAGATGATGGGCGCGCGCGGCCAGCAGCAGCGCCTCGCTGGCCTCGGGCCGCAGCCGCTCGATCCACGCGGTCAGCATGCCCGCGTGCGTGAGCTCTTTCGGCAGCGCCTGGGCATCGATGGAGATCGTGGCGGGATCGGGCGCGTTCGCGCCGTCGATGAGCGTGATTGCGCGTTGGAAGCGAGACCCGAAACGATGCTTGGCTGCCACCCCAAGAGGATGGCATACGTGGACCCCGGATCGCGCGCCCTCGCGCCTACAATGGTCCCGTGGATTATCGCGAGGCGCTCACCTTCCTCGAATCGTTCCAGGATCTGGAGCGAGACCCCCAGGCCTCCGCGAACCCTTCGATGAGCTTGGCCTCCATGCGCTCGCTCCTGCGCCGGTTGGACGAGCCGCAGCTGGCGCGACCAACCGTGCATGTGACGGGGACCAATGGCAAAGGCAGCGTCGCCGCCATGATCGAGGGCATCCTGCGGGCAAACGGCGAGGCCACGGCGCTCTTCACGAGCCCGCATCTGCACTCGTACACGGAGCGCATCAGCATCGGCGGCGAGCCGGTCTCGACCGAGGAGTTCGCGGCTGGCTTACAGGCGATCCGGCCGGCCGTCGAAGCCGAGCAGGAATCGGCGGGCGGTACGGTGAGCACGTTTGGCGTGCTCACCGCGCTCTTCTTCTGGCTCGTCCGCGCCCAGCTGCGAAGCGTGAACTGGCAGATCGTCGAGGTTGGGCTCGGGGGCTCGTACGACACGACGAACGTCTTTGGCGGTGCCGGGCTCGTCGTCGTCACGCCCGTCGCCCTCGACCACACGGCGATCCTCGGCGAGACGCCCGCAGCGATTGCAGAAGACAAGGCGGGCATCATCGGCCCTGAAACCACCTGCGTGCTCGCGGCTCAGCCCGATCCCGCCGTCACGACCGTGGTCGCGGAGCGGTGCGATGCTGTCGGGGCCCAGCTGCTCTCGGTGGCGGAGGCGTGGAGCACCGACGTGCTTGAGCGCTACGTCTTCGGACAATCGTTCCACATTCAAGGGCCCAACGGATCCGTCGAGTTCCGGACCCCAATGCTCGGTGGCCACCAGGTTGAGAACGCCGCCACCGCCGTGGCTGCGAGTCAGGCCCTCAGAGACGGGGGCCACGAGATCAGTGACGACGCGATCGTGCAGGGGATCGCCCGAACCCGCGTCTACGGACGGCTCGAGGTGATGGGCCAGCGCCCAACGCTCGTCGCCGACGGCGCGCACAACCCCGCGGCCGCGGCCGCGCTCGCGGAGGCGCTGCGGGAGTACCTCGAGTGGCGCCACTGCTACCTCGTGCTGGGCGTTATGGGCGAGAAAGATCTGAAGGGCATCGGTTACAAGGTCGCCGGCCTGGCCGAGCGCATCTGGGCCTGCGGCCTGGAATCCCGCCGCGCCCGGGATGCCGAGAGCATGGCCGCGGAGCTCGCCCCGTTGGGGCCGCCGGTCGAGGTCGCCGCGAGCGTCGCCGAAGGCCTCGCCCGGGCGCGCGAGGAGGCGGGCGAAACGGACCTCATCTGCGTCACCGGCTCCCTCTATGCGGTCGCTGCGGCACGCGCCGAGATTCTAGGCGACAGCGTGATCAGCGACTGAGGCGGCGCCGACTGGACGCCGAAGCCACTTCCCAGCACGCTGTGCGTTATGTCCTTCGCTCAGGCGATCGCCCGCGGGGAGTTCCCGGTGGCCCTGGAAATCACGCCGCCACGCTCCGAAAAGCCGGCCGTGCTGCTCCGGCGCGCGCTCTTGCTCGACCGCTGCACGCTGGCGGTGAACGTCATTCACCGGCCCGACCGCCAATCGAGCCTTGACGCAGCGCTCACGCTCGCGCTGGCAGGGATCGACCCGGTCTGGCACCTGACCGCCGCGGGTCGAACTGCGGCCGGGCTCAGGGCGGACATCGAGCGCGCGCGAGCCGGCGGGGTCGGCCACGTCCTCTGCCTGCGCGGCGATCACGCCGGCGACGCGCAGTTGCCGGCGATCACCGTGCGCGAGCTGATCGCGCTCGTAAGGGAGTATGCGCCGGGAATGCTGATCGCCGCCGCCCTCGATCAGTACCACGAGAGCGAGCGCTCGCGAAGGGCGCTCGTCGGAAAGCTGCGCGCGGGCGCAACCTGCGTCTGGACGCAGCCCGTCTTCGACCTCGCGAGTTTGACCGCGGCGGCGGAACTCGTGAAACGCGAGGGCAACGGCGCTCACCTCGTGGCGATGGTCATGCCGCTCCTCACCATGGAGGGTCTCGAACGGATCAGCGCACGGCTGCAGGTGCCCGTTCCCGAGAGGCTGCGTCGACGAATCGCGGCGGGCGAAGACGAGGCCTGGCGAGCCTTCGACGAGACCGTGGAAACGCTTGCCGAGGCACGCCTCGTCGACGGCCTCGCGATTATGACCTATAAGGCGGATCCCTCGCCGGGAACCGCGGAGCGGATCGTCGAGGGGCTCCGCCGGGCTGGGATCGTGGACATCGAAGGGGCGGCCTGAGGGCGCTCGTCGGCGCGCCTTCCGCAGACACCTCCGCTTCGGCTCGGTCTTGCGCGGAAGCGAGCGCGGGTGGGGAGCGCGGAGCCGCCGCGGCCGTCAGGCCGCAGGGGCGCAGCAGCCGAGCGCTGGTGGGGAGTGGGGGCGGGGCCCGAGCGCAGCGAGCTGGCGCCGGTGCTGTATCGGCTGCGAGGCTGGCGCTCGCGTAGGCTTACGCGATGGAACAGCGACAGTTCGGGACGCTCGGGCCGGTTAGCGCCCTTACCCTCGGCGGCGGCGGCACCGGCCAGGTCTGGGGCGCGACCACACGCGAGGAAGCGGTCGCAACCGTGCGCGCTGCCGTGGATGGTGGCATCGACTTCCTCGACGTCGCGCCCGGCTACGGCAACGGCGAGGCCGAGCGCGTCGTGGGCCAGGCGTTCGACGGACACCTGCCCCCTGGCGTGCGCATCTCCACGAAACACCATCTCGGGCAGCCGCCCCCCGCCGAGGCGGCGGCCGCGCTCCAAGAATCGCTCACCGAGAGCTTGGAGCGACTGCGCCTCGATCGCGTCGATCTCTTCTTCCTGCACGAGATGATCCTCCCTGACGACTTCAGGGGCGAAGCGCGGGGAACCACCCGCGGCCTTTTCATCGAAGCTGTGCGGCCAGCCTTCGAGGCGATGGTGGGGGACGGCAGGATCGGCGCCTGGGGTGTGAGCGGTATCGGCGTGCCCAGCGCCCTGCTCGAGACGCTTGCTGAGGATCCGCCGCCGGCCGCGATCCAGTGCGTCACGAACCTCCTCGGTTCACCAGGGGCGATGCAGACATTCGACGAGCCGGCCCGGCCGCGCGCGCTCATCGCGGCCGCCCAAGCGCGGGGCGTGGGGGTAATGGGCATTCGCGCCGTCCAAGCCGGGGCCCTCACTGACGCGATCGACCGCGAACTCGCGGACGACCACCCGGAGGTGGTAGACTTCCACCGAGCCGCGCCCTTCCGCGCGCTCGCGCAGGAGGTTGGCGAGTCGCCCGCCTCGCTGGCGCACCGCTACGCCCTGACGATGGCGGGCATCTCGACGTTGGTCCTGGGCGTGAAGAACCGGATCGAGTTGGCGGAGTGCCTCGCGGCGGAGGCAAAGGGCCCGCTCGCGCCGGAACTCATGGCGCGCATCGACGGCGCCGTCGCCGGGGGATAGCGCGAACGGCCGCTGCCGGCTCGCCCCCGCTAGCCCCTCAAAGGGCTGCGTACCTCGCCGGGCGCGGCCCCGACGAGCGTATCGGCGGGCACCACCGCCTGAACGCGGGCATCGACCGCTTCGTGCCAGAGGCGCACGGCCTCAGAGTCGTTCTGGAGCGCGAGGCCCTGGCGGGCCCGCTCCTGCATCTCCGCCTGCGCACCGTCGAGCGCTGCCCCGGTTTCGTCCAGCTGGGACTGCGCCCAGGCGATGCGCGCCTGCCAGGCGGGAAGCGCCTCCGGCGAGTCCGCTTCGCCCCAATCCGGCGCGTACCAGGTGGCTTCGAGCAGCGTCGTCTCCTCATCGCCGGGCCAGACGGCGAAGCTGAATAAGCCGCTGGGGGTGAACGTGAGGAGCACATTTGGGAAGAGGGCGTAAGTGGTGGCAGTGGAACGGAACATCGGATCGAGGGAGGGGATGTCCGTCAGCCCCTCGTCTTGGAGGTCCGTCCATGCGAGGGGTTCGGCCAGGCCGAGCGCCCGAGCGCTCGGCTCGTCGAACGGTGCGACGATGCGGAGATGCCCGCCCGCGAACGCCTCCACGCTCGTCGCGCCGGCTTCCACAGCGGGCGCGAGGAGGCCTGGGCGAGGCGGGACCGGCGGGGCGCTGAGGAAGCGCTCCATAACGCGCTTCCAGTTCGCCGGGATTGTCACCGCGCGCTGGGCGAGCGTGCGCAGGCCCTCGCCATCGACCTTGCCGAACTCCTCCCGCACCGCCCCGAACCACGTGTCGAGCGAGGGTGCGTCTGCGTCCTCGTTCACGAAGATGCCGCCACCACTGAGCGTGCAACTGACCGGCACGAGCGCGCGTTCCTCGCGGCGCAGATCGACGAAGTCGCGCTCATCCGGAACCGACACGAGCTTGCCCGTCGTGTCGTAGGTCCAGCTGTGGTAATTGACAGCGCAGCGCGCGATTGCGCCCCCGCGCCACGCGCACGACGGGCGCGCCGCGATGGCGGCAGCTGTTGTAGAAGCAGCGGATCACACCGTCCACCGCGTGGACGATGAGGAGCGGGACCCGCGTCTTCTCCCAGGCCAGGTAGAGCTCTGGGGTAGGCAGCTCGTCCATGCGGCCGGCCAGCAACCACGCCTTCCCGAAGATCTCGGCGCGCTCGGCGTCGTAGAACGAGCGGTCGACGTAGCGCCGCGCGGGGAGGCGAACCGCGGCCGCCTGCGGGCGAGCGCGAGCGGCCTCGATCGCCGCCCGCACCGCCGTCCGAACCTCGTCACGCACCACGCTCGTCCCTTTGCAAAGGCCATCGCGACGGGGCTGGGCGCTCGCCCCGTCGCAGCACCGACTGCCCCGCTATCGGGCGAGACTCTACGACACCGGCAGAGGGTGGGCCCGACTGAGCGGCCTTGCGTAGGGAGCGAGGCGCTGCGCCCCGGCGCTGGCAGACCGCCGCCTCCAGCGTAAAGTCGCGCGGTTCGCTACCCTACCGCGGTGACTTCGCGCACCTCGGTCCCGCCATCCACTGCTCCGTCAACTCTGGCGACGCCCTTCGCCCGCCGCCGAGAGCTCGAGCGCGAGCGCTTCACGCTGCGCCTGGCGCGGCGCTCCGTCACCGTGCCGATCTACCTCCTTTCGTTCGTGATCAACACGGTCGGCGCGCCCCTGTTCCTCACGCTCGCGCTCGCCGGCGACCTCGCGCGGCGACGAGGGACCACCCTCGTCCGCTGCATGCTCGGCCTCTGGGCGTATCTCGCGGTCGAGGCGTTCGGCCTCCTGCTCTTCCTGCCGATGTGGATCGCGAGCCAGGGGAGCGAGGAGCGGCGGTTGGGGATGCACTACTGGTTCGCGCGGATCTGGTCGCGCGCAGTCTTCTGGAGCCTGGTACGGCTCTTCGAAGTCCGTGTTGTCGTCGAAGGGGACGAGGAGGCAGCAAAGGGACCGGTGCTCGTGTTCTGCCGGCACGTTTCCCCGGTCGACAACCTGCTGGCGGGCGTCTTCCTCGAAGGCCGCCACCACCTCCGCCTTCGCTGGGTCATGAACTCGTGGCTCGTCCGCGATCCCTGCATCGACATCGTCGGGCATCGCCTGCCGAGCACGTTCCTCACTGTGGGCTCACGTGAGGCCCCCCGACAGATTGCGAAGGTGGCAGCGCTCGGTGACGACCTCGGGCCGCGGGATGGCGTCCTCATGTTTCCGGAGGGGGCGCTCTTCACGCCGCAGCGGTTGAAGCGGGCCGTCGCGCGCATCCGGCGCAGCGGCGATGAGAAGGCTGCACGCCGCGCCGAAGCCTTCCGTCACGTCCTGCCGCCGCAGCTCGGTGGTTCGCTCGCCCTGCTCGAGCGAGCTCCCACAGCCGACATCGTCTTCTGCGCGCATACGGGGCTCGAGGACGGCAGCTACAGGGCCCTGCTCCAAGGCGGGCTCTTACGTCGCGAGCTGGACATCGCCTTCTGGCGCGTCCCCCGGGCGGAGGTCCCCAACGACGCCGAGGGACGGGCCGTTTGGCTGCGCGCGCAGTGGGCGCGCGTGGATGATTGGATCGAGGAGCGGCGCAACCGGCTAGGGAGCGAGGCAGCGCCCGAGCACTAGCCGGGTCCCCGAGCCCTCCGCGCGCTGCGGCCTAGGCTACGGCCTCGAAGTCGAGGAGATCGCCGGGCTGAACCGCAGCCGCCGCACCCCGGGCGAGTTCAACCACCCCCCGCGCGCCGCGGCCCCCGAACGCGAGCCCGATCCAGGGGCGGACGCCGCGCGCGACCTTCGTCACGCGCCCCTCGCGGTCGTAGAAGACCGCGTCAATGGCGAAACGCATGAACATCATGTGGATCGAGCCGCAGGGCTCGATGCGGAGACCTTCGCCCTCGCCCAAGGAACGACGAAGCATGAGCCCGCGGGTGCGCGCCCAGACCGACTCCGCGGGCATCACCTCAGCGGCAAGCGTCTCGCCCGTGCGCTTGTTGCGTAGTAATTCCAGCACGCTTCCGAGAGGGTCGGCGGAGGTGGCGCCCCACGCGTGGGCGGCCGGGCCACCGAAAGCGATTTGTCACCGAATCGTCACTGTCTGTTCTCTGGTTCGCCTCCGAACAGCCGGCGTACTGTTGAGTAGCCGGACGGACCCCCAGGCCTAACCGGCACGGATGCACGAAAGGGCACGGCCGCTCGCGTTGCGGCCACGCAAAGCCACGGACCTCCCTAGGTAGCCGGGCCGCCGAAGCTCCGCACTCCGCGAACGTGACGTTCGCTTGCGACGGAGCCCGCCATGGCGACAGCGCACCCCCACCGGAATCGTCCCAGTCACGCCGGTACCGGCCGGAACGGAACAGAAGGCCAGGCCCTCGTCCTGTTCGCAGGTGGGCTCGTCGTGTTTCTCGGGCTCATCGCGATCAGCGTCGATGTCGGACGTTACGTGTGGGCACGGACGCAGATCCAGGCGGCGGTCGACGCCGCCGCGCTCGCGGGAGCACAGAGCATGCCCGATTCCGCCGACGCCCTCTCGCAGGCGAACAGCTACTGGGTCGACAACAGCGGCTTCATCCAGGCCCAAGGCCAGAACGTGCAGTTCAGCGTGACCTTTCCACCCGGGAACAAAGCCGTGGCCACGGCCGGCGAGGCCGACATCCCGACTTGGTTCGCCCGCTTCTTCGGCGTCGACCACTGGCATGTGACCGCCGAAGCGGAAGCCGAGGCGGCAGTGGTCGACGCGCTCCTCGTGATCGACCGCTCCGGCTCGATGTGCTGGGACAGCCACGGGCCCAATGGCTATTACGTCAGCCAGACGAAGCTGACCGCCGCCATCAACGCGACTCAAACCAGCTTCTCCGTCACGAAGAACAACCCGCTGGCCCAGCTCGACGAGTACCTCTACGTCGGGCAGGTCTTCCGCCTCGAGTCGAATTCGTCGAGCGAGTGGCTGCAGATCGTGGGTCTGACGGAACCGGGCACGGTTGACGTGATTCGCGCGGTGCCCAACCCCAAGAACGGCCTTACCTATCCCGCTACCGGACACGCAGCGGGAAGATACCTGCGCGGCAGCTCCTGCCAGACCGCAGGCGCTGGCCCCTACCATCCCTGGGAGGAGATCAAGAACGGGGCCCAGGTCTTCGTCGGCGAGTTCGATCCCGGCTATGACCGTATCGGCTTCGTGCACTTCTCCACGCGGGCCGAAGAGGACACGGGCCTGACCGGAAACCTGAGCGGACTCGCCGCCTCGATCGGCGCGGCGCCCGACCCCACGAGCAATGGCGGCGACGACGGACGCACGAACATCGCGCACGGCTTCTATCTGGGCACCCAGGAGCTGATCGACAACGGGCGCGCGAACGCCAGTCTGGTGGTCGTGTTGCTCTCGGATGGGGTCGCGAACACCTACTGCACGCCCACGGATTACACGCCCACCTGCGCGAGCACCGCCTACAGCACCTCGATCGCCCGCACGCGGGCACTGGCGCAAGCGGACTACGCGGCTGCGAACGGCGTCACTGTGTACACGATCGGATATGGGAACCAGTCGGACGATGCCCTCATGCAAGACATCGCCGACCGCACGGGCGGAGCCTTCTTCAAGGCGCCCAACAATGCCGCCCTCCAGGCAGCCTTCCTCGCGATCGCCCAGCTCACGCAGCTCCAGCTAACCCGCTAACAGTGGCCGTCAAGCGGCAGTGCGCGCGTCTACCACGACCCGGGCGCGGCCGCTGTTCTTCGCCCGATAGAGACTCGCATCGGCGCGGGCGTAGAGGGTCTGGAGCGTGTCCGCAGCGCGCTCCCCAGGCTCCGCCCCGGTCGCGCGAGCGAGACCAGCGCTGACCGTCAGCGCGCAGTCGACGCCTGGCAGCACTTCGATCGGGTTCTCGGCGACCGCCCCGATCACGCGAGCGAGTAAGTGCTCGGCCGCCGCAGGGTCCCCACGGAGCAGCACGCCAAACTCCTCGCCCCCGAGCCGCCCAACCTCGCCACAGTCGCCGATCAGCGCTTCGATCCGCCACGCGACCTCGCGCAGCGCGATATCGCCTCCGACGTGGCCATGGCGATCGTTCACACGCTTGAAGTGATCGATATCGATCACAGCGACCGCCGTAGGCGGCACGCGCGCGCCGCTCTCGAACCAGGCGCGGCGGCTCAGGACCTTCGTGAGCTCATCGTGGCTGGCGCGGTACTCCGCCTCGGCTCGCAGGCGCTCCAGGTCTTCGGACTGCGTTTCGAGGGCGATCTGGTTCGATACGACGAGCTCATCGACAACCTCCTCGAGTTGTCTCGCAATCTCGACCAGATCCGTCACGTCGAAAACTGCGAAGAGCAATGGCGCGCCCGACACGGCCGGCCCCGCGAGCCAACGCATCCAGCGCTCACCACCAGGAGTGCGAAGCGTGAACGATGACCCCGCCGCCTCGCCGGCGAGCGCTGCCGTTAGCGCCGCGCGCCCCTCATCATGAACGCTCTGCGCCAGGGGCGTGCCAACGAGCTTGTGAACCGGGCGGCCGAGCGTCCGCTCGGCGGCCGCGTTCACCGCCCTGATCGCACCGCGGCGGTCCAGGACGAGCAGCGCGACCGGCGCCCGTTCGAAGGCTGATTCGCTGAGGTCCACGGGGCTCCTCTCGGTACCACCCCCGAACGATCATCGGCATCCAGCTTCTCAGCCGTCAGGCCTCGACCGCGAGACCCCGCGAACCGGGGCCGCGCTACGAGCCGCCGGCGGGCGACTGACCAGTGGCGCTGGTATCGTTCGCGCGCGCGCCAGCGGGCCCAAAGGCGCGGCGCGAGGAGGACAACGTGCTCACCCAATACGACGAATTTCCCGTCCACCAATCCTCGTATCCGTTCAGCGAGATTCCATCGACGGACTATGGCTGGGACGACGGCTACTTCTTCGGCGTCTACAACGCCGAAGAGAAGGCGTTCTTCTTCTCGGGCATGCGCGTGAATCCGAACAACGACATGCTCGGGGGCTATGCCGGCATCACGATCGATGGGCAGCAGTACACGGCCCGTTTCAGCCGCCCCTGGAGAGCGAACGCCGACACCACCCTGGGCCCGCTGAGCTACCGCTTCGTGGAGCCGATGAAGCGCATTCAACTGGCGCTCGGGCCGAACGACTCGGAGCTGACCTTCGAGATGGATTGGATCGGCACGGGGGTGCCCTACGAGGAGCCGCACCACCTCGCCTGGTCGCGCGGGCGGCGCACCACCGACCAAACGCGCTACTACCAGACCGGCAGCGCCAACGGCTGGATCCAGCTGCGGGACAAGCGCTTCGAGCTGCGCCAACCGGAGTGGGGCGCGAGCCGCGACCACTCGTGGGGGCTCTACGCCCAGCGCGCCCCCCTTCACCCCGACCCGCAGTGGCTCCCGCCGCGAGAAGCCCCCTCAGTCCGCCAGGGCCTGCGATGGGCCTCCTGGTGGACGCAGAAGAGCGGCGAATCGGGTTTCTTCAGCGTGCACGAGTCGGAGGACGGTGAGCAGGTGCAGATGAACGATGTCTTCGGCACGCCCCTCGAGGGCGGCATCGACCTGCCCCCCGATGGGTCGCAGCTCAAGCTGGCGGCAGCGAAGCACGAGATCGAGTTCGTTCCGGGAACGCGCATTCTCGCGAAAGGCGTTTGGATGCTGACGGACGAGAACGGGGGCGAGTGGCGGCACGAGTACGTCCCCACGGGCAGTTGGAACCCCGTGACCATCGGCTATGGCGCGGGCAGCTGGAAGGACGGCGGCTCGATGTTCACCTACCACGGCAGGGATGGCCTGACCCAGGAATGGGACGATTTCGATTTCTCCCGGCAGCCGTACGAACACACCCTCTACAACGGCACGGTCGTGACAGGCACGCACAGCCCCGAGTACCTCGCCGCTGTCACCACCACCGCCCCCGACGGCTCGACAGCGGTGGGCTCCGCGCACATCGAGATGTTCATCCCTGGGCGCTACGCACCCTACGGCTTCGAGGCGCCGAGCTAGGGGCGCAGCAGGAATAGGGTCTCCCAGGGCTCGAGGTCGTAAGCCCGTCGATTGTCGACCTCTACGGCGGTCCATTGATCCGAAAGCGGGTCGATCACCGCGATCGGGAGCGCACGTTCCGTATCGAGGTAGAGCAGTAGGCCCGTGGAGACTATTGGGCCTGTGCTCCCACGAGGCGTATCAGCGGGTGGTGAGCGCAACGCGACCGCGTACCGAGCCGACAACTCCGGCCATCTGACGCGAATTCGCTCCATCGCCCCTTCGTCCAGCAGCCACAGGCCGCTGACCTCCAGCCCAATCGAGCCCGTCAGCCACGATTACGCCGTCGAACTGGTCGTAAAGGTCGAGGCCGAGTCGCTCGCAGCGGCTGATCAGATTCCCGTGCCAGGAGCAGTGCGATCTGACCGTCGCGGTCCGCTCGTCGGCACGGAAGTGGCCGAAGCGATGGGTGAAGTGGTGGCGGTAGCTGGCTCGGAGGTTGGCGAAGCAGTGGGGGTCGGCGGCTCGGGTGAGGCCGTGACCGGGTCTGGGGTCGTGTCGGACGAGCCGGCGCAGGCGAGCGCGAGCAGCGAGCCGAAAAGCGCGGTCAGGATGAAGAGCCTGAGGACCATCGATTACCGCCGGTGGACGTTCGCCCTCCACCGCCCCTCCCGAACGCAAGCCGCCGCCCGCGCCTTGGGGGGAGGCGGGGCGGCGGCAGAAGGGGGGCGCGCACAGCCCCGAGTACCTGGCCGCTGTCACCACCACCGCCCGCCGTGATGGTGAGGTAGGGCACGGCGGCGGCAATGAGAAGCCCCGCCGAGAGCACCAGGCTGATGACTGGCCGGCGCATTGACGACGGCAACGGCGATGGCGCCGATCCCAAGGCTGCGGTAGATGTTGCTGGGGACGATCAGCAGGCCGAGCAGGCCGATCACCACGGCGCCCCCGGAGAAGAGGACCGCGCGACTAGCTGAGGCGCCCGCGCGAACGAAATCAGGGCGATGATGATCGGGATGCCCGCGGCAACGGCGGCACCGAAGACGATGAGCAGGATCAGGAGTGCGAAGGGGAGTCCGATTGCCTCACCCTGCTGGAGGTCCCGCTCCGAGGTCTCGGAGAAGGTGTGGCCGATGCTTCCGAGACCCGCCACCAGTACCTCAAAGCCGGCCGGCGCGTCGACATCGTGGACGAGTTCGACGAGGGGACCGGCCGTATCCGCAGCCTTCTCGATCTTGCCCGTGAGTGTGATCGGGATGAGGGTCGTGCGGCGGTCAGGGGAGACGAACGCTTCGGCGCCGGTTTCGTAGAAGCTCGTCGCCGAAGCGACGGTGTCTTCGAGTGACCGCACCTCGGCCAGAATCTCCCCCACCAGCGCGGCGAAGGCCGGATCGTCGACGGTGAGATCATCCGAACGGACGATCACGAACTCCTCCGGCGCGTCGGGGCCGTGGAGCCGATCTTCGAGGAGGGTCTGGGCCCGCTCGGATTCGGGGTTGTTCGAAACCGACCCTTCGGTGGTGAGCACATCGCCGATGCCGGCCGCGAGTCCCGCGCACGACGACGAGCACCGTCCAACCCAGGATCACGTACCAGCGGTAGGCGGCGCTAAAGCGAGCGAGGCGCCCGGTAAGACCGAGCCGGCTAGGGTCGAGGGTGGTCACGAGTTACCTTCAGCGGTGGGTTCCCCTATCGATCGGCTCGATACGGCCGCCACCTCCGCTGTGGGAACCGCCTATGGTGCGTCGATGGCGGCGAGCGAGACGTTCCGTGCCATGAACACCGACATCGACGTGCTCGTGGAGGGTGTCGATACCGTTCCCCGCTTCGTCCAAAACACGTTCGAGGAGGAGGAAGCACGCTTTTCGCGCTTTCGGCCTGAGAGCCTGCTCTCCCGGCTGAACGCAGGCGAAGCGGTCACAGACGAGCGCTTCGCCGAGGTCTGCGCCCTCGCTCTTCGCGCCCACGCCCTCACGGACGGCCTCTACAACCCGATGGTTCTCCCCGCGCTCCAGGAAGCGGGCTACGACGAGAGCTTCGAGCAGGTTAGTGGCGGTGCGCCCCGCCGCCAGGTCGTGCCCTCGCCGATGGCCGCGCTCGAGATTGGGGCCGGGCGGGTGCGGCTCCTCGAAGGCGCGCTCGACCTGGGCGGTCTCGTGAAGGGCCTCACGGTCGACCTCGTCGCAGACGAGCTCGAGGCGGCAGGGCTTGCAGCCCTCGTGAACGCGGGCGGTGATGTCCGGGCGGTGGGCACGGAGGCGGGGCGTGAGGGCTGGGGCTTCGCCATCGCCGGCGCGAACGACGCCCTGGTCTGGGAGGGCGACATCCGCGGGGGGCTCGCCACCTCGACGATGCTCCGGCGTCGCTGGCGCACCGACGACGGGTCGACGGCGCATCACCTCATCGATCCCCGGAGCGGGCTCCCAGCGCGATCGGGAATCGTCCAGGCCTCGGTCTGGGCCCCGTCCTGCTGGCTGGCGGAAGTCTGGGCGAAGGCGATCGTGATCGGCGGGGCGGCGATCGCCCAACGAGCGGCCGCGAGCGGGTCCGCAAGCCTGACGGTCGATGAGGCGGGCGCGGTCAGCCGCTGCGGGTGAGCGCCGGCGGGTCAGCGGCGGGCTGCCCGGCGGCGACCCAGCCGCGGCCCGCAAGGCGGACGACGACGAGGCCGGCGGCGACCGCTCCCGTGGCGATGTAGAGCGAAAGCGCGAGGGTGCTCCCGCTGTCGGTGCCGCTGGTGATGCCATGCACCAACGCCAGCACGTAAGCCGGGTAGCTCAGGAGGTGGACGCGCCACCACGCGGTCCGCCCCATCGCCCCCGCGAGCGCCGTGCTCGCGAGCACAACGACGAGCAGCCACAGCGCGATCGTGCCCGCCCCCACCGCGAGCGGGCGGTACCCGCTCGAGAAGGGCACGGTCACATCGACGATCGAGAAGGGCACCACCGGATCGATCAGGAGGGCAAAGACGTGCGCGATCACGAAGGCCAGGGCGAGGGCGCCCAACACGCGATGCCCCTCGAGGAGGACACTCTGGCCCGTGGGACCGGGGGCGACGCGGTGATGGAGCGCCACTCCCGCCACGACTGATCCCCACAGCAGGAGATAGCCGGTGAACGCCGCCGCGCGCGAGAAGTCCCAGCTCGCTGTGCCGGTATCAGGATCTTGCGTGAGGCGGGCGAAGGCCGCGGCGAGGATGAGCCCAGCGGCGACGACTGCGCAGAGCTTCCAGCTCACGTCAGGAGCCGCGGCTCACGCGCACACGAGCGGGCGTGGGCTCCTCGGTGGGCGTGGGGCTCGGCTGGGGTGTCGCGGTTGCGGTTGGTGGGATGGGCGTGGGTGGCGGTGGTGTGGCGGTCGCGGGAACGGCTGTCGCCGAGGGCGAATCGGGGGCGGCCGTTGGGGTGTCCACGGGAGCGTGGCCACCGGAAGCAGCAGTAGCGGTAGCAGTAGCGGTGGGGTCGGGTGGGGCGGCGGTGGCCGTCGCGGAGGGGAGCGCCGTGGGATCGGGAGCGCTCGCAGGTGGCACGGTCGCTGTAGCTGTCGCCAGGACCGCCGCCTCCGCCACCCCAAAGTCCGAGTGGGCGCGGTTGAGCCCGACCCAGCCGCCCACGAGACCCGCCACGGAAACTCCGGCGATCGCGAGCTTCAGCGCCGAATGGCGCTCATGCGCGAACCGTCGCCGTCCGCTACTCACGGGCGCCTCCTCTGAGGTTTATGGTCGCGCACCGTCGGAGGGTGCTGCCAGGGCGATGAAGATCGGGTGAAAGTCCTGGAGCGACGGCGGAGCGAGCGCCGTCGCGAGGCCGCGTGACCGGAGCGGACGAGGGGGACTAATCACGCGCGCGCAGGCGCAGCGGCCGCGAGGCCGCGCCACCGGAGCAGACGAGGGGGACTATTTTAATGCCCCGGGCTACGGACCATCGAGAGGGTTGACGCCGAGCTCGCCGAGCAAGGCTCGTACCCGTTCTGCGATCTCATCGCGGATGGCGCGGACCGCGCCCAGCGGCCGCCCCTCAGGGTCGTCGAGCGCCCAATCCAGGTAGCGGCGTCCGGGAAGGACCGGGCACTCGTCGCCGCAGCCCATGGTGACGACGACATCGGCGGCCGCGACGGCCGCGGGATCGAGGCGCATGGGTACGGCCTCCACGATATCGATCCCAACCTCGGCCATCGCCTGGGCTGCCAATGGGTTGATCTGCGACGCGGGCGTTGAGCCGGCGGAGCGGACGCGCATGGCGCCACCCCCGAGCGCGCGGGCAAAGCCTGCCGCCATCTGCGAGCGGCCAGCGTTGTGCACGCACACGAACAAGACCTCGGGGCTGGGCTGCGGCGCTCCGGTCATCCGGCGATCGTATCCCGGGGCGCCGCCAGCGCCCATTCCCGGTCCGCCGGCTCCGGGCCGGCGCCATCACCGACCTGAGCGACCGCGACCGCCGCCACGCGCCCGCGTTGGGCCACGCGGCATTCCATCAATCAGCCGGAACGATCGTCGCGATTTCTCACCTGACCGCAGGAGTGCCATGCGTCTCCTCACGACGCCGTCGGCCTATCGCGTGGCCGAGGCCGCCCGCCTGTGACGCCCTAGGCCGGATGCCCGGTGGGCCTTCGCGCCCTGTTCCTTCCTACGGCGCTGGCTTCGCGAGCTCTGATTCGATCGCCTCCATCACGATCGGACTATCCGGCGTCAAATCAGGCGCAAAGCGGCCGACGACATCGCCACCCCGATCGACGAGGAACTTCTCAAAGTTCCACATGACCTCGCTATCGGTCTCGGGGCCGAGGCCGTGCTCTTCGAGGGTTGCCCGCAGCTTGCCCTCCGGGTTGGGCGTCGCTTTGGGTATAGCCGTCGTCAGCTCGAGATAGAGGGGGTGCTGGTCCTCGCCCCGTGTCGAGAGCTTCTCGAACAGAGGGAACTCGACGGCGTAGTTCGCGGAGCAAAACTCCTGGATCTCTTCGCTGCTGCCCGGTTCCTGGCCTCCGTAATTGTTGGCGGGGAAGCCGAGGACTGCGAGCCCCTCATCCTGGTGGTCGCGATGGAGCTGCTGGAGCCCGGCGTATTGCGGGGTGAGACCGCATTTTGAGGCGACGTTGACGATCAACAGGACGTCACCTCGATACGCCTCGAGCGTCGTCGGCGCGCCGTCGATGCGGTTGAGTGGAAGGTCATAGAGAACGGACATGGGTGCCTCTTCGTTTGGGGGATCGTGCGCGATAGTCGCGGCTGCACGGGCGCCCGTCAATCACCAGCGCGGGGAGGAGCGGAACTTCTGGTCGCTTTCCCAGGCGTCGCGGGTGTGGCTCCGCGGCTGATCGCCGCCCGGCGTCGCCGGCGAGCCGGAAGACGTCGCGGTTGCCGGTCGTTCACGCCGGTGCAGTCACGACTGCGAGACTGTCAAGCTCGGGCCAGCAGCCGCGCTATCTCCAGGTCGTGAGCGTACCCATCTTGCAGCTAGGTCGAAGGCCTCAGTACGCCCCTTGCTGCTCAAAGAGCCGGCGGGGGTTGTCCCGCAGCATCGTCTCGACCTGCAGCTCGCTCACACCGCGTTCGAGCAAGGCCGGAACCACGTCATCGCTGATGTGGCAGAAGTGCCAGTTCGGCATCGCCGCCTCAACCGATGCCCGGTCCGCAAACCAGTCGAGGCAGCACGAGGCGTCGTGCGCCAGCGTGATCCGCTCGGCATAGCCATCCCGGCAGAGGCGGGCCACGGTGTCGACTCGGTCTGCGAAGCTCAGTGTCCGCTCCAGGCCGAAGCGGTCCATGCCGACGTAGGAGCCGTCGTCCATGAGTTCCTTCAGGTAGTCGGTGTCGGTCGTATCGCCAACGTGACCGATCACCACGCGGCTGAGGTCCACGCCCTCGTCCTTGAACACCCGCTGCTGCTCACGGCCCAGGGTCGGTGGCCCATTGTGGGTGGCGATCGGCACTCCGGTCTCACGATGCGCGCGCGCACCGGCACGCAGGCACTTCTCATTGATCTCGTCGACGCCGCCGGCTTGCTGATCGCTCGCGAGCTTGATCACCCCTGCTTTGATCGCGGTCCCCTGAATCCCGTCGGTAATGTCCCGAACGAAGACGCGCTGGAGCTGCTCCGCGGGGCGCCCTCGCCAGTACATCGGCACATTCCAGTAGATGCCGGTCGCGACGACGATGTTGACCGCTGCGACCTCAGCTACGCGCTGCAGGTAATGAGCGTCGCGGCCCATATCCGCCGTCGTCAGGTCGAGGACGGTGCCGATTCCCCTCTCGGCGAGCGCGCCGAGCTTCTCGCGGGCCGATTCGACGCAGGCGTTCTCATCCCAGAGGTCGGGCCAGTTCTCCGCAACCCCCGGCGTGCGAATGGCGATGTGCTCATGGATGAGGGTTCGTCCCATGTCAGAAGTGTCCAGCGGTCCTGCGAGGGTGTTGATCGTCGGCATATGGACCCCTTCGGCGAAGTTGGGCGCAATCCTAGCCTCCCCCTGAGCGAACGGAGGCCCCAGCCATCAGCGAAGACATCGAGCAGGCGGTCGCCGATCGCGTCGCGACTGCAGCAACACCGTTGGCGGCCCGATGCACAACGGCTTCCTGCTGCTGGCTAGAATGCGCGCACGACCAAGCGAACCCAGGGAGGAAGCTATGAGCGCCCCAAACGTACTACTCGTGAGCAAAGGGCACGGCTTCCAGCGCGAGCCCTTCTTCCAGATGTTCGACGCTTCCAGCAGGCGGGCGACCTGGCGGACTGGACGCACGTGGAGCAGCCGGCCGCCCAGCTGTTCTTCAACCCCGAAAACGCCGCGCCCTACGACACCATCGTCGACTACAGCATGCCCGGACGCGCTGCCGGTGGGCCGCGCGATGCGCCGCCGGAGCTGAAGGACGGCTACCACCGCTTGCTCGAGGCAGGCAAGGGGCTCGTGCTCATCCACCACAACATCTGCGCCTGGCCGGAGTGGGGCGAGTACGCGGAGATTGCGGGTGGGCGTTTCTTCTTCGAGCCGGGCGAGTTACGCGGCGAGCAATGGCCCGACTCGGGCTACCTCCTGGCGGTGAAGCATCGCGTGACCGCCGTCGAGCCCGACCACCCCGTCCTCGCGGGCGTCGATCGGAGCTTCGATCTGCAGGACGAGCTTTATCTCGCGCCCTATTTCGAGGAGGACGTGGTCCCGCTCCTCCGGAGCGACTGGGACTTCACCGACAAGAACTTCTTCTCACCCGACCTCGCCGTGAACAGCCGCCGGATGTACGAGCGCGGTGAGTGGACCCATCCGCCTACGACCAACATGGTCGCGTGGGCGAAGAGCTACCTGAATAGCCCGATCGTCTACGTCCAGGCGGGCGACGTGCCCACCTCTTACAACAACCCTAACTACCGCAAGGTGCTCGCGAACGCGATCAAGTGGGTCGCCTCGGAAGAGGCGCACACCTGGGCGAGAGCGCGCGCCGCCGCCGCCGTTTCGTAGGAAGCGCCGCGCGGCGCCCGGGAGCTTTACCGGCCCACTGCTAGTTTGCGTCTCGCTTACTCGAGCGGATTCGGGGGTGGGGGTTGTCCCCTCCGGCCGCGCTGGTGAGGGAGGAGCGGATGCTGACCCGACGACGAATCCTCATCGGTGGTGGCGCGACGAGCCTCGTCGTGATCGGCCTGCTGGTTTTCGGCTTCTGGTGGTTCCTGATCCGCGACAACTCCCCGGCGGCGGTCTCCCTCACCGATGCCGTCTCCTCCCTGGATGACGGGACACCGGCGCCCTCCGTGGAAGACGGCGAAACCACACCCGCGTCCGAACCCAGCTCCACAGCCGCGACCTCACTGTCCCTCAATGGGACCTGGACCGTCGCGAGTCAGGGCGAAACGTTCGTCGGCTATCGCGTGCAGGAGGAGGTAGTCCGTATCGGCACGAGGACGGCGGTGGGCCGCAGCCCCACCGTCGACGCGACAATCACAATCGTCGACATGGAGCTGACGGGTACCACCGTGGTGGCCAACCTCCGGGATCTGCGCAGCGACGAATCGATCCGCGATCGCCAACTCACCCGCCAGGCGATCGAGACGGATACATTCCCCACCGCGACATTCGAACTGACGGAGACGGTGGCGATTCCCGAGAGCTTTGGCGACTGGGAGGCGATCAGTTTCCTCGCCCGTGGCACCCTCACCTTGCACGGCGTCACGCAAGCAGTGGAGATCCCGCTCGAGGCAGAGATCGTCGGTGGGGACGTGATGGTTGTGGTGGGCTCGATCCTGATCCTTTTCTCCGACTACGACGTTCAGCCGCCCCGGTCTCAGTCCCTCCTCTCGATCGAGGACAACGGCGTGATGGAACTCCAGCTTTTCTTGGAGAAGACCGGCTGATAGGTGTGCCGTCTCGAACCTGATCCGGTTGCGCGGATCGCTGGAAAAGAGCCGCGTTGCTCCGGCGAAGATGCAGCGTAGGCGCTCTCCTCCGAAGCCCGTGGGGTACGAAGATTCCACTCCGGCGCCAGGCCGCCCATCAGACGTGATCGTGAAGCCGAGCTCCTGTGGCGCCGCGACCGCGAGCAGCGGGGTCTTGCCCCATCGAGCACTTTCGTGAAGAGGGCCGTGCCGGGGTGGGAAGGCGGCGGCGATAGCGGGTAGCCGCCGAGCTCCTGTGGCGCCGCGACGAAGACGACGTCGGCGCCGGTACCGCGGTAGAGCTTGCCGCGGGGATCGCCTCATCGAGCCCGAGCGCCCCCCGCCCATCGGTGCCGCCAATCTGACGGGAGTCGAAGTGCCCGGCGGGGCAGGGTGGGATGGGCTACCCTCCCGCCGATGGAGGTGTCAGCCATGACCTACCGGACCATCGAGGTCGAGCCCCTCACGCCCACCATCGGCGCGACCGTGCGTGGCGTCGATCTCACGCAGCCGCTCTCCGACGACGTGTTTGGCGAACTCCACGACGCCTGGATGCGGCACCTCGTGCTGTTCTTCCGTGACCAAGCGATGACCCTCAAACAGCACCTGACCGTCGGTCGGCGCTTCGGGGACTTACACATCCACCCCGCCGCGCCGTACGCCGCCGACAACCCCGAGCTCATGGTCATCCACACCGACAAGGATTCGTTCCGCAACAACGGTGAGCGCTGGCACTCCGACGTGTCTGCGGACGTGGAGCCGCCGATGGCGAGTCTGCTGCACGTCCACCGCGTGCCAAGCCGTGGCGGCGACACCTGCTGGTCGAATATGTACGCCGCCTACGAAGCGCTCTCGCCGGCGATGAAGGAGCTGCTCGACCCCTGACCGCCCTGCACGTCGCCGATTACACGGGGCAGTTCGGGGAGCACAAGCCGCAACGGGAGTCGCCGCAGGCGATACAACCGGTGGTGCGCACGCATCCGGTAACCGGAAAGAAAGCGCTCTACGTGAACGAGGTGTTCACGCGACGCATCGTCGAACTCTCGCCCTCAGAGAGCGCGGCCGTTCTCGACTTCCTCGCCGACCACGTGAAGGACGTCAACTTCCAGTGCCGCTTCCGCTGGGAGGCGAACTCCGTCGCGCTCTGGGACAACCGCTGCACGCAGCACATGGCCGTGTGGGACTACTTCCCCGAGACGCGCAGCGGCATCCGCGTGACGATCAAAGGCGACCGACCCTTCCACTGAGCCGTCCCACCCGAACTGGATCGCCTGCTAATCCCAACCGAGCTTCACGGCGCGCCACGCACTGGCGTAGGTTTCGATCTCCCCTCTGGTCGTGGTCTTGCCGATCCTTGCCGTCCCACCACGGCCACGATGCTGCCCCTGTGGTGTCTCGAAACCCTATAGGCTTTGGCCGCACGGGATATTCGGACCCCACAGCCGGTCGGACTACGCCCGGCAGCCGCCGTCATCGCGTGGTGGGGTCGTCTCCGATCCCGTCCTCGGCGCGGTCCATCACGTCTCTCGATGGGCGTCCCGACAGCCCGGTTGGAACCTTCCTGTCCCAAAGGTTCGAAACACCACAACCCTGCCGGTTACGAACGACAACTCATCGGCGCTGTGGAGCAATGCTGGTCCGACCCTCGGGACGCCCTGAGCCAATCTGGGCAGCGGAGCCTCCTCGAGGTCCCGGAATCACCGTCAACAGCGCCGGTTCTGTCGAGGGACGCGCGACGGGTGGCTCGCCCGACGAGCGACGCATGGGGGAGTACCCCGATCATCCACCCCTCCTCGGGTTCCGACGATCCCAGCGAGATGTGGCCGCTGCGGGTCTCGACGTTCTTGCTCTGCGTCGCCTTAGCCGCCCCGATGGTGGCGCTGGTCGTGCTGCTCAACAGCCCCAGTCTCGACGCTCGAATTCACGCGCCCACTGGGCACTTCTACATCGTCTCGGCGGCGACGCTCGCTTCCGCAGTGATCGCGGTCCTGTTGCTCGTCTGGGTCGATAGCGTACGCACCACACAGACCGTGTTTCTTGGGCTCGGCTTCGCGGCGATCGCCGTGATCTTTGCGACGCATGGTCTCTCGACGCCGGGGTTCATTGTCGGCGGCCATGAGGCTGCGCCTGAGGCTCTAGCCGAGCTCAGCGGGTACGACTACGGCTACGCGGGATCAGCGGGCACGGCAGCTACCGGTGATCATGAGGAGCCCTTCGCGGTCATCGTCTCCGCTGGGCTAAGCCAGCTCGTGGGAGCCGCGTTCATCCTTCTGAGCGTGCTGCCTTCAAGCTTGCCGGTGCTGCGCACGCCCACGCGGGTGAGCCTGCTCGTTGTTCCGGTGGCGCTGACGGCGCTTGCGGCCTACTTCGCGGTGGCGATGTTTCAGCCGAGCTGGCTGGGTGTCCTGCCTCGCTCGGAGACCTGGAACGCCTCACTCATGGTGGCCACGCTGAGCATGCTCGGATACGCCACCTGGCGCTACTGGCAGGCTTGGCGCCTGACGAACTTCGCGGGGCAGCTCGGCACGGTGGCCGCCCTCGTGCTCCTCATGCAGACGCAGGTCTCGATGCACTACGGCAACCTCTGGCAGCTCAGCTGGTGGCTCTACCACGGGCTCATGCTCGCGGCCTTCTTGGTGCTGCTCGGCGGCTGGCTCATCGAGGCGAGGCGCGCCCGCTCGTTGCTTCTCTTCCCCCGAGCCCTGGCTCTGCGCGGCGGTATCAGCCGCGTGCACGTCGCTCGCCCGGAGACGATCGAGGCGCTTGAGCGCGCGGTCGCCACGAAGGACGGCTACACCCACGAGCACATGGGCCGGGTCGCTCAGTACGCAACCGACCTCGGGCGCGAGCTGGGCCTCGATCGCGAACAGCTGCGCCGCCTCGATCTGGCCGGACGCATCCACGACGTCGGCAAGATCGCGGTTCCCGACGCCGTGCTGCTCAAGCCGGGGCGCCTCACCGAGAAGGAATTCGAGCAGATGAAGCACCACGCTGAGCGCGGGGACCGGATCGCGCGCGCGTCCTCGGCGCTCCGCGAGGTTGCTCCCATCGTTCGCGCTCACCATGAGCGCTTTACCGGTGGCGGCTATCCCGACGGCCTTGCCGGTGACGCCATCCCCTTCGAGGCGCGCGTCATCTCCGTTGCCGACACGTTCGACGCGCTCACTTCGCCACGCGTGTACCGCGGGTCGCGGCCGATCGACGAGGCCGTCGCCGAGCTCGAGCGGGTCGCAGGGGTACAACTCGATCCCGACATGGTGCGCACCTTCGTCGCCTGGCTCGCGATCGACCTCGGGCTGGAGCAGCAGCGCCGGGCCGCCTGAGCCTCCGCCCCCGCCGGGTGTGGTGTTTCAAAACTCCATCCGCAACTGGCTGACGGGTCTTGAAACACCACAGGATGAGTTTGGGGCCCTAGAACCCCACAACCCTGCGAGCCTTCGTAGATGTAGCCCATCGTCGAGATCTGGGGGGAGCCGTCGCGACGTCCCGTCGCGAGGACGGCGTGCAGGTGGTCCCCGAGGAACTGCTCTTGCTCCGGGGTCACGGAAGCTCTCCCTCCGATCGCGCCGGCACGGGCTACGCCCAACGGTCCCAGCGGACCGTCTCTTCGACCGGCAGGCGTGTGACGGGTCCGAACTTGCCCATCGGGTAGCCCACGGGTACGAGGGCGTGCGCCTCAACCGTGTCGGGGAGACTGAGCACCTCTTTAACCGCCGGGCGGTTAGCGAGACCGACCGACGTGGGCGCGGCCCCGAGGCCGAGGGCGCGGGCGGCGAGCAGGACATTCTGGACCGCGGGCCAGACGGAGCCGCCCCCTGGTCTCGGAGCGCCGTCGGGCGCAGGCTGCTCGTACTCCGTGCAGGCAACGATGAGGGCGGGAATCTCATGCAGATGCTCGGCCTGCCAGAGGACAGCTTCGCGCATGCGGTCGCGCTTCGCCTTCGGGTGATGGGGAAGCTCAACGACGGTGTCCATCGCGATGATCCTGTCAATCGCGATGCGGTTGAGGTCTGCGAGCTTTCGCTTCTGCTCAGGGTCTCGAACGATGATCCAACGCACGTTCTGCACGTTCGACCCCGTCGGTCCGTGGTTCCCGGCATCGGCCAGCTTGAGGAGCAGCTCCTCCGGCACCGGGTCGGGCTTGAGCCGGCGCATGGCCCGACAGTTATACATCACCTCAAAAATGCCCATTTCTTCTGGCATAGGATCCTCCGATCGATTGGGACTCGTGCCCGCCAGCGCGCCGATGGTCGGGCTGGCCCACCTGATACCGGCGGTCGGTCATCACCGAGCGAAGTGGCAACGCGCCAGACCTCGGCCTGCGGGAACCGAGTCCCGCGCAGTGTACTCAGCACGTCCCACACGGGGGTGAATCGGGAAGGGTCCAATCATGGGAGTCCCACCCAACCTGGTCCTCGCGCCTGCGATAATCGTTCCCACTTGGGAGGTGTGCGATGACGCACTGGTTTGGCCGCGGGAAGAGGGCCGAGATGGTGGATAGGGCGGAGGCGTTGCCGGGCCGCTCGGGAACGATGGTGCTCAGTGGCCGGCACTTCATCAGCGGCGCCTCGATCGTGCCGCCCTTCCCCGCCGGGAGCGAGACCGTGGTCTTCGGCATGGGCTGCTTCTGGGGTGCCGAGCGCATCTTCTGGGAGACTCCCGGCGTGATCACCACCGCGGTCGGGTACGCAGGCGGCTATACGCCCAATCCGACGTACGAAGAGGCCTGCTCCGGTCGCAGCGGGCACACCGAGGCCGTCCTCGTGGTGTTCGACCCCCAGAAGATCAACTTCACGGCCCTGCTCAAGGTCTTCTGGGAAGCGCACGATCCCACGCAGGGCATGCGTCAGGGCAACGATGTCGGCACCCAATACCGCTCGGCGATCTACTGGACCGGCGAGTCCCAGCGGGAAGCCGCGGAGGCCTCGCGCGAATACTACGAGGCCGAGCTGGCGAAGTACGGCATGGAACCAATCAGCACCGAGATCGCGGAGGCGGGCGAGTTCTACTACGCCGAGGAGTACCACCAGCAGTACCTCGGCAAGGACCCGAACGGCTACTGTGGGATCGCGGGCACCGGCGTGAGCTGCCCCGTGGGCGTCGCCACGAACTAAGCACCGGGCGTGGCCGCGAGGCCGGGCGCACGACGCCTTGCCCCCGATCGACTACCGTAATGCCGCGCTCGTCCGCTGCGCTGAGGGGGCGGATCGGTTCGTCGACAGGCAGGGCCCGCGCCTTCCCGATCGGAAGAATCATCGGCCTAGCGCTGCCAACAGGAGTGCCCCGTGCCCTACTCCCTCGCCATCGGTTTCGGCTCCCGGGGCGCGCGCAACCGCGACGAGATCCTCGAAGGCCTGCGCGCGGCCGACGATGCCGGGGTCGAATCCGCGTGGGTTTCGGAGTCCTGGGGCGAAGATGCCTTCACCCTCATGGGCCAGATCGTCGCGGAGACGAAGCACATCCAGGTCGGCTCCTCGATCGTCAACGTCTTCTCGCGCACCCCCGGAGCGTTGGCGCAGCACTTCGCCACCCTCGACAACGTCTCCGAGGGGCGCATGCTTATCGGCCTCGGGGCTAGCGGCGCGAACGTGATCGAGCAGTTCCACGGCGTGCCGTTCGAGCGCCCGCTGCAGCGGCTGCGCGAATACACCGAGATCATCAACTGTCTCATCGCCGGCGAGAAGCTGAACTACGAGGGCGAGATCTTCCAGTTCAACCGCGGCTTTACGATGAACATGGAGCGCCGCCGCGATCACATTCCCGTTTACTTCGCCACCCTCTCGCCGCGCAGCGTGCGACTCACGGCCGAGATCGCGGACGGCTGGCTGCCGATCTGGACGCCGATCGAGAAGCTCGGCGGGGCCGTTCCCGCGATCCGAGAGATGTCCGTCGCGGCGGGCAGGCCCGCCGATGCTGTGTGTGTGCGCTCGCCCGGGGGCATCACCGTCACGAGGGACGTCGAACGTGCGCGCGCGGGCGTGGCCGGCACGTTCGCGTTCTACATCGCGCGCATGGGCGTCGTCTACGCGAAGCACCTCACCCGCCTCGGCTATGGCGAGTTGGTCGCGAAGATCCAGAAGGCTTGGGCCGAGGGCGGCTCGGGAGCCGGTGCGGCGGTGGTGCCCCCGGAGCTGCAGCAGTCGCTGACGCTCGTCACTGATTCCGTCGAACAGGCGCGCGAACGCCTCGCCGAAGAGGCGGCAGCGGGCTGCACGCTTCACTCCGTAAACGTGGACGCCGATTCCCCCGCGGAGCTTCAGCGTACCTACGAAGCCCTTGCGCGATAGCGGGAAGCGAGCGAGCGCGCAGGCGGAGCGGCCGGTAGGCCGGGTAGACGGAGCAGGCGAGCGCGGGGGGCGGGGCTGGGTGGGGTCCGAGCGCAGCGAGCGATAAAGCACGAGCGCGCAAGCGGAGCGGCCGGTAAGCCGGGTAGACGGAGCAGGCGAGCGCGGGGGGCGGGGCTGAGTGGGGTCCGAGAGCAGCGAGCTGTACGAGCCGGCTTCTCGCTTCGCACGACCGCTCAACGGCGCGCGCGCAATGGTTCGGGTACGCTCCGGGTATTCCTCGTTGGAGTCTGCCTTGAGCTGTATCCACCACTACCGTCTCGATCCACCAAGCGGCCCCGTAGTCGCCGGCGTCTGCCGCAAGTGCGGAGAGCAGCGGGCCTTCCCGAGCGAGGAAGGGGCGAAGAGCACTTGGCGAAAGTGGGCGGGCGATCCGAAGGCGAGCCGCCGCCGGCGCACTGCCGGGGCGAAGCCCGCGCGGGCCGGGTGATGCGCCCTCGCTCCTCGATCAGCGTCTGCGCGGAGCGACTCGAACGATCGTACTCACGCGCGGAGTCAGCTGAAGGGGCCGGGCCCATCCTCGGGATGCACCCTGAGGAGGTCGAAGCGGGCTAGGGCTGGCCCGAGATCGAGCGGCTCAAGGCCCGTGGCGCAACCCGCACCGTCTGAGTGATGGGGCGGCGGCGGGGCGGTGCTGCCGCCTTCTCCGAGCTCTGAACCTTTAACTCTGAACTCCGTCTAGGGTTCGATCAGGAACAACGAGACCTCGACGTTCTCCGCGATCGTGGGGATGTCGTTGCAGTCCGTGGCGCTGGCGCGAAGCGTCTGCCCTCCGTTCGCGTCGAACTCGAGGATCGTGACCGTACATTCGCCACCGTAGAAGGAGTCCTCGTTCGGGGCGCCAATCAAGGTGACGACCCCCGTGTAATCCCCGGGATTGCCGCTGAAGTTACCAATATCCAGGCCCACCGTTACGCCAGGCCTGATCCAAAGGACCTGCAGGAGCGTCTCGATGAACGTGATCCCGCAGGATGCCCAGTTGTCGATATCGAAGTCGTCCCCGTCGATTTCGCCAACCACGCGGCAGGTGCTTGTGGAGGTGGCGCCAGGGTCAGCCTCAGCGCTGTCGGCCGCGCCGCTCCCGGCGCCTCCGCCCCCGCCGCCGCTGGCCTCGCCGGCGCCGGCGCTAGCCTCGTTGCCGCCCGCCCCGTCGCTGGTTGTCGGAGCCATTCTCAAGGCCCGATGACTCCCCCGCGCCCGTCTCCTCGATATCCTCGGGACCAGTGTCGACGTCTTCAGGAATTGCGCCGCTCGGTATTCCGCCATTGCCGTCGCCGCTCCCAAGGGCGAGGCCCGCAGCGAGCACGCCGCCTATCGCAAGCGCTGCCAGTGCTGCAGCCAGCCCGGTGTTCATCTCCCGCCCCCGTTCGTTGGCGAATCGAGGCCATCATAGGTCCATGGTCGACCCCCTGCGGAGGGCTGGGTGCGCGAGCGCGTAGCGAAGCGAAGCAGTCGAGCGACCAGCGAAGCGCCGCGCGCGGCGCTTAGTGAGGAAGAATGCGAAACCTTTGGTCAGAGGTGCTCGTCAAGCGCCGGCAGCCGCCCGCGGCTTGCGGCCGAGCTGCGCCATCACACCCTGAAAGGCGTCGTACTCCTGCGCACCGACGATCGCGTATTCCTCGTCGAAGATGAACGTGGGCACCGAACGCACGCCCGCTTCCCGCGCCCAACCGACGCCGTCCTCGACCTGCTGGCGGTAGGTCTCCTGCTCGAGCGCCTCCCGCAGGTCGGGTTCAGGCAGCCCCGCCTCCCCACCAATGCGAACGAGCGTGTCAATATCACCAATATCTTCGAGGCGCTCAAAGTAGGCCTCGAAGAGCGGCCGGTGGAACCCTTGCGTCTCGCCGCGCTCGGCGGCGAATTCCGCCGCCTGCAGCGCCAGGTGGGAGCTCGAGCGGTGCGTGCGTCCGGGCGTGAACGTGATCCCGGCCACCTCGGCGCGCTCCTCCATGTAGGTGCGCGCCTCGCTCTTCGCCTGCTTACCTTGAGGCTGCGGCCGGCCCTCGGGCGGCACGCTCGGATCGAGCAGGTACGGCGCGAAGCGGACCTCTATGCCTTCGTACTCCTGCTGCAGACGGTCGACCTCGCCGAGGCCGAGGTAGCACCACGGTCAGACGAAGTCGGAGACGATGGTCAGGCGCAGGGGTGTGTTCGCGGTGGTCATGCGGCGAGTATACGAGGCGGCTCTGTGCGTGCGGCTACCCGGCGCCGGCCAGCTCGGGCAGCTCGGCCGGCAGTGTCGTAGGGCGAGACGACGCCTACCACTGGAGGGAGCTCCGCGACCCCCGCGCGAAGCGCCTCGAGCTCCGCTCGAACCCCCGCGGACTCGATGCCAGCGGGCGCCCGAACGACGATGTCGGCGCTGTCGCCGGCGGCCGTGGGGAAGCGAGCGCGGAGGAGATCGATGAGTTCCTGGGGCTCCGTCCCGGAGGCTGAACCGCCCCCGTACTCGCCCCGGGGCGTCGCAAAGAGCGCGCCGCAGATCAGCAGGAAGGTGAGCGCCCCCGCGACGACGCGCCGTGGGTGCCGGCTCGCGAGGCGGGGGCAGCGATCGAAAAGCAGGGAGGCGACGGGGGTGTTGGCCGTGGCACTGTCGCCTCGCTACCCGCGGCGACGCCTCGCGAGCGCGGGCAGTAACGTCTTCCGCAGCCGCACGGACTTCGGGGTTACTTCGAGGCACTCGTCGTCGCGGATCTGCTCCAGGGACTGCTCGAGCGAGAGCGTGCGGGCGGGCGTCAGCTTCTCGGCGATATCGGCCGTGGAGGAGCGCATATTCGTCAGCTTCTTCTCGCGGGTGGGGTTCACGTTCATGTCGTCGGGCCGCGAGTTCTGCCCGATCACCATGCCTTCGTACACTTCGACACCGGGGCCAATGAAGAGGACGCCGCGCTCCTCGAGACTGAGGAGCGCGTAGGCGGTCGTCGGCCCGGGGCGGTCCGCCACCAGGCTGCCGACCATGCGGTCGCCGACCTCGCCGTGCCAGGGCTCGTAGCCATCGAACACGTGGTGCAGCAGCCCGGTTCCGCGTGTCTCCGTCAGGAACTGGGTGTGGAATCCGATCAGCCCTCGCGCCGGGATCCGATAATCGAGCCGCACGCGGCCCGTGCCGTGGTTGATCAGGTGCTGTTGGCGGGCGCGGCGGCCCGCCAGCAGCCGAGTGACGACCCCCAGATGCTCCTCTGGGACGTCCACCGTGAGCGCCTCGACGGGCTCGTGGAGGCGGCCGTCGATCTCGCGCGTGAGCACCTCGGGGCGCCCCACGGTCAGCTCGAACCCCTCCCGCCGCAGGGTCTCGACGAGCACGGCGAGCTGCAGCTCGCCGCGCCCCTGCACGGTCCAGGTGTCGGACCGTTCGGAAGGGAGGACGCGGATGGAGACGTTCCCGACCTGCTCCGCCTCGAGGCGGCTCTTGACGAGCCGTCCCGTGAGCTGCGTGCCCTCGAGCCCCGCCAGGGGCGACGTGTTGATCCCGATGGTGATCGCCAGGCTGGGTTCGTCGATCCGGATCTGGGGCAGGGGTAGGGGCGTCTCTGCATCGGCGAGCGTCTCGCCGATCGTGATGTCGGCGAAGCCAGCGATCGCGACGATCTCTCCCGGTCCTGCCTCTTCGGCCTCAACGCGATCGAGGGCCTCGGTGAGGTACAGCTGGGCGACCTTCTCGCGTTCGATGCTGCCGTCCCGTTTGCACCAGGCCACGACTTCGCCCGCGCGAATGGTGCCCTGAACCACCCGGCAGATGGCCAGCCGCCCCACGTAGGTGGAAGCGTCGAGATTCGTGACGAGAGCCTGCAGGGGGTGCCCGGCTTCGTAGCGCGGGGGCGGGATGCGCGAGACGAGCAGATCGAAGAGGGGGCTCAGATCCGTCCCCGCGGTCGCGATGTCGAGGGACGCAGTCCCTGCGCGGGCGTTGCAGAAAACAATCGGGAAGTCGAACTGCTCGTCGTCGGCCTCGAGGTCCAGGAAGAGCTCCATGACCTCATCGATGACCGCGTCGACGCGGCTGTCCGGCCGGTCGATCTTGTTGACCACGAGGATGACGGGCAGCCCCGCCTCGAGGGCCTTGCGCAGCACGAAACGCGTTTGCGGGAGGGGACCCTCGCTCGCGTCCACGAGCAGGAGAACGCCATCGACCATGGAGAGGCCGCGCTCGACCTCGCCCCCGAAGTCCGCATGACCGGGTGTGTCGACGATATTGATCTTCACGCCCTCGTACCGCAGGGAGGCGTTCTTCGCGAGGATGGTGATCCCCTTCTCGCGCTCCAGGTCTGTGGAGTCGAGCGCCCGGTCGGGCAGTTCGAAGTGGGCGCCGAGCTGGCCCGACTGGCGCAGCATTGCGTCGACGAGCGTGGTCTTGCCGTGATCGACATGCGCGATGATCGCGACGTTGCGCAGATCCTCGCGCGAAGCGGGGGAGCGCTCCGGCGGAGTCGCGGGCAGGGCGTTCACGTGAGTGTTCATGGAGGTGATGGGAACCCTGCGTCGCTGCGGGCGTGAGTGACCAGGCTCTTACCGTAGCAGGCGGCGCGCTTCTGGCCTGAGCCCGCGGGCGGGGCTGCCCCGCGGATGGCTCGCACACCCCGCCAACGCGACAATAGTCCGCGACGGCTCAGCCCCGGTTTCGGAGGACGCCTAGTGAGAGGTCCGCGACGCACGTCGCAGGTGCCGAGCGGCGAGACGCGGAGCCTGCTGCTTCGTTCTCTCGGGCTCCTCCGGCCCTACGCTCGCACGGTCGTCATCCTCATCGTCCTCATCGGCCTCGCGCGGACACTGCAGCTTTCGTTCGCGCTGCTGATGGGGGAGATGGTCGACGCCGCCTCCATCGACGGCGACCGCGGACGCCTGAACTTCCTGATGGTGGTGTTCGCGGCCGCCCTCGCTGGGGCGGCGATTCTCGGGCTCGTCCACTCCGTGATGCAGTCGATGCTCACGCAGGGTCTCGTGACGCGTCTCCGCGAGCGCCTCTTCAGCCACCTCCAGCGTCTCTCGATGCGCTTCTACACGCAGAGCCGTACGGGCGAAATCCTCTCGCGCGCCACGACTGACGTGAATCAGATCCAAGGTTCTCTGGGGGGAGTCCTGAGCGACCTCCTGCCGAGCTTCGCCACCGTGATTATCGCCATCGTCCTGATGGTCACGCTGGACTGGCGGCTGATGCTCCTCGCCGTCAGCTTCCTGCCCTTCCTGGTTGTCCCCACGATCTACGTGGGAACGATCCAACGCCGCCTGATGCGGCGCTGGCACGACGAGATGGGCGAAATGTCGTCCCACCTCGAGGAAACGCTCTCGGTTTCCGGCTCTACGCTCGTGCGCGTCTTTGGGCGCGCCGGGCACGAACGCGTCGAATTCCAGCGCCGCAACGAGAATCTCCGCAGCCTTTGGATCCGGCGCGCGATCGCGGGGCAGGTGTTCGGGCGTCTCACCCTGGTCTACAGCACCCTCGTCCCCGGTTTGATCTTTTGGTTCGGGGGCCGTGAGGTCATCGACGGTGACATCACGATCGGCACGGTGGTCACCTTCTCCGTCATCAGTAGCCAGGTGTTCGAGCCTTTCATCGCGATCGCGCGATCGAATACGACCCTGCTGGCGTCCCTCGCGGTGTTCGAGCGGGTCTTCGAGTACCTCGACCTACCCGTGGAGGTCGATGAAGCGCCGGACGCCATCGACCTCGAACACCCGCAGGGCGCGATCGCCTTCGAGCGGGTCAGCTTCGCCTATACGCCTCAGGCGCGCCTCGCTCTCGACGACATTTCGTTCGAGGTGAAGGCGGGTGAGACGGTCGCGCTCGTGGGGCCGTCGGGGGCGGGCAAGACGACTGTGACGTACCTCATTCAGCGCTTCTACGACCCCACCGCCGGAACCGTGCGCCTCGACGGCCACGACGTACGCAACCTCACGCTGCGCTCCCTGCCCCGCACGGTGGGCTCAGTCATGCAGGAGACCTATCTCTTCCACACGACCTTCGCGGAGAACATCCGCTACGGACGCCTTGAAGCGACGGATGACGAGGTCCGGGCGGCCGCGCACGTGGCCGGGCTCGAGGGCCTCATCGAGCGACTGCCCGACGGGATGGAGACCGTCGTCGGGCAGCGAGGCTACCGTCTCTCGGGCGGCGAGAGGCAGCGCGTCGCGATCGCGCGAGCAGTCCTCAACGACCCGCCGATCAGCCACCGCCTCGCTCGACTCACGGCTCGAGCGCGAGATCCGTGAGGCCACGAGCCGGCTCTCCGAGGGGCGCACCGTCGTGGTCATCGCCCACCGCCTCTCCACCGTGGTCGAAGCCGATCGCATCGTCGTACTGGACGAAGGGCGGCTCGTCGACCAGGGAACGCATGCAGAGCTGCTGGCGAGAGGGGGGCTCTACGCGGAGCTGTACCGCGAGCAGTTCGCGAGCGGGACCGAATCGTTGCTGGAGCTTGCTCCCGGCGAATAGATCGAATTCGCGCTAGAGGGCGCGCATGCGGTTGTTGCGGGCGTTGTGCTCGACCTCGGCGAGGCCGAGCCCCTCCAGCACTGGGGGAACGTAGTTGCCGAAGCGACCCCGCAGACCCGTCTTCAGGCCGTACCAACCGCTCACCGGATTCTCAGGCGAGCGGCCCCAGGCCTCGACCGTGCCATCCTTGGCGGGCTTCTGCTCATCCGCGTTGCCGAGCGGCATCCAGTCGCCGTGGGCGCTGAGGTGCTCGTGGAGGTCGGTCAGGCAACGCAGGTGGTAGCGCAGTTGCGTGCTGCCGACCTGGACCACCAGTGCCGGCGGATCCGATGTCTCGTCCCGGTAGGCCTCGAACACGGACTTTCCTGGCGGTGTCTTCAGCAGCCAGGGGTCGGCTGCTGTACCTGAACCCTCGACGTCGCTTGGCATGGTCCCGCCTCCGTGGCCCTGATTTGTGCGAGCGAACGATACGCCGATGTACCCGCAATCTCTTGGCAGGTATGTATTGGAGGGAGCGAGCGCACGCTGCGGGCCGACCTGTGGCCACGCTCCCGCTCCTCCAGAACCGCAGCCGACCGCCGCATTGCGCGACAGATAGACATAACCTGGACGCTGTCTCTCCAGGCAGCGCGTCCTCGCCGGAACAGTTGTCTCCGTCCATGCGAAACTACGCGGCTGACAACTGGAGGCCAGCGATGCCCGATCTCCTCTACGACAAGCTCGACCACTACGCGATCTTCACGATGAACCGCCCGGAGCGGCTGAACGCCCTCGGGGGCACGATGGCGGCCGACCTCACGGAGGCGCTCGCGGACTTCAACGCCGACGCCGAGATGCGGGTTGGCATCCTCACCGGTACGGGTCGCGCCTTCAGCGCCGGCGCCGACCTCAAGGAGATGAATCAGCGCAACGTGGACCGGGGAGCAGCGGCCGCGCCCGCGAGGAGTTTCGATCCCGCGTCGCTGCCCTTCTCCCGCTCCAAGAAGCCGTTCATCGCCGCGATCAATGGGCTCTGCCTCGCGGGAGGGCTGGAGCGCGCCCTCGACTGCGACATCCGTATCTGCTCCAGCGAGGCCTACTTCGGGCTGTTCGAGGTGAAGCGCGGGATTCTCGCGGGCTACGCCATCCACCACCTCGCCCGCCTCATCCCGTTCAACGACGCGATGTACCTCTTGCTGACCGGAGATCGGGTCGAACCTGAGGACGCCCTGCGCATGGGCCTCGTGCGGGAGGTGCTCGCACCCGCTGAGCTGATGCCCCGGGCCAAGACCGTCGCCGAGATGATCGGGGCGAATGCGCCACTCTCGGTCGAGGGGAGCAAGTTCATGGGGCAGCAGTGGCGGCAGTTCCAAATCGACGAGTCGTATCGTGTCGGCCAGTGGGTCAGCCGCGTGGTACTCAACTCCGAAGACGCCAAGGAAGGCCCGCGCGCGTTCGCGGAGAAGCGCGAACCGCGCTGGCAGGGCGGCTAGGCGGCCGATCCCGTTAGCGCCCGATCCCGTAGCGGCCGATCGCGCCAACCGCGAGTTGGTGACGCATCTCCGCCGAGAGATCGCGTAGAACGGGTCCTATGACCGCAACAACCCCACCCCTCCGCGTCGGCCTCATCGGTGCGGGCGGCAACATGAAGCTCCGGCACATCCCCGGCTTTCGGGCGACGGGCGAGGCCGAGCTGGTCTCTGTCTGCAACCGCACGGCGGAGAGCAGCCAGCGCGTGGCCGACGAGTTCGGTATTCCTCGCGTCGAGACCGACCCCGCCGCGCTGATCGCCGCGCCCGACCTCGACGCCATCTGCATCGGCACCTGGCCTTACATGCATCGCGAGCTCACTGTGGCCGCGCTCGAGGCGGGCAAGCACGTCCTCTGCGAAGCGCGCATGGCGATGGATGCCTCCGAGGCGCGGGCGATGGTCGCCGCGGCGGAAGCGCGTCCGGAGCTGGTGGCCCAGCTCGTGCCCGCCCCTTTCGACCTCAAGAGCTGGCGCACGGTCCGCCGTCTCCTCGCTGACGGCTCTCTGGGCGAGGTTCGCGAGGTCCACGTGACGCTCCTGAACGGGAACGCCCTTGACCCTTCTGCGCCGCTCCACTGGCGCGATCGGAGGGACCTCTCGGGCATGAACGTGATGCAGTTCGGGATCATGCTGGAGGTGGTCTCGCGCTGGCTCGGGCCCACCCGCTCGGTCATCGCCGAAGGGGAGACCTTTGTCGGTCAGCGTAACGACCCCGTAAGCGGTGCTGCGACGGCCATCGAGGTTCCGGACAGTCTCGGCGTCTTCGCGGAGCTCGAACGCGGCGGGCGCGTCACGTATCGCCTCGGCACGCTCCTCCACGGTGCGCCACCCGAGGCGAACGGCATCTCCATCTACGGCTCGGCCGGCACGCTCCACTGGCGTCTCGGCGACACCATGGCCTTCGCCCCGCTCGGGCAGGAGAGCGCGCCGCTCGAGCCCGACGCGGGCACTGCCGGCGAGTGGCGCGTCGAGCAGGACTTCGTCGACTCGATCCGTCGAGGCGCTGCGGTCGAACTCACAAACTTCGAGGATGGGCTGCACTACATGCGTGTGACGGAGGCCGTCTTCCGCAGCCGCAGCGAGGGTCATAGGGTCAGGCTCAGCGAGGTCTAGTCGCGCTGCTGCAGGACGCTGGTCCCGCGTTCTCGGACCTTGATTTTCTCGTAGGTAAACAGGAGACTCCGTGGCCCGGCGGTGCGTCGCCATGGCTCTCAAACGGTTGCTGCTCATTTTCTCCCTCGCGCTGCTTCCGGCGATTGTGCTCACAATCCCTGCTTTGTCCGGAGACAAGCGGGCGCAGGCGGCGGGTATCTCGTCCGTTTCCATCGAGGACGGCGGGGTCACGCCCGAGGTCGTGCACGCCTGGCCTGGAGGCTCGGTTACGTTCACGAACAACTCGGGCTCGACCCAGCGGCTCGTCTCCCTGCAGGGCCCGCACGCGTTCGATACCGGCGATATCGCCCCTGGGAGCAGCATCGCCGTCGTCTTCGTGGTGGCCGGTCAATACAGCTACCAGTCGACGACCAACGCCAGCATCGTTGGGGTCGTCCTCGTCGAGAAGGATGGCGTCGACTTCGGTCGTCTCGAGGTCGAGAAGGTGGTGGTCCGGGGCGCGAACGATTCTTCGCCCTTCGGCTTCGAGATCTGCGTTCAGGGACCGTCCTACCCCACCGGCAATGAGCCGGGCGCCTGCCAGCTCGTGGCGGCCACCGGCGGAGTTGTCGGTTGGGACGGCGTGCTCGCCGGCGAGTACACCGTTTCCGAAACCGATCCGGGTCCGACCTGGGTCGTCTCCCAGGACACCGCGACCGTCCAGGTCGATCGCCGCGCAACCTCGCGCGCGACGATTACGAACACGGCGGCGCTGATTACGGCAACGAAGTCGGTCGACTGGGGCGGCGAGCCCGCGCGGAGTGTGCGATTCACCGTCTGCGTGACCGGCCCCAGCTATCCGACCACGAGCGCCGCCGATGCCTGCCAGGAGATCAAGGACGGCGAGACGGCCATGTGGCGGGTGGTGCCGGGCGACTATGTCATCTCCGAGGTCGCGAATCCCGCGTTCGACAGCACGATCACGCCGGCGCGGGTTTCCCTGGCTCCGGGTGAGACCGCCGAGAGCGCCGTCGCCAATCGTATGGTGATGTTGGAGGCTCCCGGCCCGCCCGACACCGGTTCGGGCCTCGCCCCAGCCAGCGGCCGCTCGGCGGAATCCGCAGCGGTGCTCTGCCTGACGATCGCCGCGCTCGGGCTTGCGTACGGTCGGCACCGCCGCGCGTAAGGACTACTCCGGCACGCGAGGGCCGGCGGCCGAGGCGCCCGCCCGTGGCGCAAGGGCACAGGCGCTCGTGGCCGCGGCTCTCGGGCTGCCCCTTCTCGCCAGCTTATCGCTGCTTGTGCGGAGGAGCCGTCGAGCGAAGGGCTCGCTGCGCTCGGCATCACCTGCACCTGGGCCGAAGTCGTGAGCGTCAGCGACGGCGACCGAGATCGGGGGTGAGGTAGAGCGCCTGCGCTACGTCGGCATCGATACGCCCGAGGTGGGCGATAACGCCGAGCCCTTCGGCGATGAGGCGACGGCCACGAACCGATCGCTTGTGGCCGGAGAACTCGCCTGCCTCAAAACCGACGTCTCCGATCGGGACCGTTTCGATCGCCTCCTCCGCTACGTGTGGCTCGAGGACGGGACGTTGGTCAACGAGGCGCTCGTCCGCGAGGGCCTTGCGGAGGCGGTCCGCTTCCCTCCCGATACGAAGCATCACGATGCGCACCTCGCCCCTGCTGAAGCGGCCGCGCGCGAAGAGCGCCTCGGCATCTGTTCGCTCGAGCGCTGGCGGGCCCGCTCTCGGCTGGAGTGCGCGCCTGCGCTACGCTCGATCGGCACGCGTGGCTCCGGCGAATCAGAGTCGTTCGGCGCGGCGCTGCCCAAACCGCAAAGGGATCCCGGCCAGGATCACGTGTTCTTCGCCGACCAGGTAGCCAAGTCCTTCGGTGCGCGCGACATCCTGCGCGAGCTCGACTTCGTCGTTGGCAACGGCGAGCATGCGGGTCTCGTCGGGCCGAACGGCGGTGGCAAATCCACCATCCTCAAACTCCTCGCCCACGAGATCGAGGTCGATACCGGCAGCGCCGGCCACCGCGGCGGTAGCCTCGGCTACCTCCGCCAGGAGGCAGGCCTCGGCTCGGAGAACGCGCTCGTCACCGAGATGTGGCTGGCCTTCCCCGATACGATGGCGATCGAGCTCGAGCTCGCTGAAGTCGCGCATGCGATCGAGACCGGCGAGGGTGACATCGACCAGCTGATTGACCACCAGGGCGAGCTCTTCGAGCAGTTCGAGGCGCTCGACGGCTACCGCATCGAAGCGAGAATCGGGCGGGTTCTCGAGGGGCTCGGCTTCGCGCCCGACGACCACACCAGGGCCTGCGGAGACTTTAGTGGGGGCTGGCAGATGCGGGTCGCACTGGCGAAAGCGCTCGTGCGGCGGCCGGACAACCTTCTCCTCGACGAGCCTACGAACCACCTCGATACGGCCGCGCGTGAGTGGCTCGCGGGCGAGCTCGGCGAGTTTCCGGGCACGGCCCTGATCGTCACCCACGACGGCGATTTCCTCGACCGCGTCGTCGATCGCATCCTCGACCTCCGCGACGGTCGGGTCGAGGCGTACACCGGGAACTACAGCGACTACCAGCGGCAGAAGGCGGCGAAGCTCCAGGCCCAGGACCGCGCCGCCGCCCGCCAGGAACGCGAAATCGGCCGCCAGGAGCGTTTCATCGAGCGGTTTCGGGCGAAGGCGACGAAAGCCGCCGCCGTCCGCAGCCGGGAGCGCCAGGTCGCGAAGATCGAGCGGGTCGAACGAACGCGTAAGGAGGCCGAAGTGTCCTTCAGCCTCTCAGCGGCGGGGCGCACCGAGCGCGATGTCCTCGTCTACAGCGGCGTTTGCCATTCCTACGGCGAACACGTCGTCGTGATCGACGTCGATCTGCACATCGAGCGCTCGCAGAAGGTCGTGCTCGTCGGCCCGAACGGGAGCGGCAAGAGCACGCTCCTCAAAATCGCCGTGGGCGCGATCGCCCCGACCGAGGGCACTGTCGAGTGGGCTGACCGCGCCATCCCGGGCTACTACGACCAGCACCAGGACGAGGCGCTGGACCCGGCTCGCACCGTGCTCGAGGAGGTAGCGGCCGCTGCGCCTGGCCAGACGGAAGGCCGGCTGCGCGCAACCCTGGGCCAGTTCCTCTTCAGCGGTGACGCTGTCTTCAAGCGGATCAGCATGCTCTCGGGCGGGGAACGCAGCCGCGTGGCCCTGGCCAAGCTCCTGCTCACCCCAGCGAACGTGCTCCTCCTTGACGAGCCCACCAATCACCTCGACCGCACGACGCGGCGGAAGCTGATCGCGGCGCTCGGAAGCTACGACGGCACCGTTCTCTGTGCGAGCCACGACGCGGGCATCGTCGATTCCGTCGCGACACGCGTCTACGAAGTCGACGACATGAGCGTCCGCGAAGTACTGGAACGCCGGAAGGACTGAGCGCGCGGCCCGAGCAGATCCAGCGAGGGCGCCGCCTAACCGTCGCTCCCGCCTGTAAGGTGCCCCTCGCACGGCCCGCTGCCGTCGCCGAGGTGATCCATGCAGGCCGAGCCCTTCACCGTTGCCGTCCCCGACGAGGACATCGCCGACCTGAAGCGGCGGCTCGAACACACGCGTTTCCCTGCCGATTTCGCGAACGACGACTGGCGCTTCGGCATGAACCGTGACTACCTCGAGTCGTTCCTGCGCTCCTGGCGCGACGACTACGACTGGCGCGAGACCGAAGCGCGAATCAACGCCTTCGCGAACTTCAAGGTCGACTTCGACGGCGTGCCCGTGCACTTCATCCACGAACGCGGCCAAGGACCCAACCCCACGCCCCTCATCCTCACCCACGGCTGGCCCTGGACCTTCTGGGACTTCGAGAAGGTCATTCGGCCGCTGACCAACCCCGCCGCCCACGGGGGCGACCCGGAGGACGCCTTCGACATCGTCGTCCCCTCCTTGCCCGGCTTCGGCTTCTCCACGCCCCTCACGGTCGACGGCCTGCAGACGAGCAAGGCCACCGACCTCTGGGCAAAGCTGATGACGGAGGTCCTCGGCTACGAGAAGTTCGCCGCCGGCGGCGGCGACTTCGGTGCCGCCATCTCGGGCATGCTGGGGTTTCGCTATCCCGAGCGCGTGACCGGCGTCCACCTCACCCTCCCCTCCATCCCGCCACGGGCTGATGTCGCGGCGCAGGCCCCCGAACCCGGGAGCCTGCGCCAACTCCTCGGCATCCTCAACGGACCCACCTCGCGCAGCAGTCGCGACGACTTCGCGCCGGACGAGCGCCGTTGGTACGACCTCATGGAGGAGCGCTGGAGCACTGCGCTCTCACACATCGCCGTCCATACGAACGACCCGCAAACGCTCGCCTTCGCGCTTCACGATTCGCCCGCGGGACTCGCCGCCTGGCTCGTCGAGCGGCGGCGCAGCTGGAGCGACAACAACGGCGACCCCGAGGACGCGTTCTCGCGCCAGTTCCTCCTCGACCTCGTGAGCATCTACTGGTTCACGGAGAGCCTGGTCACGAGCACGCGCTGGTACTGGCACACGTTCCGGACGCCGCCGCAGCCCGTCCCCGATCCCGTGGCTGCGGCGAAGGTGCCTCTCGGCATCGCGATCTTCCCCAAGGAGATGGTCTTCATGCCCCGCCGCGTCGTCGAAGAGAACGCCAATCTCGTGCACTGGACGATTCAGCCGCGAGGCGGGCACTTCGCCGCGGCCGAGGTCCCGGAGCTCTTCGTCGAAGACGTGCGTGCGTTCTTCCGCAAGCTGCGCTAGGACTCGACGCGGACCTGCACGAAGTCGAGAACCTCGGTGGCGATGGCGAGGGCGCGCTCCGTGTCGGTTGCGTCGTAGGCCTCCGCAGGCACGCCCCCGGGGAGGGCAGAGGGGTAGCGCGCGCCGAGATAGTGCTTGTCGAGCAGGATGGCGGGCGGCCGGATGGCCTCGAATGTGGGCTCCAGCGCGACGGCGTCCTGGCAGAGGTCGGCGAGAGCGTGGCCCCAGACCAATTCGGCGCCTCGCTCGAGGAGGAACGCGGTGACGGCCTTCTCCGCGCACTGGTGGGCGAGGAAGCAGGCAGGCGCGTACCGCTCCGCTCCGGCCAGGAGCTGTGCGTCCGCGAGGTCGTGGCGCGCCTGGGCGAGCCAGCGCTGCGCCTCGGCCTCGCCGCTCGGGGGTGTCTCAGGCATCGGCAACGGTCATGGCGCGGCGCAGCAGCGGGTCGGTCCCCTGGAGCGCCTCGAACTCGGCCGGCGTATATACGAAGAAGCGCGTCTCGACCTCGGGCTTCAGGTGCGAGACGAAAAAGTCGGGGCGCCGCTGGAACGGCTCCGTGCTCTCGTGTACGAGCACGAGTTCCAGTGCGCTCCCCACGCCCACCGTGCCCTCGGCGAGGTCGCCGGCGAGGTAGGAGCGCTCGACGCCGAGAGAGGGCAGCACCGCTGCGACGCGACGCAGCTCCGTATTCAGCAGCTCCCGGCGGCGCTCCGCGAAGCCGATCATGATCGGCATGCGCCGCTCTAGGTCGTCAGGAGCGCGGGCGCGCTCAGCGGAGGCATGATCTCGTTCGGTTCGAGGACGTACGCCTCTTTCTTGTAGATCTGCACGCGGTGCGAGCCCAGATCGGGCACGAGCAGATGGCCTTCGCCATCCACGCGCACCGAGGCCGGCGCGCGCAAGAGCCGCTGCTCCTCGAGGTTCGCCATCTCCCGCAGCCGCAAGGTCTTCTGATTGGCGAGGATGTAGCGTCGGCCGATCGCCGAGAGCGTCGCCTCGCCCAGGAACTTCTGCACGTAGCGCCCGCCGTGGGCGAAGAGCTGCACGCGGTTGTTCCCGCGGTCGGCCACGTAGATGTCGCCGTGCTCGTCCACCGCGACGCCCGCTGGCCGCTTGAATTGGCCATCGCCGGCGCCACTCGCACCGATGACGAGGAGCGGCTCACCCTCGGCGGTCAGCTTCTGCACGCGATCGTTCCGCCAATCGGCGACGAAGACGTCGCCTTCGTCGTCGACCGTGAGGCCCCAGGGCATATTGAACTGTCCGGGTTCGTTGCCGTGGCTGCCCCAGCCACCAAGGTGCCGCCCCTCGCTCGTAAAGCGCTGGATGCGATGGTTGCCGCTGTCGGCGACGAGCAGCTGGCCTTCCGCATCGAAGGCGAGCCCCGATGGGTGATCGAGCTGGCCGGGGCCAGAACCGTGCTCGCCCCAGGTCCGTACGATTTCGCCTTCGGCGCTGAGGGCGGTGACGCGATGCGTGCCTTCGTCCGTGACGTAGAAGTTGCCATCGTCGCCACGAACGATGCAGAGCGGCCAGACGAAGTCCGCGGCAATGGCGCCGAGGTCTTCGTCCTCCCAGCTGAGCCGCCGGATGTTGGGCTCGACTTCGTTGCGGCAGACGACGAAGAGGACGCGGTCGTCGCCGAGGGCGACATCCATCGGGTACGAGGTCGCGCGGCGCATGCCCAGCGTTGTGAGGTAGGGGAAGCCCGCGCGCAGGAGTGCGTGTGCTTTCGGCATATTGGGTCGCTCCCCTCAGGCTGCCGGCGTCGTGGCGAACGGCTGGATCTGTTCGAAGGTCCCGCCCACGATCGGTGCGGCCTCGACCCCCATCCACTGCTCCAGCATCGTGCCGTAAACGCCGCGAAAGTCGATCGTGTGCGCGAGGTCCTCGTCGTTGAGCCAGTCCTTCGGCTTGACCGAGGGGTATTCCGCGTAGAGGCCACCCTTCACGGCCTCCCCGAGAATGTAGCCGCCCCCGCCGGAGCCATGGTCGGTCCCCGAGCCGTTGTCGCGGATGCGCCTGCCGAACTCGCTGAAGACGAGGACGGAGACGTTCTCGGCGGCGTCGTGGTTGCGGAGATCCGTGAGGAAGTCGGAGAGCGCGCCGCTGAGCTCGGCGAGGAGCCGATCGTGCGTGCCAGGCTGATGGGCGTGGTAGTCGTAGCCGGCGTGCTGCGTGTAGAAGACGCGAGTCCCTAGGCCCGCGGTGTGGACGCGAGCGACGTCGCGCAGGGCGGAGGCGATCGGGTTCGAGCCCCACTCAACGGTCGTGCGGTAGCCGCCGGGGACCTCTGCGAGGAGGTCCGCGCCGGAGAGCACGTCTCGCCCGGTCTGGCCGAGGTAGTCCCGCACCGTCCCAGCGCCGACGGCAGGCGTGTACATGCGCCGGAAGAGGTCGAGGTTGACGCTGCGCTCCTGCTCGCGCTCGATGCCCGTCATCAGGCCGTAGCTGTCGAGGTCCCCGACGGAGGTGACGGTCACGCCAGGGACGGCGCAGGCGCGCGGCAATCCGCGGCCGAAGCTGACCGCGGTGAGCGCATTCTCGCTCCCCGGATCGAGCTCGCGAACCAGCTTCCCGATCCAACCTTCGGTCGAGACCACGTCTGGCTCGCAGGTGTGCCAGATGTCCATGCCGCGGAAGTGTGAGCGGTCCGAGTTCGGGTAGCCGATGCCTTGCACGATGGCAAGATCGCCCGCCTCGTAGAGCCCCTCCAGTCGCAGGGCCGAAGGATGGAAGCCGAGGGTCTCGTTCAAGGGCAGGAGCTGCTCTTGAGGGATAGCGACGTGCGGGCGAGCGTCGTAGTAGGCGCCCTCGGTGTAGGGGACGAGCGTGTTCATGAAGTCGAGCCCGCCCGTCAGCTGGACGATGACCAGGACCGGGTCGCTCGCGGCGCCGTTGCTTGTCATTCGGGCCTCCTAGGCGAACTGGTATTCGGGCGTTGCGACCACGAGGGTGAGCATGCGGGCGACGCCGGCATCGTGGTCCTCGGCCGCGGCGAGCAGAGCCGCCCGCGTCTCGGCGCTGGCGTCGAGCGGGCCCGCGGCCTCGAGGCAGCCGTCCACGAGCGCCTCGGCCGAGAGCGTGGCCCCGTTCTCCAGTCGCGCGGCGACCGCTCGTGTGCCGGGCGCTCCCGGGTCCCTCACCTGGTCGACGGCAAAGTTCACCCGTTCCATGAGTGTGCCGCCGTCGATCCACTCCTTGCCGGTGTGCCAGCCCTCGACGCTTGGTGGATCCATGAGCTTCTGGCCCATCGCCCCGATCGCGGCCTGGAGCGTTCCCATGAGCGGCGTGGGTTCGCTGAGCGTGCCCGAGAGTTTGAGCACGCCTGCGACGAACTCGGCCGGGCACTTCACCCGGGCGAAGCGCGCGGCCTGGAAGAAGTCGGAGTTCAGGAGCGTCCGCATCACCACCCGGAGGTCTCCTTCGGATTCGAGGAAGGCGTCGGTAAGGGTGTCGATCGCGGCGGCGTCGTTCGGCGGGGTCGCACTCCAGGCCGCCACCTGGGGCTCGTCCGCAACGAAGAAGTTGTAGAGGTGCCGCGCGATGAAGCGCGCCGTCGCTTCCTGCTGCACGATGATGTCGACGATGTCTTCGCCGTTGAAGGCGCCGCGCTGGCCCAGGAACGTCTTCTCGCTGTCGTCGTGGTCGTCCGGGCGGTAAACGAAATGAGCCGGGTACTGGCCGTGGGGGTAGAGCGGAATCGGCTGCTTGAAGGTCCAGCCGGTGAAGGCGCGGCCCGCCATCTTCACGTCCGTCTCGTCGTAGTTGCCGATGCCCATCGAGAAGAGCTCGAGGAGCTCACGGCCGTAGTTCTCGTTCGGGGCGTCCTTGTGATTCTCGCAGTTGTCGAGCCAGTCAATCATCGTGGGGTTCCGCGAGAGCGCGATCAGCAGGGTGCGCAGGTGGCCGAGCCCCTGGTCGCGGAAGGTCTGGATTTGGTCGCACAGGGAAAGCATGTGCTCGCCCTTGTACCAAGCGGCCGCGAAGACGTGGTGCCAAAACAGCGCCATCTTCTCTTCGAGCGGCCGCTGCGTGTTCACCATCCGGTAGATCCAGCGGCCGGCGAAGTGCGGCGTCGTGTCTGGCGAGGTCATCTGCGGATAGTAGCGGTGGAGAAGGTCGTCATCGGGCTCGGGGAAGCGCTCGGGGTAGAGAAGATCCTCGACCGCTTCCGCGTACGGCCGTTCGGCCAGGGCCTCGAGTTCGTCCCCTGTCGCTCCGACCCCGGCGCGGCGCATGAGGTGCGCCATCAGCGCGATTCGCTCGTCGGCCATTGCCTTCCCCCTGCGCCACTCTCGGCCTGAGTCCGCCCCGCCGCCTCTCGCGCTGGGCGCCCGGCCTCGGCTGGGAAATGAACTATACCCAGCCTGACAAGCCCGGGACGCTCTTGCCTGACCGGATGAACGAGCCGGCGACCCGACTTGACCGGTGGCACACCTGCCCGCAAGGGCCGTGGCGCAGCGCCCGATGGACCTCGCTAGAGGCGCATCTCCTGGAGGTCGTCAGCCCGCCTCAGCGGCGGCTCTGTCAGAGCTGCCACCGCTTCCGCCGTGGCACCGGGCGCGAGCTCACGGAGCAAGAGCTGTTCATCCACGACCTCGATCACCGCCAGGTCGGTAACGATCAGGTCGACGCAGCGGCGGGCGGTGAGGGGGTAGCGGCACTCTCGCAGGATGCGCGGCTCGCCCGTCTTGGTCGTGTGCGCCATCACGACGATCAGTCGGCGGGCGCCAACGGCGAGGTCCATCGCTCCGCCAATGCTCCCGCCACCGCGTTCCGGGACGGACCAGTTGGCGAGGTCGCCCCGCTCCGAGACCTGCAGTCCGCCGAGCACGGCCACGTCGATGTGACCGCCGCGAATCATCGCGAAAGAAGCGGTGCTGTCGAAGAAGCTGGCGCCCGGGTTTAGGCCCACGGGCTGGCCACCCGCGTTGATCAGATCGGGGTCGAAATCGCCCTCGCTGAAGTCGCCGTAGCCGAGGATGCCGTTTTCTGCCTGCAGGAGGACGCCCGCCTCAGCTTCGACGAAGCCGCCGACGAGCGTTGGCAGCCCGATCCCGAGATTGACCGTGCTCCCAGGCTGAAGCTCGCGGGCCACGCGCAGCGCCATGAGCTCGCGTGCGAGCCGCGGCGGGTCGCTCTCAGCGGCCATCCCAGCGCACCTCCAGTGGGTTGCAGCGAACGATTCGGTCAACATAAACGGAGGGGGTTCCGACCGCCTCCGGCGCGATCTCGCCCGCCTCCACGATCTCCTCGACCTCGGCGACTACGAGATCGGCGGCGGTCGCCATCGGCGGGTTGAAGTTGGCACCGGCGAGGCGGTAGCTGAGGTTGCCGAGGCGGTCGGCACGATGCGCCTTTACCAGGGCGACATCCGCCCGCAGCGGCCGTTCGAGCAGCCAGTCCTCCCCCTCCCAGGTCAGCGTTTCCCGGGTCTCGGCGATCTCGGTGCCGACGCCCGTTCTCGTGAGGAACCCGCCCAGGCCCGTGCCCGCAGCACGGATGCGCTCGGCGAGGGTGCCCTGCGGCACCAGCTCGAGCGCGACCTCGCCGCGCCGAAACTGCGTTTCGAAGCGGCTCGGGCGAGCGGCCGAGGCGCGGATCGCGAAGGTCACGATCGCTTTCGCGATCTGGCGGTCCTCGCAGAGCTCGTCCAGTTTGTCGCCCAGCCCGATATTGTTCGCGATCACGGTGAGGTCCCGCGTGCCCCGGCGCTTGAGGGCGAGGATGAGGTTGCTCGGCGTTCCCGCCGAAACGAAGCCCCCGACCATGATCGACGCGCCGTCTTCGATCCCCTCCAGTGCCTCGTCGACGGAGGTGAAAACCGTCGCCGTCATCGCAGTTCTAGGGACCCAGCGGGCGCGAGCCGGACGCCCGCCGCAAGGGCGGCCGCGACGGACTCCGACACCGGGAACAGCGACTGCCCTAGGGCGAACGTCACGTAGTCGAAGCTGCAGCCCTGCTCGCGGCAGCGCGCACGGTGCTCGGCCACCATCAGGCCGATCGCGAGATTCTCGGGCATCTCGATGTCGGCGATGCGAGGGTTCATCCGGAGCTCAGTGACCATGTCCGCTCCTGCTGCTGTGCTATCGCGTGCATAGAGAACCTAGCAGGCGTTATAGGCGACGCTCTCTCCAATCGTTGTCCCCACCGCCAGGGCCAGATTCGCGACGGCCGCGTCGCCAATGGCCGTGCCCACAGCCCCTTGCACGGACGCGGCTCGAGGTGACCGATCGGAATCAAGCACCCGGACGGCTCAATGCCCTGCCAGGCTCAAAGCTCTTGGATTGGCCGTGAGCGGGAGCTGCCTTCGGCCATGATCTCGTCAATGGCGAGGAGCGCTTCGAGGGTGTCCTGAACGCGCAGGGGCACGGCGAACTCGCGCGGGATCAGCGGCCGGTTGACTGCGGCGAAGAAGAACTCGCGGGCCCGTTTGGGCACGTCCTGCCCGGTCAGCAGGAGGAGGCCGCAGTTCGCCTGCCGCACGAGCCGGTCGGCGACCTGCTCGTGCGGTGGCCCGGGGGGCTGGGGCGAGCCGTCGTCGAGGGCGAGGGCGATCGGCCGGGCGGTCTCGTGGAAGGGCCCCTCCCCCTCGTAGGAGATGTCCATGTAGACGATGCTGTGCCCGTCGGCGTTGGCCTTGGTCCGGAGCTCGCTCGCCCGTTCGAAGCGGCCTCGCATCGCAGTCTCCTGGGGGCGGGCGCCAGAAGCGTCCACCGCTGCCATCGTACTCCGCTAGAGCATCTGCTCTAGCTCGATCTCGTCCCGAATGGGGATGCCGTAGTTCCCCAACGTGGGGATCTCGGGCTTGAGGGTCCGTCTCGATTCGTCCACGGCGCCTGCGTGGATCGCGACAATCACGAACCCGCGACGCTGATAGAACCGCAGCGCGTCGACATTGTCGTTCGTGGTCACGAGCCAGAGGCGGTCGCAGCGGGAGGCGCGAGCGTGCTCGCGGACGGCTTCCAGGAGCATCGTCCCGAGACCTCGCCACTGCTCGGCGACGTGCAGCGTCACGATCTCGCAGTGAGCACCTTCGATGAGATAGGTCACGAGGCCGAGAGGGCGGTCGTCTTCCAGAACGGCGAAGCCCGGGAGCGCATCGGCCTGGTGCACCCGTCCGCGCGAGACCTGTTTGGCCGAGCCTGCGTGACTCTCAAGGAAGCACCGCGCCCAGGGTCGATCGCCCAACCTGAGGGCCCTCACGACTGGCTGATCAAGTCCCCCGCCCGGGTTGCTAGCATCGCTCATCGTTCACCTGGGCTCTCGAGGGTCACTCCTGCGGGGAACGTAGGCGCCGGCGCGAACCGGGGCAAGGGAGACCACGCCCGGCGCGCTCGAAATCCCTCTGGAGCAGCTCCCGCTGCTCGTGCTAGGCTCGATTTGGCGTTGGGGACTCGTCTAATGGTAGGACAGCGGGTTCTGGACCCGTATGTGGGGGTTCGACTCCTCCGTCCCCAGCCATCCCTCCCGCGTCCCCGCTTCCCGACCCGATGCTGCCCGTCATGGCTCGATCACGCTCTCCGGGTCGACGCCGAGACGCACGAGCGTGGCGTCGACATCCTCGATGCTCCGCACCTCGCGCATCAATGCCAGGAACAGGCCGACGTCGAGCGTTTCCAGCCACACCCGCTCGACCTTCGGCCCGATCGGGTCCGACGATTGCGGACGGTCGGCGTAGGAGCCGTAGAAGGCGAAGTAGGCCTGGTTGATCTTGCGGATGAAGATGCCGTTTTCGGCGAAGTAGAGGCGGCGCTCCTCCATCAGCGCCTCCGCCTCGCCGGTGCGCCCCTCCTCCAGGAGCGCGTCCACCTCGAGCCGGAGTGTGCGCATCTCGGCGTTGAAGTCGAGCGCGGGGCGCTCGCCCGCGGGCCCGCGCCCGTCCGCGCCCGCGGCGAACTCGACGGGGTGGAGTGCACGGGCGATGCGGGCGAGCTCACGACCGGCGATGTTCGCCGCCGTCTCGTTCAGCGTCGTGCCATCGCCCTCGCCCCACTCCTCGCCGAGCGGGTAGAAGGCGAGGTAGTGGTGCACCCACTCGTGCGCGGAGGTCGTCAGAATCGAGTCGTAGGAGCGGTCCTCGCGCACGATCGCGGGATATGCGGCGAGCCCGCCAATGGAGATGACGATCGACACCGTTTCCTCGTTGTCGACATCGCTCTCGATGGCCTCGATCTCGGCCAGGCTGAGGTCGGTCTCGAGCAGGGTGTCCCCCGAGCGGCGGATCGCGTCGCGGGGCGAGCGAACGAGCAGGCGAGGCGGGCTCGTTAGCTCGATATCGACGGGCGGCCAGACCAACGCGTAGCCCGCGAAGAGGGGCAGGGAGCGCTTCAGTCCTGCCTCTTCTAAGGCGTCGGTCACGTAACCCTCGACGATGCGTTCGACGTCGTTTTCGAAGGTCGCGCGCTCGTTCGAGAGCACCTCGAGGAGGGCCGCATCCGGATCCGGAGAACCGAGCTCGGCGCGGAGCTCGCTCGTAAGGCCGAAGTAGGTCGCTAGGACCTCTGCCTCCTCGGCGGCGTCGAGCTCTGCGCCCACCCCCAACCGCGTGAACGTGCTGGAGATGAGATTGTTCGCCTCCCACCGCCAAAGCTCGTATTCGTAGCGAGCGAGGGGCCCCTGGTTCCAGAAGAGCGTGAGCAGGATCCCGAGGGTGATCCCGAGGACGCCGGCCGAGGTGAGCACGAGGAGGTAGGGGCGCGGCCGCCAAGGGCGCAATTCCGCGGGGCCGGCGTCGATCCCCTGGAGGTGCAGCGCCTTCATTCCTCCAGTCTAGGCACGCTCCTTCGAAGCCGCCGTTAAGCGCAGGTTCTGCTGCCGCCGCTCCGGGCGCCGCTTGCGAACTGCGGCGATACACTATCCAGCGAGGTCCAGCGCGCATGGCAGCAAGCTCCGCAGCAGCCCCGCGAGCAACGATCGCGCCCCCCCTCCCCCGTCTGCTCTACGCCTCCTTCGAGGCGCGCGTCGCGGCTGCGGCAATCGACGCGCTCGTGCTCTTCATCATCGCGGCGCTGCTCATCATTGCGGGCGCCCTCAACATTCTCATCTCATCCGACTTCGAGCGCGTGAATGCCTCGGGAACCTCCATCAACCTCTTCTGGGCGATGGTGGGTGCGACCCCGCCAGCCTTCCTGCTGTACTTCTTCGCCGGCATGGCGGTGTGGGGCCAGACGGCCGGCGCCGCGGTGATGCGCGTGATGATCGTGCGTTCCGACGGTCGCCCCCTCGGCGTCTTCGGTGCGCTCGCGCGCGTGATCGCGATGCTCGTCTACGTGCTCCTGATCGGGCTCGGCGCGGTGGGCGCCTACGCCCTCCGCGACGATCCCGGACTGGCGGCCCTCGCCCTGGGCCTGAGCTTGGTCGTTTCGGTGGCCGGCATCCTCTGGGCCGCGGTCGATTCGCATCGGCGCACGCTCCACGATCGGATCGCCGGGACGATCGTCGTCCAGGCCGGCTGACGGGTGATCGGATGTTGAGTGGCGGCCCGATCTCCCCGGAACGGGATGCCGCTCGCGAACGTGTCTTCGGCCGGGCCTACCAGCGTGCGGAAGGCGGTGGCGCCGGCCTCGCCGCCGGGCTCTTTGCGATCGCTCTCCTGCTTTTTATCGCGTCTCTCAGCGCCTATGAGATCACGCGTCCTACTCGCGCGGCCTCGATCCTCGAGATCGGCATCGCCTCGCTCACGGACGTCGACCAGGTCCTGGCCGAGTCTCTCGGGCCGTTGCGTGAGGAGGCCGCGACCACGAGCCAGCCGACCGTGACGATGCCGAATTACCCCCTGCCCGTCCCCCTCACTCGCGAGGAGGTGCTGACGGGCGACGTGACCACCATCAGGGGACTGCTCCTGAGGCGCTCGGCGGCGGTCGTGTATGCGGAGGGGCTGGGCGCGTTCGATCGAACGGGACAGCAGTCGGTGGGCGTGCTCTCGCTGGCAGGAGTGGTCGAGCCGATCGTCGGGCTGCTCACCGATGAAACCCACGACCGCGTTCGCTGGGCGGCGATCCTGACGCTCACCATCGCGACGGGTATGGGCGCGACCACACTTGCGCTCAACCGCGGCTTTGCGCGCTTCCGCGCCCTCGGCCTCGCTGCGCTCTTGGCGGCCGCCCCTGGATTCCTCGTGGCCTGGGGTAGCGGCTTTCTGCTCGGGCGCTTCGGCTCCGACGACCCCTTCGAGCAGGACCTCCGTCTGATCTTCGAGGGAATGCTCGATGTGCCGCAGCGCAACTTCCTCATCGTCGGAATCCTCGGCTTGACGGTCGCTGTCGTCGGTTCCCTCCTTGGCTTCGCCGCAGACCGGCTCGAGCCGCAGGAACAGGCGCCTGAGCCGCTCGATGACCGCGCGTTCGATGAGCCACTCGAGTCCGTACCCGGCCCGGCCCTGCTGGTTGACGGCTTCGAGGAGGTGCCGACTCCTGCACTGGCAGCAGGTACGGCCGAGGAAGAGACCGCCGCGAACCCCTAGTCCGTCGCCGCGGTGGCTCGGAGAAAGCTGCCGGGACAATCGCGCTCGAGCGGACAGGCCTCGCACCGCGGTGAGCGCGCGTGGCAGGTCCGCCGCCCGTGCTTGATCATCAACATATGGAAGGGGTAGTACCGCTCGGGGGGGACATAGGCCTCGAGCTCCTCGTGCGCGCGCTCGGCGCTGATGTTTGAGGCCACGAGCGCGAGCCGTTTCGCGACCCGCTCGACGTGCGTGTCGACGGGCAGTGCCGGGCGCTCCAGCGCGAACAGCAGCACGCAAGCGGCGGTCTTCGGCCCCACGCCTGGCAGGCCCCGGAGCCAGGCGCGGGCGTCTTCGAGGGGCTCTTCGCGGAGGAAGGAAAGGTCCCAGTCGGGGGCGCGCTCACGAACAGTCTCGAGGATCCGTTTGATCCGCGGCGCCTTCTGCTGAGCGAGGCCACCCACCCGGATCGTCTCGACCAGCTCCTCGACCGGTGCTTCCGCCATCGCCTGCCAGTTCTCGTAGTGGCGCATCAGCTGGACGAAGGCGCGGCCGCTGTTGCGGTCTGACGTGTTCTGCGAAAGCACGGTCAGCACGAGCTCGGCCAACGGATCGCCGTGGGGCTGCGGCTGTGGCTCTCCGTAGAGCTCGCTCAGGGCCGCCATGATCAACTCAGGATCGAGTGCCACCCTCCGATCCTAGCGCGCGGCCGTCGGCTACGATGCCAAGATGACGGCTCGCGAAGTCCGGCTCACCGAGCTCACCGACTGCGGCGGCTGAGCGTCGAAAGCGGGCCCTGAGGCCCTGGCGCAGGTTCTGTCGCCGCTCGCCGATGCCTTCGATCCCGCAGAGCACCCCGACCTCTTGGTGGGGTTGGGCGCGCCCGACGATGCGGCCGTTTTCCGCATCAACGCGCGTACCGCAGTCGTCGCGACGATCGACTTCTTCGCGCCGCTCGTCGATGACCCCTACGCCTACGGCGCGATCGCAGCCGCAAACGCGATGTCCGATGTCTACGCGATGGGCGCGGAGGTGGTGCTCGCGCTCAACATCGCCGCCTTTCCCGAAGATCTGCCGCCTGCGATCACGCGAGAGATCATCCGCGGCGGTGCGGAAAAGGTCGCCGAAGGCGGGGGCGTCGTGGCCGGTGGCCACACCGTCTGGGATGCCGAACCGAAGTTCGGCTTGAGTGTTCTCGGTCTGGTGCACCCCCGCCGGATGCTGGAGAAAGCCGGGCTCCGCCCAGGCGATCGCCTCTACCTCACGAAGCCGCTGGGCACGGGCACGATCCTCTCGTCGGTGGACAACGGTGGCCAGGCCGCGTGGCTCGACAGCGCAATCGAATCGATGCTGCGGCTCAACCGCCACGCTAGCCATCTCGCCACCCGGGCACGCTTGCGCGCCGCCACCGATGTGACCGGCTTCGGGCTCGCGGGCCACCTCTGGGAGATGCTCGAGGCCTTCGGCGTGCAGGCGACGCTCGAGGCCGAGGCGCTGCCGCTCCTCGCGGGCGCGCGCGAGTCCATGGCGATGGGCGCCCATACCAGTGGCGAAGGGCGCAACCGTGCCTGGGTCGGCGAGCACCTCAGCGTTGCGGCAGGTGTCGCGCCGGAGCTCGCCGATCTCGTCTTCGACCCGCAGACCTCCGGCGGCCTCCTTCTGGGCTGTTCGGCGCGTAAGGCGAAGGCGCTCGAAGCGGCCTTTGCCGCGGATGGCGAGCCCCTCTGGGGCATCGGCCGCGTCACCGCGGGCGATGCCCACATCCTCCTCCGCTAGGCGTCCTAACCACCCGCGTGCAGCGGCGCGGACGATGCCCGATCGCGCCGAATTAGCCCCACCGTGGCTTGGCATCGAAGTTGAGCCCGAGCGTCGCCTTGCCGATGAACTCGTGAGACATCATCGCGTTGGCGGGATGGATCCGACCCATCCGCGCGTCCCGGAAGAGGCGTTCGAGTTCGCCGCCACGGCTGACGCCGAAACCGCCGGCCACTCAACCCCGAGGTCAACTACCTGGAAGGCCTGCTCGACCACGAGGTACTTGAGGCCGACGAGCTTCAGCCCGTAGTCGCCCATCACCTCGTGCGACCAGCCGGCCGCGCCGGGCACGGCGGCCGACCAGGCGTCCGTCACCTGCTCGATGTGAGCCTCCATGGCGTTGCAGAGGATCGCCATTTCGGCGATGCCGTGTTGGACTTGGGGGTGGTGAGCCATGGCCCCGCTCTCGATGGCGATCGAGGTCTTGCCTTTGGCGCCCGCGATCGCCAGTTCGAGAACACGTTTGGCGATGCCGAAGTAGACGTTGGCGAAGCCGGAGAGGCCCCAGGCGAAGAGACCGAGGAGGAACAAGCCCAGCCCGGCAGCGCCTGCCGGCACGACCGTGGCGATGCGGTCGTTGGGGATGAACACGTCATCCAGGACGGTGTCGTCGCTACGCGTAGCGCGCATCCCCAGCGCGTCCCACGACTCCTCGATGCGGATGCCGGCGGAGTCGCGGCCGGCGAAGCCGTGAACGATTCTGGGTGCATCGCCGCTACGGTCGACGGCGTGAAGACCGAGCCAGTCCCAGACGGGCGTCATCGTGCCGAAGGACTTGTGCCCCCTCACGCGGTAACCGCCGTCCATGGGGGTGGCGCTCGAGCTTGAGTAGATCCCGCCAAGATCGTTGCCTCGCTCGGCGTGGCCAGACGCGAAGACGGCACCTCGAGCCGCCTCCTCCAAGAGCCACTGGAGGGAGCGATCGCCGGTGGCGTGGAGGTCAGCAGCGAGGCCCGTCCAGTAGAGGTGCATGTTCAAGGCGACGGCGTCGGCCGGCGCGTAGGTGGCAAGCTCGCGCTGCAGGCGGCCCACCTGGGCGAGGTTGAGGCCGTGCCCGCCCAACTCCAGAGGAACCGCGAGCGTTAGATATTCCGTAGCTCGGAGCTCCTCGAAGTCCTCCGTGAAGAAGCGGTTCTCCCGGTCGTACGCCGGTGCGCGCTCACGGAAGCGATCGAGCATCGCTTGGTCGAAGGCGAATCTCGGGGGTGCGGCGGTGCTCATGATTGCTCTCCAAAACAACGGATTCCGCACTATAGAGGTGAAATGGTGATCGCGTCAAGGCGTTATGCGATGTGCTGATGACTCTTGCGTTGTCTTCGTGATCGCACGATAATCGCGGAATGACCGATCCCATCATGGCGAGCCTGGGCGCGGCCGACGATCCGGAGGCGATGCCGAACCCCCTGCGTATTCGCCCGTTCATCCGGGCGATGCAGGAGTGCCGCCGAGAGGTCAGCGAGCGCCACGGGCTCCAGCCTGGCACCGTGGACTCGGAGTTCCTCAGCTACCTGACTGCGCTGGCGCGTTTTGGCTTCTTCTCGTTTGGTCCCGTCACGATCGACGTTCGCGTGGTGGAGGACATCTACGAGCGGACGAGAACGCACAAGTCGTTCCTCGAGCGACAGCCGCTCGAGGACGACTGGATCCGCTTCTCCGAGCGACTGATCGAGGAGGTGCGTCGCAGCGGACGCGAACAGCCGGACGAGCTCCACTACCTGCTCGCTTTCATGCGTACACCGGAGGGACTCCCGGTGCGAGTCTTCGGAGAGCTTGGCGTGAGAGCGGAAGAAGTCGAGGCTCACGCCCGTGGATTGGGCACCGCCGCCTCGGACCAGGACGACGGGGCGGACAAGCTGTACAGCACCGAGGAGGCAGCGGAGTACTTCGGCGTGCACGTACAGACGGTTCGGTCGTGGATCCGGTCCGGGCGGCTTCCGGCCGTTCGGTTGGCGGGGCAGAAGTCGATCCGTATCCGCGAGCGCGACCTCCAGGCGGTATTAGAGCCGATCCAGCCGAGCGATTTCGGCTAGGATCTCGGCACTCAGGCCATAAGGGGGCGAGTGCGCGATGGCGCTGTTCGCGGCACGGGCGAGACTGGACCAGCTGGCCTGCGAAGCGGCTCGTCTTGACGGCACAGCGCTCGCCGCCAGCTCAAATGGCGCACGCTGGGAGCGCTCCTTGCTGGCCAGCGATCAGCTGCAACTACTCTCGATCTACGAGGCCTCCTCGGCCGCGCAGGTGGCTGACGTCGTTGGTAGCACGGACCTCATGTATAGCGATCCCGAGGAGGTCCAGGAGTCATTACCGGGACGCTTCCTCGAAGGTCTCGACAACGAACCGGGGCCGGACTCACGCCTCTTCCTCATCCTCCGGCAATTCACCGAGTGGATGACGGAGACGGAACTCAAGGCGGCGAAATACCGCTCGTCGACGTGCATCAGCACTTTTCCGGGTCTGAGCTGGGTGCGGTCCTACGTGGTCAACGAACAACACCCGAACAGCGAGGACCCCCGTGTGCGCCCGCGGACGATGTGCCTCTATCGCTCGCCCTCAGAGGTCGACATCCGCCAGCACGCTGAGTTAGTCCGCGTCCCCTGCGACGAGATCTGGGCGGTTGAGGAGCTCCTGCCATAGCCGGCGACGCCTCTCCGACCGGATCGTCACCCTCCTCCGCTGAGCGCGAAGCCAGCTTTATCGAAACGGGCCCCTCTCCGGCAGATCTCCGTTGTTCGTGGAGGTCCTCGTTCCTATACTCCAGAGGCGCCTTGGGACCCTGGAGGTGATGGTTGACCGCTGTCACGACCGACTTCGAGACGGTGATCGGCCTCGAAGTTCACGTCCAGCCGATCACGCAGAGCAAGATGTTCTGCGGCTGTAGTGCCGACTACGCTGGCGCCGCCCCGAATACCCACGTCTGTCCCGTCTGCCTGGGGCTGCCGGGAGCGCTCCCGGTCATCAACGAAGAGGCGATCCGGCTGATCGTGAAGACGGGGCTCGCCCTCAACTGCACGATCGCCGAGTTTTCCAAGTTCGATCGGAAGAACTATCCCTACCCGGACCTGATGAAGGGCTACCAGGTCAGCCAGTTCGATCTGCCCATTTGTTACGACGGCTGGCTCGACATCGAGGTCGAGGGCGAGCGCAAACGCGTGGGCATCACGCGCGTGCACATGGAGGAGGACACGGCCCGCCTCTTGCATCGCACGGACTCCGCAACCGGCGAGGGCTATACGCTCATCGATATCAACCGCTCGGGCACGCCCCTGATGGAGACCGTCAGCGAGCCGGATATGCGCTCGCCCGAGGAGGCCCGCGCCTACCTCGTTGCCCTGCGCAGCATCCTGCGCACGATCGGCGCCAGCCACGCAAACATGGAGGAAGGCAACTTCCGCTGCGACGCCAACGTCAGCCTGCGCCGCCCCGGCGCGGAAGCCTTGGGCACCAAGGTCGAAGTGAAGAACATGAACAGCTTCCGCGCCGTCTATGAGGCGTTGCGCTTCGAGCAGGTGCGGCAGGCTGCGATCCTCGAGGCGGGCGGCACGATCCACCAGGAGACCCGCGGCTGGGACCAGGATCGGGCCGAGACCGTCGGCCAGCGTTCCAAGGAGGAGGCGAACGATTACCGCTACTTCCCCGAGCCCGATCTGCCGCCGCTCGCCCTCAGCCGGGGGTTCGTGGAGGAGGCCCGCAACGAACTGCCCGAGCTTCCGGCAACGCGCCGCCAACGCTACCTCGACCTCGGCCTCTCAGAGTTCGAGGCGTCGACCCTCGCGGAGGCGCGCGACCGCTCCGACTTCGCTGACGCCGTCGCAGCCGCGCTCCCCTTCGACGACACGCGTGCGGCGAAGCTCGCGGCCAACTGGGTTCTCGGCGAGGTCGGCCGCTGGGCGAACGCAAACAGCGCCGACGTGGAGCGTTTCCCGTTGAGTCCCGAGGCGCTTGCGGAGCTGATAACGATGGCGGAGAACGCCACGATCACGGGCCAGGTGGCAAAGCAGGTGTTCGACGACATGGTCACGAGCGGCCAGGGCGCCGCCGCCCTCGTCGAGGAGGGCGGTCTCGCCCAGGTCGGCGAGAGCGACGAGCTCCGCGACATCGTGCGCGCGGTCATCCGCGCGCACGAGCCGGTGGTTGCCGACTACCGCGGCGGTAAGACCACCGCGATCAAACGCCTTCTCGGAGGCGTGATGAAAGAGACGAAAGGCCGCGCCAACCCCCAGATCGTGCAGGAACTCCTCGAACGCGAACTCGCCGCCGAATGAACGATCTCGCCGGCCCCCGCGAGGCGCGAGATACGCGTGGCCGGCTTGGGCTCGCCAAGGGTCGGCTGGAAATGCTTAGGCGCCCTAACCGTATCTCGACACGGTGGTACACTCGCGCCAGATGATGCCCGCCGGAATCCGCAATCACAGCCTCCTCACCTGGCTCTACCCGGGTATGCACATCAAGCGCTGGTTGCTGCTCCTCGTGGTGGGCATGACGCTGCTCAGCCTGGGCGTTGGCTACCTGCTGCGGGAGGCCTACTTCTCCTACACCTTTCCCGGCGTGTTCCACTACCTGACGCTGCAGTTCATTCCGCGCTGGGGTCGTGGCGTCCTCTTCATGTGGCTCGCCTTTGGCAGCGTGGGCCTGGCGGTGTGGAAGCTGAACGCCTCGCTCCTTTACGCTTTCGTCCGCCCCGACGGAAGCAACCGCAGCGTGGCCCAATCGCTCTATACGAAGCGCGTCCTGGGCCGCGGTCCTCGGATCGTCGCCATCGGCGGCGGCACCGGACTGTCGGTCCTCCTGCGGGGTCTCAAGGACTACACCAGTAATCTCACTGCGATCGTGACGGTGGCCGACGACGGTGGGTCCTCAGGCCGCCTGCGCCAAGAGTTTGGAGTCATCGCACCGGGCGATATCCGCCAGTGTGTGGCCGCCCTCGCCGAAGCCGAGCCACTAATGTCGCGCTTGTTCCAGTACCGTTTCGAAGAAGGCGAAGGGCTCGAAGGCCACTCCTTCGGCAACCTCTTCATCGTCGCGATGGCGAACGTCACGGGGAACTTCGAGACCGCCATCCGCGAGACCAGCCGCGTCCTCAACGTGCGTGGCGCGATCCTCCCCTCGACCCTGGAAGACGTGACCCTCTCCGCACGCACGCATGACGACGAACTCGTCCATGGCGAGCACAACATCACGGAACGGGGCGCCCGGATCCGCGAGCTCTACCTCAACCCCTCGCACGCCCAGGCCCATCCCGATGCGGTGCGCGCGATCATGGAGGCCGATCTGGTTGTGGTCGGCCCCGGCAGTCTCTATACGAGCGTGCTCCCAAACCTTCTGGTCGAAGACCTGCAGAAGGCGCTCCTGGCGACACAGGCGCCCAGCGTCTTCGTCTGCAACGTGGCTACCCAGCACGGCGAGACGGATGAGTTCGGCGTCGCCGACCACCTCGAAGCCGTGGAGCGCCACACCGCTCCCGGCCTCATCGATATCGTGGTCGCGAACAATAACGTCGCTCCCAGTCTCCCCGACGAGTGGCATTCGGCGCCGGTCGTCCTGCGCCAGCCCGACTCGCGGGTCTTCGCAGGCGTGCGAGTGGTGCAGGCCGATGTCGTGGCTGATCAGAACCGCTACCGCCACGATTCGGGGAAGCTCGCTGCTGCCATCCTTCATGTGTACCATGGCCGGGAGGGCGCTGCGCCTCTGCCCGAGCAAGCTCGCACCGAGGAAGCCGTTCTCGTCACGCGCTAATGCTGAATCTGATTCAGATCGTCATATCCTCCCTGCTGATCGCTGCTGTTTTGCTGCAGGTGAAAGGCTCAGGTTTCGGAGCCGCCCTGGGCGGCCTCTCCGGCGGCTCGGTCTACCGCACGAAGCGGGGCCTCGAGCGCACGCTCTTCCAGTCCACGATCATCCTCGTCATCGTGTTCCTCTTCGTCTCTTTCCTGAGCGTTCAGTCGCAACGCTAGGTTCCACATGATTCGCGCGGTCGCGACTTCTCGGCGCGCCCTGCTCCTCGCCGCCGTCCTTCTGGGCGGCGCTCTGGCGGCGCTTGCCGCCCTCGCCCTCACGCTGAACGACGAGGAGCTTCCGCCCCCGCCGCTCATCGTCGAGAGCACTTACATCGAGGGCGTGGCGGGGACCTGGCAGCGGATCAACCCCCTCTTCGCCTCCGCAAACGCCGTTGACGAGGACCTGGCGCGGCTCGTTTTTGCGGGTCTGATCCGCATTGGCCGCGACGGCCTGCTCCTGCCCGACCTCGCGGCCCTCCCGGACGTGAGCGAGGACGGACGGACCTACACGTTCCACCTCCACCCCGACCTCCAGTGGCACGACGGCGCGCCGGTGCGCTCGCTCGACGTCGCCTTCACGATCGAACAGATCCGTGCGCCGGACTTCAGGGGCCCGCCGGAGCTTCCCGAGGCCTGGTCGACGGTGGAGGTACTGACGCCCGACCTAAGTACCGTGGTCTTCCGCCTCGAGGAGGCGAGCGCGCCCTTCCTCGCCCGTTTCGCCACGATCGGGATTCTCCCCGAGCACCTGCTTCATAACCTCGACGCAGCGCGGCTCTTCGACTCGCCCTTCAACGCGGCGCCGGTCGGAGCCGGGCCCTACCGGATGGCGTCGGTCACCTCGAACGAGGCGACGCTCCGGGCCTACGAGCGCTATCACTTCGGCCGCCCCGAGATCGATATCATCGCCATCCGCTTCTTCCCCGATCTCCCGACCGCCCAGCGCGAGCTCGAGGCGGGAAGGATCGACGGCCTCCTCTTCCGCGAATCGCTCAGTCAGGCGCAGCTCGATTCGCTGGACCAGCTGGACGACCTCACGCGCGATCACCTTCAGCGAGCCGCGTATTTTGTGCTCTACCTGAACAACGATCAGGCGGCCTTCTTCCAGGACGCGCGCGTGCGAACGGCGATCTCGCTTGCTCTCGATCGCGAACGGCTGGCGGAGGCCGTGCTCTCCAACATGGCAACGCCCTCGTCGTCAGCGGTCACGCCCGGGACCTGGGCATATACGCCCAGATACGATCGCCTCGAGACTGACACCGAGACGGCACTGGCGTTGCTCACGGAGGCGGGCTGGCATCGCAGCCCGACCTCGGGTGTGCTCATCCGCGAGGGCTCGGAGTTCCGGCTCACCATCCGCACGGACAACGATCCGACGCGGGTGGCGCTGGCAGGGGAGATCGCGCGCCAGTTGGAGCCACTTGGCATCCGTGCGACCGTCGCGAGCACGAGCTTCGCAGTGCTGCGGCGGGACTTCCTCCAGGAGCGGACCTACGACGCCGCCGTCGCCGGATGGGACCAGGGCCCCGACCCGGACCCCTACTTCGGCTGGCACAGCTCCCAGACCGGTCTCGCTGGCGGCAACATCGCAAACTACGCCGATGTCGTCTCCGATACGCTCATCGCGCGCGGCCGCACGGAGCTCGATCTCGCGATTCGCAAGGACGCCTACGAGCAGTTCCAGGAGATCTGGCAGATGGACGTTCCCAGCGTGATCCTCGTCTATCCACGCTACTTGTACGTTCGCAGCGATTCGCTCGAGGCGACGGCCCTAGGCGTGCTCTTCACGCCCGCCGACCGTTTCCTGAACGTGCACGAGTGGCGTATCGGATGACGGCCGCGCCGCCCATTTTCCTGCTCACGGACTTTGGCTGGCGCGATAGCTACGTCGGCCAGGTGAAGGCGGTACTCGCCCATCGCACGCCCGATTCGACCGTGATCGATATCTCCCACGAGGTTTCGCCGTTTGCCATCGATGAAGGTGCCTGGCTGCTGGAGACCGTTCTCCCCTTCGTTCCGCCCGGAGCAATCTTCGTGGCTGTTGTCGATCCGGGCGTCGGCGGCGAGCGTCTGCCGATCGCTATCCGGCTGCCAGCTACAAGCGCTGGCGCTCGTTACTTCGTGGGGCCCGACAACGGCCTGCTCTCGGCCCTCGCACCGCGTTGCGCCCGGCCCTCGGAAACGTGTGTCGCGGCCCGGCCGGATGGGATCGACGTGCGCGTCATCGAGAGTAAAGAGGCGCGTCACGCAGTTGTGAGCGACACCTTCCACGGCCGCGACATCTTCGCTCCGGCGGCCGCCGCCATCGCTCGCAGCGGCAGCCACGAATCGTTGGGCAGGCCACTCCAGGAACTAACGCTCCTGCCGCCTTTCGAAGGTCGCCCCGCCGATGATGGCTGCCTTCTCGGAGCGGTGATCCACGTCGATCGCTACGGGAATCTGGTGACCACCATTCGCGCCGAGCAGCTCCCCGGCGCGTCCCTGGAGCAAAGTCAGGGCTCTTACACGCTCGAGCTGGGGGGGCAGGTCGTCGAGCTCGCGGTCCGTAGCTTCAGCGATGCGCCCATTGGGTCGCTCGCCTCGCACGTCGACTCGAGCGGCTTCCTCGCGATCGCCGTGCGGGAGGGGAGTGCCGTCGAGCGTCTTGGCGCCGTCCGTGGGGACGCTGTGCTGCTTCGGCCGCGATGAATCCAGCGGCCGTGCCCACGATCTTCATGGGCTCACCTGCGTTCGCCGTGCCCTCGCTGCGGGCGCTCGCCGAGGCGGGATACGACCTGCGCTTGGTCGTGGCCCAGCCCGACCGGCGAGCCGGCCGCGGGAGCCGGGTTCGCGCCCCGGCCGCCAAGATGGAAGCGGAGCGCCGCGGCATCGCCGTCTACCAACCGGAGTCCCTCAGGGCTCCCGAAGCCGTGGCCGCGCTGGCGGCCGCGAAGCCCGATCTGATCGTCGTCGCTGCCTACGGCCGCATCCTCCCGCGCACGGTTCTCGATCTTCCGGCGCGGGGCACCGTCAATGTCCATCCGTCGCTCCTCCCCCGCTGGCGCGGCCCCTCCCCGGTCGCCGCCGCGATTCTCAGCGGCGATGAGGAGACGGGCGTCTCGGTCATGGAGCTCGTGCCCAAGATGGATGCCGGGCCCGTGATCACGGCCCGGCCGTCGCGGGTCCTGCCCACGGACACCACGCGGACCCTCGAGGCCCGTCTCGCGGAGGCGGGCGCGGCCCTGCTTGTCGAGGCGCTTCCCGGCTGGCTTGCCGGCGAAACCGTCGCGACTCCACAGGATGAGGCACGCGTAACCACCTGCTCGCTGCTTACCAAGGCGGACGGCCACCTCAAGGCGGCGATGACCGCCGCCGAAGCGGGGCGTGCCGTACGTGCCTACGATCCCTGGCCCGGCGCTTACGTCACCTACGCGAATGAGCGGCTGGCGATCTGGCGTGCGCACGCCCAAGCGGCCGCAAACGAGCTGGGGGCGGGTGAGATCTCGCTCACCGACGGGCGACCGGCCGTCGCCTTTCGTGAGGGCCTGCTGGTGCTCGAGGAGGTCCAGCGGAGCGGCTCCAAGCGGGTCACCGGCGAAGCGTTCGTGAACGGTGAGCATGGCCGCCTCGCGACGAAGGTGGTCCTCGCGTGACCAGCCTGCTGCGTCTCAGACCCGCTGAGCTCGACGAGGCTCTCGCCGGGCTCGGTGTGCCTCGCTATCGCGGCGAGCAGATCGCGCGCGCCGTCTACGAGGGTCGTGCGGCTTCGCTGGATGACCTTGCGCAGCTGCCCGCCGGGCTTCGTGCTCGGCTGCGGGGCGTGGGCTTGGAGCTCGCGGCCCCGGAGGTCCTCAGCGAACTCGTGAGCGACGATCGCGAGACCACGAAGGCGCTCCTCCGACTCGGGGACGGCACCGCCGTCGAGGCGGTGCTCATGCAGTACGCCCAGACGGGTCGCCACCCCCGCTCGACCGTCTGCGTCTCCACGCAGGCGGGCTGCGCGATGGGCTGCGTCTTCTGCGCGACCGGCCAGATGGGCTTCGAGCGGAACCTCGCGGCCGAGGATGTCGTCGCCCAGGTGTTGCACTTTCAGCGTCTTCTGCGACCGCGGGGCGAGCACGTAACGAACGTCGTCTTCATGGGGATGGGCGAGCCTTTGGCCAACTACGCCGAGACCCTGCTTGCCGTTCGCCAGCTCAGCGATCCACGCGCCTTCGGCCTGGCCCAGCGCGCCATCACGATCTCGACAGTTGGCATTCCCCGCGCGATCGACCGGCTCGCTTCCGAGGAGCTCCAGGTCGGCCTCGCAATCTCCTTGCACGCGGCGGACGATGCGCTGCGCCAGCGCCTCGTCCCGACGGCGTCAGCGAGCTCGGTCGGCGAATTGCTCGACGCCGCCCGCCGCTACTTCAGCGCGACCGGCCGGCGCGTCTCGATCGAGTACGCCCTCATCGGCGGCGTCAACGACACGCGAGTACAGGCCCAGGCTCTCGCGTCTCTCCTGGGTGGCACCGGCATGCACGTGAATCTCATCCCCCTCAACCCCACCGCCGGCGCCTTCACCGCGCCCTCGCGCCGCCAGGTGCGCGAGTTCCGGCGCATCCTCACGGAAGGGGGGGTCAACGCGACGGTTCGGATCGAGAAGGGCGCGGAGATTGCGGCCGCTTGCGGCCAACTCCGCACCGATGCGCTCGGCGCTACGAGCGCGCCCGCTGCGCCAGCCCCCGCGTCAAGCTGAGGACGAAGCTGCCGACGGCGAGGCCAAGGCCGGCGGCGAACGCCGTGCGCAGATCGAGCCAGGTGTGGACGTCGCCGCGGACGACCGGCGCGGCGAGGATGCCGACCCGGGCCCGGTCGCAGGCGGCGGAGCCGGCGATCACGCTGCCGACGTTGCTCTCTCGGACGGTGGCGCGCTGTGCCCGCAGCACCCCGATCGCGACCCGATCCGCCCGCGCCGTCGTGGCCTCCAGGCGGAGCACCGCCGCTTGCTCGATGGAGGCTTGCCCCGCGCGCACCTCGCGGACGCCCGCGTGCCTGATCTCTTGGCGATGTTGGGCGTCGCCGGCGCCTTCCTCGTCCGCGTCCACCCCTGCCCCGCGCGTCCCCCCGTTCAAGCCAGCCACATCGCCTACCTCTCCGAAACCTTAACGCTAGACCCGGACCCGAGAAGGGGCAATGCTCCCCGCGTGCGCACCTCGGACTTCGACTACGACCTCCCGGCCGAGCTGGTTGCGCAGGTGCCTGCGGAGCCACGCGATGCGGCCCGCCTCATGCTGGTCGCCGGCGAGACGGGGGTGCTAAGCCATCATGGCGTGCGCGATCTCCCTGGTCTCCTCCGTCAAGGTGACCTCTTGGTGCTGAACGACACGCGCGTCATGGCCGCGCGCCTGATCGGCGAGCGCGTCGATACGGGCGGGCGCGTCGAGCTGCTGTTGCTGCGTGAGCAGGACGATTGCACCTGGTCGGCGCTGATGCGGCCCGCACGCGCGGCCGCGGCCGGGCGCGGCCTCCGCTTTCTTGCGAACGACGGCGAGCTTGGCGCGTCGGTGGTGCGCCGCCAGGGAGAGGCGGTCGTCGTTCGGTTCGACCGGCCGATCGATCCGTCGACGGTCGGGACGCTGCCCCTGCCTCCCTATATCCGCGACTTCCGGGGGGACCCGGACCGCTACCAGACCGTGTTCGCGCGGGACGCGCGTAGCGCGGCCGCGCCCACCGCCGGCCTGCACTTCACGGCAGAGCTCTTCAAGCGGCTCAGTGAGGCTGGGATCGAGCAAGCCTTCCTCACGCTCGAAGTGGGGCCGGCCACCTTCCGTCCGGTCCGCAGTGAAGACCCCGCGGAGCACGAGCTCGACCCGGAGCGCTACCGTCTCCCCGCCGCTACCGCCCAGGCGATCGACGCCGCGCGCGCCGATGGCCGCCGCGTGGTGGCGGTGGGGACGACCGTCGTGCGCGCACTCGAACACGCCTTCGGCGGCTCGAGCGGCGACCAGGCCGAGGGCGCAACCGACCTCTTCATCCGCCCAGGCTACGAGTTCGGGGTCGTGGACGCGCTGCTCACGAACTTCCATCTCCCGCGTTCGACGTTACTCATGCTCGTGTCCGCGTTCGCTGGTTACGAGGTGGTGCGGGCCGCCTACGCGCAAGCGATCCGAGAGCGCTATCGGTTCTACAGCTTCGGCGATGCGATGCTGCTCGTTCCCTGATCGTCCTCCGCCAGCGCCCAGCGGCCTCCCTGCGCGGAGACGAGGCCGTCGCGTGCAAGAGCCGCGAGGTACGCGCTGCAGCCGGCGCGATGCTCGGGTGGTAGGAGCCGCGCGATCTCGTCGCTGTGGAGCGCCTCGCCCTCGGCCAGCATCGCCACGATCCGGCCGCGTGCGAAGCGAGCGGTCGTCTCGAACGCGGGAGCGGCTTGAGCGGAGCCGTCGCCGGCGGTGACCCCGCTCGGCTTGCCGGCCGCGAGCCAGCGGCAGCTCCCTGCAAGGGGGCAGTGCTCGCAGTCGGGGCTCCGCGCCTTGCAGCGCGGCGCCCCCAGATCCATCAGCGCGAGCTGATGGTCGCGTGCGCCGCGGGTGGGAAGCCAAGCCATCGCTGCCTGCCGCAGCGCGTCGCTCGGCGGCGAGGTCGCGCGCTCGTCTCCGAGGAGGGCCCGCGTGACCACGCGACTGACGTTGGTATCCAAGGTGGGCGTGCGCCGGCCGCCCGCAAAGCAGGCGACCGCCGCGGCCGTGTAGGGCCCCACCCCCGGGAGCGTACGCAGCCTCGGTTCGTGCGTGGGGATGCTGCCGAAGCGCGCGCAGGCCTCGCGTGCTGCGCGTTGGAGATTCATGGCGCGGCGGTTGTACCCCAAACCCGACCACTCGCGAATGACGGCGGCCGCAGGCGCCTGTACGAGGCTCTCGGCGTCCGGCCAACGCTTCAGCCAGGCTTCGTAGCGAGGCAGAACGCGGTCGACCTGGGTCTGCTGCAGCATCACCTCGGAGACCAGCACCGCGTAAGGGTCGCGCGTACGCCGCCAGGGCAGCTCATGGCGCCCGTGTTCGCGGTACCAGTGTCGCAGCGCGCGCCGCAGACGCCTGAGCTCCTGCGGCGGGATGGGGCCGGCGTCGCTACTCGTCGTCCTCGCGCTCCTCGTCATCGTCGTCGCCCCGGGCGCCGCTGGGCACGATTGCGAAATCGCCCCGCCGGCTGTTGCGCCGGCTCTTCGGTGGGACCGCCTCGAGGGCTTCGATCAAGCTTGCGAGCGCGGTACTCGTCGTACCCCCCGGCACCACCACCCCGCCAGCGCCGGTCTCACGCAGCGCCCCTAAATCGGCGGTCGTCGCCGCTGGTGTCACCGCAACCAGGAGCGGCGCTCCGCAGAGCGTGGCCACCCGCGTGAGCGAGATGCGGCGCGCGAGCGTCAGGCCCTCAGCGGTTTCGCGGACGAGCACGGCGTCGAGCTCCAGCGGTGCGAGCGCCCGCAGATCGGTCTCGTCCGCCCCTTCCGTGGCGGCGAGCACGAGCCCGAGGTCTTCGTCGTCGGCTACTCCCGCGGCCGTGGCCTCGGGCTCGGCGATGACGAAATCGATGCCTGCCTCCTTTAGCGTTTCGACCTCGCCCGCGGCGAAGGACGAGACCTCGGTGCCGATGAGGCCGTTCAGCGCCTTCGCCGCCTCCGCGGCGGCGGAGGCATCTGCGGCCGCGACGGTGACGAAGTCGACGCCCGCTGCGAGGGCGTCGGCGGCCTCGCTGGCGGAGGTCGCCAGCACGCCCAGGAGCAGCGCCCGCTCTTTGCTGCGCGCGGCGGCTCCGAATCCCATCGCTCTGCCCGCTTCGCCCCGCCGCTTGCGTTGGAGCGCTTCGCCCAGCTTGCTCATGCGGTCCCTCCCGTGTTCGCCGTGCCCGGCGCCCCCACTACATTGCCGCCCCGGATAACGCCCACGGTCGACTCGGGCCGTTGCAGGCAGCTGATATCGGCGAGGGGATCCTCAGCCAGAATCACGATATCGGCCGCTTGGCCCAGGCGCAGCCTCCCGACCTCGTCCCCGAGGCCGAGGAGCTCGGCCGCCCAGGCTGTCGCAGCCAGAAGAGCGGCCGCCGATGAGAGCCCGTGCGCGGCCATACGCACGATTTCCTGGGCGTTCTCACCGGGCCGGTTCAGGGGCGTGCCCTGGTCGGTGCCCATCGCCAGGCGGACTCCCGCACGCACCGCCGCTTCGTAGCTCGCGATGTGGTCTTCCAAAACCGCTTGACCCTTCTCGACGGCGTACCGAGGGATCCCGGCATCGCCACCCTGCGCGATGTGGTAAGGCGCGGTCAGCGTTGGCACAAGGTAGGTGCCCGCCTCGAGCATCATCGCGATCGTCTCCTCGTCGAGCCAGACGCCGTGCTCGATGGAAGTCACGCCGGCCGCAAGGGCGTTCTTGATTCCTTCGGTCGACTGTGCGTGCGCCGCGACGGTGCGAAAGGCCTTCGTTGCCTCCTCGACCCCTGCCTGCAGCTCGGTTCGCGTGAAGGCGGGCGAGCGGGGGTCCACGCCGGGGGTGAGCACACCGCCACTCGCGAAGAGCTTGATTGCGGTCGCCCCCGCGCGCAGCTCTTCGCGTACGGTCTTGCGCACGGCGTCTGGGCCGTCTGCCTCGCGCGCGATGAAGCCGTGGCCGTGCCCGCCCGACATCGTCACGCCCAAGCCCGCCGCGAGGATCCTCGGCCCCGGGAGCTCGCCCGCGGCGATCGCTGCGGCAAGGTCGATATTGAGCCGGTCCGCGGCGCCAAGGTCCCGAACGGTCGTGATGCCGCGCGTGAGCGTCGTGCGCGCGTTCTCCGCCGCGCGCCAGGCGCGCCGCGGAAGGGGCGGGCGCTGGCCCGGCGAGAGCTCGGCGGGATCGCCCGCGGACGTGATGTGCACGTGACAGTCGATGAGCCCGGGGATGAGGTACCGGCCCTCACAATCGAGCGTCCGGCCGCCCGGTGGTGCCTCGGCCTCCCCGAGAGCGGCGATACGCCCGTCGGCGCAGAGCAGATCGCCCTGAACGAAGCTGCGCGCATCGCTCTCGAAGAAGGCTGCTCCGCGGAGGAGCAGGGGCTGGGTTCCAGTGGGCATAGTTCTCCCGCGGCCCGCTTTCGCGAACGGCGAGCCGCAACTAGCCGTTAAGCGCCAACGGTCCCGCCGCATAGTACTCGGCGGCCATCACGCGGAAGTAGCCGCCGTCGTCGTCCGTACTCGTGGCAATCGCCGTGTTCCCGTTGATCGGCTCGGGGTTCGTCACGCCGTCGCCCGCATAGTCGGCCGGGGATGTCTGCAGAAGCGCTCCGCGTCCGAAGAGAAGCGCGATGACCCCGGCGTCCGCGTACGCCGAGAGATGTTTCCGGGACTCCTCCCCGAGCAGCCACTCGACGCGGTTGTCCTGATAGTGCCCGTCGCTGTTGTCGAGGGTGCGGTAGACGGTGTTTCCGAGGGGGATCTGCCAGAGTACGGCCCGTAGGCCGGTGAGAGCGACGAACCGGGTGAGCAGCGTCACCTGCCGCTCGAAGTCGTCGGCGTTCCACCACGATGGGCCGCCGACGTAGCCATCCTTGAAGGCGGCATCGCGATCGGCGTATTCGGCGAAGGTGAGATCGAACCGCGCCTTGAGCGAATCGTAGAAGCCGGCGGAGCGCGCCGCCACGCGGATCACTTTCGCGAGCGGAGGGTCGCTGTAGACGATGTCCTGGTCGGTAGCCCAGCTGCTGAGGTGATACCCGAGAAGCACGTTCGGGGCCGTCTCGTCGCGAAGCCGCACGATTGCCTGGGCGAAGCCCGCAAAGGTGTCGGGCAGGTCCGCGAGGCCGGGGAGGCCGGTTGCCGCGACGGCCGTGGGAAGCGCGCCGCCGTCGTCCCCCGGCGAGAGCTGCTGCGCATAGCCCCAGAGGTCGGGTTCGACGTGCAGGACGATGGTCATGTCAGGGTATTCGCCCGCCTGCTGAAAGAACGCGGCGAGGTCTTCGTAGTAGGCGTGCAGCAAGGCGGCGTCCTGGAGCCCGGACTGCAGGCGGTCACGCTCGCCCCAGCCCTCGGTGTCAAGCGTCGATTGGAGGAGCATGTAATAGCTGAAGACGGGTCGAGCGCCCACGTCCGCGCTCTCCTCGATGTAGCGTGCGACGTAGCGGCCATCCTCGTTCCAGCTCTGCCAGCCGGTGTCGCCAACGCCCCCTGCGAGGTACTGGTAGCGGAAGCCGAAGGGCGCGATCTCGTTGGTGCGCGCGGCGTGGCCATCGGGGCTGGCGATTCCCAGCTCGAGCGTGCGCGGCAGACCAGCGGGGATCGGTGGCAGATCGGCCGTGCCTTCCGGAGCCGAACCGCCATCGCTCTGCGAGCAGCCCACGAGCAGGCCCGCCGCGATGAGGCCGCTGGCGGTGAGCGCGGCCCAGCGCCAGGTGCGGCCCATCGATCGTTCCTTCGGGGCGGGGGGGGTCCATTGGCAGAGATGCTTAGCTTGGGGGGTGAACCCCGGGTGGACCGGCGGTCCGGGCCCGTCGGCAAGGGGTCGAGACCGATCGGCCCATGTGATAGCTTTACCAGCCCGCGGGATGTGGCGTGCCCGAGATTGGCGGGCGCCGCGTACCGCGCTGGTACGCAATGGGCATGCATCGCTCTGCCCCCCACCCGCTCGACCTTGGCCGCGAGGTCGCATTCGGCCTCCTCGGCGCGCTCGCCTATTTCGGGGTGCGTGGCATCACCGCGGGCAACGTCGCCGTCGCGCACGAAAACGCCAAGGAGGTTGCTGCCTTCGAAAAGGCGTTCGGGATGGACTGGGAGCTCCAGCTCCAGGAGCTGGTGATCGACAGCGGCTGGATCGTGACCTTCATGAACTGGGTCTACATCTACGGCCATTGGCCGGTGATCGGCGCCGTCGCGGCCTGGTTGCTCCTGCGCGATCCCGACGCCTACCGGCTCTATCGCAACGCGTTCCTCATCTCCGGCGCGATCGGCTTGGTCGTGTTCGCGACGTATCCGCTCGCTCCACCCAGGCTCGCCGACCTCCAGATCATCGATACGGTGAGCGAGCAATCGCGCTCGTTCCAGTACTTTCAGCCGCCCACGTTCGTGAACCAGTACGCGGCCATGCCGAGCCTCCATGTAGGCTGGAATATCCTGATCGGCATCGCCCTCGTGAAGTCCGCGGCGTCCTACCTGCCCTTGAAGGTGTTTGGCTGGGTGATGCCGACGCTCATGGCGATCTCCGTCGTGCTCACGGCGAACCACTACATCATCGATGCCGTCGTCGGTGCGCTGGTCGCGCTCTTCGGGCTCTGGCTCGCCCATCGCTTCGTCGACTGGCGCAAGGATCCGCCTCGCTGGTGGCCGGCGCCCGGCTCCGGCCGCGAACGCACTGGTGAGAGCAGCGTGGGCCGGGCGACCGTTCGCCGGCGGGGCCTGTAGTGGCGCAGGCCGAGGCCCCCGGCGACACACCCTCCACCAACGGACGCGGTCCCTCGCCGCGCCCCCCGGTTCCTGCCCCGGCCCGCAGCGTCCTCGAACGCATGCGAACGAAGGCGAACCGTGGTCTGCGGATCGCCCGCATGTTGGGCCGGGGGGCGATCGCCACGGACCACCCCATGCTCGTGACGCTGGTCGTCACGCGGCGCTGCAACCTCGACTGCGCCTACTGCAACGAGTACGACCTGGTCTCCGACCCGGTACCGCTGGCCGATCTCGAGCGGCGCGTCGATCGCATCGCTCGCCTCGGCACGAGCATTGTCACCCTTAGCGGTGGCGAGCCCCTCCTCCACCCCCAACTCGAGGAGGTGGTCGCTCACATCCGTCGCCGGGACATGATCGCCACCCTCATCACGAACGGCTATCTCCTCAGCGACGAGCGCATTGCGAAGCTGAACGCATCCGGCCTCGACTACCTCCAGATTTCGATCGACAACCTCACCCCGGACGACGTTTCCAAGAAGAGCCTCAAGGTGCTCGATGTGAAGCTACGCTCGCTCGCGCGGCTCGCTGCCTTCACGGTGAACGTAAACCTCGTGGTGGGCGCAGGTGTGCGCAATCCTGAGGATGCGCTCCTGGTTGCGCGGCGCGCGCGCGAACTCGGCTTCGCGCCGACGATTGGCGTCATTCACGACTCAGACGGGCAGCTGCAGCCGCTCGACGATCGCGAGCGCGCGGTCTACCGCGAGATCCGCGGTCACAGCGGTCTCGGCTTCGGGATCATCGATCGCTTCGAAGAGAACCTGGCGCAGGGCAAGCCCACGAACTGGCGCTGCCGCGCCGGCGCGCGCTACCTCTACGTCGACGAGGACGGCCTAGTGCATTGGTGCTCGCAGCAGCGGGGGACGCCTGGGACGCCACTCCTGAGCTACGGCCGCGCGGACATGCGCCGCGAGTACCGCACCGAAAAGCCGTGCGCTGCGTTCTGCACCATCCAGTGCGTGCACCGCTCGTCCATCATGGATAACTGGCGGGGCCGCCAGACTCCGGCACCTCCAGCCTAGCTGCGCCGCCGCTCGTGATGGCTAGGACGAGCCGCCCCCAGCCGCCTCGCCCGCAGCCGGCGTGCGCGGGCCGCTCGCTCCCTCGATCTGGAAGCGCGGCAGCCACGCCAGCCAATGCGGGAAGTACCAGTTCGCATTTCCGAGGAGCTGCATCGAGGCCGGTACGAGCACGGAGCGGATGATCGTCGCGTCGATCAGGACGGCGACGCCGAGCCCGAACCCCATCTGCTCGAACATCACGAGATCGCCGCTGGCAAAGCCGCCGAAAACGGCGACCATGATCAGCGCCGCGCCAGTGATCAGGCGGGCCGTGGAGCGCAGGCCGAAAGCGACGGACTCGGTGTTGTCCCCGGTCTCATCGAAGCGTTCGCGAATGCGGCTGAGGAGAAAGACGTGGTAGTCCATCGAGAGGCCGAAGAGCACGGAGAACAGGAAGACCGGGATCCAGGCCTCGATCACGTCCGACTGCGTGAAGCCGAAGATCTCGTTCCCGATCCCCTCCTGGAAGATGAGCACCAAGAGGCCGTAAGCGGCACCGACCGATAGCAGGTTCATCACGATCGCCTTGAGGGGCACCACGATCGAGCGGAAGACGACCAACAGGAGGAGGAAGCTCAGGCCAAGAACGAAGGGGAACACGACGAATATGGCGTCCCGGCCGATGGTCTCGAAGTCGAGGGTCTCAGCGGTCGCCCCGCCAACGAGAGCCCGCGCCGGCACGTCGTCGAAGGCAGCCGGAATGTAGTCGTCGCGCAGCCGTTTGATCGCATCGAGCGCAGTCGAGCTCGTGGCGCTGCCGCCTGCGATCGCGGTCGTTAGCCGCGCCAGGTCGCCGGTCGTGTTTACCGTCTCGCTGAGAGGACCGAAGGAGCCGTCGGCAGCCATCGCCGTGGCGAGCTGATCGATCGCGCCACGAACAGCCGGGTCCGCGATGTCGCCGTCGACGACGATGATCGTTGGCTCGATGAGCCCGGCGGAGAAGTCCTCTTGCAGGACTTCGAAGCCGGCGCGCGATTCGAAGCTTTCGGGTAAGACATCGACGCCGTTCGAGCCGAAATTGAGCGCGAACGCCGGGGATCGAGAGCGCGACGAGCAGACCGCCGGCGAGCAGCACGCTAAGGGCCGGAGCGCGCATGACCGCTCGGGCAACGCTCTCCCTCGCCTGGGAGAGCGACCCGAACACGAGTGGCGGCTCGCCGGAGGTCGCCACGGGTCCCGAATGGACCGCGTCGCCGGCGATGCAAACGGTCCCGGCCTCGGTCTCGACGAGCAGGCCGATACTGCCCACGGAGTGCCCCGGCAGCTCAATGACGCGCACACCGCTGGCGAGCTCCTCACTCTCGCTGACTTCCTGGATCCGGTGGGTTTCGATGGCCACCCCGGTCCAGCGCGGCGTCGCCCAATCGTTCTCATGCGGCGCGCTGGCGTAGCCGCGTTCGCGCGGATGGATCAGTAGCGGGGCTTGCGGGAAGCGATCAAAATTCTGGACGTAGTCCCAATGCGCGTGGGTCATGACCACGGCATCGATGCTCGCTTCGCTGAGGCCGCGCTCGGCGAGGGCGGCGCTCAGCTCGCGCCGCCGTCCCACGTGGGCGGTGTCGACGAGAATGCGCCGCCCCTCCGACTCCACCAGGGTTACTGCGCAGAAGGCGGGCCGCCCGGCATCGGTCGAGAACGAGAAGCCGCGCAGAAGAACGTCGACGGTGGCCATGGCCCACTCCGGAGGCCCGCATCGTCCCTGCGAAGGGCAACGCGATAGCGAGGGGCGATCGTACCGCGGTCTTGAGGGTGCGGGGGTGCGGGCGGGGTCACCGGCAGCCCTATACGGTCTCGTAGATGTTCTCCGGCGAGCGCCCGGCGAGTCGTACACGATTCAGAACTGCCTTCGCCGAACGCCACCTAAGCCGGAGGAGGCCGAAGACCTCGCCGCCCCCATGAAGCTCTATCTGGACCTGGTTTCGGGCGAGGACACTACGCGGGCCTCTGCGCTACCCACGCTGGTATGTTTGCGCCCCGGCGAGCGACTCGAGTTCGCGGGTGGAGGCGTGACATGAAGGGTTCCGAGTACCTCGCCGCCGGCCTGGCGGAGGCGTGGCAGGCATCGTCCCCGGTGATCGCCTTCACGGGGGCGCGTTCGGGGGCGGCGGCGCACAAGAACGCCTACCAAGATGTCAGCGCCCGCTTCGAGAGCGTCACGAAGTTCAGCGCCGATGTAGACCGCACCGAGCGCCTCGCCGACCTGATTCCCCAGGCCTTTCGCGAGGCCACCTCGGGTGATCCCCGCCCCGTCGCCCCCGTGACCGCCTACGAGCGCGTGGGCCGGCGCGAACGGATGGTCGTCGACGACCTGGACGAGATCGTCGGTACGGGTGTGGGCGACTCGGCGCGCGAGTGACCCCGAACCCCTCCCTCCCCGGCCGCGAGCCGCTGGCCGTGCGGGTGCTGCCCGGGCGCTACTACTACGGCTGGTACGTCACGGTCGGCGTCGCGCTCGTGATGATGTGCGGCATCGGCATCGGTTACTACGGCCTTGCCGTCTTCCTGCGGCCGCTGCAGGAGGCGCACGGCTGGTCGAACGCGGCCGTCAGCGGCGCGACCGCACTCTACTTCGTCGTCTCCGGGGTGGCGTCCGCGGTCGTGGGGCCGCATATAGACCGCCGCGGGCCTTGTGCTGACCGCGCTCATGACGACCCTCGTGGGCTTCGTTGAGCAGCTGTGGCAGCTCTACGTCGTTTACGCGCTTCTTGCCACGGCCTTTGGGTTGGCCGGCGGCGTTTCGACGAACGCGATCATGACGCGCTGGTTCATCCGCCGGCGGGCCCGCGCCATGAGCGTGTCAGCCACCGGCGTGTCCTCGGCGGGCGTCATCCTCCCGCCCCTGGGCGCCTGGCTGATTGGCGTGGGTGGCCTCGAGTTGGCGACGCCTATTCTGGGCGCCGTCATCCTCGCTGTCGGCTTGCCGGTCACCCTGTTCGTACTCGTCTGGGATCCGCGCCAGATGCGGCTCCCGCCCGACGGCACGATCCCAGCTGCGAACGACCGGCAACCCGACGACGCGCTTAGCGATGCGGTCCAGCTCCGTGAGTGGACGGTGGCGGAGGTGCTGCGAACGGTTTCGTTCTGGGCGCTCACCCTCGCATTCGTGCTCGTGCTGCTGGCACAGACGGGCTTCCTCATCCATCAGATCGCGTTTCTGGAGGACCGCATGGGCTCGCGCACGGCCGCTTCGTTGGCACTGAGCACGGCCGCCATCGGCAGCATCGTCGCGCGTTTGGTCGTGGGGGTATTTGCGGACGCCGTGAGTAAGCGGCACCTGACCGCGGCGCTATTCGTGATGCAGGCGATCGCGGTTCTGCTCCTCGTCTACATCGACAACCCCGTCACGACCTACGTCTTCACGCTGACGTTTGGCTTCACCCTGGGGAACATCTACATGATGCAGTCGTTGCTGGTCGGAGAGATCTTCGGGCTGGTCTCCTTCGGTGCAGTCTTCGGCCTGGTTTCGTTTGCGAGCCAGGTGAGCAGCGGTGCGGGGCCGCTGCTTGTGGGGCTGCTCGAGCAATCGAGCGGCGGCTACGAAGCGCCGCTGACGGTCACGGCCTGCATCACCTTCGTGGCGGCACTGGTCGTGCTCTTCGCGCGGCCGCTCCGCCCGCCCAAGGGTCCCGCCGCCTACGGCGCGTCCCCCGCCTCCACCCCATAGAGGCCGTTCGCGCGGATGTAGGCCGCCACCTCGGGGGGCAGATCCGTACCCTGCTTGCCCGCATAGCCGCCGCCGCGGATGTCGCTGGACGAGACGTGCCGGTGCCGGTCGTCCACGGGCCGCACGACGATCCGGGCGGCGTAGACCACTCGCAGTTCCGCCACGTAAGCCGCCACCTCCTCCGCGCTCACCGCCCCCCGGTTCGTGGCGATCACCCGGTGCTGCGCGAAGAACGGCTTCAGCTCGCGGTCCATCTCACCCTCGTAGTAGCGCTCGTCGAAGAGGCGGACGAGCGTGTCCTGCCCCACGACGAAATCGAAGTCCGCCGCGGGATAGGTCCTGCGCAGGACCGCAGCCTGGTCGACGATGCGGGCCTGGCTTGCCGCGAGCACGGCGAGGCTGGGCCTCGCCCCGCGCGCGGCGAGGAGCATGCCGATGCGGTGGCCGAGCGACGCGCCTTCGATCTCCTTCGCGACGTTTCGGGTCGTGAGCAGGGCCGCTTCCGCTTCGACGCCGGGAACGCCGCGGGCGAGCTCGAGCAGGTGCAAATGGGCCAGCGTCGGTGGATTGAAGGCCGAAGGCAGCACCGCCACGCTGCCCTGCAGCGGCTCGCTCGAGTCGAAACGAGCGACGGACGGTGCCGTCGCCTGACTTAAGCGCTCCAGCGCCTCCTCGATCGCCTCGTTGCTCACGAGACGATCTTAGGGCCGCTTCGGGCCGATCGTGCTGCGTGAGGAGATCGCTTGCCCCGCTCTCGTAGCGGCCGTAGCGTGGCCGTTCGTGCGCATCCTCCGCGGCCGCCGGCTTGCCCAGGGATGAGCCGGCGCCGCCCGAGCGCCGTCTCGCGGACGCGCCTCGAGCGATCGGTCGCGCCGCTCGCGCTGGCGGTCCGCGCGGCCCTGCGCTGGGTGGGCAGCAACGTCCGCCCCGGCGATCGCCGCGCGAAGCGGGACGCCTTCGCGCTCGAGACGGCTGAGGACGTCGCTCGCACGCTCGGCGATATGAAGGGCGCGGCGATGAAGCTGGGCCAGATTCTCTCCGTGATGACCGGCACGGTCTCTGAGACGATGGTGAGTCAGCTCGCGGGCCTGCAGGCGAACGCGCCGCCGATGGCGCCAAAGCTCGTGGCCTCGGTGTTTCGGGCCGAGTTCGACCGGCCTCCGCGAGCCCTCTTCCGCCGCTTCGCCCGCTACCCCTTCGCCGCCGCGTCCATCGGCCAGGTCCACCGCGCGACCCTCCACGACGGCCGTGAGGTCGCGGTGAAGGCGCAGTATCCCGGCGTCCGGGAGGCGATCGACCACGATCTCGCGAACGCGGGCCTGCTGCTCCAGGCGGGCGGTGCGCTCGCGCCCGGCATGGACATGCCCCGTCTTGTCGAGGACCTCAAAGCCGGCATCCGCGAAGAGCTCGACTACCGCCAGGAAGCGGCCCACCAGCGGCGCTTCGCCGACCTCTACCGCGGCCACGCCTTCGTGCGCGTGCCCGAGGTTGTCGACGAGCTCTCCACGAGCGCGGTCCTGGTCCAGGACTACATCGAGGGCGAGCCCTTCGCCGCGGCGAAGGCGGCCTCGCAATCGGAGCGCGACCGCATCGCCGAGATCCTCTACCGTTTCGCCTTCGGCTCGATCTACCGCCACGGGCTGTTTAACGGTGATCCGCACGCCGGCAACTACCTCCTGCTGCGTGACGGCGCCGTGGCGTTTCTCGACTACGGCTGCGTCTCCGAGTTCAGTCCCGAGGTCATCGGACGGTTCGCCGCCGTGATCCGCGCGTTGGTTGCGCGCGATATCCCCGCTTGGCGGGAGGCCACGGAAACGCTCGGCATCCTCCATGCGGGAGCACCCTTCGACGATGTGACGGTGTACGACCACATGCACTGGTACTGGGCGCCCATCCTGGAGGAACGGGTCACCTTCACGCCTGAGCTCGCGGGCGAAATGGTGCGCCGGAACGTGCAGACGAGCGGCAAGGGTGGGGCGATCAACCGCTACTGCGATGTCCCGCCGGGGATGGTGTTCCTCACCCGGATCAACTTTGGCCTCGCGGGGCTCCTCGGCAGCCTCAACGCGAGCGGCGGCTGGCAGGGGATCATCGAGGAGTACGTCGCCGGGCGCCCGCCGACCACCGAGCTCGGCCGTCGCTCGGCGGTAACGTCCGCCGGCCCGAGCATCTGAGCGATGGCCACCCCCCGGAACGGGGCGCGAGCGCCCCTGGCCGTGCTGGCGGTGGGCGTCCTCGCCGTCTCTTGGGCTGCGATCTTCGTGCGCCTCGCGGACGAGGCGCCAGCGCTCACGATCGCGGCCTACCGCTTGCTCTTCGCGGCCGGCCTACTCGTCCTCGTCGCCGCCGCCGCGAAGGCGCTCGGCCGCTCCGCGCTCCCGCCCCGCCAGAGCTGGCCGCTGCTCGCGCTCTCGGGCATGCTGCTGGCGGGCCACTTCTGGAGCTGGTTCGCTTCGCTCGAGCGCACATCCGTGGGCTCGAGCGTCGTCATCGTGGGGATGCAGCCGCTCCTCGGTGCGCTCCTCGCCTTTCTCGTTCTGCGCGAGCAGCCGGCCCGGGGCGAGTACGCGGGGGTCGCGCTCGCGCTCGGCGGACTCGTCGTCATCGCCGCCGCCGATCTCGGCCGCGGGGCGGGCGAGTTCGCCGGCGACCTCCTCGCGCTGCTCGCTGCCTTTCTCGTCGCGGGCTATCAGACGGTACGGCGCAGGACCCGTCACGAGGTGGACGCACTGGCCTACTCGGCGGTCGTCTACACCGTCGCCGCGATCGCGCTCTGGGTCGCGGTTCTCGTTGTCCGCCCCTCGCTCACGGGCTTCGGCGGCGAAGCCTGGACATTCATCCTCCTCCTCGCGCTGATCCCGCAGGTCATTGGCCACACCGCCCTCAACTGGGCGCTGGGCCACCTGCGGGTCGTGACGGTCGGGCTCGCCGTCCTTGGCGAGCCCGTGATCGCGACGCTCCTCGCGATTCCGGTGCTGGGTGAGACCCCGCCGGTGGGGGTGCTCATCGGGGGGCCGCTCGTGGTGGCCGGCGTGGCGCTGGGTCTGCGGTCCGCGGCGCGGGCCGGAGATGGCGAGGTGCGCTAGCCTCGCTGGCGGCGGCGTGCGGCCAGGTTGAGGGCGCTCGCGTCCGGTGGCGTCTCGATCGCGCGCCTGATGGCGCCCTCGTGGTCGCTGTCATGCTCGGCCCAGAGCGTGAGATAGGCGCGTAGCGCGAACACCCGCGGCTCGCCCCAGGGCGAGTCCACCCCGGCGACGCGGACGTCCCGGCCGAGGCTCTCGGGCGGGAGCGCTTGAAGCGCCGCGACCGTCACCGCGCGCGACTGGCGCATGGCTTCGCGCAGTTCCGGGATTCCCAGCTCCGTGGCCGACTCCATCATCAGAACCCTCCGAGCTTCGAGCTCGCGCGCGTCGCTCGTCCCCGCGACCCACAGGCTCTGGCCCGCTTCAGCCGCTACTGCGAGCAGTTCGCTGAGGAAGCTGTCGATCGTAGCGAGGTGGCGGAAGTGGTCGAACGCCGACCAGGCATCCTCGGGCGCGCGTCGCTCCCAATACTCACCCGGGACGGAGGCGATCAGGCCCTCGAGCACGAGCCGGCGTGCCTCCGCTCGCTCGAGCAGGGTCTGCACTTCCGGGACGACGGCCACGTCCTCGACTCTGCCACACCCGGGACTCGGGGGGCGAGCGTGGGGTCACTAAGCAGACGCACGGCTACACTCGATTCGTGCGCCTCCTCCTCTTCGATATCGACCACACACTCATCAATAGCGGTGGCGCCGGACGCAGTGCGATGGCCGCGGCCTTCGCTGACGAGTTCGATGTCCCCTCGCCCTTGGCCGACATCCAGATCGACGGCCGTACCGACCGAGCGATCTTCGATGACGCGCTGGGGCGGATTGAGGCGGAGGCGTCCGCGGCCACGTTCGAGCGGATGCTCGAGTCCTACCTCGCTCGCCTCCCGGAAGCGCTGCGGGCGCACGATGGCCGCGTCCTCGACGGCGTCGTCGAACTCCTCGACGCCCTCGCCCTGAGCCCGGCCGCCATCGGGCTCGCTACGGGCAACGTCGCCCGCGGTGCGGAGCTGAAGCTGCGTCACTTCGGGCTCTGGGAACGTTTCTCGGGGGGCGGCTTCGGCGACCGTTCCGCCGAGAGGGCGGAGGTGGTGGCCGCTGCTATCTCCGCGGTCGCGAAGGCCGCCGGGGTCAACGATGGCTCGGGCGACCCGCTCGTCATTGGCGATACGCCGCGGGACGTGACCGCCGCCCACGCCGCCGGTGCGCGCACGCTCGCGGTCGCGTCCGGCGCCTACGACGAGACGGCTCTGCGAGCGAGCGGCGCCGATTTCGTCCTGCCCGACCTCAGCGACACCGAGGCGGTGCTCGCGATTCTGCTGGGCTAACGGCCCAGGGCGGCGAGGCGCTCGCGCAGGCCCGCGGCGCGGACCTGCGCCTGCTCCAGACGGTCACGCTCGCCCTGGATGACCGCGGCCGGAGCCTTTGCGAGGAAGCGCTCGTTCTGAAGCTGCCCTTCGAGACGCTGGATCTGCCCCTCGGCCTCGGCGAGCTCCTTCTCGAGCCGCTCCCGTTCCGCAGCCGTATCGACCTCGGGCAGGGCGAGTGCGATCTCGGTCTCTCCGACCCTAGCGAAGGCGTACTCGCCTTCGGGCAGAAGCGCATCGACGCCGATGACCTGGGGCTCGACCCGTGACGTAAACGCGGTCGCCGCCGCGGTCTCCGAGAGGGCATCGGCAAAGGCCTCGGCGCGGAGATGCACGGCTAGGCGCGCGCCCGCCTCCACCTGTTTCTCGGCGCGGAGGTTGCGGATGGCGCGGTTCACGTCGATGACGTGCGTCATTGCGGCCTCGGCGGCGGCGTCCCGCCAGATGTTCGCGCTCTTGGGATACCAGGCGACGATCAGCGCTTCGGCGAAGTCATCGTCGATGTGCTCGCGCAAGGTCCCCCAGAGCTCCTCGGTGACGAAGGGCATGATCGGGTGCAGGAGGCGCAGGCCGTGGTCGAGCACGTGGGCGAGGACGGACAGCGGCCGCTCGTCGCCTTCGTTGAGGCGCACCTTGCTCATCTCCACGTACCAGTCCGCGAGCTCGTTCCAGAGGAAGTCCTGGATGCGCCGCCCGGCCTCGCCGAGCTGGTAGGCGCGCAGGAGCGAGTCCACGTCGCGCTCTAGACCTTCGAGTCGCGAGAGCAACCAGCGGTCCTCGATCGCGAACGACTCGCGGTCGGATTGATGCGGGCGCCGCACGCGCCGGCCTTCGAGCTTCATGAGGACGTAGCGCGCGGTGTTCCAGAGCTTGTTCGCGAAGTTCCGAGCCGCAACCATGCGTTCTTCGCTGTACTTGGAGTCCTGGCCGAGCGTCGATCCCGTGAGCAGACCGAAGCGGAAGGCATCGGCGCCGTAGGTACCCGCGGCGACTAGGGGGTCGACCACGTTCCCTCGCGACTTCGTCATCTTTTCGCCCGTCTTAGGGTCGCGGATGAGGCCGTGGAAGAGGACGGTGCGGAAAGGGACGTCGCCGTCCGGTGCCTGCTCGCGCATGTTGTAGAGCCCGAACATCACCATCCTCGCGCACCAGAAGAACATGATGTCGTAGCCCATCTGCATGTCGGTGGTGGGGTAGAAGTAGCGCAGCTCCTCGGTGTCTTCGGGCCAGCCCAGGTCGGCGTGCGTCGCCAGCGCGGAGGAGAACCAGGTATCGAGGACGTCCTCCTCCTGCGTCAGCGCGACGCCCCCGCACTGGGGGCAGGCGCTGGGCTCGTCGACCTCGACGATCACCTCGCCGCATTCGCAGTACCAGACCGGGATCTGGTGCCCCCACCAGAGCTGGCGGCTGATGCACCAATCGCGGATGTTGTCGGTCCAGTTCAGGAACGTGCGGGCGAAGCGCGCCGGGACGACATCGATGCGCTCGTCGCGGATAGCCGCTCCGGCGGCGCTCGCAAGGGATACGCCGGGGCGGTATTCCTTGTTTACGGCCACCCACCACTGTTCGCTGGGGATCGGCTCGATCACCGACTCGCAGCGGCTGCAGTGGCCGACGCTGTGGGTGTAGTCCTCCGTGCGTTCGAGGAAACCGCCGTCCTCGAGGTCCCGCACGATCGCGGTGCGCGCCGCGGTTGCCTCCAGGCCGGCGTAGGGCCCGGCCTCGTCGTTCATGCGGCCGTCGCGGTCGATCGCGACGATCACCTCGAGGTCGTGGCGCTGGCCGATCTCCCAGTCCAGGGGGTCGTGCCCGGGCGTCACCTTGAGCGCACCGGTGCCGAACTCGGGCTTGATTGCCTCGTCCGTGATAACAGGGAGCTCGCGCCCGATGATCGGCAGGAGCACGGTCCTTCCGATCTTGTCTTCGTAGCGCTCGTCGTCCGGATGCACGGCGAGGGCGGTGTCGGCGACCATCGTCTCGGGACGCACCGTCGCGATGAGGATGGCGTCGGGCAGGGCCATGCCGCCTTCGCCGACGACGGGATAACGGATGTAGTAGAGGCTCGCCTGCTCCTCGACGAAGTCGACTTCGAGGTCGCTGAGCGCCGTCGCGCAGCGCGGGCACCAGTTGATCATGCGCAGGCCGCGATAGATGAGGCCGTCGCGGTAGAGGTCCACGAAGGTCCTGCGCACGGCTCGTACGATCTGCGGATCGAGCGTGAAGACGTCGCGGCTCCAGTCCGCGCTGGCGCCGAGCTTGCGGTGTTGTTCGTAGATTCGCGGCCGCAGCTTCCGCACCCATTGCCAGGTGCGCTCCTCGAAGGCCTCGCGGCCGATGCCCTCGCGGTCGAGGCCCTCCTTCTGCAGTTCGCGCTCGATCACGTTCTGGGTGGCGATCCCGGCGTGGTCCTCGCCCGGCAGCCAGAGGGTGGGCTCGCCCTGCATGCGGTGCCAGCGCACGAGCGTGTCCGTGATCGCGTCTTCGAGGCCGTGGCCGAGATGGAGCTCGCCGGTCACGTTCGGTGGTGGCATGACGATGCTGTAAGGCGCCTCGCCGGGGACGACGCGCGCGCGGAAGTAGCCGCCGTCCTCCCAAAAGGCGTAGATGCGGTCCTCGACCGCGCGTGGCTCATAGGCAGAAGCGAGCCGCGTGCTCGCTGGCGCGTCGCTCATCGTGCAATCCTCATCGGTGGGGAGCCAAATCCCGCGGGCTGAGCCTTCAGGGAGAGTGTAGCAGCCCCTGCGCGCGGGCCCGCACCAGTGGTAGGTTCGCGAAATTGCTGAACGAACTGAGGCCAGAAGGTCGGGTGGTGGCCGGGCCTAGGGGTGAGATCCGGCGGAGCAGTGGGGACCATGCCGCGACAGACTCCGCCGCACAGCAGACGGGCACCTCTCAAGATCAGCCGGCGGACCTTTCTGACCGGTGCCGTCACGGCCGGCGCAGGGGCGGGCGCGCTTCTCACTGGCTGTGGCGGGGACATTCAGCCGCCGAGACTTGGCCCGAGTGAGAGATTCCTCCAAGAGTTCGAGGTCTGGGTCTTCACGGCAATGATCCCCGAGCCCACCCGGTCGCTGTACTACAGCGTCGACGCCGCAGGCAGGACGCGGGACCCTGGAATCGGCCTCGAGATTTCGGACCAGGCTTGGCTCGCCTCCGACCATCAGCTGGCGATGCGCTCACTGATGGATGCGTCTGTGTGGCCCAGCGGCCGCTGGCACATCGTGCGCGACCTCCTTGGCACCGGGACAATGGACAACCTCCGTGGCGCTTGGCACGGCGGGGGCGTGAAACACATCGAGGCGATCGAAGCGGGTCTCAATCCGCTGAATCCGGTCGAACTCAATTCCGGACGTACCTCTCGGCGGCATCTCGTCGTCTTCAACGGGACGAACGGTCCTGGATGGACGACGGGCGCGGTGAGCTGTCTGTTCGTATACCACACGGCCAGGGCGGCCGGCTACGAAGACGCCGATGTCTCGCTGTTACTTCGGACGCATGAGGAACCCAATCCCGAAGTGATCGAGCTGAGAGGTCAGAACATGATGCGCTTCCCCACCGCTCCCCGCATCGACGTTGCAGACTCTTTGGTGACACGCCCTCGGGTAGTCGAGGCGATCAAGGGAGTATCCGCGAGATCGGAGGATCTGATTACGATCTGGTACTCGGGCCACGGGAGCACCGACGCCCTAGCCGTAACAGTCCCGGACGGGTTCATTGATCAAGACGCCCTTGGTGTCGCTCTCTCTTCGAAAGACTACGCCTACCTGATAGTGGTGAACGATTCCAGCGAATCAGATGGCTTCAACGCTGGATTGACTTTATCGGGAAACATACTATCTGTCGTTCTCAATCCAAGTTCAGAGACGATTACTTTAGAGAATTAGTCGATAATATTGGCGTCGAATCTGTTCGGGAGGGAAAGTATGGCAACAGCAGGACCGGACGAATACTACCTGAGGAACTTTCGAGATGGTGAGCTGGTGAGGAGGTATGTGTGCGACGTTACCGACGAAGGAGGAGAGCCCGTTCTGTCTGGAGACTTGGGCCCGGCACTGTGGTTGAATCCGTTCAGGTCGATTGCCCCAAAAGGGTACGACGACATCCCGGGGCACGGGCCGTCGGTGACCTAAGTAGCGGTGCCGGAATCGGGAGGGAACGGCTTAGCGAGCCTTGGCTAGCTAGCTAGAACTAGTTGCTAGCCGGCCGCGGTGAGCTCGGGCTCGCGGAGCGCGTGGGCGGGCTGGGGAACGGTGGTGACTGGCTCGTCCGTGCGCTCAACGATCGCGGGCGAGAGTCGCCCGACCTCGATCACGATCGCGTCTGCGCCTTCGAGCAGCGGCCCCTCGTCGAGGGGGCCGGCGAGAAGCCGCTCCATTTCGGCGACGGTCGCGACGGGGGTCTCGGAGCGGAGCTGGACCTGCGCTCGGCGCGCCGCTCCCACCGTGAGCGTGAGCTCGCGGAAGCCTTGGCCGTTGACGACGAGCAATGCCGCCAGCCGCGCGAGGACGCGCCGCAGACGCATCCGGGCCTCGGCTTGCGCCAACGGCCCGGGGAAGGTGGCGCGGGCGGTGAGCATCGATCCCCGTCGATCGCGGATCGGCGGTTCTGCGGCCACCTCGCCGTCATCCGGGAGAACGGCCGGGCGCAGGCGCGCGGCCCGGGCCGCCTGCAGGGCGGCGCCGCGGCCGCTCGCGACGGCGGCGCGGACCTCGAAGCCGCTCCAGGTGGCAGCGATGCCAGCGAGCCGCTCCGCGGCCGCGGCTTCGCTGCCGAAGCGCTCCGCAAGCCCCCTGATGTCGAGGAAGAGGTGGTTGCGCCCGCCGACCTCCACAAGCGGCGTGCCCTGCTTGCGCAGGATGCCCGCCAGGCGTTCGAGCTCGTCGAGGCAGGCACCGAGGTTGTCGGGAAGGAACACCGCTCGGGGACAGCGCCTGCGCGCCTGCGCGGCGGGGATGCCCGTGAGGGCGGCCCTGCCAGGCTCCCCGCCCGCGGCCTCGACCACGGTCGCGCGGTCGCCACTGCCCGCGAGCACGACCAGTGGCTGGCGTTCGAGCTGCGGCTTCCGCCGCAGTGCCAGCTGCACGCTGATTTTGGGGATGTAGAGGCAGAGGGTCCGCATGATCACAATATAGAACGTATGTTCTATTCGCGCAAGACTTGCCCCCGGCAAGCGACGAGCCGCGGCCTGGCAGTGATCAGAGACGTTGGTGATAGACGGCCGGACCCTTTGGCTCAACGTTGTGAGGTCGGTGCGCTGCGCCGGCGCAGGCCGATCGCACCCAGCGATCCACTCAGCACGAGCAACGCAATTGCGAACAGGAGCGAGAACCCCGGATCGGTCACGCTGAAGCCGCCGCCTGTGTCCGGCGGGAGCGGGGCGACGCGCCCCGAATCGGGTGTGCTCGTGGCAGTGGGTTCCGTTGTCCCCGTCGGTGGTGGGCTGGTCGCGGTGGCCGTCGGAACGGGGGTCGCGGTCGCGGTCGGCGTGGCGGTGATCGAGGTGCCGCCGCCCGCGGTCGAGATCCCGCGGTAGTGGCTGGGGTCGGAGTCGGCGCGGTGCCCGATCGCTGAGTTCCCGCGCACGTGGCCGACGTTCACGTAGAGCCCCTCGACGGCGACGCTGCTGGCGCTGCACGTCGTCGAAGCGCCGGGCGCGAGCGTGCCGATCACGCAGATCAGCCCGCGCACGTCGTCCGTCACCTCGACGTTCGTCAGCGCGAGCGTGCCCGTGTTCGTCACGACGTACGTCCAAGTCACCGCCGTCCCCAGGGGGATGAGGTTCTGCGGGCTGAGCGTGTCGGCGTCGACGCCGTTCGTCGCCTTCTCGATGTCGATCGCGGCGGTCGAGCCGAGGTAGTGGCTGGGGTCGCTGTCACTGACGACCTCGTCGAGTGGCGTGAGGCCCGTGACCGTGGCGACGTTCGCGTACTGGCCGAGGACGACAGGCGCGCTGGCGCTGCAGGTCATAGACGCAAACGGCCCGAGGACCGTCGCGGGGCAGGCGATCACGCCGAGCTGGTCGTCGCTGAGGGCGATTTCGGTGATCGTGGTGTCGGCCAGATTCGTGACGACGTAGGTCCAAGACGACATCGACGCCGGTGCCGAAGGCCACGACCGGGCCGGTGGGGGTGTCGGCGTCCTGGCCGTTGGTGGCCTTCTCGAGGACGAGCGGTTCGATGTTCGTGAAGGTGCAGGTCACGGTCTCGCCGGGGTCGAGGTCGATCGTCGCGTGCGAGCAGCGGTCGTGGTCCCACCGTCGGGGTCGGTACACGAGAGCGAGGCGAAGAAGCCCGTGCCTCCCAACTCCGTTACCGAGTAGGGGCCGGCTGGGATGTCGGCGTAGGTCTGCGTGTTCGGGAGGGTGGCCTCGGCGTCGTCGTCGAGCTCGAAGGTCGCGGGCAGGAGGCCACCCGTGGTCGTGAAGCTGAAGTCCCGGGGACCGTTGGGTTGGGTGTCCTTGACGATGGTGATGGAGCCCACGCCAGCGCCATACTTGGCTACAAAGATCTCATCAGAGCCCGCACTGGTGAGGGTGGTTGCGTTCGTCTCCCCCGCACCAAAGGTGGCCGAAACCGCGAAAAAACCCGTGACATAGCTATTGCCCGAAACATCCACCGCGATGCCAAGGCCCTCGTCAAAATCTGTGCCGCCCGCCCGCTTGGCCCAGACCAGGTCGCCGGAGGCATCATACTTCGCCACAAAGATGTCATCATCGCCCGCACTGATGAGGGTGGTTGCGTTCGTCTCCCCCGCGCCAAAGATCGCCGAACCACCGAAAAAAACCCGTGACATTTTTAAGCTATTGCCCGCACCATCCACCGCGATGCCATTGCCGGCGTCAAAACCTGTCCCGCCCGCCCGCTTGGCCCAGACCAGGTCGCAGGAGGCATCATACTTGGCCACAAAGATGTCAAATATGCCCGCACTGGTGAGGGTGGTTGCGTTCGTCTCCCCCGCGCCAAAGGTCGCCGAACTACCGAAAAAACCCGTGACATTTTTAGCTATTTCCCGCACCATCCAGCGCGATGCTATTGCCCACGTCAGTACCTGTGCCGCCCGCCCGCTTGGCCCAGGCCAGATCGCCTGGCGCGGCGGCCTGCGCGTCGCCGGGGCGCTCGGCCAGGACTGTGACCACGGCGAAGAGGAGCAGCGCTGGCGCCAGCCAGCACCACTTGCGAATCGAACTGGGCATGCGCTCATCCCTCAATCTTCGCCAAGGATCCGTCACCGGGGCAGGCCGTGGCCCGCAGCCGCCCGGATGCTACAGCGGCAGCAAGGTGGCAGCCATGCGCCGCGGGAAGCGGTCGCTCGGACCACCGACCGGGTCCAGTCGCCAGCGGCGCGAAACACGGCTGGCGAGACACGAGGAGATAGGGTGTTCGGGGGTCCTACGAGCAGCACCGGGGACCCGGCTCCTCTCGGTCCTTGTAGGCGCGCAGAAGTCCTGAGGCGACTACATCGCGAGCAGGCGGCGGCTCGCTTCCGCGAGCGTCGCGTCCGACTTCGAGAACGTGAAGCGGACGAAGCGGGAGCCCGCTTCGGCGTCATCGTAGAAGCTCGAGCCGGGCACCGGGGCGACGCCCGTGCGCTCGATCATCCGCAGCGCGAAGGCCGTGTCGTCGCCCTCGAAGCCGAGGTCGCGGAAGTCGGCCATCACGTAGTAGGCCCCGGCCGGGCTGTGGCAGGTGAAGCCTGCCTCTCGCAGCGAGACCAAGAGCCTGTCGCGCTTCGCCGCGTACATCGTCCGGAGCTCCGGGTAGTAGGCCTCGCCCTGCTCGATCGCGACGGCCGCGGCCTGCTGCAGGGGTGCCGGTGCGCCCACGGTGAGGAAGTCGTGGACCTTGCGCACGGCCTCGCTCAACGCGGGCGGCGCGACGACGTACCCCAACCGCCAGCCGGTGATGCTGAACGTCTTCGAGAGCCCGCTGATGCAGACGGTGCGTTCGTACATCCCCGGCAGCGTCGCCATCGGCACGTGCTCGTACTGGTCGAAGGTGAAGCCGAGCCCGTGGAGCGTGACGAAGCGCAGAGTGGCGCCGCTCATGGCGGCGTCGGGGACGTAGTTCTCGTAGTAGGGCTCGAAGACGATGACCTCGTCGCCGGGCTCCACGAAGGCAAGCATCGTCGCCATCATCGCTTCAGTCGCGCCACAAGTGACCGTGACCTCGCGCTCGGGGTCGACTTCGAGGCCGTAGTGCCGCCGGACTTTCTCCGCGATGGCGTTGCGGAGACGCGGATCGCCCCAGGTGATGGCGTACTGGTTGACGTCGGCCGCGATCGCTTCGATGGCGGCGCGTTTGACGAAATCGGGCGCGGGGAAATCGGGGAAGCCTTGGGCCAGGTTGATCGCACCGTGTTCGAGGGCGAGGCGCGTCATCTCGCGGATCACCGATTCGGAGAAGACCTCGGTGCGCGCGGCGACGAAGGGGCGTGGGGCCATGCCCGCGATCCTAGTCGATGGTCGTCCACCGCTCACGCGGGCCGAGCGACGACGCTTACGAAGCGGGTTCTCGTAAGAGCACGATCGGGATCTCGCGGTCCGTCTTCGTCTCGTAGCCGGCGTACTGGTCGGAGGCGGCCTTGAACTGATCGTAGAGCCGCCTGCGGTCCTCGGCGCCGGCCGTCTCGGCGGCCATCGCGCGCTTCCCCGCGCGCGTTTTCACCTCGACCGTGGGGTTGGCGGTGAGATTCATTTACCACGCCGGATGGCGCGGCCCGCCCGCCGCTGAGGCGGCGAGCGCGAGCGCGTCGGCATCCTCGAGGTAGAGGAGGGGCATGGTCCGCTGTTTTCCCGATTTGCGTCCGGTGGTCGTGAGCAGCAAGGCGGGGAGGCCACCGAGCTTGCCCAGGAAGCGTCCACCGCTGAGGCGGAACATGAAGACGTGGAAGGGTACGAACATGCGCTGGAAGAGGCTCATGCGCCGATGTTGCGAGCTTCGCCGTGGTTGCGCAACGGGGCACCAATCCCGCGCCGGTTAGGCGAGCGCCGCCTTCATGGTCATCCCGATCTCTGCTGGCGAATCGGAGACGGTGGCACCGGCGTCGCGGAGGGCGGCCTTCTTGTTCTCGGCCTTGCCGTCCTCGCCGGAGATGATCGCGCCGGCGTGGCCCATGCGCCTTCCCGGCGGGGCCGTCGCGCCCGCGATGAAGGCGACGACGGGCTTCGTCACGTGTTCCTTGATGTAGGCCGCCGCGTCCTGTTCGGCGCTGCCGCCGATCTCGCCGACCATAACGATCGCATCCGTGCCAGGATCTTCGTTCAGCAGGCGTAGCGCTTCGCGTTGGGGGGTGCCGATGATGGGATCGCCACCGACGCCGATGCAGGTGCTCTGCCCGAGGCCCTCGGCCGTCAACTGCGCAACGACTTCGTACACGAGCGTACCTGAGCGGCTCACGACGCCGACCCCACCCGCGAGGAAGATGTCGCCGGGCATGATGCCTGCGCGCGTCTTGGTCGCGGGGGTGATCACGCCCGGGCAGTTGGGCCCAATGAGTGTCGTCGGCTCGCCCTTGAGCGCCTGCTTGACGCGCACCATGTCCATCACGGGGATGCCCTCCGTGATGCAGATCGCGAGGGGCACCGCCGACGCGGCCGCTTCGAGGATGGCGTCGGCGGCGAAGGGTGCGGGCACGAAGATGATGGTCGCGTTTGCGCCGGTCTCCCGCACGGCGACATCGACGGTGGGGAAGATGGGGACGCCGTCCTGTTCTTCCCCACCCCGTCGCGGGTGCACGGCCGCCACGACGTTCGTGCCGTAGGCGAGCGAGCGGCGCATGTGGTTCGCGCCTTCGGTGCCGATGCCCTGCACCATCAGCCGGGTGTTCTCATCGAGGAGGACGCTCATCGAAGCTCCCTGGGGGTGCGCTCTGCGCCGCGGATTTCGGCCCCGAGGCGGCGCTTCCTGGGCCCCACGCATTCTAGCGGCGTGGTCTGCCGGCGCCAGCGAGGCGGCGCGCGGCTGTTGGCCGTTGGCTCTTGGTCCTTCTCTGGACTTTGAACCCTGAACCTTGAACTCCCAACTTCTCTAGACTTCGCGCCCGACGCGCAGGAGGCACCACCATGGCCATGGCTCTCGACGGCATTCGCGTTCTCGATCTCTCGCGGCTCGCGCCGGGCCCCTACTGCTCGATGCTGCTCGCCGATTTCGGCGCGGACGTGACCCTCGTCGAGGCGGTGCCCGGCGTCTCCGCGAAGCTGGGCGGCGGCCGCGCCGCCGACCCTGCGGCGGCGAAGCGCGCAGCTGCCTACAACGCCCTCGGCCGGGGCAAGCGCTCGATCGCCCTGAACCTGAAAGACGATGCTGCGCGCGAGGTCTTCTACGAGCTCCTGAAGGGCGCCGATGTCGTGCTCGAGGGCTTCCGGCCGGGCGTCGTGAAGCGCTTGGGCGTCGACTACGAGACGGTCTCGGCGATCAATCCCCGCATCGTCTACTGCTCCCTCTCGGGCTTCGGCCAGACCGGGCCTTACAGCAACCTCGTGGGCCACGACATCAATTACATCGCCATCGGTGGGGGCTTGGGCATCATCGGCCGGCCCGGCTCAGCGCCCGCCATTCCCGCGAACCTGCTGGCGGACTTCGCCGGCGGCGGCCTCTTCGCCGCCTTCGCGATCTGCGCTGCGCTGCTCGCGCGAGGGCACACCGGTCGCGGCCAGAACGTGGACATGGGTATGAGCGACGGTGTGCTCTCGCTCGCAACGAGCGCGATGACCGGACTGTTCTCCACGGGCGTGCCGATGCGTCCGGGCGAAGGCTTCCTTACCGGCGCCCGGCCCTGGTACGACACCTACCGCTGCAGCGACGATCGTTGGTTCTCGATCGGCAGCATCGAGCCCCACTTCTACGCCGCCCTCTGCCGCGTTCTTGGCACGGAGGAGTTCCTCGAGCAGCAGCACGACGAGGCCGCCTATCCGGCGATGCGCGCGCGCTTCGAAGCGATCTTCGTGACAAAGACGGCGGACGAATGGATGGCGATCATGTCGGAGCACGACATCTGCGCGGCGCCCGTGCTCGAACAAGAGAATGTGGCCACCGATCCGCACAACGTCGCGCGCGACATGATCGTGACGGTCGATTCCCCCGTCGGGCCGGTGCAGCAGGTCGGGATTGCGGCGAAGCTCAGCGAGACTCCGGGCCGGGTGCGTGGGACCGCGCCCCTCACCGGCGAGCACACCGACGACGTGCTCGCCTCCATCGGCTACGAGGCCGAACGCATCGCCGCCCTCCGGGCGGACGGTGCCGTCGGCTAGGATTCCGTTCAGGCACAGGGGAGGTTCGAGATGGACTACCGCGTGGTTGCGACGGATATCGAGTTCGCCGAGGGGCCGCTCGAGCTCCCCGGAGGCGACATTCTGTTCACCGAAATCCGGGGGGGAACGCTGACGCGCGTCTCGCCGGACGGCTCGCGGCGCTCGACCTTCGCCACGACGGGCGGCGGCCCCAACGGTGCCGCCCTCGGGCCCGACGGCGCGATCTACGTCGCCCAGAACGGTGGTTTCGAATGGTCGCAGGGGAGCGCCCCCGACGGCACCCCCACGGTCCTTCCCGGCCCGCGGCCGGACGACTACATCGGCGGGCAGATCCAGCGCGTCAGCGCAGACGGCTCCGAGGTCACGACGCTCTATCGAGAGTGTGACGGCGAGCCGCTCAAAGGTCCGAACGACCTCGTCTTCGACCGCGAGGGCAACTTCTACTTCACCGATCACGGCAAGCGGCACGGCCGCTCGCAGGACATCGTCGGCGTCTACTACGCCTCTCCCAAGGGCGACTTTATCCGCGAGGTCATCTTCCCGCTCGAGCGCCCGAACGGCATCGGGCTGAGCCCGGACGAGCGCACGCTCTACGTTGCCGAGACCCCGACGGGGCGCCTCTGGGCCTTCGACATCGATGCGCCCGGAGAGATCGGTAACAGCCACGTTGTGGCGACGGTCCCCGGCGCGCCCCCGCGCAACTACGCGATGTGCGATTCGATGTGCGTCGACGGCGACGGTAACGTGATCCAGGCGACGCTCATCAACGGCGGGATCACCTCAATCTCGCCCGACGGCGGGAAGATCGAGCACCACCCGCTGCCGGATCGGATCACGACGAACGCCTGCTTTGCCGGCCCCGACCTGCGCACGCTCTACGTGACCTTGGGGAGCACGGGCAAGCTGGTCGCCTTCGACAACTGGCCCACCACCGGGTTGCGCCTCAACTTCCAGGGTGACGCGGGCTAGCGATGCTGCGCGCGGTTGGGGGCACGCTCGCGGTTTGCGCGCTCGGGATCGTCCTGCTGCGGACGACGGTCGCGGCGCCGCACGAATGCCCCGCCCTCACCCCCTCGGCGCTCCAGGCCTCGGCCGCAGCTTCCGCAAGCTGGATCGCAGGCTCCCAAGGCGCCGACGGCCGCTACGTCTACGAATACGACGCCGAAGCCGACGTGTTCTCCGATGAGTACAACGTCGTCCGGCATGCGGGCGTGACGATGTCGCTCTACCAAACGGCCGCGCTCGGCGACCTCTCCGCCCTGCCCGCCGCCGACCTGGGCATGGACTGGATGGTGGCGAACCTCATCCGTCAGGAGGGCTGGGCGGCCCTCCAGAACCCAGATACGAAGCGGGTCAAGCTCGGTGCCAGCGCGCTCATGCTTGCGGGCCTCACCCAGCGCCGCCTCGCGACGGGCGATGATCGCCACGACGAGCTCATGGGCGAGATCGCCCGCTTCCTCTTGGTGATGCTGCGCGCGGACGGCAGCATGCTCAGCTACTGGCTCCCCACCACGGGTGCCCCCGACCCCAGCATCACTTCGCGCTACGCAACAGGTGAGGCCTTCTGGGCCCTCGCGCAGATGCACCGCCACTTCCCCGAGGCCGGCTGGGACGCTTCCGCGCGCCTGCTCGCGGACTACCTCTCGCTTCACCGCGACGAGGTCGAGGGTCTCGACTTCCCGCCCTGGGCAGATCAGTGGGCCGCCTACGGGCTCGCGGAGATGGCGGACTGGCCCCTGAGCGACGTGAACGTCCGGTACGCCCGCTCGCTGGCCGAGCGCTTCGGCTTCCTCATCAGAGTTGAGTCGCAGCGTACCGGCGGGGGGCTCAACGAGTTCATCCATGGGCCCCATACCCGGGCCGCGGGTATGGGCACCTGGGTCGAGGGGCTGAACTCGCTCTGGCGTCTCGCGGTGGTCGACGAGCGGCTGGCCGATCTGGAGCCGAAGATCGCCGAGCGGGCGACCTGCGGGGCGGCCCTCCTCGCCGAACGCCAAGTCACCGACCAGGAGGCCGCCGGCTACGCCCGCCCCGCGCTCGCGGCTGGCGCCTGGTTCCGCGACGGCATCACGCGCATGGACGACCAGCAACACGCCCTCTCCGGGCTAGCGCTCACCGAGGCGATTCTCGAACGCCGGAACGAAGCCACACCGTGAGCGACTTCTGGCTGACCCTGGTCGCGTTCTTCGCGGCCACGAACCCTGCCGGCGTGCTCGTGACGATGGCGTCCGCGCCGGGCGCGTCGCGTGAACGGCTGCCGGCGGTCGTTATCGGCCTCGTGGTCGCCGGGGCGCTGCTGCTGGTCGCTGCCCTCGCCTCGGATTCGATTCTCGACTTCCTCGAGGTGGAGCCGGAGACCTTCCGCATCTCCGCGGGCGTCGTGATGGTCACCGTCGGTATTTACGCGCTGCTCCTCGGGCCCTTCGACTACCCCATCGAGCGGGGCTGGCGGGGAGCGCTCTTCCCGCTCGCCTTCCCCCTGCTCGCCGGGCCGGCCGCCCTCGCTGCCGCCATCTCGTATGCCGAGGACCCGGGGCGGGGCGAAACGATCGCGGCCGCCCTCATCGTTGCCGGCGCCTCGGCCGCCGCCGTGCTCGCCCCGGCCGGCCGCTACAAGCTCCTGCTGACAGCGCTCACGCGCCTCACGGGGGCGCTGCTGATTGCGATCGCCGCCGGGATTATCGTCGACGGCATCCGCGCCGTCTAGCGCGTCCCCGCTGCGAGGTGAGCGCGCGCTGACCTGTCCGGAGGAGCGCCATGGCCGCCGTCGACGGCCTCCGAGCGCCCACGATATCCCGACGGGCCGCCTCTTCCACTTCGCCCTGGCCGTGCCCGACCTGCCTGGAGCGATGGCGCTGCTTGGGCCGGCGCTCAATGTGCGGTGGACCGCCGTGCGCCCCAGCGCGATCGTGCCCGAGACGCCCGCAGGCCCGACGAGCACCGAGATCGCGGCCGTCTATTCGCGCGAGGGACCGCCTTCCATCGAGCTCGTTTCCGGTGGGCGCGATGGCTCCTTCTTCGCCGCTGGGGCCCGCGCCTCCACTCCGCGCGGGAATGGGGCGGGGGGACCCTCGCGGCTCAGCGTTCGTCGAGAACGCGCTGGGCCTCACCCTCGAGGCCATGGCCCAGTGGATTCGCGAGGTCCTGTATGACTGGTCCGCCATCACGGACTAGCCGAGGCCGCTAGCGAGGCCCTCGCGTAGCATCCTGCGCGATGCCACGCCGCATCCTCATCAGCAACGACGACGGGTTCGAGTCACCCGGCCTTTGGGCTCTGGTGCGCGCCTGCGAGCCGCTCGATTGCGTCGTGACCGTCGTCGCGCCCAGCAAGAACCAGAGCGCGGTCGGCGGCAGCCTCACTCTCCGGCAGGAGCTGAACTGGACCCGGATCGAAGACCCCCCAGTGGCTGGGACGGACGCCTGGCACGTCAACGGCTCACCCGCTTCGGCCGTAATCGTCGGCCTCCACGGCGTGCTCTCGGAGCCGCCGGACCTGGTCATCTCCGGGATCAACCAGGGCGCCAACATGGGCAACGACCTCACCGCGAGCGGCACCGTCGGGGCCGCCCTCCAGGGGCACTTTCGCGGCATCACCTCGCTCGCGCTCTCGTACGCGATGACGCCCCGCACCGAGGTCGATTGGACCACGGCCGAACGCGTCGCTGCGATCGTCTGCCGGGAGGAGCTCGAAGGCCGCCTTCCGCCCGCGGTCCTTCTGAACGTCAACATCCCCCTCGTCCCCTTTGACGAGGTCGCGGGCGTGCTCGTTACGAGGGTCGCGCGGCGCGGCTATTTCGAGCTCGAGATCAAGGGCGAGAGCAGCGGCGAACTTGGTCGGCGCCCTTTCGAGCCGGATGGCCTGACGCCCGCTCCCGGGACGGACATCTGGGCAATCATGAACAAGTACGTGAGCGTTAGCCCCCTCCAAGCGAACTTCACCGACCACCACGTCATCGACGCCCTCGGGGAACAGCTCAACGCCGCTTGGGGCGCCTGACGGGGTGACCTGCGGCTGCGCTCGCTTTTAGCGCTCGCTGCGCTCGGACCCGACCCCTGCCTCCTCCCGGCGTTCGACTGCTGCGGCAGTGCGGCCGCTGGCCGCGTTGCCTGCGCGCTCGCTTTAGCGCTCGCTGGGCTCGGACCCCACCCCCCGCCTCCTCCCGACGCTCGACTGCTGCGGCAGTGCGGCCGCTGGCCGCTTTGCCTGCGCGCTCGCTTTAGCGCTCGCTGGGCTCGGACCCCACCCCCCGCCTCCCCCGGCGCTCAACTGCTGCGGCAGTGCGGCCGCTGGCCGCGTTGCCTACGCGCTCGCTACACTCGACCGGGAACGACGGAGTAGGAGCCTCGCCATGTCCGGCCACTCGAAATGGTCGAAGATCAAGCGCAAGAAAGCGTCCGCCGACAACAAACGCGGCGCGATCTTTACGAAGCTCGCGAAGGAGATCCAACTGGCCGCTAAGGTGGGCGGGGGCGATACCGAAACGAACTTCAAGCTACGCCTCGCCGTTCAACGGGCGCGGATGTCGAACATGCCGAACGACAACATCGAGCGCGCCATCGCGAAGGCCACAGGCGGTAGCGACGCAGAGCAGCTCGACGAGGTCAGCTACGAGGGGTACGGGCCCGGTGGCACCGCCATCCTCGTGACCGCCGTGACCGCCAACCGCAATCGCACCGTTGCCGAGATTCGGCATGAGTTCACCCGCGCGGGCGGCAACCTTGGCGAGAACGGATCCGTCGCTTGGCAGTTCGAGTCAAAGGGCACGATCGCCGTGGCCCTCGATGGTCAGGATGAGGATGAAGTGGTTCTGGCCGCGATCGAGGCCGGGGCTGAGGACGTCGATGCGGGCGAGGGCGCTGTCGAGGTCCAGACCGCGCCCGGCGAGCTCGAAGCGGTGCGGCAAGCGCTGGACGAGGCCGGCCTCACGATTGAGCACGCGGACTTGGCGATGGTCCCGACCTCAACGATCGCGCTCGACGAGGGGACGGCGAAGCAGACGCTGCGACTCCTCGATGGGCTCGAGGAGCTCGAGGATGTCCAGCGCGTCTACTCGAACGCGGACTTCGATGAGGAGCTGCTGGCGAGCTACGCGAGCTAGTGATCCCGCCGGTGCCAGCCGCCGCTCGGCGGTCTCGCCAAAGCCGTCGTACAGTGCGGCCATGCGTATCGTCGGCATCGATCCCGGCCTGAACGCCACCGGCTACGGCCTCGTCGACATCGAGGGCGACCAGTGCCGGCACGTCGCTCACGGCGTCGTTCGGACGCGCTCGACCGACACCCTCGCGCGGCGGCTCGTTCTGATCCGCGACGGCCTGCGGGGGGCGCTGGCCCAGTGGTCGCCGGAACAGGGGGCGGTGGAGGCGTCGTTCGTGGGTTCGAACGCGCGCACGGCGATGGCGCTCGGCCACGCCCGCGCCGTAGCGATCCTGGCGCTCGCCGACTCCGGCCTCGAAGTGCACGAGTACGCCCCCACGATGATCAAACAGACCGTCGCCGGTTACGGCCGCGGCGAAAAGTCCCAAGTTGCGGAAATGGTCCGCCTTCAGCTTGGCCTCGCGACCGCCCCCACGCCCTCCGATGCCGCCGACGCGCTAGCCGTCGCGATCACCCACTGGGCCCACGCGCGGCTCGCCGAGCGGCTGTAGCGGCCGCGGCCCGCGGTCCCTCTCTGAACTCTGAACGCTGAACTCCGCTAGGCCGGTCCCTCTCTGAAACTCTGAACCTTGAACGCTGAACACTGAACTCGTCAGTATCTGCCGCCGAGCTTGGTGTGGTCCCAGCTGTAGACCTTATCCGGGCGGATGCGAACGACGATCCGCTTGGCGGCGGCAGGGAGGGCGTCCTCCGGTGTCTCCGCGGGGACGGGCATGCCGCGGTACTTGTTGGCGACGAGGGACATGACTTTGGCCGTGGCTTCGACGTCCTCGTCGAGCTCCGCCTGGCCTTGAATCACGAGGCCCTGCAGCTCCTCGTAGACGCGGCCCTGCTCGAGCATCGCCGTGATCTGGGGGTCGCGCCGCAGGTTGAGGATCTTCTGGCTCTTTCCGAACGTCGTGAAGTGCACGAGGCCGTCGATCACGACGTACCACATGGCGGCGAGGTGGGGGTAACCGCTGGGTCCGTTCGAGGCCACCTGCAGCGTCCATCCGTCTTCCAGGAAGCGTTCCTGCTCTTCGGTCGTTAGGACGATCTGGCCACGTCGGCTCGGCATCGCTTCTCCCTGTTTGTCGGTCCGGCCAAGCCTACCGTGCTTAATCGTGAGCGGGGCCGAGGAGCTACATGCGTATCAGTGAAAGCTGACGTACTCTCGATAACAATGCAGGTGCAGCCGGCGTCTGTGCGATGATCGACCAACTCGTCGCGTTCTTCGCGAATCCCGCGACTCGCTTTCGTGCCTACGGCGCCGTCACCGTCCTCGGGATCGTGGTGGCGTTGCTGGTCGCATTCGGGGTCACCGCGGCCGTTCGAGGTGGTTCGAACGATCCGGAAACGGAGTCCGCCGCCGCCCCGCCCAGCCCCACCACGAGCGCCATGCTTGAGGCGACCGAGCGAAGCTCTTCGACGGGGACCCTAACGGCTACCCCCACCGCCAGCCCAACCGCAAGCGCCACGCCCACCAGGACCCCCACCGAAGCCGCGACGGCCACCTCCACGCCCACGCCGACGCCCTCGGGCCGGAGGGGCTCCGGGAGCACAGCCGCCAATCCTACGGCGACCCCAACGCCGGTTCCGGCCACGCCCACGACCGGCCCCGCGGTTTCCAACTTGGCCTTCTGCGACTCTTCGAGTTCCACCGCGCCGCCGACCGCCGTTTTCGGCCGCCTGACCATCGGCGGTGCGAAGGTGCCCGCGGGCACGACCGCTACGTTGCTCTTCGACGGCGTTGCTGGGTATAGCGCGAGCACTCGCGAACCGGGTGGTTACCGGGTCGACTACTGGGCGGGCAGCTCTGATTGTGCGAACCGCGTCGGCGCCGAAATCTCTGTCATGGTCAACGGGCAGGCCTTCCCGACTGGGCGGTCGATTGGTGATGGTGGCGGCCCGGTGATAGTGCTGCACATCGCCCTTCCCTAGGAGGCATGGCCACCGCTGAGAGGCGCAGGCGCTCCTCGAACGCCTCGCACCTTGGATCGACCGCGCGAAACGCTTCAGCGGCTGGGAGCTCACCGGGCTCGACCGCCAGAACGCGGAGCCCGGCCCACCCCAGGACTACAGCGCCCTGCCCGCGCGAAAGAGACTGCGGGACTCTTGCGGCCCAGAACCTGATGGCCGATGGACTCGCCGTGACCGAGAACCACTTCCTGCTCGTTGCGGAGAAACGGCCTAGCTGATGCGTGGGGGCGGCAGCTCGTGCCGCGCCCGCCACGCGCCGACCTCACGCACGACCGCTTCGAGGTCGTCCGTGATCGTCAGGCCGGCGAGCGCCTCGCTGTCGAGGAGGCCGCGCTCCAGCGGTCCTGCCGCGAGCCAGTCGCAGAGCGGCCCCCAGTAGTCGCTGCCGTAGAGGATGACCGGGAAGCGTTGTACCTTCTCCGTCGCCATCAGGGTAAGGGTCTCGAAGAGCTCGTCGAGCGTCCCGAGCCCGCCTGGCATCAGCACGAAGGCGGTCGCCCGCCAGACGAGCATGACCTTTCGCACGAAGAAGTAGTGGAAGTCCACGGAGAGCGTTGTGTAGGGGTTGGGCCGCTCACCCTCGACATCGATGCTCAGCCCGATCGACTCGCCGCCCGCTTCGAGCGCACCCTTGTTCGCCGCCTCCATGACGCCGGGGCCGCCGCCCGTGACGACGGCGTAGCCGGCTTCGGCGAAGAGCGCGCCCAGCCTCTCGGTGTCCTCATAGAGCGCATCGCCGGGCTTCGTCCGCGAGGAGCCGTAGATGGTGACGGAGGGCTCGTAGCGGTGGAGGCGATCGAAGCCCTCGACGAACTCGCCCATGATGCGGAACATCCGCCAGGACTGGTCGCGCTCCATCTTGTCGATGATGAAGCGCTCACCGCCGCGGTCGGGGTCACGCTGCGCGGGTGCGGGGCTCATGGCCTCATCGTAGCGAGGGGGCCGTCAAGGGACGATGCGCGAGTGGCGGCTTGTCACGTGCTAACGGCAGCCTCCGCGGTCGCCCTCGCGTTCGCGTGTCCGCCCTGGCCCTGACATCGCCGACGTATAGTCGTGTGGCTGTGTACCCAACCGGGCCGCAGGAGGTCTGATGGCGATCGGTCTGGAGGACGCCGAGTCGGTGGTGGCCAAGCTCTTTCATGCTGCCATGTTGGAGCGGCTCGCCGAGTGGTCTGATGGACTCGCCAAGCAGTACCAAGAGGCCCACCCGTTTCCGCACGTCGTAATTGACGACTTCCTACCTCCTGAGCTCCTCGGGCGCGCGCTCCAGGCGTACCCGAAACCTGGCGAACTCAACTGGATAACCGCGGAAACCCCGACCCAACAGAAGAAGCTCACGTTCCCCGAGGTCGAGTCGCTTCCGTCCGAGCTACGCGGTCTGCTGCACTTCTTGAACACAGCCCCGGTCCTCCAATTCCTGGAGAGGCTGTCCGGGATCGAGGGCGTTATTCCAGACCCGTACTACAAGGGTGGTGGGCTGCATCAGACGGGGCCGGGCGGGAAGCTCGGGATCCATACCGACTTCAGCACCCTGCTCAACTTGCGCATCGAGCGCCGGCTGAATCTGATTCTCTACATGAACAAGGACTGGAAGGAAGAGTACGGCGGCTACCTCGAGCTGTGGGAGGAAGACATGAGCAGCTGCGCCCACAGCATTGCACCGATCTTCAACCGCTGCTTGATTTTCACGATCTCGGATGATTCCTGGCACGGCCATCCGGACCCTCTCACCTGCCCTCAGGGCATGACACGGAAGTCCGTCACAACTTACTACTACACCAGCCCGCTCCCAGCTGAGGGTCTCACCCAGCAGCGTGCCACCACATTTCAGCCACGACCCGGAACGCGGGATGGTCAGGACGGGTATCTCAAAGCCGCGGCACGAGCGGTCCTGCCGCCGATTGCGGTGGACGGCCTGAAGCGCCTGCGCCGCAAGCGCTAGCGGTCGTCGAGGCCGGGTCGGTCCGGCCGCTGTAGCGCGTCGTGCCTAGCGGCTACCAGCGCTAACGCCGCTTGAAGCGGCGGCGGCGGTCGCGGCCGCCGGCCTGGCTGCGGCCGTAGCGGAGAGGACCGCTGCGGCCCGCCACCGCCGCGAACGCGCCCAGCTCCTCCTCGTCGGAGCCGACGAGCTCGCGGCGAAGCTCGACGATGCGGTCGCGGAGAGCGGCCGCCTTCTCGAATTCGAGATTCTTGGCGGCCGCCTTCATCTGGCCTTCGAGCTCCTTGATCAGCCGCAGCAGCTCGTCGCGGGGCAGGGCGGCGGGCGCGGTGGCGTCGTACTCGGCGTCATCCTCGGCGACCTCGCGGATTTGGTCGGTGATATCGCGGATCGCCTTCGTGATGGTCGCGGCCTCGAGGCCGTGCTCCCGGTTGTAGGCGTCCTGGATGCCGCGCCGGCGCTCCGTCTCGTCGATGGCCGTGCGCATGCTCGCGGTGATCTTGTCGGCGTACATGAGTACGCGACCTTCGACGTGCCGGGCCGCCCGCCCGATGGTCTGGATGAGGGAGCGATTCGAGCGGAGGTAGCCCTCCTTGTCGGCGTCGAGGATCGCGACGAGCGAGACCTCCGGCAGGTCCAGGCCTTCGCGGAGAAGATTGATCCCGACGACCACGTCGTATACGCCGAGTCGCAGGTCCCGCAGGATCTCGACGCGGTCGAGCGTCTCCACCTCGGAGTGGAGGTAGTGCGTCTTGACGCCCATCTCGAGCAGGTAGTCGGCGAGGTCCTCGGCCATCTTCTTCGTCAGCGTCGTCACGAGGGTGCGATGACCCTTCGCCGTGGTGGCCTGGATCTCGCTCATCAGGTCGTCGATCTGGTGCTCGGTGGGGCGTACCTCGACCACCGGGTCGAGCACGCCCGTGGGGCGAATCACCTGCTGGGCGACCTGCGTCGACTGGTCGAGTTCGTACTCTGCGGGGGTCGCGCTCAGGAAGAGGACCTGCTTGATGTGGCGATCGAACTCCTCGAAGGTCAGCGGCCGGTTGTCCAGCGCGCTGGGCAGCCGGAAGCCGAACTCGACGAGCGTCTCCTTGCGCGAGCGGTCGCCGAAGTACTGGCCCTGCACCTGGGGCAGGGTGATGTGCGACTCGTCCACGACCAGGAGCCAGTCGTCGGGGAAGTAGTCGAGGAGGCACCAAGGTGTCGTGCCTGCCTCCCGCACCTGGAGATGGCGGGAGTAGTTCTCGATGCCGGCGCAGTAGCCGGTCTCGCGCATCGTCTCGAGGTCGTAGTGCGTGCGCTCCTCGAGCCTCGCCGCTTCGAGGATCTTGCCCTGCTCCTTGAGGAAGCCCAGCTGGTCTTCGAGCTCGGTCTCGATCGAGACGAGCGCGCTCTCCATGTTCTCCTTGCTCGTGACGAAGTGCTTCGCCGGGAAGACCTCGATCGATTCGCGCTCGGCCACGATCTCGCCCGTGAGCGGGTCCAGCTCGCTAATCCGCTCGACCTCGTCGTCCCAGAAGTCGATGCGTATCGCGAGCTCGTCGTAGCTGGGCAGGATCGTGAGCGAGTCGCCCCGCATGCGGAAACGGCCGCGGACGACGTTCTGGTCGTTGCGCTCGTACTGCATGTCGACCATGCGGTGGAGCACGTCGCGGCGGTCGAGCTTCTCGCCGACCTTGAAGCCGAGGACGAACTGCTGATAGTCGGAGGGCTCGCCCAAGCCGTAGATGCAGCTGACGCTTGCGACGATGATCACGTCCCGGCGGGTGAAGAGGGAGCGCGTCGTCGCGTGGCGGAGCTTGTCGATCTCCTCGTTGATGTCCGCGTCCTTGGCGATGTAGGTATCGCTGCGGGCGATATAGGCCTCGGGCTGGTAGTAGTCGTAGTAGCTGACGAAGTACTCGACGGCGTTCTCGGGGAAGAACTCCTTGAGCTCAGAGCAGATCTGGGCCGCCAGCGTTTTGTTGTGGACGAGCACGAGCGTAGGGCGCTGTACCCGCTGGATCACGTTCGCCACCGTGAACGTCTTGCCCGAGCCGGTGGCGCCGAGCAGTGTTTGGTAGCGGTCGCCGCGGATCAGGCCGTCGGTGAGCTCGTCGATGGCCTGCGGTTGGTCGCCCGTCGGCTCGAAGTCGGCGACGAGCTTGAACTCGGTCTGGGAGGGCGGTGCGAGGGAGACCACGGACTCAGTGTAGCAGCGGCTTCACGCCGGTCCTGATCGCTCCTGCAGCGCGGTGGCAGGAGCATTCCTCACCCAGGCGCGCTAGCGGGTCGCAGCTCTCACCGCGGTCTGAATCCATGGGCGCTCCGGGACCCCACGGAGGCCGTCCACCGTCGAGTAGAGGCGGCATCGGGGCGAGCAGTCCGCGCAGGGTTCCCAGCCAGGCTCGATGTCAACACCGTCGATCCTGATCGTGGGCGAGCCAGGAAAGCAGACCGCGTTCCCCGTTTCGAGGTCCGGGACTTCGATCCTGATGATGGAGTCCTCAAGGCCCGCTTCCCGCAGGACTTCGACGAGCACTTCCTCCGCAACCTGGTGGTTTGGGCAATCCTCGAACCAGAGCAGCTCGATTCTCATCGCGACGAACCCCCTCTTCTTTGCTCGCTCACTAGCGAGAGTAGTGGGGCATGCCCGCGCGTTCTGTGTCGCCAAGCACAGGTCTACGCCGGCTGCCTCACGTTTAGTGCGATCGCCGAATCGTCTCGCCTTCCCTTCTTCGAACGGCCCCGCCATCTTGCACGGGGGGCGGAGCCGCATCCCAGCCGATACCGGCGTCGCGCCCTAATCAGCCAAAGAGCGGTCGTGGTCGGGCCATCAGCCCAGCTCGATGTTGTCGATGAGGCGCACGCCACCGAAGCGAACCGCCACCGAGAGCAGCGTGAGGCGCTCGATGTCGTTAGTGAGCTCCTCCAGCGTCTCTGAGTCCGTGAGCGAGACATAATCGAGCGCGGCCAGTCGCTCCCCCGCGATCGCGTCGCGGACGATGCTGCGGAGGGCCTCGGCCGATCTGGTGCCGTCCTCGAAGCGGCGCCGCGCCAGATCGAGGGCGCGGTGGATGACCGCCGCGGCCGCCCGCTGCTCCGGAGAGAGATTCAAGTTGCGGCTGCTCATCGCCAGACCGTCGGCTTCTCGTACGGTCTCGCAGGCGACGATCGCGACCGGCAGGTCGAGGTCGCGTACGAGCCGCTGGATGACGCGGAGCTGCTGCGCATCCTTCCGTCCGAAGTAGGCGCGGTCGGGCCGAACCGTGATCAGGAGCTTCGTCACCACCGTCGCAACGCCGCGGAAGTGGGTAGGGCGGGACGCGCCCTCGAGCGGTTGCGCCAGGCGCTCGACGTTGACGTAGGTCTGGTAGCCCTCCGGGTACACCGCCGCTAGACCCGGCTTGTAGACCGCATCGACGCCCAGCTCGCGGAAGAGTCGCAGATCGCGCTCCTCATCGCGGGGATAGCGTTCGAGGTCCTCGTCCGGCCCGAATTGGGCCGGGTTGACGAAGAGGCTTGCGACGGTCACAGCGTTCTCGGCCAGCGAGCGCCGCGCGAGCGAGAGATGGCCTTCGTGGAGGTACCCCATGGTGGGGACCAGACCGAGACGCCCCGAGTGCGCTTCACGCCAGGCGCGCATCTCCGCGGGCGTTGCCAGGATGTCCACGAAGCCTGCTCCTGGCGGGCTAGACGCTCGCGCCCTGATTCAGCTCGGTCAGCGTTTCCTCGTCCATGGCGAAGCTTTGCGCCGCCGTGGGGAACGCTTCGTCCTCGACCTCGGCGACGTAGCTGCGGACGGCTTCGCGGATGGTTTCGCCGAGGACGGCATAGCGCTTCGCGTGGCGGAATTGGCGTTGGTCGTCGTAGATGCCGAGCAGGTCGTGCAGCACCTGCACCTGGCCGTCGCAGTCCGGCCCGGCGCCGATCCCGATCGTGGGGATCGTGATGCGCTCGGTCACCATCTTGGCGAGAGGCGCGGGCACGGTTTCGAGAACCAGCGCGAAGGCGCCGGCGCCTTCGAGCGCCCGCGCGTCGCTGATGATGCGGGCGGCCGCCGCCGGGGTCTTGCCCTGCAGCTTATGCCCCCCGAACTGGTTCACCGACTGGGGGGTCAGACCGAGGTGGCCCATGACGGGGATGCCCGCCGCGACCATGCGCCGCACGAGCGGGGCCATTTCCGTGCCCCCTTCGAGTTTCACGGCGTTGGCGCCGGCCTGGAGGAAGCGTCCGGCGTTGGCCATCGCTTCGTCGTCGTTCGCCTGGTAGCTCATGAAGGGCATGTCCGCGACCACGGCGCAGCGCTCGGTCGCGCGTACCACCGCGCGCGTGTGGTGGAGCATGTCCGCCATCGTTACGGGGATCGTCGAGTCGTAGCCGAGGACGACGGTTCCGAGCGAATCGCCGACGAGGATGACGGGCACCCCCGCCTGCTCGACGAGACGCGCCAGCGGGTAGTCGTAGGCGGTGAGCATGGCGAAGCGCCGCCCCTCGCCCTTCCACTCCTTGAGCTTGTGGATCGAAAGCCGTCCCATGCCAGCCTCCCGCCTAGCCTGTGCTCACCGGCTCGCCCGGGCGCTGACGAGCACCCTCGCCCCGGGCGCGGCGAACGATGGCGTTGGTTTCGTCGAGATAGAGGATGCGGGGCGCGAGGTCGCGCGCGTCGGCGTCATCGAGCTGGTGGTAGCTGAGGATGATCAAGCGATCGCCCTCGTCCACGAGGTGGGCGGCGGCGCCGTTGATGCAGACTTCATGGCTGCCTTCACGGCCGCGAATTGCGTACGTCTCGAGCCGCGCGCCGTTCGTGATATCGAGGATGTGGACCTGCTCGTACGGCATCAGCCCGACGGCCTCCATCAGCTCGGGATCGAGTGTGATCGAGCCCTCGTACTCGAGGTTCGCCTCGGTCACGACGGCCCCGTGGATCTTCGCGACAAGCATCGTGCGCACGGCGGCTCCCCCAATAGCAAAACGCGCCCCGCCGGATGCCAGCAGCGCGCGGAACGGTGGGAACCGGAGCCAAGGTCTAGTGCTGGCCGCGGCTCGTCATCCGTACCGGCCCTGCGGGTCCAGGCGGACTGGAGCGTGCGATGGTCCGTTTCTTCGAGCTCGCCGTCCGCGGACGGATCGGCGGCACCGCGATCGTCGGCAGGTCGCGATCGCTTGTCAAGACCTAACGGCGACCGTAGCGGTTCAGGTTCGCCCTCCCCTACCCCGCGGCCATCGATCCCCGCCCGGGCCGCGCGACCGCGCCACGGATCATATCCGTCGAGGTTGCGAAGCCCGTGCTAAGTCCGACGACCCCTGCGCCAGTCGCGCGCGGAGGGCACTCCGCCGAGGCCTGTCGCCTCTTCGACGCTGCGGACGAGCGCACGGCTCACGCTGAGCACCGTCATCAGTCCCAGGAGGCCGAGGTCCTGGGGCTCGACCTCCTGCACGCCCGTCGTCAGCGCGAAGACGATGTCGCCGTCGCCCATCGTGTGGGCCGGGACGATCGCGCGCGCGAGCCCGTCGTGCCCCTGAACCGCGAGGCGTTGGACGCCCTGGTGATCGATCGCGGCATTGGTTGCGACACAGACGAGCGTGGTGTTGGCGCGCAGCTCGTCCGACTCCTCCGTACGTTCGACGGCGGCCTCCTCGGGGGTCTTCATCTGGCCCCGCCCCCGGCCTCGCGGCCCCGCGACGAGCGCTCCCGTCTCCGGCTCCACCACCGCCCCGATGGCATTGCTCACGGCCAGCGCTCCAACGAGCAGGCCGCGTGGCCCCGCCAGACTCGCCGTGCCCAGGCCGCCCTTGAGCGCGTGCTCGCGGCCGAGCAGTTTCGCCACCGTCGCGCCCGTCCCCGCGCCGACGCTGCCCTGGGCGACGGCGCCGCCGCTCGCGCGGGCTGCCGCGCGCTCGCCTTCCGCGGCGCCGGGAAAGGCGTGGGTGCGAATGCCTAGGTCCATGATGCTGGCGCCGGCGACGATGGGGACGGGGGTTGCCTTGGTCTCCACGCCCACGCCGCGTGCAGCCAGCCAGCGCATCACCCCAGCGGTGCTCGCGAGCCCGAACGCGGACCCGCCGGAGAGCACGACGGCATGGCACTTTCGGACGAGGTTCCCGGGCGCGAGGACATCGGTCTCATGCGTGGCCGGGGCCGCGCCGCGCACATCGGCGGCGGCGGCAGTACAGCCCTCGGAGAGGATCACGGTGCAGCCGGTCGCGTTGCGCCTGCTCGTCCAGTGGCCGACGCGGATGCCGCGCACGTCGGTGATCGCGTCCCGGGGCCCGGGCACGAGGGGTTCGGGGTCGCTCACGGCACCCGTCCCGCCGTGCGCCTCGTGGCGAGATAGGCCGAGAGAAAGCCGCGGGCGACGGAGCAGAGGTCGGCGATGAGATCCGTCATCGCCACGGTCGCGTTCTCACCGGCGGCGAGCGTGGTCGTTCGGAGCTCGCCGGAGGCGCTAGTGCCGCTCACCACGATCACATCGCCGGGCCCAGGCACGACGAGTGTGTCGTCCGCGGAGAACGCGTCGATCAGCTCGCCCAGCCAGACGGGGACGGGGAGGCTGCGTAGCAGTTCGGCGCTCTCGAGAGCCGCTTCGTCCAGCGCGAGGCGGCGCAGCATGCCTACTGGCTCAGCCGTTCCCGCCACCTGGGCGAAATCGGCCCAGGCGGCGGCGCCGGGCAGTGGCCGGCAGAGGCTATCGGCGACGGCGAGCCGGCGGTCGTCGAGTGCGTCGAAAACGGAAGTCAGGCGGCGGCTGGCTTCGGCCAGCTGCGCCGCCAACAGACCAACCAGCGCGGGCCGGTCGCTGGGCGGTGCGAAGGCAAGCGCGCGCAGCACGGTGTCTGCGACCACCTGGGGCGTGCGCAGAACGCTCCCCTCATACGCGTCCAGGAACGCGAATTCGCTCAGGTTTGCTGAGGGCTGCTCGGGCACGGCCCGCATTCTACGTCGGGGTAGTTCGTCGCTTCCGTGGTCTGCGCTGACAGCGGGGGCAGAAGTGGGTGCCCCGCCCGCCAACGATCGTGCGCGCGATCATGGTCCCGCAGGCGTAGCAGGGCTGGCCGTCACGGCGGAAGACCTGGACGTACATGTGCTGGCTGCCGGGGTTGCCCTGCGCGTCGACGTAATCGCTGAAGCTGGCGCCGCGGTTCTCGATGCCGCGTTCGAGCACCTCGCGGCAGGCCAGGTGGAGGCGTCCCACCGCGAGTCGCGAGACCTCGCCCGCCGGCGTGTCGGGCCGGACGTGCGCCTGAAACAGCGCCTCGTCCACGTAGATGTTCCCGAGTCCCGCCACCCGCCGTTGATCCAGCAGCACGGCCTTCACCGGGGCGCTGCGGCCGGCCAGGAGCTTTCGGAGGAAAGCCGCGGTGAACGTCTCGTCGAGCGGCTCAGGCCCCAACTTCCCCACCACCTCCGCCGCGTCGTCCACGATCGTCCAGGTGCCGAACTTGCGCAGGTCGCTCCAGCGCAGCTCGTGGCCGTCGTCGAACGCGATCCGGGCGCGCTGATAGTCCAGCTCGGGATCGCCCTGTTCCCGCCAGACGAGGCGGCCGGTCATGCGCAGGTGGGGGATGAAGGTGCGTCCGTCGTCCAGGCCGAAGAGCAGGTACTTCCCGCGCCGTCCCAGCGTCTCGACGCGGCGCCCGACGAGGGCCGCTCGCAGCCCGTCGATCGGGAGATCCGTGAGCAGATCGATGGTGCCGGGATCGACGTGCACCATGGTGATCGTCAGACCAACGACGAGCCGTTCGAGATCGCGCCGGATCGTCTCGACCTCGGGGAGTTCGGGCATCGCCCCAGCCTACTCGCGAGCCCGCCGAGCTGCCCCGGCGTCGTAAGATCCGCTGGTGATCACCCATCTCGCGGGACGTCTCGCCCACAGCGATGTCGGCGAGCTGAGCGTCGAAATCGATGTCGCTGGGGTTCGCTACGAGGTCCTGGTGCCCGCCTTCCTCTGGCCCGAGATCCAGGCGCTCCTCGACGCGGCGCCGAACGACGATGGTCTCGGGCCCGAAATCGGCGTGCACGTGCTCTACCACGCCACCGCGAACGTGCCGGTGCCGCTGCTGGTCGGATTCCTGCGCCGGCCAGAGCGCGACTTCTTCCGCAAGTTCACGAGCGTGGAGGGCATCGGGCCGACGCGCGCCGTGAAAGCGCTCAACCTTTCCGTGAGCACGATTGCCCGCGCGATCGAGCAGGAAGACCGCGCCACCCTCACCCGTCTTCCCGGCATCGGACCCCGCGCCGCGGACAAGATGATCGCATCGTTGCGCGGCAAGGTCGTGGCGGAGGCGGCCCTGCAGGACGGCGCCTTCGAGAGTCCCGTCGACCTTGCCGACCTCGAACGTGGCCGCATCTCAGTGGACGCGGCCGAGGCGATCGCGGCCCTCGGCTACCCCAGCGGCGATGCGCGCCGCTGGGTCGACGAGGCGCTCGCTGACGCCCCGGATCTCGAAACCGTCGAGGAGTTGACCCTGGCCGTGCTGCGCGCGCGCGGCTCTCGGTAAAGCCGGCAACCTGTCCGTTCGCGCACGGGAACGCCCCACCGCTAGGATTGGCGCATGGTGCGCGACAGAGCCGAAGACGCGGACAGCGAGCCCCAGTGGGAAACCCCCGCTACGGACGAGGCCGGCGCGGTCGCCCCCGAGGTGGCCGGGGACGATCCCGGAGGCGCCCCCTTTGAGGACTTCGACCTGCTGTTCGATGAAAAGCCGCGCAGCGGGCCTCCGACCTGGTCCCATTTCCTCACCCCGGTCGCGATCCTGATCGGCGCTGCCGCCGCCGTCGCGGCCATCTTCGTGACCGACGACAACCCGGAGGTAGTCCCTGCTGATGCGGCCGCGCTCGCCCCGGGGCCGAGCGCCTCCGGGCCGGCGGCTCCCGCTGGGCAGGCGGTCACCGATGGTGGCGTGACCGAGCCCGCCGCGCCGGCAGCCGTGGCCGCGGCGCCGGCGACGCTCTCCGAGGCGTTCGTCGGCTACGCTGCTTCCATCGACCTCGACACCGATCAGTTCAGCGAGTGCCTCGGCACTCCTGAGACTGCAGACGCGGTGAACGCCCACCTCGAGCGCGGAGGGGCGCTCGGCGTCAGTGGGACGCCCACGTTCTTCATCAACAACAAGCGCATCGTCGGTGCCCAGCCGACGGAAGTCTTCGTCGAGCTGATCGCTGCGGAGTTAAACGGAAGTCCCATGACCATCGAGGGCTACTCAGCGGCGATCCAACAGCTCGCCGCCACCGATCCGCCGCGCTTCGAGATCCTCGCTGCGCGCCCGGACCTCAGCGGAGCCGCGATCGAGGGGAGCCCCGATGCGATCGTGATGGTGCAGGAGTACAGCGATTTCCAGTGTCCCTTCTGCCGGCGTTGGTACGACGCCACGCTTCCCGTACTGCGCCAGCAGATCGGCGAGGACGTGGCCCTTGCCTTCCTCCACTTCCCACTCGTTCGGATCCATCCGAACGCCGGCAACGCCCACCTCGCCGCCGAGTGCGCCAATCAGCAGGGCAAGTTCTGGGAGATGCACGATCTGCTCTTCGCGCGCCAGGCCGAGTGGTCGCCGCTGCGCAACTGACCGCGCCCAGCGCCGCTGTGCCAGCTCAGAGTTCAGCGTTCGAGGTTCAGCGTCCTCCGCCTTCGGCTTCGAGCTTGCTCAGGAGGTGGCGAACGACCCGGCCGGTGCGATCGTGGCCGGCGCTGCAATGCACGAGCACCGGCCGCGCAAGTCGTTGGAATGCGAGCCAGGCGTCCTGGAGCTGCTCGCTGCTGTAGGGCTCCGTGAGGCCATCGCGCGCGGCGATGTGGGCGACCTCGAACCCCGCTTGCCCATAGCGATCGAGGAGGCCTCGGGCAGCGCATCGAGGTACAGGGGGAGCTGATCGTCGCCTAAGAGGCAGATGATCGAACGGACACCGGCCGCTTGCGCCGCCTCGATCCAGGCTTCGATCGTCGAGCGTGGAACCACGGTCTCGGCGCCGGGCCGGTAGCCCGGCCTGGCGCTTGTCGCGAGGACGCCCTCGATGACCCAGCTCACCATTTCGGGCTCCGCTATTCGCCGGCGAGGAGCGCGAGCGCCGCTGCGATCGCGGCCGCGGCGTGGCGCTCATGCGAGGCTGCGCGACGCAGCGCGTTCGCCGCGGCCCCGCGCAGGCCCGGGTTCGCGATGTTCCCGTGACCCCCTGCCGGAAAAGGGAACAGCGTGAGGAGCGGCGAGAGCGCCTGGGTCAGATCGCGCACGGCGCGCTCGGCTTCGCCGAGGCGCTGCGCGAGGGCGGGGATTCCTGCTGCGAGGTCATGCAGGAAGTCGGCGCCGTCGCTCCGTGCGGCCTGCAGGACCGCGAGCGTGTAGGCATTGCCGGCGCGATCGACTTCGCCGTCCCCCTCCAACACCTCCGCCCAGGCCTCGAAGGCGGCCGTCCCTCGCGGCGACGGGCCGTCATCGCCCGCCATCAGCTCCAGCGCCGTCGTGAGTGCGCCGCCGACGGCCTCGTCGGGGTCGGGCTCGCTCGCTTCGAGCGGTGCGAAGAGCTCGACGATGCCAAGCGCGGGCCATTCGTCCCAGGGGGCGAACTCGCCCAGGTCGTCTGAGACAACCGACTCGACCAGGAACCCGCCCCGGTCGCGGTCGTGGCCCCGCACGATCGCGAATTCATGCACCTGGAAATCGAAGCCGATGAGCAGCCGGCCTGCGTCCAGCCGCTCCGCCGCCCAGACGATTGCTTCCTCGCGCACGGCCGCCACTTCCGTGCCCTCGGCCCTCCGGCCGAAACGCTCCCAGCGCAGCCCGGTGCGTGCGTAACGCTCGACCATCGCTCCCCAGTCGAGGTCGTGGGGGCCGCTCGGGAGGGCGTACACGCCCGCTTGCTCGGCGAGGCAGAGGTGCCAGGCGTGGCCGGTCAGGCCCATGACGGCGTGGCGGGGGAGGGGTATCCCCGCGGCCGCGAGCACGCCCTCGAGGGCGCCTGCGGCCGTCGTCCAGTTGGGCGCGAGTCTGGCCGCCATTTGCTCCACCGGGCGAGTGTAACGTGGCTGGCGCGCGCGCCGCCCGGACGGCCAGCGCGTGCCCGGGCGGGCTCGTAGAATTGCCCTCCGGAGGAAGCCATTGGCCGTCACCTGGCAGACCAGCACGCTCCGGCAGGGGCTCCGCGTCGTCACCACCCCCGTCCCCACCACCCAGGCTGTGGCCGTCAGCCTGTTCGTTGGCGTCGGCTCGCGCTCGGAGCCGCAGCGCCTGAACGGCATCACGCACTTCCTCGAGCACATGATCTTCAAAGGCACCGAGCGCCGCCCCCAGGCAAACATGATCGCGGAGGAGATCGAGGGCGCCGGCGGCACCCTCAACGCCTACACGAATAAGGAGTTCACCTGCTACTGGAACGTGGTGCCCTTCGACCACCTCGAGACGTCGATCGACGTAACCGCGGACATGCTCCTCCACTCCACGCTCAAGCAGGAGGAGATCGAGCGCGAACGCACGGTCGTGCAGCAGGAACTCAAGCGGAATCACGACAACCCGGGGAGCTGGGTCAGCCGCCTCCTCGGCGTCTCGGTCTACGGGGAGCAACCCTGCGGCTGGGACGTCGGTGGCAGCGTCGAGCTCGTCGACGACATGCAGCGCTCCGACTTCCTCAGCCACATGGGCGAGTGGTATCTCGGGCCGAACATGGTCCTCTCCGTGGCCGGCAACTGCACCCACGAACAGGTCCTCGAGATCGTCGAGCCCCGCTTCGCCGAGGTCGCTCACGGCACCACGCCCTCGGTCACTCCGTATGACGCAGGCACGACCGGCAGCCGCGTGAGCATCGACTCCCGCGACATCGATCAATGCAGCGTGATGGTGGGCATGCCCATGTTCGGCCGAAGCGACCCCCGCCGCTTCGCGTTGCGGCTCATGAACGACGTTCTCGGCTCGGGCATGTCCTCACGGCTCTTCAACGAGGTGCGCGAACGTCGGGGCCTCGCCTACTCCGTCCACTCCGGCTACGGCTATCTCGCGGATACGGGCGTCTTCACGATCTCAGCGGGCGTCGATCGCGAGAAGCTCGCCGAGACGCTCGATGTCTGCTTGGGCGAAGCCCGGAAGCTTGTCGATGAAGCCGTGCCCGCGGACGAGCTGCGCCGCGCCAAGGACCACACGATCGGACGCTTCCGCCTCTCGCTCGAGACCGCCTTCTCGCTGGGCCAGCGCCACGGTGAGCAGCTCCTGACGAAGGGCGAGATCGAGACCATCGACGACTTCGTGGCTCAGGTCGAGGCCGTAACGGCGACGGACATTCAGGCCGTCGCGGGCGTCATCTTCGACGCCCCGCGGATGCACGCCTCCGCGGTCGGCCCCGACCTGAGCGAAGACGAGCTCGCGAACGCCCTCAGCCGCTAGGCCGAGCTACTGCAGCTTGACCGCGGGCTTCGGTACGGGCGGTCTTGGCTTGGGGACGGAGGGGCGCACCCTAGGCGCACCGGCGCCCTCCTTCAACGGTTCGCCCTGAGTCGGCCCGTCTGTGGTTAACGCTGGCGCCACCCCCTCGAACGGCATGAGCTCCAACTACTTCTCCGGTTTCGGCTTCGGCCGAGGGGGAGTCGGTGGCGTCCTCGGCAAACCCCTCGTCTCTGGTTTGGGGACGGGGGCTGGTCGGGCTGTTTGTCCGCCCTGATCAGGACTGCTCATGTTCTGCTCCTTCATGTCAGGTTTTTCCACGCGAAGACGGCGAACGACAAGGTGCCGAGAATGAAGCCTAGTAGGGCAACGCCGTTCAAGAGAACGATACATCCGGTCTTCCAGCCGCCGCCGAGAATTGCTTCAGTATTCGAATAGCGCTTGTCTAAATATGCGATGACATCGAGAGAGGACCAACCACTCAGTAGGAAAGAAGCTACGGTCGATGTCAGGCCAGCCAATAGGCAAATCCATGAGAATCCCAGCCAGCCAGTCGCGTCCGGGTCCGGAGTAAACTGGGCGACGAAGCCAACCGAGAGGGCGAATGAGCCGGTGGAAAGCTTGACGATCGTCTCATCAAAGCTCCTAAAAGCTTCCTTGGTCACCTCGGCATAGCGGTCTCGCTCGGCGAGGTACTCGGCTCGATCCGAGTCGGTGTCGCTAGGGGATTCGTCTGCGGGCATTTCGATGAATTATAGCACAAACGTTCTGCGGCAGGGCCTTTCGAACTAAGACGTTCGCGCTGCTATCCTCGAACCATGGGCTCGGAGTGGCAGACCCGCGAGGTGCGTGTCTTCGGGCTGCGCCGTCGCTATGGGTTACCACTCGCCCTGGCCCTGCTCGCGGGGGCGGTCGTGGGCGTTGTGGCGCTCTTGCTGAGCGGCGTCTATGTCGTCGCGTTGGCGATCGCTGGGGCACTTATCCTCTTCGCGCTCGTGTTCGGGGCCTTGCGGGAGCACCTGGGCATGGCGTATGTATCGCCCATGCTCTGGACAGAGCTTCACTACCGCAGGCGAGGGCGTACTCGCCGGGGTGAGCGGGCGCCGCCGCCCCGCGATGTGCCGCCCGAGCCCCCTCACCCGACCAGCTGCCTTGAAATTGTTGCGTTAGAGAGAGCGGGTGTTCTCGAATCGTCGCGCGCGGGGTTTCGCCATGGCGCCCTCTTGCTCCTCGGCGTCCGTAAGGAAGACCGCTAGGATCTCGATTCTCTTGAGGGCGGATCGCGGATATCCGAGGTCCTTTCGTATCGCAACCACCAGGTCCGCCATTGCCGCGAGCATGTCCTGCGCGTCTTCGACCGTAGAGTTCCGCTCTGAGTAGAGGTTCCAATCGTTAAACGAACGTACAACCTCATCCGACCCGACCAAGAGAACTCTCGTGCGGAAGGTTCGGAATACGCGCAAGAGCTCCTTCTCGGCCCGCGGATTTAGGTGCCCTGCGCCGTCCTTGCTCGAGTCGAGCTGCCCAAAGATCGCCTCCACGAATCCCTCGTAAACTTCGCGCCGCCGGCGGCTCGACTCGATCGAATCCTCTCTGGTCACATCGCTTTTCAGGTTCCACCGGGGGGCCAGGGCGGCAATCAGCTGAGAGACAAGGACTGCAGCCGCAGCGATAGCGGCAGCCAAGAGGGCGTCCACGGGCAGTCTCCTAGAACAAAAGTTCTATCGAGAGTACCAAGGCCGCCGCGACTACTCAATCTATGCTCAGATTCGCGACAGAAGCTGGCCGGATTCAGCGAGCGCCCGGATCACTGGGGACTGCTAGCCGTATAGTCTGGCCTCCAACTCTGTGCGGTCCGCTGGCCGCGCGGCCAACCGGACGAGCCGAACAAGGGATGGCCTAGAGTTGGGGAGGTCCGGATTGCATGAATACACCGCGGCTGAGCAGAGGCTGACTGAGGCGGTCGAAACCAATCTCGCGTTGGGCTATGGAGACATCCGCGATCGACTCAAAGCGGCTTGGGTCCCCGTAAGTATCTTAGGAAAGGCTGGGGTGGTCTTGCCGGGGCAGATCGCCCCCGAGGTCACTCAGACGCAGGCCCAGTGGGATGCGTTCGAGAAGCCAGTATCAACAACTGTGCAGGTGGTCTTACGACCGATGAATGCCTCGCCGAAGCGCAGAAGATCGTTCGTTGGCTCCACCGAGTCCGCGAGGCAAACTACGCCGAAGAGTAGGCGGCTGTACCCCAGGGTCGCGCCTACAACCCCAGCCCGGACTCCCAGGCCTCGCGGACGTCCGTGAGGTTGGCTTCGATCGGGCCGTAGCGGAGCGTTGCGTCTTCGCTGGTCGCGCCGAGCCGGGTGATTGGCACGCCCGCTTCTTCCGCGAGCGCGGTTAGCCGCGCCGCGGCTTCCGGGCGGGCGCTGACGACGATCCGGCCCTGGCCCTCGCCGAAGAGGGCGGCATCGAGCCGCCCTTCGATCGCAACATCGCCCGCGAAGCCGTAATCGCCGAGCAGGCAGCACTCGGCGAGTGCGATCGCAAGTCCGCCGTCGCTGCAGTCGTGCGCGCTGAGCAGGAGGCCCGCGTCGTTGGCGCGCAGCACGGCCTCGTGCAGGCGCGCCTCCGCCGCGAGGTCGACGGTCGGCGTGCCGGCGATGGCGCCGTGCACCGCCTCCAGATACTCGCTCCCGGCGAGCGTCCGCGCCTGCTGTGAGATTGCCCCGCCCAACAGCCAAACGTCCGCCCCACCCCGTTCAAACGCCGCCCCGAGGTGGGCGTGCACGTCCTCGAGCACGCCGAGCATGCCGATCACGGGCGTGGGTGCGATCGGCTCCCCGCCGCTTTCGTTGTAGAGGCTGACGTTCCCGCTAACGACCGGCGTATCAAGAGCCTCGCACGCGTGGGCGATACCGCGGATAGCCTCCGAGAGGGTCTGGTAGACGTCGAGGTTCTCGGGCGCACCGAAGTTGAGGCAGTCGGTCACGGCCACCGGCCGGGCGCCGGTGCAGACCACGTTGCGCGCCGCCTCGGCGACGGCGATGGCGCCGCCGTTGTGTGGATCGAGCTGGCAGTAGCGCCCGTTGCCGTCGGTGGCCAGGGCGATGCCCCGGGTCGTCCCCGGGACGCGCAGAACGGCGGCGTCACCGCCGGGTGCCACGATCGTGTTCGCGAGCACCTGGTGGTCGTACTGGCGGAACACCTCGTGCCTGCTCGCGAGGTTCGGTCGCGCGATCAGCTTGGTCAGCGCTCCCGTCGCGGCCTCGGGCAGGAGGTCGGGGAAGGCCCCGGGGTTGGCTTGGCTGCGCGCCAGCGCTTCGAGGTTGCGCACTCCTTCGCGGCGGTAGGTGGGCGCGTCCGTGGCGATGGCCACGGGCACGCTCCCCACCTCGATTCCCCCATCGCGCAGCACCACTGCGTCCCCGCCGGTGACCTGCCCGATCTCGACACAGGCCACCTCCCAGCGCTCAAAGAGCGCGGCCACGTCGCCGGCGTGCTCTCGCTTGGCGATGACGAGCATGCGTTCCTGGCTCTCGGAGAGCATGACCTCGTAAGGGGTCATGCCCGCCTCGCGGCGGGGCACGCGTTCGAGGTCGAGCACCGCCCCGGATTCGCCGCGCGCACAGCATTCGAGCACGGAACTCGAGAGCCCGGCCGCCCCGAGATCCTGGAGGCCGACGATCCAATCGCGGTGCTCGGAGGCGAGGTCGAAGCAGGCCTCCATCAACATCTTCTCGAGGAAGGGGTTGCCGACCTGCACGGCGGGCCGCATCTCCTCGAAGCGTGCTTCGGGGTCGGTGCGGCTAGCGAGCCCGCTGGCGCCGTGGATGCCGTCCCGGCCGGTGTCGGCGCCCACGAGCAGGAGGGCGTTGCCCTCGCCGCTCGCATTGGCGCTGACGATGCCGCCGGCGCGGACGAGGCCGACGCACATCGCGTTCACGAGCGGGTTGCCGTTGTACGACGCGCCGAACGCGACTTCGCCTCCGACCGTCGGGATGCCGAGGCAGTTGCCGTAGCCCCCGATGCCGCCGACCACGCCTTCGAACAGGTAGCGGTTGTTGCCCTCGTCCAGCGGGCCGAAGCGGAGCGAATCGAGGAGGGCGATGGGGTAGGCGCCCATGGCGACGATGTCGCGCACGATGCCGCCGACGCCGGTGGCGGCGCCCTGATACGGCTCGATCGCCGAGGGGTGGTTGTGCGACTCCACCTTCATGACGACGGCCCAACCGTCGCCGATGTCGATCGCGCCGGCGTTCTCCTCACCTACGCGCGTGAGGACGCGGTCGCCGCTGCTGGGGAGGAGGCGGAGGAGGGGGCGGCTGTTCTTGTAGCCGCAGTGCTCGCTCCAGAGCGAACCGAAGACGCCGAGCTCGAGCTCGTTCGGCTCACGGCGGAGCCGCGCGACGAGCGTGTCGTACTCGTCGCGGCTGAGCGCGACGGCGTCCAGCGCCGCTTGTTCGACGGGCACGCCTACAGGCTACGGGCCATGATCGTGGACGGCGAGGAGGCGCGCTCACAGAGCAGCGCCGCAGGCCTCGCGCCTAGTCGAAGCCGAAGGGCGGGTACTCGTCGACCAGGAGCAGGAAGGACTCGCTGAGGCGGGCGCTCCAGCGGTTGTAGCCGACCAGGAAGTGGTGCAAATCCTGGGGGACTCGACCGAGGATGACCCCCACCACCAAGGCGTAGATGGCGATGACTAGGGCAACGTTGTCCAGGTACCTCATCACGACGAAGTGGGGGGCGACGAGGAAGATGCGGAAAAACGTCTTCAGCCGGCTCCGGCCCTTGAGCTGCTCGGCGACCGAGAGCCTGACCGGATAGCTGCCTTCCGGCTCCAGGTTGAACGGCGGGTACTGGTCTGTGAGGAGGAAGCCGTAGCCGCGGACGCGGGTCGTCCAGTGGAGGACGCCGGTGGAAAACCTCAGCATCCCCGCGGGGTAGCGGCCGGTGAACATGATCGCGAACCAGGCAATGATCGTGATGACCAGCTGCGCGACGCTGAGGAAGACGAGCACGACGATGTGCGGCAGCACGAGGAAGATGCGGAGGAGCACCCACCAACGGCTCTGCTGCGCCGGTAGGTCGGCCTCCATCTGAATGGTGTAGTTCGCGGCTGATTCAGGCATGCAGTCCTACTCCGTTGTTTCCGTCGTCAATGCGTCGCCGTGCCGCGTGGCGCGCCTAGTCGAAGCCGTACGGGGGGTGCTCGTCGACGAGGAGCATCCAGTAGCCAGTGAGCCGCATATCCCAGCGGTTGAACCCGGCGAGGAAGTTGTGCAGCCCCTGCGGCACTTGGCCCGTGATGAGCGCGGCGAACCACGCGATCACCATCAGGAAGAAGGAAACGATGCCCAGGAAGTAGAGGATGATGTAATGCGGGATGATCAGGAAGATGCGGAAGAAGGTCGTGAGGCGGTCCCGTCCCTCGATCTGCTCGGCGACCATCAGCCGAATGGGGTAGTCATCCTCCGCGTCGAGGCTGAACGGTGGATAAACACTGGTCAGCAGCGACATATAGGCGTTCGCTCGCGCCTGCCAGCGGGTAGCGCCGATCGAGAAGCCGAGCATGCCTGCGGGGTAGCGCCCGGTGAACATGATCGCGAACCAGGCGAGAAACGTAATCACGAACTGCGCGATCTCGAGGAAGTACAGGATGATCAGGTGCGGGATCGCGAGGATGATCCGGAAAAAGACCCCCAAGCGGCCCTGCGCCGCTGTCGCATCGACTGCCAATTGGATTGGATAGTTCGCCGCCATTGAAGTCATACCAGCGCTCCTTCGGCCGGGCGTCTCGTCGCGCCCCGCACCCTGGGTCCCGGCCCCACCTAGACCGCGACCCCCGCCGCGGCTTCGATCACTGATTGCCAGATGCGGTTGCCGTCCACCCCGCCCACGAGCTCTTCGCCCGCGCGTTCGGGGTGGGGCATCATGCCGAGCACGTTGCCGGCCTCGTTGCGGATCCCGGCAATGTTGCGTGCGCTGCCGTTCGGGTTAGCCGCGGCCGTGGGCTCGCCGCGATCGTCGCAGTAGCGGAAGACGACTCGCCCCGTGCGCTCGAGTTCGTCGAGCGTGTCGGGGTCGGCCTGGTAGTTGCCCTCGCCGTGGCTGATAGGGATGCGCAGCACCTCGCCATCGCCGATCGCGGACGCCCAGGGCGTCTCGACGCCCTCGCGGCGCAGGTGGCTCCACTCACAGCGGAAGCGCAGGCTGCGGTTACGAATGAGCGCGCCCGGCAAGAGGCCGCTCTCGCAGAGCACCTGGAAGCCGTTGCAGACGCCGATGACGGGCAGGCCCGCCTCCGCGGCGCGAATCACTGCGTCCATGATCGGCGAGAAGCGCGCGATCGCGCCGCAGCGGAGGTAGTCGCCATAGGAGAAGCCGCCCGGCAGCACGACGGCATCGAACCCGCTGAGCGAGGTCTCCCGGTGCCAGACGATCTGTGTCTCTTGGCCGAGCACATCGCCGAGGACGTGTTCGCAGTCACGATCGCTCCAGGTTCCTGGGAAGCGAACGATCGCGAACCGCATCAACCCCCCGCGGGCGCCGGTAAAGGCGCGAAGCGCCGCGGAGTATAGCAGCGCCGCCGGCTCCGCCCGTCGAGATTTCGCTGGGTGCTAGGAACCGGCAGCATCGCTCACCTCGATACCGACCGCAGCGGGGTACTCGATGCGTGGGTGGTAGAACGCCCGCAGGGTCGCGCGGAAGCTCGCGGCAACGTCCTGGAGCTCGCGCATCGTGATGTCGCACTCGTCGAGCTGGCCCTCCGCGAGGCGCTCCGCGAAGACCGCGTTCACGAGCTCGTCCATCTCCTCGTTCGTATCGGGCTGGCTCGCCCGCACGATCGCTTCGCAGGAGTCGGCGAGCATGACGATTGCGTGTTCTTTCTCCTGCGGCCGCGGACCGGGGTAGCGGAACGCCTCGGGATCGACTTCACCGTCGGCCGAAGCCTGGCGATAGAAGTAGGTCACGAGGCGGGTGCCGTGGTGCTGGGGGATGAAGTCGCGCACGATCGCAGGCAGGCGGCTTTTCCTCGCGAGGTCGATGCCGCCCGTGACGTGCTGATGGATGAGGCGCGCGCTCTCCTCGGGCGCGAGACCATCATGCGCGCTTGCCCCCCGTTCGATGTTGTTCTCGATGAAGTACTGGGGCTGCTGGAGCTTGCCGATGTCGTGGTAGTACGCGCCCGCACGCACAAGCAGCGCGTCCGCACCGACCCGGTTCGCGGCCTGCTCGGCGAGCGTCGCCACCATCATGCTGTGGTGGTAGGTCCCCGGGGCTTGGTCCTGGAGGCGCAGCAGCAGCGGGTGCCCCGACTGCGCGAGCTCCATGAGCTGCATGCGCGTGGTCACTCCCAGGGCCAGTGACAGCAAGACGTGGACGCTCAGGCCGAGGACCGCTGCGCCCGCTCCCGTCAACGCCGCCGCAGCCGAGAGCCAGCCCAGGCTGGCGTTGGAGCGCTGTTCGGTGAGGAACCAGAACGCGAGGAGCACGGCGCCGGTGGCAACACCCACGGCGAGACCGGCGAGGGCGAAGCGGCCCAAGCGCTCCGTGCGCTGGATCGCGGCCGCGCCCGCGAGTCCACCGGCGGCGTAGGCCATCACCAGTTCCAGCGGTTCGAGCGTGCTGGTAAACTCGGCGCCTGCGAGGTCCGGCGTCGTCATGGCGATGAAGCCGGCGAAGAGGGCGACGCCGATGGCCACGACCGCGCCGAATCTCGGCGCGGACACCGAGGCCACGACCACCGCCGCGGCCGCGACCGGGATGGCGTACGGATAGAACCGTGCTTCATCGTCGGGGAGCAACGCGGGGAGGGCGAGCCGCACCGCCAGCAGCGTTCCCAGCACGGCGACGAGGGTCATGAGCACGCGCCGCTCGGCTGGCTGCGCGAACGGCTGCAGCCGGTAGAGGTACACCCCCAGCGCTGTGCCGAGGGACCCGGCGATGAGGAACCCGGCCCCCAGATCGTAGAAGTCGAAGCCCTCCTCGATGACCCCCGTCTCCAGCAGCGCCTCGATCAGCGCCGCATCGAGCTGCTGCCCCTCTGCCACGAGCACCTGTCCCGCGCTGTACGTCACGATCACGGGATCGACCGCCGCGCGCGCTTCGTCCTGGCGCACGCGTGTCGCCTCGTCGTCGATCTCGACGTTGGCGACCACGAAGGTCTCCAGCAGCTCACGCAGCGCCCCTTCGCCGTTGGTGAACGAGGGCACGTTGCCAACCAAGAGATACGCCTCTATGCGGCTCCTTTGGTCCTCGCTGAGCACCGGCGAGGCGAGGATTACGGACACGCCTCTCGCGGCCGTCGCGCGCAGGTCCTCAAAAGCCGCTTCGTCGAGCGAGAGGAGCGTCGAGCGGATGGCGACGCCAAGGCCCTCGCTGCTGGGCAGGGCGTCGAGGGCGGCGAGCTGCTCATCGAAGGAGAGCCCGTCGTCGTTACGGATCTCGGTCACCCCGTCGAAGAGCGAGGCGAGGAGCGTGAGTTGATCGTCGCGCAATGCCGGGAGGGGGGCGGTGGCGGGATCGACGGCGGCGGCGGCGGCGGCGCGCGCTTCTTCGGTGAGCGCTTCCGAGACGTACTGGCGGTCATTCGCTGCGGCGAGGGCCCGGGGTGCGACGTCACCCTCGTGGAACTCGTCGCCCTCGGGCAGGAAGGGAACGACAAGCGCGGCCGCGCCAAGGGCGATGAGGATGCCGAAGAGGGCTGCGCCTGTGCGTGTTACCACCGGATCTGGGCGTCGGCGCAGCATGGGGTGCGCTTCCGATGATAGCAGAGCACCTCCTTCGCTCAGCTCGCGGGCGCGGTTCCTCGGTCCTGCCCGGGCGCGGTTCGGTGCGGGCGGAGACGGGCGTATCGTGGGCGATCGCGCCGTCCCCCCGGACCGTGGTCTGGGTGGCTACCGACGGTTCCGGGAGGCGATTGTGGCGGATATCACGGGCCGGGTCCGGGATGGCCTCGAGGAACTGATCGAGAGTGGCGTTGAAGTCGGGCTCCAGGTGGCCGCTTACCACCACGGTGAGCTCGTGGTCGATACCTGGGCCGGGCTCGCGGACGTCGAGTCCGGGCGCCCGGTGGACGGCGAGACGCTCTTCACCTCGTTCTCGTGCACCAAGGGAGTAACCGCGACCGCAATCCATATCCTCGTAGAGCGAGGCGTGCTCGCCTACGACGAGCCGATCGCGACGCACTGGCCCGAGTTCGCTCAGCGCGGCAAGCAGAGCGCGACGATCCGGCACGCGCTGACGCACCGCGTGGGCGTGCCCCAGATGCCCGACGTGGTGACCCCGGAGCTGATGGCGGATTGGGACTACATGTGCGAAGGGATCGCCGCGCTCGAACCGCTCTGGGAACCCGGAGCGAAGACGGGCTACCACGCCTACACCTTCGGCTGGATTCTCGGCGAGGTCCTGCGCCGAGCCGACGGCCGTGCCATCGCGCAGTTCGTGCAAGATGAGATCTGTGCGCCGCTAGGCCTCGACGGGATCTACTTCGGTATCGATGACGCGGCCGAGCCGCGCGTGGCGACGCTCGTCGACGGCCCTCGCCCCGATGCGCCCGCGGCGCCCCTCGACACCCTCATCGCGCGTGCGATCCCTCCGGCCGTGGGGATCGTGGCCGCGCCCTACAACCAGCGGGCCGTGCGGCGCGCGGCGCTGCCCGCGCACGGTGGCCTCATGAGTGCCCGCTCCCTCGCGCGCCACTACGCCGCGCTCGGGAACGGTGGCGAGTTGGACGGCGTCCGCATCCTGCAGGAGGAGCGGGTGCGGACCGCGACGGCGCTGCAGACCGACGATGTCGACCAAGCGATCGTGCAACCCGTCCGAAAGGCGCTCGGCTACTTCCAGAGCGGCCCTATCTCCGCGATGGGACCGCGCACGACGGCGTTTGGGCATCCAGGGGCGGGGGGAGCGCTCGGCTTCGCCGATCCAGAGCAGGAGTTCGCTTTCGCCATCACGAAGAATTCGCTCGTCGCCGGTGCCGAGCCCGGGGCCAGCGCGGCCGCGGTTATTGGCAGCCTGGTACGCCGGGAGCTGGGCTTCCCCGACGAGGCCGCGTCCAGCTAGTTCAGCAGCTCGCGCACGACTTCGTTGATCTGGCGCCCATCGGCGCGGCCGCGGAACCGCTCCACGAGCAGCGGCATCACCTTGCCGATGTCTCGGGGCCCGGAGGCGCCGGCCTCTGCCACGACAGCGCGTGCGGCCTCGACGATCTCGTCGCGGCTCGCCTCTTCCGGAAGGTAGCCCGCGAACGCGTCGAGCTCCCGCTCCTCCTGCGCCACGAGGTCGTCCCGCCCGGCTTTGCTGAACTCGGCGATGCTCTCGCGGCGTTGCTTGACCTGCCGCTGGACGACCGCGAGGAGGTCACCCTCGGCGAGATCGCCGCGGGCCTTGATTTCGGCGTTCTTGATTGCGGCGGTGAGCATCCGCAGGGCCGCCTTGCGTGGCTCGTCCTTCGCGCGCATCGCGTCGCGCAGGTCGTCCTGGATGCGGTCCTTGAGCGTGGCCATAGGGGGCGCGCTGATCACCCTACCATCCGTCCGCAGGCAACACCCGCGGCTCAGATCCCGCCGGCCGACCAACTGCCTCCGTCTCCCCCCGCCCGGGGACGAACGGCCTGCGCCGGAGGCCACGGATGATGGCGCTCAACGCATCTCGCGGCGAGCGCTCCTCGGGTTCGCCGCTGGTGGCATCGGCTCCCTGGCGCTGGGGGGCTTTCTCGCGACGCGCCCCACTCGTCGCGACGAGGCGCTCGCGCCCAGTGAGCCACGCGCGCTTCCCCCGCAACCCACCCCCACGCCCAGCCCCGCCTCGCTGGTCGTTCCCGCAAGCGGGCTCTTTGAGCGGCTCGACTACACTCCCGGCGAGCCCGTCGATAGCGCTCACGGGATCCTCTTCCTGACGACCCGCGGGGACGCCGTCGGGCGCATCGAAGGCTGGCGGCTCCGCGACGACGCCTTCGCCAGGGACCCGCCACGCTGCGGCGTGAGCCCTGGCGGGCGCTACGTCACTGCGCCCGGCGCACTCCTCGATCGAAGCACGGGTCAACAGTACGCCTGGCTTGCGGAACAGCTTTGGCTGAGAACCCCGAGCGAGCCATGCTCTTCGCCAGCCTCCCCGGTCGCAATGGTGACCTCGAATCGACGGTCGCCCACTATGTGACGGACGCCGAGCGAGCCCGCCCACCCTCTCTGAACTCTAAACCTTGAACGCTGAACTCCGTCCGCGGCAACGGCGCGGGCGGTGCGGTACCATCCGGGCTCGCGCGGCGCGCCCGCGCGCCACCCATCCCAGAACCGCCAGGAGAACCCATGAAGCTCGCGAAGCGGGTCGAAGAGCTCCCGCCCTACCTCTTCGCCCAGATCTCCAAGACGATCGCGGCGAAGAAGGCGGAAGGTCACGATGTCGTCACCTTCGGCATCGGCGACCCGGACCTGCCCACGCCCCCCAACATCCTGGGGGCGCTCCATCGCGCGGCGGACGACCCCGCCAACCACCGCTACCCCGAGTCGGAGGGGCTGCCCGAGCTGCGCCAAGCGATCGCGGACTGGTACCAGCGGCGCTTCGAGGTCTCCTTCGATGCCGAGCGCGAGACCCTCGCGCTGATCGGGTCGAAGGAGGGCATCGCCCATATGGCCCTCACGCTGATCGACCCGGGCGACATTGCGCTCGTCACCGATCCCGGCTACCCCGTCTACGAGATCGGCACGATGTTCGCCGGCGGGGTCAGCATCAAGCTGCCGCTGACGCGCGAGTCGGGTTGGAAGCCGGACCTCGACGCCATTCCCGAGGATGTCGCGCACAAGGCCCGCGTGCTCTGGCTCAACTACCCCAACAACCCTACGGCTGCGGTCGCGGACTTCGCCTTCTTCGAGAAGGTCGTCGCCTGGGCGAAGGAGCACGACGTCTCCATCTGCCACGACAACCCCTACTGCGACGTCGCCTTCGACGGCTACAAGCCGATGTCGATCTTCCAGGTGCCGGGCGCCCGCGATGTCGCGATCGAGTTCAACTCCTGGTCGAAGATCTACAACATGACGGGCTGGCGGATTGGCATGGCCGTCGGCAACGCCGAGCTCGTCGACGCCCTCATGCGAGTGAAGTCGAATATCGACAGCGGCATCCCCCAGGCCATCCAGCACATGGCGATCGAAGCCGTCACGGGCCCCCAGGACGTGATCGACGAGCACAACGCCATCTACGAGCACCGCCGCGACCGCATCGTCGAGACGCTGCAGAAGATCGGCCTCGAGGTCGACCCGCCGAAGGCCTCGCTTTACGTCTGGGCGAAGCTGCCGGACGGCGTGATCAGTGGTGACTTCGCTGCCCGCCTGATCGACGAATGTGCGGTGGTCGTGACCCCCGGCCGCGGCTACGGCATCAACGGCGAGGGCTACGTCAGGCTCTCGGTCACCATCGCCGACGACCGCATGGAAGAGGGCCTGCAGCGCATAGAGGCCTGGAACGGGCTGTAGGCGAGGAATGAGCACTTCCGAACCTAGGCCGGGAGAGGCCGTCAAAGACGTGACCGTTACCGAGGACACGCTCTCCGTTGATCTCGTCGACGGGCGGACCATCGTCGTGCCGCTGGCCTGGTTCCCGCGGCTCCTGCACGCCACCGCCGCCCAACGCTCGAATTGGCGGATCGCTGGGGGCGGCTTCGGCATCCACTGGCCCGAAATCGACGAGGACCTGAGCACTGGAGGGCTGCTGCGCGGAGCCCCCGCTCCGCGCAGCCAGGCGTCCGCGTAGCCGGATCGCCCCTGCCGCGATCGGCTAAGCTTTCGCAGATGGCGAAGCGCCTCCACTCCACTGCCCCCAAGGCCGACCGCGCCTACCTCGTCGCCGTCGATTCGCCCGGGGCGGCCCTGCCGGCGAGGGACTCGCTCGCGGAGCTCGCCGAGCTAGCGCGCACGGCCGGTGCGAAGGTCGTGGGTCGCGCGACACAGCGGCGGGGTCGGCCCGTGCCCGCGACCTACATCGGCAGCGGCAAGATGCGCGAAGTCGCGGCCGCCAGCGCCGAGCAGCGGGCGAACGTCGTCATCTTCGATGACGAGCTTTCGCCCTCGCAGCAGCGCAACCTCGAAGAGGCGCTGGAACTGAAGGTGATCGACCGCACGGCCCTCATCCTCGACATCTTCTCGACGCGGGCGAGCACGCGTGAGGGCCGCCTCCAGGTGGAGCTGGCGCAGACCGAGTACCTCCTTCCGCGGCTGCGGGGCCAGTGGGAGCACCTCGAACGGATGGAGGGTGCGATTGGGCTGCGCGGTCCCGGCGAGACCCAGATCGAGACCGACCGCCGCCTCATCCGCCGTCGCATGAGCAAGCTCAAGCGCGATCTCGAGCAGGTTCGCACCCAGCGCGAGCTCTACCGACGCCAGCGGCGCCGCGCGGGCGTGCCCGTGGTCGCGCTTATCGGCTACACGAACGCGGGCAAGTCCACGCTGATGCGTGCGCTCTCGGGCGCCGATGTGCGCGCCGAGGAAAGGCTCTTCGCGACGCTAGACCCCGTGACGCGCCGTCTCCACCTCCCCTCCGGCGGCGACGCCCTTCTGACCGATACCGTCGGCTTCATCCAGAAGCTCCCAACCCAGCTCGTGGCGGCGTTCCGGGCCACGCTCGAGGAGCTTGAGGAGGCCGACCTCCTGCTCCACGTCGTCGACGTCTCGCATCCGAATTCCAGCGTTCACGCGGAGACGGTTGACGACACACTGCGTGAGCTCGGCGTCCTCGGCCAGCCAACGGTCATCGCGCTGAACAAGATCGATCTGCTTACCTGTGCGGATGGCTCGCCGGTCGAGACGGCGGAGGAGGCGTTCGCGCTTCTCGCGGAGGCCGGCCCGGTGCCGGACAACGTGCGGCACCTCTCCGCGCACCAGCGGTGGGGGCTCGCGGGGCTGCTCGCGACCATCGAGCGGACGCTCGATAGTCGCTCGGTTGCGGCTCGGCCCGAGGCCGCCGCCCTTGCGCACAGCGGCTGAGCGCCGGTAGAACTCGCGCGTGCCCGAAAGCGCGTCCAGCGTGCCCCGCCCCCATGCCAGCGGCCCCCTGAGCGGCTACCGCGTCATCGATCTCGCCGAAGAGAAGGGTCAGCTCTGTGCCCGCCTTCTCGGCGAGCTGGGTGCGGACGTGATCAAGGTCGAGCCGCGCGCCGGCCACCCCACCCGCGCGAACGGCCCCTTCTACCGCGACGAGCAGGGGCCGGAATCGAGCCTCTACTGGTGGGCGATGAATGCGGGCAAGCGCTCCGTGACCTGCGAGCTGCGGATCGAAGCCGGCCGCGATCTCTTCCACCGCCTCGTTACCGAGGCCGACGTTGTGATCGAGACGTCGGCACCGGGCTCGGCCGAGGAGCTCGGTGCGGGCCCGCGCGCGCTCGCGAAGGTGAACCCGAGCGCGGTCGTCGTCAGCATCACGAACTTCGGCCAGACCGGCCCCTTCCGCAACCTCCCCGCCACGGACATCGTCGGCGCGGCGATGGGCGGCCACATGTATCTCAACGGCAGCGACGAACGCGGTCCCGTCCGCACGACCGCCCCCCAGGCGTACGCTCAGGCGAACCTCCAGGCCGCCGTCGGTACAGTCATCGCGCTCTACTCGCGTGGCGTCAACGATGGCCTTGGCCAGCACGTCGATGTTTCGATGCAGGAGTCCATGGCGAACGCGATGGACAACGCCCAGCAGACCTGGGACATCCTCGGGATCAACAACCGTGGGCCCGGGGTCGGCCGCATGATCAGCGGCCGGCAGGGGCCGCGCTACATCTACGAGACGGCGGACGGCTGGGTGGCGGCGCTGTCGTTCGGGGGCCTCATGGGGCCGAGCTCGGAGGCCATGATCGACTGGCTCGACGAGGCCGGAGCGGCCGGTGCCCTCGCCAACCCTGCCTGGCGCGCGCGCCTCGCGGCAGGGGCACCCCTCGAGGAGCGGGAGCAGGAGCTGCTCGTCGCCGCGATGACCCGGTTCTGCCGAAGCCGCAAGAAGAACGAGCTGGTCGCGGGCGCTCAGGAACGGGGCGCGGGCTGGGCGCCTGTCTATGGCCCGGGCGATATCGTCGAGTGCGAGCAGCTCGCGGCCCGGGACTATTGGATACGGGTTCCGCACGAGGATCTCGGCGAGTCGTTCGTCTACCCCGGAGCGCCCTTCATCCTCGCGAAGACGCCGTGGAAGCAGCGGGGGCGCGCCCCCCACGTTGGCGAGCACAACGAGGCTGTTTACGGTGAGCTGCTCGGCCTCGAGGCGGCGGAGATCGCGCGCCTGCGCCGCACGATGGTGATCTGACATGGCCAGAAACGCCGATCGCAAGAAGCCCTTCGAGGGCTTGCGCGTGGCCGACCTTTCCTGGGTGGGGGTCGGCCCCACGGTCGCCAAGTACCTGGGCGACCACGGCGCCGAGGTCGTCCGCGTCGAGTCCGCCACGCGGCCCGAGGCGCTTCGCCGCGCAGGGCCGTTCCTCACCAACGAACCCCATCCGGATAACTCCGGCTACTACGCGAACTTCAACAGCTCGAAGCTGGGCGTGACGATCAATCTGAAACACCACAAAGGCGTCGAGCTGTTCAAGCGGCTCGTGGCCGCCTCGGACGTCGTAACGGAATCGTTCACGCCGGGGACGATGGCGAAGCTCGGCCTCGACTACGAGGCGCTCCGTGAGGTGCGCCGAGATGTCGTGATGATCTCGATGCCCCTCTTCGGCCAGACCGGCCCGTGGGCGAGCTACATGGGCTACGGCCACGTGCTCCAAGCCGCCTCCGGCTTCAATCACCTCACCGGCTGGCCGGACGAGGAGCCGATCGGGACGGGCGTCGCCTACACGGACTTCCTCGTGCCCCACATCGGCGCGCTCGCGCTCATCGCCGCCCTCGATTACCGCCGCCGGACGGGCGAGGGGCAGTACATCGACTTCTCCCAGTTCGAAGGCGCGATCCACGCGCTCGGCCCAGCGATCATGGAGTGGACCGCGAATGGGCATGAGCCCGCGCGCCTGGGCAATCGCGATCCCGAGGCGGCTCCGCACGGCGCCTATCGCTGCAAGGACGGGCGCTATGTGGTCATCGCCTGCTTCACGGAGACGCACTGGGAGGGCTTCCGCGCGGCTATCGGGCGGCCCGACTGGGCCGACCTCGAACGCATGCGCCGGAAGTGGTCACGGCTAGTCGAGCAGAAGGAGATCGACCGCCACCTCGGTTTCTGGTGCGACGAGCGCACGGCCGGCCAGGCCTACAAAGCCATGCGCGAGAACGGCGTGCCCTCGGGCATCGTGAAGTCGCCCGAGGAGATGCACCGCGATCCCCAGCTGCGCCATCGCAAGCACTACCGCGTGCTCGATCACCCGACCATGGGCGAGCGTACCTACGACTCGCCCGCGTTCCGCCTCTCGAAGACGCCGGGCGAGCTGACGAAGGCGGCGCCCCTGCTGGGCGAGGACAACGAGCGCGTCTTCAAGGACACGCTCGGCCTCAGCGACGACGAGTACACGGAGCTGCTCGTGGAGGGCGTGCTCGAGTAGCCGCGTGGCGCCTAGGCGGTTAGACGGCGCCTGGTCCGGACTCGGACGTCTGCTGAAGCGCCTCGCGCTCGACTTCATCGAGGTCGACGCCTAGCCCGTCCAAGATCTTGACACCCACACCGGTGCCCTCGCGGATGATCCCAACGAGCAGCAGTCCGCTCCCGATTCGGGATTCCCCGATCGCTGCTGCTTCAGCGGCTGCGAGTTCGAGGGCCCGCAGCGAACGGGGCGTTAGGCCAGCAGTCGGGGCTGGGGCCCGCTCGGCGGGCGGCTCGCCAGGTCCGATCATTCCTTCGACCGCCTTCCGCAGCTGCCCGGCGTCGATCCCGAAACTCGAGAGCGCCTGCGAAGCCGCTCCATCTGGTGATTGGGCGAACGCCAGAAGGAAGTGCTCCTGGCCCAGGTAGTTGTGGAACATGCGGGCGGCCTCGTTCTTGGCGAGTCCAAGGATGCGCCGAGCGTCGTCATCGTCCAGCAGCCGCCGCAGCAGATCGCTCCCGTCGGGTTGCCCGGCTGCTCGCCGAGCCGCCGTCTGGCGCCGCTGCTCCTCGTCCAGCTGGCGGGCCAGCGCGCGCTCCGAGATGAGCCACTTTCGCCCGAGCTGGAGCCCCGGCAGGGTGCCGTCCTGCAGGTACTTGTAGACCGTCTGCTTATCGATGCCGAGTTGGTCGGCCACCCACTCAGGATCGCGATAGTCGAGGGGGCCCTCGTCGATTGGCTCGGAACCCCGTGGTGGTTCTGGAGTAGTCATGATGGTCACCATCTGAGCAAATTTAGAACTACTTAGGAGATGATAGATCATATTAGAGACGATCAGCAACGATCTGAGCTGAACGGGAGGATCGCCGCGACCCTGGATGATCACCAGCACGGTCATCTGCACGTTCGCTGATCAAGCGGCGGGATATTGAGGTCTAGGAGCCCAGCGGGTCGGCGTCGCGCCCGCTAGGCCTCGGAGCCGCCTTCACCTTCGGCAGGCTCGCCCTCGCCTTCGGCGGGCTCCGGCGGTGGCGGCTCTTCGCCTGGCAGCAGCGCGCCCTCGGCGATGATGAGGACGCCCCGCATCGTGTCGGGGTGGACTTCGCAGAGGAATCCGTAGCGTCCCGGCGCGGGCGTTCTGAAGCTGAACTCCTGCGTCACGATGCCCAGCTGCACCGCGGTACGCATGTCGGGAACCTCCTCGCAGCCCGCGCTGCAGCCCTGCAGGTAAGGTCCGGCGCCGGGCTCCTCGCCCTGGAAGAAGGCGATGTTGTGGGCGACGAGGTCGTCCTGGTTCTCCATCACGATCGTCAGGTCGGCGCCGGGCGGCAGCGTGATCTCCTTGAAGTCGAAGGCAGTACTCCTCGCGGTGAGGGTGCCCTCGAAGTCGCCGGGCCCGTCGATGATGGGTCCGGTGCCGCCCTCCCCGGCCTCGCCCTCGAAGAGCGTGAGGCCCGCTCCGATGGCGAAGCCTCCAACGATCAACGAGCCGAGCAGCGCGGTCGCCGCGCCGAGCCCGAATCGGACCGAGGTGTCCTTCGTGTCGCGCACGACCTGCATATCGAAGGTCTGCACGGAACCGGGGACGATCTCCTCCGGGTGCCGGTTGATGAGGTCGACGATCGTGCGTTCCGTCTCCTCGAACGCCGCCAGCTCCTCTGAGGTCGACCAGGTCGTCTCGACGATGACCTGGGAGGGTCCGACATCGGCTGGGGAGACGTTGATGCGCAGATCCTCGAAGCCGGGCGCGGCGCGCAGATCGGCATGCGCCTCCTGGATCGCGTCGACGACGCCGCCCGCGGCGGTGGCTGCCCCGATCTCGCCTTCGGCAACGGCGAACGTGATGAGCTGCGTGCGCTTCGCGGCCTGGCGCTCGTGCTCGTCCTGCGCGCGCGCCTTCTGGCGCATGCGGCCGTCTTCATAGCCCCAGCCCGCGACCGTAAACAGGGTGACGGCGGCAGCGGCGCCGAGGAGCGGGCCGCTCACGTCGCGCTGGTCGTCGACCCGCGCCCACCAGACCAGCGTGACGCTGAGAAGCATGGCGGCGAGGCCTGCGGCGAACGGCCAGATCGTGGGGTCGGGAAGGTGGACATCTGGCCCCACGTGGGCGTCGTGTTCACCGGTGTCTTGCGCCAATGCGTCCGTCCTCGTTCCGGGCTACTGGATGATGTAGAGGATCGTGAAGAGTGCGATCCAGACCACGTCGACGAAGTGCCAGTACATCGAGCAGGCTTCGACGGCCTCATGGTTCGTGGCCGTGAACTGCCCTCCGAGCGAGCGGACGAGTACGACGAACATGAAGAGCGCACCGCCGGCGACGTGCGCACCGTGGAAGCCGGTGAGCGTGTAGAAGGTCGTGCCGAAGATGGTGTCGTCAGCGCGGAAGTGGAGTTGCGAGTAGTCGTACATCTGGGCGGTGAGGAAGATCAGGCCCAGGGCGAGGGAGATGAACAGGCCCCAGAGGAGACCCGCTTGGTTGCCTTTCTGGATCTGCGAGACGGCCCACTGAATGGTGAACGAGCTGAGGACGAGGATGCCGGTTGATATCGCCGGAAGCACGATCTCGAGTTCGAGCTTGACCCCGGCGGCGATCTGCTGGGGCGTGAGCAGCTCTTCGGGGGGCCAAGAGACCGCGTCCGCGCGGGCGATGAAGTAGGCCGCGAAGAGCCCGCCGAAGAACATGACCTCGGAGGAGAGGAAAAGGATGAAGCCGAGCATCGGATTGCTCAGCCCCTGGCGTTCAGCGGCGCCGTGCGCGGCCATCCTCAGTGACCCTCCGTGCTCTGGCGAGCGTCGAAGAGGGGGCGCTCGGAGCGAACCGGCGGCAGGCTGTCGAAGTTGTGCGCGGGCGGAGGCGAGCTCGTCGCCCACTCGAGCGTGTTGCTTTCCCAGGGGTCGTCGGGCTGGTCCTGGGGCCGCATAAAGGCCCATACGACGGCGATCAGGAAGGGGATCATGCTCACGGCGATGGTGAACGCGCCGAGCGTGGAGATCATGTTCAGCGTCTCCCAGCCGGCATCCTCCGAGTAGACCGCGATGCGTCGCGGCATGCCGTCGAGGCCGAGCATGTGCATGGGGAAGAAGGCGAGGTTGAAGCCGATGAACATGAACGTGAAGTGCAGCCGTCCGAGGCGTTCATCGAGCATCCGCCCCCAGATCTTTGGGAACCAGTAGTAGAGGCCGGCAAAGACCGCGAAGACGGAGCCGCCGAAGAGCACGTAGTGGATGTGCGCGACGACGAAGTAGGTGTCGTGGAGCGCGAAGTCGACGGGCACGGCGGCGCTAAAGGTGCCGTTGATGCCGCCGATCAGGAACATGCTCACGAAGCCCAGGGCGAAGAGCATCGGTGTCGTGAACGAGATCGATCCGCCCCAGAGCGTACCCAGCCAGTTGAAGATCTTCACGCCCGTGGGGATGCCGATCATGAAGGTCATGAAGCCGAAGAACGGCAGCATCACCGATCCGGTCGTGAACATGTGATGCGCCCAGACGCTGAACCCGAGGGCACCGATGGCGATGGTTGCGAAAATGAAGGCCTTGTAGCCGAACAGCGGCTTGCGCGAGAAGACCGGCAGGATCTCGGAGATGATGCCCATGCCCGGCAGGATCATGATGTAGACGGCCGGGTGCGAGTAGAACCAGAAGACGTTCTGCCAAAGCACGACGTTTCCGCCCCCGTTCGGGTCGAAGAACGATCCGCCGTAGTTCCGATCGATGAAGAGCATTGCCAGGGCCGCGGCGAGGACCGGCGTTGCAAGGAGCTGGAGCAGCGCCGTCACGAGCATCGTCCAGCAGAAGATGGGCATGCGGAACATCGTCATTCCGGGCGCGCGCATGCGGAACATGGTCACGAGGAAGTTCGCGGCGCCGATCGTCGATGATGCGCCCAGCATGAACACGGCGACGATCCACATGTCCATGCCCACGCCCGCCTGCTGAGCGAGGGGGCTGTAGGCGGTCCAGCCAGCGTTCGCGGAACCCCCGTCCACGAGGAAGCCCGCGAACATGAGGATACCAGCGGGCGGCAGGAGCCAGAAGGAAAGCGCATTGATGCGCGGAAAGGCCATATCGGCCGCGCCGATTTGGAGCGGAACGAAATAGTTCCCGAAGCCGGCCCACACCGGAATGATGAAGAGGAAGAGCATCGCCGATGCGTGCATCGTGAAGATCTGGTTGTAGGCGTCGTTGCCAACGAAGGTGCTGTCGGCGACGGACAGCTGCGTCCGCACGAGAAGCGCGAGAATTCCGCCCACGGCGAAGAAGAAGAGGGTGAAGTAGAGGTAGAGCATGCCCAGCTTCTTGTGGTCGACCGTCATAATCCAGTCGAGCACGGCGGGGCGGCGGTAGCCGGAAACCTGGGGGATTGCGACCGATGCCATCGAGCCTCCTCAGCCCGCCCTAAGGCGCCTGGACGGAGAGAGGGGCGTTGTCCCCGAGCTGCTTCGCTGCCTGGTCCGCGATCCAGGCGTCGAATTCGGCGCGCTCCACCACCCTCAGCGTGAAGCGCATGAGGGAATGGTTGAGCCCGCAGAGCTCAGCGCACTGCGCCCGATAGTCGCCCGTCTCGCGGGCGGTCACGGTGAAGTCGTTCTGGCGGCCGGGGATCAGGTCGAGCTTGTAGAGAAAATCGCGAACGTAGAAGGAGTGGATCACGTCGTTCGAGACCAGGACGAACTCCACCGGCTCGTCCACGGGCATGACCAGCACAGGCTCTGCGCTGGGGGTCCCAATGATCGCGACCGTGCCCTCGGCGTTGGGGTCGGTGTTTAGGCCCAGGTCGTTCAAGTTGTAGGCGAACTGCCAGGAAAACTGGAAGCCGGTCACCTCGATGGTGAGGTCGTCGGGGTCGGCGTCGTCGTCGATGTCGACAAGCGTGATCATCGAAATCACGAAGAGCGCGATGGTGATCATGACCGGTACGCCGACCATCAAGACTTCAATCCTGGTGCCACCATGGAACTGCGGCGGTAGCTCGTCGTCGCGGCGGCGATAGCGAATCATCGCGTAGACCAGGGCTCCGCCCACAAGGGCGAAAACGACGAGGGCGAAGATGAGCACGATGATGAAGAGGTCGTGCATCTTGCGGGCTTCGTCGGTGATGCCGCCGGGCTGGATCGCAGCGGAGGCGCTTCCAACGGCTGCGAGGGCCAGCAACGAGGCCGCCGTGGCCGCGGCCACGAGCCGCGAACCGCGTCGGAGCAGCACGCGGCGCATCTCGCCCCTCCCTGCTCGCCTCACCCTGCGTCTACCGCCCTCAGCGCTGTAAAGATGGTGGTTTTGGGCGATTGTGAATCGCGGCGCAAACCACGTTTGGTTGTACGCCGGGCACCCCATGGTGTCAACCGAGCGAGCCTCGGATGCGGCCCCGCCGAACCCCTCGAGACGAGCGAAGACGATGGCAGCGATCAGGACGAGGGCCGCCTTGCGGGAGCCGATCAGACCCCTAGCCGCGGGTCGCGCCAAGGTAGCCAAGGCGCTAGTGGCACCGGCAAGCCGCGATGACACCCGCGCTACATCAGGAACACCCGCGCGACATCGGAAAGAGGACCAGTGGGCCTGTAAGCCGGATTCTGTGCCCTCCGGAGGGTTAGGCCGGAGGCGACGACCATCTCTCTGGGCGCCGCATCGCTGCGACGCTCGCGCGGCCTACCCGGGAGTACGAACGGGCCGGGCGCCCTTCTCCCCTATTCGGCCTTGCTCCGGGTGGGGTTTGCACGGCCGCCCTGTCTCCAGGACGCCGGTGCGCTCTTACCGCACCATTTCACCCTTGCCCGTTGCACACGGGCGGTATGTTTCTGTTGCACTTTCCGTCGGCTCACGCCGCCCAGGCGTTACCTGGCACCCTTGCCCGGTGGAGTCCGGACTTTCCTCCCTGCAGCGCTTACGCGTTGCAGCGCGGCCGCCCGGCCCACTGATCGTCTCCAGCCTACGGCCGTGCGGCGGCCCTTGGCTATCGGTCGCCGCGCCGGCGAACGCAGGCTGGTGAGGATGGCCGCGGGCGGCGCGGCTGCTGTCGAGGATTGGTCACGATGGTGGCCCGCCAATCAGCCGCCATCGCTCATCTGTGTGGTCGCCAGGATACGGATGTTCTCGAGGCCCGCCTCAAAGTAGGGTCGCGCTGCCACGTATTCGGGGTCTGACCACAGCCGTACCCATGCTGTGCGGCTGGGCCAGCGGACGACATTGACGACGTCGCAGGAGTCGGCGTCCTGCCCGAGGAACACCTGGTCAACCACGCCGCTGTAGAGAAACTCGGCACCCAGCTGAGCGGCCTTCTTGAGGGAGACTTCCCCATAGGCGTTAAGGGCGTCCTCGTCACCAATCGTGAGCAAGATGACGGCGACGAAGGGGCGGTCATCCGGATCGGAAAGAAGCGTCCGCCACTGCTCCGCCGTGGGGCCAGCCCGCTTTGGTTCCTCGTAAGCTCGGCGATAGCGGTTTCGATATCTGAAGAGGTCAACGTGCTGCTCCTTCACTGTCTTGACTGGCGTCGGTGCGCTCACTGGTCGCCGGCAGCCTAGGGCCCGTGCGGCGGCCCTTGGCTATCGGCCGCTGGCTTCCGGAACGCTGAGCGTAGGTTCAGCCGCGTGGGCGTCGCTTCGACCGGTCGAGCGCCTCGTTCGCGAGCGCGTCGGCGCGCGCGTTCTTCGCCCGCGGAACGTGGCCGACCGAGTAGGGGCCGATCGCCTCGAGCGCGTCGACGAGGGCAGCGAAGAGGGGCTGGAGCGCGGCGTTCTTCACGCGGTAGCGCCCGAGGAGCTGGCGCACGATGAGCTCGCTGTCCATGCGCAGCTCAAGCCCTGTGGCGCCCAGTTCGGCTGCGGCGCGCACACCCGCAATGGCGGCGCGGTACTCGGCGACGTTGTTCGTCGCACGGCCAATGGTCTCGCTCACGGTCGCGAGCTCGAGTCCGTCGTCCGCCTGCACGCTCGCGCCGATCGAGGCGGGGCCGGGATTGCCCCGGCTCGCGCCGTCCGCATAGACGACGAGTTTCACTACAGGCGCACATAGAGACGGATGTCGGTGCCATCTACCTCGGTGCGATCAACGACCTCGCGGAGCAAGCGCTGACGTTCCTCGCGCTCGATTGCGTCCCAGTTCTCGACGAGGCGCCGGCGGGTCGCCTCGACGCGCTCCTGGCGCTCCGCCTCGGAGCGCTGGACGGCGAGCCGCGCGCGGGCGGCGTTGGCCTGGTCGTCGAGCGTGCGCTGCTCCTGGGCGAAGTTCGCGCCCAGCGACTTCATTCGCTCCAGCGAGAGGTGACCGTGGGCCGTCTCGCCGACGAGCTCCTCGACCTGGCGGCGATTGCGCCGGATCCGTCCCTCGATGCGCCCAACCTCAGCGGCCACCTCCTCCGCGTAGGCATCGGGGTTGCCGGCGCGGTGAAGCCGCGTCGCTCCCGGGCCGGGCTCGCCCAGGAGCTCGTGCACGCGCGCTTCGAGCTCGGCCTCGCGCTGGGTGTTGTATGAGCAGGTGTTCTGGTTTGTGCGGCTTTCACATTGGTAGTAGCGGTACGTCGCCTTCCGTTCCTCGCCGTCGCGCGTGGTCCAGCGCTGCTTGCGGCTGACACCGATCATGCGATTCCCGCAGCGCGCGCAGAAGACGAGCCCGCTGAGGAGGAAGGGCTGCACCGAACGTCCTGAGCCCCCGTGCCGGCGCTTCGCCATGCGGTCCTGGACCTTGCGGAACTCATCCGCGTTCACGAGGGCGGGGTGGCTATCGGGGATGCGTACGCCGAAGCGCGAGTACGTCCCCAGATAGGCGCGATTGCGGAGGATGTCGCGCACACTGACCATGCTCCAGCGTCCCCCCCGGCGCGTCTTCACATCCTCGCTGTTGAGCCTTCCCGCGATGCGCCGGATGCCCAGCTCTTCGTGCAGGTACATCCGGAAGATGTACTGGACGAGCACAGCCTCCTCGGGGACGAGCTCGAGTCGCCGGCGGGGGCCGACGCGGTAGCCGTAGGGCGGCCGGCCGAGGGCCTCGCCGCGCACCGCTTTACGGCGCATTGCCGCGCGCACGCGCTCCGAGATCGGCGTGCCCTCGCCCCGCTCGGCCCAGCTGTCGACGATCGCGCGGGCGGCCTCACCCCCGTGCTCTGCGTCGTACACGGTTGCGCCCGTGGCTTCGATCGTGAGCATCTTGAGCGCCGCGCGGCCGAGGTCGCTGCCCAGGACGCCGAGCCCGTCGACGACCGCGACGATGAAGCCGTGATCGCCGCGCTCGATGAAGTGGAGCATCTGTTGGAACCCGGTTTCGGCTTCGGATGCACCTTCGGTGTCGATGAAGGTCGCCGCCACCTCATAGCCATGCGCCTCGCAGAAGGCGAGGAAGCGCTCGTGCTGCTGGCTGATGGAGTGCTCGGAGCGATTACTGCTCGCGCCTTCGACGAAGTACCCGACTGCCTTCATCGCCTCAGGTCCCCACCAGAATCCGCTCGCAGTTGGGGCAGAACGCGAGCCTCTCGGGATCCAGCGCTAGGCGCTGCGCGGAGGACGGCACGCCGACGCGACAACCAGTGCAGGCGCCTCCCTGGACGTGCGTCACCGCGACCCCGCCTTTGCGTCGCCGGAGATCGTCGTACTGGCTCACGGTGGGGCCGGCCAGTCTCTCGATGCAGCGGCTGCGCTCCCGGCCGACTCCCTCGAGCTCGCCCTCGAGCCCGGCGATTACGGTCGCCAGGCGTTCTCCCCTTCCCACGGAGGCGGCCTCTTCGCGGGCGAGCGCGGAGGCGGTTGCGGTCATCTCTGCCTCGGCTTGCTCGAGGGCGTCAAGGATCTCGAGTTCGCTGTCCTCCCAGCGGGAGCGCCGGCCCTTGAGGGAGTCGATCTCCTGTTGGATACCGGCGAGCTCTTTCGGGAGGCCGATGGAGCCGTCGTAGAGACGACCCTCTTCTTTTTCGATCTTCGCGCTCAGGGTTTCGATCTCACCTTCGAGACGGCGCCGTTCGCGCTCGAAGCCCTCACCCTTCTCGGCCGCCGCCTGCGCCCCCACCTTCGCCGCCTCGAGGGCGCTATCGTCGGCGAGCTCGGCCTGCGCTGCGGCCAGATCGGCCTGCAGCCGCTGAAGCACGTCGTCGTGCTCCTGAAGCGAAGCGAGGTCTGCAACCTGCGGCATCTGGAGGCTAACCCTAGCGCAAACCGTAGCGGCCGTGTCGCCCTCGTAAACGGGCTCGTGGCGGTTCGCCGGTACGGAGCGGGAATCTGTCAATTCGGGCGGGTTTATGTCAGAGCCGGGGCTAACGAAGCCCAGGGGATGGTCGCCCTATACTGGGCTGCAGGAGGCTCGTCGTGGAGATCCCGCCCGTCGCCTTCAACGCTTCGCAACTGCTCCTTGACGCGGTTGGTGCTTCGCGCCGTTACACGGTTGCCGCGAGTGGATCGCTCCGGGGCGGGACCGTGGAGCTCGTGCGTATCAACGCCGGTGCCCTGGTCCGTGCTTCGCTCGAGATCGCTTTGGATGCGGAGTGCGCGCGCTGTCTGACCCCACTCACGACCGTCGCGCCGATCGTTTTCGATGAGGTCTACGAGCAGCGCTACGAAGTCGCAACGGGCGCGGCGCTGGGCGAGCCGGACCCCGATCCGGAAGCGTTCGGCATCGGCCGCGATCACGTGATCGACATTACCGAGGGGGTGCGGCAGTATTGTGAAGTGGCTGTGCCGATGCAGCCGCTCTGCAGCGTCGACTGCCAGGGCCTCTGCCCAAGTTGTGGGATCGACCGAAGTGTGGGCGAATGTGCCTGCGAGGCCGAGTCCGGCGGGCCGCGCTGAAGAGAGAGTGAGTTCGCAGTCGCGTGGCCGAATCGACGAGTCAAATCAAGCGCGGCGCGGCCTAAGCGCCCAGGCGGACCAGAATCCCCGTGAGTGAGCGAGCAAATGGCTCCCCTTCCAAAGCGCAAGTACCCGAAGACCCGCCAGCTCAAGCGGCGCGGCCATCACCGGCTGCAGGCGCCACACGTGGTGACCTGCAGCCAATGCCGCAGTCCGAAGCTGGCCCACCGGACGTGCCCGGTCTGCGGGACGTACCGGGGGCGCGAGGTCCTGCGGATGCCGGATCCGGATCTGCAAGGTTAGCGCCCACGCCCGCGAGCACCTTCCTCGCCCTTCGAGACCCCCCTGAGCCCGCTCGGGCCTTCGTCTTCCCTGGGCAGGGCGCCCAGACCGTGGGCATGGGCAAGGACATCTACGAGCAGTTCCCTGCGGCGCGCGAGCTCTACGACCGCGCCGACGAGATTCTCGGCATTCCCCTCAGTCGCATCTGCTTCGAGGGCCCTGAGGAGGAGCTGCAGCGGACCGAGAACACGCAGCCTGCGATTGCGGTGACCAGCCTCGCGCTGTTGCGCGTCGCCACTGATCTTCAGCCGAAGCTGCTCGACCGCCCCGCGTTCGTGGCCGGGCACTCGCTCGGGGAGTACCCCGCGTTGGTTGCCGCTGGGGCGCTTTCCTTCGACGACGCCGTTCGCTTGCTGCGCACGCGCGGGGAACTGATGGCGGCCGCCGGCAGCGAGCGCCCAGGGACAATGGCAGCAGTGATCGGTCTCGACGTCACCGAGTGCGAGGATGTCTGCCGCGAGGCAGGCGCCGAGATCTGTACGATCAATGCGCCCGGCCAGATCGTCATCGGTGGCCAGCGCGATTCCGTGGTGCGCGCGCTCGACTACGCGCAGGCGCGCGGCGCCAAGAAGGTCATCCCCCTCAGCGTGAGTGGCGCGTTCCACAGCTCGCTGATGCGTTCGGCTGCCGAGGGCATGGTCAATCCCGTGGCCACGACGACCTTCGCCGAGCTGCAGGTACCGATCGTGGCCAACTGCACGGCAACCGCCCTCCAGGAATCGACCGCCCTCCGGAACGAGCTCGTCGACCAGGTGCACCGGCCGGTGCAGTGGGCGCGCACCGTCGAGTTCCTGGGTGAGCAGGGCATCGACACGTTCATCGAGTTCGGACCGGGGCGCGTACTGAGTGGCATCATCAAGCGCATGTTGCGCCGGGCGACTTGCATCACCGTCAACAGCGCCGAGTCCGCTCAGGTAGATCTCTAAGGCGTGGCCGAACTCGAAGGGCGTACGGCGCTCGTCACTGGCGGCTCGCGTGGCATTGGGCGCTCCATTTGTCTGGAGCTGGCCCGGGCCGGCGCTGCCGTCGCAGTCAACTACAACGCCAGCGAAGCCGCGGCGGACGCCGTCGTTGCCGAGATTCAGGCCGGCGGCGGCTCTGCGCGCGCCCTGCTCGGGGACGTTTCCGACGCCGATCAAGCGGCGGCCCTCGTCAAGGCGGCCCTGGACGAGCTCGGTGGCCTCGACATTCTCGTGAACAACGCGGGCATCACCCGCGATGGTCTCCTCATGCGCATGAGCGAAAACGACTGGGACGACGTCCACAACACGAACCTGCGCGGCGTCTTCCTGGTCACGAAGGCGGCGCTCCGCCAGCTCCTGCGCTCGCCCGCTGGTCGCGTGATCAACATCACCAGCATCGTTGGCGTGATGGGCAATGCGGGCCAGGTCAACTACGCCGCGGCGAAAGCGGGCCTGATCGGGCTCACGCGCTCGCTCGCACGGGAGGTGGCTTCGCGCAACGTCACCGTGAACGCGGTTGCTCCGGGCTTCATCGAAACCGATATCACGGCGCCGCTCACGGAGGAGCAGCGCGCGGCGGTACGCGCGCAGGTGCCGCTCGATCGCTTCGCGCGGCCGGAAGAGGTCGCGCCGTTAGTGCGTTTCCTTGCGGGACCGGCTGCTTCGTACATCACCGGCCAGTGCATCCACGTTGACGGTGGGATGGTGATGGCATGAGCACCCACGTGCTGCGGCGCGCGCGCTATCTCGTGCTGGAGGCCCTTTACGAGGCGGAAACGTCCGATCACGATGCCGAGGATGCCTACAACCGGCGCCTAGACGACGTCGCCGCTGAAGACGCCGAGGTTGCCGCGAGCGGGCCCGCGGGGTTCGGGCGGGGCGTGCTCCGAGGCGTCCTCGATCGCAAGAATGAGATCGACGGCCGCATCCAGCCGGTTGCGCCCAAGCACCCAGTTGCGACACTCGCTGCCGTCGATCGGAATATCCTGCGACTTGCAATCTGGGAGTTGCTTCAAGATAATTCGGCGCCTGTTGGAGCCGTCGTGAACGAGGCGGTCGAGCTTGCTCACCGCTACGGCAGCGAGGCCTCTCCCGCCTTTGTCAATGGGGTGCTGCGCACCGTAAGCAAGGAGATCAGCGACGCGCGAGAGCGCGCCCTGGAAGAGCCCACAACCTAGCCCCAGGAGACCCCGTTGCCCTCTACTTTTGAGCGCGTTCGCGCAATCGTGGTCGAACAGCTTGGCGTCGACGAGAGCGATATCGCTCCCACCGCCTCCTTCGTTGACGATCTCAACGCCGACTCCCTGGACCTCGTCGAGCTGATCATGTCGCTCGAAGAGGAGTTCTCCGGGAACGTCCAGCTCGAGATCAGTGATGAAGATGCCGAAAAGATCGTCACCGTCCAGGACGCGGTAGACTATCTGAAAGACCACGGCGTCGAGGACGGCGACTAAGCTCAGCCTCCCCTTCCGGCGCCGTTCCTGGAGCGTGAGCCGTGGAGATCCTGGGTGTTGGCTACCAGGAGTTGCTTCTCGTCTTCGCGCTCCTCGTGATCATCGTGGGGCCGAAGCGCTTGCCCGAGATGGCCTACCACATCGGCCGCGCAGTGAAGACGCTGCAGGGCTACGCCCGGGTCGTCCGGGACGAGTTCAGCGAGGAGTTCGGGTACCTCAACGAGGAGATGGAAGCGCTGAAGGCCGACGTGGGCGAGGTCCAGAGCTCCATGCGCGAGGTCGAGGAAGATCTCAAGGCAGTCCAGGGCGAGGTGGCATTGGCGGGCAGCGAGGCACGCGAAGCGACGGGGCCCGTGGCCGAGGAGATCGAGGAGCTGAAGACCATTCCCGCGCAGGCCGACTCGAACGGCGCGGCCGCCCCAAAGGGTACCCCGGGGCCCGGATACCTGGGCCAGCTCAACGCGGATGGCGGCCAGGAGCCAGCTTCCACCCCAGAACCGGAGCCCGAAGCCAAACCCGCTGAGAAACCGCTCGTCTTCTAGCTCCGATGGCCGTTGAGACATCCGCAGTCGATCCGGAGGAGCTGCCTGAGGGCGCTCCCGACGAGTACGCAAGCTCCGATCTCACGATCATGGAGCATCTCGTTGAGCTCCGGAACCGCTTCGTCGTCTCGGCTCTGGCCTTGATTATTGGCGTTATCGTGGTGCTGTTCTTTACCTGGGATCCGCCCTCGTCCCTGCCGAACACGTTCGAGATCCTGTTGGAGCCCGCGCGCCAGCGCATCGACTTCAACTTCGAGAACGCCCAAGAGGTGATGGCCTCGCAGCTTGACATCGATCCCGAATCCATCACCCCGGAGACCACGTTCCAGGGCGATCTCGAACTCAGCGGGGTCGAGGTGGTGGTCCTCCTCGAAACGTTCGCGCGCGACGCGACGGGCGGTTTTGACCTGCCCATCACCCTCGAGGAGATCAACAAGATCACCACCGTTCAGGATGCGGTCGAGGTGCTGGGGAAGAAGAGCGAGGACAACTTCCGCTTAGCGTCCTTCTCACCGACGGACCGAATCTCGGCCATCTTCAAGGTCTCGATTTACGGCGGCATCCTGATCGCGATGCCGGTCCTGATCTATCAGACGCTCGCCTTCGTTGTGCCCGGGCTCACGCCGGGGGAGCGCAAGACTCTCTTGGCGGGCGTGCTCGGCTGTCTCATGTTCCTCGTCGGGGGGATGGCCTTCGCCTATTTTGTGGTCCTCGAACGCGCGCTCGGCTTCTTGTTGGGGGTCGCCACGGAGAATGTCGAGAACGTGATCGGCATCAACGAGTACATCAGCTTCGTCACACGCATCATTCTCTGGATCGGCATCGCCTATCAGTTACCCATGGTGCTCGCGCTGCTCGCGCGGATCGGGCTCGTGAGTGCGGGGCAGCTGCTTCACTTCTGGCGCTATGCGATCGTGCTCGTGTTCGTGATCGCGGCGATTGCCACCCCCACTCCCGACCCGCTCACGCAATCGTTCGTGGCCGTCCCCCTCCTGGGCCTGTACTTCATCGGTGTGCTCTTTGCGTGGCTGCTCTACACACCCCGTGAACGTGGTACCCCAGCGTGACCGTTGCCGACGAAATCGAAACCCTGAACACCGAGATTCGCGGCTGCCAGCGCTGTGCCCTCGCGGAGGGACGCACCCACGCCGTTCCCGGCGAGGGCCCGCTCGATGCGGAGATCATGTTCATCGGTGAGGCGCCTGGGGTGAATGAAGACCGGCAGGGCCGCCCCTTCGTTGGGCAGGCGGGCGCGTTCCTGGAGGAGCTGCTCGCGGCCGCCGGTCTGAGCCGCCCCGAGGTGTTCATCGGGAACGTGCTCAAGTGCCGCCCGCCTGCCAACCGCGATCCGCTGCCCACCGAGATCGAGGCGTGTAGCGACTACCTCAGCGCGCAGATCCGCCTGATCGACCCGCTCCTCATCGTCACGCTCGGGCGCTTCTCGATGTCCCGCTTCTTCCCTAACCAGGCGATCTCGCGCATCCACGGTCAGCCGCGCGAGGCGAACGGCCGTATCCTGGTGCCGATGTACCATCCCGCCGCAGCACTCCACCAACAGCGCCTTCGTGACACGATCATCGACGACTTTCGGACGCTCCCCGGCCTCCTCGAGCGCGCTCGAGCCGCTCGTACCGGGGCCGCGCCCGGCCCCGCGGAGCAGGCGCCAACGAAGCAGATGCGGCTGTTCGACTAGCGCGAATGGCTAACCCCCCGCTGCGCGTTATCCCGATGGGCGGCCTCGGCGAAATCGGCCGCAACATGATGCTGTTCGAGTACGGCGACGACATCATCGTTGTCGATGTGGGTCTCCTCTTCCCCAAAGAGGAGATGCTGGGCGTCGACCTCGTGATTCCCGACTTCTCCTACCTTCGTGCGAACGTCGAGAAGCTCCGTGCCGTCTTCCTTACCCACGGGCATGAAGACCACGTCGGGGCACTGCCCTACTTCTGCAAGGACTTCAACGTCCCCATCTACGGCACGCGCCTTACCCAAGGCCTCGTGCGCCTGAAGCTGCAGGAGCACAAGCTCCCGCTGGAGCCGCTGAAGGAGGTGAAGCCCGGTGATGTCGTCACCGAGGGTGCCTTCGAGGTCGAGTTCTTCTCCGTCGCCCACAGCATTCCCGATGCCTGCGGTCTGATCATCCGCACTCCGCTCGGGACCGTCGTGCACACCGGCGACTTCAAGCTCGACCACACGCCAGTGATGGACCAGCACACCGACCTCACGCGCCTTGGCCAGATTGGGGGCGAAGGCTGCCTGCTCCTGCTGGCGGACTCGACGTACGCAGAAGTTGAGGGTCACACCCCCAGCGAGCAGCTCGTGGGCGAGTCCCTGCGCAACATCATGGTGAATGCCGAAGGTCGCGTAATCGTCGCGACCTTCGCATCCCTCATTTCGCGCGCCCAGCAGGTCGTCGATGCGGCCGTGTTCACGGCCCGCAAGGTGTTCGTCACGGGCCGCTCGATGATCGATAACGTAGCGATGGCGCGCCAGCTCGGCTACCTGAACGCGCCAGACGGCACGATCGTCGGGGTCGAGGAGATGAAGAAGACGCCCTCCGCGCAGCTCGCGATTATCACGACGGGCAGTCAAGGCGAGCCCACGAGCGCGCTCACGCGCATGGCCGACGGCAGCCACCGCCACGTGAGCATCGCCCCGGGCGATACCGTGGTGCTCTCGGCGACGCCGATCCCGGGCAACGAGCAGAACGTCTTCAACAACGTGAACAACCTCTTCCGCCAGGGCGCACACGTCCTCTACAACCGCATCGACAACGTGCACGTGCGCGGGCACGCGAGCCAGGACGAGCTCAAGGTCGTCCAGAGCCTCCTTCAACCGGAGTACTTCGTGCCTGTCCACGGTGAATACCGCCACCTCGTGGCTCACGCACGTCTGGCCGAATCGGTCGGTGTGCCCGAAGGCAACGCCTTCGTCCTCACCGACGGCGATGTCCTGGAGATCGACGAGGAAGACGCGCGCCAAGCGGGTCGCGTCGACGCGGCCTACGTCTATATCGATGGCCTCAGCATCGGCGAGGTGGACGAGTACATCCTGCGCGACCGCGCGCACCTCTCTACCGACGGTGTGGTTGTGGTGATGGTGGCGGTGGACAAGCAGACAGGGCGGCTCGCGCGGCCCGCCGACGTCCTCTCGCGCGGCTTTGTCGACATCGAGGAGAATGCCGCACTGCTCGATCGCGCTGCGCGTGTTGCCGAAGAGGCCCTCGAGGGGCGCGAGCACGCGGCTCCGATCGGCGAGGTCAACTCGCGCCTGAAGGACGCTTTGAGCAAGTTCTTGTACGATGAAACGCGGCGACGGCCGATGGTGTTGCCCGTTACGGTCGAGGTTTAGTCGAGGGGCTCGGACCGGGGCAGCGCAGGCGGGGAGTTCGTTCGGCCTCAGGAGTGTCGTCTGCATGGCGGCTCGTTCGCGAGCCCGGTCCCGTCCCGGGCGTTCCAAGCGCACCCTGCGCAAACGGCTTCCGTTCGCTGATTCTCCGTTCCTCCGCGCCGAGGTGATCGGCTTGGCGCTCGTGGCGATCGTGATCGCCTCGCTGCCGTGGATCGTGGACGTCAGCACGATCGCGGGCGATACCCAGGACTGGCTCCTCGAGACGTTCGGCTTGGGCCTCTTCATCATCGCAACCGTTCTCGTTGGTGTTGGCATTGCCATTAGCCGGCGCAGCCACGAGCAACCCGTCCGTTTCGGGCGCCGCGCAGTTGGCTACGCGGCGCTCGCGCTCTTCGGTTGGGGTGCCCTCGGGCTGAACGAGGCGGACTGGACCGTGGGTGATGTCCGGTTCCGGGAAGTCACGCTCGGTGGCGACATCGGCAACGCCTTCGTCAGCAGTTTCTTCGGCGTGGTCCTCTGGCTGGCCTCGGTCATCGTCGCGCTCGCTTTGCTCGCACCTCGCGCCTCGCGCGCTTTCCTGCATCACGCCCCCCGGGCGCTCGCGTACGCTTGGGCGGAACGCTGGCCGCACCGGGCCCTGTTGGCCTCCGGGCGGGCGCTCGCGTTCGCCTTCCAGCAGCTCGTTCGTCGCGCTCGCGACGAACGTGACCTTGTGATCGGCGGCGGCAACCTGAGCGCCGCGGGCGGCGCCGCTAGCTTCGAAGAGCCGCCCGTCCTCTTCCGCCCCCAACTCGACCCCGGGTCGCCCCTCTCCACGGTAAGTATCGGTGCCGCGGTGACGTTCGTACCCGCCTCCACCAGGCCGGACGGGGACGACGGCGACGAGGCGTTCGAGGATGAACCGCTCCCCGAGGGGGAGGCAGAGGAGGAGGTTCCAGGCGATGGGGACGCGCCCCGGCAACTGGCGCTGAACGAGAACACCGGCTGGCAGATGCCGCCGATCGAGCTGTTCCAGGAACCGAAGCCCAGCGCCGATCGCAAACATGACAACGCCGCCCGCGCCCAGCTAATCGTCGATACCCTCTCGAGCTTCGGCGTCGACGCCGCTGTCGTTGAGATCAACGAAGGCCCGACGGTGACGCAATTCGGCGTCGAACCGGGCTGGGACGTGCGTTACAAGGACGTGCTGCTGAAGGACACGGAGGGCAAGACTCTGATCGGGCCCGAGGGCCGCCAGAGCACGGAGCGCGTAGAGACGGCGCGCACGCGTGTGCGGGTCAACAAGATCACGGCGCTCCAGAGTGACCTCGCCCTCGCCCTCGCCGCGCCCAGCCTGCGGATCGAGGCGCCCGTCCCGGGGCGTGCGATCGTCGGTATCGAGGTGCCGAACGAAACTGCCTCGCTCGTCACCCTGCGAAGCGTGATGGAGAGCAAGCATTTCCGCGACTCGGCGAAGCGCTCGAAGCTCGCGATTGCGCTGGGGAAGAGCGTTTCCGGCCAGCCGGTGGTGGCCAACCTCGCGAACATGCCCCACCTCCTGATCGCGGGCGCGACGGGGAGCGGGAAGAGCGTCTGCCTCAACGCAATCATCACGAGCATCCTCACGAACGCCACCCCAGACGAGGCGCGCTTCATCATGGTCGACCCCAAACGCGTGGAGCTGACGACCTACAGCCGCCTGCCCCACCTTGCCTTCAGCGAGGTCATCGTCGACCTCGACAAGGTGGTCGGCACGCTGCAGGCGGTCGTCGCGGAGATGGAGGCGCGCTACAAGAAGTTCGCGGACACCGGCGTGCGCGACATCGAGGCCTACAACCGCCACCCGCGTGTGCTCAAGAAGCTGCCCTACTGGGTGCTCATCATCGATGAGCTGGCCGACCTGATGATGGTCGCCCCGTTCGAGGTCGAAAAGCTCCTCTGCAGGCTTGCCCAGCTCGCGCGAGCCACGGGCATCCATCTGATCGTGGCTACGCAGCGGCCCTCGGTCGATGTCGTGACGGGGCTGATCAAGGCGAACTTCCCGACGCGAATCGCGTTCTCCGTCACCTCCGTGACGGATTCGCGCACCATCCTCGACATGGGCGGCGCCGAGAAGCTCCTCGGGCAGGGCGACATGCTCTATCTGCCCACCGATGCTGGCAAGCCCAAGCGCATCCAAGGGGTCTACGTTTCCGACGCTGAGGTCGAACGCCTCGTTGAGTTCTGGGCCGACGAGCGCTTTGGCGCCCTCCGCCCCGAGATGGCGGACGACCTCCTCGAACAGGCGCTGATCGAACGTAACGGCAGCGACGATCTCGACCTCGATGACGACGATCCCGTCCTCGCCGATGCGCGCGAGCTGGCCACGCGCCACAGTCGCCTCTCCGCCTCCCTCCTCCAGCGCCGCCTGAGCGTTGGCTACCTGAAGGCGGAACGGCTGATTACCGTGCTCGAGAGCGAGGGCGTCGTCGGCCCTCGACGCGAAGGCGAGTCCCGCGAGGTGTTGGTCGGCCCAGCTTCGCGCGAAGGCAGTTGATACACTCGGTTCTGTGAACGTACGAGCGCTCTGGCGTCGCGAAAGCGGCGAGCGGCAAGCGGCCGAGGAGGGTGCGGCGGCGCGTTGCTTGGCGTGCGATGCCGATCTCGAAGGTTCCCGCGCGTACGAGCGCTACCGCGTCTGTCACGCCTGCGGCCACCACTTTCATCTCACCGGCCCAGAGCGTGTGGCCGGCATCCTCGACCCTGGCAGCTTCCACGAGAACGACCGCAGTGTTACCGCTCTCGACCCCATCAACTTCCGCGAGCCCCAGTCGTATCGCCATCGGGTGATCGAGGCGCAGCGCCGGACGGGCCTGGCCGAGGCGGCGCTCACCGGCACCGGCGCACTCTTCGGTCGCGAGGTGGTAATCGCTGCGCTCGACTTCAGCTTTCTGGGCGGATCGATCGGCGTTGCCAGCGGCGAGCGGCTCGCGCGGGCCTTCGAGCGCGCTGCGGACCGCCGGCTCGCGGTGATCACCGTGCTCTCGACCTCCGGGACGAGAATGCGGGAAGGGCTACTGGCCCTGATGCAGCTGCCCCGTCTCGTGGCCGCTCATCAGAAGCTCGCCGACCGGGGCCTGCCGTACATCGCGGTTCTCTCCGACCCCACGACCGGATCGGCCTACGCGGGCCTGGCGAACCTCGCCGACTACATCGTCGCCGAGCCGGACGCGCTCGTGGGCTACTCCGCGCTGAGGGCGTTGCGCGAGCGGGCGGGCGAGGAGCTGCCGGAGGGTGCGCACACCTCGGGGTCGCATCTTCGGCACGGCCTCATCGATGCCGTCATTCGGCGCGAGGATCTGCGCCCGACGCTCGGTCTCCTGCTGGACCTCCTCATGAGCAATTACGAGCTCCGTCGCATTAGCCGCCCCGAGGCCGATCGCGAGGACTACTCCCAGCTCGAGCCTTGGCGGCAGGTCCAGCTCTCGCGGCACGAGAACCGTCCCACCGCGCCCGACCTTATCCGCCGGATGACGACGACCTACGTAGAGATCCACGGCGACCGTTCCGGAGAAGATGATCCCGCCGTGACCGCGGGCATCGGCCTGCTCGGAGGGGAGGCCGTCATGCTGATCGGCCAGAATCGTCCCCACGATGACGATTCCTCCGGGTACATCGGCCCCGCCGGCTTCCGCAAGGCGCGCCGGGCGATGGAGCTGGCGGCGAAGTTCCGTCTGCCGCTGATCACGTTCCTCGATTCCGCGGGGGCGAAGCCCGACCTCGCTGCCGAGGAAGCCGGCCTCGGGCACGCATTGGCGCGCTGCACCCAAACGATGCTGGGTCTGCGCGTGCCCACCCTCGCGGTGATCAGCGGCGAGGGCAGCTCTGAGGCAGCTGTCTCGATGGGGGTTGCCGACCGCGTGCTGATGCTGGAGAACGCCGTCTACGAGGTGGTCTCGCCAGAGGACGCGGCGATGCGCCTCTATCGCGAGGTCTCCCAGGCAGACGAGGCGGCCGAGCGTCTCCGCCTGACCTCGAACGACTGCCTCAAGCTTGGCATCGTCGACACGGTCGTGCCGGAACCGGGGGAAGGCGCTCACACGAATCACGAGGAGGCGGCCCTCTTGTTGAGGCGATCGATCGTTCGTGCGCTGACCGGCATTCAGCGGCAGCGCGCGTCGCGGCGGCTCAACCGCCGGCACGCGCGCTATCGCAGCATGGGCGACAGCCACTCGTGGGTGCGTGGGAGGCTGGAGCGGCGCGGCGCAGACCTGAGCGATCGCTTCGGGGAATGGCTCGAGGGCGTAGCCCGGCGCGCGCGGCGGATGCCCAAGTTGGCCGAGCCCCCACCCGACCCGGAGATCCTGCGCTAGCCGCTAGGAGTTCTCCCAGTTGCGCCAGCCGCCGGATTCCTTCTTCTGCCCGAGGTCGTGGCGGGCATCGCCGCCGCGGGGGCCTTCTGGCTTCGCTCCGCCTCCGCGCTGCAGGAGCCACCAGCCCGCGAACAAGAGCCCGCAGAGGATCGCCGCCGCGAGCGCCAATCGCCGAAGGCCGCGGTTCTGGGCGCCGTCCCAGGCCTCTACGGCTCGAGTCGCGGCGCCCAGCGCGCTGATGCTGTCGCCCTCGGCGAAGGCGGCCTGGGCGGCCGCGAGGTCGCTGTGCGGGTCTGCGAAGAGCAAGCCCACCTTGCGCAAGACGTTCGACGTGAACTCGGCCTCGGTCTGCTCAGCGAGCGCGATCATGGCCGCCGCCGCTGCCCGGTTGATGACCCCTGCGACCGCCTCCGATGCCAGGCGCGAGGCCTCCTGCAGGTCCCCCGCGGCGTAGCGGGTGCGGGCCTCATCCAAAAGCGCGATCGCCGGCGAGCCCTCCGGCTCCTCGCTGAGCGTGGATGCTGAGGCAACAATCGCGTCGATTGCGTTCCGCTGGATAGCGATCACGGTTCGGGTCGCCGCGAGCGTGTCATCCGCCCAAGCGGCGTGCGCTGCTTCGCTCCGCGGCAGACCCGACGCATCAGCCAGGACCTGCATCGCGAGGTACGCGTCCAGCAGGGCGTTCGCCTCGGCGACGTCGCCGGCTACGCCGCCGAAAACCCAACGGTCGAGGTCGGCCCGGATCTCGCGGGGGAGCGCGGCGAAGCCGAGTTCCGCGGCCCGCGTGCGGAGCGGTGCGACGGCGTCGTGAGCAGCACGGCGTTGCTCGAGGATGGGCCGGGTGGTGACCGCGACCCAGACCCAGTCGAGGAAGAGCTCGTCGAGATTCTCGCCGGAGACCCGCTCGCCGGCATCGAGGAACCAGCGGCCGTCCAAGCGCTGGCGGTCGGGGTCGTCGTCCATGCCCGCAAGGACCTGCGTCATGGCTTCCGGTCCGCCGATGGCCTCAGCGTAAGCGGACCAGAACGCGCCCGAGCGCCCGTACCAGTAGCCGGAGTAGAGCACGTCCGAGCCGTGCCCCCAGGTCGCGAGCGGGTCGTCGTAGGGGTACAGCTCCCAGCCCCAATCGAACGGTTCCAGGCCGAACTCCGGGCCGATCACCCGGGTGCTGTATTCGGCAAGGCCCTCCCGGAGCCAACGGTCGGTGAGGTATGCCGCCCCCGCCCACTGGTGGGCGAGTTCATGGATGGTGACGAGTTCGTCGATGCCGCCCGTCTCGCTCGAAAGGAGCACTGTGCCCTGCGCGGAGAACGCGACGCCGAGGGCGCCGACGAGGGCAATATGCCGCGACTCGCGAATCAGGAGATGGTCTCGGGGATAGGCCCAGCCGAAGGTTTCCTCGAGCAGAGGCAGCGCCTGCTGGGCGACCTCGAATTGACGCGCGGCCCACTCAGCGTCGCTGAGGAAGTACTTGAGGGTGAGCGTGACCTCGAACTCGCTGAGTGGAATGACCGCCTCGAGCGTTCCCTGCTTCGTTTCGTCGGTCACCGACTGCACAAACCCGGAGATGGGGCCCGTAAGCAAGCGTTGGCGGCAGCTGTCGTCGAGCCTGGCACAGATGCTCACGGCCTCGGGGTCGTCGCCGCTGAGCGCGACGTTGAGTGTCTCGCCGCAGACCCAGCGCTCGCGCCCGGCGTCAGTTACCTCCTGGGGTTGGGTCGCGGTCAGAACGCAGCCCGGATCGATGTAGTTGTCGGCCTCAACGGGGAGATCGAACAAGATGAAGGAGCCGGTACCCTGCCCGACGAAAGCGATCTCCATGATCCCCGGCTCCATCAGGACGAATTCGCTCTCCTGCGGCGGCGCGGTATAGGTCATTTCGAGATCGAGACGATTCTTCCCCAGGAGCGGCTCTGGGAGCGTGGCGAGCACGGCCGACGGTAAGCCGAGGCCGGGGTCGCCCGCGATGGTTTCGGTCTCCAAGGGTTCGCCGTCCAGCGTGACGACGACATCCTCGACCACCGGCATCGCCCAGAGCCAGACGTGTTCGAGTTTTCCGCCAGTCGGCTGCACGGTGATCTCCACGCGCACGTTCGCGGAACCAGACTCGACGTCGAGGGTGTAGTAGCTTTGCGAGGCGCTGAACTGCTCGTCCGGGAAGGCGCCAGCGGCACCTTCCGTGCCCAAGCCGAGGGCGAGCGGGAAGGCGGCGGCGATGCCCGCCAAGAGTGCGATTCTGAGGAACCTCATGCCTTGAGATTCGACAGGTTTGCGCGACGCCTCCAACCCCGATCCGGGGGCAGGAAATGCGAGGTCCGATCAGCGCCGCTGCGCGGAAGCCTGAATCTCCGCAAGCTGGTTGCGGATGGCCTCCAGCTGATCGCCGAAGCGTTCCTCCTGCCGTTCGAGTTTCGCGACAACGTCGGTGAGCTCCAGCTGATCTTGATCGCGTACCAGAAGGGCCGCGATCGAGGCCGTCGCAACGGACAACGCGGCGATACCGAAGAGCATGAGCAGGATTGCCACTGCTCGTCCGAGGACGGTTGTCGGGTAGTGCTCGCCGTAGCCGACGGTGGTCATGGTCACCAGCGCCCACCAGATCGAATCGCCGAGTGAGGTAATGTTCGCCCCCTCCGACTGTCGCTCCGCGAGGAAGGCCATGGTTCCCCCGCCCACCACCGCGACGAGCAGGCAAGCCATGATGAAACTGCTTCCCCGCTGCCGGAAGAGCGACTGCACGAGCCCGACGTTCAGACCCAGGGCGACCGCTACGCGCGCCAACCGGAGGAGCCGGGTGGCGCGCAACGGCCGGAGGAAGGGCAGCACAACCATTGCGGTCTCGAGCCAGTGGCTACGGGTATAGGCGAGGGGGTGGGGGGCCACCAGGAGCTTGAGCCCGAAGTCAGCCGCGAACGCTGCCCAGATGAGCCAGTCCGCTACGAAGAACCAGCGCTCCAGCCCCGGCGAAAGGTCGACGGTGAGCGGCAGGAGCAGGAGCGGGATCATGACTAACGCGAGCGCGAGCAACGGCAGTTCCGTCCGTCGCTCGATCCTTTGGAGTCGCTCTTCGCTGCGCATCACTCACCTCCGCGGCTTGGGCTCGTGCCGCAGGTGCAGTCTGCCACCCGGCCTTGGTGGTCGCGGCCGAACTTTTGGGGCCTAGTCCTCGTCGAGGATGCCGGCGGCGCGCGCGAGGCCGGTCTGGCCGACGTAGAGCATCTCGGTGGCGACCCACCCCAGGCGCGCCATCAGATCCGTGCCCGCGACGAGCGGGAGGGCGGCATGATGCGAGAACAGCACCACCTCGAGCGCCCGCAGAATGCGGTAATAGGCGAGGCTGGTGAGCTCGACGTGGACCCCGCTCACGCTCTCGTAATAGTCGAGTGCGGCGCGCGTACCGAAGCTGCCGTCCCCCCAACCCGGCTCCCCAGGCAGAAATTCCTGCGTATGGGCGAAGTCGAACGCGGGATCACCCAGCGAGGCTTCCTCCCAGTCGCTCAGCCCGACGATCTCACCGTCTCGGAAGATCTCTTCGCCGTGCCCGTTCGTGCCCTTCAGCAGCGAGATACCAGGGGCGTTCCTCGGCGCCTGCTCACGTAACCACTCCAACGCTTCCGTTACGGCCGGCAGAGGCTCGATCTGATAACCCGCAAGCGTCCGCGCCAGCCGGTCGACTGCGTGCGTGGCGCAGGCCTCGGTGCTCGGCGGCGGATCGAAGATCTCGTCGAAGCCTAGCGCACGCCAATCGCAGGTATGGACGAGCGCGAGCTTGCGCAGGTGCTCCTTGGAGGCTGCGATGCGTAGCTCGTCATAACGCGGGTCGGGATCGGAGAAATGCGCAACTTCCCAATCGCCCTCAATCCGCTCCCGTACATAGAAGTCCGGGCCCGCGATTGGCTCGGCCGGCGCCGACTCGTACCAGAGCGCCCGGGCGGCGGGGACCGCACTCCCTTCGAGTCGCCGGTAGACCTCGTACTCCTCGCGCAGGGGATACGGCTGGACCGCTCCGCCAGGAAGGTCGCGTCGCAGTGAGAAGCCCTGTTCCCGCTCGACGCCGGCCGCTGTGACGCTGGCGCGGATGAGCCAGGTCTCCCTCGAGACCCCGCGTGGGAACTTGGCGATTTCGTGAACCCGGACAGTCGCGGGGGCGAGTCGCTGCGTGAGGTAGGCCTCGGCGACGTCTACCGTGATCGCGTTATCCGCCATCGATTCCCTGTCTGGAAGGCCTCGGCTGTGGCCGCTGGCGCGGCCACTCTAGCAGTCCCGTGCGCGCTAGTAGCGTGCGTCCGGTTGGCAGGTCCAGGGCTCCCAGGCTTCGTCGGCCCAGATCTGGCGCGCGACCACGGCGTTCTGCACCGGGCTTAGTGGGTCGGCGAGTTCGCCGAAGAGGGACTGGAACCGCCAACGGTGCGCGGGGTGGATCTGGAAGAGACCCCACTCCCCCGCGTCCCCGCGGGTCCCTGGATTCCAGGAGCTTTCACAGCCAGCCACGCGGAGCGCCTGACTGCGTGCTTCCTCCGGCCAGCCCGCGACTTCGAGAACCGCCTCCATCTGTGCGTGCGAGAGTGGCTCGTGGCCGTGTGTGCCTCCGGTCCGCGGGACGATCGTCCCTTCGACCTTCGCTCGTTACTCGGCCGCTCCGCAACTAGCGAGGAGCACCAGCATTGCGCTGAGTACGAGGGCCAGGCAGCCACTGAGGACGAGTGCCAGTGCTGAGCTTCCGCGCAATCCGATCATCGTCCCTAGCCATTGCCGAGACTAGGGGCGATCGGGCGAACAGTCGGGCCAAACGTGGCTCTGGGGGCAAGAGTTTGCGGAGGTTTTCGACCGCGTTAACAAAAGGCCGTAGATCGGCCAAGAAGGGGTTCGAAGCCGGCGGCTCGGACTCGCGCTAGGCCCGTTTGCGCACCGGCTCGGGCTCGCCGAGGGCGCCCGACACGACAGTTCGCCGCGCGGGCTGGTTCGGCTCTTGGCAGGCGCGCACGAAGAGGTCGTCGATGGTCTCGGCGATGCCGTGATCATGTGCCATTTCGCGCACATACGCGACTGTTCTCGAGATCGTTGCCTCGAAGCCCGCCCACTCGTGGCAGCGCAGCACACGCAGGTGCCGGGTCGACTCGTTCCACTCCACGATCAGGCGCGGGGTGGTCGACGTCCCGGCGCAGAAGCGGGTGTACCCCCCGAGGTACTCCTTCGTGAGATGGAGCCCCCTCGCCGAGGGGTCGATGGCAGCCCGTTGGAGAGCGTCCCAGCTCTCGCCGAGGGCTAGGAGGAGGCGGAAGGCGACGTCATTCGTCTCAGCTCGCATCAAACTCTCCCCGTACAACAAAGGCAGCCGACGCGAGAACCGGTCGACACCTCACCAACTCCAGTGTACGCGGTCCGCTCCGGCGGCGGCACCCATTCCGTCCACCGGATCGCCCTTCGCGATGGGCGTCCGGACGCGAGGCTTCGCATCGAGATCGTGTTTCGATGCGATCGTCCGCCCCATATGATCCGGATCAGCGAGCGGCCGGGGGTGGGGGAGCCGGTGCGTTCGCACGGCGGTTGCGGAGGAGCTATGCCAGCTCGACCCGATGCGGAGCCGGCTCCGAGAGCCGCGGGCGCGTGTCCGCATCGCCCCCCGAGCGCGGACGGCGACCCGCAGGGATCTGCTGCCCACTGCCGCAGCTGCTGCTACGATCACGAGCGCTGGGGCTGTAGCTCAATTGGGAGAGCGTCTGACTGGCAGTCAGAAGGTAGGGGGTTCGAATCCCCCCAGCTCCACCAGACCAATGCGGATAAGGGTTTTCCTCGGGTACCACGGTTCCTGCAGATCACTTCCCGAGGGTTAGACCTTTTGACTAGCACCAGTTCACCGTTTGACTACGTCCGGCTATTCCTGACGTTCCGCGAGGCTGAGGGCGTTCGGCGCACCACACTTCGCTGGTACGAGTTCGTCCTCATGAAGTTCATCGAGGACCAGGCGCCGCCCAAGATCACCGATCTCAGCGCCGAGCATCTGGTGGCGTGGACCGCCGGCATGCGTGCGCGCGCCCTCTCACCTGGTGGCATCAACAGCTACCAGAAGGGCGTGTGGTCGTTCTGCCGCTGGCTCCACGCCCAGGGCTACATCGAGCAGGACGTAACCGCGCGTCTCAAGAAGGTCCGCGTGAGCGCGCCCAAACGGCGCACCGCTTCCGAAGATGCGCGCACGGCGCTCCTGAAGGTGATCGCGGATGGCAAGGAGTTCCACCGCCGCAACGCCGCGATCGTCGAGGTTCTCTGGAGCACGGGCGTCCGCCGCACCGAGCTGTCGCTCGTGGATCTGGACGACGTAGACCTTGAGGCCGGCACCATCCACGTCCTCCACACCAAGAGTGGGAAGCCCCGGCTCGTGGGCCTCGGGGCGCAAGCACGCCTGGCGCTGTCCTTATATCTGATCGAGGAGCGGGGGAGAGGACCAGGGGCGCTCTTCTTCGGCCGGCGCGACGCCCGCCGGAGCTTCGATCGGCGGATGAGCAGCGATGCGATCCGGCAGATGCTCCAGGGTTTCGCCAAGCTCGCCGGGGTCGAGGTCAGCAGCCACGACTTCCGCCGCGCCGCCGCAGCGCGCCTCCGCGCGCAGGGTGTCGACCTCGGCGCCGTTATGCGCCAACTCGGGCACACGTCGCCCGTGATGACGCTGATCTACAGCGAGGAGGGCGAGCAGGAGGGTGCGCTACGCGCGTTCCACGAGGCCGATCAGGGGGTCAGGCGAATGGCCTAGGAAGCGGCGATCGCAGCCTACCGCGAGGCCGTGGGGTGACACACGACAGTTGACACCGACTCCTAGTTTTGTCATACTATCCGGGACAGGGAGATAGGTGCAGGTCTCCTTCCGGAATCATCAACTCGAACGGCGCTACGCCGAGTCGGGGCAGGCGATCCGGGCATGGGGTCCCCAGGTCGGGCGACGCTACGTTCAGCGTTTGAAGGCACTCCGACTTGCCCCCGACCGCTCCGATATCCAGGCGTCACGCGCTCTCGACCTGCACCCCCTGACGGGCAACCGTCGTGGGCAGCATGCGATTCGGCTAACAGGCCAATGGCGGCTGATCGTCACGTTCGAGAGCAATACGAGCGTCACCGTCGAGGAGGTAGTCGACTACCATGGCTAGTCCAATGACCGACATCCATTCCGATCTGGCGATCCCACCGGGCGAGTTCCTCGCGGAGGAGATTGAAGCGCGCGGCATGACCCAAGGGCAGCTCGCCGAAAAGATGGGCCGGCCCCGGCAGGTCATCAACGGCATCACCCGGGGGCACCGGGCGATCACGGCCGAGACTGCGTTGCAGCTCGAGGATGTGCTGGGGCTCTCAGCGCAGCTGTGGATGAACCTCGAGAGCGAGTACCGGCTCGTCCTCGCGCGAAACGCGGCAGTGGCTAAGAGCGCCTGACGGTTTTCGTACTCCGTTGACTCTCTCAGCAGGGGCAGGTGACCGGCTCGCCGGGGTCGATGACCGGGAGCGGCGACAGCTCTCGCGTAACGCCAGGCACGACTACGCGGGACCCGGCGGGCGTGTCCGCCTGAGCGACCGGAGACGCTAGCGCCCGGATCGCCTCGGTGGCGGCGGCGTCCCCGGCAGCTGCGCGCCGCTGGAGGTCACCTGCTTTGCGATCGCGTGGATGCCCGGCACCGCAAGAGCCACCGGGACGCCCGTCACGATGAAGAGGACGGCGCTCCTCTACCGTGGCAACAGTAGAGGAGTAGGCACCGATGGCGGTTATTAGCGCCATGGTGCGTTTGTCCTCCATAGTGGGACCTCCTTGGGGGGGATCGACTGACAGTGACCGCCCGCCGACGTATTGGTCCCGAGACGACGACTCGCCGATGTTCCGCACCATCGCGGAGCGAGTGCGAGTGGTCAGGGCGGGGAAGCAGGGCGGTTACGCTCCACTGGGCTGAGCCCCGACAGGCCCGAGCAAGTCCGCTGCGGGCCAGCCGACAGCCTCGGGCTCTCTTCCCTCACGTCGCGCCGCGGATACCTCGTAGTCTGCGACGGGGTCGCGCTCGAGCCAGATGCGTTTACCTCATGCGGGGCCTTCTCTCGCGCTCTCGGAGGGACAGCTACGGCCATCACCAACCCCTGCACCAGTCCGGGGCAGTATGCCTTCGTGTCGAAGGTTTGGTCCTGAGCCGATGGTGCGCTGAATCCGGCGTAAATAAGGAGCGCCTGGTCAATCACAGAGCAGGTCGGGTACCCCCACCACGGAGGCCCCGACCTGCCACCCTAATCTGACTCGGTCAGGCGCGGTGGCGGGCGTGACCCATCATTGAGCTACCCCAACTGCCTCAGATTCGATGAGACCGGCCGCGATGGTCAGAGAACGCCCGTCAAGCGCTGCTGCGACCGGGTGCTCTGAGTTGTCGAAGTTTGCGTGAGTGAGGGCCCCGCCATCAAGCTCGAAGTGGCCGTGACGGCCTCCAGTGACGAACCATCTCTGCGTCTCGCCGTCGTAGACCAGAAAGAGTAGCACCTTCTCTCCAGAGCTCAGGAGTCGCGCGCCCTCCGGCTCGTGGCGAGTCCCGTCCACTAAGCCCCCAGTCTGACGGACTACGAGCTCCGTCGTCCCGCCTTCCTGCAGGTCGCCCGCCAGCACTTGGTCGACCCTCACCTTCCAGTCAGTGAACAGGGGCCCCTCGTGTCTGTGCGCGTCGCCCTGGCCCACCACCTCACCGGTTACAACCACGTCGGAGGCCGCCAGCATCTGGCCCATGGACTCATAGTCAACGGCCCAAGACACCTTGAAAGTGACTGGAGCAGCGGACGACTCGCCCCGTGTTAGCCAGTAGCCCCCAACGACTGTCAGGCTGATGAGCCCGAGCACCGCTAGTTTCACCGGCAGCGTCCTCAACGCATGAATGATACGAATCGCTTTAGTGCTCATGAGCTGCCTCCCTTTCGAGCCTGAATATGAATTCGGGCAGCATGTAAAACTATTTCTACCATAGCGTATCGATCTCGTTGGCGGTCCCTGTGTCGAAGCCCCAAACGTCGTCATCATCGTAATAATCGCATGAACAGTCCTGCATCAATCGGCCGGTAGCATTGTGATGATCGACTCCACCCATACAGTGGCCTAATTCATGAGCAATTACGGCCGATCGTTTGTTTCCTGAGTAGCTTTCCATGTATTCTTCATTGAAACGAATTGTCTGGGTCCCATTCCACCATGCACCAGTGTTTTCACATATCCCATCCCATCCTGTAAGACCATAATCGCCGTCGAGTATTATGACTTCGTATCCTGAAATACCAGTGTCTTCCACTTGGACATTCGACATTGAAGAGTTGAAATTATTGCGACGAGAGATGACGTTAGCCCAATAATTGTCAGCGAGATCCCAATAGCCGACAGGACTCGTCACCCAATGGTCTCCATCAATTTCATGAGCCTTTGTCGTGTCGTGAATGATGACCGCACCGATGGAAATAGAAATCGTCAGTACTATTGCCAAGAGAAACCGGGATGTTGACAAATCCAATCTTAGCCTCCAAGTCTTCGGTTAATTTAGTCACTCAGTGTCCGTCGCGCGGTCCGGAGTGCGGGACTACGACGCCGAGTTATCGTGATTCGCCTGAGTGTAGAGTGGAGCTTCGCAGCTAGTCCATGAAAGATTTTCCTATTGAGAAAATAGGAAAGAAATGTAGCGGAATCAGCGGCGCAGGAAAGGCCCCGATAGGACAGTTTATGCTGCCTTTATGAGGCACTTTTGGTACCAGCTCCGTGCGTAGTCATGCAATCCCGTGCCGCGCAGGAGTGGTCTCGCGTCGGATTGTAGGCAACCCGCCGTAGAGGGCGGGCACCAACGCGGAGACCAGGGTCGCTCTACCCGTGGGGAGGAGTATAGGTTGGCGCTGACGAAGCAGCAAGCGCTCCGGGTCGGTGGAAACGTCACGGTAGCCTATCGAAGGGATGTGCTGCCATCGCTCCAGCCCTCATGAGCTGCCTCCCTGCCTCGTATACAGACGACGCCGGGGTACCGCGGGTTCCAATCGAATCCGCATGCGTAGGTCAGCGAAGACGTGTCGCGCGAGTGACTTCAGCAGCCTGAGAGGCGTAAGCATCGCGCCACCCTAGGCGCCGATCAGGTTTTGGGGCCCCACAGGGCCCAGGGTCGCCCGCCAGCCTACCGCCTCAGCGGGCTTCGCTGCGCAGGCGCCCAGGTCCGGGGCGTAAGGGGCGAATAGCTCCTGTGGAGGACCCTCGCCCGACTCCTCCCGGAGAGCGCTGAACAGACCACAGTGAGCGGGAGTGTCAGCACTCGGCAAGGGGCGCCGCGGAGCGCACTTCAATCTCGCCCGCGTCGTCGAAGAGGCAGAGCAAGGCTGTGCCAGTCACGCCACCCCCGTCCGGCAGCGGGAGGCCGTTGAAGCCGCCAGGCGCGCTTATTGTCGCCAGCACCACCCGGAATTTGTCCGCTTCGTCGCCCACGAAAGCGAACTCAACCGTCCTCACCGACACCTGCCGCTCGCTCGGCTCGGTCTGCGCGTTCAGCTCGTCGTATAACTCGATCAGGAACCAGCGCGCGTGGTCTGAGAAAGGCGTCTCGGCGTCGCGGAGGGCTCCTCCGCGGCCCTGCTGTCGGACGCGGCAAGGATGGCGGGGAGCTCCTCGCTAGCGGTCTCGATCCACGCAGGCTGGCCCTCGCTCCCACAGGCGAGGACCAGCCCTGTCGCGAGCGCCCTAAGGACTACGGGAAGGCGATTATGATGTGGTAGCCGATTCTGCAACCTAGACACCTCGAACCGTAATACCAACCGGTGCCACCCACCACTCCCCAATAATAGCCCGCCGAGGCACAGTGATGCTCGATCCAGTCGTACTGGCCCGAGCGGATGAAGGACTGATGTCTCTTGGAGTTCATTATGTCAAATTGAGGAAGGAAATTCGTGTAGTCCAATGTCGGCAGGCTATCCTCCTGCCATCCCGACCCCAAGTACGGACCGAGCGTGACAACGGACGAGTGAGGATGGGGGCCCCATACGTCCATTTCCCCCGATGTTCCAGTGTAGGTGAACCACGTAAACTGACTCACACCGTTCAAAAGGATCCCGGGATTGTCTTCCTCCCAACACTCGAATACGGCGTATGCCTCCGTGTCACCGCTAGCTTTCGCGACACTCACGGGAATACCTATAGAAGAATGGTAGTCTTCCTTAGTATCAATTTCAGTACCAATTTCGCGTTCAATTTCTCCAGCATCAGACTCGATTATGTACCGCAAAGACTGGACACCATCTGGTAGGCTTTCTGAGACGAAGATACCGATTTCACATTGTCCTACCGTTATGTGTAGGAACTCGCCGGGCGCGATCGATTTCTCTGAGATCGGATTGCCGTCTACTCGTAGATCATCCCGGGCTACTGTTGGGCAGTTCTCGGATCCCTCGATTACTGGCGGTAAAAGTTCTGACACAGCGACGGGTACTGAGTTGCCCGGCTCCGCGCGAGAACTATCTGCTAACGGATTGAGAGCGATTGCGAATACAAAGATGAATGCGCTGGCTATCCAGATGATACGGGCGAACTTCATTTGGTGCCCTCCAGCGCTACACAGTCGGCGCCAAGGATCAGTAGTGAGCTGCCGGGGCGCAGGGTGTCAGTCCGAACGTGACGAATCGCTCCGGCTCGGTTGGGGCCCATCGCCTGGGTCCCGTCCATTCTTCGTACTACGTCCGAAGTCGGACCATGCCGACGCAGAGTGACCTCGATCGTCCATCGATCATTTGACTTCCCCCTCCCAGGTTTGCGGGTATTCGGGGCGCACGCGGGGCGTGCTTGCTTCACACGTGCTCTATCTGTGCAGGATGGATGTCAAGCCCACCCAGGTTGCGATTGACGAGGAGAAAGATCTCGCCTACGCGTTGGCTGACACCGGCGCGAATCCGTATTGGGGAGCGACCTACCCAGACGGGATCGTAGCCGTCATCGAGTGGCTTGAGGGTAACGTCGATGAGCCCCCGCTGGAGCCTCTTCCAGCTCAACTCTGCCGGCCTCGGCAGCGGCCTGAGCCAGGCCGAACGCGAGGACCCCGAGGCGAACGTGCGCGCGGCCGCGGCCGCGGTCTACGGCGGCCAAGGCTGGAAGCCCTGGGGCGGTGACGGCAACACCTACAAGGGCAAGCCCTTCGGCTCCCTCGGCAACCACCCCTACCCCGGTGACAGCTCCGGCCTGCTCTCTTCGTCAGGAGGGACGTACAGCGACGGCACCGGCCTACTCGGACGCAATCCCCTTCCCGGGGGCACTTCCGGGCAGGGGGCCTCGACTACGAACTACGGTCAGTTCGTGCAGACGCTCCAGGACCAGATCGACGCGATCCTGGCCGAGTCGCTCGACCGCGCGGACTTCGACTACTTCCCTTCCGCCCAGGACGAGGCCCGCTCCTCGAAGCGGTTGTGCTCGCCGGGCCGAACGTGGAACTCGACAACACGAGTATCGCCTGAGGGTGGGCTCGCGAGGAGCCCCGGGATGCCGTCGGCGTCCCGGATCATGAGGCGCTCACTGGGGGAAGCGGCGAGGTGACCGTGGTCGGCGGTGACGACCACGGCGGCGGAGTCACCCAGCCCTGCCTTAAGGTCTGCGACGAGGCGGTCGATCGCAATGATGGCGTCGCGCGTGCCGACGCTCTCCGGTCCCCCGTCGTGCGCCTCCTTGTCGAGGTGCGGGACGTACACGTAGACGAATGTAGGCTCGTCGGCGGCCATCACGGTCTCCATGATCGAGCTGAACGTGGCGGTCAGCGACTGGTACCCGGCGACGGCGGCACCTCCAGCCCAGTAGCGCGAATAGACGCTGCCGGCGATGTTGTGAGGCATCAGGAAGTGGCAGAGCCGCCGCAGCCGCGGGGCGAGACTCGGTACCGAGAATGCCTCTTCTGGCGGGACGCCGAGGTCGATCAGTGAGCGGTCGTCGGTGCGGCGGCGGTACTGCAGGATCGTGGCCGGGCCGCCGATCTGCTCGATGTGCGTCCACCAGCCTGTGACCGCGTGGCGAGCCGGCCACTCGCCCGTCGCAAGCGAGGTCAGCGCGACGGCCGTCGACGAGGGAAACACTGTGCGAATCTCGCTGCGCAGGTGCTCGCGCAGCGTGCGCGCGGCTGCCTCGCGCTCCAGCATCTCGATGCCGAGCCCATCTGCGAGGACGAGCACAAGGTGCTCCCGGTCGGCGAGCGAGGCGGCGAGGTCGTCAGCGAAGGGCGAGAGGCCGAGCCCCCCGGCCCCGCTCGCCGTAGCCACCGCTCGGGCGACATCGACGAGGTTCGGCATTGCGGGATCGGGCCGCACCAGCGTGCCCGCATCGAACGCTGCGACCAATCCGGCCGTATCGGATATTCGTGCAACTCTTGCCACTGCCTCAAGCTACCATGCAGGGTGTCGGACGTGACCGCCCGCGATTGCAATTTTGGGCCGTCATCGACACCCTCATGCCCATCGTGATCGGCGTAACGGGCTGCCGCATGTGCAGACACAGCAACTGACCAAGGAACGCCGCGCAAGGTTTCTGGCTATGAGCGGGCGCCCTGGGCCGATCTGGAGGATACCGCTCGCCGTGGGAGCGGCCTTCGCGGCATTGGTCCTGGTCGGCTGCGAGCCGCTGTTTCCCGACGTCGAGGACTGGATCGCCGACTCCGAGACGCTCGCACGGCGCTTCGACGCGCGCTTGGGGGACCTGCAGGAGTGCCTGGAGGAGGACGACTGCGGCGAGGTGCTCGACTCGGAGGAGAGCGTCTTCGCCATGTGCTCGTGGGTGGGGCCGCGCAGCTCCTTGTCGAAGCGCTGCGGGGTCGCACGGAGATCCCGGACCAGTGCCCTCAGCTCCGGGATCTCGATGTCGACCGCACGCTGGCCTGCCATTTAGGGGGCCGTGTCGTTCGTGACGTATTCGATCGTGATCGGCGGGTTCGTGCCGTCGTCGAGGCCCTTGAAGGGCAGGTTCTGACGCACGATGTCAGGCCCACCGACCTGGGGCTCGTCGCCCGTGTACTCAATCGCCGGGATGGTGACCGTGAGCTTGAAGGGCACCAGCGGCGAAGACGTCGGAATGTCGGTCGGCGACGTGAAGGTCAGCACCAGCTGCGCCTGCGCCCCAGCGATCCAGTCCGCGTACTTCGTCAGGTCCTCGAACTCGGCATCGAGGGTGCCCTCGAGCATCGCCTCGGCGGCCGCCAGGGGCTCCTTCTTTGAGTTGCCCAGGAAGCGGCTGTCGGTGTCGAGGCCGTTGTTGCCCGTCAGGTTGAACGAGCGCACGTCGACAGTGGGCCCCCCCACCGTGAGCGCGCCCTCCGTGAACACGAAGAGCTCGTCGGTCGTGGGGTAGGACACGGACGCGAGCGCCGTCGCGGTGCTCACGGAGGCGCCGTCCAGCGTGAGCGTGAGCTTGAGGATGTCGTCGAGGGCGGCAGCGAGCTGCCACGACGCGACCTTCATGCTGGCGTAGGTGAACGGCTGCACGGTGCCGGCGATGTCGGGCCGGCCGACCTGGACAGTCAGGAACTTCCCCTGGAGGGCGGCCGCGTCGGGCGTGAAGGTGTGGGTCTTGTCGGCACCGCCGCCGGCGACGGCGGAGCCCCCGAGCATGTGCTGGAAAAGGAGCCCTGCGTTCTTAGTGGGCACCTCGATCTCGATGTCGCCCGCGACGGCGGCGGTGTAGGTCTTGACGCGGTCGGCCCGCTGGAAGCGGGCGCCGCCGGCTCGCAGACCGCGGCCGTAGAGCTTGCGCACGTCCGCCGCAATGCCCTCACGGACGAGCTCAAAGAAGCGGTCGACCACGACCGGCGTCCCGTAGGTGGATTCGGCCTTCATGCCGAGCTGAGCGGAGATGCCACTGCCGATGGGCATGGTTATGCCTCCTTGTCGTTCGGTTCAGGCGTCGAGATGTCTGGGGGCGGCTCGCCTGGCTCCTCGAGCTGCCGTGGGTCCGCTGGCACGGTGCCGACCGCTTTCCAGTTGTCCACCTGGTCGAGCAGCGAGTGACCGATCTCGTCGTCCTCGACCGTGATGGTCTCCCCCTGCTTCACGATCAGCCCGCCGGGGTGCTCGGCGTTGGCCAAGGCGGGCACCTCCACCTCCGCGAACATCCCCTGATACTTGACCTTCATCGGTTGCCTCCTTCTAGGTCGATTGCAGCCGGACCTCGTAGCGAATCTCGAAGTCGAGCTCCACCCAGCGGCCCTCATTGGCGCCCTGGTCCAGGACGCCTGGTCGTATCTGTGACACGCGCACCACCCCGCCGATCGACGGGTCGACCCGCATGAAGTCCTCAATCTCCCCGAGCAGCACGAACGCCCGATCCCGGGTCGCGCGGACAGCAGCCTCGTCCTTGCCGGGCTTCATCACCCAGACCGCGCCCTTGAGGACCCCCTCCTCCTCGCGCCGCTTTCGCCCCAGCGCTCCCCACTCCTGGCTGATGTCCACCTGGAAAAACTGGATCGAGTCCGAGGACGACTCGAAACGCATCGGCCCGGAGGCGATCTGTATCCCCGCAAGTGCCGCGCGAGCGCTCAGCCCATCCGTGATGGCGTCCAGCACTGCGGCAGCCTTGCTCGTGACTGTGGGCATCAGGCCATCACCACGGGGAAGGACTCACGGAGGTCTTTGAGGACTCGGTCGACGGTGGGGAGGCCAAACCACACGTCGTCACGTCTGCCAGCCGTGCTGAGCGTGAACGTGCCCAGCTCGTCGGTCTGGGAGATCGCGCGGCTCGGGATGTTCGAGCCCACTAGCTGCTCATGCAGGAGCTCCATGGCCGCCCGCTTCAGCTCGAGCGGTGGCCGAAGGCCGTGCTCGTAGGTCAGGCGCAAGTTCTGAAGGCCCGTGGGGAAGGCGCCGAGGGTCTCGCGCTCGATGAACCCGCCCTCGTGGAGCACGGTGTCCGCGAGCTCGGCGGCGGTGAACGCGGTCCACGTCTGGGCACCCGCTTTGCGCGTCTCGACGGTCTTCAAAGCAGTCACGTGGACATTGGGGAGGAAGAGCCGGTCCAAGCCCTTCCCGTCGAGCACGCGGTACTCCCAGCGTGTGCCCGGTGACCAGTTCAAGATCTCGGCGAACGCATCGCAGATGCGGTCCCGGCCCTCGACGATCAACGAGTCCGCGTACTTCGTCGTGTTCGCGAGGCCGGTGTCCGCGTCCGACGAGAACGCCCGCGCCTCCGCCTCGGTGAAGAGGAAGTCCCCGACAGCCTCCTCGCGGGTGACCTGGGTGATCACGGGGGCCGCGCTGAGGACGACGTCGGACCAGGTGACCACCAGCCGCTTCGGGTCGGCGTTCTCGGTGGCCGTCAGGGCGAATTGGAGCTTGCCCGTGCTGCCCCCGAGCTTGGTGGCATCGGCCTCCGCCTTCACCGTGACGCCAAACTCGTCCTCGACCTTGCAGCGAGGAGTGCCGGTCGGATCGACGAGCGTGCCGTCGATGGTGAAGGTCACCTCGAGTGTGATAGGCGTGCCCGCTAGAAATCTACTCATTCAGTGCGACCCCTTTGCGGCATGGATCGAGCTGGAGCCGCCGAGGCGGCCGTGGCGGTTAAGGGCGCTCGCGTTCGTCACTGTCGCGTCGAGCACCCTGGCGGTCGCGGCCATCACGGCCATCACGACATCGAGGTCGACGACTACGAGGGGAGCGCTCACCGTGGCGACCATCGGCTGTGAGAGGACGATCTGGTCCACACGGGCCGCCAGCGGGCTCGCGTTCGCGATCATGGTGGCAGCGAGGACGATCTGATCCACGCGAGACGAGCTTGCGCGCCCGGGTCACTCCACGAAGGTCTTGCCTACCGAGGGCAACGAGGTACTCGTGCACCTCTCCCTTGGTCACGTGCGCCGGACGAGTGATGTCCGCATACTCCGCCGCCATCCACTCGATGAAGCGCCGCACATCGGTCTCGTAAGCCTTGATCGTCTCAGGACTGCCGTTCCGTGCGTGAAGACCCTGGACGAACAGCCCGAGGGCGGCGCCCAACGTCAGTGTCTGGCTGACGGGTGCCTCCCGGGCTGGGGGGCGGTTGTCGGAATCTCCTTGCATAGGTTTCGGAGCCAGCTTCTGGTCTCCTGGCTCCTGTCCTATTTATAGCAAGTCGATATCACTAATTGCAACACGAACTTTTCGGGCTTTTTGGTTCCGATAACAGGTGTCCGTCCGCGTTATCTGGAACCATGTCTTGGGGGGATGGGGTGAGCAGGGTCCGAGAACATACGTTATAGGAACATGAATTGAATTGTGGCCGGCATACTCCAACTTCACTCATCGCACCGCCTGGATGGTTACCGAGACGCATCTAGGTTTGTGTTTCTGTAGTATAGTCTTCAGTCATGATGAAGGATTCTCCTCGATTATTCATTAATCGAGACAAGGCTGTCGGTATCGAGAATCAAGGACTCTTTGAGACGAATCGACTCGAGGAGATACGGACCTAGATGTAGCAACCAGAAAGGTTGTTTACAGGCGGTCAGCGGGCCGGAGGTCCGCGATGCCGCCGTGTGGTAGGCGGTAATTGTAGTAGTAGAGCCAGCGCGGCAGCTGGCGGAGCCGTTCCTCGTTGGAGCGGTAGTGGCGGGCGTGAGCCCACTCGTTTTGCAAGATCTGGATGAAGTGCTCGGCCTTGCCGTTGATCTGGGGGCGGTAGGGCCGGGTGGTGCGACGCAGTAGGCCGTGAGCGTCAGCCATGGCGAGGAAGGCCTTGGAGACGGTGTGGCTCCTGGCGAGTCTCCGGACACGCTCGAGCGTGGCAGCGTCGCGGCGCAGTACCTCGGCATCAAACTCTTCCGGGCGGAGTTCGGTCTACTCTACGTCCGCCGAGCCGCATCCCGACCCGGTGCCGGAGGAGCTCGGCCTAGGCACATCGCGTGATTGAATATCTGGTACGAGATCACTACAAGTATGTGTACATCGTTTGATGTATTGATATCGAAGACGCGTTCTAGGATGCTTCAGGCGACCCCCTCTGGCTGCGAAAGCGGACACGGGCGTCGACCACTCCGCTCGTCTGTCGGGGCTTGGAGGCTTGTATGAGTGGAATACCTAAGCTCAGTCCTCCCGTTCTCCCTATCGCATGGGCTCGTGTTCCGACGCAACCACGACCTTCGCTACGTCGCCGAGCTCCGGCACGGATCTACCGGCTTAAGACACACAAGGCCTGGGTCCCAAGGCCGCCTTTCGGCATATGACCGGCATGTCGAGTCAACTACGGGCGGACGCAGGCTACTCTACTTCCAGTACCACGAGTATCACTATCGGCGCGCGCGGATCGCTCGATTCGACACCACTGCTCGCTGCCACGAACACAGTTGCTCCCGGTTCGAGTTTTCCAAGGACTGTCGATCCTGGCACCATGCGCAATTCGGATGGGAATTCCCGGAGCGGATCGAGGGAGATTTCGTCGCCACGAACACCCGCGACTACTACTCCTGTCACCTCAGATATCGGAGCCCATGTAAGATCACCTCGGTCGCTTGCGTGCACGAATTGCGGCTGTCCTCCCGGAGATGCGAACCTCATCCTCCACCCATCCCGCTCGCTAGCACCGCATTGCCTCCCCGGCCAGACGATGTTCATACACTCGTCATCCCAGACAACACGGGACGCTTTCTCGAATTCAAAATCACTGGCAAGCAATCCCAGTGAGTCACCCAGCAGATCTCGTGCTTCTGAAATTAGGTCGTGGGACGGTCCAGCCCCCGCATCTTTGATGCCTGGGTTTGCCGACCCTTCGCTGCTTTCATCGAAGGCTGAACAGCTCGTCGCGCTCGCTACTAGAATCACTGCAACGGCACCTATCAGGGCGATCCTTATTATCGCGCATGAGTTCGCCCACAGGCTGCAACTTAGTCTCGCGTCCGTTTCACGAAGCCTCTGCCGGCGTATCTGGCGGGGCGTTGCGTCATCGGCAGGCATACAAGAATCCTACCACACTGGAACCCCGTCTGTACTGCCTCCGGACGAGCCATCGTTAATCCGTGCTCAGCTAATCCTACGATGGTGGATTGCCTCAGGTGCTCTCCGCTTCATGGGCGCGTGAGTCCTCATACCGTGATCCCAAGCTCGAATAGTCTGGAAAGGTCCGGCTCCCGCATGGAAGACCAAATTTTGGAAACTATTTCGCCGACTCATGTCCTGCGCGATCTTGCCGACCACTGTGTTCGTGGTCTGGAACCCGAGCATTTCGCGATCATAGTCAGTCGTATCACATACGGGAGAGGCCCAGAGTCGGCGAGGGAGCTCAACGGGGATTATATATTTGACTAACCGGGACTTAGTGGCGGGGCAATCCGGGCAGTTGCGGCTCCAGGATGTTCTTGCCCGCCACGGACGGCGTGTGAAAGCGTCGCCCGTTAAGTAGGTCAGGCACGCTCAGTATCTGCATCCGCGGATACTCGATCCCCAGAATCTCCACCCCGCCTGCCGCTGCCATCTCTCGCTCAAAGTTCCGCCCCTGTCGCTCGGGCAGGCTGTTCAAGACAATCAGCCCCGCCATCATCGCCGGGTCGCGCTTCCACAGGTCGCGCGCCCCCTCCTCTGTGCGAGGGACTCCCTCGATGGTGAAGTCCCGCCCCTCGACGAGGCCCAGCCGTTGTTCAAGGCGCACACGTGCGACGCGCTTCACGGCATGGATCGCTATGTCGATGCCGATCCACTGCCGCCCCTTCATATGCGCCGCCTCAAGGGTAGTAGCGCACCCGCAGAACGGATCAAAGACAACATCGCCGGGATTGCTACTCGCCTCGATGATTCGCTCGAGTAGAGCACGCGGCTTCTGGGTGTCGTACCCCATGTCTTCATCGCCTGATGCCGGGAGGATGTCCAATATGAGATCCTGAACCGGATTGCCTGGCGAAGTCGAGAGATATCGCTTGAATGTCGGTATGGAACCGCGCTGAGGCCAATAGACCAATCCGGCGTTGTCAAGTGCGTCTAGGCGCTCCTGAACGGTCAGCGCGTAATACCTATCTGGGGGGCGGAAGTGAGAAGGTAGACCTCTCTGCGGCACAGCCCAATGCCTGCCTGCGTCGGTTGGGTTTACTCCTCGCCACTCCTGTCCAGAATCGCCTTGACGTGTACCCGCGCCCGTCAGGTCCCCCAGCCGGTAGGCTCCATGCTCGTCTGTATGCCGGTAGAACTTCGCGATGTAGTCGGGGTCATGGTCTTGATAGGTTCGGTTCCACGTGTAGCTATTGCTGCGCGTGTAGTAGAGCAGCGTGTCGTGGATTGGCCCTCAGCGACGGGCTCCGCTATGGGCCGAGGTTCGCTGCCAGACGATCTCGCTCCGAAAGTTCCCATGCCCGAAGATGGCGTCCATAAGCGCCTTGATGTAGTGGCTCGCCGTGGGGTCGCAGTGGAGATAGATGCTACCGGTCGGCTTGAGAATCCGGCGCATGGTTAACAGTCGCTCAGCCATGCAGGAAAGATAGGCAAGTAGGCGTGGCTGAGTGTTCCGCAAGGCAGTCATCCAGAGTCGCCAGAATTCGGCGGTCGCGTCGTCTACGCCGTTCTTCCGCATCAGGACGGGCATGTCGCGGATGGCACGCTCCCGTTCGGAGTCGAGCTCCCACATGTCGCAGAACGCCTCCACCTGGTCGGGGAGGAGGCGCCCGGTTTCATCCTTGTAGATGGCGTTGTACTGGCGGTTCGAGTTGAAAGGCGGATCTAGATAGATGAGGTCCACGGCCTCGCTTGCCATCTCCTCTTGCATGACCGTCAGGCAGTCCCCGTAGTAGAGGCAGTTGGTCACGCGGGCGGCTCTCGCTCCGCTGTGTCAGCGTGAGGCGGCTCCTTGGGGAGGCGCATGAGCGCCCGTGCGATCTCTTCCGGCGTCAGGTCCGTAGGTGGCACGCTGACCACCCTGCGGGGGCTCACGCGGCCTCCTCAATGAGGCGCTGGTACGTGAGGCGCTTCCCGATCATCCTTCCGACTACAGCGCCCATCAGGTCGATGGTGTCGCGCTCCCGTAGCCCCTGCCGCGTGGCGAACTCGTCTACGTAGCGTTGCAAGTGCTTCGCACTGAAGTGGTGAAAGGTGCCGTGGTAGCGGCGCTTCAGCATCGACCAGAACGACTCGATGCCATTGGTGTGCGCTTGCTCGTTCACGTACTCACCGGCAGCGTGCCGGACTGACTTGTGCCTGTAGCCGTAGCCGCGCAGGGCGATGTAGGCACGTGCCTCATCCGTGTAGATGTCAGCCCCAGGTCGACGTTCAGGTAGATCCCGCTGATGTAGCTCGCGAGCGGTGAGGCGACGAACGCGACGGCGTTCCCGATCTCTTCGGGGTGCGCCCAGCGGCCGAGGGGGATGCGCGCGATGCGGGTGGCGACGGCGTCGCGGAGGGGGTGGCCGGAGCGGGGTATGGGCGTGGTCGCGTCGATCGGCGGCGGGTCGCCTGGGTTCACCCAGGTGGCGCCGGGTGCGACGGCGTTGACGGTGATGTTGTGCGGGCCGAGCTCGAGCGCGAGCGTGCGCGTGAGCTGCACGACTGCCGCCTTCGAGGCGTCGTAGGTGACGCCCACACCTGGCGAGACTGCCTGCGTCGACGCGATGTTGATGATGCGCCCGCCGTTCCCTGCATCGACCATCACCCGCGCGGCGGCCTGGCACCCGTAGAAGACACCGTCGACGTTCACCGACCAGAGCGTGCGCCACATCTCGGGTGTGATCGTCTCGATCGGGCCGCCGAGCTCGCGATAAACCCCCGCGTTGTTCACGAGGATGTCGAGCTGGCCGTGGTCGGCGACGATGCTGTCGACGGCGGCGTTGAAGGCGTCCTGGTCGGTTACGTCGAGGGGGAGTGGTGTCGCCCCCAGCTCCTTCGCCGTGTTCTCCGTCGTCTCCGGATTCACGTCGGAGACGACGATAGTGGCGCCGCATTCGGCGAGCACCTTGGCGATGGCGCGACCGATGCCCTGACCGCTCCCGGTGACGAGCGCCACTTTCCCCTGAAGATCGATCTCCTTGCTCATGGCTATTCCTTTCGGCTAGAGACGAGAGGCGCTACGCGGCGATCTTGCGCCGCGCGGACCACTTCGTCCCGAGTGTGCGCATGGAGATCTTCCACTCGCCGTCCCGGCGCGCGTCCTCGCTGAAGCACGTCTTGAGGCGCTCGTAGTTCTTCGAATCGAGAGCGGTGCGGTGGCGGTCGATGACCTCGACGATCTGCTGGCGATCGGCGAGCTCCTCGGCGCTCAGGGCCAAGCCTGCGTCCTCTCGAGCGGCTCCGCTCCGAGCGTCTGCGGCCAGAGCTCGAAGAGGTCGTCGATGTCGATGAAGGGCTGCTCGTAACGGAGGATGCGCTCGCGCTCCGGCTCGCTGTAACGCGTGATCACGTGGCCGCGCGCACCGAAGATCTGACCGTTCGCCACACCCCCCGCATCCGAGGCCAGCCAGACCGCAATGGGTACGACGTTCTTCGGGTCCCTGGCTGTCCCCGCTGCCGTCTCGCTCGGCGGAGCGCCTTCGGCGTTCAGGCCGAGGCCCCGGTCGGTCATGCGCGTCGAGGCGCCCGGTGCGATGCAGTTCGAGGTGACCCCGTAGCGCGAGAGGCCGCGCGCGTTCGAGCGCATTAGGCCAAGTTTGCCCGCGTGTGCGGCCGAGTAGTTCGGCTGACCCGCGGTCCCGTGGATGCCCGCCCCCGAGGTGAAGTAGATGCAGCGTCCGCCTTGCCGCTCTTGGCGCCAGTGGATGGCGGCGAACTTCGTCGGTGCGAAGCAGCCCTTGAGGTGCGACTTCACCGAGCCGTCCCACTCGTCCTCGGTCATGTTGAAGACCATGCGCTCGCGCAGGATGCCGTGGGCGCAGCAGAGGATGTCGAGCTTGTCCCAGCGTTCGAGGGCGGTGCGCACGAGCCCTTCGGCGACGTCCATCTCCGAGACGTCGCCGATCGCCGCCACGGCCTCCCCGCCGGCGTCCTTGATCTCGTCCACGACGGCGTTCACGCGCGTTGGATCGAGGCCCATCCGCCCCTCCACGTCCGCCCCCGTGTCGGCCACGATGACCTTCGCCCCGTTCGCCGCGTAGAGCTTCGATATCCAACTGCCGATGCCGCCCGCGCCGCCCGTGACGATCGCGGTCTTGCCCTCGAGGTGCTCTGCCATCTGCCCCTCCTGCCCTACGGGAACGCCGGTTCCGGCGGCATGATGTCGCCGACAGCGAGGGTGCGTGGCATCTGCTCGAACAGCTCGTCGATGTCCCAGAACGGCGTCTGCGAGTACAGCGACTGGTCCGCGAACGGCTCGCGCCAGACGATGATCTCGTGCCCGGTCGCGCCGACCACCCGCCCCGTCACCTCCCCGCCCGCGTCTGAAGCGAGGTAGACGATCGGCGGCACGACGTTCTTTGGGTCCATGCGCGTGCCTTCGGCCGCGAGGCTGGGCGCGTCGCCCTCGCGGGCCGCGTTGAGGTTACGGTCGGTCATGCGCGTCGACGCGGCCGGCGCGATGCAGTTGGCGGTGACGCCGTAGCGGCTGAGCCCCTGGGCGCACGAGAGCATCAGGCCGACCTTGCCCTGCTGGGCCGCCGAGTAGTTCGGCTGCCCCGCCGACCCGCGCTGGCCCGCCCCCGACGTGAAGTAGATGATGCGGCCGCCGTCGCGCCGCTCGCGCCAGTGAATGGCAGCGAACTTCGTTGGGGCGAAGCAGCCCTTCAGGTGCGACTTCACCGAGCCGTCCCACTCGTCCTCGGTCATGTTGAAGATCATCCGCTCGCGCAGGATGCCGTGGGCACAGACGAGGATATCGAGCTTGTCCCAGCGTTCGAGGGCGGTGCGCACGAGCCCCTCGGCCACGTCCATCTCGGAGACATCGCCGATCGCGGCGACGGCCTCGCCCCCCGCCGCCGTGATCTCGTCGACCACGGCGTTGACGCGGCTGGGGTCTATCCCCATGCGCCCCTCGACATCCGCCCCCGTGTCCGCAACGACGACCTTGGCACCCTGCTCCGCGAAGATCTTGGAGATCTGCGAGCCCATGCCGCCGGCCCCGCCGGTGACAATGGCTACTTTGCCTTCGAGGTGCTTCGCCATGGCGGGCCGAAGCCTATGGGGGTGGGGGTGGGGAGTCAACGAGCGAGAGATCAGGGCCGTGGGCTCATCCGGGCGCTTGATACAATCTCTCAGATGTCCGCCCGCCCCTTCTTCTCCGATACGAAGGCTCTCCGGAGACCCCGCGCAGGGCTCCTTCGCGAGGCGGTCCCTGACCGGCTGCGAAACTGGCTCGCGAACCTCCTAAGCGCCATACCGGCCGATGAGGTGGCACCGATGTGGGTCTTCGTCGTCCAACAGCTCGACTTGGAAAGTAGCCTAGCTACCCGGAGAAAGTATTCTGGCTATCTGAACAACAATCAGAAGATGATTAACTTCATAAATAAGTGTGAGTACCAGGACTTCCTCGACGTACTCAGTGCGATCTACTACTACTGCGAAGCCCACAGACCACCAATTCCTAAGAGTGAATTCCGGAATCTGCTGAATGGGCGCTTGGTTCGCCACTACTCGGCGTACTCGATGGATGCTTCGGGAGAGATGGTTGAGCCTGGCTCGGCCGCTAGCGAGGAAGCAATCGAGGAGGCGCGGGCTCTCCTCCGGGGGACGGATCTCTCTGGACCAGACCGGCAATTCCAGGACGCAATCCTAGACTTCGGGCGAGCGCCCGATCCGAACTATGAGGGGGCCGTTTCGGGAGCTCTGAATGCAGCGGAGGGCGTGGCGCGGATCGCCTTGGAAGATCCCTCGGTCACGCTCGGGGATGCCATCCGCCGAATCCGCGAAGACAAGGAGCTACACAAGGCTCTCGCCAACTCGATTAGCGCTCTGTATGGGTACGCCTCCGACGAAGGGGGGCGGCACGGGCTGACCGGCGATCCGAAGGTCGATCGGACTATTGCGGAGTATTGTCTGCATCATGCCGCCGCAACGATCGTGTTCATCGCCAGGCTCTATGGTCTTGGCGTGGTTGAGGGGACCGCTTCCGAGCGCTGACACGGGGGCCTCTGTCTTCCTGGCGCAGACGAGCGCGCCCCAATCGAGGCACGATGGCTGACAGCTCGCATATGACCGACCCCTTCAAGCACCGGGAGATCGAGATAATCGTGCATGACGGGGTGCTCGACTCTTCAACTGTCGAGCCGCTCATCGGGGAATACATCCTTCACGGCAGCGATGTAGTGATTCGACATCGGTGGGGTGGCCCTGGGGCTCAAGGGCTCACGCCGGAGATCGCCGTAGTCGTCATCGTGGCTACGGGGTTCTTCGGGGCGCTAGGAGCGGACTTGTATCGGATCTTCAGAAGCCTCGTGATAGCTGCCTATCAGAACGTGCGCCTCGAGAGCTCGTTCCGACCCTATACGGACTCGCTGCTTGCCCTAAGAGTCGATTCTGACGAAAAGGAACTGTCGGTGTACTTCATGATCCCCCGGGGGCTGTCGCTTGACGACCTCCGGGCGGAGCTCGATAGGGTGGAGGCTGACGAACCGTCGGTGCTTTCGGGTTGGGAGAGCGATCCGAAGGTACGAAGCAACGAGATTTACCTAGCATGGGACCCCGAGGACGCGGAGTGGCAGAGAGTCGACGATCTCGAAAGCCCATATGAGTGGGAGGAGCAGCGAGCGAGTCGGGAAGAATAGAGGCCAGCTAACCCTCACCCGCCACCTTGCACCTGATCGCCGACCAATCGTCGTCGACGGAGACCTGCGCGACGGTCTGGAGGCCGATCGTGGCGGTGTAGCGGTGGATGTCGTCGCGGTTGATGTCGGCGGTTAGCGTCTTGGACGTGCCTTTCGGGTACGTCACCCAGAGCTTGCCGTCGGGGGCGAGCAGGGGCTTGAGGCGCGGCAGCTCCGCTTCGAGGGCCGTGCGGGTCGAGAGGAAGACCTGGATCACGTCGAACGTCCCGGTGGGGTCGTCGCTCACGACGACGCCGTCCGGCGCCGCGAGCGCGGCGGCATAGCCGGCGGGCGCGCCGGCGAGGAGCAGGCGGTCGCCGCTGCGAAGGTACATGCGTCGGCGAGCGTCTTGGACATTGGTGGCTCCTGGCGATCCGGCTCTTGGCCGTTGGCCGTTGGCCGTTGGCCGTTGGCCGTTGGCCGTTAGCCGCTGGACGGGCGTGGGCGGTTCGCTGGGGCGGTTCGGGGTGGTTAGCGTCCCCCTTTGAACTCTGAACGCCCAGCTCGTGGCCGTTGGCTCTTGGCTATTGGAGGGCGTGGGCCGTGCGCTTCGGTGGTCCGGGGTGGCTGGCCGCGTCCCCCTCTGAACTCTGAACATTGAACTTTGAACACCTCGCGTTAGCGAGGCGCCCGGGCAGTGGCTTGACACATCGAGCTCTCACGGCTGATTCTTCGGGGCCGATGCCGTCCTTCGTTCTTGGGCGGCTGGAGATCAAGGAAGACCACCACCGGCTCATCTCCTGAGTAGAGTGGCAATGAGGTAGGACATGTCTGTCTTCGTGGAAACGAGTCTAACTGTGCGGCCGATCGGGATTCTGGATCGGTTCATTGAGGTTTACGCAAACGATGGCCGCGGGCTTGGGGAGCGGCACGGCTTTGAGCTGTTAGGGGCGTGGAGGCGCCCTGGCGGTACCGGACAGCAGGTGATGCACCTCCACCTTTTCGAAAGCCTTGCGAGCTACGAGCAGGCAAGAGCATCGCTCCAGGCGGATCCGGCGATAGCGGCCCTGGCCGAGAGCCTCGGCAGTGAGATGTCAATCAGCGAGGTCAGCAGCGTGGGCGAGTCAACAGCCTACGCCACGGACGCCCGGTTGGAGCGGGCTCGGGGCCGCGAGGGCGCGCCACTGACGTATCTCCAGCGGATCTCGCGCGCGCATTTCCCCCATCGGGCTGAAGTCGCCGAGCTCGTGGGAAAGATCGTAGATGCGGTCGAGGCTACCGGCTCTATCTCACTCGTGACCGCGTACCAGGCAATCGTCGGGCAAGCGAGCGATGTCACCGACCTGTTCTTCCTGCCCCACGGTGAAGAGGCGTTATCCGAGGCGAACGCGGCAGAACGGAAGATCGAGGGCGGGGTCGTCGCCGAGAGGTTCCACGCGCTCCTCGAAGACGAGATCGTGTTCCGACTCCAGCCGCTCCCGTACTCGCCCCTTCAGTAGGTGGCTCGAGGTGGCTCGCGAAACGAGCCGCGCCCGGTGACCTCCGTCCGGTCCGCGCCGGCGGCCAGGACGGAGCCGGAGCCAGCAGCGGATACTGAGGAGCTCAGCCGCACCCGCGTGGGGTGCCTCTCCGCTCCTGCGCCGCAGACCGCCGCCGACACGACCCCCTTGCCGGGGGCACCGCGCGTGAGCGCTGCCTGACCGAATCGCGGCGAGCCGTCACCCGTGCGCCATTGAAGACGCCGGGCGACGCTAATCTCTGCTAGAGTGCCTGCCCCTCGCGCCTCATCCCTCGCTAACGGGCGAGATCCGGCTCGGGGGTTGGGCCGGGTGCCCCACGGGGACATCGACCACCCTTAGGGAAGAGAGCACCCATTGAGAGGACCTGAGGCAGAGATGGCCGCCCGCGCAGCAAGGCAGCGGCGAACTCCTGGCACGCCTGGCCTGCGCGGCGAGAACTTGGGCTAGGCGGGATGCAGGGGTACATCATCCGCCGCCTGCTCCTGAACTTGGTCGTGATCTGGATCGTCGCGACGCTCGTGTTCCTGGCGCTGCGTGTTCTCCCAGGGGATTACGCTGCAGAGCAGGTAGCCCTGCGCTTCTTTACGGGTGTCGGGGAAAGTCGTACGGCCGAGGAGGCTCTCGCGGAAGCGCGTGCCGAACTCGGCATCGATCGGCCGATTCCGGTGCAGTACTTCCACTACGTGTCCGACCTTCTGAGCGGGGATTTCGGCAAGTCCTTCGTGACCCGCCGGTCCACGCTCGATGAGGTCGGCCGCGCTTTGCCGTATAGCATCCAGCTGGGCGTCATGACGGCCGTGATTGCCGTCCTCATCTCCTTGCCGGTAGGCGTCATCTCTGCCGTCAAACCGGGATCGCTTGTCGATCACCTTCTCCGCTTCATCGCCATCATCGGCTTAGCCGCTCCGTCCTTCTGGATCGCCACGATATTCACCTTGTTCGTCCTCCGGTTCGACACATGGACGATTGACGTCGTCGGGACGCCGGGTATCTGGGAGGACCCTGTCCCGAGTTTGGAGCTGTTCGTCATCCCTGCCGTGGCGGGCGGCCTCGCCAGTGGCGCCATCCTCATGAGATACATCAGATCCCAGCTTCTCGAAGTGCTCGCTCATGACTACATCCGTACCGCCCGTTCGAAAGGATTGAGGGAACGCACGGTAATACTTCGACACGCTGTCAGGAACGCCCTTATTCCAGCTATCACCGTGTTGGGATTCGTCATTCTCGCGGTTGTCAATGGCTCCGTCATCCTGGAATCGATGTTTAACATCCCGGGTATGGGACGCGCTATCGTCGGCGCAGTGCAATCGAGAGATTTCCCCATGGTCCAGACCTTAGTGATCGCTATAGCAGTCGGTGTAGTGACGATCAATCTTCTGATCGACATCTGCTACTTCTATATCGATCCGCGGGTGAGCGTGAGTGGCGCCAGTGCGTAAGGCCGCTGGCTCTCTACGTTATAGTGGCTGCGGTTGAGCCATATGCAGCGGAGATCGAGCCGAACGACACCCAATCCCGGAGAGAACGGGTCCGTCATCGCTGATACGTGGGGCCTAGGCCTGGAAGAAGGACGCGACCCGCGGATAGCGCTTTTGCGGTCGATTCCTGCCCGCGTTGGCCTGTTGGGCATCATCGGCGGGGTCATCGTTGTCCTCGTCGGGCTGACCGCCCTGGCCGGTCCAGGGTTGGTGCCGTACAGCAAGGACGATGTGGTCTGGATCGAGATCCCAGAAGCGGAGAGGGTGTCGCCGAGCGCGACGCGTCGACTGGCTATCCTCGCGGGTCCTTCGCTGGAGCACCCCCTAGGCACTGACAGCCTCGGCCGCGATCTCATGACCCGAGTTATCCACGGCTCACGCATCGCGCTAATGGTCGGATTCTTTGCGGCAGCGATCGGCACAGCCGCTGGGACCGTGATAGGGGTAGCGTCAGGTTACTTCGGAGGGATCGTAGACATTGCGATGCAGAGGGTGGTCGATTCAATCATCGCGATGCCAGGTATCGTGATCTTGCTGATATTCACTCAGATAGGCGAGCGTAATCTGACATTGACAGTATCTGCGTTAGGATTCTTAGGAACATTTTCGGCGGCGAGAGTGCTGCGCGCGGCAACACTGTCGGTCAGGGGAGAAGTGTACATGGAGGCGGCGAGATCTACGGGTGCCAGCGATCTGAGAATGATGCTGCGACATATTCTCCCGAACATGGTGGCGCCCATAGTGATCATTTTCTCGATATCTGTAGGGACGAACATACTCGCCGAGTCCGGTCTCGCGTTTTTGAACTTGAGCGTCCCTGGCCCGAGCTGGGGGAACATGGTAAGCGAAGGACGCGCGTTTCTGGACAGCAAGCCAATGATGAGCATGGCTGCTGGGGGAGCGATCACGCTGACCGTGCTGGGGTTCAACCTCCTCGGCGATGGGATTCGGGATGGCTTCGACCCGACGCGGAGGTCGGGCTAACAACCCGTCCGCTCCGCTGACGGCGGGTAGAGCGCCGCCCGCCTGAGCGCAAGGCCGGACTTACTTCTCGTTTGCGTATTGGATGGAGCGTCCGTGTAGAATGCGGACCTCGTCGCATGCTGTGGTGATGGCATGCTGCGGTGGATGACGGAAAACGGAAGGAGACCGGAAGACATGGCGGAGTTCGACACCGTTATCAAGGGGGGAACCGTCGTCGACGGCCTGAGGACACCTCGGTTCAAGGGTGACGTTGGCATCAAGGACGGCAAGGTCGCTTACATCGGCCGCATCTCGAGCCACGAGGGCGCGAAGGTGCTCGATGCTAGCGGCCTCATCGTTGCCCCGGGATTTGTCGACTTGCACACCCACTACGACTCCCAGATCTTTTGGGACCCGTGGTGCACGATCTCTGGCTGGCACGGTGTGACCTCAGCCGTCATCGGCAACTGCGGCTTCGGCTTCGCGCCGGTCAAGCCGGAGGAGCAGGATCGGGCCATGCTCTCGATGCAGAGGAACGAGGCGGTCCCGCTCGCTAGCATGAGGGCTGGCATGCCCTGGGACTGGGAGTCGTATCCAGAGTTCCTGGACAGCGTCGAGCGCACCCCGAAAGGCATCAACCTTCTGGGCTACGTTGGGCTGAATCCTCTGTTGATGTACGTGATGGGGCTCGAGACAGCCAAGAGTCGCGCCGCGACCGATGATGAGCGAGCCGAGATGTGCAAGCTCCTCGAGGAGGCTCTCGAGGCTGGTGCTTGCGGCTTCTCCGCGCAGATCGCCGGTGAAGACAGCAACCAGCGGGACTACGACGGGACACCCATGGCTACCGACCTCATGGCGGAGGAAGACCTGGTCGCCTTCGCGGGCGTCCTCAACAAGGCTCGGAAGGGGTTCATTCAGATCGCCGGAGGGCGGGCGACGCCGGAGCTCGTCAACCGGCTCGCCGAAGTGAGCGGCCGTCCGATCGTCTACAACGCCCTCGCTGCGCTCACCGATCAGCACGGTATCGCTCTCCCTGGCTATAAGGAGACGGAGCAGTGGATCGCTGATGCGAACGAGCGCGGCAACCGCGTGTTCGCGCAGTCCATCACGACAGCGATTGCTTTCGAGTTCCAGCTCGACGAATGGAGCCTCTTCGATAACGTCGCGTCCTGGCGTGAGGCCCTTGGTGGCGGCCAGACGGTCGAAGAGAAGATCGAGAAGCTGAACGACCCGGAGTGCCGAGCCGTCCTCAAGGCCGAGTACGACGCAGGCAAGGGCCCGGTGACCGGCGCTGGAACCGAAGACCAGGGTTTCATCTCCGGCAGCGGCCTTGCGGACCTCACGGTCGAGATTGTCGAGGACCCATCGCTGCAGCAGTACGAGGGCTTCACGATCCGCGAGATCGCCGAGCGCGAGGGAAAGCACATCGTCGATGTCTTCGTTGATATCGGCGTTGCGGACAACCTGCGGTCGACCTTCGGCTCGCCGCCGAACCAGATGGATATGAAGGCGATGAAGGACATCACGAACTCCCCCTTCGCCCTGCCGGGCCTCTCCGATGGAGGCGCTCACACCAAGTTCGTCACGATGGGTGCGTACCCCACTGAGTACATCGAGGTTCTCGTGCGTGAGAACGAGTTGGTCGATCTGGAAGAAGCCCACTGGCGCCTGAGCGCCTATCCGGCGATGGCCGCAGGGTTCAAGGACCGCGGCTGGATCCGCGAGGGGTCACCCGCCGACATCATCGTCTACGACTTCGAGAAGCTGCGGCGGACCGAGACGAGGCGAGCCTACGACTTCCCCGCCAACGAGTGGCGGCTCGTGCGCGAAGCTGAGGGCTATCGTTGGATCATGGTCAACGGCAAGACGACGTTCGAGGACGGCAAGTGCACCGGCCATACCCCGGGTGAACTCATCCGGCACGGTCAGGGCTAGGAGGCGAGCTGCCTACACGACCACACAAACATAGGCGTCCAGCGCAGGGCCGATCCAGCCTTCGTCTTCGCATTCGCTCCAGGCAATGCCTCGGAGCGAATGCGAAGCGGGCCGAGGGGTCTCTGCCGTCAGCGTATTGTCAGTAAGTCCAGGCGCGATCGAGGAGGGACCCAATGGCTAGTGAATACTGGGATCGATACTTTCGGCGAGCGCACACGAGTAGGCGCCGCTTTCTTCAGGCATCGGCGACTGCCGGCCTAGGAGCTGCCGGCATCGGCCTCGTCGGCTGTGGCGATGACGACGAAGCGGAGCCGACGGCCACGAGCGAGCCGGAGGACACGCCGGAGCCGACGGCCACCGCCCGGCCGGGGGAGACCCCGCGGCCCGCGCCCACGGCGACGGCGACGGCGGTGCCCCCAGACACCGCCCTGGTTCCAACGGACGGAAGCCACTACGCCGAGGTGGGCGAAGCATTCACCGGAGGGACACAGGACTTGCACCGCGGGATCGGCGGGCTCAGCGGTGGCATCGGAAGCAGCGCGTACAGCGGCTTGATTCGATTCGACAGCCTGACCGCGCCAACCTTCAGAGGTGATCTGGCGGTTGGCCTTCCCGAGCAGCCCGATGACGTCACCTACATTTTCACCCTTCGTGATGATGTTGTCTGGCACAACAAGCCGCCTACCAACGGACGTCCGTTCACGATGGACGATGCGCGCTGGAACTTGGAGAGGCAGCTCACTCGCAAACTTGCAGATGGCACTGAGGCAGACGATTTCGCGCTTACCAATACAGTTTTTACCCACATCGATAGCCTCGATTTCGTCGATGAAAAAACTATCTCGTTCAAGCTGAAACAACCTCGCGGCACGTGGCTCGAGGCATTGGCCGCTGCCGGCTTCATGGACCAGACTGTGGCCGAAGAGATGGAGGCAAACCCGGATCCGATATCAGCGGAAAGAATCGTTGGTACCGGCGGTTACGTCTTCACAGAGTTTGTTCCGGATGGCCGTCGTTTAGCAGAAAGGAACCCCGACTGGTTCCTCAAGAAAGATCAAGAAGTTCAGTTCTTCGACGCCATGGCGCTGCAGAATGTCGGCGAAGACGTGAATGCCGTCCGAATCGCGCTTGAGCAGAAGCAGGTCGACTGGATCGGAGGCCGGTTCCAGCGGACAGCCTACGCACCAGAGTTCATGCAAGCCATTGAGGACGCCAACCCCGACATCGAGCGGTTGAACATACCCGCTTTGAACGCGAACAGGGCCCTCATTTATAGTTGGGAGAAGGGGCCGTTCAGCAACCCGATGATCAGACAGGCGTTTTACCTCGCCATCGATAGACAGCTCGTCCTCCAGCAGGACTTCGCCGGCGAAGGAAGGATCACCGGGCCCCTGCCCTGGGCCTTCACCGACTGGGCGCTCACCGAGGAGGAGCTGATTCAGCAGCCCGGGTACGCGATCAACAAGGACGACGACCTCGGAGAGGCGCGGCAGCTCTGGCAGGCAGGCGGCGGTGAGGACCTCGATAAGCTTGAGATCGTTGCCCATGAGCCGAGTGCGGTAAGGCTCGCCGAGTGGTTCACCGCGATGATGAACGGGAACCTGGACACGAACAAGATCGAGGTGACAGGGATTCCGGGGGGAAGCATCCTCCCGTATCTCACCGGGGATGACCCGATCGCCTTCACCACGCCCGTATCCGCCTGGACGAGCCCCGACCCTCGACAGCGACTTGCCCGCTCGTATACTTCCGGCGGTTCGATCAACTTCGGGAAGTACAGCACCCCGGAAATGGATGCCCTCTTCGATCTAGCAGAATCCACATTCGATCGGGATGTGGCCATCAGCACCATGAAGGACATCCAGCGCTTGGCCATGACGGAGTCGGGGTCGGGCACAATCCTCATGGCGGCGGCGACGGGACGCTTCCTCAAGTGGCCGTACCTGAAGATGGAGTTCAACCCCTGGAGGCTGCCGGTTGACCAACGATCCTGGATCGACCAGAACGACCCGACCTTCGCAGATCGGCCAAACCTCTAGCTCGGGCTGCGCTGGATGGCGCCGCGCGGCGCCATCCAGCGCAGGACTCGCGGGTCGTGCCGAAAGCTTTACGGTGGGAGCGGATGCAGGGCGGAACGGTCGCCGCGAACCACCAGGAGCACGGTTGACGGGACTTAGCACAGAAGCGAGAGGGGCGAGCGATTGACTGTCCAGGTATTCGGGGCGGTGTCGATTAGCGTGAGCGATCTGGATCAGGCTGTCGACTTCTACACACGTCTCGTGGGCTTCGAGGAGTCTCGGGAGCGGCTCCACATCAAAGGGCCGAGCATCGAGACGATCTTTGGGATACCAACCGCCGAGGGCGATGTCGCGTTCCTCCGGCTCGGCGGGGTCGACTTGGAGCTGTTCGCGTTCCAATCGCCGGACGGATTCAAGCAGAATCCGCTGCGCTTCACCGACACTGGCGGCTTCTCGATGTCCCTCCGCTCGGACTCCTTCGACGAGGACTATCGTCGCCTCAAGGCCGAGGGGGTGAGCTTCAAGTCGGAGCCCGTTGACTACGAGGGCCGGAGCAGGGTCGTCGTCATGTGCGATCCAGACGGCAATTGCATGCAACTCACGGCCTTGCCAGCGGAGGGGACATAGCACAGAGGGCACCCCGATCGGGGCGGCCATGGCGGGCAGTCACCCCTAGGCCGCGAAATCGAAGCGAAGGAGCTGATTGGCGATGGCTGAATTCGACACTGTGATCCGAGGCGGAACGATCATCGACGGTCTGCGGACTCCCCGCTACACCGGCGATATCGGCATCAAGGATGGCCGCATCGCCTATGTCGGGCGGCTGAGCCCGAGCGACGGGGATAACCTCATCGACGCGGACGGAATGATCGTCGCGCCGGGCTTCGTCGACATGCACACGCACTACGACGCCCAGGTCTTCTGGGATCCCTACTGCACGATGTCGGCGTGGCACGGGATCACGTCTGTGGTCGTGGGCAACTGCGGGTTCAGCTTCGCACCCGTCGCGCCCGAGATGCGGGACCGGGCGATGCTGATGCTCTCCCGCACGGAAGCGATCGAGCTCGAGGCGCTCCAGGCCGGTATGCCCTGGGACTGGGAGACCTTCCCGCAATACCTCGACAGCCTCGAGGGCAAGCCGAAGGGGGTGAACGTCGCGAGCTACTGTGGCGTTTCGCCGCTGATGATGTCTGTGATGGGGCTGGAGGCGGGCAAGAGCCGCAAGGCCTCGGAGGACGAAATCAAGCAGATGTGCGCCCTTCTCGATGAAGCCATGGACGCCGGTGCCGTCGGCTGGTCCGCGCAGTGGGCCGGCCAGGACAGCGGGCAGCGCGACTACGATGGCACGGCCATGCTCTCCGACCTGATGTCCGTCGACCAGGCGAACGCCCTCTGTGAAGTCCTCGCCAGGCGTGGTGAAGGGATGACCCAGATAAACGGCCACGGCGCTCCCGATCCGTACCCCGAGATCTGGGCGCGACACGAGAAGCTCGCCGAGATCAGCGGCAGGCCCGTCATTCACAACGTCATCGAGTTCTTCACGGGGGTTGACGGCAAAGCGCACGGCAACTACGCCGAAACGGTTGAATGGCTGGCCGCCGCGAATGCTCGTGGCAACCGCGTTTTTGGTCAGGTCGTGACGGTTCCGGTCTCGCCCGACTTTACCTTCGAGGACTTCAATCTCTTCGATGGCAGCCCCATCTGGCGGGACGCCACCCTCGGCACCGTTCCGGAGCGCAAGGCCAAGCTCGCCGATCCGGAGCGGCGACAGGCGCTAAAGGCTGAGTATGACGCAGGTGATGCGCCCAGGGTCACGTTCACTGGGACGATGGACGACCTCGTCATCGCGGAAGTCGATAACCCTGCTCTGAAGCAGTATGAAGGGCTCAGCGTTCGAGAAATCGCGGAGCGGGACAACAAGCACACGATTGATGCGATGCTCGATATCACGGTCGCCGATGATCTCAAGTCGCTTTTCGCCAGTCCTATTCCCGACCCGGACGTTCCCGCCGCGAAGGAGGTGCTGCGGTCACCGTTTGCCGTACCGGGTGTGTCCGATGGAGGCGCTCACACGAAGTTCCTGACGCTCGGTTCGTATCCCACCTATCTCCTCGCGAAGCTCGCGCGCGACAACGATGTCATGGAGTTGGAGGAGGCTCACTGGCGCCTCAGCGCCTACCCCGCACAGATCCTCGGCTTCAAGGGCAGGGGCTTCCTGCGAGAGGGCGCAGCCGCAGACATCGTCGTCTACGATCTCGAGAATCTCGGCATCAGGGAGCGAGAGCGTCTGGACGACCAGCCGGCGGGTGCCTGGCGTCGAGTTCAGCGCGCGGACGGCTATCGCTGGATCCTCGTCAACGGCGACGTGACTTTCCAGGATGGCAACTGCAGCGGCGCAACGCCCGGTCAGCTCATCCGCCATGGCGTGGGGCGACCGAGCTATAGCGCAAGGGCCCGTCGGAACCGCGTCAACTGAGTCGATGCGTCAGGAATCAAACATCGTGAGGAGTTCATCGTGACTATCATCGTCGAGACCCAGGTCACCCTTCGCCCCCCGGCCGTCATGCCGAGGTTCATCGAGGTGCTCGCCGACAAGGCGGTGCCCTTGCTGAAGCGACACGGGCTCGAGCCATTCGCGGCCTGGTCACAGGCCGGCGGCCCGGCCCAGCAGGTGTTGCACCTCAGCCGCTTCGAGGATCTCGCCTCGTACGAGCGGGCGCAGGCATCTCTCAAGAAGGAGTCGTCGTCGGGGATCGTCGAAGCGCTCACGGGTATCGACGTCACCGAAGTCATCAGCATCGGCGAACCCTGCCCGTACTCGCCGGACGAGCGGATCGATCGCGCACTTGCGGAGTCCGGTGGCCCCCCACGGAGGTGCTTCCAGCGCATCGCCCGCATGCACCTTGGCATGGAGGACGAAGCGAAGAAGCACTTGGCCGTGATCATCCGTGAGGTCGAGAAGAACAGCGGCGCCATCCAGCTCATCACCGGTGTGCAATCGATCGTGGGCCGGCGTGACGAACTCAAAGACACCTTTATTCTGCCGAGGGGTCAGGACGCGATGCCCGAAGCCCAAGCAGCAGAGGCGGCGATCGAGGGAGAGACTGTCGACCGCTGGCACGACTGCCTGAAGGAAGAAGAGTCCCTGTTTCTCAACCCTTTGCCGTATTCGCCGCTGCAATAGGAGCGAACTCGGCCGACGCCTTGAAGGTCCAATGGCACTTCCAGGCGGCGCCGTACCGGAGCAGACGGTCGCCGTCGCTTAGCAGCGCGCGGACCTGGCGGCGCTGGTAGACGGCGAGTTGGTGCCAGGGGCGAGGTTCTCGAGGAGGAGTTCACCACGGTCCGCGAAGAGTCGCTAAGCGAGCAACTGCAGCAGCCTCAGGACGACGAACATCGCGCCACTCTAGGCGCTGATGAGTTTTGGGGCCCCACAGGTCTATCGCCTCGGTGCGGAGCTCCGGAGCCAAGGTCGCTCCTCAGTTCCACCGGCTACGAAGCCGATTTCGAACGCTCGATCAGCTGATTCGACGGTAGCGAAGAATCGAGCGCCTTGTGCGCAGCCTCCGCGCCGGTCACCGGAAGCGAGTCGGGATCGATCAAGTCGAGTTGAGCCAGAACTGTCGCCTGGTCCCAGTAGATGTGCTCGTGAGCGATCTTGTCGCCGCTGAAGCCGACAAGCACGACCAGGGCCACCTCCACCCGCTTCCCCGTCGGCCTGATACCCGGCAGCATCCATGCCAACGACATGGTGTGTGTGAAGCTGACGACCATCTCGTCGACGAGTTGCGTCTCGCCGATCGTCCTCGAGATCGGCGTCATCTCGACGTCTGGCGGCATCTGCGGAATGAACTGCTTGGAATAGAAGTCGGCCAGAGCCTCGTGACCCACCCCGCCAGTCATCGTCGGAATGTGGTTGACGTAGGCGTCAGCAGTCATCGTCTGAAGGGCAGCGTCACTGCTCTGAGTTTCGAACTCCGCCGCCAGATGCGCCTCCCAGAGGGCCTCGATCTCCTGATGCCGCGGTGTCCGCGCGGGCTTCGCCGCCGCTGGATTATCGTCCGCCATGGGTGCCTCCGAGCAGCGAAGGATGCTACTCCAGGCTTTGAGGCCCCCGCCAGCAACTCCTCCGCGATCTTCAGGCGTTAGCATTCCGATCTCGCGGCAGAGGTCGATGGCCGCAAGGCATGAGGCCGACTCCGAGCCCGCGTCAAGTCGCTGGGTAGTATTGCGCTGCCACGATTCGGGTGAGCGAGGTGCCTCGGTGACTTGGATTCGGAACCGCCCGCTTGGCCTCGTCTACTGCGACCCGGACCTCTCCTCCCCCGGCTACACGCTTTTCTGCTCCGTGCGTGGTCACCACGCGACCCTCCTCGACTGGGAGGGGCGGGTGGTCCATCGCTGGCATCACGAAGAAGGTATCCAGCACGCTCGGCTGCTGGAGAACGGCCACCTCCTTCTACACACCCTCCCGCCCGAGGACGCGGACGGGGCCGAGCAGATCGGCGGCTCGGCGGGGGCACTGATCGAACTCGATTGGCAGAGCCGGACCGTCTGGGAGTACCGCGACCGTTTCATGCACCATGACTACCAGCGCCTCGCTGACGGCAACCACCTGATCATCAAGTGGAGGCCAATGCCAGAGACCGTGGGGAAGCGCGTGCAAGGCGGGCACAGTCACGAAGACGATCCAGAGCTGATGTGGGGTGACGTCGTCCAGGTAATCACGCCATCAGGCGAAGTGGTGCAGGAATGGCGCTCCTGGGAGCACCTCGACTTCGAGCAGGACCGCATCTGCCCCCTCGAGAGTCACAAGGAGTGGACCCACACGAACTCCATCGAGGTTCTGCCCGACGGGAAGTGGCTCCTCAGTTTCCGGCTCACCAGCACCGTTGGCATCGTCGACCCGAAAACGGGCTCCTTCACCTGGAAGTGGGGGCCGGACGAGTTCTCGCATCAGCACGCAGCCAGCCGGCTGGAGAGTGGACGCATCCTGGTCTTCGATAACGGTTGCCATCGCAAGCGCGGCCCGAGCTTCTCTCGCGTCGTCGAGGTCGATCCGAAAACGAACGAGATCGGGTGGAGCTACCAGGCGGAAACGGTCCTCGCCTTTTACAGCTTCATGGTCGGTGGCGCCGACCGGCTCGCCAACGGCAATACCCTCATCACGGAGGGGGCGACCGGCCGTCTCTTCGAAGTCACGAGTGAGGGAGAGACCGTCTGGGAGTGGGTGAGCCCCTTCATCGTCGCAAGCAGCTTCGGTCCCACGCCGGCTGTTTTCCGCGCGCACCGGTACGCGCCCGACGATCAAAGGCTCAAGGGCTACGACCTCGATCCCGGACGCTGGGCCGACCTTACGCAGGCGATCGAGGCCCGGGAGATCGCGAGTGGCGACGAAGGGCCGTTCCGAGCGCCATAGGTCCGGTTCCACACAGCGGCGCAGGCCGTCGCGCCGGTCGCTAGGATGCTGACGAACCCCCCGCTCGAGCGGACATCGAGGAGCGCGATAATGAAGGTCGGCGTCGTCTTTCCCCAGACCGAGATCGGTGACAACCCAGCGGACATCCGCTCCTACGCGGAGGCCAGCGAGGCGGCCGGATACGATCACCTCCTCGTCTACGACCACGTCTTGGGGGCCGATCCAGACCGACCGGGAGGATTCCAGGGGCCGTACACCGCGCAGACGATGTTCCACGAGCCCCTGGTGCTCTTCGGCTACTTTGCCGCTGCGACCGAGCGGGTGGAGCTTGTGACGGGAATCCTGATCCTGCCCCAGCGCCAGGCCGCGCTGGTGGCGAAGCAGACCGCTCAGATCGACGTCCTTTCTCGAGGTCGCCTGCGACTGGGGATTGGCGTGGGCTGGAACGCCGTCGAATACGAGGGGCTTGGCGAGAACTTCCACGATCGCGGTCGTCGTGCGGAGGAGCAGATCGCGTTGATGCGCGCCCTCTGGGCCGAACCCGTTGTCGACTTCAAAGGCCGTTACCACACCGTCACGAAGGCGGGGATCAACCCACTGCCACCGCGTCGCAGCATCCCTGTCTGGATGGGCGGCATGTCTGAGGCCGTGCTCGACCGCATCGGTAGGATCGGAGACGGCTGGTTCCCGCAATACCGTGATCCGAGCGAGCTCGCTGCCGGCCTCGATCGCATCCACACCGCCGCGGTAGCCGCGGGGCGCGACCGTTCCGAGATCGGTGTTGAAGCCCGCGTGAATCTCGCTGGCCAGGCCCCGGAAGCTGCGGTGGAGGTTGCGAAGAACTGGGAAGCGGCCGGCGCGACTCACCTCTCGGTGAACACGATGGGTGGAGACTTCGCTTCGGTGTCCCAGCACATCGCAGCGATCGAGGCTTTCAAGGCCGCCTACGGCTAACCTGCGCCGCCGGCGACTCCCCGCCCCGCCAGGTGCTTGGGCATGCCCATCTCGCGGTAGCGGTCGCTGGCCTCCATAGGAGCTCGACCGAGGCGGGGAGCTCACCGTCGTCGATCGTGCGGAGCTGCGGGTCGGCGAAGTCGTCCGGCGCGCCTCAGGGCGACGGCTGCCCACACCGACCGCCGACGCGGGCTCCAGCTAACATTGACCGGCCAACAAGTTGTGCTGGTCGGGAGAGGCTATGGCAGGCGTGGCTCGAGGGACCGACGACGCGCCAACGCTCGCGAGGGCGATGGCTGACAGTCTCCACACCTACTGGGCCCAGGCTGAGGGGTACCAGCGGTTCCTGTACCGGGTTGGGGCGCTGCTTATCTTGAGCGGCCTGTTTCACGTCGTTGTCTTCGCCGTGGACGGCGGATCGTGGGCAGGACCTGTCTCATGGCGGAAGCCGATCGTCTTCGGGCTCTCAGTCGGCATCACGGCCGTGTCGATTGCCTGGTTCATGACCTTTCTCCCGCTGAGCCGGAGAGCTGGGTGGGCCCTCGCTGGCACCCTCGCAGCGACTGGCGCGCTCGAAGTGTTTCTGATCGACATGCAGCGGTGGCGCGGGGTCGCCTCGCACTTCAACGACGACACGGCCTTCGACGAGTTTGTCTTCATCTCGATGGGGATCCTCATCGGCTTTGTGGCCGCCGTAATCGTCGTGGTAACCGTCAGGAGCCTGATCACTCTACGAGCACCACCTAGCCTCGCGTGGGCCATCCGCCTCGGCCTACTCTTGATGGTGGCCAGTCAGGGCCTGGGTGGCCAGATCATCGATAACGGGCTCGACGCAGTGGATGTCGCTGGGGCCGCCACGTTCGGGGAAAGCGGAGCGCTCAAGGTCCCTCACGCAGTGACACTGCATGCTGCGCAAGTTCTGCCGGCCGTGGCGTGGCTGCTCCTCTTCAGCCACTGGAGCGAGCGACGACAGACCCAGATCGTCCTGCTCGTGGCGGCCGGGTACGGCGGGTTGGTTGCGATGGCGATGGTGCAGACCTATAGCGGGCTCCCTCCGCTCGATCTCCGCGTAGCGAGCCTCGTCCTGCTCTCGGCAAGCGCAGCCCTCATCGCGACAGCGGTGGCCTCCACGCTGACAGCTCTCTATCAGCGAGGAACGGCGGAGTTGGCGAGCTAACGCGCAGCTAGGTGTCTCACAGGAGTATCCGCTGCTGGATACACCCAAGCGGGCGGAAGCGAGGGCTGCAATGAATCGGTTAACGGTGAGGCAGCTTGCCCGAGGGCGACCAAGCCCTGCGACTGGAAGCTACTCGACGCCGACCTGTAAGAGCAACGCTTCACGCAGCCGATCCTCCCAGTAGATCACTGGGCTCCCCCAACTTGCGACCGCCACGGGCAACTCTCCCCACTTCGCTTCCGGTCCGTAGAGCAGGTACGCATCCCAAAGAGGAGAGTCGAGTTCCCCCAATCCCAACTGCGGCCCGCGTTCCGCGAACCAATCGCCGATCAGGCCAGCTTCGTCCCAAAGGTGCGTCACCCGCTCGTCGCGCAGAACGCTGCTGCTCCACCCCGCTCGGGAGTCGCCGGCGATGACGTTGAACCACACCGCGAGCACCTCCAAGTCGGCCTCGGAGCGCTCGTCGAGAATCGCCTGCACCAGACTGGCGCCCGAGAGGCATAACCCTCAGGTGGGGGACAGAAGGAGAACCAAGCGGGGCGTGCCGTCCGCCCCGTTGAAACGTTGCCTGAGGTCGGCGATGCCTTCGACATCGATGAGTTCAGCCAGTGCTCCCGTCGCGAACGTCGGCTCGATCGGGATCGGATCGCCGCTGCTCCCACAGGCGGTGGTCAGCAGCAAGAGGGGGGCGAACACCGTCACGGTGCTCAGTCGTAGCGCCGGTCGTGCCCACGCGGAGAACGTCGCTGGGAGCCTCACTCCCGCCCGGCTCCGCTGAGGAGCTCCTCCGCCAGCTCCAGGTGCCTGGGCATGCCGATCTCGCGGTAGAGGTCGATGGCTTCGGCAAGGAGTTCGCGCGCCTTCCGACGGTCGCCGGGCTCGTGGCGTCTCCCAGCTCAAGTCAGAGCGCGCCTTGCCGGTAGTAGATTCCACCAACCCAGGAGCCCGTAGTGCCCTGGAACTCGTTGAGCATGCCATCCCCCCGACGCAGCTGTTCCCGCAAGTCTGCGGTCCAACGGGCGTCGATGTCGATCTGATCCATCTCTGCGAGGATCGACATCGCATCGTTCCCGGTTCTTGAAGCGAGGAGACTTGCGCCCCCGAGAAGACTCAATGCTCGTTCGAATTCACCGAGCCCCATGTACGAATGGCCAGCCCCGTAGAGCGCTTCAGCCGCGTTGTAGAGATCGTCCGAGGGCTGCAAGAGCTCGCCAGCGCGCAGATGCGCCCGACGGACGCTCGTAGTTCTATCCGCAATGCGTAGAGCCCTTGGCTAGGAGGCGTCCGAGGGGCCGCCGGACAGCGCTAGCCGAGGACTCGCCGGGTCTCCTCGAGAAGGGCATCGACTTCGATGCTCGACTCCTCGCGGAGCACACGGCGTAAGACCGGCGGCACGTCGTCGAGCGCCGCCGCGAGGCGGGAAAGCATTCCCCGCAACTCTCGCATTCGTGCCGCTTCCTCGGCCGGCGTGACGAGGTCATCTGCCAAAGCACCGTCCGATCGTGAGGCGACAAGCGCATCCGCGACCCCCCGCACCCAGACGTGTGTGCGTTTCCCAGGCCCGCGCTGTTCTTCGATCGGGGCAATCGCCACGACCTCATCAGAGCGCACGTACTTGCCGTAGCCGAGGCTCACCAGCTGTCCCGTCTGTATTCGCATCGCCCTCTCCCTCGCGCGATGTAGCCATCACGATGCAGAGACTAATGCTCGCTCTCAGCGATGACGAGCACGAGGCCATCTGCCGGCTCGCTCTGAAGTAGCACCTCCACGACGAAGCTCATCCGGACGCGGTCGACCAGGTCCACGGCAGCAGCAGCAAGGAGATCGGTCCGCCCGCTCGGTGGGCAGGAAGCACACTGCGTCCTGCGTGAGTACCACAAGCATCCGAGGGGGTCAGCTAGGAAATCGAGCGCGACGCCCGCGGGACATTGCAGTCGCGCTGCCAGTAAGCCCGTGGGGCACGAAACCCTCATCTGCGCTTCTGATCAGGGCGCAGCGGTCGTCCAATGCCCGCGACCCCGTCCTTGCGGCCGAGCTGGGCCCCGGGTTACGGCGGTAGGATGCGCTCGAACCTGAGGGGGTGAGTGATGAGCACGGTCGATTTCATCGAGCAGGGTCTTGAATTCGCGCATCGCGCGCTGGCGGACGCGCGCAACGGGAGCGACGAACAACTCCACTTCGTGCCGCCGGGAGGGAGCCACTCCATTGCCTGGTGCCTCTGGCACACAGCCCGGATCGAGGATCTGATCATCAACGTCCGCGCGCTCGACAAGGCGCCCCTTTGGGATGAGGAGTGGGCGAGGCGGACAGGCCTCCCGGCCGAAGGCTTCGGAACCGGGCAGTCAGACGACGAAGCCAGGCAGATCCACGTGGACGACATGGATGCGCTCGCTGAGTACCAGGCCGTAGTTTGGGACGCCACCCAGCGCTTCCTCGAAAGTGCCACCGACGCCGACCTCGAGCGGGAGGTTCCCGCGCGAGCGGGCACCGAAACCGTGGGACAGGGAATCTCGCTGCACATGCTCGGCCACTTCAACGGGCACCGGGGCGAGATCAACACGCTCCGCGGGATGCAGGGGATGCCGACCGTGCTCGCAAAGGAGGGAACTCACTAAGGAAGGGCCCGCAGGCCTCCAGCGACGCTAGCGTCTGGTGGGCTATTCTCCCCCAGGCAGGTCCCCCAGGAGGCGTTCGATGTGCTTTGCTCTCGATGGCGCTGCTCGGAGCTGCGGCGCTCACCGCCGCCCTGCGGCGGGGGTGATGACGGTGGGGGAGGTCCGTTTGGTAATGCTGGCGGAGGGCCGGCGCCCACCGAAGACGGTGACGGGGGCGGCGCGGCCGGCGGTTCGGGGACCGCGGGGTGCGTTCTTCGCCTGACCCTCTCCGGCGCCATCGAGAAGGAGATCGACTGGGATGAGGACGAGGTCGATTGCGGCGGCCTCGGTTCGCCGGGCGAGGGCATGGACGTCGGCTTCGTCTACAACGAGGACGATCGCTCGGTGCTGATCAACTTCCAGGTGGGGACGCTGGCGGCGGGCGAGACCGGCACCGACGACACCTTGACGATCATGATCGCGGGGGGAACTCGAGCCGGGGACACTCCTATTCCATACAACGCCCGCTGGCGACTGCACGATCAAGATCACCGAACACGAGCTGGAGACGGATGACGCAGGTGGCGCGGTCTACAACGTACGCGGCCGGGGCACGTGCACCGAGTCGGCCGAGCCGGTCCAGGGAGACCCAATCCTGATCACGGACTTCGAGATCGCCAGCCAGGTAGCCTGGCTCGATTAACCGGGTTACGCCCACGACTTCCCAGACGGCATCTGCAGCGCTTCGTGCGGCAGCATCTCCTCGAGCGATTGGGCGACGAGGGTGCGCTGCTCGCCCGCGCGCTTCTCGAGGACGCCGCGCGTACGCACGAAGGCGGCCGTGCGCACCGTGTCGCGCATGCGCTCGGCGAGCTCCTTGCTCACGAGGATGTTCATCAGGCCGAACTCGTCTTCGAGCAGCAGGAAGATGATGCCCCTGGCCGTCATCGGGCGCTGACGGCAGACAACCAGCCCCGCCACCTCGCCGCCGGGCAGGGAGCGCAGGTGCTGGCTGGAGACGACCCCCTCGTGCAGGAGGGGGCGGAGAAAGCGCATCGGGTGGCTGTCGGGCGAGAGCGACAACAGCTCATAGTCGGCGGACATGCGCTGGTAGGCGTCGAAGTCCACGAGCGTGACGTTGTCCTGGGCGGTCGGCAGGGGGAGGCACATTTGGCGGTCGCGTGATTCGCTCAGCATGGCGCGTTCGAAGCCACCGCCGAAGAGGCCGAGCTGCCAAAGCAGCTCGCGGCGGTTGAGGCCGAAGGGCGCGAACGCGCCGATGCGAATGAGGCTCGTGGTGGCGCTGCGGCTGATACCCGCACGCTGGACGAAATCGAAGAGCGACTGGAAGTCGCCCGCCCGCCCGCGCTCCTCCTCGATCCGCGTGCCCCCGGCTTCACCCACGCCCTTCACGTAGCCGAGGCCGACCCGCACCGCACCGACACCATCCTCGCCCTCGTCGAGCTCCTCCACCGTGCAGGCGGCGAGGCTGCGGTTGATGTGGGGACGGCGCACCTGGATCCCGTGGCGAAGCGCGTCGTTCGTGAGCACGTGCGGGGGGTAGAAGCCCATCGGTTGGTTGTTGAAGAGGGCGCACATGAATTCGGGACCGTAGTGGCGCTTGAGCCAGGTCGATTGATAAGCGAGCAGGCCGAAGGCGGCGCCGTGACTCTTGGGGAAGCCGAATTCGGCGAATCCGAGGAGGTTCTCGAAGACGCGCTCGGCCGTCGCCTCGTCGACACCGCGCTCGTGGGCGCCCCCCAGGAAGCGCTGGCGGTAGCGCTCCATCGCCTCGAGCGAGCGCTTGCGGCTCATGGCGCGGCGGAACTGATCGGCTTCACCGGCGCTGAAGCCGCCCATCGCCTGCGCCACCTGGATCACCTGCTCCTGGTAGATGACAACCCCGAGCGTCTCCGCGAGGATCTCGCGGACGCACTCATGCGGCACCTCGGGCACGTAGTGCGGATTCTCGCGTTGCTTTTCGCGGCGGCGAACGTACGGGTTCACGGCACCGCCGACGATCGGGCCCGGCCGCACGATCGAAACCTGCACGGTGAGGTCCTCGAGGGTGCGCGGTTGGGTGCGGGGCAGCATCGCGATCTGGGCGCGCGACTCGATCTGGAACACACCCACCGTATCGCCCTCGCAGATGGCGTCGTACGTCGCCTTCTCCTCGAAATCGATACGCGAGAGGTCGAGGGAGTGGCCACGCTTGCGGGCGACGAGGTCGACTGTCTCCTCCACGCAGGAAAGCATGCCCAGCGCGAGGAAGTCGATCTTGACCATGCGCGCATCGTCGATCGAATCCTTGTCCCAGTGACAGAGGTAGCGGTTGGGCCAGGCGGCGGGCTGGCAGGGAACGTAGTCGATGAGGGGGTCGGAGGAGATGACCATGCCGCCCACGTGCTGGGAGAGGTGGTGGGGGAAGCCGGCGAGCTCCTGCGCGAGATCGGAGAGGTCGCGCCAGCCGCGCGCCTCCAGGCGGTCGGCGAACTCGGGTTGGCGCGCGAGCTCCGCCGGCAGATCACGGACGCTATCGTGGCCGCTGGCGCGTTTCGCCAGCCGGTCGAGCTCAGCAGCGGGCAGGCCGAGGGCCTTGCCCACGTCGCGGATGGCACTGCGCAGACGGTAGGTGGGGAAGATGGCGACGAGCGCGGCATGGTCCTTCCCCCAACGCTCGTAGACACGTTCGATGAGCTCGGCGCGGATATCGCGGGGGAAGTCGAGGTCGATATCGGGCAACGAGCGCATGACGTCGTTGAGGAAGCGCCCGACGAAGAGATTGTTGCGGATCGGGTCGATGTGAGAGAGCCCGATCAGGTAACAGATGATCGAGGAGACGGATGAGCCCCGCCCCCGCCCAGGGGGGAGGGTTTGGAGGGCCCCGCTCCGCCCGGCCTTGCCCCGCACCTCGGCGGCTACCTCCGTGGCCAGCTCGATGATGTCGTGATAGATGAGGAAGAAGCCGGCTAGATCGTGACGCCCAACGAGCGCCAGCTCGTCTTCGAGCCGCGCGTTGGCCAGCTCCCGCTCCGTCAGAGGCCGCTCGCGCGGCGGCTCTTGGCTGTTGGCTCCTGACTCTTGGGAGCGGCGGGGTTCGTCTCCCTCTGAACTTTGAACTTTGAACGCTGAACTCATCAGCGGCGGCTCTTGGCTGTTGGCTCCTGGCTCCTGGGGGGCGGGGGGTTCGTCTTTCTCTGAACTCTGAACTTTGAACGCTGAACTCACCACAGTGTCCGGGTAGCGCTCCTCGAGCCGCTCGCGGCAGATGCGCTCGAGCCGTTCGAGGGGGGTGGCGCCGTCGAGCCCCTTCGGGTTGGGGAGGCGGTAGCCGAGGTCCTCGGTGAGGTCGAAGGTGCAGCGGCGGGCGATGCGCACGGAGTTCGCCGCCGCCTCGGGGTGGTAGGCGGCGAAGCGCTTCGCCTGCTCCGCCGGGCTACGCAGGTAGAACTCCGCGTTCGGGCGGCGCTCCTGGTGGCTCTCGTCGAGCGTCTTGCGGTGGTGGATCGCGACCATCACGTCCTGCAGGCGGTGCCGCGTGGGGACGTGGTAGTGCACGTCGCCGGTACCGACCACGCCCACGCCCTCGGCGAGGGCCACGAGGGCGTGGTTGCGGGGACGGTCGCCGTAGACGAAATTGTCCTGCAGCTCGACGAAGACGTTCGCCGGGCCGAACCAACGCACGAGCCGGCGCAGCGCCTCCTCCGCCTCGCGCTCCTTGCCTTCGGCGAGGAGCCGCGGGACGCGCCCCTCGCGGCAGCCGCTGAGGGCGATGAGGCCGCCGGCATGCTCTTCCAGCCGCCCCACCGGCAGGAGCGCGTCGAGGCGGCGCTCCTCCTTCGCTACCGCCTCCTCCTCTTCGAGACCGAAGGCGTAGCTCGAAAGCCGGCAGAGGTGGGCGTAACCCTCACCCGTCTCGGCCAGGAGGGTGAGATGGGAGCGGGTGCCGTCCTCCTCCAGGAGCGTGATCTCGAGACCCGTGATCGGCCGCAGCCGCGCTTCTTTGGCGGTCCGCGCGAACTCCATCGCCCCAAACAGGCCATCGTGGTCGGTGAGGGCGAGGGCGCGGTGACCCTGCGCAACGGCCGTCTCGACCAGCTCATCGAGGCTGGAGGCGCCTTCGAGGAGCGAGTAGTTGGAGTGCAGGTGCAGCTCCACGTAGGGCGCGTCGTCGAGGACCGAAGGGGAGACGGGCTGGGTGGGGTCGCGGGGAGCACGGGAGCGGCGTATCGGGATCCATGGCGCTCTCGATGTCCGCGCGGCGGGCGAGGAGCTCTTGGCTATTGGCGCCTAGCTGTTGGCTATTGGGGGCCGGTAGCCCGCCGGTGGCCATTCGCCGTTGGCCCGTTCTACCGCCGTCTCCCTCTGAACTCTGAACGTTGAACCCTGTACTCAGCATTGGCCGTTAGCACGCCTCGCCGCCGTCTTTCTCTGAACCCTGAACGCTGAACTCCTCTCAGAACTCCTCATCCGTAGTGCTGGCTGAACCAGCCGCCGCCAACGGCGCCCTCGTCATCGTGGAAGAGGGTGAGGAGACGGCCGTCGTCGAGAACAAGGCGGTAGTAGGTACGCGCGACCGGCTCTTCGCGCCACCACTTCTCAGCGACGCGCCAGACCTCCTCGACCCGCGCGACGGTCTGCAGGCTCTTTGCTTTTGGCTCTTGGCTCTTGGCTCGCGGCCGCCGGTAGCCGTTGGCCTTCGGCCGCTGGCCGCTGGTGCGCACCAGTTCAACTTCGACGGGCAAGCCCGTGGCATCAGTGCGCACCTGCACGGGGCGGGGGAGGCCCAAGGCGCGGAGCGAAGCGCGCGGCTCTTGGCCGTTGGCCGTTGGCCGTTGAGGGCCGCGGCCGGCGGCGGTGGGCACGCCTCTCTTTGAACTCTGAACCTTGAACGCTGAACTCCTCACGGGTCGTAATCCATGAGTGCGTGGCGGCGTTCGGGGAGGCGGTTCCTGGGGTCGAGCGCGACAATGCGCGCCAGCGGCGATTGGCTGTAGCGAAGCTTGAGGTGGCGCACCATCTCGTCGAGCTCTTCGCGACGGCGCAGGCGATCACGGAAGAGGCCACGCTGGCGGGCACTCTCGCTCGTGAGGCCGCCGAGCTCGAGCTCGAGCTCGGCGATCGGGCCGGGGTACTCGGCCTGCTCCAGAACGGTTCGGAGCGCGAGCCAGAGCCGGCGCCGGTCCCCGGTCGGCTCCTTCATCGAGAGCTTCCGCTCCCAGAGACCGTCGTCTTCGCCGGTGGCGGAGATGCGAAAGTAGCGCACGAAGCGGCCGGCCGCGCGCGGTTGGCGCAGCGCCCGCCCGAGGAGCTGTTCGCGGGACCGCGCGATCGCCTCGTGGCTGATGAGCGGGGGCTGCGCCTGCGAGCGCTCGATGACGCGCTCGTGCAGGAGGTGCTGGGGGCGCAGGGGGGTGGGGTCCTCGCCGCGCGCCGCCAGCCAGGCGAGACCGCCGCTGACGCCGAACTGCGCCTCGACGGCTTGGCGGGGGAGGGCGGCAAAGCCACCGAGCGTCTCGATACCGAGGAGATGGAGGTGCTCACGCGCGTCCTCATCCAGAGGGAGCCAGGCCGTAGGCTTCTCGGCGAGAAAGGCGGCGGCTTCATCTTCGCCGACGCTCGTAGACGTTCCCGCTGCGGACTGATGCGCAGCCGCAAACGCCGTGAAGCGCGTCTCCGCGATCCCGACCCTGGGGCCGAGGGCGGCGGGCGTGGCATCGAAGAGCGCCTGCTCGATCAGGCCGGGGCGGGGGTAGAGCCGTTCGAGACCGGCAAGATCGGCGAACACCACCCCTGGTTCAGCCTCTTCCACGCAGGGGCTGACACTGCCGATCGCATCGATGAGGGCGTGGGCGGCGCGGGCAACGCGCGCGGGGCGGGGCTCGAGCACCGCCAGCGCCGGTACGAAGGCAACCGCTTCGCGCAACGCCATCCCCGGCCGCACACCACGGCTCAGAGCTTCGCCACTGACGTGCGCCACGCGCAGCCCAGCCTCATCGGTGATGACGAGCGGACACCCGCGCAGATCCGGCCGCTGCGCTAGCTCACAGGCGAGGGGCAGAGCAGGGACGAGGAGGCAGGCCATCGGCATCCGGAGCCCTCCTTGGGGTGAAAGGAAAGCGAGGACAGAACAAACGTTCTGAAGAGGCAAGTGACCGGCCTGCCGTTTCATAGCCCAGGGGGTCGGCGCTGGCCGTGATGTGAGCTGGCTCGCAACTCATCCTGCTCGGCCTGCGACTGCTAATACGCCCGGAGTCATCCGGCCGGGTCCGCGTGCTGACGGACCAAGACTGACGGATCCGGCGGGTGCCCGAAGCGCAGCTCACGGTCTGGACAAACTGAGGGGGCCGAAATTCGGCCCCCTCAGCGATTGCCTTAGCCTCGCATCTGAATCTGGGGTCATCGCGAGGCCGCTCTGCCTGGCCTGCTCAACGCAGGCCGAGCTGATCGACCTCGAGCACTCCAAAGAGAAGGTGAGTCCGGATCTTCATACAGGCACCCTCCCAAGTCAGACTAGAACTAAAGACTAGCCCACCAATGGAACGATTTCAATAGAAGGAGTGAAGATTCTTTTTTTACATATTGTGACTCTCTTCACAAACAGGATGATCGTGATTACTTTCACAGAACGAGTGAAATATTTCTCAATATCTTCGCACAACTTGAGAGGAGACCACTTGACCTGCCAAGTACAATCACTACGAGCCACGAGTAGTGGCACGGCCGAATCCCGGCTCGCCGGGAACGGGGGACCCAACTCTGGGGTGAATCGCGCGCGCGTAGGCGATTTCCGATGCCGAACCCGTCAGCTAACCCCGTAGGCCTTCGGAGGCGCCTCGGGCGCGAGCCCGGCCTCCCGGAACGTTCGACGGGAGGTCCGAAAATGGCCGCAGAAGCGCAGAAGAACCGCCCGCCCAGCGAGTCGCGCCCAAGGCTCAGCGGCCACGATGCCTTGCGCTACGCGCGAGAAGCCGTCGATGACGCCATCACCGCCCCATCCGGTGACCACGCACATTGGGCTGCGGGCCTGCGCACTGGGCTCGAGGGGCTCGTGACAATCCTCCATCGCCACCGCGAGGTATCGGAGGCGCCCGGCGGAACCCTGGAGGAGATGGCTCAGTTGCGACCTCGCCTAACACCCCGGATCGATCGCTCACGCGCCGAACACCTCCCGCTCATCGCGCGGGGGGAGGGGCTCCGCGATGCGGTGGACCGGCAAATCGAGGCCGGCAACATCGACGTGGCGGCGCTGCGCGCCGACGCAGGAGCGCTCCAGGACGACGTGCGCCGCCATATGGCCAAGGGGGTCGACCTGATCAACGAGGTCTATTTCCAGGACATGGGAGGTGAGGGCTAGCCGCGATCATCGACGTGGGCAGACGCAAAGGGTGCCACCTGCGGTAGTGAATCTCCAGCGCTGACCAATTGACGCCGTAACGCAGCCGCCAACACAATCCGCTCAATAACCGGCGAAGCGCCATGAGCTCAGGAGGGCGGGCAATGTCTTCAACAGTCGCCACCCAACCCACCACCGTGGGTGGAGCCCTGAGTAGCGACAGGATTCCCATCGTCCTCAGAATCGATGCGGAACCCGACGGCCTCTTCATCGACCGCGAGCGGCCGCTGCCCTGGCAGGGCTATGAACGCTCCGTCGAGTACCTGCAGCAACTACGGAACAGGATTGCGAGCGTGACCGGTTCGCCGGCGCACTTCACGTGGCTCTTTCGGCTCGATCAGCAGGTCGCCGAAACCTACGGATCAGCCGAGTGGCCCCTGATGCGCTACGGAGACCAAATTTCCGCAGACGAGGCAAGCGGTGACGAACTCGGCGTACACGTCCACCCCTACCGCTGGAGCGAAGGGGGGCGGAACTGGATCGCGGACTACGGCGATCAGGCGTGGGTGGAATCCTGCGTGCGCGGTTCCCTTGCCACGTTCCGGACACATCAGGGCCGGGTCGCACAGTCGTTCACCATGGGTGACGACTGGATGAACGACACGATGCAGCTCCTCGAGTCACTCGGGGTGCGGTACGAACTGACGATCCCGTCGGGCACCCGTGCTCGCACGCTCGAGAGGCCGAACGGCCAGTACCGCGGAGCAGCCCCGGACTATCGCGACGTGCCCCGAGGGCCCTGGCGACCGTCCGCGGACGATTTCCGGCTCCCAGCGACCGACAGCCGTAGCGACGGCATCCTCGCCATCCCGCTCAGTACGTTCATCCCCCAGGGGCGAACGCGGCCCCGCTGGAAGCCGCGCGCCGCAGTTGCTCAACTCCTCGGACGTAGGCCCCGGCCCCGGCCCAAGTCCAACCGGCTCAACTTGGAAAGCGGCCCTCGGCACTTTCCGCGTACCTTCGAGTACGAGCTCGCCACACGCGAACGGCTACACTTTCTGTTCGCGATCCGCACGTCCATCTTCTCGGATCCGCAAGCGCTCGAACGAATGACTGCCGGGCTGGACTACATCCTCGCTCACCCGCAGGCCCAGCGATTCATCTTCGCCACCCCGCGCGAGACGATCGAGCTGCTCGCCAGGACGGATCCATAGATCAAACGTGCCGGCTGAGACCGCCGAACCGTGTGCTGTTTCCCGAGTGGTGCGTCGTGCCCGACGGATCCCATGGAGCCGGCCAGCGTAGTGCGCAAGAGCGCGGCCCGGCTGCGGGATGCGCGGCTGCGCGGGAGTGGTGTCGTCTGAGGCTCGTTCACCGCGACCGCCACGGGTCGCCCTGCGGTTCGCCCGATACGGGCTGTGCTGGAGCTTCGATCCTGGCCTCACCGTCGAGGGACGCCCTATCGTTGGGCCCAGCGCGATCGGGCAGCCTCGCCCAGGTATTGTGCGAGGGGAAAGGGACGGCGATGAGTTCAGCTGCAGCAGGGCTCGCTGGTGGCCTCGAAAGCGACTTCCTCGGTGAGCTGATCGGCCCAGAGGGGCCCACCTACGACGCTGCCAGAGCGATCTGGAACGGGCAGATCGATCGCAAGCCTCAGCTCATCGCCCGCTGCCAGGGCGTGGCTGACGTGCGCGCTGCGGTTCGCTTCGCACGCCGGCGCAACCTCCCCTCTTCGGTCCGCGGCGGGGGCCACGCCGTGGCGGGGCACGCCATCTGCGACGACGGACTGGTGATCGACCTTTCCGCGATGACCGCCGCTCGCGTCGATCCGTCGACTGAAACGATTCGGGTAGAGGGGGGCGCGCTCAACGAACACCTGGATCGAGAGAGCCATGCGTTCGGGTTGGCCACTCCGGGCGGCATCGTCAGTCACACGGGCGTTGGCGGCCTCACGCTCGGGGGCGGCATCGGCCACCTGATGCGGGCGTTCGGGCTGGGTATCGACAACCTCACCTCGGCCGACGTCGTCACCGCGGACGGCGACTTCGTGGTGGCGAACGAGAGGGAGAACAGCGACCTGTTCTGGGGGCTCCGGGGCGGCGGGGGAAACTTCGGCATCGTCACCTCGTTCGAGTTCCGGCTGCATCCGTTGCCGCCGCAGATCCTGGCAGGGATGGTCGCCTGGCCCATGCGCGAAGCGGCCGGGCTCCTGCGCTTCCTGCGTGAGTTCCTGCCCGCTGCGCCGAGGGAGATCGGCGTGCTCGCGAATCTTCGCTTGGCCCCACCCTTGCCCGCCATCCCGAGCGAACTGCACGGCGAGCCCATCGTTGCACTCGTGATGAACTACGCAGGACCGGTGGAAGAGGCCGAGAAGGCTCTCCGCCCGTTGCGCGAGTTCGGCGCCCCTGCGTTCGATGTGGTCGCCCCGAAGCCCTATCCGGCGCATCAGAAGATGTTCGACGCGGCCCTTCCCCACGGCCGCCACTACTATTGGAAGTCGCACAAGCTGGCGGAGCTCTCCGATGATGCAATCGGCGTGATCGTCGACCACTGCCATAAGATCACGTCCGCGCTCTCGACCGTGCCCATCTTCTGCCTTGGCGGCGCTGTCATGGACGTGGCGAACGACGCAACCGCCTTCGCCAACCGGAGCGCACTCCACGACATCAACATCGCCGCCGCCTGGATGCCTGACGACCCCGAGCCCGACCGTCACATCAATTGGGTACGGGCCATGTTCGACGACCTGCTTCCGCACAGCAGCGGCGTCTACGTGAACTTCACGAGCGATGACCCGGCCGACCGCGTCCGCGCAGCCGCGTACAGCCCCGAGCAGTGGACGCGGCTCGTCGAGCTGAAGACGAAGTACGATCCGACGAACTTCTTCCGCATGAACGCGAACATCCCCCCCGGCCCCGCCTGAGGCGCTCCCAACGCTCGCCCAGGCAAGTGCGGCGACAGGTGTCGCTCCGCGAGGCTGCCCCGAGGGGTGCGTGGCCGCCGCTACTGGTGGCGGGCGAAGACCGTCACGCCACGCGTCTCGAACTCCGCGGCGTCTGACTCGTGCTTACTCCCGGAGAAGACATCGATTTCGTTGGACAGGACGACCTCCCTGAAGCCGGTCAGCTCGAGCACCTGGCGCCACTCTGCATCCAGCAGAGCACCGGCGATTCAGCCACTCCAGAGGTCGATGTCGTCCCGGGCATCCTGCGGTACAGGCTTGTGAACGAGGATGTCTCCAATCTGGATGCGTCCTCCGGGCTTGAGCACGCGCGCCATCTCCCGGAAAACAGCGGGCTTGTCGGGGCACAGGTTGACCACGCCGTTGCTGATGACGACATCGGCAACGGCGTCGGAAACGGGCAGCGACTCGGCGAAGCCGTCGCGGATCTCGACGTGCCCGAGTCCCGTCGCCTGAGCCCCCGCAGCGGCCTTGTCGCGCATGCCAGCCGTCATGTCCACTGCGATCACCTGGCCGTCGACGCCAACCTGCCGCGCGGCGATGAGGCTGTCGAAACCCGCACCGCAGCCCACATCAACGACGGTTTCGCCCACCGCGAGCTCGCCAAAGAGGAAGGGGTTGCCCGTGCCCGCGAACGATTCCACCGTCCCCCACGGCAGGGTCTCCACGACCTCGCCGGCGTAGCCGAGCATCCGCGCGAGCGGACGGCCGTTGTGGAAGTGGAATCCCATTTCCGGGTCCATGGCAACATCGCGATATTTCTCGGAAATCTGGGCGCGAAGTTGATCGCGGTCCACCGTCGAAACGCCAATCACTGACTGAGCCACGCGGACCTCCATCTTCACTGGCCACGTTGTCGCATACGTCGCGAGTCCGGTCCGTGGCGGCGAGGACATCCATTCTAGGGCAGCAACGGTGGCCCGATCGGTCCCGGGCTGCTTCCGGCAGTGATAGGCTTCGGTTCGCTACGAACAACAAACCGATGGTGGTCGTGATAACGAAATCGACGCTCGAGCAGTCGTCTGAAACCGCTGGGGCTCTTCTCCGGGAGATGCTCGCAGCGCCCTGGCGGCGGGATCCCAAGTCGTAAGCACGTACGCCCTCGTCATCGCCGGTGTCGCGATCGGCGCACCTCTGCGCTACTTCGTCCAGTCGCGCATGCACGCCGTCTTCGGATTCGGCTTCCCCTACGGCACGCTCGCGGTGAACATCAGCGGCTGCTTCCTGATCGGCGTTCTCGCCTCCCTCGCCGAGGAGCGCGGGCTCCTCAACCGGGAGGCGCGAGTCCTGCTCCTCGTGGGTGCGCTCGGCAGCTACACCACGTTCAGCACCTTCGGCTGGGAGACGCGCGCGCGCGCGCCCTGGAGCTGAAGGCACCGCCTCAGTTGATTTGGAGGCGAGTGCGGTAGGGGTTCGTGTCGTGCGCGAACCAGAGATCGTCGTCCGACGACCCGTTCACGATCAGCTTGACCTCGAGGCTGTGACCGCTCGTGAGCGTGTAGGTCGGACACGTGAACGAGAAAATCTTGTTGAGGAAGTTGGGTGCACCACCTTGCCAGTCGGGGTCCGTCAGGGAGCCTGAACAGATCTCCGTGTGACCCGCACCATCGAAGTCGCGGAGATAGACCGTGACGCTCCCAGCCTTCCCCCCTTCGAAGTCCTTCATCCCGCTCCAGAGAAAGACCGTGACGTCGTTCCCGAGCGTGAGCGACGAGGCAAGTGGAGCCGTGCGCCAGGCCTGGTATTTCACCGGATCGGTCTCGCCGGCGCCCGCGCCGCCCTTGGCGATGACCAGGCCCGGCTCGCTGTCGCGATCGGTGTCGTAGTTGTTCAGGGGCCCGAACGCCGGCGCGGTCTCATCCAGGGGCAGGTTTAACTGCGAGGTCGTGTCCCCGGATGGCGGGGAGGGGTTGTTGTGGAGGTAGAACGTGACGTTCCCGCTCGGGGGAGGAGTCGGCGTTGGGGTCGGCGTGAAGGTGGCCGTAGGGGTGGCCGTCGGAGTGGGTGTCGGCGTCGGGGTCGCTGTTGAGGTTGGGAGGGGGGTCGACGTGGGCGTCGCCGACGGGGTTGACGTCGGCGTCGCGCCCAGCGGTGGGGTGGGGGTCGGCGTCTGGCCCGGCGTCGCAGTTGCGGTCGGCGTGAGTGTCGGAGTGGCCGTCGCCGACGGGGAGGGCGTGGGCGTCGCGCCCGGCGGCGGGGTGGGGGTGGGCGTCGGCGTCGCGCCCGGCGGCGGCGTCGGCGTCGGTGTCTGCGTTGCGGTGGGGGTCGCTGTCGGGCTCTGGCCCGGCGTCGAAGCTGCGGTCGGCGTGGAGGTAGGGGTGAGCGTCGGAGTGGCCGTGGCCGACGGGGTGGGCGTCGGCGTCGCGCCCGGCAGCGGGGTGGGGGTGGGCGTGCTGGTCGGCCCCGCGGTTCCGCTAGCCGTGGCCGTTGGCGACGGAGTTGCCGTTGGCGTGGGAACGGGGAAGGTGGGCGCCGACTCCGGCGTTGCCGCCGGGGTTGCGGAGGCGGTCCCCGCTTGGGTTGGGACCGGCGTAGGTGTCACTGAAGGTTCTCTCACCGCACCAGTCGGCGAGGGCTGGGAGCCGGGTTCAGCGGTCGACGACTGGCTTGGTGGTGCCGTCTGGGGAGGCGTCGCCGCCCCGTCAGCCGGGGGTGTCGGCGTCGGCGGTTCAGCGGTCGATGTGGGTGTCGCCTGGCTCGGGAGATGGGGAGGGACCCGCGCTGGCGCCACCGAGACCTCGCGGTCCTTGGCCACCTCCTCGATGATTCGGGGTTCGAGTGGGACGAGTTCAGGCTCGGTGCCGCGGGGGTCAGCCACGTAATTTGCCGCCAGCTTGGACGACGTCGATGCCAGGATGAGATCGCTACTGGGCCGTTGGAGCGCCACGCTCGCGCCGACCATGGCGGTCAGTACGCTCACCCCCACGAGGAAGAGCAGCGCCACCGCCCCTGCGGCGAGGCGCCAGCTCACGCCGCCCGCTCGCGGGGCGGCGCTTCGCGGTTCGGTTGGAGCCGCACACGCGGTGGCACGACGAGGGACTGCTCGCCGATGGGACCTGAACGGCACCAGCGACGAGTCCGCGACGAGGCGCGCCTCCCAGTCCTCGACGATGCCTTCAAAGGCACGGACAACGGTCGAGTCCAGCTTCCCCGACAAGGCCTCGCGCTTGAGCATTTGGGCCGCTTCTTCGACCGACATCCCAGCCCGGTACGGCCGGTCCGTGGTGAGCGCGTCATAGATGTCGGCGATCGCGGCGATGGGCGGGATGGCGCCGAGTTCGTCGGCGTCGAGCCGCGCCGGGTAGCCGGTGCCGTCAAGCTTCTCGTGGTGTCGCCCGACGAATTCAAGCACGCCCCCGGGCAGATCTACGTGCTCCAGAATCTGAAGCCCGACGACCGGATGCTCCTCGATCAGCGCGCGCTCCTCCGGGGTGAGGGCACCGGGCTTGAGGAGAACGGCATCACGGATTCCGATCTTGCCGATATCGTGCAGATAGCCCCCAACCTCAAGATGCTTGAGGACCACGTCCGCTACCCGCAGCTCCCGCCCGAGGGCGACCGCGAGCTGGCCCACGCGGATCGAGTGACCGAGCGTGTACGGATCGCGCGCGTCGATCGCCGAGGCAAGGGCGCGGATCGTGCCCAGGTGCTGCCCCTCGACACGTGCGGTCATCGCATCGAAGGTGGTCGCGAACTGGCCGATCTCATCGGCGCCGCGGAGACCCGTACGCGCGGAGAGATCGCCGCCCGAGACAGCGCGCGCGGTCGCGCTCAGCTTCTCGATGGGCTTGGTGAAGCGCCGCGCAATGAGCCACCCTGTGACGAGGGCGATGGCCATGGCGGCCCCGAACAGCAGCCCCATTTGGAGGCGAGTGACGGCCCCGGCTGAGACGATGAAGTCCTCCGCCAACGCCACCGAGAACAGCCCTACGACCGCACCCCGCACCTCCAGCTGGCCATACATCAACGCGTAGTCGCGTCCCGCGATCTGCCCGCGAGCCAGGGGGCTTCCGCTCTCTACCAGCGAGGCCGTATCGAGGCTCGCGCCGAGAGCGGGGTTCGCCTCGACACCCCCGGCGAAGGTCGTGGTGAGCGCCGCGCCCGCGAAGTCGTAGACGGTGATATCGGCGAGCGCTTCGAGTTGCGCAGCGGCGAGGATCGTCTGGACCGAGGTGCCGACTGCAACGGCGCCCACAAGCTCGTCGCCGTCGTAGATGGGCGCGACGGTCAGGAGGGTCAGCCCCGAATCCGTTTCTCCGATCTGCGCGAACTTGTCGCCCAGACCGTCGCTCGTCCCTGAGAGGACGCGTTGGACCGCGAACCAGCCCGAGCGATCGACGGGCTCGGCGGCGGGTGCGGCCGCGACGGACGAGCCCGCGGCGAACAGCACCTTTCCGTCCATGCCGAGGATCTCCACACGCTCGCTTTCGGCGTTCGCCGCGATCGGTGCGACCACGACTGCGAGGTAGGCCGTGTCGGCGGTCCGGACGGCGCGGCCGGTGTCCCTCGTAAAGGCCACCGTCCGACTGAGCGCGAGCTGCTCGTCCTCCTGCCGCACAATGGCATCGGAGGCCACTCTCGCGGACTCGAGGAGATGGTTCTCGAAACGTTCCTCCAACGAGCCAGTGACGTGCCGGGTGGCGAGCCACGAGCCGACGACACCGACGAGCAGCGTGAGCACGACGAAGGGCGCCATCAGCTTCCAGCCGACGCGATTCAGCGGGAGAAACGGCCTGGCCACCGCCGAACGCAGGGCATGCATAGATCGAGAGTCGACCTCGGGTGGGCTCCGCGAGACTCCGGCCCGCCGGCATTAGGGGAGATCATCCGGCGGAATCAGCGCCGCCTTCGCTCCTGAACACGCCTGAGCGGAGGGCGGCAGCAGGCGAGCGCGCAATCGACTGGAGGCCGGCGCCCTGCCGGCGGCGCTCAGCTAGCGCCGAGGTCTGCCAGCTGCATCGTTCCGAACGGCCCCGCCAGCGCCCAGGTGAAGTCGAGCACGCGCACGCCTTCGAGCGGTCCCCGCATGGCTAACGCACCCCGCTGCAGCGTGCGGGCCAGCGGCTCGCGAAGCGACCGGTCCCGAGGGCCATACCGCGAGCGTACAGCGGGCCCGGCCGGGGTTGAAGCGCCCGCGCCCGCTTCCGGCCGAGGTGGGCGAGGGGCTACGCTCCCCCGAACCCGCCACGGCAGGCCCGATGCTGACGCTCGACGACCTCCCCAACCTCGACCTCGATGCCGTCCCGGTGGTAGACCGCACCGGTATGGTCGAAGTCGATCGCCTGATGATCGAGGAGTTCGACATCCTCCTCATCCAGATGATGGAGAACGCGGGCTTGCTACTCGCGGACCTCGTGCGGCGTCACGGCGTCGCCACGCCGGAGCGCCCCGCCGTGGTGCTCTGCGGCCGCGGGAACAATGGCGGCGGGGGGCTGGCCGCCGCCCGTCGCCTGCACGCGTGGGGGGTGCCCACCCGCGTCGTGCTGGCCGCCGCGCCTGATGACTTCGCGGGCGTGCCCGCGACCCAGCTCGCCGCTGTCCGCGCGCTCGGCGTGCCCCTCTCTCAGGCCGTGAGCGTCCTGCCCGAGCACGGCATTCTGGTCGATGCCGTCATCGGCTACGGACTGCGCGGACCCCTCCAGGGGGCCGCGCGGGAGCTGATCACGACCGCCTCCGCCTCGCCCGCCCCCGTGGTCAGCCTCGATGTCCCCTCCGGCCTCGACGTTGATTCCGGCGTGGCCCTCGGGCCCGCGCTCGTCGCCGACGCAACGATGACGCTTGCGTTGCCCAAGGCGGGGCTGCTCCGCCCGGGCGCCGAACGCTTCGTCGGCACACTTTATCTCGCCGATATCGGCGTGCCGGGCGAGGTCTACTCGCGCCTCGGCCTGGCGCCGGGGCCGCTCTTCCGCGAAGGTCCGCTCGTTTGTCTCCTGCGCGGCGCTTGACGCCTCTCGCCGCGCGACCGAGGGTGGCGGCGATGATCGCCTACGACGAAGGTCAGGCTGTCGGGGCGCGCTGTTGCGGGCACGGGCCCCTCAAGCGCGGGCCTGCAGCTCGCCTTCATAGACATAGCGATTCGGCGGCGCTGGCTCGAGTTGCGGCGGCCGGCCGAGACAAAGGTTGTGGAAGCTCGCCGTGCGCCCCGTCGGGCCTTCCTTCAAGAGATCGATCACCACCTGGGCGGAGTCCCCTGCCCGCATCCAGGTGTCGACCTCTCGTTTCGCTTCCGGGTCGGTTGCCTCTTGGCCAAGCGCAATGCCGTTCCAGGATCGTTGCATGTGCGAATCAGTGGCGCCCATGCACATCGTATTCACGCGAATCCCGTGAGGACTCAGCGCCTTCGCCCAGGAGTAGGCGAGCCCGTGCAGGCCCCACTTCGCGGCGTCGTACAGGTCCATGGCGCCGCCCGCGACCGGCCGTGGCCTTGCCGCCCACTCCGGCGGGCAGGTGGGCAGTTTGGGACAGAGTTCGTTGGGCACGCCGCAGGTCACACCATGGTCAGTTGCTACGTTCACGATCTCACCGCCGCGACCCTGCGCGAGCATCTGCGTGATCACCGCGCGCCCGAAGAGAAACTCCCCCTTGAGGTTCGTCCCCACGATCTCCTCGTAGTCATTGAGCGTCTTGTCGAGGTCGTCGCCGGCGACGCTGATCGCGGCCTTGCCGGCGTTGTTGATCAGGATGTCGATGCTGCCGAAGGCCTCGATCGTGCCATCCACCACCGCGCGCACATCCAGGGCCAGCGAGACATCGGCCACCCAGCCGACGGCCTGGACACCCCCTGCTTCGAGCACCGCGGGCAGAGCGGTGATCTCCGGGCGGATGTCGCAGACCGCGACATTGACGCCCTCCAGCGCAAGCGCCCGCGCGTAGGCGTTGCCGATCCCGACGGCGGCGCCGGTCACGATCGCGGAGCGCCCTTCGAGACTGACCATGCCCTTCCCCCGGAGCGCGCGGCACGATCCGCACGCTACGGCCCGAGTCTACGCAGAGGCTGGTGACCCGGCGAGCGAGCCGTGCCGCGGCATCGCGCTTCATAACGTGACGCGGTGATGCACTGCGCGCTAGCGCACGCTCAGGGAACCGCGACGTGTGGCCGTCCCGTTCGGGGACCAGACGCGCCGGTTACCGGCCGCGATCCACACGGGGTGCGGACGGCTCCCGCGGGGCGGGCTTCCGGGGCGGCGCCGAGGTGGCCCCTGCGCCGACCGGGACGCGCCGCGCGCCACCGCGGCGGCGTGGTGCGGGACCGCGTGCGCCCCCCAGCCTGGGCTCCGGCCGCGCGGGCGCGGGACGAGAGGCGGCCGGCGAGGCCTTCGGGCGACCCGCGGGAAGCGGATCGAGTCGCCGGCGCGCGATGCGCGAGCCCATCATCCGCTCGATTGCGCGCACAGCGCCCGCGTCGGCCGGAGTCACCAGCGTGAACGCGTCGCCGGAGCGCGCGGCGCGGCCGGTACGGCCGATGCGGTGGGTGTAGGCGTCAACCGTGTCGGGCATGTCGTAGTTGATGACGTGCGAAATGGTCGAGACATCGATGCCGCGAGCGGCGATGTCCGTGGCGACGAGGATGCGGTACTTGCCGCTGCGGAACCCGTCGAGCGCCTCCTGGCGGCGGCTCTGGGAGAGGTTGCCCTGGAGGCAGCTCGCGCTGAAGCCCGCAGAAACGAGACCCTTCGCGACGCGCCCGGCCCGCCGCTTCGTGCGCGTGAATACGAGCACGGACTCCGTGTCGGTGCGGTAGAGGAGCTGTAGCAGGGCTTCGCCTTTGCCCGATTCCTCTACGGGGTAGAGGGCGTGGGCGACGGTCGCTACCGGCGTTTGGCGATCGACTTCGACGGTCACCGGATCGAAGAGGATCTCCTTGGCGAGCCGGCGGATGTCAGGGGGCATGGTCGCTGAGAAGAGGAGCGTTTGCCGGTCCGCGGGGAGGCGCTTGAGGATGCGGCGGATGTCGGGCAGGAAGCCCATATCGAACATGCGATCAGCCTCGTCGAGGACGACGACCTCGACGTTCGAGAGGTCCGCGGTTCCCTGCTGGAGGTGATCGAGCAAGCGGCCGGGGCAGGCGACGACGATCTCCGCGCCACCACGGAGCCGCTGAATCTGGGGCCCCATGCCGACACCGCCGTAAACGGCGACACTGCGGAGGCCGGTTTCGGCGCCGAGAGCGCAGAAAGCATCGTGGATCTGGTGGGCAAGCTCACGGGTGGGGGCGACGATCAGCGCGCGCACGCGCTTGCGCGGACCTTCCAAGAGCTGGTGCAGGATCGGTAGCGCGAACGCGGCAGTCTTGCCTGTTCCCGTCTGCGCCAAGCCGAGCACGTCGTTCCCTCGGAGAATCGAGGGGATCGCCTGGGCCTGGATGGGGGTCGGGGTGTCGTAATCTTGGGACCTCACACCCTCTTCAATTTGCGGGTGGAGGCCGAACGATGAGAATTCCAACGGTGTCCTTTCAGGGCGGGAGCGGCGCTACAAACCACGGTCGATTGCGGCCGTTCCAACGGGGCAATCGCGTTACGGGGACGTCTCGGGTCGATAGATGGCAGGCTCGAAGAGCGTAGTTGTGAGTGCCTGCCTACGGACGCTTAGTCGCCTTTGTTCTTCAGTATGGGGCAGATGGCCCGCTGGGACCAGCAGGGGACTCCCACACGTTGGTGGGATTCCACCCCCCGCCCCGGCGCTTCGCTCGCGGCGGCCTCGCCCTCCCAACCGCTCCCCCACTCGACCCCGTGACTAGCGCGGGGCCGGCCGCGGACCCCTCCAGAGCGTTCCAGCGGTCGGGCCCTCGTACGAAACCTCGACCCGCCCGCTGGGCAGGTCGACCACCGTGAACTCGAACCTGCCCGCACCTAGTTCGAGCCGCGCTGCCGTTCCCAGCAGGTGGGTGTAGCCGTACGGCATCGTCGCGCTTCCGGGGTTGAGGAGCGTGGCCCCGTTCGCGAGCCCGCGCGCCAACGGAACATGGGTGTGGCCGCAAACCGCGATGTCCACTGCGGCCCCGAAGACCTCCGCGAGCGCCTCCCCGGCGGCTTCGTCGGGCATCTTTTCCGCGAGCTCGAGGTCGTGGGTCAGGCCCACGCCGAAGTCGCCAGCTGCAGAACGCGAGCGTCAGCGACCCTCGCATCCTCCGGCACACCCGGTCGCAGGCCGGCGGGCTCGTAGGTGTCGCCGTTGCCGCGAGCGGCGAACGTGGGAGCGAGCTGCTCGAGGCGGTCGATCACGGAGATAGCGTGCATATCGCCGCAGTGCAGGATCAGCTCGCAGTCGCGGAACACCTCAAAGAGCTGCGGCGGTAGCTCCGGCCCCACCTCCGGGATATGGGTATCCGAAACGATTCCGATCCGCATTCGCGGTCAGCCTCCGGGGGCCGCTGGGCACCCTCCGTCCACGTTAGCAGCTCCGCCTCAGGCCGAAATCGTCGAAGCCTCGCGGCGCGCGGATCCGGGCCGATCGGCGCCACTCGTACACCACGCACGACGGCCCGCGGCGCGACCGACCGACAAATCCAGGCCCCACGGCGCCGCGCACTGCTGTAAGGTGCGGGCAAGAGCGTCTTTACGTCGCCCGGTTCAGGCGACCGTTGTCTTGGGCACGGGCTGCCCCGATGACTATCTGTTTGGCCGCAGATCCCGGCATCAGCCGGTAGGACTGTCGCCATGGCGCTCCGGCTGGCGCTCGTCAGCGATCGATTATCCAAGGAGGTTGGATGCCGCTCACTATTAGAGACCTTATGCCGAATGATCTCGAATTTCAGATGTTCGTGCTGGATGAGCTTGCCGATGACCTGATCGACCAAGGTGCGGACGTGCTCAAGCTCACAATCGGTGTGCCCGAGCTGTTCATGCCCCCGGCGGTGCTCGACCGGATGGTCGAGAAGCTGCAGGACCGGGATTTCGTCCGCAGAGTCTACCCCGAGGGGCTCCCCGAACTGCGCGAGGCAATTACGCAGTTCTACAACCGCCGCTACAAAGCCGATATCTCTCCCGAAAATGTGATCGTGAACACGGGAACGTCTCCTATGTTCCGCAACGTTTTTCAGCTGCTTTCGGGTCCCGAATACGAGATCATGATCCCGCGACCGTACTACGCGCTCTATCTCTACTGCGCAACTCTCGCTGGCGCTACCGTCAAGTTCTACGACATCGACCTCGCGACGAAGCGGGTCGATATGGATTCGTTCCGCCGGATCTTCTCGCCCGAGCGCACGTCTCTCGTCGTGGTCAACTCTCCTGGGAACCCCGTAGGGAACATTGTCACGCCAGAGGAGACCCGAGAGATCTACGAGATCGTCAACGGTCAGGCCTACATCCTCAACGACGAGATCTACAACAACACCATGTTCTACGACGAGTTTCGTTCGCCCCTGGAACTCCTACCCGACCACAAAGACACGACGATCGTTACGAACAGCTTCTCCAAGGGCTTCCGGATGTACACGAAGCGTATCGGCTTCGCCATCCTGCCAACGGAGTTGCAGGTCAATCTCCGCGTCATTCAGCAGCACACGTTGCTCTGCGCGGACCCCTGCTACCAATACGGCATGATCACGGCGCTCGAAGACGAGGAGAGCCCGGCGGAGCTGACCCGCATCTACCGCTCGCGCGCCGAATACACCACGGACCGGCTTGCGGGCACGGGCTGCGAGCCACTCGCAGCGGAAGGCGGCTTCTACGCTATCCTTCGCTGCGGGCAGTGGAACGCCGAACGGGGCTTCGCGTCATCGAAGGAGCTGGCGCGGGACATCCTCAACAAGGTTCACGTCGCGGTGGTTCCCGGCACCGACTTCGGAGTGCCGCAAGATCTGCGCCTGGCGTTCTGCAACGCGCGCTACAACGAGGGCATCGACCGCCTTCACGCGTACTTCACGGGAGCAAACGAGGGCAGCAAGTGAGGCCGGCACCATACCGCAAGCGCCAAGCCCCCAGTCGTCGTGCCGGGGCCGCGGGACGGGCCAACGCATGACGGCCGCAGAAGGGGGCGAACCCCGCCAACCCGTCGGTTTTCAGTCTCCGCCGCCTCCGCCGCGCGCCGTGATCCTCGCAGCGGGCAAGGGCGATCGCCTACATCCCCTCACCGCGGACCTGCCCAAGTGTCTCGTCGAGGTCGGAGGCCAGCCGATGCTCGAGCGGGCGTTACGCGCGCTCGCCCGCCAGGGAATCTCCGAGGCCGTGATCGTCATCGGGTACCGGGGCGAGCTCATTCGCGACCGGATCGGCTCCTGCTTCGCCGGAATCGAGATCCGTTACGTCGAGGCGCCCGACTATGCGACGACGAACAACATCCGCTCGCTCTGGGACGCGCGCGCCTACCTCGGAGAGGACACCCTCCTGCTCGAGGCGGATGTCGCCTTCGACGAAACCCTCGTCTCCTCCCTGCTCGCCGAACCCCGCAGCAGCGCAGCGGTGGCGCCCTACCGCCGCGGCCTCTCGGGCACCGTCGTCTGTAGCGACGCTGGCGGACGGATCACGAACTTCCTCCTCGGCGCCGACCAGGACGAGCGCTTCGACCTGACGCAAGCCTTCAAGACCGTCAATATCTATCTACTCCGCAAAGAGCTCCTGAACGACCACGTGCTCCCGCGCCTTTGCCGCGAAGTCGAAGCCGGGAACGTCCAGCAGTACTACGAGACCGTATTCCGCGACTGCGTAGCGGAACACGCCGTCACGGACCTGATGGCGGTCGATGTCTCGCAGAGTCGTTGGTACGAGGTCGACGACCTCCGCGATCTCGATGCGGCGGAGTTCCTCTTCCTCGACCGCGAGGCACAGTTCGACCGCATCTCGGAGCTCCACGGATCGTACTGGCGCTACGGCTTCGTCGATCACTCCTACCTCTACAACATGCACTTCCCTCCCCCAGCCATGCTCGCGTCCTTCCAGGAGAACCTCCCCGAAATCATCACGAACTACCCGGTGGGCCAGAGCGAACTCGCACGTCTCGTCGCGAGCTGGACCGGTGCCGCCGCAAACCAGCTGGCGATCGCGAACGGCGGCGCCGAACTGATCAAGGTCCTGGGCCAGCTCTCACCGCGCCTGACGATCTCGACGCCATCCTTCAACGAATACGAAGAGGTCATCCCCTCAGCCCAGCTCAATCGCGTGCCCCTCCACCCGCCTTCCTTCGAGCTCGACATCGATGCCTTCGCCGAGTCGGCCATCGCCTCGCGATCGGACATCGCAGTGGTTGTCACCCCCAACAACCCCACGGCGGTTTCGGTCCCCCGCGACGACGTGGTCAGGCTCGCTCGCCGCCTGGAGCCTGTGGGCTGCCGGCTGATCGTCGACGAGTCGTTCATCGAGTTCTCGCGTGCTGGCTGCGCCGGTAGCGTGGAGTCGATGGTCGAGTTGCATCCGAACCTCGTGGTGCTCAAGAGCATGAGCAAGGTCTTCGGAGTCGCGGGACTGCGCCTCGGCTATCTGCTCTGCGCGGACATCGAGTTCATGGAGACGATTCGCGACCGGCTCCCGATCTGGAACGTGAACGGCCTCGCCGAGGGGTTCCTGCGAACGTTGGGCCGCTATCGGCGCGAGTTCGAGCGGAGTTGCGAGCTCACCCAAAAGTCATGCCGCGAGCTGTATCAGCAGCTTTGCGCGATGCCTGGGATCGAGCCGGTTGAACCCGACGCGAACTTCGTGCTTTGCCGGCTGACGGGCCCTTCGCTTACAGGCCCCGAGGCCGCGCGACGGCTCTATGTGGAGCACAACATCCTGATCAAGGACTGCGCAGCGAAGAGCATGCCCGATGCCGACCGGTATGTGCGCATCGCGTCGCGCACGTCAGCCGAGAACTGTCGCCTCGTCGAGGCGCTCGCGGCGATCATTTAGGTAGGGCAAGCGCGGCCTACGAGCGCACGGACGGGAGCGACCAGGAAGCATGACGACGGACCCCGGCGACGCCCAGAACGCTGCCCTGCTGGAGGAAATCGAGCGGACGGTCCCGCCGATGAACACGGCTGACGCGGAGAGGCTTCTGGGCCAGGCGAAGCAGATCTTCGACGAGCAGGGCGTGGTCTTTTTCCTGAGACAGGGAACCTGCCTGGGGGCGGTGCGCGACCACGCCCTCATCCCTTGGGACGACGATCTCGATCTCGGCTCGATCATCGGGATGCACGGTTTCAGCGAGGACCTGATCGAGCCGACCGTCGCCGCCTTTCGTGCCGGCGGTTGCTACGTCGAGGTTCACGAAGAGGGGCTCTACACCAACGTCAAGATCATGCGGTACCAGATCAGGATCGACTGGCAGTGCTACCGCGTCGTGAAGGGAACCATCGCCCACTATCCGGGTGTCCCCTTCCCGGTGGGGCTCTTCGCCAAGCTTGCGCCCGTGGACTTCATCGGCGACCGGTACCTGGTTCCGAGCCCCCCAGAGGACTACCTCCGCACGAAGTACGGCGCCGACTGGAACACGCCGAAGCAGGCCGGCTACGAGAAAGACGTCCTCGACAACATGCCCGGCGGCACGATCCCCGGCCGTGCAGGGTCGCTGAAACGGTTCTTCTGCGTCCACTTCCTGCACAGACGGACGGCGAGACTGCTGGTGCTCGGCGAGGACGGCCAGCCGGTCCCGGGCGCCGAGGTGCTGGTCGCAGGACTGGGCCGGTGCAAAGCCGATCGCTCCGGGTACGCGCGCTTCTACCTCCCCGGTGCCGACCACTATGCCGTAGCCGTGACGGCGAACGGGCGTGAAGAAGTGCTCTATGAGGAAGCGATGGCTCCAGGCAGCACCTACGTCTACCGGCCCGACCCGGAGAAGGCCGCAGGGCGCTACTTCGTGCTTAGCGAAGCGCCGCCGCCGGGATAGCCTTGGCGGCCGCCGTCCAGACTGGCCCGCGCCCAGTGAAATCGCAGGCCGTGGCGAATACGCGGTCAGCGTCAACGGCCGTGAGCTGAGGCCCATCGCGCTCGGGGCTGCGCATGCTGGCGACCACACGGTGCCCGCGTAGCACGAGTTCGCGCACGGTTGCCTCGCCCGCGCCTGGAAGGCGTCGGTCACGAAGACGACTTGGTCCTCGAATACCATCGCGTTCTCCCTCGCCTGCTCCGATGGGCTGCCGCCCATTCGCACCTGCAGCGCGGCGATCTTAGGCCGGATCGAGGTCAGGCCCGTCGCGCCTTCGCCCGCTCGGTTACTAGGGCTCGCTCTCGAAGACTGGGACCAAGCGCAAGACCCGCACGACGTGGTTCAGCGTGTCCGCAAGGTAGAGCGTGTCGCCGATTAGAGCGGTGCCGTGCGGGAAGCTCAGCGACTCGCCCTGGACGGAGCCTAGGATGGCGCCCTCAGCATCGAGGAAGAGCACGCGGCTGTTCCGCGGATCGGCGACGAAGATCCGGCCCTGCTCATCGACCGAGACGATCTCGGGGTCGGTGAGACCGAGCACGTCGATACCGTACTCGTCTAGGAACTCCCCGTCGGGCGAATAGCGTTGCAAGCGCTGCCCGCCCCGATCGACGACGAGGACGTTTCCGTCGGCCTCCAGCTCGAGCCCGATGGGCGAGACGAGCTGGCCTCGTTCACGCCCGCGCTCGCCGAACGCGAAGAGGAACTCACCGTCGGTGGTGAACACCTGCACGCGCGCGCCACGAAAGTCGGCAACGTAGACGCGCCCGTCCTCACTGATGTCGATCCCCATCGTCGAACCGAACAGGCCCTCCCCCGTTCCCGGGCCTCCCCAGGTCGTGACGACCTCGCCCGCAGCGTTGAACTTGCGCACACGGTTGGAGGCGGATACGGCCACGTAGACCGAGCCATCGACGTCGACGGCGATGCCGGTCATGGACGCGAGGGTCGCGGGCCCGCCCCACTGCGCAAGGATGTCGCCCTCAGGACTGATCCGGAAGACACGTCCACCCCGGAACTCGGAGAGATAGAGATTGCCGTCGACGCCCACGTCGAGCTGGTTCGGGAAGTCGAAGTCGTAGCCCTGTTCAGGGCCCCAGATCGCCACCTCTTCGAACGCGAAGAGCATCCCCTCCTCCGGCACGGGACCTGTCAGCGTCGGCACCGATACCGGCGCCTCCGTGGGCGGCACGGGGGTGGGCGTGCGGGTAGGGAACGGGGTTCGCGTCGGCGTGGACTCAGCGGTCGCAGAAGGCGCGGCCGAGGTGGGGCTGTCATCGGTCGCGCCTCTGGCGGTGGGCGGCGCCACCTGTTCGGCACCGTCCCCGCCGCAAGCGAGGATCCCCAGCGCCAATACGGGCGCTGCCAGCCACGCGGTCTGTCGCGCCATTCTGCCCTCCTCGCGGACCCAGATAGGTGCTACGCAGCTGGCCTAGGCCGGAATCGCTAGCTTAGCTACTGCTTCCTCCCACAGCAGCCTGGGCCTTTCCGCGACGTGAACTCAGCTGCGACGCCTTCGATGAACCGGCCCATCAGTGTGTTGCGCCAGACGCCCACGATCGTTCGCGCTGGACCGTTGATCTCCCGCCGCGATGATGCTTCTCGGACTGGAGCCGCCTGTGTCCCCTCTCTCCTCTCGCGCGTATGCGGGCGGTGCCGACCTCGACCTCCTCCTGATCGAATTCGCCGGCGACATGACCGGTACGCGCTGGCTGGCGCTTCCGCGACTGCACGGACATCGACTTCGTTGAGCGCGCGGCGGTTCACGCGGACGCCTGGAGCCATCTTGCGGAGACCGGCATGCCCGATGCCCGCTCGAGGTTCACGTCGGCCGTCTATCAGCAGTTGTGCTCCGCGCCGCTCTACGACCCCGCACTGGACCTCGTGGTGGAAGCGGCCGACGGGACGTACGCCGCCACGATCGGCTGGAGCGATCCCGTGAACGGCATCGGGCTGTTCGAGCCCGCTGGCACGCGCAGCGCATTTCGCAGGCAGGGGCGCGCGCGCTCACCCTCGAAGGGATGCGGCGGTTCCGCGAGCGCGGTCTGCACACCGCCCACATCGGCACCGCGAACTTCAACCACCCCGCACGAGCAACGTGCGAGTCCGCCGGCTTCGTCGTACTCGAAGAGGAGCACGTCTACGTGAAACGCCTCGTCTAATCCAGGGCGAGTTCAGGCGGGTCGGTCGCATGGCGGCGTGACGCCCTTGCGACCTGCCCAACCAGATAGACGCCAACGAGCTTGACTTCGATCACGAGTCGACCGCATACGGCAAGGTAGTGGCGAAGATTTCACGGCGTCGTAAGCCGCCTCGACCAGCGAGCCGCAAAATCTCCGGCCCGCCGGCGGCAGCCTCGGTTGCGGCCTTGGGCCCCCGCTACCCGAAAGGCAGGCTGGGCCCAGCCGCCGGCGGGTACTTCTCGGGCAACCGTTGGAGCGAGGGCTTCTCCTCGCGGGGAACACGGTTGTACGCGAGCCGCACCGCCTCATACGCCTCGTGCCACGCACCGAGAGCCTCCGCAATCGCGCGCGCGTTCGCGAGACGGCCGGCCTGGACCGCATAAGGCAGTCCGGCCGGGGGCGGCACCGCGGTCCCTACGACCGCGATCCGCCGCCAGTCGCCTAGAACCTCGGCCGCCCCCTCAGTCGCGTCGATCAGGTCCGTGACGCGCTGGCCGGTGTCCAGGAAGGCGAGCCGCGAATCCTCGTAGCTCGCGGCGAGGTCGACCACGCCGACGTAGACGCCGTCGTCGCGCATTTCGACGGGGTAGGCCGGCGGCCCCTCGTCGAAGTCGGGGGACGGGGAGCCATCGTGCGGGTCGAACTGATAGGCGTGGAGCGGACAAACGAGCCAGCCCCCCTCGATGTACCCCTCGCCGAGCGACCCGTTCTCGTGCGGGCAGCGATTATCGAGCGCGCCGTAGCGCCCACCGTGCCGGGTCAAGGCGATGACGCTGCGGCCCGCAAGAACGGTCGTGACGTCGTCCTCGTCGAGCGCATCCGGCGCGGCCACGCGGTGCCACACGATTTCAGCCACGGGATGGCTTTTGCCTCGGCTCGGGAGCCATACCCATCGTTCTAGCACGCTTCGGAGCCTGACGATAGCGGAGCCGCGGCGCCCGAACGGGGGGCGAAACCGCGCCCCATCCAGGCTTTGGTTAACGTGCCCACCTCACCCAGACGGCATCGTTGAAACTGGATTACACTCCCTCGGAGCGAGTCGGTTCACCCGCTGGAGGGACCATGAAAGAGAGCTACTGGGGTAGCTATTGGAAGCGCCGCAACTCGCGACGCACCTTCCTTATTGGTGGCGCCACGGTCGCCGCAGGGTCGGCGGGCCTCATCGCTGTCGGCTGCGGTGGTAACGATGATGACGACGAGGCAACAACTGCGGGAGACGCGCCGGTGCGCGGGGGCACGCTCCATCTGAGCAAGCCGCAGATCGACGACGGCATCGACCCCGGCCTGAAGGTCATTAACAACAACGAAATCCTCGCCCGCATCTACAATCACACCCACCTCTACAAGCTTTCGACGAACGAATTCCTCTTCGACGCGGCCACGTCGATCGAGCAGCCTGACAACCTCACGATCACCTTTCCCCTGCGCTCGGGGATGACCTTCCACCACGACGGTAGCGCCGTGACGGCGGAGGATGTGGCGAACACCTGGAACCGCTTCCCCGACCTCTTAGAGAACCAGGGCTCACAGGTAAACGAGGCGAACTGGGCTTCATCGAGCAGATCGAAGCGATCGACAGCTCCACCGTTAAAGTGACGCTGGGGGCCCCAGCCGCTTCCGCGCCGGTGCAGATGGCCTCGACGGCCTACGGCATTGTCTCGAAGGCGCTACTCGACGCCCAATCGACCAACAATGTGCAGGAAGTCGACGCGGGCGCGTACATTATCGAGAAGCGCGACGCGAGCGGCGTGGCGCTCGTTCCCTATGCCGCTACTACAAGCACGAGAACCCCTCAACGCACTTCGTCGAGGACGGCCCTTATATCGAGCGGCTGGAGACGCGCATCGTCGCGGACAGGGCGGCACTGAAGGCTGCCTTTTTCGCCGGTGAATCGACTTCATGCCGGCAATCGCCGACCGCATCAAGTTCGAGGAGTTCACCGGTAACGATGACTTCGTGGCAAAGGAAGTGGCCACGACCGAGGCCCGCTTCCTCGCCTTCGACAATATCAAGTTCACCGATAAGCGGGCCCGCCAGGCGGTCTCGCTCGCGATCGACTACGACGCCCTCATCGCCACTCTCTACGCCGGGGACGGCGTCTACGACGGGCCCGTCGGCCAAGCTCTAGCCGGCTTCGCCCTCGATCAGGAAACGCTCAAGTCCTACCGCGAGTTCGACCCCCGCTCGCGCGGGAGCTATGGGAACAGTCCGGGATCGAGTTGGACAACATCCGCATCGAATCGAACCAGGACCCCCGTGGCAGTCTGCTGGCGGAATTCCTGGCGCGACAGATGCAGGAGAACCTAGGTGTCGATTCCGAGCCGCTCATCCACGACGTCACAACCTGGGTAGCGCGGGCGCGCGAGCCCATCAAGCAGTGGGAGCTGTTCGTCGTCCCGTACAACGCCAGCACCACGCCCGAGCTCTACAACATGACGATGATGAACCCGAACGCTTTCGCCGGCGTTTCCTGGAGCTTTGGCGTGGATCAGCCCGACGAGAGCCTGGTGGCGAACGCCCAGAAGCTGATCGACCTCACCGCCGCCCAGGCGCAGGAGATCGACCCGGCGTTGCGCCTGCAGAAGCTTGAGGAGATGCAGCGCTTCGCGCTCGAGGAGCTTGTTCCGGGCATTAATCTGCCTGTACCGGGACACAGCTGGGCGGTGTACAACGCCCGCCTGCAGAACTTCCCAGAGAACGATGTCCTCTTGGGCGGCCTCCTGAACCGGACCCACGACATGTGGATCAAGGCCTAGCAACTTGCTCCACAGTCACAGGCGCCCTCGGGCACCTGTGACTGAGCGAGACTGCTCCCGATGCAGGCTTACATCGCCCGCCGGTTGATCGCCATCCCGTTCATGCTGTTCGGGATGTCGCTCCTGCTCTTTTGGCTGCTCTTCCTGCGGCCGGGGAACGCGGCGCTCACGAACTTCGGGCTGGTCTCGCCCGATCAGAACGCAACCGCGGTTGCGAACCTGGAGGCGGAGTTCGGCCTCGACCGGCCGTTCTTCGTGCAGTACAGCGACTGGGCCTGGCACGCCATCCAGGGTGACCTGGGCATCTCACTGAAGAACCGCCGCTCGATCAGCGGCCAGATCGGTGAGCGCCTCCCAACCACAATCGAGATCAGCCTGCTCACGATTCTGCTGACTGCCTTGATCGGCGTACCTGTCGGCATCATCTCGGCGGTCAAGGCGGGGACCTGGCTGGACGGCACCTTACGCGTGGTCACGATCTCGGGGATCTCGATCCCCAACTTCTGGTTAGCGACCTTGGTGATCATCCTGCCTGCCATCTGGTGGGGATGGACGCCCATCTCGAGCGAGTACGTCCAAATCCAGGATGACCCCCTGAAGAACCTCAGCATCGTCATCTGGCCAGCGCTCACACTCGCCATCTCCGGTGCGGCCTACGTCGCGCGGATCGTGCGCTCATCGATGCTCGAGACGCTGTACTCGGACTACGTCCGTACGGCGCGGGCCAAGGGCTTGCGCGAGCGGGTCGTGGTGCTTCGCCACGTCTTCCGCAGTTCGATGGTCACGGTCGTGACCGTCATCGGTCTCCAGCTGGGTGCGATCCTCGGCGGCTCCGTCGTCGCCGAGCAGATCTTCGCGGTGCCGGGCCTGGGACTGCTCGTGTTCGAGGCTGTCGTCGGGATCGACTACACCTTGGTCCTCGGCTCGATCATGATGTTCGCGCTGATCTTCATCCTCGTGAATCTCCTGGTGGATGTGCTCTACACCTTTGTTGACCCCAGGATCAGGTATTAGGTGGCGCGGTCGGCCGAGGCCGCCCAACAGCTCGCGACCGGCGAGTTCATCCCAGCGGAGCGTCGCTGGGCCTGGCTGAGAACGTTCCTCCGCCAGCAGCGGCTGGGCACGATCGGAGCGCTCGTAATTCTTTTGATGGTCTTTGGTGCGATCGCGGCGCCGTTGCTGCACACGAGCGACCCGCGGCAGTTCGGCACGGACATCCTCGAGAGCCCCAGCGCTGAGCACTTCTTCGGCACGAACCGAGAAGGGCGCGATGTCTGGTCGCGAGTCCTCTACGGGGGCAGGGTCTCACTGAAGATCGGGCTCGCAACCGTGGTCATCGCGGCCTTGGGAGGCACCGCCCTGGCCCTGGTAGCCGGCTATCTCGGCGGTGTCGTGGACTTCGTCTTCGGTCGCGTCGCGGACGTGCTCATCACCTTCCCGTCGATCCTCTTCGCACTCACGCTGAGGACCTCGATCGGGGACGACTTACCCGGGCTCGGGCCGATCCTGGGGCCCACCGAGTTTCTCCTCGTCGTTGCTATCTGCATCGTCTTCACGCCCGTGATCTTCCGCATCATGCGGGGAAACGTGCTCGAGCAACGTTCTGCGGTTTACGTAGAGGCCGCGCACGTGATCGGCGCGAGTGAGGCGCGGATCATGGCCCGGCACATCCTCCCCAATCTCGTCGGCCTGATGCTGATCGTCACCAGCACCACCCTCATGGGGAGCCGATCTCTCCGGCAGCGCGCGCAACTACTTCATCACGGCCCCCTGGATCGCGATCTTCCCGGGGCTCGCGCTGAGCGTCACCGTGCTCGCCTTCAACCTGTTCGGCGACGCCCTTCGCGACACCCTCGATCCGCGCCTCCGGGGCCAGCGCTAGCGCCGTTCGCGGGCCCGCCTACTGCCTGCCAGCCGGAGCGCTCACGGGCGGCGGGCAGAGCGGCGCCTGGGCGCCGCAGCCGTATACTCGGGGCCGTGCCGCGCCCCCTCGAAGATGTCACGATCCTCGACCTGACCTGGGTCCTTTCGGGCCCGTTTGCCTCGATGATCCTGTGCGATCTAGGCGCCGATGTCATAAAAGTCGAGCGCCCGCCGTTCGGCGACGTCGCCCGCACGCAGGGCCCGTATCAGAACGGCTGGAGCGGATACTTCTTCAGCATCAACCGGGGCAAGCGGTCCGTCTCGATCGACCTCAGCCGCGAGGAGGGCAAGGAGCTACTGCGCCGGCTGGCGGAAAAGGTCGACGTGCTGATGGAGAACTTCACGCCTGGAACCGTGGATCGCCTCGGGGTCGGCTACGCAGCGCTCAAAGAGCGGAACCCAGGGCTGATCTTCGCGAGTACCTCGGGCTTCGGCCAGACCGGCCCCTACCGGGACCGCCCCGCTGTGGACGTCATCGTCCAGGGGATGGGCGGGATCATGTCGATCACCGGCGAGCCCGGCGGCGACCCCGTGCGCCCCGGCGCCTCCTATGGCGACATCGTCGCCGGCCTCTACACCGCGATCGGCATCCTCACGGCGCTTCACGAACGCGCGCGCAGCGGGCTGGGCCAGGCAATCGACGTCAGCATGCTCGACGCGCAAGTGAGCGTTCTGGAGAACGCGATCATGCGCTACGGCGTGACCGGTGAAGCGCCTCAGCCGCTCGGTACCCGCCATCCGAGCGCGACGCCATTCCAGGCGTTCCCCACGGCCGACGGTTGGCTCGTGGTGGCGCTCGCGTTCCAGGAGGGCCAGTGGCCAGTCCTCTGCGGGATCCTGGGGACGCTCGATCTCATCGACGACCCCCGCTACGAGACCGGCCCCAAGCGAACGGCGAATCACGCAGCGCTGGAGCCTACGCTCAAGGGCGCATTCCGAAGGCAGTCGACAGCGTACTGGCTCGCGGAGCTCGGGGAGGCAGGCATCCCGTGCGGACCCCTGAACACGATCCCGGACATGGTGAACGACCCGCAGGTGAAGCACCGCGAAATGATCCAGGACGTCACCCACGCGACCGCCGGCACCATCCCGATTGCGAACTCCCCCGTACGACTCTCGCGCTCGGAATCGGGGATTGCGGGTCCGCCGCCGAGCATGGGTGAGCACACCGCCAGCGTTCTCGAGGAACTCCTAGGCATCGGCGCCGAAGAAGTCGAGGCGCTGCGCGACGCGGGCGTCGTCGCCACCTCGGGCGGGCCCACGATCTCCGACCTGACGCGCTAGCTCTCAGGCGGCGCCTAGAGGCCCTGCTCCCGGCAGAGGTCTTCGTCAAAGAGGATGTTGCCGGTGAAGTGCTGCGGCGGCTGCTCGCAGATCCAGACCGAGCCCTTGCCCATCTCGTTCGCGGGCTCGAAGTCGAGTGATGGGTTCTCGGGATCGTTTTCCGCCCACAAGTTTCCCGGCGTCTTGATGCGACCGCGTGGCGAGAGCACGTTCACCGAGATGTTGTCGTCCTGGAGCTCCATCGCCAGCGACTGCGAGTATCGCTCGAGACCCGCCTTCACCATCCCGTAGAACGAACCGCCCGCACGCTTTTCCGTGTACGGACCGGGTCCTGGAAACACACCCGCGTTGGAGGAGACGTTGATGATGTGGCCAATGCCAGCCTTCTTCATTTGCGGCACACAGCCTCTCAGGAGGAGGAGCGGGCCGCGCAGGTCGATCTGCCAGATCAGATCGAGATGCCGCGGCTGAACCGATTCGATCGAGCCAGGAACGAGGATGGCGGCGTTGTTCACGAGGATGTCGACCGGGCCCCACTCCGCGACCACCTTCGCCATGCCTGCGTCGATGCTCTCGGGGTCGCGCACATCCATGCGCACGGCGAGCGCCTGGCCGCCGCCGCGCTGAATACCCTCAGCGACGGAGTGGATCGTTCCGGGGAGGCGCTTGTCCGTTACTTCCTCCGTCCGTGCGGCGATGGCGACCTTCGCCCCGGCCCGAGCGAGGTACTGCGCGACGTACTCACCGATGCCCCGGCTCGAGCCCGTGACGATCGCCACCCGTCCGTCCAGTGATGCCATCGCCGACCTCCCACGCTCTTCACCCAACCCCGCGCCGGCTGTGAGGAGCCGCTGCGATGGTACGACAGCCGCAGATGGCTGGGCCGAGGCGTTTCGCGCCTCACCCGGCTCGGCAGGGCTCGCAGAACGCGAGGTTCACGATCGACACGTCACGAGGGCGAATGGTGTCGGTCGAAAGGCGGTACCCGGGAACCGTCCCGAGCAGAAGCATTAGGGGCGTGGCCTGGTGGAGCTGGGGGAATTCGAACCCCCTACCTTCTGAGTGCTTCGCAGCCTACGCTTCGCTTCGTCCCAATCTACGGCACCATCCGAGCTGACCCACTCCACAGACGCTAGCCGGCCCAAGGCACTGATCCGCTTCATGGCCGTAGCGTGGGGCTCGGTGACCATGAAGGTATCCTTGGACGACCTATCCTTCCAGACCGTGCGGGTGTACCACATGTTGGCGCGAAGTTCGGCGTTCACACGCCAGCGCTGATGCCCATCGCCTCTGGGAAGTCTGTGGCGAGTTGCGCCACGCCGCGAGCACCATTGAGCGTTGGCTCGAAGGGCATGTGGGGTCCAGGGCCCGCCAATTTCGATGGGCAGTACTACCAGCTAGTAGAAGCTGAAGCCCTCCCGAAGCCCAATGCTGGTCGCCCGCCCATCATGATTGGCGGCGGCGGCGAGAAGCGGACGCTGCGGCTTGTCGCTCAGTACGCCGACGAGTGGAATTCGAGCGGGCTGGAGCCGGATGCGTTCCGCCACAAGCTCAGCGTCCTCGAACAACATTGCGAGGTGGTCGGCCGCGACCCCGCCACCATCCGTCGGTCGATGCTCGCTATCGCCCTCATCGGCCCCACCGACGCAGACATCGACGAGGCAGCCCGCTGGCTGAAGGAGGCACTGGCGCCCGACCTCGATGTCTCCATCGCTGCGTACCGTGAACAGCTCAAGAGCGAAGGCACAATCGTGGGCGGCGCGGACGAGGTCGTGCAGGCGCTCGGCGGGCTCGCGGAGGCTGGACTCGAAGAGGTCATCTTCACTTACGCGGAGCCCGGCTCGGACACGCTCCCGGCGTTCATCGCCTCTGAAATCGCGCCGAAGGTAGCCGACCTCTAGCCGCCCCGTGTGTGAGGCTGACCGCAAGCGCTGGGACGCGAGGTACCGCTGGGTTCTACCAGGGTGGCGGGCCAGAAGGTTGTCGCTGAAGGCTCGCGGGAACCAGAGGATCGAGGCGGAAGATGCCTCGGCAGTGGTGATCGCATCGACTTCGCTCTCGTCCAGCAGTCGTGCGAAAGGCAGGGATTCCCCAGCGACGGCCTCCAGCGCCTCGCCGAACAAAGGCCTTCCGTCGTTGCGGGGGCCAACGCGGAGCAGTGGAGGAGCATCGAAGCCCACGAGGTGCGCACCGCAGGCGCGCTGCGCGAAAGCGATCTGTTCGTTGTCACCGTCGAACGTTTCCGCACAGAAGAGCCGCCAAGCATGCCCTAAGCCGCTGTGGGGATCATCCTGCGGCTCTTTCCCCTGAAGCTCGTCGGGCGACCTCTCGCGTATCGTTACAGACGGTAATCATCGAGGATACGACGAAATGACGATCGGTTCAGACATTCGTCGGGTCTCAGAACACCTGATGACGGTTGGGTGGTCAGCGCCAGAGGTGCATCGGGCTCTTGCGCGGTCGGGCCGCTTCGCGCCGAACGACCTGCCTAACGAGCGAACAGTCCAGCGGTGGGCACAGGCGAGACGAGGCGAGTCAGCTGAGGAAGCCTGGGGGCTCGGCGACGCGAACCAAGGCGAAGGCCAGTTGGTCCTCCCTGTGTTGCGCGCATTGTCTCAGCTCTCGGGCGGTCGTCGCCTTGACCTGACTAAACAGGAAGCTGAGTGGATAGTCCGGATTCGGCGCGGCTGCCCAGACCTCGGGCCTCAGGAGGTGTTCTGGCTCGCCAGGCGGTACGTCGATGCTATCGCTGGGGGCAACTCAACGGGCGCGTTAGACCTCTACCTGGCGATAGGACCGTGGCGAGGTCCAGCCGAGTTGACGGAATTCGCTGGGTTGCTGCAAGGGCCGGACCGGGGGCTTGGGGACTGGGTCGACCTGCTCGTTTCCGCACACCTCTTTGACAGCGCGTTCCGTCAGCCGGACGGAAGCCCCCTCAGTGAAGATGTGCCGGAACGGTGGCTCGAAGCGTTGGAAAACGCCTACACCGAAGGCACGAATCTCCAAGCAGCGATTGAGACCATCCGAACAAAAGGCGATAGCGAGGAGCATGAGGATGCCTAAGAGAGGAAACGGCGAAGGCAGCATTTTTCAGCGGGCTGACGGCCGTTGGGCAGCGCAGGTCGACCTTGGCTATCGGGACGGGAAGCGGCGCCGGAAAACCGTTTACGGTGGCAGCCGTCGAGCCGTGGCCGAAAAGCTCAAGCGTGAGCAGCGAGCAGCGGAGAGTTCCCTCACTGTATCCCCTGAGCGCCTGACTCTCGCCACTTTTCTGACTGACTGGCTGAAACAAGTCCGGCCGAAGGTCAGGCACTCGACCTTCTCAAGCTATGAACTGCAGGTGCGGAAGCACATCGCCCCTGAGCTTGGCAGCATTAAACTAATGCGGCTCAGGCCAGATCACCTTCAGAGTCTGTACAGCGCCAAGGCCAGCGAGGGGCTCAGCCCACGAAGTGTTCGGTACATCCATGTTGTGCTCCGCAGCGCCCTCGGTGACGCAGAGCGGTGGGGCCTAGTGATGAGGAACGTCGCCAGACTCGTCGATCCCCCGCGCTTGGCATCAACCTCAGTTGAAACCCTTGCGCGCGACGACGTTCGGGCGTTCATCCAGAGCACAGAGGGCGACCGCCTACACGCCCTCTATGTGCTGGCGTGTGCGGCGGGTCTCAGGAGGGGCGAGCTACTCGCCTTGCGATGGAGTGACCTCGATCTCAGTCGATGTGCTTTGTCGGTCCAGCGGGCTCTTACGAAGGCGGTGCACGGGTGGGAGTTTGCGGACCCGAAGACCGTTCAAGCGAAACGGGTCATCAAGCTCCCCACTTTCGCAGTTCAGGCGCTGCGCGACCATCGCATCGAGCAACTGGAAGAGCGGCTCGCGGCCGCCGGCCTGGAACCCCACCGTTTCACGTTCCATAGCCTAAGACACAGTGCCGCCAGCGTGATGCTGGCCGAGGGAGTCCAACCGAAGGTGGTCCAGGAGGTTCTTGGCCACAGCTCGATCAAGGTCACGATGGATACCTATAGCCACGTCTTTCCCCATCTTCAAGACGAGGCAGCGGCCAAGATTCAGAGGGCCCTGGGGGCGGTCTGACGGCCAGTGGCTGTCAAATTGGCTGTCAACGAGGTCGGGCGTGGGGTGCTACTTAGTGCCCGAGCCTATGAAGGCTGGTGGAGCTGGGGGGATTCGAACCCCCTACCTTCTGACTGCCAGGGAACGGGTCTAACTCAGGCCATTTCGGCCCCTTAGAGCCTGAATTTCTAGGCATTTCTACCTTTACCAGACAATAGGTCTTGGGCATCCCCTCCCTTCAGCCGAGGGTCTCATGGCACCCGCCAAGGCGACGGGCTCAGGCTTGCCAGTCACGTGACCGCCCCGCAGTTCGTGATGCCGCGAAGGGCCGCGGCCGCGTCGTCGCTTAGGTCCGCGAGGGCCTCTTCCTCCTCTCTCTGAGTCCGCTCGACCACGATGTTGATCCGAGCGTTGAGCGCCTCGATGTGTTCGTGCGTCCGAGCGTCCTCAACCTCCTCTCCCACGGCCCCGAAGACCTTCACGATGTCATCTAATTGTTTGACCAAGGCTTCGTGATACCCGCGCGCTCCGCGGGGGGGTGAGACGTCGTTCAGGCCAGCGCGGGCCTCCTCGAAGACCGCTGCAACCTGAGGCCACCGCGCCTTCGCCCGGGCGAGGCGCTCATCGAAAGACAGGGAGGTTGGGTCCACTCCGTCGTCAAGGCCTGCCGCTGACGCTTCTAATTCCTCAGCTACACGGCAGACAGCTGCAGCCCACTCCGCCTCGCTCAGGGTCGAGCCTCCGCCACAGGCAGCCAGCAGCGCGGCGCCGGCCGCCGCAACGGCGAGGAAAGCCCGCGTCATGCCACACTTCACATGTCGGGTGGTCACTTGAGCTCCTCCGGCAGCGCCCACTGACCTACCTTGGGCTCGTCGCCGTAAGTACACACCGTCTGAAGATACCTCCAGGTAGCCGCGAGGGCGTCGCTCACCTGCTCCATTTCGTCAGCCAGCGCTTCGTGATAGTGGCGTGCTCCTGAGGGTGGAGTGAGCTCGCCCATCTGTTCAGCGGCCGCTCGGAAAGCTGCGATGGTTGGGAAGTAGAGACGTTGCCCGCGCTCGATGCGCTCTTCTAGCGAGAGAGATCTCGGGTCAACCCCGTCGTCGACCGCGGCCATTGCCTGATCGATATCCTCACTGATGCGGCACATCGCCACGGCCCACTCCGCCTCGCTCAGGGTCGAGCCTCCGCCACAGGCAGCCAGCAGCGCCACGCCGACCGCCGCGATCGCGAGGAAAGACCGCGTCACGCGCTACTCCCTACTCTGCGAACGCATGTTCTATACTCCCGGCCGAAGGGCGTGGCCGGCGGAGGGCTCGCATGAACCCAATCGGATCCGGCGCCCGGGGTGGCGACATTGGAGAGTGAAGATCGAGTCGGATTTTACAGAGCGACGATAGACAGACCCCCTAGGACCCGGAGTACGGTGTCGCTCCGGTGGCCCGCAGGGAGGCCCGCCCATGCCTGACGCGCTACTCCCGATCGATGCCGACCAGATAGGCCGGGCAGCGCGAGTGCTGGAAGAGGCGGGCTTCGAGGTCGGGCGCTCGATCATTCTTCCGGACCGCCATCGGTGGCTATTGGACCTAGTAGCTCGATTAGGCTCTCGATTCGCTCTGGCGGTAGCAGAAGGAGCAGATCAATCAGCCTCCTCGGAAGACGCGCCGCCGCCGGCGGATTGAAGCGATAGCCCATCGCCCTGAGTAGTTCCTCCGCTGAGATTGGCAGCTCTCGGACTAGCGTATTGACCTGGGCAACACTGGGCATGGTTTGCTCTCCGACGAGCCGAGCCACCGTAGAGGGTGCCTGCCCAAGGCGGTCAGCGAGCTCGCGAAATGAGAGCCCAGCTGCCTCCATCCGCTCGAGGATGAGATCACCGTAGCCCTGTCTCGCAGCCACTGGCGCACCTTACGAGAAATTCACACCGCCCTGTGCACACAATGTTGCAAGATCCGGTTGACATGGGTGCACAAAGTGGTGCACTATCACCCACATGCCGGAACAGCGAGATTCGAGAGCAATCGGCATTCGGCTGCCCACCGACGTGTGGGATGCCATTGATAGCGAAGCAAAGGCCCTGGGCATGAAGCGAAATGAATTCTTGGCCCGGCGGTTGCGAACCCTCTTTCTTCATGCATCCGGACCCCGGATTACGGATGATATTTTGCTAGACAAGGAACAGTCCGAAGGGCCCGCAGGAGTCTTCAATGACCTCGGACGGTAGCCCGGAGACCCCGGAGCACAGGCGCGTGCGCGAGGGGATGGAGTCGCTCCTGGAGCAGAACGCTGCGGAGATGAACGCGCTCGACACAGAGACCGCGTACACGCTTGGCAACCTCACGGAACGCAAGGTCGTCCTCAAGGAGCGACGGAAAGAACTCGAACACCTCTACACGCTCGGCGGCTTCGGCGAGCCACCCGCATTCGAGCCCACGGTCGGCGTGCGCCAGAGGAGCGCCTGATGCCCGACCTCGACGACCTAAAAGCCCAGCTCCCCAAGGTCCGCACGCGCTCAGAGCGAGGGCGGCTCGGGTACGAAGCGATGCTCCGGAAGTACGGCAAGAAGCAGGTCGACGCGTGGCGCCGATTGGGCGGCCGCGCTCCCGCGCGAACACTCGCGCAGATCGAGGCAGGAATCGTGCTTACCCGGCGCGGCTCTGATCCGAAACCAGGGAGGCGCCGGCGAATGACCGCGACGACCACCCGATTCGCATAGACGAAAGCCGGGGCTTGCACACCCCGGCCCGTCAGCAGTCCCACTTTGACAAAGGACTAGGGAAAGTATGCAGACCGCTGAAACGAGACGCAACACCGTGAGAGAGCGGTTCCCTGACAGCGTGATTCCGTGGGGGGCGGCCAATGGCCTAGCGGCGGAGCTAGGTGTTTCCCGCCAGCGGGTCGATCGGATACGCGCCGAACTGGGGATGACGACGGGACGACGGGCCCCTAAGCCGAAGCCTCGGCGCCGGACTCCCTTCGAACGCTTCGCCGAGAAGTTCGAGATCAATCCGGAAACCGAATGCTGGGATTGGACTGCCTCGCAAAACGGCCTGGGCTACGCCAAATTCCATGTTCAGTTCAAGGGGGGGAGAGAGCGGTACGGACACCGCTACTCGTATCACCACTTTGTCGGTGTGATTCCGGCAAGCCTTGAGCTCGATCACCTCTGTCGCAACAAGCGCTGTGTGAACCCGGATCACCTGGAGGCGGTTACCGGGAAGGTCAACGTTCAGCGGGCCCACGCTGCACGACGTCGAGAGCGCAGGGCATCGTCGTGACCGACCAAGACCGAGAACTCATCAACCGCGACATGCGGGCCGCACAAGCTCGGTGGTCGCACCACTTCAACAGCTGTCGCCGCTGCCTAGCGAATGCGTCCTGTCGCTCCGAGCTTTCGCTTGCCGAGCACTGCGACCGGCTCGAGCAGCGCCTCCTTGGGGCGGCCTGATGCCCCTCACGAACGCCTACCAGTTCGATACTGGCGCCCACGCCGTCTCGCTCGATGGTCGTTTTTTCATGCCGGTCACGCGACCGGGAACACCTGATGACATCGAGCGCGTGGAGGAGCTGTTCGCGAGGACGCGGCCCCCTGTCGTGGCAGGCACGTCGCATGGTGCCGTGCTCTCACGCGCTTACCTCAATGGCCACGGCTGGGAGATTGAGGAGCCGGTTTCATGACCGACGCCCTCGACCTCGCCATCTTCTTCACGGCCTTCGCGGGCATCCTCACAGCCGGCGCCTACATCGGACGTGACTGGTGGGACGGCTAATGGTAGCAACACAGACCCGCCGGCCGAGCGCGCATATCGCCAGTGGTTACACGGTGAAGTTGTACGTCTCGGACTGCGTCAACTGCGGCGTGATATTCGGAATCACCGAAGAGCTAGAGAACCGGCGTCGCTACGACGGCAAGTCCTTCTACTGTCCGAATGGACACTCCATGGTCTTCAGTGGTGAGGAGGCCAAACTCAAGGAGGAACTGACCCAAGCCCACGAGCGCGCGGCCGGAGAACGACGCCGCTTCGATGCCGAAAAGCGCAGCCACGCGGCCACTAAGGGTCAGCTCACAAAGACGAAGAAGCGCGCCGACGCGGGCCTCTGCCAGTACTGCCATCGCACCTTCAAGCAGCTCCGCCGCCACATGACCTCCCAACACCCTGGGCACGTCGTGGGGAAGGCGGACTGATGGCGCCCGTCGTCGACCACCTCTCCCCCAGCAGCGTCAAGACGTTCATCTCGTGCCCGCGCAAGTGGGCCTACCGGTACGTCGAGAAGCTGAAGACGCCCAAGACGGCGAGGCAGATCAAGGGGACGGCGGTCGACAGGGCAGCGAGCTGGAACCTCGAGCAGAAGATCGAGACCGGGCGAGACGAGGACGCGGAGCACATGGCCGAGGTGGCGGAGCACGTGTTCCGCAGCGAGATCGACGGGCAGGGCGGCCGGGACGAATGCAACTGGAAGGACGAGAGCCTCCCCACGGGGCTCGACTCCACCGTCAAGTTGACGGTTCTGCACCGCGAAAAGCACGCGCCCTTGATCGACCCGGCTGATGTCCAACTGGAGCTCCACCGGAAGCTACCGAACGGCTGGGACTTCGAGGGGCACCTGGACTTCGTCGACACGCGGGGCGTGGTCGGGGACTTCAAGACAGCCAAGCGGCGCTGGAGGCAGGGCCGCGCAGACAAGGACCTACAAGCAACGGGCTACGGCTACCTGCTGGACCGCCCGATCGACTTCGGCTTCTGGACGCTTATCGACACAGGCAAGAGCCGCTACGAGGAGGTGCTCACGACCCAACGGACCACGGCACAGCAGGACTGGCTGGAGACGGCGGCGCTGGACATCGCGGACTCCATCGAGGCGGGTTCGTTCCCGCCAAACCCGGACTCGTACCTCTGCTCTGAGAAATGGTGCGACTACTGGTCCCGCTGCATGGGCAGCAACAAACCACCGAAGCGAAAGGACGCGACATGAAGATTGAAGGAAACGCGACCACCTACCCGACCCTCCCGCCCGACGTTTACGAGGTGGAGATCGACGAGGTCAAGGACGAGTTCACTGGCGAGTACGGCACGTCGCTGCCCGTGAAGCTGAAGGTGCTGTCGGGTGAGTTCGAGGGTGAGGACACGGTCGACTTCATCCGGCTCAACGACAAGTACCTGAACGAGGGCTTCATCGGCTCACGCTCGCGACTGTTCAAGCTCCTGGCAGCCCTCGGGACCGATATGGACGAGGCCGTGAGCGTCAACACGGACGACTGGTTGGGCAAGCGCCTGCGCGTCCGTATCGACTACCCGGACATGCCGGACGGAAAGAAGGGCGACACCCCGAAGCCCGTCGACTACATGAGCTTCGATCGGGCGCGTCGCGACCCGGGGAGGAACGGCGACAGCAGGCGCGGGAACCTCCGCGAGCGGCTGGAGCCCCGAGATGGCGACCGGAACGACGACTAGACGACGGCGAGCCTCGCGCTCGCCCTCTCACTGGTGCGGCGGAGGCCTGTCCCGCTTGACCCCGCGCTTCCGGCGCACCAGTGAGGGTGTTTTGGAAAGCAGGAGATCGATGAACGCTCAGGATGTCTCGTGCTAGTGGCGACCTCCACGACGATGCTCGAAGCCGCCTTGGAGTACGCCCGGATGTCCTGGCCGGTCCACCCACTGCACACGCCGCAGGAGGGCGGCTGCTCCTGCAACAAGCGGGGATGCGAGTCCATCGGAAAGCACCCGCGGACGCAGCGGGGCCGACACGACGCGACCACCAACGAGGACCAGATCCGCAAGTGGTGGAGCCAGTGGCCCGAGGCCAACATCGGGCTGAACTGCGAGGACGCCGGCCTGCTCGTGGTGGACATCGACCCGCGCAACGGCGGGGACGACAGTTACACGGACCTCGTGAGGGGTCGTGCAGACCGCGACCGCTGGATCAACACCGTCACGAACCTCACGGGCGGGGGTGGCTACCACCTGGTCTTCAAGCGCCCTCGGGAGCTCGGACGGGGAGACGGCGCAACGACGAGCAGCATCGGGCAGGGCATCGATATCCCCAAGCTCATCGTGCTGCCGCCCTCGCTGCACATCAGCGGCGAACCCTACCACTGGGAGGCGGACCACTCACCGGAGGACCAGGAGCCGCAGCTGCCCCCACCAGCGCTCACGGAGATAGTGGGGCGGCGAGACGCCAGCGTTCCCAACGAGGGCGAGCGGCTCGAGACGACTGCCGAGATTCTCCAGGGCGTCGACGAGCCGGGGCGCAAGTGGGCGCTCTACCGGCTCGCCAGCCGCTTCCGCTACGCCGACATCCCCTTCGACGCGGCCCTAGAACTAATCCAAGAGGCGGCAGCGAAATGCCGGCCGCCCCTGCCTCCACATGAGGCTGAGCGGAAGGTGCGGGAGGCGTACCACTTCGCTGCTGGCGCGACGGCCGCGGTCGTGGCGGGCAATGACGAGAGCCCCCACGCCGAGGGGTTGGCGGGGCTGACGCTCATCGCGGCGCACATCGACGGAGGTGTCCCCGTGCCCGAGTGGTTGATTGAGGGCGTGCTCCTGAAGGGGTGCGTGACGCTGCTGCACGGCGAACCCGGCTGCGGCAAGACCTTCCTGGCACTCGGTTGGATGCTCGACCTCGTCGAGCAGAACCGGCGCGTGATGTTCATTGATGAGGAGAGTGGGCCGGTCCTCGTGGGCGGCCGGTTTGCCGCCATGGGAGCAGTCGGAAAGAAGGTCGATCATGTCCTTCACTACTACGCGTTCCCCGGCATCGCCTTCAGCGACTCATCCAAGGTGATTGAGGCGGTCGCGAGCTTCCAACCCGAACTCGTGGTCTTCGATGCGCTCGCGGATATGCTCGTGAAAGCGGGCCTGGATGAGAACAGCAACGCCGAGGTAACGCAGTGGATGGATGCGCTACCGGTCTCGATTGCGCAGAGCGGTGCGGCCGTGCTGCTGCTCGACCACGACACCAAAGACCAGGCCAACACGAACTATAGCCGCGGAGCGGGCGCCAAGAGGGCGAAAGCCGACGTCCAGTGGCGCGTCGTGAAGCGCACGGAGTTCGACGCCAACACGGTCGGGCGCGTCCAGCTGCAGCGCGGGAAGAATCGCCCGGGAGTCGTCCCCGAGACCTCCATGTGGTCGGTCGGGGGCAACGGCGAGACGACGATCGTCGAGCCCTTCAGCCCCGATCGCCACAACATATCGACATATTCCGAGACCGAGCGAAGGGTTCTGGCGGCGCTCGAGGAGGGACCCTTGAGACCCGCTCAACTGCGCGAGATCACCGGCCTGAAGCGCACAGCGATCGCAGCTGCGACAACCCAACTGGTGGCCCGAGGGGCGGCATTTCGAGAGGGATCGACCAACGCAACGACCTACGTCCTAACTCGACCGGCGAATAAGTCAATTCAACCGGCGAATAAGTCCAACCCCGCAGCCACTCGACCGGGGGAGGGGGGGCGCCCCTATGGGGCGTCCCCACCGGTGGAGTTGCGGTTGGATGGCGGAGCTGACGAGGAGGATCTTCGTGTCTGATCACGAACGCCAGGCCCAGTTGCAGTATCACGAGCGAGAGGGGGAGCGACTCGGTCAAGCATTAAGCGCTGGGCATGCCGCTCTCGAGGACTGGTCGTACTTGCCGCCGATCGCTGATGACTGGGAGGAGTGGCGGGGTGTAGCCAAGTGGTGTGCCCTTGATCAGCGATACCGATTCCACATTGAGATGACGATATTCCTCCGGCAAGGCGAGGGGCCGTTCTTCTGTCCCATCTGCGAGGAGAGCCCGAGCGAGGACCACGAATCGATCGCCTGCCTTGAGTGCGCCTGGGAGACGGTGTTGTACAACCGCGCGATCGATGCGGCTCGTGAGCTGGGACGCGCCTGGGGCCGAACGCGGGAGGTGGCGGCGTGAGTGAGCAGCACTTCATGGTCGACCTGGAGACGCTGAGCACCCGCATTCCGGGCACAACGCTTCGGGCAGCGAAGGACCTGGGGCGCAAAGCCATCGGCATCGAGATCAGCGAGGAGTACTGCGAGAACGCGGCGATCCGCCTGACGGACGCGGTGTCGATGTTCGATGAGGCACCCGCGTGAGCACTCCCAGAACCTGCCAGAAGGTGAAGACGTGCCGCGAGCCCGCTATCACGACCTACGTGACCGAGACCGGCGAGCTCCCCATCTGCGAGGCGCACTGGCGCAAGCTCGCCAAGCTGCCACCCGTTCGGAAGAAGACCACGGGCAATTGCCAGCGCTGCCAAGAGCGCCCCGGCATCTACGCCTATCTAGTGGGTGAGGAGCGGTTGCTCATCTGCTCGAACTGCTGGACCGACGCAACCGGCAAGGCGTATCGCGAGGCACCCCAGCACGCCTCCGTGAGGGAGGCGATGAAGCGTGGCGAGCACGGCAGCCAGACGGTGAAGCCATGAGGCACGAACAGCAGAGCCACATCGTGACGGTCACGAAAGAGGTCACGCTCGACGTCGATACGCATTGTTGCGCCTGCTGTACCTGCGGCTCATGCGAGGGAGTCGACTGCACGGACTGTGCTGGTGATTGCCTCCATGTTCGTGACGCAACGGCGCTCGAGGCCGCGGTTGACGCCATCGTTGCGCTCCTAGGGGGAGGCGAGGCAGAGGACGCGCGTCGCTTCGTCATTCGTCACCGGCCCTACGAGGTCCTGCCGCTATGACCACCGCCTCTCAGCTCGCCCACTCACACCGTTGGCGCATTGAGGAGCCGAACGGGCCGACCGCGAAGGGAGTCTGTACTGAGTGCAAGAAGGAGCGGGAGTTCTTCACATCGGGAGAGTACAAGGCGAACTGGAAATACAAAGAGCAAGCGGCGAAGGGACGACCCGAGACCATGACCCCTCTCTATCTCGGCATCGACCCAGGCTTGGACGGCGCCCTCGCGGTCATCTGCCCCTCTGGCGATGTTCACTTCATGAACACGCCCACGCTCAAGGTGAAGCCCAACAGCGAGAAGCGCAGCTACGATCTGCGGGCCATGTGGACGGCTCTGGGGGAAGGTTGGGCACGATCGAGCAACGGCGTGTTCGTCTGCATCGAGACGCAGCAGTCGATGCCGGGCATGAGCGCCCCTGCTGTCTTCAGCACGGGATTTGGCTACGGCCTCTGGGTGGCGTTCCTGACGGCGGGGAAGACGCCCTGGATGGGTGTGCGACCCCACATCTGGAAGCGCCGCCTCGAGATCCCAAAAGGTGCGGGCAAGGACGCGAGCCTAGACCTGGCCTTGCGGCTCTTCCCTGGCGCCTATGGGCAGCTGCAGACGAAGCGGGGTGAGGTCACGAAGAAGGACATCGAGGGGAGGGCTGACGCCCTTCTCCTGGCGGAGTTTGGACGGAGGCAGCGTGATGGCTGACCTCGCCGTCGATGCCCCCGGAGGACTCCGACAGCTGAACCGCTGCATCGACTGCCGCGCCCTCATCTCTCGCGGCTCACGCTGCCGCCGCCACCAGCTCACGCGCGAGCGAACCCGCAAGGCCGGCCGTGGGGGCAGCGGCTGGGCGGCCTCTCGTACCCGCCAGGCGATCCTGACCAGGGACGGTCATCGCTGTCGGGGCTGTGGGGGGGCCTCCTCCCCTCACCTGCTTCACGTGGACCACATCACCCCTGTCTCCCGGGGAGGAGCGAACACGGATGCGAACCTGCAGACGCTCTGCGTCGACTGCCACGACACGAAGACCGCGCGGGAGGCGGCTGCTCGTGCGTAACGCTGCGCTCCGAACGCCACACGCCCATCCCCGCCTGCCCGGGGGAGGGGAGGTCGAAATCTCTACGACCGAGGCCGCCCTCGGTACCCACGCCCCCTCTCGTTGTGCGCGTGCGAAACTTCGAAGGGGGTGTCGAGTTGGCTGGTGAGGGCGGCGGGCGGCCGCCCGTGCCGACTGCGATCAAGAAACTCCGGGGGACGGATCAGCCGAGCCGGCGGAATCTGCGCGAGCCCAAGACGGTGGCGAAGCTGTCGCGGGTTCTGCCGCACATGACGGAGGAGGCGCGGGCGTTGTGGCGGAGCCTTGGTAAGGACCTCGAGGCAATGGGCGTGATCTCGGAGTCGGATCGCATCGCGTTCGCCGTCTTGTGTGACGCCTGGGCTGAGTACCTCGAGGCCAAGGAGATGGCGAAGACTCAGGGCACGACGATCACGACCGAGAAGGGCTACGTGATGGAAGCGCCCTGGATGATCCGCGCGCACAAGCTGCGCGAGCAGATCCTCAAGCTCTCGCGGGAGTTCGGCCTGACGCCAAGCGCGCGGGTGCGCGTGAGTGCAGTTGAGCCCGCGCGCGAGGCCGACGCCTTCGACGAATTCCTCCAGGGCCAGAGCGCGTGACCGCATTGGCCGACCGGGCGACGGTCGAGCCACCCGAGGTTGACGACCAGGTCACCGCGTACGCGCGCTCGGTGGTTGAGGGCGAGGTGGTGGCGGGTCGGCTCGTCATCCTCGCGTGCGAGCGGCACCTGCGTGACCTGGGGGACGGGCACGAGCGAGGGCTATGGTTCGATCGCCACGCTGCCGGGCAAGCGGTCGCGTTCTTCGCGCTCCTTCGGCAGAGCAAGGGTCAGTGGGGCGGCCAGCGCATCGAGTTGCAGCCCTGGCAGGCGTTCCGGATTGGCTCGGTGTTCGGGTGGAAGCGCGAGGACGGCACTCGCCGCTTCCGCTACGCCTACAACGAGGTCGCACGGAAGAACGGCAAGACCACAGAGGCCGCCGGCATCGGGCTGCTGGCGGCGTTCTTCGATGGTGAGCTGGGCGCCGAGGTCTACGCGGTCGCGACGAAGCGCGAGCAGGCGCGCCGGACCTGGGACGAGGCCCGCTACATGGTGGGGAAGGAGCCGCGCTTCAAGCAGTTCATCACCGTCCAGGCCGCCAACATGCACAACCTCGGGACGGCATCGAAGTTCGAGCCCCTCGGTTCCGACAAGGACACGAGCGACGGGCTGAATATGCACATGGGGCTGTTTGACGAGCTCCACGCGTGGAAGGACCGGCTCTTTTGGACGAAGCTCACGACCGCTACCGGATCTCGGGCACAGCCGCTCATCTGGATCATCACCACGGCCGGCGAGGACGAGGAGTCGGTGTGTGGCGAGCAGGCCGACTACGGCATAAAGGTGCTGGAGCGCGTCTACGACGATGACGATTGGTTCGTCTACATCGCGCGGATCGACGATGAGTCCGAGTGGGATGACGAAGCTGCTTGGCCCAAGGCGAACCCCAACCTAGGCGTGACGAAGTTCCTCGACACCATGAGGGCGGACTGCCGCAAGGCTCAGAACGTGCCGGCAGAGAAGCCCGGCTACCTGCGGATGCACTGCGGGCTCTGGGTGAAGGGCGTCAGCCGGTGGTTGCGGCTCGACACCTGGGACGACCAAGGGAAGCAGGCCAAGCTGCAATCGCTCGAAGGTCGGCCGTGCTTCGGCGGGCTGGACCTCTCGTCGACGATCGACCTCACGGCTTTCGCGCTGTGGTTTCCCGACGAGGACGGCGACGGCGGCGACCTATTCCTGTGGCACTGGGTTCCGGCCGAGACGCTGCTGAGGCGGTCGCGCGAGGACCGCGTCCCCTACAACGTGTGGGCGGAGCGCCGATACGCGGGAGAGAAGGCTGAGCGACCATTCGTAGAGCCGACTGATGGCCCGGTCATCGACTACGACGTCATCCGAAAGCGCGTCGGCGAGCTCGGCGAACGGTTTCAGATCGAGTCGATCGGTTACGACCCCTACAACGCCACGCAGCTGGTGGGTCAGCTCGAGAACGACGGGTTCACGATGGTGAAGGTCCCTCAGAACATGCTGCGCCTGAGCCCACCCACCAAGGAGCTCCAGCGCCTGGTGCTCTCGAAAGGGCTCCGCCATGGCGCGAACCCCGTCCTCCGCTGGCAGGCTTCGAACGTCGTGGTGAAGAGCGACTCCGAGGAGAACCTCAAGCCCAACAAGGAGAAGAGCGGCGACCGGATCGACGGGATCGTCGCGGGCGTGATGGCGATTTCGGAAGCGATGGCGGGGTCAGAAGGCGAGGCGGAACCGCAGTTCTATGGCTGAGCGGAGGCGTCGACTCGCCGTGCTATTGTCAAAGCGCTTAGGCGCTTTACGCGGAGCGCGCGTCGTCTTCGCGGAGATCGGAGGCATGGTGATGGTATCGGGTGGACTCTGGCTCATCTACGAGCCCCTCGCCCTCATCGTGCCGGGCCTCGGGCTCGTGCTCCTGGCGCAAGGATGGAGGACTGAATCGTGACGCTGCTGCAGACGATGAGGCGGGGCTTCGAAGCCTCGGTCACGCTCGACAATATCAACCTGAGCAACGCCCAGGGGTCCCTCTCGAATGGCGCGGGCGCGGGCTCCATCCCGCTTGTCGGGAACAAGTCCGCGAACTACGAGCAGATCTACCGCTCGCAGATCTGGGTTTGGGCGGCCGTGAACCGCCTGGCCTTCGGCGTCGCGCGGCTGCCGCTCAAGGTCTACATCGACGGCGACCAGCCGGGTGAGCGTGAGCGCCTCCGCACCGGCCGGCTCCCCGACCTGATCGAGGCGCCCTACGAAGGCGGCGATAGCTTCCTGCTGACCTCCGAGATCCTCGCTAACCTCGCGATTCACGGGAACGCGATCGCCGTGAAGGTCCGGCCGCGGCCGGGGATGCCACCCACCGAGCTGATCCCCAGTTCGTGGGCGTTCTGGCGCGTGCAGCCCGGCAAGAACCGCCGTGTCGACTGGTACGTCTTCAACAGCGCCTCCGGTCCGATCCCATACCTGCCGAGCGAGGTCGTGCACTTCCGCCGCTACGCGCCGGGCGCGGGGATCGTCTCTCCCTCGCCGCTCGAGCCGCTCGCCCGGACCCTGATGGTCGAGGACGCGGCGCAGCGCACGCAGATTGCCAGCTACGAAAACGGTGTCCGCCCTACGGGCGCCGTGTCGGTCGAGGGGCAGCTCAAGCCCGAGACCGCCCAGCGAATGCGAGCGGAGATCGACTCGACCTACGGTGGCGTCGACAACGCCTTCAAGATCCTGCTGATGGAGGCCGGAGCGAAGTGGCAGGATATGAGCCACACGCTCATCGACTCCGAGATCGTGAACGCGCGCAAGCTCACGCGTGAGGAAGTGGCGGCCGCGTTCAACATGCCGCCGCCCTCGATCGGCATCCTGGATCGCGCGACCTTCTCGAACATCGAGGAGCAGCACATCATGGAGTACAGCGACACCGATGGCCCCTGGCTGCGTGCCATGGAGAAGGCGTTTAAGGCTCAGCTGATTCGGCCCGAGCCGGTCCTTCGGGGGCAGTATGTCGAGTTCGACCTGAACGAAGTCCTCCGCGGGAACACGACGGCGCGCTATAACGCGCTCTTCAAGTCAGTGGGTGGTCCTTTCATATCGATCGACGAGGCCCGAGCGACCGAGAACCTCCCGCCGCTCGGAACGCCCGAGTCCAAGACCGTTGCGCGCCCGCTGAATATGGAGCCGATCGGTGTCAAGGCCGACGGGGGAGGCTGAGCCCTTGGCTGAGATCCGCTGCCCGCAGTGCCGGCGCTTCCTCGCTGAGTCGCGCGGAGCGATTCGGGTCGTCTGCTCAAAGTGCCGGTGCGAGGTCTCCTATCGCCCGAAAAATGAGTATGAGCCTAAGCCCTTGACTACCTAGCCTCCGCGGTTGTAGTCTCGTTCTGCGGACCTAGTCCGAAACGGCCCTGTCACTGGGGCCAACGACGGCCTCGCTTCCAGGCCCAACGGGAGCGGGAGTGGCGTCGTCCGCGAGAACCACCTTCCTCGGATCTCTCGCCTGCTCGCGCACGAGCCTTGGGCGATCCTGCCGGAGAAGCTCGACGCCATCGTCGAGCTCATCGCGCTGCGCGCGGCCGGTGGCGCCTTCACGGCTGAAGAGATGCAGGCGCGCACCGGGCCGGGCCCGGCTGCGCGACAAGCCACGCGCCATCGCGCGATCCAGGTCCTCCCGCTCTACGGCGTGATCTCACATCGCGCGAACCTCTTCGAGGAGGCGAGCGGCGGCACGTCGATCCAGGGGTTCTCCCACGGTCTGCGCCAGGCGCTCAACGACGATGCCGTCGAGTCGATCCTGATCGACATTGATAGCCCTGGCGGGTCCGTGAACGGCGTCGAAGAGCTCGCTCGCGAGATTCATGCGGCTCGAGGCTCGAAGCCCATCTGGGCAGTCGCGAACACGCTTGCGGCGAGCGCCGCGTACTGGATTGGTTCGCAGGCCGACGAGTTCCTGGTCACCCCGAGCGCTGAAATCGGTGCAATCGGCGTGGTCATGGTCCACGAGGAGCGCTCCGAGGCGGACGCCAAGGAGGGCGTCCGGCACACGGTTATCTCGAAGGGTTCGCGGAAGTCCGAGGGGACCCCGTTTGAGCCACTTTCTGAGGAAGCCCGCGCCGCGATCGAAGAGCGAGCCGAGGTCTTCTACGGCATGTTCGTGGGGTCCGTGGCTCGTGGTCGGGGCCTGCCTGAAGAGACGGTCCGCTCCGGCTTCGGTGAAGGCGCACTCGTGCCCGCTGCGGAGTCGGTGCGCCTGGGAATGGCTGACGGCGTCGCTACCTTCGAAGAGACGCTCACGCGGATGGCGCAGACGCCCCCGACGCCACGTTCGATGGCGGCATCAGCGAGTGCGACCTATACGCACCCGCTCTCCGCATCCACCGAGACAGAACCAGCAACCGATGAGCCTCCCGACCCCGAGCGGGTCGCGCGGCTCTGGGACATCGCGCTCACCACAAACCGGCAGGAGGAACCGACCCATGTCTAAAGCCCTGAACGCCGAGAACCTTCGCGAGGAGATCGAGAAGGTCGAGGCGCAGGCAGCGGTGAAGTTCGCCGCCGCCGAGAAGATGAAGGCTGAGATGATCGAAAGCGGGGTGAACCCGCTCACCGATACGGACGCCTTTGCAAAGGTCGACGAGGCCTACATGGAGCACAGCGTCCTTGCGGACGAGGTCGGCGAGATGCGGCACCGGCTCACGGCGATTTCCAGCTGGGGCGAGGGTGGTACTACCCCCAGCCAACCCTCGCCCCAGCCTCGCCCCTTTGCGGGCTCGGCGGAGGGCGTCGGTCCACCGATGACCGCTGGCCGCCGCCTAGTGGAGTCGCCCGAGTACAAGGCCCTCGCCGAGCAAGGGGTCTTCGATTCGGATGCAGCCTTCCAGGCGATGCAGCAGGGCCTCGCGCGGCCTGTCACGATCCTCGATCGAGATGCCATCGAAGCCGCACTGATGTCGGGTCAGGGTATGCAGGCGGCCACCGTCACGGGCGGCGGCGCCACGAGCGGCGGAGCCTTCATCCAGAACGACATCATGCCCGGCTTCGTGCCTCTGGCGCGGAAGACCCCAACGCTCGCCGATCTGGTCGCGCCTGGCACCACGGATTCGGACACCGTCGAGTACGTCAAGCAGACGGCCGTGGCGACCCAGGCCGCGGAGACCGCAGAGGATGCGGCCGCGCCTGAGGCGACCGTCACCTTCACCCCGGCGACCACGGGTGTCGTCGAGATTCCGGTCTTCGTGCCTATCACGCGCCGAGCGATGGCGGATGAGGGTCAGCTCCGCACCATTGTGGAGAACGACCTTGTCGCTGGCGTGCTCGACCGCTTGGACACGCAGCTCGCGACCGGTGACGGCGCCGGCGAGAACCTCACCGGTATCTACAACGCCTCGGGCATCGGCACGCAAGCGCTGGGCGGGGACACGCGTCCGGACGCCATCCACAAGGCATTTACTCTCATTCGCGTCGCGGGCGGCGTGCTGGGCGAACCGGACGGCATCGGGATGCACCCGAACGACTGGCAGGACCTCCGCCTCCAGAAGGACTCCAACAACAACTATCTGCTGGGGCCAGCTGGCGTCGCCGGAGCGAAGCAGATCTTCGGCGTGCCGGCGATCGACTCGACCGTCTTCACTGACGGGACGCCCCTCGCTGGCGCCTTCCGGCGCGGAGCCCAGATGTGGCTGCGTGAAGGCGTGACCGTCACGAGCGGCCTCAACAACGACGATTTCACCAAGCGCCGGATCTCGCTGCTTGCGGTCATGCGGGCCGCATTCGCGGTCAAGCTCCCGGGCGCGTTTGCCACGATCACGGGATTCTAGTCGATGCCGATGCTCGACCGAGTCACGATGATCGAGCCGAGCACGGGGCGTAGTTGCTCCGTGCTCGTGATTGACCGCGAGGCCTTCGAGAAGCAGGGGTACGAGCTCCTCGCCTCCGATCTCGCCGACAACGGACTCATCCCCGAGCCCCGGCGGGCAGCCCGCCAGACGGCCCCACGTAAGGCACAACGGAGGAATTGATCGATGGTGATGACCGGGAAGCTCTACGGGAAGGCGTTCACGTCGCTCTGGAACAAGGAGATCGACTACGACACCGACCAGATCGACGTCGTCCTCACGACGGTTTCGGAGGTGCCGGACCAGGACGCGGACGACTACCTCGACGACCTCTCGAACGAGGTCTCAGGCGGGGGCTACGTGCGTAAAACGCTCGCCTCGAAGACCGTCACGTACACGGGCGGCACGAATAAATTAAAGCTCGATGCGGCCGACGTGCAGTGGACTGCCGCCACCTTCACCTTCCGCAACGCGCACGTCGTGGACGTGACGCCCGTCACCAACGCCACGCGCCCGCTCATCGGCTATCAGGCGAGCGACGCCGACATCACGGGCGGCGGGGGCAACCTCGACCTCGTGTGGCACGCCGACGGCATCGTCGAGATCACGGTCAGCTAAGGAGGAGAAGGATGCCCGATAAGCCAAGAGAAGCAGCGGAGGCGAAGCCCTCCGATAGCCTCCGGGCGGTCACGAAGCTGCGGGCGTTCCTCGAAACGCCCGGGATTCTGCGCATCATCACGAGCGCGCACGCCTGCCAGGAGATCTCCGGAGTCGACCCCGCGTCCGTCGAGCCCTCGAGCCGGGGCTTCGATGAGGCTGCCTGCACTGCGTATCGGCACAGCGACCGCGATCCGCGGCACTTCGTGATTCACGACGTCGATCGCCTCGAGGGACCTAATCACCACGGCCAGTTCACGGCCTACAGCGAAGGCGATGCGGACTACGTGTTTGGCCAGCCGGAGGCACTTCTGACG